>NZ_CP172943.1:1595000-3410000 GCF_050544075.1 Enterococcus sp. AZ188
AGAACTAGAGCGTTTGACTTCTGACCGGAAAGCTCTAGAAGCCAAACGTAGAGAATGGGAAAGATATTCAAATAATAATGAAGAGGTTTTTGCTGAAAAAGAACGCCTGCAGCAGCAATATCAAACATTGCGTTTAAAGAAAGCAATCGTTGAAAAAGAATTCCGACAAATTGATACTTTTTTTGGTTCTTTTGAAGAATTCAATACTAAATTATTGGCTTTCTTAGCTCAGTATACGGGAAAGGAGCTGATTGAAATTGACGAAAGAAACACAGAAAAATCCTCTTGAACCACAACTGATGGATCAGGAAGAGACTCTAGAAGTTCAACCAGAAGAAGTCAATGAGGTCGACGAAAATTCAGCAACCAATGTGTCTACCACAGTTGATGATCGCTCTTTAGTAGAAGACAATGTAGAGGATGATTCTTTCAAATTAGTGGAAGAGGAAGCGGAATATGAAGATGATTACTATGCTGTAAAAGCACAAGATCATCAGCGTATCGAGTCTCTTATTGAACAAGCCGAAAATGAGCTAGCTGATTTAAAATTGCGAAAATCAATCATGGAGGCGGATTTCTCCGGGTTGCTCAACCATTATCGTCATTTGATCTTAACAGAACAAGAAATCTCTGTCATTGCAAAAAAAACCTTGCTTGAGTACTATGCCTATGAATTCTTGAAACCATTAAAAGTGATTCATTTAACAGCTACCGACAATTACGATACCTGGAAGACAAAGCACTTTAATGTCCGCTTTCGTTTAACAGAAACAAAAGAACTAGAGTTTAGTTTTAAGTTAAATCCGATCAATTCAAGTTACCAATCAAACTATTTGCCGCTGTTGACAATCAATTCAAATTCCCAGTCGGTGGTGGTCAACGATGAACAGATTTTACATCTGATCAGTCAATGGCATGCCGATAATATTTTCTCAGTCAATCAACTTTCACTGTTTAATTACGATGTAAATTTGATACTGGCTCATTTAAAAGAATTGGATTTTACTGTCTCGCCAAGTTTGATCGACAATACCCAAACCTTAGCTGTCGATATGGAAACAGATTTTCCTGTTGCAGCGGAAGTCCTTGACCAAATTTTCATCATCACGATGGAAAATCAGTCGTATGATTTTATCACAGAAAACAAAGGCGAGATCCTTGTTCTGCTTGATAAAAATCAGCGTTTGACGATTCATTTGTACACAGAATCAACGTTACTCACGATTGACTCGGATCAATGGAAGCGATCTTTATTGGATTTCTTCACAAGTTATCCGTTTTTGGTTCCGCTTGTCGTTCAAGGTGAAGTATAAATGTTCTAAATTGGTTAAAAGTGCTAGAATGGTTTTTATAACTATTCAGCACTTTTTTTGGAAGGAGCAGTATGATGATAAATAAAGCACTAGGTTTTTATGAAGGACGACCTTTAGATGATCCAGAAGTATTTATTGAAAAGGAATTTCCAATGCCAACTTGTCAGGCAAACGATCTATTGGTGGAAGTGCAAGCTGTTTCTGTGAATCCAATTGACACGAAACGCCGCCAAACAACCACTTTAAGTGAGAAATTCCATATCCAGGGATATGATGCAGTAGGTATAGTACATGAAATCGGCTCAGCAGTTAATGGCTTTGCCGTTGGTGATCGGGTGTTTTATGCTGGAACCACACAACGACCTGGTGCGAATCAAAGGTTTCAAGTCGTTGATTTTCGAATCGCAGCAAAGGCGCCAGCCGGCTTTTCTGACGGTGATCTTGCAGCTATGCCATTAACGAGTATTACGGCATGGGAATTGCTTTTTGAAAAATTTGGGTATGTGCCTGAAGAAAACGCGAATGAAGGATCAATTTTATTGGTCAATGCCAGCGGTGGTGTTGGCTCGATTGCGGCGCAACTAGCAAAATGGGCAGGATTGACAGTCTATGGCACTGCGAGTCCTAAGAACGATCAATGGCTTAAAGACAATCAAGTGGATCAGGTACTGAATCACCGCTTGCCGTTATCTGAACAAATCACTGAACCTTTTTCAGCCGTTGCACTTTTTTATGACGCCTCGGCCTATTTGCCACAATTAACGAAAGCAATCTTGCCATTTGGCAAAGTCGGAATGATCGTGAATACGAAAGAAGCGCTAGATTTAAATCCATTTAAAAACCTCGGCATCGATTTTTATTGGGAGTATATGTTCACAAAAACAGATGCTCAGTTGATGATTGAAACACAAGGGGGCATTTTGCAACGGATCGCCTCGTTGCTCGCTGACAAAAAGATCCATACGACTGCGGTCCAAACGTTTGATGGAGGAATTACCATCGAGACCTTAAAGCACGCTACAAAAGCGGTTGAGCAAGGAACAAAAGGAAAAACAGTGATCACGGGAGGCGTCCGCTAGATGGAAGAAGAGGAAGCGATGCTGTTTTGGAATGAATTTGCGCAAGAATATGCGCAAATTCAAAGAGAATCCCAATTGAAAATTGCCGAAGAGGCAGCAGCTTTTTTGGTGGAGCAGAAAGTGTTTCCGATATCGACCTTCGTTGACTTTGCTGCGGGCACTGGTCGCTACATTTCAGCTTTTTATCCTTTTGTAGATGAGTATTACGCAATTGATTTTTCAAAAGAAATGTTAAAAATCATTGAAGAAACGATGGAAGATCCGATGAGCAAGCTCCATCTGGTTCAGCAGAGCCAAAAAGACTTTTTGTCTGCAGAACAGCACTGGCCTTGTATTTTTATAGCAATGAATCCGGCAGTCAGAGACAAAGAAACATTGCTTCAGTTTCAAAGAAAGGCCCATCAATTAATTATTCTAAGAATGATCGCAGAAGAAGAGAACGTGTTTCAGCCTTATGAAAAAAATCATTCAGCGAAGAACGATCTGAACCTAAATACTTGCTACAAGAAGTGGTTTTCAGAAGAAGCGATCGATTGGCAGAGTCGGCAATTCGAGTATATTTTGAAGGAAGAGATCGATCAAGAATTATTTCATCTTTATTTTGAGGAGGATTATTCATTGGAACAGCGGCAAGAAATGGTTCAACATGTCTTTGGTGAGGCATTGACTGTCGAAAGCCAAACGAAAATCACCTTTGAGCTTCTCTTAGCCTAGGAGAAATCACACAAAGGACATCAAAAAACGAGATTCTGACATAAGATCAAGAAACAGGACAGCAGGTAAGCTTCTGTTGACTGCTGACTGGAAACATCTTATGCTGGAATCTCGTTTTAAAGAGAATTGCTACAATAAAAGGTAGACGATGCTGCCTAATAACAGTAAAAAAATGACATTGACGATAAAAAACAGCTTTTGAAATGTTCCCGCTTCTTTGGGGCTTGCTTGTTTCAATAATTTGTACCCAATCAAATTCGCCAAAGAAGCAATCAATGTACCCATACCACCCACATTGACGCCCAAAAGAACGGCTTTTTCTAAATCGGTGAAAGGAGCAATCAAAATTGCTGCTGGAACGTTAGAAATTCCTTGGGAGAGTAAAATACTACCTAAAAAAGCGCGATGCGTTTCTTGAAAATACGGTCGAATGTGATCGGTGACCAGAGATTGGTCCTGAATATTCCCAACGATCAAGAAGAAGCAAAGGAAGGTAAGTAGTAACCGATAATCAACTTTTGCAAATAATCGTTTATTACTAAACCAAACCACGGCTGCGACGACAAGCACGCCGATTGAAATAGGGAGAACACTAAAAATACCAAGAATCATAAGGACAAATAATCCTGCATTGAGCAGCGCTGGCTTTTTTTCAAAGGGCTCTTCTTGCAGGGCGATTTCCAATGGAGTCTTTGGGATGAGCTGGATCGAAACAAGGAGTAATAGCAAAGAAAGTCCCACAAAGGTGCCGGTAGTCCACATGAATTGTGGCAGCGAAATCTGATAGTAAGAAAATAAAAATAGATTTTGCGGATTTCCAAATGGAAACAGGCTGCTTCCTAAATTGGCTGCCACAATCAAATAGACAGCGCCTAATAAGACACTGGTGCGCTGTTGTTCTTTCCTCGTTAAGAGTAAGTAGATGGGCAATAATGTTAAGATAGCCACGTCGTTTGTTAAAAACATCGAACTGAAGAAGCTTAGCAAGACGATTGAACGGATCAAGTCACGCAGATTGCGACTTTTTTCCACTAATTTTTGTCCAAATGCTCGTAAAAGACCAGCTTCTTCTAACCCATTGATTACTAACATCAACCCAAACAGTGATAAAATCACTTTAAAGTCAATAAATGACAAACGGAAGGTGCCGAAAAAACACGCAATGAGTGCTAGTAACAGGGAAATCGAAAATAATCGATCCGTTCGAAAAAATGCTAACATTCGTTTTCCCATAGTTCACCACCTTTCTTCTCAAGAATTTTACCATTCCCGCGCTTTAGGAACAATAAATAACGCTTTTTCCATATAACTCAAAGGCATTCAGGCAATTTTTATAGTTGACAAACGACCCATTAATTGGGAAATTAGTATGTGAAAGGTGAAGGAGGTTCAAAAATGAATGTTATGCAGCTGCTTGAAAAAAATCAGCAGGTTCATTTTCAAATTTTAGCTGTTTTTTTTCAGAACGGCTCAGAAATCTCTTACAAGAAACTTGCAAAAACATTATCCATTTCCGCACCCACTTTGCAAAAAGAACTTCAAAATCTTCATCAAAATTTAGTCGCTTTCCATGAGGATGCGGCATTGACTTATTTAGAAAATGATCAAGTACAGTTAACACTTCCGCTTGATTTCTCACTAAAAAAATTCTTTTATGCGTATCTTTCAGAAGCAATCGATTTTCAGATATTGTCGTATTTGTTTTTTCATCGAGATGAGTCAACGACGAAAATGATGTTAGAACTGATGTTGAGTGAAGCTTCATTGTTTCGTCGATTCAAAGCCATCAATCAGTTATTGAAAGAATTCGACATCCAATTAAAAAATAAAAAATTGCTTGGGGATGAAAAACAGATTCGCTTTTTCTATTATCAGTTTTTTTCACAAAGTTATCCCAATGAAGAATTGATCGCTCGCTTGAATGCACCAGCCATCAACAATTTGATTCGAGTAATCGAAAAACAGCTACAGACAACGTTTAGTCAATCCGAACGCTGGAAAGTCGGGCTGTGGTTAGGTATTATGGAAGCCCGTTTTGATTATCGTGGCTCGCAGCAGCATGAAGCATCGTATCCATTGTTGAAGTCATTGGAAAATGAAGCGATGTTCCAGCTTTTGCGGAATATATTAGGACGCTATCTCAGTCGTTTTGCCGTATCCTGGAGCGATTATGAAACGGTTTATTTCTATTTATTTTTATTAGCTGAAGGCTTGATTCGCCCTTCACTGGATGACTCCTTGCAAAAATCACTTTTCTTCCAAGAGATCGATGCGTTAAATGGGGAGCTGCTGCAGGCAATTGGTGATAGTGAGAGAAAGACTACAGAAACTTCTACGGAATTATGCGTCTTCTTGACGAGTGTGACGATCCAAGCGTTGTATATTCATGGCGGCATTATTGCCTTTGCTGAATTTCAGCCGCAAAGTGTTGCGAATGAGAGCTTGATTGAAGTGGCACAGCAAGCAATCGAACAGTTGGAGAAAAACGTAAACCAGTCCTTTTCTCTTGAGAAAAAGCAGCATTTGACCAATGAATTGCTTTTGATCCGTCAATGGATTCAAGTAAAACAGGAAAAAGCATTTACGGTCGGCATTTTGTTGACTCAATCACGATTACGCAGTGGCTTTTTGCGGCGTTTTTTGATCAAAGAATTGGCTGGCTATCCGAATATTCATTTTGAGGGGACGAAGGAGAAGGATTATGATTTATTGATCGTTGATCATTCTGAGATCTCGGAAGGCTATCGTTATAAAAAACGATTGATTTTAACAGGTGGGGCAACCCCATTTGAAGAAGAGCGGCTTCATCAAATCGTGGATGAAATACGCAATGAGAACCTTGAAAGCGAGTTGGAAAAGATATGAGAATAGTGATTATTGGAGGCTCTCATGCAGGAATTGCTGCTGCCCGTCATTTAAAAAAAGTTGACCCAAAAGTCGATGTGATAATTATTGAAAAATCAAGCGTTCTGGGTTATGTTGCTAGCAGTTTGAATTTAGTGCTGGAAGGCTACATTCAACGATTGGAAGATTCCCGAACGGCAACTGCGAGTGAGCTTCTTTCTGAAGGAATCAATGTGATGTTAAACAGTGAAGTCACAAAAATCTTTCCGCAAGAACAAACGGTTCATTTTGTCACATCAACGGAATCTTATCAGCAAGAAGACGAAGTGAGTTATGATGGCTTGATTTTGGCGATGGGATCGAGTACTTTCCGTTCGGAGTTTGCCTCAGATGTCGAAGCACATATAACGACCTACAAAACCATTGGTCAATCAAAGCAAGCGTTAGAAAAAATCGAAAGTGCGCAAACCGTGGCGATCGTTGGCGCGGGTCTGATTGGGTTTGAATTGGCGGAATCTTTAAGTGGCCAGCAAAAAGCCGTTCATTTGATTGATCGAATGGATACCCTTTTGTTCCGTTATTTTGATCAAGAAATTGCTGAAATTTTGATGGCGCGCTTTCCAGAGAACTTACAAATCTATCTTAACAGCAATGTCGCCCATACGATCAAAGACGAGAAGGGTGAATATCAAGGAATTGAGCTGTCAAATGGAACGAAGATTCAAGCTGACGTGGTCGTTTATGCCGTAAATCCGCGACCGAATGTCACATTGGTTGAAGACTTTTTAAAACTAAATCTCGATGGCACGGTATTTACAAATGAATATTTACAAACGTCTGACCCAGCGATTTATGCAATTGGTGACCTGGTTTCGATTCCTTTCAATCATTCGGATAGCTCTTTGTATATCCCTTTAGTGACTAATGCTTATCGGACGGGGATCGTAGCTGCCACCAATTTATTGGCAAATGAACGGGGAACGACGAAAATTCCTTTTCCAAAAATGCAACGGACCGTCGTTAGTAAACTGTTTGGCTATTTCGTCAGCAGTTCAGGTATTAATGAGACCGAGGCACCGTATTACGGCTTTGAAGTAGATTCAGTGACGCAGATATTTCATTCTCGGACATTTTTCGCGACAGATGAGGATTTTGAAGTAACGTTAAAACTGATTTTTGATCAGCAAACGAAAGTGATTATGGGGGGACAAATCATTACGAGTGATCGTGGAAGTTTGGAGATCATCAATACGATCTCAACCTTGATCAATAGCAAGACGACCTTGCACCAACTAGCGACAATGGATTACTTTTTCAATCCAACCATTTCTTTCCCTTTGCACTTTTTGAATCAATTAGCCCTTGATGGCTTGTTAAAGTAAAATAATAACTCTTGATAAACCTGCGATGATCGTAGGTTTATTTTTTTTAATTACAGATAATCGGGAAAGACTATCGATTACAATCAGTGACTGGTATCGCGTATTGAAAACAGGTAGGCTTTTGTCGGAGATTGAATTCAACTGGTATCATGATTTTTTGGAAGAAGAAACTCAAAACGAAAACTATAAAACTCGTTCCACGACTAAACTGTTTTTACTCACAAATTCTTATCGATAGACGAATGGTGTTTAGGTGGAGGAGACGGCGCGTCATTTGCTTTTATCTGAAAAGTTACATCACCATTGCATCAGTAAGTGCTGGCTTTACAAGGGTTTCAATAGATGAAAATAATTGCAAATCTAAGTGATCTGTTATTGAATGATCCTCATAAAATGAATATAGTATGAGCGAGCATTTTATAATTAAAGCAATAAAATAGACAATATTGAGATAAAAATAAGTTTTCTCGTAAGGATATAAGAGAAAAACATCACATAATCCTTTTCTTTACACACTCATTTTTTCGAAATTGCGATAGGAAAGGGATTTTTTTAAAAAAATTCTTGTGATTTTAAGTGAAATACGTTACCCTATTAAAGAGAGTGAGAATCATTCTCAATAAGGAGGGCGGGGCATGTTTAAAAAAATCGGATTACTGCTGATCTTTGTTCTTCTAGTGGGTTGCTCCTTGTTGGCAGGCACCCATGAATTGTCTTTATCAGGTTTACAGCAGGGTGATCCGAATCATTGGCTTGTTTTGGTAAAAGTTAGGCTTCCACGGACGATCAGTTTGATCATTGCAGGTGGGATCATTAGTATCTGTGGAAAAATTATGCAACACATGATGCAAAATAAATTTGTGGCCTCGGAGTCGATTGGACTGACGGATAGCGCCCGTTTAGGAATTTTGCTCGTTATGCTCTTTCTACCAAATGCCTCAAATTTGATTCGCACTACAGCAGCATTTGTGTTTGCCTACGCAGGTGTGTTGTTCTTTTTATTTTTAAGCCAATTTCTACCAAAGAAAGATCCAATGATGCTGCCTTTAACAGGGGTGATGTTCGGTAATATCATCGGGGCTATCAGTAGCTTCTTAGCCTATCGCTTCCAATTGGTTCAAAACGTTTCTTCTTGGCTGCAAGGAAATTTTGCCACCATTATGGTTGGACAGTATGAACTTTTGTATTTGACGATTCCCGTTTTCGGTCTATTGTATTTCTTGGCTTATGAGATCACGATCGCCGGTTTAGGAGAAAGTGCGGCTAAGAGTCTGGGAATCAATTACTTGTTCTTGCGTTTTGCTGTATTTGCGCTGGTGGCGTTTGCTAGCAGTATCGTTTTATTGACTGTGGGGCAAATTCCTTTTTTAGGGATCGTTATCCCAAATATGATCGGCATGGTTTTTGGGGATCATTTGAAAAACAATCTGCTTTTGATCAGCTTTGCCGGAAGCGCGTTCTTGCTATTGTGTGATGTATTGGCGAGAATCGTCATCGCACCTTATGAAATGCCGGTCAGTGTAGTTGCCGGCGTACTGGGTGGCTGCTGTTTCTTGATTTTGCTTCTGGGGAGGAAATTTCGATGAAGAAAAAACTCTTTCTTTTGTTGTTTCTGATCCTTTGTGCATGTGGTGCCTATCTGACCTATAACACCTATGGAAACTGGTCATTTGCTTTTGCATTAAGGGGACGCCGAATCTTGGCTTTTGCCTTAGTTGCAATCGCCATCTCCTTTAGTACCATCACCTTACAGACACTGACAAGCAATCGCTATCTGACCCCTGGAATTTTAGGCTTGGACCAACTGTATGTTCTTGTTCAAACCCTTTGTTTCTTTTTTATCGGCGGAATTCAGATGCTGAGCCAAGAAACAGCAACGATGTTTTTGTTTTCTGTCGGCTTAACTGCCGTTCTAGGTAGCTTCTTAATTGGCTTTTTCTATCAAAAAGCAGTCGCTGGGTTGTTTTTGTTATTGATGGCAGGGATGGTCTGTGGCACGATGTTCGGTAGTCTCAGCACCTTTCTGCAAGTGTTGATGGATCCAAATGAATATGATTTACTACAAGGTCGTTTGTTTGCCAGCTTTGGCAATATCAATACCCAGCATCTATTGATTGCTGCCGCGATCATTTTGCTAGGGAGTTTTTGTCTGGTTCTGCTGATTCCAGAATTGAATTTGCTCCATTTAGGAAGTGGGCAAGCCAAAAGTTTAGGTGTATCTGTTCAATGGCTTCATAAAGGTGTTTTATTTTTGATTGCTTTACTGACAGGCACCGCCACTGCTTTAGTTGGTCCAGCAGTTTTTCTAGGCTTTGTGGTGGCAACGATCACCTATCAGCTTTTCCCAACTTATCGTCACGGCTGGTTGTTTTTCGGTGGGAGTTTGATTGGTTTTCTCCTGTTGGTAGGAGGTCAATTCCTAGTGGAACAGGTCTTTCAATGGCAAACGACCATCGGCACCGTGATCCAATTATTAGGCGGTATCTTCTTTATAAGCAAATTGCTGCTGGAAAGGAAAAAATCATGATCGAAACCAAAAATGTATCCAAGAATTATGCAAAAACACAAGTTTTGACGGAATGTTCTATAGCGTTGCCGGAACAGAAAATGATTGCCTTCATCGGGCCCAATGGTGCCGGAAAAAGTACCTTGCTTTCTTTAGTCAGTCGGATGTTGGATCAACGCACCGGTGATATTTATCTGGATGGAACGGAGATTCGTCAATGGAAGTCCAAAGAGCTAGCAAAAAAAATGGCTTTTTTGCAGCAAAGCAATCGCTATGCCGTCAATCTGACTGTAAGAGAGCTGGTGGCATTTGGTCGCTATCCGTATAACCGGGGGCGACAATCGGCAGCAGATGATGGGATCATTGATGACGCTTTGTCTAAGTTATCTCTAACCGAATATAGTGATCAATCGATTCATGAACTTTCTGGTGGTCAGTTACAACGAGTTTACTTGGCGATGATTTTAGCCCAAGATACAGATTATCTACTCTTGGACGAACCGTTAAACAATTTAGATTTAAAACACGCCAACCAGCTGATGAAGCTATTGACAACCTTGGTGGAAGACTATCAGAAAACTGTTGTGATCGTTTTGCACGACATTAATTTTGCAGCACGGTATGCCGATCACATCGTCGCGATGAAAGATGGTCAGATTTTTAAAGCGGCTGACACAGAGGCAGTGATTCAAGAACAATTATTAGAATCATTGTATGAGATTCCAATCAAACTGGTACAAGTGGATGGGCGGCAATTTTGCTACACCTTCCAATAAAAAATATGTTTCAAAGGAGGAAAAAATGAAAAAAATAGCAGTAAGTTTTATGAGTATTTTCGTATTAGCGGGGTTGACCGCTTGCGGCTCGAATAATACAGGGACAACAGATTCAACGGGTACAGCTCAAACCCAAGTAGAAGAAAGTACACAAACGCCGACAGAAGTCGAGATTACGGACAGCAATGGGACTGTCACTGTTCCTTATGCGCCGGAAAAAGTTGTTGTCTTTGACAACAGTGCATTAGATACGATGGATGCACTTGGCCTTGGGGATCGAATCGTTGCTGCCGCAACCAGCAATTTGCCAGATTATTTATCAGCGTATGCGGATGTTGAATCAGCAGGGGGAATCAAAGAGCCTGATTTAGAAAAAATCAATCAACTGCAGCCAGACCTAATCATTATTTCTGGTCGACAACGTGATTTCCAAGAGGAATTGTCTGCAATCGCGCCAACCGTTTTCTTAAGCGTTGACAATAGTGATACTTGGGCATCGATCGAAGCCAACATTACGACCATTGGTCAAATTTTTGGTAAGGAAGAGGAAGCGCAAGAACAACTAGCATCGTTACAAGGTCAGATTGATACCTTGAAGGAGCAAGCGCAAAATGCTGACGAGAAAGCCTTGGTTGTTATGGTAAATGAAGGCAATCTTTCTGCTTTTGGTCCAGGTTCTCGTTACAGTATCTTGTATGACACGTTTGGTTTCCCAGCAGTAGATGAGGAATTAGAGGCGTCGACACATGGACAAAGTATTTCTTATGAGTACTTGCTTGAAAAAAATCCTGATGTCATTTTCGTGATCGATCGGACAAAAGCGATCGGTGGCAATGAAAGCGAAAGTGAATTTGTTGCAAATGAAATTGTTCAAGAAACAAATGCAGGGCAAAACGATCAAGTGATTGAATTGGATGCTGCGGTTTGGTATTTAGCAGGTTCAGGCTTGGAGTCGATCCAACTAATGATGGACGATGTCAAACCAGCCGTTGAATAAATAGGTGAGAAAAATTAAGTAATAAGGGACACGCTTATCAGTTTACTGAGAAAGCGTGTCTTTTTATTCGAACTGTTTCTAGGACCTGCGACTGATTTTTGACAAGTTATCCAGCTTTACTTTACCTGTCGTAGTAATTGATTTATAATTAGTACGACAGATGAAGTAATTTAGGAGGCGATTGCGTGATCTCGAGTGACGGAATTCGCGGCTATAACGACGCAATCATTTTATCCATTCTTTCGAAAGAAGACTCTTATGGATATGAAATATCCAAGCGTATTCGTGAAGGAACAGATGCTTTATATGTGATCAAAGAAACGACGTTGTATTCCGCTTTTACTCGGTTAGAAAAACAAGGATTGATCCGTTCGTATCCCGGAGAAGTGACACATGGCAAAAAGCGGACCTATTACCAGATAACTGCAGACGGAAAAGCAAGCCTTTCGGAGAAACTATTGGAGTGGCAGCAGACGAAGATCGTCGTTGACCAGTTCTTACAAGGAGGAGACAAATGAAAACCATTCATGACTATCTAGACAGCTTATTTTTATCAGTACCCATCACACCGGAAACGAAGAAGGCAAAAGAAGATCTTTTAGCGATTATGGAAGACCATTACTTGGAACTGATTCACCAAGGGAAAAGTGAGCATGAAGCCATCGGTGCGGTGATCAGCGAGTTTGGTTCGGTGGATGAACTGCTGCAAGAGTTAGATGTTTCAAAAGAAGAAGAGCCGATTGATGATTGGTCCGATGCCATCACAGAAGACGATGCGTTTGATTATTGGGGAACTGTGCGGCACTTTGCTTTTTCGTTGTCGATAGGAATCGGCTTTTGTATCGCCTCCCTAGCAGCCCTAATGCTCTTTGTTAGTGTTTATGCTGAGACCTTTGGAATAATGGTGATGTTTCTTTTCATCGCCATCGGGGTTGGTTTTATCATCTCTAGCAGTTTGCACTTTTCCGGTGCTCGTAAGCAGTTAGATGATCGACCAATCAAAAGGGATGCCAAACGAGAAGCCGCTCAGCAACTAGCAAATTATGAAAAAAGTTTTCGTATTGGTCTTGTTTTAGGAATTGGTGCCTGTATTTTATCAATTGCGCCTGTACTTTTAAGTGAATTGTTTTATTATTCTGTTGAGTTTGGTATTTCCTTGTTTTTCTTGACAGTTGCAGTGGGTGTGTTCTTTATTATTTATGTAAGTATTATTCGTACAGGCTTTGCGAAGCTGGCAACTGAGACGTATTTTATTCGTGACGAAGAGAATCTTGGTGATCGAGCAACACGTCATAAATATGGCGAATCCGCTGGTAGAGTTACCTTTTTTCGAACAGTCTACTGGCCAGTGATTTTGGTCGTTTATATGCTTTGGTCCTTCATGTTTCATGCCTGGGCATACTCTTGGGTCATTTTTGTGATTGGTGGTGTCTTAGAGGACTACTTTATCGGTCAGACAAAAGCCAAAAAATAAGAGATGTTTCAACCGAGAGTGGTTTCTTTACTTTTAAAAAAAGGAAGACTATAATACGGCTTGTAACTGAACCAAGCAAAAAGAACAGCGAGAAATAAGATCCTCTCAATGCTTTTTCAAAAGTTCAGAATACAAGAAAAGAGGCAATGGATATGTTAGAAATTCATTATCTGAAAAATGGTAGCAAAGAAATAACAACAATTGAATCCCCAGAGCGCTTTCTCGCAAGTCAATACTTGGAAGTTCCACCTTTTCAAGATCATTACCCAGTCGAAGAAGTTTTTCTAGACGGCAAGCGGATTACATTGAAGGAGCGAACGATCGGTGGATTGTTCAACTATTTCAATACTAAATAAAAAAATTGTCTTTTTCTATGACTCACTTTCCATTGCGAGGAATCATAGGAAGAGACAATTTTTTTTGTTTAATTGAGAATAAGAGATGTAATTGAGAATCTAACAGGTAGGAACTTTGCTTAGAAATGATTAGCCAAATTTATTATTATACTCCATTTGCTTTCAATAAAAAATAAATATGCTCATTTCTGAGGATGATAACATTTTTTTTGACTATTTCTGAATAAACTATTGCATTTTGTAGTTAGATATACTAATAATTAATAGAGATTATTCTCAAATAATTATTCTAATTGGAGGAAATGATATGTCATTAATTGGAAAAGAGATTGGTTCATTCGAAGCGAAAGCTTACCACAATGGAAAATTTATCGATGTTTCATCAGAAGATTTTAAAGGAAAATGGAACGTTGTTTGTTTTTATCCTGCAGATTTCTCATTTGTTTGTCCGACAGAACTTGAAGATTTGCAAGACCAATATGCATCATTAAAAGAATTAGGCGCAGAAGTTTATTCTGTATCAACGGATACCCACTACACACATAAAGCGTGGCATGATCATTCTGATGCCATCAATAAAATCGAATATATCATGATTGCAGATCCTTCTCATGTGATCTCAGAAATCTTTGATGTATTAGACGAAGCATCAGGTTTGTCTCAACGTGGTACATTTATCATCGATCCGGATGGTGTGGTACAAACGGTTGAAATCAATGCGGATGGTATCGGTCGTGATGCTAGTGGTTTGATCGATAAAATCCGTGCCGCACAATATGTCCGTACCCATCCAGGTGAAGTATGTCCTGCAAAATGGAAAGAAGGCGAAGAAACTTTAACGCCAAGCTTAGACCTTGTAGGCAAGATTTAGGAGGCTCTCATGGCATTAGATAAGGCAATCAAAGACCAACTGACGCAATATCTAGCGATGCTAGAATCAGAGGTTGTTTTTGCGGCGACTTTAGGTGAGGATGATTCTTCAACGAAAGTACGTGAATTCTTAGAAGAAATCGCAGAAATGTCGTCAAAAATCACGATTCAAGCTGTAGCAAGTGAACGGACACCAAGCTTTTCGATCAATCGTCCCGGTGAAGAAAGCGGCATCGCTTTTGCTGGTTTACCGTTAGGACATGAGTTCACTTCATTTATTTTAGCGTTGCTTCAAGTAAGCGGTCGTCCGCCGAAAATTGACGAAGCACTACAAAAGCGTATCAAAGCGATCGATAAGCCATTACATTTTGAAACCTATGTCAGTTTGACCTGCCATAACTGTCCTGATGTTGTTCAAGCGTTAAATATCATGGCAGTGCTAAATCCTTCCATCAGCCACACCATGATCGAAGGTGGGATGTTCAAAGAAGAAATTGACAAGAAAAAAATTATGGCTGTGCCAACCGTCTTTTTAGACGGTGAAGAATTTGCAAGCGGCCGACAAACGATCGAACAGTTGTTGGAAAAAGCAGCTGGTCCGACGAGTAAAGATGACTTTGCTGAAAAAGAGCTTTTCGATGTATTAGTTGTCGGTGGCGGACCTGCAGGCGGAAGCGCAGCGATTTATGCAGCGCGTAAAGGCATCAATACTGGGATGGTTGTCGAAACAATGGGTGGACAAGTAATGGAAACCCTGGGGATCGAAAATATGATCGGTACCCCTTATACCGAAGGTCCAAAATTAATGCGTCAGGTAGAAGAGCACATCAACGAATACAATGTAGACGTGATGAAAGGTCAGCGTGCGAAAGATATTCGCCGCAATGACGTCATCGAAGTTGAATTAGAAAATGGTGCAGTATTAAAAACCAAAACGGCCATTTTAGCAACTGGCGCTCGCTGGCGCAACATCAATGTTCCGGGAGAAAAAGAATTCAAAAATAAAGGTGTTGCCTATTGTCCGCATTGTGACGGTCCGTTATTTGCTGGGAAAGAAGTTGCCGTCATTGGTGGCGGAAACTCTGGGATCGAAGCAGCAATCGATTTAGCTGGCATGGCGAAACATGTCTATGTTCTTGAATTTTTACCAGAACTAAAAGCGGACCTTGTGCTACAAAACCGTTTGAACACGTTAGATAATGTGACTGTTATTACGAATGCGGCAACGAAGGAAATTGTTGGATCCGATCATGTCGAACAATTGACCTACGTTGATCGTGAAACGAATGGTGAATTCACTTTAGCTGTGGAGGGTGTCTTCATTTTGATTGGCTTGATGCCGAATACTGAATGGTTAAAAGATCGTGTCGTCTTAAATGAACGCAATGAGATCGTGGTGGACAAACATGGCGCAACCAACATTGAAGGGGTCTTTGCAGCGGGAGATTGTACCGATAGTGTATACAAACAGATCATCACTTCAATGGGTTCAGGTGCCACTGCTGCATTAGGTGCGTTTGATTACCTGATTCGCTCGTAAGTAGGTAAGTAGCTTATTATTTGATCTAGATCAGAAACGTCTCAGGAGCTTCTAGCAGCTTCTGAGACGTTTTTTCTTTGAGGGGAAGGAGATTTGAAGGAAGTTGACAGAAGGACAGTTTCTATATTACAATGAAAAAAACTCGTTCAAAAAAGAAAGAGGTATATTAATGAGTGTCGTAGGTATCTAATCAGCTAATTAAAACAAATAAGCAAAAACAGACTGTTTATTTGTTGTGCCTGTAGATACCGATAAAAATCGTTATTGATGAATCAGGTGATGGGAGACTATCGCTTTTTTTGTACACTTTTTTGGACGGGGATGTTACCGGGATCCTCAGGCACAAGAAAGGATCACTCATGAAGATACCTCAAGCAACTGAATTTGAACAAATTAAAGAACAAGTAAGTAAAAAAATAATCAGCGATTATGGTAAAGCACGTTTTGCCAATGAAAAACCAGCAGCTACGATCCATTCCGCCCAAAAACGAGTGTCTGAGACAACTGAAGCGATGGCGCTATTAGACGCCGGACGTCAAGTCCCTTTCATGGGGCTGCAGCATGTCTTACATCATACGGAGAAGATTGAAAAAGGCTTTGTATTGGAGCCGCAGGAATTGATTGAATACGGAGACTTTTTACGGTCTTTTCGAATCATCCGTCAATTGTTTGAAAAAAATCAATCAATTGCCCCAAGATTGCATCACTATGCTCAGGGGTTGGCCGACTTTTCTGAAATCGCCGAAATGATTTTCCAAAAAATTCGCAATGGTCAGGTAGATAGTAACGCCAGCCGAGAATTACGGAAAATTCGTGGCACAATCGAGAAATATGAGGCCGATTTAAAAAAAGTTTTTGCAAAGTTTTTTAAAGAAAGTCGCTATCTGCAAGAAAACCGTGTGATCAAAAAGAACGACCGTTATACGCTGCCGGTACGTGCTGAATTTCAACAGCAAATTAAAGGGACGATCATCGAACGTTCTAATAAACGCGCGACTGTTTTTATTGAACCAGAGGCAGCTGCCCGTCTGAATGATCGATTGATTTTGGCACAGGCGGAAGAAACGGCCGCCCAATACCAAGTTTTATCAGAATTGACCGGGGCAATCGCCGAACAAATGAATGCAGTATTTGCCTGTCTTGATATTTTAGTGGTACTAGATATTATTTTTGCTCGTGGAAAGTATTGTCGGGAAATCAATGGTCAACCGATAGCAATTACTGAAGAAGAAGTTTTGCTTCTTGATCAAGTCCGGCATCCTTTACTGGGCACTGATGCTGTTCCTCTATCTTTAAAACTAGGAGAAGAGAACCGATGTATGGTCATCACAGGGCCGAATGCTGGTGGTAAGACGGTTGTCTTAAAAACCGTCGGACTCGTTTGTGCGATGGCACATTACGGCTTGTTTCCAGCGCATAATGGCAACAGCAGCGTGCCGTTTTTAAAAAGTCTTTGGATGGATATCGGGGATCAGCAAAGTCTAGAAAATTCTTTAAGTACCTTTTCTGGACACATGTCGAATATTGCACAGATCATGACGAATGCCAGCCGGAACAGTATCGTTTTGTTAGATGAAATTGGCAGCGGGACTGAACCAAATGAAGGGGCATCTTTAGCGATCGCCATTATGGAATCGATCTATCGATCGGGGGCGTTAATGATCGCCACGACTCATTATGGTGAAATCAAGCAGTTTGCTCTTGATCACCAAGATTTTGAAACAGCGGCGATGGCTTTTGATGCCAAGACCCTGACGCCGAAATACCGCTTGTTGACCAATGCGGTCGGTGAAAGTAATGCGTTTTGGATCGCCGAAAAAATGGCGATTCCTGCTGAGGTCGTGCAAACGGCAAAGGACTATTTAAAGAATAAATCTTATTCTTTTGAGAAGCAGCCTTTTGAGACGTCCAGAAAACGAACCGATCCTCAGGAAACAAAGTCTGAGCACATTTTTCAAAAGGGAGACCAGGTCTTTTCAGCAGAGCATGAAAAACGGGGAGTCTTTTATGAATACTTGGAACAGGGACAAGCGAAGATTTATATTGAGAAACAATGTTTCGTTGTTGCTGCTCGGCGATTGCAACTGCTCACCAAACGAGAAGCACTCTATCCAGCCGGCTATGATCTAGATCAATTATTTTCCGATTTTGCCCAACGTAAATTTACCCGAGATATTGAACGTGGGTCTAAAAAAGCGCAAAAGCAGTTACGAAAAGCAGCGCAAGAGCGTCAGGCCAAACGATCATTGGATTGATCGGCACAGATATATTTAGAGCGGGAGTATAAAATCAAGAAAGCAGCTCTTTTTCGAGTTTTAGAAAAAGAGCTGTCTTTTTTTGAAAATGACCGTTTTTTAATAACGTGTATGATCGAAGGGAATCCAGTGATGGTCGAATGATTTCCATTGATTTTTCTTTAAATATCGGAAATTACTCGAAATATCTAAATTCTTTAAGAAAAGTTAAAGAAAAATAAAAATAACAAAGAATGGGTTGTATCTTTATACGAGGAAGGGTACCATTCATAGTGGATTGAAAATAACATATAACCTTGTTAGGTGAGGCTCCTATACAAACATAAGCTATTGCGCAGAAACGTCGAAAGACGCCAATGTGTAAAACAGGAATTGTCGGATTAAGGCTTTTCATAAAATAGCTAAGAAAGGGAACAACTTTCTTTACGTTGTATAGTGCTAAAACTCGGACGATGAGATTGCTAGCAAAGTCTGACGTCCTAAGAGAAGTGAGACTTTTTTGCTTTTCTCTTTGATGGATGACTAAGCTCAAAGGGCATAATAACTGGTACCGTCTGAACACCTACTCCAAGGCAAGAGGAGTGGAAGCAATGATAGAAAAAAAGAAGATCGATTGGCTGCTGATCATAGCTTATTTGCTATTGAGCCTTATCGGTCTTTTAATGATTTATAGTGCAAGTTCTTATCGTTTATTAACGAGAGATCAGCCGCCAGCAAGCTTATTTATGCGTCAGCTTGTCTTTCTGTTACTCAGCTGGGTGCTCCTTTTCATTATTCAGCGAACACGGCGTGAGATTCTGCTCAGTAAATATTTAGCGATCGGTCTGTTGGCATTTGGCGTCTTTACTTTACTATTGGCACGTTTGCCGTTTTTCGGTGTTTCTGTCAATGGAGCGCAACGATGGGTCTCGATTGTAGGGATACAATTTCAGCCCTCAGAGATCGTGAATGTGGGCATGGTCTTATACCTTGCTCATTATTTTCAATCAGCAAAAACTACCTTGCAGGAAATGAAACGTCCGCTTTTCGTTTTATTTTTGTGCTGTGTGTTGATCCTCATTCAACCAAAAGTAGCCGGCGTGATGATTTTACTTTTCTTGGCTTTTATCATGATTACCACGGTTCAGGTACCCGTTAAACTCACGGCTCTTTTGTTTGGCGGGTTATTAATCAGTCTGTTCTTGGTTGCTATGTTGATCCTCTTTTTAGGAAACAATGATTTATTGCCCCACATGTTTATGCATGTGTATAACCGAATTCGATTAGTGGGAGATCCATTTTCCGACCCATATAATCAAGGATTCCAAATGATCCATTCCTACTATGCTTTGTTCAATGGTGGTCTTACGGGCCTTGGTTTAGGAAATAGCATCACCAAGAAAGGCTTTTTACCAGTAGCAGAGACTGATTTTATTTTCTCCGTTTTAGTAGAGGAATTAGGGTTGATTTTCGGCATTTTTGTCATCGCTTTATTATTCGTAATTATTTTACGTCTGTTTATACGATCAGCGGCAATCGCAAATCCTCAGATTGGCTTAATATTATTGGGAACCAGCACGTTGCTGTTATTACAAACAAGTATCAATATTGCCAGTATTTTAGGGTTGATGCCGATGACGGGGGTACCTTTGCCATTCATTAGTTATGGTGGCTCCAGTTACTTTATTCTTTCATTTGCCTTCAGTTTATGCCTGAAACTAGAACGAGAGGAGGGTATACTTAATGAAGTTCCTCAAACGACATGAAGCAAACTATGCTTTATTGCTGCCGATTTTCCTGCTGTTTTTGTTAAGTATCTGGGTACAACATCAGGCTTCTGTGATGGATGGCAATGATCCTTCAGGGATTGTTTTTCGGCAGATCCTCTTTTGTATCCTTTCGGCGATTGCTCTTTTTGTAACGAGTTTGATTCCTACGAATTTACTCCTCCGCTTTTCTGGTCTTTTGTACTTACTATCACTTGGTTTGATGGCCTCTCTTCATTGGTTTTACGATCAAACGATGTTCGAACAAACGCACACCAAACGGTGGATCAGATTTGGTGCGTTTACGATTCAGCCTTCTGAGTTTATGAAAGTGGCCTTTATGCTCTTTATGGTTTATCTCACTTTAGTCTATGAGAAACGTAAAGCAGAACGAACAATCAAATCCGATTTGATCTATGTTACTAAGATCCTGCTATTCAGCTTACCCACATTTTTATTGATGTTTATGCAGCGAGACTTTGGAACGAGTTTGGTGTTTATCGTGATGTTAGGTGCCTTATTCATCATTTCCGGTGTTCATTGGAAAATACTGACCGTCGTGATCGGTTTGATTGCCGCTCTTGGTGCTATTTTGTTGCTACTCGTATTCACGGAATGGGGCAATCGTGTGTTGTTTCGCCTTCACTTTTCACAATATCAATTGGATCGGGTGAGAGCCTGGGCAGATCCACTCGCGTACCAAGATTCCATCGCTTTCCAACAAGTCCGTAGTATGTGGGCGATTGGTTCTGGCGGCTTATTGGGGGCACCTGATACCCATACAACGGTGTATGTGCCGGTTCGTGAGTCAGATATGATCTTTACAGTCATTGGAGAAACGTATGGCTTTTTAGGAAGTACTTTAGTCATCTTCCTTTATTTCTATCTGATCTATCAAATCATTTTTGCTGCTTTAAAGACAAATAACAAAGCATCGGTCTATATTGCGATTACCTATGTGTTTGGTTTGGTTTTTCAAATTTTTGAAAACATCGGAGCGGCGATCGGTTTGCTGCCTTTAACCGGCATCCCCTTACCATTCTTAAGTCAAGGAGGAACCTCTCTGATTGCGATCAGCATTGCTATGGGAATTATCTTTGGGTTAGACAAATTTCCGATAAAAGCCAAAAATAGGTCGTATACATTAAAAGAAAGTAGGGGCTTAACATGAGTAAAACAGCAAAAAAAGGAGTGATAGGCGGAATACTCTGCAGCTGTTTTGCATGGCTGTTTTTCCTCGTTGCATTAGAACCGCGCTGGTTCCAAAGTATCGACAACCTTTTTTCCCAGTTGCCTCAATGGCGGACACCTGCTGTGGAATCGCTTTTTCTCCCACTTGCCAGTACGGCCACGATCATTCCCATAGCGGCCATTCATTTTCTGTTAGCAAGTATTTTATTTATCCGCAAGCAGCGGTTAGAAAGTTTTTGGTTGATGGGGAATCTGATTGTGATCAGTGGGGTCGGTCAAGTGATCAAGAAAGTAGTTGATCGCCCGAGACCGGATTTTGCTGACAGTATGGAGCGGGCATCCGCTAGTTTTCCGAGTGGACATACACTATTAGCGACCACTTTGATTATTTCTCTTCTCTTTTTCTTAGGGCAAACAGTTCCTGCCAAAAGAGGCAAGCGTCACTTTATCCAAAACATGGCACTATTTCTAGGATTGATCTATTTGTTGCTGATTATGATGAGTCGGTTGCTATTCGGGGTTCACTATCCCAGCGACTTGCTAGCAAGTATTTTATTGGCAAGTGGGATCAGTTATATCACCTATGCTTCCGTCTTTTCAATCAAAAAACATGTACTTAGGGGGAGATAAATTGGGTACAGCAAAAAAACTAATAATCATTTTTATGGTATTGCTGACGGGAATTATCTCAGCAGGAACCGTTTATGCGGTTAGGGTGTATTTTCAAGTAGAGGATGTTGCTCACTCGATCCATCGTCCAATCGAAGGACGAGAAGAGGCGGAAGTCATCGAAAATGCCGAGCCACTAAGCCTTCTTTTGTTAGGGATCGCCAATGACTCCCGCCGCAAAACCGATTTTCGCGCCAACACCATCATGGTGGCAACGTTGAACCCTGTCACAAGAAAAACCACCCTCACGAGTATTCCTAGAGATGCTTATGTGGAGATCGTGGGACAAGGGTACCACGATAAAATCAATCATGCCCATTCTTTTGGTGGAGCAAAAATGATGATTGAAACCGTCGAACAATACCTTGATATACCGATCCATCATTATTTCTCCTTAAACATGGATGGGATGGCAGATCTTGTTGATGCAATTGGTGGCATCACGGTTGAAAATGAATTTGCTTTTACTGCTGAGAAAATCGATTACCCAGAGGGGGTCCTCGATTTAGATGGCTGGGAGGCGCTTCAGTATACTCGTATGCGAAAGGATGATCCAGAAGGTGACTATGGCCGTCAGCGCCGTCAGAGAGAAGTGACTGAGATTCTGGCAAAAGAGTTAGTTTCACTGTCCAGCGTGATGCGGATTCAGGATCTGCTAACGATCATTGGAGAAAATGGCGAAACCGATCTAACTTTTTCGCAAATGAGTCAATTATTTATCCAATATCAATCAGCATTAGGGACTGTCGAGTCTTACCAAATGGCTGGCAGTGGGTTCACCGGCGATGGCTTCAGAGGAGAATATGGAATTTCCTATCAAGAAGTAACGCCTGAAGAGCAACAGACGACGAGCCAACGTTTAAAAAATGAGTTGTTGATTGATTAACGTCCTGGCTTAGAAACAGAACCAGTTCAATTTTGTTCTTCAAGTATTTCGTAATTAGAGTTGACAGCCGCTTTTCCTCAGGATACTCTTTAGTCAAGCAATGCATTACGGCTTAATAACAAGAGTTTGTTTGGAAAAGAGCTGTCAACTCTATTTCTATTGTTCCACCCTGTCGCTAAGTTATTACAAGGAGGAAAAGTATGAAGATCGTCTTTAAAGACCAATTACCATCTGATTCAAATCAAGTACTCGCTTTGTATGAGGGAGTTGGCTGGAGCGCCTATACTAAAGATCCCGAGCGTCTTTTAAAAGCGTTAGCCCACTCAGAGGTGATCACGGCCTATGTTGAAGAGCAGCTAGTGGGGCTTATCCGTTGCATAACCGATGGACAAATAATTCTTTATATTCAAGATCTATTAGTAGCATCCGAGTTCCAAGGTCAAAAAATTGGTCAGCGATTACTCAAAAAAATGCTGGCGAATCATCCATCAATACGGCAAAAGGTTTTGATTACGGACAACACAGAAAAAACGCGTCATTTTTATGAGGCGTGTGGCTTTTCCTCTGTGGAAGAGCAGCAAATTGCCGCATTTATCTATTCAGCAAAAAGCGAATAAGGAATAAGAAAATCGATGTGTCACTGAGAATATTTTTTTAGTTGCGTTGGGTTTTAAGAAGGAGTGGAGAAAAATGAAGATGCGCTTTGCGTTACTTTTTTTGTGTCTCTTTATTGGTGTTGGCGCTTGTGGAGGAAGTCTATTGGCGTTTAAAAGCATTGAGCCGTTAAGCAAAGGGGAGACATTTGCTGGTTTGGAAGCGGCCATGCTGCAAGGAACACCCTTCACGACCTTCTTAATTCCCGGCTTGTTTTTGTTCGCTATCTTAGGTTTGGGTAATCTGATTGTTGTTTTCCTCTTGCGGCTTAACAAAGGGTACCACGGGGTAATGCTTTTAGGCATGAGTTTAGTTGTCTGGATCATCGTGCAGGTCATCTTATTACAAGAATGGAATGTCTTGCATGTGATTTTCTTTTTGCTAGGGTTGATCCAGTTTGCTTCAGCAGTCTACTTTGTCAGACGGTTGCATATTCCGTTGCCGTTTTCAGCTCATCAAAATTGATTAGATTCGAGATGTAGAGATGAAAAAAATTAAATTAATTGAAAGTTTGCTATGAAAAACATGGATTTTTGAAAAATTCTTCTTGAAATCATCCTTCGTTTTTAAAATTATGCTAAACTGAAAGAAGTTGAATTACTTTCTAGAATCAGGAGGATTTATTATTGGAGTTTCTTAAAAAATCAAAAATTTTTGCAGGTCTAGTGATCGTCTGTCTCTTAGGGATCGCGGTCTGGATCTATTCAAATATACTGTTTGTCTTTCGACCACTGGAAGCCATCTTTTCTAGTGTCTTTTTACCAGTATTGATTTCAATTTTTATTTTTTACATCTTTTTACCTTTCTTTAATTGGGTAAAAAAAAGAACGAAAAAGAAAAGCATTGCGCTATATTCGACATTGCTGCTGATCGTTTTTGCAGCGTATTTGATCGTTCAGGTGATTGGACCAGCATTAGCCTATGAGATGGGGCGTTTTATCAATCAAATTCCCATCATCATCAATTTGGTGATCGATACTATTGATCATTCTTATTTAGAAGAATTATTTGGTCCTTTTATTGATTCGATTGATATTTCCCAAGCTAGCAACTTTGCCTTACAGTTTATTACCGGGGCAACCAATAGTCTGACGAGTTTGATCTCCATCGTTTCTCATTCAGCGATCGTCTTGTTTACGATCCCACTGTTATTAGTGTATATGTTTAAAGACGGTGAGAAAGTTCCTGATTTTTTGGCAAGTAAGACACCGAAAAACTATCAAGGCTTAATGCGACAACTTTGTAGTGATTTTCATCAAGCAGCGTCAGCGTACATCGGTGGGAAATTGCTGGTTTGTTCTTATGTTGCGGTTTCAAGCTATTTCATTTTTTCTTTGCTAGGCTTACAAAATGCCTTACTATTAGGATTAATTTGCGGCGTTCTGGACATTATTCCTTATTTCGGCCCCTTTATCGGAGCAGCACCAGCCTTTTTATTTGCGTTAAGTCAAGACATTCGAACAGCTATTTTTCTGATTGTCGGAATCACGATCATTCAGTTAGGTGAATCATATCTTGTTTCACCATTAGTGATGAAAAAAGTATTGCATATCCATCCAATCATTGCGGTTTTCTTATTATTGATTGCCGGCAACTTGCTTGGATTTGTAGGCATGATTGTGGCACTGCCAGTGTATTCGATCGTGATGGCAATGTCTGGTACATTGTTGCGTTTTTTTCAAGAACGAAAATTAGAACGATCTGTAATTGATAAAGATTCATTATAACGAAAATGTTCTACCTTGCTGTTGGAGCGGTCTCCATCAGCAGGTTTTTTTGTTTTTAAGCACTACGTAGCAAGGCCTAAAGACAAATGCTATACTTATTGAAACGAGAAGGACGATAGGAGTGAGGAAATGAAGGTTTTATGGAACGATCAAATCGTTGATCGAGAAGCGGTGAAAATTGACATTGAAGATCGCGGTTATCAGTATGGTGACGGAATCTATGAAGTGATTCGAATCTATAATGGTCGCTGCTTTATGTTAGGGGAGCATATGACTCGCTTAGAAAGTAGTGCGCAAAAAATTAAACTGACGTTGCCTTATACAATTCCCCAATTAACTGAAAACCTTAAGTTACTGGTTAAAACCGAAGGAATCACAGAAGGAGAGATCTATCTTCAAATCACCAGAGGAATCGCCTCTCCCCGCAATCACGAGTTTCCGTCTGCTGGAGCAGTCAAAGGAGTCGTGACCGCAAATGTGATCCCCTTTGAACGACCTCTGGAAATGCAGCATGCAGGGCTATCTGCGACCGTTCTTCCAGATGAGCGTTGGTTGCATTGTGATATCAAATCATTGAGCTTGTTAGGAAATCTGTTAGCGCTAGATCAAGCGATCGAAGCGGGGTTCGATGATGCACTCCTGCAACGAGATGGATGTTTCACGGAAGCTTCGGCATCAAATATCTGGTTTGTCATTGATGGTATCGTCTATACACATCCGGATGGACGCTTGGTATTACCAGGTATCACGAAAATGAAGGTGCTACAGTTGTGTCAGCAATTAGAAATTCCTTATCGAGAAGAACCTGTCCCTGTTGAGGCACTAAACAACGCGCAAGAATGTTTTTTGACCAATTCTGTCTGGGAAATTGTGCCTATCGTCAAAGTAGATGGGAAATCAGTTGGCAATGGTACATTGGGTTCGATCACGAAACGTTTGCAAGCAGCCTATATCGCTGCTACAAAGAGTATGTGCGAATCCTAGTTAACAAGCAAAAGAAACGATTCAAAAAAACTTTGGCCCACCCAGCATGTTTTATAGCTAGGTGGAACAAAGTTTTTTCTTGGATACAAGTGCAGATTTTACCATTCACTAGGATTCCACAATTTTCCGTCAAGTTCTCCTTGTTTCAATTCGATTCGAATTTCTTGCTGATGAAGCAACTTCTCTAGTTCTTGCAAAAATGCTTTTTCGTGATAGTCAGCTGTTTCTTTTATTGACTGCTCTATCAGTGGCTTCAGCCATTCGTGATCCATCACAGCACCTCCAATTCAGTTAAAGCGTCATCTAATTCGATCAACGTTTCATGGTTTTCCTGCAACAAGGATAGCAAAGGAGCAAGCTGCGGTTTTTCAGAAACCAAACGCGCCAGCTTTTCGCTAAACCATTGTTGCTTTTGATCAAATGTAAAGGGAGCCGGCATTAATAAAAGTTGCTGATAGGCAATGACAAAGGCTCGTTTCTCTTGTTCTGATTTATACATCAGTTGATCGAGGACAACGATGGGGAGTACCGTCATTTGGTGTTTTTTTGCCATGAGTACCAGTGGGTGCAAAATTTCATTGAAGGTCGTATTTTCTCGGCCGCCTAGCTGAAATTCTTTGGCGGCAACGCCGGTAGAAACGGCGAAACTGATTTCCTTGCCCACCAATGCAGGGGCACATTTTTCCCAAACCGTATCGATCCAAGCTTTCATTTTTGCTGGAACGCTGTACCAATATAGGGGGAATTGTAGAATCAAACGATCGCATGTTTGCAACAGCATCCGTTCATTGGCGAGAGAAAAATCAGAAAGATCATCAAGGAAATGCATGGTGACGTTAGGAAGCTTGGCACTTTCACTAAAGAATCGTTGGGAAAGCGAATTGTGGAAATCCGGATGGCTGGCTACCACTAAAGTTTTTATCATGAGACTGATCATCCTTTCCTATTACATTTACCATATTTTACCAAAAAGAGAAACTAGTCTGCTTTTCTTTTTGTCGAAGTTCTTCTCTTTTAGTTTCGTTTAAGGTACTTCTTTTATACTTGTTATAAGAAAAAGCCAGTAGCGGCTTAAGCGTGATAGAAATGGGGGAATAGAGGATGGAATCAAATGATCCCTTGATGAAAGGTCTAGCAACTATAATAAGGATCGTTGCAAATACAGTGAACTATGTCGAAAATGGACTTGCCAGTTGCAAACAACGAATTGATGGAAAGCGTCAAACGAAAGAAAATGATTACGGCAACGGGCAAGAGTTTACTGAAGTGACTGTCTACAGATGACCGATGCAAAGAAAATAACAAAGATGGCTCACTCCTCAAAGGGTGAGTCCTTTTTTTTATTTCAAGCCATTCATCATCAGTTTGTACTTTTGTTGAGGGAAGGTATAATGAGTAAATGAAGCATAGTGGAGACGGAAGAATGAAGCAATAGTAGGGAGGAGAAGCAGGTGATGAATCATTTATATAAACGAATCCAATACAAAATTCCAGAGCTGAACCGAGTAGAAAGAACGGTCCTTAACTATTGTTTAAGGGCGCCCGAGAAAGTTTCAGAAATGACGGCCGATGAGTTAGCTTCCCAAACGTACACCAGTCAAGCGACGATCAGCAGAATGGCAAAAAAGCTTGGCTTTACCGGTTTTCAAGAATTCAAATTTTCACTGAAGAATTATCAAACTCTTGAAAGAAAATCATCTACTCAAGCTTCTCTTGGCTTATCCCCACTGATCAAGCAAATGATTGACCAGCTGACGACATCCTTATCAATGATTGAAGAGGCTGACTTTCAGCGTGCCGTGGAAATGTTGCAGCAAGCACAACGAATCGAATTTTTTGCTTTAGGGCAAAGTGCGCCGGTTGCATTATCTGCGAGTCGAAAGTTGCGGTTCTTAGGAAAAACGGTTGGCGCTTCAACGGATTGGGATGAATTGACAACCATCGCTAATCAACTATCAAAAAAAGATATGGCTATTTTTATTAGTCATAGTGGGGAAACAATCGGGATGCTAAATTATGCTAACCGGTTGAAACAAAGAGGTGTGCCGATTTTAGCCTGTATTGGTCAATCAACAAGCACGTTGGAAAAGCTTGCCACCTTCTCTTTTTCTGTTGAAATGACAACGATTTATCATCATGAAGTCGATTTGAGCCCACGGATCTCTTTAGCAGCGTTACTGGATATTTTAATTATTCAATACGCCAATCAAATCGAAGAAGTACTTGCTCCGGAATGACCATTCCATTTTGTGAATGGTCATTCTTGTTTTGGTAACTGTATTGTAAGCCTTCTTGATATCGTTTACATTTTAAGAGATAAAAGTGTTAGGAGGAAATGATATGCAAAAAGGAAAGAAAGCAAGCTGGATGGAAATTTTTCAAGGACTTGGGAAAACATTTATGTTGCCAGTCGCTTTACTCGCATTCATGGGTTTATTTTTAGGGATTGGTAGTTCATTTTCATCTTCTTCAACGATCGACGTTTTCCCATTTTTAGGTGCCTCTTGGCTTCAAGTGGTTTTTCGTTTCATGTCAACGATCGGTGGGTTTGCCTTTAGTTACTTACCCGTCATGTTTGCGATGGCGATTCCTTTAGGTCTAGCACGAAAAGAGAAGGGAGTTGCGGCATTTTCAGGCTTTGTGGGCTATGTCGTGATGCATTTATCCATCAATTTTTATTTACAAGAAACGAATCAATTAGCTACTGCAGATCAACTTCGAGAAGCAGGACAAGAGATCGTTTTTGGCATTCAAACATTATCAATGGGTGTTCTAGGTGGTATTATCGCAGGATTGATCGTTTATAAATTGCATACGCGCTTCTACCATTTTCAATTGCCAGATAGTTTTGCCTTCTTTTCAGGAGCCCGGTTTGTTCCAATCATCACCTCGCTTACTTTAGCTGTGGTCGGGGTGATCATTCCGATGATTTGGCCATTGTTTGCTATGATCATCACAGGAATCGGACATTTGATCCAACAAGCTGGTCCTTTCGGTCCGTTCTTATTTGGTTCAGGTGAGCGCTTATTACTGCCATTTGGGTTACACCATATTTTGGTTTCCATGATTCGCTTTACCGAAGCAGGGGGAAGTCAGCTGATCGATGGTCAGCAAGTCTTTGGGGCGTTAAATATTTTTTATGCGGAATTACAAAACGGTTTAAGCATCTCACCAAGTGCAACGGCGTTCTTGTCTCAAGGGAAAATGCCAACCTTTATGTTTGGCTTACCGGCAGCAGCATTAGCTATGTACCAGACAGCAAAACCTGAGAATCGTTCAAAGATAAAAGGCTTGTTGATTTCAGGCGTCATTGCAACTTTTGTGACAGGAATTACTGAACCAATCGAATTTTTATTCTTATTCATCAGCCCTTTATTATGGATTTTTCATGTCATCATGACAGGTGCTGGATTTATGGTAATGAGTCTATTGGGTGTCACGATTGGAAATACCGATGGGGGCGTGCTTGATTTTCTTATCTTTGGCGTGATGCAAGGCGCATATACAAAATGGTGGCTCGTTCTGATCGTAGGAGCTTGCTGGTTTGCCCTGTATTACTTTGTTTTTAAAACAGTGATCCTTCGCAAGAACTTGAAGACACCTGGTAGAGAAGAGAACAACGATCAAACGAATGAGTTGGAAGAGGAAATGACCTATTCTGGAAAGAGTGGCTACGATGCCCATGGTATTTTGGCAGCTTTAGGGGGAGCAAGCAATATTGATTCTTTAGACAATTGCATTACACGGCTACGCCTCGTTCTAAACGATGGTACATTGGTTGATGATGAACGGCTAAAAAAACTAGGTGCGCTTGGGGTCGTTCACTTAGATGATACGAACGTTCAAGTAATCATTGGAACGAAAGTAACAACAGTCAGAAATCAACTTGATGCGATTCTTTAGCAAAATTGTCAAGTAGTAGGAGTGAAGAAAATGTTTTTTGATGAGCCAATCAATCGTAAAGGAACCCATTGTACCCAGTGGGATTATGTGGAAGACCGTTTTGGTGAAAAAAACTTGTTGCCATTTACGATTTCCGATACGGATTTCAAGGTGCCAGCTGCAGTTGAAGCGGCACTTATCAAGCGGATGCAGCACCCGGTATTTGGGTATACACGTTGGAATCATAATGAATTCAAGCAAGCGGTCTGCAAATGGTATTCTGAACGCTTTAAAAGCAGGATCGACAGCGATTGGCTGGTCTACAGTCCTTCCGTCATGTATAGCATCAAACTACTCGTCACCTTACTCAGCAATCCAGGAGATGGGATCATTATTCAGACGCCAGCGTATGATGCGTTTTATAAAATGATCAAAGAGAACAAAAGAAAAATCGTACCTAATGCACTCATCTATGATGCCAACTCGTATCGCATTGATTTTGAAGAGCTAACAAGATTGATGGCACAGCCTGAAAACAAAGTTCTTCTCTTATGTAGTCCTCATAACCCAACTGGGAGAGTCTGGCAAAAAGATGAGTTGCAACGAATGATCGAATTGGCGAGAATCCATGATGTATTTATCATCTCTGATGAGATTCATATGGATATTGTAAGAAAAGGACAAAGGCATCAACCAATCATTGAATTGTTGCAAAAAAATGTAGCCCTTGTTACTTCGGGAAGCAAAACGTTTAATTTCCCAGGGTTGATTTATTCTTATGGAATTATTCCTGATTCCAAGTTGCGTGATCGCTTCTTAACTCAGTTGAAAGAAGCCGATGGGTTGAGCTCCACCAGTATTTTTGGCATGACCGCAACGATTGCTGCCTACGATAATGAAAGTAAGTGGGTGGATCAGCTCAATGACTATCTGGATGATAACATTGCTTATGTGATTGCTTATTTACAGGAATATCATCCAGAACTCGTGGTCACGAAAAGCGAAGCCACGTATCTTATGTGGATTGATTGTACAGCACTGGATTTAACGATGGTGGAATTGCAGCAACGAATGATTCGTAAGGGAAAAGTCGCGATTATGTCAGGGGAAATCTATGGGAATGAAGGGAGAAATTTTTTACGCCTAAACGTTGGCTGTTCGCGAGAAAAACTCATTGATGGATTGAACCGATTCACATTGAGTTTGACATAACAAAAAAGAACCCACTGAGCAATCAGAAAGATCCTGTATTCTTTCTGATCGCCAGTGGATTTTTTAGTCTTTGGTCCTGTGGGGAGTTGATGTAGTAGTAGCGGGGATTGGTTCAACGACATGGAAATAGCCTTTTTTGTCTTGAATGATCAGCATATCTTGCTGACTCTGGCTCTTGATGATTTCACCTTTAACAATTTCGTTGGTGACAGTCCGATAAATACTTGCAGTCATGCTCATTCCTCCCAACGTTTTTTCCCAACTGGTCTTCAATAGGGGGACCAGTACAAATCAATTGCTTGATTTGTACCAGCAAGGAAAAAGAAAACGAATTGGTATCTTTAGTATAGGAGAGCAATGTTTAGATTGCTGCAATTCCATGTAAAGTTTTTGTTAATCCTTTTATTTTCAACGATTGACTAATCGGCTAAAGAAAAACGCAAGGCCATTTTATTACTGCCAGACTCCACCATTTTTCCTAGTAACGTTGTTGCATTTTTTAAATACAGTTCGGCCATCTCAGCGTTGGCTTCTTCAAGCAGACGAGTAGGCTCCTTTTCAGCGGAAGCTTTACGATCAGTTTCTTGTTGGATGCGGCGACAAGCCGCCATCGTTTCCATTTCAAAACGGTTGGCAAGATCACTATAGCGATCGTAGTCGCTGTCCCCAATCAACGCCAAGGTGCGTCCTAACCAATAGCTATTTGTTGGATCGTAGGTCTTTGTCGTATCACAATAGCCAAGTGGGGTCTTAGTGATAGCTGCATAAAAGGGCACAACGCCGTTGAAGGTATTGGGGCCAAAGGCGAGCCAATGAATGCCAGCGATTGCTGCAGGCACGTGGTTGCGGATCTGCAAAATATGGACTTGCTGGTTGCGATTGAGAGCAATCGATCGAAATTGTGTTTTTTGTGTCTCGGTCCCTGTACCGTAAGGGTCAAAAGGCGTATTTTGGAAGTGGGAGCTTAATGCCCATTTTACATCTTCCACGGATAGCTTTTGTTTTGGGTAGCATACAAACGGGAGCTCTTGATCGATCGGTTCAGCAACTGTTCCGCTAAAGTGTTTTTGAATGTACCATGCCCGCGGGTTGTTGTAACGGGTATCTTTTTCTGAGGAGCTGCCAAAAATATGGCGTAGATTAATGCCTTCAAAATCAGGATTTAATTGATAGTCTTCAATCAACTGTTCGAGATCCTGCGAACACAACGTCATTTCTGAGGCGAAATCGAAGTGATCAATGTTTAAGCGATTGGGTGCCACGACATAGGCATCATCTGGTATGCGAACAGCTGCCCAGTGATGTCCACCGATGGTTTCCATATACCAAATTTCCTCGGCATCAGAAAACGCGATCCCGTTGGCTTCGTAGGTCCCATAGATTTCTAAGAGTTCCCCTAGGCGAAGAACACCTTCTTTAGCGGAATGAATGTAAGGCAGTACAATGCTGACAAAATCAGCTTCCCCGATACCATCTTCCACATATGGATCAATGGCCAAAACGCGTGAATTGGTCGTAATCGTTTCTGTCGCAGTCATGGCGATATTTACTTCATTGATTCCTGAAGCTGCCCAGACTCCTTGGGATTCATCTGCTTCAGGTGTCGAAGTATAACGTAAGGGATCCTTAGGTAAACGGATTCGACAGCCGCTTAAAACGGCGTTAAATTCATTTCCTTGCTGTTCTGGGGTGATGACGACGAATTTTTGCGGTTCCGAACCGCTCCCCGAATCTTCATTACGGGCAATCATGGTCGAGCCGTCAATCGATGCTTTTTTTCCTACTAGTAAAGTGGTACAGGACGCTTTTTTTCTATCCATCTTTCCAACACTCCTTCATTTCTTCTTACGAATGATTGAAGCTAGTATACCCATAGTCACATGGATTTACAATGCTTTCTATAGAGGGGAACAAAAAAATTTCGCCTTTTTTATTTATTTTTAGTACAATAAGGTGTTGTAAAAAAATCAAAGGAGCCATTATTATGAAGAAAACAGTAATTTTTAGTTATATTTTTTTACTAAGTCTGGTTTTTGCCGGATGTGCCAAACCATCGATGGATGCGGGTAACTCCTCTAGTGACTCTTCGTCAGTCCAACAAAATGCCGAAGAGCGCACTGCCCAAATCAGCTTCAATAATAAAAGTGAAGAGCAAGACCAGGAGATCGAAACCAAAACCGTCACTTTTAAAGAAGGGGTTTCTTTGATGACTATCATGAAAGAGAACTTTGACTTGGAAGAAAATCAAGGGATGATCACCAGCATCGATGGTTTAGCCCAAGATGAAAAAGCTGGCTATTATTGGACATATACGATCAATGATGAAATGATTACGACTGGGGCAGATGATACCTTTTTAGGAAACAACGATAAAGTGGTTTTCACCTATGAAAAATTCGAATAAACCACTTGTATTTGCTAGAAAAGAAATTGCTTATTTAGGGTTGCTTGTAGCAGCAGCCGTCGTCGGCAGGACACTTTTTCAACCCTTACCCAATGTTCAACCAATGACGGTGATCTTTTTATTAGTAACCATCCATTTAGGTCTTAGTCGTGGATTGATCGTTTGTCTGCTCTCGATGCTGATTACCAATTTTTACATGGGAATGGGGGTATGGACGATTGCCCAATTGATTAGCTATGCCGTCGTAATTTTTGGAATGTATCTATTATCAAAAAGCAAACTGTTTATGAAAAAGTTGTATTTACAAGTCATTTATAGTGTATTTGCAGGTTTTGCGTATGGCTTTGTGATTTCTTGGATCAGTGTCAAGCTTTATGGGTTTCCCAGCTTTTGGGCTTATTACTTTCAAGGATTGAGCTTTGATGCGTTGCATGCAGCGGGGAATGGCATCTTTTATTTGATGCTGGCACCGATTTTTCTGCGACTTTTCCAACACTACTATCCAAATAAAGACAGCGAAGGGCACTAAGCGCCTCGCTGTCTTTTTGCTTGACTCAGCAGTCGTGGTGACAAAAACATCTATGTCTAGAGGAAAAGTCTTTGATGATCAAACGTGTTGAATGGGGCTATGTGAGGAAACAAGCAGGCATATTGTTGTGCAAAAGCGTTTTCTGCAGGTATCCTTAAGGTATCTAAGGAAGGATGTGGCTTTTGATGAAATGGATCGTGAAAAAAGATGATTTAGAAAGCTACCGTGCGAAGTTCCATGGAAAACTGGCTGGTTATGCCGAGGAAGACAAAATGATTGCCCTGCCAACACCAAAGTATTTTATCGTGGTGGTTGACGAAGAAAAAATCCACTTGATTCAGTTAGATCTGCAATTTCATGAAAAAGGGATGCAGACAATTATGATCCATGAGATCACAAAATTACAACTAGGCGGTGTGGTAAATAAAAAAGTTCAGATTCAGACACCTTCGTCCACTGTCAAATTAATGATCAAACCGTTGGCGATCGGTATCAAAGAGGAGCAAAAAGCCTTGATCGATCGGTTTACCAGAATGTCGCGATAAACATCGGAGGAACACGCGGGAAAAATCAGCTGGATTTTTTCAGAAAAAAAGCAAGGGCAGTTGTCTGCACTTGCTTTTCGTGAGTCCTGTTATTCTGGCGTACCGACGATTTTAATAAATTCATCGATATTCTTGATCTTCATATGTTTGATCACTAACTGTTCCCGCTTGTTCCATTTTCCTTCAACTTCTAATTGGTATTTATTTAATGGAAGGCGTAAGACATAGCTGGCTAAGTAGCGATCCTTAATAATGCAATTTACGATTTTGTGGTCTTCTAAAAGTTGGATACCTGTCAGCATCATTGGCGTTTCTTGAAAAACGCGGCTATTGACTAACAATCCAGTGTGGGTTTCGTTCATGGGATCTTCCTTTCTGATAAACCTGGGATAAATCATCTTTCTGTCTGTTATGTTACCTGATTTGCATCAGAAAGGCAATTCCTATAATAAATCCTCGTTATTATAGGTCAAGCACAAAGAAAGGAGGGAAACGACATGGTTGGGTATAATCGTTTCTCAAATGAGTTTCAAAAGGCTTCGAAAGAACTCCGTGAAGGGAAGAAGTCCAAAAATGCCAATAAGGGGCTGCGAACCCGACAAAAAATCGCTGCTGAAAAAGAGCAAAAAGCACAAAATGCTTTTTCGACTGGTTTTTTGATCGGTTCCTTCAGAGAGTTATTCCGCAAAAAATAAGCAAGTTCCGCTGCCAAAGCGGGACTTGCTTTTTGTTTAGAATAAATAATTGAAGAAGACACCATTGAGAAAGGAAAAGCTTAGATAGAATAGAAAAAGTGTTACGATATCCAGCGGTAAACCTTTTAGAATTGGCGGAATCGTGGCAATTTGATTCCGTGTATGAACCCCTGACAAAGCACAAGAAAAGAGGAAATACATGCCTACAGCAACAAATAAATTGGTTAAATAATCGGTATAGGGAAATTGGGTCACGGTGGCGATCGTCAGCAAGAGAACATTGACTAGGAGCGTTTTTTTTAGATCAGTCGTCAAGAAACGTTTTTTTGCAGGAACGATCAGTAAACACAAGCCCCCCGCAATCAAGGCGATGATGGCAGCACTTACCAAGTTGGTGACCACTTGATTGCCATAGACGAAACGATTTTGAAGTAAAAGATAAAAGCTTAACCCACTGAACAAGTAAGCGACCGCAATGATCCCTGAGAGGAAAACCACCCGTGTCGTCACGTTCGGTTTTTTCTCTTTGACGGTCGGTGCCAAATTTTGACAGGCGTAATTTGTGAGTAGAATGACTAGAAAGACCACTAGCCGATTGGCGATCATCATAAGGAACCCTCCTTTTTTACGATTTAGCTCATGATTTTAAGGTTGAACGGGGTCTTTTTTCCTTCCCCTAATATGCGAAGGCGTAAGAAGCGATCAATAAGTGGGGTGAAACAATTCATGATCAAGATGGCATAGCTCATGCCTTCATTTGTAAAACCAAAGAAACGGAAGAGCACAACGAGGAGGCCAACGCCTAAGGCAAAAAGATTTTCTCCTGCTTTTGTTCCTGGTGTCGAAGAATAATCAGTCGCCATATAAATCGCACCCAACATGGCACCACCACTGATGATATGACCGATGACCGTTTGCCAACTGCCAGTAAAAAGTCCTTCTGGACCAAGGATAAAAGCAAAGAGCCCGATCGTCGCAAAGATAATCAGTGGGATACGAGGGGAGATGATTTTCTTGTAAACGAGAAAAATCCCACCCAACAGTAAAAGTAAGGCACTGGTTTCACCGATTCGTCCTCCGGTAAATCCTAAAAAGGCATCCACTAGTTCAGAGCCACTCAACGTTTCTCCTGCTTTCATGACAGCTAATGGTGTGGCACCAGAAACAACATCGTTCGCTGTAGCCTGCGAAACGACATCAGGTGCGATGCTGCCAAAAGGTGGATCAGGCCAACTGATTAGAAACATTTGGTTATAAAACAAGCCAATCAACAGGGCTCGACCGCCGAGGGCTGGATTTAGAAAATTATAACCAATACCGCCAAAAAATTCTTTGACGATGATTACGGCAAACGCCACCCCAATCACGGGAAAATACCAAGGTGCGGTTGGTGGGAGGTTCATCGTTAAAAGCAAGGCCGTCACGACGATGCTTAAATCGAAGCGAAACGGCCGTTTGACAAGATAGGACCAAAGTCCGTCGGCAGCAAACGCCGTGGCTAGTGCAATGAAAAACAAGCCATAAACTTTCAATCCAAAAAGGTAGCCAGAGAATAAAACTGCTGGCAGCAAGGCTAATACCACACACCCCATGATTTTAATGGTCTCGTCATTGCTGCGAATATGGGGGCTTGGGGGTGTTTCTTGATTTTTCCTTTGCTGAAAGAGACGTTCGCTATCGGAATCCTTGTAATAATCAGGCACTTTCCTTCGCCTCCTTTTGCAACTGGGCAACTTTGCCTTTTGCGGCAGTGATATTGGCAGCTAAGGAACGTTTAGCTGGGCAGACGAAGGTACAGGCACCACAATTGATACATGCTTCTGCCAATAATTCTTCACACTTTTGATAATCCCCCGCTCGATAAAACTGATCGATCTCCATTGGCATGAGGCGCATTGGACAAGCTTCGACACATTTGTTGCAGCGAATACAGGGGTTTTCGGCATAGAGCCAATCGGTTTCTTCATTAAAAACAACGATGCCGTTGCTGCCTTTGGTGACCGGAACTTTCAAGGTTTTGACGGATTTTCCCATCATTGGTCCACCAAGAATCAATTTGCTGGGGGCTCCTTGAAAGCCGCCGGCAAAGTCGATCAATTCTCCTGCGAGTGTTCCTAACGGATTTTTGACGATGCAGGGATTTTGAACATCGCCGGTAACGGTTGTATAGCGTTCAATCAACGGTTTGTCATAACAGACCGCTTCGCCGATGGCAAAGCTGGTGGCAACATTGATCAAGACGATACCGATATCGGCAGTCAAACCACCTAACGGCACCTCTTGATCGGTCAATAACTCTACTAACTGCTTTTCACCACCGGTTGGATAAACAGTTGGGACAGTAACGACTTCTATCGTGTCATCCTCTGCACTTGCGGCTTGCATGGCTGAAATGGCTCTTGGTTTGTCATCTTCGATGCCTATTATGATTTTTGGACCATCCAGTAACTTTTGGGCAATCTTTGCACCGTGAATGATTTTCTGGGCTTCTTTTTGCATTAAGAAAGCATCACTGCGTAAGAACGGTTCACATTCAGAACCATTTAAGATCAAAGTATGGATTTTTTTGGTTTCATCAATACTGAATTTGACATGGGTGGGAAACGTTGCACCGCCTTTGCCGGCGACGCCGCCTTGACGGATTTTGTTGAGGATGGTTTCGTTAGCAGCAGATTGCCAGTCGAAGGGGGCTGACAAAAAATCATTTTGATAAGCATAATCATTTTCAATGATGATGGTTTTTCCTTCTTCATTGTTTTGATTCGGCCAATCGACCATGTCGACGATTTTACCCGAAACAGATGCATGAATTTTGGCAGATACAAACGCATCAGACTCAGCGATCACTTGCCCTTGCTTGACGTAATCACCAACGGAAACAATCGGTTCCACCGGAGCACCAATATGTTGTGCTAAAGGGATAAAGACCATCGTGGGTGAAAAGGTAAGAATTTCATCTTGTTCGATCATTAATTTTTCTTTTAACATTTTTAATGGGGGACTTAGTGAAATACCGCCAGTAAATGTTCTCATAACCAACACTCCTTTCTCTCCTAAGTTTATTCTAGCATGCCATAAGGAATCACAAAACCCAAAACGCTTACATTTCACAAGAAAAACTTCTTTCGGTTGACATATGATTGTTTATTCATATATAATAAGTCTATAAATATGATTGATCGTTCATATGACAGATGGACTAGAGGAGGTTTTAATGATGGCTGAACATACTTGTCAACATGATCACACAAAAACGGAGGGGCATTCTCATACTCACGATCATGGGACTCTCCCACGTAACATTTATTTTGTAGGCTTACTGCTCTTTATACTGGCACTTTTTGTTCCGAACCAATGGGTGAAAGATGGGTTTTATTTTGCTGCGGTTTTATTAGCAGGTTATCACATTTCGTGGGAAGGAATCGAGGATACCATAAAGAGTACCAGAGCCAATCGGCGATTCACACCGAATGTACATCTTTTGATGTTGTTGGCAGCGATTGGTTCCATGGTCATAGGAAATTTTAATGAAGCAGCTTTGTTGATTTTGATTTTTGCAGGCGCTCACTTCTTAGAAGAATACGCCGAGGGACAAAGTCGAAGAGAAATCACCAATCTTCTCAAATTGAATCCCACGGAAGCCCGTTTGATGGGTCCGGATGGGAAAACCAAAAAAATTGCCGCTTCTGAGATAAAAAAAGGAGATATTTTGCAAGTGCTACCTGGTGATCAGTTAGCAACAGATGGCGTAATCCTTTCTGGAACGAGTGCCATCAATGAAGCTTCGATCAATGGGGAAAGTATTCCTCGAGAAAAGACTACAGGAGACGAAGTCTATGGGAGTACGATTAATGGAAACGGCACATTTTTGATGGAAGTCACGAAAGACAGCTCTGAAACAGTCTTCGCAAAAATTCTTTCAGTGGTGGAAGCGGCGCAATCAAATCAATCACCGACCGAAACACGAATCAAAAAAATCGAACCAATCTATGTAACAGTTGTTTTCATTGCAGTTCCTTTGTTCATTTTGACTGCACCGTTTCTCTTTGGTTGGGATTGGTATACAAGTTTTTATCGTGGGATCGTAATGATGATTGCGGCTTCTCCTTGTGCTTTAGCGGCAAGCGCCGTCCCTGCTAGTTTATCGGCGATCTCGAATCTAGCGAAAAAAGGGATTCTTTTTAAAGGGAGCAATTACTTGACCAATTTCGCTCAGATCAAAGCGGTGGCTTTTGACAAAACGGGAACTTTGACCGTCGGAAAACCTACAGTCACGGAAGCCGTTTTCGCTGATACGATCGATCGAGCAGAGGCAGCAGCGGTCATCGTTTCGATGGAAAAGCAAGCCAACCACCCATTAGCAGATGCGATCGTTACTTATTTCGAGAAGACAGAGAAAATACGAGAAATCGAACAGTTGACTGTCACAAACGAGATTGGTTCCGGTTTAGGTGCCGTCGCAGGAACAAAAACCTATCGATTAGGAAAAAGAACCGAAAACACCCAGTTAACAGGTTTGATGGAGCAACAGTACCGTCAATTGGAAGCGCAAGGAAAAACAATGGTCGTGTTTTCCATCAACGAAGAGGTTACGGCGATCATCGCATTGATGGATGAGCCGAACGAACAGGCAGCTTCTGTGATTCATTATTTGAAAAATGAAGGTATCCATACTGTTATGATCACCGGAGACAGTGCTTCTGCTGGTGAAGCAATCGGTCAGCGCTTAAAGGTTGACCAAGTGGCTGCCAATGTTTTGCCTGAGAACAAAGCGGAAGCGGTACGAGCACTCCAAGAAGCATACGGACAAACCGCCATGGTGGGTGATGGTATCAATGATGCCCCTGCACTTGTTCAAGCAGACATCGGCTTTGCGATGGGGGAAGGGTCAGATGTTGCGATTGAAGTAGGAGACGCAGTGATCATGAAGAATGATCTTTCGCGTTTTGCATATGCCTATCGCTTAGCGAAGAAGATGGATCGGATCATTTGGCAAAATATTTTTTTCTCCATGTTTATCGTCGCGTTATTAGTCGGCTTGAATCTATTCGGCTTGATGAACATTGGGTTGGGGGTATTTGCCCATGAAGGCAGTACATTGATCGTATTGTTTAACGGGTTACGTCTTTTGCGTAAACTGCCAGAAGCATAAAAAAAGCGGCTATCGAAAGATAGCTGCTTTTTTAATGACTGAATTGTGTCGAAGTTGGAAAATCAAAGGCATCGATTTTTTGTAATCGATTTTCGATCCTTCTTAGAATTCCTTCAGAGGATTCTAACGGTTTGATTGCATGATAAGCAGTCAGCAATAGGACTTTTTCTTTAGCAGGACGATTTTCGATGCGATAGATATTGGCTAATCGTTCAACATATTCGTAATGACTATAGTCCGTTTTATTGATCAAGAAGTGCAAGAGATCTTTTGCTTTCGCATAGTCTTCTTGAAGATAGAAACTGATCGCTTCACGATACAATTTGATATCGAGTTCTTCGATTTGTTCTGGATTCGCTTTTAACGCACGCCACTCATTGATCGAGATTTTTCGTACGACTTTGCCAGTTGCATCGGTCAAAAAAATTACCGGCACATCATTTGGATGTTTTGCTTCTTGCTTAATTTTCTTCATGTCGCACCTCCCGCCTCTCAATGGACTGACTGTTTGATATCTCCTATTTTAAAAGGAATAGCGGGAAAAGTCTACATGTAGATGTTAGATTCGTAGAAAATTTTAAAACATTCTCATTTATTAGGCTCTTTTTCGTTGAAAATGATTAATAGCGTCGGATGCCCCCATGAAAATCAAGATACCGCCAAAAATTTGGAAGAACAGTAGCCAAGTGGCGAATGGATTCAATACGAGAACGAGTCCAGCAGCAATAATCAAAAGACTGATGATTAAGCTCGTGATGTAAGGTAAACCAATGCGTTTTTGGTTAAAGCTTGCCATTAAGCGGGTGCATCCGCTGATGGTGATCATAATCCCTAAGAAAAATGGCACGATGGCAAGTAATCCTTTAGCAAAAACTAAAATCGCAGCTGCAGCAATCAACAGTAAGATACCAGAGACCGACTGCACATTGCGATAGCCCTTTTGTTTTTCTTTGTAGCTCGTATACAAGCTGATAATCCCTAGACATGCGATGTATCCGGCAACGAGATAAACGATCGTGTTGAAAACAGATCGTGGTGCAATCAAGATAATGAAGCCGAAGACGATATATACGACGGCACGAAGCAAGTCATAGCGTTGTAATTTATCAAAAAATGCATTCATGATAATTCCTCCTTTTTTTCTTATTGTACCGAATTCTGGTGAAAATAGATATCAAAAAACCTAGGAAATAGGCTAAGCCTTTTGTAACAGATCATTTTTTGGTAAAATAGGGAAAAGAAAACAGAACGGAGAGTTTTATGAGTGGGTTAACGCTATTGATGTGTGCCTTTACGATCGTTTTGTACCTCTATTTATTGGTGGTACGCAAAGAGATTCACTTTATTGCTGTTGAGCGCAAACTAAGCAAAATCGCTATTACGATCTTTTCAGTAATGATTATCCTATCCATGTTGATGATGGATGACCAATTGGATAATCAGGTGCGAGGAATCGTTTCAGGTTTTGTTTTTTTAAGCTTTGTGCTAGACAGCCGCGGGTTAGCCCTAGATCGAATTATTGTCCATCCAATGAGTATTAAAGGGGTACTGTACCAAGACATTGATCGGGTCGTATTATTTCAAGAAAAGGAAGGGCAGCCCATCAAGATGAACTATTTTCGAAAAGGGATGCGGGGACCATTAATGAAATTCAAACAACCGTTAGCTGAATTGGTGGTTTTTTTGTCGGAGCACTTGAATGAAGGAACACCGATCGATATTCTGGTCGATCATGATCAAGGAAAAAATGACTAAAAGACCCTTGATTGCTGCCGTATGTGGCCGTAATCAAGGGTCTTTTTTTTAAAATCGGGAATCGTTTTTAATGGAAAACGCGGAAACGTTCGTCATCATTTAAAAATTCTTTTTCATTTGGTTCGCTTTGTTTTGAACCAAAAACTAATTGGGCCCGCAGCTGCCAATTTTCAGGAATTGACCATTCAGCTACAACAGCATCATCAATTACTGGATTATAATGTTGTAAGTTGGCGCCTAATCCGGCTTCTTCTAAAGCTACCCAAACATTCGCTTGGGCAATCCCATTCGATTGTTCTGCCCAGACCGGGAAGTTATCTGCATAAAGGGCAAATTGGTCTTGCAAGTTCTTAACGGTATCTGTGTGAATAAAGAATAGAACGGTTCCATAACCTGCTTTAAAGCCAGCAAGTTTTTGTTTCGTTGCTTCAAACGCCTCCGGTGGTGTCAATGGTTCTAAAGCAACCTCCGTTAACGTCCATAATTTTTCGTGGGCATCGCCAAATAAAATCACGGCACGTGGCGATTGTGCGTTAAAAGCAGTTGGACTGTTTTTTACTGCTTCTTTCACGATGGCTTCGATTTCTGTATCTGAGAGTGAAACATCTTTGCCTAATCCATAGATTGAACGGCGCTGTTTGATCGTATCAAGAAATTTTGTCATAGTATTCCACCTTTTCTATTGTCATAGAATGAAGTATACATTCTTACTTAATGTTAGTAAAACAAAATGCTTTGTAAGAAAAAAGTCAGGCAAACGCGCCTGACTTTTTTTCTTACTGGGCATCAATGGCGATAAATTTGACAGTCACGTATTCTTCAGGACCATATTTGCCGTTTTCACGACCAAAACCGGAATGTTTGACGCCGCCGAAGGGAGCCGCCGGGTTTGAGATCGCAATGTCATTGACCCCAACCATCCCATATTGGAGGTTTTGGGCTACATCCGAGATTGTTTGCAGATTCGTTGAAAAGAAGTAAGAGGCTAATCCAAATTCCGTATCATTTGCCGCAGCGATGACTGCTTGTCGATCCGTAAATGAGATCAATGGAATCACGGGTCCAAAGGTTTCTTCATAGTAAATAGTCATGTCAGGAGTGATGCCGTCGATGACCGTTGGTGCAAAGAAGTTGCCTTTTTCGTATTCACCTTCAGTAAGCTTCTTCCCACCGAATAAGACTTTAGCCCCTTTATTTACCGCGTCTTCCAGCTGGTCGATGATTTTTTTAACGCCTGCTTGATTGATCAAAGGACCAACGGTGGGGTTCTCTAAACCATTACCAACAGTTACGGCTTCCATTTGCCCTAATAGCTTTTTAGTAAAGGCTTCTTTGATGGATTCTTCGACAAAAATTCGATTGGGGGATGTACAGACCTGACCGTTGTTGCGGAATTTTGCTGCAATTAATTTTTCAGCAGCTAAATCTAAATCAGCATCAGCAAAAACAAGAAACGGGGCATGGCCGCCTAACTCCAATGAAACTTTTTTCAGAGTTGGTGCAGCTTGTTCGTATAATTTCATCCCAACTTTCGTGGAGCCGGTAAAGGTGATTTTTTTGACTTGTTTGTTCTCAGTCAATTCTTTCCCGATTTCAGAAGAATCCCCTAAGACGATATTGACGACTCCGTCAGGAAGGCCCGCTTGTTGAAAAAGTTCACCTAAAGCCAATGCTGATAGGGGTGTTTCTTTAGATGGTTTCATAACAAGGGTACAGCCAACTGCCATGGCAGGAGCGATTTTTCGAGCAATCATATTGGAAGGAAAGTTCCAAGGCGTGATCGCACCAACAACACCGATGGCTTCTTTTCGCACCAGCCAATGATTGTGTGCAGGAGCTGGAATCACTTCGCCGTAGACCCGTTGTGCTTCGGCAGCATTCCAACGGAAATTGTCTACGTTGGATTGGATTTCTGCCTCTGCCTCCTTTAATGGTTTTCCTTGTTCCATGCTCATAATTTTTGCCAAACGGTCGCTTTCTTGTTCCATTAAATCAGCAATCTTGTTCATCAAATCGGCTCGTTCTCGAGGCGAACGTTTTGACCAATCTGTGAAGACTTTCGCGGCGGCATCGATCGCTTGCTTTGTTTCATCGATGCCTCCTTGGCTGACTTTTACCAGTTCTTCATTAGTGGCAGGATTGGTAACCGAAACCGACTCTTTTGTTCCTTCAAGCCATTTTCCGTCAATCAATAACTTCGTGGGCACTTGTGGTAACTGTTGGTTCATTTTGGCACTTCCTTTCAATAATGGGTTCTATTTCAACCGTAGCACGGATTAGATAAGATGACAATTCATACGCAAGTCCAATGATTCCCCAAATTTTCATAAAGAACCAGAGAGGAGATGTCCTGCTCCTTTCATTTTATGGTAGAATAGAAAAATAAGAATGTTTGTTCGATTCTTGGAAAATATAGTTAAAACATTCAAGGAGTGAGGGACGCGTGCAACAAGTAAAAGAGCTTTTAAAAACAGTAGGATTTGTCGTGATCTTTACTTTATTCCTCTTGTTATTAAGACAGTATGTCTTTACCCCTGTGATCGTAAAAGGAGATTCGATGGACCCCACATTACATGATGGTGAGCGGGTGATTGCTTTGAAAAATACCGAGATCGAACGTTTCGATATCATAACGTTTGAAGCACCGGATGAAGCAGGCAAAAACTATATCAAACGCGTAATCGGATTACCTGGCGACCAGGTTTCCTATCAAAACGATACCCTTTATATCAATGGACAAGCATATGATGAACCCTACTTGGATGAATTCAAAGCAGCTGTCGCAGATGGCTTTCCGTTGACTAGTGATTTTGATATGGGGTTATTTGGTGTTGAAGTCATTCCTGAAGGTCAAATTTTAGTGTTAGGGGATAACCGTCGAATTTCCAAAGATAGTCGTCAATTAGGTCTGATCGATGAATCAACAATTTTGGGGGATGTAAAATTTGTTTTCTGGCCAATTGCCGATTTTGGTATGGTAGGCAAAGAATGAAATTCTGCGATTGTTATTTTGTTTTTAAGGAGAGTCTCTTAAAAATAAAGACGCATTCGAAAAAGCGTGTCGCTGATTTTTTAGTGGATTTTTTTAAAAGACGATGGAGAGAAGGAGTCCTTTCATGAGTTTACGATTTATTCTTGGCGATGGCCGTTGTCGTCATGATCAAGCAGTGATAGAAAATGCAAAAAGCTGGTTAGAAAAAGACCATCAAGAAGTATTTTTCCTGGTACCTAACTACAACAAATTTGAACGAGAGCGCGAGATCCTTCAATTACTGAAAGAGGATCGCGTAGAAGATTTTGCTTCTATTCGCGCGCAAGTGTATAGTTTTCACCGTTTGGCTTGGTTTTATCTGCAGCAAACCGGCTTGCTTTCTCAAAATGCCATCACTGAAAATGGTGCCTCCATGATCATGCGTAAGCTGCTTTTGGAACTAGAAGAAGAACTCGTCTTATACCGTGGTGAGATCAACAAAGCGGGTTTTATCCAACAATTGTTGGCTTTCTATCAAGAAATGCATACAAGTCGATTGGGGATCGAAGATTTATTAGCAGGTGGTGCTGCACCAAGCGCAACCCAAGACGAAGAAAAAAAATACAGTGAATTAGCGATAATTTTTCAACGATTTGAACAAGAACTTCTAGAGCGTGCCTTGCAAGTCGAACAACCGATCACCTTACTGACACGCTTTCTGGAAGGTTCCTTGCTGGGCGATTCCTCGGTGGATCATGCAATGCCAACCACTGTTTCTTTGAACAAAGCGCCAGATCTTTCCCACGCCTTATTTATTATCAGCGGTTTCTCCGCTTTTTCAACACAAGAGCAACAGTTGATTCAAGTACTGATGAAGAGAAGTCATGTAGTGATTGATCTTATTTTGGATCGCGGGTACCCACAAGAGATGCCCACGCCATTGAATTTATTTTACGAAGCAGGACGGACCTATTATCAGTTGATCAGTTTTGCTCGTGACAATCAAGTGAACATTTACTTAGATCAGAAACTTTCCGTCAACCAAGAGGTGGACAAAGAAGACGAGGGATCGATCCCGCAGGCATACAAGGAAGTAGAAACTTTTTGGCGGCAGACCCAATCACAAGCCAATTATCATCAGCAGACGTCCGTCAAAGACTTCTTGGCTGTCTGGAAAGTTGGGAATCCCGAAGAAGAGATTCGTCAAATCGCAGCGTCGATCCGCGGGAGGATGAGTGATAAGAAACGGTACCCAACATTACGGTATCGTGATATCCAATTACTGATCGCCGAACCAGAAGTCTATCATCAGTATATTCCTAAAATTTTTACTGAGTTTGAGATTCCTTTTTATATCGATGAAGAGCAGATGATGGCGCAACATCCATTGGTTGAGTTTTTGAATGCTTTTTTTGCTTGCCAATCGTATGGTTTTCGCTTAAATGATATTTTACGGTTGCTTAGAACGGAACTTTACTTACCGGCAGCCTATCGCTCCGAAGCAGATTGGCTTGTTGGGCGTGACCAGTTTCGTAAGTTGGTGGATATTACCGAGAACAAAGCGCTGGCTCATGATTTCCAAGGAGCAAGTTGGACGAGAAACGAAGATTGGGAACTGATTGAGTATTTACAATCGGAAGAAGAGCAGACGGATAAAGTGGATTTGACAGCGTATACCAACCAGTTGCGCAGGGCCTTTAAACAAGATGTTGCTGATACTCTAGACTGGCTGACAGCAGCTAGAACAAATCGAGATGCCGTAGAACTGCTGTATCGCTTTTTACTGAATGCGGGTGTCGAGCAACAGCTGAGGCATTGGCGAGACCAGGCAATCCAACAAGGAAAATTAGATCAAGCCCGCAATCATGAACAAGCATGGCAAGCTTTAATGGATCTGCTGGATGAGTATGCCACGATCTATGGAGATGAGCCCTTTGATTTTGCGCTCTTTGAAGATGTCTTATTGACTGGCTTAGAAAATGTCACATTCGGAAAGATCCCAACAGCGATCGACCAAGTCAACATCAACCGCCTTGATTTGGCACGTCCGAAACAAGCGAAGATCACATTTGCACCGGGATTGAATGAAACGGCTTTGCCAAGAAAAATGGAAAATAAAACATTGTTGACGAATGAAGAACGTCAGCATTTCAATCAGTTATTTAATGGTGAAAAATACCTTAGAGATACAGTGGTGGAAGGCAGTGTCAAAGAACCATTTGCCTTTTATTCTGTCTTGCTTTCAGCGACAGAGCACTTATCACTGTCCTATGCCGTTAATTTTGATACACAGCAAAACATCAAGATGTCGCCTTATTTAGACCGCGTGGTCAAGCATTTGGATGTACCACTGCAAGAGCGGGGGATCTTGACGCTAGTCAGTGACCCGAGAGACTATGTTGGCAGTTATCGTGGCCTGATCTACCAAATCAATAATCTCAGTCAGCAAGCGCAAAAAAACAAAGAGAATTTGCCTCGAGTGTGGGAGCAACTGAAACAAGCGCTGTTACGTTCGGAATGGACAGATTTAGCTGCCCAAGTATTTGAAAGCCAAACCCATCAAAATATTCCGATTCCTTTGTCTCAAGCACAAGCTGCGGCGCTATATGGCCCGTCGATCTACAGCTCCATTTCTCAGATGGAGACGTTCTATCAGTGTGAATACAAGTATTTCGTCAGCTACGGATTACGGTTAAAAGAACGGGAAGTTTATGGCTTAAATCCAGCAATGACCGGTGAGTTTTTCCATGATGCGTTGGACCGCTTTGTCAAAGTCCTAATTGCTGAAAATATTTCCTTGACGCAGTTAACTGCTGACCAACGCGTGCAATTTGTGGAAGTCGTTTTGCAGGAAATTTTTGGCGAAAGCCGTTATCGCTTACTGACGAGTTCTGCTCGGATGAATTTTATTCGGTATCAATTAGGCAAGACGATTCAGCGAGTAGCGTGGGCATTAGCGAAACAAGGACAAAAAATGCATTTTAGTCCTGAAAAGACGGAGGTGCTGTTCGGCCAGATCGCTGGCTCAAATGGGATTAACGGGATCGAATTACCATTAAGTTCTGGCGGGAAACTACATGTGCGGGGGAAGATTGATCGTGTCGATACGGCGAAAACGGAAGAAGAACAATGGCTTTCCGTTGTTGACTATAAATCTAGCAGCCGAGATTTTGACCTTTCTGAAGCCTACTACGGACTTGCGATGCAGTTGATCACGTATCTCGACGTCGCATTGACGGATGCTGTCCAACTGGTTGGTTCGCCAAAGGTTCGACCAGCGGGGGCATATTATCTGCATGTGCATAATCCGCTTTTGGACGGACAAGAAGCCAGTGAAGAAGAACGTTTAAAACGTTTCAAGTATGACGGGTTGTTTATTGACGAACCGGCTGTTTTCCCGTTACTCGATGAGGAAGTTGAAGCCAGCAAAAATTCGCCGGTATTTCCTGTTCGGAAAGACAAAAACGGCAATTATCAAAAAACAACACAGGCGAAAAACAAGTTTTATACAGAAGAAGAGCTTGAACTATTAAGAAAACACAATCGGAAAAATATGCAACAAAGTGGTGAGAAGCTGTTGAGCGGTGAAATCGCCTTAAACCCGTCTTATAAATTAAAAGACAAAAAAAGGGCGTGTGAGTTTTGTCCGTTTCGCAGCATCTGTGACTTTGATGTATTATTGAAAGAAAATGAGTACCACCGTTTAGAAAACTTATCTAAAGATGAGATTATCCATCGCTTAAGGGAGGAAGAAGATGAGTAAGATCCCTTTAAAACCGCAAAATGAAACCTTTACGGATACCCAATGGCAAGCCATTTTTGATAAAGGGGATAATATCCTCGTTTCCGCTTCAGCGGGTTCAGGTAAAACCACCGTTTTGGTTCGGCGAGTGATTGAAAAGCTAAAAGCAGGAACGACGATCGATTCTTTACTGATCGTGACCTTTACCGAAGCAGCTGCTCGAGAAATGAAAGAACGGATTCAAGCGGCATTGCAGCAGGCCATCAATCAAGAAAGTGACGAGCAAAAGCGCCAGCACTTCGTCCGTCAGCTGCAGCTATTGCCGACAGCTAACATTTCTACCTTGCATGCGTTTTGTTTAACTGTGATTCGGCGTTTTTATTATTTGATCGATTTAGATCCAAATTTCCGCATGATGACTGATGAAACCGAAATGTTATTGATGAAAGAAGAAATCTGGACACAGCTGAGAGATCAACAATATGAAGCCAATGATGAAGCGTTCTTTCGTTTGACGGAAAATTTTTCTAGTGATCGTTCCGATGAAGGCGTCGGGGATCTGATCCTGTCTCTTTATGACTTTGCCCGAGCAAATCCGGATCCAGTAAACTGGTTAGCTCATCTAAGTGATCACTATATCGGCAAAGAAACCTTTGCTGAAAATACCCTGTACCAATCGCAAATCAAGCCGACTTTGCAAGAAAACTTGAAGACAGCGGCGCATTTGCTGCAGGCGGCGCAAGACTATGCCCGTTCTGATGAAGAGATGGAAAAAGCGGCACTATTGATCGATACCGAATTAGGAATGGTGGAAACCTTAAAGGCTCTGCTTGATTCAGACGATGTTGATGGCTTCTATGAGCAAATCCAAGTGTTGCGTTTTGCTCGCTACCCAGCTTTTCGCAAACCAGAACAAAAGGAACTCTCTCAAGAAATTAAACCTTTGCGAGATGATGCGAAAAAATTGGTTGAGCAATTGAAAGCGGCCTTTCCATACCCACCGGCTGAAATGATGGAGCTGCTTCATCGGTCCGCACCTGTCGTTGAAAAAATGGCAGCTATGACCGAAGCGTTTATGAAAGCATTCCAAGAAAGGAAACTTTCAAAAGGCCGTTTAGACTTTAATGATTTGGAACATTTCACCTTGCAGATTTTACAAGGAGACGGTAGTGGAAGTGAAGCGTCGACCTATTATCGTGATCGCTTTGAAGAAGTTTTAGTCGATGAATATCAAGACGTCAATCGGCTGCAAGAGGCAATTTTATATTGGGTGAGACAAGTCGATCATAACCCCGGCAACATGTTTATGGTGGGGGATGTAAAGCAGTCGATCTATTCGTTTCGACTAGCAGATCCGACGCTATTTATCGAAAAATACTTGGCATTTGAAACGGAGAATGGTGGGCGGAGAATCGTCTTAGCAGAAAATTTCCGTTCTCGCTCCGACGTATTGGATTTTACGAATCTAGTTTTTCAACAGCTGATGGATGAACGGGTTGGACAAATCCCTTATGATGAGGCGGCAGCCTTGATTACCGGTTTTCCTCATTTTCCAGAAAGCGACGCCTTTGCCACAGAGCTCTTGTTATATGAAAAAGAGCATGAATCCGAAGAACAATTGATCGATGACAAAACAGAGGGTGAAATGCAGATTACTGCATTGAAGATTCGAGAGTTGATTGAATCAAAATTCATGATCTATGACAAAAAAGCCAAAGCAAATCGACCAATCACTTACAACGATATCGTCTTATTGACCCCTACACGTAAAAACAATCTTGTCATTTTAGATGTCTTTAAGCAGTTTGGGATTCCGATGGCGGTGAATGATGCTCAAAACTATTTTCAGGCAACGGAAATCCAAACCGTCGTTTCTTTGCTGCAAATCATTGACAATCCGTACCAAGATATCCCCCTTGTGGCGGTCTTGCGTTCGCCAATCGTCGGCCTAACAGAAGATCAATTGGCTGAGATCCGTTTAGCAAATCGTTCCAGCGACTACTATGATGCAGTATTGGATTATCATGTTCAACAAGAAGAGTCACCCTTGTGGCAAACGGTGGATGGGTTTTTAGCCAAACTAAATCAATGGCGCGAAGAAGCACGCAGATTACCGATCCCGACCTTATTATGGCAAATCTATGAAGATACTGCTTACTTGGATTATGTTGTGGGACTTCCTGCAGGACAGCAGCGTTATGCAAATTTAGTGGCATTGATCCACAGAGCCGAAAAATACGAAAAGAGCAGTTTCCGTGGTTTGTACCAATTCATTCGCTTCATCGAAAAAATGCAAGAAAAAAACAAAGATTTGGCGGAGCCTGTGGCTACTCCTGTAGAAGATGCCGTTCGAGTGATGACCGTCCATGCAAGTAAAGGCTTGGAATTCCCTGTTGTGTTCTTACTGGATACAACAAAATTCTTTAACTACCAAGATTTTCAAAAACGCTATATCTTTGAAGAACAGCTGGGGGCTGGGATCCAATATGTGAATCCAGCAGAAAACCTTAAATTTGAGACACTGCCGTTTCAAGCCATCAAGCAAGTTCGTTTGAAAAAAGCCTTGTCAGAAGAAATGCGAAAATTATACGTAGCATTGACACGAGCAGAGCAGAAGCTTTTCTTAGTGGGCTCCTATAAAAATCAAGCGGATGCCTTTAAGACTTGGCAATCTGGCCTGACACAAGCCGAGATGGTTCTTGATCCTGCATTACGGCTTGTTGCCCGGGGGAGCTTGATGGATTGGGTCGGACGGACCCTGATGCGCCATCCAGATATGGAAGCAGTATTCTCTGAAGCGTCAGAGCGCAAGCGGACGATCGATCATCCTGCTCATTTTCGTCTGTCATGGTGGAATCAAGAAACGATCACGCAACAAGTCCAAGAGACCCTTGTGCCAGTCGAGGAGTCTAAACGATTGCTTGCGCCAGATAGCAATATCGATGATCTTTTGAAACGCCTAGCATATCGCTATCCTTATCAAAAAGCGACCCAAACGACTAGTTATCAATCTGTATCAGAATTGAAAAGACTCTATAACGATCCCGATGATCAACAGACCACTTTGTTGGAATGGCGGTCGGTTTCCGAGAAGACGAATCCTCAGCAATATCGCTACGTACAGGATGAATTGGCGAAACCAAAATTTCTGCAGGAAACGAAGCCTCTCGCCAGCAGTATCGGGACAGCAACACATACGGTTTTGCAAATGATTCCATTAGGAATGACGCCAACACAAGATACTTTGGAGCTCCTGATTGCTGAACTCGTGAAAAAGCAATTTTTTTCTGAAGAAATCGCCAAAAAAATTGACCGATCGAGCATTTTGTGGTTTTATCAAACTGAACTAGGTGAACTGCTGAACCGATCCTCTGATGTGGTCAAGCGGGAGCAGCCGTTTTCGATGCTAAAAGAGGCTGATACGATCTTTGAAGGGTTTGACGAACCAGATGCGCCGCTTTTGATCCATGGTATTATCGACGGCTATATTGAATTGGCGGATGAAATCATTTTATATGACTTTAAAACAGATGATGTTTTCGGCAGTCAGGCTCAGATTGAAAAGAAAATGCGCGAACGATATTATGGTCAATTGAAACTCTACTGCCAAGCATTGGAGAAAGCATTGAACAAACCAGTGAAACAGACCTATTTAGTGCTGTTAAAACCTAAAATGATCGTGGCATTCTAGCTGATCGATCCTAGTTTCTTACAATTCGTAAGTCATATGCTATAATAGGTAAAAGAGGTGATGGAGAATGATAAAAGTAGAATCGGATTACGCCCTTTGTCCTAAATTTGAAAAAGCTTTTTCTATTTTAGGCAAAAAGTGGAACGGCTTGATCATTGATGTCCTTCTTGAAGACGGCAAACAAAGATTTGTTGAGTTAGCAAACAAGATTCCTCAAGTGAGTGATCGGGTGTTAGTCGAACGCTTGAAAGAATTAGAGCGGGAAGAAATTGTCTGCAAAGAAAACAATCTTTACTGCTTGACGCCAAGAGGTATTGCTCTTGAAAAGAGTATGATGAGTGTGAAGCGTTGGGCAGAAACCTGGGTGCGTGAGGAAGAATGCAGTTGATTTCTCACCGGAAATTAGGTAAACTAAGCTTAAATGAATAGATAAAAAGCGTTGATAGAAACTAGTAATTTGGCTGAATCAGAAAAAGGGAGACTTGTCACAGACTGAAAGCAAGTCCTGTATTCGAAAAATGAATTTCACTTCTGGAGCTTGCTGATTACAGTCAGTCGGCAGTTTTGCTGTCGTTAGCCGAAGTGAGTGCGCGGTTTTTTTCGCGAATGAGGATGGTAACACGAGACGTCGTTCCTTTTTAAGGGATGATGTCTTTTTTTGTCTTTATACGAATGATACTCACTTTATTCAGTCAATCCAGTCTTTTTATTCTTACACTATTCACAGCATAGAAGGAGGAAATACATGTCTTTACAAGAGAAATTAGAAGCATTGAAGGAAACGACATTGCTTAAAATCAAAGAAAGTCCAACCATGAATGACTTAAATCAGATTCGAGTGGAAGTGCTTGGAAAAAAAGGTCCCATAACAGAAGTTCTGCGGGGAATGAAAGATCTTTCTGCGGAAGAACGGCCGAAGGTGGGGAGCTATGCCAACGAGATTCGTGATATCTTGACAGAAGCGATCGAAGAAGCCAAGACGTCTATCGAAGCAGCAAACTTGGAAAAAGCTCTTGCTGAAGAATCCATCGACGTGACGTTGCCTGGTAAAAAGATGGACCGAGGAACACGCCATGTGCTAACGCAAATCATGGAAGAAATCGAAGATATCTTTGTTGGTATGGGCTACCAAGTAGTCGAAGGTTACGAAGTGGAAAAAGATCATTACAACTTCGAACGGATGAATCTGCCAAAGGATCATCCAGCCAGAGACATGCAAGATACTTTTTATATTTCAGAGGAAGTGCTGATTCGAACCCATACGTCACCAGTGCAAGCGAGAACAATGGAGACTCATGATTTTTCTAAAGGGCCGCTGCGGATGATCTCACCCGGGAAAGTTTTCCGTCGTGACACAGATGATGCGACCCATAGCCACCAATTCCATCAAATTGAAGGTTTGGTAATCGATAAGAATATTACGATGGGTGACTTAAAAGGAACCTTAGAAGTCATGATGCAAAAAATGTTTGGGGAAGATCGCCAAATTCGCTTGCGACCAAGCTATTTCCCTTTCACAGAACCATCGGTCGAAGTCGATGTCAGCTGCTTCAAGTGCGGTGGTGCCGGTTGTAATGTTTGTAAACAAACTGGCTGGATCGAGATCCTCGGTGCTGGAATGGTGCATCCTAACGTCTTAGAAATGTCAGGGATCGATCCAACCCAATATTCAGGATTTGCTTTTGGTTTAGGTCCTGATCGAGTGGCAATGCTGCGCTACGGCGTGAACGACATTCGCCAATTCTATCAAAATGATGTGCGTTTCATTCGCCAGTTCAAGGGGGAACAATAAATGTTAGTATCATACAAATGGTTAAATGAATACCTTGATCTGTCTGAGATCACACCCAAAGAGCTGGCGGATAAAATGTCAGTGACGGGGATCGAAGTCGAAGGTATTGACGTGCCTGAAGAGGGTTTAAAAAAAATCGTTGTCGGAGAAGTGACCGACTGCCGACCACATCCAGATTCTGATCATCTATCAATTTGCCAAGTAAATATTGGCGAGGATGAAGACTCACAGATCGTTTGTGGTGCGCCGAATGTCAAAAGCGGCATCAAAGTCATCGTGGCATTACCAGGCTCTCGAATCGCGGGCAACGTAAAAATCAAAAAGGGCAAGATGCGGGGAGAAGTTTCCAACGGCATGATTTGTTCGTTGCAAGAGTTGGGATATGCCGATAGCGTGATTCCCAAAGAATACGCAGAAGGAATTTATTATTTACCAGCAGAAGCAGAACCAGGATCACCGGTTTTTCCTTATCTTGATATGGATGATCACATTATCGAATTATCGATCACTCCGAATCGTGCGGATGCGTTGAGCATGCGGGGGGTTGCTTATGAAGTCGGTGCAATCTATCGGCAAACACCGAAGTTTCCTGAAATTGCGCTTACCGAAAGTGAAGTAGCTGCTGCCGATAAAATTCAGGTGAAGGTCACTGAAGTAACGGATGCACCCGCCTACCAAATTCGAATCATTGATGGCGTAACGATCGCCCCAAGTCCACAATGGCTGCAAAATCGCTTGATGAATGAAGGCATTCGTCCAATCAATAATGTCGTGGACGTGACGAATTATATCTTACTGTTATTTGGTCAACCATTGCATGCTTTTGATTATCAAAAGCTAGACAGCAAGGAAATACTGGTACGTCGCGGCAAAGAAAATGAAAGCCTGGTTACCTTAGATGGAGAAACTCGTCAGCTTTCCCCAGAAGACATCGTTATCACCAACGGAACGACACCAGTTGCGCTCGCAGGCGTCATGGGAGGTCTTGATTCTGAAATCACGGAAACGACGACCACAGTCGCTTTAGAAGCGGCCTTGTTCGATCCATTAGCGATTCGTTTGACTTCGAAAAAATTCAATTTAAGAAGCGAATCATCCGCTCGTTTTGAAAAAGGGATCAACCAAGCAACGGTTGCAAAAGCTTGTGATGCAGCAGCAGCACTGATTGCGGAACTTGCTGGCGGAACGGTCTTAAAAGAGGCAGTAATAGGTTCCCAAGTAGCAGTAGAACCTGTGGAGGTTGCGATTACTTTAGCACGGATCAATAGCTATTTAGGCACAGAAATCACTGATGAAGAAGTGCAAGAAATCTTTGATGCATTAGGCTTTGGTCATCGTCAAGAAGCAGACAGCTATATTGTTTCAGTCCCACCTCGTCGTTGGGATATTACGATCGAAGCAGATATCATTGAAGAAGTGGCGCGTATTTACGGTTATGATCGTTTGCCATCGACTTTACCGCAAGGAGAAACGGTTGCCGGTCATTTAACCAAAGCGCAACGTCTGACTAGAGAAGTTCGGACTCTTTTGGAAGGCAACGGGGTCAGTGAAGCCATCAGCTATGCTTTGACAACGGAAGAGAAGGCGCAACAATTTACGGATAAATCGAGCCAAGTGACTCGATTGGATTGGCCAATGACCGAAGAGCGTGCCGTCTTGCGCTTGAATCTGATTTCAGGTTTGTTAGACGACGTTGCGTACAATTTGGCACGTAAAAACAATCGTGTTGCTTTATATGAAATTGGTCGCGTCTTCTATCAAACGGGCGACAGTAAACACGAACTGCCAACAGAAGTCAATCACTTAGGGCTAGCATTGACAGGAAATATCCATGAGAAAGACTGGCAAACCCAAGCTCAAAAAGTTGATTTCTTCCATTTGAAAGGCATTTTAGAAAATCTTTTTGATTCGTTGGTATTAACCGACCGTATTCGTTATCAAAAAACGGCAGATATCAAAGAGATGCATCCTGGGCGTACGGCAATGATCTTACTAGATGACCTAGAAATCGGCTTCTTGGGACAAGTCCACCCATCGATCGCCAAAGCCTACGAAGTGAGTGAAACCTATGTTGCTGAATTGAACTTAGATCAGTTGTTAGCAGCTAAAACAGAACAATTGGTCTATCAACCAGTTTCTAAGTTCCCATCAGTGACCCGAGATATGGCACTCTTGCTCGATGAAACGATCGATAACCAATCCGTGATGGAAATCATTCGTGAAAGTGCAGGTCGCTTCTTAAGTGATATTCGTTTATTCGATGTTTATCAAGGGAAAAACATTGAAGCAGGTAAAAAATCTCTAGGGTACAGTCTGACCTTTAGCAATCCGGAAGCTACCCTGACGGATGAAGAGATCAATCACGCAATAGCGAAAATTACTCGTAACTTAGAAGAAAACGTTCAAGCAGAAATCCGCTAATCAAATAAGTAGAAAAACGTTCTCCACCATACAAAGAAGTTGGGTGGGGAACGTTTTCTACTATTATAATAGATGCTCAGATGACACAAGAATGTTAGGAGTTGAGTGAAAGCCTTAAAAGATTTCTCTATAGAATGCATTTCAGCTTTTTTGGTACAACCTTTTTTAAACACTGGCTAGGCTGAAAAAATGCATTTTCTAATCAGCGTTTTATGAATTTTTTTTTAGGACAGCTCCTCGATTTTTGCGCAAGAAACAGCATCAAATCAAAATACACAAAGTGTCTGTCTGGGGAGGAAGTGTTCTCGTGAAATCTAACACAGAGTTTGTACATAGGTTTTGCATGAAAGAATTCATTCCGATTTGTAAACAAAAAAACAAGCCGTAAAGGCTTGTTTTTTTAAGCAAAGTAATTGATGCCCATTGCATTTTTGACTTCAGCTAACGTCTGAGCGGCAACTTGTTCAGCTTTTTCACTACCAAGTTTTAGTAAGTTCATCACTTCACCGGGATCTTTTGCAAAAGCTTCACGGCGTTCACGAATCGGTGCAAATTCGGCTTCTAGAACATCGATCAAATAGCGTTTGATTTTGACATCGCCTAATCCACCACGGGTGTAATGTTCTTTTAATTCAGCAATTTTTTCTTTTTCGGTACCAAATACATCAAGATAAGTGAAGACCATATTGCCTTCAACTTGTCCGGGGTCGTTGACATGAATGTGATTTGGGTCCGTGTACATGCTCATCACTTTCTTTTGTAATACATCGGCTGGATCAGCTAAGTAAATGCCGTTGTTCAATGATTTGCTCATTTTCCCGTTCCCATCGATCCCCGCTAAACGTCCCATGCCTTTTGGCGGTAAAACCGCTTTTGGTTCGACTAATACTTCACTATACGTAGAATTAAAACTATGCACGATTTCTTGCGTTTGTTCCAGCATTGGTTTTTGATCTTCGCCGACTGGGACTAAATTTGCTTTAAAAGCGGTGATATCCGCTGCTTGAGAGACAGGATAGATGAAGAAACCAGAAGGAACGCCTTCACCAAATTTTTTTTGTTCAATTTCGGCTTTAACGGTTGGATTGCGTCGTACTCGAGCAACACTGACTAGATTGAGATAATACATCGTCAATTCAGAGAGCTGAGGGATTTGCGATTGAATAAACATCGTTGTTTTTGCTGGATCCAATCCAACGGCTAAATAATCCAAAGCAACTTCTAAAATATTCGCTGAGACCTTCTCAGGTGTTTTCGCATTATCTGTTAGTGCCTGCATGTCAGCGACCATGATATAAAGCTGATTTTCAGGGTCAGCTTGCATTTCGACCCGTTTTTTTAAAGACCCCACATAATGGCCAAGATGCAATTTGCCAGTTGGGCGGTCGCCAGTTAAAATCGTATTCACTTTTTTTCCACCTTTTCCTTTGTTATATGGTTTATCTTACCTTTTTTTAGCGAAAGAAACAACCGGTTCTCCTTGTGATCTGATGGGGTGAGAAAAATTTTCATGGACAAAAACCTCACATCAAAGTAAAATAGCACTTGTCTTTTCAGAAATAAGGGGGGAACTTTGGAAAAGAACCTTTACAAATGAAAAAAGATTGAGCTATAATATGAATCAAATCTTTCCAATTACTCATTTAATTTTAAAAAAAGCTAGGAGTGTGAATCAATGGCAATGATCGAATTTAAGAACGTAGAGAAATATTACGGAAAGTTCCATGCATTAAAAAACATCAACCTTGAATTTGAAAAAGGTGAGGTCGTTGTTGTTATCGGGCCTTCAGGATCTGGTAAAAGTACAATGCTCCGTACGATTAATGGTCTAGAAACCATTTCAGGTGGTCAATTATTGGTCAATGGTAAGAACTTGTTTGACAAAGATGTCAAAATGACAGAAATTAGAAAAAACATCGGCATGGTGTTTCAACATTTCAACTTGTATCCAAATAAAACCGTGTTAGAAAATATTACGTTGGCACCGATTAAAGTATTAAAACAAAATGAGCAAGAAGCCATCAATTTGGCGGAAAAACTTCTTGATCGGGTAGGGATGTTAGATAAAAAAGATTCCTATCCTTCCATGTTATCCGGCGGACAACAGCAGCGGGTCGCAATTGCCAGAGGGCTTGCGATGAAACCAGAGATGCTGCTTTTTGATGAGCCAACGTCAGCATTGGATCCAGAAATGATTGGTGATGTATTGGATGTCATGAAAAAAATTGCCAGTGAAGGTATGTCCATGATCGTTGTTACCCATGAAATGAGCTTTGCCCGTGAAGTAGCAGATCGAATCGTCTTTATGGCGGAAGGACAAGTCTTAGAAGACCGGCGCGATGTCGATGGATTCTTTGATGCACCAAGAGACGAACGTGCAAAACAATTCTTGAGTAAAGTCACAAATCATTAAGCAATAGGAGGAACCCTTATGAGAAAGAAAATATTTTCCTTTCTAGTCTTAGCCTTTGCCCTTGTGACTTTCTCAGGTTGTAAAGGACAAAGTGCCGCAGATATCGATATTTTAGAAAACAGCAAAGAGACGAATCAGATCGTTTGGGGCGTAAAAAACGATACCCGTCTTTTTGGATTGATGGATATCGCGACTAGAGAAGTACGGGGATTCGATATTGATATCGCTCGTGCAATCACTGAGAAAATTTTAGGTCGTGATGGCAATGCCATCTTTGTTGAAGTTACCTCAAAAACCCGGATTCCTCTTTTGAAAAACGGCAACATCGATGCAATCATCGCCACGATGACTATCACAGAAGAACGTAAAAAACAGGTCGATTTTTCCGATGTCTACTTTGATGCAGGTCAATCTTTATTAGTTGCCAAAGACAGTCCTATTCAAGGGATCGAAGATTTGACCGCAGACACCACTGTATTGGTCGTTAAAGGCTCTACCTCAGCTGTGAACATCCGTGAAGCAGCACCAGAAGCGCAAATTTTAGAACTTGAGAATTATGCGGAAGCCTTTACTGCTTTACAATCTGGTCAAGGGGATGCTATGACCACGGATAATGCGATCTTATTAGGGATGGCGAGTGAAAATCCCAATTACCATTTAGTTGGCGAAACTTTTACAGAAGAACCTTATGGGATTGCCATCAATAAAGGACAAAAGCCGTTTCTTGATGCAGTGAATCAAGCCTTGCGGGAAATGCGTGAAGATGGAACCTATGATGAGATATACAACAAGTGGTTCCCTGAAGACGAATCAGGAAAAGTAGAGTAGGAGGAAACTGAATGGTTGAATTATTTCAAACGTATACCGGTCAGTTTATTGAAGGCTTTAAATACACAGTCATGGCGAGTTTGATCGCACTGTTTTTTAGTCTTTTGATCGGAACCTTAATGGCAATTTTTCAGTTGTCAGACAATCGCCTCATCAAAGGGATTGCCAAAGCGTATGTTGAGTTTTTTAGAAATATTCCCTTATTGATCATCGTGATGTTCTTTTATGTCGTTGTGCCAATGTATTGGGTTTCTTTTGACGGTTTTCAAGCGGGAACGATTGGCTTAACGATCTATACATCGGCATTTATCGCTGAGACGATCCGGTCAGGGATTCAAACGGTTCCTAAAGGCCAGATGGAAGCTTCCTTGTCTTCTGGTTTTACGTACAGCCAAGCGATGCGTTACATTATTTTGCCTCAGGCTTTTAAGATCGTCGTACCGCCGTTAGGCAATCAATTTATCAATCTTGTTAAAAACTCATCAATTTTGGCGATGGTCGCAGGATTAGATATTATGTATCAAGGGGATTTGATCGCAAGTGAGACCTTCAATACATTCGATACGTATATCATTGTTGGTCTTTTCTATTTGATCATTACCCTACCATTGTCTTATTTGATGGTTTACTTGGAACGGCGTTGGGCTGTCCGCTCATAGAAAGGAGCTAACGAACTATGGATTTTTTTGAAGCTTTTTCAGCGATTAACATTCGCTTCTTGATCGATGGCTTGCGGGTAACAGTTGAAGTGTCGATCCTATCGATTTTATTTAGCTTTATTATCGGAGGGATCGCCGGCATTTTGCGCTTCAGCTCGATCCCGGTCTTTTCGAAAGTATTAGGTGTCGTGATCGATGTTATTCGTAACTTGCCTTTGCTCTTGATCATCTTTTTCACTTACTTTGCATTGCCGCAGATCGGTATCCGCTTTAATATTTTTTGGTCAGCGGTTGTGGCGTTGACGATTTTTGAATCAGCGATGCTCTCTGAAATCTTTCGTGCTGGTTTGAATGCTGTGCCAAAAGGGCAGATGGAAGCTGGTTTGTCAACAGGGCTAAGCTATGTCGAAGTATTGCGGAGTATCGTCGTGCCACAGGCATTTAAAGCGATGTTGCCAGCGATCGTCAGTCAGTTGATCTCTTTGATCAAAGATACGTCATTAGCCGTGATTATTTCTTTACCAGAGCTGACTCATCATGCTCGAATCATTTATGGTCAAAATACAAACTATGTTTTGCCTATGTTTTTGGCAATGACTGTTTTATACTTTTTGGTTTGTTATGCATTATCATTGCTTTCTGGCTTTTTGGAAAAACGTCAGTACGATTACTAAAAAGAATAATCGACAAAATCATCCCCACGATCGGTCTTTTACCCATGCAAGTGCAACTTGTGGGTTGTGAGCCAATCGTTGGGGCTTTTTTTCTTTTTGACCGTTTCGTGTTTTTTGGGAAAGCTTTTTTAGCAAACGAAAGGAATACTTGAAAAATAGACAAAAAAAGTCCAAAATGAATAAGAGAGAAAAACGCACCAAACTCTTTTTTTCATGTAAAGGATGGAAACTATGACAAACAACAGACCAATTGGTTTTATCGATTCTGGTGTTGGTGGGTTGACGGTCGTCAAAGAAGCAATCAAGCAATTACCCAACGAATCGATTCTTTATCTGGGAGATACAGCCAGATGCCCGTATGGTCCGAGACCTGCTGAGCAAGTTATCGCGTATACGTGGCAAATGACCCGTTTTTTATTAGAAAAAAACATTAAAATGTTGGTGATCGCTTGTAATACAGCGACAGCGGTCGCCCTTGAAGAAATCAAAGAAAAACTAGCGATCCCGGTGATTGGCGTGATCCTGCCCGGTAGTCGAGCAGCAGTCAAAGCAAGCAAAAACCAGCGAATCGGTGTCATCGGAACAAATGGAACGATCAAAAGCGACTCTTACAAGCGCGCTCTTCATGGCAAAGCGCCCCATGCGTCAGTCGTCAGTTTGGCTTGCCCAAAGTTTGTGCCGATCGTAGAAAGCAAACAATACCATAGCTCGGTCGCCAAGAAAATCGTGGCAGAAACGTTGCGTCCATTGAAAAACAAGCGGTTAGATACAGTGATTCTGGGCTGTACTCATTATCCTTTATTGCGCCCTTTGATCCAAAATGAATTAGGCGCCCATATCCAGCTGATTGATTCAGGGGCAGAAACGGTGGGGGAAGTCAGTACCTTGTTGGACTATTTTTCCATTGCAGCAACGAGTCAGGACGATCCGCATCCGCAACATGCATTCTTTACTACTGGTTCACCGAAAATATTTGATGAGATCGCCAATGATTGGCTTGATTTAGATACGATCTCATCGATTCACACTGATTTAGGAGGCTTTTAAATGCGACATGATGGCAGAAAAGAAACAATGTTAAGACCAGTCAACATTCAAACCAACGTCTACAAACACCCCGAAGGATCGGTTGTGATCTCTTTTGGTGACACAACCGTGATTTGTTCGGCAACGATTGAAGATCGGGTCCCTCCGTTTTTACGAGATACGGGAAAAGGCTGGATCACAGCCGAATACAGTATGCTCCCACGAGCGACCAACACTCGTAATCGTCGAGAAAGTGCCAAAGGCAAGCTTTCTGGTCGTACGATGGAGATCCAACGGCTGATCGCTCGTTCCTTACGAGCCGTAGTTGATTTAGAAAAATTAGGGGAACGTAGTATCGTCGTCGATTGTGATGTCGTCCAAGCGGATGGCGGTACCAGAACAGCCAGTATTACCGGCGCTTTTGTCGCGTTGCGTTTAGCTATCGATACCTTGTTGCGTGACAAAGCATTGACGGAAGATCCAATCAAGGAGCATTTGGCAGCAATTAGTGTCGGGATCTTACCAGATGGTACCTGTGTGACTGATCTCGATTATCAAGAAGATTCTTCAGCTGCTGTTGACATGAATTTGGTGATGACGGAATCTGGTCGATTTGTCGAATTGCAAGGAACTGGGGAAGAAGCGACCTTTGATGGTCAGCAGTTGAATGAGATGCTGATCTACGGAAAAACGGCTATCGAAGAATTGATCGCCTATCAAAAAGAGGCACTGTTTTTACCAGATGAACCCCCTTATGAGATTCCCGAAAAAACGATTGTCATTGCTACAGGCAATCCAGGAAAAGCCAAGGAGTTTAAAGCCGTATTTGGCGCAGCAGGTTACGATGTCCGCACCTTAAAAGACTATCCTTCCTTGCCGGATGTTGAAGAAACCGGCACCACCTTTGAAGAAAATGCCCGCCTTAAAGCGGAAACCATCGCCAGAATTTTGGGAATACCGGTGTTAGCTGATGACTCAGGACTGAAAGTCGATGCATTAGGGGGTCGACCAGGGGTGTACTCTGCTCGATTTGCTGGTGAGCAAAAAAGTGACGCTGCCAATAATGCAAAATTACTTTACGAATTGACGGATGTCGAAGATGACAAGCGCAGTGCTCAATTTCACTGTACGTTAGTTTTCGCAGCGCCAGGAAAAGATAGTTTGGTGGTTGAAGCTCAATGGCCGGGAAGAATCGGCCGTATCCCCCGTGGAGAAAATGGATTCGGTTACGATCCATTGTTTATTCCTGATGGTTCAGAGCAAAGCGCAGCCCAAATGAGTCAAGAAGAAAAGAACCGAGTCAGCCACCGTGGTCTAGCAATCAAAAAGCTGCAGGAACAGTGGCAGGAGTGGTTAGAAGGAGAAAATGTATGAAATATTTAGTTGTCAGTGACAATCATTCAGATCGTGAAATTCTTGTTGATCTTAAAAATGAATTCGAAAATCAAGTCGATTTATTCCTGCACTGTGGGGACTCCGAACTACCTGACACAGACCCTTTGTGGGATACTTTTCAAGTCGTTTGCGGCAATTGCGATTATGGCGGTGGTTTTCCCAATGAGCGTATCATCAAAACGCCGCTGGACACCATCTATATGACTCATGGCCACTTAGCAGATGTCCGTTTTGGTGTAACGAAATTAGGGCTGCAAGCGCAACAAGCCGATGCCTCGATCGCACTGTTTGGTCACACGCATCAAATTGCTTGTGAGAAAGTTGGGAATCGGCTTTTCTTGAATCCCGGCAGTATTTCCCAACCGCGAGGGCAAATTCAAATCAAAAGCTTTGCGATTATCGAAAGTACGCCAGAACAATGGGCAATCCAATACTATGATCGTTCCTTTCATAAAGTCCCTGAGCTAGCTTTTGTTTTCACACGCTAAGTAAGCGGAATCAAAAAGTAAAAATTTCATTATAATTTTGCAGGTTTCAACTTTCTATTCTCATTTTCAAGTAAAATAGAAGAGTAGCTGTGAAATGGAGGCAATTAGATTGATAGGACAGACCGTAGAAAAAATATTACTCGAGAACCAAGAAAATTTCTTGGTGCCGGCAGAAAATGTGGCATCGGTATTTTATAACCACCCTTTGAGTCACGCATTGCTTGTTTTATCAAAAGTGGGCTATTCAAAGATCCCTGTACTAGATAGTGAGGACCATTTAGTCGGCTTAATCAGCCTCTCAAACATCGTAGAACGCATGATGGATCTCACTGGCTTCAGTATGGAAAATATTGAAGGGCTGACTGTGGCAGATGTCATGGAAGTCAATGTGAATTGCATCAAAGAAAACGATGAGTTGGAAAGTATGCTGCATTTGTTAGTAGATCAAGCATTTTTGCCGATCGTTGATGATGACAATGTCTTTGTTGGGATTATCACCCGCAAAGAGATTTTAAAATCCGTCAATCATTTGGCGCACGAAATTGAAAGACGCTATTTGCTGATTTCTAAAGAAGATGCCCCAAAGGTGACAGATGAACTGCATGTGGTATAGAAAAAAGGTTATCCCAGCTTCGGGATAACCTTTTTTAAATACCGACGATCGGCGCATTGGGGATCGTATAGCCTTTGGCAGTTAAAGCATCGATCGATGCGGCCAAAAATTCCTCTTTGATTTTCCATTGCGTACCGTTGGTCACATACATGGTCGTACGAATTGCAAAGTTGTTGTTCCCTAGATCCACTAAACCGAAGACCGTAGGGGCCGTTTGAATCTCTTCTTCATGCTGCTGAGCAATCTGTTCATTGACTTCTTCAATGATGGCACGTATTTCATCTAAGCCTTCAGATGGTAAGATACGTACGTCTACCACGACTTGCATATTGGCTCTGGATGTATTACTGATGGTCGTGATGTTACGATTTGGGATATAATGAACGGTTCCATCAACGGATTTTAATTGAACAGTCCGAATACCGACGGCCGTCACCGTACCTTCAAGCGTCAGATTGGTCAAGCGGACGTAATCACCAACATTGATTTGTTGCTCGGTAATAATAAAGAAGCCAGTAATCAAGTCGTTCATAAAACCTTGGGCGCCTAAACCAAGTGCGACACCGACGACTCCGGCACCTGCTAATAGAGAGCCTACAGGAACGCCGATGGTTGAAAGGAGTGCATAGACAAAAAAGAAGCCTAATGTGTAATGAACCGTATTGCGAATCAAGGTATGGATCGTGTTGATTCGACTCACATTGAAACTGGCTTTTTTTTCATAGGAACGATAGATCCGATCGATGATCATATTGCTTATTTTCAATAAAATACCGAATAGGATACATAAAAAAAGCAACATCAATGCTTTTTGAATCAGTAGACCAATGATCGATTCCCAGTCGATGGACGCCCACCATTTTTGCAATGCATTGAGCTGAGCAGCTGCTGGTTCGGTAATGCTGGAACCACTTGAATCGGTCGTGCTAGCTGCGAGTAGCAGTTGTTTCATAAAATCCCTCCAAGTCTTACTGCATCTATTTTAACGAAGATAAAATAGAAATGCAAAGGAGGTTTTCTGAAATACCTGTTTTTTTCAGAAAAAGCCTGCTCAGCCAACGGGTAGGTAAACAGCAGACTTTTCTATGACAATTATTGATTAAGATAAATGAACGCCTTTATCAACAAAAATCACTTCGCCGATAATCCCGCTTGATAAAGGACTGATCAAGAAGGCACAAGCATTGCCGACTTCTTCGATCGTTACACCAATATGATCTGGTGTTCGATCCTCTGACAATTGGATCAGTTTTTGATAGTCTTTTACACCTGTTACTGCTAGCGTTTTGATGGCGCCAGCTGAAATCGCATTGACACGGATCTTTTGCGGTGAAAGTTCGGCAGCTAAATAGCGAACACTTGATTCCAAAGCAGCTTTCGCAATACCCATCATGTTGTAGTTTGGTACTGCCCGTTCGGCACCTAAGTAGGAAAGGGTAACGATTCCAGCATTTTCAGCTAAGATTGGTTTGGCATATTTGGTGACAGCAATCAATGAATAACTGCTGATGTCTTGCGCCAAAGCATAACCGTCACGAGAAATATTCAAAATATCGCCAGAAAGATCTTCTTTATTAGCATAAGCGACGGCATGGACGACACCATGGAGCTCTCCAGCATATTCTTTGATTGTATCAAAGGCGGCAGCAATGCTTTCGTCATTAGCGACGTCACACTCCACTACAAATTCATCAGATTCCAATAAGCGCTCTAAAGGCTTCTTCATGCGGTCGTTTTGATACGTGTAGATCACTTCGGCTCCTTGTGCTTTTAATGCTTGTGCACAGCCCCAAGCGATACTGCGTTTGTTGGCAACGCCCATGACGACAACTTTTTTACCGGTTAAAAAACTCATAATTCCACTCCTTAATAAATTCAACAATAATAAAATACGTATAATGACAAATAGTAAATCAAACTATCTTGATTTCTAATTATTAAGCATAATTGTTTGATTGTCAAACTATTTTTTTCTTAATAAATATTTAGTTGCGAATTCCGTTGAACTATGATACTTTGATAATCAAACTATAATAAATTCTTAAGCAAGGAAGGGAAACCATGAAAAAACTATTGACTGAAACAGAAGTCATGGATTTGATTCCAAATCGCTACCCAATTATATATATTGATTATGTCGATGAAATCGAGTCTGGCAAAAAGATTATCGCAACGAAAAATGTTACCATCAACGAAGACTTTTTCCAAGGTCATTTTCCGGGAAATCCAGTAATGCCGGGTGCCTTGATTTTAGAAACATTGGCACAAGCAGGATCGATCCTGATCTTGAAATCCGAGGAATTCCAAGGTAGAACGGCGTATATCGGCGGCATAAACAAAGCCAAATTCCGTCAAAAAGTTGTTCCGGGAGATACTATGAAACTTGTTTTTGAGATCACCAAAATAAAAGGCTCCGTTGGAACTGCTGATGCGGTAGCGACAGTGGATGGCAAAAAAGCTGCTGAGTGCGAATTTACCTTTATCGTAGGCGACCAAAAGTAAAAGAAAACCGCTGAAATTCCCGAGTATCGGAGACTTCAGCGGTTTTTTTTATTTATTCTTTGGCTTCTTGTAAGACCTTGATCGTTTCGATCTTCACTGGCTCAACCGGTTGAGAATTCTCACCATTGCCAGAGTCTTGGGTTTCTGCTTGCGCAATTTTATCTACGACATCCATGCCTTCGATCACTTGACCAAAAACGGTATAGCTACCGTCCAATTGTGGTGTTCCACCATTTTTGTAGGCTTCGATGATTTTTTCAGGATAGTGTTGGATCGCTAGACCGTCGGATACGTCTTGATCATTTTGAACGATGTAGAATTGACTGCCTTGGCTGTTTGGCGCACTTGATTTTGCCATTGCCAATGCGCCTCGCAAGTGATAAAGCTGGTTCGAGTATTCTTCGCCGAATCCTTCGCCCCATATGCTTTCTCCGCCAGTGCCATCACCATTAGGGTCGCCCCCTTGGATCATAAACTCTTCTACGACACGATGGAAAGTCAAGCCGTCATAATAACCATCTTTGGCATGGGTCAAAAAGTTTTCGACTGCTTTGGGCGCGATCTCTGGGAAAAGTTTGATTTTGATTGAGCCTTCTTCCGTCACCATTTCAACTAAGGCTTCATTCTCTTGCACATCCGTTGATAATTGCGGCAATTCCAGGGCATTCAAGTCAACGGATTCTGAGGTTGACGTGCTTTCTGCCGAATTGCTTGATGAGGGATCGGTGGTACTTGAACCTGTACAAGCAGCTAATAATAAAAGGCTAGCAGCTGCTGTCAGTGCGAATAGGATTTTTTTCATTCTTTCATTCCTTCCAGTTTTCTTAATGATAATCATAACAAAAAAGAGACATAGAAGAAAGCGCAGATTTTATGGAATGAGAAAGAAACAGGCGGAAAGGTGTAGACCACTTTTTAGATGTTTGTTATAATGAAAGAGGATTCATTATAATAAACGGATAGAATTTACAGGAGGTTTTTTTGATGGGAAAATTAGGGATATCGATTTATCCAGAGCGCTCAACGTTTGAAAAGGACAAAGCGTATTTAGACTTGGCACACAAATACGGCTTTAAACGGGTATTTACCAGTTTGCTACAAATCAACGATGACAAAGAAAAAGTCTTGGCAGACTTTAAACAAGTCGTGGATTATGCCAATCAGTTAGGAATGGAAGTCATGGTAGATATCAATCCTGGTTTATTCGAACAGCTAGGTATTTCTTATGATGATTTATCCTTCTTTGATGAGATGGGGGCTTACGGTGTTCGGTTAGATATTGGTTTTACTGGTTCAGAAGAAGCCAAAATGACGCGTAATCCTTACGGGATTAAAATCGAAATCAATATGAGCAGTGGTACGAGCTACGTGGATAACATCATGAGTTATTCGCCTAATACTGAAAATTTACTCGGCTCGCATAACTTCTATCCTCATCGCTATTCAGGGTTGGGCTACGACCATTTCGTTTTTTGTTCGGAAAAATTCCGCAAATACAATTTAAATACGATGGCTTTCGTGAATTCTCACGAAGCTGATTTCGGTCCATGGCCAACACAAGATGGTTTATGCTCTTTGGAAGATCATCGTGATCTGCCACTAGCTACGCAAGTCAAACATTTAGTGTTGACTGGTTTGATCGATGATATCTCTGTTGGAAATGCCTATGCTTCAGAAGCAGAATTGGCAGCAATGGCTGAAGCGTTTCACGCGGATTATCCGACATTAAGAGTCGATGTCGTTGACGGAATCACTGAAGATGAACGAATTTGTCTCTTCGATAATCTGCACAGCTATCGAGGAGATCGTTCGGAATACATCTTGCGTTCAACGATGACGCGGATCTATTATAAAGACAAGGAATTTCCACCTCATGATACCCGTGATATGGTAAGAGGGGATGTCTTGATCGATAATGCTGGCTATGGACAATACAAAGGGGAGACGCAAATCGCCTTGAAAGCAATGAAAAATGATGGTCGAGTCAATGTCGTTGGTAAGATCGCTGATGAGGAACTATTCTTATTAGAATTTTTGAAACCTTGGTCAAGTTTTAAATTGGTCGAAAATAACTAATTACCACGAAAATCAGCCATTGCCAACAAAGATTGTTGGCAATGGTTTTCTTTTTGGGCGCTTGCGATTGACAAACATGAGCAAAAAACGGTAATTTATGTAGTGGGTTCTTTCCTTGAGGAATGACGAAACCATAATAATATTATGTAAACTATATAACAAGAGGACGTGACAAGTGTGAAATTGCGCTGGAAGATTGCCATCGGAGTGGCTGTATTAGCAATTGCGGGGTTAGGGTATGCAGGAAACTATTTTTATGATTATGCGGTGGTTCCTTCAGAAAAAGATTTCTTGGAAGGAGATACCCCTGGTACGGATGAAAATCAGACGGGAAATGAATCGCAAAATTGGTTTACAGATCCAGCAAATCGTGAGATGTGGCAGCTAACTTCTGAAGATGATTTAAAATTATCCGCCATTTATCTACCGGCGGAGGAGAAGAATCGTGGGAAAACGGCGATCATCGCGCATGGCTATATGGGGAACGCAGAAACGATGGCGGACTACGCTAAGATGTATCATGATTTAGGCTATAATGTCTTGGTTCCAGACGCTCGAGGGCATGGTCAAAGCGAAGGAGATTATATTGGTTTTGGGTGGCACGAACGTAAGGATTATTTGCAATGGATCGATGAGGTACTCGCAAAAAATGGTTCTGAAGAAACGATCACTTTGTATGGCATCAGTATGGGGGCTGCCACGGTAATGATGACCAGTGGGGAAGACTTACCGAAAAATGTCACTTCTATTATTGAAGATTGTGGGTATACCAACGTCAATGAAGAATTGGGTTATCAACTCGATCAATTGTTTGGTCTACCGGCCTTTCCATTGATGAATGTCACTAGTCTTGTCACAAAAATCCGAGCGGGGTATTTCTTCGGTGAAGCAGATGCAGTCAAACAACTGCAAAAGAATACGCGTCCGATCTTTTTTATCCATGGCGATGCGGATACGTTTGTTCCTTATTCGATGCTGGATATTTTGTATAACGCGACCGATGCACCAAAAGAAAAGTGGGTTGTTTCAGGTGCCGAGCATGCGAAAAGCTACAAAACAGATCCAGACCTTTATAAAGAAAAAATTGCAGCTTTTTTGGACAAATACGATCATCCAGCAAGTGAATAAAAAAGTGCCGGTTCTAAAAAAGAACCGGCACTTTTTGCTTGACCTTTAGCTTATAAACGAGCAAATTCTTCTAGCAAGCGAATCATTTGGCAAGTAAAGCCGTATTCATTATCATACCAAGCGACGGTTTTCACCAGTTGGAAATCGCCAGCAGTGGTTACTTCTGTTTGTGTCGGATCAAAGATAGACCCTTGAGTGGTACCAATCACATCTCCAGAGACGATTTCACGGTCATCGTAACCGAATGACGGATTATCGACGGTGTGTTTTCTGATCGCTTCATTGACTTCATCGGCGGTTACTTTGGTTTTCAAAATTGAGACTAATTCTGTTAAAGAACCATCGACGACCGGAACCCGTTGGGCGTGGCCTTGTAATTTGCCATTTAATTCTGGGATAACTAGACCGATCGCTTTGGCGGCACCCGTTGAGTGAGGGATCGTGTTGTCAGCAGCGGAACGAGCGGCTCTTAAGTTTCCGCCTTTTACAGGACCATCCAATAGCATTTGAGTAGAAGTATACGCATGAACCGTCGTCATCGTACCAACTTCGATCCCGAATTCCTCATTTAAAAAGTAGGCCATTGGAGCTAAGCAGTTGGTCGTACAAGAACCTGCGGATATGATAGTATCATCCGGTGTTAACGTGTCTGAGTTGACATTGTAAACGATCGTTTTCATATTACCAGCTGGTGCGGAGATAACGACTCGTTTGACACCTGCATCAAGATGGGCCTGGGCTTTTTCTGCGGAAGTGTAAAAACCCGTACATTCTAATACGATATCGACGCCATTTTCTTTTGCCCAGGGGATTTTGCTTGCGTCTGGTTCAGCGTACACTCGGGTCTCTTTGCCATCGACAACGATAGCATTATCCGTTGCAGTAACAGTTCCAGGGTACGTGCCGTGGGTCGAGTCAAATTGCAATAAGTGTGCTAACATGACTGGACTCGTCAAATCATTGATTGCCACAACTTCAATATCGGCAGAAACTTCTCTGATCCTACGAAAAGCTAAACGTCCAATTCGTCCAAAACCATTGATTCCAACTTTTACTGTCATTTCTTGTTTCCTCCTTTGATTGTGTACTGGTACACTTAAAAGTTTGCTACGATTTCCTGTGACTGTCAAAGAATAACCCTTAAGAATTCGCGATTTCTTACGGAAACCCATGAGAAAAGATAGACAAAAGGCGTTTCGGTCGTTACAATAAAATAGACTTTCTTATTAGAGAAATAGTAACCACTTAAAGTGAGATAACTGATAATCAAAAAGTATAGAAGGTAGTAAAAAAAGAATGGAGGACAAATAATGTCCATGTTTTTAGATCAAGTGACAATCGATGTCAAAGCAGGAAAAGGCGGCGACGGAATGGTTGCTTTTCGCCGAGAGAAATATGTCCCAGACGGCGGACCCGCAGGTGGGGACGGGGGACGTGGCGGTGATGTCATTTTAGTCGTAGACGAAGGTTTGCGTACATTAATGGATTTTCGCTTTAATCGTCATTTTAAAGCGCAACCCGGGGAAAATGGCATGAGTAAAGGAATGCACGGCCGTGGCTCAGATGATACTTACATCAAAGTACCCCAAGGCACCACCGTTCGTGATGCTGAAACAGGTGCCTTATTAGGTGATTTGATTGAGCAAGGTCAAACATTAGTAATCGCAAAAGGCGGGCGGGGCGGCCGTGGGAACATTCGGTTTGCTTCTCCAAAAAATCCAGCCCCAGAATTAGCAGAGAACGGAGAACCCGGTCAAGAAAGAAAGATCGAGCTCGAACTAAAAGTCTTAGCAGATGTTGGTTTAGTTGGTTTCCCTTCAGTTGGGAAGTCAACATTACTCTCTGTGATTTCGTCTGCTCGTCCAAAAATCGGCGCGTATCATTTTACAACACTGGTGCCAAATTTAGGCATGGTAACGACCACTGATGGTCGTAGTTTTGCAGTAGCCGATCTGCCTGGCTTGATCGAAGGTGCTTCGCAAGGTGTTGGTTTAGGGACTCAGTTTTTACGTCATATCGAACGGACGCGGGTCATTTTACATGTGATCGATATGAGCGGCATGGAAGGGCGCGATCCATATGAAGACTATTTATCCATCAACAATGAATTGTCGACCCATAACTTGCGCTTACTAGAGCGCCCACAGATCATCGTTGCCAATAAGATGGATATGCCGGATGCTGAAGAAAACCTAGCCCTTTTCAAAGAGCAGCTGGCAAAAGAAAAAACGGATGAGTTCGCGGATGAACCAATGATTTTCCCAATCTCTGGTGTCACTCGTAAGGGAATCGATGCCTTGCTGAATGCGACAGCGGATCTATTGGAAGTCACTCCTGAGTTCCTCTTGTACGATGAAGAAATCGAAGAAGATGTGGTTCATTACGGCTTCCAATCGGATGAACCGGAGTTTGCAATCGATCGCGATCCTGATGCAACTTGGATCTTGAGCGGTGAGAAAATCGAAAAACTATTCCAAATGACGAACTTTGATCACGATGAGACTGTGATGCGTTTTGCTCGTCAATTACGTGGATTGGGTGTCGATGAAGCATTGCGTGCGAGAGGTGCCAAAGACGGTGATATTGTGCGTATCGGTAATTTTGAATTTGAGTTTGTCGAATAAGCGTTTAAAAGAACATCATTTTTTTAAAAAAATCCTTCATAGTTGAATTGGTTTTGACTGCCGATCATTGATTTTCTCTAAGAAATCAATGATCAGCAGTCTTTTTGGTTTCTTTTTTCATTTAAATGATTTACTGTTAAAATAAAGAAAAGAACAAATAAACCAAAGGGAGCGATTTTTATGTCAAAACGAGTCATTGTAATGAACTTTGATGCTAGTGCCAAAGCGTATCAAGCCTTTTCTGAAGTGAAACGGATGCATATGGAACGAAAGATCAAAGGAGAGCAAATGGCGGTTCTTACCCACACTAATGAAGGCGTGCATCAATTTAAAGTCGAGGATTTTCTTGATTTTACTGGAAACAATAAGACATCAACTGGTGGTTTGATCGGGATGCTCGTTGGTGTGTTAGGTGGGCCTTTGGGAATCATGCTGGGCTGGTTTGGCGGTAGTATGATCGGTGCTACTCGTGACGCAAAAGAGATCCAAAATGCGCAAATGCTCTTCGAACACGTCGGAAACCAAATTGGTGTAGGCGATACGGGGTTATTATTGATTGCCGATGAAGAGGACAATCGTCCTTTGAACCAACTGATCATGAATGAATTAGGCGGTGACATCACTCGTTTTGACTACGATGATGTCGAGGCAGAGATCGAGACGGCCAAAAAAGTCGAAGAATCCACCAAGGCACGTGTTCAAGAGGATTGGAAAAATTCCCATAACGATGAATCCGATAGCCAATCCGAGAAATAAAAACCGCAAGCTTCAATTGCAACTTGATTTCTTTTCCGCTAAAATTGGAAAGAGATGAAAGGAAAGAAGCTTATGGAATTAGAATTTTTAGGAACAGGTGCTGGAGTGCCTGCGAAACATCGAAACGTGACCAGCACTGCGTTACGATTATTAGATGAACGCAATGCCGTTTGGCTTTTTGATTGTGGCGAAGGGACACAAATGCAGATCTTGCATTCTACGATTAGACCGAGAAAGATTGAAAAAATCTTTATTACCCATCTTCATGGTGATCATATTTATGGATTGCCAGGATTGATCAGCAGCCGCTCCTTTCAAGGCGGAGACACACCTCTAGAGATTTATGGACCCAAGGGGATCAAAACATACATTCAAACCGTTTTGCGGATTTCTCAGACGAAAGTCAGCTATCCATTGCATTTTTTTGAGATTGAAGAAGAAGGGATTCTTTTTAAAGATCAGCAATTTGAAGTATCTTGTCTGCGCCTTGATCACGGGATTGATAGTTTTGGCTATCGTATTGTCGAAGCAAGCCATCAAGGGGAGTTGCAAGTGAAAGCATTGCTTGAACTTGGGCTGAAACCTGGTCCTGTCTTCGGACGTTTGAAAAAAGGTGAAGTAGTTACCCTCGATGATGGTCGTCAAATCAATGGAGCTGATTTTTTAGGTCAAGCCAAAAAAGGACGGATCGTGACAATATTAGGTGACACCCGTAAATGTCAAAACGCCGTGCTTTTAGCGAAAGATGCGGATGTTTTGGTACATGAAAGTACCTTCAACAAAGAAGAAGCCAAGTTGGCTCGCGCTTATTTTCATTCGACGACGCGACAAGCTGCTGAAGTTGCCCAAGAAGCTCACGCCAAGCGTTTGCTATTGACCCATATCAGCGCGCGCTATGTTGGCAAAGATATTACAAATTTAGTAAATGAAGCAAAAGAAGTATTTCCGAATACGTTGATCGTCAAAGATTTTGATGTTGTCGAGATCCCTTTTGCCGGAGAGGAAGAATCAGATGAACTTGGAGAATAAAGTTGTCGTTGTAACAGGTGGTTCTGCCGGACTTGGAGAACAAATCTGTTATGAAGCCGCAAAACGTGGTGCGATCGTCGTGACTTGTGCCCGGAGGACGAATTTGATCGGAAAAGTCAAAGAACAATGTATGGAATTAAGCGGCAAAGAAGCGTATGCGTTTCAATTGGACGTAGCAAATCCTGAAAGCGTGGAGCGCTTATTAGAAAAAATCAGTGAGAAAGTCGGAAAGATCGATGTCTTTGTCAATAATGCTGGCTACGGGATCTTTCAAGAGTTTACAGAGATGGATCCTGCGGTCATCCGTAATATGTTTGAAGTCAATGTACTTGGGATGATGGTTTTGACTCAGCAAGTTGCGATTCAAATGGCTGAACAAAAGCATGGTCATATCATAAACGTTGCTTCAATTGCGGGTAAGATCGCTACGCCGAAGACCGCAGTTTACTCTGCAACGAAATTTGCTGTACTTGGTTTTTCTAACGCCTTACGTTTAGAACTAAAACCACTGGGGATCAACGTAACAACGGTCAACCCAGGGCCGATCGAAACGGCATTCTTTGACCAAGCAGATCCTAGCGGTAGTTACTTATCATCGGTGGGCAGCCTTGTCCTTGAACCAAACAAATTGGCACAAACGATCGTCAAAGCCATGATTCATCCAAAACGAGAAATCAATCGCCCACATATTTTAGGGGCGGCAGCAAAACTGTATACACTGTTTCCTGCAATCGGGGATTATATGGCAGGAACGATGTTCAACAAAAAATAGGAGTTGAAACCCATGAAAAATCAATGGCGTGTTATCGTTGGTATTTTACTGATTTTAGTGATCGTTTTATTTGCGGTTGCAAACAATATGACTGTTCCGATCAATTTTGGCTTCACAACGATTCAATCGCCACTGATCTTAGTCATTATTGGTTCTGCTTTGTTAGGCGCATTGATTTTGTTGCTGGTTTCCACAAGTGCAATGTTCCGTCAAAAAAAAGAACTAAAACAATTGAGAAAAGAGCTCTCGGATTATCGCACGAATAACGAGAAAGTTCTGCAAGATGAACGAGAAGCCTTGGAACGAGAATATATCAACAAGCAGGCGGAGTTAGCAGCTAGGCAGCAACAACTCGACGATCAAGAAGCGCAACTTTCGTCACGTGCTGCAGGCGCCTCAACGCCGCCAACGATTGATGAAGAAATGAAGTCTTTTGAATCGCAAGCCTAGAATACATGAGAGCAATTAAGAAAAGAGTTTGCCGGCGCATCGTTCGCTGCAAGCTCTTTTTTGTGACATGAAAAAATAAATTGTTTCTTTCGTTGTTTTTCCTTTTTACATAAACTTTGCTATAATAACCTAGTTAGGAGTGATTTGGTGAAACGTGCAAATTTTCATTGGGTGCTACCGCAAGATAGCGAAGCTACCCCTGTATTTAAAGAATTGATCCAAGCAAGAAAGATTCCTGAGCGCATCGGCGCGTTGCTATGGCAAAGAAATATTCGAACAGCAGAAGCGCTAGACGCTTTTTTATCAACGGATCTGCAATACCTTCATGATCCGTTTCTCTTTCATGATATGGATAAGGCCGTGGAACGGATCCATGAAGCCATTTTAAATGGTGAGCGGATCTTGATTTATGGCGACTATGACGCAGATGGGATTACGAGCACCACCGTATTAAAAGAAACACTGGAGTTGCTAGGGGCTGAAGCTGAATATTATCTGCCCAATCGCTTTTCAGATGGGTATGGTCCCAACATAACTGTCTATCAAGATAAAATTGCGGCAGGGACGCAATTGATCATCACCGTTGATAATGGGGTATCTGGACATGAGGCAATTGCTTATGCTCAAGGGCAAGGGGTCGATGTGATCGTGACGGATCACCATGAACTTCCTGCAGAACTCCCAGAAGCCTTTGCCATCGTTCATCCCCGTCACCCTGAAGGAAACTATCCGTTTGGTGATTTAGCGGGAGTCGGAGTCGCATTTAAAGTGGCTTGTGCCCTATTAGAAGAAGTGCCCGTCGAACTGCTGGACCTTGTTGCAATTGGGACGATTGCTGATATGGTTTCTTTGACAGATGAGAATCGACTACTAGTCAGCAATGGCCTGAAAATGATCCAACAAACTGATCGGCTTGGTTTGAATGAGTTGTTGACGGTCAGTGGATTGAAAAAACGAACAGTCAACGAAACCGATATTGGTTTTGCTGTTGGCCCCCGCCTCAATGCAATTGGTCGGTTGGAAGATCCTAATCCTGCTGTTCGTTTGTTAACCACATTTGATGAAGAAGAAGCAGTAACCTTAGCCAAGACATTAGATACGATCAATCAGCAGCGAAAAACTTTCGTTGAAGAAATCATGAAAGAAGCGCAAGAAAAAATCGACCCTGCCAATCATGTTCATCTGGTCGTAGGTGATAACTGGCACGAAGGGGTTTTAGGAATCGTAGCTGGACGTATCATGCAAAGTACCGGACAGCCCGTGATTGTTTTGACCAAAAAAGAAAATGGGTTAGCAAAAGGGTCAGGTAGAAGTGTCGCTGCGTTGAATCTATTTGAAATGTTGGCTACGATGAAAGACATGTTTACCAGTTTTGGTGGTCATCATGCGGCGGTTGGCTTAAGTATCCCGATTGATCATTTGGACATGCTACAAGCTCAGATGAATCGCTATGTGGAAGAAAATGGAATTGATCTTAGTCAGGGAATCCCCTTAGCGATCGATGAGGAACTGCCATTGGCGGAAGTATCGATCAACTTTATTGAGTCTTTAAACGTTTTAGCGCCTTTCGGAACGGACAATCCGTTACCGAAATTTCTGTTTTCCAATTTATCGACTCAAAATGCCCGCCAGATTGGTACCGAAAACCAGCACTTGAAGTTAGTGATGACAGATGAGTCCAATCTACAGCTAGATGTGATTGGCTTTGGTTTTGGAAAAGACTCAGTAGAGTTTGAAAATGATCGACTATCGATCGTCGGTCAGCTTTCAATCAATGAATGGAATGGCAACAAAAAACCGCAGCTGATGTTGGATGACTTTGCAGTGGAAGGGCTGCAGTTGTTTGATTATCGTTCGAAAAGGAGTCGGCAAGGTGTCTCTCTGGGAAATGAAACATTAGGGGTCGTTTTCAATAAGAAACTGCCTCGAGAGCTGCAAGGATTTTGTGGACAAACGATCTTATTCGACTCGGTGGCTGCTGTGAAAGATACATTTTGTGCTGGTCCGTTCCAAGAGATCGCGTTTTTAGATTGTCCTGCTGATTCTGCTGTGATCAAAGAGGTCGTTCAAGCGCTTCATGCTTCAAGAATTGCGTTTGTGTTTTACTCGACGGAAGATGCCTATTTAGACGGGGGAGGCACCAGAGAGCAATATGGTCGGCTTTTTCAATTGATCAAGCAGCAGCCTCGTTTGGATATTCGCTACAAATTAAAGATGGTCGCTAACTATCTAAAAATTCCAGAAAAATTACTTATTTTTATGATTCAGGTGTTTTCTGAGCTGGAATTTGTTACAATACAAGATGGTGTTTTGAATAAAACGGCTGATCCTGTTTCTCGTCCGCTGACAGAGAGTCATTTGTATCAGCAACGACAAAAAATGATCAAAACAGAAGAATTTTTATTAATGAGTGATTTATCAACCCTACGTCAGTGGTTGACAGTCTAGGAGGAAAAAAAATGGATTTAAAAGAGTATATTGCTAGTATTCCGGATTATCCCCAAGAGGGAATTATTTTTCGGGACATCTCGCCGCTAATGGCTGATGGAGAAGCGTATCGTTATGCGACACAGCAGATCGTTGAGTATGCACAAGAAAAAGGCATCGATATGGTGGTAGGACCAGAAGCCCGCGGATTTATCGTTGGTTGTCCAGTTGCGTACCAGTTAGGTGTCGGCTTTGCCCCAGTACGTAAAAAAGGCAAATTGCCACGGGAAACCATTGAAGCAGAGTATGAAAAAGAGTATGGCGTGGATGTTTTGACGTTGCATGCCGATGCTATCAAACCAGGACAACGTGTCTTGATCTGTGACGATCTACTAGCAACTGGTGGAACGATCAAAGCAACGATTGAACTCGTAGAAAAACTAGGCGGTATCGTTGTGGGCTGTGCCTTTTTGATCGAACTAATGGATTTACATGGAAGAGATAAAATCCAAGGTGTTGAAATCAAGACGTTAATGGAATACTAAAAAAGAAGAAACAAAAAAAGGACTCGCAGGAGTCCTTTTTTGTTTCTTCTGCCTTATGGCGTATGTAGGGGAAGGATCATGGTTCGTAACGATAAAAATCATGATCGTGATAATAATGGCGGTTACGTTTGCGCTCTGCTTGGCGGAATTTCTTTTCATCCCATAGCATGAACCAAAGCATCATTAGAGGACAAAAAATCAGAACAGCACTTAGAACGCCAAAATAGCCAATAACAATACCCATCAATAAAACCCATAACATAAAACCAAATCGACGAACTGCTTTCATCTCATTCACTCCTTAAATAATACGAACTTATGTTTGTATACTTATTATACGAATGTTTGTTCGGTTTGTAAAGAGGAAAGAAAAAAAATCTTCGTAAAAACGAAGATTTCCTAGTCAGCTCGTTGAGCATCAAAGCAGATGTCGATACAACCCAACAACCAATCCTAAAATCGTTACGTCAGGCAAAATGATTGGTTCTAAGTAATCATTTTCCGGTTGTAAACGAATGTAATTCTTTTCTTTATAGAATCGTTTGCAAGTAGCTTCATCTTCATCTGTCATAGCGATCACAATATCACCATTTTGCGCACTTTGTTGTTTGCGAACGATCACTTGATCGCCGTCAAGGATGCCAGCATTGATCATACTTTCTCCTCGGATCGTCAACATAAACAAACTACCGGTACTATTTGCTAAATCTGGCGGAATCGGAAAGAAATCGGATGCATCTTCCACTGCTAAAATCGGTTCTCCCGCAGTTACGACACCAAGCATCGGAATGGATGCTGGCTGAACATCGATTTTTTCAAGACCGGAAGCAGTTAATTCAATGGCTCTGGGTTTTGTAGGATCTCGCAAGATCAACCCCTTTTTTTCAAGTCGGGACAAATGGCCATGAACAGTTGAGGTAGAAGATAACTGAACGGCTTCGCCAATTTCGCGAACAGTCGGCGGATAGCCTTTTTCAGTGACACGGGTATGAATGAACTTAAGAATTTCGATTTGTCGATTTTCTGTTCGTTTTGCCAAAACTGACACCTTCTTTCATTTGATAACATTAGTGTACCATAGGTATATCGAATATTCAAACAAATGTTCGCTTTTTACACTATTGTTTTTATTCGCTAGTTTGTAGTAAAATCAAGAGGGAAAAGGAGGAACGAATATGCTATCTCAAGAAAAATTAGCTCGAATCAATGAACTTGCCAACAAGAAAAAAACAGAGGGTTTGACTGAGGCAGAAACGAACGAACAAAAAGTTCTACGTGACGAGTATTTAACCGCCTTTCGTGGAGGAATGCGTCACCATATCGAAGGAATGAAGATCGTTGATCCTGAAGGTGCTGATGTGACACCAGAGAAATTAAAAGAGATTCAAAAGAAAAAAGGTCTCCACGGCAGATAATTGTGAATTCCTTTTCATTGCTATTGAAATAAGCATCTGAATCACGTATAATAAAAGATGTAATAAAGGTAAAAAAAACCTAAATTAGGAGGAACTACCATTGTTTGATAAAATCGATCAATTAGGAGTGAACACCCTTCGTACATTAAGTATCGAAGCCGTACAAAAAGCCAATTCAGGACATCCAGGATTACCGATGGGGGCAGCACCCATGGCCTATGCCTTGTGGACCAAACACTTGAAAGTCAATCCAACGACTTCTCGCAACTGGGTGGATCGTGACCGCTTTGTTTTGTCTGCTGGACACGGTTCGGCGCTATTGTACAGCTTGTTGCATGTGTCTGGTTACGATGTGACCATTGAGGATCTAAAAAACTTCCGTCAATGGGATAGCCGCACGCCAGGACATCCAGAAGTCGATCACACAGACGGCGTGGAAGCAACCACTGGACCTTTAGGACAAGGGATCGCCATGGCAGTCGGTATGGCAATGGCCGAAGCCCACTTGGCTGCAACCTACAATCGCGACAAGTATCAAGTCATTGATCACTATACCTATGCCTTATGTGGCGATGGGGATTTGATGGAAGGTGTTTCGCAAGAAGCTGCATCCATGGCGGGTCACATGAAATTAGACAAACTGATCGTCTTGTACGATTCAAACGACATTTCCCTAGATGGTCCGACCTCAAAAGCCTTTACAGAAAATGTCGGTGCGCGTTTTGAGGCGTATGGCTGGCAACACATTCTCGTTGAAGACGGCAATGATTTAGAAGCGATCTCGAAAGCGATCGACGAAGCAAAAGCTGAAAGCGACAAACCAACCTTGATCGAAATCAAGACTGTGATCGGATACGGTGCGCCAAATCAAGGCACCTCTGCCGTTCATGGTGCGCCGATCGGTGCCGAAGGCATTTCTGCAGCTAAAGCGATTTATGGTTGGGAATACCCAGAATTTACCGTACCTGAAGAAGTTGCCGCGCGCTTCAAAGAAACCATGGTCGATGAAGGACAAAAAGCTGAAGCCGCTTGGAACGAAACTTTCCATGCTTATGAAGCAGCCTACCCAGAACTTGCGGCGCAATTCAAACAAGCCTTTGCGGGTGAATTGCCAGCAGATTGGGATGCAACATTACCAAGCTACGAAGTTGGCAGCTCACAAGCTAGTCGGGTTTCTAGCAAAGAGATGATCCAAGCCTTATCCAAAGCCGTCCCTAGTCTCTGGGGTGGATCGGCTGACCTTTCTGGTTCCAACAACACGATGGTGGCAGCAGAAAAAGACTTTGAACCTGGCCAATACGAAGGCCGCAACATTTGGTTTGGTGTCCGAGAATTTGCGATGGCGGCAGCGATGAACGGAATCCAATTGCATGGCGGTACCCGAATCTATGGCGGAACCTTCTTCGTCTTCGTTGATTACTTGCGTCCAGCGGTGCGCTTGTCTGCGATCCAGCATGCACCTGTGATCTATGTCTTGACGCATGACTCCGTGGCGGTTGGGGAAGATGGACCGACCCACGAGCCGATCGAGCAATTAGCCAGCGTCCGTTGCATGCCAAATGTCCAAGTGATTCGTCCAGCAGACGGCAATGAAACCCGTGCTGCCTGGAAACTGGCCATGACAACAACGGATAAACCAACGGTCTTAGTCTTAAGCCGACAAAATCTACCAGTGATCGAAGGCACGCAAACCGGTGCGGATGAAAATGTCGCAAAAGGTGGTTACGTGATTTCAAAACAAGCTGGTGAAACACCAGCGGGGATTTTGATCGCCACAGGTTCTGAAGTGAATCTTGCGGTCCAAGCACAAGCTAAATTGGCAGAAGAAGGCATCGATGTATCGGTGGTCTCCTTACCAAGCTTTGATTTGTTTGAAGCACAAAGTTCAGAATACAAAGAAAGCGTCTTGCCAAAAGCAGTGAAGAAACGGGTAGCGATTGAAGCGGCTTCCCCATTTGGTTGGGAACGTTACACCGGTTGCCATGGAAAAGTGATCGCGATCGATCACTTCGGTGCATCAGCACCTGGCGACAAAGTATTAGCAGAATTCGGCTTTAGTGTTGAAAATGTTGTGAATACTTTTAAATCAATCGATTAATTGATCGACAATCAATCAAAGCTAGCACGTTCGAGAATCTTTTCGATTTTCGAGCGTGTTTTTTTCGAGTACTGCTCACTCTGAAAGTGCCAGAGTGACTTATTTAAGGTAGTAGTGGCTAAGGTTTCTGAAAAATGGTTTCACCACAAGATATAGACTCTTTTAAATAGTAAGAGAGAAGCAATACAACCCCATTCTAATAGTTTTTTTAAAAACTTCTCAGTAATTAACAAACTGAGAGGGATGTCCGGAAAGTTTTTTAAAAGTCTTTTGTCGGGTCGGAAGTGAACATTGTTTGCACTGCTAGGCATTTTTCCGTATAATAGCTGTATTGATTTATTTGAAAAAACGTACAGTTACTGGAGGAAAAAGATGGGAAGTTATCAAACAAGAAGTGAAAGACATCATCAACCAAAGAAGACGATGAAAAGACCTAGTAAAAAGGCGGTGGTCTCTTTGATGGGTGCAGGAATGATGTTAGCGCCAATGACGGTCACTTTCGTTCCTCAACAGGTACAAGCTGCTGAGAATCAATATGCGACGCAGGACATCTCAGGGTTCATCGAACAAATTGGCTGGTCAGCACAAGATGTTGCTGCCAACAATGATCTATATGCTTCTGTGATGATCGCTCAAGCGATTTTGGAAAGCGGCTATGGTTCTTCCGCATTATCCAATGCCCCCTATTACAATTTATTTGGGGTCAAAGGCAGTTACAACGGACAAAGTGTGTATATGCCTACCCAAGAGTATTTGAATGGTCAGTGGGTAGAGATGAATGAACCGTTTCGTCAATATAACTCTTATTGGGAATCGTTTCAGGATCATGCGAACGTCTTGCGAAGTACAAGTTTCGCGACAGGGACTGCTCATTACAGTGGTGTCTGGAAAAGCCAAACAACCTCATTTTATGATGCAACGAATTACTTGACGGGACGTTATGCTACCGATCCAGGTTACGCACAAAAACTGAACTGGTTGATCGAAACCTATCAGCTTACACGGTTCGATACAGGAACGACACAAAATACAGCCTGGACAAACACAACTAGCACAACGACCAGCGAAACAACGACGACCACGTATTCAGGTAGTACATCTTCAGCACAGAGCTATCAAGTTGCTTCTGGGGATACGCTTTGGGATATCGCCAACCGATTTGGCACAACCGTTGATGCGTTGATGGCATCGAATGGATTATCCAGTGAGATCATCGTTATCGGACAAGAGTTGATCGTATAAGTAAGTTAAAAACCTTAAGATGGATTACTACAATTGCAGCCAATCTTAAGGTTTTTTTGGCGTGGCAATCAAACTCTGGTCAGTGGAAATAGAACAAAGTATAAAACTATATGAAAAAAAAATTGAAATTGCTTACTTTTTATTCGCAACTCCGAGGTATTTTAGGTAGAATGGAAGAATAAGAACGGGAGGGATTTTCAATGACAAAAATCTATCAATCGGTCAATGAATTAGTTGGTCATACGCCAATCGTCAAATTAAATCATATCGTAGAAGAAGGTTCTGCTGATGTGTATGTGAAATTAGAGTTTTTCAATCCTGGGGGTAGCGTAAAGGACAGAATTGCTTTAGCCATGATTGAAAAAGCCGAAAAAAGCGGCTTATTGAAAGCCGGCGATACGATTATCGAGCCAACCTCAGGAAATACGGGGATCGGTTTAGCCATGATCGGTACGGCAAAAGGCTATCGGGTTGTGTTGGTTATGCCAGAAACGATGAGTATCGAAAGACGGAAAATCGTACAAGCTTATGGTGCAGAGTTGATTTTGACGCCTGGGTCTGAAGGGATCACAGGATCCATTAACAAAGCAAAAGAATTAGCGGAGCAAGACGGCTACTATATGCCATTACAATTTGAAAATCCAGCTAACCCAGAAATTCATGAAAAAACGACAGGAAAAGAAATTGAGGATGCATTTGAATCAAAAGGTTTAGATGCTTTTGTCGCTGGAATCGGCACTGGTGGAACGATCACTGGAGCGGGCAAAGAACTGAAGCGCGTCTATCCTAATTTGAAAATAGTTGGTGTTGAGCCTGCTGAATCTGCGATTTTAGAAGGTGGTAAGCCAGGACCGCATAAGATTCAAGGGATCGGTACTGGATTTGTCCCTAAAGTATTAGATACCGAAATTTATGATCAAGTCATTGCAATTGCCAGTGACGATGCGATGAAAACTGCACGGCAAGTTGGGATGAAAGAAGGGATTTTAGTTGGAATCTCTTCAGGGGCTGCGATCCAAGCTGCTTTACAGGTAGCAAAAGAACTAGGCAAAGGCAAAAAAGTTTTAGCAATCGTGCCTGACAATGGCGAACGTTATTTGTCCACAGCACTGTATCAGTTTGAAGACTAACAATCGAGAGAAAGCAGGCATTGAAATGTCTGCTTTTCTTTCTCGAAAAAAGGGGACGGAAGCGGGCTGAAAAAAGCGTTTTGCCTTTGAAAAAATAAGGAAAGCTGTTTGAATTTTTAGGTTTTACATAGTATGATAGGTGAGATAAGAGAAATGGAGGAACTCCTGTGAGTACGATCTACGATGAAGCGATCAAACGATTAAAACATGAAAATATTCGTATTACACCGCAGCGAGTAGCGATATTAGAGTTTTTAGCCAGTCACGATGCCCATCCGACCGCTGAAGAGATTTATCGAGCGATTGAAGTTCATTTTCCTGGTATTAGTGTCGCAACGGTATACAATAACTTACGTTTGTTCACAGAAATTGGCTTTGTAAAAGAAATGAATTATGGAGATGCCTCCAGTCGTTTTGATTTTACAACGGAGCCTCATTATCATGCTATCTGCCAAAAGTGTGGAAAGATCGCTGATTTTTACTATCCAGGATTGGAAGATGTCGAAATGGCGGCTTCGAAATTAACTGGGTATCAAATAAATAACCATCGACTAGAAGTTTATGGTCTATGTCCCGAATGCCAAGTGAAAGAGGAGGAAACAAAATGAAGATAATTTCTACAGTTCAAGCACCACAAGCAATCGGTCCTTATGTTCAAGCAAAAATCGCAAACGGCTTTTTGTTTGCTTCTGGTCAAGTTCCATTAGATCCTGTTTCGGGGGAAGTTGTCGGTACGACGATTGAAGTACAGACTCAGCAAGTATTGAAAAATATCAACGCGATTCTTGAAGCGGCGGAACTTACGCCAGATGACATCGTTAAGACGACATGTTTTTTAAAAAATATGAATGATTTCGTTCCTTTCAATAATACCTATAGCACATTGTTCAATGAAGAGTTACCTGCACGTTCTGCTGTAGAAGTTGCCCGCTTGCCAAAAGATGTTTTGGTTGAAGTTGAGATCATCGCAGCAGTCAAAGAAAAAGCGTAACCAAGAATGAATCGTGGGACGTCCGCCTTTGCGTCGTCCCCTTTTTATTGGATCGATCCTGGACCAAAGGATCATAGAGTTTCAGGTGAATCAAGGAGAAGAGGATACAGTATGGTTTCGTTAAAGGACTATTTAGCAAAAGGGCAAACAACGATATCAAATTTGCTTTTAGAAAATTACCATCATCTTGGATTGACAAATGACGAATTTTTGTTATGGCTGCAGTTGTATCGCAGTCATGAGCAAGGAAATGATTTCCCCGATTTACGTGAGATTGCCTCTGTGATGGGGAGTGATCAAAAAGAAATTTATCATTGGTTAAATCAATTACTTAAAAAAGATGTACTGCGAATGGAATCAAAAAAAGATGCTGCCGGAAAAATGGTTGATTATTATGATTTCACAGGAATCTATGACCGTTTAGAATTTCTCTTGACACAGCAATCGAAAAATGAGGTAGTAGAATCAAATGAAGAAAAAATCCGTGGGTTATATCGCTTGTTTGAAGGCGAGTTTGGTCGGCCATTGTCAGCAATCGAATACCAACGGATCGGGCAGTGGTTGGATGAGGACCATTACGATCCGGAACTGATTCAGTTTGCTTTGCGAGAAGCGGTTTTGAATCAGGCTTATAGCTTAAATTACATCGATCGTATCTTACTTTCTTGGGAACGTAAGAATATCACGTCGAAAGCGCAAGTTGAGGAAGAACAAAAAAGAAGAAAAAAACAATTTCTTCAAAATGAGAATATTTCACAGGAAGAAGGGCCAATGCCCAAAATCCCTATGCATAATTGGTTAGAAGGAGAGTAACAGACAAGGAGTTCAAATAGTCCTATGATCAGCAAAGAAAAAACAATGATCGCCATCGAAACAATGTACGAGATGTTTCCCGAAGCGCATGGTGAATTGGTATCCAAAAATGCGTTTGAATTATTGATCGCAGTCATTTTAAGTGCGCAAGCAACAGATGTCTCGGTAAATAAAGTCACCCCGGCACTTTTTGAGGCTTATCCTACACCGCAAGCTTTGAGCGAAGCACCTTTAGAAGATGTGATTGCAAAAATCAAGTCGATCGGTCTGTATCGAAACAAGGCAAAAAATATCAAAGCTTGTGCTTCGGAACTATTGCTACGTTTTGGTGGTGAAGTGCCGAAAACAAGAGAAGATTTGGTTTCTTTGCCAGGTGTCGGCAGAAAAACTGCGAATGTGGTACTTGGTGATGCCTATGGGATACCGGCAATCGCTGTCGATACCCACGTCGAACGGGTGTCAAAAAGATTGCGCATTTGTAAATTAGATGCCAATGTACTAGAAGTTGAACAAACGTTGATGAAAAAGATTCCCGAACCATTATGGGTCAAAACCCACCATACGATGATTTTCTTTGGCCGTTATCATTGTACCGCGAGGGCGCCAAAGTGTGAGATTTGCCCGTTGTTGGCGATGTGCCAAGAAGGAAAACTTCGGATGAAGGGGAAGAAAACCATTTAATGGTGAACATAGACCAAAAGTATCTAGGATCAAGACGCTAAGCGAAATCGCTTAGCGTTTTTTTTTTGCACAAATTGATAAAAGAACAGGTGATTAACGTAATACCCTTTATTGAAGCCCTTTCAAGTAACTGGAAAAACATAAGCTTACTGAATTTTTTTTTACACCACTCAAAATCAGGTGTTTTTTCACAAAGAGATCGTGTGGGGGGGATGCTCGATGCGAAATGAACCTTCCAATACGCCTTTTTTTGAAACTATTTGTAAGCTTAGTATGATGGGCTTCTTTCGCAAAATTTTTACCCTTTCTTTTTATAAAAATGCTTATTTTTAGTCAATAAAACGTAAAATTAATAAGAAAATTCACCCATTGGTGAAAAATAATATTTCAAATCTGTGAAAATCATCAGTATAGTGAACTTTGTCAAAAGTTATAAGTCTTTCTCTGCTATTTTACGAATGACAGAAAAAGCGTTGCACATCTCAAATGATTCTGAAACGATCTCAAAATCATTTTTGTTAACGGGTCTTAGGCAAACGCTGTTTTGAAAAGATCACTTATAAGACGTGGCAAGTATAGAGGAGGAGGGAGAATGAAAGGAGAAAAGGTATGGAAATTAGTTCGTATGGTTCTGTTTTGCACTCTTTTTTATGGGATAACTATTTCTACGGCAGCGGTGAATGCTCAGGAAGTGCAGTCGGTTGAAACAGAAAGCTCTGTGCTCTTTACCGGTGTTTATGAGCCTATTGGGCAACCCGAACCAGCACCGCCAGCAGGCCCTACAGAGAATATATCGCCACCAAACAAGGTAGCAAAACCAGGTGGTATTTTACCAAAGACCAACGAGACAAGAACTTACGGCGTAATCTTTCTTGGATTACTGCTTGTACTGGTTGTATTGTATGTGCAATATACCAAACATCGATCAAAATTTGTGATGGTTAAAAAGAAAAGACAAATAATTTGAAAGCAGGGATGAATTTGAAATTCGTACGATTTGCATCGGCAGCTGTTTTAGCTGCAACTTTATTTACTATTAGCGCGGAAGCCTTCGCTACTGAGAGTGTAACAAACCATGATACAGAAGGGAAAGTTCTCTTTGTACCAAACGATAGCGAAGCGACAGTAGTTCAACCACCAAATCCTGGTCCTAATGGTCCAGATGTAGAGATCAATCCAGTCGGCCCGGAAGGACAAACGGGACCATTGACCATTGCTTACGCACCTACGGTTAATTTCGGTGAGCAAGTGATTTCTAATACCGATCAAGAATATAAGCTAGTGGCTGAATTACACAAGCTAAAAGACGCGGAAGATAGTGAAGAAAGAGTTCCTTATGTTTCATTTGCCCAAGTCCAAGATACGCGTGGGACAAATGCTGGTTGGGATTTAAAAGTTTCCTTAAGTGCTTTTGAATCAGGAACACAGAATAATGAACTGACTGGAGCAAGAATTCGTTTTAATTCGCCAAAATTGGAATATAACGGAAGCAACCAAGAAAATGAGCCACAAATTCATGCGGATGGATTGATTTTAGATGCTACAAATAGTGAACGTTCGGTTCTGACCGCTGCTCAAACAAAAGGTGCTGGCGTATCGTCAGTCGTTTGGGGCGATCAGGAAGAAATCAATCGACAAGTAGAAGCAGGTGCAGAGGTTGTTGAAAATGCTGGAATTGAGTTACTTGTTCCTGGATCAACAGCAAAAGACGCTGCTCTTTATGAAGCAACTCTTACTTGGACTTTGGCTGCAACAGCTGGACCGGACGGAGAAACGGTTCAGTAACTTGGTTTTGTACTGAATAAAAAAAGAAAGAAGGAACTAGAAATGAAAAAGATTCGTTTAGCTACGGTCGCTGTATTATCCACCACTTTACTAGCAGGAGGCGTTCAAGCCTTTGCCCAATCTTCATTAGAAACGACTACCGATAACGTTGTAGGGTTTACCTCAGACGGAAGCGATCTAACAGTGGTACAACCGCCAGTCGTGCACCCAGAAGTAGAAACAATCGAACCAACACCGCCAGGACAAACGGGCCCATTTACCATTGCTTATGCACCACAAACATTCGATTTTGGTCAGAATACTATTTCTACCAGTGATCGTTGGTATTCAATCGTTGCTGACGAGCGTAATTTGGCTGATCAATCAGGGACGACACCGTACGTATCGTTTGCCCAAGTGCAAGATACCCGAGGAACGCATGCTGGTTGGACATTAAATGTTAGTCTAACTGATTTTACTTCTGAATCAGGAGATGTCTTGACTGGGGCAAAAATCAAGTTGGCAAACCCTGAAATCGTGTTCAACAAAGGCGAGGGTGATCGAGACTTACAGCCAAGTGCCGTTATCAATAATGAAGAACAAAATGCGTTGATCCTAGATGTCAACGATCAAGACATTCCTGTCATGCGTGCTTCGGTCGGTCAAGGCGCGGGCGCTTCATCGATTTACTGGGGAGATCAGGAAAAATTGACAGAACAAAATCTTAATAAACAAGAAGGCGAAATTATCAGAAATGATGATATTCAACTATTTGTACCAGGCTCTACCACGCAGCTAGCAACTAACTATACTGCTGAAATGACATGGACGCTAACTGCTTCTGTTGATAGTGGCGGCGAAACAGTAAATCCGTAAGAAGGATCATAGCTTGCAACAAGAAACAACTGGCAGGAATAGTAAATTATTCCTGCCTTTTTTGGAAGGAGAACCACTTTTGACTGAACAACGTATGAGAATGAAATGGATAAAAACGGTTACCTGTGCGGTCATCCTACTATCATTCTTTTTTTCACCAAGAATGAGCTATGCTCAGACAGAATCAGAATTAAACTTTTATGTGACGCCTATCTTACCGGAAAGTCAGCTGGAAGGAGGGGCGTTGGGGTATTTCGATTTAAATCTTGGGGCAGGAGAACGTGATGAATTGGCTTTAGAGATCGAAAATGGTTCTGATCAAGCGATCGAAATAGAAATTTCTGCCCATACGGCATTTACGAATGTGAATGGTGTTGTGGAATATGGCAGGGATGCAGAATCCCCTGATCCGACTTTACCTGCATCAATTGATGAACTGGTAGAGGTGCCTGAAACCGTATTGTTAGATCCATTAGAAAAACGAATCATTTCTTTACCGATTACGATGCCAGAAGAGGAATTCAAAGGGGTTTTGGCAGGTGGCATTCGAATCAAAGAGGTTATTTCGGAAGAGGAGCAAACACAATCTGCTGAAGAAGGATTAGGCATTCGGAACGCATTTTCCTATGTCATTGGTGTGGTAGTAAGCAACAATCGGTCCGCAACGGATCCGGGATTGGAACTGCTTGATGTTTTTGCGGATCAAGTAAACTACCGAAACGTATTTAGTGCTGTTATCCAAAATTATACAGCAACATTTGTCAATCAATTGGAAGTAACAGCTGAAATTCGTTCTGTTGATGGTGAGACGATCTTATATGAAACAAGTCAATCATCTATGCAAATGGCTCCTAATTCACATATGCATTTCCCAATTCCCTTGGATGGCGATCGTTTTCGTAATGGGGAGTATGTATTGAATCTTACTGCGCGGTCAGGAGAGGAAGAGTGGTCTTGGGAACAGATATTTAGCGTAGAGGCAGAAGATGCTCGCCGCTTAAATGAACTCGATGTCACTGTAGATACGTCACTCAATTGGTGGATGATCGCCACGGCTGGTCTAATCAGCTTGCTTCTAATTATTGCGATCATCCTAATTGTTCATAAGAAAAAAAATGCAAAGGAAGGTGGGAAAAGTTGAAATGAAGAATACCCCGCACAAGGTAATAATTGCGATCATTATTGGATTACTAAGTGTGCAAACTTTTTTTCCAAGTCTGAGCAGTATCCTATTGCCGGAAATCCACGCCATCGATCACACGATTGAACCGTTGGACGAAACGCAGAATATGTCCTTGCTTGATAAAGCAACACAACCGATCCAAACAAAAGAATTTGACATCCATCAACCTTTTTTTCAGTTTCCAGTTAGTGTGATTGAAGGTGTCGTGGATCAACCGATCGACGTTTTCGTCGTATCAAGCCAACCTTTAAATGAGATTACGCTAGTTGTAGCGAAAGAAGCAGCGATCGTGGAAGAAGAATTTGCTGCAGAAGTGAAGAATAAGAAGCTGTCTGAAGAAGAACAGGAATGGACGCTTACCTTTGATGAAGAGCTAATGGAGTTCGAGATTCCTATCGTCTTTAATAAAATAGGCGATTATCGACTTTTTATAGGTGAAGCGGAACTAACGATCGAAGTACAGGCAGAAGATGACGGGGAAGAGGACTCGGATGATGATGCAGATAATGAAACGATCGAGACAGAGGTCTCACCATCAGACACGCCTCAGGAAGGGAAACGAACCACGCAACCTTCTAATGACGCGAACCTAAATGAGAATCAGCAAGACACAGAAGCTGACCAAGCAGAAGCAATTGCCCAATTGACAGAACCTGTCACACCGTTAGACGAAATCAGTCACCGGGATGTTTCCAACTGGCAAGAGTTTATGGCGGCAATCGTGAATAGAGAAGTAAATTATATCAATATCGTAAATGACTTTGAATCATCAAACAATCCTACTCAAGGAGTTTCCGGAGTGGCTGCGGGAAGTGCAACTTCCAACCCGTCGAATGGGGTAGCCTATATTTGGACCAATGCTTCTGGAATTTCGCGAACGCTTGTGATCGAAGGCAATGGGTATCAAATCGACTTTAGAGCTGTTGCTGTCGGATTTTATGATAGTACCGTCAATAGTGCAACGCCGTGGGATATCACGTACCAAAATATCGATATCGTTCATGGCAACTATTATGGCTTCATGAATTTTACGAATATGAGTATTCCGCAACAAAATCTATCCAGAATGCGTTACCACAATTTAACCAACGCGGGCAATCAGTTGATCCACTCGTTAGCGACACCTGTTATTATGTCTGGCGAAGTAATATCGCATCAAACTCCGACATATACTTCCAGATCTGGACGTGTGCAAACGATCAATGCAACCAACCAAGCGAATATGGAAGTAACACAATTGGAAATTCTTGATAACGCAACAGTTGACATGTCGACAATAAATTCCGGCAATATCTATTTATATTATGCAACGGGGCGTATGACTATTGGCAATGATGCAAAGATGTCTCTGCGTGCAGCTGGAACAGCCGGTGAGGCTTTTGGAGCAAATATTTATATTGCGAATGGACGGATCAATATCGGTAATCGATCAGAGCTTCATTTGACTGCCCGAGCCAACTCCCCCGCAATCAGTATGTATGCTAGCGGCGCCCACTTTGAAATGTCTGAGGATAGCAAAGTGGTAATCAAAGCTGACGGACGTACCACAAGCCTCAATGGATGGGGCTATAACATTATCTACATGGGTGCTGGAAGCACGATGCTTATTGGAAATAAAAGCAGTGTCGAAATTGATGCAGTGAATCAAGGGACCACCACCTCCGGAGTGATCCATGTAGCCGGTGCCGCCACATTTATTGTTGCTAAAGAAGGAGTCTTGGATATTAAGTCGGACGGAACCAATCCCTCTCATTCCTTGATGACATTTTTGAGCTCGGCCTCAACCTTCACTTTTGCGGATGCACAACGCATCAATTTAGAGAAAACAAGGGCGGTTACCGGAAATGCAGCAAATAGTAGCCTTATTTCGATTTCCGGCAGCGGCGGGCTATTAGATGTGGATATTCAAGCTGCGAAGCAATGGCGGCATGGAAACTTGACGGAGGAACCAGACTTCAGTTGGAGTCCAATCTTCAATTTAAAAGTGAATTTTGCCTCTACCTTGTCATCGATTTCGAATGTTTCTTCCATCTCACAAGAGATCGTTGATCATTTTCGCGCGAATTTTACCACAAGAGCACAACGTATTCTATTTGAATATATTCCAGATGTCGAGGTTCATTTAGAACCATTAACGGAAGATCCGGCACTGGAAGGCTCAAGAATCATTAGGGGAAAAGCCACACCATATAGTGTGATTCGTTTTGACGGAGATCCAGCGATTCCCGCACCGCAACTGCAATCACCCTCTTTTGATGATAACAGCTTGTTTCATCTTCAAGCAGATGCCAATGGTGATTTCAGCTTGACCTTAGCCGAGGGGGATCGGTTTACAAAACATAATACGGTGACGGCTTACGCTTTCTTAAATGGAAAATTTGATACAGCTGAAACAGTTGTTCAAGAGATTGCCACAATGAATCCACGAGATCCGATCGCGCCAGATATTGAAGTGAATCCAGAAAATAAACCGGATATACCAGAACATTTAGGGTTTATCAGTATCGATTTCATCTCCCAGTATAGCTTTGGAGATGTATCAATAAGTGCAGATACCAAACAGTACAAGGCATTGCCACAACGTCTTAGCAGTGCTGATGGCTCAGTAACTGAGGAACGGCCAAATTACGTGCAGATTTCTGACCGGCGCGCTCAATTTACCGGCTGGGAATTAAACGCGACATTATCCGCTGCAGGATTTCGTAATGATCGAGGAGAAGAACTTCGGGGTGCACGAATTATTTTAGAAAATGCAGTTATGCTGACGAATGCCGCCAATTCAGCAATTCCTCCCACTTATAGTGAATCAATGATCCTTGATCCTGGGGTACCCGCTTTGATCGCTGAAGCGGATGCAAATGAAGGAAGCGGTACCTGGATTCAGCGCTACGGGGATATGGGGACGATGGGGGATAGTGTCAAACTTGAAGTACCCATTGGATCAAATCCGCGTAACATGACCTATCAAGCAACGATTGAATGGGAGTTAAGTTTTGTCCCATCTACCGAATGATCGATGCTCAATCTTATCAAATGGAAGCTGTTGACGCCTATGACAGCTTCCATTCTTGATAGGAAGACAGTGAATAAATCGGTTGAAAAGCAGTGGATTTTAACGCTTTTTTATGGTAGATCACGCTGCTGAGCAAAATCTGCTTAAGCTGGCTAAATCCATCGTTTGCTTCAAAAATAATCGCGAAGATACAGAGTTCACCTAAACTCGTGCAAAAACTATTTAAGCAACTTTGAATCAGTTCGTCAGGTTTTGATCAAAACCAAGGATGCCGGCTGAAACAAGAGAAAGGAAACTGTATGAAGAGTAGAAAAAAGAAGTCATATTTAACATTATTCAGTGCTGGGATTTTAGCAAGCCAACTTTTTGTTTCTCCCGTATTACTGGCGAACGAAAGCCCTCAGCCTGATAACTATTCAGAAAATACAAATGTCGAACAGCAACTTGATGACCAAGATTCATCGGAAGCAGAAGACCAAGAAAGTCAAGAAGACGTCAGCAAAGAGCAAACGGAGGACTCGACCGAGTTATCCTCCGAATCAAATGAACCGCTTATGGATTCAGAAACAGCAGATACCGTTGTAGAATCTCTTGATTCGTCTGAAGAATCAGACTCAACACAAACGACCGAGTCAGCGGAAACGACCGAACTAGAGGAATCAGAGTCCAAGGAACCTTCCGAGGAAGAGGAAAAAAAAGATGCTGAAACGGACGATCTAGAAATAGAAACAGAGAACAAGCCAAAAGAGACCGACTTGATTGATGAGTCATTGGCACCAAAAGAAAATGAAATTTCAACTGAGAGCAACGAAAATACTGAAAATGCAAAAAAAGAGGAGCCGAAAACACCTCCGATTATTGCACCTGAGCAAGTAATAAACCCTGTCGTTCAATCACCAGATGCTACTTCTGACTTGAAAAATTCTTTTTATGATGGACGTACCATTGATTTACCAGAGAGTTTTCGGGCAGCAAAGATCGCAGATTCGAATCTGTTAGATTTCACCTTGCCGATATTAGCTGATTATGATGCGCAATGGCAAGCGGCATTCGTCTACGAGATCATCGGGCAAATTGGTGAACTAGAAGAACCATTGACGATGGACGAATGGATCAATGAACGGATCAAAGCGGTTATAAAAGGAGAAGCTAGCTGGATAGAAAAAGAACAGCAGGTTGAACAATTACAACCGGGGGATCTTTTATATGACGCAAATAAGTTAATCGGTATCTACCTCGCAGATGGTTACCAAGCAAGTTTAGTGACAAATCAAGAAGAGCCAACGAAAACTGCCATCGAAGTTCAGCGGGTTTCTATCGAAGAGCCGCTATCGATCAGACGGCTATCAAATCCTGAATTGGCTACATATGGCGAAAAGCTAGTTACTGAATATCCAGCCCCTTACGAATTTACAGTGAATCAAAAGACCCAGACGTTTATTGAAACATTGGCACAAGAAGCCCAAAGCTTAGGGCAAGAATACGATGTCTTTGCTTCTGTATTGATCGCGCAAGCGATCCTTGAAAGCGGCAGTGGCGACAGCGGGCTTTCCAGCAGTCCCCACTATAACCTTTTTGGGATCAAAGGCAGTTATCAAGGAAACAGCGTGACTTTACCAACAATGGAAGATAAAGGCAACGGAGAACTATTCCAAATTCAAGCCGCCTTTCGTTCCTATTCAAGTTATCGAGATTCCATGGCTGATTATGTCAAATTGATTCGCGGAGGAATCACTGGAAATCCAACCTTTTATCAAGACGTGTGGCGCTCTGAATCAAAAAACTATCTTCGGGCAGCAGATGCTTTGACGGGCACTTATGCGACCGATGTTAATTATAGTAAAAAAATCAATTCACTGATTGCGGTCTATGGATTGACGCAATATGACCAAGTGATCGCAACAGAAACAGGCTTGTTTATCCAAGGGAAAGAACAAATTCCAGAAGAGTATCGCTCCCTCATGACATTTCGAGAATACAACGGTCGTGACTACAATCTTTCTGGTTCGTATCCTGTTGGACAATGTACTTGGTATGTGTTCAATCGCGTGAGTCAATTAGGCGGTCAAGTAGATGACTACATGGGAAATGGTGGTCAATGGGGCAATACCGGACGACGTTTAGGTTACAACGTCAGTCAAACACCTAAAGCAGGCAGTATGATCTCTTTTGCACCTGGAACAGCTGGATCTGATCCTCGTTATGGTCATGTCGCTTTTGTTGAAGCCGTTGGTCCAAATGGTATTTTGGTTTCAGAAGGAAATGTCTATGGTGGAACCACAATCTCTTATCGCGTGATCAGCAATGAATTGGCGCACTCATCAAGTGTTTCATATATTATGCCAAAATAAGGATGGAGGGCTGGCAATATGAGTAAAAGGCATAGACAAATAGGTCTTCCTATCAGCGGTATCTTTTTGATGGTCCTTTTGCTTATTGCGTTTCTTCAGCCGTATCGACTGGCGTTAGTCAGAGGAGCGTCCATGCTGCCGACGATCGAGGATCGACAAGTTGTGCTGATCCATAAAAAGCGCCAGCCAAATCGCTATCAGCTGATCGCTTTCGAACAGGAAGGGAAATTTTTGATCAAGAGAGTGATTGGTGTGCCGGGAGATTCCTTCGTTCGTACACAGGAGCGTTTATTGATTGGGGCGGAGGATACTGACTTTGATTTTTCATTTATGATCACTGTGAAGGATGAAGCCTTTGAGGCGTTGCCGATTCGGGGGTACCTCAAAGAAGATGAGTACTTTGTCGTTGGCGATGCACTGCTCACTTCAAGTGATAGTAGAGAATTTGGAATCATTTCAAGTAAAACCTTTTATGGTGTGGTGATCACGTTCTTCTGACACATCAGCTTCTTGAAAGGAAGCTTGCGATGATTCATTTCTTGCAACATATCAACGAGACTAAGTTTGTATCAAAAGGGATGAATAAAACGAATTTTAGTTTTGATGGAAGGAAGAGACTGTGATTTTTATTTATATTGGGATGATACTGCTTGCCATTGGAGCAGGTAGTATCATCGGTTGGCGATTGTATCGAGAATATTTATTAAGAAAAGTTGAAAAGCAGCTGTCGTCAGATGCTTTAGCCAAAAGGAAACTTCGTTTATTTAAGCACAACCTGCGTAGTGGGCACTTGCTAATTGTATTGGGCTGCAGTAGTGCCATAATCGTAAGTGTCTTGCTATTAACAGTTTTTCAACTGACAGGCGGCATTCATTTGCAAAAGCTGCAAGAAGAAACTAGTCAATTGAAAGAGGAAGTCTTCGCGCTAAGAACTGAGCAAACGGAATGGATGCGTATGCCGATTTTTGCTTATCCTGAGAACGGCTTTGCTTTTGAAGCGATTGATTGGGAGCATTTACTCGTATCCAATGATCGTGAAGCACAGTTTGCAGCTGAATATGAGTTGGCCTATCAGTTATCACCATATCTAGGTCGCACCGTAGCGATGATTTTTGTTGATCAGCCCTTGCAAGAAATCTCGATTGTTCTATCTAGCAAATTACCATCAATTGATGACTTAAACGGATGGGAAGAAAATTTTTCTCGTCTACTACATGATATGCAGAACGTTCCCTTGATCACCCAAGGAACCTTCTCTGTTCAATTTTCCAAGGATTCTGATCAGTCCTTTGAGCAGACGATCATTCGTGATGAGAATGGAGTTTGGACCCTTTTAGAACGCAGCTTTCCAAACACTGACGCTCAAGAAGTAGCTAATAACGAGGGGAGCGAAAGCATATCCTCTACTCCTCAAACGGATCAAAGTGAAACGATCAATACAAATGAACAAAAAGGCAGTGTGAAAAATTAATGATGAAAAAGAAAAACAAAGGTTTGTTTTCTGTCCAAAAGCTAATGGATGAAGTAAATCAATTATCCATAGGAGAGCTGAATGAATTTGAGGAGACAAATCAAGAAGAGGGAATCATTGAGGATCAAGGGTCCGCAAAGGCTACGCCTGAAAAAAAAGAGAAAGGAACCAATCGACAAGCGGACAATGAACCCCCTAAAACCCAGAAAGAAACAGCGAAACCTGTCGCACAGACTTTAGCAAAACCGATTTCTCACCAAAGAGTGCCTGTTGGTCAACAGACAGATCAAAGTGTCAAAAAGATAGCAGTGCAGCAAAAATCCTCTGGTAACCGTGATAACCACGCCAAATATAGTCAACTCGTTGAAGACAAAGGAGAACGTATGGAGAAAGAATTGAGTATAAACCAGACACATAAGCAAGATTCAGAAGAACAAGAAAAGGATCATATGATTGAAAATTTATCTTTTGAAATTAAAGAATTGATTTTAGAAAATGAGCAACTACAGGAAGAAAAAAAACAGTTAAAAAAACAGCAGAAGGTAGTGGCTCAACAAGAAGCAGAGGCAAAAGAATTAAAAGCTTCGCTAGTAGAAGCGAATAAGAAAGTCAAAGACCTAGAAGAACAGCTTACAAAAGTAGATACAGAAAAACTTGAAGCAAAGATCCAGCAATTAGAAGCTAAGTTAGCTGTTCAGCAAGAAAAAGAGCAAAAAGAGAAACAAAATTACGAAAAGGAACGCGCTGAATGGACGTTGAAGCGGCAAGAAATCCAGCAGTTGCAAGAAGTAATTGCTGATTTGAAACAGCAATTGGCAGAAAAAGAAGAGCTTGCAGCAAAAGTTTCAGCTAGCGAATCAAATGAAGAAGTCGCAGAGCTTCAGGCGAAGATCGAAGCACTAAGGGAAGAAAATGCAACCCTACAAATCGAAAACGAGCAGTTCCAAACAGAAATCAGTGAGGTTTTAGTCTTTGCTAGAAGAAAAGCAAATCGCACGATTCAAGAAGCGAAGATCGAATCTGAACGAATGATCCGTACGACAGAAATGCGAATCGATGGCATTCATGATCGTGCCAAGGAGATTCTTTTTGAAGTGAACGAGACGAAAGAAAATGTGATTCATTTGTTTGACGATCTACATAATCAAGTTTATCAGCTTTCAGATAAAAAATTGCTTTTTGAAGAGCTTGAAAAGTAAGCTTCTACATTTATATGGTCGTTATTAAAAAAACAGTAGATCAAAATCTGATCTACTGTTTTTCACTATTCTCAGTTATTCGGAGTTACCATCATTTGGTTCTGGTGGATCCGGCGGTGAAGAAGGATTTTCTTCACTGCTGGAAGGCGTTGTTGAGCCAGGATCCTGACTAGAAGCAGGAGGTGTAACGACCGAAGATGAATCATCCTCATCAGGTGTTGTCACTGGGGGTGTCACTTCGCTTGATGATTCTGTTGTACTTGATGGTGTTGCTTCACTACTTTCTGTAGAAGGTGTCGTCGGTTCAACGTACGAACTACTGCTGGAAGAACTTGGTGCTGAATAGCTTGGCTGCGTGTATGTCCCTTCAAGATAAAGCTCTCTTCCGATCCGTGTCAATCCGTCAGGCATTGTCCAGTCCGTGTTTTCTACAGAAGCAGAAACATAGCGCATCAATTCACGATAGACATCTGAAGCCACATGGGTACTACTATCAGTGATTGGTGTCATTTTGTCGTTGTATCCGGTCCATACCGCCAATGAGTAGGAGGGAGTATAGCCGGCAAAAGTTATATCCGGATAAGCACCGTTTGATGTATCCAGTTGTGCTAGCTGGTCATCGGTGTAATTGGAAGTTCCCGTTTTCCCTGCTTGGTATAACCCATCGATTTGCGCATTGGTCCCAGTACCGACAGAAATAACATCTTTCAAAATATCGGTCACCATATAAGCCGTCGTATCATCCATTGCTTCTTGACCATCAACTTTAAAGGATTCTTCATCTTCGGTCCCATCTTGCATGACGATTTTGTTGACGTACTGAGGTTCATAATAGGTGCCACCATTTGAAAACGCAGCATAAGCAGCGGCCATTTTCAGGCTGGAGATCCCATATTTTGTGCCATCTAATTTATCCGTATTGCTAGAAATCGCATTAGATTGAGTAATCGTGTGGTATTCGATACCCAACCCGCTAAGAAAGTCGGCGATATTATCCGCTCCAACTTCATCAAACAATTTCACTGCTGGTACATTTCTGGATTCTGCTAAAGCAGTTCGAAGCGTGATATTGCCCATATATTGGCGATCCCAGTTGTACACAGGAATATCGGTTCCTTTATAAGTATAAGGTTCATCTAAAATCATTCTACCGGTAGAGTCTTGTAGAAATTGGAAGGCAGGGCCGTAGTCTGTGATCGGTTTAACGGTCGATCCAAAGTCCCGAGCGACGTTGACAGCCAGGTTGTTTGCGAGAACGTCATCAACGTTGCGGGCACCAATTTGAGCCGTGACTTTGCCCGTATTGACATCAACTAAAGTAGCGGCAACTTGCATCTTGTCGTCTGGATAATTAACATAATCATCGCTGTTGACGATGTCATATAACCGTTTTTGCGCATCGATATCTACATTGGTGTAAATATCTAAGCCATCGGTATAAACATCTTTGCCGGTTTTTTCTTTGACTTCTGCGATCACTTCGTTGAAGTAATTATCAAAGTACTTCCACTCTTGGTTTTCTCGCGGGTTTTCTTGCAATCCTTCTTGAATATCTTCGGCAACGGCCGAATCATATTCCGCTTGCGTGATTTTCTCGTTTTCAAGCATTGCGCCTAAAACCACATCTCGACGACTTTTCGCATTATCAGGATGAGCGAAAGGATCAAACGCAGAAGGGGCATTTGGTAAACCAGCAATCAAAGCGGTTTGCGCTAGGTCTAGTTCAGCCAAAGGTTTGCCGTAAAACTTCATAGCAGCTGTTTGCATTCCGTAAACCCCGTTGGACATATATACCTTATTAATATAGTAAGTCAAAATTTCCTGCTTTGATTTGGTTTGTTCAAGCCGTACCGCCATCCAAGCTTCTTGCGCTTTTCTTCGTAACGTTTGATCTTCGGCGCTGGTAGAAAAGAAGGACAGCTTGATCAATTGCTGAGTCAACGTACTTCCGCCTTGCATACCGCCGGTTGTGGCATTGGATAATGCAGAACCAACGATTCGGATCGGATCGACCCCGATATGCTGATAGAACCGACGATCTTCGACAGAGACGATCGCATCTTCCAGCAGTTGGGGAATCTCACTTGCGGTGATTTTTTCTCTCGTTTCACTTCCGAATTCAGTGATCAATTCACCGTTGGAGGCATAAAAGCGCGAAGAAACAGTCGAATCCAAACGTGTTTCATCAAGTGCTGGTGCATCTTTGGCGTACCACCAAAACAGCCCCATTCCTGATAAAATCCCGATACAGCCTAAGAAAAATAGGCCCATAAACACTTTTAAAATAATACTCCCAATACTTCGTTTGCCTTTGGCTTTAGGGGGCTTTGGTGCTTTTTTAGCAGTGCCTTTCTTAGAATCATGCCGAGAGGTCCTCGATTGTGATTCATTTGCCATACTCATCATTCTCCTTCATCGTTAAAAATTGATCAACTGCTTTTAAATAGGGAATACGCGGCGCAATAGTGGGGATGATTTCGATCCCATTGGTTTCGATATAGGCCAACGTCATTGATTTTTTTCCAGTTTCCTTTTGCAGGTGCCACTGAGAAACTAAGCACTTGCTATCTAGAAAAAAGCAGCGTTGTAGACTAGAAAACCATAAAAGAACAAAACATAATCCCGCTTGTTCCAAACAGTCTTCCATATGCTTGATTTGGTGTGGATGAAAATTTTTAAAGGGAAATGACGTTTTGTTTTGAGTCTCTTTCGCTTCAAAGTCGATATATTGCCCTTGATAAACCCCATTGTAATCGGTGGTAGAGGCCTCTCGAAAGTAGGCTTCTTTAATTACTGCGGCGCTTCTTCTCGGATAATCTACCTTGACGATTTGAACTGGTGTCGGTTTCTTATGAATGACCGCAAGTTTGCGATTTAAATAATAAAGGTTGCTTTCATTGATCGCTTCTTCAAAACGCATCCCACGATTGGCATACGTTTTTGGCTTTATTAGTTTTTCTTGCATTTTTTGTTTTTTGCCGTCATCATAGGTAGTAGATTGTCCATTCGGGTAACGAATAACCATGTTGTTCACACTCCTAGGCAACATTATACCAAAAAGTCGTTTGGAAAGAAAAGAGATGACCAGAGAAACAATGAAAACCTTATACTTTACTGGCTATCGTAATTATGAATTAGGTGTCTTTCAAGCAAAAGATCCCAAGATTGCAGTTATTAAGAAAGTAATAATGTCGGCATTGACCAATTATGTCGAAGAAGGGCTAGAATGGCTCTTGATCAGCGGGAATCTTGGAGCAGAGCTGTGGTGTGCCGAAGTCATTGAACAATTAAAACAAACATACCCGGAACTGAAACTAGGAATTATTTTTCCTTTTGAAGGGTTTGGTGAAAATTGGAACGAAACAAATCAGCAGGCACTGCAAACAGCGAAGTCATTTGCCGATTATGTCAATGCCACCAGCCATAAGCCTTACCAAGACCCCAGTCAATTAAGAAATCATACAGCGTTTTTACTGGAGCATACTGAAGGCGCACTTGTGTTATATGATGACGAATTTCCAGGAAAACCTAATTATTTCTTAAGAGATGCGAAAGCCTATAGTGAGCAAAATCCCTACTTTATTCATCAAATAACAATGGATGATTTACAAAACGCAACATTTGATAGTAATTTACTTTGATTTTCGTATATTTTTTGATAGAATGGTCTAGAAAGTGAAAACCATTTGGAATAAACAATGAGGTGTAAATAATGGCAAATTTAATTTATAGTCCAAAAGATATTCTGCAACAAGAATTCAAAACAAAAATGCGTGGATATGATCCAGTGGAAGTGGACGAGTTTTTAGACAATATCATTAAAGACTACGAAAGCTACAATAAAGAGATCTTAGCCCTGCAAGAAGAAAACGATCGTCTGACAGCGAAAATCGATCAATTGTCGAAAAACCAAGCAATCGCTTCTCGTGTTCAACAAGAAGCACCGAAAAGCCAAACAGTCACAAATTTTGATATTTTAAAACGTTTGTCTAATCTTGAAAAAGAAGTGTTTGGCAAAAAGCTTGATCGTGAATCAGAACCTGTCACTCGTTCTTCTTCATACAACAGCAACTATACAAATGCTGATTTTGAAGACGACAACGAAAAAACCCGTCAATTCTAATGTAGAAAAGATAGTTGTGATTTTCGGGTAATTGCGGCATAACTCGATTATGCTGAGGAAAGTCCATGCTCGCACAAGCTGAGACGCTTGTAGTGTTCGTGCCTAGCGAAACCATAAGCTAGGGTACTTGAGAAAGTAACGGCAGGAAAAATGGCTAAGGTGCAAGCTATGCCAAAGTATCCTTGAAAGTGCCACAGTGACGAAGCAAGCCGGGAAACCGTCTTGGTGGAACGCGGTAAACCCCTCGAGCGAGCAACCCAAACAATGGTAGGGGCACTTTTTGCACGGAAATGAACGGAGCAAGAAGGCAAGTAATTGCAGATAGATAATTACCCAGTGTTTTCTTCTCCCTGAGGAAAATACGGACAAAACATGGCTTATAGAAAATCACAACCTATCAGGGAATCCTTCCAGCAACGGAAGGTTTTTTTATACCAAGAAGGAGAGCGTTATGACTGAAAAAACATTTAATTGTATTGCCACCGCTGCGAGCGGTTTAGAAGCACTAGTGGGCAAAGAATTACGGGATTTAGGGATCGAGTGTGAGGTTGAAAACGGCCGAGCGCGCTTTAAAGGGACAATGGAGACCATTGCTACCGCGAACTTGTGGCTCCGTACAGCCGACCGTATCAAAATCGTCGTTGGGGAATTTGACGTATTGACTTTCGATCAGCTGTTTGAAGAAGTTAAAGCGTTACCGTGGGAAGACTTTTTACCGTTAGACGCTGAATTTCCAGTAGCCGGAAAATCAATCAAATCAAAATTGTATAGTGTACCTGACTGCCAAGCGATTACCAAAAAAGCAATCGTCAATCGCTTAAGAGAAGTATATCATCGTCCGGCAAGTGTGCCGCTGACTGAAACTGGCGCTTTTTTCCAATTAGAAGTCGCTTTATTGAAAGACCATGCGATGATCACATTGGATACGACTGGCCCTAGTTTGTTTAAACGCGGCTATCGTTTAGAAAAAGGGGGCGCACCTCTGAAAGAAAACATGGCTGCGGCTTTAGTGATGCTGACAAATTGGTACAAAGACAAGCCGTTTGTCGATCCCGTTTGTGGATCAGGCACATTGTGTATTGAAGCAGCTTTGATCGGCCATAATATCGCCCCTGGATTTAATCGGGAATTTGTTTGCGAAACGTGGGATTGGTTCCCAGCAGAAGTATTTGAAAAAGTACGGAAAGAAGCAGATGAAGCAGCAGATTATGATGTCGAATTAGATATTACCGGTTCGGATATCAATGGTCGAATGATTGAGATCGCCCGCCGGAATGCGGAGGAAATCGGTCTAGGAGACTCGATCACCTTCAAACAACAAGCTGTTAAAGACTTTAAAACAGAAAAAGAGTATGGTGTCGTTGTGGCTAACCCTCCTTATGGCGAACGCTTAGGAGAAGAAGAGTCTGTTCAGCGACTGTATCAAGAAATGGGCCAAGTGTTTCGACCGCTTAAAACCTGGAGTAAATACTTTTTGACCAGTGACTTGACTTTTGAGACCCATTACGGCGAAAAAGCGACAAAAAAACGCAAATTATACAACGGTGCGATTCGTACCGATCTCTTCCAATACTGGGGACAACGTCCGCCACGCAAAAAGGAGTTTGCTGAATGAAAGAACAAGAATTTCTGAAAGAATTAAAAGAAATCGATCTATTACAACAAGCAATGGGGATCTTAGGCTGGGACAATCAAACGGGGATGCCAGAAAAAGCCAGTGATTACCGGGCGGAAGTTGACAGCTATTTATATGGCCTCTATTTTGACAAAAAAATTGGAGAGCCGATCCAAGAAGCAATCAGCTATTTTGGGAAACACCCAGAAGAATTATCAGAAGTTGGGAAAGCGGCTTATCAGCTAGTCAAAGAAGAGTATGAATTGCAAAAAGATGTACCAAATGAGTTGGCGATGGCGGCTTCCGCAGCAACGTCAAAAGCACATACTGCTTGGCTCAAAGCCCGTAAAGAAAAAGATTTTTCTTTATTTAAAGACGCACTTTCTGAAAATATTCGCTTGACGAAAGAATTGATTCCTTATTGGAAGAAGAATGAGCTGACAAACTATGATGTGTTGTTAAACCAATACGAACCAAATATGACGGTTGAGATCTTGGATAATGTTTTCTCACAAGTGAGAGACGGTATCATGGATATTCGTCGTCAATTGGCTGAAAAAGGAACAGCACCAGATACTTCGATCCTGTCACGTAAGATGACCGAAGCGCAGCAACGTAAATTTATCTCAAAAGTGATTGCCGACTTAGGCTATGACTTTTCTCGCGGCCGCTTGGATAATACGGTCCACCCATTTGCTACGGGGATCAATCACAACGATGTGCGTTTGACTACTCGTTGGAGCGAAAACGATTTTTCAATGGGACTATTCGGTGTAATTCATGAAGCCGGACATGGAATGTACGAGCAAAATATTGACGAAAAATACGAAGGAACACCGGTTCATGAAGGAGCGTCTATGGGGATCCACGAATCTCAATCGCTTTTTAATGAAATCATTATCGGCAGTAATCGCAATTTCTGGGCCAAGCAATACCCATTTTTCCAAGAATGTGCGGAAGGCTCGTTTGATGATGTGTCTTTTGACACCTTCTATGATTCTTTGAAGCATTCTAAAGCCAGCTTGATCCGTATTGAAGCTGACAGTTTGACTTACGTAATCCATATCATTATTCGTTACGAGATCGAAAAAATGATCTTTAACGAAACAGTATCGATCGATGAACTGCCGAAAATCTGGAATGACAAATACGAGGAATATTTAGGGATTCGTCCAGAGAATGACCTTGAAGGAATCTTACAAGATGTTCATTGGTCAGGTTCCAGCTTTGGTTACTTCCCATCCTATGCGTTAGGGTATATGTATGCCGCGCAATTACTGCATGCGATGGAAAAAGAAATCAATGTCGATGAAGTGTTGGCTTCAGATGATTATTCACCGATTCGTAAATGGCTGACTGAAAATATCCATCAATATGGGGCATCAAAGAAACCAAATGAATTGATTTTAGATGCAACGGATGAATTATTGAATCCTCAATATCTATTAGACTATTTACGTAAGATCTATTTTAGTGTCTATAAAATCAGCGAGACGCAAGATTTCGCTTAAAAGAAACGAGTGAAAAGAAGCTTCGCAAGACGTTGCCGCCCTAACTGTTTCGTGGGGTGCTCGTTTTGTTAAACTTCTTTTCCTTTTGTATCGATAACCACTGAAAAAAGGAAGGCTTGCTGCTTTCGTATCGAAAGAAGGAGAAAGATGAAGGAAGAAAACAATGTTACCGATCTTAGCAAAGTAATTGCCTATGCCGAAAGTATTTTGGGGAATGATTACACAGGACATGGGTTTGATCATGTCAAACGGGTGGCGGGCTTAAGTCAAGCTATCATCGATGCCGACGAATTGGCGGTTGATCGTTTTGTCGTACAGGCGGCAGCTTACTTGCATGATACGGTGGATGACAAAGTTGTGGCGGATGTCACAGCGGCTTATGCCGAAGTGCGAGTTTGTTTGACCGCAGCAGGGGCAAGTGAAGCACAAACGAAAGAAATTTTTTCTATTATCGAAAATCTGTCTTTTTCAAAAGAACTTTTGCAAGGCGCACAAGTTGTCTCATTAGAAGGCCGCGTCGTTCGTGATGCAGATCGTCTCGATGCTTTAGGTGCGATCGGTATTTTACGGACGAGCTATTTTGGTGGCAGTCATCAACACCCGATCCATGTCAGTGACTTAGCCCCAAAGACGTTTCAAAATCATGAGGATTACCGAAAAGGGACGACGGTGATCAATCATTTTTATGAAAAACTATTTTTGCTTCCTGAAAAGATGACCACGGATTATGGCAAAAAAGAAGCTCAGCGACGTGTGGTTTTCATGAAGGATTTTTTAGAAGAATTCTATGCAGAATGGGATGTCTAACTTTGTTTAGAGTTTTTTAAACTGAAATTCGATTATTTCCTTTTTCCTTTATTGTTCTTTATAATAGTAAGTACAAAGGAGGGATGGAAATGTACTACCAACAGGCATTACAACCGAGTGAACTATTGCCAGCGATTTCCAATTCAGGGGAATGCTTTTTTGTCATTCGGGCTGAGCTACCCATCCGGCAATATCAAATCGCAGTCTATCTTTACGACGATCAATTCTTTTTGTTGCAAGATGATCGCTTGTTTGATCAAATCGAACAAATCTCTAGTGAGACATTAGGGGACGAGGAAGAGATTTTACCATTTATCGAAGAAGCGTTGGAAGAAAACCATTATTTATTAGTGGAAAAAGCGTTTATTCGTTTAGATCTATCTACTTTACAAAAGATGACCGATCTTACTAGTTTCGATATCTTGTTTTATGAATTTTTTGATTCATGGGGGGAAGAAGAATGAAACGGACTGAATACGTAACACTCCAAGACAAAACATTGATTGACCTATTCCAGCAGTTAGGAGAGGATGTTTCGAATCTCGAGCTGATCGATGAAGAAAAGAATATCGATGTGGTGGTTGTGTCGAATAGTGACTGGCAATATTTATTGGAACAAGTCAATGATGATGTAAAAGAATCTTTTGCTGATACGTCAGAGACAGACCTGGATGAAGAACTAGCCGACGAATAAACGCTTTTTGTGGTTGATAAACTGTTTTACTACGGGAGTGGTGGTTGGATCTTTTGAAGGGGTTTAGCAATCTAGGCAGCTTACCAAAAAAAATACGAAGCGATCTCATTTCCCATTAAGAGGAACAGGATCATTTCGTATTTCTAGGTAGGTTGCTTTTATTTTGTCCGCAGACGAACGTTTTTGACTTTTAGATAGCCGCGAATCAAGTTGAGAATAAGTAAAAGAATGCCCACAATCAATGGAATCGCTAATAAGTAGGGCGAGTAAAGGTGGGTTTCTTGCACGTGTTCAAGAGAAGTTTTCTCCACTTCATTGATGGCTTGTTGAATGACTTGTAAACTAAATCCAGTCAGAAAACCAGCAATGATGAATAGGGCAAATCCTAAGTAGGGTATATCGGAAGACCGGCGAAAAAGAGCAAAAGCTACATATAAAACCAAAAGGAATGCCGGTACGCCAAAGGCAAAATAGGGATTTAACATGGTTTTTTAACCTCCTTTTCTTTTATGATACTCCAAAATTTACGTTTTGGGAAATAGCGTGTAAGATAAAAAGAAAACGTGAAGGAGTTCTTTATGTCCGCTTATATTACCCCAATAAAGGTTGCTCTGCTGGTTTTTCCATTTCTAGCATTGGCGATATCAATGATTTTTTTTGTTATCCAATATCGAAAATACGGTCGTTTTATCTTTTCTCGTGCACTGGTTCTTTATTCGTTTGTCTTCTATTTATTATGCGCCTATTTTTTAGTTATTTTGCCATTGCCCTCGATTGAAGAGGTAGCTCATATGACTGGTCCTAAGATGGAATTGCAGCTAGGAGCATCCTGGCACCATTTTGTCCAACAGACGGTCTTAAATATCCACGACCCGCAAACCTATCTTCCTGCCATGAAGCAGGGGGTCTTTCTCGAACCACTCTTTAATTTATTGTTGACCTTGCCTTTCGGCGTTTACTTACGTTATTACTTCAAGTGTTCTTTTCTGAAAACGCTGGCGATTACGTTTTGTCTGACGTTGTTTTTTGAATTGACTCAGCTGACAGGACTTTATTTTATTTATCCCCGTCCTTATCGCTTATTTGATGTTAATGATCTCTTTGTCAATACACTAGGAGGATTGTTGGGGTGGAGCATTGCCCCGCTATTTACGTTCTTATTGCCATCAAGAGAAGAGATGGATGCCGATTCATACGCCAAAGGTACTCGGGTAACCGTAACACGAAGGATATTTGCTTGGTTGATCGATTGGGGAATACTGAATGTGGTCAGTTTCATTGTGGTGATCGCTGTTCGTTTGCTTACTCAACAGACGGTAAGGGACTTTAGTGGGGACTATTGGTACTTTGCTCTTGAAGTATTACTGTACTTTGTGTTGTTTGCTTATCTTGCCAAAGGACAAACGATTGGAAAAAAACTCGTACGAATCAAAATCATGCAAGAAGCCCGTCAGAGGGTCAGCTTGGCTGCGTTATTGAAACGTTATGGTTTGTTTTATCTGATTTATGCCAGCATCAGTCGGGTCAACATCTTTTTTGCACCGTTTCTTGATTCGGATAATACGCTGCTTCTGGTCGTCAGTTTATTGATGGTGGTCATTTTTGGCTTGATCCAGTTTGGCTTTTACATGAATCTCTTTTGGGCTGCAATAAAAAAAGAAAGCCGCTTTTTCTATGAACGCCGCAGTGCAACGTATACAATTAGCACGATTGATCCAAAACCCGTGACAAAAGAAAGTTAGGAAATCAAGGCAACATATGCTATAATCCAAAGGATGCTAAAAGAAAGAAGGTGTTTGAATGTCTTTTGAGTCATTTAAATTTCAACCATTTATTTATGAAGCACTTGCTGATAAAAAGTTCTCTAATCCAACAGAAGTGCAAGAAAAATTGATACCTGTTATCCAAAAAGGCCGTAGTGTTGTTGGACAATCTCAGACTGGGAGTGGTAAGACCCATACATTTTTACTGCCATTGATGGATAAAATTGATGCCGAAAAAGATGAAGTGCAAGTCGTGATTACTGCACCGAGTCGTGAATTAGCCACACAAATTTATCAAGCCGCAAAACAGATCGGCGGGTTTCATGATCCGGAGATTCGTGTGTCAAATTTTGTTGGAGGAACGGATAAACAGCGCCAATTGAGCCGTCTGCAAAATCAACAGCCCCATGTCGTGATTGGGACACCTGGTCGTATCTTAGATATGATCAACGAACAAGCCTTAGGGGTTCACACTGCCAATGTATTTGTCGTGGATGAAGCAGACATGACCTTGGATATGGGCTTTTTGGAAGAAGTCGATCAAATTGCGGGGCGTTTGCCTGAGAAACTACAAATGCTGGTTTTCTCCGCAACGATTCCAGAGAAATTGCGCCCATTCTTGAAAAAATACATGGCCAATCCATTGATCGAAGAAATCAAATCGAAAGCAGTCATCTCTGATACGATCGAGAATTGGTTGATTTCTACCAAAGGGAAAAATACCAATAAATTGATCTATCAATTATTGACTACAGGCCATCCCTATCTTGCCATCGTTTTTGCCAACACGAAGAGCCGTGTGGATGAAATTACGGATTACTTAAAGGAACAAGGCTTAAAAGTAGCGAAGATCCACGGCGACATCAGTCCTCGTGAAAGAAAACGGATCATGCGCCAAGTGCAAAATTTGGACTACCAATATGTTGTCGCAACAGATTTAGCTGCGCGAGGAATTGATATTGAAGGGGTTTCTCATGTCATCAATGCCGAGATTCCAGCTGATTTGGATTTCTTTATCCACCGTGTTGGTCGGACCGGTCGAAATCAAATGGATGGGACCGCGATCACTTTATATGATCCAAGCGATGAAGGGGCAATCCAAGCCATCGAAGATCTAGGGGTTGTTTTCCAACCGAAGGAAATCAAAAATGGCGAGATCGTTGCGACTTACGATCGGAATCGTCGGCAAAAGCGGGAAAAATCTCGTGACGAATTAGACCCAACCTTGATTGGCTTAGTCAAGAAAAAGAAGAAAAAAATCAAGCCTGGCTACAAGAAAAAAATTCAATGGGCCGTTGATAAGAAGAACAAAGAAAAACGGAAGATCGAACGTCGTCAAACGACTCGAACCGCCCGCAAAAACAAGAAAAATTCGAATAGCTAATGCTTACCAAAACAGCAGTCAAGGAAGAGAACTACTCTTCCTTGACTGCTGTTTTTAATTGTTTGGTCATTTCTACACACAATACGCCATCTTCAGCATAGGGTTCAGATGTTTTTTGATACCCACAGGATTCATAAAACGCACAAGCGTCGATCTCTGCGGATAACACTGATTGGAGGGCACCCTCTTGGACACCACGCATTTCGAGATAATGCAATAATTTGGTGCCGTATCCTTGGTGCCGAAAGGCCTTAGCTACGCAAAAGCGATCAGGTTGCAGAGTGTTCGGTGTAGAGAATTGATAGCGAATGGTAGCGATCGGTGTGTTTCCATCAAGCCAAAGAAAGTATGGACAGGTTTGGTCTTTTTCATCAAATTCCCATTCTGCCGGAATGTGCTGTTCTTCTACAAAAACGGCTTGCCGCAAGGCGAAAACCGCTTGTAGCATCCACGGACTGCGTCCAAAATAAAGCATCAGCCGTTTTCCTCCTTTTTCGTGGTATACTCGTTATATAGTAATTGTAGCAGATGAGAGGAGAAATGACGTGGATTTTTTTGAGGCGTTACAATGGTCAAATTGGAAGACACTGTCCTTTGAAATCAAAGAACAGCTGATCCAGCAAATTTTAATGTATTTTGTCAGTCCTTTAAAGGAGATCACCGATGTCCATTTTAGTCAGTTGACGTATGCAGGATTGAAATGTGCTACCTTTGAATTAACGATCGATGGCGAAGACTTTGTCTTTATACCAGGGAATTCTGAGGCGATCTTAGGTTGGGATCTCGGTGTGCAAGGATTACCGGCTACTTGCTGGAGTAAAAATTGGCAGTCACCACCCAATGAGATCATTCGCCAACTGGAAACAATCTATGAGTTAGAAACCAGCCAGGATTGGGGGATTTTTGTCAATGAGTCGACGAGCCCTTTGCGTAAAGCTGTGATTGATCCCATGCTAGTCCAAAAAAGTTCTCTGCCTTCTGGCGCAAGGTATATCGGGCAGTTAAATACGATCACTGGGGAGTTTCACGGGTTAGTCGATCAATTCAGTGTTTTCGAAAAAGAGCTAAAGGCACAATTCACAGCACCAGCGTCCTTTGAGGAAAGCTTGCGTTGGGAATTACCCGCTTTTTATCACGAAGAGAATCGCTATTTTGCTGCACTAGAGCCGTTATCGGAAACCTATCAGTTATTTACCCACGAATCCGTCAGTCAAACAGAATTGAAACAGCAGTTAGATAAACAAGGCTTTCAGCTGCTTTCAGAGGATCAATGGGAATATGTCTGCGGTGCTGCTACTCGGCGACTTTTTCGCTGGGGCAATGAAAAGTCTTGCGACGATGGTGTCTCTTTGCCAACCGCTGAATTGCTTGAACCGAATTTATTTGGCTGCACCTATGGGCTTGCGGATGCGTGGGAGCTGACAGATGGCTTGTCTTTAAAAATGGAGAACTGGCAAATTTGTGGGCATCCCTTATTCGATGCCTTGCCTTATGCCAGTTATTACCGTTCACGGAAAATGCTACAGCCAGATCAAAAGCTTTCTCCGCAGAGCTATCGTTACCGCAAAGCGATTCTGATCAATAAAGACCGGATTTGAGGATTGACTTTTTCGACACATTTCCTTATACTTTGAATGACGAAGGATATGGTCGGTTTGATGATTCATTACAGAAAGTTTTTCACTGCTGAGAGAAAAACATGAATTCAGACGGATTGCTCCCTTTGGTGCTCAACTGCAGCAGAAATGTTGCCGTCCACTCCGCGTTAACGAGTCTAAGAGGTAATGAGTCACATCATTGCAAGCAAGGTGGTACCGCGTATCGACGTCCTTGCTCTGCAATGGTGTTTTTTTATCGTCAAAACGACTCTACAGGCATAAGAGCGCCTTACCAGCAATTTTGTCAGCCCCTGTATCTTAAGCGAACACAGAAGAAAGTAGGAGAATAACGTGAAACAATTATCCAGTGCAGAAGTACGCCAAATGTTTTTGGACTTCTTTCAATCAAAAGGTCATTCAATTGAACCAAGTGCGTCCCTTGTCCCAGTCAACGATCCAACCCTATTATGGATCAATTCAGGGGTGGCAACGCTAAAAAAATATTTTGACGGCAGTGTTGTTCCTGAAAACCCAAGAATGACCAATGCGCAAAAATCAATTCGGACCAACGACATCGAAAACGTTGGGAAAACAGCAAGACACCATACGATGTTTGAAATGCTAGGAAACTTTTCGATCGGCGATTATTTCAAAAATGAAGCGATTCATTGGGCATGGGAGTTTTTGACTTCCCCAGAATGGATGGCTTTTGATCCAGAAAAGTTATATGTCACGGTTTATCCAAAAGACACAGAAGCAAAACGGATCTGGGCAGAAGAAGTCGGCTTGACACCAGAGCATATCGTTGAGATTGAAGACAACTTTTGGGACATCGGTGCAGGACCATGTGGACCGGATTCGGAGATTTTCTATGACCGTGGTCCTGAGTTTAATGACGTAGCGGAAGATGATCCCGAAAACTATCCTGGTGGCGAAAATGAACGCTATTTGGAAATCTGGAATCTGGTCTTTTCAGAATTCAATCATCAACCAGATGGCTCCTATGAACCACTACCACATAAAAACATTGATACGGGGATGGGGCTGGAACGAATGGTTTCCATCGTTCAAAATGCACCAACCAATTTTGAAACAGACTTGTTTCTGCCGATCATCAATGCAGTGGCAGATTTAAGCGGTCGTGTGAACTACGGCGACAGCAAAACGACAGATATCTCCTTTAAAGTGATTGCAGACCATATCCGCGCGCTTTCTTTTGCGATCGGCGATGGGGCACTTCCTTCAAATGAAGGCCGTGGCTATGTTTTACGTCGTTTATTACGTCGTGCAGTCATGCATGGGAAAAAATTAGGGATCGATGCTGCCTTCTTATACAAATTAGTACCGATCGTTGGCGAGATCATGGAAAGCTACTATCCTGAAGTACTAGAGCAGCAAGAATTTATTGAAAAAGTGATCCGCAACGAGGAAGAACGTTTCCATGAAACCATCAATGAAGGGTTAGATATTTTAAATCAAGTGATCGCCCAAGTAAAAGCATACAACCAAGATACGTTAGCTGGTCAAGATATTTTCAAATTGTATGATACTTACGGCTTCCCAGTTGAATTGACAGAAGAAGTGGCGGAAGACGAAGGGTTGAAAGTGGACCATCAAGGGTTTGAACAAGAAATGGATGCACAACGTGCCCGCGCTCGTGCGGCTCGACAAACGGAGCTTTCAATGGGCGTACAATCCGCTTTATTGACGGATATCAAAGTAGACAGCCGTTTCGTTGGCTATGATTCACTTGAAGCTAACAGTGAATTATTAGTGATCATCCAAGACGAAGCGTTACACGATTCTGTTTCGACAGGTGAAGCAAAACTGATTTTTGCTGAAACACCATTTTACGCAGAAATGGGTGGACAAGTTGCGGATACAGGCACGATCGTAGCAGAAGATGGTACGATCGTAGCGGAAGTGACGGATGTCAAAAAAGCACCGAACGGTCAGTTCTTGCATACTGCTACAGTCAAAGCGCCACTACAAGAAGGCGTGAACTATTTCTTACAAGTGGATCAGCATCGTCGCAATAAGATCATCAAAAATCATACGGCGACTCACTTATTGCATAAAGCGTTAAAAGAAGTATTAGGTAGCCATGCGAACCAAGCAGGTTCATTAGTTGCTCCAGGACATTTGCGCTTTGACTTTAGTCATTTCGGGCAAGTGACCAGCGAAGAACTGAGCCAAATGGAACAAATCGTCAACCAAAAAATTTGGGAAGCCCTCCCTGTTGTGACAATCGAAACGGATATCGATACCGCAAAAGGCATGGGAGCGATGGCACTCTTTGGTGAAAAATATGGGCATGACGTTCGCGTCGTCAATGTTGCCGATTGGTCGATCGAATTATGTGGGGGAACCCATGTGGCAAATACGGAGGATATCGGTATTTTCAAAATCGTTTCTGAATCAGGGATCGGTGCTGGTGTTCGTCGGATCGAAGCCGTGACTAGTCAAGAGGCCTATACGTTATTGCATGAAGAAGAAACGCAATTAATAGCAATCGCAGGAATCGTTAAATCTGCCCAATTAAAAGAAGTCGTTGCCAAAACAGAACAACTGCAAGCGCAGCTACGTGAATTGCAAAAAGAAAACGAAGCTCTTGCCAGCAAGTTAGCAAATCAGCAAGCAGGGGATGTTTTCAAAGATGTCAAAGAAGTAAATGGTCTGCGTCTAATCACAGCGAAAGTGACTGTTAAGGACATGAACCAATTACGTCAACTAGCCGATCAATGGAAACAAAAAGACCATTCTGATATTTTAGTGTTAGCTACCGCGAATGATGGCAAAGTGAATCTTTTAGCTGCTATGAACAAAGTAGCCAATGAAAAAGGATTGAAAGCGGGCGATTTGATCAAAGAGATCGCACCTAAAGTTGGTGGCGGCGGTGGCGGCCGTCCTGATATGGCACAAGCCGGCGGGAAGAATCCTGAAGGAATCACAGCAGCACTTGAGACCGCAGCAGCGTGGTTAGCTGCCAAGTAAGCACACTATGGTTGAATCTGTACCCGCGAGTTCCTTTCCTTCTAAGAAGATAGGTGAAAGAGGAGCGCAGGTCTTTAGCACAGTCCTTTTTTGAACGAAGATGACGGAGGGGGAGACCCTTCCGTTATCTTTTTCCTTTTTTCCTACGTGTTATCTGAAAATGCGTTTGATAATTGAAGGGAATTCGCTTTTTTTTCGAAAAAACGATACGAATAGTTGTTTAATTGAATTCCTTCGGGGTAAAATAAGAAAGATGGTTTTTTGAGAGGGTGATGATTTGCTAAACTTTTTTTTAAATCGTAGCAAAAAAAATGGTGTCTACGAACGTACAGCCATCGGGAAGTTAGCAGGTAGCCTCGGGTTGCTTTCCAACCTCCTATTATTTGCCGGAAAATTTATCATTGGCTTATCTGCACAATCTGTTTCGATTATGGCCGATGCCATCAACAGTCTTTCAGATACAGCCTCGTCTATTTTAACATTGATCGGTTTTCGGATCTCGGCGAAACCAGCCGACAGTGAACATCCATATGGACATGAGCGATTTGAAGCCATCAGTGGGTTTGTGGTATCTTTGATCATCACGTTTGTTGGCGGTCAATTTCTCATCAGCTCTGTGCAACGCATCATGGAACCGACGAGTATCCGTCTTTCACCACTATTGTTTATCGTTTTGGTTTTATCGATTTTGATCAAAATCTGGCAGGGAGCGATGTACCGCAAACTGGCGAACCTGATTGGCTCTCAAACACTTAAAGCCAGTGGGCAAGACAGTCTCAACGATGTGTATACAACGGGTGCGGTTTTGTTTTCAGCGACGATCGAGTGGTTGACTGGCCTACGTATCGATGGCTTTGTCGGCTGTCTGATTGCCTTGTATATTTTGATTAGCGGAATCAAAATGATTCGTTCCTTTATCAACGAATTATTAGGGGCACGCCCAACGCAAGAAGAAGTAGCTGCCATGGAGCAGCGCTTGGATCACTATCCGACGATTCTCGGTTACCATGATTTACTGGTTCATAATTATGGACCGAAAAATCGCTTTGCCAGTGTGCATATCGAAGTGGATGAAACGTGGTCTTTACGAGAAGCGCATGAGGTGATTGATGCTATTGAACAAGATTTTCGCCAATCTTTAAAGGTCGACCTTGTCTGTCATCTTGATCCAGTACCAATTCAAGATCAGCAGTATCGGTATTTAAAAAAAGAAGTGTCAAAGATCATTCGCTTCGTTGATCCGCAGTTACGGATGCATGATTTTCAGGTCAAAGGAGATCTGTTGGCGTTTGATTTAGTGATTCCCGCAAAATCGGCGTATAGTGATCAAGAAATCGAAGAAATGCTGAAACAAAAAATCAAAGAAACACTAGGGGACTATGAATTGAAGCTTGCTTTCGATCATAGTTACCTATTATAGGGTTAAAGGATATAGGAGGAAACTATGATAAAAATGGATATGAGCATGATTTCCACGGTATTATTGGCACTTTTGTTTATTAATACGATTGCTGCCTTTATTACTGTTTTTCGGAAACCACGCTCGATTGCAAGTGTCTTTGCTTGGATGATGACGTTGGTATTCATCCCCGGCATCGGGTTTTTGTTGTACTTGTTTTGTGGTCGGGGGATCGACGGAGAAATTATTTATAAATTTAGTGAGCACCACCAAAGTAGGATCAATGAGTTGAATCAAATCATCAAAGTGCACAATTATTCTTTTCCTGAACATCCTTACTCAGATGACAATCATCTATTAGAGCGCTATTTTAAGAACCTTGATGAATCGCCCTTGACTAAAGGAAACAAAGTAGAATTTTATACAGATGGAAAAGAAAAATTTGCAGCATTGTTTGAAGACATGAAGCAAGCAGAAGATAATCTGCATGTGGAATATTATTCGTTTTTTAATGATGAGATCGGTGGCCAATTTCTGTCTATCTTGATCGATAAAGCCCGTGAAGGTGTTGAAGTGCGTTTGGTCTATGATCCATGGGGGTCACCGAAAGCCAATCGGAAATTCTTTCAACCGTTGATTGATGCCGGTGGAAAAGTCGTGCCTTTCATCACTTCGAAGAACCTGATCCGTAACACACGATTGAACTATCATCTACATCGAAAAATCGTTGTGATCGATGGTCAAATTGGGTGGACTGGCGGCTTTAATGTCGGCGATCAATATTTAGGGAAAAAGGCCAAATTTGGCTATTGGCGAGACACCCATGCAAGAATCGTAGGTACTGCCAGTTTTACACTACAAGAGATTTTTATTCGTGACTGGAACGCATCTGTAAAAAAAGAAGAGGATCAACTGGAATACGAGGATCGCTACTTTATTCTACCGCCGAAAGAGCTCTCTGGAAATGTTGATTTGCAGATTGTCGCTGATGGTCCTGAAAGTGAGACCCAAATTCTCAAAGGCGGTTTTGTAAAAATGATCTTAGCTGCCAAAGAATCGATTTGGATCCAAACGCCTTATTTGATTCCTGATGACAGTATGATGAACGCATTGGAAATTGCCATCCACTCAGGTGTAGACGTCCGAATCATGATCCCATGTATGCCTGACCACCCATTCATTTACCGGGCAACACAGCATTATGCCAATTATTTGCATCGTCGTGGTGCAAAAATCTACATCTATAACAATGGTTTCCTCCATGCGAAGACGGTCATGATGGATGATACCATTAGTTCCTTTGGGACGACAAATCAAGACATTCGGAGTTATGCCTTGAATTTTGAAGTCAATGCTTTTGCCTACGATCACGATGTCACGCAAACGTTGAAAGGCTTCTTTGAAGAGGATATGGCGCAATCAACATTACTGACGGATGAAATTTTAGCTAAGCAGTCTTACTGGTTGCGCTTCAAACAAAACTTCTCTCGGTTATTGTCTCCGATCCTTTAATTTCAAAGCCTTTGCTAATCCTTGGCGTGCCAAATGGTCGGCACCTTTGTTTTGGCTCTCAGGGATCCATTGGATGATCGCTAAAGGGAACTGTTTCAACAAGCATTGAATTTCCGTTAAATAATCAGAAAAAGCAGGGTTTTTGGTATAATTCTTGTCGATAGTCTGCGCAACGACTTTGCTGTCGGTATAGAGCATAATCGTCTGTTCCTGTAACCCTTTGTCAATCAGCAGCTGCAACGCGTTTACCATCACAGCGAACTCTGCTTGGTGGTTGGTTGAATCAGGTAGCGGAAACGCAATTTGCTCATGCAGATCAGTACCGACAATGACGATTCCACCGCCACTAGGGCCGGGGTTGCCTTTCGTGGAAGCATCAAGATAAACTTTTAACATTGTCTCACCCTTTTTTGATATGATAAAGATAGTATACTAGAAATTTTATGTTGTGAGGAACTTTTATGAAGCGTAAATTGTATTGGCAACCGGAAGCTGCTACAGCGATCATTTATTGGTCGTTTACTATGATGATATTATTTATCAGTTTGATTCTTTCGTTAGAAAATACCAGACCTTATTGGAAAAGCAACCTCGTTTTAGCCGTCTTTTTCTTTTTTGTATGGTTAGGTATTCATCGAAGCATACTCATCAGGAATGATTTGCTCCTTATTCGCTATGCCCGCTTATGGAAGAAACGCCTTATTTCTTTACCTGAGATAGAAAAATGGCAAATTGAAAACCATTTAATCAGCATTACCGATCATCAAAAAACGTATACCTTCACGTTACGTAAAAAAGATGTGGTATGGTTAGAAACTTTTTTTCAAGAAAAAATCCCTGAAAAAAGGGTGCAGGTCGAAACCAACGAGTAATTCATAGAAATCTAGAAAACAGCGATCACTCCTTTTGGCGGCACAGCCTTAGGAAGGACGTTGTTTTTTGTTTACATAGAGGATTCGGCAAACTTCTTGTAAAAGTGTGGAAAATCTCTCTTTCTTTCTGAATAAAATCAAGTATAATAAGAGCATAGCAAACAAAATACATTTTAAAGTGCTAAATAGTTCGTGAATTGAGGGTAAAAATGAAATCAGATATCGAAATTGCACAAGAATCAACGCCTAAACCGATTATTGAAATTGCTGAACCACTTGGTTTAACAGGGGATGACCTGGAACTTTATGGCAAATATAAAGCAAAAATCGAATGGTCGGCAATCAAAGAAAAAGCAAACAAGCCGTTAGGTAAGCTTATTTTAGTCACAGCCATCAGCCCGACACCAGCAGGGGAAGGTAAATCAACGGTGACCATCGGACTTGCGGATGCCCTGAATCAAATCGGGAAACAAACCGTCATCGCCTTACGGGAGCCATCATTGGGCCCAGTAATGGGCATCAAAGGCGGCGCCACCGGCGGCGGCAAAGCACAAGTTCTACCGATGGAAGACATCAACTTACATTTCACAGGTGATATGCATGCGATCACGGCTGCCAATAACGCCTTGTCTGCGTTGATCGACAATCATATCCAACAAGGCAACGAATTAGGGATCGACGGACGTCGGGTCACATGGAAACGCGTTGTCGATTTGAATGATCGAGCGTTACGACAAGTGATCGTCGGTCTAGGGGGACCGTTACAAGGCGTTCCCCGAGAAGACGGTTTTGACATTACCGTTGCTAGTGAGATCATGGCGATTTTGTGCTTGGCAACAAGCATTGATAATTTAAAAGAGCGATTAGGAAAGATTTTAATTGGTTATTCTTTTGGGAAACAACCGATTTACGTAAAAGATCTGGCGGTCCAAGGTGCTTTAGCCTTACTTTTAAAAGATGCCCTCAAACCGAATCTCGTTCAAACGATTGAAGGAACCCCTGCGCTGATCCATGGCGGTCCTTTTGCGAATATCGCCCATGGGTGTAATAGTGTCATTGCAACCGAGACGGCTTTGCACGTAGGCGAATACACGGTGACCGAAGCTGGGTTTGGTGCTGACTTAGGCGCAGAGAAATTTCTTGATATCAAAACACCGAACTTATCAAAGGCACCAGATGCGATCGTAGTGGTAGCGACGATCAGAGCACTGAAGATGCATGGTGGGGTCGCTGTCGCTGATTTAGGGACAGAAAACATAGAAGCATTAGAGCGGGGCTTCAGTAATTTAAAGCGACATGTTGGAAACATGCGTAAATACGGTATTCCAGTTGTCGTTGCGCTTAATGAGTTCTCACAAGACACCGAAGCAGAGCGGAAATTAGTTGAAACCATGTGTCAGCAAATCGACGTCACCATCGCACGGACAGCCGTTTGGGCAGAAGGTGGCGCCGGTGGAACGGATCTAGCAAAAGCGCTGGTACAAGTAATTGAGGAAAAACCCGCCAACTATCATCGCTTGTATACCGACGATTTGCCTTTAGCGGATAAAGCTTCTTTGATTGTGCGTGAGATCTACGGCGGGGCAGAGGTTGAGTTTGCGCCTAAAGCCAAGGCACAGTTGCAAAGCTTCAAAGAGCAAGGCTGGGATCAGCTGCCGATTTGTATGGCAAAAACCCAGTATTCATTCAGTGATGATCCAAAACGATTGGGCGCACCAGATGACTTCACAGTAACGATTCGCGAATTCGTGCCAAAATTAGGTGCTGGTTTTATCGTTGCCTTGACTGGCGCCGTGATGACGATGCCGGGACTACCCAAGAAACCTGCGGCCATCAATATGGACGTGACTTCTGATGGCCAAGCGATCGGTCTTTTCTAAAAGAGTGGTCACAAACAAAGCGGACATTCACTGCGTTTGAAGCGAAAAACGCAAAGAGGTGCTTAGAAAGGACGGATGCACGCTGCATCCGTCTTTTTCTCGTTCATTAGACGTGATGGAAGATTAAAGTAGGAATTCTTGTTATAATAATCAAGGAAGCAAGTAAAAGTCTATTTTCTTTCTTTTGATAATCAAGTATACTTAACCAATTGAGGTGATCCTTGTCAATGGAGATACAACTGACCAGACGGACTGGCTTTTATGGAATGGGCAGTCCCCTAGAGATTATGCAGGAGAAAAAAAGAATCGCTGCCATCAATCATCAGCAAACGATTTTTTTAGAGTTAGCTGAGCAGACACCGATTCGTGTGCGCATGTTTTTTTTAGAAAGTCAGCCTTTTCAGCTACCACAAGGCCAATCAGCGCTCAAGCTGGAGATCGTGATGAATCCTACGCTTAAAAGATTATATATCGGCTTTTATTTAAGCCTTTTTCTCATGATGGGGGTATTGGGCTTATTCTCTATCTCCCTTTACTCGTTGCTTTTTGTCGGGGGGTATTTGGTGGCATATTTTGTCTTTGTTTTGATTTATTTGAAAAAAGCGTATCTTATCAAGGAGGTTCCTCATGGCTAGTGGTGCAGATCAATTTTTGAGTAGTTTTAATCGAATCGAAAAGCGGCTTCGTGACGAATTGGATAATCCACGGAATATGGGTTTTTCTGAAATGGTTCGTCGCTTGTCAAAAAGCAAAAATATCAATGTCAGAAGAGCAGAAGATGATCTATTACAAATGGCTCAGCTGCGCAATGCCATCGTACATGAAAAAATCGGAGAAAACTTTGTCATTGCTGAACCGAATGAATGGGTCGTCAATCGCATTCAAGAAATTGAACGCTCTTTACTGGCACCTGAAAAAGTCATGCCGCGTTTTGCGAAACGAGTGACTGGTTTTGAAAAGCACCTGCCATTACCAGAGTTATTGAAAATCGTTGCCCAAAAGCGCTATTCACAATTTCCGATCTATGATAATGGTCGATTTTTGGGCTTGATCACTTTGCGGATGCTGGGATACTGGTTAGCGAAAGAAAGCCTCCATGGTGAAATCAAGTTGACAGGCAGAACGGCAGATGAATTATTAGCAGGAGATGGGAAACGATCAAATTATTGTTTCGTGTCGGCTGAAACGACCATCGTAGAAGTGGAAGAATTGTTTCAAAAAAATGCCCTGCTTGAGGCGGTTTTGATCACCAAGGATAAAAATCCGAATGGAAATCTCTTGGGCATCATCCGTCCACGAGATATTTTTAAAGAAGAAAGAGTGGAAAATTTATGATCGCGTTGTTTTTTTTGTTAAGTGCTGTTGTCATTGGCTTGGATCAATGGCTGAAAATTTGGATCGTTGCAAATTATCAACTAGGTGAAACACATTCTCTGATCGACAATGTGTTGTCCCTGACCTATCTTCAGAATACCGGTGCAGCTTGGAGTATTCTAGAAGGAAAAATCACTTTTTTTGCGATCATCACCGTTATCGCGGTTGCCGTCGTTGTTTACCTATTGTTTCGTTACCAAAAAAGCAGTTTGTGGTTTCGCTTTGGATTGGCATTTGTTCTAGGTGGCGCTATCGGAAACTTCATCGATCGCTTGCAGCATGGCTTTGTGGTGGACATGTTCCAGCTTGATTTTATCAATTTCCCAATTTTCAATATCGCTGATATGTCATTAGTGTTTGGGGTAATCTTGATTTTTATTTATGCACTGGTAGATGACGAAGCAAAAGGGAAACAAGGAGAATCAAATGGAAAAGCAAATTGAAGTAATCATTAAAGAAGAAAAAGGGCGGGTCGACAAAGTGTTGGCTGAACGCTTGCCTGACCATAGCCGTTCACAAGTTCAACAATGGCTGAAAGAAGATGCCGTTACTTTAGAAGGTGAAACGGTTCGGGCTAATTATAAAGTAAAAGCAGGCGATCACTTGGTCATCCAAGTGCCAGAGCCGGAAGTAGTAGATTTAGAGCCAGAAAATATTCCTTTGACGATCGTCTATCAAGATGCTGATGTGGCAGTCATCAACAAGCCGCAAGGGATGGTGGTTCATCCATCCGCTGGGCATCCAAATGGCACCTTGGTCAATGCGTTATTGTACCATATGGATGATTTATCCACGATCAATGATGTTGTTCGGCCAGGAATCGTTCATCGAATCGACAAAGATACGTCGGGTCTGTTAATGATTGCCAAAAATGATCAGGCGCATGAGTCGTTAGCGAAACAATTGAAAGACAAAACCTCGTTACGCAAGTATGTGGCATTGGTCCATGGCAATATCAGCCACGAAAAAGGCACGATCAATGCACCGATCGGCCGCTCGAAAGTCAATCGGAAAATGCAAGCCGTGATCGAGAATGGCAAACCCGCAGTGACTCATTTCACCGTGTTGGAACGCTTTGATCAATTTACCTTGGTGGAATTGCAATTGGAAACTGGAAGAACCCACCAAATTAGAGTGCATATGCAATATATCGGGTTCCCGTTAGCCGGTGACCCAATCTACGGACCAAAGCGCACCTTAAAAGGCAACGGCCAGTTTTTACATGCCAAGCTTTTAGGTTTCACACATCCCACAACGGGTGAGTCAATGGTCTTTGAAGCCCCATTACCAGAACTATTTGAGGACACCCTAAAAAAATTACGAAAAAATGATTGATTTTTTTGTGTTGGAACTGTATAGTAATTGTAACAACTAAATAGCTCCTTTAAATGTAGTCCCGTGAGGCTAAGAAGGAATGAGTAAGCAGACGACTCCCGCGCTGGAGATTCGAACCCTTACTAGATGATAACGTGTACCCAAAATCCACAGAATGGGATTTTAGGCAACGATCGGAAAACATGACTCCTACCTCAAGCAGGTAGGAGTTTTTTTATGTTCAAAATTAGGAGGGAACAACATATGGCAGCGAAAGAAGTAGTAGATGCAGTAACAATGAAACGAGCGTTAACGCGGATCACCTATGAAATTATTGAAAGAAATCGCGGCATTGATAACTTGGTGCTGGTAGGGATCAAGACCCGAGGCATCTATATCGCTCAACGGATAGCAGAACGTTTAAAACAACTAGAAGGCGTAGAAGTGCCTGTCGGTGAATTGGACATCACCTTGTACCGAGATGACAAAAAGGCAGAAGATGATCCAGAGATCCATTCATCAGACATCCCGACTGCCATTGATGGCAAAGAAGTCATCTTGATCGATGATGTCTTGTTTACAGGACGGACGATTCGGGCAGCTTTGGATGCCATCATGGATATTGGTCGACCAAAAAGAATCTCACTCGCCGTTTTAGTTGACCGCGGTCATCGTGAACTGCCGATTCGGGCAGATTTTGTTGGAAAAAATATTCCAACTGCTTTAAGTGAAGAAATTATCGTGGAGATGGAAGAATCCGATGGTTCTGACCGGATCATGATCAATAAAGAAAACGACTAGGAAGAAGAGTGACAGCAACATGCAGAAGCAAGAATTTCGTAATCCAGACGCAGTTTTAGACATCAAAGATCGGCCCAAAGCACTGCCTTGGTTAGGTCTAAGCTTACAACATCTTTTCACGATGTTTGGGGCAACAGTATTAGTTCCGATCCTCGTTGGGATCAACCCCAGCATCGCTTTAGTTAGTTCAGGTATTGGAACATTGGTTTACTTGGTCACAACGAAAGGGAAGATTCCTGCGTATCTAGGCAGCAGCTTTGCGTTTATCGCAGCGATGCAGATGCTGATGAAATCTGATGGCTACCCAGCTATCGCACAAGGCGCCATCACGACTGGGTTGGTTTACGTGATCGTTTCGATGATCATTAAACGTGCCGGTGCAGCTTGGTTGGATAAGATCTTACCACCGATCATTGTCGGTCCTGTGATTATGGTGATTGGATTAGGGTTAGCCGCTAACGCCGCCCAGAATGCAATGTACAATGACTCAGTCTACGATTTCAAGTACATTCTGGTAGCTTTGGCTACCTTAGGATTAACGATTTTCTTCAATATGTTTCTGCGTGGGTTTTTAGGATTGATCCCGATCCTTCTGGGGATCGTGGGCGGATACTTGATCGCCTTAGCAGCGGGGATCGTCGATGTGCAGCCCATCATTGACGCCAACTGGTTTGGCATGCCAAGCTTCGAGATTCCCTTCATTAACTATGAACCAAAACTGTATCTGAATGCAATCACTACGATGGCGCCGATCGCTTTTGTTACCATGACCGAACACATCGGTCATCTGATGGTCTTGAACAAATTAACGAAGCGGAACTTTTTTGAAGAGCCAGGCTTGAACCGAACACTATTGGGAGATGGGTTTGCTCAAATTGCAGCCGGTCTCGTTGGGGGCCCCCCAGTGACAAGTTACGGAGAAAACATTGGGGTTTTAGCAATTACACGGGTCCACAGTGTGTTCGTCATCGGTGGAGCAGCAGTTCTAGCCATCGTACTAGGCTTCGTTGGAAAACTAAGCGCATTGATCTTAAGTATTCCTGGTCCAGTCATCTCAGGGATCAGCTTCCTGCTCTTTGGCGTCATCGCTGCCAGCGGGTTGAAAATTTTGATCGACAACAAAATCGATTTTGATCGTAAGAAGAATTTGATCATTGCGTCAGTGATCCTTGTGGTAGGAATCGGCGGTCTTGTCTTCACGGTCGGTACCTTCACATTATCCGCAATGGCGTTAGCAACTGTCCTAGGGATCTTCTTGAATCTTATTTTACCTGACAGCTCTCGCAGCGAAGAAAAATAACTTGTGCCAACTCATCGTTTAAACAGAATCAAAGGAGGAATTCATTCATGATTATTCAATCCGAAAGAATCAGCTTAAAGCATCTTTTGACGGTAGAAGCATTGACGGACCGTGAAGTGATGGGACTCATCCGCAGAGGACAAGAATTCAAAAGAGGGGCGAAATGGATGCCCCAAAAAGAACAATATTTCGCAACAAATCTCTTTTTTGAGAACAGTACCAGAACCCACAAAAGCTTCGATGTTGCTGAGAAAAAACTAGGGATCGAAGTCATCGAATTTGAAGCCTCCACCAGTTCTGTTCAAAAAGGCGAGACCTTGTATGACACGGTCTTGACGATGTCGGCTTTAGGTGTAGACGTTGCGGTCATTCGCCACGGCGATGAAAATTACTACGACGCTTTGATCCAAAGCAAAACGATCCAGTGCAGTATCATCAATGGCGGGGACGGCAGCGGCCAACACCCAACGCAATGCTTGCTAGACCTGATGACGATCTATGAAGAGTTTGGGCATTTTGACGACTTGAAAGTCGCAATCGTAGGTGACATCACCCACTCACGGGTCGCAAAATCAAACATGCAAATGTTGAAGCGTCTCGGAGCGAAAGTCTTCTTCTCAGGTCCAAAGGAATGGTATGACGAAGAATTTGAAGTATACGGTCATTGGCTACCATTAGACGAATTGGTCGCAGAAGTCGATGTTATGATGATGCTTCGTGTCCAGCACGAGCGCCATGATGGAACGGAAAGCTTTTCAAAAGAAGAATACTTAAAAAATCACGGGTTGACCGTCGAACGCGCCGCAAGAATGAAAGAGCATGCGATCATAATGCACCCAGCGCCGGTCAATCGCGATGTGGAATTGGCTGATGCCTTAGTTGAAAGCTTACGCTCACGAATCATCACACAGATGTCCAATGGCGTCTTTGTTCGAATGGCGATTCTTGAAGCGGTGTTGAACGGTAAGGCCTAACAGGCAAAAAGGAAAGAATTAGAGGAGGAAGTTTACATGAAAACACTCATTAAAAACGGTAAAATCATCAAAAAAGACAATCACTGTGTTCCTGCAGCAATTTGGATCGAAGAAGGAATCATTCGCGGGATCGGTACAGCATTTCCCGAAACAGATTTTGACGAAGTCATCGATGCCAAAGAGCAATTGATCACGCCAGGTTTAGTGGATGTTCATGTACACTTCAGAGAACCAGGCTTTGAGTACAAAGAAACAATTGAAACGGGCAGCATCGCAGCAGCTCGCGGTGGGTTCACGACAGTTTGCGCAATGCCAAACCTTGACCCAGTTCCCGATACACCGGAAAAATTAACAGCTGTTTACGAAAAAATCAACGCAGATGCGTCAATCAATGTCTTACAATACGCCCCGATCACAGAAAACTTACGCAGTGAAACGTTGACGGATGCAGCTGGAATGAAAGCTGCTGGCGCTTTCGCCTTGACGAACGATGGCGTGGGTGTTCAGACTGCTGGCACAATGTATCTGGCCATGAAGCAAGCAGCCGAAAATGACTTGGCCTTGGTTGCCCATACAGAAGATGACTCCTTACTCTTTGGCGGCGTGATGCATGCTGGTAAAAAAGCAGAAGAACTTGGACTACCGGGGATCTTGAGTGTAACGGAAGCTTCTCAAATCGCTCGTGATGTACTTTTGGCGGAAGCAACAGGTGCTCATTACCATGTCTGCCATGTCTCGACCAAAGAAAGTGTTCGAGTGATCCGAGATGCCAAAAAAGCTGGTATCCATGTGACAGCTGAAGTTTCTCCTCATCATGTGCTTCTAATCGATGAAGATATTCCTGCCGATGAAGGCTTTTGGAAAATGAACCCACCGTTACGTGGGCAAGAAGACCGTGAAGCGTTGATCGAAGGTCTGCTGGATGGCACGATCGATTGTATCGCGACGGATCATGCCCCACATGGCTATGAAGAAAAAATGAAAAGCTTTTTAAAAGCACCATTTGGCATCGTCGGATCAGAATATGCCTTCCAATTGTTGTACACTCATTTTGTCAAAACAGGACGCTTTACCTTGCAGCAACTAGTGGATTGGATGACCGTGAAACCAGCATCAATCTTTGGTCTAAGCGCCGGAACGATGATGGTCGGAGACAAAGCCGATCTCGCGATTTTTGACTTAGAATCAGCTTATAACGTGGATCCTAAGCAATTTCTATCAAAAGGAGTCAATACGCCTTTCGGTGGATGGACGTTATATGGGGATACAAGTTATACATTTGTAAATGGAAAATTAGTATGGCAAAAAGGTGGGCAATAATATGAAACGTTGGCTTATTTTAGAAGATGGAACATACTTTGAAGGCGAAGGCTTTGGTGCCAGTATCAATGTATTTGGTGAGATTGTTTTTACCACCAGCATGACGGGCTATCAAGAAGCCATTACGGATCAAAGCTTTAACGGACAAATCATTACGTTTACGTATCCGATGGTTGGAAATTACGGCGTCAACCGAGACGACTACGAATCAATTTCACCGACTTGTAAAGGGGTCGTTGTGAAAGAACACGCGCGTCTAGCGAGCAATTGGCGGAAACAGCTGACGTTAGATGAATTTTTAAAACGCAAAAATATTCCAGGGATCGCAGGAATCGATACACGCGCGCTGACAAGAAAGATCCGTCAACATGGGACCATGAAAGCGAGTATCGTTGATGCAGGAGATGTCTTTGACCATGCCTTTGATCAATTAAAAGCGGCGGTTTTACCAACCAATCAAGTGGCACAAGTTTCTACCTCAAAACCTTATCCAAGTCCTGGAACGGGTCGCAATATCGTGGTCATCGACTTCGGCTTGAAGCACAGTATTTTACGGGAGTTGTCACGCCGCAACTGCAATTTAACGATTTTGCCATACAATACGACAGCGCAAGAAATTTTAGACCTCGCACCAGATGGTGTAATGCTGACAAATGGACCGGGTGATCCTAAAAGCTTGCCAGAAGCAATTAAAATGATACAAGGGATTCAAGGCAAGGTACCGATCTTCGGGATTTGTTTAGGCCATCAGCTCTTCTCATTAGCGAATGGGGCAGATACCTATAAAATGAAGTTCGGTCACCGCGGATTGAACCATCCGGTAAGAGAGATCGCCACTGGTCGGATCGATTTTACCTCACAAAACCATGGCTTTGCTGTGGATGAAGCATCCATCGATCCTGAAAAACTAATGGTGACACACGTCGAAGTGAACGATGGCACGATCGAAGGGGTTCGTCATCGCCGCTACCCAGCATTCAGTGTCCAATACCACCCAGATGCGGCACCGGGCCCGCATGATGCGGTCCACTTATTTGACGAATTTTTAGAGATGATCGATGCATGGAAGGAGCAGAACTAATATGCCAAAACGTACAGATATCAAGAAAATCATGGTAATCGGTTCTGGACCGATTATTATAGGACAAGCGGCAGAATTTGATTATGCCGGTACACAAGCTTGTTTAGCTTTACGAGAAGAAGGCTACGAAGTGGTGTTAGTCAATTCGAATCCCGCAACGATCATGACGGACAAAGAAATTGCTGACAAAGTCTACATTGAACCAATCACATTTGAGTTTGTCTCACGGATTTTACGTAAAGAACAGCCTGATGCAATTTTACCGACATTAGGCGGACAAACGGGCTTGAATATGGCGATGGAATTAGCCAACTCAGGTATTTTGGATGAATTAGGAATTGAGTTGCTAGGAACCAAATTAGCGGCAATCGATCAGGCAGAAGATCGAGATTTATTCAAACAATTAATGGAAGAATTGGATCAACCGATCCCAGAATCCGAAATCGTATCAACGGTGGAAGCAGCAGTTGAATTTGCGAAAAAAATCGGCTTTCCAATCATTGTTCGTCCAGCATTTACGCTAGGAGGAACGGGCGGTGGCATGTGTAACAATGAAGAAGAATTACGCCAAATCGCTGAAAACGGCTTGAAGCTCTCGCCCGTGACCCAATGCTTGATTGAACGTAGTATTGCTGGGTTTAAAGAGATCGAATATGAAGTGATGCGGGATTCTGCAGACAACGCGATCGTTGTTTGTAATATGGAAAACTTCGATCCAGTCGGCATCCACACCGGCGATTCCATCGTCTTTGCCCCTAGTCAAACACTGTCAGACCATGAATACCAAATGTTGCGAGATGCGTCATTAAAAATTATTCGCGCATTAAAAATAGAAGGTGGTTGTAACGTTCAGTTGGCACTTGATCCACATAGCTTTAATTACTATGTGATTGAAGTAAATCCAAGGGTTTCTCGTTCGTCTGCACTAGCAAGTAAAGCAACAGGTTATCCAATTGCCAAATTGGCAGCGAAAATTGCCGTCGGTTTAACATTGGATGAAATGAAAAATCCAGTCACAGAAACCACCTATGCAGAATTTGAACCCGCCCTTGACTATGTTGTGGCAAAAATTCCTCGCTGGCCGTTTGACAAGTTTGAAACGGGGGAACGTCGATTAGGAACACAAATGAAAGCAACTGGAGAAGTGATGGCCATTGGTCGTAATATTGAAGAGTCATTACTGAAAGCTGTTCGTTCATTGGAAATCGGCACACATCATATCGAAATGAAAGAACTAGAAGCTCTTTCTGACAATGATCTGATGGAGAAGGTCATCAAGGCCCAAGATGATCGCCTGTTCTACGTCATGGAAGCCATCCGAAGAGGGTATACTATCGAAGATTTGAATGAAATGACGAAAATCGATTTATTCTTCTTAGATAAAATGCTTCACATCTTTGAGATCGAACAAGCATTAGCAAACGAACCACATTCCCTTGATGTGTTGAAAAAAGCCAAGCAAAACGGCTTTACGGATAAAAAGATCGCTGAGCTGTGGGAAACCACGGAAGCTGAGATCCGCACGCTGCGTCATGAGCAAAAGATTTTGCCTGTCTACAAAATGGTAGATACATGTGCCGCAGAATTTGAATCAGCAACACCTTATTTCTACAGCACCTATGAGTTTGAGAATGAAAGCAAGCGCAGTGAAAAAGAATCTGTTCTTGTCCTAGGTTCTGGACCGATCCGAATCGGACAAGGGGTGGAGTTCGACTATGCAACAGTGCACTCGGTGAAAGCGATCCAAGCTGCTGGCTATGAAGCGATCATCATGAACAGTAATCCTGAAACGGTTTCGACTGATTTTTCTATCTCCGACAAGCTGTATTTTGAACCGTTGACCTTAGAAGATGTCTTGCATGTGATCGATTTGGAACAGCCAATTGGGGTCATCGTCCAATTTGGCGGGCAAACGGCGATCAATTTAGCCGAACCTTTGGTGAAAGCCGGAGTAAAAATCCTAGGCACCAGCATTGAAGATCTTGATCGTGCCGAAAACCGCGATCTCTTTGAGCAAGCATTACAAGCACTAGATATTCCGCAACCACCAGGCGACACGGCGACGAACGAACAAGAAGCGATCGCCATCGCACAAAAAATCGGCTATCCTGTTTTAGTCCGCCCAAGTTATGTCTTAGGGGGACGTGCGATGGAAATCGTGGAAAACCAAGCCGATTTAGAAGATTATATGCGTCATGCAGTGAAAGCATCACCAGAACATCCTGTCTTGGTCGATCGTTACTTGGTTGGTAAAGAATGTGAAGTCGATGCTATCTGTGACGGCAAAACTGTTTTGATTCCTGGAATCATGGAACATATCGAGCGTGCAGGGGTCCATTCAGGAGATTCAATGGCAGTCTATCCACCGCAAAATCTTTCGGATGAACTAATTGCTACGATCGAAGAATATACCAAACGCTTGGCATTAGGTTTAAATTGTATCGGTATGATGAATATCCAATTTGTCATCCATGAGAACAAAGTGTATGTCATTGAAGTAAATCCTCGTGCTAGCCGAACCGTGCCATTTTTAAGCAAGGTAACAGAGATCCCAATGGCCCAAATTGCCACGAAGGCGATTCTCGGGGAAGAGATCACAGCGTTAGGTTATCAAGACGGACTTGCTCCAACACCAAATGAAGTACACATCAAAGCACCTGTCTTCTCCTTTACAAAACTTTTAAAAGTCGATACTTACTTAGGCCCTGAAATGAAATCAACGGGTGAAGTAATGGGATCAGATAAAGATTTGGCAAAAGCACTTTATAAAGCTTTTGAGGCATCAGGCCTGCATATTCCTGAATTTGGAAAAGCACTTTTCACCGTTGCAGACGAAAGCAAAGAAGAGGCAGCAGCACTGGCGGCGCGTTTCGTAGAGGTCGGCTTCACCTTAATGGCTACCAATGGAACCGCTGATTACTTTGAAGAAAAAGGCCTGCAAGTGACACGAGTTGCTAAAATCTCTGATCAACAAGCAGAAGAAACGGTTGTTGATTTGATCCGTAAAGGAACGACCCAAGTAGTAGTCAATACCATGGACAAAGATCGCCAAAATGCAACGGAAGACGGATTTATCATTCGCCGAGAAGCAGTGGAGCATGGTGTACCGACCTTTACTTCTCTTGATACAGCGGATGCAATTCTAAAAGTGATGGAATCCCGCAGTTTTTCAACAAAAGCAATTTAACGCAGATAAAGGAGTTTTTTGATGAAGCAAGAAATCATGACCATCAGCAAACAGCGTCAACTGGCACCACGGATTTTTGAAATGACATTGACTGGTGAATTAGTCAATGAGATGAGGACCCCAGGGCAGTTTCTGCACCTGCGGGTTCCTCAAAATGCCTTTCTTCTTCGCCGACCGATCAGTATCAATCATATCGATGCTGAGAAAAAAGAATGCCGAATCATTTACCGGGTCGAAGGAGATGGCACACGAATTTTTTCAGAAATGACCGTTGGGGATCCAATCGATGTGATGGGGCCTTTAGGAAATGGGTTTCGCTATCATCATTTAAACCAAGGGGACACTGCATTTATCGTAGGTGGCGGTATCGGTGTACCGCCGCTCTACGAACTATCGAAACGTCTGACGCAACAAGGGATCCACGTCATTCACTTTTTGGGCTTTGCCAGCAAAGACGTCATGTATTATGAAGAGGAATTTCGCGCACTGGGAGATACGAGGATCGCTACCGATGATGGCAGCGCTGGTTTACAAGGAAATGTTGGCAACCTGTTATTAGCTGCAGAGCAAACACCTGCGGCAGTCTTTGCCTGCGGAAATAACGGTCTTTTAAAAACCACCGCCCAGCTTTTCGAAGACCTTTCAGATGTTCAATTATCCATGGAAGCGCGAATGGCTTGCGGGATGGGTGCCTGTTATGCCTGTGTTTGCCATACGAAAGATGACGAACAAGGTACAAAAAGTGTCAAAGTTTGTGACGAAGGGCCTGTATTTCAGGCGAGAAAGGTGGTCATTTAATGTCGATCAACGTCGAGCTACCCGGATTGAGTCTAAAAAATCCGATCATGCCTGCCAGCGGCTGTTTTGGGTTTGGTGCAGAATATGATAAATATTATGACATCAGTCAATTAGGTGCGGTGATGATCAAAGCGACCACACCTGAACCACGTTTTGGCAATCCAACCCCAAGGGTAGCGGAAACGCCTAGTGGTATGTTAAATGCCATCGGGTTGCAAAATCCTGGGTTAGAAACGGTCATGAATCAAATATTGCCGGACTTAGCTCAAAAACATCCAGAGTTACCGATCATTGCAAACGTTGCTGGTTCGACCGTCGAAGATTACGTTCTTGTGTGTCAGGAAATCAGTCAGGCAGAAAATGTCAAAGCGATCGAATTGAATATCTCTTGCCCTAACGTCAAACATGGCGGTATCACTTTCGGAACCGATCCTGCGGTTGCTGGTGCATTGACTGAAGCGGTCAAAAAAGTCTCGCAAGTGCCGATCTATGTCAAACTTTCGCCGAATGTGACGGATATTGTCCCAATTGCAAAAGCGATCGAAGCAGGCGGCGCCGACGGGTTTACGATGATCAATACGCTTTTGGGCATGCGGATCGATTTAAAAACACGAAAACCGATTTTAGCCAACCAAACCGGGGGCTTGTCTGGTCCATCAATCAAACCAGTGGCGATCCGCCTAATCAAACAAGTGGCGCAAGTTTCTCAATTACCAATTATTGGCATGGGGGGCGTGATGTCAGTGGATGATGTACTTGAAATGTATCTGGCAGGTGCAAGTGCAGTTGCAGTAGGAACTGCAAACTTTACCGATCCTTACATTTGCCCAAAATTGATTGAAGAATTGCCTATCCGAATGGCAGAATTAGGGATCACTTCTTTGGAACAGTTGATAAAAGAAGTGAGAGAGGAGCACGTGTGATGAGTGAACGACCAATTATTGCCTTAGATTTCCCCAACAAACAGGCTATTGAAACATTTTTAGCGCAATTTCCTGCGGGAGAAAAATTATTTGTAAAAGTTGGAATGGAGATTTTCTACCAAGAAGGACCAGCGATCGTCACTTGGTTGAAATCCTTTGGCCATGACATTTTTTTAGATTTAAAATTACATGATATCCCTAATACTGTTGGACGAGCAATGGAGCGCTTAGCTTCTTTAGGTGTTGCTTTGACGAATGTTCATGCAGCCGGCGGGATTGAAATGATGACTGCTGCTAAAAAAGGTCTGCAACAAGGAACCCCCGCTGGAGACAAAGTCCCTGATTTGATTGCAGTTACCCAATTGACCTCCACTAGTGAGGCACAAATGCATCATGATCAGCAGATCATGACGTCACTGCAAGAAAGTGTTATCCATTACGCCACCTGTGCCCAAAAAGCTGGATTAGACGGTGTTGTTTGCTCCGCACACGAAGCAAAACAGATCAAGCAAAGAACAACCGATGCCTTCATACGCTTGACGCCTGGTATCCGACCAGCTGGCAGTGAAGTTGGCGATCAAAAACGAATCATGACACCTGCACAAGCTCGCAATGCGGGGGCTACCATGATCGTTGTGGGACGTCCAATCACCCAGTCTAAGACACCGTATGAAAGTTATCTGCAAATAAAACAAGAATGGAAGGAAGCTAGCCAATGAAAGAACAATCCAATCAAATTGCCAAAGATCTTTTAGACATCGAGGCGATTTTTTTACGACCGAATGAACCATTTACTTGGGCAAGCGGCATCAAAAGCCCTATTTACTGCGACAATCGAATCACTATGAGTTATCCTCATGTACGTCGCGCCATTGCGAAAGGCTTAGCTGCAGTCATCAAAACGACTTATCCCGAAGCAGAAGTGATTGCAGGGACCGCAACAGCCGGGATTCCCCATGCTGCTTGGGTCGCTGAATTGTTAGATTTGCCAATGGTTTATATTCGCAGCAAAGCAAAAGAACATGGCAAAGGCAATCAAATTGAAGGTCGTATTCAGCCAAATCAAAAAATGGTCGTCATTGAAGATTTATTGTCAACAGGTGGCAGTGTCTTAGAAGCTTGTGAAGCAGCCAAAAGAGAAGGAGCCGACGTATTAGGCGTCGCTGCGATCTTTACTTACGAGCTGCCTCAAGTCCAAGAGAATTTTGACCAAGCAGGTCTATCCTATGTGACTTTGACAAACTATACAGCGTTGATCGAGTCGGCTTTAGAAACGGGTGCTATTCAAGAGTCTGATGTTGCCCTGTTACAAGAGTGGCGAAAAGATCCTGCTGCTTGGTTGAGTGAATAAGGAATTGAAATAAGAAACGGATATGTGAGGGAATGACCAAGCATATTCGTTTTATTTTCACCTATTTTCTGATAGCATTGGGAGAAAGTTTTTTTGATAGGAAGGGCTATTCCTTGCTGTCAACTTGAATTAGGAGGCTGTTTTTTTGAAAAGAAATATGGATGTTCCCTGGAGTTATTCCGGAGACAATGGACCTGAACATTGGCACACTTTGTGCGATTGGTATGCACAAGGCGCCGAATTTCCTTACCAATCCCCAATTGCTTTAGTTCACGATGAAACCGAAGAACCTATCGATCAGGACTTGGCTTTTCACTATAAACGAGAGCGGTTCACGGAAAAAGAATTCAAAAATACGATTCACTTCGTTCCATATAACAAAGAAAGTTATGTCACATTTAAAGGGATCAACTACTATTTGACGGATATTCATTTCCACATGCCGTCTGAACATATTATCGATGATGAACAGCAAGAATTAGAGTTTCATCTCGTCCATATGAATGAGGACGGAGAAAACTTGGTTGTGGGCATCTTATTCAAATTGACGGATAAGCTCAACTGGATCTGCAATCAGCAAGACGACAGCATCTGGGACTTTGAAAACCATACGCAATGGTTTGATCCGACTATGTTCTTACCAGAACGCACCCACCATTTCCATTATGTGGGTTCGTTGACGACACCGCCAACCAAAGGGCCAATCAATTGGTTCGTCTTTGACTGGATCGGGGAGATGAGCCGCCGCTTCATTTTGGAATTCCGGGAAGAAGTGTTAGAAAACAATAATCGCCCATTACAAGACCGCAAAGATCGACCTATTTATTTCTATTAATTTATAAAAATAGATCCTTTTACGTAGTGTTTATCACTGACTTCATTTGATGGTCAGTATAGAAACCACTTCGTAAGGGTAATCAATAAAAATGATGTTAGAATTTTTAGAATGTCATTGACTAGAAAAAGACGAAAACTCTTCGTCTTTTTTTATTTTTATATTCTAGGACCATGAAGGCTATGCTAAAATATTAAATAAGCTGATTCTCGGCAGTTAATGCATTGTGAAAATAAATACAAATATAGTTTTTTTTAGAAAAAGAGCAGACACGGTAAAGCTTTTTTGGCTGAGTATTTTATAGTGAAAGAAAGGAAATCCATATGCATGCATGGGAAGCAATCCAAAAATCCATCGATTTTATCGAAGACAATCTTGCTGAGTCGCTAGAGATCGAAACGTTAGCACAAGTCGCATCACTTTCTGTATTTTATTATCAACGCTTATTTACTCGCTTAGTTAAAATTTCTGTTAGGGAATATATAAAACTGCGTCGTCTGGCCAGAGCCGCTGTTTTATTAAAAGACAGAAAAAGTCGAGTCATTGAGGTCGCTTTTGAGGTTGGTTTTAGCAGCCATGCAGTATTTTCAAGAACCTTTAAGACCGTTTATGGACTTTCACCTTCTCTTTACCAAAAAGCGCCGATCGGCTTGCAAAATTTTGATAAGCCGGATCTATCTTTAGGGTATATTGTCACAGAAGAAGGCAATCCATTGATCAGCGAAGGAGTCGTTTTGGAGATTCAGAAGAAGCGAAATCAGCAACCGCTGGTTTTTTGTGGCGTTGTTGGTTACTATCCATTTAAGTATGGAAAAATGCTGGGCCAACGAACAGGGATTGATCCGATTGATGATATTTGGCATGATTTTTATCAAAAGACTGCCAATCAGCCTCGCACCGATCATTGCCTGATCGGTGTTTCATTTCCGGGAGATGCGCCTGAAGGCTATTCAAGTTATTTTGTTGGTCAAATATCTGATGGTTCGCAATTTCTCAACTGCACTGAATGGACTTTACCAGAACGTGAGTATATTGTTTGCAGTTTTGATACGGTCTCAGAGCAACTGATCATCAATATGGGAAAGGCGATGCGTTATACCCGTTTTTGGCTCAAGAAAAATGGCTGGATTGCTGAGAATTTTTTTCCTGAGCTTTATCGAAAAGGGGAAAATCATGTGGTTCATGTCGAATTATGGATTCCTTTTAAAAAAAGAATTATGATGCAAGGAGGAACAGAATAATGACCCACCAGTATGAAGAAGGAATAAAGCTGCTTGAAGAAAAATTCGGACATTTTAAAGACAATGTGATTGCCCTTGCGACGACAGCTTGTGACAAAACTGTAGAGGGACACATACAACCAGTCGTTCGAGAAGTTGATGCTTTTTATGAAGAGGGCGTTTTTTACGTGTCGACACACGAGCAATCCAATAAAATCAAGCAAATCAAAAAGAACCCAGCAGTTTCCATTGCTGTTAGCGGTGAATGGTTTACTGCGGTCGGTCAAGGGGAGAATTTAGGTTGGGTGCTAGACCCTAAAAATGCAGAATTAAGATGCAAAATTCGCAAAGCCTTTGTCTGGTACGACGAAGTCAACAATGAGAATGATAAAGGCTGTTGCTTTCTAGCAATCCATTTGACCAAAGGAACGTTGAATATCAATCACTGGGAAAAGCTGTATCATTTTGATTTCGAGAAGAAAGTCACTATGGAGGATGGTGGAATTTATTAGCTAGCAGAAGCTACTTTCTCACGGTGATTTTCGAATGCCATTCTATCGGATCTAGCAGATACGTCGATGGCTAAATTCTGAGAAGGCTTGCCTTTTGTGTTTCAAGCTAAGCAAAATTTTCGCTGAAAGAGCAGTAGATAGAAGGAAAAAGCATAAAAACCGATCACAAGCGCGTGTAGTTTCGCAGCGCTTTTGTGGTCGGTTCTTTTATTGATTACACTATGATTTTTTGATCCGAATAGGCTGAGGAGCAGCTAGGACTGTTTTAATCTCAAAATTCCCTCATCAGGTGTCACAAAAAGCGTTTTTTGATTCTCATAAATGACGAATCCAGGTTTGGCACCATTCGGTTTCCGAATATGTTTGACTTGCACATAGTCCACCGGTACTTGGGCAGATTGACGATATTTTGAGAAATATGCGGCAAGCTCTGCAGCTTCCATTAAGGTTGTCTCACTAGGATCATCCGAACGAATGATGACATGAGAGCCAGGAATATTTTTGGTATGCAGCCAGATATCACTCTTACGAGCTGTTTTTAAGGTCAGTTGGTCATTTTGTAAATTGTTTTTTCCAACGAAAATTTCTGTTCCGTCTGAAGAAAGAAATCGTTCTGGTTGCGAAGGAGCGGCTTTTTTACGCTGTTTCATCCGATTTTTGACATAGCCTTGTGCAATCAGTTCTTCCCGAATAACCGCCAGATCCATTGGAGAGGCGATTTCTAATTGGGCTAACACGGATTCGAGATACGCGATTTCTTCTTTCGTTTCGGCAATCTGCTGATGGACCAATTTGACTGCATTTTTTAATTTCTGATAACGTTGAAAATATTTCTGAGCATTTTGATTGGGAGAAAGAGCGGGATCTAATTTGATCGTCAAAAGCCGATTCTCATCATAGTAATTTTCCAAATCAACTGAAGCAGCACCACGGGGGACTTGATTCATAAAGGTCGTCAAAAGCTCACCTTTTTGACGAAATTCTTCGGCGTTTTCTGAATCGATTAACGTTTGTTGGCGTTTCTTTAACTTCAATTGGTTCCGTTTCAGTTCATTCTCAATCTTCTTTAGTAATTCGCCACCTTGTTGTTTGACCCGATCTCTTTCCGCCTTGTCGTGATAAAACGCATCTAAAAGCTCGCTCAGACTCTGATAAGAGGTGACAGTGGTGGTCGCATCGATCAATGATGGATAGGGAATTGGTGTAAAATATTCCTTTTTCTCTGACTGGAGATAACTTGGTGCTAGCTCCTGGGTAAGCTCTGTAAAGAAAGCTTCCCACTGACGCAGTTTTTCATTGGGATTGGCATTGATTCGAGCGATTAATTCTTCTGCTGTATCGCGGCCTAAGCCTTGGAATCGTTGTTGAAGTTCTTTTGCCGTCAAGGGATCGATGGTCGATAATTCTTCAAAAATTTTGGTGCGAGAGGCTGTAAAAGGATTAAGTGTTGTTTGCTTTGGTGGTGCAATATAAGTAGCACCCGGTAATAAAGTACGATACGTATTTTGTGAATGACCAATGTGTTTGATTGTATCGACAATTTTTCCGCTCGTCTTATTCATTAATAAAATCGTGCTGTGACGGCCCATCAATTCGACAATCAAGACGAGGGATTGTAAATCACCTAGTTCATCTCGTCGAGTAAAATGAAAATGGATCACACGGTCATTGTCGATTTGTTCGATTGATTCTAAGATCGCCCCTTCTAAATATTTCCGCAGCATCATCAAGAAATTCGGTGGGGTTTCTGGATTGCTATAGGCGATCGTTGTGCATTGCACACGAGCATAGGTGGGATGTGCGGATAGCAAAAGTTTATGATTTTTCCCTTGGGCACGGATCACAAATACGACCTCATTTTCATAAGGTTGATGAATTTTGTTCACACGTCCACTGGTTAATTGATTTTGTAATTCTTTGACCATTAAATGGGTAAAAACACCATCAAAAGACATATTGTTTCCCTCTTTTCTTATAAGGATAGTTTGACTGAGGGATTGATCCTTCCAATGTCAAATATTCCTATCTATTATACCGAAGAATCCAAAGAAAAGCCATGGCAGCTAGCTTTCCTTTTTCTTGTTAGGTTGGTGATCGGTGGTTTGCAGTGCACGCTCAATTTCTTTGTTCAAGAAATAAGAGATGACTGTTCGAATAATAACGACTGCAGCTAGACGTACGATGTCTTCGAAAGTAGGGTGGATGATCGTCTCAATAATATCTGCTGCAATCAAGATCTCAAGACCTAATAAGACATAACTCCCTAAATAATTGCGGATAAAATTATTCTCTCTGGCTGCCACCAAACGGTCCTTTTCTGTTAATTCGTAGCGCACGAAATCAATGCCTGCGATCAACACACCCCAAACGATGACGAAAATGGAGAGAAAGTTTAAACAGACAACAATGAAATCGAAGATTGGGTTGGCTCCAGTCATCAAAGAACTAGCTAGATTATGCATAATGACTCCTTTACCGTTTTCTTTTATCTTACCGAATTATCGAAGAAATGTGAAGTTTCTTGACGTTCTAGAAGGGAATTGATAGTATGAATTAATAGTAGGATTTTTAAAAAAGGTGGGCAAATTATGGAACAAGTTAGGAACTTTGTTCATTACACGAAAGAAAAAACAGTGGAAAGCTGGCAGGCTTTGTTAGATGATCTATACCGAGATCAGAAAAAAACGATTTTCACGCTGATCGGAGGCATTCTTTTCGCGCTGGTTTTTGCAGGCTTGATCGTTTTTTCTCAAAATCGCATCAACGCCTCTTTAGTGGATCGAATCGCTTTCGACAAGTTACCTTCGGAAAAAGTACAGCCATTACCATATTTGACAGCTGATAAGACGATTCGCGAAACAAGAGCGATTTCTGTGATGTACAGTAAACCAAATGGCCCACAGCTGGATCAAGTGTTTGATCTGATCCAAGCACAGGAAGACGAAATGAATCGAACATTTTTTTATTATCCGATCGTCTATGACGTGGCATTTTTCTCCAATGAATATGACATTGATCCTGATAAAGTGACCTTTGTCTTCTATGAAGAAGGAGTCGAGAAAAATCGCTTTACTTTTGATTCATTTGAGCAGCCAACGACGGAATTCATCCCAGAATTGAATCGTTTACCCATGTGGACGATTCGTTCTTCTGCCAATGATTGATAAAAAAATCTGACAATTTGACAGAAAATTGTTGACGTTTTTTTATCAATAGGCTAAACTGAATTCAATCAAGAAAGAAAACAAGTTGAGAAGGAGGAACAATCATGAAACTATTTATTCCATTGCAAGTGAAATCATGGCAAAACTGGCGTAGATAGTTGTATTGATGGGACCTCATTCCATAGATACAACTTTTTAGAGAACCTTCTAAAGTGCTGTATCTATGCTGGTAGTTGAATTTATCGCCGCATAGGACAAGCTTCTATGCGGCTTTTGCTTACTTGCAATTGCCGTCACATAGGCAGTTGCTTTTTTTGTTCTCAAAAACCATAAAATGAAAAACACGAAAAACGTAAGCAGAAAAAGGAGAATGAAAAATGAAAAACAAGGGATTAATTGCATCGGTTGCCGTTATTTTATTATTTTTAGGAGCGACATTTGTCTATCAGTTAGGAATGAGAAGTGGGACCAATCAAGCTAGTGAGACTTCGGAACCAGTAGAAAAAGCTGAAAAAACAGTCGGGATCCTACAATTTGTCAGTCATGAAGCACTGGATGCGATCACCGAGGGGATCAAAGAAGGCCTTAAAGAATCAGGCTATACCGAAGGGGACAACTTGACGATCGAATTCCAGAACGGTCAAGCGGATCAAAGCAAATTGGCAACGATGAGCCAGCAGCTGCTAAATAAAGATGCCGACGTTTTGGTTGGGGTAGCAACACCCGCAGCACAAGCGTTGGCGAATGTCACTCAGGATGTACCAATCGTTTTAGGAGCGGTCACTGATCCAGTTGGGGCAAATCTCGTGGCAGATATGGATCAACCCGGTGGAAATATCACTGGTGTTTCAGATAAAGCACCCGTCGCTGCGCAAATCAAACTAGCAAAAGATTTGCTGCCGGAGGCAAAAACAGTCGGCATTTTGTATTCTTCGACTGAAGACAATTCGAAATACCAAGTGGCAGAAGCAGAAGCTGCTGCCGAAGAAAATGGCTTGACCAGCAAATCGTATGCCGTTCCTTCAAGTAACGAAATTGCTCAAATGGTGCAAGTGATGGCACGAGAAGTCGACTTTATCTATATTCCGTTAGATAACACGATCGCAAACGCAATGCAGACGGTAGTACAAGAAGCCAATAAATCAAAAACGCCCATCATCACGTCTGTTGATACGATGGTGGAACAAGGCGGCTTAGCAACGGTTGGGCAAGATCAATTTACGATTGGGGTCGAAACTGGGAAGATGGTGGCAGCAATTCTTGACGGGACGGCCGAACCTGCGACAACGCCGATCTATACATTCAGCGATGGCGAAACGATCATTAATGAAACACAAGCGCAGTTATTGGGAATCACTATCCCAGAAAACCTCAAAGACGAGGCAAAATTGATTACAACGACTCCGGAAAGTGAAGCAAGTGATGAGTAACAATTAGAAACAGCAATCACCTGCGATCACCGAGAGGGTCTTGAAAGAGAAAACTTGTAAGAATATGGAGGAAGAATGATGATTGTTTCAGCAATAGGGCAAGGGCTACTTTGGGGGATCCTTGGTTTAGGGATATTTATGACCTATCGTATTTTGAATTTCCCGGATATGACGACGGAAGGGTCCTTTCCGTTAGGCGGTGCTGTCTGTGTGACAGCGATCACCCATGGGGTGTCGCCCGTCTTAGCGACTTGTTTAGGAGTATTGGCTGGGATGTGTGCGGGCTGTGTGACAGGACTTCTTTATACAAAAGGCAAAATTCCCGTGATTTTAGCAGGTATTTTGGTGATGTCTTCATTGAACTCGGTCATGCTGTTTGTGATGCGCTCACCAAACCTCTCTTTATTAAACCAACCGAAAATTCAAGATTTTTTTACTAGAATGAATTTACCGAATTATTATGATACGGTGATTATCGGATTGATCATGGTCTTGTTGATTGGGGGCGTCTTGGTTTACTTTTTCCATACCAACTTGGGTCAAGCTTATATTGCTACCGGGGATAACGAACACATGGCCAAGTCAATGGGGATCAATACGGATCGAATGAAAATCATTGGACTGATCGTCTCCAATGGCGTGATCGCACTCTCAGGCGCATTGATCGCTCAAAACGACGGCTACGCCGACATAAGCAAGGGAATCGGTGTGATCGTTATCGGACTGGCGTCAATCATCATTGGTGAGGTATTATATGGTGAATTGACCTTGCTGGAACGTCTGATCGCTATCGTAATCGGCAGCATTATCTACCAATTATTGATCCTATTTGTGATCAAAGCTGGATTTGATACGACTTACTTGAAGATCTTCTCTGCAATCGTCTTGACGATCTGCCTGTTGATCCCTCAATTTAAACAAGCCTTGCATCTACGCACTGGTTTTGAAACGGAGGATGAATAATGTTAGCCTTAAAAAAAGCCTTTAAAGTTGTCGGCAACGGACCGAATGAGAAAAAAGTGCTCTTGAATAAAATCGATCTTTCTTTAAAACCAGGAGAATTTGTCACGGTCGTCGGAGGAAATGGCGCCGGCAAAAGTACGTTATTCAACTGCATCTCAGGCACCATGCCCTTGACGAGTGGGCAAGTGATGATCGATGATCAAAACGTGACCGCACTTTCGGAAGAAAAACGCGCCCGCTTTTTGGCACGTGTCTTCCAAGACCCGAAAATGGGGACGGCTCCCCGTATGACAGTGGCAGAAAATCTTCTATTAGCACAAAAAAGAGGGGAAAAACGGTCACTAGGTCTTCGACAACTCCAAGGGCAAAGAGAAACGTTCTATGCCCTTTGTAAAGAAATCGGCAATGGGTTGGAAAATCATTTGGATACGCCAACGGGCAGTTTATCCGGCGGTCAACGACAGGCACTAAGTTTATTGATGGCAACGATCCAAACACCAAAACTGTTGTTGCTAGATGAACATACGGCTGCGTTAGACCCAAAGACCTCCAAACAGCTGATGCAAATCACTGCAAAACGCGTGGAAGAACAAAACCTAACTTGTCTCATGATTACCCATCGGATGGAAGATGCATTAAAATACGGAGACCGCCTGATCCTGCTCAGAAAAGGGGAAATCGTTAAGGATCTTTCAGCAGATGAAAAAGTGCGCTTAAGTTTACCAGAACTGTTACTGTTCTTTGAAGACGACTTATAAAGCCCTTGATAGAACAGTGTTTTCAAAAAAACTAATCAAATAAATGAAAAAAATAAGAAAAAATCATTGACATCTTTCAAAGTTAAACCTATACTTAGGTCAATCTTACATCAGTTTGGAGCGAAGGACTATGCAAAAATTATTGCTAACGAACCCCACACAACTGAATAAATATTACTTTAGCTATTTTAGATAGGTTTGTATTCATGAAGGCATGGGTACAAACGCTAAGTTTGTATCTATGATGGCTAGAGCATTTCGTAATGAATTCGCAGCCACGTAGATCGTAAAATCTATAGTGGCTATTTTTTATATTCACATATCTAGCTTTGCCGATATGTAATGTTTGAAGGTGTCCACTGTAGATTCTTATATCTACGGTGGACATCTTTTTTTGTTGAAAGGAATGAACCAGATGAAACAAATGATAACCGGTCACACACGGTTGGCGGCACTATTTGCCAAACCAGCCAAACACAGCATCTCTCCAGCGATGCACAATCTTTCTTTTGAAGAACAAGGGATCGACGCCGTGTATCTGGCCTTTGATGTTGAGCCGGATGATTTAGCCGCTAGTATCCAAAGCATCCGTCAGTTGGATCTCTTAGGTGTCAATCTATCAATGCCCCATAAAATGGCAGCAGTACCGTTGATGGATGAATGCTCACCAGCAGCCGAGCTGATCGGCGCAATCAATACAATCGTCAATCGAGAGGGGCGATTGATTGGGCACAATACAGATGGTATCGGCTTTATGCGCGCACTTGAAGACATTCAAGTGTCGATCATTGGAAAAACGATGACTGTGATCGGTGCAGGTGGAGCAGCGACAGCAATCATTAGTCAAGCTGCACTAGATGGTGTCAAAACGATCCGTGTCTTTAACCGCAAGGATGAGTTTTATCCAATCATTCAGGAAAAATTGACACAGATCGCAGAAAAGACCGCCTCTGAGATCACATTAACGGATTTAGAAGATCAGACGGCTCTAAAAACAGCCATCGATCAAAGCAGTCTTTTAGTTAATGCTACTGGCGTGGGGATGAAGCCGAATGATACGGTAAGTCCTCTAAAAGACAAAACACTCTTGCGGGAATCATTAGCTGTCTATGATGTCATCTATAATCCAAGAGAAACGCAGCTTTTGAAAGATGCGAAAGAAGTCGGTGCCAAAACTGCAAACGGCTTAAGCATGTTGCTGTATCAAGGTGCAGCTGCATTTAAACTTTGGACAGGCCAAGAAATGCCTGTTGAAAAAGTAAAAGCACTTATTGAATCCATGTAAAAAATAAAAAAATTAGAAAAAACGAAAGTAGGAAGAAAAAATGATCGTAATTATGAAACCAGGCGCTACGCCAGAACAAGTTGAAGTTGTTGTAACTAGAATCAAAAAAGAAGGCTTAGATGTTCAAGTCAACCAAGGAAAAGAACAGGTCGTTATCGGGTTAAAAGGGGATACACGCCGCATCCAAGATGTTGCTTTTCGCAGCTACGAAGGTGTCGAAGATGCCATTCGGATCTCAAATACTTACAAATTGACCTCTCGTGAGTTCCATCCGCAAGATACGGTTGTGGATGTAGATGGTGTGAAAATCGGTGACGGCAACTTTGTTACGATGGCTGGTCCATGTTCGATTGAAGGCTTAGACCAAATTCGTGAATGTGCCCGAATCGCCAAAGCTGGTGGTGCACAAATCTTACGTGGTGGTGCCTTCAAACCCCGCACGTCGCCTTACGCATTCCAAGGGCTTGAAGAAGAAGGGCTAAAATACATTCGCCAAGCAGCTGATGAAACTGGCATGAAAGTCATCACAGAAGTCATGGACGAAGGGCATATCGATATGGTGGCGGAATACAGTGATATTTTACAGATTGGTGCTCGGAACATGCAAAACTTCAAATTGCTAGCTGCCGTTGGAAAAACCGGGAAACCAATTGGCCTTAAACGAGGCATCTCAGGCACGATCGACGAATGGTTGAATGCTGCGGAATACATCGCCGTTCAAGATAAAAGTGAAGTGATTTTCATTGAACGTGGGATCCGAACTTACGAAACAGCAACCCGTAATACCTTTGATCTAAGTGCAGTACCAATCATCAAAAAATTGAGCCACTTCCCAATCATCGTTGATCCTAGTCATGGAACAGGTATTTGGGATCTTGTACCACCAATGGCAAGAGCGGGTGTTGCTGCTGGCGCCGATGGGATGATCGTTGAGATCCATCCAGATCCAGCCAATGCTTGGTCTGATGGCCCTCAATCACTTAATGAAAAAACGTACATGAACATGATGAAAGAAGTCCATATCATGGAAAAAGCGATGAAAGAAATCAAAGCGTTGCAAGACTAAGCGTGAAGACAACCAATAAAAGAGGTGCAAAAATCAATGTTACACATTCACTTAGAAGAACATTCCTATGATATCCTCATCAAACGAGGGTCGTTTCAAAAAGTTGGAACTTGGGTACAACAGTTGTGGGACAAACAGCGCATTGCCGTCATTACAGACAGCAATGTCGCACCCCTGTATGGCGGACAAATCGTTGATTCCATAACCGCTGCCGGGTTTGAAGCGACACTGTTAATCGTACCAGCCGGCGAAAAAAGCAAATCACTAGAGCAAGCAGCTAGTTTATATGATGGTCTTGCCCAATTCGGAATGACCAGAAGCGATGGAATCATTGCCCTTGGTGGCGGTGTGATCGGTGATCTCGGAGGATTTGTTGCTTCTACGTATATGCGCGGCATTGATTTCTTGCAGATTCCGACGACGTTATTGGCACAGGTCGATTCAAGTATCGGCGGGAAAACAGCTGTAAATACTGGCAGTGCCAAAAATCTCGTTGGCACGTTTGCCCAACCAGCCGGGGTGATGATCGATCCAGATTTACTTGAAAGTTTGCCGCTTAAACGCGTCCAAGAAGGCATTGCTGAAATCATCAAGTCAGCCGCTATTGCAGATCCTGAACTTTGGCAAACGTTAGCAGGTTTGAAAGATGAAGCCGATTTGTTGGCCCACGCTGAAAATGTGATCACAGCTTCTTTAAAGGTTAAACAAAAAGTAGTGGAAGAAGACCCCTTTGATCATGGTAGTCGTCTGACACTGAACTTCGGTCATACGATCGGTCATGGCTTAGAAAGAACGGCTGCTTTTGAGACTAGTCACGGAGAAGGCGTTGCGATGGGGATGATTATGATTACCCGACATGCAGAGGCCACCGGATTAACACCAAAAGGTACGACCCAGCAAATTACAGAAATGGTTGAGAAGTTTCACTTGCCGATTACACCAAGGGAAATAGATAAAGAGCAATTATACCAAGCAATCACTCATGATAAAAAAGCCCGCGGGCAACAATTGAAGATTATTCTATTAGAAGCGATCGGACAGGCGAAAATCGTGACGATCCCGACTGAAAAAATCAAAGACTACCTAGTATAAGAAAGGAAGGTAACGGATCATGCGTTATATTACAGCAGGCGAATCACATGGACCAGAGTTGACCGCCATTATCGAAGGGTTACCGGCAGGATTGCCATTAACAGCAGAAGACATCAATTTTGAATTAGCGAGACGACAAACCGGCTATGGTCGTGGGGGACGGATGTTGATTGAAAAAGACCAAGTCCGTATCACTTCCGGTATCCGTCATGGAAAAACATTAGGCTCTCCTGTGACTTTAGTGGTCGAGAACAAAGATTGGAAAAATTGGACCAAGGTCATGGCAATCGAAGAGGTACCAGAAAAAGACCGCAAACTACGACGAGTGGCACGACCAAGACCTGGTCATGCTGACTTGGTCGGCGGCATGAAATACCACCATCAAGATCTACGAAACGTCCTGGAACGTTCATCTGCCCGGGAAACGACTATGCGGGTAGCCATCGGCGCAATCGCGAAGAAAATTTTGAAGGAGCTTGGCATCGATGTGGCAGGTCATGTAACGATGTTAGGCGGCATCAAAGCAGAAATTCCAGAAGGCTTGACTGTCAAAGAAATCGCACAACGCTCTGAAGCCTCGGAAGTAAGAGTCTTAGATCCATCTGTCGAGGAAGAAATTAAACAGTTGATCGATCAAACGAAGAAAAATGGTGATACGATCGGCGGCGTAGTGGAAGTGCTTGTTGGCGGCGTTCCTGCTGGTCTTGGCAGTTACGTGCAATGGGACAAAAAACTTGATGCGAAGATTGCCCAAGCCGTGGTCAGTATCAACGCCTTTAAAGGGGCTGAGTTCGGTGTTGGCTTTGAGGCAGGTGTTTTACCGGGTTCAAAAGTCATGGATGAGATTTTATGGGACGAACAACGGGGCTACACCCGTCGCAGCAACAACCTAGGTGGTTTTGAAGGCGGCATGACGAACGGGGAACCAATTGTGGTTCGCGGGGTTATGAAGCCGATCCCGACCTTGTACAAGCCGTTGCAAAGTGTTGATATCGACAGCAAAGAACCGTATAAAGCAAGCGTCGAACGCTCAGATAGCACCGCTGTACCAGCAGCTAGTGTTGTTTGTGAGAGTGTGGTGGCAACAGTGGTGGCCAATGAACTATTAGAAAAGTTTCCAAGTGATTCTTTCGAAGAATTGACCGCATCTGTTCAGGCGTATCGAGAATACTTGTTAACCTACTGATTAAAGAAACAGCAAAAAATTCCAGTAGAAATGAGGATTCTTTTCATGAGCCAAAATATCTTCGTCGCCGGTCTAGGATTGATCGGCGCTTCCTTAGCAACATGTATCAAAAAGGCACATCCGCAAGTGCATTTGATGGGGTGGGATTGTCAGGAAACCAATGAGATCGCATTAGCAACAAATTTAGTAGACGAAGTGCCCCCTTCATTTTCTGAAGGTGCTGTCCGTGCCGACGTGATTTTGTTGGCATTGCCGGTAGAGATCACCAAAAACTATCTTGCCGAACTGGGGGCACTTTCATTAAAGCCTTCGGTGCTAGTAACAGACACCGGCAGTACCAAAGCGGAAATCACGCAATTTGCCGAGTCCTTTTCCTTTGATTTTATTGGGGGCCATCCGATGGCTGGCTCTCATAAATCAGGGATCACAGCAGCCGATGAGAACCTTTTCGAGAATGCTTACTATATCTTCACACCGACGAAAAGTCAGCGTGTGGAAGAACTACAAGAGCTTTTTCGCGGCACTAGAGCCAAATATGTGGCACTTGCTCCCCAAGAGCATGATCAAATCACAGGGATGTTGAGCCATCTGCCCCATATTATTGCTTCGGGATTAGTCAATCAGGCAGATGCCTTCAACCACGAACACCCTAGAGCGCAGCAACTTGCAGCAGGCGGTTTTCGCGATATCACTCGCATTGCTTCTTCAGATCCTCGTATGTGGACCGATATCTTATTGAGTAATCGACAGGAGCTGCTGCAGCTGATCGATGAGTGGCAAAAACAAATGACGACCATGGCTCACTGGTTGCAGAAAAAAGACGAAAGGGCGATCTTTCGGTTTTTTGAATCCGCGAAGGAAACACGGGATCAATTGCCGGTTCATCAAAATGGGGCGATCCCAGCATTCTATGATCTATTCATCGATGTACCGGATCATCCCGGCGTTGTCGCTGAAGTGACGGGGCTATTGAGCGAACATCAGCTCTCTTTGATCAACTTGAAAATTCTTGAAACTCGAGAAGATATTATTGGTGTTTTACAGATTTCATTCAAAACGCAAAATGATTTGCTGCAAGCAGAGCAGCTGATTCAAAAAAAGACGACCTATTCATGTCGAAAAAAATAGGAGGCCGTTATGAAACTAAAAAAAGCAACACATCTAAAAGGGACGATAGCAGTCCCTGCTGACAAATCAATCTCGCATCGTAGTATCATGTTCGGGGCGTTAGCCGAAGGGACAACGATTGTCCGTAATTTCTTGCGTGGAGAAGACTGCTATAGCACCCTTCATGCATTTCAATCATTAGGCGTTCCAATCCATGATGACGGTCAGACGATCACGATTGAAGGACAGGGCTTTAATGGCCTTAAGCCTGCCCAAGACCCAATTGATATCGGCAATTCTGGTACAACGATTCGCTTAATGATGGGGATTTTGGCTGGACAGCCATTTACAACCACCTTATTCGGCGATAACTCTTTGAATAAACGTCCGATGAACCGAGTGATGCTGCCATTAAGAGAAATGGGTGCCAATGTGAGAGGGCATGAGCAGACGGAGTTCCCACCGATCACCGTTAATGGTACTGCTTCTTTACAGCCCATCAATTATCAGATGCCCGTAGCAAGTGCCCAAGTAAAATCGGCGCTGATTTTTGCGGCATTGCAAGCACAAGGTACCTCGACGATTATTGAAAAAGAGGCGAGCCGTAACCATACTGAAGAAATGATCCGTCAATTCGGTGGCGTCATCACAACACAAGGCAAAACGATCACTGTGACGGGACCTCAAACACTCCAAGGACAAGAAGTAATTGTTCCTGGTGATATTTCCTCCGCTGCTTTTTTCCTAACAGCCGGCGCGATTATGCCAGAAAGTGAGATCGTTTTAAAAAATGTCGGGATCAACCCCACTCGTACAGGAATTCTTGACGTGCTAGAGGAGATGGGTGCTTCAATTGCTTTTTCTAATCAAGACGATCAGAATCAATCAGCTGACCTTACCGTTCGAAGTTCTACCTTGCAGGCAGTGACCATCGCTGGCGATATTATCCCACGCTTGATCGACGAATTGCCGATCATTGCGTTGTTAGCCACGCAGGCTCATGGCAAAACGGTGATCAAAGATGCGGAAGAACTGAAAGTAAAAGAAACCAACCGAATCGATGCAACTGCCGAAGAGTTGACAAAACTTGGGGCGGACATCACTCCCACCGAGGACGGGTTGATCATCAACGGTCCAACCCCTTTGCATGGCGGACGTGTGTCAAGTCGGGGGGACCATCGCATCGGCATGATGCTGCAAATTGCCGCCTTATTGACAGATGAAGAGGTAGAATTAGAAAAAGCCGAAGCCGTAGCAGTTTCTTATCCTGATTTTTTTGAGGATGTCGCACGTTTGGCTAAAGGAGGAAACAGCGAGTGAAAAAAGTGATATTAATTGGATTTATGGGTGCTGGAAAAACCACGATTGGCCGTCTTTTGGCTGAAGAAACGAAACAGTCTCATGTGGATTTTGATGACTTGATCGTTGCTGAGATCGGCATGACCATTCAAGAATTTTTCGACCAACACGGTGAGGAAGCCTTTCGCAAAATCGAAACGGATATTTTAGCTAAAACTTTGGCAAAGGAACAAATTATTTCCACTGGTGGGGGCATCGTATTAAAAGAAGAAAATCGTCAACTTTTAAAAGAGATGCCGCTCGTCGTGTATTTAAAAACAGATCCCGAGGAGTTGATTCATCGCTTAAAGGCGGATAATGGCAGCATTCGTCCCTTAGTCGTCTCAAAATCACCAGAAGAAATATTGGCTGTTTACCATCCTCGGATCCCTCTTTATGAAGAAACTGCTTCATTGATCGTTGAAACGACGAACAAAGCACCAGAAGAAATCGTACAGGAAATTTTGATCAAAGCGGGTGCATAAAATGAAGATTGGTTATTTAGGACCGAAAAGTTCCTTTACGCATTTAGCTGCGCAAGAAGCTTATCCGGAAAATACCTGTATCCCCTATGGATCGATTCCACTTTGTATTCAAGCGCTAGCTAACGGCGTGATCGATCGCGCGGTCGTTCCGAACGAGAACTCATTAGAAGGGTCCGTTCATGCCACGATTGATACGCTCTTTCGTCAAAATCAGTTGAGCATCGAACAGGAAATTATTTTACCGATCAATCATCAATTGTTAGTTTCTCAGCAATCAGCAAAAGACAACCGTCCCATCACTAAGATAATTTCTCATCCGCAAGCCTTAGCGCAATGTGCCGACTTCATCGAAGCCCGATTTGCTGGAGCTACTGTTGAGGCGGTTGCTTCCACAACGACTGCAGCAGCCTACGTAGCAAAACATCCAGAAGAAGCAGTTGCGGCGATTGCTTCCAAAGAAGCGGCATTGGCCTATCAATTAACGATCAAAGAAACCAATATTCAAGATGTTGCCTTTAATCAAACCCGTTTTTGGGTTTTGACGAAGAAAGTAGCAAACACCCAGTTACCAGAGCAGTCTGCTGAGAAAGCAACGATTTTTGTGACGCTGCCAGCAAACCGACCGGGGATCTTGCACAAAATCTTAGCAACCTTTGGCTGGCGAGAAATTGATTTAAGCAAAATTGAATCGCGGCCTTCAAAAACCACCTTAGGGGAATACTTTTTCGTGATCGATCTGGTGATGGACAAGCCGTGGCAACTGATTGTAAATGCCTTTGAAGAAATTCAGTTGTTGGGTGGTCAAGTCCATCTTCTCGGCGTGTATTCCGTAAATGTTGTTGAGGAAGTGACCAAGAATGACTCAAGTCAAAATAAAATTTAGCCAAGATGAAACCCTATTAGCAACGTTTCATAAAGAGATCCAAACACAGCACCATCAATGGTACCCAACGATTTTTAAGCCCTTTGATCAGTCAAGATTTGAACAAGCAATCACACAGCAGCTGCAAGAGCCAAGCCACCACTTTTTTATCGCTTGGTTGGCGGACCAGCCTTGTGGCTTTGTGCATCTTCAAGAGGTCTGTTTGCCACAAAATGCGATGATGCATGAACGAAAGTGGCTGGAAATTGCAGCGATCGCTGTTGACCCTCGGTACCAAGGGATGCATATTGGAAAACAATTGTTGGCATTTGCTGAAAATGTTGCGCTGGAAAAAGGCTTCGATGATCTCTCACTAAACTTTTGGTCGGCAAACCAAGTGAAATCATTTTATGAGCAAGCAGGATTTGTGAGCATACGACAAGGCGCATCAAAGCATCTAAGGTAAAATATGAAGAAATTTCCTAGAAAAAGGTTAAAATTTCAGAAAATAGCTTTCTTTCTATAAGGTCTAGGGTATCCTTATAGACAGAGAGCTATTTTTTAGTTGGAGGATCAGAAGCAATGAGCAGGATGGAAAAAAATAAAAAACTGCATGAACGGCTAGAAAAGGAATCCAGTCAGGCAGCCAAAGAAAGTATCTTTGCCCGTCGAGAAGCCAAAAGAAGAAACCAGCGCGTCAGACCGAGTGATTCTACTTTTTCTGCTGATGAGCGAGTAGGAGACATTCCTTATCAAAACACCGATCATCCTAGGGCAAGCGACTCTCGTGCGGCTCAAAGTTCTCGAGAACAGTCACAAGTAGGAGCAATAAAATCTGAGGGACGAAAAAGCGCGATCCCTCCGCTATCTGCTCAGAGGCCTGCGATGCATCAAAGCCAGGAACAAAGCAAACAAAAACCGTCAAAGCTTAAGAAGACCAAGCAACCCAAACAAAAGAAAAAGCGGAAGCACCCAGTTCTGCGTATTGTGGTTCGGGTACTATTGGTGCTTTTTGCCTATTCATTGATTGCGTTTCTTGTCGGTCAGCAAGTCGCAAGAAGTGACGCTGCTTTTGCTACGACTGATGAAGAGACCTTTAATGGTACGGCCGCTGCAAATGGTGCTCGGAATATATTGCTCATTGGTAGTGATAGTCGTGAAGGAGAAGCTGGACGAGCAGACACTATTATGGTTTTGCAATTAGATGGTCCCAGTAAGCAACCGAAGCTACTTTCCTTTATGCGGGATACTTTAGTTACGATTCCCGGTTATGGCGAAAACAAGATCAATGCGGCTTATGCCTTTGGTGGTGCTGATTTGGTTAGACAAACGTTAGCGGAGAACTTCGGGCTAGAAACCAACTATTATGCAAAAGTTGACTTTCGTTCCTTTGAAAAAGTGATCGACACATTGTTTCCCTCAGGCGTTGCTATCAACGCGGAAAAAGATATGAGTAAAAATCTTGAAGTTGCCATCAAGCAAGGGCAACAACAAATGAATGGGCTTGAGCTGTTGCAATACGCACGCTTTCGGATGGACGAAGAAGGTGACTTCGGTCGTGTAAGACGACAGCAGCAAGTAATGGATGCGATCTTTAGCGAAATGAAAAATCCTTTAGCTATTTTAAAATTGCCTTATGCAGCTGGAAAAGTCTTAGGCTATGCTTCCACCAACCTGCCAATGTCTTTCCTATTAAAAAATACCTTCTCGATTGCTCGAGGGGCGGGAGGAGTCGACAGCTTGACTGTCCCAGTCGCTGACTCTTGGCAATACGGTTCAAGTGCGAGTGCCGGAAGTGTGTTAGTCGTCAATCTTGAAACCAATCAACAAGCGATCAGGAATTTTCTTAATGAGTAAGCAGAATGAAAAGTTCTGAAAACCATTTGAAAGTAAGTAAATTTATGCTATATTATTAATGACGTTTGAAATTTGTTGAAACGAGGAAAAAGAATGAAATTAGCCGTTGTTACTGACAGTACAGCTTATCTGCCGGAACGGATCAAAAACCATGAAGATTTGTTTATCATACCGATCCCTGTTATTTTAGATGGAAAAGTCTACAATGAGGGCATCGACATTGAAGCTGATGAGTATTACGCTTTGTTGAAAAACAGCAAAGAATTCCCAACCACTTCTCAACCGGTATTAGGAGAAGTGTTAGCCTTATATGAGTCATTGAAAGATCGCGGTTACGACACGATCATTAGTATCCACTTATCAAGCGGTATCTCTGGATTTATCGGAACGCTTTATGGAATTACCGATGAAATCGAAGGCGTTCAAATCATTCCTTACGATTCGAAAATCACAAGTATGCCGATGGGGCACATGGTAGAAACCGCTCTTGATCTGTCAAGTCAAGGCAAAACCGTAGAAGAGATCATTTCCCATCTGGACACTATCAGAGACAATACCTATGCCTATTTGATCGTTGACGACTTGAATAACTTGGTTCGTGGCGGTCGCTTAACCAATGGAGCAGCCTTGATTGGCGGATTATTAAAAATCAAACCGATTTTGACCTTTGATCAAGGAAAAATTGTGCTTTACGAGCGCATTCGTTCCAGCAAAAAAGCATTCAATCGCGCGGAAGATATCATTGGTCAACGGGAGCAAGAAATCGCATTGCCTGTTAAATTTTATGTAATCCACGCCAATAATTTAGAAGTAGCGAAAGAAGAAAAAGCGAAGCTACAAGCGAAATACCCAAATGCAGAAATTGAGATTGGTCACTTCGGACCAGTTATCGGCACGCATTTAGGGGAAAAAGCCATTGGCATCGCTATTTCAGCGCAATAATTTTTATTTTTTCTATGTTTATTCACGCCATTATCTCCTCAAGACAATGTATGTAAGAATCAGTTAGACGTTCGTCTAGCTGGTTCTTTTTTCTGCTTTTTTGAGATTCGCTTGTAAAAAATCACACAAACTCGTACAATAGGATCAAAATGAAGGACTGGCAAAGGAGGAATTGCTATGAAGTGTTCCTTAAGAAGGTGGCAAATGAGCGATGCGCAAGATTTAGCCCATGCGTTAAATAATCAATCCATCCACGATTATTTACGGGAGGGGTTGCCATTCCCGTATACGGTCGCAGATGCACAAGCCTATATTCGATCTGTGGAAGAAGCAGAATTTGCCTTTGCAATCACTGTGGATGACCGAGCAGTCGGCAGTATCCGTGCTGTTCGCAAAGAAAATATCCATTATAGAACGGCTGAGATTGGCTACTCTATTGCACAAGAGTACTGGGGAAAAGGTTTGATGACACAAGCCGTTCAACAACTATGTGACTATATATTTACTACTTCAACTATCGTTCGTATTTCTGCTGAATCTTTTGCGAAGAATCATTCCTCTTGTCGTGTGTTGGAAAAGGCAGGTTTTACATTAGAAGGCGTTTTGCGAAAGCATGCGGAGAAAAACCATCAGCTGTTAGATATGAAACTCTATGCGTTGATTCGTCAAGAGGAAGACGGGCAGGATGACAACAATCAAAAAGGAGAAACCTATGAATGAACTGCAAAAGTTACCAAATGTAGGCCAAGTTTTAGCGGATCACCTGGTTCGTATCGGCATCAGTACCCCTGAACAATTGCGCACAAAAACGGCCGAAGCCATTTTTGTGACGATCCGCCAACAATGTGATGCGGGCGCTTGCCTCCATATGCTCTATGGTATTGAAGGGGCGATCCAAGGCATTCCCAAAGCCCAACTTGCAAGTCAGAGAAAGCAAGAATTGCGCCTTTTTTTCAATCAATTGAGCTAGTGAAGTAATGCGTCATAAAAAAGCACTTTTTAAGAGCGTTTGTTTTTAGATACTTTTTATCAAGTGCTTTTTTACGACTTGTTTCCTCATTCAGCGAAGACACATTGGTCACATTGGTATTGGTTCCTGAAATCGCCGCAGTCATGGACAGAATCGTTTGCCACTGAAAATCAACTAGACATCTGTCCCTAGCTACTAGAAAAGACCTTTTGCTTGTTCCAAACCAGCTTCCTCATTATACTTACTCTATCTAGTAAATTAGTAATTTACTAAACAAGGAGTGAGAACAATGAAAATACCAGAAAACTTGAAACATAAGCCCGTCATTAAAGTGGAAGACTATGATACTGTTGACGGAAAAAATGCGTTACATACGGATGCAAAAGGCCTTTCCCTCGGATTGGCACAATGGAACGACCGGGGAAAAGTCGATATCTCAGGCAAGGTTTGGCGCCACACAGGTGAAAAATGGTCTCGTCAGTCAGAAGAACTACCGCTCACTAGAATCTTAGATCTAGCAATCTTAGTGGCGCAATCCAGTTTGTATTTTCAAGAGGCTTATCGCCATGAAAAGTTTTACGATCCTGAAAATCCGTTGATCGAGATCATTGGCTTACAAGGAAATCGTATGACCGTTGAAGTAGACACCGAAAATCCTAAGATCGATGAAGACATTCTACTTTTTTATGATTCCTTGCAAAAAGATGGCGAACTTTATGGTGAACGCTTCAAAATCCTAAAGCGGCTTTTGGATGAGCTAGGTTATTAAGAAAAGGAGCAGATTACCATGACACAAATTCAACCGTCTTTTGTCGTAACGAAAGGACGCGCTTTTAGCAAATTAGAACAAACAATGATTTGGAAGAAACCACAAAGTCATCAGACCAGTGCCGAAGAACTGCGAATCGCTTCAGAGATCGCGTTGAACTGGACGGATCCAGAAATGAAGATCTTCAATGTGTTGTTGGAAGGCGATGCTGGTTCCGGCAAGACCCAGTTGGCAAAGGCACTTTCTGCCGACCTGCAACTGCCCTACACCAAAATCACCTGCTTTGCGGATATGGATAAGTCAGATGTGTTTGGTGCTTTATTACCAGTGATCAACACCGACCAAGAAGAGGACAAGGACTTGCTGGATGCGATTTATCAAAGTGATTGTTTTGAAGATGTTTTGGGGTTGATCCAGCGGCATTTTTCCCTGACTCGTGAGCGGGCACGGGCGAAATTTGCAGAACTGATCGAACGAATCGAAACCAGTGATCAACAACCTACGATTCAATACAAATTTTATCCCTCCGAAATCGTACGGGCGCTGGAAAAAGGCTACTTGCTTGAGATTCAAGAGCCAACGGTCATTCGTGATGCTTCGGTACTAGTGGCACTAAACTCGGCCCTTGAACAAAATGGAATGCTGAATATCCCGACTGGCTTCGTCCGACGACACCCTGACTGTGTGGTGATCATCACAACGAATCGGAATTACCAAGGCAACCGACCATTGAACGAATCCTTGCGAGATCGGATGCAGCATGCTGAAAAAATGGATTTACCTGAGCTAGCAGTCATGGTGCAGCGAGGCATTGCCAAAACCAATTATCCGGACAAAACGACTGCGGAGAAAATGGCTGAGATCATACGCTTGCTAGACGTGACCGCCAAAGCCAATGCCATCAAAGGAGTGGCGGGCATGCGTTCCTATTTTTATTGGCTAAATGCAGTCAAGCAAGGACAAGATCCCTTTACAGCAATTGATAGCAAAGTGCTATACAAAATCACCACCGATCCGAATGAGCTTTCTCTTTTACAACAGGCGCTAGAAGCTTCAGGGTTATTGGCGCAATTGCGGCTTTTGTTTTCTGGACAACCGCTAAATGCCTTTAAAGAACAAATCAAAGGACGCCGAATCAGCAGCGAAGAGGCGGACCAGCGCAATGTAGTGGAAGAAGGCACGCCCGTCCTAAAAAATGAGCAAGTCCTTGAGACCGCCAATCAAGAAACTGAGGCGGAAATGATGGAAACCAGTGATTCTGACAAACAAGAAGCGAAAAGCGCAGCAACTGAGGCGACGTTTTCAGAAGAACTAGAACGCAATAGTCATGATGGCCAAGCAAAAGCTGGGAGTGAGGCACAAGAGGCAGCTCCTGCTGCTCATTCTTTGTCGATCGAAGCGTATGAAGCCCAGGAGAAAGAAAAGAAAACTACGGCATCAAAGGCAGCACGACAAGCATTGAAAGAATCAATCCATGCCAAAGAAGGGCTGATCGTTCATCGACCACCCGTCGATTTAGAAAAAGCGACTGAAGCCCAACAGCGTTTGCAGCCGTTGCTGCCGATCGTAGAGTCATTGATCAAGCAAACCCAAGAAGTATTGGAAAATGAACAAGCTTCGGCATACAGTAAAGGTAAGTACAGCGGCACACGCTTTGATGCCAGCAAGGTTGCGTATCAAGATTTCCGGACCTTTGACAAGAAGAATCCACCTCATGAACAGCCTTCCTTAGCTCTTGCTTTGCGCATCGATGAATCGGGTTCGATGATTCGAGAAGATCGGATATTGTATGCGCAACAGGCGGTCTTAGCGGTGAATGCTTTTGCCGAACGTTTATCTTTGCCATTGATGATCTATGGCGATACAGCGGACGTGACCGCTCGTGAAAAAACCTCGCTTTTTGCTTACAAAGAATTTAATGAAGGCTTTGAATTTTTGCCAGAGAAACTCATGACAATGAAGCCTCGGCAAAATAACCGTGATGGGGCTGTCTTGCGCGTGCTAGCTGAAAAGCTCGCTCATCAGCCGGCAACCACTAAATTACTCTTGAATATCAGTGATGGCCAGCCAAAAGCTCTTCCTGATTATACAGGGGTAAAAGCCAAAGAAGATATTCAGCAGGTGATCGCTGACTATGAACGACAAGGGGTGCTGTTTCTGGCAGCTGCCATTGGCCAAGACAAAGAGGTGATCAAAGCGATTTATGGGGAAGAACGCTTTATTGATCTTTCCAATCTAACAGAATTTCCGCAGCGCTTGTTGCAGCTGCTGACAAGGTATTTGTAAACGTCGATAGCTAAAGGGAAAAGAGTGTGGGCTACGTGCCGCACTCTTTTTTGATCATAATTATATTATGTAAACAAGAAGATGTTTGTCTAAATTTGAAAAGTTCTGTAAAATAGACGCCAAAAGGAGGGATATCATGAACAAATGGCGGTACTTCTACTATCCTTGCCAATTCGGCTGGCACGCAGCACTTCGTAGGCGCAGTTTGCTGATGAGTGGTGTATTGGCGATTCTTCTACTGATCATTGCCATCTTTGCAGAGAATTGGCTAGTTTTTTTTCATCAATGGCTGCACTACGAAACAAATAGTGGTGAGAATCAGATGGATCTCACATATGCCAGTTGGCTTTTCTTTTTGCAATTGCTGCGCTTCGTACTTAGCATTCTAGCTATAGGATTGATCGCCGCCTTTTTATGGCACTGCAATCACATGTATCGTTTTCATTTGATGGGGGAGGAGCAGCAATCCCTGAGTATTCGGTTGTTGTTAGGACAGTCTCCGTTGGTGGTCACCTTAGAAGAGCTTTTCTTTGTAGGCATTCAAAGCATTGTTATTGGTTTGATAGGGCTTGTCAGCGGTTTGTGGCTTAGTCAAAAAGCACTGCAGGATTTTTTCCATTTCTTTCATCTTCCCGCAGGATTTACTTTTGAATTTCCCTTTAAAGGTCTATTAATCACGCAACTTGGTGTGCTCTTGCTGCTTTTTTTGTTACGATTCCGCGGTACAAAGAGGACGGTTGAAGAGATTCTCGGTAACGGATGCCCGAATGAGTGAGGGGATGATAGGTTGCTTTTATTTCCCTCTTTTAAAATGCGAACATATGTTTTATAATAGGTGAAACAAGATAAAGGTCGTGAATTTGTGAAGACATCCTTAACTTTAGAAATGGAAGAGGCACTTTATTATTATTGTCGTGAAAACAGTGATATTGTGGTAGAAGAGGTAGTCATGCCAGATGATCACGGCATCGTGGATACTTTGAGTTGTCGCTTGACGACTGAAAATACATTTGAATGGCGTTGCTACGAACTCAAAGTTAGTTTGGCAGATTTTCGCTCAAAAGCAAAACTATCCTTTATTGGGAATTATAATTATTTTGTCTTACCCAAGTCATTGTATGAAAAAGTCAAAGATCAGATTGCACCTACAATTGGTGTTTTGGTCTATCATGCATTTCTTGAAAAAGAAACGGGCAGCAAAGGGTATTTCAGTGTCGAAAAGAAACCCCAACGGCAAGAGCTGCAGGTTCCAGAAAATGGCTTATTGTTTCGGTTGATTTCGGCACAAGCGAGAGAAGTCGGCAAAGCAAAACAGACTGCTCGAGGATTGCGGGTATTTTCAACAGAACGTTTGTACCAAGAACTGAAGAAACGCCAGCCTGAGTATGACTTGTTCGGTGGTGGAGTCAATTACTATGATCGATTTATTGAAGATACTCAGATGCAAGCGATCGAAGCCTTGAAAGAAGAATTGGCCGCTACGAGAGCAGCCTATGAAGCGCTGGAAAAACGTTTTTTATCAGGCAAGTAAGAAGGAGAGAAGAAGATGTACTTCCCTTATATTCGTGGAAAACAATTTGATTTATTGGCGTTGAAAGCACTGTTGGAACAAGATCGCTTGTCAGAAGCGATCCAGCCGATCATTGAACCGGTCAAGCAATCAAAAACGTTTTGGACGACCATTGACCTGTTTCAAAGGAAGCAGCATCCTTTTTATCTTGTTCGCAATCCACAGGCTGGGGCTTTTCTGACTGCAGAGGGGTTATCAGAGTTGCAAAATGTTGCTGCCCCTAAAGCAATGATCGTAGATCGACCCATTGAAACAGTGGAAGAAACGCCTGATCTTTGGATCGTTCATCAAGCGGACCCAGCACTCGCTAGTGATTGGCGGGAAAATACACTGCCGGTGCTGGTAGGCAAAGAGTTTCGTTTGTTAAATAAAATCAACGGCCCGAAACTACTGATGGAAGATCCGTTTACACGTTTACCTAAAAATAGTTTTTATACAGAATGTCCGGACGAAGGGTTTTCAAAAACCCATCATCTTTATCAAAAATTGGGTTATGCTGGGTTTAGTGATTTTTCTGTCGATAGCAAAATTTATTATGAGCACAGTTATCCCTCAAAGCGGTTGGTTTTGCATTGGATCTATCCGACAACTGAGCAAGATTTGCGAATCGTTCACTTATTTTCTGAGGAAGAATTACCAAATCAGAAAGAAAAGTTTTTCGAAGTCATGGAAGCTTTGTTACAGCATGAAGAAGAGTATCCTACACAAACAGCTGGGCTGCAGCTATTAATTGCTGCCTATCAGCAAAGGTCGTTTCCAGGTATGGGCGTTATTCGGAAAGCTGCGGTTATGAATCACTTGGAACTCGTCAGTCGTCTTATTTAGTCTCTATACGTATACGATGGTAAGCTCTAACAAAATACTGCCATTTATTGTACAAAACACCTTGATTGCACCCATTGTTTTCAGGATAGTGATAAAATCAGGGAAAAGGAGTTGGCGCTCGTGGGAACAAAAGATAGAGAATATTATCGAAATGAAGGAAAAGAATTTGAAAAAAATAAGAAAAACCTGCTTATTCGACGTTTAAATCAACTAATCATTGTTTTGGTCGTTTTGATCATTGTCTTTTCGGCGATCCTGTATTACATAGTTTGAAACTTTCCGTAGCTGTCATTGCTTTATTAGCAGCAACAAAAAGAAAATTGTACTTAGATGACTGTGATCCCTTGATTAGGACTCGCTATGGGAATCGGATCCGTTTAGGTGAAAACTGAACGCAACTCAACTTTTGTTGTTTATCGTTGCTGGTTTGCCTGTGATCAAGATTCTCATTAGGCTATTAGTTAGCACAAATTTGGCTGGGTTATGTACGAATCATTACTGATAAAATCGTGAACAGCGATTCATTAAGCACTGAGTGATTCATTGAGATTGGCCAGCAGTTGCAAGCAATGTTTGAATTCAAAGATTCAAGGATCAACAAGATCAAATACAGACAAAGGTACAGATATAATTTGTCAATTGCTTTTCTTGTCAGTCGTAAAATAAACAAAAATCTTAAACTATCGCTTAAATAACCGTTTTTTTGGATTATGCTGCTAATTAGGTTAATTTGAAGGAAATAATCATGAATAAGAGGGAGGAGAGTCGCACAATTACTAGCTAAATACGGTGTTCAAAAAATTTTTTATTTTAGTTTACATAATATATATTATACAAAGTTAATAGTTAAAATATAAAGGCTAATAAGCTTATTTTTTTTAGCTTTTTTTAGCCCTATTTTGTTATTTAATATAATTGTAACATTTAAAACCCGATTTTTTCTTAAAAACTATAAGTCGATCCACTAATCATACCTTTATAAATTAGTACCATTGTAACCATCATTAGCAATACAGCCAACCATAAAGTTAATTTACTTTTGCCACGTTTGCTAAACACATCTTTTCTAATAGCTCCGCTTGTAAAAATAAAGTAAAGTATTAACCATATGCTTGCAACTAATAAAACCTCAATCCCAATTCCTAACCAAATTCTATCCGAATTCATAATAGTCATTTTATCACCTCAATTAATATTACCATTTTACGTTAAAATTGTTTAGTTGTTTAAGGTTTTTTGGTTGTTTTTTCACTGTTATATTGAATTATAGAATTCGCTGTTTGAAGCCATTGATTAGTCGCTTGCTGTTTACTAAAAGTCTTCTTATCCTGAATGTATAAAGCCATATCAGACTTAAGTTGATTTCTAAAATCATCCTTTTTAGCAAACTCTAGAGCCATTTGCAACTGGTGGTCACTCATTTGTGATTTGCCTTTCTCGATGATATAATCATTAAAGAGTTTATCATCTGAACCGAGCGAGATATACAGAGTTGCTAATGAGGCAAGCACTTGTTTGTCAATCCAGTCCTTTGTGCGAAGAACGCTTTTATCGGGAGCTTGTAGAGAGAGCTTAATTTTGCCAATTTTATTGAGAAATTTATCCCACCATCTTGTGTTTTTCCATCTCGCTCTGTTCGTATCATTCCCCTTTACCTTAAATGCAATATAGCGATTTAACAACCCTCTAAGAAAATCACCCAAATCCATATCATTATTTACAATCACATCTAACGCTGCTTTCGCACGATCACCACGAAGCTGAACCTCAGAACGAACCCATGTTTTAATATCCTCATGAAAATATTTCCCTCTTTGCAACCTTTCGAAATATTTATCATAGAACCTGAAAATGACTTCTGATTGCCCAAAATACAATGTTTGCCCCTCTGTCTTACCCGTATCAAGATTTATCTTTTCAAAATTTCTGCCATGTTTAAATCGACTTGCTACACACCCGTTTCTCATACATAATTCTAACTGGTGTATCGTAAATATGTTGTTAAAATCATCAATCGCAATATCTAATCGAGTTACATTTGCTTTTTCTTCAAGTACAAACTCAAAAACTTCTATCCATGTCCATTTGGTGTGTTCAAACAATTCCTCGAATTGACGACAACCTTGTCCCCCTAAGTTTAACCAAATACCCATAGAATCGTTATGACCTTCAAAATAAAATTCAATATTATCCCATATTGCTGATTTTAAATAACCATTTATGCCCTTATCTTTTACCGTAAATTTCTCTAAAGGAAGCCGAAAAAGTGCTGCAAGTTCTTGCCAACTTCTTGCAGAAAAAAAAGTGCAACTAAACCAGTCCACGCAAGCGATTGGAGATTTTGGGCATGTATCGACAACCCCCCTGTTAGAAACGGGGGTTGAATTTTCTTTTCCATCAAACATAAGAAGATACCTCATCTTTTAAAATAACACGTTCGATAGATTTCACAAAATAATGAGGAACATTTGAAGCGCCTTTGCAGCTGACACCCAGTTTTACTCGAACTTTGTCATATTTTTTTAATTTATCCAAGTTTATCTTGCAATTCACAAGATAATGCAATTCTATGCTTGATTCGGGAACACCCAAAACTAACAACTGTACTTTTCGTTTGTACATTTCTATAACAGATACTTTCTTGATTATCATAAAATCATGTTCTACAAACATACGACCACTCCTAAGTTTTTATATCAATTGCTTCTCTTACTTTTTTATCTGAGATAGCCAGTTCTTCCAAAACCGTACTACAAGTAATTTGTCCCCTGTTATTCCACCAGTCTCTCTTTTTGGCAGAAACTCTTCGTTCAAGGTATTCCCAGGTTTCATCTGACAAAGTAATAAATTTTCTCGTTTTTCCTTTTTTGATAACCATTATTTTTCCCTCCTGGATTCAAGTGAACCACCTTTGTCCTGAATAGTGTTTCACCTTTTGCACGTGTGAACCGTGTAACACCTTTTACTGAAGGTGTTGGTGTTACACTTCTACTACAGTAAAAAAAATCAACTCCCCACCCCCTCGTTCTCGAGGGGCACCCCTCGGCGGGAGCCAGCTTCTCCGGTATGGTAATACCGAAGAAGGCACTCTAGGGTTTGGGGTGCTGTTTATAGCTGTCAAGGCATAAATTCCCTGCGGTCATACATTTATACTTGACAGCACCTCGTATAAGCTTCTTTTGTTTGTATAAGTTGATAGCTGTAAACAGATGAAAATTGCTAAAACTAATTAAGAGCTGCTAAAATTCTTCAAGATTGCTGCTACCGTTTTTTGCGTGCGTCGGCCGGGCTTGCGCTCCGTCCTCCGTTCCGCAAAGAAACAGTAGCGAAAATCATCATTTTTATTTTGGAGCCTTTACTTACTCGTTTTATCAAGCTTTTTCAATCTATCTATGACTGCATAGCTATCATACATACTTCGCAGCTTGTCCGACTGAACGAAATTCCTACGCCATTTCCTAGGCAGTTTTCGCAGCTTCAAAGGATTTTCCACTAGAGCATCATATTCTTGAGCATCAAAGCAACGTTGGAACGTCCAACGTCCCAGAAACGTTTTACACTCAACCACTTCAAAGGTTTGTTGCCTAAGCGGTTTAGTTACTCGTGTAAAGTGTTGCGACGTACCGTAGATTTTCACCCCGCTTTTCCGTTGTTGCGTGATCTTATGCAAGAGATCCATATTAAAATTCCTAGTCTCATACACACTAAATTCATTCTGGATCTCGTCGATCGCAATGACTATGCCGTTTGGATATTCTTCTTTAAAATCTGTTTCAGTGATAAAATTCCAATCGTCAAGGGGAAACGTCTCTTTTTCATAACCAAAATTTGTACAAATAGGAACATCAGGAAAACGAGAACGAATATATTCTAATTGTTCAACCAATGAAACAGTTTTCCCTTCCCCCTGCATGCCTGCATACATAGTCAATCCATAAAGATTCATTTTTCTCCTATCCCTCTTAAAGTGTGTTTTAAGGTCTTTTAAAACATTAACTATAAATAACCCTACCTTCACAATAAAAAATTTCTCACGCAAAACCTCGTATCTTTTAGAAGGCATCTGCTTCTTTTTCTTTTCTTTTTTCTTCAAAATAATCACCCTAACATAAATTTATTAAGCACAAATTTTAAAACTCGAGTAAACAAGCTAAAATTTTGTACAGTCACGATCGCAGCGATACAAGATAAAACTAGAGGGAAGCTAACTACAGTCCCAAAATACCCCATAACATCAGTAAAATATGGTATATCCGTAGCAACAGAATCAGGAAGACTAATCGTTGGAAACAAACCGATAAAAAACTCAAGTATGGAAAACAAACCATCAAAGAGTAGTTTAAGTAGCAATTGCGTCACCTTCTCCAGTAATTTTTTTGTAAATATGAATAGCAGTTAACATAAAGATTAAAACGTTGACAGCTCGCTTTAAATTGACAAAAAATTCTTCGGTATACTCTCTAGGAAAAATAGCATATTCCTTTTCGTCTAGCCAAACTACCGTTAGATCATGCAAACTTTTCTCTGACACAAAGAAACCAGATAACAAATCCATTATTTCTAGGACTCCTGAAAATTTATTCGTTAATAAATCAACAAACTCATGAAATCGATCAGCAATACCAGAAAAGTCAGGAATAAAAAAATCCTTGATCCAATCGAAAAATGCCAACAGCGGTTTAAGAAGAAAGTCATTTAAGAACTCTTTGATCCACTCGAAGAACGCAAGCAGCGGTGCTAATAATTTTTCAAGCAACCAGTCTGTAAGACCACCAACAACACCACCAACAACGCCGTCCCACCAGCTACCGCCCCCGCTATCATCTTCACCACTGCCACTACCATCTGTCACAAGAGGCTCATCAGGATCGACAGTAACAATTTTATCAATTTCCAAATCAGATTTTATATTACCGGTACCGTAAACAGTCCTTGTCATATCGCCGATTGTGATAGTCATGCTCATCTGTGTTAATAATCGCAATTCAGAAAGCGAACCTGAAACATCAGCATCAACTCTAAAAAACGAATAATCTTGCGCCATACCTGCAGCGGTGTACTGATAGTTATACGCATTTTGTAGCGATCCAACAAAAGGCAGATAACGTCCGGAAGAATTGTTTTCACCAGAAACAACTTCAAAATCTAAAATCTTTTGAGTAAGCGACAAATCAGAATTGATCAGCTGCATTTCAATGCCGTTGATCAACAACTGATTATTAGAGTATTCGTAACCATTTTCTAGTGGTCTTGTCGTCGTCAAAATAGCACTTGCACCAAATAAGTTAGCTACATCGACAAACGCGCCACCTCGAACTAAAACATTTTGTGCATTAAGCGGTATATAAGAACCTGATAAATCAAAGTATTCTTTGTTTTGCACAGCAAATTCTGAATGCAAACTTTCCGATAAAAGCTGATAAAACGTCATAGTCAGCTTATACTCATACGTATTAACAAAAATAAATTCTGCTATCGATTGAGCAGATAGCCCTTGGAGCATTTTCGTCCCTTGCTCTTCAAGTTCATCCCAATCTCTCGCAGTAGCGCCGAAATGGAGCCTAGCAACAGCACCAAGTACATATACAAGCTTAGATTCCCCTCTACTCTCAATATAATCTGATAACGTTGGGGCATCAGAAAAGCTTAAAGCGTCCCCTTCAGTTGGATTACAAAAAAGAAACAAGAAAGAAGACAAAAGCAATACGAACCATTTAATACATTTCATATATCCACCCACATTCTAAAAAAAAAGCGGAGAGACCTTAGTCTCTCCACCTTAGACCATTTGAGATCTCAAGTACCCTGTTGCTATCCGGCTTTATTCACAATACGTTTGCCCATCTTAATTACAAACATCCCAACCGCAACAACCCCGATAATCGAAAGTAATGCAGGTACCGCCAGAATAATAATCTCTTGAGAAGCCACAAGCATTTCTGCGAGCATATCCGCAATAGCACTAGTAGCAATTCTTGACGTTTCATTCATTTTCTTTTTCCTCCAAAATTATGTTTTTTTATATTTTTCTTCCATCTGTAATTTTACACGTTGTACAATAACCACATTCACACGAAACAACAACGACTAAAAAGTTGTATGTGTCGATTTCTCGATAAAAATGAAACTCAATATTGCTCGAATTACATTCATTACATTTGAGTGTATTCTTACTAACCTCATATTTACCAGTAAATTCTTCTATCATTTTCTACCTGCTTTCTAAAATACAGATAAGATCACATTCTTATAAAAGAACCAAATTGTTCTTGCTGTGAGTATCACTGGAACAGCAAACACTATAACAACGATAATCGCAAGTAGTGCATACATTTCTATTGCTTCTTTTTCTTCTGATACATAAGTATTCTCACGAATGCTTATTATTCCTTCGCCTAAACGTTCATTGAAATCGTGCGTTTTAGCCATTTCATTTTGAAATGAAGCTTCAAAATCGCTTATTTTGTCGGCGCTCGAGACCAACGAGCCATTGATATCAAGTAGCAAGTCATTTAATTGATCACCTCGCAATTCATTTTTTTCTAAGTGATCACTATTATTTTTCAAGTGATCTATAATTTCTGTTTGTTTTTGATCGATTTTATCAAACGAACTAGCTAGCTGATTTTGAGTAGCAAGAATTGCCATAAAACTTTGTTGCCCACGAAATTCGACCATGTCAACGATCGCATATTGACTTATATAGACTTCTCGCTGCGCTTCTATCAAGGCTTTCGTATCGTCTGAAACATCACGATCAAGCAATTCATCAAAAACAGAAGTATCAACAGTCCTTGCTTGATAAGTCATATTTTCAATGATTTTCATTTCTGCAGTATAATCAAACATATTATGCTGCAGTGATAGATAAACAATTTAAGTTAGTGCTAAATCCACGACGCTCAGCTTTTAATACAGCTTTGCATTTTGCACCTTCACCACAACTGATAGTAAGATTTTCATCTGCAAAGAACTCTAAACGCTGATAATTTTTCGTATCGATCAAGTGAATAACAGTATAAGGATTACCTGCCTTTGAAACCTTTTCCTCTTTTTTCTCGAAAATAAAATCTGAATTACTGACAAACATTTGACATCCTCCTTAAAATTTATTTATATAAAGCCTTTAGGCTTGATAACGTTTCTGAAAGTCATTAAATAATTTTTCCTGTTCCGCAATATAAATATTTAGACAATTTTCAAAATCATTTTTACGGAAATTTCTCCAAGTTTCAGTTGATATTCTATATTTATTTATTATTTCAAAAACCATTTGATAATAAATATCTTCCAGAACTATTTGATCTGTATTTTTAAAAGCATGATAAAGCGCAATGACTTTTTCCATATCTTTTTTTCTCAATATTTCTTGAACTAATATTTTTTCTGTTTGAGTTTCTTTTGACATTTGACATCCTCCTTTTTAGCCCTAAAGGGTTACGAGTTAAGTATATCTTAATAATTCGAAGTTTCAACTTTATTGGGTTAACTTATAGTGTTATAATATGTAAAACACTTTTGGAGGTAATATTAATGAATAAAGAAAAACAAAATTTGCTCATAGCAGATAGAATAAAAAACCTTGCAAATGAAAATAATTACTCAATAAATCAGCTAGCTAAAGCTTCAAATATAAGACAATCAACTATCAGTGGTATTTTAAATGAGGGTAAAATTCCTACTGTATCAACACTTTTGGCAATTTGCGAAGCATTAAATATAACATTATCGGAGTTTTTTGATTTTGCTCCATACAACAAAAAAGAAGCCCTTTTACAGGCTTCTGATAGATAACAATTTATATATTATACAAAGTTACATTCAAAAAAGGGTTCGTGCCATTCTAAATAGTTCAAGACAATTTTGTATCATTTTACCTCCCTCCGAATGACTTTTATCAGTAGATTGTCGCTAATGCACCTAAAATTCAATTAAAACTAAGAATTTCTTGTTTTACATGTTCTTCAGATTCTTTTTTTGATTTGCTGATTAACAGATTGATAACTGTCTGGTAGCAAGTACTTGCGGATTCGTCGTCCTACTTTATCTCAGCAAATACAGATTCAAGCTATCAGCCTTAGCCTTGATTTACGAACCAATCGGTTTGATTGTATGCTATAATCATTTTGGAAATCTTTGAGCTTTTACCTAGAACTTTATTCATTTACAGCCAATCCATTTCAAAGTTCTAACACTAGTGCTTAGATGTTGCAAATACTGACAAATATCCGTTACATGATTCTATAAAAAAGAACCCTAAAATTATGTAGATAACTTAGGGCATTTCGTTATTTAATATAATTGTAATGTTCATAGGTCACCATAAACGTCCATATTCTGCTAAAAAAGCCTGAATAAAGCGCCGTTGATCATTCCTTGGAATACTAGAACCATGGCAAGTAAAATCAAACCAGCAGCTATCCATAAGCTCATTTTTCCTTTTTGTCGACTTGTGAACGGGTTTTGCTTCAAATTGTCACTCGTCAGGATGAAATACATAATCATGCTGAATGATATGAGCAAAATAATTTCTATCCCTATGCCTAACCATAATCGCCGATTGTTTATTATTGTCATTTTATCACCTCACCTCATTTTACCATTAATGAGGTGCAGACTACTGACTTGCCTAGTTTGCAGCTTGTTTTTCCATTTGTGTAATTAATGCCCGATAAAAGCAATTCCATCAGTATAGCTGATATAAAAGGAGAATAAAAATGAAAAAGAATACGCAACTAAAGCTAGTCTTTTTACCAAAAATATGGGCGTCACTCCTCTACTTGCTTTTTGTGTTCACAGCCCTTTTCCTCTATTTATCAAAGTACTTGGACATTTCTTTCTTTACTTCGAGGTATGCTGACTTTTATCTTCATATCTCCAATTTTTCGATTAGTTTGATTATTGGCTTACTGGGGTACTTTTGGCTTCTTGTAGGTGCGCCATTTAAAGCCGTCACGCTATTGACCCTGCTTTTGCTCATTGCCAATCTATTGAGTGAGACTGTCTTTGGCTTTATGAACACCCCTGATCGAATCGATTTACTTTTTGGTATTGCAGGAACGCTCATCGCATATTTTACTTTGGCAATGATCAAAAGACACGGTTTAGTCAAGAATCAATCGTTTTGATTTAAACAGTCATGACTTCTCCTTATATGATCCCCTCGTTACTTAGGTCTAACCTATTTTTTTGGGAAAAGAAACACCTTGCTGCAGTTATTTAGCCGCAAAAAAGCACTCAATAAAGGGAGTGCTTTTTTGCGTTTCCATTGGCGATACTTTCGTATGGCTAGTCACTTGGCAGCCAATACAATGGACTTAGCTGTAGATTTTCCCAATACGGGTTGTGAAAACCTATCAAATAGTGCAAAGCTAAATACCCGAAAATCATAAAGCCAAATGACAAAGTCACGATCCGTCCCCAACGTGGTATTTCTTTGATAAATAAACCTAGCATACATATCAATAAGGGAAACGAATAATTAAACAGTAAATTACTTCTAATATTTTGGTTCAGAGGATCCTTCATTATTTTGTCATTTAAGCCCCAACTTATGCCGACGATCACAAACATAAGCGCCAGAATAGTCAATCGTTTGCGATCAAAAAGCCACTGTTCTTTATCTTTCCTACTTGCAAAGTAGATCGTAAGCAGGACCACGATTAATCCAGACATACTATTCTCCTTTTTCGCCAGCTATTTTCCAAATCGTTCATCGTCGCTTCAGGATAAATTATAACAGATATAGTGCAAAAAAACGACACCCACCACTAGCCCCTTGTTTGATGCCCTTTTTAGATGTTTCATAGAAGAATCAGAAATTTAAAAATCTGTTCGCTTTACAAAAGAGAACGTATGTTTGTATTATATAGATAAGAGGTGATTGCTATGGGTATGCTACAACCATATGAAGATCGAAAAAAGCTAAAGTGGCAAGGATTCTTTTTATCTGAGCATACAACTGAAATTGAAGAGGAACCGACACGTAAGTTTGATTGTCCACCTAAGCCGTCACTCACAACGGAAGAAATCAATCAGTGTTTATTTGAAGCCATGAAAAAGAACCTAACTGTGGCGATCCAACGAGAAGAAGTTAATGAAGAAGGCGGCTATCCTCCAGATATTATCGGGAAAATCAGCGGTTATGACTCATTAGGTATTTATTTGACGGGAGAAACAACGGAAAAAATCCATTATGATGAGATTCGTCACGTTGCTTTCTACGAAGAAAGAAAATGGTTTGATCTCAGCGAATAATACAACTGTTTACACTACTTAAACTAAAGGAGGAAGAAATGATGGAAACACAAAAAGGATCTGTCTCAAAAATAAGAATCGTCTCCTTTGCCCCCTCCCCTTTGGTCCGCTTTACACTAGGTACCACCAACTGTTTGATTGCGAAACACAGTTTGAATTTTTTAGGGGATGTTGATGACGGCATGTTTCTAACCGTGGGCGGCTATTGGAATAAGCGCCGTCAATTCGTGGTGCAAAAGTATACGGTGTACGGCAAAACGAAAATCATGTTGGATATCGATGCCTATCGGCAAAAAACAGTAAAGGCGGGTTTATTATGAGAGCAAGAGACCTCTTGACAGCACTGACAACGTCGTCGAGTGCAGCAGATTACCAAGGAATTTATTTAACGTACAAAGAAAACTTGATTCCTTTTACGACGATCGCCCAAGATAGCCATAACCAATTGATTTTATTTTTTGAACCAAAAAAACCCGCTCTGACGCTGAAAGAATTATATACACAGCTAATGCTGCATAAGAATTTGGACTTACTCTATTGGGATGGCGAGTCACGTCAAAAAGTTCTAGGGTTTCGTGAACAAGAAGAAAAGATCATTCTTTAGTCCCCTCGCCTATTTTTGGCACACAACAAGTGTCGAAAATCTCGGCAAAACGAAGAAAATAAAGTATACTTTGTGTAAAGACTAAAGGAGTATATCATGAAAAATCAAAAGATCACCCAAATGAGTTTCGCGAAAGTCTATCCCCTATATATTGCCAAAGCAGAGCGGAAAAATCGAACAAAAGAAGAAGTAGATCAGATTATTACCTGGCTGACCGGTTATGACCAAGAAACGCTGCAACAGATGAATGAAGAGCTTTCTTTTGAACGTTTTTTTAGCCAAGCCCCTCAGCTCAATCCCGCACGAAAGCAGATCACTGGTGTCATTTGCGGCATTCGGGTAGAAGAGATCGAAGAGCCAATGGTTCAAGAAATTCGTTATCTAGATAAACTGATCGATGAACTGGCGAAAGGAAAAGCCATGGCAAAAATTTTACGCTCTGCTGAATGAGGCGATTTTTTTCGAGTTGCTATTTAAGAATCAACGCTTTATACTTGAAATACCTTGGCAGGGGCAAATCATTGCTCAAAACACAGTGGGAAAACACCCCACTGTGTTTTTTTATACTGACTTTCTTGACGGTAGCTTTCAACCAGACAGGCGTTCTTAGCTTAGTTCAACCATTTAGCATGTAGTGCCCAGTGGAATTGGCCGACTTTTCGTGAAAACACAAGGACATTGTCTACGTCCCTCTTCTTTACTCAACAAGACTCTCTTAACACGTACAAAAAAGCACTCCTCTTAAAGAAAGGAGTGCTAACTTTTACTTTTTCAATTCTTTGATCTGTTCTTTTCGCTTCAAATACGCCAGTTCTTTTTCCATTTTACGATAGCGGGCGAAAGCTTCTTCTGAAAGTTCACCGGCAGCAATGGCCGCTTTGACCGCGCATTTCGGTTCTGTTTCATGACGACAGTCTCTGAAAAAACAACCTTCAGCATACTGGCTGATCGCTTCAAAGGATTGGTCGATCGAAGCTGACCGGACGGTACTGATGCCAACTTCCCGCATGCCAGGAGTATCAATGATCATTGCGCCAGAGGACAGAGTGAACAACTGGCGACTCGTCGTCGTGTGTCGTCCTCGACTATCCTCTCGTATGTCATTGGTTTTTTGAACGTCTTGCGCCATAAGCTGATTTAATAAGCTGGACTTTCCGACCCCAGATGAACCGATAAATGCGCTGATCTGTCCGTCAGAAAAATACGTTTCCATCAGCAATTCGTTTGGTTCAAAAATGGACGTAGCAAATGTTTTCACACCAAATGCATCGTTTAATGCTTGCAGCAGCTCTGCTTTTTTATCAGCAGTAACTTGATCGGCTTTGGTCAAGAGAATCACCGGATTAGCCCCACTGTCCCAAGCGATCGTTACAAAGCGCTCTAATCGAGCCAAATTGAATTCTTCATTGGCACTAGTTGCAATAAAAACTGTGTCGATGTTCGCCGCAATGCCTTGCTCGTCCGTGCGATTTCCAGCTACTTTTCGTTGTAAAAAACTTTTTCGTGGCAGCAAAGCATCAATCAAGAAATGATCTTGATCATACACCTGTCCTTGTACAGAATCACCAACGATCGGATAATCCTTTGGCGCTAGTGCCTGTTGGCGAAATTTTCCTGAAACCGTTGCTAAACATTCTTCTCCTGTGGTCAAGCGGACTTTTGCGATATCTTTGGCCTGAAAGACCACAATTCCTTGTTTTTCCATGATTTCCCTCCAGTTAGTTAGGAGGCCGCACTTAAAAAGAGAAACCTCCGAGTTGATGTTGCTTCATTTGATTTGTCATAAGACATTTCCCCTTTCTATGTTGTGCTCATCATGTGATGTCGCTTTATTATACCACCGGAACGGACAGTATGCTAAAGCAAATGACCCAAAAGAACATTTACTGAAACGAAGTAGATAAACAAGCCGGCGATATCTTTGATCGATGTGATGATCGGTGCCGAACCGGCTGCTTGGTCGATGTTTAGTTTAATCAGTACAAACGGGACTAAGAAACCAAGTGCTGCGGCTAAGGTCATGGCAAAAACTAACGAAATACCAACAGCCACACCTAACATCGGGATTCCTTGCCAAAGTGATGCAGCAACCCCAGAGATGACCCCTACGATCAAACCTAGACTTAAGCCGATCCAAACTTCTTTAAAGAAATGGCGAGTGAAGGTCGAAAGATCAATATGCCCTAATGACATCCCGCGAACAAAAACAGTTGAGGACTGTGTACCAACGTTTCCACCCATATCCATGATCAAAGGGATAAAAATCGCAACGGCTGCCACCGATTCCAATGTTTGTTCAAATTCATCAATGACTACCCCAGCTAAAAGACCGGCAACCAAAGTGATCACTAGGAACGGCAATCGGACTTTCCAAATTTGCCAAAGGCTGCCGTTGATCAGAACGTTACTACGGTCTGCTTCATTAGAAGCAACATCGACTAAACCAGCAGCATTAAACATGTCTTCTGTCGTTTCTTGCTCGATGACATCGATGGCGTCATCGACAGTGATGATCCCAACGATTCGCGATTCCTTGTCTACGACTGGTAGCGCAATGATATCTAGTTCATTTAGCAAACGTGCCGCTTCTTCCTGGTCCGTGTCCGTGGTAACATAAATAACTTTTTGGGACATGATTTCACTGATGAGTTGATCCCCTTGCGCCATTAAGAGATCTTTCAGTGACAAAACACCTTCTAATGTTTTCGTTTGATCAGTAACATAAAGCGTATAAATCGTTTCTTTTTCTTTGGCTTGCATTCGCACTTTTTCTAACGCTTGATTGACCGTCATATCTTTTTTCAATGTGATGAATTCCGGTGTCATCAAACGTCCAGCAGTCTCAGCCTCATACCCTAATAAGAGGTTTGTTGCAGCACGTTCATCCGGTGCCATTGATTGTAAAAGTTTTTGTGTTACGGTCGCTGGCAACTCATCCAAGAGTCTTACCCGGACATCTGGTGCCATTTCGTTCACAAACTCGGTTGCCCGTTCATCGGTGAAAGAGCGTAATAAGTGTTGTTGTGTAGCTGGTGTCAAATCTTCAAACAGGATAAGTGCTTTATCTTTCGGTAATAGTCGGAAAACGATCACTTTTTCATCCGCGGATAAATTGCTGAACAATTGTAACAGCGGCAGCTCTTCCATTCCTGATACGAGTTCTTTTAATTTTTCAGAGTCTTTCTGATTTAAATAATGTAAGATGGTTTCTTGCTGGTTCATGGGATACACTCCTTCTCCTGTAATTTTGCTCAAAGAAAGAAAGGAAATCGTTCAGAAAATTGTCCAGATTTCTTTCGTTTGAAGGTTGCGTGCTATACAGCTGAAATTTCGTTCCGCAGCTGGAGATGCCTGTTATTAAAACAAGCATCAAAGGGAAATAGCAACAACTTTATTCATTATATCACATAGTTTTTTTAAAACATGAAAAATTTGACTTGCAAATAAAAAAAACCATTCAGGCATGTTCCCTTGGTAAAGAAAGTGGGTTAAGAACATTTGAGATCAAAAAGCAAAAGAAACCTGGAAGTTCTGTAAAACGCTCCATGCAAATGGTATGATGAATGGGTTGCAGTTTTTTTACTCCCCGTTTATGCTAACTATACATCAATGAAAAGAGAGGCAAAAAAAGATGGCAAAGAAAAAAACATTTATCGGATCGGTCACTGCGCTTCTCGCACTCGCAGCAGTCGGATTTAGTCTCCTACACAGTAATGATCTATTCCCAAATCACAAAACACCATCATCAGAAGTGGCAATCACTTCTGCTAAGGATATTCGTGCAGATGAGCTGGCACAGTTAACTTACCAAGGCACCCAAACGATTGAAGTCAATCAGAACATTCCTGAGTTTTCAGAAGATGATCTTTCCCTTGAAAATGGCGCCTGGGAAGCATACGGCGACCTCGATCACCTCAATCGTGCGACCTCTGCTGAAGCAATGTTGAATCAATCCTTGATGCCCACGGAAAAGCGTGGCGATATTTCCAGTGTGAAACCGACAGGTTGGCGTAATAAACAGCTCCCCAATGGGAAATATTTATATAATCGAACCCACTTGATTGGCTTTGCTTTAGCTGGCGAAAATGCAAACTGGAAGAATCTGATCACAGGGACAAGTCAGTTGAACAATCCCGAGATGTTGCGCTTAGAAATGGATATCAACTATTATCTCAAGCAAGATAAAAATCATTATGTCCGATATTCCGTCACCCCGATCTATCGCGATGACGAGCTGGTTGCCCGTGGGGTACAGATGCAAGCCAAATCTATTGGCGAGGATACGATCCAATTCAACTATTATATCTTCAACATCCAAGATGGTGTCACAATCAACTATGCGGATGGTAGCAGCGAGATTTCCAACGAAGATATGACGCAGCCGGAGAATGCTACAAGTAGTGAAAACAACACGACAACAGCCACTTCTCAAAGCAGTGAAACAGAGGAAAAACAGAAAGAATATGTCGATCAACAAGGAAACGGTTTGATCAAAGGATCAAGAAGCGGCATCTATCATTTGCCCGGATCTAAATACTACGAGGATACTACCAACCCGAAAGAATGGTTCAAAACCATCGCTGAAGCGGAAGCTGCCGGCTACCGTGCACCAAAATAAAAAAGCCTAAGGCTTTTTTATTTTGGTTTTATTTATTCTTCGTTGGCTTGTGCTTGTCGCAACACTTTGACATAGGCCTTCCCTTCGTCTGTAAAGCGAACCGAACGTGACTTAAAGCGATAAGCTCGGTAAATCAGGCCTCTTTTTTCAAGACGCAATAAATGACGATAAACCAAAGAAGTTGTTTTTATCTCTTCATTGGCACAGATTTCTCGTATGGTAGGTGCGCAACCTTGAGCTTGCATATATTCGTCAATAAAAAGTAAGATTCGATCTTTTCTCGGCATAATTCCTCCTTTCCGCAAAACAGTCTTCACTGCTGCAAATTCGTAAAAACCGATAAGCTACTGCCTCGTCAGCTTTTTGTCCAATTAATACACTGAAAATCTATTGTTCCTCTCTCTTTTCCCATTCTTCCAACGAGTTAAAGTTCCTTTTAAACACTGGAATTTTCCCCTTAACGAGAAAAACATCGGCAAGCAGCGCTCTTTGTTATTGATTTTATCAAATTTAACAGCAAAAAATAGTAAATTTGAAAATTATTTTCCTTTTTATTGACATAAAAATAAATAAAGGTATTATTTTTTCTTGGAATTTGTTATTCTAAATTTAAGTAAAGGAGGATTTTATGTTAGGGATCGGCTTATTTTTTGTAGGAATTACTTTGATAATCAACGGCTGGGGAAGTTTACTTCACATTGACTATCGTTCACTTGCTTTAATTAATCTTTTTACAGGTTCGTTATCTTTCATTATCAATCTAATCTATATGCTCCAAGGTGCTTATTATGAAGCAGGCACAGGCTTTCTCTTTGCCTTCACGTATTTACTAGTAGGAATTATTTATCTCTTTGGTTTGGATCTACGGATTTATGGAATTTTTGCGCTATTCGTAGCCATCAATACCTTGCCTTTTGCCTGGGTCTCTTGGCAATGGGAGCAAGATCCGCTCTTTGCAATGATTTGGTTAACCTGGGGAGCGTTATGGCTTTGCGGCTTTTTGGATACGATCGTGAAGGTAAACTTTGGTCGTAAGATTCATTATTTTGCGATCGCTTGCGGTATCTTCACTACGTGGGTCCCAGGTTTGCTGATGCTATTAGATCTCTATTAAACAATAGTGATTATCTCAATGATAATCACTATTGTTTATTTCTAAAAAGTGCTCAATCTCCTGCATCGCCTTCTGAGGACCATTTGTCGGGAAATGATTCTTTAGCCGGCAGGCTTGTTGGCAAATCTTCAGATCTCCAACCTCTGTCAGAGCAGTTTCCAGCTTTTTCTCAGTTACTGGTTTTGTCAGTGCAATTGCATTGCCATACGCCACGCAGTACTGAATATTGCAGCTTTGCTCATAGTGCATCCCGATTCCGATAAACGGCTTCCCAGAGGCACAAGCTGTTTGAACAGTCCCTTCCCCACCATGGATAAAAGAAAAATCGATATGCTCATGCAATAGATGACTTGGCAGATATTCGGTCAGGAACAAATTCTCTGAGACGTTGTGTTTCCCCTTGAGTAGATGCGTAACCGGAGCAATGATCGCTAGTTCCGGACGGTTTTGTAAGAAAGCTAAGATTTTTCGCACCATGCGCGGATTCCCCGAACTGCCCATTGCAAAATAAACGATTCGTTTTCTTTCCCGCCGCTTTTGTTGAATAAAAGTCAACACTTCGTCTGGTAAAGAAGACCCGAGCTTCGCAAAAATCGGCCCAACGATTTGATAGTTTTCTGGCAGCTGCTCTTTCGTTAAAAATAAATCAGGAGTGGTGATGAGATTTAAATCAGCGTCCATCATTCGTAAGCTCGTTTCAGGCATAGAAAGTTTTTCTGTTTGGGCAGCGTGTTTGAATGCTCGGGGCATCCAGCGGGATTTTACCAATTGTTTTCTTGTCCAATACCAAAGTGGTTTCCTTAACGGTCCGAAGAAACGCAAACTAGAAGGGATAAACGCGCTATCTGATCGAAAAAAGGGATCACTCATCGCATAGGGTTTTACGTAGACTAAGGGAATCTGTTTGCTGCGAGCAGATAGAAAGATCGTGACATTCGATCCAGTTACAATCACCTGAGGAGCAAGCTTGTCGACCAGTTTTTTTTCGCTCAGAATACGCGCAGCAACCATCTCTTTGGTGAAGGGATTTTTGAATGAGCGCAGTTGATCTAATTTTATGATCTGTTCCTCTTGTTTTTCTGTAAGAGTCGGCGTCAATAAATGGTACGTAAAACCACTTTCAATGATAAGTGAAGCAAAGGTCTTTGAAAAACCAAAGAACTCACAGTGGTGATTTCCTTGCATTTGTTTAGCGACTTCGATCATCCGTGTCGTTTCAGCCAAGTTGAATACCGCAGGTGCAAAAAGAATCATTGGCATGCAATCCTCCTCATGTATCGAGTCCATCCACTCGTTTCTTTCAAGTATACTAAAAGAGCGCATACTTAGGAGAAGTTTTTTGCAGACCTTCTCGTTCATCTTTTTACATTGTTTAACTAAAAATTTGCTATAATAAAGAAAACCTTTCAAGGAGTAAACCAATGCGAAAAAAAATATCTTCCTTGCGGCTTAGTATATTCTCACGCGGGCTCATTCTCTTTGCTTACTTTTTCTTGATTCAACAATTTTGGGAAATGGTTGTTTCTGACTTTGCACTTTTGCCTTCGCTGGCATTCATCCAAATTCTCTTGATGATCCTTTCAACCTTTCTCATTAGCAAGTTTGTTAAAAAACGCTCGTGGCGGCAAGTGCTTTTTGGCAGCTACCTATTCATCATCGGCTCGCTATTTTCTTTCTGGCTAGCAAATAATCCATTGGAGCTGCAAGCAGTCATTCTTTATATGATAGGCGCTTTTTTTGGCGGCATTCTTTGGGAATATTTGGCCCAGCGCTTGGCAACAGATCTTCTGGCCAAAGAACATGAACCTCGTTAACAGAGGTTTTTTTCTTTTTCTGATAGAAAAGGCAAACATTCTTCGTATATAGTGTGAAGGGGTGAAAAAGGTGCAGGATGAAGAAATCATTGAACGAATCAAAAAGAAAGACTATGCCGGCTTAGAAGAACTGTTAGCTGTTTATGGTGATAGCATGCTGAGGACGATCCATAGTGTCCTCTCGCAACCGCATGAAGTGAGCGAGCGCCAAGATGTAGCGAACGAAGTTTTTTACGAGGTTTGGCAAAAGATTGCTGCGTATCAACCTGACAGAAGCCGCTTGATTACTTGGCTGCTTTTGATCAGTCGTAGTCGTGCGATTGACCACAAGCGAAAGTTGAACAAGCGCTCATTGGAAGAAAAACCTGTTGATGAGCAGGAACTAGCTATTGAAGAATCACCTTTAACAAAGGAAAACTTTTTGGGCTTTATTGAAGACCTTGAAGCCCTTGATCAAAGGATCTTTCTGCTCTACTATTTTTATCAGGAATCACCCGAAACCATCGCAGAGCAGACGGACTTAAATGTCTCAGCAATCTACAATCGTCTTTCCCGTGGCCGCAAACGCTTAAAAGAAAGGATGACTATCGATGGATTTTAAACAGTTAGTCTTAAATGAAAATAAATCACTGATAAAAGTAACTGAACAAGAAAAAGCAACAACCTTCGAGCTGTCCAAACAATATGTTTTCTTGCAAGATCTATTAGAGGAGCTTCGGACGCTTTTAGCAAAAGACGAAACGATTCTTGGCTATCTGCCTTTGACGCCAGATGGAAACCTCGCCTTCGCCAACCAAGGGCTTGGCGCCTATGCGTATGCAACAACTGAGAAAGCAAAAGCATACCGTGACATCTTTCATGATACCCGCGGCAATCGTTTGTTGGTTTTCACAGAAACCCGAATGCTTTTTCTGGTCATCATCGACTATTTAGAAAGTAACACCTATTTCAGTTACCCCTATGAGAACATCAAGGCGTTCACCATCAAGCCAAGAAAGCTGATGAAGCACGAATCACCAGAGGATAAAGAACAATTCCATTGGGGCTATTTCGACTTTCAAGCGGGGACGCACATTTTCTCAGAAGTGCTGACGAAAAAAGACTACGAATTATTTACGTCCTATCATGAATCGATCCCTGCACTCAAGAAAATTCCAATTCAAAACAAAATTTACAGAGCAGCCAAATATCAGTATTTCTTGAGTAATTGGCATTTCAGTTTTCGCTTGATGACCATTTTCAACCTGCTCTTCCTGCTGCTGTTTGTATTACTGATTCTCGGATTTTTCTTACACTTTGGGCCACTGAAAGGATTTTATTATAAGGATCTGTTGGACATAGGTATGGTCATTTCCCTTTTTTATAGTAAGAACATCTTGCCATAAAAAAAGACTGCCGTTCCTTCCTAATCATTTCTTTGATATCAATTGAATAAAGCGCCAGATTTTCTACGGAAGAGCACCTCTTGCAGGATTCAAGTGAAAACGAATGCTGCAAGAGGTGCTTTCTTGTCTCGGACTATTGGGACATTCCTAACCGCCCGTTTTTTCATTTCCTTTTGAAATTCTCAGATTTCTTGTGAACTTTTCAGAAGACTCCACTCATAATTTCATACATGCCTAATGAGATTATTTTTTCATTCACGCTTGCTTTTTAGGAAGAAACGTTATGATGATTTTACTTGCTAGGAGGTGTGAAAAATCGAACTTATCGGACATTTGGTCTTTTGGATCCCGTTTTGTCTTTTTCTAGTGATTGGATCGTTTTTCATACAATGGCGGAAACGTTTCGTTTCAACCCTTATTGCAGCGATCCCGTTTCTCTTTTTTATGGTAAAAATATTCAATTATCGGCACTATGAGCCAGATTCTATTTTCATCATCTATTTGGTCGGACTCTTCTTGTCAGCGATCTTACTGATTGTTGCTGTCCGTCGGCTTTCAAAAAAAGCCTAAACCTAGGGTTACTAGAAAACAAAGACATTGCTTAAATGAAACCCAGCCTAACTTTAAGGTTCATTTAAGGTTCACGGACTATAGTCAATACGGACATAATAATTTAGAGCCTGTGCTAGCGGAAACTAGCGCAGGCTTGTTTGTTTATTTATAGAAAATAGGACAAATCGCTAGCAGGTGTGGGGTAGGCAAAAATCATTTGTGCCAGTGCTTCTTTCGATAGCTGATTTTCCAACACAAAAACGAAGTGGTTGATCAACTCATCCGCCAATGCAGAAAAAATCGTGACAGCAACGATTGTATCAGATGTGTCATAAACCAATTTGATTTTTGCCTCTTGATCATTGATTCGTCGATAGGTGTACCAAGAAGAAAGATCCATCACCTCGCTATGATATTCTGAGGCATGATCGGCAATCTCTTGCTCACTGATTCCGATTCTTGCCAGTTTTTCCGCACCAAAAACCAGCGTAGGGATTAGCGGATAGCGGATGGGCGTTTTCTGGTCATCTATATGCTCGACAAGATAGGCGGCTTCAAAACTAGCAACAGGCGTCAGTTTTGGCTGCTTTTTCGCTAGCACATCTCCGATTGCGTAGATGTGTGTTTGACTAGTCTGCAAAAACTCATTTACAACGATCCCTTGTTTTGACGTTTCTACCCCTGCCTTTTCCAGTTGCAGCTGATCGCTATTGGGTCTGCGTCCCGTGGCACCAATCACTGCTTCTACGGTGAGAGACAACGCTTGTGTCTGAATTGTATAGTGGTTTTGTTCTTTCATGATTCGCTGTGTGTTCTGGTTAAAGTGAAACGAAACACCTTGGTCCTGCATTGAACGAACCATTTCTGCGGTCAATTCAGCATCAAATCCTTTTAGTGGCTGGTCATTATGATGAATCACATGAACTTCAGCACCTGCTGCTTGAGCGATCATCGCCAATTCGAAGGTAATATATCCAGCACCTATGAAAGCAATCGTTGCTGGCATCTTTTCAAAGGAAAGAAAATCAGTACTGTTTTGTAAATGCTCCTTGCCGACGACTGGTAGTACGGCTGGACGCTGTCCTGTCGCAATGATTATTTTTTCTGCTTGAATCTCTTCGGCCTCCACGACGACCGTATGGGCATCACGAAAAGCGGCTTGTCCGTAGTAAGTAGTGATTCCTTCTGCTAGTAACCCTTGTTTGGTTGACTCCGGCACACGATCAGTATACGAGCGCTTAAACGCCATCAGTGCCGGCCAATCAATGGATACCTGCCCTTGAACGCCATTGCCTTGCATACGTTTCGCCTCTGTTTTGACTTCTACGCCTCGCATCAGTAGTTTTTTCGGATCGCACCCGCGATTGGGGCACGTGCCACCCCATAAATCAGCTTCGACGATCGCCACTGTCTTTCCTTTGGCTTTTAACCCATAGGCAGCAGCCGTACCAGCTGGACCCGCTCCGATAATCAGTACATCCACCTTTTTCATCTGTCTCCTCCTTCTCTTAAAAAAATCCTGCTCTTTCTCTTCCCTTCAAGTATAGCGAATCACGGTCAGCCCACAAAACAATTCGCCTTTAACGGCTCCTGCGAATGATCACAATCATCCCTTAAAATTGCGTTTGATATGGTATACTTTTCTTGTCAGTTTAACGACAAAGGAGAATGAATGACTGTGAGTTTTAAACGTTTTTTTCAGCTCTTTCTTTTTTATTTCCTCTCGATTCTGGTGGCCTATGGCCTGATTGCGTTTCTAGCAGTAGATAACTTTTGGCTGGTCGTCTGTTTGATGACAATTGTCGGCTATCTCACCTTGGGTATCCCACTAACCTTATTGAGTTTAAAGAAGAAAAAATAAGACAACAGACAAAGACACCAGCAACTTCTCTAAGAAGCTGGTGTCTTTCCACATTGATGCGATTATCCTAATACAATCTGGGCATCTGCCAATGCTTTTTCCACTACTTCCATCACCAGCTTGCTATGTGCAAGACGTTCCTTGACAAAGACATGATCATTTTCGTGAATGGCTTGTGCAAAACGGGCAAATTCTTCAAACATACGATGTCCGTGAACGCTTTGATCCTGATGGATTTTTTCCCCATTGACCGGTTCAACGTCATAGCTGGCAAGCATATTCGTCGGCCCATTGACGATGATCGATCCTTTCGTCCCTTGGATCGTTGAGCGAATCGTCGCTGTCGAATCTTTGGCGCCAATACAAACGACTTTTGTTTGTTCATAGTCTAAAAACAGCATGCCAGAAGTATCGATCCCCTCTTCGACATTAGCAAAATAGCGGACACTTTTAGGTTTTCCTAAAAGCCCGACCACAAAATGAATATTATAGATATTGATATCCATCAATGCCCCACCACCCATTTTTGGGTTAAATGCAGGTAAAACGGTTCCCTCTTTGAATGAATCATAACGAGAAGAATATTGCGAATAGTTGCATTCAATCACTTTCAGCTCTCCCAATGTTTCAAGCTGCGCTTTTATTCCTTGGTAGTTGGCTAAGTACTGATTCGTGATGGCTTCCATCAAAAGCACCCCATGGGCAGCAGCCAATTCTGTTAATTCTACTAATTCTCGTGCCTGCAACGTAAATGGCTTTTCACAAATGACGTGTTTGCCAGCGAGGATCGCTTCTTTGGCAAAGGAATAATGCAAATGATTGGGCAATGCGACATACACGGTGTCAACGGAGGGATCCGCCAAACATGCCCCTAACTCTGTATAGACGGTTTGAATCCCGTATTGCTGTTTTAAGTGATTCATTTTCTCTAAATCATTTTCTGTCCCAAAAATAGCGGGCAGTTCAAGCTGCGGGACATCCCCTGCCACCGTCAAAAAATCATGGACGATCATGCCTGCCCCTAAAATCGCTAAGTTCATCTTGCTTCCCCTTTTCTATCTTCTTAGATCATTTGTTTCAATACCTCGGTGATCACTTTATGATCCTCTAAATGGGCCAAACCTGACACACAGATAGCACCAGTGACTTCTCTATCTTCGATAATTGGAAAACCACCACCACAAACTGCATAATGTTCGTCTTGTGCCCATTTAGCAAATTGTATATCTCTATCTTTTTGCGCATAGACGTATAGTGAACTATGCCCGCTTTCTAGTACCGTTCGTTCTTTTCTTTCAAGCCAAGGGCTTTCTTTTCGCCCTGCCATTAAAAATCGAATGATCGGCAAGCCATGATGAACAACTTTGATCCCTACAGGCTTCGGGTAGTTCCTTTTAACGTACTGATCAATGGCAATTACCAATCGCAATGCGAGGTCATTGTCAAAATGAGCAAACTGCAGCTGCTGTTCTTCTTGCAGGATTTCTGAAGATTCGATTCGTATCTACTCCTTTACGTTGAGTCAGTTGATGCCTTCAGGCGCTTTGTTTGTCAAAAGCCTCGTAATCACTCTGCCTTATGACTCAGTGATCATTTGATTGATGCCTGTTTCTAGCATTTCGATTTGTAAAATCGTTTCTTCGTCTTTCACGATTTTCTCTTTGCCATGGATGATCGTTTCATAGACGCCCTCGTACACACGGCTATAATCACCAATTTCAGAGATGACTTTTTCTTCATGGTAGTCACCGTTAGCATCCATATAAGTTAGTGCGCCATAGTGCTCTGGCAAATCAATCCCAAAATCGGCATGATCTGGGAGATAAAACTGTTTTAGATGCTCTTCTTGTCGATCCTTCGTTTGTTTTACAAAAACGCCGTTTTCGCCATAAACGACAAAACTAGGCCGCTCTTTTAATCGGAAGTAACTAGATTTGACAGAGACTTTCATTCGACCATAAAACAGATCCAAATCGAAGTAATCATTCATGCGATTTTTTCCAAGCAATTGCCGAACCTCATAATGGACATCGTCTGGTTGCCCAAAATAGGAGATCACTTGGTCCAGTGTATGACAAGCGTGTCCGTACAAGTAGCTAGTATTCAATGAAAATTCGGTCACTGACCGTGGAATCTCTGGACGAAAATAATCATAATGCATCTCTACTTCTAAGAGATCTCCGAGCACGCCGCTTTCGATCACTTTTTGCGTAGTCAAAAAATCGGAATCAAAGCGGCGATTTTGATAGCATTGCACAAATAAGCCTTTCTCTTGCGCCAGTGCGAACAATTCCTTTGCTTGTGCCGAAGTTTCCGTAAAAGGTTTTTCGATCAAGACATTTTTCCCATGGAGCAAGACATCCTTGCCTAATTCATAATGCAAATGACTGGGGGTCGTGACCACAACTAATTGAATTTCAGGATCACGGTAGATATCCTCTAAGTCAGAGGTGTAATGAACGCCTTCTAGTGTTGGCCAGGTCAGCTTGCCGCTTGGTGAATAGATCGTCTTTACTTTGATCTTATCCTGCAGCTTGGTTGAAAAAGGCAGATGGTAGCGATTGGTGCTTTTTCCGTTTCCGAGATATGCGATAGTTAACATTGTGACGCCTCCTATGAATTGATAGCTTGATTATTGCTGATATCCTTCGAAATGAGAAGTCTTTTGCCAAAAACAGGTTCTTTTGACCAGACTTTTTCGCAAACTGCTGAGTGGTTCTGAACATTTTTACCAAATTGCCAAAAAGGTACAGTTTTTGCTTTTGGTTTTCTTTGTCCTAGGCTATGATTAGAAAGAGGTGGTTTGATGTTATTAGGAGATAAATTACGGCTTCAAGAAGGATTGACCAATACGGAGAAACGGATTGCCGGTTATATTTTGCAAAATATCAATGATGTGCCTTCGTTGACGATTGAAGTCATCGCTAAGCATACATACACATCCCACTCTTCCGTCATTCGTCTAGCCAAAAAGATGGGGTATGAAGGATTTAAAAGTTTTCGCTTAGGTCTGGCTGAAATTGCCCATAATCAGATGTTCAACCCAACCTTTGTTGACGCGAATTTTCCCTTTTCGCCCAAGGATCAAACACCTGATATTATGAAAAAAATGGCCGATCTAACGATCAACTCGATCCACAAAACCCACGCTCAGGTCGCTCCAGAAACGATGGAAGCAGTGGTGCAATCGTTGGAAGCTGCGCAGCGGATTTTCTTATTTGCTCGCGGTGATTCTCAGATCCGGGCAAGAAGTTTTCAAAATAAGTTGGTCAAAATCAATAAGTATCTGATCATTGCGGATGAATATGGGGATGATGCGTGGAATGCATCGAACGTCACGCAAAATGATTGTGCCGTGTTTATTACCTATCGTGGGAAAAATACACAATACGAAAAAATCATGCAACACTTTCGTGATGTTGGGGTACCAGTGATCGTAATCTCTGGCAACGCCCATGCGAAAATCATCCCATTAGCGACCCATGCGATCATCGCTTCTCATGATGAACGTGATTTTCTCAAAGTCGGTACCTTTTCTTCACAGGTCGCCTTTGAGTATATTTTAGATTCACTGTTTGCCTTGCTGTATGCCAAAGAATATCAAAAAAATATTGTCGAGTTAAGAAAAAAACAATCTGTTTTGGAATCAGGGATTCTCTCAGAATACCCGTCAACTGAAGAAAAGAGGGAAATGAAATGATCAATTGGGGAATTATTGGTGCCGGAAATATCGCCAATCGCTTTGCTGCAAGTTTAGAAAATTTTCAAGATGCCCAGCTTTATGGGGTTGCTTGTCGTACGATGGAAAAAGCGCAAGCGTTTCAAGCAAAATTTCCGTGTGATGCCGTCTTTGATAACTACCAAAACCTATTAGATGATCCAGCTATCGATATCGTTTATATTGCTTTGCCGCATTTGTATCACTATGAATGGATCATCAAAGCCTTTCAAGCAAAAAAAGCTGTTTTATGTGAAAAACCAGCAACCTTGACTGCACAAGAAATGCGCGATGTACAAAAACAAGCCCAAGCACACGAAGTCTTCTTTATGGAAGCCATGAAGCCACGCTTCACCCCAGCGTATCGCAAACTAAAAGAACTTGTGGATGGTGGTCATATCGGTGAGCTAACAAGTGTCACGACTACTTTTCGCCGCCATTTACCAGTCGAAGTCAGTTCTTACCATTATCTGCCAAAACAAGGGGGTGCTTTACTGGATATGGGGATCTATAACTTAGCCTTTATCCAAGATTTTTCACCAGAAAATTTAACTGCCGAAATAATCGATTACAGCCTTTATGAAACTGGGGTTGATACCTATGTTGAAGCACGCTTTGTCAGTGAAGACTTTGTTGCAGTGATTGAGACTGGATTTGACCAAATAAAAGAGACGGTGGCGGAATTACAAGGAACAAAAGGGAAAATCACGATCCCCAACTTCCATCGCCCCGCTTCTTTTACCGTGACGATTGACCAAGAAGACACGGTCTATGATATTGGGTACGAGATCGATGATTTCCATTCAGAGATTCAAGCAGTTCACACCGCTCTTGCACAAGGACAACTCGAAAATTCCCTGATGTCCTTAACGGATAGTATTGCCTGTATCGCTTTAGCAGATGAACTAAGAAGCTTGCTAGATGCGGAAAAAAAAGACAATTAAGATCATGCCCCATCGTTTTTGAATAGAACTGACCAGTGGCTACCACTCGGTCAGTTTTTTGTATCAAAAATTGAGCGCTTTCTTTGACGGTATCGAAATGGTTATATTATATTTATTGAGTATATTTTTATACAAATAGAAAAAGAAAGGAAAACGCCCATGACACCAGAAATTATTACTTATCTTATTTGTTTATTGACCTTCGCTTATCTAGCTGTGACGATTTTTACTTTTGTAAAAAATCGCCGGACAGGTGACGGTTATCGCCTCCGAATTTTTTACGTGATGGCAGCAGCCCTCGTCTTTTTGCTTTCCGTTTATGCAATCGCTACCGGTCAAACCTATGACGACTTGGTTACATCGATAAATGATCTTTTTCAATAAAACACCGTTGGCACGAAGCCCTGCGGATCTCTTCGTTTTTGAACCTCTGGTTGAGGGAAGGATCAAAACGGAAACGAGCCAATGAAAGACTGCTCTTCGATGGCTTTTCATCAGGACCTTCTATACCGAATCAATGTCTTTCAACAAATGATGTCTGACATTTTATGGAGGTGTGCATGCTCATTCAGCTTAAAGAAGCGAAGCTTTCCGATTTACTTTCTATCTACTTGATACAAAAAGCTGCTTTCAAATCTCTCTTTCTCCGTTATCAAGATGGAGAAACTTCTCCCAATTTACAAAGTTTTGAGAAGCTAAACGCAAAGTTTTCTGCGTCGAATACCACTTATTATTTAATCATGACCGCTCAGAAAACCGTGGGATTCCTAAAACTGACGGTTGAGCAGGAGCATACGACGAAGCTATCTTCCATCGCCCTTCTTCCCTCCTACGAGAACCGCGGGATCGGTAGACAAGCAATGACCTTGATTGAAAGGAACGTACAAACAGATACGATACATTTGAATACGATCCTGCAAGAACCCAAGCTGGTTCACTTTTATCATTCTTTGGGGTATTCCCAAACAGGCAGGTTTCAAAGCACCTCTTCAGCAATCTGCTTTGTCTCCTTTACGAAAAAAATTGCTGCGAAATAAAAAAGCCATCTCGCCTTTCATCGGCAGAGATGGTTTTTCTATCAATTGCCATCCTTTACAGCAATCATTTTATTGGTCCTGCAAGGTGTCATCGGTTTTTTTACGCAATCGCGGAATCTCTTTCACATTCATTAAATCTAAAAAGAAAGTAAACAATGGGATCCCAATGATCAAGCCCCACAAACCAAAGAGATGTTCGCTAAGATACAGGAGAATAAACGTGTAAAACATCGGAATCTCTGTTTTATTGGCCATCAAGCGGGGATTTAAGATATAGGATTCCAACGCATGAACAAATACTATGATCAAAAGAATATAGATCACGTCATTAAATCCGCCGATGGAATAGGCAATAAACGTCAATGGAATACACGAGATGATCACACCAGCAACAGGAATCAAGCTGAGAAAGAAAATCATCAACGCCAAACTCAACAGCTGCGGAAAGCCCATCACCGCTAAGGCGAAGACAGTGATTGCTGTATTAACTAAGGCGATCACCAACTGCGTCTCAATCACATTTCCGAAAGCACGCGTAAACTTAGCTCCTAAATAGTAAACATCTTCAAAGAACCACGCCCCTCGCCCTTGCAAAAATAGCCGAGAAAACGCAACGGTCTTTTTGTTATCGATCATAAAGAAGAAACTAAGCAGAAATGAGATCAGCACCGTCAATGCCAACTCACCGAAATTATACAGATAATTGATCACGACTAGAACGCCGCTTTGTAATTTCTGAATATATTCACTGGTTTGCAATAAATTCAAGACATATTCGATCAATTCATTGTTGGAGTCTGTCCGTTGGTAGAAATCAGCAACGGAATTGACTAATTGGACGGATTGTTTGATGATGATTGGTACATAATTTGTTGCTACTAAATAAAGAATAAAAACAATCAAGCTGTAAGTCAGGATGCTCGTAAGCTTAATGGGCAGATGACTTTTTCGATGGAGCAAAAGAACCAGCCGATAAATCAGATACGTAAAGATAAAGGTCAGCAAAAGAATGGTCATCAGACTGCGAAACAAAAAAAGAATGCCCGCAAGCATAAACAGGACCGTCCAGCGCCGCAACACAAGATTTTGAAGAAAAGCATTATAGTATTTCATCTGTAACTCCTTTATTCGTTGCAATGGAGCAACGAAGCATTTCAGTAGTGCCTAAGAATTATCTAATCATTAAACTATGCAAATAGCAAGAGATTTTATTTTTCTTAATCGAGCGAAAAAATGAAACAAAAAATCCTTAGAAGAATCGTTGGCTTTCTTCTAAGGAAAAGAGTTATTGGTAAACGGTCCTTCCTTCATTTACGGGTAAAATCGAATTGATGGACAATAAAAAGAAGCTGGCAGCCAACAGATCAGCACTGCCGCCTGGAGACACATTTTCTGACTGGCAGAAGGCTGCTAGTGCATGAAATGCTGGGTTCGGCAACGCTTGCTGATTGGCTTTTTGTGCGAGTTGCTGAACCAGTGCCAGTACCTCTTGATTGCTGCGGTATAAAATACACGTATCGTCCAGTGTAGCGATGATCGCCAACAGCATGTGGAGCCTTTTTTCAGTCTCATTGGAACAATCCCGAGAAAAATAATCCGCTAGAGCGATTTGAACATGGGGGAACCCAGCAGCAGCTTCCCCATACGCACCGAGATGTCCATATTTGGTTTGAACAGTTTTGCCATGACTTTCCGTTTGTTGAGTCAGCGCACGATCAGGAAATGCAGTGAGAAGCTGGATGTCAGAAAAGACTTCTGGCAAAAAAATCCGCTGTTTGCGACTAAGTTGGCTACTGACGGCGCTGATGAGCAAGCCTAATGCCCAAATGGCTCCTTTATGAGTGTTGATGCCACCAGTGGCTGCCAACATCCCCTGTTCTGCCTTCCGACCGATTGCAGCGATTGCTTCCCGCAACTCTTGAGACATGCTGCTTCCCCAAGACACCAAGGCCATTTCTTCAAAGTATGGCGTCAATGCTCGAGCTGATCGCAGAAAGAGTGCTTGATCCATATCGTGATGGGCACCTGAATCAATGGCATCCACTAACCCAGGTTTTGGGGACAATGTCACTTCTGCAATCAAGGCTTCTTCTACCAATTGGGCGAGTCGTCGACAATTTTCTTCTACAGCAAATGCAAACATCCAACTCCTCCTCTATTTTTTGATTTGACCTTTGATCGTTACCCATAAAACATGCAAAACATAGCTTGTTAAAAAACCACAGCTGGCAGTTGCCAAATAAGCGACGATGATCATGATGCCCATTGGCAGTTGCAGCAACAAATCTTTGAAGCATAGCAACAAAACTTGAAAGACAAAAACATTGGCAAGATAGGTTCGATACGCATAAGTAGATAGCCACTTAAATGTCCCTAACTGAGGGGCATTGTTCTTGATCATAGTTGACCCAAACATAAAGACTGCAAAAATCAATACTAAGCTATATAAGCTTTGCAATGTATTTAAATACGGTGCATGAGCGAAACTTAGATCACCTGCATAATGTAGCAGATGATTGGCAGATAATAGCCCCAATGCTAAGCCCACTGGCAAGAAAGCATAGCGAATCTTGTATAGGAAGCGATAGACGGTTTCGTGATAAATCAAAGCGGCTTCGCCATAGATCCCATAGATCACAAAGCTAAAGACAAACCGATCCAATAAATACCAGCTTTCATGATGCGGTCCTTCAAAAACTTGGCGATCATAAAACACATACCAAGCGACATACAAAGCAGTTGCGACGATCAATACTGGCCAAACAGCTTTTTTCTTCGTCAACACTTTGTAGCCTAACCAGACAAAAAACGGCATCAACAATTGGATCTGCAGCATCATGATCGTATACCACAAGTGTGGCGCCGCATCCCCCGTCACATATTTCAGTAAAAACGTTGCTGTATCAGTATAAGGTTTTCCTTGTTGGACAGCGGGAAAGAGCCATAAATAAGCCGTCGTCCAAAGCACATATGGCACGACAAGTTCAAAAAACTTTTCTTTCAAAAATTCTAGATAAGACAGATGTTGACTTGTCTTAACCATGTTATAAACAATAGCAAAAATAAACAGGGGTGCGGTAAATTTCACCAAGACATAAAAGGTACCGATGAATGCTGCAGTCTTTTCATCTTGGGTATTGGATAAGGCAAAAGTCAAAATCGTTTGCATCATTACTGCTGTCACGGCAAATACTTTTTGGAAATCACTGATGTTGATTTTTAAATCGTTGTTCTCAAACATGTTTTTCGCTCACTTTTCTAATAATTACCAAATCTCAGTGGTGAGTTTTGGCCCTTCGTCTGTTTTTACTAAGATTTTTTTTGATGGATGTTCCAAATACTCCTTTAAGGCAAACCCGCCTTGTTTTGTGATAACTTGAACATCGATCTGTTGAAAAAAGGCTGCCTGCTTTTCCAATAGTTCCAATGGCAGCTTTTCTTTCGTGTCGGCATAAAGCAACAGATCTAAATCACTTGTCGGCTTGATTGCTGCCTGTTTTGCAGCTAATTCAAAACCCAAACTGCCACCAATTCCCCAAGAATAGTACTTCAATAAAAGCCGTGCTTTTTGATAGCTGCGGTAAACTGGATAATTGGCTACTTCATTGAATCGGAAGCTCTCACGACTGGTCAATTCCCAAGGATGGATCGTTCGTTTGATCATGTTACAGGGTGCCTCAAAGGCAAACCGTTCTTGCCGCTTTTCCCCGCGCAACCCCACGGGTAAATAGCTAGGGTTGCTGGGTTTCCCACGACGGACGGTCGCAAAAAGCTGTTCTTTTTCAGAAAACCATTTCGGAATATCAATCATATCAAGAACTTCTTTATCTAATTGAACGATATCGTGGGCACGGTTCATTCGTTACTCATTCCATTCTGCATTCATTTTTTCAAATACGTTATTCGTTTCCAGCCGGCCGCTCTTTTTAGCGATCGGATTGGTGTAGCGACTGGTCAACATCGTGTCATTCGTTTTACGCACATCATCAATCGCCTCATTGATCGCTTCAATTACAGTCGCTTTGCTTTCAGAGGTGACAGACTGATCCGTAATGGAGGATAAGAAAGTGAAGATTGCCCCAAGTTTCGTATAATTTTTGATATCATAAGCAATACTTGGTACTTTTTCCGCAGCGGCTTCAATCGCGGCAATCGACCGTTTGGTGACCCGACTTGCACTTTCTTTTGACATTGCCTGAACAGTGATTTTTTCACTATTTAGTGCGATCAGACGACTTGATTGCAAGCCATGCGCTAAGAAAGCCCCAGAGATCGCATTACCAGCGATAAAACCGATCACTGGATGACCCGCTTGGCGTAGTTTGGCATAAGCTGCCGCACTGTTTGCTAAAGCTGCATGAATACCAATCAATTCTTCATTGTAGCCATACGCTTGGCTAGGGACATCGATGACCGCAATGATTGGTCGTTTGACTGCTTTCTCTTTGTCTTCTTGATAAACAGTTTCTAACAGGTGGCCCATCTCATACCCTTCGACTAAACCAACTTCTCCCTTGCGTACCCGATACATCGGATTAGTTGGGTTTGGCACGATCGCTGTAACAACGACTTCTTCAGTAAAAAGGTCAGATGCAGCTGCATAGACAGTTGCACTAGTTGAGGTTGGGAATTGCAGATTCGTCAATGCTGAAAACCAGTGATAACCGATACTGTCAGCAGCAGCTTCTTGGCCTTCTGTTACAGTAATAGGTGCCACTTCAGTTGCTTTATGCGTTGCAAGAGCCTTATTGTATGCCTCGATAGTCAGCGGCTTTGATAGATCAAGTTCGTTTAAAAGAGAAAGATAAAAACCACTTTTTTCGCTGCGATGACTGTCTTTCTTTTCAACCATCGCCGCAATCACAGCTTCTTGGATCGATTCGACACTGTCAGTCACTAGTTCATCGATCATTTGTGCTGCCAAACGTTGTTTGGCGCCAATGGTATTCCAAATCAAATCTTTATCACTGGAATCAAATTCTCTCACGCCAGCTTCTTGTTCGATGACTTCAGGACCGTTCAAACCGATACGGGCTTTCTTCGTCGCTATCAAGTAGCTCATAAGTGCTGAGGTAATCGACATACCGCCAAAAGAACCCACCCGACCTGGCACTAATCCAATCACTGGCACATACGATTTTATTGCAACGATCAAATTGCCGATTTCTGCAATCGACAATAAGCCGTAATTCGCTTCTTGGAGGCGTACGCCACCAGTATCGAGGATGATGATCGGTGTGATCGGATTGCCCTTTTGGTTTTCTTCCAACACATGAGTCAATGCCGCGATGATTTTAGCACCAGAAACTTCACCGATCCCGCCACCTTGGAATTTTCCTTCCATAGCGATCACGACCACGTTTTCTCCAGAAATCGTTCCACGGCAAACAACGATCCCATCATCGCTTTGTGGCACGATGTCTTGAGCCACCAGATTGGGTGCGATCATTTGGTCGAATGGATCGATCAATTCACGACCGCTCTTGGCATCCAATAATGCGTGCACCCGTTCTCGGGCATTTAATTCTACAAAACTATTCTTCATCTGCTAGTTCCTCCATTGCTTGGGTTAATCGTAGGTAAACCACACCGGGAGTGGCGCCAAAGTCGTTGATCACTATTTGCGCACTGATTGGATAGCGCTCAAAAAAACGTGTCAAGACATTTTGCCACACATCGCCAAAGCCATCACTTCCTGTACAAACTGAAACGGTGGTTTCTTGTTTGTCCGTTGGAAAAAGCAGAATTTCCAAGTCACCAGAACCAACCACGCCAACATGGACTTTTTTGGTGACTGGTTTCGTTGTTTGATACGTATAAGCTAATTTTTCCATCTCTTCTTCTCTCCTCTTGCTCTTATTAAGACCACGTTCTGAATTTCATTGGCGGTTCATACAACCCATCGGACCATTCGATCAAATCATCAACGGTTTGAGCTGCTAGCAATGATCGTTTGGCATCACTGCGTTTGATCCCTAAGTCTTCTGGTAATTTCACGATTCCCGCTTTGCGCAAGGCATCCAGAGAAGCTTTTGTGCTGGTCATTCCTAGTGGGGTTACACCACCGATGGCTGCGATTGCTGCTTGTTTTTCCTCTTTTGAGTTTGCTTTATAAAGATAAGCGATGCCTTCTTCTGTCACGATATGCGTCGTATCTTCGCTATAGATCATAATTGGGGCATTGGCTAAACCAGCTTGCTTTTGGACAGCCAACGCATCTAACGTTTCTACAAAAACAGGTTTTTTATTGGAACCATACGTTTCAACCATTTGAACGACTAATTTTTGTCCTTTTGCTAAAGGATCTGTTTCATCCCGCAAGGATTGCCAAGCTGGAGTCGAATGCCGACGGCCCCCCGGATTATGCCCCATATTTGGTGCACCACCAAATCCAGATAAGCGGCCTTTCGTCACTGTAGAAGAGTTTCCTTGATAATCCAGTTGTAAGGTCGAACCGATAAACATATCGATGGCATATTGACCTGCAGTTTGGGATAATGCTCGATTGCTGCGCATCGTGCCGTCTTTTCCGACAAAGAATACATCTGGACGAGCGGCAATGTATTTTTCCATACCAACTTCCCCACCAAAACTGTGGATGCTTTCGACCCAACCAGATTCGATAGCTGGAATCATCGTTGGATGAGGATTCAAGACCCAGTTTTTCGCTACTTTTCCTTTGATTCCAAGGGTTTCTCCATAGGTTGGTAAAAGTAACTCGATCGCAGCGGTGTTAAAACCGATCCCATGATTCAACGATTGTACTTCATGTTCTGCATAGATTCCTTTTAATGCCATCATCGCCATCAAAATTTGTAATTCCGTAATGTTTTGCGGATCTCTCGTAAAGAGCGCTTCTAATTGATACGGTTGGTCTGCTACCACGACGACATCAATCCAATCGCTGGGAATGTCGACCCGCGGCAAACGATCGACCACTTCATTAACTTGAACGATCACAATCCCATCTTTGAAGGCTGCTGCTTCGACGATCGTTGGCGTTTCTTCCGTATTGTAACCTGTATAAAGATTTCCTTGGCGATCGGCTTTGTCCGCCGCCACAAGGACCACATTCGGAATCAAGTCAATAAATAAGCGACCATATAATTCCAAATACGTATGAATGTCCCCTAATTTCATAGTTTTGTCTTCAATCATTTGGGCAACGCGCGTACTTTGTGCGCCTGCATAAGAAAAATCGATTTTCGCTGCAATGCCTTTTTCAAATATCGTCAAATGTTCTGGACGGGAGATACTCGACATGATCATATGCAAATTATTGACTTTTTGAGCATCGACTTGTTCTAAGCTTTTTGATAGGAAGCTTGCTTGTTTTTGATTGTCGCCTTCAAGGACCACTTTGTCTCCCGGACGGATCAACTGTTCTAAGACTTCAATGATCGCTTCCGTTGGGACATATTTTCCATCGAGAAGATGCTCGATTTTTTTCATGGTTTGGGCCTTCTTTTCACGTTTACTTGCCCAGTTTCTTGCAGGTTTTTCCATTCTATTCATCTCCATTTTTGATATAGGAATAAAGCATCATCCAAGCCATGTTGATCCAAATTGATCACACGGATCGCTTTGTTTTCACCAAATTTTGCTTGGATCAGTTTTGTTAGGGTATTGCCAGGAGGAAATTCAAGAGCCAAATCAAGTCCTGCTTCGTAGGCAACATCCATGATCTTGTTCCACTGCACCGGATAAGCAATATTTTGCAGCAAATCACGACGGATCTCTTCAGGATTCATGGTCATCCGCCCATCCGTGTTTTTGAGGTACGGACAGATAGGCACATCAAGGGATACCGTGTTCATAAATGGCGCAAACCGTTTCACGGGTTCTGTCATCAACACACAATGGGACGGCACAGGCACTGCTAAAAGTTTGGCGGTTTGTGCATGATAGTCTTTCGCTTGAGCCAGCGTCTTGCGCAAGCCTGTGAGATGACCAGAGATCGTATGCTGCATGGGGCAATTTTCATTTGATAAATAGACGGGAGCAGCAGGATCAAATGTATTTGCCACGAGCGCTTCTGCTTCACTTCTCGTTACACCAACCAGTACCCCCATGGCATAATCAGTCGGATAGGCTTCTTTCATCAGTGTCGCCCGATGATAGACCAAGCTAGCGGCGTTTTCGAAACTCAAACTTTCACAAGCTAACGCAGCGGAAAAAGCGCCAATCGAATGCCCGGCCACAAGCTGTGGTTGTACACCAGATGCTTTCATCTGGTCCGTGTAAAAAGCCGCTTTTACTAAAAGCGCCAACTGAATAGAGACGGTATCTTGTTTGAGATCCCCCGATACAGGGTGTAAATCAAAGCCTGTCGCCTGTTCTAGCTGATGGAAATAACTGGCAGGCACGTCCTCAAGCATCTTGCTGGTCTGACTGCCTTGTCCTGGGTATAAGAAACCTGTACTCATGAAGCACCTCCTAAACAATTTCTCTTTCCTGTGTCATAATAACGGAAGTTTGTTATAATAAAAAATACCAGTTTCGTGAATATCCATAACCAAAAGGTATGGAAAGAGGAGTATCTGATGAACCTTGATCATTTACGCTACTTTAAAAAAGTAGCCGAATCGAAAAATATTACCCAATCTGCACAAGAATTATACATCTCACAACCTGCCTTGAGCCGTGCCATGAAACACTTAGAAAGTGAACTAGGCGTTCCTTTGTTCTATCATGCCGGTCGGCATATCGAGTTGACGATGTATGCTGAAGAATTTTATCCCTATGTCGTTGAGACGTTAGCACGTTTCGACGAAGGAATGAGTGCGATCCAAGCCTTAAATGGAGAAATGGTCCCGGCAGTGACGATCTACTCTGAAGTCGCTTCTGTTTCTTTGCCTAACCTGGTGGCGACATTCGTTGAAAAGCACCCTGAGATCCAACTTTCGATCAAGCAGCACGGCAGTAAGGAGACCAACAAAGAACAAGCCTTCTACATTACCTCTGAGCCAAAGAACGGCTTGACCAATCTGCCAATATTCACGGAACCCATCTTATTGGCGATCCCCAAAAAGCATCCCTTGGCAGAAAAAAAAGACTTGCAAGTTGCCGATATCCAACACGTGCCTCTGCTGATGCTGGTTGAAAACAGCCCGCTGCGCAGAACCATCGACGAAACTTTTGAAGCAAAAAAAATCAGTTTGACTATCGGCTCAACGACGGACGATCCAGCTACGCTGCGCTCCCTTATCAATCAAGGACTAGGAATCACGTTCTTTCCTAAAATTACTTGGGGCTATGAAGATCAGGCGCCTTTCGTTTTACGTGAACTAGCAGATTTCCCCTTATCAAGGACGATTTATTTAGCATCAAGCTTTACGAAAGGTCATCCCATGACAAAACTAATTGCAAAAACCTTGATTGAATTTTATCTTGGCTAAACAAAAAGAAGCGTCCACTCGCACGTTAGTTGTGCAAGTGGACGCTTCTTTTTTCTTTCCTATTTACCCCGGTTGAATCATCGAATCGACCGTACATTCATTCACATTGATCTCTTCGATCTCTTTTGACTCGCCACAGTATTGGCTGCCAGTCAGGTGAGACCTCATAAGATTTGTTACACGCCTTCAAGTACGGCTGCCTTACCATCACTTATACGTCAGGCAATTGATCGTATTCTTCATCACTGACTGCTTCTAACCATTCTGAAGCACCAGCAGTAATCGCTACATGGGCAAACCAACTATTTTTTGCTGCACCATGCCAATGTTTGACCCCTTCCTTGATGACTACGACATCCCCAACAGTAAGTTTTTGCGGTTTCTTACCTGCTTCTTGGTACCAGCCTTTTCCTGCGGTCACCAACAACAATTGATACCCACCATTGATATGCCGATGCCAATTGTTGCGACAACCCGGTTCAAAGGTCACATTGCCAACGTTGACTGGAATCGCTGGATCAGCTACTAACGGATTCAAGTAACTCTGACCGCTAAAATATTGCGCATAGGCATCATTTGTGTTGCCCAATAAAAAGATTCCTGCTTCTTTTGCTGCATCGAGTTCTGACATTTATTTATCCTCCAGTTCTGCTAACTCTTCTTGATAAACCGTTTTGGCGATGTTAAAAGCAGACCAAGCTTTAGGCCAGCCAACATAGAAAGCCAGATGAGTGATTACTTCTGCAATTTCTTCTGCAGTGATCCCGTTTTCCTTGCCAATCGTCAGATGGGCAGTCAATTGTTCGAAATTGCCACCGGAAATCAAGGCCGATATCGTTAATAAACTTCTCGTATGAGGAGCCAACTCTGCCTCACGTGACCAAACTTCACCAAATAACACATCATCATTTAGTTGCGCGAATTTCGGCGCAAAGTTGCCTAAGTTATCTCTTCCTGCTGTTTGTTTCTTGACCATATCGATCGACTCCTTCATCTATTTTAATGAAATGCTGATTTAACCAATTTCGAATAGCTGTATCCGCTTTCTCTATTCTTGAACCACGAACAGCTAATCCAGGATAAACAACTGCATCAGGACAAGTCTTTTTAAAGTCTTCAATGCTATTGCCGAATCCTGAGCCTTCATGAGTACAAAACGGAAAAATAATCTTCCCTTCCAATCGGTGATCTTTTAAAAAACTCGCTAGGATCATCGGGTATGTGCCCCACCAATTGGGAAAACCGATAAACAAGACCCGTTCTTTAAAAAACGCTGCCGATACCTCTTGATAGAGGGGGAAATCATTAGCCGCCTTTTCTTTTTTTGCTAGCTCGACCATTGCTTGATAGCTTTCAGGGTAAGGATAAGTCGGTTCAAGAGAATAAAGCGGGCATTGTAATTTCTCTGCTATTTTCTCTGCTAGAACCCGCGTATTTCCCACTATCAGCTTTTTTCGCTGCCCTTCAATAAGATTCTCCCCTGCTCGTGAATACACAAGTATTGCCGGCATTTTATCACCTCCTTGGTTTCTCTTCTTGGTATATTTAATAGTAAGGCAAAGCGGAGCCGTTGAATAATGCTTTCTATAAAAAGTCCCTATGCTTACGAAGCATAGGGAGAGGTGGAAGCCAAAAGAAGCGGATCACTCCACTTCTTTTGGCTTTTAGGATGCAATTATTCAAAAGCGTCACGAAAGCGGGCAATGAACGCCGTCACAACCGGCGACATCACACGATTTCTTTTCCACACCAAGACACAGCTGGTTTCGATTTGAGGGACTAAAGGCAAAAATTTGATTATTTCATCCCTTCGTTCTCCAACTGCTCCGCTGATGGTCAACGCCGACCCAACATGGTTTTCTACCAAGGAAAAGACATTGAAAATCAAGTTATATGTTCCAACGATCGGTAATTCTTCTATTGGTGTTTTTGACCATTGACTGAACATTTGCTGCACCTCCGGACGCCTTGACACTAGCAAAGGCACCCCTTTGATATCTTCTGGTGTGATCTCCTCTTTATGGGCGAGAAAAGAATCAGCCGATGTCAGTATACCCCAAGTCTCTTTTCTTGGTAGAACGATTTTTTCGTATTTCTCGATCTCGATAGGTTCGATCAAAATCGCCAAATCCAATAAGCCTTTCTCCAAACGCTCGTTGATATCATCTCCTGTGCCACTGTGAATATGAAAGCGGACATCTGGATAGTCACTGATAAATTCTTCCAACATCAAAGAAAGCGTGTCGGAATTATCTGCTTCCACACAGCCAATTGTAAAATGACCACTAAACAACTGTTTCTTACGAGCTTCAAACTCTTGCATGGTTTGATCCGTTAGACTCAATATCTCCTCGGCACGGCTTTTTAAAAAACGACCTGCTTCGGTTAAGAGCATTGTACGATTATCACGAATGAAAAGAGCCGTCCCTAATTCATCTTCTAATTCTTTTAATTGACGGCTCAATGTCGGTTGGGTGATGTGGAGCACTTCTGCGGCTTGTGAGATCGTCCCTTCCTCTGCAATCGTGAAGAAATATTTTAATAAACGAAATTCCACTAAATCGCCTCCTCTTTTTTGCAACATTTTAACTTTTAGTAATGAAAAGAATCATCCTTCTTCATGGTCTATCCATTTCTAATAATAACAAAGAATCGCAAATCCCGCGAATCATGCTAAAAAAGCGGAGAAGACTGTAGAATTTTAAGAAGATCGTTTTATGGAATGACATGTAAAACCTGTTCGCACAAACGAACAGGTTTATCAGCTATTTATTTTATGACATTTGACGTAGGATAAGTGGGTTTTTGTTATGCTTATTCTTACCCGAGATAGTCTAAATATCTATACAAGCTCATGTAGCAAGTTAATAATAGATTTTTTTTACAAATCAGCTGCGATGAAGATCCTTATGTTCCTTCATTGTAGCTGTGACTTCCGATTAAATTTAGTTTACCATAACAATATTATGTTTCATTTTATTTTTCAAGAAAGGTATCATCCATCTGCTGATACCTAAAGAAATAGCTAGAATCCAATTTCCGTTAGCCAATCCTGCAGGTTCGTTTCAGACGCTTCCACATTTCCCCCTCTTACCCCAAATCCTGGGAGAAATTCGTAGTCTGGATATAGCAATTCCAATTCATTTTGACTATTTGTTAATCCATTACCACCGTGTGTTGCAAATGGAACGATTTGTTTGTTGCTAAAATCATTTGATTCAAGAAATGTTAAAATAGCTCTCGGTGCCCGGTTCCACCAAATAGGAAATCCAATAAAAAGAACGTCTGCATTTTCTAGTTCTTCAGTATTCTCTATCAATTCTGGTCTCGCATCCTCTTCCACCTCTACAGTGGCTGTAGCTGTATGTTCATCATAAATATTTGGATAGCCTGATACTGTCTGAATGGAGAATATTTCACCACCTGTCCCCTCTGCGATCATTTCAGCCAAAATGCGCACATCTCCTGCGAGTTCACCGTCTACTATATTAAAACTGGCTCTTGAAACAGCTTCGATCTCAGGCTCTTGTTCTAAATTCTCTGGACGTGTAAAGTATGCTATGGCAATCGTAGCTTCTACCCCTCCATTCCCTACTTGTTCACTTTCTAGACCATCAACTTCTGCTGTATTGTCAGTCGTCGCACCATTTTCTGTCTCTTCATTTTGTGATTGACCACATCCGGTGAGAAAGATCACTAAAAAAAGTATTCCATACAAAATTTTTTTCATCATATTACCCCTTTTTCTTATTATCAATCAGATTGACTTTTTAAGTATATTTCCTGAAGTGTACTTTAGGGCAATACGCTAGAAGCGTTTTTAGATTTTCTTTTACCAATTTCTCACAAAATCAACACAATGAAAAGCCGTAAAACAATTCCTGTTGTTCTACAGCTCTCCCAAGTCTCATCTCTTATTGTTCTATCTTGTTTTTCAGTGTTTAATCTGGGCCAGCGAAGGAAATTCAGAGAAGTTCAAAAGTTGTTGATTCGCCCTCAGATGAATTTTTTCCAATAAACAAAGTAAACATTCCTGGTTCGACGCCATAATTCATGTCTTTTTGATAATAATAAAGATCTTCTTTTGTTATTGTGAACTGAACGGTTTTTTCTTCATAAGCTGACAAAGAGATTTTTTGATATTTCTTTAATTCTTTCACAGGCCTAACTACCAATCCAACGTGATCTCTGATATAAAGCTGGACTGTCTCCAATCTGGAGTAAGCAGAATTGTTGCGGATCGTAATTTCAGCTTCCAACGTTTCATTCATGGTTGAATCACTCAATTTTAACGAATGGTATGATGCTTCCCCAAAACTCAACCCATAACCAAATGGAAAGAGCGGCTCGTTTGAGCAATCCAGATACTTCGAAACGAAACGTCCTGTATGTGTCTTGCTGTTCAATGGTCTTCCAGTATTGAAGTGATTGTAGTAAAGTGGCAGCTGCCCTACATCTTCTGGGAAGCTCATACTTAAACGACCAGAAGGATTGACCTTCCCAAAAAGTATATCAACGATTGCTTGTGCTCCTTCTGTACCAGGAAACCATGCCTGTAATATTGCATCCATTTGTTTTGTTTCTTCTTTTAACACCAGTGGGCGACCACTGAAATTGATCAAGATATTTTTTTTACCAAGAGCGGTCATTTTTTTAATAAAAGCTCTTTGAACAGCTGGTAAATGAAGGTCCGTTCGACTGCCAGCTTCCCCACTTTGCAAACTGTGTTCCCCCATAGCAAAAAGAATAATGTCTGCCTCAGTGCCAGATTTCAACGCTTCTTTCAGCCAAAGATCTTGCTGTGCAGCTGATGAGGAATTGCCGCTGGCAGTATAGCCAAAGTCTCCAAGTATAGAATCATCTTCTAAAAGCGGACAACCTGGTTCGTAATGAACATATTTTTCCGTAACTGCATTTTGGAGCGCCGTTTTTAATGTTGTGACATCCTCTGTTTTTCCGTGTACTGCCCATAAACCAATCATTGCTTGGTTGTCACCATAGGGACCAACGAGTAATATTTTCTCTTTGTTTGGAGTAAGAGGAAGTACCTCTTGCTTATTCTGCAATAAAACGATCGCTTCGGAGGCAACTTTTCGTGCAAGTTGCCGGTTCTCTTCGGATAAAAGTATTTGAGCCTCTACTTCTTCTGAACTGCCACGGAAAGGATCTTCAAACAGCCCTAAATCCTCTTTAAGTTTCAAGACACGATACACAGCGTCATCGATCAACCGCTGATCAATCGCACCGCTTTCCAACAGCGGACGAAGCTCTTTCGCATAACAGCGGGTTTTCATATCGATGTCATTTGTTGCTTCGATCGCTAATTTGGCCGCTTCTCGATCATCCGCAGCAATCCCATGAGGAATCAATTCTTGAACAGCTGCATAATCCGAAATAACGACTCCGTCAAACTGCCATTCTTCTCTTAGAATTTGTTTGATCAGAAATTGATTAGCAGTAGCGGGAATACCATCATACGTGTTAAAAGAAGTCATGACTAGTTTGCATCCAGCCTCGACAGCCGCTTTATAGCCGATTAAGTAGTCTTGACGCAGTTTGCGTTCACTCATATCAACTGTATTATAATCGCGTCCGCCTTCTGCTGCTCCATAAGCAGCAAAATGTTTAACACAGGCAGCGATTCCGAACAGATCCCCCCCTTTTTCCTGCTGAATGCCTTCTACCATCGCTTTCGCAAAATCAGCATTTAGCAGCGGATCCTCTCCTGTCGACTCCAAGCATCGGCCCCAGCGAGCATCGCGTACTAAGTCGACCATCGGTGCATAAGTTACATGCGCGCCAGCCGCTCTTGCTTCTTGGGCTGCGGCTTGGTAGGCGCTTTGAATCAACGCCGGATTCCATGTTGCTCCCAATCCTAGAGGAATCGGGAAGACTGTTCGGTATCCATAAATGATATCTGCCATGAACAATAGAGGGATTTTGTGTCGGCTTTTTCTTAAGTAGTCTGTTTGAATCTTTCGAGTTACTTGAGCCCCTGTGACATTTAGTACCGAACCGACAAAATCGATGGTTTGTTGTTCGATGCCAAGTTTTTGCTGAGGACCCAAAGACAAATCGCTTCCGTGAAAGAATTCTCCAGATAACTGCACCAATTGGCCGATTTTTTCATCTAAGGTCAGTTGGTTGACTAATTGTACCAGTGTTTGATTTTTCATATTATTACTCCTCGCATAGTTTTTTCTATTGATATCTTAGTTCTGGTGTGATAAAGCGAGTCTTTCCTGTAGCTGCTTCTGCAAAAACTCCTAACTGGACACCGGTAAATTTTGAGTCAGAACATTCGTTTGTAAAATGACGTACAGCGATTTGATCTTTAAACACTACAGTACTCGTTCCATCTATAATCAGCAGATTGTAGCTATTGCTGTCTCCAGATAATTTCAGGGTCAGTCTCTTTCTATCTTTTAAATTATTGGATCGATGCAGATGTAAATCGAAGATGATTTTGCTGGAAAAAAGCTCTGTTTGGTGTTTTGTTTTTCGCAATCCGAATTGGCAAAAATGCAGGTCATCCTTATAGATTGCTATGCCAAAATTTCCCTCCTGACATTCGTCGACCATCAATGTCGTTTCAAAGCAGCAGTCAGTATCAGCTTGACTTAAGGACAAAAAGGCAATGGGCTCGTCCTTAGAAGTTCCTAAACGGGTCGGTAAGTTATCAATGACCAAATCAGTATCATACGTATAATCAATTGGCAAACGTACACTCTGCAACTTCTTGCAGAGAAAAGGTACCGGTTCATTCCGCTGCTTAACGCTCTTTGAAAAACGATCTGTTTCAACTTCAACCGATGCGTTCCCTGTCTGGTTGACAACTGGCCAACCGTCAATCCACTCTACAGGTAATAGAATCGTTTCACGACCAAGCAGGGTAAAATGACGTTTGGGCCTAGTCGCAAGAGCTGTCAGCCACCAAAAACCTTCTTTATCTTGAAAGAAATCTGCATGCCCTACGGCTTGAAGCGGCGACTTGATATCTCTATTCGAGAGGATAGGATTCATACTTGCTCCTTCATATGGACCATTGATTGATTTACTTCTTTGAATCGTTACCATATGTCCTTCTCTTGTGCCACCTTCCGCCAATATAAGATAGTACCATTCGTCTTTCTTGAAAAGATGTGGTGCTTCCGCGTCGCGTCCACCGCACCCTTGGCTGATTTCTACCGGATCTGTCAGCATTTTCCCGCTGTAAGGATCGATTTCAAATTGTAGAATGCTGTTTTTCCCTTTCATTGATGCAGCAAGTTGGAAGAAAAATCGGCCATCAATAAATGAAAGCGAGGGATCGATCCCAAAAGGACAATTGATCCAGATTGGATCAGACCAGCCATGGTCAAGGTTTTTCGTATGGCAGATGAAATTCCCTTGAGTGACATTTGTACATACCAGAAAATATGTTTCCTCAAAGAAGCGGATCGTTGGGGCAAAAAGTCCCATCGAGTTGCTGATTTCTTTCAGATTGATATGATCTGGACAATCAATCGCATACTGTTTAAATTGCCAATTGAGTAGATCCTGGCTTTTAAAAATCGGCAGACAAGGAAAATATTCGAAACTTGAACAGACTAAATAGTAGGATTTTCCATCGAAACAAATACTCGGATCAGGATGAAATCCTTTGATAACCGGATTGGTATACTTCATTGTGCTCCTCTTTTCTCTTTGTATTGCCACATAGAAAAAAGAAAGCGACACTAGCCGCTTTCTTTTTCGGGTTTACACTTGCTCCTTCAATGCGGCTTGTTCCAATTGATAGGTTTCTTTATCCAGCTTTCGAAACCACGGATACCATAGTATTGGGGACAAAATCAGTTGAATGAACAACTGTAAGATGATAATCGACAGTTTCCCTTGAACAGCAGCATGGAACCCAATTGGTAAACCGAAAATGGCAGTAACACCAGTAAAACGAGCGACAAATCCAAAATGTGTTAAAACATAAGCTAAAATTAAAGCAATGCTATTATTGGTAATGAATGGTACCGCTAATTTAAAGTTTAATACCAAAGGCGTACCAAAAATCAATGGTTCAGTGATTCCGAAAAGAGCTGGAACAATTGCGACTTTCCCTGTTTCTCGATACTGCTTGCTTTTCGCTCGCAGCATTAATAATGCTAATCCTAAGCCCATACCGCTCCAAGTTATGATCATAAAGAATGCATAGCCAGTAATGTTTGGCGGTGTTTGGCCTGCCGCAACAGCGTTTAAGTTCTCGACGTCCATTGCCATCCACAGGGCTTGAACGATCGGCATAACGACATTTGTTCCATGAATACCGAAAAACCACAAAACCTGTTGAATCAGTGAGATCAGAATGACTGCACTGATTGATCCTCCGATCCCTTGAAGCGGTTCTTGTATGATACTGTAAACAAACTGATGCATGTTGCCGAAGCTGGTTGCTTCAAAGAGTGAATTTAGTACAATGAAGAGCACACTGATAAGAATCGTAGGTAAAATTGATTCAAACACTTTTGTTACCATAGGAGGTACACCTGCTGGCATTTTGATTGTCCAACCTTTGTCTTTCAGCCAAATATATACCCTTCCACTTACCAAACCAACGATCATTGCGGAAAATACTCCTTGTGCACTTAGCCAAGTAGCTGGAATTGCGCTGACTTCATCCGTCGTTGTACCTAGAGGGGTAATGATAAAGAAACTAAGCAATGCGATAATAGCAGCAGAAATACCATCTTCTGTCGGACGTAGATTTTTCACTAAATGATAAGCCATTAATACCACGACATAAACAGCCATCGAGCCAATAGTTATTTGATTTAGTTTGCTAAAAACATTTGCGAAACCAGCTAAAAATGAAAGTGCTGGAAGACTATTAGGTAATACTAGAAGTAAAACAGCGATCGAGCCGATCAAAATAGGACCTAGTGTCCCCATCATCGCCCCGGAGATCGATTTTAAATAAGCATTGTTGCCTAATTTGTCAAAAAAAGGACTTAATTTATCGAAATGACCTGTGATTTTTTCTTTCATAATATTTCCTTCCAATCATTTATTGTTGATTTGATAGCGCCTTCAATTTCAACTTGTTATCAATATAACAGACTCTTTAGCGAAAGCGAATATCAATTCCTGACTTGTTTTTGACAAAAACACAGATTTGACTACTTGATTCTTGATTGTTAAAATCGATAAAAAAGGAGCGCAACGATGGACCATTTATCCCTAGACAGGCTGATCCGTAAGGTTTCTAATCATGAAAAGGCGTATCGAAACGGAAATTTGAAACCTGATTATTCCGACTATAAAAAAGTAGTTGTCAATGGTCAAGAAGTTCTTTGCATGGAACTGACAAATTCACAGATGATTACGCAAGAACAGCCTTTTTTTATAAAACGGCATTCTCGTTTTCAAAATTATCCGATTCACTGCCATGATTGGATCGAGTTTAATTATATGTATGCTGGAAAATGTCAGCAGATCATTAACAATGAGCCACATTTTCTGTATGAAGGGCAAATTTTGCTGATGGATGCAAACACTGTTCACAAGATTGAACCGCTTGGCGAAAATGATATTCTCATTAATTTGATTATTCCCAAGTACTATTTAACTGCAAATTTCTTCAACCGTTTTTCCTCGGACAGCGTTTTGACTTCATTTTTTATTGAAGCCATCACTCATGGAATGAAACATGATCGATTTATTCATTTTGCTTCAGAAACAAGGACACGTCTACAGTTCTTTTTTAAAGAGTTGTTATGCGAATGGTTCGATCGTTCAACAGCATATACCGACATTTGTGAAGGGTTGTTGAGTTTGATCATTTCGGATCTTGTGAATATCTATCAAGACTCTTATACGGATCGTTCTGATCGATATCGAAAGAGCCCGATTGTTCCAATTTTGAAATCCATTGAGAAAAATTATGCAAATGTGACTTTGACAGAATTATCGAAACAATTCAACCTTAATCCTAATTATCTGTCCAATCTTTTAAAAAAACACACCGGCTATTCTTACAAAAAACTTGTAATCAATCAACGTATCTTGGCAGCTGATCGTTTTTTACTTTCAACTGACATGGATATCGTTGATATTTCGCAACAAGTCGGATTTGAGAATATTAATTTCTTTTACCAAAAATTTAAAGAAACATATGGCATTACTCCTGGTACAAGAAGAAAGCTTCATTTTTGAATAAATCATAAAGTTGATTTACCACTAAGGCTCTCCAATCTTTTTTTTAATTATCTTTCCATATAAAATTTCTAAGGCTTATTAAAGAGTTTGAAAGAAAGTTGTAAACAATAATTTATTAACGACTTTTCCATTTATCTTTCGATTTTCCTCAAATATGTGGCGAAAAAGTCAACGCATTTATGTTAAAAAACGTTAGACAAGCAAAAATAAAATAGAAGCGCGTAAGATGGATTTTAAAAGGATCATTATATGATAAACTATTCCTAAATAGTATAGGAGTGATTGAATGAACGTTTTTTTCAGACCACCAAAAGAAGATGATATTGATCAAATCATGCAGATTGAAAATGCAGGATTTACAGCGGATGAAGCAGCATCCAAATCTGCGATGATGGATCGTATACTTACAATAAGTGACAGTTTTATTGTTGCAGTAAATGAAAAGGATTATCCGATCGGCTACGTTGTAGGACCCATTATTTCTAAACGTTATCTCTCTGACGATCTTTTTGAAAGTACTCGTCCTAATCAGCCTTTTGGTGGCTACCAAAGTATTCTTAGCTTAGCTGTCGCTCCTGATTATAGAAACTGCCAAATTGGTAACAAACTACTGTCAGCCCTTGAAGAAAAATGTCGTCTTCAAAACAGAAAAGGAATCACCTTAACTTGTTTAGAATCATTGGTTCCATATTACAAAAAGCATGGCTATCAACTAGAAGGACTGTCAGAATCACAACATGCAGGTGTTGCTTGGTATAATATGGTGCTAGAATTGGCCAACACGCCTAATGAATTCTAATAAAAACTGCATACTAGATGAAACGCCATTCAAAAGTAAGATATTAAGTCTAACTTTTGAATGGCGTTTCATCTCAAATTAATATTATTTACGAACTTTTTTAAAACTTACTCTGATTTTTCTTGCTAACTTTTCATCCGTCAACGCTTTTTTTGTATTTGAAAGCAACATAACTCTTGATTCAGTGGAGTCCATAATATATTTCCTCTCCCACTGGTCTTGATCTGGACCATCGCCAATGATGCGAATGTAAGACAACAGACTTTTAATCATCTCTTTTGTCAATGTTAGGTTGGTATAGCCATCGTTTTCATAAAAATCATACCATGTATCACTTGGATTTTCTTTCAGTATTTGAATTAGTTGATGGATTTCTTCTAACGCATCGAAAACTTTTACAAATACAAAAACCATTTCTTCCCGATCAATCATCTGATAAGCGTCTAACAAACGGAGCAGTGCTTTTAATGTTTTGCATTGAACGGCTACTGAGAGGTAAATATCATTAAAAAAGCGAGCATTTTCCGGATTTTTATCCTGAAGGGATAATGTAATCTGCTGGCATCTCAGCAATAGATTCTCCCAGGCTACTATCTTTTCTCCTACCATAGAGAAAATTTCTGTGACTTGCTCCTTGATTTTCCGATCACCCGTCAACCATTCTAACCTCGGAATTTTTGTTTCTTGCTTGAGCCAGGATTGAATAATTTTTCGAATCAAATAACAGGCAAACTCATCCCCAGCGGTTTGATCCTCATATGTTCCATAGCGGATAACCGCTTCAAAGTAAGCTTCGTAGACAGCTTGGATCTCTTCTTGCTGATTTTGATAGTATTGTGTTACATGCTCTAAAATTATCTCTTGATTGGTTCGTAACTGATAATCTGCTCGCCAGAAATTCGCTATTTCTTGTAAGAACAAAATATGCGGTTTTATGTTACCTGTATTAACTAAGACAAACTTATCCATCTTGACTTCTCTAACCGCCATTAACTCTCTAGAAACAAATTCTGGGCTATTAGGCAAGATCGTCAAGAAATTAGATGCTTGTAAATCATGAAAGGCAACGTGATAATAGATTCCTCTTGATTGATTTGGTTTTGGTGTGTTTGTTAACACCTCATCTCGTGGATCGTGATTCCCTTGTCTACGAGAAACCATTTTGCCATAACCATTATCCGCCCAAATCTCAATCACATCATCTGGAAGCTCAAGTAAGCCAAGATTAAATAATTCCGTCATCTCCCCATAAATGTTCATCGAGCATACTGCATGAGGATCGACTTCTTTAACCATATGATATTGTAGATGGACGATTTCGTTGATCACTGCTGCTTTTTCCGCTGCAGACCACTGACGATCAAGATCTTCTGACCAAAAAGGACAATCCCCTTGTCCACGAAAACCGAGTGTGTAAATAACCTTGGTACCTTTTTGCTCGTGTAAGGCTTTTTTCCATAATTCCTGAAACAACACAAAATGTTCCTCGTATGAAGCCTTCAAACTGGGATACCTTCTAGCAAACATCTCAGCGCCTAGTGGCTCGGCATGATGATGTGTATAGATCAACCCCATCGCTTGCGCACTTTCTCGATGTCTATGACTGTTCTTATCTGTTCCAGGGATGATGACATTTCCGCCTAAACGTAACAATGTTTCATAAATACGTTCCCATACATATTCATTTGAACCATTATCTTCCCATTGATCCAGCAGCAACTCATCATTAACGAACCAGCCCCGATAGTCCGTTGCAAAATCAGGCAATGTTAAGTCAAAACCTGTCCATTCAATAAATGGCTTTTTTATTGGGGGAATCTCCATGAAATACCAAAAGGGTTGAACACCTAAAATTTTATGAGAGATTTCAAGAACCCCATACATTAATCCTAACGGTGTTTCAGCACACACTTTTACTTTATCTGGCGATACGAAAAGTATATGAAAAGCATCCGTTTCATTTTTTTCATCAAGTAAAACCAATTCAATTTCATTTGCCTTCTTTGTGTCTGCCACAACGGTTAAAATGTCACGCTGCAATATCTCGCAAGCATGCCCAATCACTTCATTTTCCAGCTGTTTTGACGTGACAGAAGTATTTTTAGAAATGAAAAATGTTGTTTCCATGTAATCACCCGTTTCATCTATATAGTTTATTATTTTATCTTCAATAAAGAACTTTCTACTATGTTGTAAAAGGCAATCTAATTGCTTATCAGCCATAAATCTCTCGTCACTATTTTCTGCAAAGGTATTTTCAAATGGTCTAAACGTTTTGTTAACTTTTTACTTTGATACCGCTCATAAATTTAGAATAAGCGAAAAGCTTGTCTAAAAAAATGGAGAAAGTCGATGAAAAAAACGAAAAAACAGACTTTCTTTGTTTTTTTTGATTTTTCCCCGTCTCCCTTTAACTAAGGTTTTATCTTGTCGTTGTAGAACATGATCTTTTATGCCTATTCAGCTTGTCGTGTTTAATCATATGTACAGCAAACAAGCCCACACTCATAAGAGCATGGGCTTAGTGAGATCATCGTCAATTCTAAATCTTCAATTAAAATCTGGCTTTTATCAGTTCAGATTTCAATTGCTGAATAATGAAGACAATTTCTTATTTTTCTTCAATTACATATACTTCTCAACTTCATTAATTTCTTTTTGTAGTGCTTTTTCATCGTACTTTTCATACTTACCGGCTTCGTGTGCGATCTTTTTGATTTCGTGAATCGCTTTTTTCTCAACGATCCATTTCTTCATACTATGTTTTTTTGCGTCAGCATCTAGTGTGTCTAATTCAGCTAAATTCTCATCTAACTTATCAAGAACCTCGGCAATCTTTACCAATGCTTTTGCTTCCTTTTCTTCATAGTTTGTCATAGAAATCACTCCTTAAGTATTTGATATATTTATCTTACTGCTGTAATTAAATATTTTCAAATTAAATGTATTGTTTATCACAAAGTTTTATCTGATTCTCACTGAAGAAATAGAAAACATTAGATTCTTGCAATATTCTACTCATTTTATACTTATTTTTATCCTTAATGATTTATAATAAGAGAAGTATCGATTATATAAAAAGATAGTTTAGTGAATTAGCAAACATTCGGTGTATCTTTTATGATAAAGTCATTTAGCTTTTTTTACTTTCTTATGGTTGCAGCAAAATTTTCCCGACACTTTTTCCAGATTCTAAATAATCATGGGCAGCTTTTCCGTCAACTAAGGAAAAAATGGTTGGTTGACTGATTTTAATTTGATTCTTGTTAAAATAATCAAACAGTCGGGTGCTTCTTCTCTCCCGCTCTTGATAACTTGTCAAGTAATCCCACAGATCTCCTGTCAAAATACTTTTTGATTTTGATAACAAGGGAATAAAGTCGATCGCTGGCGGATTTCCGCCGGCCATGCCAAAAAAGATAACCTTCCCTCTATTTCTGAGCAAGTCGACACTTTCGGCTAATGTATGCCCAATGCCATCATAAACGGTATCAAAGAAAGAAATATAGGTTTCTTGCCATTCTGTATTTCTTAAAAAGACATGTTTTGCTCCTTGGTCTAAAGCCAGTTGTCGCTTTTCTTCCGTAGAAGTGACGCCATAAACTTCTAGACCATCTGCGGTTAATAGTTGCGATAAAATTTGTCCGACACCACCACTTATCCCATGGACGAAGACCTTACTATTATTCACATTATTGCCAAGATCATGAGCTAAAAAATCAGCTGTCAACCCTTGCAGACCAATACTGGCTGCTAATTTAGGTGGTATACCAGATGGAATACGGATGGCATTTTCCTCAGGAACAGCCACCAATTCTGCGTTGGCAAAAGGAACATCCACAAAAAGAATCGTTTCCCCTAGCTGAAATTTGGAGACTGATCTTCCTTTTTGAACAATCTTCCCTACTCCTTCATAGCCATTGATAAAAGGGTCTCGGGATTCAATATGATAGCTGCCCTTTCTTCGATAAATATCTGCATAATTCAACCCAATATACATCATTTCTACCAATAGTTCATTTTCATGAATAGTGGGATCAGGCAAATCCCCATATGTTAAAACAGTTGAATCACCGAATTCATTAAAATATAACGCCTTCATGTGCAAATCCTCTCCGATCTTCAATCTATCACAAGCCACGCATCAATCGATTGAAACTATCTACTAAACAACCAGTGAATGTTCCTACGGTCATTTTAGATTATTCTTTTTGATCAAAAAAAGCACCTTCTCTCGAAGGTACTTTCATTCTATTCCTCTTGTTGATATCCGTCAAAACAGATTATTTCTTCAGTTCGTCTAATACATTTTAAAATGAATAATGATTATTTATATTATACTAATAAAAAAATTATAGATTTCCTCTCTCGAATAATCACTCTAAGGTAATATTATGACAAATGAATTTATTTCAATAGATTTTTAAATTTATTAAATACATAAACCCATTTTCACTTCACTCTATGTATTGGAGCCATATTTATGGATATAATATACTTCAATTTATCACGTTTTGTGATTTTTTTGTTTTTATCTATGCAATCACATTTAGTGATAGTAATATAATATTTAAAGGAGTTATTTTTATGCAGACTGTAGGTGAGCGATTAGCTATTTTAAGAGAACAAAGAAATCTTTCCCAACCACAATTAGCAAAAGAGCTTAATGTAGCAACTAGCACTATTGGAATGTGGGAGATAGGAAAACGCGGACTTAAAGACGATGTAATACGTCAATTGTCAAATTATTTCAATGTTTCTACTGATTATATTTTAAATGGGCACCAATCTAATTTTTCTGAATCAGACAATCAAGTGTCTTTTTTAACCAATAATATTACATCATCTATTGATGATCTATCACAAGCCCAATTGATAGAAATATTGAATTTTATTGAATTTGTTAAACGTCGAGATTCAATAACATAAATTCTTATTAATACCTGGTACATGAAACGGGAAGAGAAAGTTTCGAAATTTCAGCGTTATCTATCTTCATTTGTATACCTAATTAAAGTGAATAAATGTTTTTCTTTTTGATATGAATTTTATTCAAATTAGATAATTAATTTTACGTTTGTAAACAGACCGATCACCACTCCTTTACCTTATTCAATATGTTCAAATAAGATAATAATCAACTAGTATTTAATAATGACCTCTTCCGAGTAATTTTTGTTATTGAAAGATCGAGTGATTTAAAAATTGCTGATAATTTCTTTGTAATCTGTATATTTATAAACTAATAAAGATGCCAGAATACGTGCTCTTCAATTAGTCAGAAACGTTTTCGAGCAGTAAAATGAAAACAACTACACTCTCCTATTAAATCTTATAGGATTGTAGCAGTTTTGAATTATTATTTTTTGGAGGGTTTAATTTGGAAATCGAAAAATTTAGAGATGATTTAAAAAATCTAGGTAAAAGGGTAACAAGTTTGAAAGACAATATTGCTACGGAAGAAGCTACAAAAACGTCTCTTATTATGCCATTTTTTGCCGGTTTAGGTTATGATTTGTTCAACCCTACTGAATTTGTTCCTGAATTCACAGCAGATGTCGGTATAAAAAAAGGAGAGAAAGTTGACTATGCAATAGTTCTAGATGGCAAACCAATGATTCTTGTTGAAGCTAAGTCTATTAACGAGCCACTAACTAAGCATGATTCACAACTTTTTAGATATTTTGGTACTACTGAATCAAAATTTGGCATTCTCACAAATGGAAAAGAGTATAAATTTTTTACAGACTTAGATGAGCCGAATAAAATGGACTTAACTCCTTTTTTAACAGTAGATATTACAAAAATTAAAGATTCCCAGTTCCCTGAATTAGCTAAATTCCATAAAGATAATTTTGATGTTGATAAAATTATCAGTAGTGCTTCTGAACTAAAATATTTGAACAACTTAAAAAGCTATTTAAATAAAGAATGGGAATGTCCGAGTGATAACTTCGTCAAATACCTTTTAGGGGAAATATATGATGGAATGAAAACCAAGCAAACAATTGACAAATTTCAACCTGTTATAAAAAAAGGGCTTAATCAATATATACAAGAAAAAGTGAACGATAAGTTAAATGCAGCATTAAAAACTTCTGCTTCTCCAGATGAGGTAATAGTTGAAGAAAATGATGAAGAAGTGATAATAAAAGATGGTGGAGATATTATTACTACTCCTGAAGAATTAGAATCTTATACAATAGTGAAAATTGTTTTAAAAGATCTTATCTCTTTGGATAGGCTTTTTTATAGAGATAACAAAAGTTACTTTAATATATTGCTGGATGATAACATCAGAAAATGGATTTTACGTGTGAGAATCGGTCAAAATTCGAGTAAAATCGAACTTAATAATGAAGAAAAAACCATTTATGATATAAAGTCACCCATTGATATATATAACTTTTCTAACGAGATTATTGAGGTTACAAAAAAATTTTTATAGAAGACTGTCATCGTTCCTGTATACAAAAATTTAAAGAAAATGTCTAGCCAATTTTCGGCTAGACATTTTTCTTTATTTCTTCGGTTCATCCTCATCCATCTTAAGAACTGCCATGAAGGCTTCTTGCGGTACTTCGACAGAGCCGATTTGTTTCATCCGCTTCTTCCCTTCTTTTTGTTTCTCCAGAAGTTTGCGTTTCCGAGAAACGTCACCGCCATAACATTTCGCCAATACGTTTTTACGCAAGGCTTTAATGTCTGAACGGGCAACGATTTTTTGTCCGATGGCTGCTTGGATCGGTACTTCAAATTGTTGTCGTGGGATCAGTTTCTTCAGTTTTTCAACGATGGCTTTGCCTCGTTCATAAGCAAAGTCACGGTGAACGATAAAGCTCAATGCATCGACTTTTTCAGTGTTCAGCAAGATGTCCATCTTCACTAGCTTGCTAGTGCGGTAACCAGACATTTCGTAATCGAGTGATGCATACCCTTTCGTGCTGGATTTCAATTTATCAAAGAAATCAAAGACGATTTCCGATAATGGGATCTCATAAACGACGTTTACTCGATAATCATCCAAGTAATCCATCGTGACAAAGTCTCCCCGTTTGCGTTGGGACAATTCCATTACAGCACCGACGTAATCATTAGGAACCATGATTTGTGCTTTTACGTATGGTTCTTGTACATTGTCGATCGTGACTGGTTCAGGAAATTCTGCTGGGTTATCAACGACGACCATTGAGCCATCTGTCTTGTTGACATGATAGATTACGGATGGTGCAGTCGTAATCAGCTCAAGGTTAAATTCACGTTCTAGCCGTTCTTGCACGACATCCATGTGTAATAGGCCTAAGAAGCCGCATCGGAACCCAAATCCTAACGCTTGAGAGGTTTCTGGCTCAAATTGCAATGCTGCATCATTCAGTTGTAATTTTTCCAATGCTTCTCGAAGGTCGTTGTAGCGTGAGGTATCGATTGGGTACAATCCGCAATAAACCATTGGATTCATTTGGCGGTAGCCTTCCAATGCTTCGGCTGCTGGATTGTTGGCTAAAGTCACCGTATCTCCGACTTGCGTATCTTTAACAGTCTTGATGGCAGCAGTGATATACCCAACATCGCCCACCATCAACGCATCTCGTTGAATAGCTTTGGGTGAAAAGACACCGACTTCCGTGACGTCAAAGGTCTTGCCATTGCTCATCATTTTGATTTTATCTCCAGGTTTGACCATCCCGTCCATAATGCGGACGTTTAAGACCACCCCACGATAGGAATCGTACACGGAGTCAAAGATCAACGCTTTTAACGGTGCTTCAATATCACCTGCTGGAGCTGGGACATACTCAACGATTTGTTCCAAAATGTCTTCGATCCCAATACCTGCTTTGGCACTCGCTAAAACAGCTTCACTGGCATCGATTCCGATAACATCTTCGATCTCTGTTCGTACCCGCTCAGGATCGGCAGCTGGCAAGTCTATTTTATTAATGACTGGTAGGATCTCTAAATCATTGTCTAACGCCAAGTAGACGTTTGCCAATGTCTGTGCTTCGATCCCTTGAGCCGCATCAACGACGAGTACGGCGCCTTCACAAGCGGCCAAACTGCGGGAAACTTCATAGGTGAAATCGACGTGCCCTGGGGTGTCGATCAAATGGAAGATGTAGGTTTCTCCATCTTTGGCGGTATAGTTAAGTTCCACAGCATTTAATTTGATCGTGATTCCTCGTTCACGTTCAAGATCCATGGAGTCTAATAATTGGTTTTGCATTTCCCGAGACGTCACCGTATGGGTTTGTTCCAAAATACGGTCCGCCAGTGTTGATTTCCCATGGTCGATATGGGCGATAATGGAGAAATTACGAATCTTCTCCTGTCGTTTTTTCATTTCTTCTATGTTCATGGATACGTTCCTCATTTCTTTTAGTCAGCTTTTCTATTATACCAACGAAACGCCAATAGTTAAAGTATTTTTCTTAACCGTTATTTAGACATATTCATTCAGGTTTTGCTATACTAGAGCTAGCAAATAAATTGGAGTTGAAAGAATGGACAATAATTTTCATCAAAATCTACATATTCGAGCGGTGGATGAAAAAGACGTTGATCAGTTCAATGAACTGTTAAGCTACGTTTTTCAGATCACTGAATCGGATATTGAAGAAAGCGGCTATGAGAGCAAACGGGAAATGATTAAATCTAAGCGCCCGATCTTAGAGCTTTCCAAGGTCTTTGGCTGGTTCAATGAAGACAAGTTGATCTCGCAAATCGCCGTTTATCCTTGTGAAGTCAATATACACGGCAAATTGATCAAAATGGGCGGAGTGACCGGTGTTGGGACCTACCCTGAATATGCCGGACATGGCCTGATGAAAGACTTGATCAAGCTTGCCTTAGAAACCATGCGGGAAGATCAGCAATGGATCTCCTACCTTTATCCATACAATGTGCCTTACTATCGTCGCAAAGGCTGGGAGATTATGTCCGACAAGCTGACCTTCAAAATTCGTGATACCCAGCTTCCGAAAACCAAAGAAGTCCCTGGGATCGTAGAGCGCAAAGAAGTGGATGACCCTGATGTCTTTACTGTCTATAACCAATTCTCCCGGGAAAACCATGGCGCCTTGCAGCGGACCTCTTTTCACTGGGAAGAGTATTGGCGCTATGAAAATGAAGAAGAGCGCACCGCGGCTGTCTATTACAATGCCAGTGGTCATCCGACTGGTGTACTTTTTTATTGGGTAGCCGAAGAAGTCTTCCATGTAAAGGAAATGTTCTACTTAAATCAAGAAGCCCGCAATGGTCTTTGGAATTTTATCTCTGCTCATTTCTCAATGGTCTATTGGGTCAAAGGAGACATTTATTCAAATGAACCCCTGTCCTTCTACCTGGATGATAGCCAAATCAAAGAAACCATTGAGCCTTATTACATGGCGCGGATCGTCGATGTTGAACAGTTTTTGAAAAACTTCCCATTTGAAGCCTTTCAAACACCCTTTCACTTTGTTGTTTCTGACCCAGTTGCCGATTGGAACAACGGAATCTTCGGTGTCCAATACAATCACGGGGAGATCGTGGTTTCAAGAGAAGCCATCGGAAAAGCTGTCCAATTGGATATTCAGACATTGTCGTGTCTGTTGATGAATTACCGCCGTCCAGCTTACTTAGAGCGTGTGGAACGGCTAAATACCGATTCAGAAACACTGGCATTACTAGAATCGATCATCCCTGATATGGAAGCCTATTTCAGTGATTATTTCTAAACAACGAATCAACAAAACGTACAACTATGAATGATTAAGGAGTGTTTTTGAATGAAACTATATTTTGCTGCTCCCCTGTTTGCTGCTAGTGACCTCCGCTACAACGCCGAACTTGTTGCGTCGATTCGTCAGCAGTATCCGCAGCTGGAGATTTATTTACCTCAAGAAAATGCCGCGATCAATGATAAGTCCGCCTACGCGGATAGCAAAATGATTGCGTTGGCAGATACCGAAAAAGTACTGGAAAGCGATTTGATGATCGCTTTGCTGGATGGTTTGACCATCGATGCTGGGGTTGCCTCTGAGATCGGCGTCGCCTATGCAAAAGGCATTCCTGTTTTAGGGCTTTATACGGATAGTCGCCAACAAGGTGCCGACAATCAGCAAAAGCTGGCAGCATTACAAACCGTTGCGGAAAATCAGTTCCACTATGTCAATCTTTATACGGTGGGTTTGATCAAGCTAAACGGTGAGATTTATTCCTCTGAAGCAGCCCTTTTAGCTGGCTTAGCAGACTATCTTTCGGAGGACAACTAAATGGGGCAAAATTATCAGCGACTGCAAAAGGTATTCACTATTTTCGGTATTCTCGTGTTTTGTTTTTCTTTGTGGGAATTTTTCCGTGGCGTCTATCCGCAAACACAAGGACTGATTTTCTTGGGTCAAGCATTGCTTGGGATTTTATTGATCTTTGTCCCAGAAATGAGTAAAAAGTTCTTAAAAATCCAGCTACCAAATGCCACCGTTTACTTTTATTGGTTTTTCTTGCTGATCTCCGTATTCATGGGGACGATCTTACATTTGATCGAAACCATTGCTTTCTGGGATAAAATTCTACATGCGGTGAGTCCTATGGTCTTGACGGCTGTTGGCTATGGATTGATCTGTCTCTTACTAAAAGAAGTGCCCGTTTCAAAAGTTTCGCCTTGGTTATTTTTACTGATGGGCTTTGCTTTTGCTGGCTTGTGTGGTGTTTTCTGGGAGTTTTGGGAATTCATCTGCGACTCTGTTGGTGGAATGAATCTCCAACGTTATGCAACCTTAGATGGCACCCCGTTTATTGGTCGTGAAGCATTGATGGATACGATGGGCGATTTACTAACCAACACGATTGGTGCTGCTTTGATGGGCGTGATCGCGTATGTTCAAGGACGAGGCAAACCTGATTACTTTGAAAGTTATCGGATTAAAAAATTATCATAACCAACCTTTAAAAGCTTGTTGAAACCATCGTTTTTCAACAAGCTTTTTTCTTTTGTTCTTTTATTGATAAAGAAAAATTTATAAAAATACTTAAATAACACGGCTTATTTTTATAATTTCGCTGTCTAACAAGGTTCGACCTTTCTTACACTTCCCTATAAAACGGTTACAACTACAAGAAAATTCCCTCGTTTAATCATTTTTATTTCCCCAAAAAACCATGGTCTGTTATAATTACATTATTCATTTGACATTGCGTCAGTAAAGGAGAGGCTTATGGTTCTAACAGTGTTTTTTATTTTATGCTGCTTGATTTTTTCATCGATCACCTATGCGTTCTCTAAAGATGCCCGAAAATTTGTCCAACCTTTATCAATCAAAATTATTTTTATCGCATCAGCTATTATTGCGGTTTGGACAATGTTCTTTTCAATGGTTGCATTTGTCGCTTGGGTCATCTAAAAAAACATTCTTGCCAGTTGCGGCGTTTTCGCTGCATTGGCAAGAATGTTTTTTTGTGGTTAGAAAAGTTTGATTTGATTCAAAGGCCAAAAACGCAGCAGCACTTTCCCCTCCATTTGATCTTCTGTTACGACCCCGAAACTACGACTGTCCCGAGAGATCAAACGATTGTCTCCCATCACAAAATAGCTGCCTTCAGGAACAGTTACCGTAAAATCGTCGGTAAAGTGTTCTGCACCAGCGGCGATCTGCTGAAACATTTCGCGATAAGAATATTCGTCTTGTAATTGATCGTCCGCAAATTTCTCTTTAAACTCATCTAAATAGGGTTCTTCGTATACTTCTCCATTGATTGTTAGGACATCATCTTTCATCTCAATCGTATCACCGGGTAAACCAATCAGCCGCTTGACAGCGATTTTGCTTGGATCATCTGGTTCAACACATATCACGATGTCTTGGCGGTCATATGAAGAAATTTTTGATGCAATCAAACGCTGCTTATCGGCCAAAGTTGGATCCATAGAATGGCCACTGACTTGAACTGGCGTCAGGACAAACAAACGGATGAGAACCACGGCGACGATAAAGAAAAGCAGTAACCAATTCTCTTTTAGGATTTTTACCATAGCTGCTCTTTCGCTCCTTTACTGCATCTTTTGTCATTATCAAAGCTCGTTTCTGGCATTCTGACAAAAGATATCTTCCTCAATCTTACGTGGAATTTTTACATTGAGCAAGAGAAATCATCGATTTTTAAAAAAATATGACATTTCTAGTGGCCATAAAGAACCTTTTACGTTCGATCACGACTCAAGAAAGCAAACACATCTTTTCGACTTAGACTCCCTACGAGTTTCTGCTCTTCTTCAATCACTACCGTGTCATGAGTTGCAAATAAGGTATACAACTCATTTAAAGTAGTAGATGCAGCGATTTGAGGAGCCACTGGGTTGACTTCATCGCTGAAAAAGTTCATCCGCATCAAATCCCCTGCAGTGACCAGTTTTGCTTCGTCTTCACCGGTCTCTTCAAAAAAACTTTTCACAAAAGCAGTTTTTGGTTGCGAGACAATCACTTCCGGTGTATCACATTGGACGATCTTCCCTTGATTCATGACAGCAATGCGCGTACCTAGTTTTACCGCTTCTTTCATGTTATGCGTGACAAAAATAATCGTCGTCCCAAGCTCTTGGTGCAAATCGAGGACTAACTCCTGTAAGGAATTTCGAGAAATTGGATCAAGAGCACTAAAGGGCTCGTCCATCAGAATAATTTCTGGGTTAGCAGCTAACGCTCTTAAAATCCCGATCCGCTGCTGTTCTCCTCCTGACAACTCTTTAGGCATTCGATGGCGGTATTGCTCTGGGTCAAGTTTGACCTGTGTCAGCAAACGATCCACGGCTTCTGAGCGATCTTTTTTCGACCACCCTAACATCTCTGGGATTACTTCAATATTTTGCTTCACATCCATTGTCGGAAACAGGGCGATTTGTTGGAGAACATACCCCATTTGCCAACGCATTTTTTGGATATTGTATTCTTTGATTCGTTTTTCTTTGAAGTAAATATCGCCATCCGTTGGTTCTGACAACGCGTTGATCATCTTCAAAGTCGTCGTTTTCCCACTCCCAGAAGGACCGACCAAAACAAAGATTTCCCCTTTATTGATGCTCAGATCTAATTGATCGATCACTATTTTTTGATCAAACTTTTTACTGACGTTTTTAAATTCAATAATTGGTGTCATTCTTGTCCCTCCTTAATTAATCCTTCATCTATCAGGAAGGTACGCGCGACTTCTGCTGGATTTTTTCCTTCGACATTGACCTGATAATTCATTTCACTCATTTGTTCTTCGGTGATTTTACCTGCCAACTTTTCCAATGCACGGACGACTTCTGGATGTTCCTTGGCAAAGGCTTCTTTCATCAAAGGCGCTCCTTGATAAGGTGGAAATAGTTCTTGATCGTCTTCTAGAATAACTAAGCCATATTGACGCAATTCACTGTCCGTGGAATAGGCATCCAGTAGATTGATGTCGCCATTATTGATGGCTTGATAACGCAATGCTGGTTCCATACTTTGGACACTTGGAAAATCTAGCCCATAGAGTTCTTGGATGCCCGCATAACCGTCCGTCCGATCAATGAATTCGAGGGTAAAGCCGGCTTTGATTTGATTTTCGATTTTCTTCAAATCAGAGATCGTGGTTAGTCCATTTTCCTCAGCAAATTCTTTTTTCACAGCCAACGCATAGGTATTTTGATACGCCATCGGCTGAAGCAAGGTCATCTCAAACTGATCCTTTAACAGATTGACTGCTTCGGTATAGGTTTCGTCAGAGTCAAGTTTTTGACTAGCGGTTTTTTCCGGTACATCCACTAAACTCTCCAACACAGTTCCAGTAAATTCTGGATAAATGTCGACTTGGTCATTGTCTAAAGCACTGAATAAGAAAGAAGTTTTCCCAAAGTTAGGTTCCAATTCAACCTGTGCATCAGGATCTTCTTGCTCAATCAATTCTTTGTACATGTTGATCAAGATATCAGGTTCAGACCCTAACTTCCCAGCTATGGTAATGGTTTTCGGCGCGAAAAATCCGCTCTGTGAAAAAGAAACGCCGCCAATCAGCAAGATGATCGCTGCCAGCGTAATCAAGGTATAGCGCGGTTTCAGGTGTTGTAGATAACGGATCAACGTACTGAAAATAATAGCCAGTAAAGCAGACCCGATCGCGCCGATCAACGTTAATTCAGGGGCATTCCGATCGATCCCCAACAAAATAAAGGAACCTAGCCCACCAGCGCCAATCAGAGCGGCTAAAGTCGCTGTTCCGATGATCAAGACCAACGCCGTGCGAATCCCCGAAATAATGACAGGCAAGGCAATCGGCAATTCGACTTTGATCAATCGGCGCATCCGAGACATACCAAATGCCGCCGCAGCTTCTTCGATTGATGGATCGATCTCCGAAAGGCCAATATAGGTATTTTGAAAGATCGGCAATAACGCATAAATAACTAGTGCGATCAACGCAGGCGGCGTTCCGATCCCCACAAATGGAATCAATAAACCTAACAGTGCCAGTGATGGAATCGTTTGTAGCACACTCGTTATTTGTAGGCCGACTTCCGCTGCCCGTTTATGATTAACCAGCCAAATGGCTAACGGGACAGCAATAACGATCGCCACCAGCAGCGCAATGATCGACAATGACAAATGCTCAAAGACAGCTGTCAGCAATTCCCCTTTTCGCTCATTCAACGTTTCAAAAAAAGTATTCATCTTTTCATTCCTCTCCTACTCCATAAGAACAGTATAATCGAAGTGCGAATTTCCTCCAAACAACAAGCAAGGGGAACTTTTTTGTCTTATGTTGAGCGGCAAAAAAACGACGGCTGCCAATGAAACGGCAACCATCGTTTTGCATTTATCCATTTTTTATCTTTTTATTACTCGGTAATTGGCGTATTTTCAAAAACCAGCTGTTCGTTCAATAATTCAATCGTGACTTGGGTCTTTGGTAAGACTCTGCCAGCAACGATTTCTTTTGCCAATGGGGTTTCGACTTCTCTCGTGATAAACCGACGGAGAGGTCGCGCACCATATGCTGGCTCATAAGCATTTTCAGCGATCCAGCGTTTGGCTTCTTCAGTGATCGTCAACAGTATATCTTGGACTTCCAGTCGTTGTGACAGCTGTGCGATGATCTTGTCGACGATGCCTGTCACATCGTTTAGACTAAGCGGTGTGAACAAAATCGTGTCGTCGATCCGATTTAAGAATTCTGGTTTAAAATGCCCTCTCAAGAGATTACGGACATTTTCAGCAACGTTTTCTGGGATCGTCCCTTCTGCGGTCACGCCATCTAGCAAGACTTGAGAGCCGATATTGCTAGTCATGATCAAGACTGTATTTTTGAAATCAACGACTCGCCCTTTTGAATCTGTCAAACGGCCATCATCAAGCACTTGTAATAAGATATTGAAAACATCAGGATGGGCTTTTTCGATCTCATCCAATAAGACGATCGTGTATGGATTGCGTCGAACAGCTTCAGTTAATTGGCCACCTTCTTCAAACCCTACATAGCCTGGAGGGGCACCGACTAAGCGAGACACCGAATGTTTTTCCATGTATTCGCTCATATCGATCCGAACCATATGCTCTTCTGAATCAAAGAGATTGACCGCCAACGCTTTCGCTAATTCGGTCTTACCGACGCCGGTCGGACCTAAGAACAAGAAGGAACCTAATGGTCGATTTGGATCTTGCAGGCCAGCTCGTGAACGAATGACGGCATCACTGACGGCATCGACGGCTTCGTCTTGTCCGATCACTCGTTGATGCAAGGTCTCATTTAATTTCAACAGTTTTTCCCGTTCGCCTTCCACTAATTTCGCAACAGGAATCCCTGTCAAACGTCCAACGACTAGGGCAATCTCATTTTCGGTCACTGATTCTTGGACCATCCGAATGCCTTCATCTTGATTTTTTTCTTCCAGTTCAGCTAGTTCTTTTTCCAGTTGTGGAATCGTCCCATGACGAAGAACAGCTGCCCGTTCCAAATCATAGTTATTTTCAGCATCTTCCAACTCATGCTTGGCTTTATCGATCTCTGCCCGTTTGTTGGAAACTGCATTGACTTCTTCTTTTTCCGTTTCCCACTGCATTTTCATGGTATTGACTTCTTCACGCAATTCCGCCAATTCTTCTTGTAAAATGCCTAAGCGTTTTTTCGATGCATCATCGGATTCCTTTTTCAATGCGGCTTCTTCGATCTCAAGTTGCATCAAACGACGGGTAACTTGGTCGAGCTCAGTAGGCATCGAATTCATTTCCACCCGAATCGTGGCACTTGCTTCATCGATCAAATCGATGGCTTTGTCTGGTAAAAAGCGGTCCGTGATATAACGGTCAGATAAGGTAGCCGCTGCAACAAGCGCGTTGTCATGGATGTTGACGCCATGATGGATCTCGAACCGTTCTTTCAACCCACGTAAAATTGAGATCGTATCTTGAACGGTTGGTTCCTGTACCAGCACTTTTTGGAAACGACGTTCCAAAGCTTTATCCTTTTCCATGTATTGACGGTATTCATCAAGGGTGGTTGCGCCAATCGTATGCAATTCTCCCCGTGCCAGCATTGGTTTCAGTAAGTTTCCAGCATCCATGCTGCCTTCCGTCTTACCAGCACCTACAATATTGTGGATCTCATCAATAAAGAGAATGATGCGTCCATCGGCTTTTTTCACTTCTTGTAAGACAGCTTTCAAACGCTCTTCAAATTCACCTCTGAATTTAGCACCTGCGATCAAGGCACCCATATCCAGAGAAAAGATCGTTTTGTCTTTTAGGTTTTCTGGGACGTCTTTTCGCACGATCCGTTGTGCCAATCCTTCAACGATGGCTGTTTTACCAACTCCTGGTTCACCAATCAAAACGGGATTGTTTTTTGTCTTCCGAGAAAGGATGCGAATCACATCGCGAATTTCTTCGTCTCGTCCGATAATTGGGTCCATTTTTCCGCTGCGGACTTGTTGCACCAGGTCAACGCCGTATTTTTCTAAAGCTTTGTATTGTTCTTCTTGATTTTGTGAGGTCACACGATCCCCTCCTCTTAATGTTTCGATCGTTTGCTTGATTTCTTTCGCGCTGATTCCTTGTTTCTTTAAATACACCGTCAATGGATGATTTTTCAATTTCATCAACGCATAAAGGACGATTTCTGTGGAAAGATACTCGTCTTGAAATTCATTTTTTAATTGATCTGCCTCAGACAAAAGATGAAACAGATTTTGACTCATGGATTGACCATAACGAACATTTCCTCCTTCAACCGAAGGCAGTTCATCTAATAGTCGGTCGACTTCCTTTTCAAAAGCATCGACATCGAGACCTGTGTCCGTGTAAAAATTGCGGCCGAATTGATTGGCTTGCAATAAAATCTTCCATAAATGCGGAATATCAATTTCTTGATGGTGACGGGTCATGGCAATCTGCTGGGCTTCAGCGATAGCACTTTGTAATGTAGTCGTCATTTTTTCTGGGTTCATACTTTTCCCTCCCAAAATGGTAGTCAGAAAAAAGTACGCTGCAAGCAGTATCCTTTTTTCTACTCTTCTATTATACAACGTTGGTCAGTAATGGTCAAAAGTTTTCCCTCGAACATCAAGATTTTTTTCAGTATTCTTTCATGAAAATTGACAGATGGGAAGCAGCAATGGTATGCTAGGTCCTGATTGGTCAGGAACAATCGATTTTCCTGATCGTTTTGATCGCTTTTTGGCGATTTTTATTCAGTAAGATTATCTACTTAGCTGTAACGTCTACTGTTTACAGCTTTTTTATATGGAGGAAATGATGTTAACATTAACGAATATTAGCCAACAATTTGGCGACAAATTGCTTTACGAAGACGTTTCCGTTCAAATCAACCGTGGTGAAAAAGTCGGTTTGATTGGACGGAACGGCGCTGGCAAAAGTACTTTAATCAAAATCATTACAGGAGAAATTCTCCCCGATGATGGCTTCGTCCAATTTCCGAAAAATTTGAAAATGGGCTATTTGGATCAATACGTCAATGTTGATGAAACGCAATCGATCCGTGATTTTTTGCGCTCTGCCTTTGCAGAAGACTTCGAAAAAGAGCAACAGATTGCCGATCTTTATACTTCTTATGGCGAAAGCCTCGACGATAAGCTTTTAGAAAAAGCGGGCGAATTGCAAAATCAATTGGATCAAGGAAATTTCTACCAAATGGATACATTGATCGATGATCTAGCAGAAGGGTTAGGTATTTCGGTTCTCGGAATGGATACCCCCCTCGCTTCTTTAAGTGGTGGTCAACGCTCAAAACTGATCTTGGCAAAAATGCTGCTAGAAAAACCCGACATGCTGATTTTAGATGAACCGACCAACCACTTAGATGATGAGCATATCAAATGGCTGGTTGAGTTTTTACAGGACTTTACCGGTACCTATTTAGTCGTTTCTCATGATCGTCAATTCCTTAACGAAATCACGACCCATATCATTGATATCGAATTTGGCAAGCTTTCTAAGTATACGGGGAATTTGGACAAAGCATTAAAACTAAAAACGCTGCAAAATGAAAGCTATATGAAGCAATACGAAGCACAACAAGAGCATATCAAGAAAACCGAAAGCTATATTCGTAAATACAAAGCTGGTTCTCGTTCAACGATGGCAAAGAGTCGTGAAAAACAGTTGGCAAAAATTGATCGTTTGACCCCACCGCAAGATGTCCCTAAACCCCATTTAGGATTTGATTTGGCACCAATCGTTACCACCTTGGCCTTGGAAACCACCAATCTAGTCATTGGATACGACCAAAAGCCATTACTCTCCCCGATCAACCTAACGATCCGCTATGGCGAAAAAATTGCTATACGGGGATTTAATGGGATCGGTAAATCAACATTGATCAAAACGATTCTTGGTGTGATCCCAGCAATTGAGGGATCCGTTTCTTACCCACAGCATACAAAATTCAATTACTTTTCTCAAGACCTTGACTGGGAATATCCATTGCAGACCCCTCTTCAATACCTTGAGGATCTTTTTCCGAAGGCCACCAACAAAGAATTGCGACGGCAACTTTCTCGGGCAGGTTTACCTAGCCAATTAGCCCAAGAAGAATTGAAGCTATTAAGTGGTGGTGAACAGACAAAAGTCAAACTAGCCGAAATGATGTTGATCAAAAGTAACTTCTTGATTCTTGATGAACCGACCAACCATATCGATCAAGATACGAAAAACAATTTGGAAGAAACCCTAGCGGCCTTTCCTGGAACAGTTTTGATCGTTTCCCATGAAGGCGAGTTTTATGAATCCTTTGTTGATCGGATCATTGATTTGAAAGACTAAAAAAACACGCTTATCCTCTACTCGAAGATAAGCGTGTTTTTAACTTTCCACTTTTTCTTTTCTTAATTCAGTCAACTCTTGGCTAATATCTTTGCGTTTTTCTTTCATTACATAAGCAAAACCAATTATGAAGGGCCAAATGAATGTTGCTAAACGGTACAGTAGCATGGAAGACGCAGCATCGACCGTGCCAACTAATGGACTAAAAAGCAGCATATAAATAAATTCAAATGATCCGATCCCTGCCGGTGTTGGAATCACCCCGGACAAGACGACGGCAAAACTGATGAAGGATAACGTCAACAAGAAATCGATCTCTGGATGCTGCACAACAAGAATCACATAAGGAATCACATACCAAGGCAGCATCTTCAAAAGATTCCACAAATAGATACGCAAGAAAGCGGTGCGGTCGGTAATGATAGCATTGACTGTTTCTCGTAAAGAATAAATTTGGGTGTTGCATTTGTCAACGATTCCTCTTAATGTCGCACTTTTGAACAGCTTATTGCTGACGATCACGAAAAAGACTTGAATGTTGATGCTGACCGAAAGTGCTAACAAAGCGGCAATGATCAAAAAAACGAGTACGATCCCCGCTAAAATTACCCAAATCATATTGGGTGCATTGTCATAGAATAGCGAAAATTGAATGATCAACCCAGCGATTGCATAAGTCAATATGGCGAACTTATACATCACCATGTGTAAGGTGGTGACCCCAACGCCCTGTGACAACTGCAAGCCATTTTTACGGTAAAAATTCACCTCTGAGATTAAGGTGCCTGCCCCAAACGTCACAATCCGATAAAAACCACTGTAACAGACGGTCAGAAACCCCGCCTTGGTTGTGAATTCCGGTTGGAAAGTCACGGCAATCTCTTTGACTGTTCGTCCTTCAATCACTAGGTACAATGTGCCAAGCCCCATAACCAGTAAGACGACGAGAAAGCTGGTCTCTCTTAGCCCCGCCAAAATATCCATCATCGAGTTACGGACAAAAAAATACATCACACCCAGAATCCCTACTAGTAAAAGTAAATTAAGGGCGAACTTCACTTTAGTTTTCATATTAACTCCTTGCTTGTTATACCGAATTTATGCAAAAAAGACCATCAGCAGGATAGCAAAAACGGTGCCAAAAGCAAAAAAGAGGTGAAACTTCTTCTTTCTTGTTTTGTGGCGAAATACGCGTTGCGCAATTAAACCGCCTAATCCTCCGCCAATCGCCCCCATAAAAAGGAGATTTGCTTCGGGAACCCGCCAACCTTGTTTCACTGCCTGATATTTATCATACCCCATCAGACAGAAAAGATAAAGATTGACTGCAATTAAATAAAACCACAATGGATTGTAAATCAGTGCATTCATCCATTTCCTCCATATGATTGATCGTAGGGATCATTATTTTGATTCTTGTGCTTCTTCAGGTACCAGCATCGTCAAACCATGTTTGATAACTTTCATCTCAATCGGTAGATCATCCGTTGGGTCGCCATCGGTTCGAGTATGAACCGTTTTTTCTTTGGCCTTTATTGAGACCTTTGCGGCAGTGAAATATTCAACACTTGGTACTTTGGCAATTCTACCACGAATAATTCTTGGTAAATACAAAATAAATCGTAAAATATTCAGTTTTGGCAAAAGAATGATATGAAACAATCCGTCATCAGGCTTTGCTTCTTCATCGAAGTTCTTAAACCCACCTGCTGAATTCGACATGACGATCGTCAGTAATTGAGTTTTCCCCTGCCATTTCCGTTCGTCAGCAATGACTTCTAATTTGTATTGTTTCTTTTTGATCAACAGATGAATGAACCGTTTCATAAACGCTAACGGCCCATATTGCTGTTTTTCTTCTTGGGAAGTGGCTGCGGCGGTATCTGCCAGAAGACCAATGGTCATGGTCGAGATCATGACTTGATCATTGACCGTCCCGTAGTCGATCGATCGCTCAACCCCCGTTAAGATCGTCTCGAAGGCCTCTTCGGGCTTCACCGGTATCCCCAACATTCTGGCAAAATTATTTACGGTTCCACCAGGAATGATGCCGACCTTCAACACATCTAACTTTTCTTTAAAGGTTTGCAATCCATGATGGATCGTCCCATCTCCACCAATAATCACAATCGTATCGACTGCGTGTTTTTCGGCAGCCTCTCGAACGTCTTTGGGATCCACGTCTGGATTTGAGGCCTGCAAGAACGCTTGATGCTCTTCGCCTTGTTCTTTCACATAGGCTTGGAATTTTTCTGCTGTTTCTTTTGCTTCACTTTTCCCCGCTGTATCATTGTATAAAACGAGAATTTTCATCCTATTCACATCCTAAAAAGGCCGGGTCTTACGCAAGACCTGCGTGAAGAGTTCCCAGCCCAAGAGTTTTTCATTTATTCCAACAAATCAAAAATCAACGTTTATGCTTGAGCATTCAGTTCGGCGATTTTCACAATCACATCGGTCGCTTTCATCATTGATTGTAGTGAGACGAACTCATAACGTCCGTGCATATTTTCTCCACCAGCAAAGATATTCGGTGTTGGAATCCCTAAATAGGAGATTTTCGAGCCATCGGTTCCACCACGAACAGGTTCTGTTATCGGAGTGATTCCCACTGCTTCCATCGCATCTTTTGCTAGATCAATGATACTCATATCTTTTTCGATGATTTCTTTCATGTTGTAGTATTGATCATATAGATGAACGTGTACTCTCGGTTCATCAAAGCGGGCATTCAAGCTTTCTTGAACCGCTAATAATTGTGCTTTTCTTTCTTCAAAACGGGTCCGGTCATGGTCTCGAATAATGTATGCCATTTTCGCTTCTTCTACTGAGCCGCTGAGACTCATCAAATGGAAGAACCCTTCTGTCCCTTCGGTTTTCTCAGGAACTTCATCAGCCGGTAGCGCATTTTGAAAATCGACTGCTAGTTGCAAAGCGTTGATCATGGTGTCTTTAGCAGTTCCAGGGTGGACATTTTTTCCTTGGATCGTAATTTCAGCTTGCGCCGCATTAAAGGTCTCGTATTGCAATTCTCCTACTGGACCGCCATCCATTGTATACGCAAAATCAACATTGAAATCTTCAACATCGAATTTATCTGCACCAACCCCAATTTCTTCATCAGGGCCAAATGCGACTTTGATTTCCCCATGTTTGATCGTTGGGTTTTTAAGTAAAATTTCCATGGCTGTCATGATTTCTGCAATACCTGACTTATCATCAGAACCTAATAAAGTAGTACCATCAGTAGTGATCAAGGTTTCCCCAGCATAATTTTTTAAATTCGGAAAATCTTTTGTATTTAATATGTATTTTCCTTCTTTATCTAATTTAATGGTTGATTCGCCATCGTAATTTTCGATGATCTGCGGATCAACATTCTCTGCATTAAAATCGGCAGTATCCATATGGGCGATAAAACCGATGGAGCGTACGTCATGATCCACGTTACTTGGTAATGTTGCGATCACAAAACCATTTGATTCATTGTAATGAACATCGCTTAATCCTAATTCTTCAAGTTCTTTTTGCAGTTCTTTGGCAAACGCGACCTGTGTTTGGGTAGAAGGTGTTGTCGTGCTTGTCGCATCAGAGCGAGTTTCTGTTTTTACATAATTCAAAAAGCGAGGCAATAAATTTTCGTACATAAAAGATTCTCCTATCTATAGTCAAATGGATTTGTTGAAGTGGTGGAAGGAACAAAGGTCACAGCCCAGTTCTCTTCTGCTTTCCACTGGTTTAATTTCTCAATAAACCGAGGAATACATTCCTTTTCGATATTGTGCCCTGGATCGATCCCAATCAACCCATTGGCTTGCATGTCATGGGCGAAATGGTAACTGATATCGCCAGTGATGTACACATCCGCTTGATGGCGTAAGGCATCCGAATAAAACGATTGGCCACTGCCGCCGCAAATGGCGATTCGCTGAATTTTTTCAGGTGCACCAGGAAAGCTGACGAGGCGTAAAGCAGTCAAACCAAAGCGCTCTTTGACACGTTCGACAAACTGATCAAGGGAAAGAGGCTCAGCGAGGTTGCCAACCCGTCCGATTCCATAGGTTTTCGGCAAATTGTCTAAGGCATACAGATCATAAGCTGGCTCTTCGTAAGGATGAGCAGCGATCATTGCCGAAAGCACCTTTTTCTCGATCGTTTCTGGAAAAATGACTTCGATCTTCGCTTCTTGCACCTGTTCTTCTTTTCCGATCTCACCAATGGCAGGATGTGCCGCTTGCAGTGGCGTAAAGCGACCGGTGCCAATCAAGGAATAGCTGGTATTTTGGTAATTGCCTTGCTGACCAGCACCTGCTTTACCTAATGCCTTTCGTAACGCTGGTGCCGATTCAACAGGGGTAAAAACAGCTAGCTTCTTCATTTTTACTTGATGGGTTTGCTTCAAATACGTGTCGGGTTCAACTTCTAATAGTTCACAAAACCAATCGTTCAAACCATCTTCAATAATATCCATATTGGTGTGGGCGGCGTAAACGGCAATATCATGCTTGACGAGATCCATTAGCATCTTTTGTTGTGGATCATCTGTCAGCAAGCGGTTCAAAGGCCGAAAGATCGGTGGGTGTTTGGCAATGATCAAGTCGATCTTTTTCTCGATGGCTTCTGCAACCACTTCTGGACGTACATCAAGAGTCATCATGACTCGCTCGAGCGGTTTGTTTAATGTGCCAACATGTAGACCAACAGGATCGGCTTCTTCTGCCAACCACAAAGGGCAGTATGCTTCAAAGCGTTTGATAAATTCTTGACCAGAAATCATGCCAACACCTCCTTGATCCTTTCGATCTGATCCTTTAATTCATTGATTTTTTCAGCAGGTGGTTCTTTGGCTTTCTCTAACTCTTTAATGACGCGTTGTCGTTGCTTTAATTCATGTTGCCATTTTTTAAGGAAAACTGGATTTTTTTCTTTTAATAAAAAAGGACCAAAAAATAATTGCTGGGACGTATACGTCGTTTTTCCAGTTTCCGCAACGATAATTTCATAGTTTTTGTCGTTTTCTTCTAAAAGTACTTCATGAATGATTATAAAGTTGTTGCTAACGAGCCATTCTCGCAAAGTCCGTTCCCCAACATTCGGTTGTAAGACCAAGCGTTTGACTCCCGCTAAGCGATTTTTCCGGCTACCTTCTTCTAAAATCGAACGTATCAGTGTGCCGCCCATTCCAGCAATGACAACGGTGTCGATGTTGTCTTCAGGTTGAATCGCGTCCAGTCCATCTGCCAAGCGAACCACGATTTTATCAGCTAACCCGTTCTTACGCACTTGTTTGCTGGCAGAATCATAAGGTCCTTGAACAACTTCTCCAGCTACAGCATAAGAGATTTTGTTCTGCAGCATCAATGCAACAGGCAAGTAAGCATGGTCGGAACCGATGTCGGCGAAACGTGCTTGGTCGGGAATTTGTTCGCCCACGCAAGCCAAACGATCCGATAATGCATGTTCGTTCATATTGTCACTCCTTCTTTTGTAGTATAACACGCTTTCCATAAATAGAAAAAAATGTGCGTCTTGACTGTGGTGCCATTGCCAAGGCGCACATTGCATTAATCGTTCACTAATTCAACCTTTTGAATCGAGTTACCGGGAATTTGCGGTGGGATCGACATCGTCATGATCGGTATGCCTTGCAACGTCACCTGGACGGTAGCACCTTCCGTCAATTCCTCCAGATCTCCTGAATAAGCCTCGACTGGGACATGTAGGATGACCCCATCATTTTGAAAACTTTGGACGACTTGATCGTCATCTTCCACTGCCGCCACCTCTTTCAAAAAGAGTGAAAAGGTATCATCCGATCCTGCTATCGCATCTTCTTGGATAACACCAGTAAAAATTGCGGCTGTTTCCGTTTCTGATGTACTATTTGATACGGAACTGGTCTGCTCGCTAGTTTTAGAAGTTCCAGTCTCCCCATTTGCAGCGCTGTTTCCCTGATTGCCGCAAGCTGTTAAAAGCAGCATTGCTGCAAAGGATAATCCTATTATTACCTGTTTTGTCATCATCTTCTTCCTCCAGTAATAGTCAGTTATTGGCCATCATTTCGTCGGTTTTTACCAGTCATTTGAATTTCTTGTGTCAAATAACGGATACGTTCCATAATGCGCTTGGCTTTTAATGGTTCGGATTCACCTCGTTGCGTCACCGAAAGATGCTGTTCCAACTCATGCATAGTAAAATTCGAAGTAAAGAAGGTCGGCAGTTGTTCTTGCATGCGGTATTGCAATATGACACCGAAGACTTCGTCGCGAATCCAGCTGCTCATCGCATCAGCACCGATATCGTCCATCATTAAGATTGGGGCTTTTTTCACTGCGTTCAGCTTATCCCCCACCTGATCTTTGCCGATTGCTTGCTTCATCTCTACTGCAAATGTCGGGAAGTGAACCAATGTCGTCGTGTAGCCTGCCTCCGCTAAATCTCTGGCGATCGCGCCAAGCAGATAGGTTTTTCCGATCCCAAAACTTCCCACAAAGTAAAGTCCTTTATGAAACTCCTGTGGATTGGCTGTCAACTCACTAATAAAATCAACGGCAGCTGCGATGGCCTCCATTCGGCCAGGCGTTTGCTGATAATCTGCAAAACTTGCTTCTTGTATATCTTTAGGCATATCCATCGCTTTGATGCGACTGCGAATTTCTTCTTGTTTTTGATATGCCAGTAGTTCTTTCGTTGGTACATAGGTGACGTCAATAAAATGAAAATTTAATGCTAAGCGCGGCTCATAGCCAGGTGCGATCATGGATGGATCATTGATGCGGAATTTCCGCTTTTCTTGGACGAACTCATACAGTTTCGCATAGCTTTTTTGAATATCTGCTTCGGTCAATACCTCTTCATTTTCGGCAATAAACGCTTTGACATCAGGATCTTGTAAAACCTCTGCCATCATTGCTGAAAACTGATCACGGTAATTGCGTTTATCCAATAGTTTTCCTAAGTTTTTCCCTACATCTTCCATTACTTGTCACCAGCTTTCTTATGCAAGTAGTTTTGCAGTTTTTTATCTAATTCTGCTTGTCGCTCTGGTGTTAAGGCTGTCTCTTCCACTGGTTTTTCAGCCCAAGAAGGCAGCTTTTCTTCGCGAATGATTTTTTTGCCACTAGTTTGTGGTCGGCTGCGTTTTTCCTTGGCACTTCGAACAAGGCTCCGAACATGTTTGATGGCATCTTCTGCCGTGCCGATTTTTAATTCTGACCATTGGGCGGCGATATTGTTCACATAATTCCCTGACAAAGCGGCATTGTTTTGGACCACCAAGACATAATGAACCAGAACATTGATCACACTATTAGGCAATGGTGACCGTTCGACAAGGCTCTTGATCAGCCATTGTTCTGAATCCGTCATGAAACTGTTTTTCTCCGCTTTGATCGCCTTTAGAAAAGCGATCGGTGCATTGTTCTCACTTTCTTGAATCAATAATACATCATTTTCTGAAAAACCATTCTGTTTTAAGGTATTGAAGCGGCGCAACTGACTTTCCGCTTGGGGATCTTCTCTTTTTGATGTTTTCGTGAATGTTTGTCGTGATTTCTTCATGATGGCTTGTTCCAGCTTTTTCTGGTCGACCTCGCCTGTTGTCAAAGAAACATTGTCCGCCATCAAATCCAACAATTCCAACACATCATAGCCATATAAGGAATAATATAGAACTAACTTTTGTCGAAAACTTGGCGTGAAATTAGCGGCACGGATATACCGACGCTGCGCTTCATATAAAAGAAAGTCCCAATCCAACTGCTTTTCGTCAAGCACCAAGTTCGCATTGGTTTCTTGAAAAGAATCACTGACTGCCTGTAACGTTTCTTCATGGGAAGCAAAACGTGCGGTATTTAACCCATAGGCGGCTGAGAAGGATTGAGTCACTTCCTGATAATCGGTCAAGGAACACTGCTTTGGCTGATACAGCTTGACCAGCTGATTAAATTTACGCTCTCCGACTCTTTCCAACAACAGATAGGCATACAATTCATCTTGAAAAAACGCTGCTGGATGGACCGGTTCTTGCAACCAATACAGATAGGAGGATCCGTTTTGCAAATCTGCTTTTTCATATGATTTCAGCAAGCCGATACCTTCTAGGTTTTGCTTGGCTTTTATGAAGCGAGGCATTCCGACATTCATGGCATTCAAGATATCTAGATGCACGGTCGTCATCGACTCCTCGCCAGAAATGCTTTGGGCTTGGACATCGCTTGCTAGTGTCAAATACAGCGCTAAAGCATCACTTTCAATAATTGGTTGATACAAATAAATGAGGGCGTCTTTCCCTTCCGTTGTAAGTGGACGGCTTTTGAACACTTTGTACGATTGATTCGGTAAACTATTGCCCACTTGTTGTCCCCCTCTATTCTTGTGGTTCTTTCGCTTTTTCGACGATGTCTTGTAGTTCTTTTAAGAAAACTGACATGTCTTTAAACTGGCGGTATACACTGGCAAAACGGATATAAGCGATCTCGTCTAAATCAACTAGATCTTCCATCACATACTCACCAATTTGTGTCGTAGATATTTCATTTTCACCAAGAGCACGGACACGACTTTCCACATGATCGACGATTGTTTCCATCTGATCCATTGTCACTGGTCGTTTTTCAGCAGAACGAATCAAGCCCCGTAAAATTTTTTCTCGGTTGAATTCTTCACGGGCACCATTTTTCTTGATCACAAGCAAGGGTGCCTCTTCAATACGTTCAAATGTTGTAAAGCGATAGCCGCAATTTTCGCACTCACGACGACGGCGAATCACACGTCCATCATCGGCTTGTCGACTATCAACTACCCTCGAATTGTTATGATGACATTTTGGACATTGCATAGTTCCACCTCATTTTCTCTCTTATGCGCTTACGTTTTCACGTAAAGTCATCGGTTTCTATGATTAATTATAACATGAAATCCATTGGTACAATAGCCAAAGTGGTTTATTCTGTTCATTTAATACAAAATTTAAATAATGCTATAACTGTTGTTTTTTTCAATGAGAAAAAACGGCAGAAAGATTTCTGCCGTTTCATTTCGTTATTTATCTTTCATTTGCAGCAAAGAAACAAAATCATGCAAATTTGCTGGCTGTTCCAACTGCTGATTGCACCTTTGGCTATCACGGCAAATATAATTCCCGCGTTTCGTATATGTTCCATCGCCGTTGCTCTTGGTCAAAGAAAGAAACATCGACACATTTCCTTCATGCTGGCACAAGGGACAGATCCCTTTTTTGACCTCGGTTGACACATGACCGTGAAGTCCTGTAAATCCCTGCTCAGTGGCTATGATCATAAACTTGCTTTGACTACCGATATCATCCCAAGCAAGATAAGTGGTCTCTTTTAAATCAACGGAAGCAAAATCAGGTATTTTCAGTTTTTTTACTTTCCGAAACATTTTTTCAATTTGTTTTGTTGTCGGCGCCTGAAAGGGTCGGACGTACTCTTTGAGTTCTGTTAACAGCTCATTGCTGCGACTGATCGTCATCCCCTGTTGAAAGAAAGCAGCTAAAATTTCACGTGGTGCTGTTTCTTCTTCAGGAAAAAAATGTTCTATGGCGTCTTTGGTCATCGTTTCAACCGTTTTGATCGTTCGAGGATCATTCACCGATTGATAGGTTCGAACTAATTGGTATACTTGATGTTTAATTGAATGAAATTGGTAAGGTTCGATCATAAAAAAGCCTTCTTTCTAATTTTCCGTTTCCTATTGCGGCTGTTCTACTTTCTTGACAGTCGTACACAATGCATAAATAAGCATTTGATGACCACCTCCCAATTTCTTTGCTTCTCTCTATGCGATCTTAATGGATTATAATGAGATGTTGAGCAATTGTCAACTGAGCAGTAGTCTCTTGACTCTTCATCCACTCTGGTTAACAAAAAAATGCCTCGTCTAGAAGACGAAGGCATCCGTGTTCAGTTATAATTTATCTTCAATTCCAGTATAATGCTTCAGCTGGTCTGCATCTCGACGATCGGCAGAAGAAATTTTATTGGCATCAGGATTTTCAGCTCGCAACAATTCTTCACTGCTGACATTTTCTGGGGTAGTTCGATCATTGCGGGCATCGCGCTCGTCATTTTGATCTTCTAATTCATTGACTCTTTTTTGATCGTGCTCTTTCTTGATCTGACCTTCGTGTGCTTGTTCTTTCCCAGAATGGGCAAGTTCTTCATTATTGGTCCACTCACCGATTTTTTCTTTAGCCTTGCCAACGATCACATCTTTTTCGTCTTTAAAAGTACCCATAGTTATCATCCCTCCTGTATAGTTTCATCATAACAAGCATTCTGAATTCTGACAAAAGATATGAATGCGATACCAAACAGTCAGCAAAATGTTTTTCTTTATGCTATAATATGAGCGATTATTTTCTGAATATTCTTACAACTGGAGGTGAAGAACCTGTTTAAGGTTCGACAATAGATGACAATCCTCGATTTCCAACAGGTTTCATTCGTTCGCGACAAGAACTATTTATTAAAAGCGATCAATTGGCAAGTGAAAAAAAATGAGCATTGGGTGATTTTAGGTCTGAATGGTGCTGGCAAAAGTTTATTACTCCAAATGATCACGGGAAGTTTATGGCCTTCTTCTGGTCAACGAACGGTCTTAGGTGAGCGTTACGGAAAAATGTCTGTGCCCGATCTTCAACGGCGCATTGGTTGGGTCAGTTCAGCGCTGCAAAGCAAGTTTTATGGTCGCGATCTTGCCGAAGAGATCGTTCTTTCGGGGCTTTATTCCAGTATTGGTCTTTATGAGTCCTATGAAGAAGAGCAGCTGATCCAAGCAAAAGCGCTTTTGACTGACTTAGGTTTGTCGCATTTGATCCATCGTTCCTATCACGTCCTTTCTCAAGGGGAAAAACAATTTGTCATGATCGCACGGGCCATGATGGCACAACCAGAGATCCTGATTTTGGACGAACCTTGTACGGGCCTTGATCTATTTGCGCGAGAAGAACTGCTAACCCGTCTGGAGGCTTTTTCACAACTGCCGAATACACCGACTCTTCTTTACGTTACCCATCATACAGAAGAGCTACTACCGATTTTCACTCATTTGCTGATGTTAAAAAACGGCAAAGTCCACGCCGCTGGTCAACGAGAGACGATTTTTACTGAGGAGGTTCTCACCTCTTTTTATGATCAGCCGATCGTTCTTCACCCCTTTTCCAGCAATCGCGTGATCGTGACCCCAAAATAAATCAGGGCTGGTACTTTGATATTTAACCATTCATAAACGATCGTCTTACTTTCCAAACCAAACAGTTTCCGACATGTTTCAGCGCCAGTTGTTTTTGGAAATGATAGGGCTAGGTTTGCTATTGAAAGATAAAATAGCAGGTTCCCTTTTACTGAAGGGAACCTGCTGTCTTATCTATTTGTTTAAGGATGCTAACCAATCATCGATCTGCTGATTGAGTTGGGCGATCGTTCCTTGATTATCAAAGACAATATCGGCCCGTTGTTTCTTTTTCTCAATTGAAAGCTGACTGTCGATTCGTTGTTGCGCTTCTTGCTCATTCAACTGATTACGTGCCATCAACCGCTCTTTTTGAATGGCTTCTGGCACATAAACGACTGCGGTTTGATCCATGTATTGGTCATAGTCGGCTTCATAAAGCAAAGGAATGTCAACGATCAACAATGGCACTTCCTGTTTTTTTTCTTCGATCTGAGACAAAATCTCTTGTCGAATAAAAGGAGATAATGTCTGATTCAGCATGCGGCGTTTTTCTGGATCGTTAAAAATCAAAGCACCGAGGGTTTGTCGATCTAGGTGCCCATCATCGGTCAAAATCTGCGGACCAAAGGCTTGCGTCACCGCCTGCAAGCCCTCCGTATTCGGTTCAACGACTTCTCTTGCGATGATATCGGCATCAATAATCGGTAAACCCAGTGATCGAAAATGCGCGACTGCAGTACTTTTTCCAGTGGCGATTCCCCCAGTGACGCCTAAAACAAAACTCATTTGTTGGACCTCACATGCAGTTTTTGACACTGAGGACAAAAATGCGTCCCTCGTTGGGCAACTTTGATCTTGACGATTGGTGTGCCACATCGGCCACAAGGATTGCCTGTCTGGCCATAGACATTTAATGACATTTGGAATTTCCCGGCTTCTCCTAGTGCATTGAGATAGGTCCGAATGGTAGTTCCGCCTGCTTCAACAGCTCGTTCTAAGACATCGATAATTGCTTCATGCAGCACATCTACTTCAGTTGGCATTAATGAATCCGCTGGTTGCTCTGGATGGATTTTTGCTTGCCACAGCGCCTCATCTACATAAATATTGCCCAAACCAGTAACGAGCTTTTGGTCAAGCAATAACGGTTTGATGGCTTTTTTCGAACGCTTCAATCCTTGTTCAAATGCCTCTAATAAAAACAATTCAGGCTTAGGCTCAGGACCTAATTGCATGATGCCTTTATAGGCTGCGCTTTGGTCTTTATCCACTAAGGTCATACGTCCAAATTTTCTTACATCATGGTAATTTAACTGACTGCCATCCGTAAAATGGAAAATGACATGTGTATGTTTATCGACAATCGGGTCTGACTCAAAATACTCGTACTTGCCTTCCATTCGTAGATGAGAGATCAGATCATAATCTGTCAATTTAAAAATCAAAAATTTTCCACGTCGTTCAAATTTTTCAAAACGTTGCCCTTTCAAAAGCGCCGAAAAGATCGGTACTTCAGGACTTTCAATGATTCGCGGCCACAGGATCTCGACCGATTCGATCGTTTTATTCAAAACAAGTTTTTCAAGTCCTTTACGGACCGTTTCAACTTCTGGTAATTCCGGCACCTCTGTTCACCTCATTTATTTTGCATCGTACCATGTTTTGCCCCAATTGCTGTCTGTCAGTAAAGGGACATGCAATGCAACGGCTTGCTCCATCACTTCTTTCACTAAAGCGTCAAGACGAGGCAATTCAGATTCAGGTACTTCAAAGACTAGTTCATCGTGTACTTGCAGCAGCATCGTTGCTGCTAATTTTTCTTCTTTCAAACGTTTCGCCAAATCGATCATGGCAATTTTTAAGATATCCGCCGCACTGCCTTGAATCGGTGTATTGATGGCGGTTCTTTCGGCAAAAGTTCGAATATTGAAATTGCGAGAATTGATATCAGGTAGGTAACGACGGCGATGATACAAGGTTTCAACGTACCCTTTGTCCTTCGCCTCACGAACCACATCCTCCATATACGCTTTCACACCAGGATATTTTTCAAAATACGTATCGATGTATTGTTGGGCGGCTTTTCTGGTGATTCCTAGATTCTGTGATAATCCATAATCAGAAATCCCATAAACGATACCGAAGTTGACCGCTTTGGCTTGACGACGCATATTTGGTGTCACATCTTCTGCTTTTTCGATACCAAAGACTCGCATCGCTGTACTTGAGTGGATATCCTGACCTTCGATAAAGGCTTCTTTCAAATGGGTATCATCTGAAATATGTGCCAACACCCGTAGTTCGATTTGAGAGTAGTCAGAGGAATAGATCACCCAATCAGTTTCTCGTGGCACAAAGGCTTCGCGGATCTTTCGACCTTCTTCTAAACGAATCGGAATGTTTTGCAGGTTCGGATCGACAGAACTTAAACGACCAGTTTGGGTCAAGGTTTGTACATATCGCGTATGGACTTTGCCATCTCCTTGGATCACTTTTAATAAGCCTTCTACATAGGTTGATTGGATCTTAGCGATTTGACGATAAGTCAAAATGTCTTCAACGATTGGTGCTTGCTCTTTTAGTTGTTCTAACACATCGACTGCGGTCGAATAGCCAGTTTTGGTTTTTTTGATGACAGGTAAGCCCATTTTTTCAAATAAAATCACACCCAGTTGTTTCGGTGAGTTTAAGTTGAAGGTTTCTCCAGCTTCGGCGTAGATTTTTTCTTCAATTTCATGCAACCGTTGTGCAAATTCGCCCTTCATCTGATGCAAGCGAGACGCATCAACTTTGATGCCGGTAATCTCCATCTCAGCTAAAATCATTGATAAAGGCAATTCCATTTCTTCAAAGAGCGCTGTTTGATTCTTCGCTGCCAATTCTTCCGTAAGTTTTGGGGTTAGGTTTGTAATCGCCGCTACTTTACGGGCTAAATGAGCAAAGAAGTCTTCCTCATCCGCCGGCAGCCCTTTTTTCGCTCCTTTTCCATAAATCGCTTCATCCGATTGGATCGCATCATAGCCATAGTGAGCGGCAACACCTGCGATGTCATTATTCGTATCATTCGTGTCTAAAAGATAAGCTGCCAATAAAACATCAAAAGCGATTCCTTTTGGTGCTGTCGTGTACCGGTTTAACGCCACGTACGTGCGTTTGGCATCATAGACGAATTTATTACGTTTCTCGTCTTTTAACCAATCGGTAAAGACTGGACTTTCAAACAATTCTTCACGATTGCTGACATAAATTTTTTCTTGATTGCCCCAAGCAACACCGACGATGTCTTCCAAATGATAGTTATCCCCCATCATTTCGACATACAATGCCATGTCTCCTTGGAACATATCCTCCGTTACTTCTTCAACGACGGAAAACAAAATGTCTTCCATCTCAACTGGTTCAGCTGTAATTTGCAGCTTATCTAAGAAGCTATTAAAGTTCATTTCTTGGTAGAATGGCACCAATTTCTCTAAATCTTTGCCTTCATATTTCAGTTTGTCGACATCGACCTCAACGGGCGCATCCACATCGATGGTTGCTAATTGTTTTGAAAGAAAGGCGATCTCACGGTCATTGATCAAGTTTTCTTTCATCTTGCTTTTTTTCATTTCATCGATGTGTTCATAGATTCCCTCAACGGAGCCATATTCCTTTAAAAGCTTAATGGCTGTCTTCTCACCAATTTTGGTGACGCCGGGAATATTATCGGAAGCATCGCCAGCTAGTCCTTTCATGTCGATGATTTGTAAGGGTGTTAGGCCGTCATATTTTTCAGCCACATGAGCGGGCGTATAACTTTCAATTTCGCTAACGCCTTTGACCGTAATGTCAACTTTCACGTGCTCCGTTGCCAGCTGGGTCAAATCGCGATCGCCAGATAAAACGACGACATCAAATAGCTCTTTATCGACTTTATTTGCCAATGTGCCAATGATATCATCGGCTTCATAGTTATCTAATTCGTAGTATTGAACACCTAACGCGTTGATCAATTCGCGAATGTAAGGCATTTGTTCTTTAAATTCCCCAGGGGTTTTTGAACGCCCACCTTTATAATCTTCATACATCGCTGTCCTGAAGGTGGTTTTTCCAGCATCAAAAGCCACTAAAACATGTGTTGGCTGTTCTTTTGCCATCACATTTTCAAACATAGTATGAAACGCATAGATGGCATTTGTGTGCAGCCCGTTGGCATTTTTAAACCGTTCTAATGAATTATGCAACGCAAAAAACGCGCGAAAAGCCACACTATTCCCATCAACGAGTAGTAATTTATTTTTTGGCATTTGATTACTCCTTTTCTCAAAAAGTTCCTCTTTATTCTATCAAAGAACGGGCACAAAAGCGATGAATTGCTTTGTTTTCTCTCTCATTTTATACAAAAAAAAAGGCGAGTTTCCTCGCACTTTTTTTAGTTGTTTTTGCCAAAGATTCGCAATAACGCTAGGAATAAGTTGATGAAGTCTAAATACAGTTGTAATGCCATGAAAACGGCCACTCCTGTATTTGCGCCACCATTCGTTGCGAAGTATACATTGCGGATTTGCTGATTGTCATAAGCGGTGATTCCCATAAAGACAAAGACGGTCACGATCGATAAGAAAAAGTCAACCGGTTGACTGCGTAAAATAAATACATTCAAGAGCGTTGAGATGATGATCCCGATCAACAGACCATAGCCGATACGACCAACCACACTTAGATCACGTTTGGTCATGATCCCAAATGCTGACATGACACCAAAAGTGACGGCTGCTGAAACAAATGCTCCCACGATCGATCCAAAGTCATAGATCATCAATGTCACAGACAAGGTCAATCCATTCAAGAGCGAATAGACTAAAAAGCCAGCAACGGTCAAGGACGGATTTTTCTGCGCCTTCACCCCTAATACAATAACTAGAATGATCTGTAAGATCCAAAGACCGGTAAATCCTAGCGGAAAATTGTCGATAAATTGCAGGGTTTGCGCTTGGAAGACTTCCCCAAAAATATAGGCTGAAATCGCACTGATCGCAAGCCCAACGCCGAAGAATAAATACACTTTTGAATAAAAGCGATTTAAGCCTTGGGCTTGGACGGTTTCATTGTTTAAATTATTCATCTTGTTGTTCCTCCTCATTTACTGCTACTGCTTTTGGCGGCTGGACCATGACCACAGCATCTAAAATACGATGATCTTCTGTGTTGATCGCTTCAACCGAAATAGTTACCACGTCTTTCATTTTATCCACTTTGATCACTTCGAATTCAAAGGTCAATGTTTCATAATGATATACAGGTTCAATAAAGTTCACCGAAAAATTGACTACATGAGAGCCAGGACCAGGCAAATGTTTCGATACGGCACTGGTGATGATCCCCATCAACATGATGGATGGTACGATGGGACGCTGATACTCAGTATTTTGCGTGTAGTCATGTTGAATATACAAAGGGTTTGCATCATTAGTAAGTCCTAAATATAACAACAGTTGATTGTCTTCGATCGATTCTGTTAAGGATAACGAATCGCCTTCCTCGATATCTTCAATACTTTTCCCTATTTTTCGCGGTTTTCCTATATTCAAAATTTAATTCCTCCAAAAAGAATAGTTTCATCTGAGTATATTCTATCAGATACCGACAAAAGTGCAAGTTCGCGGTGCTGCTTTTGCAAAAACTTCAGATGTAAAAAACTCTTGCAGCAAACACGCCACAAGAGTCTTTGATTACAATACGTTACGAGTTGTATTGCTTAGTAGTTTTTCATAGGCTGTTTCAAATTTTTGCACATCGCCTGCTCCCATAAAAATCACGACAGCATTTTGATGATCTAGTAGCGGAGAAACGTTCTCTTCTTTGATCACAGTTCCGCCTCTTTGAATTTTATTGCCCAGATCTTCAATTTTAACATCCCCTCGGGATTCACGAGCAGATCCAAAAATATCACATAGATACACATGGTCTGCAAGATCTAACGCTTCCGCAAATTCATCCATTAAAGCGATCGTACGGGTAAAGGTATGAGGTTGGAAGACAGCAATAATCTCTTTATCCGGATATTTTTGACGAGCGCCATCAATCGTTGCTTTGATTTCTGCAGGATGATGGGCGTAATCGTCTACGATCGTCATATCCGCTACGATTTTTTCGCTGAAGCGACGTTTCACTCCAGGGAATGAGAGCATCTCAGCGGCAACTTCTTTCATGTCCAATCCTTCTTTGTAAGCCACAGCGATCACACTGAGTGCGTTGTTGATGTTGTGTTGACCAAACGCTGGCAAGACAAAATGGCCAATGTTTTCACCATGGATAAAGACGTCGAACTCTGAACCTTGGGTGGTGCGTTCAATGTTTTTTGCTTGAACATCGTCGTTATCGTTGACGCCGTAATAGTAGATCGGGACATCTGCTTCAAGTTTACGCAGGTACTCGTCATCACCAAAAGCAAAAATGCCTTTTTTTACTTGACTTGCCATCGATTGAAAGGCTGAGAAGACATCGTCAATCGAGTGGAAATAGTCCGGATGATCAAAATCGATGTTGGTCATAATTGCATAGTCCGGTGAATAAGCTAAGAAATGACGGCGGTATTCACAAGCTTCAAACGAGAAGAATTCCGCATCGGGCTCTCCATGACCGGTACCATCGCCAATCAAGAAACTTGTTGGCCGGATGCCGCTTAAAACATGAGAAAGCAATCCTGTCGTACTGGTTTTTCCGTGAGAACCAGTCACAGCAATACTCGTATAGGGCTGAATGAATTGGCCAATAAAGTCATGATAACGAGTGACTTCTAAACCAAGTTCTTTGGCCCGTATGATTTCTTCGTGGGTGTCAGGGAAAGCATTCCCTTGGATAATGACCATTTCTGGTTGAATGTTTGCTTTATCGAAAGGCAACAATTTGATTGCTGCTTTTTCTAGATCACGTTGAGTGAAGAAATATTCTTCCACATCAGAGCCTTGTACTTGGTAGCCTTTTTCGTGCAGAATCAAAGCCAATGAACTCATACCGGAACCTTTGATTCCAACAAAATGATGTATTTTGTTTTGATTTTCCATTATTATAATCCTCTTTTCTCAAATCCGCGTCGTAAAAAAACGCGTGTATTGACAAATATCAGGTTGTCACACGACCTACATTATCATACAAAATGAAAAAAATAGCAACGAGTTTTATTTTTCGACTTGACTTTTCTCATCATTTCCTATTTCTAGCAAACGTCCACGACATTTTCCACAAACATATTTTTTGATATCCACACGCCGCTGCCGCCGAATCTCGCAGCCGCAATTTTGACATCGATAGCGATGTTTAGCTGTCCTTTTGGCAGGAGGTGCATACCGCAGGCCTCCCGTTTTTGCCAGCAATGCTTTAAAAGCAGGATCTTGGTGACGATGACCAAGACCTGCTAAATGCAAATGATAGTGACATAATTCATGCTTGATAATGCCGATAAAAACCTCCATCCCGTGTTCAGTAAGCATCACTGGATTGAAATCCAAGTGGTGATCACTTAGATGGTAACGGCCACCGGTTGTTTTTAAGCGAGAATTAAATACCGCTCGATGCGTAAATGGTTTATTGAAAACAGACAGCGAAAGCTCTTCCACCAAACGCTGCAATTCTTGTTGGGTCATTTAGCATTTCCTGGATCGACCATTGTTAAACTGATACGGCCTTTTTTGACATCTACTTGCTCGATCCAAACGGTTACGACGTCACCAACGGAAACAACGTCTTTCGGATGTTTTACAAACGAACGGCTCAGCTTCGACAAATGAACCAGTCCATCTTGTTTGACACCGATATCGACGAAAGCACCAAAGTCGATCACATTTCGAACAGTTCCTTTCAATTCCATTCCCGGTTTTAGATCCTCCATACTCAACACATCTTTGCGCAATAATGGGGCTGGCATTTCATCCCGCATATCACGTCCTGGCTGCATTAATGCCTTTAAGATATCCGTGATGGTTTCTTTCCCGACTGACAATTTTGCAGAAAGCTCTGCTGGGCGCAGTTGGGCAAGCTTCGCTTTATTTTCTTCCATTTGTTCTTTCCCTAGTTTCGCTAAAGAAATGCCGGCGATCGCCAAAATTTCTTTAGCAGTGTCATAACTTTCTGGATGGATCCCGGTATTATCCAAAATGACTTTTCCGCCAGGAATCCGCATAAAACCGATCGCCTGTTCATAGGCCTTTGGCCCTAAGCGAGGGACTTTTTTTAGTTGATTGCGCTGCGTAAATACCCCGTTTTCTTCTCGATAGGTCACGATATTTTGGGCAGTCGTTTTATTTAAGCCAGCCACGTGCTGTAAAAGTGCCGCACTTGCGGTGTTGACATCAACGCCTACTTGGTTGACGACCGTTTCCACGACAAAATCCAATTGTTCGGCTAAGCGCTTTTGCGAAACGTCATGCTGGTATTGCCCGACGCCCACCGATTGTGGATCGATTTTGACTAATTCTGCCAAGGGATCTTGGAGACGGCGACCAATACTGATGGCACTGCGTTCTTCCACTTGCAGATCAGGGAATTCTTGCCGGGCGATCGGACTGGCCGAATAAACAGAAGCGCCTGCCTCATTCACGATCACATAATATACTTCTTGATCGATCAATTTTAATTGTTCAGCGACGAATTGCTCTGACTCTCGACTCGCCGTTCCATTACCGATTGCGACCATTTCAACTTTATAGGTTTGCAATAAGCGACGAAACGCTGGTCCAGCCGCTTCTCGTTTGTTCATCGGCGCCGGTTTATGGGGATAGATCACTTCGATCGCTAGTACTTTTCCTGTCTCATCAACGACGGCCAATTTACAGCCCGTTCGATACGCTGGATCAAAACCTAAAACGACTTTGCCCTTCAATGGCGGCTGCAGCAACAGATTGCGAAGATTTTCTCCAAAAATCGCAATTGCTTGTTCGTCGGCTTTTTCTGTCAACTCATTGCGGATCTCTCGTTCGATCGCTGGTAAGATAAAACGTTTCAAGGCGTCAGCAGCAGCAGTTTGGACAAAACTGGCTGCGGGTGAATCACTATTTGTGATCAATTTCCGACGTAGGTACTCCATGATTTTTTCTTCATCTGCCACAAGCGTTACCTTCAAAATGTCTTCTTTTTCTCCACGATTGGTGGCTAAAACCCGGTGGGAAACCATCTTATTGATAGGATGTTGGAAATCGTAATACATTTCATAAACGCCTTTTTCATCTTTTTCAGCATTTTTGACCGTGCTCTTATACAGTCCTTTGTTAGAATAATAGCTCCGAATCCAACTTCGAAATTCTGCAGTATCACCAACGACTTCTGCAATGATCTCATGGGCGCCAGCCAAGACATCTTCTACAGTAGGAACAGCATCACTCATAAATTCGGTCGCTTTTTCTTGTACGTCACCTATTTTTGAGAAGCTTAACAGCCACTGAGCAAATGGTTCCAAGCCATTTTCTTTGGCGATCGTCGCTTTGGTGCGTCGTTTTTGTTTATAAGGACGATACAGGTCTTCGACGGCCTGCATTTTTGTCGCAGCTAAAATCGCCTGTGATAGTTCAGGCGTTAGCTTTTCTTGTTCTTCTATCAAGCGTAAAACTTCTTGCTTGCGTTTCTCTAGGTTTTCTAAGTACTGATACCGCTCTTCGATTTCTCGAATCTGAACTTCGTCAAGTCCATTCGTCATTTCTTTACGGTAGCGGGCAATAAACGGAACGGTATTTCCTTCTTGCAATAATTGTAACACCGTACTGATTTGTTTTTGGGTAAAAGAGGTTAGTTCTTGTTTCACTAAATCAAGTACCTCTTGATTCATTTCTGCCATTCGTTCTCACCTTTCCTTTGTTGCTTTTGCTATTTTAACATAAAAAAGACAGCCATTGAGCGAACAAGATTGCACGAAAACAACGTTGCTTTCGCGACTCTTGTAATGGCTGCTTTTCTCTTTTCAGAAAAGACTTTTAAAAGTCTGGTTGCCAAGGTCCTGCTAAATTTTGATATTCGATATCCTGAAGGACCCCTTTGTCATCAAAAATCACGCCATGCACCGATCCACCAAATACTGCCCCACCATCGATGCCGATTTTGTCGTCTTGTTGCCAAAGATCCGTTGTCTGCATATCTCCATGCAGCATGGGCGTGATGGTATGGCCAAAAACGATCGTTTTTCCTGTACGGTTTTTCCCTTTATGAAAAGGTTCGCGAATCCAGATAAAATCGTGGTCGGTGGTCTTCCGCCAATCTTTTTTACTTAAATCCACGCCCGCATGGACAAAGAGGTACTTTCCCCACTCGTAATAAAGTGGCCGCTCCATTAAAAACTCTATTAAGTCTCCATACCTACTTCGGATCATTAAGGCGATTTCCGTCGGCGAATACTCCTCAGTGGCGCCTGTATGCAAAAGACTTTCAAGCGTTTCTTTGCCACCATTGCGTACGTAGGCGGCGAACCAATCCTCAGGGGCATTTAGAAATTGCAGAAAATACTCTTCGTGATTGCCACGTAAATAAATCGCTTGATGTTCTTCGACTAATTTCTTTCCAAGCAATAAACACTCTTTGGACTTTGGTCCTCGGTCATTTAGATCACCAATCAAAAGCAACTGATGGATTTTAGGATCATATTCCGTAAGAAGCCTTTTAAAAAGATCGGCCATTCCATGAATATCACTGATTGCATAAAGATATTTTTGCATTGTCATTCCCTCCTTAAAGGCATTTGATTCTTTTATTATCAATTCTAGTCCTTTAGTTGCAAAATGTCTTGCATTAAAACAAAAAACAATCATTCGCCTTGAACGGTTCGACAGCATAGAGTCGGGTTCATAAAGACGAATGATTGGTTACGATCGGCAAAACCTATTTTCCTGATACAGCAAAATAATTGCCATCTGGATCGGCAAAATTGAAAACCAGTTGTTCTTCCATCTGAATCAATTCACCCACTTCTGCTTCCATCTCTAAAAGTTTTTTATAGAGAGCTGTAATATCCTCAGCAAAAAACATGATCGATGGAGAATTCAATGCGACTTCAGGTGAGTGCGTTTCGATGAACTCACGGTCATATAAGACAAAATGAACCTCTGCCTCTTTTGAAGGAGCGATTTCGACGACGGATGTTCCATCGATCGTTTGCTGTTCAATGATCACAAAGCCTAATTCTTGCCAAAATTCGACAGCTTTCGTCACATCATCAACGTAGAGCATCACTTGCATTTGGTTGGAAAACAATGGAAATCCCTCCTATTTCAACTTATTTTTCTTCTTCGGTCGATTCTTGTGTGGGGTTCGAGTTGGTATTGAAGTTCAGTTGGAGTCCTGGTTTGTCGGTCACGATTTCTGTCACCTCATACGTCAGGCGTTTGACGATATCAAACAATGGCTCAACCAAACGATCAGTTTCAGCTTTTGTTAGATCTTCTCCAGAATTGACTTTACGATTCAAAATATGATTGACCTGTCCGACACGTCCTGACAAAACATAATCAGGGAACACTAATTGAAATTCTAGCCGGGCGCCAATAATACTGTTTTTTTCCATATATTCTTCATCTTTGACTTTTAACGGCGCAAAGCCTACATTCAATTTGGTTTCCATTTCTTTGTCTTTCGGTTTCATATCGAAATGATATGCTTCAACGATCGGTTGTTGTCTTTTTAATTCCACTAGATTCACACTCCTTATCTAAAAGTATAGCATAACCTTTTCTTTGAGCCTACTGTATTCTTTAGACAATAAAAAAAACGGCGAGCGCCGTTTTAATTTGCTTCTTTTAGTGTTGCTAGATAATCCAAGGCATCTTGGACATTGGCGATCGGAACGATTTTCATATCCGTGTCTAACTTCTTCGCTGCTGCCACTGCCTCTTCATAATTTGTTTTGATGGAAGGATCTATTTCACGCTCTTCGTCAGTGATTTCATCATCTGGGGCAAAGAAGATTTCTGCACCACTTTCACTGGCACTCGCTACTTTTTTATCGATCCCACCGATTCGACCAACGTTTCCGTCAGCTGAGATCGTTCCTGTCCCAGCTATGTTGTGACCTTTACGTAGGTTATCTCCGGTCAACTGTTCATAGATTTCAAGGGTGAACATCAAACCAGCGGAAGGTCCTCCGATATTGCCAGAATCGATCACGATCTCTTCATCAGAAGTGATCTCTGTATGATCGACGAGGGAGATGCCGATACCGGCTTTTTGATTGCTCTCCAGTTCAATTAGTTTGCCCGTTGCTTCTTTTTCTTCGCCATCTTGCAAGTAAGTCACGGTGATTTCATCACCAATGGTTTGACTTTGGACGTAGTCGATAAAATCTTGACTGCTTTTAAATTCTTTACCATTGACTGCGGTGACGGTATCTCCAACGGATATTTTCCCAGCAAAGCTAGAATTTGGATCGATCCCCATGACATAGACCCCTTTATAGGTCATTTCATAAGGTAAGTCTGCCAGCTTTAATGCTTGCTCAATCGCACTATTTTGCGAGGATTCCATATAGTAGCGTTGAATGCGGTTGTACTCCTCATCTGTCGCACCGCCTAAAAGTTCTTCCTCACTGATCAAGTCTTGGAATTCATTGAATTTCGTTCCAATCGCTGTGAACACGGTAGCTTGTCGAATCCCAACACTGGTCAAAGAAAAGGAGCCGGCTGATGTGTCTTCTTTTTGATTGACGGTAATCAGCTCTTTTAAATCGATCGTTGCTCCTGGTTGCTCGATATAATAGGGAATCGGCAAAAAGGCACAAGCGGCGATGATCAGCGCTAAAACAAACAAGAGAACATATTTGATCGTTGATTTAAGATTCATTGGTATCACGCTTCTTTACTATAGCATCGTAGATATTTTGAGGTAAATATTCGGCAACATCGCCGTTAAAGGTTAAGATCTCTTTCAACAAACTGGAACTGATGAAACTATGTTTTGCGTCTGCTAAAAGAAAGACGGTCTCTAATGAGGGTTCTAGGTGATGGTTCATTTCCATAATGTCCCGCTCATATTCATAGTCTTTCACACTGCGAATGCCTCTAAGCAGAAACTGAGCACCTAATTTTTTCGCAATCGTGACTGTTAGCTCTGTTTCTTGTGCCAGAATTTTGACGTTAGGAATATGGGCGAGGGCTTCTTCGATCAAATGAACTTTTTCTTCACTAGTAAAAAAACTTTTTTTATTGGTGTTTGTAAAAACGCCGACGATCAATTCATCGAAAAGCGTGGCTCCTCGCTCGATCAGATCAACATGACCGGATGTCAATGGGTCAAAACTCCCTGGAAATAAAGCAATCTTTTTCACGTTATCCCTCATTTCTATAGATCGTCACTGCCGATATGCCATAGGTTTGGGCACGGACCAAATGCAACGAGCCGATTTGTTCTGGTAAGACGATGGACTTGTCTGTTTCGCAAACTACGTAAGCAAAGGGGCGGATCAATCCGTCTATCAACATTGATTCCACTTGTTGCACAATCTCTTGCTTTGCGTAAGGTGGATCTAAAAAGAGATAGTCAAAGCTTTGTCCCTCAGCTGCAAACTGCCGTAAAGCTTGATTCGCATCCATTTTTAGCACCGTGAACTTTTCGGGTTCTTTGGTTATAGCAATATTTTCGCGGATCACTTTGGTTGCTGGAAAACTACGGTCGACACAAACCGCATGATCAGCTCCCCGAGAGACCGCTTCGATAGCTAAGCCCCCGCTTCCGCTGAATAAATCCAGTACAACACCTCCATCTAAATATTGCCCTAACATGTTAAAAATCGCCCCTTTTACTTTGTCTGTCGTGGGGCGAGTGTTGTCTCCAGCGAGACTTTTTAATCTGCGGCCACCATATTCTCCGGCTACTACACGCATGCTTTTTTCCCTCCAAGATCTTCGTAAATACAAATATAGCACTGTTTCTATAAATAGCAATAAAAAAATGGCGGTGACTCAAGGCACCCCCACTTTTTTATTACACGTTTTCTGCCAATCGAATCATCGTATTTTTTTCTTCGATATCAAACCCTTCATCTTTCACTGGATAGGCTGCTGACGTACCAATTTTTTCAGCAAAATCCATTTCGACATCTGGTCGATAGGAAGCTTCAACTTGTCGAACAAAGTGAAACTGCTCGATTTTTGTTTTTTTGCTTTCGTATTCTTCTTCGTTCAAATACATGACCACGTATTTCATCTTGCGTGACACATAATGAACAAAACCAAAACGGCGCAAATTCTTTAGTTGACGTAGGCTGTAAACCCATACGATCAATCCTCGACGCTTTTGCATCGTAAAAGGCTCTTTATCCTCGTGCATGACAATTTCCTCCACAACTTGATTTTGATTGAAAAAAGGGACTCCCAGCGTCCACTTTGACAGAGGGAGAAAAACAAGTAGAGATCGCCACAGTCAGTTCATCCAGCAAACGCTGCAGTTGTGTTTCACTCCAGCGATACTCACTTACTTGTTCATTAAGATCCAACTGCCGCTTGGCTGTGCGCAACGCCCGTTTTTTTTCTTTGAAATCAGGCGCATACTCACCGTAAGCTTCAATTCTTTCAAAATCTAGTTTTTTTTCTAAAAACGATTGCATCAATGTCTGAACATCAGGGTCTTGATGCATGACCTGTTTCGCTTTTTGATAGGTTTTACACGTTTCACTTGCTTTGATTGCCTTCACAAGTGCTTCGATTTGATCTTCAATCTCAAAAAAGGCTTCATCGTAAATCATCTGACGTACTATCCTCGGTCCCTTCCACATCTTCTTGCACTAAGACTACCATATTTGCTTCAGAAAAAGCAATTCCTATCTTTTCTGATTGTTCATGGGTCAGGCGCTCAGTAAATCTTGGATTACTGAACCAAGATAAAATCGTAAAAGTTGGATCATAAACAGGCGCTTCAAAGATCGAAGCAGATGCTTCCAATTCCTTTTCCGCTAACAACTCTCGCCATTCGTCATTCGATAAGACAAAATTACTTGTCTTTTCCGAAGAAAGTGCTCGCTGATAAGAATGGATTCGTTGAGAAGTCAAATGATCTGATAGATTATTGATCAAATCAGATAAAAGACCAGCTGCCTCTTGATGTGTTTGAGTATCCTGTGAGAAGCTGTCTAAGCCGATTTGCTGGCGAATTTTATCGATGATAACAAACGCCAGGGTCTCTTTTTCAAGGTTGGCTTGGGCTTGGTCAATTGTTTGCGAAACTTGAAACAGCGGTCGCTGCCCTTCCGTCAAGGGATAAGGTGCCAGTTTAAGTAATGTGGTCTGATCCAAGTAAGTGACGGCTTGCAGTTGGGCAGTCTCCTGATCAAAGAACAAAACAGCAAATGTCCCGTTGTCAAAAGCCACTAATGGACGGTAGTTCATATCTTCTTCCATCAATTCGAAACTGATCGCACGATCATTTTGTGTCAAGGTAAAGTTAGGATAGATCATGGTCAACTCCGTCAAGTCAGTCAAGGTCATGCCCATCGTAAAAGGTGCCAGGGAAGAGCCCCCGGCGCCGATTACTTTGATTGCTTGCACACTTTCACCATCGGTATTGATCTCAACATACTGTTGATCGTCTAATTGATTGTAGACCCGAATTTCAAACTCGTAACCTGATCGATATGTTTGAACTGGAAGACCATAGACTTCTTCGAAATCCGAAACAGGTTCCCCGATCAATTCAGCTAATCCTTGAGCTGCGATTGGTTCGTAATTCATGTTTGTTGGTGCTTTGATTGGGTTTTCGATCGTCACTCTTGAATCTGAAGCGTTTTGCATGAAAACTGGCTGCAAATACACGATTATTAGGGCTAGGACAAATAAGCCGCAAAACAATAATCCTCTTCGCTTCATCTGTGGATCGACTCCTTACTTCTCTTTGACTTCAATCAAAAGATCTCCTGACTGAATTGGTTCCCCATCGGTTACATACACATGTTCAACTACGCCTGAGAAGCGGGCTTCAACCGAAGTTTCCATTTTCATCGCTTCCGTGACCATCAAGGTTTGTCCACGTGCCACCCGGTCGCCTTTTTTGACTAATACTTCTAAAACTGAGCCACTCATCGAAGCACCGATCTGTTCTTTGTTCGTTGGCTCTGCTTTACGTTTCGTTTGAACAGAGCTGATGATTGAGTTGTCCTTAACGACGATTTCTCGGCGTTGTCCGTTCAAGTTAAAGAAGAGTGTTCGGTTGCCTTCAATATCTGGCTCACCGATCTCATCGAGACGAATGATCAAGATTTTGCCTTTTTCTAATTCAACATTGATCGTTTCACCTAAGCGCATGCCGTTAAAGAAAGTTGGAGTATCAAGAACTTTCACATCTGCAAACTGTTCATAAGCTTTTCGATAATCAAGGAAGACTTGCGGATACATCAAGTAGCTCAAGACTTCTTCATGTTTTGGTTCATAGCCGATTTTCTCCGCTAGTTCTTGCTTCACATCAGCAAAATCAACTGGCTTCGCGAATGTTCCAGGACGTTCGGTAAAGGCTGGGCGTCCTTTCAAGATAATGCGCTGTAATTCTTTCGGGAAGCCACCAACTGGCTGACCTAACTCACCTTGGAAGAATGTGATTACTGACTCAGGGAAGCTTAATGTATCGCCTTTTTCAAAAACATCTTTCTCAGACAAGCCATTTTGAACCATAAAGAGTGCCATGTCCCCAACGACTTTCGAAGAAGGCGTCACTTTCACGATGTCTCCAAACATCATATTGACTTCATGATACATTTCTTTGATTTCATCCCATTTTTCGCCTAAACCAACGGCTTTGGCTTGCTGCTGGAGATTGGTATATTGTCCCCCCGGCATTTCATGCTTGTACACTTCCGTTTGAGGTGCGTTCAAGCCATTTTCAAAGGAATGGTAGTACATGCGGACATCTTCCCAGTAGTGGTTCAACTGTTGGATATTGTCTACATTGATTTCTGGGCAGCGTTCGCCGTTCAATAGTGCATAATACAAACTACTCATACTTGGTTGACTCGTTGCGCCACTGACCGCTGACATAGCGACATCCACGATGTCAACACCGGCTTTAGTAGCTGCTGAGTAAGTAATGATCCCATTTCCACTCGTATCATGGGTATGCAGATGAATCGGCACATCGATCGTATCCTTTAGCTCACTGATCAAACGATAAGCCGCTTGCGGTTTTAATAATCCAGCCATATCCTTGATAGCAATGATATGGGCACCAAGGTTTTGCAATTCTTTCGCCATATCTTTGTAGTATTGTACTGAATATTTTTGACGGGTCGGATCATTGATATCCCCGGTATAACAAATCGTTGCTTCTGCAATTTTTCCTGTATCGCGAACGGCTTGAATACTTTTCTCCATTTGTGGAACCCAGTTTAAACTATCAAAGATTCGGAACACATCAATTCCTTGCGCTGCAGATTCTTTGATGAATTCTTCCAATACATTGTCTGGATAATTGGAATATCCCACAGCATTGGAGCCTCTAAACAACATTTGCAACAAGGTATTCGGCATTTTTTTCCGGAACATCCGCAATCTTTCCCATGGATCTTCTGTTAAGAAACGGTAGGCAACGTCGAACGTTGCTCCACCCCACATTTCACTTGAGAACAATTGTGGCAGGCCAGCTTCCGTCATCGCGGCAATTTTCTTAAAGTCATGGGTTCTTACACGAGTTGCCAACAAACTTTGATGGGCATCTCGGAAGGTTGTATCCGTCAGTAAGACATTGTTTTGTTGACCGATCCATTCAACGACACCCTCGGCACCTTTCGTATCTAAAATATTTTTGGCGCTGACAAAATCAGGCGTTGCTTGGATGTGTTGTGGCATCCGTGGCTCATTATAAAATGGTTTCTTTTGTTTTTCGATCCCCGGAAATCCATTGATGGTAATTTCCCCGATATACTTCATGGTTTTGTTTCCACGATCACGAATCCGAGGGAAATTGAATAGTTCCGGCGTATTGTCGATAAAGGTGGTTTTGGCTTCACCCGAACGAAAGGCTGGATGAGAAACGACATTTCGCATGAAGAGAATGTTTGTTTTTACCCCACGTACACGAAATTCTTTCAAACAGCGCATCATTTTCTGAATCGCTTGATCAAAGGTTGCCGCATGTGTACAGACTTTTACAAGCAGTGAGTCAAAATACGGGGTTACCACCGCACCTGCGTAAGCATTTCCGACATCCAAACGAACCCCAAATCCACCTGGAGAACGGTAGGTATCAATCTTACCAGTATCTGGCATAAAATTATTCGCTGGATCTTCCGTTGTCACGCGACATTGAATCGCAACCCCTTCGAAGCGAATATCTTTTTGTTCAGGAATCCCAATTTCTTTATGCAGATCCTTGCCTTGTGCAATTAGTATTTGTGTCGTCACGATATCTAAATTGGTGATCATTTCAGTGATTGTATGTTCCACTTGGACCCGAGGGTTTACTTCGATGAAGTAAAATTTATCGCCTTCAACTAAAAATTCCACTGTTCCGGCATTGATATAGCCAACATGCTTCATCAATTGAACGGCAGCTTGACAAATTTTTTCCCGTTGTTCAGTCGTCATTGACACACAAGGTGCCACTTCGACTACTTTTTGGTGACGGCGCTGAACAGAGCAGTCACGTTCAAATAGATGGACGACATTTCCGTGCGTATCCCCTAGAATTTGGACTTCAATATGTTTTGGATTACTAATATATTTTTCAACGTAAACTTCGTCACTACCAAATGCCGCTTTCGCTTCACTTTTGGCACGTTCGTAGCCATCACGTGCTTCTTTTTCATCATGAGCGACACGCATGCCTCGACCACCGCCGCCAAGAGCTGCTTTGATCATGATTGGATAGTCATGTTCGTCAGCGAATGCTAAAACGTCGTCAATCGATGCCACTGGACCGTCAGATCCGGGAATGGATTGAATCCCCGCCTCGATCGCTGCTGCTTTTGCTTTGATCTTGTCGCCAAAAATATCTAAGTGGTGAGTGGATGGTCCGATGAAAATCAAACCTTCTTCTTCACAGCGCTGAGCAAAGCCCAGGTTTTCTGATAAAAAACCATACCCTGGATGAATCCCTTCAGCCCCGGCTTTTTTCGCTGTGCGAATAATATCTTCAATGTCTAAATACGCATCAATCGGCCGTTTGCCTTTCCCCACTAAATACGCTTCGTCTGCTTTAAAACGATGGACGGAGTATTCATCCTCCGCAGCATAAATACCGACTGTTTTGATTCCTAACTCCGCACATGCGCGGAAGACACGAATCGCGATTTCTCCACGATTGGCAACAAGAATTTTCTTCATCTAATCCACTCCATTCAATTGATCAATAATTCAAATAATATTGTTTCCTCTTTTCTTCGGCACTGATATTTAATACAAAACCAATACAAATCGACAGCATCAGCAAACTTGACCCACCCTGACTTAAAAACGGAAAAGTGATTCCCGTCAATGGGATCAAACCAGTGATCCCCCCTAAGTTGATGAAAATCTGAGACATAAATAATGTCCCTATGCCGATACACATCATGGAATTAAAGGGATCTCTTGAACGGATACCGACAAGAAAGATCCGTCCCACCATATAGAACAAAACGCCTAAAATGATGATCGATGGGATCAAGCCTAATTCTTCCATAACGATCGAAAATATATAATCGGTGTGCGCTTCGTTTAAGAAGCCACGTTTTTGGATACTATTTCCAAGCCCGCGCCCGAAAAGTCCACCGTTGAACATTGCGTAATACCCATTGACCATTTGATGACCTGTATTGTATTCATCAGCAAACGGGTTCAAAAAGGATGAAAAGCGACTATAAACATAAGCTGGTAAAAGCTTACCGCCAGTTAGATTCACAAATAGGACAATCAACATACTCCCAACGATACCTGCCAACCCCAATATCAAAGTGTACAAGTAATTCAATCCACTAGATAATAAAACGACAAAAGCCAGTAGCATGACGATCACAGCATTCCCTAAGTCGGGATAAAAGGCCATGATCCCGGTGTAGACGAAAACGATTCCGATTGGACGCCAAACCGTTTTCCAAAACTCTTGTTGGATGCCTTTTTGACGATAAGATAGCGTCACCGATAAAAACCAGATGACAATAAATTTCAAGTACTCAGCTGGTTGAATAGAAAAGCTCGCAATCGTTAACCAACCATGGGCCCCGTTTCTTCTTGGGAAAAAGAAAGCAGCGATCAATAAAAACAAGATGACGATCATGGCGATCTGGACAAATTTTTTATTCCGAAAAACATCCGTTTTCATTTTATACATGACAGTGATCGCTACTAGGCTCACCAACCAAAATAATGTTTGATTGATGACGTAAGAAGCAGCTGTGGTCGGTTGTGTGGCGGTCATCGCCACATAAGATGTGGAACTATAAACCATCATCAAGCCTGTGACACACATAACAATATATGGTAACAAAATACTATAATCTAATAAATGTCTTTTCTTTACTTTTTCTGGCAAGTTTATGCCTCCTTGCCGATTTCAGGTGTCCGCTGGTCTTCATAGACCTCGCTGTACAATTGGTTCAGATCTTTTTCGAGATCCGCCATCAATTGTTGTCCTGTTTGATTATCGACGATCCCCAAGCGGATCGCAAATGCCACTTGCCGTGATAGACCATACATCTGGGTATCAACCACTTCTTCAAATGCTTTGCATTGTGCGATACATAAACTATTTTCTTGGTTTCGGATCAGCTTTTTGATTCGTTCTGCGTCATCTCTAAGCAGATCTAGCGCTTTTGTAGAATCGATGTGCTCCATTCCGGTCCCCCCATTTCTTCGTTTCACCATTATAGCATATTCTCTCTGGCTTTTGCATCATTAGATTGCATAGAAATACGTAAATGACGAACTTTAACGAGTATATTTTCAAAAAGTTCGTTTTTTAGCGAAGATCGTTCGTTTTTTCAATTTTTCATTCGCTTTATCTTCATGAATCGCGCTAACAGCCGTGAAACAAGCACCCGATGTGGAACATAACGCAAAAAACGTCCTTTACTAAAATTTAAGAAAAGCTGTTCTATCAACTTTTCTTAAAAATATTCCTGTTACTTTTTCCACAATTTATTTTTTAAAAAAAGAACAGGTCCAAAAGTCCCTGTTCTTTCACTTTGCATGAAAAGAAAAATCGTTTACCTTGTTTCGTCGCCGATCTTGCCATCTCCATTGATGTCCTCATCGGAAAGACGTTCGACTTCTTTAATAAAACCTTCGCTCATCTCTTGATAGTTCTGCTCACCAACGACCGCATCATCAGGAATTTGATCGACATTCGCAAAAAACTCAATATGATTGTGTAGATTTTCAAAGCGCATAGGAGCATCTCCGCCGTATTCACCATCAAGGTTGATCATTAATCGATTGACCTGCTCTGGCGCGTCTACTTCAAGAAAAGATGTTTTCGTATAAATCAGACGACGATCGTTGATGTGCTTGCCACCATTCATCATTAAAGCAACTAAGTGGACAATCTCAAAAATATTGGCCGTTTTGACAATGATCAACGAAAATTTCCCATCGTCAAGCTTTGCGTCAGGCGCAATCTGTTCAAAACCTCCCACTGAATTCGTTAGTCCTAAAAAGAACATTGAGGCTCCGCCAATGTATTCTCCGTCTTCATACTTTAGATGCATTTTGATCGGTTTGACGCGGGGCAGTAATTCGGCTCCTTTTGCTAGATAAGCTAAGTAGCCAAAAACACTTTTCAGTTCAGAAGGAACATCGTAGGTCAATTCCGTTAAGTGCCCACCAGCAGCAATGTTGATAAAATACGTGTTGGGTGTTTTTCCGACATCCATTTTCACTGTCTGCTGCTTCAAAATCACTTCCGCAGCTGCTTTGATATCCGTACGGGGAATCTTTAGCGCTCGTGCGTAGTCATTGGTCGTGCCTCCAGGAATGATCGCCATTTTTGGTCGCTTTTCTAAAGGAGCGATCCCATTGACGACTTCATTGATCGTGCCATCCCCACCGGCAGCTACCACCAAATCAAAACCAGCTTCGCCGGCTCTTCTTGCTTCATCACGAGCGGAAAATGGCGCAGCGGTCGTGGCAAATGCACTCGCCTCATAACCGCCTCTTTCCAAAACATCTAAAATATCTGCTAAATTTTTTCGAATCAATTCTTTCCCAGATGTCGGGTTATAGATTACTCTTGCTCTTTTCATCGCTTGCCTCTTATCGCTTTGCTAGTTCTTCTTGCAACAGCTTGTTCACAACGCCTGGATTCGCTTGTCCTTTGGTTGCTTTCATGATTTGACCAACTAAGAAACCAACTGCGCGGTCTTTTCCTTTTTTAAAGTCATCGACGGATTGTTGGTTGTTATCTAGTACTTCATTGATCATTGGTAGTAATTGCGCAGGATCTGATAATTGGATCAATCCTTTGGCTTTTACGACTTCTTCAGCGTCGCCGCCGTTTGTGATCAATTCTTTGAAGACTTTTTTCGCAATCTTCGAGCTGATGGTGCCATCGGCAATCAAACGAATCATTCCCGCTAAATTGTCTGGGGTTAATTTCGTTTCTGGCAGTTCCAATTTTTCACTGTTCAGATACGCTGAAACTTCCCCCATCAACCAGTTAGAAGCTTGTTTGGGATCAGCACCGGCATCAATGGTTTTTTCAAAGAAATCGGACATTTCTTTTGATAAAGTCAAGACCATTGCATCGTATTCTGGTAAGCCCAATTCAGAGATGTAACGGGCACGACGTTTTTGCGGCATTTCTGGCAAGCTTTGACGTACCCGTTCGATCCATTCATCATCGATCACAAATCGTGGGATATCTGGTTCTGGGAAGTAACGATAATCAGAAGAACCTTCTTTGACACGCATCAATAAAGTTTTGCTGGTTGCTTCATCAAAACGACGAGTTTCTTGTTGGATCTCGCCTCCAGAAAGCAATACTTTGGCTTGGCGTTTTTCTTCAAATGCTAAACCTTTTTTCACGAAGGACATAGAGTTTAAGTTTTTCAATTCTGTTTTTGTTCCGAATTGTTCTTGGCCGTAAGGTCGCAACGAAATATTGGCGTCGCAACGCATGGAACCTTCTTCCATCTTCACATCAGATACTTCTGTAAACAAGATGATTGAGCGCAATGCTTCTAGATACGCATATGCTTCTTCTGGTGAACGCATATCTGCTTCGGAAACGATCTCGATCAAAGGGGTTCCTTGACGATTCAGATCAACATAAGAATAACCGCCTTTGCCGTGCATGTTTTTCCCGGCATCTTCTTCCAAATGAACTCGCTCAATGCGGATTTTTTTCTTTTTGCCTTCCACTTCGATTTCAATCCACCCATCATGACCTATCGGTTGATCGAATTGTGAAATTTGATAGGCTTTTGGATTATCAGGATAGAAATAGTTTTTGCGGTCGAAATGTGTTTCTTTTGAGATTTCACAATTCAACGCAAGCGCAGCTTTCATCCCAAATTCGATAGCCGCTTTGTTCATTACTGGTAAAACACCTGGATAGCCCCAGTCGATCACATTCGTGTTGCTATTTGGTTCAGCGCCAAAGTGAGCAGGTGCTGGAGAAAAAATCTTTGATTCTGTTTTTAATTCTACGTGGACTTCAAGCCCAATGACTGTTTCGAAGTTCATGCCTTATCCCCTCCTAAAATCACTGGTTTTTTCGTGTGGAAATCAGTTGCTTGTTCAAAGGCATAAGCCGCTTTATACATGGTTGCTTCATCAAAATGTTTCCCAATGATCTGCAAGCCGACAGGCAGTCCTTCAGAAAAACCTGCTGGAATCGACATCCCTGGCAGTCCTGCTAAGTTCACAGGAATGGTTAAAATATCATTCAAGTACATAGTGATCGGATCATTGATATTTTCTCCAATACCAAATGCTACCGTTGGGGAAGCTGGGCCAATGATCAAGTCGTATTGGCTGAAGACCTTATCGAAATCTTGTTTGATCAACGTTCGTACTTGACCGGCTTTTTTGAAGTAGGCATCGTAGTAGCCAGCACTTAGTGAAAACGTACCTAACATGATCCGACGTTTTACTTCTTCCCCGAATCCTTCACTGCGCGAATTAACATAGACATCTTCTAAATTGCTGACATTTTCTGAACGGAAACCGTAACGGATGCCGTCAAAACGTTGCAAATTAGAACTTGCTTCTGAAGAAGCGATGATATAGTAAACAGCTACCCCATACTTTGAATGTGGCAAGCTGACTTCTTCCACGGTCGCTCCTAACGCACGGAAAGTGTCTGCAGCTTTTAAGATCGCTTCTCGGACGCCCGCTTGAATTCCTTCGCCTAAGTATTCTTTTGGCAAAGCAACTTTCATGCCTTTGATATCACCAGTCAGACCTGCTGTAAAATCAGGAACAGCTGCCCCGGCTGACGTACTATCTTTTGCATCAAACCCACTGATGGCATTTAATGCGATGGCATTGTCTTTCACACCACGGGTCATTGGACCAATTTGATCTAACGAAGATGCAAACGCGATCAAACCAAAACGAGAAACCCGTCCGTATGTTGGCTTCAACCCGACGATTCCATTGAAAGCTGCTGGTTGGCGAATCGAACCACCCGTATCGCTACCTAATGATAAGGGGATTTGTCCCGCTGCAACGGAAGCCGCCGAGCCACCTGATGAACCACCAGGTACTTTTGTCTCGTCCCAAGCGTTTTTTGTTTTCTTAAAGAACGACGTTTCCGTACTCGCCCCCATCGCAAATTCATCCATGTTTAACTTACCTACTGGAATCATGTCTGCTTGGTAAACTTTGTCCATGACGGTTGCATCGTAGATTGGGTCAAAGTTGCCTAAAATTTTTGAAGCAGCTGTTGTGCGTAGATCTTTGGTAACAATGTTATCTTTGATCCCAATGGGAATCCCTGCCAACACATTGCTTTCAGTGATACCTTTTTGATCGATAGCTTGCGCTAACGCATGGGCTTTTTCTTCGTTCAATGCAAGAAACGCATCGACTTTTGGCTCTGTTTCTTTAATGCGAGCAAAGGTTTCCCTCGTTAGATCTGTCGCAGTAATTTCCTTTGACACTAATAAGCTATGCAATTCTTCTAAGCTTTTATTATATAGTTCAGTCATTAGGCACCCGCCTCCCCATTGTCAATGATTGCAGGCACTTTAATAAAGCCTTCTTCGGATTCTGGAACATTTTTCATTAATTCATCACGGTCCCAGCCACCTGTCGTTACATCTTCACGCATCACATTGATCGTTTCTGCGACATTCGATGTAAAGGGTACTCCTGTAGTATCCACTTCTTCAAGTGTTTCTACCATATCAATAATTTTTCCTAGCTGAGAGGTAAACTCATGTAATTCATCGTCTGAGAATGAAAGTTTTGCTAGTTTGGCAACGTGTTTGACTTGTTCTTCGCTGATCGCCATAAAATCCTCCTCTTTCTCGTATCCGTAATCTACGTTTACGTTTTTCCAATGTATTGTATCATTTTTTTAACAAATCATGAAATAGAATTTGAAAATTATCAAATATAATTGCAAATAAAAGCAGAAATCATTTCTTTCCTCGTATTGCAGGGAAGAAATGATTTCAATTAGACAAGAAGAAACAACTGCTTCTCGTCTGTGACAATACTTAACAGTTATTGTTCTGCCGAATGACTGCCTTCGATCGCAGCCACCATTTGAGCTTCATCCCAAACGGTAACGCCTAGGGACTGGGCTTTGGTCAGTTTACTGCCAGCCTCTTCCCCGGCAACAACGATATCAGTCTTTTTCGACACACTTCCGGTGACTTTTCCACCAAGGTTTTCGATTCTTTCTTTGGCTTCTTCGCGGGTGAAATGACTCAATTTCCCTGTCAAAACGACTGTTTTCTCTTTAAATGGCGACTCCACTTCTTCCAATTGATCCGTTCTCAGCCCTAGATAAGCAAAGTTAACACCCGCTTTTTCAAGTTCATCTAAAAGGTCGTGAACTTCTTGATTGTCAAAATACGTAACGACACTTTCTGCAATTGTAGCACCAATGGTTTCCAACGAAATGATCTCTTCTTCTTTGGCTTTGCTAAGGGTCCGAAGGTCACCAAAATGTTCCGCTAAAATCCGAGCCGCTTTGGCACCAACATGACGGATGCCTAGCCCGAAAATCAAGCGCTCAACTGAATTTTCTTTGCTTTGATGGATGGCACGCAAAAGGTTATTAGCTGATTTCTCTTTGATTTTATCGAGGGTCAGCAATTGTTCTTCTGTTAAAAAGTACAAGTCGGCCACATCTTTGACTAAGGATTTATCGAACATTTGCTCTAAAACACGTGGCCCTAAACCATCAATATTCATAGCATTTCGGGAAACAAAGTGGCTTAAGCCCTCTTTAATCTGCGCTGGACACTTCGGATTGATACAACGCAAGGCAACTTCTTCATCTAAATGGATCAGCTCACTCCCACATTCGGGACAATGTGTAGGCGCTTCAAAGGGTTCACTTGTTTCCGTGCGTTTTTCTTCCAAGACTTTCGCAACCTCTGGAATAATGTCCCCCGCCTTATAGATGATGACCGAATCGCCAATGCGAATGTCTTTCATTTTAATGAAATCTACATTATGGAGACTAGCACGGCTGACCGTCGTTCCAGCAACACGAACAGGAGTCATAACAGCGGTCGGTGTCACAACACCCGTCCGTCCCACGGTCCATTCGATCGTTTCGATCACTGTTTCCGCTTCTTCCGGTGGAAACTTATATGCCGCCGCCCATCGGGGTGCTTTTACGGTAAAGCCTAACGCATCTTGATCTTTAAAATTATTGACTTTGATGACTACGCCGTCAATCTCATACGGGAGCTCACTGCGCTTGTCATGAAACTCTTCGATATATGCCCACACTTCATCGATGGTGTGACACACTCTGCGTTCGTGATTTGTACGAAAGCCTAATTGATCCAGTTCATTCAATGCTGAAAATTGATCATTAGCTTCAATTGGACCAAAGTCAGCTAGTGTGTATAAAAAGGTGCTCAAGTTTCTTTGGGCTGCGATCCGAGTGTCTAATTGACGTAAGCTTCCAGCAGCTGCGTTTCTCGGATTGGCAAAAACCTCCACCCCTTCTTCTTCTCGCTGTTGATTCAATTTCAAAAACGAAGCCTTTGGCATATAGCATTCGCCACGAACTTCCAACGAGATCGGTTCTTTTAATTTCAGTGGGATCGATTTGACAGTCTTTAGGTTTTCTGTAATGTTTTCACCTACCGTACCATCTCCTCGAGTCGCTCCCCGAACAAAGCGCCCTTCTTCATATTTCAAGGAAATTGACAATCCATCGATCTTTAACTCGCAGACATAATCTACCGCTTTCCCCAATGCTTTTTGAACACGAGCATCAAAAGCCACGATTCCTTCTTTGTCAAAGACATCGTTCAGGCTATAAAGTGGGATATCATGGGTGACTTTTTCAAAGCCAGGTAAAATGATGCCGCCTACTCGTTGGGTGGGTGAGTCTTCGGTTATTAGCTGCGGATAATTGGTTTCAATTTCAACCAGTTCTGCATACAGCTGATCATAGAGATAATCTTCAACAGAAGGTTGATCTTTTACATAGTATTCGTACGCGTACTGATTTAATTGCGTACGCAGCTCTTCTGCTCGTGATTGGATTTCTTTTGAAGGGACATCCATCCTAATATCCTCCTTATTTTTCAACTTTTTCAATCGGCGCAAAGGCCGCCAACAATCGTTTGACGCCTTGTTGTGGGAACGCCACATCTAATTCGATGTCTTGCGCGCTGCCAGTCGTCCGAACGACCGTACCGATTCCCCATTTTTTATGTTGAACTTTCTCGCCTACTTGCCATGTATTACCAGCTGCAGAGGTCTGTTGCTTAGAAGCGACGGTCGTTTGACGCGGCTGTGTATAGCTCGGTTTAAAGACTTTTGGTTGAAACGGTGCAGCAGCTTTCGGTTGTGAACGCTCGCCTAATGATTGCAGCAGATCTTGTTCAATCTCCTCGATAAACCGTGACGGACGATTGTATTGGGTACGACCGTATAATGTTCTGGAAAAAGCGTTGGTCATAAAGAGCTCTTCCTCAGCACGAGTGATTCCCACATAAGCAAGGCGCCGTTCTTCTTCGAGTTCGCTTTCTTCCATTAAAGCCCGAGAAAGCGGGAAGATATTTTCTTCCAAACCAATCAAGAATACCACTGGAAACTCCAGTCCTTTTGCAGCATGCAAGGTCATCAACGTCACTTGACTACTTTCTTCTTCATAACTATCGACGTCTGACAATAAAGCTAAGTCATTTAAGAAAACACTCAACTTTTCATCTGGTGCATCTGCATCGTCTTCGTTTTGCGCCTCAAATCGTTTATCGAATTCTTGGGTAACCGATAAAAATTCTTCCAGGTTTTCAAGTCTAGCTTGTGCTTCTAAATTATTCTGGTTGACTAACTCTTGACGATAACTCGTCTTTTCTAATATTTCTTTCGTCAGTTCAGTTACTGAGAGGTAAGGAACCATTTGGGCGAAGCCATCCATCATCATCCCAAAGCTTCCTAATTCTTTGCCGGCCTTTCCAGAAATATTCGCCAACTCGACGTTCATGGCTGCTTCTAGCAATGACCACTCATGAAGATTCGCAAAATCTCGTAGTTTTTCGACGGATGTCGCACCGATCCCACGTTTTGGTACATTGATGATTCGTTCCAAGCTGATGGAATCACGAGGATTGGCGATCGCCGATAAATAAGCCAAAATATCACGGATTTCTTTGCGGTCATAGAACTTTCTGCCGCCGACCATCGTATAAGGAACGTTGGCTTTTAAAAGCATTTCTTCAATGATCCGTGACTGGGCGTTGGTCCGATACAAAATCGCAAAATCACCGAATTTACGGTTCTTTTCTGCAATTTGTTTCTGCATTTCACTGACGATAAATCGCGCCTCATCTCGTTCACTATCCCCGCGATAATAAGTGATTTTTTCCCCATCACGATTTTCTGTCCACAGATTTTTGTCTGGGCGGTTGCGGTTATTTTTGATTACTTGGTTTGCCGCATTTAAAATCGTTTGCGTTGAACGATAGTTTTGCTCTAACAATATCGTTGCGGCATCCGGATAGTCTTTTTCAAAGTCTAAAATATTTTGCATGTTGGCACCACGCCAACCGTAAATACTTTGGTCCGCATCCCCAACAACACAAAGATTTCGAAAACGAGCGGCCAATAAATTGACCAGCGTGTATTGGGCGTGGTTGGTATCTTGGTATTCATCGACATGGATATAGTGGAATTTCCGTTGGTAAAATTGCAGCGCATCTTCATTGTCTTGGAAGAGGCGGATCGTATTCATGATTAAATCATCGAAGTCCATGCATTGATTATTGCGCAGCTCTTTTTGATATTTTTCATAACAACGACCCACGATCTGCTCAAATAGACTACCTTCCATGGCTTGGTAAGCTTCAGGTGTCAATAGCTCGTTCTTTGCATGAGAGATCGTTCCCAAAATGGAACGAGGATCATATTTTTTGGGATCGATATTCAATTCTTTTAATACCCGTTTCATCAGGGTATTTTGTTCAGAAGAATCAATGATAGTAAAATTCTTCGAATAACCGATTCGATCAACATCTCTGCGCAAGATTCTGACACACATCGAGTGGAAGGTCGAGACCCAAACGTCTTCTCCACCGGAACCTAATAATTGGCTTACCCGTTCCTTCATTTCCCGCGCCGCTTTATTGGTAAAAGTGATGGCTAAAATGTTCCATGGATTTACATTTTTTTCTTCTATTAAATAGGCGATTCGGTGGGTTAGGACACGGGTCTTCCCGCTTCCTGCCCCTGCCATCAGCAGCAACGGTCCTTCCGTATGCATAACGGCTTCTTTTTGCCGTGGATTCATGCGTTCAAGTAATTCACTTTTGGATGACATGCTTTTAAACATCCTTTCTTTCTCAATCTTCTCAATTATAGCATTATCCGGGAAAGGGGAAAACCGAACGCTTTGAAAACTTTTAATTAAAAGCGCTTTGATTTTAGTACTCACGATGCCATCAGTTTTGAAAGAAAAAAGTCAGTCCGTTGTTTGTTTACATAATAAAAAGGCTGTAAACTTACCAGCCTCTTATTATGACTATTGAAAGAGATCAGCTAAAGTATTTCTCTACTAGCTTTTCATTCACATAGATTGACACTTGCCCATCATTGACCGGGAAAACACCTTTTCCGGTATCATCTAAAACAACTTTCGCTTCATTATTTCTCAATATATCCACGAAGGTCTCTCCACCATGGATCGCGCTGATGGTCATTTCTTTTTCCGCACCTTGAGCATTGGTCATCACGACCGCCAATCCAGAAAGCTCATGTTCATAATCGCCAGTTAATACCCAGCCAATACAATTAGGATCATCGAAATAATCGACTTGATTCCCAAATGCAAGCTTCTCTCGAAGTTTTAACATATGGATCAAAGCATCACCAACAGGAGCGATTTCTTGCGCTGGGATTCCGAATAAGTCACCCCAGAAAACAACCGGTACACCCGCTTTTCGTAAAAGGATCAATGAATAAGCATGGACTTTAAACCATCCGTCTATCCAAGATTGTAAACTTTGTCCGACTTGCGTATCATGATTGTCTACAAAAGTCACGGCATAATCTTCGCGCGCGGCAGTCAGTGTACCGGCAAAAATTTGACTCATATCATATTCGCCATTCGAGTGAGATGCTTCATATAAATTATAGTGCAAAGGCACATCGAATAAATAAATCAGATTTCCTGAAGAATCTAAATACTCTTCTAATTTTGGCAGATCCCCTGACCAATATTCTCCGACAACAAATAGTGGTTTGCCTTTTTCTTCCCGACGATTCAAGATCCAATCTGCGTAATAGTTGAACTCAATGTGTTTCACCGCATCTAAGCGATAGCCATCAACACCAGTCAGCTCTTGGTACCATTGCCCCCATTTATTGAGCTGTTCCACCGTTTCAGGATTTTCCATGTCCAGATCACAACCCATTAAATAGTCGTAATTACCCATTTCATCATCCACTTGGTTTTCCCAGCCCTTATCAGCGAAGTTAAAAATCCCGTGGTCTTTATTGCGATCATCATAATCGACACCAGAAAAATTATGCCAGGTCCAGACATAGTCATTGTAAGTTCCTTTACGTCCTGGGAAAGTGAATTTAGTCCAAGCTTCGATCTCTTCTTCATCACTGATCGGTTCATTGCGGTTTTCGGTATTGTATTTAACCGCCGGAACGACCTCCTTTTCATCGGCGCCGATCAAGTGATTAAAGACGATATCGGCATAAACCTCAACTCCTTGTTCTTGTAGTGCTTTGATGGCTTCCAAATACTCATCCTTGGTTCCATATTTTGTTGGCACCGACCCCTTTTGATCGAATTCGCCTAGATCATAATAATCATAGACACCATACCCAACGTCTTCGGACCCAGCTGTCCCTTTATAGGCAGGCGGCAGCCAAATTGCGGTAAATCCATACTCTTTGATTTCTTTACTCATTTCTTTCAATTTGTTCCAGTGTTGGCTATCTGCCGGCAGGTCCCATTCGAACCCTTGTAAAATGACTTTGTTATTCATTTATTTATCCCCCCTTAATTCAATTAAGCCAAATAATAGTAAAAATTGTCAAATATAAGGACAGCAATCTCAGGAAAATGAAGGTTAGCATGACCGTTTGTGACCGATTTCTATTATTCACGCTTTCATTATGAATGTTTTTTACTGTTTATGATTGATTTTGAATGAATCATATGTTACTATGGCAGGTGAAGAGGTGATGTAAATGCTTACAGAGGAGCGGCATCAAGCGATTTTGGCACGATTAGAGCAAGAGGAGATCGTCAAAGTCAGTGAACTGATCCAACTGCTGGATGCTTCAGAGTCAACAATCCGCAGAGATCTCCAAGAACTGGAAGATAAAGGGTTTCTAGTTAGAATTCACGGCGGGGCCAAAAAAAGCCAGCAATTAGGTTTTGAACCCAACATGTCTGAAAAAAAAGCGAAGTTTCAAACAGAAAAACAAAAAATTGCTCGCGCAGCCGCACAAACGATCAAAAATGGTGAAGTCATTTATCTAGACGCAGGAACAACGACCCTTGAAATGATTCCTTTCTTATCGACCATCACAGCGCTGAAAGTTGTCACGAACTCCGTCAAGCACGCTTCCCTACTGATTGATCACGGGATCGACACCATGATTTTAGGGGGAACCATCAAGATAGCTACCAACGCTGTGTTAGGGATCAATGCCGGTGAACAGTTGCGTAAATTGCGCTTTAACCGCTGTTTTATGGGCATGAACGGTGCTCATTCGGAAGCTGGTTTCACCACACCCGATCCAGAAGAAGCCCTGATCAAGCAGATCGCTCTGGAACATAGCCAACAAGGCTATGTCTTGCTAGACCATTCCAAGTTTCAGCAAACAACTTTTGCTCAAGTTGCTTTTATTGAAGGTGCAACGATCATCACCGATTATTGCCCAAAAAACTATTTAGCGAAATTCAGAGCAAAAACAACCATTATGGAGGTAATACAATGATTTACACAGTAACACTCAATCCATCGATCGACTTTATCGTCCACGTCGATCATTTGGAGATCGGTGCCCTTAATCGAATGAAACAAGACTTTAAACTACCTGGTGGCAAAGGAATCAATGTCTCACGTATTTTGAAGCGAATTGGCATCTCCTCGACTGCCCTTGGTTTTGTTGGCGGATTTACTGGTCGTTTTATTGAAGAGTGGCTGACCAAAGAGGAAATCAACAGCAATTTTACGCAAGTCGCTGCCGATACCCGGATCAATATCAAATTAAAATCCGGCGAAGAAACAGAAATCAACGGCCTTGGTCCAGTCATTCAAGAGCAAGAAATCGCTGAATTGAAACACCAATTAGCCGCTCTTTCTGCCGAAGACATCGTCATCCTATCAGGAAGTAAACCAGCTGGTCTTCCAGCCGACTTTTATAAAGAATTGATCAAAATCGTTAAAGAAGCTGGTGCAGAATTTGTCATTGATACGACTGGTGCGGAACTATTTGATGCCTTATCCGATCAGCCTTTGCTGATCAAACCAAATAATCATGAATTAGCGGAACTTTATGAAACTTCTTTTTCAACAATCGAAGATATTTTGCCTTATGGCCAAAGAATGCTAAAGGATGGCGCTAAAAATGTCATCGTCTCTCTAGGTGGTGATGGTGCCCTGCTCTTTACTGGCAATGAGATCTATCGCTCCAATGTGTTGAAACGACCTTTGAAAAATTCAGTTGGCGCTGGAGATTCCATGATTGCTGGATTCATTGGGCGTTACGCAAAGACCAAAGATGTGGTTGAAGCATTCAAATGGGGGGTCGCTTGTGGCAGTGCCACTGCGTTCTCAGATGATTTAGCTGAGGCGTCATTTATCGAAGAATTACTACCGGAAGTCATTATTGAACAAGTGAATCTATAGGAGGATGGAAAAAATGAAAATCAATGAGTTGATGCTGAAAGATGCCATGATCATGGACTTGCAAGCAACAGACAAAAAAGGTGCCATTGATGAAATGGTAGCAAAATTATATGCTGTCGGACGGATTTCAGATGTCGAAATCTACAAAGAAGGAATTCTTGCCCGAGAAGCCCAAACCTCAACAGGGTTAGGTGACGGCATCGCAATGCCCCATGCCAAAAACAGTGCAGTCAAAGAAGCGACGGTTTTATTCGCAAAGAGTAATGCGGGTATCGACTATGAGGCGTTAGATGGACAACCAACGTACCTCTTCTTTATGATCGCAGCACCAGAAGGAGCAAATGATACTCATTTACAAGCGTTAGCAGCTCTATCTCGCTTATTGATCGATCCAGATTTCGTTGCTAAACTAAAAACAGCGACAACTGCTGATCAAGTACAACAACTTTTCTCAGAAGCTGAGGCACAGCAAGAAGCCGATGCTTTAGCAGAAGAAGCGGCAAACCAAGAAGCAGCACCTGCTAGCGAACGTCCCTATATCGTCGCAGTTACAGCTTGCCCGACAGGGATCGCCCACACCTACATGGCAGAAGATGCTTTGAAAAAGAAAGCCAAAGAACTTGGTGTTGACATCAAAGTCGAAACAAATGGTTCAGAAGGAATCAAAAATCGTTTAACAGAAGCTGATATCGCCCGAGCTGCTGGTGTGATCGTAGCTGCCGATAAAAAAGTTGAAATGGATCGCTTTGACGGTAAACATTTAGTAAACCGTCCTGTGAGCGATGGTATCCGTAAGACCGAGCAATTAATCAATGAAGCAATGAGCGGAACTGCTCCTGTTTTTCACGGTAGCGGCCAAGCTTCTGATAAAGAGGACGCTTCAGCTGATGGTTCAGTCGGTCAACGAATCTATAAAGATTTGATGAATGGTGTTTCTCACATGTTACCATTTGTTATTGCCGGTGGAATCATGATCGCTATTTCCTTCATGGTGGACCAGTTCATGGGTGTCCCTCAAGATGCCTTGAGTCAATTAGGAAACTACAACCAAGCAGCTTCTTGGTTCAATCAAATCGGTAGCGCGGCATTTGGTTTTATGCTACCTGTCTTAGCTGGTTTCATCGCTTCAAGTATCAGTGACCGACCTGGATTGATCGTCGGTTTCGCAGCAGGTGCCCTAGCAAATACGGGTGGTGCTGGATTCTTAGGAGCATTGATTGGCGGTTTCTTAGCTGGTTATGTCATCAAGTTCTTGCGTTCATTATTCAAAGGTTTACCAAAATCATTAGAAGGAATCAAAACGATCCTCTTCTACCCTGTTTTCGGCCTATTGATCACTGGCTTCTTGATGTTACTGATCAACGTGCCAATGAAAGCCATCAATGACGGTTTGAATAGCTTCTTGACTGGCTTAAGTGGTACCAACGCCGCTTTACTTGGTGCTTTGTTAGCAGCAATGATGGCAGCCGATCTAGGTGGCCCAATCAACAAAGCCGCTTATGTTTTCGGTACTGCAACATTGGCAACGACCGTTGCTGAAGGTGGTAGCGTCGTGATGGCATCTGTAATGGCGGGCGGAATGGTTCCTCCATTGGCAATCTTTGTCGCAACGTTATTGTTTAAAAATAAATTCACCAAAGACCAAAAAGAAGCTGGTTTAACAAACATCGTCATGGGGCTATCCTTCGTCACAGAAGGTGCGATCCCATTTGCAGCAGCAGATCCATTGCGGGCGATCCCAAGCTTTATCGTTGGTTCTGCACTGACTGGTGCGCTTGTCGGTGCCTTTGATATCCAATTAATGGCACCACATGGTGGGATCTTCGTTGTTCTATTATTATCTAAACCAATTTTGTTCTTGCTATTCATCTTAATCGGTGCGATCGTTTCTGGCGTTGTATTCGGTTTGTTGAAAAAAGCGCCTGAACAAGCTGCCTAATTGAAAAGACCCGCAAGATCCTCGTGATCTTGCGGGTCTTTTTCATTCTTGATTGGTAAAGAGCTGCTGTTCGACTAGCTTTTGGGTATTCATAAAATACACTCGAAGTTTCTTGCCATTCTTTTTTAGATTGACCCACGTATATTTGCGCGTGCGGTGCAAATACCCAAAATGAACATCCGGCATCGCTGCTTTCAATCCGTCTATCGGCAGCTCCTTCAAGGCTGTTTCTGGTAAATAAAATTGTAAGCAAGCTGTATAGTCTTTAAAGCGATCCTCTGAGTAATCAATTTCGAGGTGATTCCGAATATAAAAGGCATATGCCTCAATTCCATCATCTATAGTCAATTCCGGTTTTAATACAATATAATCCATCATGCGCAACCGGTCTTGGTCGATCCAAGGAAAATACGCTTGTGCATTCAAGTAACCTTTCACCCGTCGCTCCTGGTACTCTTCGTTCACCAAATCGAAGCTTCGAGTGACGAAATGTGTCGCGTTACGCTTAGTCGTCGGCTGCAGCCGATCATTTTGGTACTGGATGGTTTGGATCAATTGGTCGCCAAAGGCGTACTCAATATATGGTTCCCTCAAAATACCGACGCCATTATCCCATGTCAATTGATCGATCCCAGTTTGATCGCGAAACAAACGCTGGTATGAAAGATTCAACTCGTGATCCCACTGAAACGGATCGCGATACAATTCCACCATCACGGTTCCCTGATCTCTAACTTGGACCTGCTCGACTTGTTGCGCATCCGTAATGATCACCTGAGGAATAATACGGGCATAGAATACCGAAAAGTACATTCGCCAACAAGAGGTCAGTGTGTAGCCATTGTAAAAAACATCGTACCCAGCAAATTGATTGCAATCAATAACGATCTCTTGTTCAAAATTTTTCCGCTTCGGTAACGCGTTGATTTCAGCAATCGATTGAAAATTTTGTCTTTTCTCGATTCGCTCGACGTTATGCATCAGGTACTCATCATATGAACGCAAATAGCCAAACATTCCATCTCTTTGCATCGTTTCATCGAAGTAACTTAAAATCACTGTTTTCTGTGTGGAGAATACGTCTTTCGTAAACAGGTGCCGTTGTAAAACAGCCTCTTGAATGATATGGATACTGGACTCATTTTGGCCGTCCGTCACAATCAATTCAGTATTGATTTCTTCAGGGGCGCTATGCAGCAGTTGACTGACCTCATCAAAATCATAAGGTTTCTTTTCTTGCTGATTGTAATAGTATTCCGTCGGCTGATAGCTAAGACGAACCAAAGCGAACCAATTTTCAATCAACAAACGTAACTGTGATGCTTCCATTTGTGTCGATTGTAGAAAGCCGTAAATTTTTTCAGTTTTGATCATCGCTATCCCTCTTTTCTATCCCCTTTCTTTAATTATAGTAAAGGGAGAAACGATTGAACACTATTTCGCTTTTTTTTGGTGAAATCTACGACCGTTCGTGGTAAACTAAAGGCGCTTGGAGGTGAACCTTATGGGCTTAAAATTCCAACGAGAAGACTCGCTAGATAAAATGTTTGATGATTTTGCCTTTCTTCCCGATAACGATAAGGACAATAAAAAGCAACAAAACGATATTGAACGTTTCTTAAAAAACGAACCTGATGATGAGAATAAAAAACAACCAAAAGATAGTAAGAAAGCAGACTAATAAAAAAGGCAAAGGACGCTTCCGTCCCTTGCCTTTTTACTTATGCGAATAGAAAATGAGCCACTGAGTCTACTTAAATGCAGCAATCAGAATTGGCATCTAATGGTTTCCTTATAGCTCTTCATACATCATGCTTTGACGTAAGCGCACCAAGCCAATGGTCAACAAGCAGAGAATAAGGAAGACGGCTGCTAAGATCGTCATCACGAAGATCACCACAAAAATCGGTGAATTTGTAAAATGAATCATTGGTTCAAAGATAGTGGTCTTGATCAAGTCAGGGATCTCCGAAGCTAAGAGTTGTTGAATGGCTTGGTTAAAATCCTCTGTGGTTGAATTTGATGGCAAAACAGCCATAAAACTCCCCACGCCGTAATTGGCAACCCCAATCCACGCAATTGCGACATTTGCTAAAGCGAGCCAGCCAATGCCAAGATTACCGACAACAATCGAGCCGACAGCAAGATTGCCAATCCCAACTAAAAAGCCAAAACAGAGGTTCCCTATTGCAATAACACCGGTGCTGACTGTCCCAATCCCCAGCATTCCGAAGGACAATAAGCCAATCGATAAAAAACCTAAGCTGACAATTCCCAAAGCAATAACCCCTTTGGCTTTGACACCAAGACTAAACCAGCCGCTGGCAGTTGGTACCTCTTTCATCAGAACAAAAAACTCTCGAACGCTCGTCACTTGATTCAGTAATAAGAATAAATTGGGAATCAAAATGTGCATTAACGGAAGCCGTAGAACCCTCCGTTCACTTTTGTATTCATAATAGTAGGTTTCTTTCTTTTCTTTTAATAGCTCTTCCACTGGAGTGCCTAATAAATCGGCGAGACGAACCAATGTCTCGATGTCTGGCAACCCATTTCCTCGTTCCCATTTTGAAATGGCCTTATCAGAAACAAATAACCTCGCAGCTAATTCCTTCTGGGTTAAGTTATGTCTTGATCGATAGTCTTTTAATTTTTTACTTAATGTTTCATGCATTCGACCACACCTCCTTGTTACAAGTTTAACAAATATTAAGGAGATTTTCGCTGAAATTGGGCAAATTTGGCACTCTACGCTCCGTAGAATAGCCTAAATCCCCAATTTTTACTTTTAAAAAGCAAAAAAACGAAGGGAGCGACTTGCTCGCTTCGTTTCTTTATTCAAAATTATTTGATTGCTGCTTCGATGGCTTTCCATGCTTCTTCTTTTCCTTGTTTGGTAATGGAAGAAAAAAGAATGAACGTATCAGCTGGATCAAAGGACAACGCTTTTTTGATCATACTTTCATGCTTATTCCATTTCCCACGAGGGATTTTGTCTGCTTTGGTGGCAACAACGATCACAGGGATCTCATAATACTTTAAAAATTCATACATCTGAACATCTTCTTGGGAAGGTGCATGGCGCAAATCTACCAAAGATACTACTGCTCGCAGCTGCTCTCTTTGTTCGAGGTACGTTTCAATCATTTTTCCCCATTTTGCTCGCTCGGTTTTTGATACTTTTGCATAGCCATAGCCAGGGACATCGACAAAATGCAGCGTATTTTCAATCAAATAAAAATTCAATGTTTGGGTTTTCCCCGGTTTTGACGAGGTTCGGGCTAAGTTTTTACGGTTAATCAATGTATTGATAAAGGAAGATTTACCGACATTGGAGCGCCCTGCTAAGGCAATCTCCGGTAAGGGTGTATCTGGGTATTGTGCTGGTGAAACAGCACTAATGACGATCTCAGCTTCATGTACTTTCATTGGATCGCTCCTTTTCATTTTTTTCAAAAAGAAAGCCGGATAGCAATGAAACTATCCGACTTGGTCTCGATTAGACTGCTTTTTTTGTCTCTTCATTGTAAATGATTTTTGGTTCGCCAAGTCCTTTCGCAGCTTCTTCCGTAATAGTGACTTTTTGAATCGACTCATCAGAAGGAACATTGAACATGACTTCCATCATGATATTTTCGATGATCGAACGTAATCCACGAGCACCGGTGTTTCGCTCAATTGCTTGCGCAGCAATCGCACGTAAAGCCTCTGGCTCAAATTCGAGTTCTGTGTCATCTAATGCCATCAATTTTTGATATTGTTTGACAAGGGCATTTTTTGGTTCAGTCAAAATATGCACTAAATCATCTACCGTCAATTTCTCTAAAGCAGCCATCACTGGCAAACGGCCGATAAATTCAGGGATCAAACCGAATTTAAGCAAATCTTCAGGAATGATCTGTTGCATCACGCTCTCGCCTTCTTCAAGACGTTTGTTGTTTGTACCAAACCCAATGGTTTTTTCACCTAAGCGGTTTTTAACAATTGTTTCGATCCCGTCAAACGCCCCACCAACAATAAAGAGAATATTGGTCGTATCGATTTGGATCATCTCTTGATGCGGATGTTTCCGTCCCCCTTGAGGCGGCACACTAGCAGTGGTTCCTTCTAGGATTTTCAGCAAAGCTTGCTGAACACCTTCACCGGAGACATCACGAGTAATCGATACATTTTCACTCTTACGGGCGATTTTATCGATCTCATCAATATAGATAATCCCTTTTTCAGCCATTTCTACATTATAATCAGCAGCTTGTAAAAGCTTCAAAAGAATATTTTCCACATCTTCACCGACATAGCCGGCTTCTGTTAAACTGGTTGCATCAGCGATTGCAAAAGGCACATTCAGTGAACGTGCTAGCGTTTGTGCCAAAAATGTTTTACCTGAACCTGTTGGTCCGATCAAGCAAATATTGCTTTTCTGTAACTCCACATCTTCAGCTGTCGTTTCTACATTGACGCGTTTGTAGTGATTATAAACCGCTACAGCCAATGTTCGTTTGGCACGATCTTGTCCAATCACATATTCATTGAGGACATTCAATAGTTCTTGCGGTTTCGGCACTTCGGTAAACTCCCGAACTGCTTCTTCGTAAAACTCTTCATCAATGATTTCTTTGCACAAATCAATGCACTCATTACAGATATAGACCCCAGGCCCTGCAACGATCTTTTTCACCTCTTCTTGCGTTTTTCCGCAAAAAGAACAACGAACAGCTTCATTACCGTTTGTATTATCGTACATACTGTTCACCCCTTGAAAATTTTCCAACCTATTTAAAGGAGTGGAATTTGGTTTACTAACTTTGCAGTCTTAAACAATCATATCATAACTTTTTTGAAAGAAAAAGTCATTTTTACTTTGCCTAACGTTTTCTTATCATTTGTTAGTAATTCCGAAATACCCCCTATTTACTCCCATGAAAAAACGGCCAACACCACTAGATGTTCGCCGTTTTTAGAGTTTTGCCTACGCTTCTTTTGCAGTACCTGTTACAAGTTCAACTGCTTTTTTCATTGTAATATCATGTTTCAACATGTCTTCTGTTAAGACGCGTTTGATTTGATCTACTGGCATATTGTAAGCTTCAGAAAGTTCTTTGATTTCTTTTTCGATATCTTCTTCTGTTGCTTCCAAACCTTCTTCTTTAGCGATTGCTTCAATGACAAGGTTTGTTTTCACGCGTGTTTCTGCTTCGCCTTCAAATTGTGTGTGAAGATCTGCTTCAGTTGAACCAGTTAATTGATAATACATTTCTGGTGAGATTCCTTGACGTTGCATATTGTTCAAGAACTCATCCATTGAACGGTGTACTTCATCATGTACCATTGAATGTGGTAATTCAACGATTTCTGCGTTTTCAACTGCTTGACGGATCGCAGCTTCATCTTTTGCATCTTCTGCTGCTTTTTCTTTTGTTTCAGTCAATTCAGCACGATATTTTTCTTTTAATTCAGCTAATGATTCAACGCTGTCATCAACGTCTTTTGCGAATTCATCATCTAATTCAGGAAGTTCTTTTGCTTTTACTTCGTGAACCGTTACTTTGAAGACTGCTTCTTTACCAGCTAAATCTTCTGCTTGATAATCTTCTGGGAAAGTCACGGTAACGTCTTTGCTATCGCCAGCTTTTGTTCCTACTAATTGTTCTTCAAAACCAGGGATGAATGAGTTTGAGCCAAGTTCAAGTGAGTAGTTTTCACCTTTGCCGCCTTCAAATGTTTCTTCTCCTAAGAAGCCTTCAAAGTCGATAACGACTGTGTCGCAATTTTCAGCTGCTTCGTCTTCTTTGATAACTAATTCAGCTTGTGCTTCTTGTTCGCGTTTGATACGTGCATCAACGTCTTCTTCTGTTACTTCACGGTCTTGTTTTTCAACAGTTAAATCTTTGTAATCACCAAGTTTTACTTCAGGTTTTACTGTAACTTCTGCTTTGATTACCCAGTCTTGACCTTTTTCCATGCTGTCAACGTCGATTTTTGGTTGCGAAACAGGATCGATCCCTGCTTCTTTTACAGCAGCTTCATAAGCTTCTGGAAGAACAGCGTTCAATGCATCTTCATACAACGCTTCTTCGCCGTACATACGGTTAAATACTTGGCGTGAAACTTTCCCTTTACGGAAGCCAGGTACGTTAAGATTGCCTTTCACTTTATTGAATGCAGTCGTCAAGCCTTTTTGGATTTCCGCTTGAGCGATCGTAAATGTCAAAACACCATCATTGGTGCCTGTTTTTTCCCATTTTGCAGTCATTTATTTCCCTCCGAATATTAATTGATTTACATATGAAATAGCTTCATGCATACCTTTAAATAGTACACTAACGTTGTTTAATTGTAAACATTTTACCATGAAAGTTGCGAATTTTTCTTTCAGCGAATGCTCAAACGTAGGATATTTCGCAAGTGTCGTTTGCGTTCTTCTATTTCATTGTCTGCTTTTGGCTGTTCTTTTTCTTCAAATAACCCGCGATAATCTTCAATGTAGCTTGCCACCCATGCGTTTGCCTCTTCTTTTGCCGGTAAAAACGGGTAACTTATCGCTAAATGATCATCGATTTCTGCTGAGACACTTTCCGCTAAAATCGGGTCCTCTTGGGCGATCGTTTCTTCGATCGCTTTATGGATCGCTTTAACAGCGTCATCCTCCTGTAAAAGTTTCAATTCTTTCGGAACGATTTGCTGCATATTCCCAAGGTAATCGATTAGGTCAAAAGGTTCGTCCACTTCAAGACGCACGAGCTCATCCACTAATTTAGGTAGCAAATACGGATTTTTGATGGAAGCCAACGTGTCATGCATCAGCGAGATAAATTGTGATTTGGTAATTGCTTGGGTAAAAACGTGCCACTCTGTTGCACTCACCGGTTGATTGGCTTCATCTAATGCGCGTAAATGCTTGCGTTTCCCATGAAAATCTTCCAATCCTAAAATTTGTTGTACTTCTTCTACTTTAACTAGTTCACTAGCCAACTGTTCCTGATAGCGTTTTGGAATTTTTGTTTTCTGACCTAATGTAAGCCAGCGCCGAGTTTTTAAGTATTGACCATCCAAGATCAGCAGATGACCAATTTGTAAAAAACCATCAGTTTGTTTCAAATAATCATCTAGATAGTCTTCCGCAAGATCTAACGCTTTGGCAAAATCATTCAGCTGTTGCAAGCATTCCACGAGCCATTGATTGATCTCAAAACTGGCGTTTTTTTGATAAAGTTCATTGTACAAACGAAAAGCCTGCAAAAACTCTTTTGACTGGTAGGCTTTTTCTGCCGCCAGACGAAGCCGCTCATTTGGTCCCGGGAAATCAATCGTCTCACCCATTCACGACCCCTCCTTTACTAATTGCTTGATCTGCTAGTTAGTTTTGTGCACCAATCATTACGTGATTGGCATCCACCTGTTTATTAAAGGCCTTGATCAAATTGATGGTTACCACACTTGTTTCTGCAAAATAATCCGCAGCCTGCTGCTTATTTTTATTAAAGACGATTGGTAAATAACCGAGATAAAAGAAAACATTGAATTGCAGCACATAGCGCCCGCAAAGTTCGCGAATCAAGACCGTTTGCCAACTGAGTTCTTCTTCTACAAAAGAAATAACGCGGATGCCAAAGAGCATTTTCCCAATTGTTTGGCCATGATTCAGCTTCGTCATCAGAACAAAATAGCCCAGATAGATCGCTAAGGCACAGACGTTGTAAAGTCCAAACCGCTGGTTAGTTGCCGTTAGATTCGCTAGATTATAGATACTGCCAATCGTTATTTGCGTGATTGCCCGGATCACTAGAAGATCCACTAAAAAAGCAAACAGACGAATCCAAAAACCGGCAAAAAAGTAGCTAGGAAAGTCATTAAAGAACCGTTTGTCTTCGGTCTGTTTTTCAGGTTCTTCAAAATGTTGCCACGCTTTTTGTCTTTCTTCGATCTCACTTTGGTTATACTCTTCTTCTTGAAAAGACGTCAAGACTTGTTGATAAAAATCATCGGGATGGTTTACTTGTGCGTTCTTCATCGCTTTGCTGGCGTTTACTGGTTCGGCTGTTTCTGAAACCTGCGCTTCAGTTCGTACATCCGTATGACCGGTTGACGGTGTGGAGGTTTCGCGCTGTTCCCTTTGATCGATTGATGTACTTGTGTGATTGTCATCTGTTAACGATGCGGCAGCGGAATACTTGTTTTTATCTGTCATAGTTATTCACCTCCATAGTAATAAAGAGGTTTAGGGGCATCGCTTGTTCCTAGGCTTTCCATCAATTGGATCACTCGTTCTGTATTTGATTCTTTTAGTCCTTGCAGTTCGGCTAAACTTGAACCTAACCAAGTAGAAGCAAATCCAGTAGATGAAACGTCATAGCTGAAAATCTCTGCATCTTCCAAGCCTAGATCTGCTTGCATTGCTGCTAATGTATCTTCAGGAAAACCAATTTCATCCACTAAGCCAACAGACACTGCTTGCTGACCATCATAGATGCGGCCATCAGCGATCTTTCTAACGGCTTCTTCTGTCATGCCGCGTCCTTCAGCCACAATTTTAACGAACCGACCATAAGCATTGTCGACATAGGTCTGCAAGACTTCTTTATCGGCTTCTGTTGGCTCTCTCGTTGCTGAACCTACATCTTTTAGTGCACCACTTTTATACGTATTGTCTTCGATCCCTAGCTTTTCGAATAAGCCGGCATAGTTGAGCCCCGACATGATCACTCCGATCGAACCGGTAATCGTTTCATCCGTTGCGAAAATTTTATCAGCACCTGCCGAAATATAATAACCGCCACTGGCTGCCATGTTTTTCATACTGACATACATCGGAATCCCTAACTCTTTGATTTTTGCTAATTCACGAGCAATCTCGGCACTTTCATAGACACCACCTCCGGGAGTATTGACTTCCATCAAAATGCCCCCAATAGTTGGATCGTCTTGGATCATCCGTAGTTCTTCTAAAAACCGCTGATGATCATATGATTCTGTCGTGAATAAGCCGCCACTGGAGCTGCTGGCGATTGTTCCTTCTAAAGATAAGCGAACGATGCGATTGTCTTGATCTCCGGCAACTAACGTTGTCTCTTCGATCGCATTACTTCCGTAGAACAAAGCATTTAACCCTTGCAGCGTTTGAGTTTCCTCTTGCTCTGGACGATTTGTGATTACTGAAAAAACCCCCGAGCAGATAAATAACCCTGCTGCGATCGCCACTGCGATCCATCTTCTTTTATTCATTTTCCCACCTAACTTTTCACCTTTCCCATAATTTAGTATAGATTTTTGATGACGATCACTGCTTCTTCGTCTCCAACCGCATCAAATTTCTCGCTTTTTTCAGCTAAGACATAGCCGCCAAAAAATTCCTTTGTTAGTTCATCCTGGACTTTGAATGTTTGCGCGGTTTCCACGGTGACTGATCCGGGTAAAATTTCTTGCAAGCTGTCCCAGCCCGTATCCAACATGACCTTTGTTTCATCTGTGACATTAGGATCTTTTTCTATCGCAGCTACTATTTTCTTTAGCTCTGAAAAAGTCATACAATTTACAAATTCTGGCATTTCATTCCCTCACTTTCTTACTTTTTTATTGTAGCGAACTTAAAAAAAAAAGCATAGCTTTATGAGGAAATTTCTTGGGAATCTTATTCGACAAAGCTATGTCAGCTATTTTGATTCCCTATAGACTGGTTCAAATCAACCTTACCAATAACTATACCAATTATTTTCATATAACTTACAGTTGACAGAAACAGGAATAAATATTATGATATTGCTTGTATTTCTATAAAATATTTCACAAGGAGGATAGATAGACCAATATGGATAGCGCCTGATCTGGAAACAGATGACGAGGAAAGAGTTTATCGAAACATTCGGCGGATGACTCTAGGGACTGCACTCTACAGGCAAGAACAAATCTCATCGTAAGATGATGACAAAGACTTGCTGCGCAGATAGAAATACATAATGCCAAACTAAATTTTTTGAAAGTAGGATTATCATTATGTGTGGAATTGTAGGAATCGTAGGAAAATCAAATGCAGAACGAATTATTTTAAACGGATTGGAACGCTTAGAGTATCGGGGCTATGACTCAGCAGGCCTTTATGTCGCTGATCGGACTTCGGATCATTTAGTGAAAGCCCAAGGAAGAATCAAAAACTTGGAAGAAAAAGTGACTTCTGAAGTAACAGGAACGATCGGTATCGGACATACCCGTTGGGCGACCCATGGCAAGCCATCAGAAATGAATGCTCATCCTCACACTTCGGCAAACCAAGCACTCGTTTTGGTTCATAATGGTGTGATCGAAAACTTTGAAGAGCTTCATCAAGAATATTTAAGCAACCACCAGTTTGAAGGTCAAACAGATACCGAAATCGTTGTTCATTTGATTGAAGTGTTGAAAGAGCAAGACAACAGCACGACCAAAGCGGCCTTTAAAAAAGCTTTGTCCTTGATTCGCGGCTCTTATGCCTTTGCTTTAGTAGAAAAAAAAGATCCAGAAACCATTTATGTTGCTAAAAATAAAAGTCCCTTATTGATCGGTTTGGGAGATGGATTTAATGTCATTTGCAGCGATGCCTTAGCAATGCTCGATCAAACGACTCATTTTGTTGAGATCGAAGATGGCGAAATGGTGACCGTAACAGCCGATGCGATCGAAATCGAAGATCCAAAAGGAAACCTTGTGTACCGTGAATCTTATGAAGCACAACTAGATCTGACTGACATCGAAAAAGGAACGTACCCTTACTACATGTTAAAAGAAATCGATGATCAACCAACCGTGATGCGCCGCTTGATCCAAGAATATCAAGGAGAATCCGGTGAAGTAGTAATCGATCCAGCGTTAAAAAACGAACTTTTAGCGAGCGATCGAATCTACATCATCGCATGTGGTACCAGTAATCATGCTGGTTGGGCAGCAAAATCCATTTTAGAAAAGCTAACACAGATCCCTGTTGAGGTTCACTTATCTAGTGAGTTTGGCTACAACATGCCATTGTTGTCAGCAAAACCCTTCTTCTTGTTCTTATCACAAAGTGGTGAAACGGCAGATAGCCGTCAAGTATTAGTGACGATCAACCAGTTAGGTCTTCCTAGTCTCACGATTACCAATGTTGCTGGTTCTACTCTTTCTCGAGAAGCGAACCATACCTTATTGCTTCATGCTGGTCCAGAAATCGCCGTTGCCTCTACAAAAGCATATACCGGACAGATCGCTGTCATGACCTTATTAGCAAAAGCCATTGGTGATGAAAAAGCTGTCCCTGAAGCATTGGATTTTGACGTGTTCCATGAACTAAGCATCGTTGCTTCTGCAATGGAGGCTTTAGTGGATGAAAAAGCTGTTATCAGTCAATTTGCTGAAGATTTTCTTTCCGAAACCCGTAATGCATTTTACATTGGTCGTGGGAATGATTACTATGTATCAATGGAAGCGGCATTGAAATTAAAAGAAATTTCTTATATCCAAGCGGAAGGCTTTGCGGCTGGTGAATTAAAACACGGCACCATCGCGTTGATCGAAGAAGGTACACCAGTGATCGGTGTGATCACGGAAGAAGTGACTGGCTCTCATACGCGAGGCAATTTGAAAGAAGTCGAATCTCGTGGGGCTCACACCCTTGTGATCGTTAGTCAAGAGTTAGCAAAAGCGACTGATCAAATCATTTTGCCAAATGTTCATCCATTGGTAACCAGCTTAGTGGCAGTCGTTCCAACACAGCTGCTGGCTTACTTTGCCACTTTACAACGCGGATTCGATGTTGATAAACCAAGAAACTTAGCAAAATCCGTTACCGTTGAATAGTTTTTTAAAAAACTGAAACCGAATTGGTTATCTTCTGTTTAATAAAAAGAACTCCTCGTTCGATGACTCGATCGTTCATAGGGGTTCTTTTTTCTTGTTTTCTGCCCAACAAATCCGAAAAGACTTTTAAAAGCAACTATACTTCGCAAGGCTTGCCCACGGCGTGTTCCCTTTTAAGCGTTGTCGACAAATTCGTTGACAAGTTTCTCTAGTTCGCAAGTTGGCTTCTTGCTGGTAAGTAGACAAAAAAGACGACCAAAGAATATCTTTGATCGTCTTACTTCTTCATTTATTCCGCACCGATTTCTTCTCGAACGACCGCTGCGATTTTTTCAACATAGTAATCGACTTTTTCAATGGTTGGTGCTTCTGCCATCACCCGAAGCAATGGTTCTGTTCCTGAAGGACGAACCAAGATCCGGCCTTCACCGTTCATTTCTGCTTCTGTCTCTTCCACGATTTTACGGATAGCTGGAACATCCATCGCACCATTTTTATCTGTCACTCGAATGTTGACAAGTTTTTGTGGATAGATCGTTACCTCTCCTGCTAATTCCGACAGTTTCTTGCCCGTTTGTTTCATGATATTCAATAGTTGAATTCCTGATAGTAAACCGTCACCTGTCGTATTGAAATCCAAGAAAATCATATGCCCTGATTGCTCGCCACCGAAATTATAATCGTTTTTACGCATTTCTTCTACGACATAACGGTCACCGACTTGTGTGATCACATCTTTCAGACCAATTGCTTCCACTGCTTTGTGGAACCCTAAATTGCTCATGACTGTTGTAACGATCGTTCCTTGGTTCAAGCGTTTTTGTTCTGCTAAATATTTTGCACAGATATACATGATCTTATCGCCATCAACGATATTTCCTAGTTCATCAACTGCGATGACCCGATCGCCATCTCCATCAAATGCAAGACCAGCATCGGCCCCTTTTTCAACGACGAATTCGGCTAATGGTTCGGGGTGAGTCGAACCAACACCATCATTGATGTTCAACCCATCTGGGGAAGTTCCCATTGTGAAGAATTCTGTTTCTAGATCGGCAAACAAACGATTAACGCTTGTAGCTGTTGCGCCATTTGCTGCATCGACACAAACCGTGATCCCTTCTAAATCGTCAGGAATCGTTTGACGTAGAAATTGAGAGTATTTCAATAACCCTTCTGGGAACTCATCCACCGTTCCTAAGCCATCGGCAGAAGGTCGAGGAAGTGTATCTTCCGGCGCATCAAGCAATGCTTCAATTTCAGCTTCTTGTTCATCGACTAATTTAAAGCCATCATTTCCGAAGAACTTGATCCCATTGTCTTGTGCAGGATTGTGAGAGGCAGAGATCATCACACCTGCGCTTGCTTTTTGTACTTTCGTCAAGTATGCCACTCCTGGTGTGGAAATAACGCCTAATTGAAATACCTCGATCCCAACGGATAACAAACCAGCAATCAATGCGCTTTCTAGCATTTGTCCAGAAATTCGTGTGTCTCGCCCAACCAATACGCGAGGACGACGGTCTCCGGTTTCATGTTGACTTAGTACATAGCCGCCGTAACGCCCCAATTTAAATGCTAACTCAGGTGTCAATTCCTTGTTAGCTTCTCCTCTAACACCATCAGTACCAAAATATTTTCCCATTTTAATAACCTCTCTTATTCATTCTCTACAGTCAAACGACTAAGAACTACTTGTCGTCGTGCTGCTTGCGGAATTCTCTGTTTGTTCGTTCGTCGTGTCGTCTGTTGAAGAGTTGTCTTGAGAATTCTCACTATTCACTGCTTCATTGCTATCATTGTTTGATTGATTCTCCGTAGTAGCTTCTGCAACCGGTGTGATTTGGATCGTCACGACCGTTGGATTGATTGTTGTCCCCTCAGGCACTGGAATGGTTACTGTCCGTTCCGTCGTTGTCGTGATCTCACTAACGTCCACCGGCACACCGATCTGTTGGGTTTCATCCAAGATACTTTGTGGTCCTGTCAGAACGGCACTGATACTACTCATGCGATAAATGTAATGGGAGATCCCGTCTGGAGTTGTCCCTTGTTGTGTAACAAACAATTCAATTTCTTTGCTTGGAGCCTCCATCACCAATGCAACATCTACCGAATCAGGATCCGCGATGATCGCTAATGGATTGTTGTCGCTATCCCAGGCTTCGATGGTTCCATTGACAGTGATCGAATCCCCAGTGATATCATCTGGATTTACGATCGCTACCACTCGGTCGATTTCAGCTAATGTTTGATCGCCAGTTGTGATTTCTACTTTCTGCGGATCGACACTCATTGAATCGACGCCGTAACCACTCGTTGCTCCGTCAGTGGAGATGACGGGTTCAACGGTAAACGTTTGGGTCACTTTTTTCTCGATCGTCACAGTGACTGTTTTTGGTTCGATTTCAGCTGTGACGCTTGAACTAAGATTTTTTACTTCTAAAGGGACCTCATGGGTTCCTTCATCGAGCCCAGTCAAATCAGCTACGACTCGAAAGCTCCGTGTTTCCTCACTACGTTCTGCATTCAATTGTACCCGATTTCGACTAGATAAAGTCACATCCACTGTTGTTTCAAATCCTTGGATGAAGTATTCATCCGTGTCGTAGGTGGTCTGAATCGGTACATTTTCGATCTCTTCCTCATAAGGATTTGATGTTCCCGCAAGATTGACTTGCAGGCTTGATCCGCTGGCGATGAAAAACAAAACCAGACTAAAGAACAGCGCTAGTATACCATAAAATACGTTTTGACGACGCTCTTTCTTGATCATTTTCTTCCTCCTTTGTTGACCCCTTCAAAGAAAGATTGCAGCAAGTTGCGTTTGCCAGGTTTTTCTTCCGGAACTAATTCGCGATTCAACACGTCGAGATACTCTTGGCGAGAAAGTTCAGTCAACATGCGATTATTTAGCGTAATACTAACGTCGCCGGTTTCTTCTGAGACGATAATGGTCAATGCGTCACTGACTTCTGATATCCCAACAGCTGCTCTATGACGTGTCCCGAATTCTTTCGGAATCAGTGGACTTTCTGACAATGGCAAGTAGGCACTAGCAACAGCGATCTTATCATCTCTTAAAATGACTGCACCATCATGCAGCGGTGTATTAGGAATAAAAATATTGATCAGTAGTTCGCCCGTCACATCCGCATCTAAGGGAATCCCAGTTTCGATGTATTCTTCTAAACCAGTCGTCCGCTCGATCGTGATCAATGCACCGATCTTTCGTTTTGCCATATATTGAACAGCTTTGTCCAGTGCTTGGACCAAAACTTCATCCCGCCGTTTTTCGTTTTTAGAAGTCTTGAAGAAAGAGCTGCGTCCAAGATGCTCTAGCCCCCGTCGAATTTCTGGTTGGAAAATAACAATTGCGGCGATCACCCCATAAGTAATGACTTGATCCATCAACCAAGATAGCGTCTTTAATCCTACGATACCAGCCAAAAACCTTAGAACAATGAACAGTCCGACTCCTTTGAACAACTGGATCGCTTTTGTCCCTCGCACAAGCTGGATAAGCTTATAAACCAAGTACCAAACAACGATCACATCTAAAACATTTACTAAAAAAGACCAAGAAAATATATCAAATGAGAGCAATTCTCTCCAATAATCTAAATTAAAAAAATCCCTGAAATTTATCAACATAAACAGCCTTCCTTTATTCTTAAGACTTCAGATAATAGTATAACATAGGACCTCTTCAAAGATTTGAAAAAAAACAAATTTATGAAAAAGTTTTGAAAAAATAAACAGCTCTTTTATTTAGTTTACCATTATCATGAAATCATTGTTTGTCAAAGGTCTTAGAAGATTTCATCTAAAAGAGCTTCTTGCACGCATTTCATAGGAAAAACAACAAACGACCCTGAAAAAACGTGATAAAGCGTTTTTCCAGGGTCGTTCCTCAGCTAGCGATTATTCTTGCTGACGACGTTTTGCGCGCGCTGCACGCCGTGCTGCTCTTTCAGCGAGCTGTTCTTCGCTTAACGGCTGTTTTTCTCTTCGCACACGCTCCGTTTTTACTGCCATTGGTTGTTCTGTATCAGTACTTACATTTTTTTCAAGCTTTGCTCGAATTTTTTCTTCTTGACCTGCTAAGCGGGCATAGTTATAGAAACGAGTTTTCGCATCTGAAACGGTTTTTTCAAACAAGGCTTGCGCCGCATTGGGATTGGCAGACTGCAAGGAAGCAAATCGGACTTGGGTCTGCATAAAGGCAGGCATTTGATCAAATGCTGGCTTTTTGAAATCGAGCGTCATTGGCTGTTTCCCATTTTCTGCCAACAGCGGGTTATAGCGGTAGAGACTCCAATACCCTGATGCAACTGCTTCTTGCGCTTCTTTCAAGGATTGACGCATTCCGCCAGCAAGACCGTGAGTGATACATGGCGTATAGGCAATGATGATTGACGGTCCCGGGAACCGCTCGGCTTCTTCAAAGGCTTTGATCGTTTGCATTTGATTAGCACCAGATGCGATTTGTGCGACGTAGACATGTCCGTAGGTCATCGCCATCATTCCTAAATCTTTTTTGGAAACAAACTTGCCACTAGCAGCGAATTTAGCAATAGCCGAAGTTGGTGTCGCTTTGGAGACTTGCCCCCCCGTATTGGAATAAACTTCATTATCTAACACAAGAATATTGACATCTGCACCAGAAGCGAGAACATGATCGATACCGCCAAACCCAATATCATATGCCCAGCCATCGCCACCTATCATCCATTGGCTTGGCTTAACAAACAAATCTTTTTCCTGCAGGATTTTGTTCAGCTGAGGTGTCGTGGAAGCCTCAGCTTCTAAGGCGGCGATCAATTTTGCTGCTCGCTGCTGTGTCCCAGCACTTTCTTCTCGATGAAGGTCCCAATCATCAATCAAAGCCTGCAATTCTTCTGATACAGCGGCTTTCAATGACTGCAACTGGGCTGCTAATTTCTCCCGTCGGGTTTGGTTGGCTAAGAACATGCCATAGCCATATTCGGCATTGTCTTCAAACAGCGAGTTTGACCAAGCTGGACCCTGTCCTAAGTGATTGGTTGTATAAGGGGATACTGGTGAGGTTCCACCCCAAATCGAAGAGCAACCGGTCGCATTGGCGATCATCATGCGATCACCAAACATTTGGGTCAGAAGTTTGACATAAGGGGTTTCCCCACAGCCCGCACAAGCACCAGAGAACTCCAATAAGGGCTTATTGAATTGGGAGCCCAAAACAGTTCCTGGTTTTGCTGGATTTTCCTTTTGGCGTAAAGTCATCGCAAAAGCCCAATTTAAAGCTTGCTCTTTTTGTTCTTCGTAAGGACGCATCGTCAAGGCTTTCCCTTTGGCGGGACATGCCTCCACACAAAGGCCGCAACCTGTACAATCTTCAACGGAAACTTGAATTCGATATTTTTGGCCGTTCGCTCCTCGCATCTCTCTGACGATAAAGCCTTCCGGTGCTTCGGTTAATTCATCTTCATCTGCCAAAAACGGGCGGATCGCCGCATGAGGACAGACGAAGGCACACTCATTGCACATGGTACAGCGATCTGATAGCCACTCAGGCACTTCAACAGCGATGCCCCGCTTCTCAACCGCTGTTGTCCCGACAGGGATCACCCCTTCAGTCATTTGGTTCCTTACGAGGGTGCCGACGGATAGTTGATTGCCTTCTTGACGGTTGATGGGTTCCACGATTTCCCGCACAAATTGTGTCATAGCAGTGGATGTCCTTTCCGGCACTTCGATTGTTGCCCACTCGCTTGGAACAGGGATTTCTTGTAATAATTCGATGGTGCGATCAATGGCTGCTTGGTTCTTTTCAACGATCGCCATCGATTTGTGCCGATAACTTTTCAGCGCCTCTTCTTTTAAAATCGGCAAGATTTCCTCGGTCGGAATGATGTTTGCCAAGTAAAAGAAGGCTGTTTCCATCGCGGTATTGATCCGCCCACCTAAGCCAACTTCCATTGCCAACTGCATGGCGTTGATGGTATAAAAACGGATCTCGTTTTCAGCAAGATAACGTTTCATCTTCTTCGGTAGATTATTTAAAATTTGCTCTTGTGACCAGGTCGTATTTAATAAAAAGGTTCCGCCTTTTTTGAGTCCTTTCAGCAAATCATACGTATGCAAATACGCAGGCGTATGACATGCAACGAAATCCGCGTGTTCGATCAGATAGGTAGAACGAATGGGGGTATCCCCAAATCGCAGATGGGAAACCGTTAGACCACCAGATTTTTTCGAATCATAGTGGAAATAGCCTTGCACATATTTTTCGGTATGGTCACCGATGATTTTGATTGCTGACTTATTCGCCCCAACGGTCCCATCAGAGCCAAATCCCCAGAATTTCGCTTGGAAGGTGGATGGATCAGTTAGATCTAGCGTGCCTTTTGAGGGCAACGACAATTGCGTCACATCATCCGTGATCCCAATGGTGAAGCGTTTCTTTTGGCTCGCTTTTGGCTTAATCAATTCGTCATAAACGGCAACGATTTGATCAGGCGTCACATCTTTTGACCCAAGACCATAGCGTCCACCAATGATCGTCGGCCGAATCGCTGCATCATACATGGCACTTTGCACATCCAAAAGCAAAGACTCTCCGTTGGCACCAGGTTCTTTGCTGCGATCCAATACAGCGATACTTTTGACGGTAGCAGGCATTTTTTCTAAGAAGACTTCTAATGGGAACGGTCGATACAGATGGATCGACAAGACTCCCACCTTGCGTCCAGAAGCGCACAAATGATCCACCGTTTGCTGGATCGTTTGCGTTGAGGACCCCATCGAAACGATAACTTCTTCGGCGTCCGCAGCACCATAATAGTCCACTAAATCATAGTTGGTTCCTCTTAAAGCATTGATTTTCTTCATGTAAAAACGAACGATCTCAGGCAATGTTTGATAGTGCTGATTGATCGTTTCCCGCTGTTGAAAATGGATATCAGGATTTTGATTCGTCCCACTCGTTGTTGGGTGATTCGGATTCATCGCTTTTTGACGAAAAGCAGCCAACTTTTCATGATTAACCAGTTGTGCGAGTTCTTCATAGTCCAGCACCTCGATTTTTTGAATCTCGTGACTGGTTCGGAAACCATCAAAAAAGTTTAAAAATGGAATGTTGGCTTCAATTGCTGCTAAATGAGCGACTGGCGCTAAATCCATTACTTCTTGAACACTGCTTTCCGCTAGCATAGCAAAGCCTGTTTGTCGAGTGGCCATTACGTCGGTATGATCTCCGAAAATATTCAAGGCATTGGTTGTTACTGCTCGGCTGGCGACATGAAAGACGCCTGGCAGCATTTCCCCAGCAATCTTGTACATATTTGGTACCATTAACAAAAGTCCCTGAGATGCCGTATAGGTCGTCGTTAAGGCACCGGTTTTTAATGAGCCGTGAACCACACCCGCCGCCCCTGCTTCAGATTGCATTTCAACCACTTTCACCGGCTGCCCAAAAAGATTATGCTTTCCCTGAGCAGACCACTGATCCACTAATTCAGCCATGGTTGAACTAGGGGTTATCGGATAGATCGCCGCAAGTTCCGTAAAGGCATAGGAAATATAGGCAGCTGCCGTATTGCCATCCATTGTTTTTCTTTTTCTCATCTATATAACTTCCTTTAATCATCATTTTGCACAATAAAACACAATTCATTATAGCTGAAAATCAAGGAATATAAAAGCACCGGCTGGGTAATTTTCTTTATTTCGTGAAACGAAATACATAGTATTTAGCTAATTCCCCTCCTCATTTCACAGACTCGGATCAAAAGACCTGAGGCTTTTCTTTCAGTAGAAACTTCGGTAAACTAAAAGAAAAAGGAGGAATCTTAATGGATATTTCAATCATCAAAGCACAAGAAACAAATGCGGTAACAGGGATACATATCGGAGACCCTTCCGCTAAACCGATCGTCGAATTTATGAATTTGCGTTGTCCTTATTGTCGGCAATGGTTTGAGGAATCGTTACCGATCTTAAGTGAAGCTGTCACAGCTGGGAAACTACGCCGTGTCATCAAATTATTCGACAAAGAAAAAGAATCATTGCAACGAGGCAATGTGATGCATCGGTTTGTTTCCAGTACAGATCCTCAGGCAACGATCGCTGAGATTACAAAAATTTATCAAACACAAGACGAATGGGGTCATTTATCTTTAAATGAAGTGGCAGAATATGCGAAAAATACCTTAGGGCTATCTGAACAAAATCATCCTGCGATCGCCGGAGAAATTGTGGAAGAAGCGAAAAACGCCAACATTCAATTTGTGCCAACGATTATCTTAGATGGGCACATTTTTGATGAATCGATCACTGCTGAGGAATTAACTGCATTGATCAATGAGTAACCACAAATAAAAGAGCAGGAGCAGATTTGACGCGAACATCCACGTCAAATCTGCTCCTGCTCTTTTAATTCATTTTTATTCCATTCGACTAGCTGACTTGTTCACGAAGATGATCGGCAAATTCGTTGATTTTTCGAATGCGATGATTGATCCCTGATTTCGAGATCGCTCCTGATGGAATCATTTCTCCTAGCTCTTTCAAGCTGACCTCGGGATGTTCCAAACGTAATTCGGCGATTTCTTGCAGCTTTTCAGGTAGAGCTTGCAAGCCAACTCGATCTTGAATAAACTCGATATTGTCGATCTGCTTCGAAGCAGCATCGATCGTTTTGTTCATATTGGCGGTTTCACAATTCACCAAACGGTTGACTGAGTTACGCATGTCTCGCACGATCCGCACGTCCTCGAATTTCAACATGGAATTGGTGGCGCCGATCAGAGTCAAAAAATCAGCGATTTTCTCAGCGCCTTTCAAGTAAGAAATATACCCATTTCTACGTTCTAATGCACGGGCATTCAAACCATATGCGTTTAGCATATCGCAAATATCTTGGTTATGCTCCTCGTAGATGGAATAAATCTCTAAGTGATAGCGGCTAGTTTCTGGATTGTTGATCGATCCTGATGCCATGAAAGCCCCTCGTAAATAGGAACGCATTTTTTGAGTATTGCCCATGATCTCATCAGAAACATGGCTTTGAAACATCAGCCCGTCCATGATATCTAAGTCCAAAAGCACGCGCTTTGTCTCTTGCTTCAAACGAACGATGTAGACGTTGTTCTTTTTTAATTTCATTTTGCGACGGACCAGCAACTCGCTGCGCACGTCGTAATGATCTTTTAGTAAAGAGTAGATGCGTCTGGCAATCGCCGCGTTTTCTGTTTGAACGTTTAAAACAAATTGCTGGTTGTTGATACTTAATGACCCATTCATCCGAATCAAAGCTGCCAGTTCTGCCTTGGCATGTTCGCGATGAACTTCTAATGCAGTCAATTCTTTTTTTACTTCTGCTGCAAAGGACATTAAAAAATCCCTCCTTTCTTAGATTTTGGCCCCGTAAACGATACGTAGAAGTTCTTCAATCACTTTATCTCCGTCATGAAAAACTCCGCCATCTCTAAGCTCCAGAAAGTCAGCTGAAATGACACGGCTGGCTTCTTCTCGCAGTCCTTGGAAATCGTGTTTCACTTGTACAAGATATTCATCATAAATCTCTGGGTCCATATATCCTTCTGGAACTTTCTCGGTGTTGACTAACACCGTATCAATAAAGGGTTTGCCTAAATGCTTATGCAAGACTCGCACATGGTCGGCATCACTAAAGTGTTCGGTTTCACCTTTTTGGGTCATGATATTACAAATATAAACCGTTTCAGCTTGTGTTTCCAACATTGCTTGGCCGATCTCGCTGATCATGAGATTGGGCAAAATACTAGTAAAGAGACTACCAGGACCCAAGACGATCATATCTGCCTCCATAATTGAAGAAACAACTTTACGAGCTGCTTTCGGCTCATCATTATTTTCTTGATTACGAACAAAGACCCGTTCGATCGTTTTGCGATCAACCGCGATTTTGGACTCTCCTACCGCTTCGGTGCCGTCTTTAAAAACAGCGTGCAACACCAATGGCAGATCTGAGGAAGGATATACTCGTCCATCGATATGCATGATTTTCGACAAAATTTGAATGGCTTCATAGGTACTGCTACGCATTTCAGCAATCGCCGCAATAATCAAGTTCCCAAGGGCATGATTGGCTAAAAATTTGTCTTCCGCTTTAAAACGGTATTGAAAAATATCATTATATAATTGCGGCATATCAGATAGAGCCGCCAGAACATTGCGCAGATCCCCCGGTGGTGAAATAGAGGAAACCAAATTGCGGATCTCGCCGCTGCTACCGCCATCATCAGCGACCGTAACGATCGCTGTGATGTCGACACCTTGATTCCGCAAGCTCTTCAGGATGACTGGTAACCCAGTTCCGCCACCTACCACAACGATCTTCGGCTTTCTGATCCGGTACGTTTTCATTTTCATGAACGATTCACCGTCTCTTTGCGCTTATCTTTGTCGCGATGAGTAATATTGACGCGATAGTCTTCTGCCAAAACCGCCCCGATGCGCTCCGATAATGCAACCGAACGGTGTTGACCCCCAGTACAGCCGATAGCCACCGTCAAGCTGCTTTTACCTTCCTTGACATAGCCTGGCATGATCGTTTGCAACAGTGTACTAAATTGCTGATAGAATTCTTCCGTTTCTGGAAAAGACATGACGTAATCATACACGGGTTCATCTTTACCCGTTAAAGGACGCAACTCTGGAATGTAATGGGGATTCGGTAAGAAACGAACATCCATCACGATATCAGCATCGATCGGCAAGCCATACTTGAAGCCAAACGAAAGTATTTCAATACGAAACCCTGTCTCATGAGAAGCACGAAATTCTTGATTGATTTTTTCTCTCAGTTGCCGAGGGGTCAACGTCGTTGTGTCGATAACAATACTGGCGCGCGTCTTCAAATCGTTTAAGATCGCTCGCTCTTTGCGAATGCCTTCCGTAACTAAGCCATCCATCGCTAATGGATGTGCTCTTCTCGTTTCCTTATATCTTGACACCAATTCATTGTCCGATGCATCTAAAAAGAGCATCCGTGTGTCGATAAAATTCGTGTTTTCAATATCGATCAGCATACTTTGGATTTCTTCAAAAAACGATCTTGAACGCAGATCGACAACTAAGGCAATTTTTGTCACTTTTCCTGATTCTTTGATCAGTTCCCAAAATTTAGGGATCAAGCTTGGGGGCATATTGTCGATACAAAAGTACCCCATATCTTCAAAACTCTGGATCGCGACTGTTTTGCCGGCTCCGCTCATCCCAGTAATAATGACCAATTCTAAATGATCCACTTCAGTCATAGGTAAAACTCCTTTCTGAAACAACTCTATTATATCATGCCGGGCGTATCATTGGAACACCGGCATAAAAAAAGACGTTAGCTCAAAAAATGCCGCTAACGTCGCTATCAGCTTTAGATTGCTTGGCGATTTGCCAATGCTTTTTCAATCGTCCGATCAACTAAAATGGATTGGGCATCCACGACTGGATAAGGATTGTCAGTCACAAATTCATCCATCAAGGATAACTCGGTACATCCAAGTACTACGCTTTCACAGCCGATGCGTTCGGTGACTTCTTCCAGTATCTCAAAGTAAAGTTCTTGATCCAGATGATCATTTTCTTTGATTCGATCATAGATCAATGTATTGACCTTTTTTTGGATCGCTGGCTCTGGGAGATAGACATCAAGTCCCAACTGGCGCAATTCTTTCTCATAGATGCCGGCTTTGACACTGCCTTCTGTCCCAAGAAAGGCCACTTTTCCAGTGACGCCTTTTTCAAAAACGACTTTCGCTGCCTCACGAGGCATATGCAAAATCTCAATCTCAGTAGCCGCTTGCAACTCATCAAAAAAATAATGCGCTGTGTTACAAGTCAACACAATAAAATTTGGCTTTAATAAATTTTGTTTTTCGATGTCGTCCATTAAATAAGGAACAGGGTTTTCTAACGTATTGTCTAAAATATATGCCGTCCGATCCGGTACTGTCGCATGATTGAATAAAACATAGTTCAAGTAATCTTGGTCTTTATGGGTCTGTGTCCGTCGGTTTAAAATGCGGACGAAACTTTCCGTCGCTAACGTTCCCATGCCGCCTAAAATACTAAAAAAATTCTCCATCTTCTAGCCTTCTTTCGTATGGAAATACGTTTTGAATCGTTTGTTGTATAGATGGAACATTCTCTTTAATAGAATCCAACGCTTCAGCGATAAGTCTTCTTTATAAAAGACGGTCGTTCCCCAGCGATTGTCTGCTAATAATTTTTTTGCTCGTTCTTTCGCAGGATTTTCTTTTGCGTAAGTCAAGAAGATGTTTTTTGGTACACCTAGCCATAATTTCGCCTCCGGCGCGTCAGCTTTGCCATAAACCGTTTCTGTGTAAGGTTTTTCGAAGACTAAATCTTCAGTGATAAACTTTGCCAAATTCAATCCGCTTAAGGTAATAAAGAAACTGCTTCTTCCTTGACGCAAGTTGATTTCAAATAATTTATATTGCCCGTCGCGCGCATCATATTTCAAGTCAAAATTGGCAAATCCAACATACTCGATCTCTTTTAAAAACTTACGAATCATTTGATAGATTTGATCATTTTCATCTGGAATGATCACGACATAATTCCCAACAGCGCCAGGGGTTGGGTCTTCTAGTAAAGGATGACCTAAGCCCATCACACGAACTTCGTGATTCTCATCAACATAGGCATTTAAAACCCGCATGTTGCTGTCGTCGCCAGGAATAAAATCTTGGACGATCATTTCATATTGATAACCCGCTTGATAAATGCGAGAAACGATTTCTTCAAATTCTGTTCGATTATCAATAATAAAGGCTTTTTTGCGTCCTTCAAAATCAACTGACAGCCACGCGACACTATTTGCTGGTTTCAAAGCCACAGGAAAATCAAAAGGCAGCTCTCCTTTGAACGTTCCTTCCGTCAACAGTTCAGGCGTTAAAATGAAGGTCTTAGGATAAGGCAAGCCATATTCCTCGCAGACTTCGTAAAAGCTTACTTTGTTGATCAACCGTTTTAGTAAAGAATAATCGTTAGCGATAAAGGTATAATAGGGCTTCAATTCTTCTTTATGCTTCGCTAACAGTTCCGCATAACCATCGCCGCAAGGAATCAACAAATATTTCATCGCAGGATCGTTGTAAGTATTTTTTCCTAACTTGATCAACGTTTCAGTGAATCCGGGATCATGGTCAAAACCTTCCACTTGATTGATTTTTACAATTTTACTAAAGCGGGTTGGCGCAAGTTCGGCGCCTGCATAGGCAACTGATTGAATACCATATGCTTCGTGGAACGCTCTGGCCATACCATAAACATTCATATCGCTTCCTAATAATATGGGAAGAAAATTTTCCTGACTCATCAAAAATCACTCTCTCTTTTGAATACGAAAAACGACCTCTCTCGTTTCGTTTAATTACAATAGCATTATAATACCACAAAGAAAAAAGCAATCAAAGTATCTATCTTTGATTGCTTTCTCCCACTTTGAACGGATAGAACTTATAGGCAGTTTATTCAATGCGAATATACGTATACCTATTGCTATTCTAACAAATAAAATTTTGATTTCAAGCCCTTATCATGAAATTTGCAGATATTTCACGCTTCCTTAAACTTTAGCGAAACCTATTGACAGACAAGTGAAAAAGTGAGTGCTTTTTCATCTGCTTAAAGGACTTTTTTCAAATAATGACCGGTGTAGCTGTCTGAAACCGCAGCAATTTCTTCTGGTGTACCAGTTGCAATGATCGTGCCACCGCCTTCGCCACCTTCTGGACCTAGGTCAATCACATGGTCCGCTGATTTGATGACATCCAAGTTGTGTTCGATCACTAAAACGGTGTTGCCAGCGTCGACAAATCGTTCCAAAACTTTCAACAAACGGGCAATATCATCCGTATGCAGACCAGTCGTCGGTTCATCTAAGATATAAAAACTCTTGCCATTGGAATTTTTGTGCAGTTCACTGGCAAGCTTCATCCGTTGCGCTTCCCCACCAGACAAAGTAGTCGCTGGTTGTCCCATAGTGACATAACCTAAACCGACATCGACGATCGTTTGCAATTTTCGATGGATTTTGGGAATATGTTGGAAAAATTCCACTGCATCTTCCACGGTCATATCTAAGATTTCCGAAATGTTTTTTCCTTTGTAATGAACTTCTAACGTTTCTGAGTTATAACGTTTGCCATGACAAACCTCACAAGGTACGTAGACATCAGGTAAGAAGTGCATCTCGATCTTGATGATTCCGTCCCCTTTACATGCTTCACAGCGTCCACCTTTTACATTAAAACTAAAGCGTCCTTTTTTATAACCACGGACTTTCGCCTCATTGGTTTTAGCAAATAAATCACGAATGTCATCAAAGACACTGGTATATGTTGCCGGATTGCTTCGAGGTGTCCGACCAATCGGGCTCTGATCGATATCGATCAATTTCTCAATAGCTTCATAACCAGTAATGGTTTTAAAGCGGCCAGGTTTGTTCGAATTCCGATTGATTTTTTGCGCCAAGGCTTTTTTCAAAATTTCATTGACTAATGTTGATTTACCAGAGCCAGAGACCCCTGTAACTGCGACGAACTTTCCTAATGGAAAATCGACCGAAATGTTTTTCAAGTTATTCTCGGAGGCACCGGTCACACGAATCTTTTCACCATTGCCTTTGCGGCGTTCCGTCGGTGTTGGGATTTCTCGTTTTCCAGATAAGTATTGACCTGTTAAAGAAGACTCATTGGCAGCGACTTCATCGGGAGTGCCTGCAGCGACGATCTCGCCACCTGCATGTCCTGCACCCGGACCGACATCGATCAAGTAGTCTGCTGCCCGCATCGTGTCTTCGTCATGCTCAACGACAATCAGGGTATTCCCGAGATCACGCATTTTCCGCAATGAATCTAGCAAGCGATCATTGTCTCGTTGGTGAAGACCGATCGATGGCTCATCAAGAATGTAAAGCACCCCAGACAGATTGGAGCCGATTTGTGTTGCCAAGCGAATTCGTTGCGCTTCCCCACCAGAGAGTGTGCCTGACGCACGACTCAAGGTCAAATAGTCCAATCCGACATTTTTTAAGAAGCTTAAACGATCATCGACTTCTTTCACGATCGGACGTGCAATCATTTGCTCTTGTTCCGTTAGTTTCAATTCTTCGACAAAGTTCAAGGCATTGTTGATCGCCATCTCACTCATTTCACCAATATGCTTCCCATTGACTTGCACGCACAGCGCTTGAGGGTTCAAGCGATAGCCATGACAGGTTTTACAAGTCAACTCTGTCATGTACAAACGCATTTGATCACGGGTAAAATCAGAGTTGGTTTCATGATAACGGCGTTTGATATTTGGTAAGATCCCTTCAAAAGCGACCTCAACATCACGCACCCCACCAAAATCATTCTCATAATGGAAATGGAACATCTCCCCATTCGAACCATTCAAGATAATATCTCTGTGTTCTTCTGGCAATTCTTCAAATGGTGTGTCCATATCGATATTGAATTCTTGACAGGCTTGTTCCAGCATTTGCGGATAATATTGTGAACTGATTGGATTCCATGGCAATAGTGCGCCTTCACGCAACGTTTTGCTTTGATCGGGAATCACTAAGTCGACATCGACTTCTAGCTTCACGCCAAGACCATCACAGTCTGGACAAGCACCAAAAGGCGCGTTGAATGAAAAGAGGCGTGGTTCTAATTCTCCAACCGTAAAACCGCAATAAGGACAAGAATAATGTTCACTGAAGAGCATTTCTTTTTGGCCGATCACATCGACTACCGCATAGCCGTCCGCTAACCGTAATGCCGCTTCAAAAGAATCAAACAGGCGTGAACGTATGCCTTCCTTCACAACAATCCGGTCGATGATGATGGCAATATCGTGCTTTTTATTTTTTTCTAATTCAGGCGCTTCAGAAACATCATAGACTTCACCGTCTACGCGCATCCTTACATAGCCTTCTCTTTGGATACGTTCGAAGACTTTTTTGTGCTGCCCTTTCTTTTGGTAAACGATCGGTGCCAACAATTGGATCTTGGTGCGTTCTGGTAATGCCAAAACTTCATCCACCATCTGCTCAACCGACTGACTAGTGATCTCGATGTGATCATTTGGACAAATCGGGTGACCGATTCTAGCGTAAAGAAGCCGCAGATAATCATTGATTTCAGTAACCGTCCCTACTGTTGATCGCGGGTTCTTGCTGGTGGTTTTTTGATCGATAGAAATCGCTGGACTAAGTCCATCAATGCTATCTACGTCTGGTTTATCCATTTGACCTAAAAACTGACGGGCATACGCCGATAGACTTTCTACATATCGGCGTTGTCCTTCGGCATACAACGTATCAAAAGCTAAGGAACTTTTCCCTGAACCCGAAAGACCAGTAACAACAACGAGTTGGTCTCTGGGAATCGTCACATCGATATTTTTTAAATTATGGGCCCGTGCCCCATGGATCACGATTTTATCATTTGCCATAGTGTTTCTCCTTCTAATCAGCAGCTTTTAGCTCAAGAATAGTATCTCTTAAGGTAGCAGCCGTTTCAAAATCCAATGCTTTCGCAGCATCTTTCATCTCTTTTTCTAGCTTCAACAACAAGGTTGCTTTTTCCTCACGACTCAGTTCTTCATAAGAAGTCGTGGTGTATTCACCGGTCTCTTCTGCCACTTTTGTGATCGCGATCAGATCGCGAATTTCTTTAATAATGGTTTTCGGTACGATCCCATGTTCTTCGTTGTAGGCTTCTTGGATACTTCGGCGTCGCGCCGTTTCATCGATCGCTCGCTGCATCGAATCAGTCATTTTATCAGCGTACATGATTACTTTTCCTTCAGAGTTTCGAGCTGCCCGTCCAATGGTTTGGACTAATGAGCGTTCGCTGCGCAGGAAGCCTTCCTTATCGGCATCAAGAATCGCAACCAGAGAAACTTCCGGCACGTCTAACCCTTCTCGCAGTAAGTTGATTCCGACCAGTACATCAAATTCACCGAGGCGCAGGTCTCGAATGATCTCTGTTCGTTCCAATGTTTTGATGTCACTGTGCAAGTATTTGACTTTGATCCCTAATTCTTTGAAGTAATCCGTCAAATCTTCAGACATTTTTTTCGTCAAGGTCGTCACAAAGACCCGTTCATTTCGCTCGACGCGCTCATTGATTTCTCCCACGAGGTCGTCAATTTGACCCATGATCGGTCGTACTTCGATCACCGGATCTAACAGACCAGTTGGTCGAATGATTTGTTGAACGACGGTATCGGTTTGATCGTATTCATAGGGGCCAGGTGTTGCTGACACATAGACGATTTGATTGACATGTTTCTCAAATTCTTCCAAGCGTAACGGACGGTTGTCCAGTGCAGAAGGCAAACGGAAGCCATAATCCACTAACATTTGTTTTCTAGCACGGTCACCATTATACATCCCACGAACTTGGGGCATCGTTACGTGTGATTCGTCGATTACTAATAGAAAATCATCTGGGAAGAAATCCAATAACGTATAAGGCGGTTCGCCTTCTTTTCGTCCATCCATGTGGCGAGAGTAGTTTTCGATTCCTGAGGTATACCCCATTTCTCGCATCATCTCAATATCATAGTTGGTTCGCTGCTCTAAACGCTGTGCTTCCAGCAGCTTATTTTCTGCTCGCAAAACTTTCAGTCGTTCATCGAGTTCACTTTGGATTGAAGCGATCGCATGTTCCATATGGTCTTCATTGGTCACAAAGTGGGTTGCCGGAAAGATCGACACATGTTCGGTGTCACTCATGATCTCGCCCGTCAAGGCATCAACTTCACGAATCCGATCGATTTCATCGCCAAAAAACTCAATGCGCAACGCTCGCTCATCACGAGAAGCTGGGAAAATCTCCACAACATCGCCGCGCACGCGAAAACGCCCCCGTTGAAAATCGATGTCGTTTCGTTCAAATTGGATCTCGATCAATTCTTTTAATAGTTGATCCCGAGACTTTTCCATCCCTACTCGTAAAGAAACAACTTGTCTTGCATACTCGATCGGCGAACCTAAACCGAAAATACAAGAGACAGAAGCTACAACAATCACATCGTTTCTCTCTAATAAAGAACTTGTCGCCGAGTGACGGAGCTTATCGATTTCATCGTTGACACTGGAGTCTTTTTCGATGTATGTATCACTGGAAGGAACATACGCTTCTGGTTGATAGTAATCATAGTAACTGACAAAATACTCGACTGCATTATTTGGAAAGAAATCCTTAAACTCGCCATATAATTGTCCAGCCAATGTTTTATTATGGGCAATGATCAATGTCGGTTTATTGACTTCCTTGATTAGATTAGAAATCGTATAAGTCTTACCGGTCCCAGTGGCTCCCAACAAAATCTGTGCTTTTTTTCCACCGACCACCCCGTCAACCAATTGATGGATCGCTTCTGGTTGATCCCCAGCTGGTTGATATTTTGATACTAAGTCAAATTCATGGGAAGTTGTTCTTTCGATCATCTTCATTCCCCCTCGATTATTCTAAACGACAACAAAAAAAGAAAAACTCGCTGCCGCTTTTCCATAAATAAGTATATCATAGCGAACATACTTTCGCCATCATTTGCTATGAAAGTTTCATGCGATTAAGCATAACTTAACATGTTTGATTTTCTAACATCTAATGTGAGGTTTAAACGATTTTGTCATATTTTTAAAGAGAAAGACTTGTGTGTTGAAGAAAAAATCCATATAATCTATAAATACGTTATATCTAAAGGGGGAATTTTCTTGAAAAGAAAACACATGTCCTTCGCTTTAATCGCGCTGATTATCAGCATTTTTACGCTCTCAGTAAAGTCAGCAAGTGCGGAGGAAACTACGTATAAGATAGGAACAGATTTAACATTTGCTCCTTTCGAATTCCAAAATGAAAATAATGAATACGTTGGGATCGATATAGATTTATTAAATGCGATCGCAGAAGATCAAGGTTTTGCAGTTGATTTACGTCCTTTAGGTTTTGACGCCTCCATTCAAGGCGTGCAATCAAATCAGTTAGATGGCATGATCGCTGGGATGAGTATCACAGATGAACGTAAAGAAACCTTTGATTTCTCTGATCCTTATTTCGATAGTGGGATTCAAATGGCAGTAGCTGCTGACAATGACAGTATTACTAGCTACGAGGATCTTGAAGGCGAAACGGTCGGTGCAAAGGTTGGTACCGAAAGTGCCCGCTTTCTAGAAAGCAATAAAGACCAATATGGCTACGACATCAAATTATATGATGACGCTACTGGACTATATGGCGCTGTACGCAATGGTACTGTGGCAGCCGCTTTTGATGATTATCCAGTGCTTGGCTATGCTATCAACAATGGCGAACCAATGAAGCTTGTCGGCGAACCTGAAAAAGGCGCTTCTTACGGATTTGCCGTCAGAAAAGGCCAAAATCAAGAACTCCTTGAAAAATTCAACGCTGGTTTAGCCAATATGAAAGCTTCCGGCAAATACGACGAAATCGTCAATACTTACATCACAACGTCTGATACAGATGCAGGCACTAGTGAAATGGTGAAAGTCGAACCAAAGAAAGATGTTTACCGAATTGCCAGTGACTCAGCCTTCGCTCCATTTGAATTCCAAAATGAAGACAATGAGTACGTAGGGATCGATGTTGATTTAATGAACCGGGCGGCAGAATTGCAAGGGTTCAACATCGAATTCAATTTCATCGGTTTTTCCGGAGCTTTGCAAGCGTTGGATGGTAACCAAGCAGATGGGATGATCGCTGGGATGACAATCACTGATGAGCGTCGTCAATCCTATGACTTTTCTGATTCTTATTTTGAAAGTGGTATTCAGATTGCTGTAAAAGAAGGCAATGATTCCATCAAATCCTATGAAGATTTAGATGGAAAAACCGTCGGTGCAAAAGTTGGGACAGAAAGTGCAGACTTCTTGATCGCCAACGAAGAGAAATATGGCTATTCGATCAAATATTATGATGCTGCCGATCAATTATATGCGGCTGTTAACGGCGGACAAATTGATGCCATGATGGATGATTATCCAGTGATTGGTTATGCCATCAGCCAAGGACAAAAACTAGTGACACCGATTGAAAAAGAATCTGGTGGTCAGTACGGTTTTGCGGTGAAAAAAGGCCAAAATCCTGAACTGATCCAAATGTTCAATGAAGCATTGAAAGAAATGAAACGGACTGGGGAGTACGATCAAATCATCAATAAATACATTGAAGATGGCTCTGCCACAGAAAAACGAGTGGATGAATCAACGATCACTGGTTTGATCAGCAACAACTATAACGTCTTGTTAAAAGGATTATGGAATACCCTTTTACTAGCATTGATTTCTTTTGCCTTAGCATTAGTGATCGGAATCATTTTTGGACTATTTAGTGTTGCTCCAATCAAAGCATTGCGGGTTTTTGCAGGGATCTATGTTGACATCATTCGTGGTATTCCTATGATGGTATTGGCTTTCTTCATCTTCTTCGGCCTCTCCGATGCGATTGGTATCACGATTCCGGACTTTGCTGCTGGGGTCATTACATTGACCTTAAATGCCAGTGCCTATATCGCTGAGATCGTCCGTGGTGGGATCAACGCGGTGCCAAAAGGTCAGATGGAAGCCTCTCGTAGTTTGGGGATGACCTACACTCGGACAATGCAGAAAATCATTTTACCGCAAGCGATCAAAATCATGATTCCATCTTTCGTTAACCAATTCGTTATCTCGTTGAAAGATACAACGATCATCTCGGTTATTGGAGTCGTAGAATTATTGCAAACTGGGAAAATCATCGTTGCACGAACCACACAAAGTACCTATGTCTACTTGATCATCGCGATTATTTACTTAGTCGTGATCACAGCTTTAACGAAACTTGCAAAAGTTTTAGAAAAGAAGGTGAAATAGCATGAAAGAAAAAATCTTAGTTGAAAATCTTGTAAAAAAATACGGCGACAATACCGTATTGAACAATATCAATGTTTCAATCGCTGAAGGAGAAGTCGTTTGTGTGATCGGCCCTTCAGGATCTGGGAAATCGACGTTCTTACGCTGTTTGAACCGCTTAGAAGAACCAACCAGCGGCGATATTATCGTTGACGGCGCACATCTGATGGATAAAAACACCAATATCAATGCTGTTCGTCAACATATCGGCATGGTGTTTCAGCATTTCAATCTCTTCCCTCACTTGTCGGTTTTAGAAAATATTATTTTAGCTCCAATGGATCTAAAAAATGCTTCTCGGCAAGAAGCGGAACAAAACGCGATTCGTTTATTAGAGACGGTGGGTTTGGCAGATAAAAAAGACATGTACCCGGACAATCTGTCTGGAGGACAAAAACAACGGGTGGCAATCGCTAGAGCCTTAGCAATGAATCCCGATGTGATGTTGTTCGATGAACCAACCTCCGCCCTCGATCCAGAAATGGTTGGAGATGTACTCAATGTTATGAAGGATTTGGCAAAACAAGGAATGACCATGGTAATCGTTACTCATGAGATGGGCTTTGCCAAAGAAGTAGCAAACCGTGTGATGTTTATTGATGGCGGTAATTTCTTGGAAGACGGTACACCTGAGCAAATCTTTTCCAACCCTAAGCACGATCGTACGAAAGATTTCTTAGACAAAGTATTGAATATCTAAAAAAATCCTCTGCAACAGCTCTTTTCTCGGACTGTTGCAGAGGTCTTTTTTTTTATTGATTTTTTCGTTTGGTTTCTTCTGAAATCCGCTTTTGATTTTCACCTAAAAATACTTTTGTATCGATAGGGTTGGCTTTGTTCGCCCCTCCGACGCCAGTATCAACCATCTTTCCCCAACCCTTCAATGGCTCTTTCCCTGCTGCACGAAGTTGCGCATTTTTTAAACGTAACGCTTGTTTTTTCGCTTCTTTTTTCGCTTGATGTTTTGCTTGCCACTGCTTTAAGATGCTCATCTTCATTCCCTCCTCTCCTTGTTATGAATCCTTACATAAATTCTTAGCAACCGGTATGCTGGTTCCTGTTGATCTGGTAAGAGTATACAGGGTTCACCTTTAAAATAGCAAGTTTTTATTGAGTAGTTAAATCTATTATAACATTTCCTTTTCACCATCGTAAGCTGCAGATACTAATTTTACTAAAACCATGAAAGGACATTTGAAATCAAGTAGCCAGATCAGAAGCAACATGTTACACTTATTAAACAACACTCCCTCCAAACCAAAATAGGTATACAAACATTTTTCTTTTTTATTTTATAGCAAATGACGGGGTTTTCCTAATAAAAAACCAACATTAAAATAACAAAGGAAGGCCAAGAAAATCATTTTGGAGGAACCTATCTTATGAAAACCATCATTTTATTTTTCCCACTAATGATACTCTCCCTCTTTCTCACTGGCTGTACCTTGATTGACGAAATCATGGATGACAACACCAAAAGCAGTTTTTCACCAGAAGCAACGTCGTCTTCTCAAACTTTGTCAGCTTATTCAGAAACCAGAGCTTCTTCTTCCAGAACTGAGAACCATGCATCAGAACCCGCATCAGAAACAACTCCTTCTTCTGATGACGTTGTACAAGCTCAGAGCAGTACCGAAACAGCTGCCCCTCAATTTTCGTATTGTGAACAATTGCAGATCGGGCTGCCGCGACGGTGGAATCGAACAGTCAACAAAGACTTGCTCCATCAACTGCAAATAGGAATGTCTTGCGATCAAGTTCTTGAAACCATGGGTGGCCTTCCTTCTTGGCGACTAGCAGTCGTAGGTGTGGAATCCAATGCCTGGATCAATTCCGATGGTGAAGCAATCATTGTCACTCTTATTAACCGAACCGTTTCTGATGTGGCCTGGCATGATCAGTTTTCTGAATCAGAAATTGAGTAATCCATTAAGCGATCTCACGTGACTGATATTGGTAAAACGCAGGATGAAATTCAATCACCACTTTTATCAGAAGTCATCTAAAAAACTTGGGAGTTGAAGGATCAAATGAAACTGAGTCGACTTAGAAAAAAAATCCGGGAGCATAGCAGAAGAAGCCTTTTGCTTTCTTTGGGTATCAGTTGTTTTTTGCTTGGCGCTGCCCTCTTCTACAGCGAAAACCAGCCGGCAGCTGCCTACGAGCAGTTTTTAGAGATCGATTACTTAACTGCTTTACTGGAAGAAAGACCTTCCCCTGAGTCCATCAGCGATCTTGGCCTCGATCTCATCAAACGTAGTGATCGGGTAAACCAAGAGCGCAGTGCCATCAACCGAAAGCGGCGCCGCGAAAATGTGATCGTCACAGAAGAGACTAGAAAAGTTTTTTCTCCCGATCAAGGAGCAATGGTTGATGAAGTAAGAAAAGTAACCACTCGCTTACCTGATTCAGCCATTGATTTGTTATCAATGATGGTTGATAGCAGCGCTCTCGAGACAAAAAGAGTGCCTTTAGGTTCACGGGACAAACTGTCCAAAATCAGATTTGATTTTGACTTTGATGATTCTGGTAATGAAAGATTAGCGAAAATCACATTGGTTGATGTCCCAGAATTTTTCGGTATTGATTTCTCACAATTCGAGAAAGAGGCTGATGTTGAGGAGATCAAAGAGACATTGATCGTACAGTATGGTTTAGATGCTCACATCAGGGACGTTAGCGCCATTCGGAGACTTTTCTTTGTTCATGAAGGATTTGAGTTTTACATTAGTCATACCTACAATCCGAATGGAGTCGGCATCACCGTCCAAGCGGTAGAACCATAAACGAAAAATAGTTAATCCCCCTCTCTTTGCGGGATTAACAAAAAAAGCGTCCGCGAATACAAACGCAGGCACCTTTTTTCTACTTCTATTTTGTTTAGGCAAAAACGGTCGACCAATTGTCACGTTCATCAAGAAATTCTTGCGCTAATTTTTGCGCACCTTCTAAGGTATGGTTCGCCGCCCAACCGCATTGCACTTCATTGCTGGCAGGTACTTCAGTTGCTTGCAAAACATCCTTCATGGTTTTTTCTAGGACTGTCAAAATCTCTTCATAATCGTCATGATTCAAGACAGTCAGATAGAAGCCGGTTTGGCATCCCATGGGTGACCAATCCACGATATAATCTGCATGATTACGAATCAACTCTGCCGTCAAATGTTCTAAAGAATGCAGACTTGCCATATCCATATGTGCTTGGTTCGGCTGCTTCAAACGAACATCATATTTGATGATGGTATCATTTGTTCCTTGTTTTTTATCGGCAACCCGTACATAAGGTGCTTTGACTTTCGTATGATCCAAATTAAAGCTTTCAACATTCATTTTCATTGTACTTCTCTCCTACTCTTTTTGTGCTTCCACAAGCCAAACATACTCATTGATTTGCTTAAAACGACTGGTAAACCCATGTTGGCGAAAATATCGTTCGATATCCGCAGTAACTGGATAGTACTCCCGTTGCAGATCAGCGGCTAGTCGCTGGTGTCCAGCTTGCCGCGCTTCATCGATTAGCTCCATTTTTCGGGCTAGGGAAAGAAACATCGTATCCCCAAAAAGCACTTTCCCGCCTTTTGGCAGCATCGCCGCATATTTGCCGATTGCCCGTTGTTTTTCGTCCTCCGTAAGATGATGAAAAACATAGGTAGAAACGATCGTATCGATTACATCCGTGATTTCAGGAAAAACCTCCATATCACCATCTACAAAAGTCACTTTAGAAAGACTGGGTTTTGACTTGGCGATCCGCCGCATCTCTGGCGATGGCTCGATTGCCAGCACGTTTTTTCCTTGAGTAAGTAGAGCTTGTGTTAGATTTCCAGTTCCACTACCAAATTCTACCACAGACCGCCCTGCCTTTTCAGCAATTTCAGCTAGTAACTGTTCATATTTGAAAAAAACCGCTCGATATTCTTCATCCTTACCTGCAACTGTTTCATCGTACTCAGCTGCCCAGTCAGAAAAAATTGGAATAAACTCTCTGCCCATCACTAGCTACCTGCCTTTTCAAACGCTTGTTCTAAATCCGCCAGAAGATCCTCACTGTCTTCGATGCCAACCGACAACCGAATCAGGCCATCTTTGATCCCTGATTGCTGGCGGATTTCTTTAGGGATCGAGGCATGGGTCATCACGGCTGGCACTTCTACCAAGCTTTCCACGCCACCTAAGCTTTCTGCTAAAGTAAAAATCTTTAATGATTCAACAAATTCTGCTGTTTTCGATTCATCGTTTAGTTCAAAAGATATCATACCGCTATACCCGGACATCTGTGATTTGGCGATCTCATGACCTTCATGGTCAATCAATCCTGGATAATAGACCTTTGCAACAGCTTGATGTGCTTGTAAGTAGTGGGCAATTTTCATCGCATTGTTTTGATGTGCTTTCATCCGCAAAGCAAGTGTTTTGATGCTTCGTTGGATCAACCAGCTATCATGAGGCCCCAATACACCGCCAATAGCGTTTTGTAAAAAGGCAATTCTTTCGGCGATTAGCGGCTCTTTGGCAACCGCTAATCCAGCTACTACATCACTGTGTCCACCGAGATACTTGGTAGCACTGTGAATCACAATATCTGCGCCTAATTGTAGCGGCTTTTGAAAATATGGCGTCGCAAAGGTATTATCCACGATCGTCAAGAGATCGTGCTGGGCAGCTAGTCTCGCAACCGATTTGATATCCGTGATTTTTAACAGCGGATTCGTCGGTGTTTCCAGAAAAATCGCTTTGGTCTCCGGAAGAATGGCTGTTTCAATAGCAACTAAATCATCGGTTTTGACAAGTGAATAAGTCAACCCGCTTTTTTCTAATACTTGATGAAGCAAACGAAATGTCCCACCATAAACGTCATCTCCTAAAATGACATGATCTCCTGTCTGAAAAAGCGTGAAGATCGCATGGGTGGCTGCTAATCCAGAGGCAAAAGCAAACCCTTGAGCGCCTTCTTCAAGATCCGCAATCAATTCTTCTAAGGCAAAACGAGTTGGGTTGCCTGAACGACTGTATTCATATTGCTTTGGCTGACCAAGAGCATTTTGCCGATAGGTAGATGTTTGGTAGATTGGCACACTGACTGCACCGGTGAGTTCGTCTTCGCTGATACCGCCGTGAATTACTTTTGTATTAAAATGCATTGTTTGTTCCTCCTATGAATGGTGTGATTGCTGATTGGCCAGCATAAATCTTTTTTGATAGATAGCGGTCGCCACCATCGGGAAAGACTGTGGCGATCGAGCTTCCGGTTGGTAATTCGAGGCTTTCTTTTACTGCTGCTGCCATCACGGCTCCACTTGAACTTCCAACAAGCAGACCATAGTTTCTTGCCAAGTAACGAGTAAAGGCAAAGCCTTCGGCATCACTTATCGTATAAATGTTATCAATAAGCAAATCGTCAAAAAATTGTGGAATGAACTCAACACCGATCCCTTCAATCTCGTGGCCATGGGCAGGACCGCCGTTCAAGATTGATCCTTCCGGTTCAACAACAGCAAGACGAGTGCTTGATTTTTGCTTCTTTAAGTACGTCGCGACACCCGCAAAAGTACCACCACTGCCAGCGCCTGCAACAAAGCTGTCAATTTTTCCATGTAATTCCTGATAGATCTCAGGCCCCAATGTTGCTTGATAGGCTGCAGGATTGTTCTGATTATGAAACTGCAATGGCATAAAACTATTCGGCTGTCCTTTTGCTAATTCCTTTGCTTTTTCGATTGCCCCTTGAATGCCAGCTTCCGTTGGTGTATGAACGATAGTTGCGCCTAATGCCTCAATCAATTGCTGCTTTTCAATGCTGAATTTCTCTGGAATAACAAAAATCATTTTTAGTCCATGCTCGATCCCGGCAATAGCTAAGCCAATCCCGGTATTTCCGGCTGTCGGTTCAATTACTGTTGTCTCATGATTGATTGTACGCTCACGAAATGCCTCATCGATCAAGTACTTTCCTAAGCGGTCCTTAATGCTGCCACCAGGATTTAAATATTCAAGTTTCGCATAGATTTTACTTCCCTTTTTTCCGCCTAAAGCTGCGGCATCAAATTCAAAGAGCGGGGTATGCCCTATCAATTCTTTTACATTTTTAACGATCATCGTTTGACTCCTTATTCAGATTTTTAGGCAAAACTTGTAAGCTTCATATACATATTTTGGCTTGCAATCATCAGCCGTCGCCATTGAAAGCGGTAAAAAAAAGCAAACAAAAAGGGGTACTGACTATTACATCAGTACCCCAAAAAAATGTCGTCTTATCCGGATAGAAGCGAATCACTAAAAAAATCAGCGATCTGCTGCGACAAAGGAACTAATAATAGGCATGACAAATGGGTATGCTGCTTTTTGCACCATACAACAACAACAGGTAGTTTGTGTGTTGAAGTTCGTCATGTCTTGTTCCCTCCTTTAATTTGCTTGTTATCAAAATAGCACGACTCTTTTTTTTTGTCAAATATTTTTTTAATCAACAAGTATCGATCAATGAACGTTTATAAAATAACATTAAAGAGGATAATAAGCAGTCACATAGGCATCCACGGCTTTGATCGCGGCTACAACATCTTCTGCGGATACCGTGAACGGCATATTGTGAATCGTCTCCCCTTCGATGGTTGCTTGTTTACCGACTTTCATAAGCTCTGCATCGCTAACATCAGAAAGATGCATTTCAGCTAATGTCGTTGGTAATTCCAACGCCTGATACAACTCAATATATTGGTCAATTTCATCAGGATCCGCGTTTTCCAGCATCAATTGTGTAAGTGTCCCGTAAGCAACTTTCTCCCCATGAGTCAAATCATGGACGTCTCCTTCAAGGGCTGTCAAGCCATTATGGATCGCATGAGCTGCTGCCAAACCAGCACTTTCAAAGCCTAAACCACTTAACAGAGTGTTGGCTTCCACGATTTGTTCAAAAGCTTCGGTAACGACTTGTTTTTTATTTGCTTGATAGGCTTTCAGTGCATTCTCAAAAAGAATCTCTTCGCATTTTTCAGCGATTGCCATGCCGGCAATTGGTTGAATACCACCCACCATATTCTTACTATGGCTTCGGGCAACGGCGCGTGCTTCGACATAGGTTGCTAGTGCATCCGCAATACCCGCTGCAAGTAATTTGGCAGGCGCTTTCGCAATAACGGCTGTATCCACTAAGACAAGTTCAGGGTTTTTGTTGTAAAAACGATATTTTTCAAAGCGACCTTCATCTGTATAAATAACAGAAAGTGCCGAAGTTGGTGCATCAGTAGAAGCGATCGTTGGCAAAACAGCAATCGGTATGTTTAATTCATCCGCAACAGCTTTCCCAGTATCGATGGCTTTCCCGCCACCTAATGCAGCAATTACTTCAATGGATTCGCTTTTGGCTTTAGAGACGATACGATCGATTTCATTTGCAGAAGCTTCTCCACCAAAAATTTCTTTTACCGGACCTAAATCAGCCGCTTTGAGATTTTCAAATAAATCTTCCCCGGCAATTTTCCAAACTGTTTCATCGGTCAAAAGCAGCACTTTCTTTCCTAGATCTTTAATGTGAGATAAACCATCCTTCAATACTCCTTTTCCTTGAACGTATCGTGACGGACTCGCAAATATTCTTTCCATTGTATCTCCTCCTTCAATTGGTCTACTTTTATTGTGACACACTAAGCAAGCGATTTCAAAGGAAAAGAAAAAAAGATGGCCAAGAAGATTCGATTCTCGCCCATACTGCACATTTATAGCCATACAAACACTCATGCCCTTATAAAACTGATGGTTTTATAAGGGCATGAATTGGATTATTTACTTGTTATTTCTTTTTCCCACCAAAAGCATCTTTCATTTTATCAAAAAACCCTTCTGGTTGTTGTTCGGTGGTTTCATGACCACTAGCTTTTGCATAAGCCCGCAATGCTTCTTTTTGTTCCTCATTTAAGTTCTTAGGTGTGATCAGCTTCACTTTGACTTGTTGATCGCCATTGCCGCCTCCCCGTAAGCGAGGTGCTCCTTTACCGCGTAAGCGGAAGTTCGTACCTGTTTGGGTCCCAGCTGGGATTTTTAACTTCACATTCCCGTGAACGGTTGGCACATTGACCTCATCTCCTAAAGCTGCTTGGACAAAGTTCAACGGCAACTCGTAATAAATCTCTGAACCGTCACGATCAAAAATATCACTTTCTTCCACACGGAAAACAACGTATAGGTCCCCATAAGGACCACCATTGGTTCCAGCTTCCCCTTGGCCAGATAAACGCATTTGTTGTCCATCTTCGACACCTGCAGGCACGTTGACTTTTACATTATGTTTTTTCTTTTCATGGCCAGTACCATGACAGGTTGTACATGGTTCTTTGATTTCTTTCCCAGTTCCATGACAAAAATCACAGGTTTGACGGCTCATTACACGACCAAGCGGTGTTTGACGTTCAACATTGATAGTACCTGCACCATGACATTTATGACAGGTTTCTGGTGAAGTACCTGGTTTTGCCCCGTTCCCGCCGCAGGTATGACAGGTTTCTTCACGATTGTATTGAACAGTTTTTTCCACTCCGAAAATCGCTTCTTCAAAGGAAAGATCAACCGCATATTGCAAGTCTGCTCCTTGTCGAGGTGCATTAGGATTGGCTGCTCTGCCGCCTCCGCCACCAAAAAACGATTCGAAAATGTCTTCAAATCCACCAAAACCGCCACCGGAGAATCCGCCACTGTTAAAGCCGCCGAATCCACCGCCATAACCGCCTCCGTAGTTCGGATCGGTACCAGCATGACCATACTGGTCATAAGCAGCTCTTTTTTGGGAATCACTTAATATTTCATAGGCCTCAGAAATCTCTTTAAACTTTGCTTCTGCATCAGGTTCTTTATTGATGTCTGGATGATATTGTTTTGAAAGCTTACGATAAGCTTTTTTGATTTCGTCATCCGAAGCCCCTTTTTGTAGACCTAAGACCTCATAATAATCTCTTTTGTCTGCCATTGGCTTCCCTCCACTCTATTCTTGCGTCTCTCGTATTTTAGCATATAATTCGCTCTAGAAAAATACGTTTCGCAAATTCATAAGAAAAAGCCAAAGCGGTGACTTTGGCTTTTTCACAAACAGCGATTATTTATCGTCACCGTCTACTTCTTCAAAGTCGGCGTCAACCACATCGTCTGCGCCGCCTTGTGCAGCTTCTGGATTTTCTTGTGCTTGTTGTTGTGCTGCTTGTTCGTATAATTTAACGGTTAAGTTTTGTACGATTTCATTCAAAGCATCACGTTTCGTTTTCATTTCTTCTAAGTTGTTTGCTTCAACCGCAGCTTTCAACTCATCACGAGCTTCTTCCGCTTTTTTGACTTCGTCTGCATCCACTTTGCCTTCAAGCTCTTTCAATGTTTTATCAACAGTGAACAACAATGCATCGACGTCATTGCGTAGATCAACTTCTTCTTTGCGTTGTTTGTCAGCTTCAGCGTTTGCTTCAGCATCTTTTACCATGCGTTCGATTTCTTCATCTGATAAACCTGAAGATGATTTGATCGTGATTTTTTGTTCTTTTTGTGTACCTAAATCTTTTGCAGAAACATTAACGATCCCATTTTTATCGATATCAAATGTTACTTCGATTTGAGGGATGCCACGAGGTGCTGGTGGAATATCCGTCAATTGGAATCTTCCTAATGTTTTGTTATCAGCAGCCATTGGACGTTCCCCTTGCAAGACATGGATATCAACGGCTGGTTGATTGTCTGCTGCAGTTGAGAAGACTTGTGATTTACTTGTAGGGATCGTTGTGTTACGATCGATCAGTTTTGTGAAGACAGCACCCATCGTTTCGATACCTAATGATAATGGTGTAACATCTAGTAAGACAACATCTTTCACATCCCCAGTGATCACGCCACCTTGGATCGCAGCCCCCATCGCTACCACTTCATCTGGGTTTACTGATTTGTTTGGTTCTTTATTGGTTTCTTTACGTACAGCATCAACTACTGCCGGAATACGAGTTGAACCACCAACTAAGATCACTTCGTCGATTTCTGATTGTGATAGCCCAGCATCTTTCAAAGCTTGACGTACTGGAATTTTTGTACGTTCTACTAAGTCTGCTGTTAATTCATCAAATTTCGCACGAGTCAAGGTCATTTCCAAGTGCAATGGACCAGCATCGCCAGCTGTGATAAACGGTAAGCTGATTTGTGTACTTGTTACACCTGACAAGTCTTTTTTCGCTTTTTCAGCAGCATCTTTCAAACGTTGCAAAGCCATTTTATCTTTTCCAAGATCAATGCCGTTTTCTTTTTTGAATTCTGCTACCATGTGATCGATGATTTTGTTATCAAAGTCATCCCCACCTAGGTTGTTGTCCCCAGCAGTTGATAATACGTCAAAGACGCCATCACCTAATTCAAGGATCGATACGTCGAAAGTACCGCCACCTAAGTCAAAGACCAAGATTTTTTCATCTTTATCTGTTTTATCTAACCCATAAGCTAAAGCTGCGGCAGTTGGTTCATTGACGATCCGTTCTACTTCAAGACCGGCAATTTTACCAGCATCTTTGGTTGCTTGACGTTGTGCATCGTTGAAGTATGCAGGAACAGTGATGACTGCTTTTTCAACTTTTTCCCCTAAATAGTCTTCAGCAAATCCTTTGATGTATTGAAGAACCATTGCGGAAACTTCTTGTGGTGTATACGATTTGCCTTCAACTTCTACTTTGTATCCAGCTTCACCCATATGGCGTTTAATAGAAGAAATCGTATTAGGATTTGTCACTGCTTGGCGTTTTGCAACTTCCCCTACTTGGATCTCACCATTTTTGAATGAGACAACAGAAGGTGTGGTACGGTTTCCTTCTGGATTCGTAATGATTTTTGCTTCGCCGCCTTCAAGGACAGCAACAGCTGAGTTTGTTGTTCCTAAGTCGATACCGATAATTTTACTCATAAGTAATACACTCCCTTTTTTAATTTAAACATCTACTTATAGATAGAAAGAACTATTGTGCAACGATGACCATGCTTGCACGCAAGACACGATCATGCAATTTATACCCTTTTTGCAAGACAGTAACGATTGTGTCTGCCGGTGTTTCATCAGAGGCAGGTACAGTCTGCACCGCTTGATGCAAGTTCGGATCGAACATTGCACCTTCAGCAGGAATCTCTTCGATTCCCTCTTCTTTTAAGGCTTGACGCAGACTTTCAAGAACCATTTCAACGCCTTTTTTCAAATTCGCCGCTTGGTCTTGATCGACATCTGCTGCCATCGCTCGTTCCAAATTGTCGATTGCTGGCAACAGTTTTTTGCCAAGATCTTGCGAGCGGTATTTTTGTAAAAGTTCCCGCTCGTTGCGGTTACGTGAAGTGATATTTGCGATCTCTGCACGAGCACGCAGGAATTGATCTTCCAATTCATTATTCTTTTCTTGCAAAAGTTCCAATTCGCTTTTTTCCACTGTTTCTTCCTCTGGTTGAGGAGTCTGTGCTTCAGTTTCAGTTGATTCATTTGAAGATTCAGTTGTTTCTGCGGTTTCTTCAGCAGTTTTATCTAATTCTTCATCTAAACGCTCTTCTTTTTCCGTCACGTTTCAACCATCCCTTCTACGATTTGTTTCATTGCCGCTTATTCATTGGCAGCGTCTAATGCGCGATAATAATCGGCCAATTTTTTTGCTAACTCGCCTCGAAAAACTTCCATCAAACCAAACATCCGTGAATACGGCATACTTGATGGACCTAATAAAGCGATCGTTCCTTGTCCATGACCTTCGATTTCATAGCTAGCTTGGATCAGACTCATATTTTGTAACAAGTCATTGCCAAGCTCAGAGCCGATTCTGATTTGAATCGCAGAATCTCTTGGCGCCAGCAGCTGTGTCAGCTGATCTGCATTTTTCATAAATGAATACATCGATTTGAACTGACTAACATCTTGCGTCGGTTCAAAATCCAGAAGATTCATTCGCCCGCCGACGAAGATTTTTTCTTCAAAAATGTGGCTCAGCATCGTATCAAAGAGATCAACGATTCCGTCAGTCGTTTGAAAATACTTATGCAGAATCATAGGAATCTCTGTTCTTAAACGATGGTAGACCGTCATTAGAGGCTCACCAATCAATTTGTCGTTGATGATCCTTACCATTTTTTCCAAATCTTCGCTGCTCATCGATTCAGGAAGAGTAAAGACTTGATTTTCGACATTCCCTTTATCCGTCACGATGATCGCGATGATCTGTCGTGCATTCAATGGGACGATTCGAAAACCGGTCAATTTCCTTTCCTTCATATCTGGCCCGAGAGACAACGCTGTATAGCTAGTCAAGTTGGACAAGATCGTGGCAGACTGCTGGATGATTTCATTGATTTCATGAAAATCTTTTCCAAAAGAATGACGAATGGTTTGAATTTCGTTTTGGTCAACTTCCGATGGCTTCAATAAGTGATCAACGTAATAGCGATACCCTTTTATTGACGGCACACGCCCTGAAGATGAATGTGTCTTTAACAGAAGTCCAGCTTCTTCCAGCGCCTTCATCTCATTACGAATGGTGGCAGAACTAGCTTCAACCCCATCTTCCATCAATCGCTTCGAGCCCGTGGGCTGACCAGTATTCGTATAATTTTGGATGATGAGGTGTAAAATCATTTGTTGTCTAGGTGTCAACATTTTATCCACTCCTCCGTTAGCACTCATTCCTATTAAGTGCTAACACGATTATAAATATACCATATTTGCTAGGAATGTCAAGTATTTGCATCACTTTTTTAGCACTCTTTCTAAGAGAGTGCTAAAAAAGAAATCAAAAAAAGAAGCAGCACGAAATGGCTACTTCTCTTACTCGTTCTTTCTTATTTTTCTCCATCCAAGAGAAATGCTTCAAACACTTCGTTGCCAATAAACATCCCAGCTTTCGTTAAAAAGACACGGTCACCTTGACTAGCCAACCAGCCTTTTTGAATCAACTGTTCGCTCGTTGAACCATAGATTTCCTGAAAAGACTTCCCGAATTTTTCTGCAAACTGTATTTTTGAAATGCCGACCTTTTTACGAAGGCCTAAAAACAGTTCCTCTTCCATTTGATTGCTGGTTGTCAATTCTTCGATTTCGTGGATTGGCAACTGATTTTCCTGTAATGGTTTCAAATAATGCTGGATTGGACCTTTGTTCTTGTAGCGAGTCTGTCCAAGATACCCGCTGGCGCCTGCCCCAAAGCCAAAATAATGTTCATTGTTCCAATACACTAGATTATGCAAGGACTCATACCCTGGTCGTGCAAAATTACTGATTTCATATTGGTTCAATCCAGCTTTTGTCATCGCGGCGATCGCCTCATCAAACATCTGCGTTTCAGCTTCTTGAGAAGGCAGTGCCATTCTCCCTTGGCGAACCCAGTTCATAAACATGGTTTTGTTTTCTAAAATCAAAGAATACATCGCATAGTGAGGCAACCCGAGATCAATCGCTCGCGTCAGTGTATCACGGAAGCTTTCTATGCTTTGTCCCGGAAGTGCATAAATCAAATCGATCGTCACATTCTGAAAATCATGTTTTTCCAGCAGCTGAATAGTTGAATAAACATCTTCAGCGGTATGCTTGCGGCCAATTTTTTTAAGCAAGCGATTATCAAAGGTCTGGACCCCCATCGACAAGCGATTGACTTGATGGTTTTTCAAAACCAGCATTTTTTCTTCACTCAAATCACCAGGATTTGCTTCCACTGTAAACTCTTTGGTTGTGTGTGTTGGCAGCAATTCATGCACACCTGACAGCAATCGATCCAGTTGGTTCGCCGAAAGCGACGTTGGCGTCCCGCCGCCGATATAAATCGTTTTCGCCTCATTGAGAGGCTGACGCAAGAGGGTCAGCTCAATTTCTTTTAGTAACGCTTCGATGTACTCATCCACTGGCTGCCCTTCTAAAAACACTTTGTTGAAGTCACAGTAGTAGCAGATATGTTCACAGAAAGGTATATGTATATACGCAGAAATATTTTGCGCGCTTTTTGTAGATGGATCGTTTATTGTTTGACCTTCAGGCATTCCTAAGTAATTCTCCTCTACCTTCTTTTTTGCTCCCACCGCTGAGAGCACCGGCACTCATTGTAGCATAGTTCTTAGAATTCTCCTATCACTTGGACTATTTTTAAGCAAGAAAAAACACCACTTCCAAGAAGTGATGTCTTCAAATATTCATAGAAAAAATAAAGAGCACTACTCTTATTAAGTACGGTAAAATACCGCTTTTGTTCTTATCCCGCCCAGAAAAAAATCTGTTTGTTACAAGAACTAACACTTCCCCCAAACTGTTAGCGCCACAATAGATAAGCTGTTGTTGACGGCTTACTTAACAAGAGCAGGACTCTTATTCATGAAAGACAATTGCTTGTCTTATCTGACTTAAGTATACCTTTTTAAAAAAATTAAGTCCTATCATCTTTTTCACCAGTCTATGAAAACGATGAGAATCTTCACCTTGGTAACAGTTATAAAATGTGCAGCAAAATATCGATCAGATAGCGGATCAACCGATACGCAATAAATAAGAAGAAAATATTTCCCAGCAAGAATTGAAAGACATTGCCAATCGATCCCTTAAAGGAGCGAAAACTGAAATAACGCGACCAACGATTGAACCCGTTTTGGCGGTTTCGTTTCAAACGATACGCTTCATCATACTTCATCTCCAAGAGGTCATAATAAAAAATCATCAAGGGTTGTTGCACAAAGAAAACTTTTTTATAGCCTGCCATCAACGTGTACTGCTTATTATTGGAAGGAAAGTTGCGATTGCCGTTTTTCTTCACGCGCATCGTTGTTCCATCATTCATTTGGAACGCATAATGATCCTCAAATTCTGTCAGTTGATGAATTTGCGGCACCTGATTTTCTTCTTCGAAAGCAAGTACGACCTCACTCGCTCGCTGATAAAGTGAAACCAACCACGCCATTATGCCTAGCAATATAACTAGCAAAATGATATTTAAAAGCAAACTTTCTTGTAACAAAAGTAAATAACCTAAGATAATCAAAATCGCCACACCAAGGGCAATCATTCTTCTACGGAAATAACTGCGATACATCAATTCAAAAGAGCGCCGATAATAGGCAAAATCTTCTTTAACAAAATCCATTTTTTCCACATCTTTCTGTGTTTAGGTTGCTGATAATGTATCAAAGATCCTTTTGAAAGTCAATTTCCCTCAAAAGTTTCAGCGTCTGATTTGTTTCAAACAAGAAAACGTTTTATAATGGAAGATGTAACAAAAAAAAGCGATGAAAGTAGGTTGAGATACGTGATATTACAAGAAACATTTACCTTGCAGAACAAACTGGCAATTCCTAAGATTGGCCTTGGAACCTGGCAATCTTCTCCAGAAGATGCTTACAACGCAACAAAATTTGCCATTCAAAATGGTTATCGACATGTCGATACAGCGGCAGCTTACAAAAACGAAGAAGCGGTTGGGAAAGCTGTGCGCGATTCAGGCGTTGCCCGCGATGAAATTTTTGTTACCACGAAAGTACCTGCTGAGTTAAAGACCTACCAAGAAGCGGTTGATAGCATTGATGCCTCTCTAAAAAAACTTGACTTAGGGTATATCGATTTGATTTTGATCCATGCCCCTCGTCCTTGGAAAATCATGGGAAACAATCCAGAAAACAAAGATTTTTATCTTGAAAACATCGATGTTTGGAAAGCATTAGAAGAAGCCTACTTAAGTGGAAAAGTAAAATCGATTGGTGTTTCCAACTTCGATCAAAAAGATTTGCAAAATATTTTTGACCATTGCGATGTGAAACCGATGGTCAACCAGTTTATTTACCATATTGGCCGCACAAATGAAGAACTATTGACATTTTGCAAAGCGCACGAAATTTTAGTGGAAGGCTATTCACCAATCGCTACTGGTCGTTTACTCGATAACGATGCAGTGAAGACGATTGCTGAAGCCTATGGAAAATCTATTCCACAACTTTCAATTCGTTACTTGCTACAAAAAGACATTCTGCCATTGCCAAAATCCGTTCATGAAGAATACATTGCTGACAATGCCAAAGTTGACTTTGAAATTTCTGAAGAAGACATGAAGAAATTGGATGAGTTGCAAGCTTAAGAATACTTGCGTTTAATTGAAAAAAGCAGTCCGATCAAGTCCAGTAAATGCTGGTCATGGATCGGGCTGCTTATTTTCTTCTACAACTCTGTTTAGAAAAACAACCGTTTCTTAGTCTGTTAAAACTGAATTCTTCTTATGTTAGTTGTTCAAAGGTACCCCACACTTTTACTTCTTGTTCTTCTACCATTGTTCTGCCTTTTGCTAGAACCGTTTCTACTGCTAATGAGTCTTTGTTCAGCAAGCAAATATCAGCATCCATCCCTGCTGCAAGACGTCCCTTTTGATCAAGCTTCAATACTTTCGCTGGATTGGAAGTGATTGCTCGAATGGCGATCTCCAATGGAATCTGCTCTTTTTGGACTGCTTCTTTAATGCCTACCATCAGCGCTCGCGAACTGCCGACACCCAGACCTATGAATTGATTGTTTTCATCAAAGTACGGGAGGCTGCCTTGCCCATCAGAGGTCATGGTAAATTGATCCAGGCCGATCCCTTCTGCTAACAAACGTTTCAATCCTTTACTGAAGCGAACCTCATCGTCTTCTTTTTCCCAGAAATCAGGATCTTCACTCGCCGTAAAATCAATCGTTCCACCCATTTTTGCAAAAGCAATACTTGCTTCGAAAAGCTCGCTGGTCCGATTGGCATGTGTCGGTAAAAATTGGCTGATTGGAATCTCTGTCTCTTCGATGGTTCGTAAAAGCAGCTCATATTTTTTCTTTCCTCCACCTAAGTGGACGTTTACGATACCTGCTTTTCCAGAAAGCATCCCACCAACACGAGCATCCGCAACCGCGCGGGTAAATTCTTCGAAACTTGGTTGTGAAGAACGATGGTCAGAAACGGCAATTTCACCGATACCAATAATTTTATCGATAGTCAAAAAATCTTGGATGATGGAATCCGTGACGGGCGCCAAAGGCAATCGATACGAACCGTCATAAAGATAAGTCGTGATGCCTTCCGCCTCTAGTCCACGCGCCTTACTGATCAAGGCAGTCATATCTCTGCCTACTCCGTCAGTACCTAAACAGCCAACCACTGTCGTTACTCCTGCAGAGGTCAATTGACTCAATTTCACTTCTGGTGTCCGGTTTTGAAAGCCGCCTTCCCCGCCACCTCCTAAGATATGAAAGTGGCAGTCAATAAAGCCGGGCACAGCGAGTAACCCTGTGCCATCGATTTCTTCAAGAGGAACACCTGAGAATCCTCCTTCAATCGAATCTTGAATAGCAATGATCTTGTCTTCATTTAATAAAATATCTTTTTTTCCTAAATAGTCAGGAGCGTAAACCTCTGCTTGTCGTATCACCTTCATAAGTGCTTCCTCCTTGTGGCTGATTACTTCTTATTGCAAGCCGATTGCGACCGCAATAAAGATAAAAATCGTTCCTAATACAAATAAGAAACCTTGCATTTTGATCTGGAATTTCGCCCATTTCACCCATTCGATTCTTGCGACACCTAAGACACCGATCAGACTTGCCGATACTGGAGTGAAGGCATCCATAAAGCCCGAGCCTAATTGATAAGCCAAGACAGCGATCTGTCTAGAGACACCTAAAAGATCGGCTAATGGCGCCATGATCGGCATGGTTAATGCAGCTTGACCTGAATTTGAAGTCACGATCAAATTGAAGAAGCTTTGGAAAATGTACATGAACCAGGCACCAATAAAAGCTGGAACATTGCTTAACAATCCGCCGATGCTGTGCAAAATCGTATTCAACGCTGACGGCACATTGGCATCAGAACCGCCGAGAACCAGAAGAATCCCTTTGGCCATCCCTACAACGATTGCAGTTCCTGCCAATTCTGAGGCACCAGATTGAAAGGCACTCGCCACATCATTCAAGCCCATATTTTCTAATTTGAAAAGAACCGCTATGATTCCTGCCCCTAAGCCCATAACAAAGAATTGAGAAGCAATCTCGGGAATATAGTAGCCTTTCTGCGTCACACCCCATACGATCCAGATCAAAACCGCCAGCATTTCAACCAAGATCAATTTATGACCTAATAAAAATGGTTTTTGCTCACTGGAGGTTTTTTCAAGATGATTTCTAAAATACGCATCCGATTGATACGTTAGCGATTTCTCAGGATTCTTGCGAATTCTTTCGGCATAGATCATGAGGTACCCTGCGGATAGTGCGGTAACCACGACCCACATGATGATTCGGAACGTTGCGCCTGAAAGAACGGGAATACCTGCGATCCCTTGAGCTACTGCCACACTAAACGGACTCATCCACGAGGTGGCATTTCCAATCTGGGAGGCGACATAGGTGACGGTGACCGCCACGATCGAATCATACCCCAATGCGATCACGAAAGGCACCATGACCATCGAAAACGGAATGACTTCTTCTGCCATCCCAAAGGTAGCGCCCCCAAATGAAAAAGCAAAGAACAACAGCGGCAATGCCAAGCGTTCTAATCCACGAGTTTTGCTGATAAATGCAAAGATCCCCGCATCAATCGCTCCGGTTTGCATGATAATACCAAACGCACCACCGACCACTAGGATCAGTGCTGCGATCCCAACTGCTGAGCCGTATTTATCACCAGAAACCAATCCTTCAAAAACAAAATTTAAGAAGCCGAAACCGTTAAAGTCATCAGTTCCCCAAACCTTGGCTGTTTTGTGCAGTTTTTCAGAAGTATCATAAATTTTTTCGCCGTAAAGACTGTAAAGCGTGTCATCGGTCAGTCCCACCTCATCTAATTGACTCTGGGACAACTCTTTAGGCCCTTCAGCTAGAACAGCTGCTAAAGCCTCAGGATCGACATCTAATTCTTCCAACTCTTGTGGATCGTCTTCCAATTGATTCAACTGTTGATAGACGTATTCGTTATCTAACGGGTAGGCATAACGAAACGAATCTTGCATCAAGACCGTTCTGGTACTTATTTCCCCATTTGCATCGGTATACTCGATTTCTTGTGTACTGAATTTTCCAGCGGGAACTAAGAAAGTCAGCAACCACGCCAACAATACGACCCCAAAGATGATGACATACGTATGAGGCGTTTTCATTTTAGTTAAATCTTTCTTTTCTTTCCCCTTTTTCGCTTTTTTTCCAATTGTCACTTTTTCTCTCCCTTTCCCTTTGCAGCGTTCTGCATAAATTATCATTTTTGCCTATTTTTTAGTATATCGAAAAAACGTTTTTTCCTCATGGGGAAAGCATTAGAATTCAAATAAACTACGTTATAAAAAGAAAGAAAAAGAAAAAGTGAAAAGAAGCCAGAAACGCTTCTTTTCACTACGAATGCTTAGTTTTCTTCAGAAAGCCCATCAAAATAAGTTTCAGTGTCTCGTTCATCTTGCTTTAATTGTTCGATCAACGCTTGTGCGCCATTGAAAGCGACTTGATCACGTAAGAAATGATTCCAGCGGATCGCCACGGTTTCACCATAGATATCTTGGTGAAAATCGAGAATATAGATTTCAACTGTTAACTGGCGCCCCTGACCAAACGTATCATTGTGACCAATCGATCCCATCGATGGATACCACTTGTCACCGACTTTGATTTCCGTCACATAGACGCCTTCTTTTGGCAACCGAACGGTGCTCTTTACTTTGATATTCGCGGTTGGAAACCCAAGTTCTCGTCCTCTAGCATCACCGTGAACGACGGTTCCTTCAAATTCATAAATATACCCTAACAAGCGATTGACTTGTGCCATATCGCCATTTTGTAGGGCAGAGCGAATGCGTGTGGAGCTAACCTTTTCTTCATCAAACGATTCTTGCGCGACAGTCACAACTTCAAAACGATTTTCTGCATATGTTGGTAACAGCGCCATGTTGGCTATCTCTTTCTTGCCGTAGGTATAGTCGAATCCAGCAACAACAACTTTTGCATGCAGACCGATCATGTATTCATCCACAAACACTTGTGGTGCCAGATTTGCAAAAGCAGAAGTAAACTCAATGATATAAAGAATATCTACTCCAAGCTTTTCCATATGCGCTTCCTTTTGAGCCAAGCTGGTCAGGTATTGCATTTTTTCAGGATCGACTTTTTGGAAAACGATCGAGGGATGTTGATTAAAGGTCATTAATGCCAATTTTAACCCTTTTTCTTCTGCGATCTTTCGTCCTGTTTCAATGACTTTCTGATGACCTAGATGTACGCCATCGAAAAAGCCTAACACTAAGACGATCTCCTCATCAGGAATCGTTTCGTGATCATAAGGGTGTCTCATTTCAATGATTTCCATGTTCATTCTCCTATTTCTGTACGGATGACTTTTACCGGTTTCATCATATCTTGGTATTTGTCATGAGCTTTATAGATACTGATCAATTGTTCTCGATAAAAAATCGCCACTAATTCCTCTGGGCGCTCTTGTAATCCAAACACGCTGAAAGGCAAGCGCATGCCATTTTTTACTTTCTGCCAGAGGTCCGCATCGATCGTCACTTGAACAAACTCCGATACCCCATATTCCACCGGTAGCAGTAGTTCCGAAACACGTTGTTCATCGACTGCCTTTTGCACCTCTGCAATCGTGTAAGATTGTTCTTTAGAAAAACCACCGCTTTTTAAGCGAGTCAAATCAGACATATGCGCGGGTACACCCAGCAATTTTCCTGTGTCGACCGCTAACGTGCGAACATAAGTCCCTTTTCCACAAGAAACTTCAAAACGCCAGCTTTGCGTATTGTCCTCATGAAAAACCGGCTCTGAAATTCGTTTGAAGGAATAAATTTCTGCTTTGCGCTGTGGTCGCTCGACAGTTTCATTGTTGCGAGCATATTCGTAAAGTCGTTTGCCATTGACTTTGACCGCCGAATACATCGGCGGGATCTGGGTAATCGTCCCCGTCAACTGTTTCATTGCCTGATCGATTTCTGTCTTCGTAAACGGACGAGTTAGTGCTTGTTGTTCAACGATATCCCCCGACCGATCTTCTGTAGTGGTACTGAAGCCCAAGGTGATTTCCCCGGTGTAGACTTTTCCAGAATCAACCAAGTATTCGACGATCTTCGTTCCTTTTCCGATACAAATGGGCAAGACACCATCCACGTCAGGATCTAGTGTGCCGCTGTGTCCGATTTTTTTTGTCTTTAATATTTTTCGTAATTTAAACACGCAGTCGTGACTTGTTTGTCCACGCTCTTTCCATAATGGTAAAATCCCGTCCATCGTATTCCTCCATTTCACTTCAACTTGCTTATTATAACATATAAAAAAAATTCATTGCACGACAAAATCCTTTTCGCTCCTTCTCATTACATGATAAACTAAGCATATAAGGAGGTCCTAGAATGGTTGTTTTAACGATAGGGTCATTTATTGGATTTGCCATCTTTTTGATCATGATTCAGCTCGGCACGATGCAGCGTTGGGAAGAAGCGTTTGCTTTGCAGATCATCCAAAGCCGTACGCCTTCTTTGACGCGCATGATGCACTTTTTTACCAATTTAGGAAAAGCCTTTCCGACAGTTGCGATCGCTTTACTATTGTTTGTCTTTCCATCATCGCGGGCGGATCTTGCACCAAAAACAGCAGTCAGTATCTTCATAGTATCAGCAGCTGCTTACCTGATCAAACGGATCGTCCGATCGATCATCGTTTAGTTGAAGAAAAAGATCACAGCTTTCCTAGTGCCCATGCTGCCACATCCGCTGCCATGTACGGAACGATCGCCTTGAATCTTGGACAATTGGTTCCCTCAGCAGTCCTTCCGATGACTCTGCTGGCAGTTTTGTTAAGCTTTATGATCGGCTTTAGCAGAGTCTACTTAGGGATCCATTTTTTAACAGATGTGATCGGAGGCTGGCTCTTGGGGACAGGTGTTGCTGGACTGGTAACTTTACTGATGAATACCTGATGCTCTTTTCAAATAAAAAAGAACAGCTTCGATTGGAAGCTGCTCTTTTTTTTATTCTTCTGAGTGCAATGCGCGAATCATTTCATCAATTTTATTCCCGTATTGTACTGATTCATCCAATTCGAATTGGATTTCTGGAACTTTATAGAGCGTTAACGCTTGACCTAATTCACGACGAACCAAGCCAGTTGCTTTTTCCAGTCCTGCTTGGGCTTTTTGCTTATCTGAAGCTAAGTCCGTTAGGGTGCTGTAAAAGATCGTTGCTTGCTGTAAATCTCCAGTTACTCGTACATCTGTGATCGTCACATCTTGCACGCGAGGATCACGAACTTTTTTACGAAGAATTTGATTGACTTCTTTTAAGATTTCTTGTGCCACTCGGCGATCTCGATAGTTAGCCATTCAAAAAGCCTCCTTGTATAGTTGTCATTCCGTTATTTTGTCGGTACTTCTTCCATGACATAGCCTTCGATCACGTCATCAACTTTAAGATCGTTGAATTTCTCGATCATCGCGCCACATTCAAACCCTAGCTTCACTTCTTTGACATCATCTTTGAAGCGTTTCAAGCTGGCAAGTTTGCCTTCATAGATAACGATGCCGTCACGGATCACGCGGACGCCACTGTCACGGCGAATACTGCCTTCCGTTACGTAACAACCTGCGATCGTGCCCACTTTAGATACTTTGTATGTTTCACGAACGATCATTTGACCAGTGATTTTTTCTTCGAATTCAGGATCAAGCATCCCTTTCATCGCAGTTTCGATTTCTTCGATCGCTTTGTAGATGATGCGATGCAAACGAATATCGACTTTTTCCGCTTCCGCTTGCTGTTTGGCTTGCGGTGTTGGACGGACGTTGAATCCGATGATGATGGCATTACTTGCTGCTGCTAGCGTTACATCACTTTCATTGATTGCACCAACAGCTGAATGGACGATGTTCACTCGCACACCTTCAACATCGATTTTCTTCAATGAAGCAGCTAATGCTTCAGCTGAACCTTGTACGTCTGCTTTGATGATGACATTTACTTCTTTCAGTTCGCCTTCTTTTAGACTTTCAAACAAGTTATCCAATGTCACACGACTGCTTGATGCGCGTTGCTCCATCAAAGCACGTTTTGCACGTTCTTCACCCGCTGCTCGAGCTGTTTTCTCGTCTTCAAAAGTAACGAAACGATCACCTGCTTGAGGCACATCATTCAATCCTGTGATTTCGACTGGTGTAGCAGGTCCAGCTGCTTTATCACGACGACCTAAATCATTCGTCATTACGCGAACACGACCGAAAGTATTCCCTACAACAATTGGATCACCTACATGAAGAGTCCCTTGTTGAACCAATAGTGTTGCTACAGGACCTTTTCCTTTATCAAGGCGCGCTTCAATGACTGTACCGATCGCCCGTTGGGTAGGATCAGCTTTCAAATCTTCGACTTCTGCTACTAAGAGGATCATTTCAAGCAATTCTTCAATGTTTTGCCCAAATTTCGCTGAGATTTCAACGAAGATCGTATCGCCACCCCAAGCTTCTGGGATCAACTCATGTTCACTTAATTCTTGCATCACATGTTGTGGGTTAGCACCTGGTTTATCGATTTTGTTTACTGCAACGATGATCGGCACTTTTGCTGCTTTCGCATGGTTGATCGCTTCCACTGTTTGTGGCATCACTCCATCATCAGCTGCGACAACAAGAATCGTGATATCGGTGATACTTGCTCCCCGTGCACGCATACTAGTGAAGGCCGCGTGTCCAGGAGTATCTAAGAAAGTAATTGGTTTGCCATTGATGTCGATTTGGTAAGCGCCAATATGCTGGGTGATTCCTCCAGCTTCACCACTTGTTACGCGTGAATGACGTAAAGTATCAAGCAATGTTGTTTTCCCGTGGTCAACGTGACCCATGATCGTCACAACAGGTGGTCGTGATACTAAATTATCTTCAATTTGTTCTTCTGCTTCGAAGAATTTATCGATGTCTGCGATATCCACTTGAACTTTTTCTTGTGGTTCGATTCCGTAATCGGTAGCAAGCAGTTCAATCGTATCTTTATCTAAAGGTTGGTTTTGATTGACCATAACCCCCATCATAAAGAGTTTCTTGATGATCTCTGCTGGTTCACGGTAGATTTTTTTCGCGATATCCGCTACGTTCATGCCTTCTGAATATTCCAATACTTCTGGTAGCTCACGGAATTTACGTGCTGGAACTGGCGGTTTCTTTTCCGTCTGCTGACGGCCTTTTTTGCCTTTTTTATTGAATTTGTTGCGATTGTTATTGTTGAAATTATTGTTGCGTCCACCGTAGTTTGACTTGCCGCGGTTTTGATTTCCTCCACGAGAATCATTCGATCCTTGCGGACGGTTATTGTTACGGTCTGCCCCTTGCGTATTTCCTGCAGATTGAGCGGCCGGACGGTTTTGTTGCCCTTGGTTATTTGGACGGTTTTGCTGTCCTTGGTTTGTTGGGCGATTTTGTTGCCCTTGATTATTCGGACGGTTTTGTTGTCCTTGGTTTGTTGGGCGATTCTGTTGCCCTTGATTATTCGGACGGTTTTGCTGTCCTTGATTGTTCGGACGATTTTGTTGTCCTTGGTTGTTTGGACGGTTTTGCTGTCCTTGATTGTTCGGACGATTTTGTTGCCCTTGATTATTCGGACGGTTTTGCTGTCCTTGGTTTGTTGGGCGATTTTGTTGCCCTTGATTATTCGGACGGTTTTGTTGTCCTTGGTTTGTTGGGCGGTTTTGTTGCCCTTGATTGTTACGATTCTCTTGGTTATTCACTCGATTATGACTTCCTTGGTTATTTGGTCTGTTACTTCCTTGACTGTTCGTGCGATCTACTTGTCCTTGACCAGCAGGACGGTTATTGCTTTGCGTAGTTCGCTGTTGACTTTGATTGTTATGACGGTTTTGGAAGTTAGGATTATTTCTTTGCGTTTTAAATTTCTTTTGTTCTTGTTTTTCCGGCTGGTTGGCTGGTTTCTGATTTGCGGGATTTGAGTTTGCAGATGTTTTACCATTTGGATTGCCGCCTAATGACTGCTGCAATTTTTGCGCCTCTCCATCTGAGATCGCGCCCATATGATTTTTGACATCAAAGCCTAAAGATTGTGCTTTTTCAACAACCTCTTTGCTCGACTTATTCCATTCTTTTGCAAGTTCATAAATTCTTTTTTTTCCCATGCAATCACCTTCCTAACCTAATATTAATTCCTGCACCTTCCTTGCAAATCCTTGATCTAAGATGCCAATGACCATTCTTGGTTTCCCAATGGCCGCACTGATTTCATCAGCAGAAAATGCATCTAGGAGCGGAATTTCGTAATAAGAACTTTTGTCCTTAATTTTCTTTTGTGTATTTTTACCAGCATCACTGGCGATAATGACTAAAGCAGCTTTCTCATTGCGAATCTCTTTTAAAGTCATTTCTTCACCAGTTACTAATTTCCCAGCACGCATGGCTAGTCCTAACATATTTAATGCTTTGGTTTTATTCATTTGCAAATAACTCTTTTCGCGCTTTTTGGTGCGTTACATAGTCCAATAGTTCTTGGTAAAATTCATCTGTCAATTTCGTTTCCAGCACTCGATCCAAGATACGCTTATCCCATGCTTTCTGGGCTTCAGCCGGTTCGATCGCTATATAAGCTCCCCGACCTGGCATTTTTCCTGTCGGATCGATGGAAACAACGCCTTCTTTTGAACGAGTGATACGAAGCATTTCTTTCTTAGGTAGCATTTCGCCTGAAATCACTGATTTTCGTAAAGGAATTTTTCGTTTTTTCATCACGATCTCACCTCAACTATTTTTCGTCAAACTCAACATTTTCATAATCATCCGCAGTCATGTCTGATGGAAGGATCGCTTCATCAACTGTTTCTGCAGATTCTGTTGCTTCTGTACTGATTTCTTCAGCAGCTTCTGAAGCATTGGCATCATACTCATCGATATAGTCGCCTTCATCCAGCTTCGCATAAAATTCTTCCATGTCTGTTTCTGATTTGATATCGATTTTGAAGCCAGTCAATTTGGCTGCTAGGCGAGCATTTTGTCCGCGTTTACCGATCGCTAATGATAGTTGGTAATCAGGCACGACAACAGTACAAGCCTTCGGATTATCAACATCAAAAATAACGTCGCTGACTTCTGCTGGATTCAACGCATTGGCGATGAAGATCGCTGGATCTTCATTCCATTCCACGATGTCCATGTTTTCGCCTTTTAGTTCATTGACGATCGCTTGAACCCGTTGACCTTTAGGGCCAACACAAGTGCCGACTGGATCGACGTTGGCATCAAAGGAACGAACAGCAACTTTGGCACGATCCCCTGCTTCACGAGCAATACTTACGATCTCTACAGTACCATCATATACTTCTGGCACTTCTTGTTCAAATAATCGGCGCAGCAAATCTGGATGGCTGCGGCTAACGAATACTTGAGGTCCTTTTGAAGTATTTTCAACACGAGAAACGAATACTTTGATCCGATCATGGGGTTGATAAAACTCATTTGGCATTTGGTCTTGTTTTGAAAGCACGGCTTCAATTTTGCCTAAGTTTACATAGATATAACGATTGTCTTGGCGTTCAACGATTCCTTGCAAAATGTCTTTTTCGTACGCACTAAATTCGTTATAGATAATGTTTCTTTCCGCTTCACGGACCCGTTGCAAAATGACTTGTTTTGCCGTTTGCGCCGCAATACGACCAAAGTCTTTAGGCGTTACTTCAAAGCGGATTTTGTCGCCGATTTCATAAGCGGGGTTGATTGTCATCGCTTCTTTTAATGAAACCTCTAGTTGCGAGTCCATGACTTCTTCTGTCACTTCTTTGACTGCATAGACGTGGATATTGCCTTTTTTCTGATCAAATTCTACTTCCACATTTTGTGCTTGCCCGTAATGACGTTTGTACGCTGAAACCAATGCCGCTTCCAAGGCATCGATGACAATCTCTTTTGAAATGCCTTTCTCTGCTTCTAATGCATCCAATGCATTCAACATTTCTTTACTCATGATTCTTTCATTCCTCCGTGTTTAAAATTGAATGGCTAAACGAGCTTTGGCAATATTTTTCCGGTCGATCGTTCGTTCTTTTTCTCTGGTTTTGATTCGGGTCTTCATAACTAGCTGATTTTCGTCGAATGACTGTAAAAAGCCTTCGAACTGTTTTTCTCCATCAATCGGTTGATATAAAGAAACATGAATGTACTCGCCGACTGCCCGTTGATAATCTGCTTCTTTCTTCAATGGACGCTCGGCGCCAGGGGAAGAAACTTCCAAGAAATAGGCCTGTGGAATAGGATCAGGTTCGCATTGGTCTAATTGTTCACTAAGTTGTTCACTGACAAAGGCACATTCCTCGATATCGATTCCGCCTTCTTTATCAATGAACACACGAAGAAACCAATTTTTCCCTTCCTTCACGAATTCTACTTCAACTAATTCAAATTTTTGCGCATCCAGAATAGGGGTCACTATATCTGTAACAGTTTCCACTACCGTACTCACAACATCGCCTCCTTTATTTCTCAACGAAACGAACTTCATTCCATTAAAAAGAGTGAGCGAAAAAACCGCTCACTCACTCTAAGTATCATTACATTGTAAATATAACACAATTTTCATAAAGATTCAACTACTGTCGCATGTTCCCTTCGCTTTCAGAAAAAAACAAAGTATTTTCTTAAAGATTTTTAATGCTTGGGTGAATGGCTGTTAGTGAATCACTTGACCAATCCGACGTAGTAGTTGTGGGAAAATGCTCTCTGGATCAAAGTCCATTGGCGCGTCATGTGGGAAATGAAGCCAGAGCCGACCACCATAAACCACTAGTACCAAAAGTGTCAATGTCACCCACAGGTTGTGACTGTAGTAAAGTTTGCTGATTTTCGGATTTTTTTTGAATAAAACAATTCCGAATACGATCGGCACTAACCAAAACAAGGGATGAAAATGCAGCGCACCTTCAAGATCACCCTGAAATAAGTGCAAATAGGCGCGCGTCATGCCACAACCTGGACAAGGAAACCCCGTTAACCATTTAAACGGACAAATCAATAATCTACCCAATCATCTGAATCAGACGAATCGTTTGTATTGTTAGATGAGGTCATGGCATTTTGATCAGCCGCTTCCCACATTTGGTTCATATCACCTTGTAAAATCGCCATGTTGATGAAATCAAAAGCAAACAGGCTCAAGACGACAAAAAGAATTTTGTTGTCACTCAGACGAGGCATATTCGCTCGTTGTTGTGCACTCATAAAGATATCCGCAATTCGGTACCACCAATAAATTTGATACAATCCACAAGTAAGGATCGTGAGTAAAATCGACGTTTCTGGCGAAAGACGATTATCCCCGCTGTATTCTGCCAGCTCTTTGGTTGTTTGGTACATCCAAAAGAATGTATAAATGCCACAAGTAATAAATGTTAATAAAATGACCGATACAACCGATTTCTTTCTAACTCCGTAATTATAATTCATCACAAACTCCTTCTAGTTTATTCCTTTTTATCACTTACTAATTATACACGATTTTATTCACAAAAACAAAAAAAATCTAATTATTTTATTTTATATAGATTAAAAAAGGTAAATAGCACCTGCTGAAAGCAGGTGCCTATACTATAAAATCATTCGTTTTCTTTGAACCAAAAGCTATGCTCGACTATAATTTTTCACTTCAGCAGCCATTGCATCAACAAACAGATTCAATTCTTCGACTTGGGTCTCCTTGCTGCCGTAGCGACGGATATTGACTGTCGCATCATTGACTTCTTGATCCCCAACAACAATTTGGTAAGGAATTTTTTGGGTTTGTGATGCACGGATCTTATACCCCATTTTTTCGTTGCGGTCATCCACTTCCACTCGCAGTCCTTGCGCTTGCAGGCGTTCTTTGATTTCGTAAGCATAGTCGCTGTGGGCTTCGACTGAGACCGGAATGATCGATGCTTGGATTGGTGCCAACCAAGTCGGGAATGCCCCTTTATAGACTTCTGTCAGGTAAGCCACAAAACGTTCCATCGTTGAAACGATTCCGCGGTGGATCACCACTGGACGGTGATTGTTTTCGCCATCTTCACCAACATATGTTAGATCAAACCGTTCAGGCAATAAGAAATCCAATTGGATCGTTGACAAGGTTTCTTCCATACCTAAAGCTGTTTTCACTTGGACATCTAGTTTAGGTCCGTAGAAAGCTGCTTCACCGTCAGCTTCAAAATAATCCAATTCTAATTCATCCATGGCCGCTTTTAGCATTGTTTGCGCATTTTCCCACATCGCATCGTCATCAAAATATTTGTCTTTGTTTTGTGGATCGCGATAACTTAAACGGAAACGATAGTCAGTAATATTAAAGTCTTCGTAAACGCCCACCATAAGATCCAGTGTCCGTTTGAATTCTTCTTTGATTTGATCAGGACGAACAAATGTATGACCATCATTTAAGGTCATTTCCCGAACCCGTTGCAACCCTGATAGTGCCCCTGATTTTTCATAGCGGTGCATCATTCCTAATTCAGCGATCCGAATTGGTAGTTCACGATACGAATGGATGTCATTTTTGTAAACCATCATGTGATGCGGGCAATTCATTGGTCGTAGAACCAGCATTTCGCCATCCCCCATATCCATTGGTGGGAACATGTCCTCGTGGTAATGATCCCAGTGCCCTGATGTTTTGTATAAATCCACGTTTGCCATGATTGGTGTGTATACGTGTTGGTACCCAAGGCTAACTTCTTTATCCACGATATAACGCTCGATCGTACGACGGATCGTTGCTCCTTTTGGCAACCAGAAAGGCAAACCCGCGCCGACTTCAGGGGACAACATAAACAATTCTAATTCTTTCCCTAATTTACGATGATCGCGTTCTTTTGCTTCTTCTCGTAAACGAATAAATTCCTTCAAGTCTTTCTTATCGAAAAAGGCTGTTCCATATACCCTTTGCATCATTTGATTATCAGAACTTCCACGCCAATAGGCTCCGGCTACTGATAACAATTTGTACACTTGGATACGACCTGTCGATGGGACATGAGGGCCGCGGCATAAGTCAACAAATTCTCCTTGCTGATAGGCAGTAATCGTTTCGTCATCTGGTAATTCTGTGATCAACTCAACTTTGTATGGATCTTCAGCAAAAAGAGCCAAAGCTTCCTCTTTTGTTAATACACGTCGTTCAATTGGCAGATTTTCTTTAATGATTTTCATCATTTCTGCTTCGATTGCTGGTAGATCTTCCGCAGTTACTGGGTTTTCCCCATTGTCTGTGTCATAGTAAAAACCAGAATCAATTGCAGGTCCTACTCCAAAATGGATCGATGGATAGAGTCTGCGCATGGCTTGAGCCATTAAATGAGCTGTCGAATGACGAAGTAAACCTAAGGCGTCTTCATGATCGGGTGTCACGATCTCAATCGTTGCATCTTCTTCGATCGGACGTGAAAGATCGATCAGTTGTCCATTGACTTTTCCAGCTAAGGCTTTTTTTGCAAGACTTTTCGAGATACTTTCAGCAATCTCTTTAGTTGTTACCCCAACAGCAAATTCTTTTTTTGCGCCATCAGGAAATGTAATAAATAATGACATATGAATGTCCTCCTTTGAATGATTTCAATCAATAAAAAAGTCCTAGTATCGGTTACGATACTAGGACGATCACTCGTGGTTCCACCTATTGTTCGAAAACAGAAAAAGTCTGTTTTCCTCTTCATGAGATAACGGTTCAACCGCCTCCGTTTCGACAGAGGTCTAAAAAAGTGGTCATCCTTTGGTTTTCTTCCAGGAAATTTTCAGCCAAGATTTCCCTCTCTTATCGAAGACTCTCAAACTCAGGTGTCTTTTTTATTGATCGATTATGGCTCAATTAAACCACTACCTACAAGAAAAAGCAAGAGAATTATTTCCAATCGCCATTCACAGCATAAGTTCCTTGCTTCATTTCATTGATGATGACATGGATATGCTCCTTAGGGGCACCCGTATTTTTATGGACCGCCTCAGTGATTTCTTTCATCATATTCGTCAGTTGTTCTTGCGAACGCCCTTCAACTAGTTCGACATGAATAAATGGCATACGATTTCCTCCTTTGTTTGCTTTTGATTATACACCTTTTTCAAAAAGACAAAAGCTATTCCCATGATTTCCAAAGAAAAACGTGTCTTTATTCCTCCTGATACACGACAGAAAACTTTTCACAAACGCATAGCATTTGATCGTGAAAAGACAACCCCGCTGAGGCATAAGCTCGTCGAAAAAAAGCTTCATGAACACGGCGCCAATAAGCCAAAGTGCGATCTCCTTCCCCTTCTAAAAAGGCAAACGCTGCTGTCACTTCATCAAATGGCACGATCGACACTGACTCTAAATAAAGAACAGCTCTTGGTACATCCGAACCATCTAAAAGGACACTATACGTTTCTGATTGTGGCAATGCTTCTTGCTCGATTTCATAGAGCGCAGCGGCGGAGGTCGTCGCTGTCTTTTTGCCAGCTAAAACAAGTGCTGCCAGTTCATCCGCCATTTCTGAAGTATCACCAAAGGACCAAGCATCTTCATAGGTCAGAGAAGATTGATTTCTTGGATTTGCTTTTAAAAACCGCTGCCAAAACGCTTGAATCTGACTGTCTTTTATTTTTGGTTCTCTGGTCTCATCTGCCAATTTTTTTCACTCCAATACTTCGTATATGTTTGGACATTCTCAGCTTCTTGCCAATCATAGGCCAACCCTAATTTCTCGCTGATTTTCTTTGCTTGCTTATCAAATCGTTTTTGCATCTTCAAAAGGGACTGACCGCAAGCAGTGATCGTGGAAAAATCAAGCAATGAGGTCAATTCCCGCCACTCCTTTTCCGTTAGAAACGACTGCAGGTATTTATGATTTTTCCCAGTACTCACCTGAAATTGCTGAGCATGGGCAACAAACAAATCTTCAATCCATAACAACTCTTGCCAACAAATGGTATATAAATGATCCGCAGCATAAATCAGCTGCTTTCGAAGCAGCCCTTTCACAACATACGTGCTTACCCACCAAAATTCATTGCAGTGTTCTTGAAAAGCGGCTTGGGTCGGGCGCTTGATCCAGTAATGCGAATGATTTGCTTGATTAGCAAAACTTAGTAATTGGTCTGGATCAAGCAGCGGCTGCAAGCCTGGTTCTTTAGCAAGACGATCGACCAGTGCAAGAGGACAAAGCATGAGATCGATTCGTGCTCCGTCTTGAAAATGCATTAAGTAGGTAAAACAACCACCCAAGCTGGGTGGATAAATCGTGCTAGCTTCCGGTGTTTGCCTGATCATGATTGATCCAAAGGCTTCTAACCATGAAGAATCATCGACCAAAGGCTGAATATCCTCCATCACGAAGACCACGTCAAAATCCTGCAAAATATCTTTTGGCGCCTGTGGATCGGTCCGTGAACCAGATAAACCGATGGCACGTGCCCCAACACGTTTCCCAACAGACAGGATCAATTGGCGCAATTCTGCTTCTTCTCTCACCTTTTCCACCTCTATTTCGTTTCGTTTTTGAACACCTAAGCTCTTTTTATAAATATTAGCATAGTTTCTTTTTTTCCACGACATTCACAGGGAAAATATGCTATAATTTTATGTCGCAATTTTTTTAAGGAGGATCCTTCGTGAACGAACGTCAAAAAGAACAACAACATGTCAATGAAACCATTGCTCTGATCCACAGAGAACAAGCGATCCTTTCGCAGCAAAAACAAGAATTAGCCGCTAAAATGGATGATCAATTAAAAGAAATCGCCGATAAGAAAATTCGCGGAGGCGACAGTGAAGCCTTTTATGAATCAGTTATCGAGTACCAGCAGCATGAACAAGAACTGCTGATCAAGTATCAAACCGCAGAATCACAAGAAAAACGCGTCAAAACCCTAACAACGATGGCAGGCAATCCCTACTTTGCTCGAATCGATTTCAAAGAAGAGCAAGAAACCGAGACCCTCTATTTAGGGATCGCTTCTTTACGAGACAAAGAGGAAGAAACGATCGTCATTGACTGGCGCGCACCGATCGCTAATCTTTACTATGAAGGAGAACTTGGTGAAACATTCTACGAAACAGACACCGACCGTTTTACGGTAGAGCTGCTCTTAAAACGCCAGTTTAAAATTCAAAATGGTGAGATCTTATCGATGGTCGATACTTCGGAGATCATCAATGACGAATTTTTATTGGAAATCTTGGATGAGGCCTCTTCTTCTCAAATGCGTAACATCGTTTCAACGATCCAAAAAGCACAGAACCAAATTATTCGTGATACCACCAATAAATTTTTACTGATCGAAGGGATTGCTGGAAGTGGGAAAACCTCTGCTTTATTGCAACGGGTCGCCTTTTTACTTTACCGTAATCGCAAATGGCTGGACGAAAAACAAGTCTTGCTGTTTTCACCCAATCATTTGTTTTCTGACTATATATCCATGGTCCTGCCTTCATTAGGGGAAAGTGAAGTGCCCACAAGAACCTTCCACCACTTTATCCAATTGATTCTGACTGGCTATGAAGTAACAAAAGAAACCCAACAAGAAGAGAACTTTTTACGCGGCGACGATGATGCCATTGAAAAAATCAAAAGTAGTCTTTTCTTGGTGGAAAAAATCAACCGTTATGTCCGTTCGATTGCACCGATCGGCCCCTTGTTCCGTGATCTAAAAATCCAAGGGCAAACCTATTTGACAAAAGAACAGATTCGCCGCTGGTACCAAGAAACCAATCATGAATTGCCGATTTACCAAAGAACCCAACTGCTTCAAACAAAATTATTAAAAAAAATCGGCGGCTTGGAAAAAGATGAAGCCAAAAAAGACTGGGTCAAAGAAGCGACCGAAGAGCAATTGCAACAAGTATTTACCAACGATCCTCATCAAGAATACAGCGAAGAAAACGAACGCCGTTTGCGGAAGAAACTCAGACAGCAGATCGTCCGCAAGAAATTCCGTTCCTTGACGCGGGGAGTGAAAAACTTTCAGTTTATCAACCAAGCCAAGCAATACTTACACTTTTTACAATCGGTTGAGTCTGCTGCAGTCAAAGAAACTGGCATCGAGGCTGCGGCTTGGCAGCAAAGTATTGCCAACATTCGCCAAGGAATGCGCCAAAGACAAATCAAACAAGAAGACGCCGTTTTGTTTTTCTTACTGATCAAACAGCTTTATCCTGTTCACGTCGAAGAAAAAGCTCGGTTTATCTTTATCGATGAAATGCAGGATTTTCCACCAGCACAAGTGGCTCTGCTGCGTCAGCTTTATCCAAAGGCTGGTATCACCCTGTGCGGCGATTTGAACCAAAAAGTTTATGGCAATGAAACGATCGTCGGAGCATTAGCAGAATTATTCCCCCACGAAAGCGTGAAACGTTATCAATTGAAAACCAGCTATCGTTCGACTAAGGAAATCACAGATTTCGCCAATCAATTTTTAGTTGGCAGTGATCAAGTGGAATTGACGGCTCGTAAAGGTGCGGTACCAACAATTGTTAAAGGAACTGAATCTGAAAATCTGGCTTTCCTAGAAACCAGTATTCGAAAGGCAGCGGAGAATCAGCGTTGGCGCACCGCGATCATTTGTAAAACCGCAAAGGATTGCCAGCAGTTATATGCCCAGCTGACAGAAACAATGCAGGAACAAGTGCAGCTGATCACCTCTGAAGAAGACTTCATGAAACGCAATGTCATGATCTTCCCGGCCTTTTTAGCAAAAGGGCTAGAGTTTGACCAAGTATTTGTCTGGACACCAGGTGCCACTTTCGCGACTGAACAAGACCAATTGATTTTTTATACAATGGCGACACGGGCGATGCATCAGTTGACCGTCCTTACCCAAGAAGAATTGCCGCTTCTAGTGAAAGCTGATCCTGCCACTTATCAGTTTCAAGAAGCATCACGGATTGACGAATAACCTAACAAAAAAACATCACTTTCGACTGATTCTCAAATGAAACCAGCCGATTGTGATGTTTTTTAGCCTTTTAATTCGCCAATAAATAAGCGGGTTTCTGGATAACGCATCCCAACGATTGTTAAAATCATCTGCAGCTCAGAAACGTGTTCCGGATCTTCTGGAACAAATAATTTTGTATGACGTCCGATACTGCCATTATCGATCAAACGATGGGTACGATTCCATTGACTAAATTCCTCGATCGTTGTAAAGCGACTAAGAGGAAAACCAGCACCGTCGAGAATTTCCGTCAATCGAAAAAGCACATAAGAACTATCGATCACCAATTCTTTTCTGTGAGGTAAAGCACGCGTTCGCTTATAATCAATAATTGCTTTTTCTGGTCGGTGTTCCAAAAGCCAATCCAACAGCATGAAGAACCCTTCCATTCGATAATCATCGATAAAGAGCCGTTCAGAGTATTCCGACATGCGAAAGACCAAAGGAATCAAGAATCGCTCTTTATAAATTAACAAGGGTGCGCGATCAACGACGACATTTAAATAACGATTCAAATAAGAAGAACCACGATAATCGCCTAGACGATACCCTTCCACCCCATACTTTTGATATTTCCGACAAAGAGCCGAGCAGTCAGAAATCGATACAGACACTTCTGCTAGCTTTTCAAAACCACTTAAGATTCGATTAAATGGCTCTAAAACGATTTTTTCTTCCATGTCTGCCCCCCTAACGAGTTGTTTGCTTATGTAGTAAATCATAACATATAAAATGTCTGGAAACCAACTGAAAAGACGATGAATATTGAAGAATTTTCAAGAGAAGTGCTTCTCGCTCTCTTGTTTTTTTCACTTGACTAAACAACGGAAGGTTGATGAAAAAAACACCAAAAACTGGCAGCCAGATCACCTCTAGGCTGCCAGTATGTCTTATTCTTCAGCGTCTGCCACATTGTGATAGACATTTTGAACATCTTCAAGATCTTCTAATACATCGATCATTTTTTCGAATTTTTCTAGATCATCGCCAGTTAAGGTTACTTCATTTTGAGGAATCATTTGCATTTCAGCAATTGAAAATTCGGTGATTCCTTTTTCTTTCAAGGCTTCCTGAATGGCATGGAAGTCACTTGGTTCACCGTGAACGATAATTTGTCCATCTTCTTCAACAACATCACGAACATCGATCTCTTTGTCCATCAAGTATTCTAAGATCTCATCGGCATCGTCACCAGCAAAGCCAAATAATGCTGTGTTATCAAACATATAAGCAACTGCCCCAGAAACACCCATATTCCCGCCGTTTTTACCAAAAGCGGCCCGAACATCGGCTGCGGTACGGTTGACGTTGTTTGTCAAAGTATCGACGATCACCATTGATCCATTTGGTCCAAATCCTTCATATCGAAGTTCTGAGTATTGTTCATCGCCAGAACCTTTGGCTTTTTCAATCGCACGGTCAATAATGTGTTTTGGCACATTGTAGGTTTTCGCACGTTCGATAACAAAGCGTAATTTTTGGTTCGCGTGAGGATCAGGATCACCCGATTTTGCTGCTGCGTAGATTTCGATTCCAAATTTTGCATAAACTCGGCTATTGTTTGCATCTTTAGCAGTTTTTTTCGCTACGATATTTGCCCATTTACGACCCATGATTTCACTTCGCTTTCTTGTTTTTAAAAATCCTTATTCATTATACTTGTCAAATGGCGTTCTGTGAAGCAATTTTCACTTATTTATCAATAAAAAGCGGAATTCTTCGAAAATTTTGTTCTGAGATTTGAGCATTCCCTTGCTGATAAATCTGGTCGATCCGCAATGACAAGCCGTAGCGCTGTGCTTCTTTCTTACCGAATTTAGCGATCAGCGGCAGGGTCAGCTCTTTTTTGACTTCTTTTAAATAGTGCTGCCCTTGCTTTGTATAGCCTAAGACTCGAATAAAGGGATGTGCTTGGGCTTCCTTCATTTCAGCTTTTGTCACTTGGAACAATACATAACAAGCAAGACGCTGCAGTCTCGTTTGGGTATAGCGTTTTGTCTTTAACAACTTGATAAAATCTGCAAACGAATCCGCCGCAGTCACATATTGTTTTAGTCGATATTCTAGTCCTTCTTCCATCTGGTAAATAGCAGCTAATTTTTCGAGGGGGGCAGAAATGATCTGGTATTGAAGATACGGCCAAAAGGCTTCCCAGTCGACTGTTGTTTGCGAAAGAAATTTTTGTGTTGCTTCAGGAACAAAATCCACAACAGCTTCACCTTGTTTGAGTCCTTGACGAATGGCTGTGGCACTAGCGATCGTTGGATGCTTAAATTGTTCTGAATGATAAGAGGCCGCAATTCGTTGAATGGGAACAAGCCTCATTGGTTTTTCATAACACAACACTTCCCGTGCATACGCCATACCCAACAGATGATTCGGCTGGTCTTTTTCTGCATGGTACTCAGGATAAAGCTCACTGAGGACCATACTCATTTTTTGACTATAGGTAGCATTTTGCCTAGCTATGCGTTGAAATGCGTCATCGATCATCCGCTGATTTTCTTTTTCAAACTGAGCGAACTTTGCATAGTCAAAGGGTTGTTTCGCATCTGTACCAAAACACAAAGAATCACATTGCAGATTTTGTAAGATCCTAATCGCTCCCGCTGCAAAAAAATCAGCAGACTGGACGGCCCAAGCGGATGGCAGTTCAACGACCAAATCGACGCCATTTTGCAATGCCGCTTGGGCTCGTTGCCATTTATCGATGATCGCCGGTTCACCACGCTGTAAAAAATTTCCACTCATCACGGCTACAATGACATCGGCGTTGGTTTCTTGCCTGGCTTTGTCCACGTGGTATTGATGGCCATGGTGAAAAGGATTATATTCTACGACTAGTCCGCAAGCCTTCATCGACATCCCTCCTGTTTTACATAACGGTTACTTATGGCAGACAAAAAACCAGCGACGGCTTTTTTCATTTGGTTTTGTATCGATAAAATCAGCGTAGCATTCAACATTAGCAAAACCAGCATTTTCTAACATTCTTAAATAGCTTTCGAGAGGATAGGTTCTTTCTTGATGAAGCTCATCTAAGCGTTCAAACAACCCATTCTCTTGTGCAACAAAAAAGGTCAAGAAATGTTCAATGCTATGGTCTTTTTCTCCTTGATAGCTTTCCCAAAGAAAGGCAAATTCATCCGTCTGGTAATGGTAGCTATAATCAGGAAACACTTCATTGATTTGATATAAGGAATGCACATCAAATAAAAAGACGCCATCTTCTTCTAAACAACTGTAAACACCATCAAAAACTTGCTGCACACTCTGCTCGTCTTCCATGTAGCAAAGGGAGTCAGAATAGCAAGTAATAGCTTGATAGGTGCCAATATCTACGAGATCCAGCATGTCACCCGCAACAAATTGCACAGCCGCCTCTTCTTTTTCAGCCCGTTGACTAGCGATCATCAGCATCTCTTCTGAAAGATCTAACCCAGTCACATCAAACCCAGCCTTGGCAAATTCAACGGCTAACGCACCGGTTCCACAAGCCAATTCTAACAGCTGTTTTCTTTTTCCTAAATGACGACAAGAAAAATCCAGCCACTTTTTATAGAGACTGGAATCCATTACTTCGTCATAGACAAATGCGAAGGTTTCGTAAGCCATTACGCCACGACCCATTCATTAAGATCCACAAGCGGCGCATCAGACCATAATTTTTCTAGGTTGTAAAAAGCACGTTCTGAGGCACTGAATACGTGAACGATTACGTCACCTAAGTCGATCAAGACCCATTTTCCACCATCTTTTCCTTCGACACGGCGAACAGATACTTGACTTTCTTCTTCTTTATCGATGACTTCATCAATGATCGCATTGATTTGACGTTCACTATTTCCTGAACAGATCACAAAGTAATCTGCTAGCAAAGAGATTTCCCGCACATCTAATGCCATAATATCTTCGGCATGTTTTGAATCGGCGGCTTTTACAGCAATTTCTAATATTTTCTGACTATCTATGGTAATTCCCTCCTATATTTGGCTACCCAAAAATTGTAGGTTTCGATCGTTTTTGGGTAGATAACTGCTTCTGTTTCGATCAAATGAAGCAAGGTATGTTTCGTTTCGTAAGCAACAGCGGCATCTAAGTCGATCATTGCGATTTCCCTAGCCTCAACGACTCCAGGAAACGTACGCCCGGGTTCGATATAATCTGCTACATAGATGATTTTATCTAGTAGGCTCATCTTGGCAGCTCCGGTTGTGTGCAAACGGATCGCTTGTAAGATTTCTTCGTCATCGATTTCTAATTCTCGTTGAACGAAATCAGCACCGACGAGTCCATGCCAGATAGCATTGTTCCAGTTCAAGAGATCCAATTCAAATCCGTCTCTACGAATGACTAATTGAAATTCTTCATCGCTGCGTTCCTTCGCATAATCATGCGTCAAAGCAGCGATGCTGGCTTTGACCGGTGAAGCACCATATTTTTCCGCAAGGGCAACGGCCGTTTTTTCGACACCCAACACATGCTCAAAGCGCTTTTGACTCATCTGCATTTGGACCTTTTGCATCAAAAGTTCCCGTTCTGCTTGTGTGTAGTGTTCACTCTTCATCCAAGTACAACCCCTTTTCTTGAATATAGTGTAACACATTATCTGGCAATAAGTAGCGAACCGAACAACCTTGTTGCACTTTTTTACGAATTGTTGTTGAGCTGACATCCATTAGAGGAATATCGATCCAAATAATCGGGTATGGGCTATCGATCGGCACTTCCGGGCGGCGAACCCCCACAAAAGTTACCAATTCCATCAGCTCATCGATTTGATGCCATTTTGGTAAATAGTTCACCATATCCCCGCCAATGATAAAATAATAATTAGTATCTGGATTCTTAGCTGTCAATTCCCGCATCGTATCAACCGTATAACTCTTACCTTTTCGTTCCAACTCAATGGTCTCTACAGCAAATCGCGGATTATCGGCGATCGCCAACTTCAACATCGCTAAACGATGCTCAGCGGGGATTGTCTTTTTCTCATCAACATGAGGCGGTAAATACTCAGGCATGAAATAAACTTTATCCAGCCCTAATGCTTGCCCTACTTGCTCACCCATGACCAGATGTGCGTAGTGTACTGGATTAAAATTTCCACCAAGAATGCCCACTTGCTTTTTCGGTACAAGTTCTTGTGTTTGTGTCTCTAAAACCGTTTGTACCTTTCCAAATGTTTGTCCTTGCATGCCTTCTCCCTCCTAAATTGAACGAACTTTGCTTGAAATCGTTTGGTATTTTTCTTTACTAGACGGTTTGAATAAAACGATCACTCGTCCGATGATCTGGACCACTTCACAGCCAACTTTCTCACGGATCGTTTCAGCTGCTTCGTCAGCAACCTCATCGGTATTTTGGAGTAATGAGACTTTGATCAATTCTCGTTTTTCTAGTGCTTCTTCAATTTGCGCCATCATCGCGTCATTCAAGCCGCCTTTGCCGATTTGAAAAATCGGGTTTAGATGGTGCGCTTCACTTCGTAAAAATCTTTTTTGTTTTCCTCGTAAGTCCATATTCTTCCTTCTTCCTTATACTAATGCTTTACGTCTAAGCACATCGACACCCTTTGGCGCCCACCCGGCGATGACACATGGTTTGGTGATCGTGATCCAGCCAAGTCCAGCAAAAACGATATCGGTTTTTTCTTTGATTGAAAATTCGAAACGGACGAGTTCAGGAAAATCCGCCACTTCATCGGCTCGTGGCGGCTGCAGCAGCCCACCAACATGTTTCTCATAAAATTCATCGGCTTTACTTAATTTGGTCCGATGGATCGCCACATCATTCGCTACATAGGCAACAAACGAACTTCGTTCTCCTTGTATGAAATCAAAACGGGCAAGTCCCCCTAAGAACAAGGTTTGTTCAGGGTTCAATTGATACACTTTCGGTTTAATTTCTTTGGCTGGTGCCACGATTTTCAGATCTTTTTTACCTAAATAGTGTGCCATTTGATGACGATGAATGATTCCTGGTGTGTCGATCAAAAAGTGCCCGTCGTCCAATGGAATCTCAATTTTATCCAATGTAGTTCCAGGGAATCGCGAAGTGGTGATCAGCTCGTTGATCCCTGCTGTTTGTTTGATGATTTGATTGATCAATGTTGATTTTCCAACATTCGTCACACCAACCACATACACATCACGACCTTCACGATACGTTTCGATCGCTTGTAGCAACGCTTGGGTTTCACCCGGTTTCTTGGCACTCGTCAACAATACATCGACGGGTCTTAAACCGACTTCGTGAGCCCGTTCCTTCATCCATTGGGTCATTTTCGATTTTTTCAAAGATTTCGGTAAAATATCCACCTTGTTGCCCACTAATAAAACAGGATTATCACCAACAAAGCGGTGCAGTCCTGGGATCAATGAACCATTAAAGTCAAAAATATCGACGACATTAACGATCAAGGCGTCTTTTTCCCCGATTTCATTCAGCAAACGTAGGAAATCATCGTCTGTCAGCGCGACATCTTGAATCTCATTATAATGGCGCAAGCGGAAGCAGCGTTGACAATAGACTTCTCCTGATTCAAGTCCTTTTTCTAATGCAGATTGCGGGGTGTACCCCAATTCGTTAGGATTTGTTGTTTGAATCAATGCCCCGCAGCCGATACAGTGAATTTGTTCGATTCCTTCTGTCATATTAAATTCCTCCACGCCATTTTAACTCTGGGTTGTGTTTCAATAAATAGTTCATGATTTTTCTTTCTGCTGCTCGATTAAACTGGGTTTTCCAAGAATCCGTTGGGATCACTGGTTTCACTAGAATGCTGCGAACACCAGCACGATTGGCACCTCGTACATCCGTCATAATCTGATCGCCGATCATGACAACCTCTTCTTTTTTCAAGCCTAATTGCTGATACCCTTGTTTGATCCCTCTTGAAAAAGGTTTTAATGCGCGGTGTACGTACTTTAAACCAAAAGGCGCAACAGCCCGTGCCACGCGTTCACTATTGTTGTTAGAAACGACAATCACCGGTATGCCAGCGTTTTTCATTTCCAATAACCAGTTTTTTAATTCTTCGGTTCCATCAGGATTATTCCAAGCAATCAAGGTATTATCAAGATCGGTCAAAATCCCTTTGATCCCCTGTGCCTTTAGTTGGCTAGGGGTGATTTTATAAATCGCATCGACCATCCAAGTCGGTTTATAATTTGAAAACATAGAATCTCCTTTACTATCTGATTTCTTCGCATGTTAAAAGTCGGCGACTAGTCATCGATCCACATAGTCGATCTTTAAAAAGAAACCGTACTAGCTGTTGACAAGCAAGCAGGCAGTTTCTAAAAGGATCAGACCTCTTCAACCTGTAATTATACAATAGAATCTTTTTGAATACTAGCAAGTGCGCTAGTTTCTGCAGGTTTCTTGTAAAAGAACTGAAAAACGAAGGTGTCGAAACAACAGTTTGTTCCATCACTTCTTTAAAGTAGTCTTTTTTTCCGTCAAAAAAGCATCCTTTTACTGAAAGGATGCTTAGAAAAAGTCCAAAATTGTCATTTGCAACTGCGAGCTTCTCGCATTTTACAATACTTTACTTAAAAAATCAATGGTTCTCGGGTTTTTCGGATGATCAAAGAGCTGTTCTGGCGTTCCTTCCTCCATAATGATTCCCTGATCCATAAATAAAATCCGATCCGCGACTTCCTTCGCAAAGCCCATTTCATGAGTGACGATGACCATCGTCATTCCTTGCTGAGCCAAACGCTGCATAACGGACAATACTTCGCCAACCATTTCAGGGTCTAACGCAGAAGTCGGTTCATCAAAGAGCATCACATCCGGTTCCATCGCCAAGGCACGTGCAATAGCGATCCGTTGCATTTGTCCACCAGATAGACTTTGTGGATAGGAGTTTGCCTTATCAGGCAGACCTACATCATTCAATAGTTGCTTTGCTAGTGTTTCAGCAGCTGGTTTTGCTACCTTTTTGACTTTCGTCGGGGACAAAGTAATGTTTTCTAAAACCGTCATATTCGGAAAAAGATTGAAATTTTGAAAAACCATGCCCATTTTTTCCCGCATTTTATACAAATCATTCTTTGGATCGGTAATATCGGTTCCTTCAAAAAAGATTTTTCCGCTTGTCGGTACTTCTAGTAAGTTTAAACAGCGTAAGAACGTGCTTTTTCCTGAACCAGATGGTCCAATCACCACAACGACTTCTCCTTGCTCGATCGTCGTTGTGATCCCTTTTAGCACTTGATTGCTGCCAAAGGTTTTGTGTAACTCTTGAATATCTAACATCATAGCTTGTCTTCTCCTTTTAACGACGATAGCCTTTTCCTAGTTTCTTTTCCCATAAACTCAATAGTCGCGAAGTCGTAAACGTCAAGATGAAATAAATGACCGCCGCCACATAGAAAGGCGTTAATGGTTGGAAAGAACTGGTGACAACGATCTGCGCACTGTTCATCAGCTCGTAGATGCCGATCGTTGAAAGCAAAGAGGAATCCTTGATCAAAACGATAAATTCATTGCCTAGTGGCGGCAAGATGTTGCGTAGTGCTTGTGGCAATACGACATAACGCATCGTTTGAAAAGGCCGCAGCCCTAAAGAACCAGCCGCTTCTGTTTGACCGTAATCAACGGCATTGATTCCCCCTCGGACGATCTCAGCAACATATGCCCCAGAATTAAGCGAGAGCGCAATGATTCCAGGAAATAACCGCCCAAAATCAAGACTCAACACACCGATCGAGACTGTCGGCAAGGCAAACATGCCTTGCAAAAGACCAAAAGCGATCAATATCTGCACCAACATTGGTGTGCCGCGGATGACTTCAATATACGCATTAGCAAACCAGCGCAAAGGCGTCACTTTTGATAATTTCATTAGGGCAAAAATCACCCCTAGAATCGTTCCAAAGATCACGGTGATGATAGAGATCACGATGGTGATCACCACACCAGAAAGAAAATAAGGGTAATATATCGCTAAAAAGGATAAATCCATAATTGTGTCTACTCCGTTCTATCTATTGCGCCGCATTTTCGTTGGCTAGATCTGTGTTCTTTTGTACATACTCATCGATTGTACCATCTTCAATCAATTCTTTCAAAATACTGTTTAGCTCTTCTTGTAGTTCGGTACTCCCTTTAGGTAAAGCAATTGCATAAGAATCGCCTTCAGACGCTTCTAATGCTACATCAGTGATCACGAGGTCATCATTTTGTGCAACATACGATTCAGCCACCGCACTTTCAAGCACCAAACCGTCGATCGATCCTTGTTTCAATTCATTGACTAGATTCGGAACTTTGGCGATGGAAACCAATTGCGAATCCGCTAATTGGTCTTGAACGATCATTTCTTGGATCGAGCCTTTTTGAGCGCCCACCTTTTTGCCAGACAAGCTTTCGATTGAATCAAATGCCGACTCATTGTTTTTATTAACAACTACTTTTTGTTCTGGTGTAAAATAGTTATCGGTGAAATCAAAAGTCTGTTTACGTTCGTCAGTTGCTGAGATGCCTGAAACAGCGATATCGGCTTTTCCTTGTTGCAAAGCAGTCAAGACAGCATTGAAATCAAGGTCCAAAATATTCACTTCGACACCAAGACGATCAGCGATCTCATTGACCATATCGATATCTGCGCCCACGATCGTATCTTTGCCATCAATCAAGGCATGAAATTCAAAGGGGGCAAAGTCAGCAGAAGTTGCCACATTTAACACACCGGCTGCTTTGATGGCTTCCAATTGGTTATCCGCCGAACCGCTGGCACTAGAACTGCCAGTACTCGATGAGCCGCCATTTCCACAAGCTCCTAAAACCAAAATCCCCGTCAATACAACAAGTGCTCCAAATAATTTTTTCATTAAAAACGCTCCTCTTCAAAACAAATATTTATGCAATATAATCTTCTTATATTCAGAATATATACATAATAGCACAGAATAATTAAATTTTAAACTAAAAACTTCGTCATTTGCACGATTTATTCAATAACACTTTTAATAAAAAAATACTAGGATACCCTCTCTCTAATCAGAGTGGATATCCTAGTTGTTAAAATCGGCGAAAACGCTGATACCTTGCCTCAAGCAATTCTTCTGTTTGCAACGTAGAAAGTTCAGCGAGTTTCGTTGAAATTGCCGCTTTCATCTGTTCCATCAATTGCTCTTTCGGTAAAAAGGCCTCTTCATGGGTTTCAGCAATCACTTTTTCAATAACGCCTAATTCAAATAGTTCTTGGGCAGTGATCTTCATTAAACCAGCAGCTTCTTTGGCCCGGCTACCATCTTTCCATAGGATCGAAGCAAAGCCTTCGGGAGATAAAATGGCATAGATCGAATGTTCCATCATCCAAACCTCATCGCCTAATGCCAGTCCTAAGGCACCGCCGCTGCCGCCTTCACCAATGATGATTGCCAAGATCGGCACCGTTAAATCGGACATTTCCATCAAGTTACGGGCAATCGCTTCACCTTCTCCCCGTTCTTCCGCGCCAATACCACAAAACGCCCCTGCTGTATTGATCAATGTGACCACAGGTCGCTGAAATTTTTCTGCTTGCTTCATTAGGCGTAACGCTTTTCGATAGCCTTCAGGATGTGGTGAGCCAAAGTTTCTGCGTAAATTTTCAGGTAGATTACGGCCTTTTTGAATACCGATCACGGTCACTGGCTTGCCATCTAAACAAGCTATCCCGCCAACAACGGCTTCATCTTCGCCAAACAGACGGTCTCCATGAAACTCTTCAAACTCAGAAAAAATGCCTTCAAAGTAATCCAGTGCCGTCAAGCGGTCTTTGCTGCGAGCGAGTTCAACGATTTCGTGGGCTGCTCTAGTCATTGCGATTCCATCCTTTCCGCGTATGCAAAGAAATCAAATGGTAGATTTTCTCCCGCAAGTTCGTCCGTGGAACGATTTGATCGACAAAGCCATGATCTAACAGGAACTCTGCCTTTTGAAAATCTTCAGGTAGTTCCTGACGAATGGTTTGTTCAATCACACGTCGTCCAGCAAAACCGATCAATGCTTGCGGTTCTGCCAGGATGATATCCCCTTCCATCGCAAAACTAGCGGTAACGCCACCGGTGGTCGGGTCCGTTAAAACCGTTAGATAAAACAAGCCAGCTTTACTGTGGCGTTTTACCGCCGCAGAGATTTTTGCCATTTGCATCAGTGACAAAATCCCTTCTTGCATCCGAGCCCCACCCGAAGCGGTAAAAAGAACAACTGGTAGCTGTTTTTCGATCGCACGTTCAAACAAACGGGTGATTTTCTCCCCCACGACCGTTCCCATACTGCCCATGATGAAATTCGCATCCATGACACCGATTGCTAACGGCAATCCTCGAACTTTGGCTTCTCCCGTTAGAACAGCCTCATGCAAACCAGTTTTTTCTTGCATTTGTGCGACTTTATCCAGGTACCCTGGGAAATCAAGGGGATCTTTTGTGGTAACATCTGTGTCCCATTCTTCAAAACTTTTTTCATCAATCGTGATAGCGATCCGTTCCCAGGCGCTGATCCGGAAATTATACCCGCAGTGGGGACAGACTTTTTCTGCCCCCATCTCCTTCGTATAAAGCGTTCGTTTGCAACTAGGACATTTCGCCCAAAGATTATCTGGGACGACTGGTTCGTTCGTTGGCAGCTGACCTCGATTAGGATTGATGCGAATGTAGTTTTTTTTCTTAAATAAAGCCACTCAACTTCCCTCCTATTGTTCAGGTGTCCAATTTGGCAAAAATTCCTCTTGTAAAAAGGCGGTTGTATAGTCTCCCGCAATCACTTTCGGGTGACTGATCAAGTCCATTTGGAATTCTGCATTCGTAATGACACCATCGGTCACTAATTCAGCTAATGCCCGCTGCATTTTCATCAATGCTTCAAAACGGTTCTCGCCGTGAACGATCACTTTAGCGATCATGGAATCATAATAAGGCGGGATCGTATAGCCGGAATACATGGCACTGTCTACCCGTACACCCAAGCCTCCACCAGGCAGAAATAAATTGTTGATCTTTCCTGGTGACGGTGCAAAATTGAAGGCTGGATTTTCTGCATTGATCCGACATTCGATTGCCGCACCTGTCATCTTGATGTCTGTTTGTGTCAAGCCTAGCGGTTCACCACTAGCAACTTCGAGTTGTTTTTTGACTAGATCAATGTTCGTCACCATTTCAGTGATGGGGTGTTCCACTTGGATTCGAGTGTTCATTTCCATGAAATAAAACGCCCCAGTGTCTGCCATTAAAAACTCGATCGTGCCGGCATTGCGATACCCTACCGCTTGTGCGGCACGTACCGCTGCTTCTCCTAGCTCTGCTCGTTTGCTTTCAGAAATCACCACAGAAGGAGATTCTTCCAACACTTTTTGGTTGTTGCGTTGCAGCGAGCAATCGCGTTCACCAAGGTGGATAATATTACCAAAAGAATCACCTAACACTTGCACTTCTATGTGTCGAGCAGGGTAAATGATTTTTTCAATGTACATTTCATCGTTGCCAAATGCCGCTTTCGCCTCTTGCTGTGCCGAAGCAAAATGATGTGGTAACGCTTCTTTATCGGCGACTTTCCGTATCCCTTTACCGCCACCGCCGGCTGCTGCTTTGAGCATGACCGGGTAACCAATCTCTTCAGCGATCGTTAAAGCTTCTTCCACATCAGAAATCGCGCCTTTGCTTCCGGGAATGACCGGTACTTCTGCTTCGATCATCAAGCGTCTTGCATTGATTTTGTTTCCCATTGCATCGATAGTCTCACTCTTTGGCCCAATAAAGACGATATTGCATTCCTCGCACATCGCAGCAAAACGGCTATTCTCTGAAAGAAAGCCAAAGCCGGGATGGATCGCCTCAGCCTTTGTGACGATCGCAGCGCTTAGGATCTGCTGTACATTCAAATAAGAGTCAGCTGCTTTGGCAGGTCCGATACAAATCGCTTCATCGGCAAGCTCTGTGTGCAACGCTTCTTTATCTGCTTCTGAATAAACGGCGACCGTTTGAATACCTAATTCGCGACAAGCGCGAATGATACGTACGGCGATTTCGCCACGGTTTGCGATCAATACTTTAGAAAACATGTCTCACCTATCCAATCATGAAAGTCAATTCTGCTTCCGCCACTTTTTTCCCATCAACATAGGCAATTCCTTTGCCGATGCCGGCTGCAGATTTTACTTTGATTATTTCTACTTCTAAGATCAAGGTATCGCCTGGTGTTACTTTTTTTCTGAATTTTGCTTTGTCTAAACCGCCAAAGTAGGCAGTTTTCCCACGAAAGTCTTCCAATGACAATAATGCCACAGCACCTGCTTGCGCCATTGCTTCCACGATCAATACTCCAGGCATCACTGGTTCATGGGGAAAATGGCCTTGGAAAAACGGCTCATTAATGGTAACGTTTTTCTTCGCAATGACCCGTTTGCCTTCTTCTAACTCCTCAACGCGATCCACTAAAAGCATCGGATAACGATGAGGGATGATTTCTTTGATTTCTTGAATCGTTAATGCGCTCATTGCTTTACCCTTCTTTCACACGGAATAATGGTTGATTGAATTCAACGATTTGTTCGCTTTCAACCAAGACTTCAACCAATTCGCCATCGACGTCGCTGACGATTTCATTCATGACTTTCATCGCTTCAACGATACAAAGAATATCGCCTTTTTTCACGTGATCGCCGATTTGCTTAAAGTTATCTTTGTCAGGACTTGGTTTCAAATAAACGACACCCACTAATGGCGAGACAACTTCTTTGCCCTCTAAGACAGGTTTTGCCGCTTCTACTGTGTCAGGTGTCGCTGAGACAGCAGGCGTTGGTACAACAGGAGTTGGCGCAGCATTCGCTGCAGGAGCAGGCGCAGGTGTAGATTGTGCATTTTGTAGCCCACTTGTCGTATTTTTATTAAAATAAAGTTCAAACGTCTCTTTTTTTAATTGAAGCTCAGTTAACGTCGATTGATCGAATTGGCTGAGCAGCTCTTTTATCTCATGTGTTTCCAATTACGCTTCCTCCCAACGTTTCAGCAAGATCACTGCATTATGACCGCCAAACCCAAGTGAATTACTCATGGCATAGGTCAATTCTGCTGGTTGGCTTTGATTGATAACAACGTTCAAGTCGATCTCAGGATCTTGTTCTGTCACGTTGATGGTTGGTGGAATAAATTGATGTTGTAATGCTAATAGTGAAGCAATGGCTTCGATTCCACCAGCCGCCCCAAGCAAATGACCAGTCATTGACTTTGTACTGCTGACATATGGTTTTTTATAGTCTTCGCCCAATCCGTATTGGATCGATGTCGCTTCTGCACTGTCATTGGCGGGCGTGCTTGTACCGTGGGCATTGATGTAACCAACTTCAGCTGGGGTAATCGCCGCTTCTTGCATCGCTAATTTCATTGCTTTTCCAGCACCTGATCCATCAGGGTTTGGCGCAGTCATATGGTAGGCATCACAGTTCGCACCGTACCCTACGACTTCACCTAAAATCGTTGCCCCACGTTTTTGTGCATGCGCCAATGATTCTAAAATGAAGACGCCAGCGCCTTCACCCATGACAAATCCACTACGATTTTTATCAAACGGAACGGAAGCTTTGTCAGGGTCTGATTCAGTGGTTAACGCCGTCAGCGAAGCAAAACCAGCAATACCGATTTCACAGATCGTCGCTTCTGAACCACCAGCGATCATGACATCTGCATAGCCATGCTTGATGTTTCGGAAAGCTTCACCGATTGAATGGGTACCAGAAGCACAGGCGGAAACAGTCGTCGTACAAATGCCTTTCGCACCTACCCGTAACGCAATGTTGCCGGCAACCATATTTACGATCGACATCGGTACGAACATTGGTGATACCCGATTTGCTCCTTTGTCATGCATTCGAATCACTTGGTCTTGAATCGTTGGCAAGCCGCCGATCCCCGAACCAACCATCACGCCAAAACGATCCACATCAATGGTTTCTGTATCTAACTTCGCCATTTCCATCGCTTCTAAGGCCGCATAAATTCCATAAATGGAAAAAAGATCCATCCGCTTCGTATCTTTTTTAACGAAGTACTTTTCTAACGGAAAATCTTTGACTTCAGCAGCAACTGAGATCCCTGTTGCTTCGGCGTCAAATTTTGTAATCGGGCCGATGCCGTTGGTCCCGTTTTGTAAACTTGCTAAAAATGTTTCTGGGTCATTTCCGATTGGAGAAGTGACGCCGTATCCTGTAACTACTACTCGATTCATCTATTCTTCCTCCTACCCTTGCATTGCCATCCCGCCGTCTACACTGATCACCTGACCAGTGATGTAGGGGCTTTTTGCTAAAAAGACTGCTGTTTGAGCAACATCCTGTGTTGAACCAAAACGCTGTAATGGAATAGTTGCCAATGATTGTTCTTTGACTTTATCCGACAGCACCTCAGTCATCTCTGTTTCGATAAATCCTGGGGCGATCGCATTGCAGGTAATCCCCCGAGCAGCACCTTCACGAGCGGCAGATTTCGTAAAACCGATCACGCCGGCTTTACTTGCCGCATAGTTGGCTTGCCCGATATTTCCTGTCAAGCCGACCACACTCGTCAAATTGATGATGCGGCCTTCTCGCAGCTTCATCATTTTTTTCAGCGCGTGCTGCGTCATATTGAAGGTACCAGTCAAATTGATTTTGATCACGGAATCAAAATCTTCCGGTTTCATTCTCAACAATAATTTGTCATTCGTGATCCCGGCATTATTGACCAAAATGTGGATCGGTCCGACTGCCGCTTCTGCTTCCGAAAGCATGGCTGCCGCTTGATCAAAATCAGAAATGTCCCCATTGATCGCTACACATTTCACGCCGTAGCTGGTGATGCGATCGATCAGTGACTGGGGAATTTCTTTTCGTCCATTTAAAACGATATTCGCTCCTTCTTTGGCAAAGGCTTCCGCGATAGTAAAACCGATCCCTCGCGAGCTACCAGTTACAAAGACGTTTTTATTTTGCAGATCCATAAATTCCTCCTAGTTGAATCGGGCTAGTGTATCTGCCAACGTTTGGCTATCTTCTACACGCGCAGTCTGGATTTCTTTGTCTATTTTCTTCATAAAACCGCTCAATACTTTTCCTGGTCCGATCTCGATGACTTGTTGGATGCCAAGCTGCTTCAGTGTCGCAATGCTTTCGTAAAAACGCACTGGCGATTTCACTTGCAGCGTCAACAGTTCCTTGATTTGGTCTTGCTGCATTGGCTGCGCGGTCGTATTGCTGATGACAGGTACTTGCAACTCATCAAAGGTAATTTGAGCTAATTCCTGTGCTAATTGCTGCGATGCGGGTTCCAACAAAGCGGTATGGAAAGGACCGCTGACATTTAAAGGAATCACCCGTTTGGTTCCAGCAGCTTGTAACAATTCCACCGCTTTATCCACTGCCGGCGCTTCACCGCCAATGACGATCTGCTGCGGCGTATTGTAATTCGCTGGTGTCACGATCCCCACTTGACTTGCTTCTTTACAGATTTCTTCAATCGTTTCAGCGGGTGTGTTCATCACAGCAACCATTTTCCCAACACCTGCTGGCGCCGCACTTGCCATATACCGACCGCGCTTTTGTACCAATGCGACTGCTGTCTGGAAATCAAGCGCACCACTAGCGACTAAGGCTGTATATTCGCCTAAACTCAAGCCAGCAACAGCATCTGCTTTGATTCCTTGCGCATCCAAAAGACGCCAAAAAGCCGTACTTACCGTTAAGATGGCAGGCTGCGTATATTCCGTCTGGTTTAAACGTTCGTTTTCAGTAAAGCATAGCTCCGCCATATCATATCCTAGAATGGTGCTGGCTTGTTCAAAAGTCTCACGAACGATGGCTTCTTGGTGATAGAGCTCTTCTCCCATTTTGGGGTACTGTGCGCCTTGACCGCTAAATAAAAAGGCTGTCTTCATCTTGTACTCCTTCATTACTTTGATCGTTGTCGTTGGAGAACATGGCTTCTTGCAGTTCGTCTATGAATCAGCAAAAACACGTTCTTAAAAAGGAAAGGCTAGGCTGTCTGCCTAGCCTTTGTTTTATGCTTGTTGTTTTTCTACATATTTAACTAGATCTTCAACGGTTGTGATACCATCTTCTGTTTCGATCTTCACATCGAATTCATCTTCGATCTCGTTAATGATTTGGAAAAGATCCAAGCTGTCTGCTTCTAAATCTTCTTGGATGTTTGTGTTCAATTTGATTTCTTCTTTTTCTTTTCCTAATTCTTCTGCTACGATTTCTTGAATTTTTTCGAATACCATGTGTATATTCCTCCAATGTGTTTTTCAATAGTAATTTTGTTTCGTGAACAAGTTATAAGGTGGCTAACATAGTTCCCCATGTTAATCCGCCGCCAAAACCTGAGAACACCACTTTTTGACCACTGCCAAGTGACAGTGTACCTCGTTTGATTTCTTCATCTAGCAATAACGGAATCGAGGCTGCCGAAGTATTGCCATAATCTTGCATATTTTGCAAAAATTTCTCACGGGGCTGCTTCAGCTTGCGAGCAACTTTGTCTAAAATACGTGAATTTGCTTGGTGAAGCAAAAAATAATCGATTGCTTCATCTTGTGTCAGATCATTGATCGAGGCGACCACATCACGCGTCGCAAAATCAAAGATTTCTCGTCCAATCATTTGCATACAAGCACTATACGCCGGAGCGTTTTGTGAAAAAGGATTCTCATTCGTGCGAAAACCAGATGTTAAGGACATGCCTCGCGTCCCATCTGCTTTTAAAGACTCTTTGAGCAAATACTGCTCTGAAGATGCTTCCAACAATAGACCGCCGGCACCATCTCCGAATAAAACAGCCGTCGAACGGTCGTTCCAATCCAAGACTTTTGAAAGTACTTCTCCACCGATGACCAATCCTTTTTTAGCGCCCGTTCGAATCAGTTTTTCAGCCATAGACAATGCATACACGAAACCAGCACATGCTGCACTGATATCAAAAGCAAAGGCATTGACTGCCCCAATCGCCCCTTGGACTTGGCAAGCAACCGCCGGTGTATTAAAATCCGGTGTGATCGTCGCTACCAAGATAAAATCTAGACTTTCTGCTGAAAGCTGAGCATCTTGTAAGAGCGTTTGAGCGACGCGAATACAAAGGTCTGAAGTGTTTTCGCCGACAGCGACTCTTCTTCGTTTGATTCCCGTGCGAGAATGGATCCATTCATCTGAAGTATCCATCAAATTTGATAGATCATCATTTGTTACGATTTTTTCTGGAACATAACTTGCAGTCGCGGTAATTTTTCCAAACATATTCATCCATTATTCTCACTTATAATCTTGTAAAAAGTCATGCAGATTTTTCAGTGCTTTCAACAGTGCCTGTTCCTCTTCAGGAGACATCTGACTCAAGACACCTTTCACCATCTCACGATGAAAATGCTGATGAACACGATAAAGGAGTTTTCCTTTTTTCGTCAAACCTAGTTTGACGACTCGCCGATCATCTTCACTGCGAATCCGTTCTACATATTCTTTTTTCACCAAACGATTGATCGCGATGGTCAAAGTCCCAACAGTGATCGAAAGCTCTTTGGCAACTTCAGTCGTGGTCTTTTTTTTGTACATCCCGATGGCTTCGATGGTATGCATTTCGGTAATTGAAAGGTCTTTGAATTGAGATTTTTTCAATTCAGATTCTTCAATCACTAAGATGTCATTAAAGACGCTGACTAAGTAGTCATTAACTGTTTCTAAATTGGGTTCCATAACCTTCACCATCCGAATACTTTGATAATCAAATCATTTGATAGTCAAACTATATCGGAAGTTATTGAGAAATGCAAGAATTTTTTTGAACTTTTTTTATTTTTAAGCACATTTTTATTTGAGAACTGATTTTCTAAGATTCTAAAAGCTGCGAGTTGACAAAACAATCCGTTTCCGTTATAGAGAAATTTCCTTTGAATGTCAAAGTTTATCATTGCGTTGTCTCCACTCTATTCCTATTTTTTTCTTGTCAACGGCCAGCAAACGTTGCTCTCTCCGCTCTCATCTGCTACTCTTTGAAGGAAGGAGAGGAAAGATCGATGAATTCGAACAAAGAGTTTCTAAAAAACAAAGCAAATGCACTGCCTGAAAAGCCTGGCGTTTATCTAATGAAAGATCAACACAACGAAGTCTTGTATGTGGGAAAAGCCAAATCATTGAAGCAGCGTGTCGTTTCCTACTTCCGAAAAAACCAGCAGCATGCCAATAAGGTACTTCGACTTGTTTATAATGTCGTTGATTTTGAAACCATCGAAACAGATACCGAATTGGATGCACTATTACTTGAATGTCGTTTGATCCAAGCTTTTCATCCTATCTACAACCGCCAAATGAACCATTCAGCGAACTATTGCTTTGTTGATTTGACGAATCATAGCTTCACGATCACTCAAACACCACAAATTGGCAGTTATGGCCCCTTTCGACAAACAAAAAAATTGCCTGTGTTGTTTCAATTATTGTCAGAAACGTTTCAATTGCCGACTGTCAACGAACTGACGCTATTAACCTTACGTAAGCAACTCCCTCAAATGGAGGCGTATTCCTTGGAAGAGAAGTGGCGAGAGATCGGCTGTTTTTTTGCAGGAAAGAAGACCGACTGTTTTTCGCTCCTTAAAAAACGTTTGGCATACCTGATTGATCACTTATTGTTTGAACAAGCTAGTGTACTGCAGCGAGAGATCCATTTAGCAGAAAGCTTTTACCAAGAAATCGTGAGGGTCAATCAGTTCATTCAAGAACCGGAAGTGATTTTTTCGATTCCCCTTGACTTAGAGGAGCCAGTATCACAGACGACTCAACTCAAATACTATCAAGTCAGCTTTGGCAAGTTGATCCAAACAAACATTCTTTCTCCCGAAGAAATATTCCAGCCACTTCCGCCATCAAGCGCTGCGCTGCCTTTAGCCCCAGAAGATCTCGATCCATTAGGGATCATCCTTAATCACCTGTACCGCCAAGAAAAAGCAGCAGAAAAATAAAAAACAGCAAGCCCAAGTAGGCTTGCTGTATAGAAATGAGAAAGCGACGACGAACGTCCCACTCATTCTTATTGGATCAAATCATAGATTTCCATGGCTACAATATCAACATTATCAAATTGATAAGATTGACTTGATTCTGCTTCCGTTAATTCAAACGTTTCTGTCGAGTTGTCATAAGTAACGGTACATTTTTCGACGCCTTCTTTTTCAAAACGACGTACTTGAACTTCATTGTCTTGCGCTTCGACCATCGCTTCTAAACGTTTGATGATAGCGACTAATTGCGAACTTTTCATTCGTAAGCCTCCTTTTTCTGTCCGTTATATTGTATCAAAACATCCTCTATCTTGCATTGATTTTTCGTATTTTTTTTGTCATTTTAAGATTTTTTTCCATCTTGCCACCAAAGTTTAATCAGCGCCTGCGTTCCGTCATTTTCATAGCCTTTTTCAGCCAACTGATCATACAATTTTTTAGCTAAAGTGGTGCTCGGCAAATCCAATCCCATCTTCTTGGCTTCATCCAGAGCGATCCCCAGATCTTTGATGAAATGTTTGACAAAAAAACCTGGTGAATAATCCTCTTTTAGGATACGTGGACTGTAATTCGTCATGGACCAATTGGCTGCACCACCGCCAGAAAGGGTGTCAATCACTCGTGGTAAATCTAGACCCGCTTGGTTCGCATAGACCAGCATTTCTGTCATCCCCGTCATGGTTCCGGCAATCATGATCTGATTGGCCATTTTCGTATGCTGACCCTTTCCAGCCCCTCCTTGAAGTTGAAACGTCTTTCCTAATACTTCAAAAAGTGGTTTTACTTGTTGGTAAGCTTCTTCATCGCCACCAACCATAATCGTTAGCGTGGCGTTTCTCGCACCAAGATCACCACCAGAAACTGGAGCATCAATACTCGCTGCTCCTTTTTCCTTCGCTGTCTGGTAGATTCGTTCTGCCAAATCAGGTGTGCTGGTTGTAAAATCCACCAATGTTTTGCCCGTCACAGCCGTTTGAAAAATCCCTTGAGGCCCATAGTAAACCTCTTCAACGTCGGATGGATACCCAACCATTGTAAAGATGATTTCACTTTCTGATGCAACTTCTGTTGGGGTGTCACACCAAATTGCTCCATTCGCAACGAGTTCATCTGTTTTTGCTTTCGTCCGATTGTAAACATTCACTGTATGTCCTGCAGCTAAGAGATGACCAACCATCGCTTGACCCATGACACCAGTACCGATAAATCCTAATTTCATGCAGATCCCTCCAAAATAAAAAAGTTCATGTCTTTAGTATACGCTAAAAACATGAACAAGGGAAACAAATCCACTGCTATCAACGGTTACAGCCCCTTTATTTTCTCGTGAGAACATTCGTGAGAACATATCCCAATATTTTGCTTCTATTATAGTACGTTATTCTCTACCGCTGATCGCATTTAAACGATCAACAACATCAAAATTCTCTGTCGGATACAAATGAGAATATATGTCTAATGTCATTTCAATCTTGGCATGACCTAATCTTTCTTGAACCATTTTAGGATTCTCTTTCATATGAATAAGTAAACTAGCATGTGAGTGCCGCATGTCATGCAACGTAGCTCTAGGAAGACCAAACTTCTCTTGCAAGCGTTTGAACTTAACTCCCATCCAAGCTCCATCAATGAATACATCGTCGTGGCTAAACACTAATTTTATGTCACCAGAACAACGTTGATAATATCTCCACTTTTTTAACAATAAAATTGTCCTGCTATCAATAAATAATGTTCTTTCACTACTTTTCGATTTTGGAGTAGATAGATATTGTTCCGACTTTTTTTTAGATCGATTACCAACTGTATACAGCACCTTGATTTTTCCTTCATCTAAATCAATATTTTCCCACAATAATGCAGCACTCTCCCCAAATCTTAAGCCAGTGAAAAACAAAAAGCGATAAAATAAATAGTGAAAAAAATCGTAGTATTCAGTTTGCGATAGATTTTCATGTAACATAATTTTATTCTCGAGATTAGTTGTAAAAATGCTTTTCTCAAATACTTTGAAATCATCCAACGTCCAAAAATTGATCTTTTTCTTTTCAACCCTTATTCTTCCCAATGCACGAAATGGATTTTCTTCAACAAACCCAAAGATTTTTGCTCTATCCCATATACCAGCCATTAAAGAGCACAACAAATTAATATATGATCCGCACACACCACTTGATAAAAGCTTATTTTGAAATATTTGTACATCCAAAACACTAATATCACGCATATTCTTTTTTTCAAAAACTTCGAAATATTTGAGCAAACAATATCTTCTTGGATTAAATGTATTCGGCTTAACTCTCGATTTATACCAATCCAAATATATCTGATCCCTAAAATCCTTAAAAGTCATATTCTCATTACTATATGAATCAGAAACCACTTGATCGTTAGTCTGATTCAACATAAAAACCATATACTCACGATATGCCTCTGCCTCTGTCTTAAAACCTCTTTTCGTTTTAGTAAGTCTTTTTCCAGTGATCGGATCTTTCCCTAAATTAGCTTTGAAATAATACCCATTCGAATCTTTATAAATATTTTGCTTCCTACCCATTTTGAGCTACCTCACCTGTCTCAAGTTCGTAACCCAAAATTTCCTCTACTGCCCACTTCGGAACTCTTCCTCTTCCTTTACTCAAGTAGAAAGGACAGCCCTTTTTTACTAACATTAACTTTGCTTCACGAATTATTTCTCTTGCTTGAAACTCCCGATATCCTTTCTCCATCAAATCTTGTTTTGTACATGTTTCCATTATATAATTCTCCTTTTGAAAAAACTACCCATAACAACATGCTGTAATTAAGAACAAAAAAAGAACCAAAGGTTACCTTTGATTCTTTTTTGTTATTCAATTTAAATTAATCTATCCGTTCCCACTTTGAGACGAACATCTCTTGAAACTCTTTCTTATTCAGAGTGAAAACTTCAGAAAATAAATACCCTTTAAAAAAGTCTTGCTGAAAAAAAACAAATGTAGTATTCGCTTTCTTTGAAAAAAGTTTCCCAATATAATCCCTTTCTTTTGATTTCTGAACATAACGTTTATTTAAAAATTCTTCAGTATATTTTTCTTCATTATAGACTAAAATATATTGCAAATTATCTTTTAAAGCCTCCAACTTTTCGGATAAAAGCATTGCTAAAATAATGGTACTATCGTAATTTTTTTGAGATAACTCATGGGGTGTAATATTTGCACCATTTTTAAACTCTATAAAGTAATGTGTACCATCTGAGTCAATATACAATGCATCGTTTGACATAGGCGATTTACAATCCCTATAACCAATACCACTTGTAAATTGGTCTTTTACACGATCGAAATCAATTGCTTGTACTAGTGAATCCGTCATGTACTCTTTATTAGTACTGTCAACCGATAAATCGCGCATTGTTTTTTTATAATTCTCTAAAACAATACTACTCATAACTTAAATTCTCCAATCTTTGAAAAGGATCGGAGAGTTTTTTGTAAATTAGATCAATATTATTACTTACGTCAGAAAACAGCAATTGGTTATTATGATTTTTGGCAAGGTAATAGTGACTAGTATCCTCCATACCATGTTTTCCAGTAAACAATTCAATTGCATACAAAAAATATGGACTATGAGTTGTTAATAAAACATGCATTCCGAATTCTTTTTGAATTAACACAATTAATTCCGCCAGTACAATTTGCCACTCAGGGTGCAAATGAATCTCAGGTTCATCTAAAATAAGCATCCCATTTTCTTTTAATACTCCATTTTGCAGCAATTGTTTAACGATCAAAAAAGGTTTCAATCCAGAAGATATATTCTTCATGTTAATCGAGTCTTTAGCATTTAGAGGTTGATACGCAAAAGAACGACGATCAGAAAGAACTAATTCTCCACCAACAATAGTATTAATTTTTTCAAAAATATTACCTATTTTTTTATCAACTACTATCTGATCGATGATATTATCGTATTTTTCTTTTATTAGTTGAGCTTTAAGTATACTCCTATGATCTTTTGGATAGCGCCCCCAAGTTATAGATCTCGGGTCTTCGTCAACTATAAAAGGATCATCAATATAAACAGCTTGCGTCTCTAAAGATTCAATATGATCAAACTCTTCTACTAAATTCTCCTTGATTTCTACTTTAAATCTGTTGGACTTTATTTGTAGCTCAACAACCGTCTTTTCATTTGTAAAAACGTTATTTACTTGGTTATCAAACTCTGAAATAAAGTAACTCGTTAAAATCCTATTTCTAATTTCTTCATCACAAATAGTTAACGCTCTTTCGATAGATGATCTAAACTTATTTTTGTTGTCCCCGCTTTTGTCAGAATCAGATATTACAATATTACGATTGATAACCATGCTAGGATTATCATTTAAAGCGTTCTCGATAAGCTCATCTATTGATTCCAACATGTTATCAAATTCATCATCAGAAAACTCTTTTTTCTCAGCCATACATGAAATTATTGGTTCTAATTCTCTTTCCTGAGATCTTCTCCACCAAATATTTCTTACATTATATTCCTCATTGACATAAAGACGTAAGGCATCATAAATATTTTCTTTCCGAACATTGATTACAGCATCATCTAGCTGATACAAACCGTTAAAAAAAGCAAATAACGCTTTTCCAATTGTACTCTTGCCAGTATTGTTTTCTCCAGCAATGACAGTCATTCCTTCAATCTTTATATTCGCTTGGCTAATCTTTCCTACATTCGATACTATTAGCTCCATTTTTTTCTCCAATCTATAAGTTTCCATTTCATATTATTATAAACTAATTACTTCTTCAAATCATCTTTTATTATCACATTGCTTTTTATACCTAAAAAACCAGCAAGGATTAATTTCCTCACTGGTACTCACTTCTTTTGTTTTATTCATCAAATTTACCACTTCGATAAATCTCTTCGTATCTTCCATCGGTCAAAACACTCGGTAATTGACTAATCGAACTAGTCCAATCCAACTCATCCATCACCTTTCGATAGAAATAGATTCGCTCTAGATAGTCTCTTTCTCCACGATTAGACACATGATCAGATATATATGGTACAAAAGCATGGGTCACATAAGTATCCTGCATTTCGCTATAATAAACCTTAAAACTAAAATCATCTTTTGTATAATCTTGATTTCCATCAGATCGATCATAGTCAGCTACAATCGCATCAACGACATCTTGTGCGTCATTAATCGATTTATTACCACAACCAACTAAAACAAAGAGAATTACCGTAACCAACAACAACCCTACTTTTATTCTCTTTTTCATATTTTTCTCCTTTTATCTAACAAATTTCCAACCATTTGATAATAGTTTACCCATAGATCAACTCAAATTTCAAGCATAAAATCAACCATTTACCATCAAATTCTAATTCTACGGTAACCAACATCTGCTGATCCAAACCATCGGACACCATCTCAAGCACATTAACAACTGTTGCATGGTGACTGTCCTCTTGATTATAGAATGAGCGATAGCCAAATTCAGAAATACTTTCAGAAAGAACTTCTGAATTATCCGATACTAGATACTCGTTATGCAGTGATTCTGATAAAATATTTCTTAATTGTTTGTTTCGTTCTTCCACAGCCCCTTCGCCGTAATACGCATCAAACAGTTTATGGTTCACATCCAGAAACGCAAGCGAACCGCTTCGTTCATCTGTACTTTCTTCCGTTGGGCAACTATCACCTGTTTGGTCGTCTATTGAACTTGAAGGTTCCGTTTGATCTACTTCTGGCGAATCAGAAGAAGCAACCGAGCCGTTCGGACTTGGTCGAAAATCAAAAAGGTTCTTTGACTCTTCAGCCGTATCGATCACACGTTCTTGCATAGGCTGCTCATTAGAAACAATATAGAACACCACTCCACCTATCATTAACATACTGACAATGATTAAACCTATTTTTTTCACACATTTCCTCCAATCATTTCAAACCAAGCACTTCTGCTGGGTCTAGTAAGCTAGCATTCGACAAATCTCTTGAAGTGGAAATCTCAAAATGCAAATGTGGTCCAGTACTCCTGCCAGTTGTTCCGACTAAAGCTATAATGTCTCCTTGCTTCACTCGATCGCCAACCTTTACACTATTAGACACATTATGTGCATATAAACTACAATAACCATTCTCATGTTCAATCCGTACATAGTTTCCCCAAGAGTCATGCCACCCCGAAATGATCACTTCTCCATCCGCAACGGCTCTGATTGGCGTGCCTTGCGGGTGTGCAAAGTCAAGTCCTCTATGAAATTCCATTCCCTCGCCAATATCCCGCATACCAAACCACGAACTAATATTTGGTGGATCAAGCGGCAAGATATATTCACCTATCCCCCCAACAGCTATAAATTGTCGAACAAGACCGACATAGTGAAAATTTCCACCGTTATTGTATTGGTACGTGCGTCCATCCGCAATCGATACTGCATTGATATACACATTTTTCACACCTGTTGTATTACCCAAGCTTGGCGCCACCACATTTCTCGAATATCGTTCCGCTAAATCAGTTGTATGGCGTTTGCCATTACTAGCGATAAATGAAATATAAGACAGCCCAAAATTATAGCTTTGTACAGCTGACCACTCATCCACTTCATTTTCTCGCGCCATTGCTAAAGCTTGTGCATAATACTTCACTCCTTGCGCAATAGACTCTCGTTCGTTTAACGTATTGACAGGCAAACCTAGCGATTCACTTGCTTGAAATAAATCTGGGTATCTTCCTCCGCTTTCAACCATCATCATCGCTAATAAAATTGGCACCTGATCTAAAACATCATGTTCTCTTGCGACTCGTTCGACTTCGCTTTTCCAGCGTAAAACTGCTTCGCTTAAACCAACATTCCCATAAGCTCCTTCAAAAGAGATATTATCGCCTTTTTTCTGACTTTGATCATAGCCTCCTGCAAATAAAATCAGAAAAGCGCCTATAAAAAACAGTGGCATTAACGTAGAAAGTATATATTTTTTGATCATTTACTCACCTCGTACTTCTGCGAATAACGCATCAAACGAAGCCTTGGAGTCCGCCTCAAGTTGATTCACTTCATCTTGAAAATCTATACTTATCCTCTCACCAACTTGTTCTGGCTGCTCAAGACTTTCAGAAACTGCCGACACATGGTTAGTTTCAATATCTGTTTCAAACACATTATTGGCTTGTACCAATGTTTCATTTTCTAAATGATTAAAAAACTCGTTTGTTTGTTGATCAAGGTACTCCATTGATACATCAGGTAAGCCTAGTTCGATTTCTGGCATAGTTTCCAATGGATTCAACGTTATTTCAGGATTCGTTCCTTCAATAGCGGACGTCTCTAATGCTTCTACTTGGCGTTCCTCAGTTCCAAATCCTACACCAGTCGCTTGTACGTCGGCTGCTTCCAACTCATTGATTTCAGCTTGTTCTACATTTTCAGTTTCGGCATTTTGAATTTCAATTGTATCAATCGTTGCGATATCTTCTTTCGTTTGTTGGACATCTGTTGCTTCCAATTCTTGAATTTCAGCTTGTTCTACGTTTTCTGTTTCCTCATTTTGGAGTTCAATTGCATCAATCGGTGCAATATCTTCTTTCGTTTGTTGGACATCTGGTGCTTCTAATTCTTGAATTTCCGTTTGTTCTAAATTCTCTGTTTCCGCATGATCAACCTCAATCGTATCAATCCCCTCAGAATCCTCATTCGTAGATCGAACATCTGTCGCTTCCAACTCATTGATTTCTGCCTGTTCTACGTTTTCTGTTTCTGCATTCTCAATCTCAAGGGCATCGATCTCCTCAAAATCATCACTCGTAGAACAAACATCATCTGCCGATAGTTCATTGATTTCTGTTTGAACCGCATCTGCATCTAGTGCTACATCATCGGCATCAATATCTTTTGTCGGTGCTTGTTGGTAATTGGCATCTTCAAAAGCTGCTTCTGTTGGCTGAGTTGACGCTTGATCTTCTTCATCGATAGCGCTCTTCGCTCGATCCACCGTATCAAAGTAATCATCCACCGCCACTTGCGTCTGCTTATCTTGCTCGTGTTGCTTGAATGCTTGACAATCCGCAAATATATCGTAGGCGTTTTCTTTCGCATTTTCTGCAACATGCCCACCTACTTCACCTAACGGCATACCGAATGTTGCTAAACCTGCCACATCTGCACCAAGTTTAACCGCATCTTTGGCTTTCTTCTTAATCGGTGTACTGGCTTTGTTCCAGATTCCGCCATCGGCACTTGAGATCATACCACCTGAAATCATCTTGAAGATTTTGTCACGGTTTCTCCAGATCACGACAAGAGTGACAGTAATCGCAATAACTTGAAGTAAGTAATTCGCTACACCATCAGCTGGGATTACCCCACGAACGACATTGATCACAGATACCAGCATCATGAAAGAAATACCTAATAAAACACGTACCCCAAACAACCCGATCAAGGTCTGTAAAGATTTGAGAAACGCCCCTCGAAATCGTGGGATCATACTGATAAACATCGCCAATCCGATAAAGGCTGCCACCACTAACGCCATGATCCCTGTTAATAGATTCATCACCTGAATGATTAGAATCGGCGTACCTAACACAATCGTAGTGATTGGCGAGAGAAAACCAACAACGAATTTCCAACCTGCTTTTTCAGTGGTCATGTAGACATTTGTTTTTGCCATTTCTTCTACGATTCCTTTGGTAGGATCATTTTCTTCAGACTCCCGTTCCCCTTGAAATAATAATGAAGAAATTGCGCTTGCCCCGTGATCTGAAATTACATCACTTCTATTTGCCAGACCATAATTCATCAATAGAAATGGCTCTTCAATTGCTAGCTCAAACAAAGTGTTTTGAGCATGTGTCACAGGTGTAGTCGCATTGGTAGATTGTGCATTGCTTGTAGTACGGATCAGGTTCCCTTGAACTTCCTCAGTAAGGGAATTAAAGTCACGAATGATTGTCGTTGCACTATTGTTCCAAACCATACTCATGATCACCACTGCCGAAAAAGCAAAGAACTGTTTCATTGCTTGTTGGGGAGATTTCATAATATACAGATACAAGCAATACAGTGCCATTACAATAATGATCGTTAACCCAAAATCACGATAGAGCGAGTCGTACATCGATTTAGAATACGTTGTAAAAACAGAAACATAATCATTAACTACATTTGCATTACCAAACAAATCTATTCCAGTCCGATACATCGAATAAACGATTTTATTTAAATCAAAAAATAAATTGGCACCACCGTTTAACCAATTGGCAATGTCTAGGCTCTGAAACCATCTAACATTTTCAACCATATAACTTTGATAGGAATCAAGACTATATTGTTCTGCTTTATCCGTCACGCTTGTTTCTTGATCAGGATTGATTGGTGTCGGTGCTGCATCGGCACTAACCGTTGACATTAGAGTAAAAAACAACAAAAATAGCGCCAACCATTTAAAATACTTCTTATTTTTCATACACTCCTCCTTTAAGCAAACTGTTTTTCAGCTTCACTTGAAGCTGTTTTCTTCACTGTCTGCAAGGCATGGTGCCATTCTGGGAAAAGATTATGAATACTCAGTTTTGCTGTTCGTCCATAAATATCTCTAAACAAGCATTGTCCTTTTTTCATATTCTCTACCAGTGTCAAATTGCGCTCATTGACTTCAATGCCGATATGGCTCAAAATATCACTTCGTTCAGACTGCCAATCAAAGGCAAACATTGTACCAAAACTATTCGTATCTTGGTCATCTCCAACATCTTTAACTGATTGTGTAGAATAGACAAGGATATTACAAAACGACCGACCGACTCGCTGCATGGCTTTCAACACTTCACGTCCGCCTTTGGCTTTCGCCAGAATCCACGCCTCATCGAAAAATTCAATCGTGTACTGTTCTTCATTTTGATTCCCGAATTTTTCACAAAATTTACCTAACGGCAACATCAAACAGGTCGATTTTTTGTTGGCTTCTGAATATTCTTTGACGGGTACATGCGGTTCAGGCAAACTCAGCCCTGCAATCCCCAATACCGTACACTTATGATTCAAATCCAAACCATTAGAATCACCATCACTAAAACCTAAATGCAAGATACTGTTTTGAATTTTAGAAAACAACAACTTAGCTGCACGTTGTATCACTTGATCCTCATAGTTATGTAACCGTCGAATCACAGTGAGCAAGCCAACTTTTTCTCCCAGTTCACGTTCTTCAATGATTTTGTCGAGTTCTTCATTAATCGCAGTTTCTACCTCTTCTCGATTATCCAAGTTGTAAATGGATTGAATCATTGCTTGTGCAGTATCTTTGGCTTCTACCCCTCGTAAAAAAACAATTGGGTCTAGGACACCATGGTTTTCTTTTTTCGTAGCATCTAGTGTCACGTAGTTAATGGAATTCAAATATGTCACGAAGCTTGGAAATTTTTGTCGAATTACTGGATCATTGGCAGTTCGTTTAAATTGCTTTGCAACTTGATTTTTCGGATCGATATACAACACTTTTGCGTCTAGTAAAGACGAATAGAAGAACAACATCCCTGTTAAATACGACTTTCCTTTCCCTGTTTCACCAGTGATCGCCACGTGAGGACTGTCCGTGATCGCCCCTTCTTGACCTTGGTTAGCTACCAACATATTATAAAAGACACTATTTCTTGAAGACTGGATACTATCTTTTAATGTTTCTGATTCCAAGAAAGGATCAATCCGCCCCAGATACCATCCTGATCGTGTGCCCGCACTGTTCGTGACCGCAAATAAGGTCTCCGCTAAACTATGCCCATTCGTCACTTGCATCCAATCAGACATTGATTCGACAGACGCACTAAATAAACAGCGATAAAACAATTGGGCTTGTTTGGCACTTGGACGAACAACACTGATTTTTAAGCTCTTCATCGCATTGATCAACGCATCCCCACGTCGTTTGTTTTGTTCCCGACTTTTTCCTATGATCACAAAACAGCCCATCCATGCGATCAGCGGTTCGCCACTTTCTAGTTCATTACTAATATGATTCACCATTTGAGCATTGCCTTTAATTCGTTCACTCGCAGATTCTCCTGCCAACCTTGCTTCTTTGGCTTCCGTCTTATGACGATTCTTTTGGATCATGACCTTCGACGCAAAACCTGTTACCCCTTTAGGATCGGGATAGTATGCTTTGATTCGAAAATCGCAAGGGAAATCCATTTGTTGAGCAACTTGGTACAGGTGATTGTAAGCAATATTATTTTCTTCAAAATCGGCAATAGGTAAATAGGACACGACACTATTGCCCAGATCAGAAGATAAATGAATAAAGCCAACGTCTTTGCCTGCATCCACAATCGCTTCGGTGATTCTGGCTTGAGAAAAATCTTCGTTTCTCTTTTCGTGAGGAAGTCCACCAATAAAAGAGAGTCGATTTAAATAGATCAGTTCATCTTCTGTTAAACGAGCAGCCCTTCGACTGCGTATAGAACGAAACAGCTCTTCTTCGATTGGTTGAATTTTCTCTCGTTCATCCTCTTCCATTAAAACTTTTTTACCTAACAAACCAAGAATTTGATCACTCACTTCATCTGTAACTCTCTTTATTGATTCAATTGGATTTTCGTTTCCATACATATCCTTTAAGCGTACGCCTAAAATAAAATCAGGTTCTGTAATTTCACCTAATTCCTTTTTTAAAGCTGCAACAGTTCTCCCCATATACTCTAATCCTAAACGGTGGTATTCAGGCGATAAGTCCTTTGAGAACTCTTTGAAACGTTCCGTCAATTGTTTATCTTTTGGGTACATCACCAACTCAAATTCACCGTATTTCGGTAATGTTTTTCGAAAAATTGTTGCCCAGCGTTTCTTATATTTTTCTAGCTCTTCAAAATTATTGGGATTGGTTTCTTCGGCGGTAATCCGATAATATGCCCACACGTAGCCACTTTTATCAAACATCAAATTACCTTGAATTGCTTTAAAAGGAATTTGAGCTAATTTGATCATTTCTTTGACTGCCTTCATTTCTTCCTCCTTTAAAAAGAAAAGAGCACAGAGTCTAGACTCCGTCCTCTACTTTCTCAAATACTATTTTGCCAACATCGTTGACCATTTCTTCCTTGCAATAGCGTACCTTAAACAATTTAAAAACGACCAAATAGATAACTAAGTCCCTTAAGTAAGGAAACACCTTTTGTCCATCAGGATTTAGATTCAATAGCTTCCCTGAAACCCAATAAGGCAAACCAAGATAAATGGCAAATCTGGTACCTCCTGCAATCTGGTTGATCACTGCAATTAGACCACCAAATACAAGATGAGTGATCGCAAGCAAAACAAAAAATAGCACAACTCGATTCAACTCAATCGCCATCGGCAACATAAAATTTCCAAAGGCACGTACTCGAATCGGATCATCAAATACCTTCTTGTAGTTATAACAAACTTTCATCGACCTGCCCCTTATCTAAAGAACAAGTTGCTGACTGCTTCAAACGCTTGAGAAACGACTCTCGGATTGTTTACAACAAAAGCAGTTGCGCCTGCCGCAAGTAAAAAGATAAGAAATTTACTCCATTTTTGTTCAAACAAGTACTTCAATGCAAACCCAACCATGACAATCCATACCGCATTGATTCCTTCTCTTTGTACCCATTCTAATAATGCTGTTAATGTTGGCATTAGTTCATTCCTCCTAAAGTATGTGTTAGTTTTTCAACAAAAAAACGATCCCCATCATTTGAGATCGTTAATGTCATATGTTCTTTGTGTGTCAATCCAGTATTGCTCAGTTGTAATTCAATCACCGATTGCACAATGAATTCCTCTTGATCCTCAAATTCATATACCTTATTCTCTGAACGGACATACTCAAACTGTCCATTTAAAGAGATTGGTTCTTGCATCATATAAGCAATATCTTCTACGCTGCTTGACGCATAATTGTTAAAGAATTGTTCCAAAAATTCTTCGAGTCCTTCGACTTCTGCAAAAGAGACTTGGTTCCGTTCAGATAATGTACTTTCGATTGTTTCGACCATGCCTCTGTTTTCTGGCACTAACCCAAAATATGGAAATTCGGTAATCGCAAATACGCCATTTTCTTCCACGAAAGGAATATTTAACAAGTGTTCAAAGGTTTGGGGATTTTCTCCCTCAATTTCACTGGTCGTATAGCGAACAAAATAGCGTGCTACAAACCCCACTTCGGATTGGTTGAGTTCATACAAACGGAAGTCTTTCAAACGGCGATTGGTGCTATCGCCAAACGTATAATCACTTGTGGATTCAAAATAATGTCCTAATGCCTGTTCACGTTTAACTCTAGTGTCATAGTCTTCGGCATCAAGGTTCATAAAAAGCGGAATGAACTCCGCAAAATAAGCATCTGTTTTTCGTTCATCTACCGAGACTGCCGTTAGTGTTTCTAGTTTCTTTGTCATTGCATCCACTTGTTCGACTAACTGCGAATTACTGTCAGAGACATTATTCGCTTTGATAAATGCGAACACACCACTTAAGCCAAGCACAACAATCGTTCCCCAAACCGCATAACGAGTACGTTTCGCAACTGTACGTTTCCCTGAAGGGATCGCACTTTTTTGTTTATTTTTCCCTTTGAATAGTTTGCTTTTTTTGATTACTGTAGCACTAGGTGCTTGTGGTAATTCATTAGTTACTTTTAATGCCATGTATACACCCCTCTATTCTGGCAATTCCGTTAGACTAGTGAAGGTATCGGTTGCTTCAAAATCGTCGACATATTCAGGTACCGAGAAAATATCAAATGCTTCCACTTTTTCAAGACGACAAGCTTTGATTTCCGTAACAAGGATTTTTTCCGTATCAACAATTAAGTATTTGCCATCAATTGGAAAATAGTTTTTTAATGCCGTATTGCGGGTCTCGTTCGGATTCCCCGACTGAAATTCGCAACGAATTTCTTGTCCATCGATCTTCACGACTACCATTTCATAGTCATAAAAAGTGTGGGCTTCTTTTAGCGCTGCTTTGGGTGCTGCTGGTTGCTGCATCGCAGGTACATCGACTATGGTTTCTTCCCTTGGCGGAAAAATTGGTTGATGATAGATTTGTTGTACCTGTTCCGTGGTTTTCGATTTGAACATATATGGAAACATCTTTTGTAGCATGTTCTTTTTCTGCAGTGCTGGCGCTACTGGTCTTGCATAGCTTTGCGGCGAAGGACGAGCAGCTTCTGCTTCCGTATTGAATTGACGATTGATTTCTGTATAAATTCTTGCACCATCAATCGCTTCTCCTGCTTCTAATAGTTGGTGTTGTAATTCGTCCAACAGATTAAATTCTGTCCCAACTGGATCAACCAAAACACTTTCGAAATGATAGGTTTGAGACGCTTCAAGATCTTTCACCGTTACAGTCAATAAGGTACTTTCATGCAGATTTTTTTGTAACTCGACCAAGGCTTGTTGGGCATCGTATGCGCCATAATCTGTACCTCGCAAAAAACCATACCTCCGATAGAGATTCTTTTCGACTCCTCTGAATCGAAAACTATACTTTTTCTTCAAAAATTTTTCCTCCTTTTACATTTTCAATTGACGATTAATAAACCATTGGTTCCAGAATGTTTGAATTGCTTCCCAATGACTCAAAATAATTGGCGTTAGCATTATCACAATCGCTAATGCCAGCACAAAGAGCCACAAGCGACCAGTCATATTCTCTTGGTTCATACAGCCTCACCTCACTTGAGAGATTGCTTGACCAACAGTTGTCATATGAACAGTCGGCATTGGCAAAAAGACAATCTCATAACTTCCGACAATTTCATAAGAGACTGTATCACCAAAACTTACTTTTTCGCCCACTTGTGGACTATCAATGCTATACCGACCTTGAAAGTACTCTTTTGAGTACGTATCAATTTCCTCCATTGCTTCTTGCGTTAAACCGCCACGTCGCTCAATCCGATAATTGACTTGTTGGCGAAACGTATTCACATCCTGAATTTGGTAACAAAAAATTGCCACACTTAGAATAAAACACGTTAAGATTAATCCAAGTAAATATCGAAAAATCTCACTAACTGGTTGTTCTAACATTTTAGATCACTCCTTTCACTGATTTAAAATATGCGACACTCCTAGTAAAATTAAAATACTCATCAGCACACCCGCACTTCCGAAGAAATAATAAATTGCCCCAAAGCAAATCAGAAAAAACAAAACGAGCAGCAACGTTTTCCATAACGGTAACGCTTCGGTTTCTTCTCTCATCTTTTGCCTCCTAAAAATAAAATCCGACTTGCCCAATTTGATAGATAAATAAGGCAAGTGCAAAACCTACGATCAACACTACAATACTGGTCATCATTTTCGTAAACAACAACTGGAATCGTTTGATTTTAAATGTAATAATTTGATCAATGCCTTGCATCATTTCTTGACTCGCCAATTGACCAAGCCGATCAATCACTTCAAGATTTATGGCTCCTTGTTCCAGATCGTACAGCGTGGACATAAACAAGATACTCATTTCACTTCCTGATACAGCTATTGCATAATCTTCATATGGGGTAATACTATTAGGGAAATCGGATAGGTCTTTCATTAAGCCCATCAATAAGTCTTTGTCGACTTGATAGTTTAGTCGTGGTACAACTCGACTAAATATTTGATAAAGGTTAATTCCTGATTCTGCTTGTTTTAAAAGCGGAATCAACAATCGAGCAAATTTGGCAAATTGCATCTGTCTCTCGAAGCGAAACTGCATGTAAACCCGTTTGACCGTTGTCAGTTGTTGGCGATACAACAATATGCTCAGCACTAAACCAAGCGGTGCCATTCGCCAATCGACAAAATAACCTAATGGCAAAAATAGAATCGTCAGCAAGAGCACTCTTTGGATATTCTTTTTTTGCCATTTTGCAATTCCAATCGTGCTATTGTTCATCTCTCTTAACTGTCTTACAACATCTTCTGGTAATAGCCGTAGCCAAATAGGCGGCTTATTTTCAATGACTAAGTGGTTTGCACTGCGTGTTGTCATTTCGTTCTCACCGCCACTTCCATTACTGAATCATCAAAATAGTTTTTCAAAAATCGGTTAATAATCAGAAAATAAATGGGTACATAGATACCAGTAGTGATATAGCCCACCATACTTCTCGCAAAACCATCAATATACATTTCAAAGCTATTTCCCATAACATACGACGATAGGTGAAACATGCCAATCAAACCAATAATCATCGTAGACATCAGTTTTACACCTCGCAAATAGTCATCTTTTGCCGCAAAAATGAGTTTGCGCTTTTGCAGCATATCGTTATGGTGCTGAGTCAGATCTTGCATACTCGAAACATTGTGTTTGCCTTCATGGATTGTCGTTTCCAATTGTTCTAGATATTGACAGAACAAGACATCTTCGTGGTACTTCTCATTGAGTTTTGTCATGGTATCTATGACCAACTGCATGTCAGCGCCAATCGCTAAAGAAGCGACTAATTCGGACATATCGGTTTGAAGCTCCCCACGCATACGCGGCAAGATGTGTTCAATCGATCGGATCACAGTTTTACTGGGATCAGCCATTACCTGTGTCATGGTGTTCATAAAATGGTTTCGTGCAGCCAGGGCTTCTGTTTCATATCGGCGTTGGACAATCTTAGGCAAGATTTTACGATAACCATACCAACCACCAAACGCCATCCCGATCAAAACAACCCACCAAAGATAGGTTAAGAAGCCCAACATGATTCCGATCACCAAAGCTGGCATAGCAATCAAGCGCACCACTTCTTTTCGCTGCATGCCATTGCCGTAAGCAGCACTTAACGCATAAAGTTCTTCTAAATCTAAATAATTCTTTTTCTGTGTTTCAATCTGGCTAATCTTCATGACGTTTCACCACATCTTTGATAATCGCTGTTAATTCCGCAGATTTCTGAATCTCTTCATCCTGCATTTCTGGAAATTCAAAAGACAAGAATTTTTCTGCCATTCGTTCCTGAAATTTTTCCGATAAAATACCAGTCGTTACATAAAAATGCCCATGAGCAAATTTCTGTTTAAAAATAGACCTTGATCCATTCGGTGAAAACTCGACAATCTCAGACAAGTAACGAATGATTTTAAATATATTTTTCTTTTCATCCACAACTAATCGAACGGTTTTTATATGCACACCAAAATCAAAATAGGTTAGCACATCTTCAGTCACTGCTTCTTCATTGATTGAATATTTTGAGTTACACATATTGACTAACCGTCGTGGGATTGACCACGCATCGGTTGCGTGGATTGTTGTGACAATTTTATGATCGGTTAACGCTGCTTGAATCATTTCATACGCTTCTGCTCCACGTGTTTCAGAAACATTGATATACTTTGGATAAAAACGTAAGCTCGCCTTTACCAAATCCTCAATCGATTTTTCTGGAGAAGTAACCCATGCAAAAACATCATGTTCAGGGAAAAGCTCCTTTATATGTGTTTCTTGAACATCTTCGATGACAATTTGCCTTGTTTCCTTCGGGATAAACGAAAGAAGTAATTTTAACAGTTCCGTTTTACCGGAACCTGTTTCTCCAGCAATCGTCATGCATACACCTGTTTTCATAACTACTTTAAAGAAGTCAAGAACAAACGCTGGGGCAAAGTCAACAAAGTGTTCTTCGGTTAATGCCAATCTTGGTCGTACAACTCGCAAAGAAGTCGTTGTTCCATTAGGACTTAGGCTTTTATCAACGGCACTTAAACGCAAGTGATTAAACACCCCATCCAAAATCGGTCTTGACGGATTAAATGCTTTTCCTTCTGAATTTGCAAAGCGATTAATAATACGTAAAACCGATCCTTCTGGATCATTTAATTCTAAGTCTTCTTTTGAATACACTTGATACGAATCGCTACCTTGGACAGTCAAAAAGCTCCCATTCCAACCGATGTCAGTAACAGAATCATCTAAAAGAATTTTCTCAATGAACCCTGTACCGACAATTTCTTGGACGACATATTCCGCAATTTCTTTGCCGTGCATGCTTAATCGCTGTTCCTTCCTTACGATTTCTAACAATTCCTTCCGTGCGGATTGATCCACTGCTGCATCTAAAATAAGTTGCGTGTGGTGCTTGACCAAATCTTCTCGAATACTCATTAATTGTTGATCAGAAATCGCACGTTTGAAATCTTTTTTAGACAGTGTTTCTTCTTTTTTTGGCAATAAACCATTGGCTTGTACATCCACTAGCTTGTTCGTTACAGCATCTTGGATTGGTTCCATTTTTTTGACAATCTTTTTCACTGTTGTACCAGCTTTTTTTGCCGCCGTAGCTTCTTTTTGCAATTCTTCTTGACTATCATCAGTTATTTTTAATGCCAACGAATCATCCCTCCTCTTCATTTTCTGGCGTACTCAAAATACACGTTGCCTGATCTGTTTTTCGTCCATCAGAGACCGACACACGGATTGCTTTAATCCCTTTTTGGTTTGAAGGCATCAAATACTCAAAATCAATAGTCAATGTGCGATTCTGATAGGTTCCTTGTCTTTTGATCGTCTGCTCAAAGTCCTTCTCAAAATTTTCTTTGTCTAAATAAAAATCACCTTGATTCACTCGTGCAGAATCATCCCGATTGGCAAGCGCCGTACTGCGTAATGTTTCCGTCAATGTCAACGAATCAACATCCGTTTGATAGTTTCCTAACACAAACACAACGAGACCTGTAATAATCAAAAAGCTAAGAGACATCAACGCAACTTTTCTAGGTATTCCTGATAACATTTGCCACCTCCTATATAACAAGCAAAAGGCAAGGGGTATCCCTTACCTTTGCATTTTCCACTGTTTAGTTAGGCACTGTAATTCCGTTGATATAGTTCTGCATTTGCCCAAAAACACTATCCATCAATTCTGGAAAGAACAGCAGAGCTGCACCAATCACTAACGAACATAACGCAATAACACCTAATGTCGCCCAGAAGCGATCTGTATTCAATTCTAAATTCATTCAAATTCCACCTTTTTCTAGTTATTTTTATTGTGTATTTTCAGGTCGTTGAGCAGTTTCTTTTCTTAACAACGCTTCTTTTTCATCGATCAACGGATAGACTTCATGATCGAAAATCCGTCGTATCATTCGATCAATGACAGCCGCTGATACAGGTTCCGTCAGCAACTCCAATTCTTTGTTTCTTCGATTGCGGCTAAATGCTTTCAATTCATCTAGCCTTTGATCGATCCATTCAAATGGTATATTTTCTGCTTCCATCTTAGCAACAAACGATTCCGCACTTGTTGAAAACAAATCTTGCCAAATTTCATCAAAGGTAATTTCGTTATTCATAGTGTTTCTCCCTTCAAGCAGGAACAAAAAAAGGAAGATTTCTCTTCCCTTTATCCTTAGTTAGGTACATTAATACCATTGATATAAGCTTCCATCTGTCCAAAAATATTGTTCATCAATTCTGGAAAGAACAACAGGGCTGCACCAATCACTAACGAACACAATGCAATCACACCCAAGGTCGCCCAAAAGCGATCCGTATTTAATTCTAGGTTCATTTATCCTCACCTCCCCTCGATAAAAAACAGTTCTACTTAGAGAACAGCAACTGCCGCAGTGATTTGAAGAAAGTCGCAAACACAGTGATTAATCCTGTTAGAAAAACCACTACCGATTGAACAAGATCGTTTTCTAGAGCAATTTGTTTGAATGACAGATTTTGAGAAAAATCGCCAGACATCAAATTTTGAGAAAGTCCGTCTAAAAAGGAAAACGGAATCTCAAATAAATGACGAGCCAGCAATATGCCTAAACTAACAAGAAACAAAAAACGAACGAAGCGCCAAAAAGCAGCACGACTTCGAGCAAACTCCCCGTATATGGAATAAGCATGTGTCCCATACATCGCTTAGCCTCCTTTCAACCAAGCGATTTCCTCATCCGACCATCCATTTGGCACAGTGGTTTCTGGAAAGACTGGTGTTAACAACAGTTCATCAAACTCCTTCGTTTCACTATCCATCGTGGCATACATATAAGCGAACACATCGATTGATTTCGTCATCGCCAATTGAATATGGTTCTTCCCGACATCATTGGATTCAAGTGTTACATCATAACTGCCAAGGTCTAACCAAATCGGCAAGTAGAAGTTACGACCACCGTCAAGTAATTCACGATTAGTTCTAGACACTTGGTTTTCTGTGAAGAGATTTCCTGTTAGTCTCTCTACACGCATCTCTGGGAATTCATAAGTGAAGGAACTATCTGACCGACTATCGCCTGCACGAGCCAACGCCCATGTTTGATCCAAAGGAATAATCACTTCCTTTTCTCTTGCGACAAAAACTTCGTGAATTTGGCTATCGACTAGATCTTGCGGCACCTTAACTTGAAGATCAAAAGCTTCAACGGTATCATGAACATGACTCGAAAAAGTTGGTGCTAAGTCAATCGCAAAACCATAGCCTGTTTTGGAACGGATCGTTGGATCGAAATCAAAACGAATACTCTCGTTGAATTCTTGAACAGCGTCTTCCTCTCGCAAGCGTAATGTACGAGCTACTGCTGCATAGTCTACGACACCATTCTCTAAATCGCTAATGGTCAAAACCTTTTCAGTAGCTGTATACCCGTGAGTCGCCAAATCTTTTGTATCCGTGACGAATTTGTTCTTGTCAGGATTATCAACTACCTTGATTGTCACAAAGTAATCGATTTTTTCCGCCTTTTCAACTGCATCAGTTGGTAGCAATAGCTCCAAAACATCTGCTTCATCGGACAAGGTCAACTCTTTTTCATAGACGACCCGACCCGTTGACTCTTCAACAACTTCAAGTACAAAGCGCAAATTCGACAAATCCTCTTCGTACTCCGCTTCTTTGGTCAATGTGAGTTGTGTCGGTAATCCGCCATCTTTTTCCGCTTTAGACGTATCAATTTGAATCGAATCGACATTAACTTGTAAAACAGGGATATGATAAGGAATCACAAAAGATAAATTACGACCATTAACAATACCTGAATGTGTGACCGTAGACTTGTATCGATGTCCTTCATCATCTTCTAAATCAGTAAGAGGTTCATACAGGTAAGATTCACCATCAAATTTAAATTCTTCAACTTTTCGAAGCAATGCTTCGGTTTGTTTATCGATATGATCGACAACAATTTTTCTTCGAAACAATTGTGTTGTCACTTCTTCCGACACTTTGGGCTTATCATCTACACTTACCCGAACGACGTTTCGAAACAGCACATGATCGGAGTCAATGAGTTTTTCCAATTCTTTTGCATCGGTTACTCTCACTTCAACTTCGATCCGATAATCTGTATCGTAAAAGCGTGCTGTTTTCAACACCGATGGTTTCGCAACAAGATGTATTTTGTTTTTTGTCGAATAATCATCAAAAAACAAAGAGACATCTCTTCCTTCTTGATCAACGATCCGATAATTCACTACTTCAAGACCAGCTGGAAGATCGTCACGGATCTCATACGAGCGATAGTAGAACTCATCCAGTTCATCTGGTACCTTATGAATCAGAAGGTACGTAAATGAATCGTGGAGCGATTCAAGGATTGAACCTGTTACCAAACCATCATCAGATTGAATATATTTTTCTGGCTCAATCGTTGCAGTTCGTGCAAGTTTTTTCCCTGTGAATCCAAAGAATTCCCCACCTCGTGCATTAATGTTCGGTTCTCCAATCTGCATATGACTAGGCAGATTCTTCAAGTTCCAATCAAATTCCACAAAACTTGTGTCTTTGTAAAGAAATGTAAATTGAGCCCAAAGATCACTTGGATCAGCGTTCACACGAAATGGATCATAGACAGTTAAAGCGCCATCGCTTTCTTTTTTGACATTGATATTACTATCTTCTGTTACATAGATTGTGCCTATATGAGGTACAGTATTTTTATCAAAAGTCACGCCTTGATGAAAATCGATATCTGTAATGGTCATATATCCGCTCAGCTTTACAGGTTGTCCTGTTTGAGCATCGATAAATTCCCACCGCTGTTTTACATAACGATAGCTTTGTTGGATATGAGCGATTGCACCAGTCGTATAGAAAATATACCCGTAGTTATTCGCTCCTCTTTCCCAATCAGTAACCGTGATTTTCAAATCAATGACACGTCCATTGTGCATACCGACATTATGGTAAGTAACACCAATGTTACCTTTTCCACGATCATTTGTAGGTAGGTGTCCTAGAATCCCCGATGCACCACCATAACTATATGCCCAACTATCCCAGCGTCCGCCAAAAGTGGAAACTGTTGTTACGCCATCAATCCAGCGAGCAATAAAAGAATAGTCGCCACTAATTTCTGTTTCGTCGGTAACAATCTCACCATATTCAGAACTTCCTAAATTGCCAGTCCCCCAAATATTCGTTGAGGCATCGGTAATTGTGGTTCGAACAAGCAGTAGAACAAGTAACAATCCTATCGAAGCAATAAAATGCACAATTATTTTTTTTAGCAATGTTTTCACATCCTCTCTTTCTTTTTTTATGAAAATAGCTTAGGCGGCGAACGTATACTCATCCAAAAACTTCCTTTTGTCATTTATTTTTTTACCCACTCCACACAGCGTAACAATTGATTTCTCGTCATGTGTCGACCATAAATTTTGATATTTGATCCTTGACTTTGTTTAGGAAAAAAAGTGATTTTATAAAAATCGTAATAATACACGTTATTCTTAGCAGCCCCTTCAATGATTAGTGACGTAATTCGTGAAAGTTGCTTTTCATAGCAAACAGGAACAAATGGCTTAAATTTCATGTTCATATTTCCTGTCCTTTTTTGTAGCTCACAGAATTTCTCGTACTCCTCTTTTGAAGGACTAGATACATAACACATAAAGCCTTTTTCTTTTAAGTGATCCACTAGACGAATTGATTTCATAAATCACCTTGCTTGTAGTCCAATATAAAAAGACCCAAAATCTCGTTCAAAACGCAATATGAGCGCTTGTAACAACCATTCTTGGGTCTTTTTAGACGTAGTAATATTCAGTTCATCGTATCCCGTTACTGGGTTCGTGCGTTCATCATATTTTTTTATCGCAATATATTTCTCACGATCCATAATAAACGTACGATCTTCTGCTTCAAATTTTGTTTCTTTCATTAAAATGTGATTTTTGATTTCGTTTAAGTAAAAGTCAATAAAGTCAGTCTTTGACACTTCTCGTTGATTCGCATCAAATAAATCAGCACGATTGACACCAAACCGATGAACATTCTCGAACATGAATGCACGATCAGGCTTCTTTCGATTGTCATTCACATAATTATACCAATCTTGTTCAGCAATTTTTTCTTCTTCTGTGAGTAAAAATATCGATCTTGAACAATTTTCGTCATAATCTGGAATCGTTTTTCTTAATACCTCGCCGATTGAGTCCATATAACAGTCAATGTATTCCCGAAACTCCAATTTAAACACCTATTCGTTCATTTTGTCATCAATTTTCTCAACAGAGAAATCTTCAAAGTTCCTCAGTGGTTCCTCTTTTATCCAACATTCCAAAAAGTATTCAGCACCAGCCTCATCTCCAAAGATATTTATCAACTCGCCATCTTCAAAAATTCCCCACACAGATTTCACCTCATTAGATTAAAAATCGCTCAGTATACTTTGCATCAAGTCCCCACTTATCACTCCTCTTGCATACATGCCATACAAATGATTTTTGGCATAAACATAAGGCTCCATCGGGAAGAAAGGATTCCCATCAAAAATTCTTTTCAATTCACGCAAGCCATCCCTTGCTTGCAGTGATAGATCGTATTTTTCTGGATTGGACAATAGATCATTAATACGTTCCATTCGTTTCTCCATCCCAATCATTGATTGTATAACGTTTTGTGATATTTATTTCGTATGAATTTTCCATTCACATACTCCGTTATTTTCTATATTTATCAAAGAATCATATCATCAATTCTTGTTGTTTGTGCTTCAATCATGTGTAAATGCTTGTCACTAAGCTCAGCTTCATCGATAATTTCTTGCACTTCATCTGTTTCTTCAATCTCATCTACTTCCATCAACATTTTTATCGTAGGAGCCACCGATCGTTTAAACCAATTTTTTGAGCGTTCGTATAAAGCTTCATTCGGTTCAGTTACTAGCTTTACTTTTTCAACACCACCAAGAAAGTATTCCCATTTTTTATTTACAGGCCAGTACTTCCTTGAAACACCGCCTTTTCTATCTACAAAGCAAAGATAGTCACTTAAAATTCCCAATAAAAATTCAGTCAAATCACCAGTTTTCGTATAGCCATGAATCGCCTGTTCGGCTTTTTCATCTTTAAACCGAAGCTCATAACGATTCTTGATTGGCACATCCTCTACATCAATCCCAAGTTTTTTCGCCTGCTCATAATTCTTTTGATAAAACGCAATATAAAGCTCGCTTCTTTTTGAACCTAGATAAATAGTGACACCTTCTCGTTTCTTTTTAGAAATTGATCCAGAACCATTGAAATCGAAACGTTCAAAACGAGAAATCAGTTCTTGTCGATTTATTTTGTTTAGCAATGTCGGAATACTCAAATATTCTTTATAATCATTAATAGCTAAATCAACTCTAGTGAACTTTGCTCTGTAATCAAAACAAGTATGAAAAAAATCAAACCAAGTCCGCCCTTGAGCTTTCAGAAATGCTTCAAACTGACGACATCCTTGACCAGATAATTGGATCATCGTTCCACGAGAATCACCTTTTTTAGAATACATAACCATCAAGTAATCTAACTGATACCCTCCGACATAGCCGTAAAGGTGGCTAGATATTTGTGCAAAAAATTCTTTTTTGACTTTTAAAATCTCATTAAAAATTAGTTCAACATCATGAGTTTGAAACGTGATACGAATATAATCAATAATACTTTCCAGCGGCTCATGACAATTTTGCTCTGCAATAAAGTCATAAATTCGATACATTTTTTCATCTGATAGTAAACTTAAACCTCTTTCGAGGTTATAAATCGATTGCCTCGAAAGACCAACATTTTTAGCAAAAGTTGCCTGAGTCATTTTCAACAGACTTCTCGAAGCTTTTATACTTTTACCAATCAGCTTCAATTCTTCACTATCCAACACTTCACCTCTAATCATGCCTTACTTTACATTTTCGCCATTTTTTTCGAGCGCAATGTAAAGTAACAAATCGCTTATATATCAATGTTTAATCGTTAAATTCTGTCATTTTTACATCTTCATTACCCCCCTGTTAGAATACGGGGGTTCTACGGTCGCAGGCGTCGCACGGCGCCACCTACTCCCTAAAAAAGCCTAACAGCGGCGCTGCTTAGGGCAGCCCCGCTTGCTGAGCCTGCACGGCAGACTCGCCACGCCTTTTTTTATTTCCTTATCCATTTGGTAAATAAACTTCCTAAAGTTGAAAATAATTTCTTATCCATAAATATTTATATCGGATCACAAATCGCAAGTCTTTAAATGACGTTCCATAAACCTCCAGCAGATAGTTTTCTGAATACCCTTCATATTTCTCAGGTAAAAAACCTTTACTCAGTGAAAATTCTTTAATATAGACATAGTCTTTTTGCAGAATACAGTTTTCTAGAAATTGACAACTTTCCCTCCAATCTTCTTTACATGACAAATCATCTTTATCTTTGACACTCAGGTTGAAGGATTTAGCCTTTAAAAAGTATAGATAAATGGCATAAATCCCACATACTAAACAAAAGGCAATACTAAACATTAAAAATGTTCTCATCATTGTTCCTGTGAGAACCATTGATAATTGCTCAACATCTTCAAAATCTGGAAGAAACAACAACGCAATAACTAAACGCAGATTTCGATAATTCAGAACATTCCTCTTACTAACAACAGTTAAAGCGAGCCCCCACCAAAAAATCACTGCCAAAATTAATACAACAAGTAAACTTATTTCCAAATTTCGAACTAAATCAAAAGCTGCCTTACTGCTCGACACACCATCTAATGCTAAAATTTCTGTTGCAATAATTTCTCGACAGGTAAGAAATACTGCTTGATAAAGCAAAATCCAAAGTATATTCTTTAGCAGAAACCGCATTAGTAATAATACATTTCCCACCTGCAAGAACCAAAAAAAACGACTAGAAACATTTCTTTTCCACTCGCTCGTCATCTTTTTTATTCGTGTATACATAATACGCATAGCTTATACTTCTACAGGATCATCGAAATCTTTATTTTTCGTGTCAAAAATAGTACATATCACAAGAGCTGTCAGCATCAAGGAGATGACAATAGGTGTCCCTATTGGAAACACATCGACCATTTCTTCCGAGAATAAAAGCCTATTAATTATCAATACACCACCTAACACCAGCATTACCCCAACATAGGAGAGCACATGATACAGCCGAATATACCATTTCTTAAAGCGATCTGAAAACATCAATAATTCTATCTTTTTTTCCATCTCTACACCCAACTAATTCTGATTAATAAATTCAACAATATCATCCCACCGCTCCACAACAGATTCCATTTGTGCTATGTCATCTTTTTCTTGATTCACAGTCTCTGCCAATAAATAATCATTGATATATTGTTTTACATGCACATTAATCAACGCATCTAACGTTTCAGGTTTCAATGCGTCCAGCTCCCATGACGATTTACCAAACTTAGTAATATAACCTTTTGCTCGGCTGTCGCTCAATTTAGCAGGATTCGGTGGCGGTGAGAATTCTTCGATTTGATCCATATTTAAAGCCAATCGCTTAAACCGGGGATTGACTCCAAACATTTCTAAACGATCGACAATATCCCGACTCATATCAATACCAGATGGATCATGATCCCCTAAATGTAAAATAACTGTTTCTTGTCCGATACTTTCGTAATAGCTCAGTCTTTGAGCGGCTCGCCACATTTCCGATTGGGACGTATAACCACGACAAGAAAAATAGTCGACATCTAGCCGACCACAGATTTGTCCGACGATCCCTGCCAATGCATCTTTTTCTACCCAAACCTCAACATGATAGAATTGATTCTTCCACTTATCCAGACGATAAATTCTTGCGGCACTACTTATCGCATCTTCTGGATTTTCATCAGAACGAAGCCCTCGTAAGTTTCGTGTTCGGTCGATAATTGCATTCCAATCGATTAATCCTGCCATTCGTCCATCATTGATCAATGTCCCTAGATTTTTATAAGATCGCTCGCTGTTTACAATCAGATCCGCCGCAACAAGTTGATAATAGACCTGACGCAAGGTGAGATCATACCCTTTCTCACTATATTCTTCAATTATGTGATTTACTCGATTGATCATCCTTAATGATTCTTCTCGAAATCGTTTTTCAATATATTTTTCCTTCACCCAACAAACCTCCATAAATTTTAAACTAAAGTACGATTAGCTCATGGCTTCCTCAATTGATTCTGTAGCACTTTCCAGCAGTTCGATTGCTTCTTCGATTTGTTCAACCGCTTCTTCTGCTTTCTCATAACGTTCTGAACCATAAAGATTTTCAGGCATATTCTCTTTGTAATTTTCTTCGTTATCCCTAATATCACGTAACGTTTCAATCAACTCAGAAATAGAATCAGAAACTCCTTGCAATCTCGCTCGTCTCAGTCTATTCATAATTTTCCTCCATATATATTCATTCTTCTTAAGGCAATAGTTGTTTTCGTAAAGCACACTTATATAGTAAATTCTGTAATTGTGAACACTCGCTATCCATGCGGCTTATTTGTGTATGCGAAAGCTCATTTTTCATTTGTTTCTTATGAATTCGGATAGATTCAATAGCAGCAGTGGTTATATCTGCTATCAATTGCTCGTCCTCTCTCGTATACTCGGTTGAAAAAACGTTACTATTTTCATATAGTCTTCTCATACTCTTTGGCAATTTTAAATTCTCCTATTGTTATACTACTGGTAATAGCTAAAAAATCTCCATGACCGATCTTTTTCATCCAATCAATTAGAACAAATCCCAGTCATCTAACCTACGTTGTTCCGCAGGCATTGCAGTTAATTTTTCAGTGTAACTTCCAGCTACTACCTGTTTTCTAAAACCTCTTAAACGTTCTAACTTATCTGGTAAATCATCATCTACAGGAAGCTTTCTTTTTCCTAGCAATACAAATTTCATTCGATGCATCATTTTTTCAATAGCGACAAGTGTATCTTCCTTAAAAGAAGAATCATAGAAACAATATTTCAGTAGATACTCTTGATACTCTTTCGTTAAATACAAATCAATCTTTTCAAAGTCGATATTATTATAATAATGTAATACGAACAACGACATAGAAAAAGTCACTAACAGATACACAAAATTCACACTATCACCCATTAGATTTTCCTCCTAAGCATATTTCTTTTGAGTAGTAAAAAAACTACCACCATTTCAGGTAATAGCTTTACACATTTTATCTGCTTTAGTACTCAAGATTCTGCCTCCTCTTCGGACACTTTTTTGTTCTGCATATCTAACTCGATCATATGATCATATTTCTTGAATTCTTCTAGGAAATTATAGCTTTTAGGCACGAACGGCGAATAAAATTCCCTAACAACACCACTTCCATCGTCAATATATCCTCTGCCCTTAATCGGCTTGTTGAAGAAAGCCTTATTCTTACTTTCATCACCGAATACCATGTAATATCCTTGTACAGATAACTTTCCAAGCGTTACCCGACACATTAAATTATCTCGAACGCCCGAAGGAAAATCAGAACTGTCAGGTTTTTGAGTGCCAAGGATTAAAAAGATACCAGCTTGTCTGGCTTTCATAACTATTTGTTGAACTGCATTATCCACTCGTTCAATTTTCTTATAATCACGACCTAGACTCCCATAAAATGCCTTCCACTCATCAAAAATAATGAACTCAGGAGGCATCTTATAGAATGCATAATTACGCCCTGATTCATAGTTTGGTAAAGATTTCATATACTTAAATCGCTGTTCCATACGTTTGACTGCATCTTCTAAACAACGAATCATTGTTTCTCCTTGTCCGTAATGAACTTTCCCTTTAAAAACAGGTAAATCTGCTAGATCAGCTAAATCAGATGACTTGGGATCACAAATATGCACGGTTCCAACTGATAAAATTGCTTTGATCAGCGAGTACATAAAATACGTTTTCCCTCCACCTGTTCCGCCTGCAATTAACATGTGCGGTAACTCGTCATATGCCCATTTCACACCGTTCATGAGTGTAATTGCGCCATCTTTAGCAATAACTTCACTGATTGCGTTTCGTTTCGAAAGGACATCCGTCATGAAAGAATAGGTCACAAAACCAAAGTCCATTTGTTCTGCAACTAAATCTGCTAAAAACATTTCTTCTAACTTCTTTCCCAACTGTAAAAATCGATCGTGGTGCTGCCCACCGTCTAATGGTAACGTGACATCAGTTGTATGTTTGCCTTTTTTTACATAAACTTTTGGGAATTTTTCTTTAGGTTTCTTCCCAGCTTGACGTGATTCTTTCTTAATTACAAAGCCACTTAGTTTTAACATTTTCGCAATCATGTCATAGTACTTTACTTTTAGAAAATAACCACCCTTCAAACGAGACCACATCATAAACGAAAAGACAATAAAACAAGCCCCCACTGTTAGGAGCGTTATTACTAAAGACGGAACAATTAATTGTTGCGCCGTATGAAAATCCGTCATGACTGGTTTTAACAAAAGAAATCCAACAAAGCCGATTCCAATCAAAAAAGGACTCAGCAAAAATAAAAAATGAAGCCACCAATCATAAAGATGGATTTTCTTTATCCGCCGTCCTCGATACTTAAATATTTCTTTCAGCATAATTTACACCTAACAGTTTCGTTTTTTCTTCTAAATCTGAAACACAATTTCCATAAACTTCATTTAATTTTGTTTGAAACTCTTGTTCTACATAGTTTTTCAATTGCTCTTCTTGTGTTCCTTCATCCATGAATACACAATCGAACCACCTATCAACAATGATTTGCGTTCCTTCATCTTGAAGATTTGTTAATCTTCGTAATCGGTTATAAAAGAAACTTTCAAAGATATCTGCTTTTTCTTCTGGAATATTCTTTCTCTTCTGGTAAAAAAGCTCCCGAAAACGATTTTCTTTTTTTGTAGCTATTTCTAGCACACGATATAACCACTTTTTTAGCATTGGATTCAAATGATCTCCTCCATTCTTTTGCGAATAATATGTTCACTAGCCACGAGTTAGCATTCCTTCTACTTTTAATAACTCTAGATAGACACTTCTAGGAAATCTTCCCTTATTCTCACTAAGCTTCTTTTCCTCCAGTTCGTAAATTAGATCAACATCCCTTAAATATCGGAGCAGTTCAATTACGCTTATCTCTTTTGTTGAAAAAGAGCTATCTGAAATTAAGTATTCTTTTTCTTTCATCATATCTAAGCATATCTTCACTATAGAACGCTGAATTAGCTCTTTTTTTCTCAGTTGCTGCAACTCTTTTTTTATTTTGTATTTTTGTTTCCATTCTTTAAAAAACAGGATAAAGAAGAAAAAATTTGTTATTATTAAGGTAACCACTATTACCAACTTATTCACCACCATTAAATTTTAGAAAGAAGGTATACATTGCTATGGAACAGAAGTTATTTCCTCAAACCACTGCATATAAAATAGCACGAAAATTCCCTTCAAAAGAAGCGAAGCATCGTCAAAATGTTTTACGTGCTTATTTAGATCAAACTGCTGCTATTTTGAATGAAAAAAATGTGAGCATAAACCAGCGAAAGAGTGCCATCATTTGCATGATCAAAGGATTAAGCTCAGGAATTCAATCAGACATCAATACTGAGTGTATTACCAGTGAAGACCAAAATATAAACTACTATATGATTGACTCATTTCCTATACGTTCACACTGCACCAACTGTTATAAGCAATTTGAAACAATTCCTCAAACTGATATTGACATACCAGTAGCTTTACAATCAGCACCAATTATTTCTCCAATATGGAATAAGGGACGAATGTCCCAAGCGTTTATGTTTATAGGAGCAGATGTTGGCGCTCCATTCAGGCATCAGGAAAATAATCATTTTGATTTAGAGTATATCAAACCTCTAGGATTTTTTTGGAACGGAAACGGCTTGCATTCTACAAACACTGGAATTCTAAAAGGAGAAGGAACTCTTAAAACATCCTATATGATTGATTTGTCTGATCGATTCAAACACTTTGAATTTGATGGTACATTCTATATTCACAAAGCTTGTAATACTCCTGTTATAAAGCCAATTGACTATCGTCTTGGAGTCATATTTGAAATCGGTCGCATTCTTGAAAAAAATTCTATACAATTATGGTAAACGCATATTTTCACTTATAGAAAGCCCCGTCATCAGTGTAAATAATATTTCCTTCGTATCGACAATCCCTGCCTAGTGCTTCTCCATCAATGTATGATCGCAAGTTTTCAGGAACTTCAAATAAGCCTTCTTCGACTAAATGGTTCCCATAATCTTTGTCGTTATAAACCTCTGGTAAGTGAATGATCTCCTCATAATCTTCGATTGCTTCTCGAATATCGCTAAAGAAAGCATCCTTAATTTCAGCTAGATTATTTTTGTAGCCGCTAGGCAGGTCTTCTAACAATTCTGCTAGCTCGTTTAATTCTTCTAAATCATCATACTCACCAACTGGAAACGGACTTTCAAAATCAGTAATGATATGTTCATCACCATCTTCTAATCCCAGTTTTCGATTCATATGGTCAATACTAACAGGTAAATCAAACCAATCCCCTTTCAAATCCCCTTGATTTCTAACATGTAAGTTTTCAACAAATATTTTAACCATTGCTTTCACCTCAGTCTATTTTTCCAACAAACGCCTAATTTATATTCATTTTATGTATCTCCAACTATCAAAAAAAAGCGCACAACTTGAATCTTTTGTTGTACGCTTTTCGCTAATTTTTTATTGTTGCTTATTCGATTCTTGTTTATGTGGTTCTGGTTTTCTTTGATCCACTTTCTTTTGAACTTTCTCAATCCCATCGGCGACTACTTTTAAATAATTATTAGTTCGATTACCTTGTCTGAACGAATAGTATTCGATTCTCGGATTGATCAATTTCACCTGATCACCAAACTCAAATTCTTTCCGATCAGCAGAGACATCAATGCTCACAATCTCCTCTGACACTTGACGTTTCGATTGCACAACATAACGAACTTGGGTAGAAATAAGTTCTCCCTCGTCGTTTTCTCGCTTTTTATCTTCTTTCATTCGAAGAAATTTCAATTCACCAAAGGTTTCTTCAATATTTAAACTAATTCCTTTATTCAATTCATTGATTTTTGCCATAAACTATTACTCCTCCATTACTTACGCTTTTTCGATACCTTGTGCCTTGATCGTCCATCCAGCAACTGCTCCATCTGTTCCTGCTGCTTGGCTGAAAGGCTCGCATCTCACATCTCTCAAAATAACTTCATCACCGTAGCTTAATCCTGATGTATTCACACGATTGGGAATGATTACTTCGATTGTTTCTTGTTGTTTCACTGACATAATTGCATGATAATAGCCCACTGGTTGACGCCGACCATTAACGTATTCTGCAAATTCTTCTTTTCTACCTACATACTCTAAACGACCAAATGTTGCTTTTGGTTCACAAATAGCAAACTCCATAAATTTAATACCTCATCTTTCTCAAAAATTATCATCCTTGTTCTTCAACTAAGATATACCTAATGTACTCTTCTAGCGGTTTCAAATCATTTTGGACAAAATACCAGATTTCTTTTAAATCTATTGTATTATATGCATGCACTAAGTCATTTCTGAATAAACGATAATGATCCCAAGATATATCTGTATACTTTTCTTTTAGTTCATCACTCAAATTATGACGAATCATTTCGCCAACTTGAGTAAGACTAAATGCTACCGATTTTTGATAATCACTATCATTTTCAAACGAAAAAAAACTGTTACCAAATTTAGTAACAGTTTCTCTAATCTCATCTATAATTATTACAATATTAGTTAACGAAAACTTGTCTTTCTGCTCCATAAATCACCTTCATGTCTTCTTGAATATTTTTCAAAAAGAAAGGATTTCTTTTACGATTACTAGGATTATCCAGTGAAGACTTCAAGATAACATCAATTTCCTTATCCAATAAATTTTCCAGCTGACTTTTAAAGGCCATCTTGTCTAATAAGGAAACGATATTAGAATCTACTGTATCTACAACAAAATCTAAGTCACTCTGTTCGTCTGCTTCACCTCTAGCATAAGAACCAAAAAGATACACTTCATGGATTTTATATGCTTCACAAACAGGCTTAATGACTGATTGTATCTCTTCAATGGAATAAATCATGTAATCATCGATCCTTTCTCATTTTAGTTTACTTAAGACACGTTCACAAATACGGATTTCATTTTCAATATCTACTTTACACGAAATTCGGCACTTTGAAAACTCTCTTAATAAACATTTCAATTCTTGTAATCGTGACTCTAATAAATCTATCACATAGTTCGTTTCTAAATTACATAACTCTGGCATCATAATCTCCTGTAAATACCATTACTTCAAGATCATCTAATACATCTAATAAATAATCTACTAAATCTTTTAATTCATTAACACTATATGCACTTTTTAAATAGTAAAATAGGTTAATTTCAGAATGATTATTAGCAAAAGAAATTCTATTATCATTCCAACCAATCAAACAACCCACTATCTTCAGTAATCGAGCTGTTCTTCGAACTAATTCAACTTTCGACATTCATTTATACACTCCTATCGAATTATAGTTCTGATTTTTACTTCCGCTGATTTTGGCACTATCAATGCTATAATCAGAAAAATTCATCGCATCAACACGCTCCCAGCGGAAATACAGACATGCCAGCTAGGCTTCTTTGTCAGTCACGCACACACTCATCTCATTACCAAGTCTAAGCGTTCCATCTAGTGCGATCAGCGCCCCCAATGACCGAGTCATGCGAGCGTCTTATGGATTTTATAAATGGTTTCCACTACCAACCAAAGCGTTTTTCCCTTATAATGAAATCAACCACGATTTGCAAAGGGGAAACTCTTTGTAGGGAATCAACGATACTTACAGCTTCTGACCTCTTTTGAGTAATTCCGCTTGTAGTATTGTTGGTTCCTATTTACTTTTCAATGGACATTAAAGGCTAACGCCTTAGTGAAACAACTTAATTCTGCCATCTATTTTAAGTTGCTTCGCTAAAACCCCTTTGTTAGATATAGTAATTTCACACCCTTTTGTTTCGTTTTCGCAACTTGGAGTTCAAAAAAAATTATCAATGCTTATTCTTAATATCTCAGATAGTCTTTTTGCTTCTTCCAGTGAAAAATCTCGCCCATTTGTTCGATTAATCTTAAGATTGAATGTCGAGCGATTCATTTCCATTTTATCCGCAACATCTTTTTGAGTCTGTTCCTGCTTCTCAATTATTATTTTCAAATTATTATACGGACTTTTGAATTGTTGTGCTGTGACCATGCCTAAACCTCCTCGTTTGTTTCGTTTTCGAAACTTTATAATTCTATATTATCATAGCTATTTACACTGTCAATACGAAAACCGTAAAAAATATGTTTGTTGCGTTTTCGCAACAGGAAAGATATAATATCATAGAGAACAAAAAGGGAGGATTCAAATTGATTGGGGACAAATTAAAACAACTAAGAATAGAACGACATTTAACCTTAGAAGATTTAGCAAAGCAACTCAATGAAAAGTATCCAGATACAGCTAAATTCAGTAAAGGAAAACTATCTAAGTGGGAGAATAACAAGGAAGAACCAAAATTATCATCTGCTAGAATTCTTGCTGATTTTTATAATGTAAAAATCGAAGACTTCTTTTCATAAAACGTATATTATTTCCATTACTGGCATAATTTACTTTAAATTCACCATAATATAAAAAGCATTATCATTAAAGACAATGCTTTTTATATTACTTTATCCTTTAAAGATTATAAACGTTTAATCATCGAAGATAGGGAAAAAACCTATTTAGATCTTCATCAACTAATTGTATGGAACAGCTAATTGTACCTCCGCTGTCTCCTAAAAAAGAATGAGTTGTAGAATATACTAAACCAAAATCTTTATAAGTTGCATTACTCATTTTAATTTCATATGACATTAATGCTAAATTACCAACCCTAGGTGCTACTCTTAAATCAAAGTCGGTTAATAAAAAGGATCGTCCTTTTTTAATTAGATTACCGAAATCATTCGTAATATTTATAATATTTTCTTCACTTATTATTGACAAATCGTGACCAATTAATGCAGAGAAAAATGTGTTCATCATCGTAGCTATACTATCCTTAAGAAAAAAATAGCAACAAAAAAAGTCAGTCACTTTATCCACATCTGACATCCCTCCTTCTTTTCTTTTTATTGATAATTTACCCATCTCTGGTGAATAACCATCGAAACCATAGCCTGTTACTTCATCCTCTATCTTTTTAGTTAATTGTAATATTTGATTTACAGAAAAAGACTTTAATTTTTTTTAGAAGCTAAAAATGTTGTCTTTACATTTTTTATAAGTTGTGTATTTTTAAAAGAGTTACCTAATTCATTAAATACAGAGTAATCAAAATTAGTGTCAGCTAATTCTATAGGTTCTTGGTTAAACGTTCTTAAGGATGCATAAGGATTTAAAAGCAACTGATACGAAATAGGTAGAAAATCAATTTCTTTTCTTATTTCATTAAAGGCATACATGAGTATTTTATTACCATGTAAGTAAACGGATTTCTCTTCATCAGAAAATGTTGTAGCACCTTTAAACATTACATCAGATACTTTACCATTTTCAACTTCATTATTTAATAACAAAACACCATAAAAATGGTTAAAAGTCTCGTTCGTTGCAGAGAAAAACAAACTTTTCCCATCAAATTTCCTTCCAATCTCAACATTATTGCTACTATTGATATTTTCTCTGACTTCTTTTAATGTTTTACTAATATCCATTGTTGATAATTTTTTGGCAATAATTAAAACTTCTTGTTTAAAAGTTTTCATTTAAACTGACCCCCATTTTTCTTAGCTCTTGTTTTATTTTTCTACTTAATTCTCCTTCTGATAGTATATTCTTAGAATTTATCGGCATATACAATTTATTTGAATAGAAGTGCTTTACTCCTGTAATTTTGTCTAAAATATAATTAGGAAAGTATCTTCTACTTGAATTTAAAAATTTTTCTATCAGATTAACTTCTCCACTTGTATCTAATCTTATGAACGGGGTCCATACTTCGGTGTGGTAACGACATAAAGTTCCAAGACCAAATAACGCTATAAACTGAAGGAAAAAACTATTAAAATTACTGTTCTGATGTGCTACTGGAAAATAAAAATTTCCATGATAAGATTGTATTGACATATCGATTCCGTTTAATTTCGTTTGTAAAATAGCTTGATCATTATTGTTTACTCTATATTTATGATAGTTTAGATTATAACCAGTTACATTATTTAACATAGATTCCATTACATCCTGAGAAACAGATTTTAAATCCACTCTCAAAGTCGTTTCATTTTCAGAAATAACTTTTTCTAACGGAAGAACATAAGATCTTTCAATGCCAAAAAGGTTTACATATTCTTTATGTATTTCTGGAATAGAGGATAGTAACTCAGAAATAGTAAATTCAATACTTTCAGTAACTTGAGTTGCTTCCAATGCATTAACGTAGGTGCTAAACCCTCCAAAATCAGTATTAATTACTTTGACTTTATTTTCTAATATCGCCTTAAGCTGCTCATTACTCCCCAAACGCATACCATGTCCTTTAACTTCTAATTTCATTCCACTAAGAAGACATGAAGAACCGTAAAGTAAATTTATAGATCCGTAGTATAAAAGTAAAGGTGCTGTTTGTAAAGACGCCGATTTACTTGCTTCAAAGTATTCATAAGCTTGCAATATTGAACCTGATATCACTTCACTCAAATCATCATTAACTTCTAAACCTTTTTCACTAAAATACCTTTTAATATTCTCGATGTATGAATAATGTTTTAAATTTAACCAAATGTCTTCCTCTGGACAATCAGAATAATAGTACTCACTTTTCAATTTATCGCCTAGTCTCCTTATAATATTAGTTTATTATTGACACTACTACAACAATCCTAATATTAATTACTTTACAATGCAAGATAATAAATTTTTTTCTAACGTCATTACAAAAGTGTTCCCTTTTTAATTTCATATACTAAAAGAGACAAAAATACTTATTCATATTATTATCATAAATAACAAAGAAAGCATATCCAAAGGTATGCTAGAGAATTATGAAAAAAGCTTTACGGAACCCTCTCTATCTATCACAAAGACTCTTGCTGATTTTTATGAAATTAAAATTCAGGATTTTTTTGTAAACGTATATTTTAAAATATCTCTGTAATTTATTAGATTAATATATTTTAAACAAAAAAAACATTATAAATCGAATAATGCTCTTTTGTTTAAATTATTAAAAATGATTGGTTATATAAATTTTAAGTATGATAATCACTCTAGCTATTAAATATCCATTAAATATAAATTATTATTTATATACTTTAAATAACTTCTTACGATATTAATAACTTCACAATTGAATTCTACTGTTTCTGATATATCAATTGATATAATTTTAATGATGTTATAATAATCTGGCATATAGGATTGTAAATCGGCTTGGCTTACATTAATCATAAATGCATAATATTCTGAAAAACCTTTATTTGCCTCACATATCTTTATGAGTTCATCCATAAAATAATAATCATCTAATGAGTATCCGATAAATAGTATTGCTTTATTTCCAAGTATACTCTGAAGTTTCCTCATATATATATCATCTTCATACAATTCTATATAATCTTGCTTTGTTACAATCATAGAAGATTTCACTGTATTTTTAGCAGAACCATGAAGATGAATTATTACATTGTCATTTTCAATACTTCTTATATCTTCAATATCTTTGAATATTACTGATGAATATCGATTTTCCCCTGATATATCAATATTATCATCATAATTTGTTGTGATAATTAATGGTAGATTCAAATTGATTACATCTTTGTAATTATTATCATTATCTATTTTTTTAGATTTAAATGCCCACGAAATTTTTTGTTTCAAATGTTCAACATTTTTAATATTTTGATTTTCTACATCATTAATGATAAGATCGAAACAATCCAAATATTTTTTTTTGCTTAAAAAAAATTGAATCCCTAGCAATTCACTTTCAGAACAGCCTTCCTTATATTCTTCTACGAGTTCGGGCCACGAAGGAAATCCTAATGGTTTTGACAATCCAGATCCTAAAAAGGGTACCAAATTATTGACGCCCCTTAATTCTTCTAAAATCAGTTTGTTCTTCCTCCAAGAAGTTCCATTATAATCTAAAGCTTTTTTATTCCTATCACTTATGAATTCCTTGAAATCACTAGATAGTTGATACAACTCTATTACAGAATCATGTTGGCTTACCTTTTTTCCACATTCACAATAAGAATCTAAAATATTAGTTATTTCAGTCTCTTCTTCACATTTATATTGATAATCAATGAAAAAAATATTTTCATTTTTCATTTCACTAAAAAAAAACTCTGGATCATTAATATTATTATCTAACATCTCAAAATAATATTCATATCTTAATTTCTGTTCTGTCATACAAAAAACATTTAAAAGATCATAAAAAGTAGACTCATTTTTATCTTTCTTACATGTATCATACAAAGTTGATAATTTTGATAACTTCGCTAATAACATAATTAACCATCACCTCGTTTTTATTTGTTTGTCTCAAGATATTAATAAGAACTTTACCAGATGAAATTTTAATATTAGCTTGACTAACACTAGACTTATTAAGAAATTCTTTTTTATTAGGAAATAGGTACTTATTAAACCATGCAATTCGACATTCTTTTATAGTCCCGAAATATACAAAACTTGTATTGATAGAATGAAAAATTTCATGTATAGGTAAAGGTGAATTTCTATTACTGGATCTTGTTCCCCCACTTGAAGAGTCTAGACCATCAAACTTTATTTTTGTGGGATATCCTTGTAAACCTTTTTCCAAAGCTTTTTTTTGTAATTCAGATGGTTTAACCGCTTTAGTCATATACTCACTGACACAAGTAGAAAGAATTTTTTTTTCGATTTTCTCCTTATCATTTGTAGTTAGGTGAACTACCTTGCCAATATTATTTTTGATATTGTTGATATGTTTTTTTATTGGCGGCATTTTTTCTAAGAGCTGGTCTTCATAATCTTCAACTAATTTTCTGTTCATTTCGACACAAGAAGTGAACAGATTTTTTTTCAAAGCCCTCTCATAAACATCATCTATTTTTTTTACGCTAACATCGCATATCATCGAAATTTTACTTTTTAAAATTTTACAGTATGCTTCTGGAGACCAAATAAATACACCATCAGGTTTTCCACCTTTAAATTTATTAGGAACTAAAATCATTACAATTGATTGACTTGTATCTAATACTGTCATTGCTGGTATTACAATAGAGTCTCCTGTTTTAGTAACAGTTCTTATTACTGAAAAAAGATATAGATTAGAAGAAGTTTTAAAAAATGCAGGATAATAAATTTCATTGCTACGTGAAGGAGCAATACGATCAATTAAATTATAGTAAATATCACCCTCTGCTAAATTATCAAGAGCCGTATCACTCCAATTACTAGTTAAACTATCTATATTATTTACTAACTTCTTCTCAATAGTTTTTATTGAGTATGAAGTGTTCAATTGATACATATAAACATGAGAAACACTATGGTAGATAATATTCTTAACCAAAGAATCATTTAAGTCCCTAAGTATATCCAAAGGAATGACTGTTTTCTTCATGAAGTTTATTATTTCAGAGAATCGATTCACATTTAAAATAGGATCTAAAACAGATGTTTCATGATTATTCTTAATTCTAAGTAACTCAATCAAGAAATCATTTAAGTTAACATAATCTGAATAATAGAATAACGTATTTATAAAATTTATTTCTTGAGTTAAAGCTTCCTCCATACTAGTGCCTCCATTTAAAAGTAAAAAAGTTTATTTTAATAATATTATACACTAAGTATGCGTCTAGATGAATATACAATAAATTAATTTGACATAATTTTTTAACTATATTTGATAAAAAAGTACTTCTTTATAATAGTAAGGGAGAAATTAATAAAATTAGTATTGGGAATATAAAACAAATTACTTCTTTATATACAGAAAAACAAAGAGTACTATCATTTCTGATAATACTCTTTGTCTTGTTTTTATATAGGCGTGAGAACATTTTGAGAACAAAACTGTTTTTTCTTTATTTTTGTACAAAACGGATTTTAAATTATCGTTAATATTAAAGGTTTTTCAGCATAAATTACACAGAATACATGTTTACGCTAAACTTTTTTTTAAGAAATAAAATTTTAGTCAAAATAAAAAGAATTCTATACTAGTAAAAAAACCTCAAAATATATGGTAGCAATATGCTTATAAATAGACAAACATACCCTACTCTAACCATCCAATTTAATTTTTTGAAGTTTATTCCTACTAATATTAATCCGACAAACCCCAAAATTACACACAAGAAAAACAAAGTCTCTATCATTATCCATCTACTCCTTTCTTATTTTAGAAACACCACGCTTTTTTATTCTTCAATAAATAGTAATTACATATATTCAAAAATAGGCAGAATATCAACAAGTATCCTATCACTATTATGATTCTATCCCCTATTATTGAATCATAACTCAAAATTTTGTATACTCCAAAATAATTAATTGGTAAGTATTTCAAAACCTCTTTAACAGAAGGTACATTAGAAAGGTAATCCATGGTTATAATTAAAATACTTAATAACCCCGTCGACAACATAACATTTTTAGTTAAAATACCTAGTAGAATAGATAAACTTGAATACATATATAAGATCACTAAGAATACAAAGATGAACTTGACTCCAAAAACAGCCATATTGTCATAAATAAGATGATCTCCTTGCCCCGAATAAAATACAGGATATTTAAAGGAACCGAAGCCTGTTACTAATCCATTAACTATAAAAAAAATACTTATACAAATCAGAAAAGAAACATACGGTACAATTGTTGCTACAACTAGTTTACTGAAAAGTATCTTTTTTTCCTTATTAACAATGTTTCTATAAATATAAAGAGACTTATCAACATAATCCTTTGACATAATATCTCCAATTAACAAAGAGATGATAAGCAAAACTATTAAAGAAGAAATAAAGACAACATTTTTCTCAAAATAAGGAAAGGCTCTTATTGGATCGTGAATATTTTCTTCAAACTCAATATTTTCCTTGTCTAAAATAGCTATTTTGTTTTGAACGATTTTTATATTAGTCATTTCATCTGGTTGAAGATTACCTTCAGGTGCTTCAACCATCTTTGAATATAATTTACTTTGCAATAACCAATATTCTTTTGGATTAATATTAATAGTATCATTCTGTAATTCCAAAATACTAATAGTATCTTTAGTATCTGAAATATATTTTTCTATAAATTCCACAGTAGCCTTGTCCAAATCTTTATTATTTAAATCATTCTCAGCTATCTTCACTTGCTCAGATAAAGTAACAATCTGTTCATTATTATGATTTATCGCATCTGTAGAAAAATTTTTAGTAAGATTTACAGACATATAAAACAATACAAACAAATAAATCATGAGAATAATCATTAAACAAATATTCTTCTTATTATATATCATTTTTTTGAATTCAAATGCCAGCATTTTTCGCATTCATATGAACCTCCTTAAATTCACTCAAAATTTTATTTACATCGATGCCTTCATCTGCACTTAAATTATAAAAACTTTTGTTTTTAATAAATAATATTTGGTCTGAAATGTCTATGACATCATACAAAAGATGTGAGGAAAAGAGTATTAAATTATTATCTTTTAGATCCTTCAAAAAATTTAGAGAGCGATCTCTATTGACTGGATCAAGACCGTTAATTATTTCATCAAAAATAAAAATATGGGCATCAACCGAACAAGTCAATATTATTAGCAACATTTGCTTCATTCCAAGGGAATATTTTCTTATCCTTTTATCCAGAAATTTTTCAGCTTCAAACAGCTCTATTAGTTGTTCAGTCAGACTTGTTTCTCTAAAAAGGTGAATATGATCCCATCCTGATAAATCATCTACAAGTATTTGCTCGCTTGGAAAGAAGCTTATTCCATTTTTATTAACATAATTATTTCCATACGATATTTGTCCACTATCAATAGAAGTAAGCTGTGTAAGTATTTTGAAAAAAGTTGTTTTTCCAGAACCATTTTCTCCAACGATAGAAATAATTCCTTTACTAGGCAGTTTTAATGAAACATCATCGAAAACTACATTATCGTTCATTTTTTTTGAAATTCTGACAATATCTATCATATGTATCCCCTTTCAATAAATAGATGGTCGAGTACTTACTAATTATTTATAGGTATATATAAAGTTCTCTGTTTTTGTATATGATCCATTCCATGCTGTCTGAGTTGAAATATAAGAGTTTTGAAGATAACAATACTGAGTGTACCAAATGGAGCGCCAAAAAGTATCCGTTCCCATATATATATCGGTTACCGCAAAATAATGGATAACTTTACTCTTAACCACAGCTTCTTTAGAAGCAGCTTCAACTTTTGGAGAATATCCAAATGAAAATAATGGAAGAAGTAAAGACAAACATATTATCCCCATAAAAAATTTACTTTTTGTTCTTTTTATCATCTCTATCACTCCTTGATTTTTATACCAACAAAATTATATAAAATCACTCGACCATCAAAATTCAACCCCTCTGATTATTAAAAAGAGGTTAAAATCATATTACCAATAATACAGTTTTTTTTCAATATAAAATATCAAAAAAAATATAATAACGTATAATAAAGTTATTGTTTTTTATCGAATTTCACGTTTTATTTGGACAAAAATTGAATTTTACTAAATTTTTTTAAGCTATAAATTTATAAAGCTAACTAGAAAAAAATTTAAGCATTACATTGTTTTTAACTTTTTCATTTAAACTTATGAGAATACATTATAATAAAGCTGCTTATTATTACTATATTTTAATTAATTTAGGTCATTTTAGTTTTTCAACTTCAACAACTATTTCTTAACAAGTATTAATACTTCAAATTATATCCATCGCTTTCTAATATTTTTAGGTGTAGTGAACAAAATATTCAATGTGGCATTTCTTCCCTACGTTATTAATTAAAATATTTACTAATCTGATTTCATTAAATCCCAAAACAACTAAAAGAAGCAAAACAAAAAGCATTAACAATAATGATTGTTAACGCTCTTTGCTTTACTGTTATTTGTGGTTAGTGAGAACATTTTGAGAACCAAACTTGATTTTTCTTTAAATTTGCACAAAAAAGATTTGATAGAAACGTTGATATTAAAGGATATTTCATTTAGTTAACCTAAAATTATTGTTTACGCTAAAAACATGAACTTGCGAAAATTTTCTGTTTAATCGATCGTTCGGCGAAATGCCTTTAATTTTACTTTGAATTTTTCTAACGTCTGCTCGGTTTCTTTCTCGATGCGTTCGGTTTCATAATAGGCAACCATATCATGGTAGAAAGACAGCATCGACTCACCAAAGCGTAATGCCGAGATCTCGTACATCTTCCTAGAAAGAACTTCGGGATCAGCAGGAATCTTTTGTTCATAATAATCAATAAATGCTTTTGCGAAATCCCGATCACTCTCAAAGGTGACGCCTAACGATGGATCATCGATCAAGGTGTTTAAGTAATCATTGCCTTCCACGACTAATGGGGTCCCAGCAGCCATTGCTTCCGTGTATGTCAGTCCTTGTGTTTCTGAAGTGGAGGCACTGACGAAGTAATCGGCAGCGTGGTAATAGATCGCCACTTTATCATTCGCCACTTCGCCGACAAATTGAACATGGTCAGTTAGCGCCATATCCACCACTTTTTCTTCTAATTTTTCTTTATGCGGACCTTTCCCAACGATCACTAATTGCGCATCAGGAATCTTGGTTAGAATTTCCGGCATCCCATCGATGATCGCTTGGATATTCTTTTCATAAGAAATACGACTGAGGGAAAGCAGCATGGGTTGATCCTCAGTGATGCCTAATTTCTCCCGCAATTCTTTTTTCATTTCAGATGTAATGTCCGGTCGACGAAACTTCTCGACTTCGATCCCTGTGGGGATGATCCGCATCGGTGAAACCACACCATACCCCCTCAGCGTATCGATGACTCGTTCACTTGGACAAACAACACCTGTCGAGTGGTTGGCAAATAGCCGCGAAAGATATTTCACGTGAGACGGCCGTAAGACCTTCCCATTGGCGATGTAGTGCAAGTAGTCTTCATACATCGTATGGTAGGTATGGATCACAGGAATTTGCAATTTGCGCCCCACCATTTTCCCTAACATCCCAGAGCCAAACTCGGTATGGGTATGGATCAATTCCAACTCTAACTCTTTGGCGATCAAATAGGCATACAACATGCCGCGCACTACGATTCGCCGATCTTTGAAGGACACAAACGGGACACTTGGCATGCGAATGATATCTTCTTCGTCCAGATCAGCATTGGGATCGGTCGTAGTAAAGATATACACTTTATGGCCTTTTTTCTCAAGCTCTTCTTTCAATGTCTTGATCGATGTCGCCACACCACTTACCTGGGGGAAGTAGGTGTCTGTAAAAAATCCGATTTTCAAAACGGTACCTCCAAACTTTACATTAGTTTCTTTATTCCGTATTCATCACTTTTGTATAAACTTCTTTTAGCTCATATCCGATTTCATCAATACTCTTTTGCTTGGCCGTTTCATAACCCGCTTCACTTAACTGTGGCAACGTGCCATCTACGATTCCTTTGATTTTCTCGATAAACCCTTGATTGGTTTTCTCCATGTATGCATTGTGCCCATTGCTTAGCCACCCTTTATATACTGGAATATCCCGAACAAGCACATTTTGGTGGCTGGCTAACGCCTCAAGGACCACGATCCCTTCTGTTTCTTCATAGGAAGGAAAGAAGAACAGATCAGCCGCTGAATATGCCCCTTCGATGATGTCTCCTTTGATATAGCCGGGAAACAGCACATTTTCTGGATGGTCTTCATTGACAAGGTCGCGGATCTGCTTAGGAATCGTCATCATTGGTGTATGACCAAACCAGATAAACGTATATTCAGGCAATTGTCTAGCTATCTCTACAAAATCAAGAATGCCTTTTCGTTCAAAAAACAAACCGACCGATATAATGACTTTTTGATCAGGTAAAAGCTGAAAATACTCACGAAAGGCTTTTTCTTTCTCATGATCCGGCTGATATTTGTCAAGATCGATCCCGTTTGAGATCGCTTCGATCGGCACTTGGATACCATACCCTTCCAAAAGTTCTTTCGAATAAGGGGTCGGGGTGATCAATTGATCGGCTCTGGAATAAAGATTGATCAAATATTTTTTATATAATGGCGAAAGCTGATTTGAACCTATAAATGAATTTCGAAAATCCTCTTCTGTAGAATGGGCATGGTAAATCACTTTTTTTCCTTGTCTTTTGGCTTTATTGACCATATGCATACTATTGATTCCATACGTGTTGATGTGAAGAATGTCATAATCCTCATCATTTTTATCAAGAGTAAAAGGAATCCCGACAGATGTCAGCGCTCGTTGCTGATGGGCCAATGCGCGACCGATACCTGATTTAGCTAATAATTTTTCTCCTTCAAAATAAAGAAGTACTTTCAAAGATGATTCCTCCTTGGAAATGCTTATATCTGATATTAGTATACCATAGGCGATCGCAGAGATACTCCTACCATGGTCCTAGATTTTGTTCCCCATTTAACCATGATACGGGAAAAGCTCAGGGAATCATAGCTTAATTCCAAGATATGACAAAACTGTTCGTTTTCTGAAAAAAGTAGTAAGTTGTTGCAAGTCAAATCAAACAAAATGTCTTCTTAAAACAAAAAAAGGCAACAAGCAAAAATTGCTTGTTGCCTAGAAATGATTATTTTACATACTGTTCGATTAACTCTACAACTTCTTCCATTGTATCGCAATCTTCTAAAGCACGTTTTGCTAATTCTTGCATGTCAGTGGTTGACAAACGTTTCATTAAGCTACGTGTTTTCAGAACAGATGTTGCACTCATTGAGAACTCATCTAAGCCCATACCTACAAGAAGTGGCACAGCAGTTTGATCGCCGGCCATTTCTCCACACATACCAGCCCATTTGCCTTCAGCATGCGCTGAATCGATCACGTTTTTGATCAAGCGTAAGATGGATGGGTTGTATGGTTGGTACAAGTAAGACACGCGTTCATTCATGCGGTCTGCAGCCATTGTGTATTGGATCAAGTCATTAGTACCAATACTGAAGAAGTCAACTTCCTTCGCAAACTTGTCTGCTAAGACAGCTGCTGCTGGAATTTCGATCATGATTCCGACTTGGATCTCGTTAGAAATCTCAACGCCTTCGTCAATCAATTTTTGACGCTCTTCTTCATACATTTTCTTCGCTGTACGGAACTCTTTCAATGTTGCCACCATTGGGAACATAATACGTAAGTTACCATGAGCAGAAGCACGTAACAACGCACGAAGTTGGGTACGGAACATGTCGTCCCCAAGTTCAGACAAGCTGATACGCAATGCACGATAGCCTAAGAAAGGATTCATTTCATGAGGCAATTTTAAGTAAGGAAGTTCTTTATCGCCACCGATATCCATTGTGCGGACAACCACTGGTTTTCCAGCCATTCCTTCTAGAACTGCTTTATACGCTTTATATTGGTCTTCTTCTGTTGGGAAATCAGGAGAATCCATGTACAAGAATTCAGTACGGTATAAACCGACTGCTTCTGCACCATTGTTGTGGACACCTTCTAAATCTTTTGGTGTACCAATGTTCGCAGCTAATTCAAAGTGCTTACCATCAGCCGTAACTGTTTCAGCATCTTTTAATTTTTCCCACTCTGCTTTTTGATCTGCGTAGGCTTTCCCAGCTTCAACAAATTCAGCCGCTTGGTCATCTGTCGGGTTGACGATAACGTCACCGATAATGCCGTTAACAGCTAAGATGTCGCCCGCTTTCACTTTTGCAGTGATCTCCATCGTTCCAACGATTGCTGGGATTTCAAGAGAACGTGCCATGATTGCGGAATGAGAAGTACGTCCACCGATATCTGTTACAAAAGCTTTAACAAAGTTGCGGTCTAATTGTGCGGTATCACTTGGTGTCAAGTCATGCGCAACAACGACTACTTCTTCGTTGATCATTGAAGGATTAGGCAAAGTCACATTCAACAAATGCGCCAAGATACGTTTAGCAACATCTTTGATGTCAGCTGCACGTTCTTGCATGTAAGCATTGTCATCCATTGCTTCAAACATACCAATATACATGTCAGTAACTTCTTTCAATGCAGCTTCTGCATTGACTTTGTTATCTGTCACGTTTTGTTTGATTTGACCGATCATCTCAGGATCTGAAAGAACCATTAAATGAGCATCAAATACTTGTGCTTCTGCTTCACCTAAAGTTTGCGCTGCTTTGTCGCGGATTTGTTGTAATTCCGCTGTTGACTTCGCTAACGCATCATCTAAGCGTGCTTCCTCTGCTGCAGTATCTTCAACTGATACTTTTGAAAAAGATAAATCAGGTTGTACTAACAGGTAGGCTTTCGCAACGGCTACACCATCACTAGCAGCAATTCCTTTTAGCATCTCAACCATTATTCAGACAAACCTTCTTTTTTCATTGTTTCTACGATTGCAGCGATTGCATCTGCTTCGTCAGCACCTTCAGCAGTGATAGTTACATCAGAACCTTGGCCAACACCTAATGACATTACGCCCATGATTGATTTAAGGTTTACTGATTTACCTTTGTACTCTAAGTTGATATCAGAGTTGAATTTGCTTGCTGTTTGAACCAATAATGTAGCTGGACGTGCGTGAATCCCTGTCTCAGCAACTACGTGAAAATCTTTCTTTTCCATATTGATCAATCTCCTTTATGATACGTTTTTTTGTGTGAAGGCAAAATTTCCATGCATGCAATGATACCCGAAAAAAATCGCCCTTTCAACTGTTAAGATTACCATTTTTTTCCTCGATAGACAACCGTTTTCTCTTAAATAAACGATTGAAATAAATGTCCTATTTATTTTCTTGCACGTAACGGTAGATGATCTTCCCATTTAACCCCGCTTCTCCGACAAAAGAAGACCGGTCTTCCAACTGGAGCCAGACATCTCTAAACGCCAGAAATTCCAGCTGTTGGACAATCAATTCTTGGATCTCTCCATTGCGTAAACGTACTACTTCTGCAGCAAAATCTCTGTTCTCCAACGTCTATTCTCACCTCTTTCTTTCTATTATATAGGAATTACTTTTTATTTAAAAGACCGCTTCTATAAGTGAAATCGAAGGGAAAATTTTTAAAGGTAAAATTCTTGCAGTCTGACAAAAAGTTAGTATAATAGAATTATGGTCAGTAAAGGTCAATATCACATTACCTTGAAGGTGACCGTTACTTTGCCCACAGCCCCTTTTCTTTTACAAGCAATCAAATGCGCCGTAAAATAGGGTTGTTGGAACAAATATGAAAGGTCGTGAATCTATGCTTTGTCAAAATTGCGGCAAAAATGAAGCTTCAATTCATTTATATGCCAATGTCAATGGTCAAAGAAAACAACTCGATTATTGTCAAAGTTGTTACCAAAAATTAAAAGAACAATCTGGGAATGCTACAGCTGCAATGGCGCAAGATCCTTTTGGATTTGGCAATCTTGATGATTTATTCCGTCAAATGTCTCGTCAAATGCAGCAAGGAAATACCCCTTATGAACAAACCCCACCGACACAAACTGGCGGTAACGGTTTTGTTGGCGGGCAACCACCACGCAATAACCAAGCACCTGCGGGTCTGCTGGGAGAATATGGCATCAATATCACTCAAATGGCTCGTGATGGTGAAGTCGATCCAGTGGTCGGTCGTGATTCAGAAATCAAACGCGTGATCGAGATCCTTAATCGCCGAACCAAAAATAATCCTGTATTGATTGGTGAACCTGGGGTTGGGAAAACTGCCGTCGTTGAAGGGTTAGCCCAAAAAATCGTTGATGGTGATGTGCCACAAAAATTGATGGAAAAAGAAGTTATTCGTTTGGACGTTGCGTCGCTTGTTCAAGGCACAGGTATTCGTGGCCAATTTGAAGAACGCATCCAAAAATTGATCGAAGAAATCAAGCAAGCGGAAAATGTGATCTTGTTTATCGATGAAGTCCATGAAATCGTTGGCGCTGGTGCAGCCGGCGACGGAAATATGGATGCTGGAAACATCTTAAAACCAGCTCTTGCCCGTGGAGAACTACAAATGGTCGGAGCAACGACGTTAAATGAATACCGCATTATCGAAAAAGACGCCGCTTTAGAACGGCGTTTGCAACCAGTACGTGTGGATGAACCTTCTGTGGAAGAAACCATTCGTATTTTAAAAGGCCTACAACCGCGTTATGAAGATTATCATCATGTGAAATATACGGATGAAGCGATCGCAGCTGCCGCTACCCTTTCTAACCGTTACATTCAAGACCGATTCTTGCCTGATAAAGCGATCGATCTGCTAGATGAAACAGGTTCGAAGAAAAACTTGACGATCCAAATCGTTGATCCAAAAACGATCGAAAAGAAATTACAAGAAGCGGAAGAACAAAAACAAGCTGCCTCTCGAGAAGAAGATTTTGAAAAAGCTGCTTACTATCGCGATCAAATCAACAAGCTGCAAAAAATGAAAGAACGTCAAATCAGCGAAGAAGAAACGCCAGTCATCACCGAAAAAGACATGGAACAAATCGTTGAAGAACGGACAAATATCCCTGTTGGGGAATTAAAAGAAAAAGAACAAACCCAGTTGAGGAATCTTGCGGATGACTTGAAAGCTAAAGTTATTGGTCAAGACGAAGCAATCGACAAAGTTGCAAAAGCGATCCGCAGAAATCGGGTCGGTTTAGGCAAACAAAACCGTCCGATCGGCTCTTTCCTATTCGTCGGTCCAACCGGTGTCGGGAAAACCGAATTAGCAAAACAATTAGCTTATGAAATGTTTGGTTCTGAAGAATCAATGATTCGTTTCGACATGTCAGAATACATGGAGAAACACAGTGTATCCAAATTGATTGGTTCTCCTCCAGGCTATGTTGGCTATGAAGAAGCAGGTCAATTGACTGAAAAGGTTCGTCGGAATCCTTACAGCTTGATTCTATTAGATGAAGTAGAAAAAGCCCATCCTGATGTATTGCATATGTTCTTGCAAATTCTCGATGATGGTCGCTTGACCGATGCTCAAGGACGTACCGTCAGCTTTAAGGACACCTTGATCATCATGACAAGTAATGCCGGAACCGGCAAAGTTGAAGCTAACGTTGGCTTTGGTGCGGCGCGTGAAGGTATCACTCGTTCCGTTTTGAATCAATTGAATAATTACTTTACACCAGAGTTTCTCAACCGCTTTGACGGCATCATCGAATTTAAAGCTTTAAGCAAGGAAAACTTGTTATCGATTGTGTCTCTCATGCTGCATGAAGTCAATCAAACCCTTAACCAACAAAAACTGCATATCGACGTTCCACAAGACGTGCAAGAAAAATTGGTGGATCTTGGTTACAGTGCAACGATGGGGGCTCGCCCATTGCGTAGAACCATCCAAGATCAAATCGAAGACGGCATTGCAGAATTTTATCTTGAGCATCCACAAGTACATCAACTAAAAGCACAATTAGAAGATGCAGATAAAATCATCGTGACCTCCGCTGAGTCCCCTGCACCTCTTGAAGAAGCCAATCCGGCTTCTGAAGAAGAAGCATCGGGAACAAACGAGTAACAAGCTGCCAAAACGTGTAACGAAACGTTTCCTTTGCCAGACAACCATGTTTTGCCAAAAAATTGGGTAATTCCGAGTTGTCTGGCTTTTCTTTTGAAAAAAAACGCCCTATAATGTTATTAATAAATACATAGAATGTGAGGTGAGTCTGGTGAAATTAATCAATGTTACGAACAGCCATTCTCGACTAGTATTGAATCAACTTGAAAATACCGACGCGGAACTTGTAAAGGTTTACACAGCCGGAGATACAACCGTGATCTTTACCTCAGCGCCGAACCACAATGAAATTTTGCTGATCAATAAAAAAAGAACTATTCGCCCGACGGAAGTTGAAGAAATCAAAAATTACTTCTTGAAAAAATTACCTGATGGCTCTTATGATCCTGCAACGATCTCTGTGATCCAAATGCCCGAAGTGGTGGAAATCTCCATCAAAAAAACGCTATCCTCATCACGTTAGCTTTGCCTGATCATGGGTTTAAAAAATATCTATAAAAGGTGACTGTCGCAGCCCTCTTTTATAGATATCTTTTTTTGTCTTCTCTCTTCCTTCTTTTGGTTAGTACTTCGATCAACGACACCTGATGTTCAAGTAAAAAAAGAGAGCCATACGCTCTCTTTTTAAGTATATTTATTAGAAATCATCGACTGGATCATCACATTTAGATTGTGCCAATCCTTGGTACTATGAACATTGCCAAAAAATGTGAATTTCTGCGACTCATTATGGATTAGCACGCCATCAGAAACCAATATATCTGAGTCTCCTAAATTCGAACTAAAGTGAATCACATTTTCATTGTAAATTTTCAACAGTTTGTTTTTAATGACCGGAATATATTCTGGATGGTTCAAAAGAGAAATACCAATGCGAATCGGTTCCTCTTCCTGGATAGGTAAATAAGACGCTGTGATCTGAGCGATTTTCCTTAAGAAGAGGGCTTCTTTTTCTATTACAAACGAATGGCGCTGCAAGGCAGCTGCAATCAGCTCTTCCACCTCTAATACTCGTTCGTTCGTAGAGGACAAATCTTCAGTAGACACAAAACTATCCAAAAAGAGATGAAGACAGCCCCATGTATTCATCACTAATTCATAGGTAATGAATTCTTCGATCTCTTTAGAAAGATTATACTTTTGCGACAAGACAGCTACAACATCGGCAGAAAATTCGACCAGCGGATTTCCTAAAAGATTTCTCAGCTTTTGGCCCAAAAGTAGTTTTTCTTGATCCGAGATCGTTTCAGGTATGAAAAGAAAAACCCAGAAATGATAAAAAATCTGTTCTTTCTCAATATCTTGCTGACTTCTGATCGGCAGCAGCTTGATCACTTGCTTTTCCCCATCTAGTTGCTTGATTTGCTCATAAATAGTGATGGAAGCATCGTCTAACTCGTTGACAATATAGCCTCTCAACACCGCATTTTCAATGATTGAAAACATAATGTCGTGCTTCACTTTCGTGGTTTTTAACGGCTCATATTCTTTAGCTGCTAATTCAACGCTGGCACGGGTTCGCTGATTGATGTATACATTACAAGCCATGATCTCAACTAAATAATGGTACATCCTCACACACGGCTCTGCCCCTGTCAAATCAATGGAATCTGTATTGTTATTGATAGTAATCGGAACATTTTGGATAACCAGCATTTTCTTAAGATAGCTGATCAATTTATAACAATAAGAAATACTAAAAATCAATTCTTCCGAGATGTCCACCATACGGGTCTTTCTTTTTCTTAACAAATAGGATAATAGACGATAATAAGGAGATTCTAAGAAATATTTTTTCTTTAGATTCACAAAAATATGCAGGCTTTGTTCTTCATTTAATTCTCGTGACAAATAAACAGTTCTCTTTTTCAGCAAAAAAATTGACTCGTCAAAAGTCGTAAACTCTCTCATATCTTCGGCGATTTCATTGATCAATATTTTCACCTGATACAAAGATTTGTTTGTCGTTTCACATATTTTATCGAGAGACAGCTGCTTCTCCAAAATGATATTTCTAACAACAGTTAATTTATCTACCTGTTTTTTGGTTAAATAAAACCTATACAATTTTTCTATATACTCCAAAATTTTTTACCCGCCTTATTTAAAAAGTATCCCAGTATCCAATTATAGTAAAATAAACTTAAATTCAAGCCTCTTTTTTCATTAAACGGACAATTTTAATAAAAACTTCAGAAAAATCCCCTCTTCTTTAAAACAGTACGGGTGAGAAAAACTTGTGAAACGATTCTTATTTTTTGTAACATAAAAGTGTTGGAAACCATGAAAAAGAACCTGTGAATTAGCTGTTTCCATAAACTTAGAAAAAATTCGTATTCTTTCATTGATTGGTAAGTGACTTGGAGAGTAAAATCATTTTCTAGCTGGACAAACTTCTTTGAGGAATCAAGTTCATTTCAAAGAGCTTGTAATAAAATATCTTCTCTTTTTAGCCAGCAATCTTTGTATTCATAAATGTTGATGATCGACAATTCATCACTCATTTGATTGATTGACCGCATGATTTCTTCATCATCCGAATCAACATTGCCAATGACATGCAAATCATAATGAACACCAGATTTATCCACGCACTCAACGATATAGCTGATCACATCTCCCCAAAAATGTTCCAATCGATGACTGCCGCCTGCTTTTTCTAACCTTGAACGTTCAGCGATACACAAAACGTTTTTCGAAGAGTATTGCAAGATGTTGATTTCCCCTAGTGATTGTGCTAAGTAGTCAAGAACCGATTGGCGATCATCTTCTTGATCCACAATTAAATTTCTCTCTAAAATCGTATTCGTCTTGTTGCTGAAAAAGCGCACAGTCAACATGGTAGCATTCTTTTGTCGACTGAAATTTATTCTGGTTTGCAGCATTTTGATTCACTCCTTAAAAGAACTTTGATCCTCTGCTATTAAGGATATAGTAAGAACCAGCCGATTTTTATCGTCTTTTTTTCAAAAAAACTACAAATAAAATAATCATTGTTCCTCATTTTTCTTTCTACTGACTAAAAGACCTGTTAATTAGAAACGAGTAGCAACTTCATAAAAATAAAAGAGACAAAAAAACTCTAAGGTTTCTTCAAAGAGTCTTATTGTATATTCTCCTAATATTATGAATCCTACTAAAATCTAGTATTAATGAGATAGTAATTCTAAACAGCTAATTTTTTTGAGATATTTTTAAAATGAAACAAGTACGGATTTATAATTTTAAGCTTGAAGCAACCTTTAATATCTCTGTCCCGTTAAGGTAGAAGATTTATAGGTACAGATTACAAATTGAATAAAAACATTAATTGATAATTTTCAAATCTATGACTTTGATTGCCCATTCAATAGAAATGCATAAATAGAACAATACGTTCAATCCCCACCTATGCAATAGTTCATACTCGTAAAACTACTTCTATAAATAGTATCTTAAAAATGATAGAAGATTGTATTCTACTGAATTGCAGATGTTCACGAAAGAAATAACAGATATGAATCTTCAGAACTGATTCCCCTGACAGCGACTGATTCAGAGCAAATTCTCAGAGACTACGAATAACAATATAATTACTTTGCTAGGTCGAATCCTAGTTGGAACGACAATTCTTTCAACTCTGAGAAGATCTTGACTTAAAATATTAGCCAAATTGTAACATTGCAACAAAATTATTTTCATATAAATCATTACCGCACGGACAATTGCTACACAGAAAAATATGTGGACTTGATAATCAACATCACTTGACTACTAGAAAATTTGATTAAATTATTTCATAAAAAATCAGATTAATAAAATACTTTCTACTTTTTCATTAAAAATAGCGCAAAAACGGATAATAACTTAATACATCATCATTGTATACTTTATTTAAGCAGTAAATCATCTGCAAAAATTAAAGTGAGGTTTTATTATGAAAAAAGTTATTTTGGGTACTACATTGGCAACATCTTTACTACTAGTAGGAGGAATCACTGCGTCAGCAGATGTTGCTATGCCAGAGGTTCCCTCTGTTCCATTTGCTGTTACTATAACAGAAGGAACATCTAGTTTTGCATTTAATGATATGAATTTAAACGAAACGTTCGAAATAAGTCCAGCATTATTTGTCAACGGAACAATGACAGGAACTATTGAAAACGTTGGCGGAACATTAACAAACTTAACTCGTTCAGTTAATAAAGTTACAATTACAGTTTCTTCTGATTCTGAAGGAATCGTTATCACCGAAAATGGTGATGTTGCCGTTGAAGCAGAAGCTATTTCCCAATCAGTAGCTACCAGCGTAGATACAACTTTCACATTCAATCGTCAAACTGCTTTGCTAGATGGCACACCCACTATCACAGTTACTGCATCAGATACTACTGACTTAGACAATGGCCAAGACCTTTAATTCTTAAAAAGGATAACATATGGATAAAATATCAAAACACAGAGACTCCTTTCTAAGAGTTTCTGTGTTCTTCCTCATATTGACAATAATCGCAAATATAAATATAAGTATTGCAACAGCGAATGAGACAACGAATACTTTAAAACTATCGCTTAGCGATACCGAATATGAGACATCAAGAAATACTATTACTCTTCCTTCTGACGTTGATAAAAAGTATACATTTGAAATTAAATTGGAAAACATCGGAGCTGGTGATTCATCAATAGTGGTCACTCCCTTTGCTTCAACTGCTATTTCAAGAGAATCCTCTATTTTGTACACTTCGAATACAGAGAACCTTCTCGATGATAAATATGACTTTTCAAATTATGTTACTATCGCTTCAGAAGCTATAGACGAAGAGAATCAAATAGAAATTGCTCCTAATGAATCTGTTGGTGTCAGCATTACCATAAATGTTCCAGACGACATAGAGCTTGAAGGTACTGTAATGGGTGGAATTAATTTTAAGCAAATATTAGGTGTTCAAACAGCTGAAGATTCTATTAGTATTGCGTCTGCCTACGAGTCTATCATTTTTATCAACTTAATTTTTAGCAAATATGAGGATATTCAAGATATTATTTATCAAGATTTCTCATTTGTTGCTCTTCAGGACACGATAAACCTTCAATTTTATGCCCTCAACTATAATCCTATTTTAGGCAACTTAAACAATGCGCTCTACGAACTAATAAACCCAAATGGAGAAACAATTGCCTCTGGAGAGTTAGCAGATTCCGTTCTTTTAACGCCGTTAACCAAATCAAGAATGCAGATTCCTTTAATAGACGATAGTGAGCTTATTGAAGGCGAATACCGTTTAACAATAGAAACAACTAGAAAAGCGATCACCACTACTTTTTCTTATGAGAAAGAGGACTTGGATAACTTCAAAAAAGAGAACCGTCCAACGAACGCTGCCAACGTTCAGACAAATAATCAAATCCTTATCTGGATCATCTTTGTTCTCATTGCAGCGCTAGCAACTGCAGTCATCTACATTTTAAAATCAAAAAGAAAAAGAGAGGGCTAGTTCCTCTCTTTTGTTCTGCTTCTACTTATTCCATTGGTCATCAATTATTGAGAGATTCCTTTTTAAAGAAATGTTGCGTATCTTCTCTCCATGGTTTCCTCTTTAGGAAGAAATAGAAGAAGTGAGACAAGAAAAACTGCTCATATCAAATAAGCGGTTTTTCCTAATATAAATCTAAACATATTTTTTTCAATGATCATTTCTTTTGAAAAAAATGTTGCTGTCTCACATTGGCTTTTCTTCCCTAAAAAAAACTCAGTACCAGCCTCATCCTCAACATCACTGATTGAATCTTCTAGTTTGGTAGAATCCTTATCAAGCGAGTCTTCTTCCAAGTTTGCTTGCTCGTCGTAAATAGATTCTGCTTCTTCCTTTTGGCTCTCAGAATCATCTTCGATGCCATTGTCTTCTTGCTTTTCATCGTCTTGGTCTTCAGTCATTAAATTCTCATCCGATATCTCTTCTTTTTCCTCATCCGTCTGATTCATTTTTATATCTTTCGTAAAGGTCTCTGAATCATCAATTGCTGTAAAAGTGACTGATAGGTAGTACTCAGAGTTGGAATCAAGATATTCCTTTATGTTCAATGTTGCAGCTACGTTAAGAATCATTGATGCTTCATCAGTATCCTCAATCTGAATGATTTTCTCTTCCGAACCGTTCACGCTGTTTAGTTCTGCTGAAAATGCCTTCCCGACAGCTGTGATCTCTACGCCAAAAGCACCTTCACTGCCGTTGCTATCGACGGTCAGCTGAAGATCTTGTGTGGTTTTCAACAAATAATAGTGTTCGTCCTTAAAGTCAATCGTGTTCAAATCAAAAATCAACGTTTCGGAAACCTCATCAGCCGCAGCCTCTACTGTTGGAAAGAAAAATATCGCCGAAAATATAAATAACAAACTTTTTAGCACTACATGGTCCCCTTTCTTCTTTCAGAAATCACTTTTATTTAACAAATAATCATTCGCTTTAGCAAAATCGATCTATAGATAACTAGTAGACTAGCAATGAGACTAATTCATTTTGGAGTTATGAAGCCATGGTTCACCAACTGAAAACTTAAGCCATCTGTTAGAAGTGCTTCAAATGAAGTTTTAAGGGCTATAACCGAATCATGCTCAGATAAAGAAAGTTTAGTCTTCACTAGTAGCATCTGACAAAAAGAACTTGTCCCTCGATCAAATGATTAAATGACCTCTATCACTGGCAATCTATTCTCTGCTTTCCCTCTACTTTCAAACAAGTGAAAATTTCCTGAATCACCAAATGTGCCTATGATATTTTTCTATTCATTTCAAGTGCACTTCCTTGCGGTCATCTTTAATACTACGCTCTTTTTCCAACTCTTTTTATCTTCTTTTAAAAGAATGCTTATAAATTAGGATAATTGTCTGATCATTGGACCATTGCCCCAATCACACAGCCTTCCTTCTGTATCAAAAGCACGTTTTCAGCAAAAAAAGCCCCTTCTTATCCATTTTGATAAGAAAGGACTTTCTACGATCGTTCAATTCAAAAAGATCAGCCTTACGTACAGAGTTGCGCATACCTAGACAGGCTCGCGGGAAACGGCTCTTACATCAAGCTCTTCAATTCGACATCTGGGTACTTATCTGCGAACCAACGCATCGCAAATTGATTCTCAAACAAGAACAATGGCTGGTCGAAACGGTCTTTCGCTAAAATGTTACGACTGGAGCTCATACGCTCATCCAAGTCTTTCGGATCGATCCAACGGGCGATCTTGTGGCCCATTGGGGTCATGATGACTTCCGCATTGTACTCATTCATCATGCGATATTGGAAAACTTCAAATTGCAGTTGCCCGACAGCACCGATGATATACTCATCACTAAGATACGTCTTGTACAACTGGATAGCCCCTTCTTGGACCAACTGATAGATTCCTTTATGGAAAGATTTTTGCTTCATCACATTTTTCGCAGTAACTTTCATAAAGAGTTCCGGAGTAAACGATGGCAGCTCTTCGTAAGCAACTTTTAGTTTTCCTTCATAAATCGTGTCACCGATTTGATAATTCCCCGTGTCATAGACACCAATGATATCTCCGGCGACAGCTTCTTCAATATTTTCACGGGTATCAGCCATAAATTGAGTCACATTACTGAGTTTCATTTTTTTGCCAGTACGTTCTAAAGTAACGTCCATGCCTCGTTCAAAGGTTCCTGAACAAATGCGGACAAAGGCGATCCGGTCACGATGGGCAGGATTCATGTTTGCTTGGATCTTGAATACAAACCCAGACATTTCTGGTTCATAAGGACTGACTTCCTCACCAGCTAGTGTTTTATGTCCGTAAGGTGCTGGTGCAAAAGTCAAGAAGGTTTCTAAAAAGGTCTGTACGCCAAAATTTGTGAGAGCAGAACCAAAGAATACAGGGGTTTGATCGCCCCGAGCGATTTTTTCTGTATCAAAGGCGTCGCCAGCTTCTTGCAGCAATTCCACTTCTTCTAAAACTTGTTGGAACAGCCCATCTTCGGCAAATGGATGATCTGCTGGGAATTGACCATTTTCATCTAGGGCAACTAAACGTTCCCCACCGTGATTGTCAGGACGGTAAAATTCGACCCGTTGGTTGTGGATATCATACAGTCCTTCCAAGCCTTTCCCCATGCCGATCGGCCAATTCATTGGAAATGATTCGATCTCTAAAAGATCTTCTAGTTCTTCTAATAATTCTAATGGTTCGCGGCCATCACGGTCGAGTTTATTGATAAAAGTAAAAATCGGAATACCACGTTTTTTAACGACCTGGAAGAGTTTTTTCGTTTGTGCTTCGATCCCTTTTGCGCTATCGATCACCATGACAGCACTATCCACCGCCATCAAGGTACGGTAGGTATCTTCAGAAAAGTCCTCATGCCCAGGGGTATCTAAAATATTGACCCGTTTGCCTTGGTAATCAAACTGCATAACGGAACTGGTAACGGAGATCCCCCGTTGTTTTTCGATTTCCATCCAGTCGGACTTTGCGAAATTACCAGTCTTTTTCCCTTTGACCGTACCAGCTTGGCGAATCGCGCCACCGAATAATAATAATTGTTCTGTAATGGTTGTTTTCCCCGCATCCGGATGGGAAATAATCGCAAAGGTACGGCGACTATCGACTTGTTGTTTTAATTTTGGATTATCCATTGATTCTATTGCTCCATTTCTTGTATTTACAATGCGAACAGTGTCTATTTTAGACTGTCGCTAGTTTTCTGACCAAATCAGTATATCATGGATAAGGGTGATAAAAAAGCAAAAAAAGACAAGAAACCCCTTTGACTACTCTCTTTTAGAGAGTTAGGCAAAGGGCGTTCCTTCCATTTTGATAGAAATAAATTAAAATGCTGGCAATAAGGTATCGCTATGCTCGTTTTCTAAAAACTCACGAACTTTATCGCTAGTCATGGCACGGCGCAATACAGCGATTTTTTCAGAATCTTGATTGTCTTCTCGAGCAACCAATGAGATAGCAAAGCGATCATCGATGGTCTTTTCTAAGAAAAGGGCATCTGCTGGTTTCAAACCGATTTTCGCGATATAGGTTGGGTAATTGTATACCAAAGATACGTTTGGTTCATCATAGGCTTCCGCAAGATTCAGTAAATCGACAGATAACCACTCAAATTTTTTCGGATTTTCGGTAATGTCTTTTAATGTCCCATTGACACCAACGCCTTCTTTAAGGGTAATCAATCCTTCTTCTGCTAAAATCGCTAACGCTCGACCTTCATTGGACACATCATTTGGCAATGCGACTTTCGTTCCTTCTGGAATATCATTGATATCCGTATACTCTTTGGAATAAAAACCGACTTTTGCGTTGTAGATTTTATCTAGTGCCACTAGGTTTGCATCTTTTTCTTCATTATACATTTGCATATATGGTTCATGTTGCGCAAAGTTAGCATCGACCTCGTCATTATTCAGCAACTCATTGTACTGGATATTGTCATTGACTTGGACCAATTGGATTTCCCAGCCATCTTCCACTGCTTCAGCTGCAACCTTTACGACATCGGTCATTGGCGTCGTTTGCGAAGCGACCTTGATGATTTTCTCTTCGCTCGCTTCATCAGAACCTGTACCGCAAGCCCCCAATACACCTAATGCCAATACACTCAGTCCTAAAACAAATCCTTTTTTCACTTTCATTCCTCCTATTTTCGTTTATCAAGTTTTCTTGCTGCTTGATTGCCAATCCCTTGCAGGATAAAGACCAAAAGAATCATGATGATAATTGCAAAATACATCACGCCATACTCATAACGCTGGTACCCATAACGGATCGCAAAATCGCCGATACCGCCACCACCAACGATCCCCATCACCGTCGAATAAGAAACCATGCTGACTGCTGTCGTCGTTAAAGATAAAATCAAGCCGCTTCTAGCTTCCACTAGTAAAAACGACCAAACATACTGCCATTGACTGACACCAAGAGATTTCGCCAAATAAGAAACTTCTTCTGGAACATCCAACAGCACTTGCTCCGTCAAACGAGCAAAAATACTCATAGCAACGATGCTCAAAGGAAAACTGGCGGGAATCGGTCCAAATGAGCTGCCTAAAAGCATCCGCGTCAACGGGATCAACGCTACAACAAATAATAAAAAAGGAAACGAGCGGATGATCGTCACAACGAGATTCAAACACTCATAAAGAAATGAGATTTTTTTCCCTCGGCTGCGACTGAGAAAAAGCCAGACACCTAACGGTAGACCTAAGACAATGGCTGCGAGCATCGAAATGCCCATCATGATCGCTGTTTCTTTCAAAGATTGCAGCAATTCAGGCAGATAATACAAAATACTCTCACTGATCGTCATGCAGCAGACTCCTCTCCACTTTGTTCACATAAGAGCTTTCAATGCGGACGATTGGTTGTGGCTGATTGGCAAACTCCGCCTCAAAGACGGCATCCTCCAATACAAACACACGTTGACAAATTTGTCGGACGGCCGATAGCTCATGACTGACAAAGACGACAGCTGGTTGAAACGTCTGTTGAACTTTTTGCAGCAAAGCAAGAACATCGGCTTTCGTATCTTCGTCCAGCGCACTAGTGGGCTCGTCACACAGCAAGATTTTTGGCTCACGGATCAAAGCCCGTGCAATAGCCACTCGTTGTTTCTCTCCGCCGCTTAACTTGGCCGGATAGATGTGGGCTTTATCTTCCATGCCAACAAACGAAAGCATCTCAAGTACCATATCTGCTGACTTTCCCATTAACTTCAAGGGCAAATAGACATTTTCGAAAACGGTTCGATTGTGTAACAGATTGTAATTTTGAAAAATCATGCCGATTTCTTGTTGTGCACGTAGCAGATGCTTTTTATTCGATGTATCGATTTTTTTGCCATCAAAAAGTAATTCCCCGCTGTCTGGGGTTTCAATCAAGTTTAAAAGCCGCAACAACGTCGATTTTCCTGAGCCGCTTTTGCCGACGACCCCAACGATTTCTCCTGCCTGAACAGAAAAAGACAAACCATCGAGAACCTTTCGATCGTAACGCTTTGTGAGATTGATCGCTTCTAACATCTTTTTCCTCCTAATCAAACAGCAATGCTAAAAATTCAGAAGCGGTCATCTGATGGATAAACTGATCGATGGCGATTCCCTCTAGCAAGCGGCTAATGGTGCTTTTTTCAAAATCAATACCTTGCAACATCGCTTCAAGTTCACTGATCTCTTTTTGTCCAAAAAAATCACCGGTAATTTGAATCGCTGCAATCTTGCCTTTGTTGACAGTAAAATCGACTTCAACAATCCCAACCTGCTCAAACCGCTTTCTTTTTTGCCATTCGAAAGCAGGCGCTTCATTAAAAATCCACTCATTATTGGCATATCGTTCTTCAAACAGTGCTTGGATCGCTTGTCGATCGTTTTCCGTTAAGACGATCTCTTGCTCACTGATTTCATCAATCGATTCTACTTCATAGATTCGGCAAAGCAGTGTATCTCGAAATTCCTTGGTATCCATTGATTGGTATTGCTCTGCCAAAAAGGGCTTGATATTCGTCACACTTTTCCGAACTGATTTCGTGGCTTTAGAAGCAATTTTTTCTTGGGCAACATGTAGAACTTTCGTCAATTCTTCTAGATCCACATCATACATCAACGTGCCATGAGAATACGTCCGGCCTTTTTTTGTATACATCGCATTGCCAGAAAACTTTTTCCCATCAATGAACAGATCATTACGGCCATGTACTTCAACATCCTTGGCTCCCATTGCCGCTAAGCCTTTCATGATCGGTTGTGTTGCACTTTGATAGTCACCAAAACTCGTGGCATCTTTTTTGGTGACAAAACTAAAACTCATATTGCCTAGATCGTCATAAACCGCTCCACCACCAGACGTTCTGCGAGTCAAAACGATCTTACGGCTTCTTAGATAGTCAAAATCAATCTCTTGATACGCATTCTGATTTCTGCCGATTATAACACATGGTTTTTGTATGTATAACAGAAGACAAGGTTCCGAAACATCTACGTTATTCATCAGATACTCTTCAGTCGCCAAATTGTAACGGATATCTTCACTAAGCATACGGTAAAATTTCATTTCAAGCCCCTCATTCTCATTATATTTCTATGGATATTCTCGCTTTTCTTACGGAAAATTGCAATCAAACTGCTTAACGATAAGATACACGTGTTTTTTTATCTGTTTTTAAACTGTATTATTCAATAAATTTATCGTAACCGTTTCTTCCATACAAATCAAGGGGAATACGTAAAAAAACGGACAAAAAAGACCAAAGCAACTGCCTTGGTCTTTCTCATTTCATTTATACGGAACTTTAACGGCGAGGCTCATCTTCCTCAAAATCTTTACGGAAATAGCGCCGCTCTTCCTCTGGTTCCACTTCCCCTTCTTCTGGGTCGTGGAAAATCACCCGGATCTTCAAGACGCGTGATCCTTCCATTTCTTCAGAGATCAGCTTCACATTGTCCACTTCGAAGGATAGTTTTTCTCCTTCATCAGGGATTAATCCTAAAGCAGTGATCAAATATCCTGCCATCGTATCCACATCACTCATATGCAAGCTCATGTTGAAGGCTTCATTAAAATCATCGATCAACATGCGTCCTTGGATGACATATTCTTTATCAGAGATTTTTTCATAAAGCTCTTCGACTTCATCTGATTCATCATCGATCTCGCCGACGATTTCTTCTAGCAAGTCTTCTAGTGTAACCAATCCAACGACGCCGCCATATTCATCAAGCAAAATCGCCATTTGGTTTTGGGTTTTCTTTAATTCATAAAGCAAATCATCGATAAAGACCGTTTCTGGCACAAACAATGGTTCCTGCAGGATTTGTTTGATGTCCATCGTATCAAAGCCGTATTTGTACGCACATTTCAAAAGATTTTTGGTATGTAGAATCCCTACGACTTTGTCTTTATCTTCATTATATACAGGAATACGAGAATAATTTTCTGCTAAAATTTCAGTCAAAATTTCTTCTACTGAGTCATTGATGTCCACCATAAAGGCTGAGGTTCTAGGAACCATGACTTCCCGGGCCACTTTCGTGTCTAATGAAAAGATCCCTTGCAGCATCTCTAATTCATCTTCTTCAAAGACCCCTTCTGTTTCCAACATATACCGCATTTCATCACGGGTCATCTTCGTGTCTTCATCGTCAAATTCCATTGGAGTGATGCGCGCCAATAAACTTGTCGAAGCAGATAAGAACCAGACGAAAGGTTTTGCAATAATCCCGATCGTTCGAATGACACCAGAAGTGAACTGGGCAACTTCTTCTGATTTGTTCATGGCGATCCGTTTTGGATACAACTCACCGAAAACGATCGACACATACGTCAAGATCGCTAAAACAATAATGTTCGCTAAGCTTTTAGCCGCCGTCCCTCCACCTAATAAAGGTGCCAAACGGGTCGACAAGGTATCTGCCAGAGATGCCCCAGATAAAATATTCACCAAGGTAATCCCAACTTGGATCGTTGACAAGAAATTTGTTGGATTATCAATGATTTTCAATAATTTTTGTGATTTGACATTTCCTTCTTCCGCTTTTTGCTCCACACGGTTTTTGTTAACTGAGACAACTGCGATCTCAGAGGCCGCTAGAAAAGCGTTGATCAATGTCAAAACGATCAATAATAAAATTTGCGCTAGAAGCGACTGACTCTCGGGGTCAGCATTCATAATAGCATTCTCTCCTTATTTTTTTATTTTCTAAAAAAAATCGTGGGCTTAGCCCACGATAAAATCCTATCACAAAGTTTTTTTCTTTGCAATAAAAAACACCAGTCATTGATTATTCGATCAACCGTTCCTGATTTTTCTTGATTTTGTCGTCTTTGATCAGGCGAACAATAAAGACGACGATCGTTCGGCAAATCGCATAAAATGGCACACCTAGGAAAATCCCCAGCAAGCCAGCTAGATTTCCAGCAACTAATAAGACCAAAATGATCGTTAACGGATGGATCGCCAATGATTTTCCGATTACATTCGGGTAAATAACATTTCCGTCTAATTGTTGGACGACCAGAACCACGATACAGCATAATAATGCGCGAAATGGTTCATCAAAGACCGTCACTAACACCGCCGGAATCAAACCAAGATATGGGCCTAAATAAGGGATCAAGTTTGTGACGCCTGCAATTACCCCAAAAAGAAAGGCATAGTTAACGCCGATCATCCAGTAACCAATAAACGTGAAGGTAGCGACAAAAATACATTCGATCGCTTGCCCACTAATGTAATTGGATAATGTCTTGTTTAAGTCACCTAGCAACCCAACAATCTGATCTCGTCTTCTTTCTGGAAAGACAGTTTTCAGATTAGGAACTAGCTTTTCTCCATCCTTCAACATGTAAAACAGGATGAATGGTACTGTAACGATGATCATCGTCGCGGAAGCAATCGTACTGACGATCGATCCTAAGCTAGTGGATAACCCACTAAGAAACTGCTGCAGCAAAGAACCATAAGAAAGATTTAGGTTTTCTAACTGCTGCGCGATATCGATTTGTTTGAAAAATGGATCATCTGCGATTCTTGAGATCCAGCTTTCCATATTTTTGGCAAATGTTGGAATATTTTCCGCCAATGAAGTAATCTGACTCACTAGATTAGGAATAACGCTGACGAAAATCAAGATGATTGCTGCTACTAATAACAACAGAACCAATATGACAGCAAACAGTCGTTTTATTTTTGTGGTTTTCATCAAAAATAAGACGATTGGATTTAGCAGGTAATACAGAAAGCCAGCAATCAATACTGGTGCAAATAAAGTAGAAAAAAACGTGCCAATCGGTGCAAATAGAAAATTGACTTTACTTAACACAAACACGAGTGTCACTAAAACCAATGCTTCCAATGACCAAAAGAACAGTTTTGATTGTTTGAATTTGTCGAACAAAAGATTCCCTCCCTTTTTTATAACATTATAGATGATTTTGAAAAAAAAAGCTTGCGACTTTAGCCGCAAACAAAAAAAATTTGTAAAAAAAGTGGTATACTATTAAAAATAACGGAGAAATCTTAGCTGAGGTGAATTTTTTATGCATATTGCACAAACAAAAGATACGCTGAGTGACATTTATTTGGCGTCATTGAAAATACGAAATCAAGTATTCGTGAAAGAGCAAGGTGTTCCATTAGCATTGGAAGTAGATGAAAATGAAGCATTGGCAGTCCACTTTGTCTTATATGACGACGATAATGAAGCAGTCGCAACCTTGCGTTTCTTACCTATCTCTGATCATGAAGTGAAGTTGCAGCGAATGGCGGTCCCCGCTGCTCATCGAGGTTCAGGTTATGGCAGACAACTGATCGAAGGTGCGGAAGCCTTCATTCAAAAACAAGGAATCAAAAAAGTCACTTTAGGGGCACAAATAACTGCCAAAGAGTTTTACTTGAAGTTAGGCTATCAGCCTCAAGGCGATGTTTTTTTAGACGCAGATATGCCCCATATCAAAATGAGCAAAATCTTTAACGAGAAGTGATTCCTTAAAATAGCGACCACAAAACAGATCCTTCCTCTGTTTTGTAGTCGCCGTTTTTTTATTCCTCTGCTTCAACGATCTCTTCAATCGCTGTCAGCAACGCTTGCGCCACCCTTTGATCATACCCTTCACTTGTAATCATTGCCAAATCATTGTCACTGTTCAAATAGCCTAACTCCAATAATACTGCTGGAAGATATTGTTCTCGCAACACATAATAGTTACCAAAACGAGTGCCGTTGGAACTCAATGCCACCGAAGAACTCAAATTGGCAGTGATCGTTTCTGCCATCTCTTTTGACCCAGTATAGTAATAGTAAGTTGTCAGTCCTTGATTGCTGTTTGGTATTTCTGAATTATCGTAATGAATGCTAATAAATAAATCTGGTTCTTCTGAAAGCGAAGCAGCGGTGATATCAGACAGCGAGAGATAACGATCTTCAGTGCGTGTATAACTGACTTGAATACCTGCTTCTGTCAACACTTCGCCGATCGTTTGGACCGTTGTTAGCGTCAAGTCTTTTTCCATGATCATTTGATCCGTTGACAGTGCCCCAGAATCTTCGCCGCCGTGACCTGCATCAAGGACGACTTTGAAGTTCGATAGATCTTTTGGGATTGCCGAAAGCGCGACTTCTTGAATCGATGCTGATTGCTTTTCAATATAACCAGTTACCCCATCGTCTGTTTGAATTTCAACCATGTCTTCTGTTTGACTGATGAAGGTTGCCCAACTTCCCCGATGGATTTTCCCAATGACTGTCTCTTGACTTGTTGACTGATAAATCGGTACATAATCGTTCTCACTTTCAATCGCTGCATCGTATTCTGAGGGATCTACATAAATTTGAACCATACTGGCAGTCTGAGTGGTCTCTTCAGTTTGAGCGTTAAGCTCAGTTTGAGAAGTACTTTCTTGACTCTCCTCACGAGCGGATTGGTCGTTTCTCAACACAGCAAACCCCGCTGCAAAAAGCAGAATCATGGTGGTCCCGATAACAAGCTTCCCTTTTTTCTTCATGTGCTTCCCCCACTAATTTTCTTGGTCTCTCTATCATGGGACTGTCAGCTTAAACAGAACTTAAAACCTGCTGATTGAAGCATTCCATTAGAAACACAAAAAAACTCCAACCAACTTGGTTGAAGTTTCTTAGGGAAAATGAGCGATTCGACCCATTTTACTTATTTTTGAGACAACTGCTTGTAGCGATCATACCAAATGTCCACATACCCTTGCGAAAAGGGTCCTTTGCCATTATTGATCCAATCTACTAAAATTTTGACATTTTCTTTTAAGATAAAATCAATGTCTTGCGGATATTGCATAATCTTACTGTGCAATTCATACTCATCCACATCTAGTAAACGTTTCTCGCCATCAGGAAATACTTTGATATCAAGGTCATAATCGATATATTTCAATGCCTCTTCATCAAGTAAATACGGTGAAGCAAGATTACAATAATAGGAAACCCCCTTTTCTCGAATCATTGCAATAACATTAAACCAGTATTTTTTATGAAAATATACAATTGCTGGTTCACGGGTAACCCAGCGTCTTCCATCTGATTCGGTCACTAATGTATGATCGTTGACCCCTATCACTGAGAATTCACTGGTCTTTAAGACCATCGTATCCCGCCACGTTCGATGCAAATTGCCGTCATGTTTGTAGCTTTGAATGCTGACAAACTCTCCTTCTTTTGGAACTCGCATAGCAACCCTTCCCTCAGCAAGAAAACTTGCGTTTTGTTTGGGTGTTCATTACACCGACATCGTTAATATTATAGCAATAAAAGAAAGCTTTGCCTAGAAATCTTTATCGAGTTTCTGATATTTCTTTAATTGATCCACCAATTTCTGCTGGGGTTTTGGGAAAACATAGTTTTGAAAGGATTCTTTTGCTGCCCATTCGCTGTCTTGTAACGTGAGCTCTCCACGTTTTCTGCCGTAAAATAAAAGGACGTGCCATTTCAAATGACTAAAGATATGAGTGATCTCGCCAAAATGTCGTTTTTGCCAAACGACAGGCAGATCAGGAAAAATTTCGAGCGCATCATCTTCGGCAATCAAATCCAACTGCAGCTGCTCCTCTTTTGCCCATGTTCGCTGCAGAGCCTCGTACTGTTCTTTCGTCACTTCTACCAAAGGAAAATGCCACATAGAAGCTAATAAGCCTGTTTCAGGTCGCTGCACGAGTAAAAACGAGCCTTGATCTTCGATGGCGCCTGCGATGTAATAGACATCTTTTGGCTTTGCTTTTTTCGATTTCACTGGAAAGTCTGTTTGTCGATTCTCCGCATAAGCAAGACAATACTGACTGATGGGACACTCTTCACATTTCGGTGTAGTGGGTGTACAGATTCGTGAGCCAAGATCCATCAAGGCTTGATTAAACTCACCAGGTTCATCGGGGGAAATGATTGTTCTCATCGCCTCGTCAAATGGTCTTCGGCTGCTGGCTTTCGCAATATCTGCTTCGATACAAAATAACCGACTGACGACCCGCATCACATTTCCATCGATTGCCGGTTCTGGCAAGCCAAAAGCAATACTGCCAATGGCTCCAGCTGTGTAGGGACCAATTCCTTTTAATGAGCGAATCTCTTCAATTGATTGGGGCATTTCTCCGTCGAATTCGGCAACGATTTGCTGTGCAGCAGCCTTAAGGTTACGGGCACGAGAGTAATAACCTAAACCTTCCCAAACCTTTAAAAGCTTTTGTTCTTCGGCTGCCGCCAAGTCTTGGATCGTCGGGAATTGTTCCATAAAACGATAGAAATAGCCAATCACTGTTTCCACTCGTGTTTGTTGAAGCATGATCTCTGAGATCCAGATTGCATACGGATCGTTGGTCGCCCGCCAAGGCAGATTGCGTTTTTCTTTATGATACCAAGTTAAAAATGTTTCTTGGAACGTCTTGATTTTTTCTTCATCCCAAGTTTCCCATTGCTTACTCATCCATTACTTCCTCATCTAAGAATCGTTGTATATCATCGATGGCAAACCCTTTTTGATAAAGGCCTTGCTTGATTTTCATTTTTCGTTTCATCAATGGTAACCGCTGATGCCGCCGCATAAGTCGGGCCCCTTCTCTTTGGAGCGCTTCATTTTCTTGGTCCTCATCTTTTTCCATCGGTAATTCATCCAAAATCATCTGAATGACTCCTTGATGAAAACCTTTTTGCATCAAATGCATTTTTATCTTTTGGATCATTTCTTTATGGCTTTTGTTGTGAAAACGACGCATCGCTTTTTCAGCCGTATGATACCCGACTTCAAACTGCATTTCCTCGGTATACAAAGGCAATACTTCCTGAATCACAGGATCTTTCAAGCCTTTTTTTCTCAATTGCTGACTGATGACCACGGGTCCTTTATCACTCATGCGGACTTGGGTGCGAATGTAGCTTTCTCCGTAGTTTTTGTCATCGATCAAATTCAACTCTTTCAGACGTTCAACGACTAAGTCTCGGTCTTGTTTTTCGATTTCTTTGTCTTTCAAATAGGTACGGACTTCCATTTCAGAACGCAGCTGATAGCTGATATAGTTCATGGCTTGCTGCAATCCTAAATCAAACCCCGCACTTTTTTTGATTTCTTTTAATTCTTCTTCACTCAGTTCCTTGCCTTTTAATAGCCGAAAACGGACCAAAAGATCTTCTGAGACCCGCAGCGTTTCACCTTCTGATGTCGCCACTTCATAAAATGGTCCTTTTCCTTTATTGATACGAATAATTGTATTCATCTTCTTCACCTCGCGAACGTACATTCTATTTTACCACAACTACGATGAAATTCCTTCTAATCAAGCTGAAAAAATGTGGTAAAATGAACTGACTATTTTATTTAAGGAGTTCACATGGCAAATACACAAGTCCAGCTTGGACAAAAACTACAACTAACGATCAAACGCTTGGGGATCAACGGAGAAGGCATCGGGTATTACAAAAAGCTGATCATCTTTGTTCCCCGTGTTCTACCGGGGGAACAGGTCATTGCCGAAGTCACCAAAGCCTCTCCCCGCTTTGCTGAAGCTAAGATGACCAAAATCATCAAGCCAAGCAGCGATCGCATCCAACCACCCTGCAAGTTTTACGACCGGTGCGGCGGCTGCCAATTGCAGCACTTAGTCTACGACAAACAATTAGACTTCAAAAAAGACCTATTGAAACAAGCACTTGAAAAATTTAAGCCAAAAGGTTACCAACAGTTTGAACTAAGGGATACTTTAGGCATGGATGTTCCTTGGCATTACCGCAACAAAGCACAATTTCAATTGCGTTACAACAGTCAAACCAAACGAATCGAAGCGGGTTTATACGAAATGGAGTCTCATCGCTTAGTCGCCATTGATGATTGCCTCGTACAAGAACAAGATACGCAAAAAGTGATCAACGGCATCGTCCAATTGTTGAACAAATACCAGATCCCGATTTACGATGAACGAAAAAATAGCGGGATTTTACGAACATTGATGGTTCGCATCGGGATCGCCACTGGCGAAGTCCAAGTTGTTTTCATTACCAATTCTGTCAAACTGCCGCAAAAAAATGCGCTGATTCGCGAGATCAATCAGCGCTTGCCGCAAGTCGTTTCCATCATGCAAAATGTGCAAAACAAAAAAACGTCCGTCGTCATGGGAGAGGAAACGATTCATCTTTGGGGCAAAGAAGCGATCGAAGAACGGTTGAATGAACTGACCTTCGACTTGTCCGCCCGCGCATTCTTCCAGCTGAATCCGCAGCAAACCAGCGTCTTGTATCAAGAAGGGTTAAAAGCCCTTGACTTAAGCAAAAATGAAACAGTTGTTGATGCTTACTGTGGTGTGGGGACGATTGGGTTGAGTGTGGCACCTTATGCCAAAGAAGTCCGCGGCATGGACATTATTCCTCAAGCGATCGAAAATGCCCAAGAAAATGCCCACCGTATTGGTGCCCAAAATACCCATTATGAAACGGGAACTGCTGAGGAGCTCTTACCAAAATGGTTCAATGAAGGCTTCAAACCTGATAGCATCATTGTTGATCCGCCAAGGACAGGCTTGGATGAACGATTATTGCAAGCTTTGCTGAAACAACCACCGAAGAAGATGGTCTATATATCTTGTAATGTTTCTACTTTAGCAAGAGACTTAGTCCAATTAGCCAAAGTGTTTCACGTAGAATATCTGCAATCAGTAGATATGTTTCCACAAACCGCCCGCTGCGAAGTGGTGGTAAAATTGACCCGCAAATAAACATTCGCCTGACAAATCATCTTGTGATCTGTCAGGCTATTTTATTGCACCTATCGTTTCAGCGTATTTTCAATGGAAAAATGAATCGGTCTGTATGATGAGAATCTTTGTATCATTATAATCATCATCAAATCCCCAATCATTAAAGCCGAAGAATCGTTCGATCCCTTGAAAAGTAATGGGTCAAAATGTTTTTTATTATATAATATTTAACACTGCAAGAAAGCAATTCTAAGTACAAAAAAAATCGAGAAACATAGAAAAAAAGCCAGAACTGATTCTTTCAGTTCCAGCTTTTTTATTCAGAAATGTGCAACTGCAAGCTGCTTTTTATTTTGTAATCAAAGCATCTAAACTAGCCACTGCCAGACTCATCTTCGCGATTTTATCCAACAAGGCAAAACGGTTGCGGCGAATCTGTTCATCTTCCACCATGACCATTGTTTGATCAAAATAAGCTTCAATCAATGGGCGCAGTGCCACTAAGCTTTGGTAGTTTTCTTCCATCGTTTGATGTGGGAACTTGTTCTCTACTGTTAAGACCGCTTCATACAAGGCAGTTTCAGAGTCGTTTTCAAACAAGGCAGGATCAATTGCTGCTTGTTCCAATTCGGCTTTTTTCGCTAAATTGATTACTCGGGTCAAGGCTTCCATCGATGGTTTGAAGTCGGTGTCTTGCAGATGTTCTCTTAACATCTGAGCCGTTTCAAATAGCGTACTGATATCTGCTTGGCGTGCGCCTAAAACAGCTTCAATGACATCATGACGCGTATTTTTGCTGAGTAAGAATTGACGCAGACGGCTTTTCACAAAATCGGTCACTTGTTCTTGACCTGCGGCAAGTTGAATACCAAAAATTTCCGGTTGGGCATTAATAGCTTCACGAATCTCTTCTTGTAACTGAGCAAATGGGAAATACCAGCGTTTTTCAGCTAGGATGCGGATAATTCCGTACGTTTGCCGGCGGAGTGCGTAAGGATCGTTTGAACCACTTGGAACCATATCGACAGCGAAGAACGCAAGCAAGCTGTCCAATTTATCCGCAATGGCTAAAACAGCCCCGATTTTCGATTGCGGCAGTTCACCTTCTGCTGAGATCGGCATGTAGTGTTCACGAATCGCTTGGGCAACTGTTGGTTTTTCTCCTTGGATCAAGGCATACTTTTCCCCCATGATTCCTTGCAATTCAGGGAATTCTCCCACCATATTTGTCACTAAATCAAATTTATAGATTTGAGCTGCCCGTTGGAGATCAGTCAGTTCTTCTTGTGTTAAACCAACAGTATTCCCGATGATTTGTGCAGCTAATCCAACACGCTGCATTTTTTCATACAAACTGCCAATTTTTTCGTGGAAGGTGACTTGCTTAAGCTTTTCCACGCAATGGTCGATGGTCAATTTTTTGTCCTCATTATAGAAAAACTCAGCATCTTCTAGACGGGCGGTCAGTACTTTTTGGTTTCCTTTGATGACATTATCAATTTTCACGGCATCCCCGTTGCGGGCAGAGATGAAATGCGGCAGCAATTCTCCATCAAGGGTGCGGACATCGAAGTAGCGTTGATGTTCTTTCATAGAAGTAACTAACACTTCTTCAGGTACAGAAAGATATTTTTCTTCAAAGTCCCCTACAAAAGCTGTTGGGTATTCAACCAGATTTGTCACTTCTTCGAGTAGGTCTTCATCTAAATCGATCCGCCAGTTGTTTTCTTGAGCGATCGCATTGATTTGTGAGGTGATCATTTGTTGACGTTCGCTTGGATCAGCAATGACAAACTGATGCTTCATTTTCTCCAAATAGTCATCCGCATGATCAAACGTGACTGCCTCACCTAAGAAACGATGACCTTTTGACTCGCGTTCGGTAACAATATCAAGGATTTGGAAAGGAATGACTTGCTCACCAAAGAGTGCGACGATCCAATGAATTGGTCGGATATATTCAAAATCGTAGTCTGCCCAGTGCATCGTTACTGGGAAAGTCAAACTCGTGATTACTTCCTGCAATCCTTTCAATACCTCAACGGTTGGTTGACCTTGGGTATGTTTCGTTACATAGACATACTCAACACCTTTTAATTCACGGAAGGTGATGTCATCGGTTGTCAATCCTTGTCCCCGAACAAATCCTTGAGCTGCTTTCGACCAATTGCCTGCTTCATCTAACGCGATTTTTTTCGCTGGTCCTTTGACCTCTTCTTGCGTATCCGCTTGTTTTTCAGGAAGACCAGTGACATAGACTGCCAAACGACGAGGTGTCGAATAAGCTTCAATCGCTGTATAAGGTAATGCATGAGCATCTAAGAAAGCTGCCGTTTTTTCTTGTAATTGTTTCATACTTGGGGTTACGACATGCGCAGGTAATTCCTCTAAGCCGATTTCTAATAATAGGTTTTGTGCCATCTTATTTTCCCTCCTCAATCAGTTTTTGCGCCACTTCTGGATCAAGCAATGGATAACCGAGGTTTTCCCGTTCTGCTACAAATAGTTTTGCTACTTGACGGGCCATATTACGGATACGTGCGAGGTACCCAGCACGTTCAGTGACGGAGACTGCGCCACGAGCATCCAACAGGTTAAAGGTATGGCTGCATTTTAAGATATAGTCGTAAGCTGGATGAACTAAGCGTTCATCGATACAGCGTTTTGCTTCTTTTTCAAAACGATCGAAGTTCCCTAAAAGCAAGTCTTGGTCACTGACTTCAAAGGAGTATTTTGAATGTTCATACTCAGGTTGGCGGAAAATCTCACCATATTTGACACCTGCAGACCATTCAAGATCGTAGACACTTTCAACTTCTTGAATATAAGATGCTAGACGTTCTAAGCCGTAAGTGATCTCTGATGTCACTGGCTTACACGCTAAGCCACCAACTTGTTGGAAGTAAGTAAACTGGGTGATCTCCATCCCATCTAACCAAACTTCCCAACCAAGACCTGCACAACCCATTGAGGGGTTTTCCCAGTTATCTTCGACGAAACGAATATCATGTTCTAATGGATCGATCCCTAAAAGACGCAAGCTTTCTAAATAAAGCTCTTGGATATTTTCAGGAGAGGGCTTCATCACGACTTGGAACTGGTGGTGCTGATACAAACGATTTGGGTTTTCCCCGTAGCGGCCATCAGCTGGACGGCGAGAAGGTTCTACGTAAGCGGCGTTCCATGGTTCTGGACCGATTGCACGTAAAAATGTGTATGGGCTCATGGTTCCAGCCCCTTTTTCTGTATCATAGGCCTGCATCAGCATACAGCCGTTTTCAGACCAGAATTTTTGCAAAGTCAAAATCATCTCTTGCACAGTTAGTTTACTCATCTTTTTCTTCCTTTCTTATAACGCATTGACGACAGGATAAAACTCGACAACTGATCCGGGGATCAATTTCACTTCGACCACGGCATCTGCTTCTAAAATATCAGATAAGTCGTAAAGCATTTGGTCTGGACTCGTTGTAAATTCATGTAAAAGCTGTTCATCCTTTAAAAGGCGAACCTGCAGTGGAATACTTGCTAATACTTTGAGCTTTTTTTCGGTAAACGCACTTGCTGGAATCGTCATATCAAATAACATAATAAACCTCCTTTATTTTTGGCTATTCTTAGTGTGAAACATAAAAAAGTCCCTATATCTATACAAAGTGTATAGATATAGGGACGATACATTCGCGGTTCCACCCTACTTCCGACAAGTCGGCAGCTTCATTGATCATGCTCACGGACGCCTGCGAAATAAGGTTCCAACTTGGCTTTCACTCTCCCAAGTTCGCTTCATGGAATGGTCTTCTTTCTTTCTTCCGGTCATAGCACGGATTCGATTACCCTTATGATAGTAGTTGAAGCTAGGGTTTGTCAATGATTAATTTGAACTTTTATCCTTCTGGACCTAAATCCGCCTGATCATGAAAGACGATCTCATCAGCGATTTTCCCATCACTTTCAAAAACAATGATCTCATTCATTCCAGTTTTTAAAAACGGCGCCGGGACGTACAAGCGCTGCTGCGGTCCTTTTTCCCAGAAACGGCCGATCATATGACCATTGACTTGGACAAACCCTTTGCCCCAGCCCGGCAATTCGATAAAGGTATCTGCACATTCATCAAAAACACATTCAAAGCGTGAGAAACTTGGTTGGCCTTTTTGCCATTTCCCTTGGAAATCAATGGCATGCAAATTATCCATCGGCAAGGGATAGATTTCCCAGTTGCTTTGGAATGCGCCATTAATGATCACACCGTCTTTAATGCCTTTGTGCTGATGGTTCATTTTAACGGAATAATTGACCCGCCCCATATTCTCCACCAAGATCCCCAACTCGTTTTCTGATTCTGATAGATCGAAACTGTAGGATTGACCGATTTCTCGATCGTAATCGATGCGCAAAAGTTCCTGGTTGATAAACGTATGGGCACGATCCATCGTATTGATCAGACGGTAGTCGGCAATCTTCCGTGCAGGCCCAATCAGTGAGCGATAGTAGATATAACCTGTCGCTTGATTGCAGGCTTCCATCGATAAAGGGTAATTCCTTATGATCGGTTGACTGATCGTGTCGATCGTCGAAAACAAGGAGACTCGTTCTTTCACTGAGAATGTTCCATAAGCTTTTCGCTCAAGTTTCATACTCAAGGGAAACTCAGGAATTTCCGCATAGTCAGCGATCACTTTTTTGAAGGCTTGGTATTTGGCAGTAGGTTCTCCCCATTCTGTCAACAAGGCATCATAATCATAGCTAGTGACATCCGGCGCTAAACGCTCGTAATAGTTTGACCCGTTCATAAAGCCAAAATTGGTCCCGCCATGGAACATATAAATATTGACAGAACCTTCTGCCAAGCAATCCTGAAGTTCCTTTACTGCATCAGCCGTTGATGTTGTATGATGATGGTCATCACCCCAAGCATCAAACCAGCCGATCCAAAATTCCATGACCATCAGTGGCCGTTTTTCTCCGTGAAATCTTCGAAGTTTTTCAAAGTTTTCCTTGATGTTGGAGCCGCAGTTGATCGTTGGCAATGCCAAGTCTTTGATACTGCCGTTTTCTAACATATCGTGCCAAGGTCCGTCAGAGGTCACTAACGGCGTTTCTACACCCTGTTGCCGCATCGCAGCCACCATTTTCCGCAAATACTCTTTATCATTGGCGTAGCTGCCGTATTCATTTTCTACTTGCATCATTAAAATCGGACCGCCTTGGGTGATCTGCAGATCCCGCACTTGTGGAAACAAATGGGCGAAATAACGAGTGATTTTTTCCATAAATGGTGGATAATCAAACCGAAGCTTCATCATAGGATCTTGCAATAGCCAATAAGGCAACCCACCAAATTCCCACTCCGCACAAATATAAGGTGCTGGTCGCAAAATCACATAAAGCCCTACTTCTTGTGCCGTTTGGATAAATCGCCGCAAATCAAGGATCCCCTCAAACTGATAGACACCTTCTTGTGCTTCATGGAGATTCCAAGGAACATAGGTTTCCACTGTATTACAGCCCATCAAGCGTAGCTTCTCTAAACGATCTTGCCAATATTCAGGAACGACACGAAAATAGTGGATCGCTCCAGAGATCACTTTAAACGGCTTGTTGTCTAAATAAAAGTCATCTTCAATAGCAAAAGTTCGCATCAGTTACGCTCCTCTTTGACGATATAGGTGGTGTACTGTGCCAGTTTCGTTTCTGAAGAAAGAACCTCACCCGTCAGGAGATCCGTTTCTCCGACGAAAATTTCTGGTAAAGGCTGTGCTTCTTCGTGGAAATTGATGATAACGAAGAATTTCGCCTCTGCATTTTCACGACAGGCAACTTCTAGTTTTGTTGCTTCCTCGATCACTGGGGTGATATCGTTTTCTTCGACAATCGTTTTGAAAAGCTGATCTTGCAGCTGATCTTCCAACTGTCCACCAAAGTAATAGACGGTGCCATCGCCAAACATATTTTTCGTCACTGCCGGCATTCCTGCATAGAAATTGCTTCTGTAATGCGCTAGCGCTTCGGCGGTTTCTAAATGGATCAAATCGCTGACTAAATTACTGGTTCCTGTCAGTTCTTCATTGACTAAGGAAACGCCGTTTGATTGTTCTGGGGCTAATGCATCGATTTCTTCCACCCAGATGCCAGCTAACTCCCGCAATGGCCCAGGATAGCCCCCTAAGTGAACGTTGTCAGATTGATCAACGATACCGCTCATATACGTGGTAAGTAAAGAACCACCTTGTTTGACGAAATCAGTGAGCCGCTCTTGCATTCCTTCTTTGATCATGTAGAGAACAGGTGCTGCGACTAATTTGTATTTTGATAAGTCAGCATCCACGGGAACCAAGTCGACGGCAATATTTTGTTCATGAAAATAACGATAGTAGCGATGGATCTGTTCTACATACTTCAGATCAACGGTCGGACCACTCGTATATTCTAATGCCCAATAATTGTCCCAATCGAAAATCACGGCAACCTGTGATTGAGTTTGCGTCCCAATAATGTCTGAAAGCTGCGCTAATTCAGCACCAAGAGCTGCCGTTTCTCGGAAAACTCGCGTGTCTTCATGACCGACATGTTCGATAACAGCTCCATGGAATTTCTCACAAGCACCGATGGAACGTCGCAATTGGAAATATTGGATCGTGTCCGCCCCATGAGCGATCGTTTGGTAGCTTTGCGCCCGCATTTGTCCCGGTTTTTTTAATGAGTTATAGGGTTGCCAGTTTTGTTGAGAGGGTGTTTGTTCCATCAGCATAAAGGGCTGTTGTTTCAAGCCGCGCATTAGATCATGTGTCATGGCTACTAAACTCCATGGCGTATTATACGCTGGATAATTATCCCACGAAATAAGGTCCATTTCCTTCGCCCACTTGAAATAATCCAGTCCTTTAAAGGTTCCCATCAAATTCGTTGTAATCGGTGTCGTGGGATCGATTTTCCGAATAGCGTCCCGCTCCATCATATAGTTTTTTAAAAGGCTATCCGAGTTGAAGCGTCGGTAGTCAATAGAAATTCCTGCAAATGCCGTCTTGTCATAGCCGATTCCTTCTGACAGCGCATTTGGCAGAACGATTTCATCCCATTCATATACAGTATGACCCCAAAATTCCATATTCCAGGCTTTATTCAGTGCTTCGATCGTTTGATATTTATCCTTTAGCCAAACACGAAACGCTTTTTCACAGTTGTCGCAATAACATTCGCCGCCGTATTCATTATTGATGTGCCAACAAGTCACTTGTGGATTTTCGCCGTAACGTTCGGCTAATTTCGTTGCCAGACGTTCTGCGTATTTTTGATAAACCAAACTATTGGGACAGGCATTATGCCGTTGCCCAAACTTATGATGGCGTCCATCATAATCGGTGCGAGCGACTTCCGGATACTTCTTAAACATCCAAGCTGGCAAAGCGGCTGTGGAAGTGGCTAAGACGATGTCGAAGCCCTCCGTACTTAATTTTTCGATGATTTGATCCAATTCCTCAAAATCATAACAATTTTCAGAGGGTTGGATCTTTGCCCATGAAAAAACATTGACGGTCGCGCTATTGATACTTGCTTTTTTAAAGATCCGAATGTCTTCTTCCCAAATCTCTTTCGGCCACTGATTTGGATTATAATCGCCGCCGAATAGAATTCGATCAAAAAATTTTGTCATATAAGTGAACGCTCCTTTAAAATAAAATGATTTCTACTCTCTTATTGTAAGGCTTTTCATTTTGTTGTAGTATAATACATGAAACACTATTTTATAACTTTTCGAAACATGGAGGTTGAACATGCCTATTTATTTTTATCAAACAAACCAGCAGTTGCCTTTGTCGCTTGAAAGTATCGGAAACGATTGGCCACAAGATGACGTTGTTCGTCTCGATGGCTACCCTTACTTTCATTGGCTGCAGACAGAACAAGGAGAAGGTCGCGTCACCTTTGGTCAAGAATCCTTTATTTTACGTCCCAGTGAAGGCATCTTGATTTTCCCTTTCACTCCTCATCGCTACTATCCCTTATCAGATTGGAAAACCTCCTTCGCTACCTTTCAAGGACCTTTGGCAGCTGAGATATTAAAACAATTTACAAGTCAACCTTATCTTTTAGTTGAAGAGTCTAAAACTTTTTCCTATATGACTTGGATCAAACAACGCATTAAAGAAGACCAAAAAATAAGCTGGGATCCGTTACGGGCTTCTAGTGAGTGTTATCGTTTTTTGCTGGCGATCATGCAAGAGCGCTCTGGGAATCCAACCGAAAAACACCCCTTGTTTCAACAATATCTGGTCCCTGTTATACAAGAAATCGAAACCAATTATGATCAGGCGATCACGATCAAAAAATTGGCTGGTTTAGTCTATGTTTCGCCTCAATATCTCTCTCGGTTGTTCCAGCGTTTTTTAGGACAATCCACCGCCCAATACTTATTAAACTATCGCATGACCCGTGCCAAAGAGCTTTTGGTGGCACAGCCGGATCTGCCCATTCAGCAAGCCGCTTTTGCTGTAGGGTTTCAGGATGCGAGTCACTTTACCGCATTATTCAAAAAAAGAGTCGGCTTAACTCCATTGAAGTTTCGCCAACTCTATCATTGATTTTTCGGTTTTAAGACGTCTTGCCATTGCCCCATCTGATCGATAAACTTCTTACTTTTTAAATGAATGCCCACATATTCATCATACAATAGATCGATCACTTGTCGAATCGCTGCTTTCGTTTCTGGCTTTAATTTGATCGAAGCAATCTGCTCGTAGGATATTTGCGAAAATAAGCGAATAAAATGGATCGCACGAGAATCCGCATGATAGCGACGTTCGTCCATCCCCCAGTGTTGTTCGCATAAAATACCGCTATACTTTGAGGAATAGTCAAACCGACCGTCGGTTTTTCCGCAGATGGCACAATGGGTCCAATTCGGAGTGATCCCGAAACGGTGCAAAATCTGGATCTCAAAGATATTGGTGATGATCTCTGCGTCGTTCCCTTGATCCATTAAGTGCAATGCCTCATGTAAAAATTGGTATAGATGTGGGTCATAGACCCGATCATCGATAGCAGAATCAGCCAAATTCAACAAGTAGGTCGCATAACCAGCAATAAAAATATCACTTTGGATCGTACGAAAAGGATGGATGTCTTTGGCATTGTTTAAAAAGGACAAGCCTTCCGTTTTGATGGTTCCCATGTAGGTGGCTTCAGTATAGGAGAGCAACGCTGGTGCCAAGGGGTTATTTTTCCGATGAGCACCCTTGACATAAAACATTTGCTTCCCGGCAGATTCCGTAAAGATTTTGACTAGCTTGTCTTTTTCTTTATGGTCCTTTGAAAAAAGCAAAATTCCTTTTGTTTCAACAAGATTCATCGTCGCACCTCATTTCTTGAAAAAAACTGATCCAGTTCGCTAACTGCATCAGTTTTTCCTCTTTAAAGCAGACCGTGATGGATCTGCCTTTCCTTAATACTCATCTTTACGATAGCCGTAATCCGTTAAGAAGGTTTGCTTGTCGCGCCAATCTTTTTGAACTTTCACCCATAATTCCAAGAAGACTTTGTCATCTAGTAAGTGTTCAATATCTAGACGGGCTTTCGTCCCGATCTGCTTCAGCATTTTACCGCCTTTACCGATGATAATGCCTTTTTGGCTGTCACGTTCGACAATGATCGTCGCTTGAATATGCACCTTATCATTATGATCTCGTTTCATGGAGTCAACGACGACCGCTACCGAGTGAGGCACTTCATCTCTGGTCAGCAGCAAGACTTTTTCCCGTACCAGCTCGGAAACGATAAAGTATTCCGGATGGTCAGTGATTTGATCTTCTGGGAAATACTGAGGACCTTCAGGCATTTCATCGACCAATAGTTTCATTAGCGTTTCGAAATTATTGCCTTCCGTTGCAGAAATCGGTACGATCTCGGCAAAGTCCATTTGTGAGGAGTAATCTTCAATGATTGCCAATAAAGCATCCGGATGGACTTTATCAATTTTATTGATCACTAGGAAAACCGGCGTCTGGCTTTGACGCAACCGTTCGATGATAAAATCATCACCCTTGCCGCGCTTTTGATCGGCACTGATCATAAATAGTGTCACGTCAACTTCACGAAGTGCGCTATAGGCGGTTTCCACCATAAAATCGCCTAGACGGTGTTTGGGTTTATGGATCCCTGGTGTATCGATAAAGATCAGCTGTGCGTCATCTGTCGTATAGACCCCTTGGATTTTATTACGAGTCGTTTGCGCCTTGTCACTCATGATAGCGATTTTTTGTCCTACAACTCGATTTAGTAGTGTGGATTTCCCAACATTTGGCCGTCCGACGATCGCAACGAAGCCTGATTTGTGTGTTGTCATTGTTGTTCCCCTTTATCTTGTGGTTTTAGTGCGTATCAGAAGAGCTGCAGTAATTTTGGCAAGAAGATGATCGCTGCGACCACTAATGCAAAAACTGCGGTCATCAGCACAGCACCAGCTGCCATATCTTTGATTTTTTTCCCGATTGGATGGAAATGAAAGTCCGTAAACATGTCAACGACATTCTCAAAGACTGTATTGATGATCTCCACGATCCAGACCAAGAAAACGGCTAACAGCAGCCAAAGCCATTCCATTTGATTCAAACGGAAAATAAAACCTGCAATGATCGCAACGATGCCTAACCCAACATGTTTACGCATATTACGTTCCTCTTTAAAGACGGTTTTTATACCGGTGAAAGCAAATTCGATTGACGAGATAAACTGTTTATTTTTCCCAATATTCTTATCTTTTGAGTCCATAGGCATCCAGTATTTCCTTTTGCAATCCAAACATTTCCTTTTCATCTTCTGGTGTCATATGATCATAGCCATTGATATGCAAGAAACCATGCAGCGCCAAGAAACCAAGTTCCCGATCATAGGTATGCCCATATTCAGCAGCTTGTTCCTTTGCCCGTTCTATGGAGATCATAATGTCTCCTAGATCACGAGGCATCTCTTCAAGGGCTTCGTCAAAAATAATCGGCATCTCCTCCGCCGTTTCTTCTTCGAAGGCAAAACTGATGACATCTGTCGGCATATCTTTGCCGCGATACTCCCGATTGATTTCTTGGATGGCTGCATTGTCCATAAACGTGACGGACATTTCCGTATCCTCTGGAAGGTCTAAATGTCCTGCAGCAAATTGCAGAAGTCCTTCGATCTCTTTGATCTTCGTTTCCCCCACTGAATTTGTCTCATCTAAAAAGGTAATCTCCATTAGCGCTCTCTTCTTTCTTGTTCTTCTTTCATTTTCTCTGCTTCCGATTTCATTTTTGGGTATTTGATCCGTGAATGGAAGGTACTGCATAGTCCGTTGACCAGTGATTTTTCAATCATCCGGATTTCTTTCAACGTTAGTCCCGTTTCATCTAATTGACCGTCTAAGATCCGATCATTGATGAGATTCGCAACAAATTCTTGAATTTTTTGATTGGTCGGATTTTCCATCGCTCGAACAGCTGCTTCACAACTGTCAGCGATACTCACGACACCCGCTTCTCGTGTCTGCGGTTTTGGCCCAGGATAACGGAAATCTTCTTCTGTCACCTCGGGATTACGCTCTTGAGCTTTTACATAGAAATAACGCATCAGAGTTGTGCCATGGTGTTGACGGCAAATATCGATCACCATCCGCGGCATTTTGGCTTCTTCGAGAATTTCCGCTCCGTCGATCACGTGACCGAAGATGATTTGTTTGCTGTCTTCCGGCAGCAAAAAATTATGCGGGTTTTCGGCACCAGCAGGTAAATTTTCTACGAAGAAATTGGCATGTTTGACTTTGCCAATATCATGGTAATAACAAGCCACGCGGGTCAGTAAGCTTTGCCCACCGATCTCGGCGACGGCATTGGCGCTAAGATTAGCAACCATCATACTGTGATGATAGGTCCCTGGTGCTTCTTCCAGCAACTGCTTCAATAACGGGTGGTTCGGGTTACTCAATTCATTCAACACGATCATACTTTCATCCGTTACCAATAATTCGATATATGGATGCAGCCCCATCGTCAGCAAATAGCTAAGAAGCGAGCCGGCCAATCCACAGACGAGTGTTGTCCACGTATTGCCGCGGGCCAAATCCATTCCTTGGAAAATGACCAACATGATGCTTAAGAGTAATGGGAAAACGATCACCCACATGACTGCGATTTTCCCTTGACTGGCGATACGTGCTCGTTTGATCATCGTCCCCATCAACCCAGAGAAGAGATAGGTCACTAAAACAGTCGTCAACAAGTTGGTCCCACTGGAATCAAAGTAAATGAAGAGTGCACTGACCACTTGGAAAATCGCGGCTAATATCCCTAAACGTCTGCTGGAGAAAATGCTTAGAATCAGCGGTGTAAAGGCTGCTGGGAAAAAGAGCGGGATAAAGGTCACTAATTCTGATTGGAACAGTTGGAAAAATTTCATGATCAAGATACTGAATGCCATCGCCAAAATATAAAAAGTGACGGCGTTCATTCGCTTTTCAACATCTTTTGTCTGTCTTGTATAATAAAACAGCATGAGCATTTGTAAGCAGGTCGCTAAAACTAAGGCGATTAATGGAAAAACTGAGAAGGTCTGATTGGTCATTCCTAAAAGCTGCAGCTTTTCCAATGCGTTGGCATCGATCTGTGATCCTTCACGAACAATGATCTCCCCTTGATAGATCATTACCGGTGGAACAGCATCCATGGCGGTTTGTCTCGCTTCTTCCGTCCGCTTTTCATTGGGAATATCATTGACGACGATTCCTTGATTGACAATGAAGCGTAAAACGGACGCCATATCCGAAGTAACATCTAGAAATTGGATCTTGTCTTCCGCCTCTGAGCGGAAAGTACTGAGTTCTGTTTGACGGATCTGTTTGGCCATTTGCTCGTCTACTAGCTGCAACGCATAGGTTCGTACCGTATTCAATTCATCGGTACTTAATGAAAACAATGTCGACAAAAAATTATTCGTCAATGACTGATAGAAATCAAGTTCATCATCACTCATTTTTTCAAACTCTTTTTTTAAGGCTGCGATGTATTCATCCGTACTCGGTTTAGGGATATTTTCATCCTCATCCGCCTCAGCAACTTCTTTTGCATGTGTCTCATCCGTTGATTTTTTGACTGAATCAACTAAGTCAAAAAGGTGGTCGATGCGATCGTGCTGTGTCTGCGCTAGAGTATCCTGATAGGTGTACTCTGGCGGAACCGCTTCTGCTGCCAATTTGCGTTTTTGTTCCGTTGCAGTAGTGTTTTCGATCGTTTTATTGGCACGAATGTTTTCTTCCGCCACCTGGCCTTCGCTATAATCGACATTATTCTGTTTGACACTGGTGTACATGATACCAATCGAAAAAAGAAAGAAGAGAAACATCAAAACTGGTAAATAAAACTTCCCGAGTCTTTCTCTAAGTTTCCGTAGTGGTTGAATGATCATAGTTCTCCTCCTGAAAGACGATCAGCGCTTGTCTTTAAGATCTGCTTCTTCATAAGCTCGAATGATATCGGCCACAACTGGGTGCCGCACCACATCTCCTGCTTCAAAATTAGCAAAAGCAATTTTAGGGATCTCCTGCAACGTTCGCTCCGCATGGATCAAACCGCTTAAAGTCCCTTTTGGCAAGTCGATCTGACTCGTATCGCCATTGACGATCATTTTGGAGTTGAATCCTAAACGCGTCAGAAACATTTTCATTTGAGCGATCGTCGTATTTTGCGCTTCATCTAAAATGACAAAGGCATCTTCTAGCGTACGTCCACGCATATATGCCAATGGTGCGATCTCAATGACGCCTCGTTCCATCAGACGGTTCGTATGATCCATCCCGAAAATTTGATACAACGCATCATAAACCGGTCGCAAGTAAGGATCGACTTTTTCTTTCAAATCGCCTGGCAGAAAGCCAAGGTTCTCTCCTGCTTCAACCGCGGGCCGTGTCAAAATAATCTTTTGCACTTGACCTTTCTTTAAAGCAGCGATCGCCATTACGACGGCCAGAAAGGTTTTTCCGGTTCCGGCTGGTCCGACCCCAAAGACCACATCATGTTTACGGACAGCTTCGATATATTTCTTTTGACCGGCATTTTTTGCCCGAATCGGTTTCCCATTACGGTCCTTGATGATTTCTTCTTCATACATATCTTTGAAATAATCAAGACTGCCTTTGTTTACCATGTTCAAAGCTGTGATCACATCAGGAGTACTGATATTGATGCCTCGTTTGATCAACTCTTGCAACGCTCGGATCACGGATTGTGCTTTTTCTGTAGCTTCCGCTTCGCCGACGATTTGGATCAGCTCCCCACGAGTGTGAATGACTGTCCCCGTCGAGTCTTCAATGATTTTAATGTTCTTATCGTGAGCACCTAAGAGTAAACGAACGTCATCGTTCTCACTAAGTGTTATCTCGATCGTCATAGTTTTGTCTGTCAAATATGTTACAGCTCCTTTTTTGGCGTTCTTATTAATAATAACATAAGATGGAAAAAAGAAAAATTACTTATAAAGTCCAAGGGTAGTTTCCTTTTTGTCCTTATGCTTTTTTTAAGTTTTTGAAATCAGAAAAAAAGCCGCGAGCATGTCATCCATACTCGCGGCGTGAGCTTACATTTGATCCAATAATTCTTTAACGATCGCATTGACTTGATTGCCGTCTGCTTTGCCTTTGACTTGCGGCATTACAGCACCCATCACTTTTCCAAATTCTTTGGAAGAAGAAGCACCAGTCTTTTCAATCGCTCCAGCAACGATTTGGCGGATTTCCGCTTCATCAAGTTGTGCTGGCAAATATTTTTCAACAACTGCAATTTCAACTTTGACTTTCTCAGCTAGATCATTTCGGTCAGCTTTCTCAAACTCATGTAAAGAGTCCCGACGTTGCTTCATCTCACGAGATAAAACGGTCAACTCTTCTTCTTCATTCAAGTCAGAACCTTTTTTGATCTGCTCATTTTGAATTGATGCTTTCAACATGCGGATCACCTGCAAGGTTTCCTTGTCTTTGGCTTTCATCGCTGTCTTCATGTCATCATTCAGTGTACTTAGTAGTGTCACACTACCAGCTCCAATTCTCAAAACAGTAGAAAATTAGAATTTTTTGCGTTTTCTAGCTGCTTCAGATTTTTTCTTACGCTTTACGCTAGGTTTTTCGTAAAATTCACGTTTACGAGATTCCTGTAAAGTACCCGCTTTTGACACGGAACGTTTGAAGCGACGAAGAGCATCGTCAAGTGATTCGTTTTTGCGAACGACTGTTTTTGACATGTAAATTCCCTCCCTCCGAGCTTAAAAAGTAACCGTAGTTGTTATTGAAATAAAATCCCAAAAAACACGACTGTCCTTTAAAAATTATAGCTAACCCCTGAAAAAGTGTCAAGGCATTCTGTTAAAAAAGTCTTCGATACTGTCAAGTTTGTTTGGGTTTTCATTGACATTCTTCACAACGACCCAAAATCTCGAAGCGATGACCCTCGATCAAACAACCGGGAAGCTGTTCTTGAAAGAAGTCCATTGGGCAAATATGCAGTTCTTTTGTTTTGCCACAAACCGTGCAAATAAAGTGATGGTGATGATGGTCTTCTAATTCTGCACAACAGTTATAGCGAAACTTCATCTCACCGTTCAGTTCTGTTTCTTCTAAAATACCGATCTCAGAAAAATCGTGCAAATTCCGGTAGATCGTATCATAACTCAAGCCAGGGTACTTTTCCGACATGTATTCGTGAATTTCTTTTGCCGGTAAATAGCGATTGCGTTTCACTAAATAGGTAATGATCGCTTCTCTTTTTTTCGTATTTTTAAAGCCATTTTCTTTCAACGTTGTCATGGCATGCTCTATGAGCGTTTGATTTTTCATCGTAGACCCTCCTGATAAATCAAAATCATTCCGATTCTATCAATCTTAAGTATGGTATAATGAAATCAATAAAAAAGCAAGAGAGGATTTTTCTTATGAAGCCAAATGAACCAGAACAACTAGACTTGCAAGAAAAATTGCAAACCAGTGCTGCAGTGACGATGTTCGTTTTGTCGGACTCTGCCGGTGAAACAGCATCGAAGCTTGCCCAAGCGACAATGGCACAGTACCCCAGCGTCGAATTTAACCTTTTTAGACGCACATTTATCCACACGAAAGAGCACTTGATCAAAGCATTATCAGATGCTAAGAAACACAATGCCATTATTCTTCACACTTTGATCAAAGAAGAACTCGTGGATTTGACGAATCATTTTTGTGAAGAAGCGGATCTCTATCATTTCGACGTATTAACACCGCCTGTCAGTGAAGTGGCACGCCGCACTGGAGTAGCACCTTCACGAGAGCCAGGGGCTTTGCACCACCTGAACGAAAATTATTTCAAACGCATCAAAGCCATGGAATTTGCGGTCATGTACGATGACGGAAAAGACCCTCGTGGCTTCTTGGAAGCAGATGTCGTGTTACTAGGGGTTTCTCGAACCTCAAAAACACCGTTGAGTCTATTTTTAGCGAACAAAAACTTAAAAGTCGCTAATTTGCCTTTGGTTCCACAAGCCCACATCCCGAAACAGCTCTGGGAAATCGATCCGAAAAAAATCGTCGGGTTAACAAACGATCCGAATGTGTTAAACAGTATCCGCAAAGAACGGATGCGTTCTTACGGCCTGAACCCTGACTCTGCATATTCCGATATTGAAAAAATCAAAGCGGAGCTGACGTTTGCTAATGATCTTTATGAGAAATTAGGTTGTGTCGTGATCAATGTCGCTTCCCTTTCCATCGAAGAAACCGCCTCAATGATTTTAAATGCATTAAACTTAGAAGACCATAGCTATTACACTTCAGAGACAAAAGACTGATAACGATAACGCAATAAAAAAAGATGAACAGACTGCCGTCTGCTCATCTTTTTTAGAATATCTATCATTTCAAAGTTTTTTAAAAAACTTGCAGCCCTTCACGATCGATTTGTAATTGTTCGATATACGCATTGCTCTCCAAGGCATGTAAAAGTTTTGAGATTCGTTCTGCCCGTTCCTCTGGGACGATCGCTAAGACCGTTGGTCCAGCGCCGCTTAAGAAACAGCCATAGCCGCCTTCTTCTTCGCAAATCTGGCGAATGGTCGACAAGTGTGGCACAAGCTTTTCCCGATAGGCTTCATGAAAGCGATCCTGCTGCATCAATTTCCCTGCAAGAGGCAGATTGCCATTGATGACCGCTGCGATCATCACGTTGGCGATCGCACTGGCCTCAACTGCTTGCTCGTGAGAAAGTGTTTGCGGCAAGACTTGACGACTTGCTTCAGTCAAAAGTTCTTCATGAGGAATATAGGCAATGATCTCGCACTCTGGAAAATGATGCTTTACTAAATACGTATGCTTGTGCTGATGGTCATAAGCAGCAACTGCAAAATCTCCATAGATCGCTGGTCCAACATTGTCAGGATGCCCTTCAATGGCAGTTGCGATCTCAAGCTTTTGTGCTGCACTCAGATTCATGTGTGCCATTCGGTTGGCTAGTTCAATACCAGCGACGATCACCGAGGAACTACTGCCTAAGCCTCGTGCCAAAGGAATATCCGAACTCATACGGATCTTCAGGGGTTTCATGTCTGGTGCTAATTTTAGTGCCACACGCAAAAGTAAGTTAGTTTCATCGTTTGGGATCTCTGAGCCTAGCTCATGGATGATCTCCCATGTATCGTTTTCTTTTAAAACTTCGATGAACAAATACTTTGACAGGGCAATCCCGCAGGAATCAAAACCAGGCCCTAAATTCGCACTGGTTGCAGGAACGCGGATCTTCATAACTTGGCAACTCCTTCACGAAGATGCTGACGCATTTCTTCTAAATCACTCATTTTATTGATCGTAACTTCCGTTGCTTTAATCGCTGTATCAGGATCTTTCAGCCCGTTTCCAGTAAAGACGGCAACGACAGTTTCACCTGGTTTGATTTTCCCTGCTTTCACGTGCTGGATGACACCAGCCAGCGAGGCAGCAGAGCCTGGTTCAATAAACACACCATCTTGCGCAGCAATTTTACGATACGCATTCAAAATTTCCTCATCGGTTACTGCATCGATGTATCCTTTTGATTCATCACGAGCGGCTTCTGCCAACTGCCAGCTGGCTGGATTGCCGATACGAATCGCTGTAGCGATGGTTTCCGGCTGTTCAATGACTTCCCCACGAACGATGGCAGCCGCACCTTCTGCCTCAAACCCATGCATTCTTGGCAACGTGGTGCCTTTTTTCTCATGCCATTCTTTGAATCCTTTCCAATAAGCCGAGATATTCCCAGCATTACCAACTGGAATTGCAAGAACATCAGGCGCCTGTCCTAGCTGTTCGCATACTTCAAAGGCAGCTGTTTTTTGTCCTTCTAAACGATAAGGATTGACAGAGTTCACTAATGCCACAGCTTCTGTTTTCGCAATATCCCGGACTGCTTTTAACGCTTCATCAAAGTTTCCTGGAATCGAAATGATGTCCGCTCCATAAACGATCGCTTGCGCCAGTTTCCCCATAGCGATCTTGCCTTCTGGAATGACGACATAAGCTTTGATTCCCGCTCTGGTCGCATAAGCGGCTGCGGCTGCACTAGTATTTCCTGTCGAGGCACAAACGATCGCTTTCGCGCCTTCTTCCACTGCTTTTGCCACCGCCATCACCATGCCGCGGTCTTTAAATGAGCCTGTCGGATTCAGGCCTTCGTATTTTCCATACAATTGGATCCCTAATTCATTTGAAAGACTTGGTAATGGAATCAGAGGTGTATTTCCTTCAGCCAGCGACAATGCTGGGGTATTTTCATTAACTGGGAGATATTCTTTGTATTGATGCAATAATCCTTGATACATGTTTATTCCTCCATCACTTTCATTATTTGCACGTTTTGCGTATTCGCGTATGCCTTGAGTGCTACTGTTAGTTCCTTTTCACTGATTGGCTTCGTGATTCCAGCTATTCGTTGGCTTGCTTCATCAAATGCTGTGTGCTTTGATTCAAACCATTCTGGGAAAGAAGCTGCATTAAGGTCTTTACTTGAAAAGGAAACATAGTGTTGCACAGGAACTTCTTGTACCGAAGCCAATGCTGTTTCTTTTTCAAAGGTTAAAAAAGGTTCAACGATCCCGAATGTTTTGTTTTTAGCCAATACCGTCAAATCGGCAACCACACTAGTGGCTGTCGGACGCGATCCAGCCCCTGGTCCATAAACCATCGACTGATCAATTCCGTCGCTTTTGATAAAAATACCATTGAACTCATTTTGGATCGTCGCCAAGGCGTGGTTTTTTGGCACTAACACCGGCCCAACCGATACAGTAAGGGAACCGTCATCAGTCTTTTGAGCTGCGCCAATCAATTTCACTTCATAGCCAAAAGCTTGTGCCTGCTTAATATCTTCTACAGCTAATCCGCGAATACCTTTTGTTGCAACATCTGCAACGTCGATTGTTTTCCCAAAAGCAAATTTGGTCAGAATCACCATTTTATAAGCCGCATCGATACCGTCAACATCATTGGTAGGATCTGATTCGGCAAAACCTTTTACTTGAGCTTGTGACAACGCATCTTCATAGGTCATGCCATCTTCCGTCATTTTCGTCAGCATATAATTGGTCGTCCCATTGACGATGCCAAAAATTCCTGTGATGGTATCAGGTAGATAGTGGGTGCTCAATGTGCGCAAAATCGGAATTCCTCCCCCCACACTGGCTTCATAATAAAGAGAAACACCGGCTTTTTCAGCAATTGCCAGCAGTTCAGGTCCATGGGTGGCAATCAAATCTTTATTTGCCGTCACAACATGCTTTTTATTTTCTAAAGCAGCTGAAATAAACGCTTTTGCCGGATCGATCTTCCCGATCAATTCCACAATTACGTCGATGGTCTCATCTTCAAACAACTCATTTGCCTCATTCGTCAAAGCAAACCCATACTTAGCTGCTAACGCAGACTTATCCTCATAAGGCGAAGCTAATGCTTTCGTGATTTGTACACTGACTCCTGTGCGTGCTAGAATGGCTTCTTTTTGCTCTGCCAGCACTTGGCATACCCCGCTGCCGACAACACCCATTCCTAATAATCCAATGTTCAATTGCTTACCCATAATGCCCCCTAACTGAAAACGTTATTAAAAACCGTTCATCTAATTTTAATATTTCCACTAGCATACCAAAAACAATAAGAAAAAACTAGGACTTTTGAGAAATTCTCGCCCTAGTTTTAACGGTGATGGATATGTTCGAATGTTTTTTGCAAAATATCCACAACATGTTTGTCATCAAGACTATAAAGGATGGTTTTTCCTTGTCTTTCCGACTTTACGATCCGATTATCTTTCAATAGTTTCAACTGATGAGAGACTGCTGATTGTTCCATATGTACTTGTTCCGCGATTGAAGTGACATTGCGTTCACCCTCTTGAAGGGACAACAAAATTTTTAATCTGGTCGGATCACTAAGCATCTTAAAAATCTGCGTTACTTGCTGAATTTCCTCTAATTTAGGCGGAGTCATCGCGCCACATCCTCTCTTATTTCCTTTTGCATTTTAGCCCTTGATAGACGGCTTGTCAATCAGCGGCCGCCAAACAAGGAGAAGTAATTAAATAAAAGACAAGAATAGATCCAAGTGTCAGAAAATTCCCTTTAGAAGCTTAGGTCCCTCAACAACTGTTCGTTGAGGGAAACAAATGCTTCTTTTTCTACCACTCGGATCATTCAGTCAAATTGCAATTTTTTGATTATGAAGGCAGCAGATGACTTTATTCACCTGTGATTTCTTCAATCGCTGCTTGCAGATCAGCAATTTTTTGTTCTGCTGCTTCTGCCGTTTCGCCTTTTACACCAATATAAAACTTGATTTTCGGTTCGGTCCCAGAAGGACGAACCGCAATCCAGCTTTCATCTTCCAAGGTGTATTTCAAAACATCAGAAGGCGGTGTGGTCATTTTTTGTTGGTGACCATCTAAGCCCACACGAGTCAAAAGTTTAAAGTCTTCTGTTTGTACGACAGGGGTTCCTGCGAAGACAGAAGGTGCTTTTTCACGGAAAGTCTTCATCAAGGCAGCAATCTTAGTTGCCCCTTCCATGCCGCTCATCGTTACAGAAATCGTTTTTTCTGCATAATAACCGTACTCTTCAAAAATATCTTGCAGACCGTCATACAATGTTTTGTTTGATTGTTTGTAAAAAGCAGCCACTTCTGCTAATAAAACGAGCGCTTGGATCGCGTCCTTGTCCCGTACGAATGGTTTTACTAAGTAGCCATAGCTTTCTTCAAAGCCAAACATAAAGGTTTGAGAATGGTCTTTTTCAAATTGTTGGATTTTTTCGGCAATAAATTTAAAGCCGGTCAATACATTGATCATATCCACATCGTAGGATTTAGCGATCGCTGTTGGCAATTCACTAGAAACGATCGATTTTAAGACTGCTGCATTTTCTGGCAATGTCCCAGCTGTTTTATGGGCTTCTAAAATGTAACGGATCATCAATGCGCCTAACTGATTACCTGTCAACACTTGGTAGTTGCCATCTGGCATTCTTACTGCAGCTCCTAAGCGATCGGCATCTGGATCTGTTGCGATCAACAGGTCAGCACCTTCTTTTTCTCCTAAAGCAATCGCATATTCAAAGGCAGAGTGCTCTTCTGGATTCGGTGATTTTACTGTACTGAAATTTGGATCAGCAACCGCTTGAGAAGGTTCAGTAATGAATTGTTGGAAACCAGCTTGTTTCAACGCTTTCTCCCCAAGCATCCGCCCTGTTCCGTGAAGTGGTGTATAGACAAGTTTCAAATCTTTGCCCACCGTATCGATCAATTCTTGATCGATCGTGACTTCTTTGATCTCTTTCAGATAGGCAGTATCGATTTCTTCGCCAATAATAGAGATCAAGCCGCTGTTTTTGGCTTCTTCTTCACTTAAAACAGGGATCTCTAACGGATTTTCAATTTCCCGAACGAATTTTGTCAATGCATCCGCATCTGCTGGTGGCATTTGTCCACCATCTTCCCCATATACTTTGTAGCCATTGTATTCGGCTGGATTGTGAGAAGCTGTGATCATGATTCCAGTAAAGGTTTTTAAGTAACGCACAGCAAAAGATAATTCTGGCGTCGGACGTAAGCTTTCAAAGACGAAGGCTGGAATATCGTGTTTTGCCAATGTTTTTGCCGCTTCCATCGCGAACTCAGGTGAAAAATGACGGGAATCATAGGCGATCGCTACGCCACGACGTCTTGTTTCAGGATCTTGTGTATCCATAAAGCGAGCCAATCCTTCGGTTGCTTGACGAATCGTATAAATATTCATCCGATTGATACCAGGTCCTAAAATTCCTCGCATACCGGCAGTTCCAAATTCCAAAGGCATATAAAAAGCGTCTTCTAACATCGCAGGATCTGCTTCTAATGCGGTCAATTGTTCTTTTAATTGTGGATCTAAGTGTTCACTGTTTTTCCATTGATTAAATGTTTGTTCCCATGCCATAAAATAACCTCTCCTTTTTCCGTTAAAATGCTCTAAAATTAGTATAACACTACTTACAGATTTCTCAAAGAATAACCAAACGAAAAATAAAAACAGCTGCTATCAAAAGTGATTGACACTTTAAAAATAACAGCTGATTCCATTAAACTATTTCGTTAATTGAGCATCCTTTTGTGTTTCAATAAAATCAAACACTTGTTGACCAGCAATACTGCCATCGCCGACTGCCGTCGTGATTTGACGCAAGCCTTTTTCACGAACATCGCCAACCGCGTAAACACCAGGAATTGAAGTTTCCATCTGCTCATTGGTTAAAATCCAGCCAGCATCATTCGTGATACCGCTGGCTTTGAATGGTTCTGTCAACGGATCTAAACCAACATAGATAAAGACACCGCCAGCAGCTTCTTCTGTCACTTCATCCGTTTTTACGTTTCTGATTTGCACGCCAGTCACGACCATCTCATTGCCTTTGATTTCTTCAACAACAGAATCCCAAATAAAAGAGATTTTCTCGTTGGCAAATGCGCGATCTTGAATGATTTTTTGTGCTCGTAATTCGTCACGACGGTGAACGATCGTTACTTCGGAAGCAAATTGTGTTAAGTAGATAGCTTCTTCGACTGCCGAGTCGCCTCCGCCAACAACAATCAAGCGTTTGTTACGGAAAAAGGCACCGTCACAAACCGCACAGTATGAAACACCGCGTCCCGCGAATTCTTCTTCGCCTTTGACGCCTAACTTTCTATGTACGCATCCTGTGGCAATGATGATTGTTTTCCCTTGATAGGTTTTGTCTTCGGTGGCAACTTCTTTGAATTCACCTTGATCCGTGATGCTCTGAACGATCCCATAGGCATTTTCAACACCAAATTTAATGGCACCTTCATACATTTTAAATGCTAATTCAGGGCCTAAGATTGATTCGTATCCTGGGTAGTTTTCAACTTCAGCCGTATTGTTCATTTGACCGCCAGGTGCGCCTCGTTCAATCATTAGTACTGATAAATTCGATCTTGACGCATAAAGCGCTGCTGTCATCCCCGCAGGGCCTGCGCCGATGATAATTACATCATACATATATTTCCCTCCAATTTGGACTACCCATACTTTACTTTCAAAAGCAAATTCTATCAACTCATCTGCTTACAAAAAATAATAAGATATTCCTGCTTTTACTTTTGAAAATTACATTGACTTTCTTTTCAATTTTTGTAAAATTTTCACGATACGTCTATTATATAGAAAATAAGGAGTCCTTACAATTGAATAAGAAAAAACTTTTAGGAAAATCAGACCGTGAACTGCTTTTCCTCAGCTGGCCGATTTTTGTTGAGCTATTTTTGCGGGTCGTTATTGGGAATGTCAACGTTTGGATGATTTCTCATTACTCCGAGCCAGCAGTAGCGGCCGTCAGTGCTGCCAATCAACTATTGAATTTAACGGTCTTTATTTACGGTTTCATCACCGTGGGTACTCAGATCATTATCGCACAATTGATTGGTGCGAAAAAACGCGACCAGATACCGAAAGTCATCAATACCGCTCTTTTTGGCTCATTGTTCATCGGGATTTTGATCAGCTTAATGTTCCTTTTCGGCTCAACCTATCTCCTTCGTTTCATGGGATTGGATGCTGAATTAGTTGCTTTAGGTCATGGATACTTACAAGTGTATGGGGGAAGTCTGTTCCTTTCATCGATCACGGCGGTCATAATTGCTGTCATGCGTAGCCACAGTTTCACAAAACCTGCGTTATTGGTGCCGATGTTTGCTAGTATCCTAGCCGTCATTGGGAATTACTTTGTCTTATATAGCCCCTTTGGTTTACCGAATTTTGGTGTGACCGGATTGGCATTTTCTAGCGTCTTTGGTAATTCGATTGGTTTAATAATTGCCGCAATGTTGCTGAAGAAGCATGTGAATTTTTCTGTTTTATCCGCCCGTTTCTCGAATGTCTCTTGGGGTGTGATGAAAAACATTTTGACTTACGGATTGCCTTCTTCTGGCGAGTCTCTTTCCTATCAGGGAGCGCAAGTCGTAGTGACGATGATCGTGGCTCAACTTGGTGCCAGCGTCTTGATTGCAAAATCTTACGTAACAGCTATCACCCAATTTGTTTATTTGATTGCCTCCGCATTGAGTCAAGGGAATCAAATCATGATTGGCCGCAATGTCGGTGCTGGAGAATACGATCGCGCGCATCAGCGAGGCATGCGCACGATGGTGATCGGGATCATTGCCTCGGTAACGATCTGTTTATTGACTTACTTGTTTATTGAGCCAATCATGGGAATCTTTACCACCAACGCGGAAGTGATCGAGATTGCCAAAGGTGTCTTTTTGGTAGAGATCGTTTTAGAAACGGCGCGTGCAGTCAATATGATCCTTGTGGGTTCCTTAAATGCAAGTGGCGATGTGAAGTTCCCATTGATCTGTAGTCTAGTTGTTCTATGGGTCATCAGCTTACCGTTTTCCTATTCACTGGCGATCGTCTTTAAATTCGGCTTGATCGGCGTTTGGATCGCTTATGCCATTGACGAAGCATTGCGCAGCGTCTTAATGATTTATCGTTGGCACTCCGGTGTATGGAAAACTAAATCTGTCGTTCATCCACAAGAAACAGAACCCGAAGTATTGCCAGAAGCATAATTAAAGTCCAGCGGTCTCGGTGACTGCTGGACTTTTTTGTTTTCCATAAAAAATAAAATGCGCCAAGAAGTTTGCTTGGTTTTTTTGAAGTCTTTGCTCTATACTTGTCTCAGAAGCTATCGACTACGATTTACATTAAAAGGAGCGTTTGCTATGTCAATCTATGACTACCAAGCAACATTGGAAAATGGCGAAACTTATTCGCTAGCAAAATACGAAGGTCAACCGCTAGTGATCGTCAATACAGCTACGAAGTGTGGTTTGAGCCCGCAGTTCAAAGAATTACAAGGTCTTTATGAAACTTATAAAGACCAAGGATTGGTCGTTTTAGGGTTTCCTTCTGATCAGTTCAAACAAGAAGTCGGGTCAGCCGAAGAAGCCGCAGCCTCTTGCCGAACCACCTATGGTGTCGACTTTCCGATGCACAAGTTAACAGTGATCAATGGAAAAGACGCGGATCCCTTGTTTCGCTATTTGGAAGAAGAAGCACCTGGCACGCTAGGAAAAGCCATTAAATGGAATTTCACGAAATTCTTGGTGGATCGCCAAGGTAAAGTCGTTGAGCGTTTCGCTCCCCAGACAAATCCTCAAAAAATGATTCCAGAAATTGAAAAAGTTCTTTAAAAAACAGAGAAAGGCGATTTTGAGGACAAAACATGTCATCCTTAAGGTCACCTTTTTGTGATTGCTGCAACATAAACATTATACAACAATCACATTGGCGCTTGTCAAAATATCTGAATGTCTATTTCTTCTTAAAGAAACCATTCGTTACAAAGATTTCAAAAAGACTTTAAAAAAACTGCAGTTGATCCCCTTTGATTTCTCAACGGGATCAACTGCAGCTTCTTTTGATTAGTTATTCGATAAATCTTCACCATTTGAAGCAATCACTTGTTTGTACCAATCAAATGATTTTTTCTTTGTTCGTTTCAAGGTGCCGTTTCCTTCATTGTCACGGTCCACATAAATGAAACCATAGCGTTTTTTCATTTCACCTGTTCCAGCTGAAACTAAATCGATACAACCCCAAGTCGTGTAACCCAATATGTCGACACCATCTTGTTCAACCGCATCTTTCATTGCTTGGATATGCTCTGCCAAATATTGGATGCGGTAATCATCTTCCACATAGCCATCTGCATCTGGTGTATCCACAGCGCCTAGACCATTTTCAACGATAAACAATGGTTTTTGGTAACGGTCATAAATGTCATTCATTGTAATCCGCAAACCAAGTGGATCAATTTGCCAACCCCACTCACTTGCTTCCAAGTATGGGTTTTTCACAGAGGCAAAAATGTTGCCAGCCGTTTGTTCTAACAATTCAGCGTCCGTTGTTGATACGCGTGAAGAATAGTAAGAGAAAGAAATAAAGTCTACGGTGTGAGCTTTCAACAGCTCAAGGTCGCCTTCTTCCATTTTGATTTCGATCCCATTGCGTTCCATTTCTTTCAGCGCATATTGTGGATATTCCCCACGTGATTGAACATCAATAAAGAAATAGTTTTCGCGATCTGCTTTGCGTGATTCCCAGACATCTTCTGGTTTGCTTGTATATGGATAGTACGCGCCAGCAGCCAGCATACAACCTACTTTGTTTTCAGGATCAACTTCGTGAGCGATTTTCGTTGCGATTGCGGATGCCAACAACTCGTGATGAGCCGCTTGATATTTCACTTGCTCAACGTTATCGCCTTCTTCAAAATAAAGTCCCGCTCCCATAAATGGCGCATGTAGAATCATGTTGATTTCGTTGAAGGTCAACCAGTATTTTACTAATCCTTTGTAGCGGTTGAAAATCACGTTACACAAGTTTTCATAGAATCCGACTAATTCACGAGAACGCCATGCTCCGTATTTTTCAACTAAATGCATTGGGCAATCAAAGTGAGTGATCGTTACTAATGGTTCGATCCCATATTTGTGGCATTCTTTGAAAAGATCTTCATAGAACTTCAAGCCGTCTTCATTTGGTTCTGTTTCATCCCCTTTAGGGAAAATCCGACTCCAAGCGATCGACAAACGGTAGGTTTTAAAGCCCATTTCGCCAAATAGCGCGATGTCTTCTTTGTAGCGATGATACATATCGATCGCTTCTTTTGCTGGGTAGAAATGTTCGTCATCAAAATCGAACATTTTCATTTGACCAGTAATGACTGGAAAACGATCTTTGCCGATCGGTACCACGTCAACGTTTGCCAAGCCGCGTCCGCCTTCTTGGTAGCCTCCTTCACATTGATTGGCAGCTGTTGCGCCGCCCCATAAAAAGTCTTTTCTAAATGCCATGTTTCTTTCCTACTTTCTCTTTATTTAACTAGTTCGCGATCAAGTTCGCGGGCTACTTCATCTTGTACTTCTACGCCTTCTTTTTCAAGACGTGCGATCGTTTCCTTAAATTTAGGCAAGTGATCTTTGTGGGCAATAAACAGTTCGTCCATGACACGTTTTGCCGTATCACCTGATGGAACCAATGGGTTGATGGTGAAGGCTTGTAATGCGATATTGTAATCCCCCGTCACAGCTGCTTCGATCGTTAATAATTCCATTGCTTTCATTACCTGTAACCAACCTTTTTCAGCTGTCGGTAACTCACCAAAGGCAACATTTCTAGCACCTTGTCCGCCAACGTAAGCTGTTACTTCAACTACGCAATCGGCAGGAAGATCTGGAACGGCGCCTTCATTTTTTGTTGAAACAACGATTTGGGTATTTTTATTGGCATAAATGGAAGCAATCGTTTCACACGCTGCATCTGAGTAATACGCACCACCACGTTTTTGCAGCTGTTCTGGTTTATGATCCAATTCAGGGTCTTTGTACAACTCAAACAATTCGGCTTCGGTTTGTTTCACTTGCTGTGCACGGGTCCCAACAGTCTTGTATTCTTCGATCGCATGATTCAGCATTTCTTCTTGACGATAGTAGTAACGATGATAACCGCAAGGGATCATCTTCATTTGTTCTAGCTGTTCTTTGTAAAATGGAATATCAAAGATATTCTTCGGTAAGCCATTGTCTTCTTCATACATTTTATCAATAATATCCATCGTTACATCGTTGCCGTGTGAATCAGCAACTTTGTGCCAATGGAAGTGATTCAATCCTGCAAATTTGTAGATCAATTCGTCCGGTTCTTTACCGATCAAGGCTGGCTCAATCATGGTTGCCATGACTGGCACATTACACAACCCGATCACTTTGTCCCATTTTCCGTAACGCACGATTGCTTCAGTCACCATGCCGCTTGGATTCGCAAAATTGATCAACCAGGCATCGGGACACAAGCGTTTCATGTCTTCAACAATCTCAAGAATGATTGGAACCGTACGGAACGCTTTGAACATTCCGCCAGGGCCATTGGTTTCTTGACCAATCATGCCATAATAAGCAGGAATTCGTTCATCTTTAATGCGAGCATTCAGCAACCCTACTCGAAATTGGGTCGTAACGAAATCGGCATCCTTTAACGCTTCTTCTCGATCTAGCGTCATGTGGATTTTTACATCATAGGGTGATGCATCCCACATTCGTTGTGCCATCGCACCAACGATTGCTAATTTTTCTTTTCCTGCTTCGATATCTACTAGCCAAATTTCACGAATCGGCAATTCTTCATAGCGTTTGATAAAGCCTTCCATTAACTCCGGGGTATAGCTGCTGCCGCCACCAATGGTTGCAATTTTGATTCCTTTTGTCATTGTATTGCTCCTTTGCTATTTTATTTACATTCTTATTATCATTCATAAAAACATTTGATTCAATGTAAATAGCTTATTTAGAAAAAGCGTTTGCAAATCTCGCTTCTTCTTGCAGATGTTTTGTAAAAAAGATTTACAAAGAGCATCAAATAAGGAATAATTAGGATGTAAACGATTCGCTAGGTACTGAATAAAAACGAATTTTTGTAAAAACGATTTACAAATAATCATAAAAAAATGTAAAAAGGAGCATATATACCATGTTGTTACAAGAAAAAATGCGCCAAATCAAACTAGCACCCGCCGAACGATCGTTGATTGACTATTTATTAGCCAATCCGACCGCGATGGCGGATCAAACCATCAAGGAATTATCTGAAAAAACCTATGTTCATCCTTCTACTTTTATTCGGATTGCCAAAAAATTAGGCTTCAATGGTTGGCTCGACTTAAAAACGGCCTTTGTGGAAGAGCAAACTTATATGAGCAGCCATTTTACCGATGTAGATGCGAACTTCCCTTTTTCCTCCCATGACGGCATTATGACCATCGCCAAAAAGTTGGCAAAGCTTGAACAAACAACGATTGAAGATACGCTTTCCTTGATCCATCATGATGAATTACAAAAAGCGAAACAATCATTGCTCAACGCCAACCATATCAAGATCTTCGCCAGTAATGCCAATACCTTGATTTCTCAAGACTTTGTTTTGAAGATGCGGCGTTTAGGAAAAAACATTCACGTCTGCGACACCTTCGGCGAGAGTGCTTACGAGGCATCTAACTGTACCTCCGATACGACTGCGATCTTGATTTCTTACACCGGTGAAAACAAAATGGTCAAAGAAATCGGGAAGATCCTTGCCGAGCGGCAGGTTTCCATCATTGGCATGACGAGTATCGGGGAGAACTCCTTGGCGAAATTAAGTAATTGTGTTTTGAATATCACGACAAGAGAACGGCTCTACTCAAAGATCGCCAACTTTACGATCAATACGTCCGTTTGCTACTTGCTGGATTTGTTGTACGCAGTCGTCTTTTCGGAGCATTATGAAAAAAACTTGCAGCATTTGATCGATATTGGCATGGCTTATGACAAGCGCCCTACATCATCGACGATAATCGCTGAGCCAACCTACGATAAAAATCTTCATTATAAAGACTCACTGTTTCCCAATTAAATGACTGACAAAAAGCGATCGCTTCACATGGGCGATCGCTTTTAACCTTACGTAGAACTTGTTAGAAAGTTTTTGGCTAAACAAAAGCCGTGATCAAATCATCGGAACAGCCTACCTCACGTTTGTCTGACTCGATGATATCCAAATAATCGGCGGAGTTGGTGACTAACACTGGGGTCTCAATATTAAATCCAGCTTTGATCAATGCATCCTTATCAAAGGTGATCAATTTTTGTCCGCGAGTCACCGTGTCTCCTTGCTTCACATGGGCTTCAAAGTATTCACCGTTTAATTGAACAGTATCTAAACCAATATGGATCAAAAGCTCTAAGCCGTTCTCAGAGATCAACCCAATGGCATGTTTGGTTGGGAACAAGGTCATTACTGTTCCGTCAAAAGGAGCCACAACTTCGCCTTTTGAGGGATGGATCAAGATGCCTTTTCCTAGAATCCCTTGTGCGAAGGCTTCATCTTTTGCACTGCTTAGTGGTGCGATCGTTCCTTCAACAGGGGAAGTGATTACTTCTTTCCGAACAGTCATCGCTGGTTGTCCTTCTGCGATTTCTTCTTCCACCGCATCATCTTTCCAGAAAGCCATCGTCAAACCAAAACCAATCGCTGCAGCGATCAAGATCCCGATGACCGAGAACCACATGCCACTGGCATCGCCTTCTGGAGTGATATAGTTAAAGATTCCAAAGACGCCTAAACCACCAGAGGTATAGCTCGTTGTGCCATTGATCATTAAGAAGGCACCTGCGACCGCCCCACCAATCATTGAGAAGAAAAACGGCATTTTTTTCGGTAACGTGATCCCATAAATTGCTGGTTCTGTTACACCAAAAAGTCCTGAGATAATGGCTGGTGGACATAGAGCTTTTAGTTTTTTATCTTTAAGTTTAAAGTACATAGCCATCACTACCGCTGTTTGGGCAAAGCTGGCACCAAATGATGCTACCAAAATTTGACTGTAGCCGAGCTGTGTCACTTGCATAATGTGTAGTGGCACAACTGACCAATGCAAGCCGAAAATAACCAAGACTTGCCAGAAGAAGCCTAATAACAAACCATAAATCGCTGGAGAGAAGTCCATCAATGCTTCAAATCCTGAGCTTAAAAGATCCGTCAACATACTGATCACAGGTCCAATCACCAAAAAGCCAATTGGCAATGCAATCAATAAAACCAAGAAAGGCACTAAAAATGTTTGGACAACAGACGGAATGATTTTCTTCGCCAATTTTTGAACTTGTGCAGCGAATGCGATGATAAAGATTACTGGAACCACACTACTAGTATATGTCGCACCAACCCACGGAATCCCTAAGAAGGTTTCATACGCTGGCAAGCCTAATAAGCTATAAGGTGCAGCAGCTCCCTCGCCAGCTCCGGCAACAAATGCCGCTTGCAAGGCTGATCCTTGAATCGTCGGATAGCAAAGCGCCGACCCGATCACGATTCCCACCATTGGATTTAAGCGGAATTTTTTTGCTGACGTATACCCTAAAATCACCGGCATAAACATGAAGATCGAATCACCGATCGCATTGAACATCACATAGGTACCAGTCGTTGTTGTATAATCGATCAAACCTGTTGTACCAATAAAAAGCAACAGTGCGTTTAGTCCTTTGATCATCCCAGCCGCACACAAAGCACCTAAGAAGGGTTGGAAGCAGCCGCTCAAAATATCAATCAAACGATCAAACAAGTTGCCACCTGAGGCTGTTTCTTCAGCATCACCACTGATTCCTGCAACATCGATCACTTCTGCATAGACATCTGGCACATGGTTTCCGATAACCACCTGGTATTGACCGCCACTCTTCATGACCGTCACGACACCTTCCATGTTCTTTAAGACTTCATCATTTGCGACGCCTTCATCCTTTAATTTAAAACGCAGGCGTGTGATACAATGCGTCAAGCTATTGATGTTCTCTTTCCCACCGACATTTGCGACAATTTTTTCTGCTAATTCACGATATTTACCCATTTTTGATTCCTCCAATTTTTTTGTATTGAAGGTTTAGCCAACTGAATGTCACTATCCAAAATGTTTCGTCTTTGATATGCTGCTTCTTAACTAGCGGTCCTAAAAATACGTTTTAATAAAAATCATTGCCAAAAAATTATTCTTTCTTCTATATCTTGCACTGAGTAAAACTCCTTCTCCTTTCTTCTTTATTTCAATCAACGATTTTTTTGCACAAGTCTGGCAATATGAATCGTTAAATACAAACTTTCGTCACTGGACATTTGATACTGATATTGATTTTCTAATAGTTCAGCGATTTTTTGTACGCATTGATACGCATTTCGGTACTTCACTTTGACCATAGCCAAAAGATCTTCATCGGTTTCATCCGTATGAGGGGTATGGTTTTGCATTCTTGAGACAAAAAATTTCAAATGCGTAGTGAAGCGATAAAAATAAACGGACTCTTCATCAAAGGTGGTTTTGAAAAAATATTTAACAATGTTAATGATGTCTTGCATCGTTTGGGTTAGCTCAGCAATATTGCCTTGGTCACCATTTTCGGTTTGCGCATTGACCAGATGCAGAGCAATAAAGCCAGCTTCATCATCTGGCAGCTGAATCCCGTAATGTTCTTTGATTTTTTCTACTGTTTTGCAGCCTATTTGGTACTCATCGGGGAAAAAACGCTTGATATCCCACAATAAGACATTTTTGACCGTCATTCCTTTTTTCGATCGTTCAATGGCACAGTGCATATGATCTGTCAGCGAGATGTAGATGGAATCATTGATGGGGGATGACAATTCTCGCCGAGCATACTCAATGATCTCATTGGATAATTCAAGATATTCCAGTGGTAAGTCAGCAAGCAGCTCTTGAAATTGAGATAAGATCGTCTGATTTTCTAAGCGATATACTTTATCGACCGTTTCTGAAGAAATGTCATCTCCCACTTTTTTCTTAAAGGCAATCCCCCGCCCCATAACAATAATCTCGTTTTGACTTTGATCGGTAGTGATCACAACATTATTGTTTAACACTTTACTGATTTTCATGTCCTACCCCCACTTACTTTATCATTGCGGATATGGTTCATTGCTTGTCTTTATTGTTTAGCCAACAGTCAACACAGAAAAAACCTCATGAAAGCAGCGCAAATACCGCAGCTTCATCAGGTTTAGCTTGTTAAAAATCAACAATCACTATCCATTAGAACCAGTTCTATTATCTTTATCATAGCAAAGGCAGAAAGCGCTGTCAATCGTTGTTCGTTATTTTTACTGACACCTAATACGAATCTATTGATCGTTTGTTGAAAACACGAGGGATCAATTTTTATTCGTTCTTATCTTAGATAAAGACAAAACCTTAACGAACGATAAAAAACCGCTCCCCAAAGACTTGACTGATCAGTCTAATGATGGGGAGTCGGCTATTATGTCATTTGCTTCTTGTTTTTTCAAAAAAAGCTAATCATCTTGTTTACGATAATTTTTTTTGATGTAAGGCTGGTTTTCTTGGTTCATACGGATAACGATTTTATCAAAACTATTGTCACTCACTTGTGTCGAACCACTCATTTTGATTTTTGGCTGTACTTCGATCACTTTTGGTTTATACTGCATTTTCCCTTTTGAGATCCGCTTGACTAAAAGTTCAGCAGCTTGCGAACCAATTTCATACGACGGTTTTTCAATCACAGACATTTCATGATGATAAAGTTTGTTCCAGCCTAAATCATCATAGCCCCCGATCGCAACGTCTTCTGGAATCCGCAAGCCCAAGCTATAGATCACATGGATCAATGCAAACATCAACTCACTGTTTTCAGCTAATATTGCTAAACGATAGCCTTGATTTTTTTTCAACAATTCGTTTAGTGATTCCTTACACGCGTCAAATGCCACTTGTGTTTCTTCGATCTCAAATGCTAGTTGCTCAGGATTTCTGACTGCGATTTTAGAACTTTCCAGAAAAAGAGCAAGTTTTTTCTTCCGACTAGGCGTTGTGAGCGGTGGTGTAAAGTAAGCGACTCGATCAAAGCCTTCTGAATAAATACGTTGAATCATCTCGGCCGTCGCTTTTTCATTATCAACGATGACTGTATCAATCATCAATTCTTCGATCGTGCAATCAGCCAGCACGATTTTGACCTTTTGCTCAGTCAAGCTTTTCACGAATGCTTCGTCCTGATTCGACGATAGAATAAGCCCTTCCACTTGACGGTCGATCAACGCTTGGATTTGATCCTGCTGAGAAATATTTTTTTGATCGGTTTCAACAAGAATCACCTGAAAAGATTTTCGTATACAATAATCATTGACGCCTCGAACTAAAGCTGCTACTTCCGGGATCATGATATTGCTGACAACGATGCCGATCAATCCCGTTTTATTGTTTTTCAACCCCTGTGCTAGCGCATTTGGACGGTATTCAAGCTCTGCGATCACTTCTTCGATGCGCTTTTTTGTCTCTGCTGACATAAATTCATATTTGCCATTCAAATATCTAGAAACGGTGGTTTTTGAAACATTTGCTTTTTCTGACACCATCTTAATGGTGATTTTCTCATTTGCCATTCAATCCACGCCTTGCTTTTTGCTGTTGGTCAATTATATCATGGAACCCTTGAAAAATGAACAAGGACCGATTTCGTTCGACACGGACTGTCCTATCTCAATAGTGACAGATCGTAAAGAAGCCGCTAAGTGAGCTATTTTCAAAGAACTAGCCCATTGCTTCAATGTGGCGCATTTCTTGCTGCACGACTTCATATATACTTTTTGAAAAGTCCACTTCCAACGGATAGGAAAGCAAAATATCTAATATTTGAGGCACAAAGTCTGCCTCACACAGTTCTTTTGCAAAAGCCATCGCAGCAATTTCCGAAGCACAACCAACCGTTGACCGGTGCTCGTAGGAAAAAAAGCGCCACAGTGGGATCGTTTTGGTGATATGGTACATCGTGGCACCATGTTGCTCTTCTAAATAGTGAAAAATTTCATGGGCGATCAAGATCCCTCGGACAACTTCTGGTTTAGGCAATATTTGCGAAGATTGAGTCAGCACAGTGTAGGCAGCAATGGGTTCAGTGATCAATTCAATGGAGCGCTCCATGACAAACTGCGCAAAGACCATGCGAAACTTCGTCGGTTTTCCAGATCTTTCCGTAATTGATAAACCAAGCTTATTCGCCAAGTACCAGGCACGATCTGCCTTTTCCTGTTTTTTCAAATCAAACTGGTCGAGCATTTTTTGCGCCCATGTTCTACCACATAAGATGGCTTCTTCAATGATTTCGTTTTTTTCCTCTTCCCTCACTTTATTACGTAGCATCTCGCGGGTAAACTCAAATACTCCCCAACTGAATTCGCTGATGGGCATGAGCTGTTCATACCACTTTTCTAATAATGCCAGATCAACCGTATTTTGCTGTTTTAAGAAAAACCTCTGCTTGATCATAGGGAGTTCGCCGCCAGAATCATCACTTCTTCATTAGAATCTAAAGTCGACATTTCGATATCGATCAACAACATCAATGCCTCCAAATCGTTTACTGAAAAATCCATCACCCGAGGTCCGGCACAAATATAGAAATCTGGACGCAAAATCACTTCTGTCTGATAGATCGCCAAATCATCCCATAGTTGCTCGACTGCTTGCACATAATTCTCCGCGGTGGTTTTGATGACCTTCCCTGAAGCTCGTTGTACTTTAATAAAGCCTTTTTTATCAAGGATTCGAATTGCCGGATTGTCTCCTGTAGAAACACGGGTTCCAAACACATAAAAATGCGAGCTTTTCTCTAAAAGATCAATTTCGTTAGTAGGTAGCCCTAAATCGCCCGCTGCTAATTCTTGGGCTTCCTCGACGGTTGCCTCTGCTAAAAGATCCGTCGTCTTGACTTCGGTGGAACCAGTTGCAATGGCTGTGACTTTAGACGTTTGAGGATCGATTTCGATAAAGACTTCCACACTTTCTGGGGTAGCCCCACTCTCAATGGCTTTATTGATAGCCTCTGTTTTGATTGATCGCAAGTCTTCTTTCGAAGGTGAAGGAATAATCCGTTCAACGACATCTCGTACCATCGCTAGGGCGACGCCAATAGAGGAAATCACTTCAGCATTCTCCGGAATCGAATATTTTACGCCCATTTTTTCTGACAAGTAGATAATTAATGACGAAGCGCCGCCGCCAACTCCTACTAATGAAATCTGGCTTTTTTCTAGTTTGTATTTTTCTGCTAAAGCCAAAATGACTGGCTCTAATTTTGCGTAAGAACGCTCCATGATTTGAGTCGCGATATCTTCGATCGTCGTGCCACAATAATCCGCTAATACGCCCATCGCTTTTCGAGCCGCTTCGATATTCCCATAAGAGAAATGTTCCGGTTTGATCAAGCCCAACACGTTTGCTGCACATGAGTTGGTGATGGTTACCCGATCACCATTATCAAATTTGATTGCAACATAATCTGCAGGATCGCCTTCTTTCGGACTAAAGAATTCCACCGTTCCTCCTGTCCAGTTGATTGGATCAGAGTAAACTGCGTAGTCAAGACCGGCAATATGTGCAGAACGAGGTCCTACATCTACCACTCCATTAGCAGTTGCGCGAATCATGGACCCCCCTGCACAGCCCGTGATTCGTACATCCAAACTGGAAATGTATGTTTCATGTCCGCCAACGACAGAATAGTCGATCGCTGGCCGTCCGTTTTTAATGACACCGATATTGGTGGTTGTGCCGCCTACTTCAAAATACACGCCATTTGATGCTCGTAAATACATCAGTGAACCCATTACTGAAGCTGCCGGACCCGAGAGCATGGTCAGAACTGGCCGCTTTTTCATCTCAGCAATCTCCATAACCCCACCATCGCCTCTCATGATCATTAAGGGTACATCTACACCAGACTCCTTCACAGAGACTTCCGTGGAATTTGCGACAGATAACATTTTAGGTAAAATACTTGCATTGATAGTGGCAGTTCGTGTCCTTCTGGTCAATCCGTAAAGTTTCGTGATATCTGAAGCAACAGTACATGGAATTCCTTTTTCTGTACAAACTTCCATCACTAGATTCTCAGCATCATTATTATCTACACCAAAAGCCATACTAGCGACGATCACTTCTGATCCTTGCCTCACTAGATCATCGATCATTTCTTCAACACTCGCTTTATTCATTCCTTTGAGTTTTGAGAAGGCATTGATGATCTTAATGGATCGCTGATTCCCTAGAACGATATCGGCAATTTTTAATTGACGCTTTGCCAGAAATCCTTCGAAACCACCACGAGCCATACCGAAAACACCAATGTCAGCCACATCCCCTTCAATCAAAGCGTTCGTGGCTTGGGTGGTTGAATGAGCAACAAAAATCACACTTTTTGGGTCAATATCATTTTCTTTCATACAATTTTGAAAACTCTCGACAACGCCAGCAGCTACCCCCCGTTCATGATCATGAGTGGTCTTCACGCTGGATTTTCCTATGATCTCGTGAGTCAGATTATCGATAGCGACAGCTTTTGTATGGGTACCGCCTACATCGATCCCCATTCTAACTTTTCTTAATTCACTCATTTCCACTTTCCTCCTACATCCATAGTTGCATGATTTATTGATTAGCTACGTTCTTTCATCGACTAGTTATTCAAACCGAACAAAATGAGCGCAATGATACACAGGATCGCACTAGAAAGCCACCCAGCTGGTATCGAAAACTTCATGAAATCTTTAGAACCAACTTTATGATGTCCTAGCCCCCATGCTACCCATGACTGAGTAATATCCAAATGCTGAGGAGCGATCGTGACCACAGCGAAAAGTGGAAAAATGAATGCCAGATCCCAATTTGTGGCAGCTAAGATCACTGCCGCTACTGCGCCTCCTGATCCGACTAAGTTCAAAGGACCGCGGAAGAAACCAAGGGGCGCTAAGATGGCAAATAAGATCGCAAGAGCCACGGTACTATGAGGAACTAGACCGCCAACGATTGGTTCAAAGAAAGGAACCGCTAGACTTGCAGCTGAATTAAACATAGCCAGTACTAATAAGAAACCTACCAGGGGCGCAACATCGACAGCACCATCTGCAAATTGTTTAGCTAACATGCGGCAAATATTCACGAAACCACCTTTTAATTTTCCGCAAGTCAGTAAGGCGTACAAAGCTGCGAGAATAAATGCTGGAATAATAGGAAATTCAGCAAACACAACGAGTAAGACTGGTGCGATCACAGCTACCCAAGAATACCAAGGAGCATCGCCTGAAGTTGCGCCAGGTGTGGAAGCCCACGCTTTGACTTTTGATGATTTCGCACGACTTAAAGCAATATTGGCAAAAACCAATGTCACAAGTAAGGAAACGACTAGTGCAATCATGCCGAATGTGAAATAATCGGAAAACCCATATTCCATCATGGATTGACTTCCGTCAGGTTGTAATGCCGCTAAAATACCTTGGTATTGCACAAAATTTGTTACATTGGCAAAAATTCCCGCCATGATGGAACCCATAAAAGCGAATAAAGCGATCGCTGTTGGAATACCCAACGCTTGCAAAATTGGCATAACGATCACTGCGATAGAGATTACAGGACCAATGCCCGTCATGGATGTGAAACATAAAGCAGTAACAGTACATAAAAGGGTCATGGTGATCCGTGGTTTATCCCCACCAAGCTCAACAACCTTGCGAATCAGCGTTGCTGCGATCCCTGTATCCATCAAAATCCGACCAAAGAAGGAACCGAAGAAAATATTGACCAGAATCGAACTAGCAAAACCGGCGGGTCCTGTTTGATAAATATTTGTGATCGTATCGACAAAATTCAAAGCTGTTAAATCCGGACTCAACGCATTGCCAATAAAAGCTAAAACGGTCCAAAGTGTTGCCATAACGAAGAAACCCACCATCAGGTTGAACCCTTTGACGCAGTACCAAACCATTCCTAAGAAAGAAACGATCATTAAAATACCAATTATAATTTCTACCATAAATTTTCCCTCATCTTTCCATTTGAACTTTTTTTGTTCATACATCGTGTTGCCTATTCTCGCTGAATGCGACCTTTATCATGAAATAATCGGCTAGACTTGTGACCATTTCCCACGTTTGCTTCCCTCCTCTTTTTTGTTAACCGTTTTAGTTAACCGGTTAACAAAAATTTTAAAAAAATAAAACAACGAATAATATCTCGTGTTTATCCACTATCTTTAAGCTTCCACTCGATTCTCCTTCGATCCCTTCTCGATGGGGAGCTGCCACTATTCAAATCAACCTCCATATTCCACTCTCGTCGGTTGGGCTCTTCGTAAAAGATAGGCTCAGGATGCTTGCCTTTTGCTTAGAGCCGCTTCCCTCCTGTTTCTCCTCTATGATTCGATCCTCTTGTTTGCACAACATTTCACATAAGGCTCCTCTGACGCTCGCCTGACCGAGCGTAATTACTAGTCTAAACCGAAAAGGATCCTAACCGATTAATCATTTGTTTGACTAGGTGCTAGTTGTTTTAATGTCTACATGATAGCAAAGGGTGAAAACGCTGTCAATCACAAATAGAAATTTTTGCTTCATTTGTTCAATTTATACAAAATAGACCTTAAAATACCTACGTGGTATTTTAAGGTCTATTGGCCGTTTAAACTTCACTTGCCTGCAAACGGTACATATCGGCATACAACCCTTTTTGAGCCAAAAGTTCATCATGGGTGCCTCGTTCGACGATCGAGCCTTTATCAAGCACCAAAATCAACTCAGCATCGCGAATGGTAGACAATCGATGGGCGATCGCGATCGTGGTTCGCCCTTGACGCATATTTGCCAAGCCTTCTTGGATCAGTCCTTCTGTTTCAGTATCGATATTGGCAGTCGCCTCATCCAAGACCAGCACTTTCGGATCGGTCACCATCGTTCGGGCAAAGGAAATCAATTGCCGTTGCCCGCTTGAATAACTGGCACCCCGTTCAATCACTTTGGCGTGGTATTTACCAGGTAGTTTTTGAATAAAGGCATCTGCTTGAACAAATTTTGCTGCTGCTTCGATCTGTTCTTCACGAATGTCCTGATTCAATAAGCGGATATTGTCAGCGATGTCCCCATAAAACATGAAAGCATCTTGCAATACGAGTCCAACTTTTTTCCGAAGCTCTTCCATCGTGAAGTCGCGGATATCTTGATCATCGATCAAAATTTGCCCTTCCCCAAATTCGTAAAAACGCATCAACACATTGATGATCGAGCTCTTGCCACTTCCTGTGTGACCGACTAGAGCCACGGTCTCACCTGGATAGGCGATGAAAGAAATATGATTCAATACGTTGTTTTTTCCATCATAGGAAAAACTGACATCGCGAAATTCAATTTTTCCTTTGGTGATGGTTTGACTGGCATCGGAATTTTGCTGCGGCGTATATTCTTCGTTATCCATAATCTTCAAAATCCGGCTGCCGGCTACCATCCCATCAGTAAAGACGCTGAGAAAATCCATCATCTGTGTCATTGGATTAAAGAATCCTTGAATATAGGTCGTAAAGGCGAAAATTAACCCAACTTCAATCGGCGATTCTAAAGCATCAAACCCAAAGAGCGTCAATGACAAGGCGATCGCTAAGGCATACAACAAACTAATGATTGGTGATAGTAGCAGCGCATTCGTGCGGATCATAGCGTATCTGGTTTTCAAATAATCATCGTTGGTCGCTTCGAATTCTTCATTCAGCCGCGCCTCTTGACGGAATTGCTGAATGATCTGCATACCAGAAATCGATTCATTCAATTTCGTATTCAGCTGACTCAGTTTTTCCCGCATTTGACGATAGATACGAGAGCTGAATTTTTGATAATACCAGATGACTACCATTAGGATTGGCAGAAAAATCAAGTTTAGTAAGGCAATTTTGACGTTGATGCGGAACATGGCGGCAAAAGAAGAAACCACCGCAAAAATTCCTGTCAATACCATCAAGAAGACATACCAAAATTCATACAATGTTTCTGTGTCGTTGCTGACCCGTGAAACGATCGAACCCGCTGGCGTCTGATCGAAATAGCGCATCCCAAGACTATGCAATTTTTCAAATAATTTTGCTCGAATATATTGATAGGTTTTTAAAGAACCCATTGAATAAAGGAACCATTGGAAAAACCAAATCACGGCTTTTACCAACACCCCAAAGAAATACAACGCAGCAAAGAAATAAATGACTTGCTGGGTCGCCGTCTGATTGGTCAAATAATTATCCATAAAGGTTTGAATGATCAAAGGCAACAAGATATTGACGATCGATAGCACAAAAGCAAAAAAGATCGCTGCATAGAAGGTTTTCCGAAATGGTTTGGCAAAAAGAAACATTCGTTTGATGATGTTTTTTTGCTCTTTAAAGGGAATCGATTTGCTCCATTCTGATTCTTGCATTAGGCTTCACTCCCTTCGATTTTGGCTTCTAGTTGCTGCTTGTCCCACATTTTTTTATACCAGCCATTTGCAGCCAATAATTGTTCATGGGTCCCACGTTCACTGATTTTCCCATTGTCAATCACGAGAATTTCTTCTGCGTGCTTGACACTGCTTAGGCGGTGGGCAGCAATGATCGTTGTTTTATTCTGACGGAATGTCCGTAATTGTTGTAAAATAGCTTCTTCCGTTTTTGCATCTACTGCTGAAAGGGCGTCATCTAAAATCAATAATTCTGGATCAGTGATCAAGGCACGGGCAATTGATAAACGCTGTTTTTGTCCGCCAGAAAGAGAAACACCTCGTTCCCCCACCATCGTTTCGTACCCTTCAGGAAACTGACTGATATCCTCGTGGATCACTGCTAATCTAGCAGCCGCTTCAACTTCTGCTTGAGAAGCCCGTGGTTGCGCGAAGCGGATATTGTCTCGAATCGTCATGGAAAATAAGAAATGATCTTGCGGAACATAACCGATCGAACCCAAAAGAGCATTCAAAGAGTATTGCTTGCTGTCGATGCCCCCGAAGGTGATCGCCCCATCAAATGAATCATACTCTCGCAACAAGAGCTTCATCAAAGAGGTTTTTCCTGCACCAGTTTTCCCGACCACACCAAGTGTTTGCCCGGCAGGCAAAGTAAAGTGGATGTCTTGCAGGGCAAAATCATCTCCTTGATAGTGAAACTCATTGATTTGAACGTTCACCGTTCCTTGGGCTGGGGTATCGACCGCATCTTTGGCTTCAATGATATGGGTCTTTGCCGCCAATAATTCGGCAACCCGATCATAACTTGCATTGCCTCGTTCCAGCACATTGAACAGGCGTCCGATGGCAAACATTGGCCAAACTAACATACCGATATAACTGATGAAAGATACCAATTGACCGATCGAGATAGTACCGTCCATGACATAATTGCCGCCAAAGATGATCGTCATCACATAGGAGATTCCAATGATGATCGTAATAAACGGATCAAATAAGGCATCCAGAAAATTGACTTTGCGGTTTTTGATGATGGCATGATCGATTTTGGTTTGAAAATCAGCGATGTCCTCTTTTTCCTGTCCAAAGGTTTTGATGACTTTCATCCCAGTAATACTTTCTTGGGCTTTGTCGTTGATGGAAGAAAATGCTTCTTGTGAGTCACGAAACGCATCATGCAATTTGCTGCCAAGAACTCGTGCCATGACTGCTAAGAATGGTAGCGGCAACAAAGCAATCAACGTTAAACGCCAATCAATAAAGAGAACCATCGCAATGATGGTTGCCCCTCCCGAGATGAAGGAATCGGCAAAGGTTAAGATCCCCGCCCCTGCCACATTTTGGATGGCATTCAAGTCATTGGTGGCATGGGCCATCAAATCACCTGTCCGATGCTTTTGATAAAACAACTGATCCATCCTTGTAAAATGTGCAAATAGCTGTCTGCGTAACGTTTTTTCTAGCCGAGCAGCACTGCCCCAGATATGCGTCCGCCAGACGAAACGGAACACGTATTGAGCGATAGCTGAAGCAATCAAGATCATGACCCAAAAAAAGATCGTCTGCATCGAGATCTCTTTTTCCGCAATCTCATCGATGATGATCCCAATAACTTTTGGGGGTGCCAACTGTACCAAGGCGACTAGGACTAAAGAGCCTACGCCTAACAAATAATGTTTCTTTTCTTGTTTAAAAAACCAACCTAACTTCCTAAATATTGACATAACACTCTCCATTTCTTTGTGACCTGTTGCCTAAATTTTGCGATTTTTCCGAATATTTATTAGATTCAGATTCGATTGCTACCCCGCTATTCACAGAACGTAAATAGAAAAAGCAGCCTGGGGACATTCTTTTAGTTTCTGCATTTTGGCGCAATAAAAAGCGAGCTGATAAAATCAGCCCGCTTCTTAGAAAAAAACCTACTTTTGGTTTTTCATTTGCTGCATCATCTGACGAATCTTTTTCTCAGAAGGTTTTTGACCCATTGACATCATCATCGAGCGAAGCATATCCTCATTAACGGGAGGATTTTTCTTTAGATAATCTTGCATATATTTACGCGCCAAAAAGAAGCCGCCGACAGCGCCTAGTAATGCTGCAACAACAGCGATCACGATTACGATTCCTACACTAACCATTTGAAAACTCTCCTTTCTCTTGTACTCTCAATGAATCATTTTACTAGAAAAAAACACAAAAAGAAAGAGTGAAAGTTGGATTTATCCAAAAACTTTCACTCGTTTCCTCAACTTAATGCGACATCTCTTTTATTGAATAACCAATTTGTTAAAAGGTAGATTAAAACACTATAAACAAGGATCCCGATCGCCATTTCCCAATAGCCCAATCCCGGATCAAAGGCAGTCATCTGCATGTCAGGACTATTTAATAAACTCGGTATCTGCTCTTTGATATTCATAAAATTAAACGGGTTCCACTTCAGCCATGGGTATTTTTCTTGAGCAAAAAGCATGATCGAGTTGATGATGCTGCTTCCAAACAACATACCCAAGCCTAAGCCAACCGCCAGGCTTTGAGAGCGAATGACGGCTGAGATAAAGATGGTCAATGCAATATAAAAGACAATCAATAGCAAGTTGGTTCCCGCAAAAACAAAGGCAACGAGAATCGCCGCTAGCCCGTTGTAGCCAGTAGCAGCAAAAGGTGATTCAGCTGCTAAAAATAAATTGGCGGCTGCTAAACTACTGATTAGTAAAACAGCAGTCCCTAAAAGCGCAAATAAAAACGTGTTGATGGCTTTTGCTGCTAAGATTTGGCTTCTGGAAAAAGGCCGAATCAATAAGAACTTGATTGTTCCACGACTGAACTCTTCCGCCACTGAAGAAGCTGCCACAATCACCACAAATAAGTTTAAAAAGGAAGTCATGTCGCTCAAAGAAGCGAATAAATCATTGGCACCAATCTCGGGACTACCTAAGCGAACCACATAGGTCAACCCAAAAGTCATTAGAACCAATAAAAGCAGCATGATCCAAGTAGAACGTTTTTTGGTTAATTTGATCCATTCATTTTTAATCAATGTCAGCATGCTTACAAACCTCCTTCTTCGGTCCAAGCCAAGAATGTATCTTCTAGAGAAGATTGCTTTGTCCGTAGTTCTTTCAAGCCGATCCCAGCCGTCACGATCGCTGCAGCGATTGCCGAACGCTGATCTGTTGCTAGAGTGACTTGCAATTCATCTGCAACCTGCAAGACCTCGACCTCAAAGGAAGCTTTTAACAGTGCTTCTGTTTCCGCATTATCATCAGTTTTAATAATCAGTACATTTTTCTCTGCTTTCAACTCTGCCATTGCTACTTGATGAGTGACTTTTCCTTTTTGCACCACGATCAAATGATCGGCAATTTGTTCGATATCGCTTAATTGATGACTGGAAACTAAGACAGAAACTCCTTTTTCTCTCAAAGAAAGAATCATTTCTCGAAACTCCCGCATGCCTTTAGGATCCAGGCCATTCATCGGTTCATCTAAAACTAATAAGTCTGGTTGATGGACCAATGCCTGGGCAACACCTAAACGCTGACGCATCCCTAATGAATAGGTTTTGACTTTTTGATGGATATGTCCTTCTAAATGTACCTGACGAATAAGTGCTTCTAATTCTGCTGTCGTACTTTTTTTCTTCGCCATGCGCTGATATTGCATCAAATTCTCATAACCGGTCATATAATTATAAAACTCAGGATTCTCAACGATCGCTCCGACTGAGGCAATCGCGGTTTTAAAAGAAGAATCCAGTAAATTTCCCATAATGGCAATCGATCCTGTGTTGTGCTTCATCAAGCCAACGATCATCCGAATGATCGTCGTCTTCCCAGCCCCATTAGGCCCTAATAAACCAACGACTTGTCCTTGGTCCACCACAAAGGAAACATCATCAATGATTCGTTTGGTTCCAATCAATTTGGAAACATTTTGCAGTGCTAATACTTCTGTCAAAGTTACCCCTTCTTCCTAACACCATTTCTGCAACGATTTTAAATAAAAAACGTTATGATAATATGTATACCATGCCATCTCTGTAAAAAAAAGTCAAGAAGCGAAAAAGGAACGACGATGTTCCTGTTTTTGCTTCTTGACCTCTTCGTTTAACACTGTTACTTTTAACGTTTGACCTATTGCTACTGGTCAAAAGCTTGGCAAAATTATAAGTTCTATCTGATCGATCTTATAGCGGGATCACTCCGTTTGGGTGAATGCCAGCTGGGCAAACGCTGCCTTGTTCTTGGCACTTCTGATCTGTTTGATCACTTGCTTGAGCTGTTTCCACTCCTTTGCGCTTGGGTGACCATTCCAATAAAAGAGGTACGGCTGTTCTTCCTCAGAAAATTCCTGATGGATCGGATAATCGCTGATCACCAAATCTGGCTTTTGAGACAGCGAATAATGGGCCATCGCTCGATGCGTGGCATTCATTAAGCGGTTCTTGATCCAAAGCTCTTGCGTTTTTCCGTATTTCGAATGGATCGAGAACGTGACCGGCTGTTCATATTTTATAAAAATAACTCTCAGTAACATACAGTATTGGAAAATCAAGCGATCATTCATTTGCAGTAATCTACGCAACGCTGGTAAAGAAACAGTCGCTTCCAAAAAAAACCGTTTCATGGTTGGATAGAGCACCGGAAAAGCGCCTTGCAGGTCTTGCTCGTCGGTTGTTTTGCCAAAACTATCGCTTTTTTGTCGCGTACCAAAACAGCCAGAGGCGGAATGGATCATTACCAGATTAACCAGTAAATAGTTTTTTTCGGCTTCTGTAAACGTCAACCGAAAATACACGGCTAGTTTTTCAACGAGCTGCGCTTCTTGCTGGTACGTTGGCTGAGTCAGCCACGAGATGTTAGCAGCATCGAGATCCTCCTCAAGATAGGTGTTCATTACGCCAAACATATAATACAAGAAGCTGCGTTCATCCTCCGAAATATCAGAAAACGACAGATGATTCCTGTTAAACAATGGTTTCAAAAAGACCTGATCAAACTGATTTTTTTCAATTAATGGGTGCTCAAACGTCAGTACTTCTTTTGGTAAAAACGAAAGCGGATGCTTTTGATGGATTCTTTGCACGGAGATAGCGAATAGATGAAGAAATTTCTCGATATCGATTTTTCTCATATAAGAAGCATGGGTTTCAAACAACGCTACAGCCTGCTCTTTCTCCTTGAGCGATGCCAAGACTCGTGAGTCCTTCTCATCAAAAATTTGCCAATAGGTAAGATGATAAAAATAGCGGATCGCATATTCAGCACCTGCTAAAGGATCACCTTTTTTTAAACTATAGGACAAATGATAGTTCGCCAAAACATGATTTAACTCCTGCAATTTTCGTTGAATCGTGCGGGGACTGCTAAAGGTTTTTTGACTGAGTTGTTCAAGGGAATGATAGTCCCCCTGAAAGAGTGCATCCAGCAAGATAAATCCAACGGTTCCCCGCAACAATACACTATAGGCTTGACTCAATAGGAATCGTGGAGAAAAAGCAATGGACACTTCTTTCTCCAGCCGATCATAGGTCAAAGTAAACTGAGGATAGCGTGCACGAAACACCTCTACTTGCTGAACGATCGACTGCATTTTGTTGGTTTTCCTATCGAAAACACTTGAGAGCTCTTTCATTGTATAGTCTTTCTTGTTCGTTTCGTAACAATAACTTAGAAACGCATAAATTTGTTTTTCTGTCGTATCCAAAAGTGCCTGTAACATGAAATTTCCCTCGCTTGTATAATCAGCAAACGCTGTTTTTACCTTAAATTTGTCATCGTACAAAATTGTAAACTGTCAATGTTTGGTGATCGTACCACCGTGCGCTCTTTTCTGTCAAATCACTTTTAACAAATTTTCCTTTCGTTATCTGTGTATTTTCATAAAAAAAGTCTGACGCCTCAAAACGATCGTCAGACTAATTATGAATTACGGCAAAACAACACGTGATTGTGCATTCTGGGGAAGAAATTTCCAATCGTGGGTTATCAAGTCTCTCATTTTCCTTGGCTTTTTTCTTTACTGCCTCTCATCAGAAAATAACTTTCGATTCAGCCAGTAAAGGAAGACAGCAAGGATAACCACGCCTAGACCAAAGAGGATATAGTGAATACTCGTATTTTTGCTGCCGGTTTTCGGTAGTACGGCTCCATTGACCTCCTTAGCACTGCTTGTCTTCGTAGGTTGTTCCTGTTCCTTTTTCACTGAAGACGATGCTTTAGCGAGTTGTTTGCCTGCGGGATCATTGGAGGAAACACTTAGCTTGCTTGACTGACTTTGGTTCGGCGCTAATTTGTTTGGTTTCGTTTCTGAATCTGAAAGCTCCTCAGATGCAGCTTCACTAACGGTCGTTGTTCCTGTTGTTGCGGTGGTTTCTCGACTCCTAGTTATCTGACTTGATTCGCTCTCACTGACTGGTTGAGTGTTCAAACTTTCTGACTCACTTGAATTGTGACTACTTTCTATACTTTGAGAATCCCGACTTGTGTTTTCCGTAGTAGAAGTCCTTGGATCCGTGGATTGAGAGTCGCTAAATTTCGGTTCGATACTACTAAAGGAAGAGCCCGTTTCTTCAGTCACCTTAGAGCTTGCGCTTATCTCAGAGTTCGTGGTCTCGCTAGAGCTCGGGGGCGTTATTACTTGCCATTGACTGGGCTTCAAGTTCTCAGTTATCGTTGTTTCACCATCATATATGACAACTAAATCAACTTTATCCATACTTTTTATCTCATCAATAACCATCTCAGCATGAATTCTTAAGTAGTTTTCAATACCTGAAAACCAATCGACATTCGTTAAAACTGTTTCGCCGATCACTTTTTCGCTGTGACCGTTCCCATCCCAACCATAAGTTAGTAGGACACGAACCTTTTGTGAAGTCAGCGTTTTGTTCGGCCGTACCGGAACCGTGATCATTTTCAAGGCTTCGTCATAAATCACTCGGTTCGTTTGTACAGAAAACGACAGATTTCCTCTGGAACGTTCTTTTGCTGAAGTATGATCGAAACCAAACACAAGAATCAATAACCCTATTAGCAGTATTGTGATTAATACACCAACCAGTTTTCTCATTTCCTCACTTCCTAAATGTATATTTCAAGATAACTTGATAAAGAAATTATAATAAAATCTCAGAGAAAACATGCGCCGAAAAAAAAAGGAAAGTGGCCATAAAATGGCATCTTTCCTTTAAATAAGTCTTTATTAATTTTTCTTCCAAGTAATAAAACTGCCTCCAAAATTTCAGTTTCTATCTACCTGATAAATTTACTCCAACCTAACTTCAATGCGCATCCTGTTAAAACCATTCCTATTGCAATCCATAAATGATTAGACACTTCATTCGTTTGAGGAAAGTGCTGTTTTTCTGATTGATTATGCAAATTATTTGTTTTGGATGACTTATTGATCCCAGAGGATGAATTTTCAGGTGACACCGCCCCAGTATTACTAGAACTACTCCTGTTAGTTGATTCGGTGGATTCACTGGTGCTACTGTCGCTACTTGGTTCCGTGCTATTACTAGTGATGCTTTCACTACTTGGTTCTGTGCTACTGCTGGTGCTGCTTTCACTACTTGGTTCCGTGTTACTACTTGTACTGCTTTCACTACTTGGTTCTGTGCTACTAGTAGTACTACTTTCACTACTTGGTTCGGTAGTACTACTAGTGCTGCTTTCACTACTTGGTTCTGTGCTACTGCTGGTGCTGCTTTCACTATTTGGTTCCGTGCTACTACTTGTACTGCTTTCACTACTTGGTTCGGTAGTACTACTAGTACTGCTTCCACTACTTGGTTCTGTGCTACTGCTGGTGCTGCTTTCACTACTTGATTCCGTGCTACTACTTGTACTGCTTTCACTACTTGGTTCGGTAGTACTACTAGTACTGCTTCCACTACTTGGTTCCGTGCTGCTGGACTCCCCTGGTTCACCGGTTCCGCCACCACCGCCACCATAGCGTGGCGTATAGCCAGTAATACTGCTTGTTCTTGGCACATCATTGACCACGGCATCAAGGATGCCCCGATTGGTATATTGTTCCAATGATCCATCAGTTTCTGTTTTATAGGTAATGTAGATCCGTTCCTCCGTATCCCGCAAAGGAATTTCAAAGGAGCCATCACTATTTAAAACGATCGGTACTTGCTCAACATACGTTGGGTTGGAAACGCTGGGGCCGTAAACCACTCGGGCAGTCGTACTGATGAGTGTCTGATGGGGACCTAAAATATCAATAAACGTTCCATCTTTGATCGTCACTTGATTTGTATCAAACGAGTTGATATACACACGCCAATCAATAATCCGTTTGGGTTCTTGCGTACCTAAATACAGTCCTTGTTTGGTGAGTAAGGCTCCCTCCCCTGTATCATCCACTGCTTGAATAAAAATAGGCACCGATTGCGTTCCATTTACTGTTTCGAAGTTGATGTTGTTGATTTGGTTCTCTGTCACTTCATCGCTGAACTTTGTCCAAAAATAAAAGTCCCCGTGTACATTGGTATTTTGTTCGACAAATTCCGTGAAAACAAAGGTCAGCTGATTGCCAACTTGGGTAACATTGACCACTAAGTTGTTATTTTCATCGTATAAAGCATACGTATTATTGACGCCTTCAATCTCAACTGGCAAGGTGACTGTTGCTTTGTCACCGGCTTTTAAGTCACCCAGATTTTCTAAACTCCACGTCATATCTATTTTAAACGAGTCATCTTTTTCGATACTTGTAATGACCTCATTGTGGCTATTGACGATCGACACATTTGTGATCAGCTTGGCGCCCACATCGGTTTCTCCATAAACAATCCGGATACCAGCAAATAAAGGAATCAGCAACAGTAAGACTGCAAATGCTTTTCCAAGTCGTGTGATCATTGGTCTCCTCCCTCAAATAAGTGCTTCCCTAAATCCATCGACCGCAGCCTTCACTGTACTCGAAATGAATTTTGCATCTGACAGTTGTCGTGTTCTAACAGTGTCTCTTCGTTTGTTTGACAAAATGAGCGTTACTTAATTTTATCTGCTTTTCAATGATTTGCACAATTAAAAGGCTTCATGGATAGAAATTTAGACAAACTAGCTAATAAAAAGCCAAATCCCAATCAGTACAAACTGAAAGAGATTTGGCTTGAAGAATAAATTACTCTGTAGGATCGGCGATCCTATCAATTTGCTGCAAGTACCGATACTGACAAACAAAGTAAAAAACGATTTGGAAAATCAAAAAGAGACTAACAATCACACCATAGTATTGCCATACAGGCAATTCTACTAAAATACGCAAAGCGGTCATTGCCACCGCAAAATGGATCATTGCCACGACTGTTGGCAAGAAGTACATCACTTGCAGTTGGCGTCGCAGAACTTTGTGACGCTCCTTCGGCGACACACCTAAGATATGCAAGGAACGGTGGTACGCCCCATCTTTATCTAAATCTGCAAATAAACGGAAATAGATAATTGAAGCGGAGAAAATAAAGAAAACCGAACCCAGTAATACCGTGATCATTAAGATGATGCCATTTCCTTGACGATTTTCTTGGAAAGCTTGGTATTTCGAGGTATAAGACGTACGCATCGGAATGTCTTTTGCTGCTTCTGCCCACTCTTCATCCGTATAGTCACCTTTGGCTTCAAACTCCTGACTGAGCTCTTCGTATTGCTGATCGATCAAGGCATTTTCTTTATCTAAATCCCCATTGAAATCAGATACCAATTCAGGTGTTTCAGCCCATTCTGGATAGTCTAACCAAATAAAACCAGATTCCATATCGTCGGTGGATTTTTGCAAGAGGGCTTGCCACTCCTCAAAGGTTTTATCTGTCACAACTGACAGTCCAAAGTAATCCAGAGAAAGCATTGAGGGACTGTGGACAATCGTAACATCTTTTTTTATACCGGTCTCTGATCCCAATTCGATTGGATAGATACTTGTACGTTCGTTCTCAGGGACTTCTAGAAGCTGTTTTCGACGTGAATAATTAGCACTAAGTGTCATTATTTGATTATCTGCAACAGAATCAGCTTCCTCACCAATTTGTTTCATCATTTTCTGATAGTCGCTTTCTCGCATAATTGAAAAGCCATTCGTCGTATAGAATGAATCATTCGTAACTGCAGATTCATCAAGATTCGCATATGCCCATAGTAAGGAAACACTATCCGTTACAGGCGCATACCCTTTTTCTTCTATAGCAGTTTTAATTTCGTTTACTTTTCCCTCGGTATGATCGAGGTCTTCTGGCCCAGACCACGGAAATACATAGGCTACACTAATTCCTTGGATCGAAGAAAAAGAAGAACTGCCAATCGCCAGCATCACGGAAATCCCAACGAATGCCACGGAGGTACTAATAGCAATCAGACTATACATCGCCGCATTGTCTCGCATGCGAAAAATCCATTCGCTGATAGTCAGCATCCGAGTCCCTCGTAAGAAGGTCGGGCGTTTCTTTAATCGTTTCAATAGAAATACGCTGAACTGATGGAATGACAAAATCGTGCCCGCAACAGTCAACAAGACTCCTAGCATAAGCGGCAGCATCGAGTACGTTTGGTAGCTAAAATAAAAGACCGATCCATAGCCAATTAGTAACAGCACAATTCCTGAAAAAGCCAATACCCAATGGCTTTTTGGTTCAGGACGTGGCTTTTCATTTTCCTTGATCAATGAGATGATCTGTTCTCCTTGCAAGGCGCGGGTACTGAAAAAGGAGATCAAGAGAAAAATAAAGACATAGATCCCAAAGGTCAATCCTAAACCTTCCATAGGAACCATAAATTTCAGTCCTTCTGTTAGATACATGACATTTTGCGCAATCAGCAGCAATAATTTCGTCAATAAAATCCCTAACCCAATACCGGTCACTGTGGCACAGGTTCCTACAAGGGCATTTTCGACAAACAAAATCTTTCGCAGATCTTTTTCTTCGATCCCCAAAATCAAGTAGATTGCCAGATCACGTTTGCGTCGTTTTAAAAAGACCACAAATGTATACCATAAAAACAACAGCGACAGTAAAGCGATCACCACAAGTGCGACGGATAGACCGACCTTCGCCAATTCTGAAAGTGTACCGCTATTGGACAAATTTTCTTCCAATTGCGGATGAAAGAGCAAAAGACTAAAGATATAAAACACCATCGCCGCAAAGGCGCTACTGACGAAGTAGGCCGCATAGGTTCGAAAATTCCCCCGCAGATTACGAATGATCAACTGTCTGAAATTCATGACGGCGACCTCCTAAATGTGCTAGGACTTCAAGAATTTTTTGATAAAATTGCTGTTGATCAGCCCCGCGATAGACTTCGTTATACAGCTTTCCATCTTTGATGAAAACGACCCGATCAGAAAAGCTGGCAGAATAAGGATCATGGGTGACCATCATGGTGGTGACCTTAAGTTGCTTGTTCATCTGACTTAGTATTTCCATGACATCTCGTGCTGCCTTTGAATCAAGATTGCCCGTCGGTTCATCTGCTAAAAGCAATTCCGGTTGATGGATCAAAGCTCTAGCAATCGCAACTCTCTGCTGCTCTCCACCGGAAAGCTGATAGATGCGTTTGTCTTTTTTCTCATAGATCCCAAGCTCACGTAATAGCTGTTCCGAACGTTCTTTCATCTCAAGAACCGGCACCCGATCCAATGTCAGTGGTAAAATCACATTCTCAAGCACGCTCAATGGCGAAAGTAAATTGTAGTTTTGAAAAACAAAACCTAGTTGCCGACGACGAAACTCCGCGAGTTTTTGCTTAGATAATTCTAGGGGCTGCTCGCCCTTGATGATCACCGAACCTGAAGTCGGTTTATCCAATGTTGCCACCAAATTCAGCATGGTGGTCTTGCCACTGCCAGATGGACCCATAATGCTGATAAATTCTCCTTCTGGCACTTTGAGATCGATTTGCTGTAAAACCTCAACAGACACTTCCCCTGTATAGGTTTTCGATACATTTTTCAATTCTAGTAAAGCCATCATCTTCACTCCTTTGCTACCAGTTTAGCAGGCGGCACCGCAATCAGTTATCGATTTCATGATAGAAAGCTTACAAAATTGTAAGAAAGTCTTTACGTCCGAAACGTTAATGTAACCGTCGTGCCTAGATTCTCCTTAGAGACCAAAGCGATATCGATATCCAATTGCTTGCTGATCGTTTCGACTAAGTAAAGTCCGATTCCAGTTGCCTCGCCTGTTTGCCGACCATTCTGACCTGTATAAAAGGGGCGAAAAACCCGCGGGAGATCCGCTGCTGCAATCCCGCATCCTTCATCTGCGATCGTCAAGCTTCTAGAAAACGGATCAATTTCAAAATAGACTTTGCTCTCTGCTGTTGAGTACTTAATGGCGTTGCTAATGAGTTGAAAGATCAGAATACCTAGCCATTTTTTGTCTGTTGTCACCGTGATATCTGCTTCACTCATCAGCTTCGGATAGACTTCACTGCGAATGAAATTCCGCTTCTGGTCACCGATACTGTGTTTTAACAATTCCAACAGTGAGGCTGACTCGATAACGAAGTCCTCCGTGAAATCTTCCAAGCGCACAAAATTCAGCGCAGTCGCCAAGCCACTTTTTAAGCGATCTGTTTCAGCCAAAAGATCATAGCTATCGACTTCTTCACTTTCAGCCATTAGCGCCAAAACTGAGACAGGTGTTTTCATTTGATGAACCCAGATATTCATGAAACGAATATGATTTTGATGGTGCTGATCTAATTCTGTCAGCCGCTCTTGCTCATGCTGCTCTTGTGCATCGAACTGCTTGCGCCATTGCCTGGAAAGGTAGCCATTGCTTCGGTGTGTCGCTCTCCCATGCTTGATATAATGATAAAACGTAGTATTGGAAAGGTAATCTGCCAAATAAACAAGAACAATGAACAGCCCGAATAGAAGCAGACCATAACCAATCACGAGGTAATTTCGATAGCCATCCAACCAAATCACTAAAACGAACAATGAAATGGCTAGGAAGGTAACGAGTAGTTTAGGTAAATGAACACTTACATATGCTCTCATTCTTCTGTACCTACTACCGATAAGGCGTAACCCTTTCCGCGAATCGTTTGGATCGGATCATTGATGCCCATTGCCGCCAATTTTTTTCGCAAACGGCCAACATTGACAGAAAGCGTATTGTCATCAACAAAACGCTCATCATCCCATAATAGATTTAAAATCCGTTCCCGTTTGACCATTTCTGGGTGCGCTGACATTAAAAGGGTCAATAATTCTCCTTCTCGAACAGTCAGCCATTCACTGGCTTCACGATAGACCATCTTCAACGCTTCCGGATAATAGGTCAATTCGCCAGCTTTCAAGCTTCTCGCCCGATCAGACTGTGCATAATCCCCATAGACTCTGCGAATATGGCTCTTCACTTTAGCCAGCAGCAAGTCATAAGAAAAAGGTTTGACCAGATAATCATCAGCACCGTATTCTAATGCCATCACTTGGTCCATATTGCCGTCACGTGCGGAGATGAAGAGAATTGGAACCAATGAATGTTCCCTGATTTTTTGGCACCAATAAAACCCATCATAATAAGGCAGATTGACATCTAACAAAACCAAATCAGGTTGGATCATCAAGAATTCAGCTAAAACCGCAGCGAAATTTTCCGGAACAAAGGTTTGATACGCATAGCGGGATAATTGATTTTCCATCATTTTGACTAACGATTTGTCATCTTCGACCACGAATATTTTCATAGAACCCCTCCTGTTTTCTCTAAAGTTTACCAAAACTACGTGAAAAATACTGCAAAATTCCAGCTTTTTTAAAAAAAGTACACTTATTTATTGTAAGCAAAATTATTTTATAGTATACTACGTTTTGTGATTAAAACTTACTTAAAGTAAAGGTGGAAAAAAATGAAAAATATTTTAGTTGTTAAAGCCAATAACCGTCCTGATGGAGTATCTGCAAAAATGTTTGATACGTTCGTTGAAAATCTTGATACGAACAATGTGGACGTTGTAACCTTTGATGTGTACGCACAACCAATGCCTTATATCGGTCAAACGTTATTTGAAGCATTTGGCAAACTTTCACAAGAACAAGAATTAAACCAAGAAGAACAAGAATTGATGACTGTCCGTCAAGACGTAATGAACAAATTCGCAGCAGCAGATACCATCGTTTTCGCTTTCCCAATGTGGAACCTAACGATCCCAGCAGCTTTGCACACATTCATCGACTATATCTTCCAAGCTGGCTTTACTTTCTCTTATAACGAAGATGGTTCAATGAACCAATTGTTGAAAGACAAAGAAATCGTTCTATTGAATGCCCGTGGTGGTGTTTACTCAGGCGAAATGAGCGCAATGGAAAACGCTGTAACCTTTATGGAAAAAGTTTTCGGTGGTATGTTCGGCATGAACATCACAGAAGAAGTAATCATCGAAGGTCACAATGCAGATCCTTCTAAAACAGCAGAAATCATTGCTGAAGGTTTAGAACGCGTAGCAGCAGCTGCGAAAAAATTCTAATCATTGCTATCGATCAACTCCTCAACAAAGCACTATTGCTGGTTGAGGAGTTTTTTTATCTAAACATGTTGATCGTCCATTGGATCGATAAAACAAAGATGCCCCTTAGAACAGAGCGGTCTAAGGGGCTAAATCTCTTTTTATTTTGATGCTTTCCAATCAAAAGGCAACAGCTCTTCTATCGTCATGATTTTTCCTGCTGCGATCATGACCTGCGTGTTGTGGTTGGCAGGATCCAGCTGGCTGATGAATTCACGGCAACGACCACAAGGTGGGATCGGCTCACCTGCCGAATTGATTGCAACCATCTGTAACACCCGCTGCTGCCCATCGGTGATCATTTGCGCAGCCGCAGCCTGTTCGGCGCAAAAACCCATGGAACAGCTGGTATCGATACAGATCCCTGTATAAATCTGTCCATCTGCAGTAGTCAGAGCTGCCGCAACACTCCCTGCTTCTGCAAATTGAGAGAGCTGTCTGAATCCCAGTTTTTGTTTCGCGGCATCGATCAGCAACTGAAAGTCCATTTTTCTTCCTCCAATAATAAGCTGGCTCATGGTTAAATGAACCGTTTAAGCACCCGCCATGATTTTCGTCAATAGCTCAGGATCAAAGGTCTTTTCCCGCAGCATCGCGATTTCATAGCCATAAGGGGCTTTTTTATTCTTTTTGTCTTCGCCAACATAGGGTGTTTCCAAAATTTTCGGTAACGCTGATAATTGCTCATGATGAACGATCTTATTCAAGGCTTCAAAGCCGATCGTGCCAAAACCAATATTCGCATGTCGGTCTTTGTGGCTGCCCTGTGGATTTTTTGAATCATTGACATGGATGACCTTCAAGCGATCCAACCCGATGATTTTGTCAAACTCGTTTAACACGCCGTCAAAGTCTTCTTTGACATTGTAGCCAGCATCATTCGTGTGACAAGTATCTAGTGTAACGGATAATTTTTCATTTAAGGTAACGCCATCGATAATTGCTGCCAATTCTTCAAAGCTGCGACCAATCTCGGTGCCTTTACCTGCCATTGTTTCTAATGCGATCTGGGCGGTTTGATTTTTTTCAAGGACCTCGTTCAAGCCTTTAATGATCTGCTTGATCCCAGCTTCGGGTCCTGCACCGACATGGGCACCGGGGTGCAACGTGATTTGAGTTGCACCTAAAGCTTGGGCTCGTTGGATTTCTTCTTGTAAGAACGAAACGGCAAAGCCAAAGTTTTCTGGTTTGATGGTATTACCTAAATTAATGATGTAAGGGGCATGGACAACGATATTCGAAATTCCCTTTTCCGTCATAAAATCTTGTCCAGCTGCGATCTGCATCTCTTCGATCAGTTTGCGCCGCGTGTTTTGCGGAGCTCCGGTATAGATCATAAACGTAGTAGCTTGATAGCTAGCCGCCTCTTCTGCTGCTCCTAAAAGCATTTTTTTGCCGCTCATTGAAACGTGTGAACCAATCAACATTTTTCTTTTCCTCCTAAATCTAGTCTTCTCTATTATCGATAAAATCACCTTGTAAAGCGATTATTTTGCTCATTGCCGTATTTTTTTATCAAGCGAGTCCAAATAACATCAGGACACCCGTCATTAGCGGCATACTTATCAAAAAGCTAATGGAAGAAACAAATCCCACCGCCTCTTCCTCCATCCCAGCAATCACGGAATTAATGACCCCAAATAAAGGGATCGGAGCAAACACTAACAAACAAAGTACTGGTTTTAATAAAACTGGGATCGGTAAAACATAGAAAGCCGCGAACAGCACGAAAGCCAGTCCGTAGCGTAAGCTTAAAATTTTGATTACCGTTGGCGTAGTGTGCTTCGGTAAGCGGAAATCCAAAAATAAGCCAATCATAAACATGGACAGAAACGTATTTGCGATCCCGATTGGCTGAACGAGCGCCAAGGCTGACTCGGGAATCCTCCAATCCGCACTGCGGATAATCAGCATCACTAGATAAATGGTAAATGTTGGCGAGCGCAGGAGATTCAAAAAGATTTTTCCTGGTTCAAACGTCGTCCGCTTTCCAATCAAGAACTCGATGAAAATCGTCGTTCCCCCTGCCAACATGATACTGTTCCCCATATCAAACAGCGAAATCAGTGGAATCCCTAAAGGATAAAAACTTTGGGCAAAAGGAATTGCAAAATTGCCGATATTAAAGCCTGACCCGCAGTACATAGCAAACTGTTGCAGCGTGTTCGATTCTTTTTTGGTCAAGAAAAATGCGAAGAGGATCTGGACGATCGTAATGATCAAAGCGATCACAATCAAACTAAGCGCACTGACTTGTACTTGCATTGAAGCTAAATTCAAAATGATTGCTGCCGGTAACGTCACATTCAAAATAATTTTGGATAAGATCGAGCCATCCGCTTTTGAAAGGACATTTAGCCGTTTAAGAAAATACCCTAAGAAGATCATGGCAAATAAGCCGGCGGCATTCAACACTATATTTCCCATTCCAACAAAGACCCTTCCTCTACAAAAATTTGAAAAAAAGCGAACCAACAGGTCGGTTCGCTTTTTGCGATTAAAATGTTAATAAGAAATATTTTTTCTTGCCACGACGAATCACGACGTATTTTCCACCGATCCGATCACTTGCTTGGATCTCGTACGTTAGGGCTTGGACGCGTTCCCCATTGATGTAGATGGCCCCATTTTGTACGTCTTCTCTTGCTTGACGTTTTGATGGTTCGATTTTAGCAGTCGTCAACACTTCAACGATGTTCAAAGAATCATCCGCTGTTACCTGATGACTAGGAACCCCTTTAAAGCCTTGTTCGATCTCTTCAGCGTTCAATTCTTTGATATTGCCGCTGAATAAACTTGCTGAGATGCGTACGGCTTGTTCATAAGCCTCTGCCCCATGAACCAAAGTAGTGACTTCTTTTGCCAAAGCTTTTTGTGCTGCTCGAGATTCTGGTGCAGCGTTAAATTCAGCTTCGATCGCAGCGATTTCTTCTAATGATAAGAACGTGAAATATTTCAAGAATTTGACTGCATCACGATCATCCGTATTGATCCAGAATTGGTAGAACTCGTAAGGCGTTGTTTTCTTGGCATCTAGCCAAACCGCATTGCCTTCTGTTTTCCCAAATTTCGTTCCATCTGCTTTTGTGATCAATGGCATAGTCAACCCAAACCCTTGGACTTCACGCTCACGACGCAATAATTCGATTCCAGAGGTGATATTCCCCCATTGATCGCTACCACCTAATTGCAACAAGCAACCGTGGTTGTCGTAAAGGTTCAAAAAGTCATAGGCTTGTAAAAGCTGGTATGCAAATTCCGTGTAGGAAATTCCTGTTTCGATCCGACGTTTGACACTTTCTTTGCTCATCATGTAGTTGATAGTAAAGTTTTTCCCAGTGTCCCGTAAGAAATCGATCAGTTTCAATTCCCCTAACCATTCATAGTTATTGGCAATGATGGCAGGATTTTCTTGGTCATCAAAATCAATAAAGCGAGATAATTGGCTCTTGATACTTTGTGACCATTCCAAAACGGTATCTAATGTGTTTAATTGACGTTCTTGATCTTTAAAGGATGGGTCACCGATCATTCCTGTACCGCCACCAACTAATGCGATCGGCACATGTCCGTTTTGTTGGAAACGGCGCAACATCAAAATAGGCAATAAATGACCAATATGCAGGCTATCTGCGGTAGGATCAAAGCCGATATATAGTTTCACAGACTCTTCATTTAATTGTTTGGTCAAGGCTGCTTCGTCTGTGGTCTGATGAACTAATCCGCGTTGCTTTAGTTCTTCAAAAAAGTCTGTACTCATTCTTTCTCCTCCTAATAAATGCTTCATTGTTCATCTTAACTGAAAAAGAGGGCAATGAAAAGTCTTTCTCTCAAAGTCCTTTACCAAAAAAGAAACTTTTAGGCAAATCTGTTCGTTTTCCCTTATTATCGCTGGTTCAATACAAATACCAACTGGCATTTTCTCGCACACTTCTTTCGATAACAGATAGGGTGCTACCCAAGCGCCTTGTTTTTTGCTATAATTACACGGAATCTATTCTAATTTATTGAGGTGACTCTTTTTGTCCCAGAAAACGAAAAATCAAAAGAATACAGAAAACAAAAATAGAGGCTGGTTCTATTTCAATATCAGTCTTAGGGTTTTACATGCCTTGTTCTTAGTGGCTATTTCTTTACTGGTGCTAGGCGGTTCTTTAGCTTTGGGGATCGGTGCCGGCTACTTTGCTTTTCTTGTGGAAGATACCGCAGCTCCTTCTAAAGATGAGTTGCAGAAAGAACTGACCGACATCACAGAGACTTCTCAACTCGCATACGCTGATGGCAGTAAAATCGCAACGATTCGCTCAGATCTGATGCGAACGTCGGTTAATTCCGATCAAATTTCAGACTACTTGAAAAAAGCGATCATCGCAACAGAGGACGAATATTTTAATATTCATAATGGCGTCGTACCAAAAGCAGTCGTGCGGGCGTTATTATCCGAAGCGACAGGCTTTGGCGGCAGCGGGGGTTCCACTTTGACCCAGCAGCTGGTGAAACAACAAATCCTTTCTAGTGAAACGACCTTCAAACGCAAAGCCAATGAGATTTTATTAGCCATGGAAGTGGAGAAATTTTTCGATAAAGATGAGATCGTCACCATGTATCTAAACATCTCCCCTTTCGGCCGGAACAATAAAGGGCAAAATATCGCAGGTGTGCAAGAAGCGGCGCAAGGAATTTTTGGCGTTAACGCAGCTGACCTGTCTTTACCGCAAGCAGCCTTTATTGCGGGTCTGCCACAAAGCCCGATCGTCTACAGTCCTTATACAAATACGGGCGAGATCAAGGAAAACTTGACCGCTGGCTTAGAGCGGAAAGACTTCGTGCTCTTCAGTATGTATCGTAACCACGATATTACGAAAGAAGAATACGAAGAAGCGCTTAATTATGACTTGAAGCAAGACTTCAAAAAACAAGAAGCCATTGAACAAACGGATCAAAGCTTCCTTTATTACACTGTGTTAAATGAAGCAAAAGACATTATTGCCAAACAGCTGGCAGATGAAGATGATGTCAGTGACGAAGAATATGCCAAAGACGAAACCTACCAAAAATACTTCGAATTGGCGCAGCAAAAACTAGTTAATGGTGGCTATACCGTCACATCAACGATCGATAAAGATATTTATAATGCAATGCAAGATGCCGTCGATAAATACGGCTATATGTTAGACAACTGGGGCGACTCCACCATCGAAGTCGGCAACGTCATGATGGACAATGCCACCGGGAAAGTATTAGGCTTTATTGGCGGTCGTAACTATGCTGACAATCAATTCAACCATGCCTTTGATGCCAAACGCCAAGCAGGTTCAAGTATCAAACCAATGCTGGTTTACGGACCGGCGATCGAAAGTGGCTTGATGGGCTCTGAATCAATGGTTTCTGATTATGCCGCAAAGTGGCGGACAGGAGAAAACGCCGGTGAGCCGATCGTCAATGCCACAAACCGTGGGACCAATACCTTCATGTCGATTCGTGAATCTTTGGAGGTTTCCAGTAATATCGCAGCGACAAATATTTTCCAAGATCTGTGGGAAAAAGAAGGCGATCATTTTTATGCCTATTCAAATTATTTGAGCAAAATGGGCTATCCTGAAGATAACAGCTGGGCATATGAATCAGCGCCATTAGGGGTTACCGATGTCACAGTGTTGAATCAAACAAATGGCTTCCAAACATTTGCCAATAACGGTGTCTATCAGCAAGGCTACATCATCGAATCAATCAAGGATAATGAAGGCGAAGTGCTTTATCAGCATGAAGCCAAACCGGTCCAAGTCTTTTCTGAAGCGACAGCTTCCATCATGACCGACATGATGCGTAGTGTTATCGATGAGCAAAAAACCAGTTCCTTTAAATCGGTTATCAGCGGATTAGATTGGAACCTCGGGAATGCCGATTGGGTCGGTAAAACTGGGTCTACCAATAATTGGTCTGACTCTTGGCTAGTCGTTTCCACCCCATCGATCACCATCAGCAGCTGGTCAGGGCGGGATGACAATAAAGCTACCGATAGTGCAGCAGGAACTCGGACAGCCAATTACATGGCTTACTTGATCAATCGTATCTATCAAACAAACCAAGAAGTCTTTGGTGTAAATCAGAAGTTTGAACTTTCTAGTGATGTCAAAAAAGCTCAAGTTTCCAAGTTTACTGGTACCCAACCAGGCGGAACCGTGCGAGTCGATAATCGAACCTATACGAATCCAAGTAGTACCGTTACTTCTTATTGGGCAACTGGCGGACCAGATACGGTCGATTTCAAATTTGGACTCGGTGGTTCAGATGCAAACTATGCTGACTATTGGAAAAAAGCATCCTCTAGCCGTTCAACAAATCGTTCGTCGAATACATCATCGAATAACGCATCCAACAATGTTACACCTACTGCAAATGATGACGACGATGACGAGCAAGAAAATAACCAACCTAATACAAATGATGATGATGACTGATCAGCCTTGTGCTGATCAGTTTTTTTATACAAAAAAAGTGTGGGTAGAAAATCCATAGATTTTCTACCCACACGAACGATCGTTGAAGCAAAAAGTGGAACAACAAAGCGTTGCTCCACTAGTCTTTTTATTAAATCGCTGCTTATTTCGTAGAGCTTTTTTCTGAAATACCGTAAGGCAAGACGATCGTTTTTTGTTCTACATCTTCTTTGTTCATCATTTTAGTTAATAGACGCATCGCAACGGCACCCATATCATACAATGGTTGCGTCACACTTGATAAGCGTGGACGAGCTGCTTCAGCCAATAATGAGTTGTTGCTGGTGATGATCTCGAAATCCTCAGGAACTTTAACGCCTTTGTCTAACAAACCATCTAAGACGCCGATGGCTAACTCATCGTCTGTAACATAAGCTGCTGTTGCACCACTGTTGATGATGCGATCAACTAATGCTAAGCCTTCTTTAAAGCTGTATGGTGATTCAAAGATCAACCCTTCAGAATAGTCAAGGTTGTTTTCTTTCAAGGCTTCTTTATAGCCTTTCAAGCGGTTTTGGCCATTGATTGGATCGATCAAAGCACCGCTGACAAAAGCGATTTTTTGATTGTTTTTCGCCAATAACGAAACAGCATCTTTGGCAGCTGCTGTGTAATCAATATTGACACTTCCTACTTGTTCATCAGGATCGATCGAACCAGCTAAAACGACTGGTGTTTTTGAGCGAGAGAATTCCCCGCGAATTTCATCCGTGATGCGATGACCCATGAAGATAACGCCGTCCACTTGTTTTGCTAACAAGTTGTTCAATACGTTGACTTCTTTCATCGTATCGCCATCAGAGTTGGCTAAGATGATATTGTATTTATACATGGTCGCTACATCATCGATCCCACGAGCAAGTGATGAGAAGAACATATTGCTGACATCAGGAATGATAACACCAACAGTTGTGGTCTTTTTACTTGCCAACCCTCGAGCAACTGCGTTTGGACGATAATCCAAGCGGTCGATCACTTCCAGCACTTTCTTACGAGTTGCTGGTTTTACATTTGGATTTCCGTTGACTACCCGTGAAACAGTTGCCATCGATACATTCGCTTCCCGTGCAACATCATAAATCGTAATTGTTTGTTTTTCCATGATATATCTCCCTTATTCTATTTTCAGAAAATCTTATTTACATTTCTTTGTTAGGATAGCAAATTTTTTCTGGATTTGCAACCGTTTTAATTTTGTTTTCATGAAAACTTAGCAATTTCCTACTTTCCCCTCCCCTATTCTCTTCGAAAGCATGATAAAATAGAAAAATAATACTTGAAAGAAGGTTTTTTCAAATGAATGATAAAAAAATCAATGAGTTAAATGGCTGGCTGAAAACCACTGGCGCCGATGTTGCCTATATTTCTAATCCAGCAACGATCGCTTATTTTTCCGGTTTTAAAAGTGAACCTCATGAACGGGTTCTTGCTTTGTTTGTCGCACCTGGAAAAGATCCCTTTCTTTTCACACCAGCTCTGGAAGTAGAAGAAGCAAAAAATAGCGGTTGGCCCTTTGACATTATCGGCTATCTCGATAGTGAAGACCCTTGGGCGAAAATCTGTCAGGAATTGACCTCTCGTTACGAGGTTTCATCCTTGGCACTAGAAAAAAATGACCTTTCCGTCGAGCGCTATGAAGCATTGAAACGGTTCTTGCCAAAAACCGATTTTTCTTTAGATGTGACCCCGGTGATTCAAAAAATGCAATTAACAAAAACCGCGTCTGAGATTGACACCTTGCTAGAAGCCGGCAACTGGGCAGATGTTGCTTTTGAGGTTGGGTTTGCTGCCATCAAAGAAGGCGTTAGTGAAATGGAAATCGTGGCAGAAATTGAGTACGAGTTGAAAAAACGTGGGATTTCCCATATGTCCTTCGATACGACCGTATTAGCTGGTGCCAATGCAGCAAGTCCTCATGGCGTACCTGGGGATCGCAAAGTGACTGCCAATGAACTCGTCTTATTTGATTTAGGAGTCATCTGGAAAGGGTATTGCAGCGATGCAACCAGAACGGTTGCCTATAAAGAACCGACTGCATTACAAAGAAAAATTTATGACATCGTTCTTGAAGCAGAACTAGCGGCTCAAGCAGCGGTCAAACCTGGGATCACCGCTGGAGAATTAGACAAGATCGCTCGTGATGTGATTACGGGTTATGGCTATGGCGACTACTTCAACCATCGTTTAGGTCATGGCATCGGGACCACGGTTCATGAGTTCCCCTCTTTGATCACTGGCAATGATTTAGTGATTGAAGAAGGCATGTGCTTCTCTATCGAACCAGGGATTTATTTGCTAGATCAAGTCGGTGTTCGTATTGAAGATTGCATCTATGTCACTGCAGATGGCTGTGTACCATTTACCAAAACAAAAAAAGAATTGTTGATTTTATCTTGATTCTTTTAATGAAACGGCGCAATATGTTGTAATTACATGAAAAGGAGTGTTCTTATGAGTAAAAAAGTGTTAGTTTTAGGCGGCACGCGTTTTTTCGGTAAATATTTGGTCCAATCTTTAGTGGATCAAGGCTGTGATGTCACGATCGCTACCAGAGGGAAGACGACTGATTCTTTTGGCGATCAAGTCAACCGACTTGTCTTTGATCGCACGGATGAAGAAAGTATCAAAACGACGTTGACACAAGAAACCTATGATGTTATTTACGACAATATTGCTTATACTTCCAACGACATTGAGATTCTACTGCGTCATGTCACACCCAAACGCTACATTGTCACTAGTTCGATGTCTGCCTATCATGAACTGCACTTCGATTTGAAAGAAACGGATTTTGACCCTGCCAAAGAAGCGGTCAAAATTGTCTGCTCTGAGGAAGTCAATTATGCTGAAGGCAAACGAACCGTTGAAGAGATTCTTACCCAAAACTACAGTCAGATTCCGTCCGTTTTTGTCCGCTTTCCTTACGTGATCGGTGCAGATGATTATACAAAACGTTTTGCCTTTTACATCGACCATCTGATAAAGCAAAAGCCAATGGCTGTCGATAATCTAACGCATCAAATGGGCTTTGTCGATGCTGAAGAAGCTGGCCAATTTTTAGCGTTTTTAGGTACCAGCTCTTTCACAGGACCCATCAACGGTGCGTCAAAAGGCACGATTTCTTTAGAAGAAGTGCTGCAATACGTAACGGAAAAAACCGGTCTTTCCCCTCTCTTTTCAGAAACAGGTGATCAAGGCCCTTACAATGGTACACCTGTTTATTCGATCAATGTTGCTCTCGCTGAGGGAATTGGGTTTCCATTCAGTCAACTGCGGGATTGGATCTATCAACTTTGCGATTGGGAAATCACCCAAGCATCAAACGAATAGCTACTGAAGTCACGAAAAACGTTCGCCGATTTAACTGGCGAACGTTTTTATCTTTTAAAGTAATCAAATTTTGTATCCTTGCTTATGCTTCAGGATTGTTTTTTTCTAATGTATCTTTTAATTCTTCTTTTGCATCTTCCAAGTCAGCTTTAGCTTCTTTTGTTTCTGCTTTCGCTGTTTTTTTGGCATCATCCGCTGCTTTTCCAGCTTCTTTTTTCAAATCAGCTGCGGCTGCTTGACCGTCTTTTTTGGCTTCTTCAACTACAGGTTTTGCTTCTTGTGCCCCTTCTTTGACGGTTTGTTTCATATCCGCTGCAGAAGATTTTGCATCAATGATGATATCTTGGACTGTATCATCTGCATCTTCTTTGGCATCTTTCGCTGTTTCTTTCACATCGCTTGCTGATTTTTTGAAGCGTTCTGATAGATCACCTGCTTGTTTCTTTAACTCTTCAACGGTTTCTTCTGATGAACCAGCTGCTGTTTCTTTTAAGTCATCGACTTTCGCTGTTAAAGAACCGGTAAAGTCAGATGCTTGCTCGCTTAATTTTGCTGCTTTATCTTTAGCGATATCGACAAGATCCGTACTTCTTTCTTTGGCTAAATCACCATAATCAGATGCTTTATCTAATAAATCGTCTGCTTGTTTTGCTAATTTATTTCTTAATGTTTTACCAGATTCTGGCGCCAACAAAAGTGCTGCTGCTGCTGCCGCTGTTCCTCCGATGATTGCTCCTAATAAAAATCCGCCTTTTTTACTCATTGAAAGTCCTCCTTTTATTTTTGGTTATTTTTGTCTTTGAAAAATTTCATGGCTGTTTGACCGACTTTTCCAGCTACCGTTGCTTTGGCAGTGGTCCGGCCAAGACTACCCACACGCGTAATTAAATTTTTTCCAGAAACATTTAGTTCTGAAACACTGGTACTTAGATCTGCAACTGCTGTGAACAAAGGATCGATGGTTGCGACTTTTCCGTTCACATCTTGTAAAAGCTCATTCGTTTTTACCAAAAGACCTTCAACCTCTTTTGAAAGAATATCAACGTCTTTGGTAATGACACGGATGGTTGTGTTTGCTTCTTCGACCGTTTTGTCTACTTTGGTCATTGTCTTGCTGACTTGCATCAACAAACGAACGACGAAAATGACCAATACGACAAATGCGATCGCAGCAATCAATGCAGCTAGTTCTCCTCCTGACATAGAATGGCTCCTTTCCCCATTTACTTATATTAAGAATAGCATTTCACTGCACTTTCTACAAATAAAAGACTGCATTTTTAAGAAAATTATCCGCTTTCAACAGGAAATAATAAAAAAACAAAGCAATTTCATCAGAAATTGCCTTGTTTAGGAGTTTTTGTTATTTTTTTGACTCTTTCGGTGCTTCTTTGACTTCTTTTTGAGCCGGAGCTAGTTCTTTTCCTAACTCGATCAAATACTCTTTCAAGTTGTCCTTGACTTCAGGGTGTACTAAACCATACTCAATACTTGTTTTTAAGAAACCAAACTTGTCTCCTACATCGTAACGCTTGCCGGTAAATTGATGAGCAAACACGCGTTGGGTTTTGTTTAATGTGTCGATGGCATCCGTCAATTGGATCTCGCCGCCAGCACCAGGTTCCTGATTGGCTAAAATATCAAAAATTTCAGGGGTCAGCAAGTAGCGACCAATAATTGCTAAATCACTTGGCGCATTTTCTGGCGCTGGTTTTTCAACAAAGTTTTTGACATTGAACAAGCCTTTTTCAACTTCCATACCAGGATCAATGATTCCGTATTTTGATGTATCTTCATGAGGAACATCCATGACAGCGATCGTTGATGCATGCGTTTTTTCATAATTATCGATCAGCTGTTTCGTCAATGGCACTTGATCTTCCATCAAGTCATCACCTAGCATGACTACAAACGGTTCATTTCCGACAAATGCCCGCGCCTGTAATACGGCATGGCCTAATCCTTTCGGATGAGATTGGCGAATGAAATGCAGATTTACGTCAGTTGTTTCTTCCACTAATTTCAAAAGCTCTGTCTTGCCTTTTTCTTTTAGATTCATCTCTAATTCTAAATTGGCATCGAAATGGTCTTCGATCGGACGCTTTGCTTTTCCTGTTACGATCAAAATATCTTCGATCCCTGATTGTAAAGCTTCTTCCACGATAAATTGGATCGTTGGTTTGTCAACGATCGGCAACATTTCCTTTGCCATTGCCTTTGTAGCTGGTAAAAATCGGGTACCTAGACCGGCTGCTGGGATAACTGCTTTTTTGACATTCATGTGACTCGCTCCTTTAATCATAATGATTGATCTACCGTAAATTCGTTTTCTTCTTTGCCGTCTCGCAGCATAATATCTTTAGCTGCTTGCTTGATGTCTTTGCCTTCATACAAGACCGAATAAATCGTTTCTGTGATTGGCATTTCCACTGACAAAGCTTCTGCTAATTCGCGGGCAGCTTTGGTGGTTGAAACTCCTTCAACGATCATGCCCATATTGTCTAACACTTCGTCTAAGCTATGGCCTTTTCCTAATAGGTTTCCGGCACGCCAATTCCGCGAATGGACACTGGTACACGTGACGATCAAATCGCCAACACCACTCAATCCGATAAAGGTTAATGGATTTGCACCCATTGCCACACCGAGACGACTGATTTCTGCTAACCCACGGGTCATGATCGCAGCCTTCGCATCATCCCCAAAGCCCAGTCCAGCAATCGCTCCGGCACCAATAGCGATGATGTTTTTCAGCGCGGCGCCAGTTTCGACACCGATCACATCGTTATTGGTGTAGATTCTAAAGTAATCATTCATAAATAGCTCTTGTACATATTTAGCAGCCGATTCATTTTCTGAAGCTGCCGTGATCGTGGTAATATCATGGACAGCGACTTCTTCGGCATGTGATGGTCCTGACAGGACAACGATTTCTTGCCGTTTATCGGCTGGGATCTCTTCGGCAAGTACTTCTGAGATTCGTTTATGACTGCCTTGTTCTAATCCTTTTGAGGCATGGATGATGACTGGTTTACCGGTTGTCTTCTTAGTGAATTCTTGTGCCACGGCACGAATCGCTTTGGTTGGTACTACAAACAAGACAGCATCTGCCCCTTGGATCGCCTCTTCTAGATTTTTGCAGCCTAAAATATTTTCAGGTAATTTCAAATCAGGCAAATAATGCCGATTGGTATGATACGTATTGATTTCATCGATTTGGGCGGGATTGTTGCCCCAAATAGTCACTTCATGTCCGTTTTCAGACAAGACTTGTGCCAAAGCAGTCCCCCATGATCCGGGACCTAAAACGGCGATTTTCTGTTTCACTATGGAAACCTCCTCTATCCTTTTCGCAAATTCATGCACTTTATCATTTTACCATAATTTCGATAAAATAACTGTTTAGATAATCGTTTGGTTTTTGCCAAAGCTGCGATTGTAGTCTTTTAAAGTTTGGTTTTTCCGACGCCAGATCAATAGCCCAATCGCTCCAAAGAATAATAAAGCGGAAAGTGCTTGTGACACACGGATATCCCCAAATAAGTATAAACTATCGGTGCGCATTCCTTCAATAAAGAAGCGTCCGAACCCATACCAAATTAAGTAGCTCAAGAAAACTTCGCCTTCTTTTAATAACCCAGTTTTCTTGCGCAAGAAAATCAAAACGATAAATCCGATCACATTCCAAACCGATTCATAAAGAAACGTCGGCTGCCGATACGCTTCGTCGATATACATATTATCGATAATAAATTTCGGTATATACAAACTTTCTAAGAAGGAGCGGCTGACTTCTGCTCCAAATGCTTCATGGTTCATAAAGTTGCCCCAACGCCCGATGCCTTGTGCCAATAGGACACTTGGTGCGGCGATATCTAAAAAGGTCCAGGGAGAAATAAAATTTCGTTGGCAGAAAAAGTACAGCCAAATCCCCCCGGCGATCAATGCACCATAGATAGCGATCCCACCAGACCGAATATTGAAAATTTGACTTGGGTCATCAATATAGTATTGCAAGTCAAATAGAATATAATAAAGCCGTGCACCAATGATCGATACTGGCAATCCAATCAACATAAAATCAGTCACATCATCTGGCTTGAGCCCGACACGAACCGCCTCTCTCGTGCTTAACCACATAGCAATGATCACGCCTGATACGATAATGATCGCATACCAATAAATCGGCAAACCAAATAGTTCAAATGCGACTCGATTTACTAAACCTAACATCTATCTTATCCTCTCTAGTTTCCAGAATTTTCTTCGATCAATTGCGTCAATCGATTTTCAAAGGTCTTCGTAGCATCATAACCCATCGTTTTCGCCCGGAAATTCATGGCAGCAACTTCGATAATGATCGCAACATTTCGACCAGTTTTTACGGGGATTTTGATTTGTGGTACATCAACGCCACCAATTTCAACCGTCGTATCATCGGTTCCTAGTCGATCATACTTTTTGTCTTTCGCCCAAGCTTCTAAATACACCGCTACTTGAACCTGCATATACCCTCGTACGGCACTGGCACCAAAAAGATTCATGACATCGATGATCCCGATTCCCCGGATCTCGATCAAGTGTTGCAAGATTTTCGGCGGTTCCCCCACCAAAGTCAATTCATCTTGCTTATACACATCCACACGGTCGTCAGCGATCAACCGATGCCCACGTTTGATCAACTCTAATGCTGTTTCGCTTTTACCAATTCCGCTATCGCCTTGGATCAAAACGCCCAAGCCATAGACATCCACTAATACCCCATGGACACTGGTTCTTGTTGCTAAACGCCCATCGAGAAAACTAGAAAGCTCTCCTTGCAGACGTGACGTTGAGATGGGCGAACGTAGAATCGTAATCTCATGTTCTTTGCAGGCTTGAATCATTTCTGCTGGTACTTCCAAGCCGCGAGAAACAATAAATCCCGGTGTATCATCGGCACACATTTTGCGCATCACCATCAAGCGTTCTTCTGGCATCATTCGTTCCGCAAAGGTGATCTCTTTGCTGCCGAATAATTGCAGACGATCATGGGAATAGTAATTAAAATAACCCGTCAATTCCAAACCAGGTCGGGAAATATCGCCGGTAATGATTTCTCTTTCTAAACTGTTTTCAGTTCCTTCAACTATCTCTAAATTTAAAGCCTCCGCCAGCTCGCTGACTTTGACGGTTTCTGCCATAGGTTTTCCCTCTTTTCTCAATGATTCTTGCCGCTGCTTCTTGTAAACGACACTCTGGTTCTATTTTATCATTCTATCAGTAAAGTTACTACCTTCGCCAATAGAAGTCCTCATTCTTTTTCGTTTGTGTTATTATTTTACTAAGGAGGGATTTTTAATGAAATTTTCAGCATACACGTATCAACGCCCTGATTTTCCAGTCTATCAAGAAACATTCAAAAAAGCATTAGCAAACCTTCAGTCAGCCGATACCTTCTCGGAGGCGAAGCAAGCTCTTGATGCTTTGAACGAACTAAGAGGAACGATCGATACCGCAATGAACTTGGCTTCGATCCGTTATTCGATCGATACCAACGATGCCTTTTATGAAACAGAAGACACTTTCTGGAATGAATACCAGCCTCATTTTGAAGCTCTGGATTTTCAATTCTATCAAGCACTCTTGGCTTCACCGGTCTTAGATGAATTAAAAGCCGAATATCCAGAAACACTTTTCTTGTTTGCCGAAAGCCGCGTGAAGCTTTTTGATGATGCCTTGATCGAATTGTTTCAAAAAGAAAACCAATTGGCTTCCGATTACAGCAAATTGGTCGCTTCTGCCCAAATCGACTTCCAAGGAGAAACCTATACCCTCGCACAACTGCGACCATTTACCGAAAATAAAGATCGCAGCGTTCGTAAAGAAGCGTTTGAAAAGCAAACGGCTTTCTTCACGGAAAATGAAGACCGTTTTGATCAAATTTATGACGAGATGGTCAAGGTTCGTACCGAGATCGCCCACAAGCTCGGCTTTGAAAATTACGTCACCTTTGCGGATACCCAAATGAATCGTTGGGACTATGATCGTTCAATGATTGAGACCTATCGTCGTGAAATTTTAGAAAAAGTCGTCCCAATCACCCAAAAACTGTACCAAAGACAGGCACAGCGTAATCAATTGGCACAAGCAACTTTTACCGACTTGCCACTTGTTTATCCTAGTGGCAACGCAGAGCCTAAAGGAACACCTGAAGAACTAGTGGAAAAAGCCCGTGTGATGTATCAGGAACTATCCCCTGAAACTGGCGAATTTTTTGACTTTATGGTCGAACATGACTTGCTTGATCTCCTCAGCAAAAAAGGCAAACAATCTGGCGGCTACTGTACCTTTATCCAAGAATATCAATCGCCATTTATCTTTGCCAACTTTAACGGTACTTCGGGCGATGTCGATGTTTTGACCCACGAAGCTGGCCACGCCTTTCAAGCCTTTCGCTCTCGTTGGATCAAAGAACCAGAAATTTTGTTTCCAAATTATGAATCTTGCGAGATCCATTCAATGTCGATGGAGTTTATCGCTTGGCCATGGATGGACGCCTTTTTTGGAGAAGAAACAGAAAAATACAAATTTGCGCATCTTGCTAGCAGCCTGCAATTTCTGCCTTATGGCGTTTTAGTAGATCACTTCCAACAAGACGTTTATGAGCATCCTGAATGGACACCATCACAGCGCAAAGCCCGTTGGCGGGAATTAGAGCGCCAATACTGTCCAGAACGGGATTATTCAGAGTATCCAGACCTTGATCGTGGCTTGTATTGGTTCAGACAGGGGCATATTTTTGAATCACCTTTCTACTATATCGATTACACATTGGCACAAGTGTGTGCGTTCCAATTTTGGTATCGATTCATCGTGGCAAAAGACGAAACCGCTTGGCAAGATTATTTGGCCATTTGCGAAGTCGGCGGCACGAAAACATTTCTTGAGATCCTGGCTCTGGCTCATCTACGTTCACCTTTTGAAAAAGGAGCGCTTGATGAAACCTTACAGGCAGTAGATACGTATCTGTCAGCCATCAAAGAAGAACAGTTAAACTAAAAAAAGACGTTTCCGTTTCTCCACTAGCTTCGTAGCTAGTAGGAGAAAACGTGAAACGTCTTTTTAACGTGAATATTTTTCGATATGGTGTTCGGTCACGATCATATTGATCACTGACATGATCAGTGCCACTAATAAAGCAGCCCCAAACGAGGAAAAGCCGAAGTTGGCTGACCCAACAAAATACGAAGTCAAATTCAGCATGAGCGCATTGATCACAAAGGTGAAAAACCCAAGCGTCAGTAAAGTCAATGGAAATGAAATGACGATCAGAATTGGTTTAATCAAAGCATTCAGGATCGACAGTACAAAACTGGCGATCACTGCAGTCATAATGCTTTGAACGTGGATCATATTTGGTAATAGAACCGCCAATGTGACAAACGTCAGTGTATTCATGATAAGCCGTTGAAAATAAGACACTAGAAGTCACTCCAGTCCTCATCCTCTACCTTTTCCGCTTCTTTACGGGGACGATTTGCTTCATTGTATTTGTTTTGTTTGTAATATCGATTGTCATGACCATATCCTGAGGTGCTCTTGCGTCCTGAAGGAATCAAGACCGCCATGATGATATATAAAGTGATTCCAGGGAACCCAGCAGTCACTAAAGATAGAAAGACATAGATCACGCGAACGATAGTTGGATCGATTCGCAAGTATTCTGCCAGACCCCCTAGAGTCCCTGTAATGACGACGTTATTGGCTGATTTTGTTAATTTTTTGTTCATTTATCTACACCTTCCTTCTTTTCTTTAATGAGTGTATACTCAACTATTCTTATTTATCTGTATCTTTGATAAAGACATTTCCTGTTGTTGTGGATAGATCGATTTGTGCGACTTTATCGGCAACCCGACGGAATTGCAATAGTTGGTTTAGGCGTTCTTTTTTCTCCCGTACAACTTCCATTTCACTTAAGCGATTGTTAATGCTACCTAAACTTGTTTTGGCGATCCCTTCAAAACCGATCCCTGCAGGTAATGCTACTTTAACATTGCCATTTACAGAGCTGGCGTTTAATTTTTGGACCGTTTCTTCTTTGTAGGTCACACGGATATTGCCGTTTACTAAAGAAATACCGGTGTTTTGTGGTGTGGCTGTCAACGTCACGTCGCCATTCACTGTTTCGATGATGGCATCTAAAATCTCACCCTCTTGAACAGTGATCGTTCCATTCACGCCTTCAATCTCTAACATCGATGCGTTTACTTTGCGGAAATCGATATTGCCATTTGTTGATTTTGTATAAACATCTTTTGCATCCAATTCATTGAATGTAACATTTCCGTTCAATAGTTTTACTGCCACATGATCATAGGTACGTTTTGGTAAATAGAAAACCAGATCGGCACGAATGCGTTTGTTTGGAATTTGGAAGGAGATGCGTTCATCATCAACATTGATTTGGCTTCTTGCTTCAAAAGCATCGAAAGGCTCCGCCGCATCCATTTTACCATATAGTTTGATTTTGGCATCTACTTTGACACCTGGTTCATCCCATAATTGGAAGGAAACATTGCCGTTGGCTAACTTCACATCGATCAATGTCGCTGCCGTTTCGTCATAGCTGAATGTGTGTTCAAATTTCGTCGCTGCAACACCGGGAACTTTCAAGTTGATATCTTTCCATTCCATGTTGTCGTTAACAGAATCCGTTACTGCTCGAACCGTTTTCTTCAAGAAGTGTCCGAAGTGGGTGCTGGCATCGACCATTTTTTCACTTACTTGATTGATAGTATCGGTCGCTTGCTCTTTCCAATCTTCTGGAATATCTAATTTTTGAGAGATTTTCTCTTTCGTTTGAGACCATTGGTCTTTGCGAATATTTTTTAGTTTTGCTTCCAATTCTGCTTTTTCTTCGGTTAAGCCATCTAAAGTTTCTTCTAAGCCAGTAATGGTCGCTTCTGTTTCATGACGTGTTGCCAATTCCTCTTCTGACAATTGATCCAATTCTTCTTTGGTATTCAATTGCATCAGAGTTTCTTGCGCTTCTTTTAATTCTTCTTTGACGCCAAGAATTTCAGCATTGATTTCGTCCAACTCAGCAGATGCTTGGTTGGCTTCCGTTGCTAAGCCATCAAGAATCTTTTCAAGATTTTCTTTGTCTTGCGCTTCGTTTTGACGAAGTTTTTCTTCGCCGTCAAACGTGAACATCTCATCGTCATTTTCAGTATCATCAAATGGGCTTGTCGCATTCTTATCCGCGGTTACCTCAGCAGCAGCTTTGTTAATTTGTTTTTCGTCTTTGGCTTTTGCCATACCTTCTAGTAAATCTAAGGCTTCTTCTGTAGAAAGCACACCTTTTTTTACTAGATCCAATATACGTTCTCTTTCGTTCATGGAAATTGCCTCCTTCAGCAAATGTGTGATTGCAAGTTTAGCTTACGAACCTATTATGCCTTGTTTTTGCAAAAGTGTCATAGGTCTTAAGTACCAAGTTTTTCTCAATCTGCAGATTGGCAAGCAGAACCGGCACTTTTCTTCATTACTTTAGGCACAAAACGATCTTCCTTATCTTAACAGTACCACGAAAAACCATTGGAAACAAAAGTTTCAGCTAATAGCAGCCTTGAGGAATAGGCCTGCTAGAGTAAATGATCTATTGTTCATTTCACTGCGGGTCGGGGATGAAAAGAGCAGAAGGTTCAACTTGAAAAATTCGGTTACGATAGAATCGATTTCCATTGTCCATCTTTAGGGAAGCCATTTTATAATTTGTCTATCTTGTTCACGTCATCTATTTCAGTGATTCTTCCAAATCAAAAAGACCGCCGAGAGAAGTTACTCCTTAAAGGTCAACTTCTTTCGGCGGTCTGTCCCATCTCTTTTAAAAGAGATAAGTGATCAAGAACCTAAGCTGGTTTCTTAAATCATTTCCGTACGGTTTGTATTCAATTCACTGATTTTTCCAGTAGCAAGATACACAATCCATTCACAAATATTCGTTACGTAGTCACCGATACGTTCTAAGTACTGTGCAACAGATAAATAATCGGTTCCACTAACAACGGTTTCCGGATTTTCTTTCATACTCTCGATCGTTTTGTAATAGATGTCTTTGTAATACTCATTGACCCGATCATCCATTTGGGCGATCATACGGGCATCTTCTTGGTCAGTTTTTACATAGGCAACTAAAACATTATCGACCATTTTCTTCACATAATCCGACATATCAGAAATTTCTTTTTCGATTTCGGCGATCCGTGTTTCACCTTTGACCCGAATCGTTGACTTCGCGATCGATACTGCATGGTCTCCCATTCGTTCCAAGTCAGAGCTGGCTTTCATTACAGTAATGATCATTCGTAGATCGGTGGTTACTGGTTGTTGCAAAGCAATCATTTCAAAGCTCTTTTTCTCCAAACGAACTTCCATATTGTTGATCGCCAAATCATTTTCAATCACTTCTTGAGCAATTGCTTTATCATGTCTGACATATGCTCGTACGGATTTGTGGATCGCGCTGCTGACTAGCATCCCCATCTCATAAAATTGATTGTGTAGATTTAATAATTCTTCTTCAAACTGTGTACGCAACATCCCTTTTCCTCCTAACCAAATCTTCCTGAGATATAATCTTCTGTTTCTTTTTTGCTTGGACTTAGGAACACTTTTTTCGTGTCATTAAACTCGATCAAGTTGCCGTCCAAAAAGAACGCGGTTTTATCTGAGATTCTTGAAGCTTGTGACATGTTGTGAGTCACGATGATCATGGTATAGCGTTCTTTCAGTGCCAAAAGGGTATTCTCGATTTTCCCAGATGAAATTGGGTCTAACGCACTGGTTGGTTCATCCAGCAAAATGATTTCTGGATCGACAGCCAATACCCGAGCGATGCATACCCGCTGCTGTTGTCCACCGGATAAAGATAGCGCACTTTGGTGAAGCTTATCTTTGACATCTTCCCAGACAGACGCTGCTTTCAAGCTTTCCTCTACCGTCTTATCAAGAATCGCCTTGTCCGTGACTCCTTTTAATTTTAACCCATAAATCACATTTTCGTAAATTGAAAAGGGAAATGGATTCGGTTGCTGAAAAACCATCCCGATTTCTTTACGCAAATCAACGATGTCTTGCTTCGGACTATAAATGTCTTTCCCTTTATAGACAACACTTCCTGTAATTGTCACACCAGGGATCAAATCATTCATTCGATTAAGAGAACGCAAGTAGGTCGATTTCCCACAACCTGAAGGACCGATCATCGCAGTGATCTCGCCTTTTTTGATGGAAAGGTCGATTCCTTTTAATGCTTCTTTTTTTCCGTAGTATAAATGCAGATCTTTCGATGTAATAATTTCTTCTGCCATTGTTTTGCCTCCGTTTACTGATCGAATCGGCTCAGCCAAAATGACCGGATACGTAATCTTCTGTTGCTTTAATTTTTGGACGAGTAAATATCTTACGGGTCTCATCGTACTCGATCGCATTTCCTAAGTAGAAAAAGGCGGTATAATCGCTGATCCGAGCAGCTTGCTGCATGTTGTGGGTCACGATGATGATTGAATAGTCGTTTTTCAAGTTGATAAGAGTTTCTTCCACTGTCCCGGTTGAGATGGGATCAAGGGCACTAGCTGGTTCATCTAGAAGCAAAATATCTGGTTTCATCGCAATTGCTCGAGCGATACACAGACGTTGCTGCTGTCCACCGGACAATGCCAAAGCACTTTTGTCTAAGCTGTCCTTTACTTGATCCCAAAGTGCGGCTTGTTTCAAGCTGGTTTCGACTGCTTCATCCAATTTCTTTTTGTTTCTTTCTCCATGACGTCGCAAAGCAAAGGCGATGTTGTCATAGATCGATTTACTGAAAGGGTTTGGTCGTTGGAAAACCATGCCGATCCGCTTACGCATTTCGAAGACATCGACTTCTTTCGTGTTCACGTCGACCCCTTTGTACATGATGTTTCCTGTGACTCTCGTATTTGCGATTCCGTCATTCATTCGATTCAAGGAACGCAGATACGTTGATTTTCCGCAACCAGAGGGACCGATCAATGCGGTGATTTTATTCTTTTCAAATTGTAGATCAATGCCTTTGATGGCTTCATTTGATCCATACCATACATGCAAGTCAGTGGTATAAAGCGCCACATCTTCTGGTTTATCAAAGGTAATGATATTTCGATCATCCCAATTGTAATCGTTCATACTGTCATTCTCCTTATGCTGACGTCATTTTCTTGTACAACCGTTTGCCAGCTGCACGGGCGCCAAAGTTAAATAGCAAGACGGCAATGATCAATACTGCCGAAGCTCCAGCTGAAACTTGTGCGCCATCAGGCATCGTGCCCTCTGTATTGATTTTCCAAATATGGACTGCCAGCGTCTCCGCTTGTCGGAAAAGACCGATCGGGCTGGAAACACTCAATGGATTCCAGTTTGTAAAATCAAGGGCCGGTGCACTTTGTCCTGCAGTATAGATCAGCGCTGCCGCTTCACCAAAAATCCGACCAGAACTTAGAATGACCCCAGTCAAAATCCCTGGTGTTGCTTCTGGAACAATGATGCGTGTGACCGTTTCCCAACGTGACAACCCAAGAGACAAGCCTGCTTCACGTTGCGTGTAATGAATCGCTTGAAGTGATTCTTCTACATTTCTCGTCAATAGTGGCAAATTGAAGAAGGTCAATGCCAAGGCACCAGAAATAATTGAAAAGCCATAACCAAACTGAATAACAAAGACTAAGAAACCAAAGAGACCGACAACCACTGAAGGCAGTGAGCTCAAAATCTCGATCGATGTCCGAATGATATCCGTCAACCAGTTTTTCTTTGCATACTCTGATAAGTAGATCCCCGCTCCTAAAGAAATCGGGAAGCTAATGATCATTGTTACTAAAAGCAAGTAAAGGGAATTGAACAATTGGATGCCGATCCCGCCGCCTTCTTGATACGCTTTTGAAGAAGAGGTCAGAAATTCCCAGCTAATGTGAGGAACCCCCCGAACCAAAATGTACAGTAATAAGGAAGCCAAAATCAAAACAATGATTCCAGCAACGGCATACAAGACGCCGGTAGCAATTTTATCTGAACGTTTTGCATTCATTATTTCAAGGCTCCTTTCTTCCCAATAAAGCGAATAACAATGTTAAATAGTAAGGACATCAATAACAAGATCAAGGCTAATGACCATAAGACATTATTTTGGACTGTCCCCATGATCGTATTTCCGATACCCATCGTTAGGATAGAAGTCAATGTTGAAGCTGGTGTCACTAAGCTAGTTGGCATCAATGCCGCATTACCAATAACCATTTGAATCGCCAATGCTTCACCAAACGCCCGCGCCATTCCAAAAACAACCGCTGTTAAAATACCAGGAACAGCTGCTCGTAAAACAACTTTGTAAATCGTTTGCCAGCGAGTCGCACCTAAAGCTAACGAAGCTTCACGATAATGCCGTGGGACTGCCCGCAAAGCGTCGACAGTCATCGTAGTCACTGTCGGTAAGATCATGATAAACAGGACAAACGTCCCCGCCAAGATCCCAAAACCAGTACCGCCAAAAACGGAGCGGACTGCTGGTACAACGACAGACAAACCGATGAAACCATAAACAACTGAAGGGATACCGACTAAAAGTTCGATGACCGGCTGCAAGATCTTCTCTCCATTACGAGGTGAGATTTCTACCATAAAGACGGCGGCACCGATGGCAAAAGGTGTTGCCACGATCGCTGATAAGAACGTTACGAAGAACGATCCTAGAATCATCGGCAAGGCACCAACTAACGGTTGTCCATCAGGTCCCACAGCACTCGGATTCCATTGGGTACCAAACAAAAAGTCAAACACATTGACTTTGTCTACAAAGAATGTCGCTAATCCTCGGCTAGCAACGAAATAAAAAATGGAGATCACAACCAAAACAATCAACGCGATACAAAGAAAACTGATTAGTTTTCCTCTTTGTTCCATTCTTGCGCGCTTAGATTTTTTTGTTAACACTTCTTTTACATTTTCCACGAGGGTTCCTCCTCAAAAATCAAACTAAACTCATAACCATTAGTTTATCGGTTCAACATCAATTTCTGTTAAAGCTTGTGTAAATTTTGTGTAAAGATTATTCAACAATGTTGCCTTCCCAGTCTCTTTCCACCTGCATGATGGAAATTGGAATATAGCCTAGATCCCCAACGATATGCTCTTGGACTTCGTCAGAAAGCATATATTCTAAAAACTCAGCAGTTAATCCGGTTGGTTCTCCTTTTGTATACATATGCTCATACGCCCAAACTTTCCAATCATTCGTCGTCACATTTTCAATCGTAGGTTCAACGCCATCAATTGAAAGGACATTGACTTCATCAGTCACATAAGAAAATGCAACGTAGCTAATAGCCCCTGGTGTATCAGAAACGATCGAGCGTACCATCCCACTAGAATCTTGCTCTTGAGAAGGAATAGCGGTTTCGCCATCCATGATCCATTTTTCAAACGTGCTTCTCGTACCACTACCTGTCGCCCGGTTCAATAAAACGATCGGCAGATCATTTCCACCGACTTCGCTCCAATTGGTGATCTTTCCTAAGAAGATATTTTTTAGATCTTCTGTGGAAATGTCTGTGATACCAACTCCTTTGTTAACGATTGGTGTGATTCCCACCGTTGCCACCCGATGATCAACAAGGGCATCAGCATCGATTCCTGGCTTTTCTTCCGCAAACAAATCAGAATTTCCGATATCGACTGCACCGGCTTGGACTTGACTTAGTCCGGTTCCGCTTCCGCCTCCTTGGACATTGATGAACCGTCCTGGATTTGAGTTTTGAAATTCTTCTGCAACTGTTTCTACTAGCGGCTGCAAAGCAGAGGAACCGACTGCGGTGATCGATTCTCCTCTATCTGCCCAGCTTGCACATCCTGAGAGTAAAATAACCAATCCGATAATAGGACTTAGAAGTTTAAATTTTTTCATCATAACGCTCCTTGTACTTTCGTAAGTCATTGATCTTAAAAATCAATTATTTTCATTTTACCATTAGTTGAATTTAATGAAAATTATTATTTGCTTTTTTTTCTGGAACAGCGTCCGTTCGTTTATTTAAAACGCTTTTTTTCTTTTTCAAAATAACTGTTTCGTAAAAAAAATGACAGAATTTCTTAATTAAATTACGTGCATCCAGAAGGTATGCTATGCTATACTGTGAGAGGAAACGTATTTTAAAAGAACATAATTATTAATCTTGCTTCCCCAATCAAGTACAATATGTTGTTATGTTCAGCGTTTTCACGATTTCATCAACATTTCCCCAAAATGTCTGTTGAATCGAAACGGCAGAAAGAAGCATTTCTATGCATCTTCTGCCGTCTTTTTTTACTCTAATTCACTTAGCCACGCAGCCATCTGCTCAACGATGGCTTTTTGCTGCGCTTCATTTGATAAATCAGCGGCGGCTTCTCCTTTTTGTAACCCATAGGTACCAAAGCCAGCATGATTGCCGCCTTCGATCGTTTGGAACGTGGTAGATTCTGGAAGGAAGCTACGGGCAGCTTGCCAATTTTCTTGATTGACCACCTGATCTTGACTCCCTGTCAACGATAGCACAGAAATCGACTGATCAGCCAAAGACCCTTTTTCATCGGGATAGCTTGCGAAGAAAAAGACCCCTTTTAAATCCTTGTCGTTTGCAGCCAATTGATTCGCTGCAAAACGGCTCGCCATTACCCCACCTAATGAATGACCACCAATGACATAGGAGTTATGGGGAATTTCTTTCAAGACCTCTTCTGCACGATTGCCTGATAAAACAGCCATGTTAAAGGGCATTTTAACGATCGCGACAGGATAGCCTTTTTCCGCTAGACCTGCTGCCCATACACTATAGCTTTCCGCATCGACAAGGGCGCCGGGATAGAAAATGACCAATGGCTTTTCTTCATCTCCAGCAAAATAAAGGACATTCCCCTCATCTTCTGCCTCTTTCGCAGCTGTGACTGCAGCATCAACTGCTGGGTAGTGTAGTTGTTGCCAACCGATCCAACCGGCAATAGTTAAAATAACAACGGTGACCAATACACCAATCAAAACTTTTGTTCTTTTTCTCATCATATCCTCCTGCAAAAAAGAAGATCAGGAAAGGATGGCAGACGAAACTTGCTGGTCCATCATCTCCTGAATCTTTCTACGAATGTTTCCCAATTTTTATCGGTGTGCAAGTGCCAATAGTTCTCGTGCATGTTCGATCGTTAAATCGGTGATTTCTGCACCTGAGAGCATACGGGCGATCTCTGCCACCCGTTCTTCTTTAGATAGTTTACGGACGTGGGTTTCTGTCCGTCCTTCTTGAATTGCTTTTTCAATAAAATATTGATTATCCGCTACAGCAGCTACTTGCGGCAAGTGAGTGATACACAAAACTTGCGAATTGGCTGCGATCTTGGCGATTTTTTCAGCAATTGCTTGGGCTACTCGGCCACTGACCCCAGTATCAACTTCGTCAAAAACAATACTGGTGATTCCTTGTTTCCGAGAGAAAATTGATTTGAGGGCCAGTAAGATCCGTGAAAGTTCTCCCCCAGAAGCAACCCGCACCAACGGCTTCATGCCTTCACCAGGATTTGTGGTCAAATAAAATTCTACGGTGTCAAATCCGCTGCTACTCAATTGTTTTGAGCCAGGTGCAAACCGTACTTCAAATTGTGCGTGCTCCATATACAGCTCTTTTAACTCTTGAACGATTTCTTTTTCTAAACGATGAGCCAGTTCACGTCGTTTGACGTGCAAGGCTTCCGCCAGCTGCCAGACTGATTCAGCTTTTTGGGCAAGCTCTTCTTCTAATTGCTCCAACTGACCTTCTGTATAGGCAGACTCGCTGATTTCTTTAGTGATCTCATCATAATAAGCAAGAATCACAGGAATCGACTCCCCGTATTTGCGCTTCAATTGACGAATCGTTTCCAGCCGTGAAATGACTTCTTCCAGTCGGCCTTCATCTAATTCAAGATTGTCGACTTGCCGCGAAATATCAGTGGCTGCATCTTGCAACAAGTAATACGCACTTTGGATCGCTTCACTGATTTTTTCGTAAGCCGGATCAAGATGGGCGATTGACTGGATCTCGGATAAAGCTACACTGACCCCATCTAGGCTATTGACTTCTTCGGCAGATAAGGCACCATAGCTTTGCCCTAGAGCATCCACGATTTTTTGATAATTGGTCAGTTTTTCTCGTTCATCGATCAGCAGTTCTTCTTCATTTTCCATCAATTCTGCTTGGGCGATTTCTTCTTGTTGAAAACGCAACATGTCCATTCGCTGGACATATAGCTGTTCATTTTCTTGAATGGTCCTGACGTGTTTTTCTAAAGAGCGATAGCTTTGATAGGCTTGACGGTAATCCGCAAGCTCCGCTTTAAAGCTATCATCCCCAAACCCATCCATCAAGGTCAAATGTTTTTCTGGCTGCAGCAGCTCTTGATGCTCATTTTGTCCTTGGATATCGACCAAGAATAAACCGATTTGACGCAAAACCGACAAGGTAACGGTTCGACCATTGACACGACAAATATTTTTCCCCGATTGAGAGATATCTCGTTGTACGATCAAAACTTCTTCTTCATCAATACCTAAATCTGCGGTCAAGTCTTTGAACTCCTGCTGATTCGGCCATTCGAAGATCCCTTCTAAACGGCATTTCTCTGCTCCTTGACGCAAGTAGTCGCTGGAACCTCTACCGCCTGCTAGCAAACCCATCGCATCGATAATAATTGATTTCCCGGCACCTGTCTCACCTGTCAGTGCCGTCATTCCCTCATGGAAAGATAAGTGCAAGTTGGAAATAATCGCAAAATTTTGGATCGACAATTCTAAAAGCATCCCTTGCCTCCTCTTCTAAACGTAACGTTGGAAATCCCTGAATAGGTTCTCGGTATCTGCTTCTGTTCTAGTGATCATCAAGACGTTGTCATCATCGTTTAACGTGCCAAATAATTCCTTGGCATAACGTTTATCGATTAAATTCGCCAAAGCCGAGGCATTGCCGGGCAGTGTGCGCAGGATCACAAATTTGTCCATTCGATCGACAGAAACAAAAGCCGTTTTTAGGATTTTATCAAGTTTACCACTCACGTCTTCCGTTGTCTCTTGCGGGATACTGTAGCGATAGCCACCTTTTTGGGAAGGAACTTTCACTAACTTCAATTCCTTGATATCTCTTGATATGGTTGCTTGTGTGACTGAGACACCGCGATCTTTTAACAACTCGACAAAATCTTCTTGTTTCTGAATATCTTGTTCACTTAACAATCGTGTAATCAAGCGATGCCGTTCTTTTTTTCTCATCTCTTGTTCCTCCTGAATGAATTCCTACTAATTTTATCCTATTTTGCGCAAGAAAGAAAGAGAGCCGACAAGTAAAATGTCCACTCTCTTCCATTCTTTATTTTGGTTGATGAAAGGTCTCATGTGCTGATGCAACAACTTTCGGGATATCGATCCCTGCTGCGGTACCTTCTTGCAGGCTTTTCTTTAAATGTACGATAAACTCGATATTCCCTTCGCCACCAGTGATTGGTGAAAAACTTAGGTTTAAGACATCGAAGTTTGTTTTCTTAGCAAATGCTAGTACTTCCTCCAAAACTCGTTCATGGGTTTTGGGATCACGAACGATCCCATTTTTCCCGACTGCTTCTTTGCCCGCTTCAAATTGCGGTTTAATCAGCGCCATCACTTCGCCATCCGCTACCAAAATATCATACAGCGGGGGTAAAATCAGTTTAAGTGAAATAAAAGAAACATCGATCGTAGCGGCATCTGGAAGACCGTCTAAAAAATCAGTTGGTTTTGCATAACGGAAGTTGACCCGCTCCATTACGATCACTCGCTCATCTTGCCGCAGCTTCCAGGCTAACTGATTGTAACCGACATCCAATGCATAGCTTTTTTTGGCACCATTTTGCAATGCCGCATCAGTAAAACCACCGGTGGATGCGCCGATGTCTAACATGATTTTATCGGTTACGTCAAAATCAAAGACTTTGAGTGCTTTTTCTAACTTGAGACCACCACGAGAAACATAAGGCAGCTTTTTGCCTTTGATCTGCAGCAGTGTATCTGCGGCAATTTTTTCTCCCGGCTTATCTAGGCGCTCATTATTTTTTTCTTTGTACACCAATCCAGCCATCACTCCCCGTTTGGCTTGCTCTCGGGTCTCAAACAGGCCTTGCTGGACAGCTAAAACATCTACTCGTTCTTTCTTCATGCGTTCCCTCGAATCTCAAATCGTTCCACAAATGCCAATAAAACATCCGGCGTAAATTGACCGTATTGACTTAATTGCGCCAGAATTTCTTTGGCCTTGCCTAATTCTTCTGTCAAGGCTTGCTGCGCGCCTGCTAAGCCAAGTAAAGCAGGATAGGTACTTTTCGCCAATTCGTCATCTCGACGGACAACTTTGCCTAGCTCTTCGGTCGTACTAGTGGCATCCAGCAGATCGTCGCGAATTTGAAAGGCTAACCCAATATGCTGGGCAAAGCGATCCAATTCATGCAGAACTTCTTCCGTCTGGTCGGCTAAGACACCTCCAGCAATCACCGCAAAGCGGATCAATTCTCCAGTTTTCCGTTCATGAATGGACATCAGTTCCTCAAGACTAAGGGCTTGGTTTTCTCCTTGAATATCAGCTGCTTGGCCAGCGACCATGCCTTGTGTTCCCGCCGCTTTACTCAATTGCTGCAGCAGCAAAACTTTTTGATTGGCTTCGATCTCCGCCATAGCGACTAATTGAAATGCAGCCGTCAAAAGACCATCTCCAGCTAAAATCGCTAAAGCTTCACCAAAAACCTTATGGTTGGTAGGTTTGCCTCGACGCAGATCATCGTTGTCCATTGCTGGCAGATCATCATGGATCAGCGAATACGTATGCACCATTTCTAGGGCTGCCGCACACTGGTACACCGCGGTATTGACGGGTTTGTGAAAAGCGGCGACTGTTGCTGCCAATAAAAGCGGGCGAATACGTTTGCCGCCAGCTTGGATCGAATACTGCATGCTTTTAAACAATCGTTGATCAGAGGTGTGTTCTTTGACAAAGCGCTCCATGACTTCTTCAATCAATGGGGCGTGTTCTTTTGTGAATTCTGTTAAAGCACTCATTGGTTTTCCTCTTCAAAAGGCACTTCTTCGTTAGATTCTGTCATCATTTTTGTTAAGGACTTTTCTGCTTTACTCAAAGTGTCCTTGCATTGCTTACTCAAAACCATCCCTTTTTGAAAAGCATCTAGTGCCTCTTCTAAGGGAACATCCCCTTGTTCCAAACGGGTTACAATTTGTTCTAATTCTTGTAATGATTCTTCAAATGTTGGATTTGCCATGATTAACTCCTTCTGTACTAATAACTTCGACAAGTGCTTGGCCATCTTGGTAATGGATCGTCAGCTGGTCTTCTGGCTCGATCGTATCAATCGATTTGATCACCTGCTCATTTTTCGTGGTATAGCTGTAGCCCCGACCCATGATTTTCAGTGGGCTTAGCAAATCAAGAGATTGGACTGCATTTGCAAATTGATTTTCTTTTGCTGCATAAATATCTTTCATGGCTTTCATTAAGCGTTGGGAAAGATAACTGACCTCTTGGTTACTAGCTTGCAATCGCGCTTTTGGTTGTTGTTGTGCTAACCGTGAAATCAATTGCTGTGCATGGCGATCCTTATCATAAAGCAAGGTTTGCAGACCTTGCTGCATCCGCTGCTGCAACTGATCGAGTTTGATGGACTGTGCCTCATACAAGCGCTCTGGTTGTCGAAAAACATATGATCCAATCACTCGCTGATAGCGTTCTTGTTTGTACTGGATCTGGTGCATAAAAGCTTGCTCTAATCGGGCTTGTCTTTCTTCGATCCGCAAAATCTCTTCTGATAGGACGGGCACTGCTAATTCGGCAGCTGCGGTCGGAGTTGCCGCCCGCACATCCGCCACTAAATCGGCAATCGTCGTATCGGTTTCATGCCCCACTGAAGAAATAACGGGGGTTTTTGCGTCAAAAATGGCTCTTGCCACTCGTTCTTCATTGAAAGGCCAGAGGTCCTCAATCGACCCACCCCCACGTCCGATGATCATAGTATCAAAGGTCCCATCGGCTTCGACTCGTTGGATATTTTTCACCACATCATCCGCGGCTTTGTTGCCTTGTACCACGGTTGGATACAAAACGATCTGAGCAATGGGATAACGCCGCTGGGTCGTCGTGATGATATCTCTGATCACCGCCCCACTAGGACTGGTCAAGACTGCGATGCGTTTCGGGTATTTCGGCAACGACTGCTTCGGTGCAGAAAATAATCCTTCCGCTGCCAATTTCTGCTTTAATTGTTCATAGGCTTGATAAAGGGCACCGACACCATCTGGTTCCATGTGATCGATCACCATTTGGTAATTTCCGCTTGCCTCATACAAGGTGATACGTCCAACCGCCATGACTTTCATGCCCTCTTCTGGTTGAAAGCGCAGCTTGTCAAAAGCGCCCTTGAACATGACGGTCGAAATTTTTGCACCATCATCCTTTAAACTAAAGTATTGGTGATTGGGGCGACGACGAAAATTAGAGATCTCCCCCGTCAAATAAACCCGCTCTAAATACGGATCGACGTCAAACTTACGCTTGATATATTTTGTTAATGCGGTCACCGTTAAATATTCTTGCGCCATTTAGTTTTTCATTGTCTCCTTTGCTGCCTCGATCGTTTGGGCCATCAACATCGTGATCGTCATTGGTCCTACACCTCTAGGTACCGGGGTGATATAGCTAGCGATCGGTTCGACTTCATCAAATTTCACATCGCCGATCAACTTGCCATTGGCATCCCGATTCATTCCTACATCGATCACCACGGCCCCTTCTTTTACGAAGTCTTTTGTGACAAAATGACCGCGGCCGATCGCCACGACTAAAATGTCCGCTTGCTTCGCTAACTCAGGCAGATTTTTGGTTTTTGAATGAGCAATAGTCACGGTGGCATTTGCCCCTAAGAGCAAGTGCGCCATCGGTTTTCCGACAATGTTGCTGCGGCCGATAACTAAAGCATTTTTCCCTTCCAATTCGATCCCATACGCAGCAAACATTTTCATGATGCCATAAGGGGTACAAGGAATTCGGTCAGGTACACCGGCAAATAATTTTCCTAAATTGATTGGATGAAAACCGTCGACATCTTTTTCCGGTTTGATGGCTAACAGCACTTTTTCTTCATTGATATGTTTTGGCAAAGGAAGTTGAACCAAAATGCCGTGAAAGGCATCATCGTTATTGAACTGTTCGATTTCTGCTAATAATTCTGCCTCAGTAATGGATTCAGGATAGCGGGCAACACGGGAATTGATGCCGATTTTCGCCGCAGCTAGTTCTTTATTTTTCACATAAGTCTGGCTTGCTTTGTCTTCTCCAACAAGTAAAACAACTAATCCCGGTGTCACACCCTGCTCTTTTAGTGTTGCTGTCTCTGAAAGAAACGCCGCTTGCATTTTTTCAGCCAATTCTTTTCCATTGATCAATGTACCCATTCTGACAACTCCTCCAACCTGATTATACTGACTTATTTTGTAAAAAGAAACGCACCAATCGTTTGTCGATCTGCTTCTTCATGTTTTCTATCATAGCATTTTCTGAAAAGAAAAACACCGTCTAAGGCTCCCTTTTTTCGGAAAAAACGAGGTCAAACCGACAAAGTGTATGCAAAAAAACCGAACGATCAAGCAGGACCGTCAAAACAAGGCGGTTGCTCATAAATCGTTCGGTTTCTGCCTCGATCGAATAAAGGCTGTTTTCTTTTGTTCGATAGTGTTAAGGCTGAAAATTACTCACTTACTTGGTTGTTTTTTGTTTCTAGCTCTTGATTGACTGTCGATAAAATACCGTTGACAAACTTCCTTGACTGATCGTCACTAAAGGTTTTCGCTAATTCGATCGCTTCATTCAAAGCCACACGATTCGGCACATTATCCACATAGATCATTTCATACAAAGCGATTCGTAAAATCGTCACGTCCATTTTTGATAAACGCTGGATTTTCCAACCGGCTTTTAGATGACTTTGAATGACTTCATCCAAGGCTTCTTTATAATGACAGACACCTGCCACTAATTGATCTAAATAAACAGGGACAAAATGCTCTTGTTCTTCATCAATCAATTCATGGTGTTCCAACTCGATGGCATGCATGATGGCATCTTGTTTCGTTAAATCTTTGTTAAAGTCTAGTGGAAATAAAGCTTGTAACGCCATTTTCCGTATTTCATGCCGTGATAATTCTTTACTCATTTTCTTCCTCGTCGTTTCCAAATAATTCTTCGATGTCTGGTAAATCTACTTTTTCTGGCACGACTGCCACAACATGAACATTTACTTCAGCCAGTTGCACATCTGTCATAAATAAGACTTGCTGTTTGACCCGTTCTTGGATCTCCATTGCCACTTTAGGCACTGACATCCCATAAGTGATATAGCAGTAGATATCCACTTTGATCCCTGTTTCATCGATCGTTAAGTAGACTCCTTTGCCATGAGCTGCGCGGCCTAGTAATTCAGTGACACTGTTTGCCAGTGTTCCTCGCATCCCATAGACACCTTCCACTTTAGAAGCAGCGATCCCAATAATGATCTCGATCACTTCTGGCGCGATGACGATCTCGCCTAATTCAGGACTTGCATTTAATACAAGGTTTTTATCTTCATTCATACGTTTTTGCCTCCATTCTAAACAGCTGTACCGTATTGTTTGTAAAAAAATCGCTCGTTTTTTCCGTTTGAAGCAAGCCAGCGCTTGATTCAATCAATAACATCCATGGCACAGTGTTTCTTCTCGCTCTAAGTTTATCATTTTCTGCACTGAGAATCTATAATAACCCACTATTCTCAATGAATTTTCTGAAAAACAAGGTCGATGAATCAGAGAATGATCAATTCTTTCGGTGAATGTGTCAACACTTTATTACCAGTTTCAGTGATCAAAAGATCATCCTCGATACGAACGCCGCCAATTCCTGGAAGATAGATGCCTGGTTCATCTGTAATGACGTTTCCGACAACAAATGCTTTATCAGCACGGAAGGAGACATTTGGTCCTTCGTGGATTTCTAAACCAATCCCATGGCCTGTTGAATGACCAAAAGCATCCCCGTAGCCAAAGGAAGCTATGTGATCCCGGGCGATCGCATCTAGTTCAATTCCGGTCATTCCAGGTTTTGCTGCTGCCAAGACTTTTTCTTGTGCTTCTAGCACGATTTGATAGATCTCTTTCAATTTATCGCCAGGATCCCCCACAGCAAAAGTTCTGGTCATATCAGACACATAGCCTTGATAGTAACAGCCAAAGTCTAACGTGATCAGATCGCCTTGTTCAATCACTTTTTCACTGGCAACCCCATGGGGCATTGCTGAACGAAGACCACTGGCCACGATCGTTTCAAAAGATACGCTTGTGGCACCTAATGAACGCATAAAGAAATCTAACTGATTCGCCACTTCGATTTCGGTCATCCCTGGGCGGATCATTTTCAAAATATGTTCGAACCCTTGATCGGCGATATGGCAGGCTTGTTGGATCAATGCGATCTCTTCCTCATCTTTGACTTCCCGCAATGCCTCGATCATACCAGATACAGGAGCTAATGAGGATTCCTCAATCAAGTCTTCTAAGACGGAGTATTCAGCAAAGCTGACGAAACTTTCTTCAAATGCTAAGACATTGATTTCTTCCTTTTGGCAGATAGTTGCAACTTCTTCAAAAATCGGTCCACTATTTTTTACGATCTCAAATCCTTGGGCTTGGGCAGCTGCTTGCTCTGTATATCGGAAATCTGTTACAAAAAAAGCTTTGTCCAACGTAATGACTGCTAAACCAGTTGTACCAGTAAAGTTTGTCAAGTAACGCAAATTGTATGGGCTGGTGATCAAGAACCCATCAATCGAATCTTTTCTCATTGCTTCACGTAATTTTTCAACTCTTAACATGTATCGTTCCCTACTTTCTTGTTCTATACGATAGTATTATAACAAACTTCCAGAAAAAGCGGAAAGTAAGCGAAAAGTTTTCTAAAAAATCAAACAATACGAACCTAAAGAATGGTGTTTTAAAAAGACTCTAGTTGGCTCTCTCGTTGTTCTTTTCTAGATAACTTTAATCCACAAAAAAAGCAACCCAATCAACGGATTGCTTCTTTGATAATTATCTTTTACGTCCCAAAAAGAATGATACGACAGCCACGAAAATGACTGCCCCAATGATTGCTGGCACGATTGCCATTCCTGCCACTTGCGGTCCCCAAGTGCCGAATAAACCTTGTCCGATTGATGCGCCCACAAGTCCTGCCACGATATCAAAAATGCAACCGCGTTTTTCTCCTGCGATGGCGCCACCGATTGAACCGATGACCGCTCCCACGATCAATGTCCATAAAAAGTGCATAATAACCCCTCCTAAACTTTCTTATAAAAAGGGTAACATATTGAGAATCAATTGGAAAAACATATGCTCTCTTGTTATTTTCTACGGGTAATTGCCCGTTTCAAGATATCGAAAAAGCCAAGAGAATGGACCATATGATCTGGGTCAACGTATTCGCGAATTGCCCGCAGAACTTTTTTTGGTTCTTTTGATGAGAAGGTATATGTCCCATTCTTTTTGGTCCGAATCGCATACCGTGGGATCCAGCGTCCTTTGAACAAGACCGAAGCGATCACATAGTCGACATCTTCCCAAGGAATTTGAATAAACTTGCGTTTGTCACGATCATTATAAAACTCAAAGGCATTATCGCCGATCATTATTTTGCCGTATTCATTGATACCTAAAAAAGACGTAGCATCGATCGTCAAATCAACTTTTGTATTAAGGGATTGTACCATTTGCGCTTACTCCATTCTATATCGTCTTATCGTTACCTATTATACGTGTTTGCGGCATGTTTGGCGAATAAATAAAAAGATGCTTGGGTCTCCCCAAGCACCTATCATTGAAAAGATTATAACAATCCGATCAAGTGTCCACCGATACCGACTAAGAATAGACCGATAATAATGACGATTGGAGAAACTTTTTTCTTCAATAACCACATACATAACAAAGTAAGCAATAGTGCAGCTAAACCAGGAATCAATTGATCCAAGTTGTTTTGCAATGTTGTTACTTTTGTATCAGTCAATGCACGGCCTTCAGCTACTTGTTGGAAGGCTTGTTGCAAACCAGCTGAACCAGAAGGCAAGTTCGCCCAGTCGACATAAGCACCTTCATCAAGCGGTACGCTTGAGACAACTGGTGCAAAGGAAATCGATACCCAACGTTGAACAAGTGACCCTAATACGAACATCCCTAAAATAGAAGCACCTTTTGTTACATCTTGTAGCAAACCACCTGAAAGGTCATCTGTGATTTTAGAACCAGCACGGTAGCCGAATTCTTGTGTGTACCACATAAATGCCCAACGGATGATGTTCCAAGCAACGAAGAAGATGATTGGGCCTAAGATGTTTCCGCCTAAAGCAAGAGAAGCACCTAATGCACCTAACATCGGACGTACAGTAAACCAGAACACAGGGTCACCGACACCGGCTAAAGGACCCATCATCCCAACTTTTACCCCTTGGATCGCTACGTCATCGACAGGCGCGCCATTGGCACGTTCTTCTTCTAACGCTAAAGTTACACCTAAGATTGGTGATGCGATATATGGGTGAGTATTAAAGAATTCTAAGTGACGCTTCAAAGCAGCGGCACGGTCTTCTTTTGTTTTGTATAATTTTTTGATTGCTGGAATCATTGAGAATGCCCAACCACCATTTTGCATACGTTCATAGTTCCATGAACCTTGAATGAAGGTAGAGCGCCATGCTACGGCTAAACGATCTTTTTTATTTAATTGAATTTTTTCTGCCATTTTTTTCTCCTCCTTCGATTCTAATAGTCATTCAAGATATCGCCTAGAGGGTCGCCAGTGTTGCTGCCGCCGCCTCCATTTGATGATCCGCCCATTTTAGTTAGGTTCAAGTAGATCAATGCGATTGCTACTGCCAAGGCACCGATAGCGATCAATGTCAATTGAGAGATAGCTGCGATTACGAAACCGATAATAAAGAATGGCCATACTTCGCGAGTTGCCATCATGTTGATAACCATTGCGTAACCAACGGCAACAACCATACCACCACCGATAGCCATACCATCAGTTAACCATGCAGGCATTGATTCTAAGAAGTTTTGAACAGTTGCAGCAGGGATAGCCAACAATGCAGCTGCAGGAATCGCAATACGAACCCCTTGCATACATACAGCGATCACGTGCCACATTTCGATTTTACGAATGTTGCCTTCTTCAGCAGCAGCATCCATAAAGTGAACGATTGGCACAGCCAATGTACGAACGATCATTGTCAAGAACAACCCAGCAACAGCTAGAGGGATCGCAACGGCAATCGCTGTATCAACACCAGCAGTTCCTTGTCCACCTAAAACTAAAATAATTGCAGATGCGACAGACGCCAATGCAGCATCAGGTGCAACAGCGGCACCGATATTTGCCCATCCAAGTGCGATCATTTGTAATGATCCGCCCAAAATGATACATGCTTCCAAATTACCGGTCACTAAACCGATCAAAGTACACGCGATTAGCGGTTGATGGAATTGGAATTCATCCAAGATCCCTTCCATACCAGCTAAAAAGGCAACGAGTACTACTAATACCATAGATATAATAGTCATGATAGACCTCCTATTTAGTTGAATACGTTTCTATTTATTTGCCAATTCATTTTTGGCTTTGCGTAAGATTTCATCCATGTTGTCTCGAGAGTCATTTGGTACTTTACGCACATCGAATTTGATGCCGCGTTCTTTCAGATCTTCAAATGTATTCACATCATCTGTACCCATCGACAATACTTTACTTACAACAACTTTCCCAACAGAGTGAGCCATTGAACCAACGTTCACTTCAGTAATATCAACGCCACCTTCAACAGCACGTAATACATCTTGTGGGTTTTCAAATAATAGTAAAGCTTTCGTATTCCCGAAACGAGGGTCTTTAGAAACTTCAATCATTTTGTCCACTGGAATGACGTTCGCTTTTACTCCTGGAGGAGCTGCTTGTTCGATCAGTTTTTTACGCAAGTCATCTTTTGCCACCGCGTCAGAAACAACGATGATCCGAGATGGATTCACTGATTTTGTCCAAGCTGTAGCAACTTGACCATGCAACAAACGTGAATCGACACGAGCAAGTACGATTTTGATTTTGCCATCGCCTAGAACAGTTCCCGGAGGAAGTGATCCTTTAGGTTGATCGTCTTGCACTGCTTTTGGTGCTGAAGCTTCTTCTGGTTCAAGTTCTTCTGGTTTGACCTTGACCCCTTCTTTAGCTGTTTCAACGATATGCGCAGCAATTTCATGCGCTGTATTCATTGAAAAACGTGAAGCATAGGCTTCGATCACCATTGGTAAATTCATACCAGCAACGATTGCCCATTTGTCTTTGTGATCTTCAAACAAGCTGTTCGCTTGGTTGAAAGGAGTACCACCCCAAAGATCAACTAAGAATAATACTTCTTCTTGATCGTCAAATGTAGCAATTGCTTCTTGCATTTTTGCCTTGATGTCATCTGGACCTTCACTTGGCATCAATGTAACAGCTTTAACATTTTCTTGTTCGCCGAAGATCATTGAACCAGATTGCAAAATGCCGTTAGCAAATTCTCCATGACTTGCTAGGATAATTCCTACCATCTTTTTACCTCCTATATCAAAATTGAAAAATGTGACACGAATACGAAAGAAAAAACAACATCGAAAAACTAAGGGTGACTACCTTCTTTTTCCAAAATATCCTTCAAAAAGATTTTACGATCAGCTGGAACTTTGCGTATCTCCACTTCAATGCCATGGTTTTGCAAGTAAAGCAATGAAGCAAGATCTTGATCATTGACTGACACGAAATTAGTGATCATTCGTTTTCCCATTGAAAAACTCATACCGCCGATATTGACGGAACGAATGTCAATGCCTCCTTTAACCAGAGTCACGACATCTTGAGGGTTGGTAAATAATAACATGACTTTTTGCGTATTAAATAATGTGTTATGCGCCACCTCAAGCATTTTCGCTACTGTCACCACATTGGATTTGATCCCTGGTGGAGCAGCTTCTTTCAAGAGAAACTTTCGTAATTGGTCATTTGCGACTTCATCACTGACCACGATGATTCGATTGATACCAGTCATTTTCGACCAAGCTGTGGCGACCTGACCATGAATCAACCGATCGTCGATTCGGGCAAGACGTATATCCATTCCCATTGTGCAAGCCTCCTACATCCATCGATCCGCTTTTCATATTGAGGATCTGTTCTTTTTTCAATCACCTCCTGTATCCACTTATATAGAAGCAAGAAGCGTGCCAAGTTTTTCCGATACACTATTCTTGAAAAAACCTTAAGAATCAGCATTCAGATAATACACTAAAAAAGATACACTAAAAAATACTGTATCTTTTTTAGTGTATCTGTATTATTTGTAAGAATTAAAAATACATTTCTTTTTCGTGATGGTTTTTGATCAGCTCTAGCAGATAGTACTCTTCAGTCTTAGGCACTTCGATATTCATCAAGCGTGAAAACGATTGGACATGCACATGCAATTGGCCATAAAGCGGATTCTCCTCCATCGCTGCTAAATCAATTTCAGAAACAGTCAATGGCTGCCGCAGTAAGATCCGCTCCAGCATACCTGCGCCATGCATCACAAAATTGATCTGAAAGCCTTGCTGCGCCCCTACCAAATCCAAATCGTGAATGATCTCTTCGCCAAATTTCCACAACGGCTCTACTACTTTTTTCGCATTGACATAGGTAAAGTTTTCCTCTAAATACCGGACACAGATTTCTTTCGCCTGCCGATCATCTAGCTGTACTTCATCTTCAAAACTCAAATCATTCTCTAATAGGATATCATCCAACAGTAGATCAACATCTTGGTCAATAAAACGTTCTAATGAAATAAACGGTGCGTCGATATGGGGATCGATGATCCCTGTTGCGGCAATCAGACGGTAGCGCTGTTGAATCTGATCCAAGTCCGTCCTCAGATCCGCCACCGATAACGTCACCACTTCGACATTTTGGTTTTGACGTTTTGACAATGAGCTTTGGATCAATTCTTTGATGCGATGCGCCGTTCCTTTTCCCGAAGCGCAGACAGCTAGAATCGCTTTAGGATGGTGGTTTTGTGTCACTGGTTCTTCCACAGTGACCGCTCCATACCCGCGGAACTTCCGTAATGAATCATAGAGCTGATCGAGGTCCGTGCCGATCACTGACGCTTTACGGACCGTCTCTAGGACGATGGAGGTGGTCACCATATCGACTGTTCGAACAGCCACACCCGTTTCTCGCTGGATTTCATTATTAAAGGTCGCTAAGGACCCCATATCGACTAAGAGGATCACCCCACTGCCATCATTGACTGCCCGTACACTATCCACGATTTTTTTCAACGCCACAGCCGGGGGCATATCTAATGGCATGTCCACCGCTGTCACTTGATCGACTTCCAGCAATTGTTTGACCACTTGTACCATGCTACTGGCTGTGCTGTTGCCGTGGGCTGCAACGACGACGCCGATTTTCCCAGAGGAATGAGAGGTTCTAAGAGAAACCAGAAGAACCGCTAAATAATAAGATTCGCTCTCAGGAATCGCCACTTGGAAACTATCACCAATAAAATCGCGGACTTCTTTGGCGACTTCAAACTCTTGAGGATAATCAGCTACCATCTGACGAATATTGTCATTGGTTTGTCGTTCTTCTCCCAAATGGATTTTTTTCAAAAACGAGCTGATGTGTAAGCTCATGGCATAGATGAAATTTTGCTGAAAATCATAATTTAAGCGTTGTCGAACCAGCTCATAGATTTGATTTGTTACACTGATCACTTTCTGATCGACAAATTCACTTAGTTTATTGACCGAGTTAAAGGAAAACCCGTGATCTTTATAAAAAGACTTTAAGTGAACATTGATATCTGTTGAGATAAAATGATTGATCGCTTCTTGATCTAACCCATCTGCTTTTAGCAGAGCAGCCTTGTCGCCGATAATATCGTAAAGATTATAAGGCAATTCATAGGAATCTGATTGAATATTGTTTAAGTTTTGATTCGGTTGAATGCTGATCTTCGGTTCAAGGATCTTAGAAAGCTCTGCCAGCTCATTGCGGCGATTCCCCAAAACGATCAATCCTGAACGAATCCCTTCTGGCAAATCGATCAAATCGATTTCAATCTCATCTTGTTGCATATGATTCAAAAAGCCCCGTGCACAGACTAGCTGGACATTGGATTTCAATTGACCGATATTCCCAAAACTGACACTGCCGATCAACGCTTTGACCACATCTTCTGTCAAGGAGATCGTCCGCTGAATACGGGTCGCCTCTTGCCCGACTAATACCCGAACGAGATCGACTTTTTCTGATGCGGGTCGTTTCTCAAAAAAGGGCAGTTGAATATTGATGGGAATGCGTCGGGTAAAGGTATCTAATAGCGTTGAGTTGGGGTCTTCGGTAGTAGCACCAACGATTCGGACATTCGCTTGATGATTTTTGCCCGTCTCTCCTAGACGGCTAAAGGTTCCATGATCCATAAAGTAAAAAATCATTTCTTGCCCTTCTGGCGGCAATCGATGGATCTCATCGAGAAACAACATACTCTCATCCGCTTGATCAATAATACCAATCTTCTCTTGATCGGCACCCGTAAATGCCCCCCGTACATAACCAAACAAATGGCTCATCAAAAGCTCTGGGTTATTTGCATAGTCCGCACAGTTAAAGACGATCAATTCTTTGTCATCGGCAATTACTTGATTGCTTTTGGCAAACTGGAACATCGCATGGGCAAAGTACGTTTTCCCAGAACCAGTAGGCCCTGTGATCAAGCAGTTTAGCCCTTTCGGCGGATACAAGATCGCTGCTTTCGCCTGCTCAACAGCGTTTTTCATACTTCCGTTGGCACCGATGATCGTCGCAAAAATATCTCGGTCAGAGGGTTTTCCTTGTACTCGTTGAGGGAAGGCTTTTTCTCTTTGCGGGCGACTTTCTTTGTAGCTTGGGACATACTTTTCCTTACTGCTGGGATCGACCCCTGCCGCCCAATAACGAACAGGCCGCGAGTCGCTTTTTTCGACGCGCCCTTCTTTAACAAGCTTATTTAAATCCTTACTGGCATTACTGCGCTGAATGGCTAAATGATCGGCAACTTCTGAAGTAGACAACCCCTTCTTTTCCCCTAAGCCGCTCATCGTATTTTCGACGATATATTGATAAATCCGTTCGATTCGCTTGCCCAACAGCTTCGCCTCCTTGTTTTTTCCACTTGAATACTTTACTCATTTTTCTATAAAAAAGCAACTTTTTTTCCACACAGAAAAAGCAAAATACTTTGTTCGAAAGAACAATAGAACGTCCTTTCACATGCTACTCTCAGCATAAAGCATTTTGCCAAAAAAAGATATTCAAAAGTCAGGATGTGTTAGGCTTTTTCATTGGGAATGAACGTTGGCACCTGATCAGGAAACCATTGCAGTTCTTTTTGCATCCAAATCACATCGTGCCATTGATTGAACTTATAGCCGACATGCGCAAAATCAGCAACTTTCCGATACCCAAGCTTCTCATGAAAAGCCTCGCTTTGTTGATTGCCTCCTGTAATACACGCAGTCAGATTGACCACGTTTTTCGCTTTTAGTTTTTCTTCAAGCCCTTGATAAAGAGCGGTGCCGAGCCCTTTTGCTTTGGCATCCGGCGCTAAATAAACGGTTACTTCAACGGTCCAATCATACGCCGCCCGTTCTTTATAGGCTGACGCATAGGCATAACCGACAATTTCACCAGCCTCTTCCGCAACGAGATACGGGTAGCGTTTCAAGGTCTTGGCGATGCGTTCCGCGAATTCTTGAACCGATGGCACCTCCGTTTCAAAGGTAATCGGTGTATTTTCTACATAATAAGCATAGATGGCTGTCAAGGCTTGGGCATCTGCAATCGTGGCAGAACGTATCGTCATAGAACCCCTTCTTTCAGTAAATTTTTTCCCAGTATACTCTTTCTGAATAAAAAAAACAATCCGCTTTTGACGGATCGTTTCCTAGTTATGAATGATTTAGCGGGCTTTTTCAACTCCGCAATACACGGTGAGATGCTGGGGCAGCACTGTTACTGTGATTGGCAATTCCGGCCCTGGATCACCATCGACATTCGTTTCAATCGTTGCCCCATCCGCCAAACGAATCGTTGCTTTATCAAAAGTTTGATAACCAAGAACATCATTTGATTCCGTAACTCCTTTGAGAAGCTCAGGCACGCTTTTGACAGTTTCCCAAAGATTCGTATCCTTTAAGTAGATCAGATGTAATTTGCCGTCATCGGTACTCGCTTTAGGCAAAAGAGATTCGAAACCGCCGATCGTATTGGATGAACCAACGATCATCGTACTGCTTTCAACCTCGATTGTCGTTTTTTCCCCATTATTTTCGGCGGTCACTTCAAACGGATGACTTTCATTTTTCCGCACTTCCCGTAGACCAGAAACAAAATAGGCCATTTTTCCCAGCTTGGTTTTTTCTTCAACTTCCACATTGTTGATCGCCGCTGGAATCATACCAATCGCCACTACATTGGTAAAATAGTCTTGATTAACCTGCCCAATATCGATTTTGCGGGTGTGATCCACTGCAAATGATTCGATGGCTTCCTTGGGATCTAGTGGAATCGCTAATGCTCTGGCTAAATCATTTACTGTGCCCAGCGGGAAGAAACCGAAATTTGGTCGTTTGTCATGAGGAGCTAAGCCATTGACCGCTTCATTGACGGTACCATCACCGCCCATTGCGAAGACACTGTCAAATTCTGCTGCTGCCTCAGAGGCAAAACGTGTAGCATCTCCTTCTTTTTCGGTATGTTTGACAACGACTTCTGAAAAAACTTCCCGCAGCTTTTCTTCTGCCATCTCCTCAAATTCTTTCGCTTGTTCCCCACCAGAACTTGGATTGACGATCAATAATGCTTTCATAAAACAGCCTCCTTGTTTGGATTCATTTTCTATGAATCCAGTATAACAAGTTTCACGAAACCTGTCTTAAACGACATCCGCCTATCCGCTGCAAAAAAACACAGCCTATGCAGACTGTGTTTTTTTCGAGTACGCACTTCCTTTTATTAAACCAATCGTTTACGCAAGCGCCCAGAGATAAAATCAATGATCGTGACCGTCACAACGATCCCTAATAAAATGATTCCTACACGGCTCCATGATCGCGCATTGATGGCAAAGATCATCGGCGTACCGATCCCACCTGCCCCTACGATCCCTAAGATCGAAGCTGAACGGACAGCCAGTTCAAAACGATACAAGGTAAAAGAAAGAAATTCTGGAATCAGTTGTGGCAATGTCGCAAAGCCTAACACATCCCAACGATTTCCTCCCGCACTAACGACCGATTCTGAAGGACCGTGATCCATGTTCTCGATCGCTTCGCTATAGAGTTTCGCCAACATCCCAATGGAATGGACACTAACTGCCAAAACACCAGCAAAGGATCCGGGACCCACTGTTTTGATGAACATGATCGCTAAGACGATTTCTGGAAACGTTCGAATCGCCGTCAGCACGATTTTACCGAAACCTGATAGCCAGCGAGGGCTGTTTTTGCTGCGCGCCGCCCAAAAGGCAAAAGGAATACTTAATATTGAGGATAAAAACGTACCTACAAAGGCGATCGCAACGGTTTCGATCATCAAACTGATCAAATCTTCGCCATCACCGGTATAAACATAGCCCCAATCAGGATGGATCAAGCCATAAAAGATTGAGCCGACAATTTGACCGACATTTTCTTTAACACCCGCAAAAGGCACGCCAGCAAAAGCCCAAATATAAAGGAGGATAACGACTACTGCGATCAGCCAATTCCGTATTTTTTTCTTTTTCGGTTCTGCTGGCAACATCATAACAATCGCTCCCTTAATCTATTACTGATGGTATCAATCACCAAAACAACTGCAAAAATCACTAAGACGATAATCGACGTCTGGTCATATCGAAATTGGCTTAAAGATCGTTGTAAGAAAACACCGATTCCGCCTGCGCCGATATACCCAAGAATCGTCGATGCCCGCACATTGATCTCAAAGGCATAAAGCAAGTAACTAAGAAAATGGCTCATGACTTGCGGTACGACTGCATAGCGGATGATGTCAAACTTCGATCCTCCAGAAGCCGTGATTGCTTCGATCGGACCTTCATCAATCGTTTCAATCGATTCATAAAACAATTTGGTGATCATCCCAAAAGAAAACACAGAGATGGAGATCACCCCGGCAACGGGACCGATTCCGACAATGGCAACAAATAAAGCCGCCAGCATCAAATCAGGTACTGTCCGAATGATATTTAAAACAAAACGGAAACAACCGCTGATCCAATGATTCGTCATGATATTTCGTGCTGCTAAAAGTGAAAACGGAAAAGCCGCCAGTGCACCAAAGGTCGTGCCGATGATCGCCATTTGGATGGTTTGCAAAATCGGCTCAACAATGATTTTGGCATATGCCCAATCAGGATGAGCCATCTTTTGTAAAATGACATTCATTTGACTGCTGTTGCTAAAGAACCGTGCCAAATCAACGCCAGAAATAGAGCCGCTAACGAACAATACCACTAAAAAAATGACGAGCCACAGAACATTTTTCCATAGTCCGCTGCGTTTCGGCAACGTATTTGTCGTCATTGTCCTGCCCCTTCCTGCTCTTCCATGATCTCGCTACCATAAATCTGTTTCAATCGCTGATCGGTCGCTTCACTGACAGGGCCATCAAAAACCAAGCCCCCATCTCGTAACCCGATGATCCGTGTGCCGTATTCTCTTGCCAATTGGACAGAATGTAAATTGACTACGATAGTGATGCCCAGATCTTGATTGATCCGTTTTAAGTCATTCATGACTTTTTCAGTGGTTAAAGGGTCTAAGGAAGCAACCGGTTCATCCGCTAAAATAATCTTCGGCTCTTGCGTCAAAGCACGGGCAATCGAAACCCGCTGCTGCTGACCGCCAGACAATTCATCGGCTCGAGTATAGACTTTTTCTGCTAAATTGACCCGCTGCAGCGATTGATAAGCCAGCTCTTTATCCGCTTGCGGGAACAAACCAAGCAACATTTTGATCGTTGGGTGATAAGCTACTCGCCCAGTTAAGACATTTCGCAAGACACTCGAACGTTTCACCAAATTAAAGCTTTGGAAAATCATGCCAATGTCTCGACGAATCAAGCGTAGCTCTCTTCCTTTTGCTTTTGTGATCGACTTGCTATCGATTAAAATCTCGCCACTCGTGATCTCGTGCAGTCGATTGATGGAGCGCAGCATCGTTGATTTTCCTGCTCCTGATAAACCCACTACGATGACAAATTCCCCTTTTTTGATATCGATGTTTAAGTCCTTCAAACCTAATACCCCATTTGGGTATTGCTTGGTCACATTCTGAAATGAAATAATCGTTTCGTTCTCTAGAGCCATGATTCTCCTACTTTCTTTCCATTAGGTAAAAATTGCTTTCCATTCGAAAAGGGTACCTCAACTACCGGTACCCTCCCGATCTATTCATCTATTAGTTATTGTCCGACTTGTTCCGCATACTCTCTTACGATGTCGAAATTGCTGTCTTGTGAAACAACGTATCCTTCATGAGAGTAAATATCAGAGATGATTTGTTTTCCTTCTTCATCTTTACCGATCGCGATAAAGGCATCTTGGATTTTTTTGTCCCACTCTTCACTCATGTCGCTGCGGACACTGATCGTATCGTTCGGGATCGGTTCGGTAAAGTACATTGGTTCTACCTCATCCATGATTTCTGGGTAATCATTTTTGACCGTGTTGCGGGCATCTTCAAAAACGAACGCTGCGTCAACGTCGCCATTCAAGACAGATAAGACCGCTTGGTCATGGCCTTTAACTTGAACAGTCGTCACATCCGTATTGATATCGATGCCTGCTTTTTTCATTTCTGCTACTGGCCAAACATAACCGGCAGAAGAAGTAACATCTTGCGTGGCAATCGTTTTGCCTTTTAAATCTTCCAACTCTTTGATATCGCTGCCGCTTTTTACGACGATCATTGAACGATAGCTATCAACCAATTCATCCGTTGATTCCCCACCAGGCTGCTTGATGCCATAACGCTGTGCTTGTAATAACACCTTAACATTGCTTTGTTCATTTGCTAAAACATAGGCATTCGGCGGTAAAAAGCCGACATCTACTTGTTTCGAAGCCATTGCTTCGACGATTGTATTGTAGTCAGTGGAAACACTCACAGTGACTGGAATCCCCAATTCATCACTTAATAATTGCTCAAGTGGTTTTGCTTTTGCTTCTAATGTTTCTGCTGCTTGTGATGGAACAAATTGAACGGTCAACTTTTCTGGTACATATCCTGCTTCTTCAGCCGCCGAGTCAGTACTTGCTCCACCTGAGCCACATGCCGCCAGCGTAACTGCTGCCACCAAACCTAAACCAAACATTGCCGTTTTCTTCCAAACTTTCATCACTTTTTCTCCTTTTCATTAAAAAAATCGAACTCACGGAATTCCGAACTTTCCTTTTTGATTATAAAAAACCAACGAATCAAAAACAATCTTTTTCGAATTACGAACGTTTTCTTTTTTGATAATGTTCGTGTTTCGACCAAAACCATTCGTGAGCACATTCTCAATAATCAACGTTTTTCGAAAGTTTCTTTCCATTTGTTCTACTTCCTCAGAGTATCAAATGAATATAAGGTTTGTGTTGTCAACGTGTAAAGATTCCGTTAATAGCAAAAGGAACTTTGTGAACAACAAAGCATGGATATACTCGTAATTCTTACCCTAAGTGCACAAAATTTCTTGAAAAATCTAGCCAGAAAATGACGGCTCACTTTTTTGACCGGAAAAACACCAATAAAAAAAGCAGAGAATCCCCTTAAGAACCTCTGCTTTTGACCTCATTTTTTACTGTAGAAAGAGTCATTTACCCTTGATCCGTTGGCAGCTGCAACAAGAGTACATGCTCGTTATCAATCATTTCACCTGTCAAGACAAAGCCGTTTCGTTCGTAAAGCTTTGTTGCGATCTCGTTGCCATCTACAGCGGAGATCCTTAATTCTTGCGCTTGGATATGGGTTTTGAACCAATCTAACCCAGCAAGAAACGCCTGAGTGCCTAACCCTTGATTTTGGAATTTTTCTGCGATCATAAACCGCTCGATCCACCACGAAGCTTTTGGATAATCCTCATCCGCCTCGTAAAAACTAAATAGCATAAAGCCGACCATTTCCTCACCATTGTATAGGGCAAATGCCTGACGAGGTTCCTCATAGATCGCCTCTAACATTGAGTACCAATTGGGCGCAACAAAGTCTTCTTGCTCCTTCGTTGTCTTCAAATTCATGCACGCACGATAGTTTTCCTTCGTGATTTCTTTCAACTGAATCATTGCTTCTCTCCTTATCTAAGCCATTACAAATAACTATTTCGTTAAAACGGTTTCATTGGTGTATAAAAAAACACCCAGGTTACTTTTACGTAATCTGGATGTCATTTTCTTATGCTTCTTGCGCTACTGGATAAACAGATACTTGTTTTTTGTCGCGGCCTTTACGTTCGAAACGAACAACGCCGTCAACTTTTGCAAACAATGTATCATCTCCACCGATACCTACGTTTACCCCTGGGTAAATTTTAGTACCGCGTTGGCGATAAAGGATTGATCCGCCTGAAACGGTTTGACCGTCAGCACGTTTCGCACCTAAACGTTTTGATTGAGAGTCACGTCCGTTAGAAGTAGAACCCCCACCTTTTTTGTGAGCGAAGAATTGCAAATTCATTTTCATCAACATGAGATGCACCTCCTAGTTTTCTTTAGTAGTTTTGATTTGGATATAATCGTTGTACTCTTCTTGAACTGATTGCAAGCCGATCAACAAATTTTCTAAAAGAATTTGTGCGATATTCGACTGCTCTTGGGTTAAACGAGAAGGCAGTGTGACTAATAAGTACCCACCATTTTCGTTATCTGCTTCAACTTTTGGCGCAACGCCAGCCAAAGCATCGATCCCATTGACTGCACTGATCGCTAAAGCGGATGCTGCAGCACAGACGATGTCTTTGCCGTATTCTCCTGCTTGTGCGTGTCCAGCTAGTTCAAAAGAAACAATCCGACCAGAGTCATTTCGTTTGAATGTCCCTTTGATCATATTCGTTACCCTGCTTTTCGTAAGAATTAAGCGTTGATCGCGTCAATAACAACTTTTGTGTAAGGTTGACGGTGACCTTGTTTACGGTGTGAATGTTTTTTAGGTTTGTATTTGAAAGTTACGACTTTCTTTTGTTTGCCGTGTTTTTCAACAGTTCCTTCAACAGTTGCTCCTGCAACGATTGGGGCACCCACTTTTGTTGATTCGCCACCTACTAAGATAACTTCATCAAAAGTAACCTTTTGTCCAGCTTCAACGTCTAATTTTTCAACGTAGATTGCTTGACCCACTTCAACTTTTACTTGTTTCCCACCAGTTTTGATAATTGCGTACATGCTCTACAGCACCTCCTTATAATATACTTAGACTCGCCATCCCAAGTGACTTTCGTACTTACTACTTGTTCTGTGCGGTTGTAGCTGTGGAGTCCACAATTACAACAGATTAACTTTATCAAAATGTTTTCCTAAAGTCAATCACTAATTAAGGAAAAGACAGAATTCTTTTGCTACTAGTCATTTCCTTTTGTGCATTTTTTATTTTCTATTACTATAGAAGAAAGAGCACAAGCGAAACAGAATGAGAGGAGTTTTCATGCAATACCCCAAAGAATTAGCCACTGCCGTTCAACAGGCATCCCGCAGTTATCCGTTGGAAGGATTTGTTCCAGGTCAAGGACCGCTGCAGCCCAAATTGATGATCGTTGGTGAAGCCCCCGGTCGAACCGAAATCGAGAATTTTATTCCTTTTAGCGGACAAGCAGGAAAAGAATTGATGAAATCGTTGGCTTTAGCCGGTTTGACCCGTGAGGATGTCTACATCACCAGCGCTGTCCGCAGCCGTCCATATTCCGTCAAAGAACGAATCAACAAGCGCAGCGGTGCCCATGAGATCGTCCATCCCAATCGGACACCTACCAAAAAGGAAGTCTTGCTACACGCACCACTGCTTGACTACGAGTTGTCCATCGTGGATCCGCCCGTCATTGCAACTGTTGGCAATATCGGACTACAGCGATTATTAGGCAACGCCTATTATATCAAAGACCACCATGGCGAAGTGATCCGTTCCAAAATTCAAGAAAGCAATCCGACAAAGGATGGCTATCAATGGTCGGAAAAAGAATATCTGATCGTGCCGATGTATCATCCCGCTGCGATCTTTTATAATCGGACGTTGACTCCGCAAATCGAAGCTGATTGGCGAGGGTTAAGAAACATTCTTTCACAAATACCAGCCGACGAATAACGACCAGTCTCCTAGCCCTACTGCCAATACGCTGGAATCGTCTGCTCATAGGCGGTGATTTTCGCCTCTTCCTGCAAGGTGATACTGATCTCATCGAGACCGTGGATCAATTTGTGTTTCCAGGTAGCATCGATTGCAAAGAAATGCTCCTCCCCGGCAACGATCACACATTGCCTCGGCAAGTCGATGCTGATTTTTTCAGAAGCAGGCAGCGAGGCGATCCTTTGGCGAACAGTCAAAGGCAGCTCGATGGGCAGCAGCCCGTTTTTGGTGGCATTCATATAGAAAATATCACCGAAGCTGCCAGCAATCACGGCTTTAAAGCCGTAATCCAACAGCGCCCATGCCGCATGCTCTCGAGAAGAACCAGAACCAAAATTATCACCAGTGACGAGGACTTGAGCGTTCTGATATGCTGGATCATTCAAGATAAATGCTGGATTAGGCTTGCGTTGCGGCAAATAGCGCCAATCGTCAAATAAAAATTCGCCAAACCCCGTTTTTTCAACGCGCTTCAAATAATTTTTCGGTAGGATTTGATCGGTATCGATATTGTCATTCATCAAAGGCAGCGTCGTACCTTCAAATTGCGTAAAAGCTTCCATTAACCAACACCTCCAACCACTTCTCGTACATCGACAAAACGCCCATGAATCGCAGCTGCTGCCGCCATTGCTGGACTACAAAGGTGCGTCCGAGCGTTTTTCCCTTGCCGTCCAACAAAATTGCGGTTTGACGTGGAGGCACAGTGGACGCCTTCTGGTACTTTATCAGGATTCATTCCTAGGCACATGGAACAGCCAGGCTCCCGCCATTCAAAACCAGCCTCAATAAAGACTTTGTCTAAACCGATAGCTTCCGCTGCTTTACGAACAGGGCGTGAACCAGGAACGATAATGCCAGTGACCCCTTCTTTGATGGTCTGACCTTTCAAAATCGCCGCTGCTTCTTGCAGATCAGACAAACGACCATTGGTACACGATCCGATAAAGATGTATTCGATGGGGATATCGGCAGCCGTCTGTCCGGGGTGCAGTGCCATATATTCATAGGCCTGCTGATCATTGTGATCTCGCACTTCAGGAAACGTTTCGCTGACCGGTACTCCCATTTCTGGATTGGTGCCCCAAGTGATGTAAGGTTCTAAGGTTGCTGCGTCTAAGGTGATCAGGGCATCATAGTTGGCACCTTCATCGGTATAAAGGGTTTGCCAATCCGTCACCGCACTGGCAAACGCTTGTGGCGCAAAGCGTCGATCCTTCACATAAGCAAAGGTCGTTTCATCAGGTGCGATCAAGCACATTTTCGCCCCACCTTCGATCGACATATTGCAAATGGTCATGCGCTCTTCCATCGTCAGGTTGCGGATCGTTTCGCCAAAGAATTCTACGGCATAGCCACCACCAAAATCTGTGCCATGCGTCGCGATCAATGCCAAAATAATATCTTTGGCGTACACCCCCGGCTGCAGCTGACCGGTGATCTCAACTCCCATGCGTTTCGGTTTTGTCTGCCAAATCGTCTGTGTCGCAAAGACATGCTCCACTTCACTCGTACCGATCCCAAATGCGATCGCGCCGAAAGCACCATGTGTGGCAGTATGGGAATCACCGCAAACGATCGTTTTTCCTGGTTGGGTCAGGCCTACTTCTGGGCCAACCATATGGACAATTCCTTGGTTGGCAGAGCCATTGTCACACAATTCGATCCCAAAATCATGACAGTTTTTACGTAACGTATCCATTTGCTTTTTTGCAACCAGATCGGTGATGGTAAAAATATCTTTGGTAGGCACATTATGATCCATTGTTGCGAAGGTTTTTTCGGGACAGCGAACTGTCCGTCCCGCTTGCCGCAAGCCTTCGAAGGCTTGCGGCGTCGTCACTTCATGGATCATATGCAGATCGACATAAAGCAGCTGCGCCTGCCCTTCTTCTCCTGTGATCACATGCCGATCCCATAGTTTATCAAACAGCGTTTTCCCCATAATTGCTCACTCCTAACTGTGCAATGACCGCTTCTGTAAAGGCAGTTGTCGTTGCCGTCCCACCTAAATCACGCGTCAAGATCCCCGCATTCATTACCTCATAACACGCACTTTCGATGGTATCTGCCAGCTGTTCCTCTTGAAAGGACTCTCTTAGCATCATCACGACAGACAAAATCATGGAAACCGGATTGGCACAATTTTGCCTAGCAATATCCGGTGCCGAGCCATGGATCGGTTCATATAAAGAAACCCCTTCTGCACCATGGCTTGCGCTTGGTAGCACCCCTAATGACCCCGGCAAAACCGAGGCTTCATCACTTAAAATGTCGCCAAAGAGATTTTCGGTCACGATTACATCAAAGTCTTTGGGATTTTGGATGATTTTCATAGCGGCGGAATCAACATATTGATGAGTCAACTGACAATCCGGGAATTCCTGTGCCGTTTCTTCCGCTAATCGGCGCCAAAGCCGGCTAGTCGCCAACACATTTGCTTTATCGACAGAGAGAACACGCTTCTTCCGCGTACGGGCGATCTCAAAGGCTTTACGCAAAATCCGTCGAATCTCTGCTTGGTGATAATGATTGATGTCGTAGGCTTCTTCAGGTTTTTCTGCTTTTTCGCCAAAATAGATACCGCCAGTCAACTCACGAACGATGACAAAATCTGTCCCTCGAAGGATCGTTTCTTTGATGGGAGACAAAGCAATCACCGCATCAACTACTTTGATGGGTCGAATATTGGCGTATAGACCTAACGCTTGACGCAGATTCAAAAGTCCTTTCTCGGGTGTTGTCGGTGCGTTTTCCCAAGTTGGATCACCGATGGCTCCTAAAAGGACCGCATCTGCCTGCTGGCAAGCTTGTAGTGTTTCTTGCGGCAATGGCTCTCCAGTAAGTGCCAGCGCCGCTCCACCAAATGGCCGCTGGTCAAAATGAAAGTGCTGGAGATGGTCAGGACAAGCCGCTTTCAATACCGCAAGGGCACTGTCCATAATTTCTGGTCCGATGCCATCTCCTGCTAAAACCACGATCTTTTTCAAACAAGGACACCTCGATTCTTTAGAGCTGCGCTAGCCTGTACATATGCTTTGGCTGACGCCTGCAAGACATCAAAGTCTAAGCCGATCCCGCTGATTTTTTCATTGGTTTCCTGGCATTCAATGACCACGTGCACTTCCGCTTGCGCATCTTCCCCACTGGTCAAGGCAGTGATCTCATAATTCAACAACTTCGGCTGCTGCTGGAAAATCTGATCGATCGAGTTGTAGATAGCTTGGATACTGCCGGCACCGCTGGCTGATGCCACTTGTTTTTCCTCGTCTTTGATGATAGAAACCACTGCTCCTTGATGGCCATTGGACACGTATTGTAGCTGAACGGCGTCCAACTCGCAGCCGCCTTCTTGGCTGCGGCCTTGATCGGCCACCAAAGCCAGCAAATCTTGTTCGGTCACTTGCTTCTTTTTATCTGCCAATTCTTTGAAGCGTTTAAACAATTCGTTGGTTTCTTCTTGGTCAAACTGGTAGCCCAGTTGCTGCATTTTATCGACAAACGCATGGCGGCCAGAAAGTTTGCCTAAAGGCAACGAGTTGGTTTCTAACCCCACCAACTGTGGGGTAATAATTTCGTAGGTCTCAGGATTTTTCAAGACGCCATCTTGATGAATCCCTGATTCATGGGCATAAGCATTGCCTCCGACGATCGCTTTGTTTTTCGGTACCGTGATTCCTGACAAACGTGCCACCAGATCGCTGGTTCGTTTTGTTTCGTTTAATTTGATGTTGGAGGTAGCCTGATAGAAATCATTGCGAATATGCAACGCCAAGGCCACTTCTTCTAATGCAGTATTGCCAGCTCGTTCGCCGATCCCGTTGATCGTTCCTTCCACCCGATCAGCACCATTTTCAATAGCCGCCAGCGCATTGGCTGTCGCCATTCCCAAGTCATCATGACAATGGGAAGAAAAAGTGATCTGCTGCTCGCTTTTGATATTGGCGATCAAATAGGCAAAAAGCGCTCCATATTCCGTAGGATTGGTAAACCCTACTGTATCGGGCACATTGATGATCGTCGCGCCGGCATCAATCGCTGTTTGAACCGCCTCAAGCAAGAAGGCTTTATCGGTGCGGGTGGCATCTTCTGGCGAGAATTGAACTTTTTCAAAGCGTTCACGCGCATAAGCCACATGTTCTTTGATGGAAGCGAGTACTTCTGCTTTCGTCATATTCAGCTTGTACTGGCGATGCACCTTACTCGTTGCTAGAAAGACATGGATCTGTGGATCGACGGCTTGATAAAGAGCTTCATAGGCACGATCAATGTCTTTTTTCTGACAACGGGCAAGTCCTGCAACGGTCATTTTCGTCACCGCCCCAGCAATCGCTTTGACTGCTTGAAAATCTCCTTCTGATGCAATCGGAAAACCTGCTTCGATCGTATCAATGCCCCATTTTTCTAATTGCAGCGCCAGTTGAACCTTCTCTTTCGTATTAAAGTTGACTCCCGGGGTCTGTTCACCGTCTCGCAATGTCGTATCAAAAAACTGGATTTTTCTCATCACTATTTCCTCCTTAGCAGTGGTAGGAGCACGCTTGGCGCGACCTCATTCAAACACAATTGAAAAAATGGTATAAAAAAAGCACTCCATAAAGGGTTTCCTTCATGCAATGCGAATAGGACTCTTCAAATGATGCCTTAAAAAAGGCGGGTCATAGAAAAAGAGTCCTTACGATAATAATAATAAAAATGCAGCTGTTTGTTTCAATCGTTTATCCATCGTCGTCACCTATCACTTTTTTTATCTTGTTATGAAGATACCAAACAGCAGGTTCCTCTGTCAACACTTTTCCCTGAATTTTCTGAATATTTCGATAAAAAGTTCGTTTTTGCCCTGTTGATGGGTTGCTTTTCTTCCTTGATGAAAATTTAAGCAGAACCTGACGAGATCTTCACAGGATTTTAACCAAACCTCCACATAACACCGTTATGATAGAAATATCCCAAAAATATTTTTCACCCCTTTATCCTGCCAGTCTTATGACTGGTTTTTTTGTTGTTCCAAAGACTCGAAAAGATTGAACTTAAGGTGAGTTATTCGTATAATAAGGGGCAGCGATAAATTAGGAGGATGAAGATGCGCAACGAAATGATGCATCGTCCAGTAGTCAAACCAGAACTAGTGGCGTTTATGCGTGAAAAACAAAAGCAATTACCCGGCGAACTTGGTGAAATCGAGCAAGCCGCTCATGAAAAAGAAGTGCCAATCATCCCACATGAAACAGTGGTCTTTTTGCAGTTTTTATTAGGACAGCTCCAGCCAAAAGAAATCCTTGAGATCGGCACAGCGATCGGTTTTTCTTCAAGCTTGATGGCGCAATGTGTGAAAGATGGTCATGTCACAACGATCGATCGCTTTGACGTCATGATCCGCAAAGCCAAAGAAACCTACGCTCGCTTAGGAAATGAAGAAAAAATCACGCTATTAGAAGGACAAGCGGCAGACGTCCTACCTACATTGAGTGGCCCTTATGATTTTATCTTCATGGACAGCGCCAAATCAAAATACATTGAATTTTTACCAGAATGTCTGCGTCTATTACGCAAAGGCGGTGTGCTGATGGTGGATGACGTATTTCAAGCTGGAACGATTCTACACCCCATCGAAGAAATCCCTCGTAACCAGCGAGCGATCCATCGCAAATTGAATCTTTTCTTGGATACCGTGATGAACCATCCTCAGCTGACCTCCACGCTTGTCCCTTTAGGAGATGGTGTGATTCTCATTACGAAAGAAGCAGATAGCGTAATTCTTGAGGAACCTGAGAAAGGTTGAGGGCAGCTGCGCTTCCTTTTTTCAAAGAAAAAATAAGAAAAGGGCGAAAAGCGATTGACATTGCTGCGCCCTTTTTCTATAATGTTATTTGTTGCTGATTGATTTCAACAGCTTAGGCGAAGTGAGCATTCGCTGAAAATTATTTGTTCCAGTAGCTCAGCCGGATAGAGCATTCGCCTTCTAAGCGAACGGTCGGGGGTTCGAATCCCTCCTGGAACGTTATATTATCGTGCATTGCACTAGCAGATCGTTAGGAATCTTGATTCCTAACGATTTTTTTTGATAAATTTTTAAAAACCACTTTTTTCAAACGTCACTTTTACCACAAATCAGCAGCACGGTGCTTTTCTTTTGCAAACAACCTATTAACTAATTATCTAAAACATCATTAATTATCACATATAGTTTTAACTGCTAAATAAATATGATATTATCCTCTCAAAGAGCGGCTTAATTACAAAGATCGTTTATGGTTTCCCATAATCCCGTAGCTTCACATTTTTAGATATTATACTTCTCGAACACAACTAACAAAATTTATTCCATAGGAGGAATTTTGATGGAAGAATGTCCTTTTTGCCGCATCGTCTCTGGAAAAATAAAAAGCCATGTAATCCATGAAGATGACAGTGTTTGCGCCTTCCTTGATCATGCCAAAGACGTGGATTATCATATGCTGGTTATTCCTAAAAAACATTACACCAGTATTTTAGATTGCGACCCCGTTCTTCTTGCTCACCTCATTCAAACGGTTCAAAAAATAGCAGATCATTGTGTCACTCGCTTAGGATTTGATGGGATTAATTTGCTAAGCGCAGCAAATCAAGCAGCGGGTCAATCAGTCCCTCACTTTCATCTTCATTTGATTCCGAGAAAAAAATGTGACGGTATCAATGCGTGGCCCACATTCAATGGAGCAGCGCTCTCTTTAGAGGAAGCAGCGGCATTTTTGACCTCTGAAACAGATAGTAAGGGAGATTAAACAAAACTCAGTAGACTAAATCTTGCTTAAAAGCGCTTCTTAAAATACTTGATAATACTTGACTTGTTCTGCTAGCTGATCAGCTGGTAGAGCACCATCCAGTACATAGTCGGCTGTTTCAGCAATGATCTGTTCGTGTAAAACAAATAGCTCTCTTGCATAGGAAAGATAAGTATCTGCCCAAGTCAAAATCGCTTCTTTTGATTCGTTCGTATAATCCCGTTTAATCTGACGAGCAAAAGCAATATCTAGTGGTGTTTTCAAATAAATCACCGTATCGATCAACTGACGCAAATCTTGGTGCTCATATCCGAAGGGAAAGTCCACAAAAATGATTGGTTGAATGCTCATCGCTCTCTTCAAATCTTTCAGTAGCAGACTGATGTCATATTGATTGATCGCTGCGCGGGGATCTTGTAAAAAATAATCAAAAGATGGTGCTGAGGGCAATGCATCGATACTATAATCATCAAAGGAGATCACTATTCCATCTGCCAATCTACTCAATTCACGAACCAATGTCGTTTTGCCCGACGCTGTAACGCCACTCACTACAACTACTTTCCCTCTCTTCATAAAGTCCCTCCTCTGTCGTACCTTCAGTATAACACGCTTACCCAATCCGTTTTCATATCCTCCTCCTGCAAAAATTATGCTATGCTTAACAAGAACAAAGAAAGCAGGTGTCCTATGGAGATAACGGTACATATCGCAAGTGGGTTTAGTAAAAATCAAACGGGTGGCAACAAGGCTGGAGTCGTCTTGTTGGAACAGCCTCTTACGCCACAACAAAAGTTAGCCGTCGCAAAAGAGTTAGGCTTTTCAGAAACAGCTTTTTTATCGAAATCCCCGCAGGCCGATTTCCGATTTGACTATTTTACGCCAAAAGAAGAAGTTGACTTATGCGGACATGCAACAATTGCCTCCTTTGCACTATTATCGTATCTAAACAAACTTTCCAAGCAACAGTATCGCATCGACACCAACGCCGGACGTTTGTCGATCACCATCAAAGACGGTGTCATTTTCATGGAACAGAACAAACCACTGTTTTCAGATGTACTTTCACTAGAACAATTAACTGACTGTTTTGATACCAATGCTATCAATGATCAAATTCCTATTCAAATCGTTTCTACTGGATTAAAGGATATCCTTATTCCAATCAAAACAACGGCCCAGTTGCAGCAAGTTGCACCTAATTTTGAGGAAATAAAAAAAGTAAGTACGCTTCAACAAGTAGTTGGCATGCACTTATATGCAATGGAAAAAGAACGAATCGTTTGTCGTAACTTTGCTCCATTGTTTGACATCAATGAAGAATCTGCCACAGGCACTTCCAATGCCGCCTTGGCTTGCTTCTTGTATCAAAAGTGTGCCCTCGAAAAAGAAGTGTATCGCTTTGAACAAGGCAGCAATTTAGGTGAACCTTCTGAAATCTTTGTCAAACTCGTTACGACTTCGCGAAAGGAAATCCAACATGTTTACGTTGGGGGCAGAGGGCATTTTTGCGAGACAGTAACCATCGACACCGATACACTGGCATAATCACGACAATTTGGGGCTGATCTTCAATCAGCCTTTTTTCTTTTCCTCTTCACACATCACGTTCTTTTTTCCATAGCAGCCCATCAGTACCTCGAATACTAGTTTTCTCATAAAAAAAGAACCCAATTCGGGTTCTTTCCTTCACATTGTTTTCTATGGCTTACCAACGAGTTCTGCTAACAGCTCACTGACTTTAGGCAGTGGCTCGTTTTGTAGCACTGCTACGATTTTTGAACCGATCACTACCCCCTCACACACACTGGCAAAGCGCTGCACATCTGCGTGGGTCGAGACCCCGAAACCAGCTAATACTGGAATCGGACTTTTTTCCGAAATGGCTTGCAAATGCTGATCCAGCTGTTCGTTGTATTGGCGATCTTCTCCAGTGACACCGTTCACTGTCACAGCATAAACGAATCCTTCCGCGTCTTCGATCAGCGTCTGAATTCTGTCTGGAGGACTGGTCAAAGAGACCAGTGTGATCAGCGCGAGATCCGCCGCATCAAAAGTAGGGGTTACTAGTGATCGATGTTCAAAAGGTAAATCTGGAATAATCAACCCTTTCACATTTGTCGCTTTTAACTCATTTGCTAACTGTTCAATCCCATAATGAAAGAATGAATTGGCATACCCCATCAATACCAGTGGAACCTCGGAATGGATGGTTTGCAGCAAAGCAATGATCTTTTTTAAAGTGGTCCCATTGGCTAATGCCTGCATTCCAGCTGCTTGGATGACCGCTCCATCTGCGACTGGGTCTGAAAAGGGCACGCCGATTTCAATGGCCGCTGCGCCATGTGTCGTCAACAGTTCGATTTCTGCTGGCAGGCGTTCCAGTCCGTTGGCACCCGCCATAATATAAGGAACAAATAGTGGCTTGCCTTGTTTTTGGCGCTCCTTTAGTTTCATCGTCAATGTTTTGCTGGTCATTTCGCTGCTCCTTTCCGGTCTTTGATTTGTTGAACATCTTTGTCCCCTCGCCCAGACAAGCAGATCACTAAGCGTTCTTCGGGTGTCATGATTGGGGCTAGCTTTAGGGCATAGGCAACGGCATGAGCACTTTCCAAAGCAGGAATAATGCCTTCGATTTGAGACAAGAGATAAAAGGCGTCAACGGCTTCTTCATCAGTGACAGCGAAATACTCCGCTCGCTCAATCTCCTTCAAGTAAGAATGCTCGGGACCGACCCCTGGATAATCCAAACCAGCTGAAATCGAATAAGGTTCGATCACTTGCCCATCATCGTCTTGCAGCAGATGCATTTTGGTACCATGTAAAATACCGATACTGCCTTTCGTCAAGGTCGCCGCATGCTCAGTAGTATCCACACCTTTCCCAGCTGCTTCAACGCCAATCAAACGAACGGTCTGATCATCGATAAAAGGGTAAAACATTCCCATCGCATTGCTGCCGCCGCCAACACAAGCAACGACTGTCGTCGGTAGTCGTCCTTCTTTTTCTAATAGTTGCCGTCGTGTCTCACTGCCAATCACACTTTGAAAATCTCGAACGATCTCTGGAAAAGGATGCGGACCGAGTACGGAACCCATCACGTAATGGGTGTCCTCGACGGTTGCGACCCAGTAACGCAGCGCTTCATTGACAGCATCTTTCAATGTCTGATTGCCTGAAGTGACTGAAACCACTTTTGCTCCCAACAATTCCATTCGAAAGACGTTTAGTGCTTGCCGCTGAACATCTACCGCACCCATAAAAATCGTGCATTCCATACCGAACAACGCGGCCGCAGTCGCTGTGGCGACGCCATGCTGTCCAGCACCTGTCTCCGCTACCACTTTCTTTTTCCCCATCCGCTTTGCTAATAACACTTGCCCTAGCGCATTATTGATTTTATGGGCGCCCGTATGATTCAAATCTTCTCGCTTCAGATAAATTTTGGCACCGCCTAAGTGTTGTGACAAGCGCTGTGCATGATAAAGGGGGGTCTCTCTTCCTACATACTCTTGCAAATATTCCTGTAATTCTACTTGAAAACTTGCGTCCGCTTGTGCTTCACGATAGACAGTTTCCAATTGCTTGACTGCATACATCAATGTCTCTGGCACAAACTGCCCGCCAAAAGAACCATAAAAACCTGCTTCTGTGGGGTATTGGGTCATTTTATCTTCTCCTTTACTAAGTAAATAAATTGTTCGATTTTCCGACTGTCTTTCTTCCCCTGGGTTTCAACGCCTGAAGAAACATCGACAGCATAAGGCCTAAAAAGTTGGATCGCCTCTTCTACATTTTCCGCGTGCAAACCGCCAGCAATAAAAAATCGCTCAGACAACGGTAACGGTTTTCTCGCCGCTTTTTGCCAATCAAAGGATTGGCCGTTGCCGCCAGCATAAGGGTGATCTCTTACTGGAGCGTCCAATAACCCAAAATCTGCATCGCAGCTTAGGAAATCTTGTTCTAAAGTCTCTGCTTCTCCATCAAAGGCTTGGATCACTGCGATCTTTTGATGCGCAAAAATGCCTGTCTGGATGGCTGTTTGCAAAGATGGCAGAACCTTTCCATGGAGCTGAATCGCTGTCAGCTGGGCGGCTTGAATTGCCGCTTGCACTTCTTCAAAACTTGGAGAAACGAAAACCCCGACTTTCCCTACATTTTGGGGTACTTGCTCCGTTATCTTGCGGACTTGTGTCGGATCGATTCTCCGACGGCTTTCGGCAAAAACAAAGCCAAGGTAATCTGCTCCTGCACTGATGGCAGTTTCGACATGCAGCCGTTCGGTGAGTCCACAAATTTTCACTTTGGTCATCGGCGGCTCACCTGCAAATCTGCAGCTGTTTCAGCAATTCGATTGCTTCTCATCAACGTTTCTCCAACGAGGACTCCATGATAAAACGGTGCAAGCTGCAGCACATCGGAGGCAGTTCGAATACCAGATTCACTGATGTAAACCGCCTCTGACGGCTGAGGTGCTAAAGCAACACTGACATCCAAGGAAACGTCAAAGGTTTTTAGGTCACGATTGTTGACGCCGATGATTTTGGCCCCTAAGGCTTGGGCTTGTTGAAATTCAGCCGCATTATGAGTCTCAACGAGTACTTCCAACCCTAGTGCTATTGCCTCTTGATGAAGTATGGCTAAGCGTTCTGGTTTTAAAGCGGCCACGATCAATAAAACAATACTGGCACCCGCATTCTTGGCGCGAATCAATTGTTTTCTGTCGATAATAAAGTCTTTGCATAGTATAGGCACCGAAACGGCATTACTGACTGCTTCAAGATCTGCCAGCGAGCCTTTAAAAAACTGCTGGTCGGTCAAAACGGAAATCCCGCTGACACCCGCGGCTTCATAAGCTTGCGCTTGTGTGACTGGGTCGATTCCTTGGTTGATGTCTCCTTTTGAGGGTGAAGTACGCTTGATTTCAGCAATGAGGTGCATTTTTTGTGGTCGGTCCTTGACTTGCTGATAAAATGATGGACGCTTGGTTACGACCTTTTCGATTTCTTGTGGCATCGCGGCAACTTCTTCAACTTTTTTCTGGATGATCGTTTCTAAAAAATCCATGATTCTCCTCCTTACAGCTTTCGTAGTTAATGGCTATTTGACTGACGAATCAGCATCTGCAGTTTGTCGTAGGCCGCGCCCGAAGCGATACACGCTCGTGCCATCGCAAAGCCTTCCGCTAGGGTGGCGGCTTTGCCGTTGGTATAAAAGCCTAACCCTGCATTTAAGACCACTGTCTCTAGATAAACGGAAGGGTGATTTTTCAAAACTGCTGTTAAGATCGCGGCGTTTTGAGCCGCATCTCCGCCGACGATCGCCTCGATCGGTGCTGGCGTAAAGCCATACGCTTGCGGATCCAAAGAAAAATTCCTCACCTTTCCTTCGTGATAAAAACTGATCGCCGTTTCACCTGCCAAATTGGCTTCATCCATCCCATTACATCCATGGGTCACCATTGCTCGTTGCCGACCAAGACTGCCTAACGCCTGAGCGGTGTCTACCAAGCTCTCGCCAGCGTAAGTACCGATCAGTTGCGTAGTCAACGGAACAGGATTGATTAAAGGGCCTAATAGATTAAAAATCGTTGGTGTCGCTAATTCTCGCCGTATTTTCATCACTGCTTTCATGCCCGGATGCAACGACGGGGCGAAGAGAAAAGCGATGCCGACTGTCGCTAATAGATCGGCGATTTTTTCTGGTGATGCTTGAATTGCCACCCCCAAGCATGCTAAGACATCGGCACTGCCTGAACGACTAGAGATACTGCGATTGCCGTGTTTTGCCATCGTGATTCCCCCAGCTGCTAAAACGAAGGCAGCCGTAGTGGAGACATTAAAACTATTGGCGTGGTCGCCACCAGTGCCGCAATTGTCCATGGTGTCTCCTCCTTCATAAGGAATGGTCACGGCATGCTCTAACATAATTTCTGCTAAAGCAGTCAATTCGGCAGCTGTGATGCCGTTGATCTTCATCGCAACTAATGCTGCGCCCAATTGACTTTCTGAAAACACCCCGCTTAAAATTCCTTGAGCAAAGTGACGCATCTCCTGATAACTTAAATGACGGCCATTAAATAATTGCTGAGTGATTTGTTGCGGCGGCTGCTTTTTTAGTGCTTGCATTAAAGATTCCTCCTTTTTTCATCTTGTGTTTTTTCTGTATTATCCGAGACGAGTTTAAGAAACTGTTCTATGAAAAATGCCCCCTCGTTTGTTCCCATTGATTCTGGATGGAATTGGAGTCCTACGATTGGTTTTTCGCGATGCTGAATCGCCATGATGATCCCTTCTGTTTCAGCCAACACCTCAAATTCCGCTGAAAGTGTCGCTGGCTCAATGACAAGCGAGTGATAGCGCATGACAGTCATGTCTCCTAGGTAGGTTTCGAATACGCCTTTTTTCTGATACGTAAGGGTCGATTGCTTGCCGTGCATAATAGCTGGTGCTTGGACCACTTTGGCACCAAACGCTTCACCAATGGCTTGATGACCTAAGCAGATGCCTAAAAGCGGCTTGCTATCATGGTATGTTTTGATCAAAGAAATCATGAATCCTGCCTCTTCGGGACGGCCTGGTCCCGGGGAAAAAATGATGGCATCTGCTTCTTTAGCAACAATAAAAAGCTCTGGATCGTCATTTCGCAAGACGATCGTATCCGCTGGACATTGCTGGACTAAGTTATACGTAAAGGAATCATAATTATCGACTAGTAAAATCATTGGCTGACACCTCCAATAGTGCTTTGGCTTTGTGTAATGTCTCTTGGTATTCAGATGAGGGATCAGAATCATAAACGATCCCCGCCCCTGCTTGGACATAAGCGATCTCGTCTTTCAATACCAATGTCCGAATCCCGATGGCAAAATCCGCTTGATCATTTCGTGAAAAATAACCAACTGCACCAGCATAGACACCTCTTCGAACAGCTTCCCACTGATAGATGCGAGTCATGGCACGAATCTTTGGTGCCCCGCTGACCGTGCCTGCTGGCAGGGTTGCTTTCAAGGCATCCATTGCCGTCACACCTGCTCTGCGCTTGGCAGCCACTACCGAAACGATATGCATGACATAGCGGTATTTCTCGATCACCATGTATAAAGGAACATGAACCGTGCCATGTTCAGCGATTCGTCCCAAATCATTGCGCCCCAGATCGATCAGCATTTGGTGCTCTGCACGTTCTTTTTCATCTGCTAATAATTCCGCCGCCAAAGCTTCGTCTTCTGCTTTGGTTGCCCCTCGTTTGCGGGTACCAGCGATTGGATTTGTGGTGATCGTTGTTCCTTGAACCCGAATCAAGCTTTCAGGTGAACTGCCGATCACTTTGAATCCGTGATCGAAATCAAGATAATAGAGGTAGGCAGACGGATTCGTCACTCGCAGTTTTCGGTAATAGTCAAAAGGATCTTGTGTAAATGCTGCTTGCAGACGTTGGGAAGGAACCACTTGAAACATATCCCCTGCCGTAATTCGGGCTTTTGCCTCACGAACGATCGTTTCATAGGCATGTTGGGTAACATTACTTGTAAAATGCAGCTTTTCATTCGATAACCCACGGGTCTCAGCTGCGACCGGTGTCCTTAATTGCTGCTGCACCGCTTGGAGTACCTGCTCCATCTCGGTGGTCCCCCTTTGGCTGTAGCAATTTTCAAGGATGATCGTCAAGGTTTCCTTTTGATGGTCCAGAACGAGAAAAGTTTCAAAAAGCCAAAAGGCCATATCAGGCACCTGCAATTCATCTGCGGGCAGTTGTCCAATATCTTCATAGCAAGCTGCGATATCATAGCCCGCATACCCGATCGCCCCACTTTGCAGCGGTAGATTCGGTAAAGCGCTAATTTCCTTTTTGACTACATACCCTTCCATTTCTTTTAAAGGATCCTGACACGGGTACTTGTTGACCGTTTTTTCCAAAAGATCCTCTACTTGAAAAACACCATCCTTAAAGGTCAGTTTCTGAACAGGATCAAAAGTGAGGATCGAATAGCGTCCCGTATCTTCTTCTCTGGGAATACTTTCCAGTAAACATTTATGCGCCCCTTGAATCCGTAAAAACACTGAGACAGGTGTCAAACAATCGCTGTTGATTCGTTCCATTCGATACATAAGCTGCTCCTTTCTTTGTAAACAAAAAGCCCTCAAGCAAACATCATAAAAACGTCTGCTTGAGGGCGAATGACCGCGGTACCACCTCAATTGAAAGTTGCCTAAAAAAACAACTTCTTCTCTATCAACCGTCTAACAACGGTCTTCCTCTATAACGGGAGTTCCCGCATTTTCCTACTGCCAAAAAAGGGTTCAAAAAATGATCGGCTAAGGCCATTTCCTTGATTTTTTGGTATCGGACTCTCATCACCGCCGACTTTCTGTAACCAAAAAAGACTCAAGTACTTCTCTTAGTTTGATTTTACGTTTATTTTTTTTATTGGTTGAAGGGCAAGAAAAACAAAAAAGCCCTCATGCAAACAAACTCGTCTGCATGAGGGCGATTACTCACGGTGCCACCTCAATTGGTTCTCTAGATCGTCTATCAACGATCGTTCTCTGTAACGGGAGATCCCGAAAAAAGCCTACTGATTTCAGCCTTTCGACACAAAAGTCCATTTCTGAAGCGTCAATCTGCTGATTTACACCACCATCAGCTCTCTGCAAGACGAACGTCCTCATACTTCTCTTTTGTTTGGTCTTTACTAGTTATTGGTAGCTATATTACGTGGCTTTTACTGTTCTGTCAACAGAAAAAAGCAAATTTTCTTTTTTTGTCTCCTTTTGACAATACAAGAAAACAACCTGCAATGGGTTGCCTTAAACAAAATAAAAAGACATTCTTTAGGATAAAAATCTCCTTCACTTCTTTCAGCGTACTTAATTATAGCTGCTACTCCATTTAAATAATATTCGTTTTTTTATAACCCTTACGTGAAGATCAAAGAGTGAAAACTTTGCTATAATTTTGACAAAAAATCGACATTTTCCCAAAATTTTCATAACATCATGAAAAAACAGAATTGTTATTTGAAATATTCTTCTATATGATTGAACCGAATGTAAGAAAGGGTGATTAAATGCACATAGACAAATTATATTTTTCCACCTTTATTTATAAAATGAGTTGCTTAGAATTTACTTACTCTCTCATTCAATCCAATGAGAAAAAAGTCGAATTATCCGAGGAAGAACAAGCAGAAATTGAATGGATCATCAATTCTGCGCTCCATCGAAAACTCTACGCCTCTCGCAAAAAGAGTCTTTTTTCCTCAAAAATAAAATTGTCGAAAGAAAGTTATTCTATGTATTTGCGTATGAAGAAATACGAACACATGATAGACCTCTAACCGTTAAAACACATAAAACAAACGCATTCCTTTAGACAGTTACTCAGAAGGTTGCCGATCCCATCTTTTTTAATAAAAAAAACATCATCCAGTGAATTGGAAATAGCAAAACTTGCCTTTTTCGTATAAAATCAAAAAGAACACGAAAGAGTTGTCTTTCATCAAAACAGTCAATGTGACTATTTTGACCTTCAAGACTCGGAAAGGAAGTTTTTGTCATGGATGGGATGATGAAAAAAATCATTACGGAGAAGGATTTATTACGTCAGATCCTTCTCTTGGAACAACTGGCGAATCACAAAATGATCACTGCCAAGCAACTAGCAAAATTGATCGATACGACGGAGCGAACCGTTTTTTCCGATCTAACCTATATTCGCCAACAATTGCCTGATGGTTGGCAGATCGAAGCTGCCAGTAGTGGCTTTGCTCTGACCCATGATGGGCCATTGTTGATGAGTCAGCTCTGGGAAACGTTTTTCCCTCAATCGATCGGTGTTTCTTTGATGAAAGCATTGCTTTTTTCCAGCGAACTCCGTACGCAAGATATTCTTAGCCAAACAGGGACATCCTATGAGACCTTGCGACGACATGTGACAAAATTAAACAAAAGTCTCACTGATTTTTCGTTGCGGATTCGGATCACCAATCGCATGATCCGCTTTGAAGGAAGTGAGATCAACATCCGTGTTTTTTTTCATCGCCTGTTACTGCCATACACCCATAACAATTACTTTTTTGAGGAATATACGATTCATGAGTCCCACTATTATCATTTCTTGGATCGCTTAGCAAAAGCCAAGTTGCAGATCGAAGTGGAACAAATCTACGGTACCTGCTGGTTTTTTATCAATACGATTCGCATCAAAGCAAATTGCCGTATCGATTCCTTTGAGTTTCAGGGGAACGATCCCCTTTATAGCCTTTTCCAACAGCCATTAAGCCAGCTGTATCAAAAAGAAGGCGTTTATTTAGAACGCAGCGAACACTTCTTTAGCTTCTACTGCTTCTTAGAAAGTTGGAACTACAATAACGACTGGTCCGCAACGATCCAAGCAACCCTTGAATCCTACAAAACTATTTATCAGAAAACGACCCATTTTGTTGGAAAACTAGACCGCTTGTTGCAGTTGTCTTTAGCTAGTGATACACATCTGATTGAGAATCTACTGTTGCTTTTGATCAAATCGCAAGAGTCAGCCAAGCTCTCAGAACTGTTCGGGCTCGAATTTCACGAGATCCAACGGTTAAATCAACCCTATTCGCTATCGATCGAAGCGACGATCCATGACTTTTTAGAAGAGCAAACAGCCAGTCAATCGGAAATGAGTTTTCCATTATGGTCAACCACCACATTACTGATCCAACAAGCGATTTTACAGATCAATCCCATTCGCGCAAAAGGGTATTTTGTTTTCCAAGGTGAGCCTGCCTGGAAAGCTTATCTCCTGCAAGAATTGAATGACTTCCTCGGTGCCCGCATCCTTTTATCGGCGATCGAGCCTGGTCAACTAGAAGCGTTGGCGGAAATCGAGGTTGATTTTATTCTCTCAAATTTCCCTTTAGAGGAAGTATCTGTTCCAGTTTTTTACTTATCGATGGTACCAACGAAAAATGAGCTCAATCAAGTGACTGAGCTCATCCAAACCTATTATTTAAGCTATCGCTAGAATCATCAAGCTGCCGCTACTGCTTCACTGGAGCGGCTTTTTGCCGTCCTTGCAGCTTATTCGTAATAAATTTCTCACCCTCAACGACTGCGAAAAGGAGTGCGCCGTTAGCAGCGATACTCAACTGCTGCATCCAGGTCAAAGAACCGATCCCTAAAAGCTGGTGTCCTAGAGGGGTTAGGAAAATCGCTGCCTGTAATACGATCAGCAGTGAAAGAGAAACTAATAGCGCTCGGTTGGCAAACAGTTGGCGATTCAAGGCTGGCTTGACCAGCTCCCGACAGTTTAACAAGTAGACCGCTTGGGCAAAGACGATACTTTGCAGTAGCATGCTTTGTTGAAGGACCGTTCCTTCAAACTGAATCGCTAAGACGTAGGAAGGAATCATGATTAACAGCGAGACATAGAAGATGCGGAACAGACTGTACCAAGATAAGATACCTTCTTTGATTGGCCGTGGTGGTCGATTCATGACATCCGCACTTGCCTTCTCAAAACCGAGTGCGTAAGAAAGCGTGATGGTTGTCACCATATTTACCCATAAAATTTGTACAGGTGTCAGTGGCAGTGGTCGGTTCAACAAGAGTGCCGCAATAACGATCAATCCTTGTGCAACAGCCGTTGGTAAGAAGAAGTTGATGGTTTTCTTCAAATTATCGTAGATCCGTCGACCCACTCGGACGGCATTGGCGATCGTATGAAAATTATCGTCTGCCAAAACCATATCGGCTGCTTGCTTGGTTACTTCACTGCCTTTGATCCCCATAGCGATCCCAATGTCGGCTTTTTTCAGCGCTGGTGCATCGTTTACACCATCGCCGGTCATTCCGACAATCTCTTCATTCGCCTGCAAAGCACTAACGATCCGTAATTTATGCTCTGGGGTCGTTCGAGCAAAGATATCTGTCTTTTGGACTGCTTGCTGCAACTCCTCCTCAGACAGCAGATCGATTTCCAGCCCTTCCAACACGTGATTCGTGTGCTTCAATCCAATTTGCTTGCCGATAGCTTGAGCGGTCTTGCCATGATCTCCTGTGATCATTTTGACTTGGATGCCCGCTTGCAAGCACTCTTTTACCGCTTTGATGGCACTGTCTTTCGGAGGATCAATGATGCCAGCGATCCCAACAAAGGTTAAATTGATGAGTGCTTCGTGGGACAAGGACTCCTGTGCCGACAGCGTCAGATGCGCAAAGCCGATCAGTCGCTGCCCTTTCGCTGCTAATTTTGCACTTTCATCTAACCACCATTGCTTTTGATCTGAAGTCAGTTGGCTTTTCTCAAGCAACACTTCGGGCGCACCCTTGACAAACACTACCGAGTCATTCGGCTCTTCTTGATTTTGATGGCGTGTTGCCATGTACTTGTAAGAGGAACTAAAAGGAATTTTATCGACTGTTTTACGCAATGGTTGCTGCGCTAATTCTGCGTATTGTAACAAGGCTTTTTCGGTTGGGTTTCCAACGAGTTCAGCCGCCTTTTGTCCTTCGTCTTGCTTCAAATCTTGACAATTTGCCATGATATCAAGCACCGTTGCTTTATCCACGTTTGACTCAACTAAGACATCGACGACCGTCATTTCATTTTTGGTCAAGGTTCCTGTTTTGTCTGAACAAATCACCGTCATGGCACCTAGTGTCTCCACTGATGGCATCGTTTTGATGATTGCTTGCTCCTCAGACATTTCCTTGACACCCATCGATAAAATCATGGTCAGCACGGCTGGCAAGCCCTCAGGAATCATTGCTACAACTAATGCGATACCTGATGAGAACAAGAGATCAAGATCAAAGCCGTAGCGGAAGGTAGTAAAGAAGATCAAGAAAATCACTAATCCGATAATGCCTTTAAAGATTTGGTGATTCAATTGCTTCATTTTTTTGATCAACGGGGTTTCTTGCGCTTTCACAGACTGAATTGCTTGATTGATCTGGCCGATTTGTGTATCGTCTCCTGTTTCAACGACGATCCCGCTGGCAGTTCCGCTTTCTACATGGGTACCAGAAAACGCCATGTTCCGCTGGTCACCAATCGTACTTTCTTGAGTAATGGGTTCAGTCATTTTTTGAACTGGCTCAGATTCGCCGGTTAAGATAGACTCTTCAATCACAAGATCATGGGTTTCGATCAAGCGCATATCTGCTGGTACGACATCTCCTGGTCCTAAAACGACTAAATCTCCGTTTACTAAGGAAGAAACAGCAATTTTCTTCTTGCGGCCATGAACATAAATTGTTGCTTCTTGCCCCATGAATTGCTTCAACCCATCCAGTGACTCTTGGGCTTTACGCTCTTGCCAGTAGCCGACTAATCCATTGATGACGACGACCGCCATAATAATGCCGCTTTCGATATAATCACCCGAAACCCCTTTTAAAACGGCTGCGACGATTAAGACCAACATCAGTAAGTCTGTAAAATGCTTGCCGACTTTCTTCCATGTAGGGATCTGCGCAGCCTCAGTAATTTTATTTTCACCTTGCTTTGCTAAACGCTGGTTGCGTTCTTCGGAGGAAAGGCCCTGCCGTGTTGTTTGCAACGTATGTAATAGTTCTTCTGTTGTGTTTTTGTACCAATTCATATTTTTTTCCTCCTTGTTTATTTATTTGATCTGAACATAGTATAAGACATTAAAACCATAAAATTCTGGCGATAATTTCAGTGGAGCCTGAAAAAAATGAGTGTTTTTATTAAAGGGGAAGGGCGGCTTCGTCCCGTGGTTTCACAAAACCAACAGAAAACGTTTGTTGATTGTTTTTGCAGGTGTAATCAAGTAAACTAAGACACACCCAATCAATTGCTATCTGTCCCCATCATCCAAAGGTAAGATAGAAGAAAGGAGCCAAATTAATGGCAATCTATACCGATACAAAAATCGCGCAAGGACCTTTTCTTTTCATTTCTGGTCAAACGCCGTCACAAGACGGGGCCACACCTGAGGACCCGCAAGAGCAAACAGCCATCGTTTTGAAGAAAATCGAAGAGCATTTATCAGCCAATCAACTGTCTTGGTCATCAGTGGTCAAAATGACCGTCTTTTTAACGGATGCTGCTTACTTAGCTGCTGTCCGTACGGCATTCACAACCATTTTGGCAGAAAACAAACCGGCCATGAGTCTCGTCATCGTTGCCGGCTTGGTTGCCCCTGAATTTAAAGTGGAGATTGAAGCACAAGCCACCTTGGCTTAAAAAGGCGCAACACCAAAAAACTTCGTACTGGCGATTGCCTTCCCTACGAAGTTTTTTGGTGTTTGCTTCTTATTTGGTTGGAAAATCAGTGACTTCTGAAGGAGCTGATCCGGTCTTTTTTTGCCACTGCTCCACAAAGCCGGCGATGGCTTGAGCAATCTGTTGAGCATTAATCAAGGTTCGCTTTTTTTCCATCGCTTCTGCCAAGGAAACTGGTCCTTGTTGGATACTGAAGACTGTTGGAAGCAATTGCGACAGTTCACCGAGACGTTCGGTTCGGGAGCCACAGATTGCAACAATTGGGAGTTGGCGTTTTTGAGCGATCAAAGCGACACCATAGGGTACTTTCCCCCTAGCTGTTTGGCCATCGATACGACCTTCACCGGTGATCAATAAGTCTGCTCCTTTGATTTTTTCCTCAAATCCAATCAAGGAAGCAATCGTCGAAAATCCCGGAACCAACTGACCACCTGCCAAATAAACCGCACCACCAAGGCCCCCAGCTGCACCAGCACCAGGGACTTCCAAATCGATCCCCGTGGTCCGCTTGATGTGTTCAGCCAAACGCTTTGCTTGTTGATCCAACTGCTGGATCGTTTCTTTGGTTGCCCCTTTCTGTGAACCAAAAACTGACGCAAATCCTTGTTCACCTGAATAAGGATTTGTTACATCGGCTAAAGCAAACAGGTCAATTTGTGCAAGCAGAGGGTTCAACTGGCTGAGCTCCAGAGATTCTGCCTGTAGCAAAGGATTGTTTTCCATTCGCACGTTTCTTTGAATGGTTGCTCCTAACGCAAGTAAAAAGCCTACGCCCCCATCAGAAGTGCCGCTACCGCCAAGGGTCAGGTAAATTTTTTTCACTCCTTGTCTGCAAGCTGCTAAGACCATTTGGCCTAAACCAAAAGAAGAGCTATTGCGGGTGGTCTCGTCACTAGGTTCCACGAGTTGCAATCCGATCACTTCCGCAGATTCAATCAAAGCGATTTTTTCTTCATTGATTTTTGTGACCAACATACGGGCTTGCAACTTACCACCTAATGGGTCGGTCACTGGAACCGTTTCGTAATTGCCTCCAAACGCAGCAAAAACTGCTGCCATCGAGCCTTCTCCCCCATCAGCGATGGGAATACTACATTTTTCCCACTGGTCTGAAAACCCGCTTAAGACCGCTTGATTTAATTCTGCGGAAGTGGCGCTTCCTTTGAAGGAATCAATCACTGCTACAATTTTCATCATTCTGCCTCTCCTTCTAGATCATCTCTTTGCCAGAGATGGGGGCACCTACGTTAATAATCAACCTATGGTTAATCAAATCAACCAAAAGTTAACTAGTAATCCATTGTAAGTTATCCCTTCTCCTCTTATGATAGAAGTATATCAAACAAACCTATCGGAGGTGTACTATGGACTTACCAATTGGCGAGGAAATCGCCCGGAGAAGAAAACACAGAGGCGTTACGCAGCAAGAATTAGCAGCATTTATGAACGTGTCAAAAGCATCCGTTTCAAAATGGGAAACGGGACAGACGTATCCAGATATCACTTCACTGCCCTTATTAGCGGCGTATTTTGATTGCAGCGTCGATGAATTGTTGATTTTAGATTCGCAGCTATCACCTAAAGAGATCCAGCGAATCTACCAATTACTAAAAGACGCCTTCCAAACAAAAACACCAACGGAAGTTCTCGCTCTTGCTCAAAGTTTTACCAAACGCTATTACTCTTGTTATCCATTCTTATTACAAATGGGGTCCTTTTACTTGAATCATTGGGATCTGTTGCCGGATGTCCCCGTAGAAGGCGTCCCGAAAGGGCAAACTTACGAAGACGCTTTGATGGAAGCAAAGAAAAATACCTATTTGAAGGAAGCAGAAACCCTGTACCAACGGATCATGGACCAAGGAGACAGTGAGCTGGCACAACAAGCGAAACAGATCGATGCTTATTGTCTTCTGATGAGAAACAAGCCAGAAGAAGTCTTGGCGATCCTTGGCACGAAAACTCTCTCTTTTTTACCTAGCGAACCGTTGATTGCCGCAGCATTTCAGCAAAAAAATCAGTTGCAACAAGCTGAGATCGTTACGCAAAGTGCGATTTACCAGTACTTAATTATTTTTATGAGTTTGCTAACGAATTATTTAGCAATGCTCACACAAGACGAGGAGCAACTGGAAAAAACCTATGCACGTGGACTGGCACTCAGCGAGAGCTTCCAACTGGCCGAATTGCATCCCCTCTCTTTACTGAATTTTCTAGCCGCTGGGATGGTTTCGTTTGCTGCTTTAGGAAAAGAAAGCTTATTGTTACAAGCATTAACGCTGTATGTCAAAACATTAGAAGCTACTCCAGAGGAAATCGTTTTGAAAGGAGATGATTATTTCAACAGCATCGATGAGTGGATCAGTGAATTAGAATTAGGGAGTCAGATCCCGCGTAACTCAGGTAGTGTCAAAAAACAATTTCTTGCAATAGCACAGCTGACACCCTTGTTTGAACCGTATCAAGAAAAACCCCCATTTAAAGAGTTGTTTCAGCGCTTGAGCAATCTGGCTGAACAAGTATCTAATTCGCAAAGGAGTGACTCACATGAATAGTTTTTCACTAAACGTACCAGAAAATATATCTGATTATTTGCCCATACTGATCCCTCTGATTCTTTTGCAATTGATCTTGATCGTTTTGGCAGTTCGAGATATTTTAAAACAAGAACAATTTAAGTTTGGCTCTCGTATTCTTTGGCTCTTCATCGCCTGTTTTGTTAGCCTGATCGGTCCTATCCTTTATTTTGCTTTTGGAAAAGGGGATCAACAATGAAGATGATCGAGATCAATCACTTATCCAAACGTTTTGGGCACAAACAAGTGCTACAAGACCTATCCTTTTCGGTCCCCAAAGGGAGTGTCGTGGGATTTGTAGGGGAAAACGGCGCCGGCAAAACAACCACCATGAAAGCGATTTTAGGGTTACTCCCTATTGATGAAGGCGAAATCACTGTCTGTGGCGAACCAGTACAATTTGGCTCAACCAAGACCAATCGCTGGATCGGCTATTTGCCAGATGTGCCGCAGTTTTACTCTTTTATGACAGCTGTAGAATATTTGACTTTCTGCGGAAAAATTCAGCCAAATAAAGAATCTTTTCAGCCTCAGCGAGTGATGGAAGTCTTAGAGTTGGTAGGCCTGGAAGCTTCGAAACAAAAAATCGCTGGCTTTTCTCGCGGCATGAAGCAACGTCTAGGGTTAGCCCAAGCTCTGATCAACCGCCCCGCCATCTTGATTTGTGATGAACCAACATCCGCACTAGACCCTCTAGGACGCAAAGCATTTCTTGATGTATTGGAAAAAATCAAAGAAGAAACGACAGTGCTTTTTTCCTCTCATATTCTCGCAGATGTCGAACAGTTGTCAGATTATATTGCGATTTTGCACAAAGGTCAGATCCGTGCGTTCGAAACGATGGATTCCTTGAAAAACCGTTATCGAAAAACCGTCTTTGGGATTGTCTTTACCGACGAAGGTGACCATTTAAAATTTGCCAAAGTGTTAGCAATCCACGGTATTTCGGCGAAAAGAAAGAACAATCAATTACTGATCGATGAACAAACTGGAACCAATATCGGTTCACAGCTGCTACAATTGCTGAACGAACAACACATTGTCCCAGAATCCTTTCAAAGAATCGAACCATCGTTAGAGTCGATTTATTTGGAGGTGATCAAATGAATGCGTTTCTTGTTTTCTTAAAGAAAGAGTTTCTCGGCGGTCTTCGCAGCAAAAAACTACTGATTTGCTTGATCCTGTTTGCCCTGATTGGTATGCTTTCTCCCTTTACTGCCAAAATCATGCCAGATCTGATGGCCAGTATGATGCCGGAATCGATTGAAATCACAATTGCTGATCCGACATCGATCGATGCGTGGCTTCAGTTTTACAGCAACATCGGCACGATTGGCCTGCTAGTATTCGTGATTCTTTTTACCGATACGCTCTCAGCCGAAATAAATCAGGGTACCTTTATTCAGCTGATCACCAGAGGCTTACCAAAAACCACGATCGTCATAGCAAAAGCTTGCTATTTAATGATTCTTTGGTCTTTGAGTTACCTCCTAAGTGCCAGTGTCAGTGCTTTTTATACGATGATTTATTTCGATGATTCCAGCGCTGCTCAAGTCCCTAGCGCTTTGGTCAGCTATTGGCTTTTCGGTTTACTAGCAATCAGCATCCTGCTGCTAGGTTCCAGCTTTGCTAAAAGTATCTATCAAGGTTTGTTGTTTATTGGCGTCTGTTATCTGATGGGCATGTTAGGCAACCTATGGAGTCAAGTAACAAACTGGAATCCATATTCCCTTTCCAGCCAATTTCCTAACTACTTAACCGACCAAATCAAACTAGGGGAACTGCTGCCAGCACTGTTGTTAACTTGCTTTTTGATCATCGCTTGTTTGACTGGTTCCATAGCTGTTCTAAGAAAAAGAAAATATTAAAAAACATCGGTGCAGATTTTTTGCACCGATGTTTTGCTTCTGAAATGTTACTCTATTTTGCTGTTCCTTGGACTTTCACAGATTTCTTGGCCTGCATTTTTTGTTCGATTCTCATGAAGAGCCGCATGAAGAAGGCAATCAAGTAGATTGAAAAGGCAGAAATAAGTGCTTCTTGCCAAGAAAAGATCAGAAGGTTCAATAAGATGATGATCAAATTGGTTAAGAAAACCCCACTAGATCTGCGAATGCCATAGTATTTTTCCAAAATTAGTGGCGGAATCGTCACGCCGCCATTAGACGCACCAATTTTGTAGAGCGAAAAGATGCCGAAGCTAAAGAAGAAACTACCTAAAATCAATGAGATGGAATAAAAGCGCAGCAGCATAATTTCTGGTAAAAGTGCTAGAAGAACGGGAAATGCCAAACTACCGATAACCGTATTGACAAAGACCTCTCGTTTCAAAAGTAAAAACGCAAGGGCCAGCATCAATAAATTTATACCCCAGACAACGATATGGCGATTGATCGACCAGCCAGTTTCGATGAGGTAGCCAATCGACCCGACGCCGGCAGAAGCAATGCTGTGAGGTAAAAGGAAGAAGTTTAATGCGATGCAGATCCATAGCACCCCAAGCAATAAAGCAAGATTTTTTTTGATAAGTGTTTCCATCAACGTTCTCCTTTCGATCTGGCAAATATTTTTATGTATAAAAGCTTCTGTCTATTCTATCAAAAAAATCGTAAAAGAAAGAACCAATTTTTTCATGAAAACATGAAAAAATTGATTCTGACCTTCAAGAAAGTATTCTGCTATTTTTTCATTCCTTTAAGATTGCTGTTAAGCTGCACAGCAATCACAAGCGGAAAGGATTTCTTCTACAACAGATTCCCGCCATGCTCTTCTATTCGCCATACGTTTCTTCTCTGACGGCAAATGAACAAAGTAAACCGACAATTCTGATCCTTTAATCAATTGATAGGACATCAAGCGATTTTTTTGCTGCAAAAGCAGCTGATGCTTTTTCGGGGAAAGGGAAAGATCAGTTGCGGACACCAATTGCTTTAATGCCTCTGAATGACAAAGGTTTCTTTCTGGTGCGACACTGATCAATTGGCTGACCTCTGCTAATTTCATCGCCTCGATCACCCGCAGCGTTGCCCGCGGATCATGGATATCCGTCAAAAAAACCGACTGGCAACCTTGCAATGCCCGAACGAGTCGTCCTAAATCGAGAAAGTCACCATCAATGATCGTCTCACGCGCAGCATCAATCTGTTGCAAACGCTCCGTTGCCTGGCGGGCATAGAGTACTAGGGAGAAATTGGTTCTTTCTAAAAGTGTTTGGCGTGTCAGCTGCCCAATCGTTCCAGCAGCACCTAAAATCGCAAGTCGTTTCATAAGCTTCCTTTCTATTGGATTCCATTGAGCAGAACGTTTCAATTTCCATAGTAGCGAATTCAGTCATTAAGACTTAGTGACCAAATTGGCTTTTCGTTGACGCAATCGTTCTTCTGTCGGCAGAACATGCTCGTCGTAATGTTCTAGTTTGTATTCTAAACGTTCAACAGCTTCCGTCATATCTGAGATTTTCTCCCTGAGTACCGCAATTTGTTTTGCTAAGAGCTGCTTGCGCTCAGGAACCGTCCCTCGCCCTTCTTCAAATAAAGCCAGGTAATGACTCAACCCATCAATCGATAGTCCAGCATTACGCATTTGCCTAGTAAAGGTGATCCATTTTAAGTCGTCATCATCAAATTCACGAACACCGTTTTTATTGCGTTTGACCGGCGGAATCAGCCCAATTTTTTCATAGTAACGGATGGTATCAGCTGAGACACCGCTCAGTTCACTGACTTTTTTGATATTCATGGCTTCACTTCCTTGTTTTGCATTTTTTCCTAGATCGTTTTGTATGCTACGAGCCAGAAGCCCTTTTGTTACTCGTTATTCCGCTCCTACCACTGCATGAGGCAAGTAAGGCTCTTCCAAATAAGCAATCTCTTCGGCAGTCAGCTTTAGATCAAGGGCAGGTAAAGCATCCAATAAGTGGCTTTCTTTTGTTGCGCCAATAATTGGTGCGACCACTTGTTCTTTTTGCAATAACCAAGCCAAGGCGATTTGCGACCGTTTGCTTTGGTGATTGTCAGCGATCTTTGCGACTCGTGCCACGATCTCCCGGTCTTGTTCCATCGTTTTGTCGTACTTTTGATTGGCGGTTTTATCCGTTAAGTACCGTTTGGTCTCTGCACCCCAATCTCTTGTTAAACGTCCAGCAGCCAAAGGACTATATGGCGTCACGGCAATTTTTTGATCGGCACACAAGGGCATCATTTCTCGCTCTTCTTCTCGATAAAGCAAGTTTAAGTGATTTTGCATCGAAACAAATTTGGTCCAGCCATTTTTCTCTGCAACTGCTTGTGCTTTGGCAAATTGCCAAGCGTACATCGCGGATGCACCAATATAGCGCACTTTTCCAGAAACCACCAAATCATGTAAGGCCTTCATGGTTTCTTCAATTGGCGTGTGGTAATCCCAACGATGGATGATATACAAATCAATGTAGTCCATTTGTAGGCGTTTTAAGCTTTGTTCGACTTGATAAAAGATCGCTTTTCGAGACAGCCCTCCACTGTTTGGCCGTTGCTTCATTTTTGAATACAGTTTTGTGGCAACCACGATCTCATCCCGCGGAGCAAAATCATTCAATGCTCGACCGACGATTTCTTCGCTCGCTCCATAAGAATAGACATTTGCCGTATCAAAAAAGTTGATGCCTAGATCCAAGGCTTTTTTGATGACTTCGCGACTATCTGCTTCTTCTAACACCCACTCATGAAAGCCACTATTGGGATCGCCAAATCCCATTGTCCCTAAACATAATGGTGACACATCAAGTCCCGTATTGCCAAATTTTACATAGTTCATTTGCTCGTCCTCCTGTTTTTTAAGTTACACTAAGCATACAGGTTGAAGTGCACTCTAAGTCAAGCGAATCAGCAAACTTTTTTTCATTTTACTCGCAAATGACTCATAATGACATGCTTTTTGTCGTGCGTTTCATTTCGAATCAGCTTTTGGTACACTAAAGATAAGTATCGATACGCTATCTAGCTGAGAAAAAGGAGCGGAAGATTTTGACTTGTATTTTTTGTACTGCCTCAAAACATGCGATCATTGAAAACGAACGCTTTTATGCGATCTTTGATAAGTTTCCCGTCACCCCTGGACACCTGCTATTGATCCCCAAAGAACATCGAAGGGATTATTTTGCCCTCACCCAAGAGGAATTACAAGACTTGCAGGCTTTGTTGCAGGAAGGCAAAGCCTATTTGTTGGAAACCTATCGACCAGACGGCTTCAACATCGGCTTCAATTGCGGGGAGGCTGCCGGACAGACGGTCTTTCATTGCCATTGTCATTTGATCCCACGCTACCAAGGCGACGTGGAGGAACCAAAAGGCGGCGTTCGAGGCGTGATTCCTGACAAGCAAGCCTACTAAATACAAACAAGCCGTTTCTTCCAGCAAAGGGAAACGGCTTGTTTGTGTTTGTTAAAAATGAGGACGCTTAGGAATTGATCGCTGAATGGTTCATCAACCGATTGATATGAACGCCTAGATAGACGATTTCATTGACAGGGATCTTCGTTTGATATTCTTTATCGATATAGGCTTTGACTTTTGTCGCGATCTCCATAGCATTTGGATAAAGAGCCCACATTTGACGGTATAGTCCTTCGTCTTCTTCTTGCAGCAGACCATCCAAAAAGAACCGGTCAACGAAGAAACGCACGTGGGTGATAAAGCGATTATAATGGATCGAATTGGTGTTGACGTCTTGCTGGATCGAGTAGCGTACCATATTGACGATCAACCCGATCAATTTGGCTTTTTTCAACCCATCTTGATTTTCCTCGGTGTTCGACTGGGCATTGATCAAATGAAACGCGATATTGGAGGCTTCTTCTTCCGGCAGATCAATTTGATACTTCTCTTTCAACAAGCGTAGTGCCTGTTCGGCGGCTCGAAATTCCTCCGTATAGTAATTCTTGATTTCCCAATAGAGTCGATTCGTCACACTCAAGCCTTTTTGCTGACGTTCCACAGCAAAGTGCAAGTGATCCGATAAGGTAAGGTAAATCGTTGAATTTAGCGGATAGGGCAGCATTTTTTGCGCCAGCTGAACGATTTCTTTGGTCATTTCAAAATAGTACAACGGAATCTCATCCACCAAATCGGCAAACTGACCCGATTTTTTTTCATCGATTGGCAGAAAAACTTGATCGATCTGGGTATCGGCTATGCTGTCGCCGACTTTCTTTCCATAGCCGATCCCCTTCCCAAGTGCAATCATTTCCTGGCCTTCCTTATCAACAAGTACGACACTTGAATTTAAGACTTTCTTGATGTAAATCATGCACTCTCGCTCCTCACTGTTTATTCTGCCAAACTTGCGCCATTGGTAGCGATCACTTCTTTGTACCAATCGAAGGAATCTTTTTTCAAACGGTCATAACTGCCGTTTCCTTCATCATCGGCATCCACATAAATGAAGCCGTAGCGTTTCGTCACTTGTGACGTCCCCGCACTGACCAGATCGATCGGTGCCCATGAAGTATAACCAATCAAATCGACTCCTTCATCGATGGCTTCCTTCATTTGTTTGAAGTGTGCCTTGAAATAATCGACCCGATACGGATCATGCACTTGACCGTCTTCAAGGACATCCACGGCACCCATACCATTTTCAACGATCATCAATGGCACTTGATACCGATCATACAATGAAAGCAAGGAGATTTTCAAGCCTTTAGGATCGATCTGCCAGCCCCATTCAGTTGACGGCAGCTTGGGATTTTTTACCCCTAAAACCGTATTGCCCGGTGTCCGTTCCGCATGTGGGTCGCCTGATTCAGCCATAGACATATAATAACTGAAAGAAAGAAAATCAACGGTGTGATCTTTTAAGATTTGGCGGTCTTCTGGTGCCATTTCAATCTTGATGCCCCGTTTTTCGAGATCTTTTTCAATCATTCGCGGATAAGCACCTTTGACTTGAACGTCCGCATAAAAATCATTTTCCAAGTTTTTCTTTAAAGTTAATTCAACATCCAATGGGTCACAAGTCAATGGATACGTCATCAACTTCGTGATCATACAGCCGACTTTGTTGTCGGGATTTATTTCATGGGCGATTTTTGTCACTAATGAGCTGGCCACAAATTGGTGATGGAGGGCTTGATATACGTCTTGCTCTTCCTTACCAGCTTCTGATTGCTCAGGAATGAGACCTGCTGTTGTAAAGGGATGACGATGGATACTGTCGATTTCGTTAAAGGTCAGCCAATACTCCACATACTCCCCAAATTCTTCAAAGCAGACGGTCGCAAAACGGACAAAGTCATCGATCACTTTACGTTCCACCCAGCCATTGTACTTCAAGCTCAGCGCTAACGGCATCTCATAGTGAGACAACGTTACGATCGGTTTGATTCCCAAACGCTGCATTTCTTGGAAGACATTGCGGTAAAAAGCGATCCCTTCTGGATTGGGTGTCGTTTCTTCCCCAGTTGGGAACAATCGGGTCCATGCAATCGATAAACGCAATACTTTAAAACCTATCTCCGCAAATAAAGCCAAATCTTCTGGATAGCGATGATAGAAGTCGATCCCTCGGCGTTTTGGATAGATGGTATCCGTTGAATCCGCCATTGCTTCTTTGACGGCTTCAACAGTCACACTCATATGTGCTGCAAAGTTTTTCACGTCGACATGAGGTTTGTAAGTAGCCACATCCGCTACCGACAAGCCTTTGCCGCCAAGATTCCATCCCCCTTCTACTTGATTTGCGGCGATAGCGCCACCCCATAAGAAGTCCTTTGGAAAAGTTGTTTCAGTCATTTTTTCAATCCCCTTTTACATTGTTTTGGTTGCATTGCTCATTGGTTTAGACGATCGGTGCAATCGATAGAACGCCTTGTTCGTTGCGCTCATCGGTTGATTCGATCGGTTTGACCGTAAAGTTTTCTTGATTGGTGACAACACAGATCACGATTGGATCAAACCCAGCTGCTTTGATGGCATCTAGATCAAATTGAATCAGGGGTTGCCCTTGTTTCACTTGATCCCCCGCTTTCACGTAAGGGGTAAAGTGTTTGCCTTCTAATTGAACGGTATCCAAGCCGATATGAAAGAGCAATTCTGCGCCATTACGAGTTTTTAACCCGATCGCATGGTTGGTTTCAAACAACATCGTGATTTCGCCATCTTCCGGTGCGATCAATTCGCCAGACGTCGGGATAATCCCGAAACCTTCTCCAATCATACCGCTTGAAAAGACTTCATCGTTGACTTCAGATAGGGCTACCACTTGGCCTTCTACTGGTTTACTCAATACTTCGGCTTTCGGATCGGCAACTGTCGTCTTATTTTCCACTGTTTTTTCTTTGAATAAGAAAAGGACAAGGACGAAGGAAACAGCAAAGGATACCCCTAACGTGACTAATGCCCACACAAGATTCATCGGGTTGGCTTCATCGACGAACATAGTGATACTTGCTAGACCGGGACCAACTAATGCGAAGGCCTTGATGGCAAATAACCCAGCCACTGCACCACCAACTAGGCTGGAAGCCATCACGCCGTAAAGCACTCGTTTGTGCAGGATCGTCACCCCATACAAAGCAGGCTCGGTGATGCCAAAAAGGGCGGAGATGCCTGCAGAAACAGCGGTTGAACGAAGTTTTTGGTCTTTGGTCCGAACACTCACCGCAAAACAAGCACCGGCTTCTGCGATGTTATGTGCCAATGAGGCAGGTAAGTATAACAGCTCTGCCCCCATCTCACTCATGGACGAAACAGCATAAGGAATCATAGCTTTGTGCATACCGGTAACCACCATCAATGGTAAAACAGCGGCTAAGATCCCCGTTGCCACCCAACCTAAATGGGCATACAGCCAAATGATCGCTGCTGAGAAAATCGTTCCGACTTCAAAGCCTAATGGGCCTAAAATCAATAAAGCAACTGGAACCGTAATAACTAAGCTCATCATTGGAACAAAGAAGATACGGATCGGTTTTGGTGAGATTCGGGTAAACAGTTTTTCAATTTGAGCGTAAAATAAAACCGTTAAAATGGCTGGAAATACTTGTGACGCATAAGCGATATTTTGTAAACCGAAGCCCATGAAAGCTGCGCCATCTGTCAATAGTGTCGTTAGTTCAGGCAAAATCAAGGCACCGACAGCGGAAACCGCCACCAATTGGTTGACCTTTAATTTATTTGCCGTGGTGATCGCCACTAAAATCGGTAAGAAATACAATGGTGCGCCACCGATCAGATTCAAAATTTGATACGTCTGGCTCGTATTGTCCATCAATCCAGTGACAGAAGCAAGTAACAGTAAGGATTTCAAGACGCCCCCTCCAGCGACTGCTGGAATCAACGGTTGAAAAATCGAGATAATAAAATCAAGCAGGACCGCACCCCACGATTGTTTTTGTTTGCCTTCACTTCCTCCATCCGCTGTTAGCTCATGACCTAACACGTTCATAACCTCATCATACACTTCGACGACATCATTGCCGATGATGACTTGGCATTGGACATTTTGTCGCACCCCAATCACGCCATCGACTTTTTCCAAGGCATCTTTTTGTACGAGGCTATTGTCTTTTAAGGTAAAGCGCAAGCGTGTGGAGCAATGTTCCAAATGTGCGATATTTTCTTTTCCGCCAATCAACTCAACGATGGCAGTTGCCGTTTCTTTTACATTCATAATTTTCTTCTCCTTTAATTAGTTTTCCTTTGTTGGCCAAACAAAGAAAAAAGCAGGCAGCACCTACAAAAACATTGAACGGAATCCAACGATCCCTTCCATGTTTTTTATAGGTCCTGCCTGCATTACCAGTCACATGCCTGTTTTATTACTTGCATAATACCATGCTTTATTTGAAAACGCAACCACCGTTTTAAAAATATTTTGCTAAGCCTTTTGCTGAAACGAGAAGTTTGTTACACTTAGTGGATAATCAGTTATTTCGTCTTCCTTGGCTTGCACCAGAAGCAAGAAGAACATCGCTGGCTAAACGTATCACAAGAAAGGATGAATCGGATGACTTCATTGAATCACTCACTGCATGTTGCCGTCCCCACAGCATTTGTCCATGCAGAAAGACTTGACACGAAAAGGACGATCGCTCATATCTTGCAACTGCAAAAGCAAGGGATCAAATCGGTTTTGGTGTGTGGCTCCACCGGTGAACAGCATTCATTGACTTTAACAGAAAAAAAACAGCTTCTACATGCCTTAGCGCAAGAAACCAGCTGGGCAGCCGATTTCGAAGTCCTCTTCGGTTTAGCTGGCATTGTATTTCATGAAACGCTCGCGTTGGCAGAAACAATCAGCAAAAATCCCCGAATCGATGGTGTGGTTTTAGGCTTTCCCCCTTATCTTTGCCTGACCCAAAAGGAAGCCGTCCTCTATGCTCAGGGATTGATCCATACTTGCGAAAAACCAGTTATTTTATACAACAATCCCCGCCGCACGGGCTTTGATTTATCTGCAGAAAGTCTCTTGACCTTGATCGCTGACCCTCGGGTGATCGGCTTAAAAGAAGCTGGCAGTAAGGAGCGAGTGCCTCAAATAAAAACAAAGACGGCTGCCGATTTTCGTTTTTATGCTGGTGGTGAAGCGGACTTGGCGGAAAAGGTCGCACTAGGGTTTAACGGGCTGTCATCAATGGCAGGAAACCTTTGTCCCGAGGAGATCCAGGTGATTTGGCAAGGGTTACTCAAAGGTGCTGCAACGATTTCTACGTCGAATGAATGGCAGAAAATGGAACAAGCAGCTGCCGGCGATCCAACAGATACCATCAGCTATCTTCCGTGGCTCAAGCAGCAAATCACCATTGATGGACAGCCCTTTGGCTTTTGTCGTCAGCCGCTAGGTCTAGAAACGAGTGATCGGTTTAGCACTGGCTCAATTCCTCCTCATCTAGCATAAGAAAGGCAGGAGAACCAGATAAATGAAGATTGATCCACAACTAAAGCACTATATTGAAAGCTCCATCATCCCACAATACAACCAATTGGATAGCAGTCACTCCCCAGCGCACGTCCACCAAGTGATCCAAAATAGTTTTGAGATTGCTGAAACATTGCCTGTTGACCTGAATATCGTCTATACGGTAGCTGCCTACCATGATATCGGCTTGCTCTATGGCCGCAAAAACCACGAAAGCAATTCCCGCAAGATCGTTGAACAAGATGCTGTGTTGCCACGCTTTTTCTCTCCTCCAGTCATTTCAATGATCGGCGAAGCAGTAGAAGACCATCGCGCCTCGCTGCCCTATGAGCCTCGCTCGCTTTATGGCAAAATTATTTCCGAAGCCGATCGTGACTTAGATTTTGAGCGAATCCTCAAGCGAACCTTGCTTTTTGCTTATGAGAAAAAGCAACTCACAGATCTAGAACAATTGCACCAAGAAGCGTATCAGTACATTTCAAAGAAATATGGTCCTCAAAGTGAGCTGAAGGTTTGTTTGGATTATCGCAAAAACCAAGACGGTTTGGCGATCATTTATCAAAAGTTAGCACAACCTGAAAGCTTTCGTCACTCCTTTGAAAAAATCGTGCCGTTAGTTATCGCTACAAGCAAAGAAACTGACGATTGACACTTTGATCCAGCACCAGACTTTAAATAGAAACCCTCTGATTTCAAAATACGCCAAGTGTTTGCGTGCGCTGAATCAGAGGGCTTTTATTGTTATTCTAGTTCTTTTTTCACGGAAGTCGCCCCTCTCCTTCATTGCTCAAACGATTCTATCGAAATAAAAGAGCAGTAATTGGTTTTCTTCAATCGACAGACGCCCTTCTAAATAACCTTCCTTTTTTCACCGAATTTACTCTTTGTAAGCAAGATAGTTTGCTGAAAATAAAAAAAATGGTATTTTTATTTTATCAAGTGATAAAATAATAGGAGGAATCGTTATGTTTTTGGCAATCAATGAAATACGCCATTCCAAATTGCGTTACGCCCTAGTCACAGGAGTCATGTTTTTAATCGCCTATCTGGTCTTTTTTTTAACTGGCTTAGCGTATGGGTTGGCTCAAGATAATCGGATGGCGGTCGACAAATGGGAGGCAGATCAAATTTTGTTGACTGAAGAAGCAAATGATAATTTAAACATGTCGATGCTTCCTCGCAGTCTTTATGACGAAGTCGATGCACCAGAAAAAGCTGTTTTGGCGCAAACCGCTGGGGTAGTGACTAAAGAAGACAACGGTGAAAAAGTCGATGTCACCTTTTTCGGCATTGATCCAGATCAATTTCTAGCACCAAATATTACCGATGGCGAGATGTTTGCGTCAGATGATGAAGCGGTCGCAGACAGCAGCATTGAGGAAGAATACGGGATTTCCATTGGTGACACCATCAAATTAGCCGGCAGTGACAAAAAATTGAAAATCGTCGGTTTTACAGATAACGCCCGCTTCAGTGTTGCTCCGGTCCTCTACACCTCGATCGGTGCCTATCAAGAAATTCGTTTTGAAAAAGAAGATGATTCAGAAAATGCCCGTATCAACGCGATCGTAACTCGTGGCAAAATCAAAGAAGTGCCAGATGATCTAGTCGCTACGGATATCAGCAAATTTATTAATGAATTGCCTGGTTACAACGCACAAGTGCTGACCTTTGGCTTTATGATCGGGTTCTTGATCGTGATCGCTGCCATCGTTATCGGTATTTTTATCTATGTGCTAACGATGCAAAAATCAGAAATTTTCGGTGTCATGAAAGCCCAAGGGATCTCTAGCCGCTACATTGCTTTTTCGGTGATTGCCCAAACGTTCTTATTGGCAACCTCGGGTGTTTTGATCGGTGGGTTGGCAACGATCGGTACCGCCCTCGTGTTACCTGCAGCAGTGCCATTCCAAATCAATCTATTATTCTTTGCTAGTATCAGTGTAATGATGATTCTGATCGCGATGCTAGGTGCTTTCTTCTCGGTGCGAACGATTGTAAAAATCGACCCATTGAAAGCAATCGGATAGGAGGAAAAAACATGAGTGCCATTGAATTCAAACAAGTCAAAAAATCATTTAAAGATGGGGACGCGACGATTGAAGCCTTGAAAGAAACCAACTTTTCGGTAGAAAAAGGCGAATTTGTCGCCATCATCGGTCCTTCCGGCTCTGGGAAAAGTACCTTTCTGACGATTGCCGGTGGTCTACAAGCTCCCTCTGAAGGCGAAGTATTTATCAATGACGAACCCTTTAGTAAACAAAAAGAAAAGCAAAGGGCAAAAACTCGTTTCAAAAAAATCGGCTTTATTTTACAAGCTTCCAACCTTGTCCCTTTTTTGACGGTCAAAAAGCAACTTCAATTGGTGGATAAGGTCAGCAAAAAACCCCAAGAGCAATCAGCTACTGAATTGTTTGAACAACTAGGGATTGAAAAGCTGCAGAACAAATACCCCGATGAACTATCTGGTGGTGAAAGGCAGCGTGTGGCTATTGCCCGAGCGCTCTATCATGATCCCACCATCATTTTGGCAGATGAACCAACGGCGAGTCTTGATTCAAAAAAAGCCGTCGAAGTCGTCAAAATCTTAGCAAAAGAAACCAAAGAAAAACAAAAAGCCACCATTATGGTGACCCATGATACCCGTTTGACAGATTATTGTGATCGGGTCCTCGTCATGAAGGATGGCGTTTTAGAAGAAAAAGAACACACGAAAAAAGAAGCCGAATCAAGTGATTCGCAGAAGGAGCAAGCATGAAAAAAATTATTGTTGTCGGTGCGGGCGTGTCAGGATTAGCTGCTGCTGTCCGTTTGCAAAAACTTGGCTATGACGTCACCCTCTACGAAAAAGAAGGTCAACCTGGGGGCAAAATGAATCAGATCAAGGAAAACGGCTTTACCTTTGATGTGGGACCCACCATCGTGATGATGCCTGAAATTTATCGTGAAGTGTTTGAATTTGCTGGCGTTGATCCGAATGACTATATTCCTATGGAGAAAGTCGATCCGATGCTGCAGCTGTATTTTGCTCAAGACGAACCGCTGACCTTCTCAAACGACTTAGTAGAATTGACCAAAACGCTAGAAGCGATCTCGGAAGAAGATGCTCAAGGCTATTTTGCCTTTTTAGCAGATATTTACAAACGCTATGTGATCGCCAAAGAGTCCTTCATCACCAAGTCGTTTCGGACATGGCGAGACTTTTACAATCCCAAATCATTATGGGCAGGGTTAAAGCTGCGAACGTTTAGTGACGCCTACTCTTCCATTTCTAAATTTGTCAAAGATGATCGCCTGCGAAAATCATTGGCGTTTCAAACCTTGTATATCGGTGTCTCCCCTTACCAAGGGCCGTCCCTTTATACCATCATCCCTATGATCGAGTTGATGTATGGGGTCTATTTCATCAAAGGCGGCATGTATACATTAGCCACTGGTATGGCACGTTTGTTCCAAGAATTAGGCGGAACGATCCATTACAATACCCCAATCGATGAATTATTGATCGAAAACAAGCAAACCAAAGGCGTTCGTGTCAATGGAGAAACGATCACCGCAGATGCTGTGATTTGTGCGGCTGATTTTCCTTATGCTATGGAAAGCTTGATTCCTGATGAATCAAAACGCGGCAAATACACCAATCAAAAAATCGCTTCGATGGATTACTCTTGTTCTTGTTTCTTGCTTTATTTAGGACTGGACAAAAAATATGAAGATAGCGCACTCCATAGCATTTATTTTGCCAATGATTTCAAACGCAATGTAGACGATCTTTTCGAGGCTGGCAAGCTGCCAGAAGATCCATCCTTCTACTTGTATCGTCCAACCCTGAAAGATGCTTCCTTAGCACCTGATGGTCAAGAAGGTCTTTATGTTTTAGTCCCAGTACCTGAATTATCTAAATTTGATCAATGGACGGATGAAACGATCCAAAGCTACCGCCAGCAGATCATTGGATTATTAAAAGAAAAAACGATCTTTACGGATATCGATGAACACATCGTGTATGAAAAAATGTATACGCCAGATACGTTCAATGATCGGTTCAATGCTTACAACGGTGCGACATTTGGCTTGAAACCAACCTTGGCGCAAAGCAATTACTATCGTCCCCATAATAAATTTGATTATGCAGAAGGCCTATACTTCTGCGGCAGCAGTACGCATCCGGGAGCGGGTGTGCCAATCGTGATGCAAAGTGCCAAGTTAGCTGTGGAGGAGTTGTTAAAAGATGACCGTTAAATCATTAAGCGTCTTTGATGAATACGACAACGATTTTTTATACTGTGAGGCCATCATAAAAAAGCATTCGAAAAACTTTCATACCGCCTTTTCTCAATTGCCAAAAGACAAAGCACGCGCCGTCTATGCCGTCTACGCCTTTTGTCGACGTGCCGATGATGCCGTCGATGAAAAGCAAGACCCATTGTTGATCGAAGCCATGAAAAAACGCTTGGAAAAAATACAAGAACTATTAACCGGCGATGCGATCGACTTGCCGCAAGCCATCAAGGAAGAAGATCCTGATGAAGCCATTTGGCGGGCATTGACCCTTTCTTTCCAACAGTTTGACCTACAGTTTCAGCCCTTTTTCGATCTATTGGTGGGACAAAAACAAGACCTTGACTTCCAGCAGCCCACCTCTGAAAAAGAGCTTTCCGACTATAGTTACTACGTAGCCGGCAGTGTGGGTCTGATGCTCTTGCCGATTCTCTCACAAACAGCCGCTGCGATTCAAGAGCCCGCCATAAAATTGGGTGAAGCGATGCAACGCACCAATATTTTACGTGATATTGGCGAGGATCTGCGAATGGGCCGCATCTATTTGCCACAAACGGTCTTGGCGCAATTCAACCTTTCGCGAGAGGCATTAGCAGCTGGCAATCAAAACCAGCAGTTTATCGAGATGTGGGAACACGAAGCGCAACTTGCTGAGACGCTTTATCAGGAATCTTTTGTCATGATGCCGCAAATCGATGAAGATTGCCGTGAAGCTCTATTAGCAGCTGCTTTGATCTATCGGGAAATCTTGACTGTGATCCGCAAAAACAACTATCAAGTATTTGCTGAAAAAACAGCGGTACCGAAACAACGGAAAATCCAACTTTTGTTTACCGCGAAAAAAATGCTTCGTCAGGAACGTTGGGAGGGCTGACTTTGAACTTGCGAGAAAAAATATTACGAGTCGCAGAAAACCTGTTTATGCAGCAGGGGTATCAAGCAACTTCTACTAGACAGATCGCAGAAGCCGTCGGCATCACCCAACCCAATCTTTATTATCACTTCAAAGGCAAAGAAGCCATCTATTATGAAGTGATGGTCTCTTTGGCACAAGAGGTTTCTGGAAAACTAAATCAGACTGTTGAAGATACTTCCTTGACGATCTCTGAAAAAATCTTAAACATGTTTCTTTTTTTAAGAAGTCGGCATCGCATCAATTTTTATATGATGATGCACGACATTCAGCATACCGTTTCTGAGGACACTTCAAAAAAACTGTACTTGCTTTGGCGGAAAAATTACAAAGAACCGTTTCTTGACTTGTTCCGTCGCAGTGATTCCAATCTTCGTTCGGATGTCGATCCAGAATTTGTTACCAGCCAGTTGTTAGTGCTGATGGCGGCTCACTTGGACTCACCGGGAAAAGAAGACAAAATGCCAGAAGCGATCGATTTGTTTTTATTCGGTGCACTAGGCAGTGGGCCAATTGCGAAATAGCGAGTCCAATTGGGTAATGCGCGAGAAAAATTATTAGACGAATTTCTGACAATCGCGTACACTGATCCTGTAAACTGGAACATAAAAGGATGGATGTACATGTCAAAAAATCGAATCGAAGCCTTTACGGATGCGGTCATTGCGATCGTAATGACCTTATTAGTACTGGAATTGCACCAGCCCGAAGGCGATACATTTGCTTCTTTTTTAGGAGTGGAACAGCAATTTATTATTTATTTGATCAGCTTTGTGATGTTAGCGATCTATTGGAACAATCACCATCATCTATTTCAAGTAGTATCTAAAATTGACGGTTGGACCTTGTGGGCGAATCATTTATTGATCCTGGCACTAACCCTCTTTCCTTTTGTAACGTCATGGGTCAGTCGTTATCCAGTCGCTCTTGCCCCTCAGCTGCTATACGGGTCTGTCATTTTATTGACGGATTTCAGCTATTTCCTTGTAGGAAAGTCCTTGGTGCGTGCCAACCCTGACAATCAAGCCATCGTAGAACTGTTTCGCGGATACAAGAAACTCTACTTTACGTTGTTTATCAACGTGCTGGCATTGCTCCTCGGCTGGCTGGTCCATCCACTACTTATCATCACGCTGGATAGTCTCGTGCTATTGTTGTGGGTGATCCCTGAGAAAAAAGTAGAAACCTTTTTAAAACAATAAAAACACTTGCGGTCTTCTCCTAAAAGCGATGGATGATTGCGCAAAAGCAGCCGATTGTTCTGCTTTTGCGCAGTTATCCATCAAGAGAAGGACGCAAGTGTTTTTTCTAGCGAATTAAGTCTTTTCCTGGTGCCTGTAAGACTTGTTCCACTTGTTCTTTGGTGGTTAATGGGACATCTCCCAGCATCGTATGAGCCAATACAGCATTCGTGATTGCAAAATCAGCGGTGCGTTGGAGCGACCATTTTTCGGCATAGCCTAATAATACACCAGCGGCATAGGCATCCCCTGCCCCGATCCGATCCAATACTTGCAGCAGCTGCGGTGCCGTTTCATAGGCATCCTGCGCCGTAATGATTCTTCCACTGATAAATTGCTTGTCTTCCACGGCTAGACGGCGTGTCCCGCAGAACCATTCTAGTTGATACTGGTCAATAAAGGATTGGATCAACGCAAGCTCGGCTCCTTCTGTTTCCTCTAAGGGATATGCCAGCAGCTCCTCCAAGTCACGGACAGAGCCGAAAACTAGATCACAATAAGGTAGAATCGTTTCATACCGTTGTTTTAGTACCTCACGATTTAATTCTTCATTCAAGCTTGGGCGGAAGTTAAAATCAAAGCAGACGCGAATCTGCTTTACATGGGCCTGTTTCGCCAAAGCCAATGCAGTTTGCCAGGTTTTCTCAGTCAAACTAAGAGAGATCCCGCAAATATGAATGAGATCGACTGTTTCTAGAAATCCATCGATGGCATATTCTTCTGGACCTGAAACGCCAAAGGAACTATGATGGCGATTTTGATAAGTCACGTAAGTCGGACGAGCGCCGTAGCCGATCTCGGCGAAATAACTGCCGATATGGCTGTATTTTTTGCCAACAAATGCTGTTTGAATCCCATAGGAACGCAAGCTGGCTTTCGCCGTATCCCCTAAACGGTTGGCTGGCACTTGTGTCAGCATCGACGTCGTTAAGCCGAAATGCGCCAAATTGCCTAACAGATTGACCCCTGTTCCTGTAAAATCCATCCGCAAAGAGTGGGTCTGTTCCAGTGTTCGATATTCTGGTGGCGTCAATCGCATCATTACCTCACCGTAAGCACCGATCCGCATCATTGATCCCTCCCTATTTGGCTGCTGCCAACACCTTTTTCGTCATTTCTGCTAATGTCTGTACATCTTCAGGGCGTGTGTCCCCTGTTTCGCCATCGATGATCGAGCTGTAAATATGTGGAATGATTTTTTTTACTCCTGCATCAACAGCGATCTGCAAGATTTCTTCAAAGTTTTCTAAATCGATGCCGCCGGTCGGTTCCAAATAAAAATCATTCGCAGCACAAGCCTCTGCTACTGCTTGATACTCTGCTTTATGAGCCAACCCTTTCATTGGAAAATACTTGATAGAACTAGCCCCCATGTCTTTTAATAAAGCGATCGCTGTTTCGACGGGGACTTCTGCAGCTGGAGTTTGTGAACTCAATGGTCCAGTAGCAATATTGACATAGCCGACTTTTCCGGTTGGTGAAACAAGGGCATTGACGATCGTTTCAGATTGTCCTAACAAAGCTCGTGAGGTCCCTGCCCCCGTGAATACTTGGTTGACATGCTGTGGCTGTAGAACAGCGGAAATTCGGGAGACCATTTCACTTTGGTTGGGGTCGCCAGCACCAAGCCCTACAGAAAGGGCATTATTTGTTGCCGCTTGATAGTTCTTCATGTCAGCGATAGCTGCCTCATCGCTAGCATAATTTTTTGATAAAACACCTAGGACGATGTTGCCCTCTGCTGCTTCATAACAAGCTTTCGCATTTTCAATAGAGTTTGCTAACACATTCAGACAGATACGGTCAGCGAAATAATTGGGTGAAGTTTTCATTTTTGGGTTGCTCCTAACATAATTTCTTGTAAGCGATCGGTGATCACTGCCATTTCTTGTTCATTGACTGCTCGGATATCAAATTCAATAATGCCGTTATTGGCTTGGTATTCACGGGTATAAATCGCTGGTTCTCCCGCTTTTAGCGCGTCGATCACTGCTTTGGCACTTGGTTCTTTCACTTTGACACTCGCTCGATAAATGTCTCTGCCAGCGCTATCTTGAACGATTTTTGCTTCGAAACCAGTGATTTCATTGATTGCCGCAATAAATGGTTGTAGGCGCTCTTGCATCGAAGCGCCAGATTCTGTTCCCTCCGCTAGATAATCCGTCACGGCTTGGGTAAATCCGAGAATATTGTCTTTACCGATTTTCATTGCTCGACCAATACCTTTGGATTGCAGGCGCACCCAAGAGACATAGGGCTGCTTGCCGATCACTAAGCCAGCACTTGGTCCTGACAGTGCTTTCGCACCTGAATAGATCACTAAATCAGCACCTGCTTGGGCATAGGCAAACAAATCTTCCTCAGCAGCCGCATCAACGATCAATGGAAGATCGTGTGCCTTGGCAACTTGGGCCGTTTCTGCTACCGTCAGCATACTTTTTTGAACGGTGTGATGACTCTTTATGTAGAGGATTGCCGCTGTTTCGGGCGTGATCATCTGTTCAATGTGCTCGGGTGTGCACATATTGGCATAGCCTGCTTCCACGACTTTTCCGCCCCCTTGCGCCACCATCACTTCCACCGGTGTGCCATAATCTACGTTGTGGCCTTTGGGCAAAATGATCTCCCGCTTGCTGATTTTCTCACTATATGGGTGGTACAAATGATAGCTGTCTCCTTGACCGATGAGTGCCGCCACTGATTGGGCGATTCCCGCCGAAGCGGAAGAAACGATTTGCGCATCTTCCGTTTTCAACAATTTTGCTAAATAGGCACCGGTTTTTTCTGCTAGATCTGCCATTTCAAAGAAATGCTCCCCGCCATAGCGCTGGGCTGCAAGCACGCCTTCGCTGACTTTCGAGACACCTAGAATCGTCATTTTGCCAGAAGCATTGATGACTTCTTTCAAGCCTAGTTCTTCAATATTCAGTGTCAAAAAGTTCCCCTCCTATCACCGCTTTTTGCGGCACGATCTGTTGTGTCGTGATTCGGCGATTGCCGTTAGAATCCGTCAATTCCTTTTCGCCCTCTTCAAAGCGGAAAATCGTAAAATCAGCATCATATCCCAATGCGATCTCGCCTTTGTTCTGTAAATGAAATTGCTTCGCAGGGGCACTGGTCACCTTCTCGATGATCTCACGCCAATCATACCCTACGACCGCTAATTTTTCCATAGTCGTCGCTAAATCAAAAACAGGTCCATTGGTACGATTGCGGATGTAGATATCCGTACTAATGGAAGAAGCCTTTAGCTGATTGGCAAAGGCCGTCTCCGCCACATCAAAATTGAAACTGTCTGTCCCATGACCAATATCGAAGACCAAGCCTTTTTCATAGGCAGCAAAGACGAAAGGCTTGATGGTTTGGTTCGTCTGATCCAAAATCCCATTGGCTTTGCCGTTAAAGCAATGGGTCACCACATCACCTGCTTCCAATTCAGCGAGAATCTCTGCTAAATTCGGTGGTGCTGAACCAATATGGACCATCAGAGGCAACGGTTGATTTTCAGCTTGGATCGCTTTGGCTAATTTCAACGGCGTGATGCCATTTTCGCCGATCACCGTTTTACTCATTCGGGCTTTGATCCCGACGATAAAGTCAGGAAACTTCTGCAACGCTTCTTTGACCAATTCTTTTTTGACTTTTGACAGATCCGCAAGTTCATCCTGCTCTACGATCCCCCATTTGGAAATATTGACTAAAGCAAAGACATTGGTTTTGGCTTCTTTGGCTAAATCATAAAACCGATGGATATTTTCGGCGCCAGTCGTCCCCGCATCGATAACGGTCGTGACGCCTTGTTTGACACCGATCTCGTCTGGATAATCATAATAGAGCGTCATTTCCTCGAAACAATGGACATGGTCATCGATCCAACCAGCTGACAAGAACTCCCCTTCTGCTAAGGTCAGCTCTTGTTTCGCCTGCTCCTTCAACGTGGGTGCCAAAGCAGTGATTTTGCCGTCTTGAACCCCAATATCAAATACTTCTTCATCGATCGTGTGGGCTTGACGAATAATCAAATCAAACATTTCGTTACACCTTCCTCTCTGTGAAAGTGAATTTCGACCAAGGATGGATAAAGGGCAGCAGAACTAACTCTTGTTCGACGATCGAACCGATTTTATTTTTTCGTGGGTCTGAGTGAGGCTCTAGCACTACTTGCAGCTCGTTTTTGTACTTGCCAAAACGATCATTGCCGATCACAACATCCCCTCGTTGAAAGACTCCTTCGTGGTCATGAGCAGGATTGTCATGGTTCTTATACTTTTTACGAACTTCTGTGGAACGGATCATCCGATCGGTGATGTCGCCTCGACGGTAATGCTGCTCGTCCAGGGCGATTTGGCGTTCAACTTCATTGATTTCAGGCACAAATTCAATCGCAAATGCGGTCTGGTAGCGATCAATCGCTCCTAGTGCCGCCAATTCTGCTTCCGAAGCATAAGCATTGCCGATAATGACATCATCAATCAAGCCTGTGGCAAACAAATGCTTTGCGGCAGTTTCTACAGGCATTCTTCGGTGCATTTCTAAGGTCGGTAAGCCATCATTGATATCCCAAGGTCCGATCGTTCCCGTTTGAGAAGAGATAAATGCGGCGGTTCGAATGCCTTTTTCCTTGAAACGACGACTGCATTTTTCAAAGAAATCATAGGGTAAGGCAGTCCCTTCTTGCGGATAGAAATTGTGGCAGCCGTATAAGTAAGGAATGTTGGCTTGATAGGTCAAAATATTGTCTAAATACGCCACATCATTGCTCATATTCAATTCAACAGCTAAACCAAAGGGATTATAGGTCAACATCGCTTCTTTGTTGCCGTCAAAACCTAAATCTAAACGAATTCCATCGGCACCTAGTTCATGGAAAAAGGTCAAATCATCATAGGAGATGCCTAGTTCAGAAAAGATGGCTGGTGCCACGTCTAAAATCGTTTCATAGCCTAATCCTTTGGCAAAATCAATCAACGCTTTAAATTTTTTCTGCACGTTTTCTTTGCCGTCACTCACTTCCAACATACTCATAAAAATGCGGCTAAAGCCATAATCATGGGCTAATTGCAGATAGGCTTTATCTGTTTCAAAATCACTGTGATCGGGATACACCGATACTCCTAGTTTTCTTTTCAACTTATCTCATCCTCATTTCTTCATAAAAAGCAGTAAAACGTGTCAGTAAAAGCGAACTGCAAACAATCGTCGCCGTCATCGTCAAAAATGGTCCCCACGGAAACTGACGGCTCAGTAGGATCGCTGCAGCAACGCCAAGAATCCCGAACAAAAGCATCCGCCAAAACGGCACTTCTTGAATTTTTTTCCCTTGTGCTGATTTTGTTAACCAAATTTGACAACCAAAAAATAAACAAATGGCATAAATCCCCATGTTTGCACCTCACTCTTTTTTGTTTTGCTTAAGCGGCTGTTTCTTCTTCTTGCTCTCGAGCAATCTGCTGTTTCTCAAAGACTTTAAAGAATGGGTAATAGATTGCGAGTGTGATAAAGAAGTTGACGATCACTAAAATCGCTGCTGCGATACTCCAGTCCGTACTCATCCAGGCGGCGATTGGTGCTGGAATGGCAAACCCAAGTCTGGCAGCCATCATCGGTACAACACCGGTAATGGTAGCGAAGTAAGAAATCGTTGTCGTAATCAACGGTGCCACCAAGAAAGGAATACCTAAGATTGGGTTCATTACGATCGGTGCACCGAAAATCACTGGTTCATTGATATTGAATAGGCCTGGCAAGATGGACAAACGGCCCAATTGTTTCAAGTATTTTGATTTGGAGAAGAAGAACAAAACGACCAACGCTAAGGTCGTACCGGCTCCACCGATCCATACGAACCATTGTAAAAATTGTTCTGTAAAAATATTAGGCAATTCATGCGCATTGCCAGATGCTTGGAAGGCTTCCATATTTTCAGCAATGGAAATATCCCAAAATGGACGAATGACAGGACCCATGATGGCTGGTCCATGAATCCCCAGTACCCAGAAGAAACAGATCAAGAAGACAGTCAATAAACCACCAAACAAGCTGTTACCCGCTAGCACGTCTTTTAACGGCATCAACAAATTACTTAAAAAGCCATTGATATCAAAACCAAGCATATGACGGATCACCCAGAATAAAATCAGGATCGCTCCACCGGGAATCAACGCCATGAATGAATTCGTCACTTCTGGCGGCACACCATCTGGCATTTTGATGGTGATGTTTTTTTCGATAAAGAAACGATAGATTTCAACGGACAAGATTGCCGTAACGATCGCGCCAAACAAAGAGCCGGAGCCTAGGTTGGCCACATTGATATAACGTCCGGCATCAATGATACCTTCCACAGAATCAAAGACTCGCAACGGTGGTGCAGCGGTTACAAGAAAGGACATCGTTGCTAAAATACCCGCAGTCAATGAATCCAGCTTGTAGCTTTTGGCTAGCGATGAAGCAATCCCATACGTTGCATATAATGCCAATAATCCGACTGTATAACGAAATGGAATATCCAAAACTTCCCGATACGGTTCGATCACCGCAGCGACCGATTCAATGGGGAAATTCAGCAAAATCGTAAAGAACGACCCAACGATCGTTAATGGTAAAGTAGCGATGATCCCCTTTCGAATCGCTACCATGTGCCGTTGCATCCCCACTTTATTTGCAATCGGCATCAATTTCTGTTCAATAAATTCTACAAACCCTTTCATAATTGCCTCCTTAGTTTATAACATTATAATGTTTATACAAGGATAATAGCACAGAGGATCAAGGTTCGTAAATAGTTTTTTAAACAGTAGATAGAATAATCTTTTCGCAATAACATTTCTTACAGTAACCATCAAGCGTCCTATCGTTGTCCTTTCGGTCGATACTGATACATAAATCGATTTTGGATGACGGTACAATTGATGATAAGTAACAAAATGAAAACTGGCGCCAAAGGAGTGCGGATCAACAGGAAAAACAAACTGAGTAAGAAAAGTAAGGAAACAAGTAATAGTTTCCAAAAAGCCAGCGTGATTCTAGCATTATTTTTTTCTAAAAGAAGATGGGTCAGAAAAATCAAGAGCAAACAACTCACTACTAGAACCATTCTACTCACCTTCTTTAACTGTTTCTAGCTCTTGCGCCACTTGAAGTTTCTCAAATGCTTTGAAGAATGGATAATAAATCGCTAACGAAACGAAGAAACAGACGAAGACCATCAAACAAGCAACCCAATTCCAATTTGAGGTAATCAATGCGCCAAGAGGTGCGGGAATCGAAAATGGTGGTTTGACCATCATCTTAGGCATCCAATCTAAAGCGGTAACGATATAGACTAAGATAGTATTAGCGATTGGCACAAGAATAAACGGAATTGCCAACAGTGGATTCATCACAATTGGCGTCCCAAAGATCATCGGTTCATTAATATTAAAAATCCCTGGTAAAATGGAAAGACGACCCAATTGTTTTAAATAGTTTGAACGAGAGAACATAAACAAAACAACCAATGCAAGCGTTGATCCAGTACCACCCATTTGCGCATACCATTGATAAAATTGTTCGGTAAAAAGATTTGGTAGATCAAAGGCAGACATACCGTTTTGGAATAATTCCGCATTTTCTAAAATTGCTTGATCCCAAAATGGACGAATGATGGGTCCTAAAACGGCATGGCCATGAATACCCAATACCCAGAAAACGCAGATAACAAATTGTGTGATGATTCCGCCAACCAAATTATTGCCTGTTAAGAAACCTTTTAAAGGAGAGATGGCGATCGTCAGTAATCCATTTAAATCGAAGCCGAAAAAGTGGCGCGGAATCCAAAAGACTAAGATAACCAGCAAGGTTGGTAGGAGTGCCGCAAAGGATTCGCCTACAACAGGCGGTACGCCTTCTGGCATCTTGATTTCCAAGTTTTTTGCTTTCGTAAAATGATAAATCTCTACTGAAACTAGCGCCGCAATGATCGCACCGAATAATCCTTGTGATCCAAGTGAAGCAATGGGTAAATACCTTCCTGCAAGTACGGCATCTCCTGTCGTGCTGATGCCTTCCGCCAAATTGATTGGAACGACCATTAAAATCGTCGCTAACATGGATAAAAACCCACTTGTTATCCGATCGAGTTTGTAACTAGCACCTAAGTTGGAGCCGATCGTAAATGAGGCATAGAGAGACATTAGCCCCACCGTAAATCGAAAAGGAATGTCAAGTGCCGGTAAATAAGGAGCGACCCATTCGGTATAACCAGGAATCGGCAAATTTAAAATAATGGTGAAAAAAGAGCCAACGATCGTGAGCGGCAAAATAGAAATCAACCCATTTCGAATTGCCTGCAAGTGCCGCTGCTGTCCAATAGCATTGGCAATCGGTAATAACTTCATTGCAACCGAGTCTAAAACTTTCATTATAAAAACCTCCTAAAATTCGTTTGAAAAACCATTTCTTTGAATCACTTCTTTAAACCATAGACCAGACTTTTTCACCGTTTTTTCTCCTGTTTCTAAATCTAAGCGATAAAAGCCATAGCGATTTTTGAACGCATTTTGCCAACTCCAACAGTCCACAAATGTCCACATGTGATACCCCAGACAGTTACTCCCCTCCGTCATTGCTTGGTGAAGCTCAATTAAATGCTCTTTTAAAAAAGCAATCCGATAGTTGTCTTGTACTTGCCCCCCTTCGATAAATGTTTCTTCTCCCTGAATCCCGATACCATTTTCTGAAACAAACCAATCAATATTCCCGTATTCTAACTGGATTTTTTTGGCGATATCATACAAGCCATGAGGATAAATCTCAATCCCCCTTGAAGTATTCATCCTTCTGCCGGGCATCTCGTAATCATCGTAAAACCATTCTGGCGAAAAAACTCCCTCGGGATTAGGCAATGATTCTTTGGCTTTCACTCGCCGTGGACGGTAATAATTGATCCCTAACAGATCAATCGTTGTTTCAGCAATCAAGGCAAGATCCTGTTCTTCCACTCGTGGCATTTGGTCGTAGCACGTTAAAATAGCCTTTAACTCTTGAGGGTAACGACCTTTTAATATCGCTTCATTAAGGGAGCGAGTATAGAAGAGGTCTGCCATTTCCGCTGCCTTTAAGTCGGCAGGATGCTGGCTTCTTGGGTAAACTGGGATCACATCCATGATGATACCGATTTTTCCTTGATAAGTTCCTTGTCGAAAGACCTTAACTGCCTCACAGTGAGCAAGGATGATATGGTGAAGTACTTGTGCCGCTCGTTTAAAATCAACTACATAAGGATAGTGCCGGTCATGCAAATAGCCGGCTTCTGCTGGAATCATCGGCTCATTAAAGGTAAACCAGTACGCAACTTTCTCATGAAATAAATCAAAACAAATTTTCGCATACGCCCGATACGCTTCGATGACCTCACGATTTTCAAATCCGCCGATTTCTTGTAATTTCATTGGCATGTCAAAGTGATAAAGATTGATAAACGGTTTGATGCCTCTTTGATTTAATCCATCAAGCATTCTGGTATAAAAGTCAACTGCTTCTGGATTGACTTCCCCTGTACCTTCGGGAATAAGACGTGACCAAGAGATCGAAGTCCGAAAAGAATTAAAAGAAAGTGCCGCCATTCGATCCAGATCCGCTTCCATTTCCTGATAAAACCTTGATGTATGTTCTGTTGTAACTCCTTCAAAAAACCGATGGTTATAGTTTTTTGATGCATAATCCCAAATGTTTTCTCCTTTCTTGTCTCCAGCTATCGTTCCTTCTGATTGTGTCGCACTCGTTGCTGCACCCCAGAAAAAATTCTTTGAAAAATTATACTCCATGTCGCCCTCCTACAATTCCTTTTTTACTAAGCGAAGCATCCGCTTACATCGTTGAACAACGAAAGTATAGCATGAAGTAAAATCAATATAATGTTATAATCCAAAATAGAGAACGTTTTCATCCCTTGTCATTTGTTCCACAAAAAAAACACTTTGCTACGGAGGTGCATCATGCTTTTTCTTGACTACAATCCTGAACTTACTGCACTAGAATACGAGGTTTACCGATTTGTATCAAAAAACTTGGCTTCAGTGTCTAAAATGAAGATGAAAGAACTTGCCAAAGAGACCCATACCAGTACTGCTAGTATTAGCCGCTTTTGCAAGAAATTTGAATGTGATACGTTTACCGAATTTAAGATCAATTTGCGCTTTTACTTAGATTCTCTCGTAAAATCCAAAATATCCGATAGTGATGAATCTCAAACAATTGATTTCTTAAAGCGAGTAAACCAGCCCTTTTTATCTGAGAGAATCAATCGAGCAACAGAGATTCTTAAGAACAAAAGCTTCGTTCTATTTATTGGATCAGGCTTATCTGAAACGATTGCGGAATATGGCGCACTCTATTTTACTGACTTGGGAAAAACGGCATTAAAAGTTGACGATCCCTCAAATTATCCTATCGACTGGTTTCCAGAAGACATATTGTGCAAAACCGGTATCATTGTTTTGTCGATTTCTGGGGAAACACAAGAAATGATTCGATACTTACAAAAGTTAAATCAAAAAGATTGTCAGATAATTGCCATCACGAATACGGAAGATTCAACCATCAGCCAGTTATCCGACTTAACGGTGCCCTATTACATTGAAAGAGAGACCATTTTTAAAGCTAGTCAAAAAAAAGAGAAAACCATTGAACTGACTTCTCAGCTACCAGCAATCTATTTAATTGAAAAAATTGCCAAAAGAATACGCCTATCAGAAGAACTTCTCTGATAGGCGTAGGTAGTTTTAATTATTCAGCGGCCTTCACAATCAGTAACTAAATCAAATAAAAGTTCCACCAAATAAATGGCTGGAATTTGTGAGGACAATGAATCAGCTTCTTGATTATCGGAATAATAATAAGCAAAATTTCGCTCAGATAGTTTAGCAATTGACGTTGTTGAACGATTTGTCAGTGAAATGGTTGAAATTCCAGCGAGGCTACATTCAGTGATCAAAGATTCAAGGAATGGATCGGCGCCTTTATTAGAAAAGACTAGCAACGTGGTTTCGCTACTTAAGGTTCGCCAAACGGATTTAATCGATGTTGCTTCTTCCTCTACGCTCACGATCTTATCTAAACGTGCAAACTTTTGTTGGGCATAGCTCAAAGCAAGTGTCGATTCCCTATCACTGGCTAAGATCAAAAGTTTTGCTTTACTTATTCTTTTGGCGATCGTTAATAATGCTTCTCGATAGAAGGATTCATCCATACGTTCAAAAAAATAGTGCAGGGCTTTTTTATCTTGTTTGAATAATCGATTAGTCTTTCCTTGTTTCTGTAACGTCTTTTTCAATTTGATTTTAAATTCTGAAAAACCTTCGCAATCAAATTTTCGACAAAACCGCAGAACAGTCGTTGAGCTAGTTTTTGTTGTATCAGCCAGTTCACGAATAGACATCGAACAGACTTCTGCTTGCTGATTTAAAACGTATTGAAATAGTTGCCATTCTTTCTTACTGAACGACTTATTCTTGGCAGTGAGTTCCATTCGTTTTCTCCTTGTTACGCCCCTTCGTCTCCAGCAATCTTCTTCTCATAAATAAAATCATCCATAACAAATCCCGAACCAATCGTAACGGTGCGTTCAGAAACGCGTTCAAAGCCGCGATGTTCATAAACAGCGATCGCCTGCTGATTTTGTTTGTTGACGTTTAAATGCAACGTTTTGCCTGAGGCGATTTCCTCATACCAATCAAAGACTTGGCTGGCATAGCCTTTGCCTCTTGTGGATAGGTGGAGATACAATTTACTTAAATAAATCTGCTGCGGCGTTTCTTCATACGCTGTATACCCCACTGCTTGGTCACCTTCCATTAGTAAAAGATAGACGGCTCCTTGCTGGACTTCGTTTTGAATCGCTGCTGGTGATTGATAATGAGCCAGCATATACGCGACTTGATCCGAACCAATGATTGGTGTAAACACTTCTGGCCAGATTTCTTTGATCAAACGATCCAACGTTTGGAAGTCTTCTGGTGATTGAATGATTTTTTGTGTAATTGCCATAAGAATCCCTTCTCTCTGTTGCTGTGCGAAACAGAAACTCGCTTATAAATATCTCTATTATAAGGGAAGAACCAAAAAAAGAAAGGGCACGTTGAATAAAGATCCCTAAAAGTTTCAAAAGATGGTAAACTAGAAGTGAAAAAAAGGTGACGAAAAGGAGGTAGCAACACGATGCAACTCTTACAACTACTTTTACTGGCAATCATTTTTGTTTCTTTCTTCATGGTGTTGATTGGATGGGTTTTATCGATGACCAATGGCTTGATCTTTTCTCGTTTTCCTTAGCAATTTAAAGCACACGCTCATGATCCTAACTATGAAAAAGAACGACAAGCAGGCAAGCGCTTGAAAGAGATTATATTTCGACGCATTATTCCTTTAGGAATAGCCTCTTTGCTCGTCTATGGATTAACCGCACTATTAAACGTCCTTTAAAAGTTTTTAAAAAGACTTGGACAAATCAAAAAAAACCAGCATCTTTTCCTGTTGATCAATGCTCCTTTCGCTTTCGCTGTGGGGAACATCAATGCATAAGATGCCGGTTTTTTTTATTTGCTTACTGCTGCTTTAGAGGCTTGAACTTTTTTCAGTAAAGCGAAGAGGACTTGGCTATCATCGATAGCCGCAATATATTGTTGGCAAATTGCCATCATTTCTGTTTCATCCATTTTATCTAAAGAAATAACTAATTCATTTTCTACTACCTGCTTATTATTCATAGGGCTCCCTACTTTCTTCCTTTGTTACCTCTAGTTTGCCATGAATGAGCAGGTTCCGTAAGAACTTTTCAGTTTACAAACAGGAAACGGGTGGTTTACATCCTTGTCCTACCAAGGTTTTTCCAGAAAATTTATTCGGTAGCTGGCTCAATGTGGATGTCAGTATCAAACACCTGAAAACGATCAGCTAAGAGATCTTCAATAGCATCTGCCACGTTATGACTCTTTTCAACCGTCAAAGATTTGTCCATCGTCACGACGACATCAAGAAAAACATTGGCGCCATACATTCTTCCTCGAATCGATTTAACAGATTTCACTTCAGAAAAACCAGCGATTGCCGCTTCATACTCCACGACTAACGATTCATCAAACCCATCAGAAAGTGAAAAGGCACTCTCGCGAAAAATATCAACGGCGGTTTTGATAATCAAAAGAGCTACCACGATCGCAGTCAAACTGTCTAACCAACCGATACCAAATGAGGCGGCAAAAATAGCGATCGCCGTTCCAATACTCGTCCACGCATCGCTGCGGTTGTCTTTAGCAGCTGCTAGCAAAGCGGAGCTTTTTACGCGAGCGGATAATCGCTTATTGTAGTAATACATACCATACATCAAAATAGCTGAAATGATACCGACGACTGCCGCAATCATATCGGGACTTTGCGTTTCACCGAGTAGAATCGTTTGAATGGAGGACCATAAAACCTGCAGACCGACCGCCAGCATAATCAAGGATGTTACGAGACTCGCCACATTTTCTGCTTTCCAATGACCATATTTATGGTCTTCATCTGCTGGCTTTTGAGCCAAACGCAAACCGATCAAAACAGCGATAGACGCTACGATATCCGTCGCATTGTTTAATCCATCCGCCCATAATCCTTCAGAGTTTGCCAAACGACCAATAACTAGTTTGGCGATGGAAACAAAAATGTAGGCAACGATACTTAAGATAGCGCCTCTTTCTGCTTGTTTTAATTCTGCATATCTTGTTTGATTCATGTCATCCCCTCCAATTAGTCAACTTGAAAATAATAGCTGAAATTTTCATCAATTGCATCATTTATTTGAGAGATTTTATTTTTTAGGAGTGGCAAACATTCACTTCTAGTGAAACGAATTTCTGTTCTGAGGTTACCAAAAAAACAGGACTCCCAAGGGAATCCTGTTTTTTGCTTTTTTTCTTTCACAAAGAATCGCTGCTACTCGTTCACCAGCAGCTGTCGATTTCTTTCACTGAATTTCTCATTATGGGAAGAAACCATCGCCTGTGGGACACTGGTCGGCTCTAAATAGTGTTTGATTTGGTTGACTGCTTGCGCAGCATCTTGAAAGGCGCCTGCCAAAAGATTCACTTTGCCTTTGAAGTAATGGATGTCACCAGCTGCAAACACACCGGGATGGCTGGTTTTTGTTGGAATCTCACAGTTCAAATAAAAATCTTCATGACGCGCGAGATCAAAGGAAACTTTATCTAACAAGGCACTGTCCCGGTCATAGCCATGTTGGATCAACAAATGATCGCATAAAAAATCGATCGTTTCTTGGTTAGCACTGTTTTTTAATCTTAGAACCATATTGAAGGTTTCGGCTTGATTCACCCCGTCAATCGTGTGATTCATCAGCACTTGAATCCCTTCTGCTTTCATCTTCTTTACTTGTGCTTCATGGGCCTTCAATTTCTCGCCCCGATAACAAAGCGAAACTTTTGCCCCATAAGACGCCGCTTCAATCGCATAATCAACTGCTGCATCCCCGCCGCCAGAGATCACAAGATGTTTGCCTTGGATCGCTTGCTGGTCAGGAAACTGATAGTGGATATAGTTGTCGACATTATTATGGATGAAACAAGGCAATTTTTGCGGAGAAACGACACCGCCGCCAATACAAACTAAAACGGTGCGTCCAACATGGGTCCTCCCTTGGTCATCCACTGCATAAAAAAGATCGTCTTCCTTGGTCAATTCGATGATTTTCGTTTTCAGATAGATCGTTGGATCAAACAACTTAGCCTGTTCAATCAAGTGTTCTTTGACTTTCTTCCCCTTGGTTGGCGGCAATGCACCCACATCCCAGACCATTTTTTCAGGATAAAAATTGATCTTCCCGCCTAATTCGGCTTGTGCTTCAAACAATACGACCGATAGATCACGTAATCCAGCATAAAAACTCGCATAAAGCCCCGTGGGCCCTCCTCCGATAATCAGAACATCTGCTATAGTGGTCATTGGCTAGCCTCTCTTTCATAAATGAAAATCATTCTCAATTAGTTAGTTCGATTATAGTCAACGAATACGTGTTTGTAAAGAATTTTCTGAAAACAAATTAATTAACTTAGCCGATTATTTTTATTTACATTGTAAAGAAAAAAGCCTTTTCCTAAATATCTGCTAAAGAAAAAATGAGTAGAATGTTATTTTTTCTCATTTTATCTAGTGATATGTTTGTGATAGCTACTGACTTCAAGGTATACTCTTAGAAAGTAGGTGAAAAAATGAAAGTTGAAAAATGTTACGCACCCTTACCGGATGGGTCTGTCCTCTATTACGAAAAAACCGGTTCAGGATGCCCTCTTTTTTTATTGCACGGAAATGGCGGTAGCAGTGCCTATTTCTCAAAGCAGGTCGACGCATTGCGACAAAAACATCAATTGTACTTAATCGATAGCCGTGGGCATGGCAAGTCCACTAACACACAGAAAAAGATCGATTTTTTTAAAATGGCAACGGATCTTTTAGCAATCATTCAGCAAGAAAATTTGTCTAAAATCGCCCTATTAGGATTTAGTGATGGGGCTAATCTAGCAATGGTCTTTTGTCATCTTTACCCTGAGTATGTTAGTTGTATGATTTTAAACTCGGGCAATACTGAGCCACGGGGAGTTAGACTCTTTTCTCGAATGGGGAGTGTCTTGCAATATCTGATCGTTTGGCTTTGTTCCCCATTCTCAAAAGGAATGCGGGGCTTTCTCCCTATTTTGGGATTGTTGTTTCGTCCAATCGGTTTATCTACAGCCGATTTGAATCACCTCAGTGTGCCGACATTGATTTTGGTCGGCAAACGTGATTCGATCAAGCTTTCCCATTCTTTTTATATTGCAAACAGTATCCCTCAGTCCAATTTTATCGTCGTCAAAGGACAAGGACATAGTTTTGCACGAAAGAATCCAGAGGTATTTAACACGAAAGTATTATCTTTTTTAGAAAAGGTCGGTGAATAACTATGAGAATCTTTACTTGGCTCCGCGACCACCGCTCACTGTTTAAAACACTCTTCTTGATTGCAGTAGCCGTGATCGTGTTGGGCGAACTGCTTTCATTAAGCAAGACGATCTCCATTGATCAATTAAAAGAGTTGTTTGCGCAACTGGCACTTTGGCGAGTGGCATTAATGGCTGTCATTGGGTTATTATGTGTCTTGCCAATGGTCTTATATGACATTGTCTTGAACCGCCTATTAGGGGACAAACCTGATCGCCGTTATTTGCTGGAAACCAGCTGGATCATCAACACTATGAACAACTTAATCGGCTTCGGCGGCTTCATCAGCATCGGATTACGCTCGGAATTTTACGGCAAAGGAAAAAAAGGCAAAGAAGTTGCCCAAGCAATTTCGAAGATTTTTATTTACCTGATGTCTGGTCTTTCGATTTTATCCCTTGCTGCACTAGCCTTCGTCTTATTTGGTCCAACGACAGATTATCTGCAACAGTATTGGATCTGGCTTTTAGGCGGTAGTCTTTATTTTCCAGTTGTCTATGCCCTTAGTTTTTCCAAAAAAAATGCTTACTTAGGTGGACTGCAACGGCGTGATCGTCTGCAGTTGATCGCCGCTTCCTTATTAGAATGGCTAGGTGTTTTTGCAGCCTTCTTTACGACTGGTCTCTTGATGGGCATCTCGGTGGATGTGTTTCAATTGTTGCCACTTTTCATCGCTGCCTCCGTGATTGGGATCGTTTCGATGATTCCCGGAGAACTTGGAACCTTTGATGTAATGATGATCATGGGAATGGGCTCACTGCAGATTCCCCGTGAAAGTGTCATTGCTTGGCTGTTGCTTTTCCGCCTGTTTTATTACATCATTCCCTTTTTGATCGGTTTGCTTTTTTTCTCAAAAAATGTCGGCGTCTCCCTCAACCAGCGCTTTTCTGGTATTCCAAAAAGCTTGTTGTTGGAAGTGTTCCACAAGATCGAAGTGTTGCTGCTTTATTTGACGGGAACGATGTTGGTGCTCTCCGCCACGATTCCAGAAGCCTTTGATCAAATCAAATGGTTAGCCCACCTCAATCCGATTCGCTTGAATTTTGTGATGCAGTACCCGAGTATTTTTCTCGGTTACCTCTTTTTAATTGCCGGTCGAGGGATATCTGCCCGTGTCAGTCGCGCGTACGTGCCGACGCTTTTGTTGATTGCAGCAACAATCGGTTATGCTATTTTTGCGGGCTTCCGTTTTTCGACCATGCTGTTTCTTCTATTATTATTAGCAATCATGATTTTTTCAAAAAGCGAGTTGTTCCGTAAACAACTCGTCTTCTCGTGGGAATGGCTGACGATCGATGGTTTGTTAATTGGTTCGTTGACGATCCTCTATGTCATTATCGGGGTCTACAATATGCCTCATATCAATCGACATCCAACGCATCACCATTCGATGGATTTTTTGCTTTTCCCTTCTGAAAAATTATGGCTGCAAGGGTTCGTTGCGATTTTATTCGTCGCCATTGCGATGCTGCTGTTTGCCCGGTACTTGATGGGACCAAAACACCAATTAGGCGTCAGTGCTGCCACTGATAAAGTGAAACATGTTTTAAATACTTACGGTGGCAATAGCGACAGCCATCTGGTGTATCTAAAAGACAAGAAAGTATACGTGTATCCAGAAATTGGCGAGCCGACGGTCTTTTTTCAATTTACGACCTTTAATAACAAATGTTTAGTCATGGGGGATCCTTCTGGGAAGCAAGCAGACTTTCCACAGGCACTGGAAACTTTCTTAACAGAAATGGATCAATGGAATTATCTGCCGGTCTTTTATGAAAGTAGTGAAGAAATGGTGATGCTGCTGCATGAATTTGGGTATGACTTTATCAAATTCGGTGAGAAAGCTTATGTGGATCTACCTAGCTTCACCCTCTCAGGAAAGAAAATGAAGGGACAGCGAGCATTGAACAATAAGATTACTAAAGAAGGCTTTACTTTTGATGTGCTCACCCCACCCTTTTCAGCCGAAACATTTGCAACGCTTAAGGAAATTTCTGACAACTGGCTAGATGGACGGAAAGAAAAAGGGTTCTCCCTTGGGTTCTTTTCAGAATCCTATCTAAGCACCGCACCAATTGCTGTCGTCCGAAATCAGCAACAGGAGATCGTCGCATTCGCTTCCTTTATGCCCACCTATCAAACAGGCCTAGCATCCATTGATTTGATGCGCCACGATCCTGAAAAAGCGCCGAATGGAACGATGGATTTCTTGTTTATTCAGCTATTCGACTATTTTAAAGAACAAGGCTACCAACAATTTGATTTAGGCATGGCACCATTAGCCAACGTTGGTACTTTCCGCAGCAGTTTCTTGCAAGAGCGGATCGCCTATCTCGTTTACACCTTTGGTTCTCGTTTCTATTCTTTTGAAGGGTTACGCGAATACAAACAGAAATATGCCGCTTCTTGGTCCCCTCGCTACATTTTATACTCTCGGGATAGTTGGATCGGGTATGTCATGATGGCCCTCTTGATCGTCGATAATCAATCGGCGGAAAAAACGAAGTAAAAAAGGTTCCCATACTCCTCTTTCTTTTCGGAGTATGGGAACCTTTTTCAATTGTTGTGCTTAACTTATTCAGCCGATTTAGATGGTGCATTTTCCCAAAGTTGTTTGACGACTGGAATATTTCCCAGTTCCGTCATATTTGATGGCAGAATGACCGTATTGGTATTGCTATTCACCACATCTCTGAAGGCTTCGATCCCTAGATATGATAGTGAGCGCTCGTCGAGCTGGCTTTCTTTGATTGCTTCATTGATGGCTAAAATCCGTTTGCGTTCAGCTTCAGTGATTTTCGCGATTCGTTCTGCTTCCGCCTCGGCATCAATCCGTACACGCTTTGCCCGCGCCTCGGCATCGATTTGAGTTTGTTCCGCTCGGGCTTCGGCGTCGATCGTCATTTGAGAAGCTTTGGCTTCTGCACTCAAGACTGAAGAAGATTTCTCACCTTGGGCTCTTGTGATCATCGATTCTTTGTCTCTAGAGGCAGTGATCAATTTGTTCATTGATTCAATGATTTCTTGCGAAACTTTGATTTCCCCAATGTTGATTCGGTCGATCGCTAACCCATAGCCTGCCGTGATATCTTTGATTGAAGTAAACAATGCTACGTTGATTTCTTCAGTCCCATTTAAAACTTCATTTAAATCCATTTTCCCGATGATTCCCCGCAAGTTAGATTGGGCATCTTGGATCATTGAAACAACGGAGTTTTCATTTTCGTAGACAAAGGCACGCACATCTGTGACATGGTATTTGATTGCTTCATCAATTTGAACGATTACATTATCTTTTGTGATTGCACTTTGGGGTTCGATCTCCAAAGGAATCTGTTTCAAGGACACTCTTTCTCTAACTGTATACAAAATCGGAACAAGAAAATGAAGCCCTGGTTCCAACGTTCGAACGTACTTCCCAAAACTTTCGACAACTTTGACTTCCCCTTGACGAACGATCACAGCAGTGCTTGCAATCAGCCAAATCAGAATCACTAATACTAAAATAACTAAAATAATTTGGATAATGATCATTGTAAAAACCCTCTTCCATTTTCAAATAATGTATTGTTTACACGGGTCAATAAGACACCGTTTTCAACCCCGATAATCTCTAACATGACATTTTCAGCAGGAATCCCTGCAATCACCCGATATTCTGTATAGGTGCCATAAAGCCGTATATAGCCTGAATAATGATCCGTCAACGATCGAAAATAGCGCCCTACCGCTCGTTTTTCCATATAATCTACGATGATTTTCACCCTCTTTGCCTTCATGCAGTAAATTTGAAGCTTCAAACTCATTTGTTAATCTATTACAAGTGTTACTAACTATGATAGCACGTTTCACCCAAGAGAACAGTAAACTTATGCTGATTCCGGTTTTTTTTAGAAAAAAAACATAGAACGAAAACCAATTCCTTGCATTTTTCAATTAAATTGCATACAATTTAATTGTACAAAATATAAAAATCAGGAGTGAAGAAATGATGAAAAAAATGTATTCGACTAAAATGATCAACACTGGTGGCCGTTCAGGAGAAGTACACAGTCCCGATCATTCATTTGAGCTAAACATCACTGCACCTGGCAAACGTGTCGAAAATGCTACCAATCCAGAACAACTTTTTGCAGCTGGTTTTAGTGCTTGCTTCAACAGTGCCCTTGAATTGGTGAAAAGCAGCAAAGGAATCGATGGTGCTTCTACGGTGAGCGCGCAAGTGACCTTATACGCAGAAAGCGAATCCAGTTTTGTCTTGGGTGTTGAGATCGAAGGTCAAATCGAAGGATTGTCAACAGAAGAAACACAAGAATTGCTTGAGATCGCTCATACCGTATGTCCTTATTCAAAAGCCACAGCTGGCAACATTGAAGTGACTGTCAAAGCCGTTAGCGAGTAGACTTTCGTTGAAAAAACAGCTATGATAAGAGGCGGATATTAGAAAAAGGGGTGAAAACATGAATGTCTTAGCGTTAGAAAACCAATTGTGTTTTCCTCTATACGCCGCTTCAAAAGAAATTATCAAACAGTACAAAGACTTACTGGACCCGTTGAATTTGACCTATACCCAATATTTAGTGATGTTGGTGTTATGGGAAGATGAAGCGATCAGTGTCAAAGCATTGGGGAAGCAATTATGTCTCGACTCTGGCACACTGACACCGGTTTTAAAAAAGCTTGAAGCAAAAGGCTACCTAGCAAGAAATCGAAATCAAGACGATGAACGTTCTTTGCGGGTCACATTGACTGACTCAGGCAAAGCGCTTCATGAACAAGCGTTAGAGATCCCCTACAAAGTGACCGAATTCTTGCCTCTTGAACCGGAAGAACTGTCCGTGCTCCATCAATTGACGACAAAAATGGTACAAAGATTTCAAGAACAAGAAAAATGATCCGCTGTTTTCACAGCGGATCATTTTTTTATCATGCAAACGAGTATTCTTTAAGAAGCTTTAGTTTTCAATTCACCAATCACATTTAGCAACTGGGTTAATTGTTCAGGATCTTCGATTTTTCTGATGGCGATTTTCACTAATTCAAAAATCTGGTCATCGGTTAGGCCTGTCTGTAATATCTCCAATTCACTTACAGCTGGCTGAAAGCGACGAGCCAAGACTGATCCGCTCATTTTGATACTTGCAATCTCCAGAACTCCTTTGTTTACTAACTTGCGAATCACGGACAGTGATGTGTTACGGTTTAAGCCGAAACGTTCACTAAATTCTGTACAGCACAGAGGTTCATCCACAGCCCAAAAACAAACTAAGACTTCCCACTCTTTTTTTGAAAAACTCAAGTAATCCATAATTGCTCCTTTCCATGCCGATGAGGCTGGTTCTTATTTTCTAAATTAAAACAATCGCAGCTATTTCAGTCAGCTGGCTTTCCTCTTCCTTTTTTCGATTGTTTTTTCTTTCACTAAAAGGATTATATACCAATAATAATCTATTTTACTCATAATTTCAAAATAATTTTTATTTTAATGATAAATAACATGTTTAATTATTCTTTTTCTTGATAAAAAAAAACGACTAGATCAGCTAGTCGTTTTCTTACTCTACTTGATATTCCTACGAGAAGTGTTTATTGAACACTGAAGATCAAACTCTCATGCTCTTGTTCTTTTAAGGAATAGCCACAAAATTCTTTATTCAAATTCGGAAAATCACGTTCGATCATCTGAATAATCTCGATTTCCGTCAACAGTTTGTCTTCTGACAATTGCAGCGAGTTCAACAAAACAAAGCGAGAATCATAGCCTAAAATTTCCGGCATCAACCGCCAAAAATTTGTGCTGTCAATTTGTTGGATCGTTTGTTCCATAGCAACAATCAAGTTTTGCACGTGTTCATAGACTTTAGGATAATCAGATTTTAGTAGATCCAACAGTGCTTGGTCTAGCACTTTATCTAAATAAGCCTTTGTATCGGTATAAATTATTGAAGAAATCACTTATTTCATCAATCCTTTCATTCAAATGCCATATTCGACATTGTCAAGGATGGCTCCTTGTTCTTATATATAGCATACTATCGGTGATTTTCGTTCTCAGATTAAGGATAGAATATAGAAAAAAAAGAGAAGCGTCTTTTCTTGTCCCCTAATCTTACTCCACAATAGCAAAATTTTGCTAAACTGATAAGCAAAGCGATTCAGCACCTATCGAAAATGAGAAAATTGTCAGATTTCCTTCCTTTTTTATCTATAGCGATTCCTACCCATCGGGCTCTGTAACTGCCAATATCCTCGCAATTACACACTTCTACGCCTCCCCCAATAAACGTAGGTTTTTTCTCATTTTAACAAACGTCTTACACAGCATAATTTCAGACAGAACCTTATACAACATGTATAATTAAATTATAGAAAGTCATCAAAATAAAACGAAACGAGGAGTGGATCACAGATGAAGAGTCATTGTAAATGTGGAAAAAAAATGAATGCCCATGAAAAAAACTGTCCAGACTGCAAACACAAAAAACAGCAAACCTTAGAATCCTTGGAAAAATTCGTTAAATACGGCAGTTTTGCTTTAGCAGGCCTATCATTAGTTTTAAAAATTGCGAAAAGTCGCCAAAGTTAAAGGGACCGACTTAAACTTTTAGACGAAAAAAACGCCTTCTAGGCGTTTTTTTTTGCTATTCATTAATGATTGTACTCTCCAACAGCCAGTCGACTGTGCCTGTATAGGTACCTGGTAAAATCAAATCTAACTTGGGGACAAAGCGAAAGTAGCAATCATATTCCTGAAGATCCAAGGTTAAGTCCGTTGCTCCTGTTGGCTCCTGCTGGAAAATCACTTGCTCTTCAGAAGTGACAGAAGCCACCAGCTGATTGGTCACCGGATCATAGAGTACCAACTGAATTTCCTCTGCCAATAGTTGCTGCTCTTGCATAAAATCCTTTATCTGTCCACTTAACTGCCAGGTCCCTTCGCTGGTATTGCTGACAGACAAAAGAGCTTCTTGATCAAAAGAAATCGTTAAATAAGCAAAGCCATCGTCTCTGATGGATCGTGCGAGTTCATTCAAGGTCACTGCCGCTGCGTTGATTGAAGCAGGCGCACGCTCAAATACCACGATCCCTCGAAAGTCAATGCCATAATAACGTGTCGCCGATCGATTGCCTTCTGTATCGATCACATAGGAAGCCAGATAATAGGTTGTGCCTGGTTCTAGTTCTTCGGTGTCTAACACCAATGTATCCGTTAGCGGCTCCGACAATGTTCCCCGTTCAACCAACGCTGCTTCAGAGAAATCGGTTTCGGTGATTGTCACATCCTCCGTAAAGAACTCCGTGACATATATTTTGGCTTGGGTCGAGTTTTGGTCATCAATCGTGATCGGTATATAGGAATTGCGCTTTTGCCGCACGATCTGCAGGTCTGCTTTTGCTTCTGCCAATGACGCCGAACCTGTTGTAAGCGTTGGTGGAAAGATTCCAGTCATTTGATAATAATGAATTTCTGGATCACCTGACGTCATACTGGAAACAAAAGCATTTCCATTAAAAACAGTTTGGACAGGGATGGCTATATCTAAATTCTGATTGAGCGGCGCTTCTGTGTAATTGACGGAAAAGTGAACGATGTATTCATTCCCTTTGACCATGTCAGGCAGTGTCGCAACCAATTGCCCATTTTCAATGACAAAAGGTAAGGCAGTTCCGCCTTCCGGCATGCCATTAACCATGATTTCACTGGCTTTTCCAAAATAAACCGCCTCGGGAACTAATGATAGTCCTTCTGGAAAAAGCGATGAGAGCAAGATTCCCGATTCCAAGTCAGCTAGATCACTGGTGCTTTTATAGGAGAGATAGGTCGCATAAGTAATGGTTTTGCTATTGTCGACAGTGGCTGGCTGGGAAAGTGTCGTACCAGTATCCAACAATAGTTTGACTGGGTCTTTTTCAAAAACACCGGTTCGCATCTCAAGTTCTACTAATCCTTCAACATCGACAAACGCCACTGCTTTTTCTTGAACATAGCCCCCGTTTGCACCAGTAAAACCAAAATAGACCGGTGCACTATTAGTCAGGTTCAAATTTGATTTGAAGGTGTCATCAACAGGTACCGTCACATCAACACCGAAATCTGGTACGGTGTAACGCAACGTTTGCGTTGGCTGATCAAAAACTACTGTAAAACTATGCCACACCCCATCGGAAATATCACTCACTGATACCGTATCACGATGATTTAAGACTTTATCGATAATCAGCCAGCCATCGGTGGTATATGCGTCATTTGAGCCGGGAAAATTCCATGCGATATGATGGCCGGAAGGAACATCGCGATCCATCATACCGTCCCCAGTCAAACCGGCATTATTATAGAACGTATCGAATTCAATCGCAAAACTTTGCGGGATTGCCCCCGTATTTAAAGGAGTCGTTCCTCCTGTATTTGACCAGACGCCAATCGTCGGTCCTGCTTGTTCTGCCAGCGCATTTAAGCCATTGCTTTGCATCACAAAAGCGAGCCCATCGCTGTCCGTTGCTGTATTATCGATACAAAATGCCATTTCTAACCGAAAAGAGCGAGTAAAAGAAACCGGCTTATTGAACCAGACACCACCACTGGAGTTGGTAGTAGCTCCATCATTAATCTGAACATAATTAACGCCCGGTTCCCCTTGTGGCGACCCCGCTTGTCCCACAGGAGTGATCAGAGAATGGTCAATCGCTAACGTAGGAAAATCTGGCGCAGATACCGCAGCATGGACGATTTCTTGTTTCCCACATAGCAGCAAAATGCTAAAAAAGAACACATAGCCCCATCGGATAATGCCAAACTTTTTCATCACTGTCCTCCGCTTTCTTCATTCTGATTCTTCTTGCACTGACAGCCTAACATCTGCTTCTGCTTTTTTACGTCTCCTATATAAAATGAACAAGAGAAGTAGGACAAACAGGAAGAGAAGTAGCCCTCCTGCATAGAGCCAGTACTGTTTTTGAAGATACGCTGCACCTAACGTTGTCTGACGGTTGATAAGGTTGGCTTGCTTGCGATCAACCACCACCGAATCCTCAAACACCCATGTTCCTTTAGGCGCATTCAACTCAATCCGTAATAGATAGGTCCCCGGTTCGAGAATGTTCTGATCAAAGGCACTAAACAGCTCCAAAACCGAATTCGGAGCTATTTGAAAATTCTCTGCAGAAAACCCACCGACCTTGTTGCCGCTATCTTGCTCACGTATCACTGTTTTGACAGTGATGTTGCCAAAGGCTGTGGGCTGATCATTGCGGATCCTACTTTTGAGAGCTGTAGAACCATATCTTTCCACCGCCTCAGAATTGACCAAAGACAACTGGGGGTCAGGCATGGTTGCTACATTCTGACGCAAGCGGACCCCTTGTTGAATTTTATAGTTGGCTTGCAGATTTGTTTGCTGACTTTCAGTTGTTTCCGCCGGTTCTTCTTCAAAGTCAAACACACCAAGTATTTCTCCTGCAAATTCTTTTGCCTTCATTGAAAGGGTAAAATGGACCTGACGACTTTCTCCAGGGTCAAGCTGGATCGTCTGTCTCGGATTTTCAATCAATTGACTAAACGAGATTCCTTGGTTCTCTTCGGCGGTCTGTTCTGCTTGGTACGCGATGATCCCAGTAGAGGCCGTATAACTATTTAGTGCTGCTGCTTTAATGGTCAACGGCTCTGAACTTGTATTATGAAGGGCAACGGTCAAATTCTGTTCGGTCTCATGATTTACCAGTAAGTCGAAATAACTGACGTCACTGACTTGATTTTGGGGAAGTTCTGGGGTTACAGTGAACCGTGTGGTCTGTGCATGACCGGTGACTTTCGTAAAGCAACACAAACTGATAAAGAAACTAATGAGTACGAAGCACTTGATTTGTTTTTTCATTGTCGCCCTTTCCTTGCTATTCTGCTTGATAGGTGTTTGATAATGTCCAAGTGATCGTTCCACTATAAGTGCCGCTGTTCACATTTTGTTTTGGTACGGTTAATGAAGCATTGGAAAAGTTAAAGTCATTGGTTGCTAAGCCGGTCGTCCCATTAGCAGAAGCGATCAATGTAGGTTCTGTTGCCCCTAACATCAATTCGGTGCCCGATACTAGCGTTGCATCGCCCGAAGCCGTTGAACCATTTAAAGTGACTTTGGCATTTGCTAGCTCGTTATCGCTGGCATTCGTCATTTTCGATAATTGCGCAGTCAACTGCCAGCCAGCTTGATTTGGTCCACGGTAATCCGTGATCGATGTCACTTCATCCGACGTTGTTTGAATTACTTGTTCATCGGTAGCGATATCTTGGATACTGCTTGTACCGAAGTTAAAATTGGTCACCTGATCCAGTGACAAGATTCCTTGTTCGATCGTTAGTGTTGCTTGACTCGTCATTGAAGCCGTTGGATTCGCTTCTGCTGCAGCTGCCGCAGTGGGCGCCATTCCTAAACCCATTCCGACCAAACCTAACATTCGTACCTTTTTGTTCATTTTCATCTCTTCCTTCACTTTTTTTTATGAGAAACCGAGGGTCATCAAAAAAACAGCCTTAAAAAATAATAATTTAATTGGTGTTTTTTCATTCTATTCTCATCTATCATAAGTATAATCCATCATGGTTATCATACGGTTCACAGATTTAGCGTAAAAAAAACGCCAAAAAGGAGAATCCCTTATGTATCGAGAATTCATTTCTCCCGCAGAAGAAAAGAAATTAGAGATTTTCAAAGTTGTCTGCAATTCCAACGGAGTGACATTGGTCCAACTGTCAGAAGTTTTGAATATCCCGCAAAAAAGCCTGCAAAAATATATCTATTTTTTAAATGAAGATTTGCAGCTGCTCTCACCTCACCTGCTTCTATCAAAAAATCATTACAATCAGTATTTTCTTGATCGAACAGAGGATGATGAACCTTTCTATGCACAATTGATGTATCATTACTTGCTCAACTCCACACAATACAACCTGATTCATTACTTGATTGGGCGCCCGCAAATGACCTTGACTCAATTATGTTTGGATTTGCATGTCAGCCAATCGCATATGTATCGGTTGATCAAGAAAATCAACCAACTATTGGAAAAATTTCAAATCCGAATTCGAACAGACCTGAATAATCGCATCGTTCTTGCTGGAAAAGAGCTTGATATCCGTATTTTCACCTACAGTTTCTTGACCCAAAGTGCGCCTGCTGATTTGTGGCTTTTGCCGAGTGTTTCCCATAAAAATGTCGAAGAATTTACGGCATTCTTTGCTGTTTCTCACTTTGATCCGTTGACGAAAAATAAACTCGCTGCATTTTGGCAAGCAGTGGTCAGCCGAACGATCCAGAAAAAATATTTACCGCCGATTCCTGAAAAATACATGGGATTGATGAATTTCTATTGTTTTTTACCAGAAGAAATTCTCGAATCACTTTTTTTGAGTGCCGATTATGCCTCAGAAAAGATGCTTCAGTCAGAGTATCTTTACTTGAATTTCTTTTTGCATGTCTTTTTGCCAGGGGTTGTTCCCCAAGAAAAGAATCAAACGATCATCCAAGAGATCAAACATTCTGATACTGATCTTGTGCGCTTTTTCACTGCAATGATCAAAGATTGGCACGATACCTTTGCTCCAAGTCAGGAAGCCGCCGAATTCGAAAAATTATTAAGCAGCTGTATGCTGGTCTTCAATCTATCGATCATTATCGGCATCGATCTTCTGGAAGTGTGGCAGCTAGAACACCAACTGTTGACTGAAAATGCTCCTTCCAAAGACAGAACCTATGAAGCAATCTGCACACTTTTACTGACCCATGTTGAAAAGTATCCATTTGCTGACTTGGATAAAGAGTATTTTGAACAGACACAGTTGCCTTATCTGGCTCATCTCTTGTATTTGGAAACACAGATGAATACGCCCCCGACCGTGTCGATCTATATTCAAACGACGATTCAATACCGCACAAAGCAAATGATTGAGACGAGGATTCGTTCGATTTATTCTAAAGCTTCTGTGACTTTCGTCAAACAAATGGAAGCCGCAGATTTATTGATCACGGATAATTATGAAGAAGTGATGTTTTCCGAAAAATTAGTCTTACTGTCTAACCTGCAAGCCGAGCAAGAGTGGGCAGCCGTTTTTGCAAAGATCAATCAACTGATGATGACCAAGATGTTTGCCGAACAAGGAAAATAAGTTGCCGATTCCATTTTCATCCGCAAAAAAAGCCCGAGCCTCTTTGCTCGAGCTTTTTTTCTACTATTTTAGTCCTAGGAATTTTAAGCGAAGAAGCTACCGCCAGTTACACTGTAAACTTGACCAGTTACATAACTTGCTTCATCAGAGGCTAAGAAAACATAGACTGGTGCTAATTCGACTGGTTGTCCAGCACGTTTCATCAGTTCTTTTTGACCAAATTCTGGGATCGCAGATTGTGGCTGTCCACCCGAAATTTGAAGTGGTGTCCAGATTGGACCCGGAGCCACCGTATTGACCCGAATGCCTTTTTCACTTAATTGAGCAGCTAGCCCTTTACTAAAGGAAGTAATAGCACCTTTCGTGGCTGCATAGTCTAAAAGATGGGCACTAGGCTCCGCACTTTGGATCGAAGTGGTCGTGATGATGCTCCCACCAGCTGGCAGATAATCCAACGCTTCTTGGACTGTCCAATACATCGAGATGATATTCGTTGTAAAGGTATCTTGAATTTGTTGTGTAGTCAACTCTTTGATGTCCTTCACCGCTTGTTGCATCCCAGCATTTAGAACCAACGTATCTAACCCGCCTAATTCTTTGGCTGCTTCATGAACCAATTGACGAGCGAAAGTTTCATCTTTCAAGTCTCCTGGGATCAAAACTGCTTTGCGTCCGGCTTTTTCAATGACTGCCTTGACTTCTTGCGCGTCTTCTTCTTCAAAAGGAAGATAGTTGATTGCAACATCGGCGCCTTCTTTGGCAAAAGCAATCGCTGCTGCTCGACCAATACCAGAATCACCACCGGTCACTAATGCTTTGCGTCCAGCTAATTTGCCTGAACCTGCGTAGCTTTCTTCCCCGCAATCAGGTACTGGCTGCATCTTTCCTTGAATTGCCGGTGCTTCTTGCACCTGTTTTTCAAATTTGCCATCATAATACTTCGTTAACGGATTGTTGATTTTTTCTGACATGCTCGTTTCCTCCTTGATTATTTCTACTTCTATTTGTCATAGTTTGTTATGACCTTACTTAAAAGTGTAAAGGAAGATGGAGGGAATGAAAAACGAAACGCTCACCAGAAAAAAAGCATCTGTAAGAAAACAGATGCCTAGTAAAACGAAAAAGCTGCGTGAATCAGTAGTGAAAACGCCCACAGGTATCTCACTATTCTTCTGGAAAATCGTAGTGAAATTTCTGGGTGCAGTGTTTGATTTTGCTACTTTTCTAGCAGTTCGAGGAGGGCCCGATGAAAGGCCTCAATCTCCTCCGCGGTCTGTAGAAAAACATCGGGATGACTGTGATGGCTGTCGATCATCCAGTGTTTCGTGTCTGTAACTTTAAGAAAATCTGCTACTACGGCGTCGGTTTGATGCGGTTGTGCAGCTTGAGCGGTCTTCAAGAGATAGAAATCTTCAATCCCCCGCTGTAGTTGTTTATACCTTAGGGACAACAATAAATGTCCGTGATTGCCAGGATAGACGAAACAAAGATCACCGATCGGTAGTGAGCTCGTATTGTACCGAATATCGGACCGAGCATGTTCTGGCCAGCAATTGTAGGCCCAACGCAGAAAGCCGTCTGTTTTGAACTGATACGATAAGATTCCTTGCATTCGCGTCTCTAACAGGGGACTATGCAAAAAGGTATTTGGTTTGTCCGGATAATTGCAGACATAGTACTGCATCTTGCCCGGATGGCTTTGTGCTAGTGTTTCGTAATGGTTGCAAGTACAGTAATAGGAAGTCACAGGATGATCGATCACTGGCAGCAGCTCAAATAACACGTCTTCTTTATCAAAAGCAGCTTTGATCTGGATCGACGGATCAATTTCTTTTAAAACAGCTAACGAGGCTCGGAAACTGTCGATTTGATGTTTCTTCGGTTCGTCAGAAACGATGCGAACCTTCTCCCACAGATTCTTTCCTTTAAAATAATCAAATACTTGGCGTAGATACTCCTGCAACTCAGCTTTTTGATTAATAAAGCCAAAGGCGCCTTTCCCTTCATCATAAAAGCGAATCACCAATTTTTCTGGATGGTCCAAGTTGACTAACGGAAAAAATGGCGGTTCCCAGACCCCTAATAAACCAAACACGTCAATTTCTTCTTTGATACCCGCAGCAAAAAAACAATCAAGGTAACGTGTCAGCACAGAAAAATCGCAGGAAAGTTCTCCGTCTGGCGTCTTTTTGACCTTTACCATCGAATACTCATATAAATTGGCGGGATAATCTTTGACGATGTAATTGAACCAGCCCTTCCAAGGAATCTCTCCGGCGATCACTGTGATCGCTTTTTGTCCGATCACAGCGAGACTCTCAGCCATTTCCTTGATCAAGTCAAAGTGGGCATCGCTCCATAACGGAACGTCAAAGGTGCGAGCCAAATTGCTGGGCTGCTGCCACATATTTAAGTGGAACGTCTCTAAATAATCTTTTGGAAAAGTAAAAGCGTCCACTTCAATCGTTAGGTTCTTTTCTAACAAGCACTCCTCTTGGCTAGTCAGATGTGCCCGATAGACCTTGATTTTCACAGGATAAGCTTGCGGTTTGATCGTCTCATCGATCTGCCACTCCAAATAAAGAGGCGCAAAGCGATCGCCAGGATAGGTTTTGGCAGTTCGTTCAAGTAATTTATCGGCGTACGCCAATTCCTGCTGACCGACATAATAGTCGACGAATTGCGCTTTGACCGGCAATTCGCTAAAAATCTCAACGCGTATCATGGGAATCTCGATTTCATCGGGGATCGAAAACTCGTCGCCAATAATATAATGATTGCGGTTGCCATCGTGCAGCAGCAACTGACAAGCAGCAGTACTGTTACGAACAGCTGATAACTGTTCAATCGCTTGTGGCTCTTGGGTGATCAATTCTGTTGAAGCCTTATAGCTTTCATGGACCAGGATTGCTTTCATTTTTACTCTTCCTTTCTAGGATCAATCAGCTGCAAAACAAGCGCTTGATAAGAAACATTCTCAAAAGCTTCTGGCATGATCGTTAGTAGTTGCTGCAAGCTGATGTTTTTTACGATTTTTAAGCGGCTTTTGTCTGCCCATGATGGAAAAGCCTGCAACAGCAAGCGTTTGTTTTCACCTGACTCGAGTAATGCCCGAATTGGCCACTGCCCTAAATCAGGAAACAAAGCTGGCTGGGCAACTTTATCTGCCCAGTTCAACTCTAGCCATTCGACGCATTCATCAAACCAACGGGCAAAACGTGGATCAACCATTTCTTTACGATTACCGAAGCGTTCGGTCGCCAAAGAAAGACCGTGACGTCCTTTTTGGAAAATATGACTTTCAAAGGGAACCTCGTGATCTTCTAGGGCCTGCAGATACGCCAATGAATTTTCGATAGGAACGACATTGTCTTCAAAGGTTGAAAACAAAAAGGTGGGCGGCGTATCTTTTGTGACACATTCCTCTAATGAAGGGGCATCGATCTTCATCACAGTAGCAAATGAAGACAATATCGCTGGGTAGCCTAAAATACATAAGCTCGGTTTCATTGAGGAGAGTGTTGATAACGCCGCTGCCAAATGGCCGCCGGCAGAAAAGCCGATCACAGCGATTTTTTCGGCATCGATTCCCCATTCACTTGCAAGTTCTCGGATTTTAGTAATCGCTTTTTCTGCATCTGCTAAGGAATGGCTGAAACTGCGATGTGTCCCTACATGATAGCGTAAGACCCCGGCGTGAAAGCCTTGGGCAGCAAAATTTAAGGCAATTGGCTCAGCTTCCCGCTCACTGCAAAAGGAGTAGCCGCCACCGGGAATCACCAAGACAAACGGACGATCGCCCACCCGTTCATACTCGGCTTTTTCCTCATGCAGGTACACTGTCAAACCGGCTTGCGCTTCTGGATCAAATAGATATTCCTGAAAAAACATCGCTTACTCTCCTAACCCGTTTTTATCGATAACGTTTTGATACCAATAAAAACTATCTTTCTTGTATCGCGCCAAGTCCAACAGCTGATCGTCCGTACGATTGACATAGATAAACCCGTACCGTTTAGCGATGCCTTCGTGAGTACTGACGAGATCAATGGCACTCCACGGGCAATAGCCGATCACATCGACACCGTCTTCGATCGCCAATGCCATCTGTTTTATGTGCTGCTGCAAGTAGTCGATGCGATAATCATCGTGGATTTTACCATCAGTTGTCAAAACATCCTTGGCACCGATTCCGTTTTCCGTGATCAAAAGAGGCAGACGATAACGGGAATAGATTTCGTTCAACGTAAAGCGAAAGCCTTCTGGATCAATAGGCCAACCGAATTCAGTCATGGGCAAATGGGTGTTTTCTACTACTTGGAAAAAGCCAGGAATCCCGAAACCAGACTGTTGATCGAGTTTTGTCTCTTTTTGAAAATAGCTGCTGACGGTCATCGTATTATAATAATTCAATGCGATGTAATCACATGTTCCAGCTGCCAAAATCTTTCGATCTGCTTCAGTGACTGTCGGTGCTGCACCAATCGTCTCTAACAAATGCCATGCGTTATGGTTGTATGTGCCGAAAACAGCCGCATCTAGGAATAACCAATTTCTCAGCGCACTCATAGAAAGAGCTGCCAGCTGATCGGCTGGTTTTTCAGAAGCTGGATAGACACTGGCGATATTCGGTGCTGGGCCAATCTTGCCGCTAAAATTACCGGCATGAAACTGTTGGGTCACCAATGCTTGGGCCACTAGCATATGGTGATTTTCTTGAAATTTTTCTTTCATGGATTTTTGACTCGTACCAATGACCGAACCAGCAAGTGCCATCACATTTTGCTCGTTGATGGTTTGCCATAGCGGTACTTGATGACCAAAGTTTTCGAACAGTACTTGGCAGTAATCAGCAAATGCTTGGATCGTCTCTCGGTTTTCCCACCCACCTTGCTTCGCGATCGCAACGGGCAGGTCAAAATGGAAAACGGTGACGATCGGTTGAATCTCGTTTTCTAGTAGCAGATCGATCAGTTTTTGATAAAACGCCAATCCTGCTGGGTTGACCTGACCATCGGGCATGACTCGACTCCATGATATGGAAAAACGATAGGCTTTTAACCCTAATTCTTTAAACAATTTCACATCTTCTTCATATCGGTGATAGTGATCTGATGCTACTTTAAAATTAGTGGTCCCTTGCGGAATCTCTTTGATATCTTGCACTGAGGGACCTTTGCCGTCTTCTGCCCATGCGCCCTCTACTTGATAAGCACTAGTGGATGCTCCCCACAAAAATGCTTCCGGAAATTTACTCATCCCACGGTTCCTCCTTGGCTGCGCCGATCAAATTGGCGTCCGCTTGAAAATAAGCGGCTTGGATCGCAACTGGCTGCAGCGTTTTCTCAATGATTGGTGCGGTTTTAAAAATAGTTTGATAGCTGCTAGCTATGGCTTCGATCAAGCGTGGCTGACGGCTGATCCCGCCACCGATAACGATTTTCTCCAGAGCTAAAAGACACTGAAGATCGAAACACAAGACAGCGACTTCTTTGGTATAAGTTAAAAATAAAGCCTCTGCCTCAGGATCAGCAGTTTTCGTAAGGGTATCAAAGACCAAAGGACCATCAGGCGCGATAGCCATACTAGCAGCCAAACGCTCAATTAATCCGACAGCCGAAAGACCGATCCCCACAAAAGAGTCCGCGCCTCTCATTTGTCGGTCACGAATCATAAAACTGACTTCACCAGCTTGTCCATGATGCCCACGATAGAGTTTTCCATTGAGACAAAGACCAACTCCCACGCCGGTTCCTAAAATGATCGCCGCACCATTTTGGATCCCTTGCAGATTGCCGGCTTTCATTTCCCCTAGCGCGGCGGCTTTTGCGTCGTTTTCGACAGTAACCTCTGTCACCATGCCATCGCTTAACTGGCAGATCAATTCTGGCAAATTTACCCCATCAAGGTATGGCAAGGCACCACCAAAGAAGACCGTCCCTGTTTCATTAACTGAACCAGGGACTGCGATAGCCACTTTCGTGAAAGAAACTTGACGGGCATAGCTTTGGAGGATCGTTTTGATAGTTTCACTAAATGCCGCCAGCGTTGCCGGGGTGGGAAAACTTCGTCCGTCGGTGACTTCATTGTTTTCAACCCATCCCGTTTTGATGTGCGTCCCACCGATATCAATTCCTAAATAAACCAAATGTGCCACTTCCTTTGTTTACGCTTGAATTTCTTCCACGACTTTTTCTGTCATTTTTGCTGCTTCACTTGCTTGCTTTTTTTCAGCAGCCATTTCTAATTCGTACTCTTTTTTATCCGCAATTTTTAGAAACGGATACCACATAACAATACCGATCAGCATACAGATGATCATTAAGATCGTGTAGTTAAGCCCTCCTGAAAAGGGCATTTTGATAAAAGTCGGTGTGGTCCATGGCAATAGACTCATGGTTGGATTCAAGCTGATTGGGAGGATCGTTGTTGCCAATCCCCAGGTCACAAAGCCAGCGATCAATTGTGTAAAGACTTGCGGAATAAAGAACAACGGATTCAAAATAATCGGCATCCCGAACATGATTGGCTCTGTGATGTTAAAGATCGACGGGATAAACGACAATTTTCCTAATTGTTTCATTTTTGCCGATTTGCTGCGGATCATAAAGAAGGTCACAAAGCCCATGAAGCCAGCAGCATACATGCCCATATAAATCACTGAAGGAATCAGATAAGGCAGCGCTTGTCCTTGTTGGTAAGCGGCAATATTTGAAACGACCATGGTCATACTAATCGCCCCGAGCGGTCCTTGTAAAACTGCATTATGAATTCCGAAAAACCATAAAACAGCTAATAATTCCATAATGATGATGATCGATAGCGGGCTAGCAACTAAGGAGTTCAACGGCGCATTGATCACATCGATAAAGAATTGGAAAATCGAACCGGATGAAGTAAACCCAAATAAGACACGTAAGACAAAGACGACTGCAAAAATGATCGTGACAACAAACACTGGTGCTAAAGATTGGGTTACCATTGGGGGAACACTATCCGGTAGCTTGATCATAATGTTTTTTCTCGATAAGAAAGCATAAAAGCGAGTGACCAACAAAGCGGTCAGCATGCCGATAAACAGTCCTTGTCCGCCTAAGAAATCAAGCTTCAAGGCACCAATCGTTTGTTCCACTGCTTGGCCATCTTGCATGACAGTTGTTGCGACGGTTTGTGGCATCAACATAATGAAACTAGCTAAAGAAATAATCGCTGAATTGCGTTCATTGCTTCCTAATTGTTTTGCGTAAGAATACGCCAAACTGTATACAACATACAAGGCAAAAACGCCAGTTGCTCCGTTGGTGATCGCTTCAACATGCTGGAAGATGCCAATTTTCGTCAAATAGTCCGTCCAACCGGGAATCGGAAAATTTCCAATGATCGTGATAAACGCAATTCCTAAAGTGATGGGACTTGTTCGAATAAAACCCTCCATCAAAGCGGCCAATACTTTGTTTTGTTGTAATTTTTGTGACATTGGTAATAGTTTGCTACTTAAAAATGCTTCTAATTTTTCCATTTTCTCTCACTCCTTTAGTTTAAATCGTTACACTAAGCATCGTTTCTTTTTGATCGATCCGCATTAGAAATCGATAAGTACCTTTGGTTATGTGTTTCTTCCCTTGATTGTCATAGAAAACAAGTTCTGACAATGGCAATGACAATCTGCGCTCTTTTTCTTCCTGGGGCGCGAATGAGATGAGGTCACTTGCGATTAATTGGCGACTTGGACGAACCACTGCCGCTGGACGCTGCATGAGATAAAGTTGAATGACGGTTTCTGCAGCTGTTGCTGATTGGTTTTTCACTCGATAAGCCAATTGGATCGTCTCGCTAAATACTTCACTACCAAGCCATTCTCCAGTAAACGAACTATAACTAAGACCTGTTCCGAATGAGAATAAGGGTTCATTTGATTCATCGCGGTATTTTGACAAAAAGCGATCAGAATGCTCACTATCTGTCAAAGGTCTGCCCGTTGGCAGCTGGGCACTGTATAGTGGGATCTGTCCTTCACTACGAGGAAAGGTCATCGCCAGTTTTGCCGTCGGAGAAGCCTGCCCACTCAACAGATTGGCGATCCCGATCCCGCCCATCGTTCCTGGATACCATACGAGCAACAGACTATCAAATAATGCTTCCACTTGTGTTAAGACTAACGGTCTGCCAGTGTAAAGCACGCCAATCAAAGGCTTGCCAGTCTTTTTCAACGCTTGGATCAAACGAATTTGTTTCAATGGCAGCTGCAAATGAGCTTTTGATGCCCCTTCGCCGCTCTCCAAAAACTGCTCTCCAAAAGTCAAGACGATAACTTCGGCGGCTTCGGCGGCTTCCATAGCTTCCAAAAGCAACTGATCTTCTGGTTCGATCGGTCCATTCAGCTGTTCGATCCCGGCTTTTAAAGGACCAAATTGCTCATACGAGTCGAATAGATTGTATCCACGAGCAAAGATCAAGTTTTCGGGTGCGAAATGCTGCAGCAAACCGGATTTTAAAGGAATCGTGTCTTGTGGCTTGCCGCTGACTGACGCCCAAAAACCTAAGGTCAACCGGCTTTCTCCATAAGGACCGATCACAGCGACGGTTTGGTCCTTTTTCAAAGGTAAGCTGCCCTCATTTTTTAACAGCACACAGCTTTTTTCTACTAGCTTAACGGCTAGCTCTTTGGCTTCATCCGACAAAACTTCTCCCGTCTGTTGCGTTTTCAACCCTCGATAAGGGTCTTCAAACAGTCCTAGTTGATTTTTTAATACCAGAATACGCCAAACTGCTTCGTCTAATAAAGCCGCGAGTTCAGGTTGCTTGATCAGTTCTGGTAAGTAAGTTGCATAGACCGATGTCATCATATCAAAATCAACGCCCGCTTCCAAACCTTTCTGAGCGGCCTCCCGTTCATCTTTGACAAAACCGTGGGGGACCAATTCTTTGATGGCGGCATGATCGGAGACCAGTACCCCATCAAAACCGAAACGTTCGCGCAAAATCTCTCGGTTCAACCAGCGGCTACCCGTTGCAGGTTCACCATTCAATAGGTTGAAGGCTGTCATCACTAGCAGTGCTTGGGCTTCGATCGCCGCTTGATAGGGTTGCAAATATTCATTGAATAAGCGCTGATTGGACATATCGACCGTATTGTATTCTCTGCCCGCTTCGGGTGCACCATAACCAGCAAAATGTTTGATGCAAGCAGCAACGTGATTTTCTGCCACTCCTTGATCAAGATTGCCTTGGTAGCCGGTCACGACGCTTTTAGCAAAACGTTTTGCCGTATACACATCCTCTCCTGGCGACTCCATCACTCTGCCCCAGCGAGGATCGCGAACAAGATCCAGCATGGGTGAAAAGATCACATGAAGGCCATTTTGGTAACATTCTTTGGCGGTCATCTCAGCGGCTTGCTCGATCAAATTAAAATCGTAGGAACCTGCTTGGGCAAGGGGAATCGGAAAAATGGTCCGAAACCCGTAGATGACGTCCGACATAAACAGCATAGGAATCTTGAGTCGGCTGTGTGCTAACGTTTCCCTCTGTAACTGAATCAATTTTTGGTAATCGTTCACATTATAAATCGAACCAATCTCGTGAATCTTCAAATTTGGTGGAAGCCCTAAATCTTGCATCGGGCCAGTAGTCATCACCTCATTTTCAATGACTAAACTGCCATTCAATTGAATCGTCTGAGCGATTTTTTCTTCTGGCGTCAATTGCTGAAACAATTCTTTCAATTTTTTACTATCCATGTTTACTCCTTCCTGTAACCGTTTTATTCATCTGAATTATAGAAAGAATCCTTCCTTAGATATACTAAAAAACTAGTGTTTATAATAAATTGTTTATTGAATGCTAAAAAATTTACGTTATACTAAAAGAAAAAACAATGTTTGGACTTTGAGGTGTCTCATGAACAAAACAACACTTACGACCGCCATGGATCTGCTTTATCGCAAATATTTGATCCCGATGATTCTCTTGGATCAAGAAGGGACTCCGCTGTATCCCCCACTCACCTTAACAGCCAAGAATCCTCTGAAACACTATTTGGAAGAAACGAACGGCCCAGTTGCAAATCTCTATCATTTCGGCAAATATATGCTTGGTTGTTTTGCGTTTCAGTTAGCTGGAAAAACCTGTTATATGGTCATCGGACCCTGTGGAGTGATTGGTACACCAGATACGTCTTACCTATTTCTTGAACATGAATACCACTACAATGTGCACTATTCCAAAGAAGACAAATACTCCTTTGAAGAATACATCCAGCTGCTTTATACGCTGTTTGCGGAGCAGCCGTTGGCAAAAGACCAAATCCATTGGCATTACCAAACTGAATCCCACGACCGATCCATGCAAACAGATCTTAGCTTGGAAACCAATCTTTATGAACGCCGTGTGCATGAAGCTACCTTTGATTCCTATCATTTTGAATTGCGCTATCTTGACTACATCAAACGAAACGAGCCGGAAAAAGTAGTCTGGGTATTTAACAAAATGAAAGAGACCTACAGTGTTTCCCTTTCCCCTCATGAACTGGAAGGCTTAAAACTAAAGTTTTCGGCCTTTGTCGCTGTCGTGACCCGCATGAGCATTGATGAAGGAGTACCAGTCAACCAAGCATTCGGCTTATCTGATTCATTGATCCAAGGTCTGGTTTATATTCATTCTGCCGAGGAGTGCCTCCGCTATATCAAAGAAGCCACCTACCGCTTTATGGAGCTTCTGCATAGCTATCCGCTGGCGCAAAAATCACTGTTGGTCAAGACGATTGTTAATTATGTCGACAGCCATCTCTATGAAAAAGTGACCATTGATGACCTCGCAGCCATCACTCAAAAACATAAGACCCATCTATGTAATCAGTTCAAAAAAGAAATGAACAAAACGATCCACAGTTACATTCAGGAACGAAAAATCAGTGAAGCCAAACATTTATTGTTGTTCACAGACTATTCCTACGAAAAAATCAGCACCCAATTAGCCTTTGCCAATCAAAGCCATTTTATCCGCAATTTCAAAGCAGTTACGGGGCAAACACCAAAAGAATTTAAAGAACAGCATTACGCCCATGCTTTAAGTTGAAAACACAATTTCCGAAAAAATGCTCAGAAACAATGGTTATTATTTTTAATAACAAACGTTGTAAGCTATCCTTTTACTCAAATCAATTTGAATGAGGAGAGATAAAATGATCCAACTTGCTCGCTTGATCTTTTGGGTACCAGTCATCTTTTTTTCGTTAGGATTGATCATCGTAACGAAACGATTGCCGCGTTTCACATGGGTTTCCTTATCCATCACGGTTTCTTTAGTGATCTTTGTTTGTAAGATTTTAGAGTATTCCTATACGATGCCTGACATGCAGCTAACTTTCTATTTTATGGGTTTCTTGATTTCGGCTAGTCTTCTTTGTTTTATTTTCTACTTGAGGATCAGAAAACGGTGAATGACAGTGGCGGGTTTTCCACGTAAATTAGTCAGGTCCCCAGTAACTAGGGACCAATAGCTTCATCAAATACACGGGTTTCTTCCTATCTTTTTAAAGAACTCCCCTCCCCTGAAAAGGGGCTTTTTTATTGCTAGTTCTGATTCTAACCTCAAGCTTACTGTGTTACTCTAGAAAGATTCGAATCAAAATACAAGGATGTGCCACTCGTTTTTCTCCCCCCTTCCTGCACACAATCGTTATTCCATGAGCTCCTTGCCTTTTTAACGAACTAAATATATAATGAATTTGCAAAATAATAACACGAAAGAACAAATCATCAATCCTCATAAAAGGAGCTTGCCCTATGAACTGGCTGACCTTTGTCGTCCAACCACTGACCCTGTTGTTTTTTCTTACAGTATTCTCTCTTGTCTATTTGATGCCCGAAGCCGTTGTGCCTAAGCCCAAAATGAAAAAATGGGCGTTGACTGTTTCATTGATCTTTCTAGCATGGCAGCTGCTAACCCCCTTTCTCTTCTTTTTTTACCGAGCACAACAAAAAAGCGGCTCTCTTTTTTGAGAGCCGCTTTGGTTTATTTTTTAATCCTGTAACAAACTACCGCCATTGGTAGCAATGACTTCTTTGTACCAGTAAAAACTATCTTTACGGGAACGGTCAAAGCTACCGTTTCCTTCATCATCCGCGTCTACATAGACAAAGCCGTAGCGTTTCGACATTTCTGACGTTGAAGCCGAAACTAAGTCGGTACAACCCCAAGGCGTATAGCCCATCAATTCCACACCATCTTCGATCGCTTCATACATTTGTTCGATATGCGCCTTCAAATAATCGATTCGATAGCTGTCATGGATCGAACCATCCTCTTCCACCGTATCCAAGGCACCTAAGCCGTTTTCAACGATAAACAATGGTACTTGGTAGCGGTCGTACAAGTTATTCAAAGTCACACGCAAGCCGATTGGATCGATTTGCCACCCCCAGTCAGAGGCTTCCAAGTATGGGTTTGATTCGCCTAAAGAAAAGTTGCCGGCCGTTGCTTCGCCGCCTTCTTCAGGATTGTGGCGGGCAATAGAACTCATGTAGTAAGAAAAGGACATGAAGTCGACAGGGTATTGCGCAAGAATGTCTAAATCGCCATCTTCGAAGGTCACTTCGATGCCGTTTTCTTTAAAGAAGCGCTTCGTATACGCTGGATACTTCCCACGAACTTGGACATCAGAGAAGAAGAGATTCTCGTGGTCACGCTTGATTTCTTCCATCACATCTGCTGGATTTGGTGTAGCTGGGTAGGCTTGCATCCGTGCCAACATCATCCCTACTTTGATATCAGGATTGATTTCGTGGGCAAATTTTGTTGCTAAACTAGAAGCCACAAATTGATGATGCACAGCTTGATACATGTCAGAAAGGTTTTGCGTGCCATCTTCGGATAACAAGGCACCGCCAACATAGCCAGAGATCCCCATGATATTGATTTCATTGAAGGTCAACCAATATTTGACTTTGTCTTTGTAGCGGGTCAACACAGTTTCTGCGTATTTGACGAACAAATCGATCACTTGGCGATTTTTCCAGCCGCCATAGTTTAACGCGATCCCGATAGGTGTTTCGTAGTGAGAGAGGGTCACTAAGGGTTCGATCCCGTATTTTGCACACTCATCAAATACGTTGTCATAAAATTGCAAGCCTTCTTCATTTGGCTGAACATCGTCACCATTTGGAAAAATTCTTGACCAAGCGATGGACAGACGGAACGTTTTAAAGCCCATCTCTGCGTACAAGGCGATATCTTCTTTGTAACGATGGTAGAAATCTGATCCCCAACGTTTTGGATACAAGCCCTCTTTGTCATTTAAGGCAAACAAGACTTTTTCCCGAGTCATTGGTGCAGCAAATTCTGCCATGTTTTTACGGTCTTCTGGTTTGACAGCGATCGCCGTATCGGATGTCGCTGGGCCACGTCCGCCTTCGTTCCATGCTCCTTCAAATTGGTTGGCTGCAGTGGCGCCGCCCCATAAAAAGCCTTTTGGAAATTGTTTTTCTGTCATGATTAGCCTACTTTCTTTTTCTTTATTGATCGACACAGCGGATCAGTAAGAAAGCATTCTTACTGATCCTACGACGTGCCGATAAACGCATTTATTTTACGACTTCGATCAAATTGTCGTTCGCTGTTACTTCTTTTGACTGTGTCGTTTGGATGTCACTGTAGTCGTTAGAGTTTGTGACGATGACTGGTGTCAGTAAGGAATAGCCTTCCGCACGAATCGCTTCAGTATCAAAAGAGATCAATTTTTGACCGGCTTTGACTTTGTCTCCTTGGTTGATGTAGGCAGTAAAGTGATTGCCTTCAAGTTCCACCGTATTCATGCCGATGTGGATCAATAATTCTGTCCCATCCTCAGTGACTAAGCCGATGGCATGTTTTGTTGGAAACAAGATTTTGACTTCTGCATCTGCTGGAGCAGTGATTTCACCGATCGCTGGTTCAACGGCGATCCCTTTTCCCATAGCACCTGAAGAAAAGACTTTGTCTTCCACATCTGCTAAAGCAACCACTTGACCGGTTACTGGGCTTTTGACTGTTTCATCTTTGACGCTGGCAGAAACGGTTTTTACTTCTGGTGCTGGTGCTGCTGGTGTTGCTTGACCGTCGACTGGTGAATCAACAGTTGTATACAAAGTTGGTACTTTCAATAACATCATGATGATAAATGACGCTACGATTGCAATAACTGTACCGATGGCTAAGTGGATCACGCTATGGAAGCTGCCTGTTGCTGGATCGATATATGCAGGGTACAAGAAGATACCCATACCGCCCATTGCGTAACCAGTAACGTTAAAGATTGACAAGTAGATACCAACGAAACCTGAAACTAAACAAGAAACGATAAATGGTGTTTTCATTGGCAAAGTATAACCGTAGATCGCAGGTTCAGTCACACCGAAGATCGATGAGATCAATGCTGGCATTGCGCCTTGTTTGACTTTTGGTTCTTTCGTTTTCAACCAAATCGCTGCTAGCACACCCGTTTGCGTGAAACATGGTAGCACTGCGGCGGTCAAAATAATCGAAGAGCCGTTTTGCGCCATATCCATGATCGCCAATGGCACAAGACCCCAGTGAAGACCAAACATTACCAATACTTGCCATAATGCCCCTAAAGCAAATCCATAAATGATTGGGCTGAAATCATAAACCGCTTGGAAAGCAATACCGATCCAGCTAGATGCTGTATTTGCGACTGGACCTACCACAAAGAAGGTCAACGGCACAGTGATCAAAATCGTTACAAAAGGAACCACAAACATTTTGACTACATCAGGTGTAACTTTGCGCATAAACTGTTCAATTTTCGAAGCGACAAAAATCGCTAAAATAATCGGCAATACGCTATTAAAGTAGCCACCTGCTGGTAAGGTCAAGGTTAGACCAAAGACTTTGCTCGCTTCAGCAACGCTTTCTGCTAAACCAGGATAGACCATCGCACCTGCAATCGCTAATGCTGTATAGGTATTCATCTTGAATTTCTTTGCAGCAGTTACGGCTAAGATCATAGGTAAGTATTGGAACAAACCATCGCCTAGGGTATTCATTACTACATAGATTCCATTGGTCGCTTCCATCCCAGTTGCTGCAAGTAGCGCCGTGATCCCTTTTAAAATACCGGCTGCCGCTAATGGACCTAAGAACGGTTGAAACAAGCTTGAGATGACATCGATAAAGCGGTCAAACAAACTGCCTTTCTTTTCGTCGCCTTCGTCGATATCAAGACTGCCGCCATCGGCTAATCCGCCGACTTTCAGCACTTCATCGTAAACATCTGGCACATGATTACCGATAACCACTTGGTATTGTCCGCCTGCTTTGACAACGGTCACGACACCGTCACGTTTTTGCAAATAATCTGTGTCTGCTTTGCTTTCGTCTTTTAAGTGGAAACGTAAGCGAGTCACACAGTGTTTTACAGAAGAGACATTTTCTTTGCCGCCAACGTGGGCCAAAATGTCTTGTGCTAATTCAGTATATTTTGCCATTTTGATTTCTCCTTTTTAATAGATCATTTAATAAAAATAAAAAGACCGGCCATTTCTACAATAAACAAGCAGGAGTATCACCCATAAAAAACGAGACGGGTCTCCTCAACGAGTATTGTAAGAAAGTGCAGGTCTTGCCAGCCGAACTGTAACGAATCCATTTCCATTCTTAGGTTAATTTTGAGTGAGCGGCTAAGTTACCGATATGCAGAATCAAATACATCAATTCCATATCGTTGACATGCCAGCCCTTTTGTTCAAATAAGTATTCTTTGATCGAATCTGCGGTTTCTTTTTCTTTCGGATAGCTGCTGAAAGCCAAGGCAATCATCGGATTAGCCAATACTGGCTCTTCTTTTTCTTGACTTTGTCGAATTAAATAATAGCGAATGTGGGTCACAAACCGTTGGAAGTAGGAAGAATTCTCATCGTACTCGATGTTCATGCTATACTTAACGATCCGTAAAATATTGTTGGTCAACTCGGTGTGCTCATAGGCACTTTGATTGGCGCTTTTTTCAATTTGCGCATTGACGAAATGCAAAGTGATAAACGCAGCTTCTTCTTGCGAAAAATCGGGATACAGCTCTTTGCGGATCAACTCGACCGCTTGGACACTGACCGCATATTCCTTGGCATAGATTTTCTTGATTTCCCAATGCATGGGATTGGTCAAAACAATTTCTTGCTTTTGACGACTGATGGCAAACAAGATATGATCCATCAGTGTGAAATAAACGTTTGGATTGAAATCGGTTCCAACACTTTCCCGAAAAAGACGCACGATTTCATAAATGACGGCCATTTGTTTCTCGTCAGCCTTCGTCATGACTTTCGACATATGTTCCACTGTCAAGTCATCTTCTGGGTAGTATTTTTTTTCGATTCGCTCAGCCGGAATCAGGTCACCCGGTTTCGTTTGAAAGCCGATCCCTTTTCCCATTAGGATCACTTCAACTTCATCTTCTTTTGAAAGTACAACATTGTTGTTGATCCTCTTGATAATCTTCACGAACGATCCTCCTTGATCAGCATAGCGCATACACAACTTTGCATCGTTTGACGTCTATGCAGAAGGTCTTGTATTTTTTTCTTTCTCTGACTTGCCATTAAGTGACGAGGTGAATGTCTGCTCCAGGCAGTACTGCAGGATATCGTCAAACCTAGCTGGCACTTCATTGCGTTTTACTTCTCCCCTCCTTTGATGATCAATGACTGGACCTTACCTTGGAACCGGTTCTTTTTTAGCGAATAGAAATAATGGAGCAAAAAAAGAAGACCAAAGCAAAAAAGTGTACAACCCAAGAAACTTTGGGTAATCAATGCACTTTTTTCCTCTGGTCTTGCCTGCCGAACAGTAACGAATCCAGTAATGAGAACACTCTCGTGTTCCGTTGAGATAATAGTACTCATTCTGAGAAAAAATGTCAACACTTTTTTTGCAAACGTTTTTCTTTTTTTGATTTTGACTTTTTTTCACTATCTTTCTCACTGAATTTCTTGTCTAGCTTTGGTCTTTTAGTTCACTTGAAATACATGGTTTACTGTGTAGCACAATAAGACCACAAAAAAACCGTAATCTTCGTGCATTACGGTCATAGCTGGAAGTATGATGCTTGAAAGACGATCAATCACAAAGAATCAGAAAATTGGGGAAGGTCTGGTGCATGACAGACATTCAATGGGACTGACCACCTTGCGCGATTCATGCGTTTCATGACTTCCACAAACGAAAAGGTCTCTTTGAGTGGGGGAATCAACCAAATAACCTTTCGATTCTTCAAGATCTTCTCTTTCCTGCTTAGAATGTTCGCAGTTCGCCGCGAAAAAAGCAGGACGTAAACTAAATTTCATTTATCAATCTGTCACTGATCCTTCAATGACAAGTATCTAAATGAAAGCCTGTACTAGTTTTTAAATGGGTTGATTTCCCAAGGACCAAATGGTTCAAATTCCATGAAAAACGACCTCCTTTATTATTTGCTATACCCTATTATATTTGATAACATGTTATTAAAATCACATTGTTCAGAAATGCGTCACAATTAAGGAGGTCCCCCATGAAACAGCAAGGCTCTTTAATCAAGAAACTGCGCACAGATCGCAAAATCTCGCAAGCCAAGCTTGCCGAAGGTATTTCCTCTCGCACCACCCTTTCTTCTTTCGAAAATCGCAAAACAAATCTCTCTTCACAAACCTTGTTTGACTACTTAGACAAAATGAATATCACGGTTCATGAGTTCAGTCTGTTGATCGACAGCGAAGCCACTGGTCAGAAACGTCAGCTGGTGCAAGATTTCTATACCCGATATTATGATCGAACACTGACTATCGACTACTTGACTAGCCTTGAGGAACGCTACTTTGAGACACAAAATTTTTTTTATTATTCTTTGTATGTCCAAGGCCTGCTGCTGCTCAACCGTGAATCATTTCTGATGAATCGAGGAGCTTACACCCAAGAAGTTGAACTGGTAAAGCAATACTTGTTTGATATCGAAACCTGGGGGCGCTTTGAGTTGAACTTATTCTCAAATTTGTTATTTATTTTCGACCAAGAAACCATCAGTTACTATTTAGATCATGGGATCAAAAAAATTCTTCGCTATGCCAATGATCCCTTTTATGCAAATTTGTTAAGTGTTGTGATCTTAAATGGCTGCGCCTTTGCCAGTGAAAGTAAGGATTCCTATCTGCTTAACAAGTTTCTGCTTTTGTCTCATCCCTTGCCTAATACACCTCTGTATTTTTATTTGAAAATCCATCAAGTCTTGTATCAAGAAATTTACTCCTATTTGCAATCTTCTCAATTAAACAAAGAAGTGTTAAGAAACAGCTTAATCGTTATCGAACAAGCCGGTTACCAGAACCATAAAAATGACCTGCAAAACTTGATTCATACCGTGACGAATATCTCCATTTAACATTTTTCCCTTTGAATCATCCTATATCCTTACAAACATGATTTATCTTTTTCGTAAACGCCTGTCTGCTTATTGAAGGACAGGCGTTTTTCAGTCAAATGCTAGCCTAACTTGTACACAAAAAACCAGTTAGGTGCGTAGACCTAACTGGTTTTCGGGCTAAAATCTTAAAACGTATCTGGTTTATCTTGACCCAGATTTGATTTTGCACAACTCATCCCTCCGGTTAACTATAGAAGTAAACTGAGCTGGCTTTTCAGAAAACGACAAAAGCGTTGTTCTTTTTTGATTTCAGTGATTCAACAAATCGATTAGCGAGATTCTGAAGTCACTCCAACTCGTGCCCATGGATTATGATCTGGATCATATGCCCACGTAAAGTTTGCGACACGATCAGAGACCGGCAAAACTTGGTTACGGTACAATGTCGGAATAGCAAACGCTTCTTCAAATGCATATTCTTGCCATGCATCAAATGCTTCTTTACGTTTTTCTTCATCGAAGGAATCATTTGAATCGATGGCTGCTAACAATTCTGTATTGCGTTCAGACTCGTAACGAGTGTAGTTAAAGGCTGAATTTGGTCCCCATAAGCTAGTTGGTGATGGATCTGATCCAGTAGACCAAGCAGCTTGGAAAACATCGATATCTGGATCATCATTTTTCAAATTGTCATAGAATGCTTGGAAGTCGATCAAACGTCCTGTAGAGTATTGGACATCCAAACCGATTTCTTGCCATTGTTGGACATAGTAATCTGCCAGTGGTTGTGCCACTTCTCCACCTGACATTGAAGCAAAATTGATGGTTAATTTATTGCCATCTGGATCTTCCCGGAAGCCATCACCATCAACATCGATAAAGCCAGCATCATCTAGGAGTTGATTTGCTTTATCCATATCTAAGTGGTAACCTTCCACATCAGTGCTGTGCAAACTACCATAAACCGGTGGGATCAATGTTGTACCATTTGAACGCAAGCCATGGTAGAAACGCTCACCAATCGCATCATTATCGATAGCATAGCCCATTGCTTGACGCAATGCTTTGTTGGCCATTTTTGCGTTTGGATCAAAATCAACACTATTTGTTTCGTCATTCCATGTTCCTAAATTAAAACCAAGATAGGTGTAAGATTGTTCTGGTCGTCCTAACATTTGGTAGCCATCCATATCTTGATACGTATCGAACGTATCTGTTGGCATTTTCAATACTAAATCATATTGTTTTGCATTTAGTGCTTCATTGATCGATGCAGATGGAACATTACGCATCACAATTTTTTCTAATGTTGGTGTTCCCCCATAATAATGTTCATTCGGAACATACTCTACGGTTTCCCCAGGTACGATATTCGTCATCTTGTAAGGACCAAAACCAATTGGGTTTGTCCGTACAGGATCACTGGATGGCATATCTGCTACTTCAATACCTTCAAAGGTATGTTTTGGTAATGCCGCGTTCCAAATTGCTCCACCGGATTGCTGCATTCCAGGATGCATTTCCTTAAATTCGATCTCAACTACTTTATCGCTAACTGCTGTGATCCCAGAAATCGTATCTGCTTCACCGCTATGGTATTCTTCCATTCCAACAATATTAGTAAAGTCATTATTGTAGCGAACGCCATCATAGTCTTGATGACCAATGACTTCATAAGAAAAAATGACATCTTCGGCTGTAACATCTACCCCGTCCGACCATTTTAGTTCATCACGTAATGTGATCGTCGCTTTATTGTTTTCGACATCCAAGTCTAAGTCTGCAGGTCCACCATCAATAATCTTAAAATCCTCATCTTGTAAGAATAGATATTCATGACTTGGTAACATAAAGTCACGGTCATAGGCATCCTGATAGAACTCCCACTGGAATAATCCTTGGAACTGAGTGTCCATTACTACAGCAACGTCTAAAACTCCACCTTCAATCACTTCATCATCATTGACTACCGCTAGCGGTAATGTGCTGATATCTGATGCTGCAGCGTCTGATGACGACTCTCCTGTATCTGTCGAACCTGTTCCACCTCCGTTACTTTGTCCGCAAGCCCCTAAAACAAGCGCTGCCAATAAAGTAATCATGCCAAACTTCGTTTTCTTCATACTCTTCCTCCTTATTAAATCCCCTCATTTGTGATTCACTGATAAAAAAACCAAGCAAACAGTTTTTTTTATCTTAAAATGGCTTTTTTATTAGAAAATCTGAACGAGATTAACTAAATTATAACAATTTTCTCAAAACTCTTTCCGTCAATAATTTCATCAATCTATGAAATTATTGAAAATAAGACGAAAATCATTGATAAATCGCTATTGCTTTTTTTCAAATATTCTTAAGTTTTTCTTTTATGACGTTCCTTTTCTCTCATATTTTTCGAAAAACGCCTTGTGGAAACTGTCAAAAAAACCTTCTTAGACGAGAAAAGATGTGATACTATGAAAAAAAAGGAGCGTTCAGTGAAACTATGTCAGACAAACGAATTTTCTTACAAACGAAATCGAAACCTTTTGCACCGATCTCACAGCTCTTAACTCAGCGGTTGCTTCTGGCTTACAGCTGTGTGTTGATTCTACTCGGCTTGTTCACCTCGCCGCCTCAGGCATTGTGGCAAGGATCGTTGGCTATTTTGAATGCCCCTAGCAATTTGATTTCTGATTATTTTGCAATCGGCAATCTCGGAAGCGCCTTTTTGAATAGCGGCTTATTGACTTTGATTAGTATCCTGCTTGCTAAAAAGCAAGGAACCATTATTAGTGGTCCGATGATCGCCGCTTTCTTTACCATATCCGGCTTTTCTTTTTTTGGAAAAAACATCTTTAACTCAATCCCCATTCCCTTGGGTGTCTATCTATACTCTTACATACAGCAACGGCCCTCAACCCAGTACTCACTTGTCGCTTTATTTGGTAGTGCTGCCTCACCCGTCATTAGTTACTTAGCATTTGGCTTAGGCTTACCTTTGCCCCTAGGAATCGCGTTAGGTTATGGAATCGGCATTTTGATTGGCTTAACACTCCCTCCACTGGCAGCACAATTTTTACAATTCCATCAAGGATTTTCTTTGTACAATATTGGCTTTGCCACCGGTATTATCACTATGTTTTTCACTAGCTTTTTACGATTATTCGACATGGAAGTCTATTCGAACAAGCAATTGACGACTGACTATCACTATTATCTGACGGCTTTCTTGCTCATCCTTTGTTTTTTCTTGTTTTTTATTGGTTATTTTTTAAATAAACGATCGGTAAAAGGTTTAACGGATCTTTTTAAAACTTCTGGGAAACTGATGACCGATTATGTCACAATTTTTTCACTAGGAATCACCATGATGAACATGGCAATGATGGGGCTCTTGATGTTAGTCTTTATTTTCCTGCTGCAAGGCGAGCTTTCCGGTCCACTTTTAGGGGCTGTATTGACCGTGATTGGTTTCAGTGCCTTTGGAAACCATTGGAAAAATAGTTTGCCCGTGATGATTGGGGTGGTTTTAGCCACCAAAGTCGGTTTGACTTCTGATGTATCCACCTTCAGCTTATTACTAACAGCGATCTTTGGAACAAGTTTAGCTCCGATCAGTGGGTATTATGGTCCTGTAGCTGGTATCTTAGCAGGCATCGTCCATGCAGCACTGGTCACAAATATCACTTATTTACATGGAGGATTGAACTTATACAATAACGGTTTTTCCAGTGGATTTGTCGCGGCGGCAATGGTACCATTGTTAGATGAATACCAACAAATCAGAAGGCGGCGAAAAAAATGATTGAAAAAGAACGGGCACGACGAATCGTCGATGAAGTAGTCACCTACTTTTTGTCCCATGACTGTCAAAAGATAACGAGCGAGATGGCCTTTGAAGCAGAAGGTTTCAAAGCAGTCGTGCAGGGCCCTTTCCCTGAACAGCCCTCTGATCTAGAACATTTTATCAACATGCTCAATACACCAAGAGACAGTACCTTGGAAAACTATTACGTTGAACTGTTGGGCGGTCATCAAACGATCCATGAAGAAAAAGATTACTATTTATTGGGATTAATGATCGATGAAGCCGCCATTATGTATGATGAGGGACAACTAGTCGTTGAACTGTTTCGCAAAAAATATGACTGAAGAGTAACAAGCAAACGACGTTTCTGATTTGTGGATCACACAATTCAGAAACGTTTTTTTGTTCGTTCCTCGTGACAAAATTGAAAGTTTATTGATAGATTTTTCACACTCCTTTTCAGAAAACTAGCGTTATACTTTCATCATAATAAAAAACGAGGTGACCTATTTATGAAAAAATTTTTGATTGGACTAGCAGTTGTCGTGCTTGTGGGATTTGGTGCATTGCAAATTGCTGAATCAGTCATCATGGGGGGCGACAGCTATTATGTCCAAATCACGACAGATGGCGAAAAGACGACTTCTAAAGATGACAGTGGCAATGTCTATACTCAATACCACTATGAACTACCGGCTTATGACGAAAATGGCAAAAGCAAAACCCTGGATTTCAATGGTTTCCAAGAGCGGCCTTTGCGTAAAGAAGCCTATTTGAAACTTACTTGGAATGAGAAAAAAGGCGTGACCAGCTATGAAGAGGTCAAAGAAAAAGACATTCCCGCAAAAGCACTAACTCAATTAAAAGGAGCGTAACTTAATCATGGAAAAAATTATTCAAGCAAGTGAACTTACTAAAGTTTACGGAAAAGCTAACGAAAAACAAACCGAAGCCTTGAAAGGCATCAGCTTTGATATTGAAAAAGGTGAATTTATCGGAATCATGGGAGCTTCAGGCTCCGGTAAGTCTACCTTGTTGAACATTCTTTCAACCTTGGATCATCCAACCAAAGGTACGATCCGCATCAACAACAGCGACATCACCAAACTAAAAGGCGATGCCTTGGCAGATTTTCGCAGCCGTGAAATTGGCTTCATCTTCCAAGATTTCAATCTCCTAGAAAACTTAACAGCTTCTGAAAACATTGCGGTGCCCCTTTCTTTACAAGGGGTCAAACCAAAGATCATCCAACAACGGATCAAACGAGTCGCAGAACGTTTGTCTATCACGCATATCCTCGACAACTATCCGGCAGCAATCTCAGGTGGACAAAAACAACGGGTGGCAGCCGCTCGAGCCTTGATTACGGAACCAACGATTCTTTTTGCAGATGAACCGACAGGTGCCTTGGATTCAAAAAGTGCCAAAGACTTATTAAATATGATGGACGACTTGAATACCAATGACCAAGTATCGATTTTATTGGTCACTCATGATCCCCTTTCTGCCAGCTATTGCCAACGTATTTTATTTATCAAGGACGGGAAGATCCATCAAGAAGTGAAACGTGAGGATCAAAGCCGGGAAGAATTTTACCGCAAGATCCTTGTCATTCTAGGAAACTTGGAACAATAAGGAGGAAGAACACATGCTTTGGAAATTATCACTTACCGGAATCAAAGGCCGGTTGAAGGATTATATCGTCCTCTTTTCTGGTTTAGTCATGGCCTCAGCCATCTTCTATATGTTCGAATCAATGGCCAGCAATGAAGCCTTTTTAAAAAGCAACTCGATCATCAGTATGGTGGTCTTTATCTTTCGCTTTGGTTCTGTCTTATTGGGGATCATCACCTTTGCCTACATTTTATACGCCAATTCTTTCTTAATGGCGATGCGGCAAAAAGACTATGCCATGTTTATGATGCTAGGAGCCAAAGGACGTAAGATCGCCCAAATGATTTTCATTGAAACATTCTTGGTCGGGATCGCCGCCACTGCTGTTGGTTCTTTACTAGGTATTGGATTAGCCAGTGGTGTCAATACCTTACTAGTGAACCAATTAAATTTACAGATCAGCCATTATGCGGCCTTTAATCTACAAGCATTAGTCGTGACACTTGCATTCTTCTCGATTCTCTTTTTGATCGCTGCTATCTTTAATGCACGGGCAATTGCCAAAAAATCAATTTTAGCCTTGTTACGAGAAACTAGCACACCGGCGCAAGTCAAGCAACGTCCTTTCATGCTCTTTTTGCAAACTGTCTTAGGGATTTGTTCTTTAGCAGTGGGTTATTATATGATGAGCGACTTGATGAAATTCCAATTGGTGGGGATCGGTGTTGCCCTAGTTACTATTATTTTAGGGACCTACCTCGTCTTTCGTTCCGTGATCATCACGATTTTATCTTTGCTGAAGAGGACCGATGCCATTGCTTTGAAAAGGTTAAACAATTTCACCTTGTCTCAGCTAAGCTTTCGGATTCGTGATTATACGCAGATGCTATCGATGGTAGCCATGCTCTTTGCTCTAGCATTAGGTGCTTTGACTGTTGGTCTGGGCTTCAAAAACGAGATCCCAATTATGGCAAAATCCGTTGCCCCTTATGACTTGTATTTGAATAATGCCCAAAATGCTTCTGACGAAAAAGTTGCAGCCTTAAAGCCGACTCTTGATGTCACTTATAGTCTGAAGGAAACAGATGACACCCTTTATTACAATAAAGATCAATTCAACAAGAACAACTTGTTCAGCACCAGTACGAATCAGTTGAGTATCGACGTTACCTACAACAAGCTGTCGGGAGACCAATTAGCCAAAGACATCACCGCGCAGGACCAATTGCGTAGCTACCTCTTGCCAGAACAACGAGGCAAAGAGATCCAAGTTGTCGATCAAACCGCTTTTGACACAATCAATGCCCCTGAATCCAGCTTGCGAATGGTGCAAGTCAAAGACTTTCAAGCAAGTTACGATGCATTACATGAATTGGCGCAAACAAACCAAGAAACCAATACTACTGAAACTGCCGATACGAATTTTTCGCAACGGGTCTTCGTCTATGACACGTATAATGGTCTCTTCTCCGGTTTTGAATTTATGGGCTTTTTCTTGGGGATCGCCTTCTTGACGATGTTAGCAAGCTGCTTGATGTTTAAAATTCTTTCTGGGGCCAACAGCGACATTCAACGCTATACGATGTTGAAAAAAATCGGAACCCGGACTAGCTTATTGAAAGGATCGATCCGCAAAGAGATTGGTGTGCTCTTCCTAGTTCCTGGTATCTTAGGGATGATCCATGTCTTATTCGGATTACAAATGTTCACAACATTGATGATCGATCCGTACCACGATCTATGGCTGCCCTTTGGCATCTTTATTGCTCTCTATGCCATTTATTACGTGGTTACCATCTGGTTATACACCAACATCGTTTTACGACCAAACAAAAAATAACTAGTACAGACTTTCTGAATTGCTCAACGCAAAGAGACCATCAATCCGCTTGATGGTCTCTTTCATTTCGTCGCTCTTCTATCGAAAAAAAACGCCGTTAGCTTTGAGGTTTGACACCCATATGCATCGCGGCCGCACCTCCTGCATAGCTTTTGACTTGCAGCACATCAAAGCCAGCTGCCTGAAACTCCCGTTTCAATGCCTCCTTGTCAGGAAAATCCCGCGCAGACTCCTGGAGCCAGGAATATTCTTGATAGCTTTTGGCGAACAGTTTGCCAAATAACGGCATGACATGGTGAAAATAAAAAGTAAACAGTTGCCGCCAGCCGATCAGTGTGGGCTGTGATGTTTCGAGACAAACGATTTTCCCGCCTGGGCACAGCACCCGATGGATTTCCGCCAAGACTTGTTGGCGATCCGCGACATTTCTCAACCCGAATCCGATCGTCACATAATCAAAGTGCTCGTCTGGAAAGCTTAATGCCATCGCATTGCCGGTCTGCCATTGGATCTGCGTTTGTTGCTTTTTCTGTGCCTTTGCTTTGGCAACCGTTAACATTTCTTCGCTAAAATCAACGCCGGTCACTTGCCCCGTCGGACCGACCGCTTTATTTAAAGCAAACGCCCAATCCCCGGTCCCGCAGCATAAATCTAATATCTCAGCACCCATTGGTACTGCCATCCGTTTCATGGTGTCCTTGCGCCACCGTTTGTGCAGCTGAAAGGAGATAATACCGTTCATTCGATCATAACGGGAAGCGATCGATTCAAATACATCATGTACTTTGGTTTCTTTGGCTGTTGTTGCCATTGCGGCACGTCCTTTCTTTGTTCCCTTCGTTTTGCTGTTGCTTCACGTGCTTCTGCTTTTTAGTCTAGCACGAAAAAACCTGCGGAACAAAAACCCTGCTTTCGGCTTTTCCTCCAGTAATTTCCCCACAAAAAAACAGCCTTTCCTACATAGCTCCCCGCTTGTTGACCAAGGCAATTTGGTCAACAAGCGGATCCAGCAGTGAAAGACTGTTCTTCTTCTGTTTGTTTTAAAAAAGGTTATTCACGTTTAATCGATGAAGTCCCAGATATTGTTCCAATAAGAAACACGGTCTGCGCCATTTTCATCTTTGTAGCGCACAGAAATCAAATTACGGATGTCATGAACAGGAATATCAAGGGTGACAGAATCCGTTACGGGTCTTTGCTGCACGTTGTATGTTCGATAAAAGGTGCCATCCATATAGACGTCAAAGGTACTAAGATTGGAATAAAAAATCTGCAGCTGATTGTTATGAACAGCAAGGTTGATCAACTCACCAGTGACAGCGCGTGTACCGGTCTGAAGCGTGAGACTGTCTTCCCCTATCAAAATGTTTTCCGTCTCTGGTTGATTCCCCGAAACTCTACCGTTGATCGTTACCGGGGTCAGAACATTACCAGCAGCTGCCTGTTCATCCACCCGAGCAGTCAAGTTCCATTCTATGCGATCTCCAGGTGCGATTGGGCGTTCTAAGTGGATCGTGATACGATCGCCAGAAAGAGTTGCCGAGGCGATATTGTCTTGATACACGAGCGCATCGACATTTAAGAACATCAATAAATTCGGCGAGATATCTAGCGTCACGACAGCATTTTCAATATCGTCTTTCCCAGAATTTCGCGCATCGTTGCTTTCTACGATCGTCCGCAAGATCAATTGATTGCCGACGGTGATAATCGGATTGCCTTCTTCATCACGATCAAAGCTTTGCGGTACTCGCAACGTAATCGATGGGTCAGAAGGTCGAATACTGGTGACTTCAAAGGAGAGCGCTGGTGGGAAACGATCATCGCCAATGGCATCACGATACCCTAAATAGTCCTCGTAATCGCTGGCGGACGGATTCGTGCTCCCCAACTGACCATTGGGTTCCGTCGTGGTCGTATCTGGTAAGGTTCCTACGAAATCGTCGTAACGATCATTTGCGAAATCTTTTGCGTAAAATTCGATATACACATCCTCTTCAGGATCAAGGCGACGAGGTAATTGATACTGCCATGGCACGGAGTTGCCTTGTTCGGCATCAAGCGTAATGACATATGGGTCACCTGAAGCATCACGGATCAATCCTTGCGCGGTACTCGCATAAATGGCGACTCGCTCTTTTGGCTGGTCGTCTTGCGGAGAATGAAAATCCATGATCCCCGAAACTGTTGTCGTCCGTTCATTAAAGACCTGATCCTCTGCCACTTGCAGACCAGTCGGTGGTCGTACATCCACGACGACCGCATCAGGCAAAGCGGCAATACTCTCTTCTGTTGCATGAATGAAAATCGAATCATCAACATCCTCCATCGTTGGGTCTAATCCTCGGTGGGCACGCAGCACTTCAAAACGTTGACCTGTCTTGAAAAAGTCGTCCCGCGTCCATGCGATCACACCATTATGCACCTCACCAAAAACATCGACAGTTGATTTGGAGGAAAGCCATTGCGTTTCAAGCTGGTTGCCCGCTTCGTCCTTCAAAGCAACTTCCACCCAGACCTCATCATCCCAAGCATCGCGAATCGCCCCCGTGTATTCATACGGAACGACCGCTTTGGCATAAAAGGTTTTGTCGGCATTGGTCGGGGTCACTAAGTGCTGGATCATTGGCGGATAATTATTGGCAGAAAATCGCGTGTAGGCATTCCCGCCCCTAAAAGTCGTACTGTTAAATTCATTTGAAAAAGGCTCTCCCGGCTGCGGACTAACGATTTGTGCAAAATTGACATTGCCTAGTTGATAGCTCAGTGGATTCCAGAAATTGTCCGGATCACCATCTAGATTCACGTCGTTGCGCTTTTCCCAAACCGCTAGTCCAACACGATTAGACATAAAGGTACTGTTACGGTTCGAATTAGAAAAAGCTTGTCCGCCATTCGGACGATTATTTCGGAAGTCATAAAACAGTGGTTCATCAATCACAAAATTGCTTCTGGCAACCGAACTGATTATTCCATTATTTGCACCTAGGGTCCGACCTTCCATTCGAAAAGTCGCGTCTTTTCCAGCTAAGAACTCGGCTTCTCCGCCTTGCATCCAAACAGCAGGTCCACGATGTGCATAGATATGGATTCGACTGTTTTCACCTTGTGCATGAAAAACCGAAGTTCCACTGCCATCAAGAGGAAATTGAATGCCTTGTCGACCAGCCGTATCTGAGCCATTACTGGCAGTAATGGTGGAATCAGCAGATGGGTCAAATTCTCGTTCTTCATCATTGTACTGATCAAATACGGCAAAACCTGTTTCATCAATATAGATGCCATCATCTGCCGCAGTTCTGGTGCCTGCATGGTTAAAGATATTCAACTGACCGGCTGACTCCACATAGAACTCGTTGTTCCGCCCGTACATCCGCACTGCAGCCGCATTTCCGTGGTATTTGACGATATTCATTTTCCCTTGGTCGGCAAGCACAAAGGTCTGTTCCCCGACTAAGCGAAACCGCATAACTGAACCATACTCATGATGTTGCCCATCACCAAACATATTAAACTGCGACCCTTCCCCAGTTACCGTCACATTGCCGCCGAGTTTGGTGGTCGATCCCGCTTTTGAAATTTGATTGACAAAAGCAGTGGTTCCTCTCGGTACACCACTCGTGGGAGCAGGCGCTCTAGAATAGGAGTTTACGACCGCACCACCAGAAATAATCGTACGAGAAAACTTATTTTGCGTTTCATCCCGTTGTCCAATCAAGGAAATGATTGCGCCGTTCGCTCCCGCTAAATTCATTTGTGATGAGGCATTTAAGACCGTGCCTTCTCCATCGACTTCAAAAATCACCTCGTTAGTACGTCCTTCGAGATTTGCCCAAATTGCTTGCCACTGGACACTATAGAGATCTACTTTGGAACCCTTATTGACCCGAAACGAGGTTGAGATATTATTGTTGTCTGGTCGGAGCCGAAAAATCGGCTGCGTATTTGAGATCTTGACATCCGCCTCATCTGTGATCAAGACACTTTTGACATTAAAGCTGCCAGTATCTGAACTGTTGCCCGCGGCTGGGTTCCTGTGAGCCACCCAATGGAATGTTCCGCGAATCTCGAGATTTCCTTGTTGAAAATAAAGGAAATTATTGCCTGTACTTCCCTCTAGCACACCACTTTTTGCCTCGATATTTTCTATTTTGACCGTCCAAAAAGCTGAGGCTGCCAACGATTGTTGATAGATCAACGCGTTTAATCCTAGATTGTTTCCCTGAAAATCGATCGTCATATTTTTCAACTCAAAGACCGCTGGCTGATGATCATGGGTAGTCGTCAGTTCAAAGAAACGTCCAGTAGGATTCGTGCTATAGTTTGGTGTCCCGTTCGTGTTGAAACGCTTCGGTGTGGTTAAGGTAAAGCCATTCCCATCGATGGACACCGACCGATCCAACGCTGTTAAACGATTGTTGGCCTCATCCGTATAATCAGCGGTAATGTCAGCGAGAAACACGATTTCAGAGATCGATGAATCACTAAAAGCAGCCCGCAGCGCTTGATAGTCCGAAACTTCGGCACGCTCTCCTTGCGTCGCCCGTTCTGAAAGCAGTTCGACTGCCGCTGACTCATTGGTTTCCTGCTGCTGAATGTCAAGCAAGGCTACTTCTTCTACAGCCTTGTCAGCTTCCAATCGCAAGGCTTGTCGTTCCTCGAGAGAAGGCGGAGCGATTTTTTGCAGCGTCCGATTTCCCCGCTTAAGGACAAATTCGATGGCTTCTTCTTCTCCTAAAGAAACTGGTAATGCCAAGGACAACGTTTCTTCCGTAGGCGCCACTTCGATCGCCACACCATAAACACCCTCTTGTTCAGCTGGATGCAAGGTCGCTTCCTCAAGCTCAAGCATTTCAAACATTTCTAATGACACCAGCGCTTCATGATTTGCCATCAAGAAAAGCGTCTCGCCAGCGGCTTGTTCCGATTCGATCGTCAATACATATTGTCCTGTTTCTGGGTCAAAGTGACCGGACACTTCATAAGAATTGCCACCATGGATAGCAAAGACCGCATACAAGACAGAAATAACGATAAAGACCCCTAATGCAGCGGCAGCCAGTTTGATTTTCGAGACAGTCGCTAGAACAGTAAATGATTTCATCTAGGCACCCCTTTCCTTTGATTACTCCAACAGTTCTTGTCCCGTTTCAAAGCTTGATAGATAATACAGCTTGATAACGACACTTGCCGAAAACGCATCTGCTCCTGACGTATTGCTTCCTTGCCGATATTCGACTGATTCAACTTTTAAAAAGCGATTCAGGTTTTCCATCCGATCAATAAAACGCACGATTCCTTCATTCGTCTCACTCAGGAGGTCAAAGCCGATCCTTGTGACCCGAAATTGCGTAGCCAAAGGATTGTCACCAGTCTGATCTGCCATTTGTTCTGGTGTAGGGTAAAGCATCTCCTCATTAAAGGTCGATTGCAAAATCGTGATCGGCAATTCCGTTTCAAGGGCAGCGAGATCGGTAAAATAAGACTCGATCGCCATGCCATTGGGAATGATCGGCACCTCATTGACCGTCTCTGAGGAAAGAAGGTCTGGTTCCCCTTGTAGGTAAACCAGCTGTTCCTGAATGTCGCGGATCTCTGCTTCGATCCCAGCTAATTCCTGAGCCAATTCGATCCCTTCGGCACGTTTGGGATTCAGTAAAAATAGCCAGAAAATAAGTACGGAGGTAGCGAGAACTAGCGCAATTACCGCGGAGATGATGATGTGTTTTTTGGAGAAAAAGACTTTAGTCATCCGCTTCCACCTCGCTTTCCTCTTCGCTCTCTTCACTGATCACTTGTGGTGCAGCGATTCGTGAGAGGTAGACAGTGATGCGCCCATCTTGCGGCGTTGAACTATGAGAAAAAGATTGATAAGTCACATGATGTACCCAATCGATTGCTTCAAAAGCCGATTTAAGGCGAATCAGACTTTCATAAACATCCCCTTGGACTGCCATGCTCACCAAAGGAAACAATGGTGTACCGTCTTGGGCTGTTTCGGACATTGTCCCCTCGCCATTTAGCAGCAAATTATACGAATTGATGGTCACATCGATTCCTGATGCCACTTCCTCAAAGGTTTCCATAATAGGCGCTGTGAAATATTTCTCTTGCTTTTGCAAGGCAATGAATTCTTGCAGGTCTTGAGATTTTGACGCTAGCATCTCTTCTAACTGGCGCTGGAAAACGATGCGCTCTGTTTGACTAGACATGATATTGCTTTGATTATTGGTCACCAGCCTTTGATAATACCAAAAGCCTAACCCACAAACCCCAACGACTACTAACGAAAGGAGAAGCGAAACCGAAAGAATGACTTCAAACGCCCGATTACGGATAAATTTATTAGGCAATAGATTGATGTTCATGGTTACACCTCTTTCGTCGCTAATCCCGCAGCCAAGATATAGCGGTCGGGAATTTTTTTCTTGCTGGTTTCACTTACTTTTGCGGAAATCGTTTTGACCGGCAAAGAAGACAACTCATGAAATATTTCTTGGACTTCTTTCCGCAGCATTGGATGACCGCCGACTAAGTAGATTTTTTTCAATTCACAATCAGGCGAGATTTCCTGATAATAGTAAGCAATCACCGAATTCAAGGTTTCTGCTAACCCTTCCAGTGCTTGGATCTCCGCACTTTCCCTAAAGTTCACTTGCACAGATTGGGCTTTTTCAATATATTTCCAGTTGGCTTGATTATAATCTTCATACTGCACGTAAGTCGGCACCAATTCTTCAAAAAAGGTGATATTAGCGATGCCAGCATCTAACTCGACCAGCACAAAATTTTCACTCCAGTTGATCTGTCGCTGAAACATACGACTATACGCCAGAAAACTGCAATCGACGCCCATCAGCTGATGGCCGCCTTTTTTCAATGTGTCGCCGAGTTGAATCAAAATCGGCTCTGATGTGACCACGACTGGCACATTGCCATTGATGGTAAACCGATTCCGCTGGATGACCACAGCTTGCGGTTCTGCTTTCTCTTCCTTCTTGCTGGCTTTTTTCTTTTGTGCTTTTGGTGCTTTTTCCTTGTTACCTTTACTAAGGATCAGTAGATCAAAAATCGGGTTTTCAAAAGGCAAAGAGATGGACTCCCCCAATTCAAAATACAAGTACTCGCGAATCTCTTTTTCCGAGTTCATCTTACCGATTGGGATCTGTTTGATCAGCAGACGAGAATTTAGTGCCGTGATCACCACACTCATCGTGCGTAATCCCAAGCGTTTGGCAATCTCATTGAAGGCGGCTTCAAGACTATCAGGATTGCGCAGCTTATCATCTTTAAAAATCGTACCATTCACAACCAGCTCGCCGTATTTGAGACGGTCACCTTTTTTGGTACAGTAACGGATGCAGTTTTTTTGGATGTCGATCCCTACTAAGCGGGGAATTGTTTTTTTGCCAAACATACGAGGACCTGCTTTCTTCTTGTTGGTTTTATATGAAGGAACCAACGTTATTTCTATGTACAACGCTTGCTTAGCAAATCAAGCAAACGCCAAGGTCAGCAACCCAATTCAAAGGAACCAGCCGCTGCCAAGATAAACCATGCCGGTAGCAATGGCGATAAAGGGACCAAAAGCAATGTAGCGGCTTTTGACTTTGCCCCGTAGCATTTGGATCACGTAAAAGATCACTGCCAAGCAAGAAGCGACAAATAAAACCGTCAAGACTTGCACTGGGCCGATATACACGCCTAAGACGGCAAATAATTTGATATCGCCGCCACCCATGCCTTTTTTACTGAGCTCCGCTAAGAGATACAATGGCAAGAAGCCAGCAAAGAAGCCGACGAGCCAATACCACCAAAATTCATTTTGCGGTTGGATCAACCGTAAACCGATCCCTCCGGCGAAAAAAGGGGCTAACACTTTATTGGGGATCAGCTGATAGAAGATGTCGCTGGCAGAAATAATGGCTAATAAGGCTAATAAACACCAAGCGGCAATCACTTCAGCAGTGCCCCAAAACAGCAAGGTCGTACCCGTAAATAGCATGCCGATCAACACTTCATAAAGAAAAGCAATCAGCGGGATCTTTTTTTGACACTTACGGCACTTGCCTTTTAAAATAAGGTATGATAAAACTGGAATGAGGTCCCTTGCACCTAATGTCTGTTGGCAGTCATCACAGTGCGAGCGAGTCAGCAGGGATTCCTTTTTGGGAACCCGCCAACCAACCACTAGGAAAAAAGAACCTAGACACATTCCTATGATGAAAAGATAACCAATGATTAGGCCCATTGGGATCTGTTGCAAAATTTCGTTCATAAAAAACTCCTTTTTTCCTGGGGGTGGTAGTGCTTAAGTAATTTGGTTCATGTTTATGTTAAATGTTTTATGGTGTTCCGGAACCGAATAACTGAGCACGTGTTAAACTGCTTACTGCATCTTGATCCATACCTGTTATAGCAACAGATGGTTTTGTTCCCGCAGATAGGGCAGCAGCTGGGAGATCCATTGTTAATGTCCCTTCTGATGTAATAGTGAATTGCACAGTTGATAATGAAGTGAAGCCCCCTCCATTATAAAGACCAGCAGTATTTACATCAGCAAGTGTGAAGGTATTATTATTTCCTCCACTAGCAAGACCTTCAGATGTTGACTGGTGCAATACCGCTGCCGAATAAGCAGTCTGAACATCTGAAATCGCTGCATCTTCACGGGCGTTCTGAATAATATTTCCGATTGCAATCACACCAATCCCTGATAGAATCGCAATGATCACAACAACAGCAAGTAACTCAACCAGCGACAAACCTGTCTCATCTTTCATTAATTTGTTAAAACGATTTTCTGTTTTTTCTTCTACTAAAATTGCACTAAGCATACTTTATTTACTCCTCCTACTTTTCCTAAAAATATATATCAAACAGAATGTCTAGGAACTCTGTTAATATCCAAATTGTTATCCTTGAATAGCACCAAAAAGATCAAACATCGGTACCATGATCGCAGCGACGATCAATCCAACAATGACACAAATAACTAATATCACTGTCGGTTCAAGAACTGTTTTGATTCGTTTACTGGACTCGTCCACTTCTTTTTGAAAGATAATACTTAGTCTTTTCAGCATATCTTCAAGGGAACCAGTACTTTCCCCGATTTCTACCATCTGAGTGACTAATAAAGGAACGTTAATGTTTCCACGAAAAATATCACTCATTTTGCCCCCTTCTTCTATTTGAAAGGCACAATTATCAATGATTCGCTTGATTGATTTATTGGACACGACATCCCGACTCATATTCAACGCTGTGACCATACCAACCGAACTACCCAGTAAAGTCGACAAAGTTGTCATAAACAGTGAATAATTATTTTTAATCGCTAATTCACCGAATAATGGTATTTTTAAAATGAAACGATGAACGGCAAAATCGATTTTTTCATTTCGACGGATGAGCCAAAAGCCGATCATAATGCCTACAATAAAGATTGCTAAAACCCATCCTCTAGTTTGAAGAAAGTCACTGATAGCCATGGTAATCACAGTAATTCTTGGTAAGTCTGTATCAAAACTTTCAAATACTTCGACAAACATCGGGACGATCATAACTAGTAAAATGATACCTACAACAAACGTCATCAAGATCAAAATGATTGGGTAAACCATCGCTGTTACGAGACCACTCCGATTTTCAGCACTTTTCTCATAGTAATCCGCCATATCCGTTAAGTTTTTTTCCAAAGATCCTGACATTTCCGAAACGGCGATAACGCTTGTCAACAAAACTGGAAAAGCATTTGGGTGGGCTTTATAGGCTTCTGAAAGTGGTCGTCCGCCATCAATCTCATCCCGAACTTCGCCAAGAATTTTCTTGAAATTCGGATTTTTTTGCTGTTCTTCCAGCATTCGTGAAGCATCAACAATCGTAATCCCCGAAGCGATCAATGTCGAAAACTGGCGTAAGTATGCAACTAATAATTTTAGAGATACTTTGTTGAACAATTGAATCTCTTTATTCGCCAAGGTTTCTGGCTGTTCGATCAAACTGTTGACTTTGATATGCTTTTGGCGCAGCTTTTGGCGGGCTTCAACGGAGGAATTGGCACGTAAGCTGCCAGAAAACGTTTCGCCTCGGACATTGGTGCCTTGATAGGCAAAGAGTGCCATCGGCTATTCGCCCCCTTCCTCCATCAAGTTATCTGCCACATCGGCATCGACCCGTTCCGCAGCAACGAGTTCTTCTAAAGAAGCGCTCATGGTATGCATGCCTTCGTTTTTTCCCATCTGCAGCATATTATGGATCTGGTGGGTTTTCCCTTGACGGATCAAGCTGGCGATCCCTCGGGTATTGAGCATCATTTCGGTTGCTGCTACCCGTCCGTTGCCATCGATCGTTGGCAGCAAGCGCTGGGACAAGATCCCTAGTAATGCGCCAGCAAGCTGTGTACGAATCTGAGTCTGCTGATCGGCAGGAAAGACATCGACGATCCGTTCAATAGTCGCTGGGGCACTTGACGTATGCAAGGTTCCTAATACCAAGTGTCCCGTTTCCGCTGCCGTCAAAGCAATCGAGATTGTTTCAAAATCTCGTAGCTCCCCTACTAAGATGACGTCTGGATCTTGACGCAGGGCAGCTCGTAAGCCATTGCCAAAGGACATGGTGTCGCTGCCGACTTCGCGCTGGGCAACGATGCTTTTTTTGTGGTTATGGATGTACTCAATCGGGTCTTCCAACGTCAAAATATGCGTCTTTTTGGTATCATTCAAATAGTCCAGCATCGCAGCCAGTGTCGTTGATTTCCCTGAACCGGTCGGCCCTGTAACTAAGAACAAGCCTTGGCTTTTATGGATCAGAGTCCGCAAGACGGTCGGCATACCGAGTTTGCTTAGCTTCGGGATCTCGATGGGGATCTGCCGCAAGGCGATCGAAACGGTATCTTTTTGGCGGAAAATATTGACCCGAAAGCGACAGATGTCGCCTAGTTCGTAGGCCAAGTCGGTCTCGCCTTTTCCCTTGAATTCCTCCCATTGCCGTTGGTTGCAAAGGATTTCGGCAATGGCTTCGATGTCCTTGGTGTCGATGGTCGGAACCCCTTCGATCGGTAGCAAGTCGCCGTGGCGACGAAAAATCGGCGGTACGCCTTCGACTAAATGGATATCCGATGCTTTTTGTTCGACGGCGATCATCAACCAATGATCGATCCGCTCTTTAGGTGACATGGCAGCAAATTGCGCCGCTTCGTTGCGATTGACGCCCTGTGTACTGCTGGCAGTCGTCGTTTTTGTCACTGCTTGCCGTTCTGCTTTTTGAATGATCTCCCGCGTCGAGACAGATCGGTCTTGATCGCTCTGGCGACTGTGGGCACGTTTTTTTTCTCTCAGTTCACGATTTTCCCGAATGCGGGTACGGGTCGGAGCTGTTTTTTCTCTCGTCGCCCTTTTTGGTTGCTCGCTCTTGTGTTGCCACTCTCGTTTGATCCATTAAACCAGCCCCTTTCTATGTGCATTTCCTTTTAAAACAATGTATGTAGTTCTTCGGTGATCCCTAGATCACCGATAAATCAATCCGTGCCTCACTCTTCTGCGGCGACCACCTTCAAGACTTCTTCGATGGTGGAAAAGCCTTGTTGCACTTTGTCTAACCCATCATCCAACAAAAAGCGCATCTTTCGTTCCTGAACATAATCCATCAGCTGGTCGTTAGTCGCTTTGTTCGTGATCATACGACGCAGCTTGGCATCGATCGTCAACAGCTCTTGGACGGCCATTCGCCCTTTGAATCCCGTATTGCCACACTTTGGACAGCCCACAGGCTGTGCCAGTTCCGTAACCGTGATGCCATAGGATTCAAATAACTGCTTGTCCTTGTCGCTGGCTGGTCCTACTGTCTTACAAGAAGAACAAAGGGTTCGGACGAGCCGTTGAGCTAAGATGCCTTCTAACGCATTAGCGACCAGAAACGGTTCTACCCCCATGTCGACTAAGCGATTGATGGTGCTGACGGAATCATTGGTATGCAGGGTGGATAATACCAAGTGCCCGGTCATGGAAGCCCGAATCGCAATCTCCGCCGTTTCGCCATCTCGAATCTCTCCCACCATCACGACATTGGGGTCTTGTCGCAAGATCGACCGTAACCCAGCGGAAAAGGTCAAACCGACATTGCTGTTGACTGCCACTTGGTTGATACCTTGCAGCTGAAACTCTACTGGGTCTTCGACGGTGATAATATTGATCTCCGGCGTGTTCAACTCTTGCAGCGCCGCATACAAGGAAGATGATTTCCCTGATCCTGTCGGTCCTGTGACAAGAATGATTCCATGGGGTTTATGCAAAATCGCTTTAAAGGTCGCCAATACCTTCGGTTCAAAGCGAAACTCATCTAGGCGCCGAATGCCACTGGAGCGATCCAACACCCGAATCACGACTTTCTCCCCATGAATGACAGGCAAAACCGAGACCCGCAAATCAACCACGTTGCCCCCGTTACGAATCATTGCTCGACCATCTTGTGGCACACGTGTTTCGGTGATATCCAAGGAGGAAATGATTTTCAGTCGTGAAGTAACACCAGTCTGAATACTCTTAGGCAAGTTTTCATGGGTACGAAGCTCCCCATCGACCCGTAAGCGGACGACTAATCCTTTTTCTTGGGGATCGAAATGGATATCACTGGCGCCCCGATCCACCGCATCTTGCAGCAGGGTATTGACCAATTTGACAATCGGCGAATCATCTAATTTTGAGTCGCCTTCTGGGTCGATGGTTTCAACGAGAGAGTCGCTCAAGCCATCCAAACTGATTTCAGAAGGGTAATCGCGAACGATCAGTTGTTGGATATCGGCATTGTGGGCTTTTTGCGGACGAATCAATAACCCAGTGATCAAACGCATTTCATTGATCGCCGCATAATCCCCAGGGTTTGCCATCGCAACGGTCAAGCGGTTGCCTTTTTTTTCTAATGGAAAGACGCTGTGCTGTTTGGCAAACGAGCGGGGGATCAAGGACAAAACCTCTGAGCTGATCTCTAAGTCAAACAGGTTGCCTGTTTGTGTTTTCTCAGCAGTGGTTGAACTTGTGGTGTTCTCTGACTTTTTGAGAGACCTTCTAGGTTTTCTACGTGGCGTTCTTTCACTTGATTGCGGCAACTGGCGCCCTCCTTTCAATAATCGAGTTTGTTGATATAGTCAAACATTCGTGTAACGGTTAAATATGCTTCATCATCAGACCACATGTTTCGATCCAAAAAACTTCTGAGGATCGTTACCTCCCCCGATTGCGCCTGACTTTCAAAGTCGCGGACGCGATAATTGACGCCTAATTGTTGCAGTTGATTTTCTAGTTCCACCTGGTCATCCATATAGTAAGGTACGAGAACGACCGTTCCTTCAAGACGACGGTTATGAGCCCCTGTTGCTAAAAAAGTCGGGTCAAATAATGCCAAATCTGGCAGTATTTCCATGACAAAGGTCGACTCTCTATCCACAGCTAAATGAAAGGGTTCCACGCCTGTATGACCCAAGATCAGCTGGGCACCATTTTTTAAGGTGATTTGATTCCAATACGCTGGATCTTCATAATAAGAATCAAAAACCGCGGAACTGCCGGCTTCTGCTAATGCCAATCTACGAGCAGTTTTCGGCGCATCGATAAATGAAAGCCCGTGAACCTCCATTATGGTATTGCTGCCATCCAATGTGATTCTTGACGGGTCATGGGGCACTGTGAATTGATTTTGATTCTGAAAATACGAGAAATCATCGATCGTTCCACCACTAGGCATCATCGTATTCGTCAGCATAAAATCACCATAAACAGTAATCCTTCGTTCCGTATCTTCGGTACTATGCACGATCGAGCCTTCCGTGACTGGTCCCGCATAAAAATTGCTGCTCGTCAGAACCATCGACGGCTTCATAAACGTCAAACTACCATCTGCCGCAGGGTTCTGTTTCGTAGCTTCTCGATGATAAAAATTAAAATAATTGGTATTTAATTCGCCTAACCCAGTGCCCGCATCCGGTGAATTTACGGAAACATTCAGATGGCCTTCAGCAAAGAGAACCCCTTCTTGCTCAACTCTCGAAGCCGAACTATTGGTGTTGTTGATCCATACGTTTCCAGCAAGGATATCCGTATATGCTTGTGATAGGACCAAGCGACTGCCAGCTCGACTGCCCAAATCGATATACATTCCTAAACCGGCTTGCAAGAAGATGTCTTTGATCACGTTCAACCCGTTACTAGGCTGTCCGCCATCATTCTGGATCGCAAGCAGACTTTTTGCCGAAAATTGCCCGCTTCCCTGTCCTTCCATCTGGACCCCATGATTAAAGAAAAAGGAACCATCGAAATGCAGCCAATTAAGAATCGGCTTTGTTCGAAAATCTAAAAATCTGCCGTCTTGAAAATCTTGCAGGACATTGTTGGCAAACCCGAATTGCAAGAAGTCATCCGATTCAAAAGCGAGATAATCAAACGATGGACGTACACGTTGAAAATCGGCGACTTCAAACAATTTTCGAACCCAAGTATCGGCGGATACAGCTTGCCCTGCTGTAGAGGGTAAGTAATAGGGATAAAAAATGTTTCGCCAAATATCCAGCTGTGTTTGTCTTTGTTCGAGGTCTTCTTCTTCAAGCTGCATTTCATAGATATATTCGGCAGAAGCTGTATGTACTCGCGGTTGCCCTTCAGCCAATTGCGTCTGATCCGTGACTTGCGATTGAATTTGAATAATGATTTGAAGATTGGTTTTATCTGGCAGCATCGAAGCGGATTGGATCCATCCTTGCTCCCCACCAGATTTGGTCATTACATAAGGGGCGATCTCATTATATTCATAGTCAACGACAGAGGAGGTAAAAGAAAATTTATCATCGATGGTCTCATTCACATCGACTTCGTCCAGCACAAATCTCAATTCGTTATCTAGATGGTCTTGCCATTCATTATTATTAGAATAGAAGCCGCCATTCTGCATGGTTCGAGTGATGAAATCATCTATTCTCAGTTTTAGGTCCTGAGAAGCGAGTTGAAAGGAATATTCGTGTACATCTTCCACGCGACGGAAGCTATCTACCGTTCGAATTTGTGAATTGACATTTCGAGCAACTAGGAAAACCAAGCCAATCATCAAAGAGGAAAGAATGATCGCCGCGAGGGCATAAATCAGCGCAAAACCCGCTTCATTTTGTCTACCATCGTCCATTCCCCGGTACCCCCCCTCTTGCTTTCTCATTGTCCCGATAATTGATCGTAAATTCTCGTTTATAGATAATCTGCTTGTGGTAATCAGTGACCAGATCCTCCATCTGCCACCAGCCAGTCAAATCATCATAATAATCCGCAAAGTTGATCGTTTCCGTGTAAAATAAAACGAAAAACTTGGTCTGGATACTGAACGTATCGCGATAATTTGGCGTATAGTGATGGGTCAACGTCGCTTCATTCTCATTTTTTTGTTGAATGATCTTTAACTTAATCGTAGGATCTTTCGTATCATAGACTCTGGCACGAATATTGTTGGTATCTGTGATATCCGTCACAACCATTCGCGGACTGCCCTCTTCCGTAATCGTTGCCCCTAAGGTTCCTTCGGGCATTGTTTTGACAATATGTTCCTCGTGGAAAAGAAGACTATCATATTTTCCTAAATACCCCGCATGTTCATAGATACCATCAATTTTGGCGATTCGGTCTGCTTGCGCCAAGATTTCATTCGCTATCCCTTGAAAGGAAGCAATTCGACCTTGACGAACAGAGGCTTGGACGATCAAAAAGAGTGTCCCAGAAAAGAGTGCAATGATGATGCCGAATATGACCATCGCCCCTAACAATTCGACAAGCGTGATTCCTTGCTCATCCTGTAATCGATGCTTCATCTGCGCCCCTCCTTTGCAACTTCCGCAAGAACAGCCAGCCCTTTCAATAGTCTACTACCCAATGCAGATACGTTTCTGTCAAAAATGCGCCCGTTTGTTTATCGAAGACCTGAATAATAAGTCCGAGCCCGAGCTGACGACGGTCGTAACTGTCTTCTCGCAGTCCATGTCTGGGGTCTTCGCGAATGGAGACCTTGACCAAATAGTTGGTGGTTTCTTCATTCTCCGACAAGTACGTTCCCATATAGAGGCGATTTTCTTCCGAATTTACCAAGGGCTGCGGCAAATGAGCGCCAGAATGATCGTATACCACCTTGCGAATAAATCGGCCCCGATTGAGATCATCTACAGCAATCGGGATTTCTTCATACATCGGTTGCCCTTGCGCATTGTATTGAATCCCTGAATTATCGAGGACCAAATGGTGTCGGCGAACTTCTGAGGGATCATCTGGATCGACCATCATCCAAGAAGGTCTAGCCGTAAAGATCCCGATATTCAAATCCGCCAAGTCTTGAGTCTGTGCCCGGTATATTAGCCATTCCTTGACATCATCTCGTGCTGCGATGGCCTCTTCCATTCGAGTATTGTAACTAAGGATCAGGTTGTTTTGGATGATCAGCATGGCGATCATGACCATTGCGATCCCGAGAATGACGATCGCTCCAAGGATCTCAACCAGGCTGAACCCCGATTCATCAAGTACACTATGTGCATGTCTGCCGTTTTTCAGTTTTATCACCTGCTTTTTGCCTAGTCCCGATCAAAGAGAATCCTTTTCTTCTAGGTGGTTGATACTTGTATCTGGGTCAAGAAAAGATAATTTGCTAAGGGTGAATCCCCAGTGAATCAGTTTATTGAAATCAGGGTAGTCAGCTAATGGGATACTTTTTTTGGCTTTGCGTGTAATGCGGATTCGTTCCCTGATATGATGATACCTTTCTTCTTCAACCAGTCGCTGAATCTCGGCGATCCCTTTTTCAACATCAGGATCTTCGACATTCGCTTGCATGTATTGTTGGTAGAAATAATCCAAATACTTCCCGTATTGAAGAAAATATCGGTATTCAATTTCTTCAATGACCATTTTCACGTGAATCTCTCCTTGACTTATTTTCTAGCAACTTATTGAAGTGAGTGCAAATGCCGATAGATGATCGCAGTGGCACTCTCTGGCCGATCATTGTCTAACTGAAAGACCTCCTTTAATGATTGTCGATCAGAAGCCTGAATGACTTCGACTTTCGGTAAAAGCTCGTAGGCAAGATGGCTATCGTCTGCGACACTTGTATCGATCATCACTTGTTCGATCAGTGAACGGGTGACGCCATAACCGTCTTCACTTTGATAGGATCGGTCCAAAGGGAAACTATAATAAAACCAGCCATCATCGGGATTATAGATCCAAGTATTTCGATCGATCTGACGGTAATCGCTCAAAGAACCGAATTCGATCATGATGGCTTCTGAGTCGATCTGGGCGGGACTTTCAGAGACAAAGCTGCTTAGCGTTTTCACCGATTGGGTCGGATACAAGCCAGCAGCATCGGGAAACGCACTGATCATCTCTGGCAAGTGAAAGGCACTGCCTAACCCAGATTCTGTCGTCGTGTAATCAAATGACGACTGGTCAATCGTTCCCTGTTCTCCGAGATACGTGAATCCCGTAGGTTCCTCACTGGTGGAAAAGGGGCTGGCTAGCTGCGACTCCGCCCAGTTTCGAACAAAATAACGATACCCTTCAAGATAATAACTATAGGTCAAGTTGGCTGCTTCAAAGGTCCACTCAGCAACCGGATCAGCAGGATTGAGTAGCAGCAGTTCCCCACTCATTTTCTGCATGACCGGTTGTTGGTTTCGTCGAAAGGAATAGCTGAAGTGAGCTTCGACAAGGACCGGTTCTTGCCAGAGATCTGGTGGACCATCGATCAAGTCTGATGACGGTGGCTCCTCCATTTCTTCATTGCCTTCGGTGCGATCGTAGAAGTTCTCAGGATTTTCCTGTTCTTCAGCGTCTAGTTCCCCCAATAACTCCTGCATCTCTTCACTATCGAAGGCATCCAAGGGAGGCGTGGGTGCCAACTCTTCGATCGTCTCATCGCTGATCCAAACCATCACTTGACCATCAAGAGCATTTCCAATGAGTTCTGGGATCTGCTGGGTCACGTTCTGATACCCCCTTGCTAAAATTTCGTTTTCATCAAAGCGAGACAGTACTGGTAATAAGTCTGGCGCATCACTCGCATCTGCCGCCTGCTCAAAAGCTGCTTCCTCACTGTCTGGCGCGATATAGCGCAGCACTTCTTCAAAACTTGCTCGGACAAAGACTGGCACTTCACTAGCGTTCATTACCCGAACGGATCGTTGGATCGTCGTCCCTGTAAGGGTCATTCGTTCCTGCCATTCTTCCAAAATCTCGATTTTTTCGAACACTTCATTTTCATCCGCTAATCGACGAATATGAATAGACTGATTATTCTGCCAAATCAAGATGCTAAGCAACAAAAGAAAGAAAAGCAGACCCGCGATACTATTTCTTAACACAATTTTTTTTTGCACCCTTGTTTCCTCTTTTCTCAAGTAATGACGGCTCTCAAGTAAAGAGATAAATGCCTAATAGAATGAATAAGGCGATCAATGATACACAGAAGATGATGGATAATATCAAGTTTTGATCAATAAAACGAAACACATCTGCTACATGGTTGATACTCATTGAGACTTCTCCAACGAAACGGTCTGCTTCGATGGCTTCTTCCCCAAATGCCTGTCCATCACCAATGACGGATAAATGATAGCCCTGCTCTTCGTCAGCCTCGATCGATAGTACTCGGCGAGCAATATAGCCGGTTCCTGAGCCATTTGTAAAGACCGCGAGCCCGTTTGGCTGTACTTGAGTGAAGGCTTGTTCTCTTAAAATGATCAAATCTTGTGTGCGTAATGCGGAGCTGTCAAGATTCGCCATCCCATTATCTGATAAACGCACCACCCGATGATTAAAAACTGTCATTTCGTTTTGATCAGTCACATATAAGCCGATAAACGTAAATAGGACAGTCATGCTACAAACCAAGAAAATCAGATAGATGATTTTCAGTACGAGATTGCCAGATTTCTTTTTGGCTATTGGTTTCTTCGTCGCGGCTTTGCCTTTTTGCGGGGGACGTCGTTTCTGGGAAACTTCCGCTGGTTTTTTGCCGTGCTTGTGGGTCCCTTTTGATTTGGCATTAGGATGACTTGATTTTTTGATTTTCCCCTGCTCGTTGTGCTGACTTGGACGTGCTTGCTGCGGTGGACGCTTTTTCTTTTTGCGTGGTGCTTCACTGGTCGTACTGACAGCTGCTCTTTCTTTTTGCTTGCTAGGATGCTGCTTTTCGATCGGTAATTTGGGGCGATTCGCTGTACTAGCCGCTTTTTTTCGTTTCTTTTTCACAGGCGCCTGTCCTGTCGGTTCTTTTTGGGTCGGCTTTTTTGGTCGTTTCTTGCCACTAGAAGGGCTGGCTTGCTTTCCTTGCGCCTGAAACTTTTCGATTCGGGGATTTCTCGGTGTATCCTCTGATTGGTCTCGTTTTTTTTCACGTTTGGCAGGCTGTGGCGGACGTTTTTTTCTTCTAGGTGCTTGCGACTGATTACTCATTGGCATCTACCTCGCTGCCCGCTCGTTCCATCCCTCTTAATTGGTTTGCATAAGTATTGGCATTGGCATTTTCCTGCAAGCGATCCTTGACGGTCCGAATGGACGCTGGCAAATTCCCTGAGCCTCGACGATTTGCCGCGCTTCTTTGCAAGTCTTCAAACAACGAACGGGTCGTCTCCGCTTCTTCCTTGCGGGCTGCTTCGATTGCTTGTGCACGTGTGCGTTCAATCTCTTCCAAAATCTCTTCGGTCGGCTCATTATCATAAATGGTTAGATCATAGGCCTCAATCAACGCATTCAGCTTTTGGTCATAATGGATGTCCGTAGCATAGCGCCCTGTCAACCACGCAGTTGCTTCCCGATAAGTTGGGGCATTTTCTTTCCAAACGGGGGCATAAAAGCGCGGGTTGCCTGTGATGCCTCCTCTTAGTAAGCGAGCGTAATCTTCGATGGATTCACGGTAACTTGGGTATTTACGGAAATTGGAAGAGATCGTATACCACGCACCACTTCCATCATCTTCTTGCGTATTGAAGGTCACTTTTTGCCCACGAAAGCTGCCCTTGATGCCAAAGAGATTGTGGTTTGGCGGACTGGATAAGGCACTATTTCCTGAGCCAGTCTCCAAGATGGCTTGTGCGATCATCACTGAAGCATAAAGATCATTGTTATAGGCAACATCCTGCGCGTCAGAACCAATCTCATTGATGAATTGTTGTGTCGTTAGATTACGAGAAACCGAAAATTGAAAGTTGCTTTCCCGCTCTTCTTCATCGATCGGCGATTCGGGTTCTTCAGTGATTGGATCGGGCTCTTTTTCTTTGTCCTGATTGGTTTGATTCCCATTTGATTGGTTGTTTCCGCTATTGTTGCTGCTGTTGGTATCGTTGGTTTCTTGCTCATTCGTTTCAGGTCCAGCAGGCTGATTCGGCTGTTGATCGCCTTCTGAAGGATCTGGCGTCGACGGAACGTCTTCGGCCTCTTGATTTTCTGTTTCATCCGTGCCGCTCTCCATTTCTTCCTCGTCTGTCTGTCCCTCGTCTGCCGGTCGTTCCACATCATTTACGACTTGGACTTCCGTTCCTTTTTCGCCCTGCTCCGCTTCTTCTGGAAGGGTTTCTTTTGTTTGTTCTGGAGGAGTATCAAGTTGCTCCGTTATCCTGTCAGCTCCTTCGTAAGAGACCGGTCGGAGGGCATCCGTTATCGATTGCCCACGACTTTCTCGTTGTGCATCGATGGTTTCCATATAAGTAGATGGTTCTACACCTAAGATCGATCGAACCATGGCTTCAGAAATCGTTTGATTATTGATGATTCCGATAAATGCTCCGATCGCTAACAGACTTTTTACGTTTCTTCTGGGCTTTTTCATCTTCTTGATCCTCCTCCTTGGGGCTGTTCTTGCTGGTGCCTTTTTTTGGTCGTTCATGGTCTTTGCTTTCATTTTTCTCAAGCTGCACAAGCAGCAATTGATAATGAAAGGCATTGTTCCGCAAATACATCGTAAAACCTAGCAAAAGAGCGAGTAAAAACAAGTGACTGATAGTGACATATTCTCGAAAGGCAGAGAGATAAAAATAGGCGGTCAGCTGCAAAAATACCGCTAATGGGATCAAAGAAGCAATAAAGTAGATGCGGTATAAGAATAAGAATCGTTGTTTTTGCTTTTGGGTTCTCATAGACTGCTCCTAACGTCTGTATTGCCTTCGATCAATGCTTTTTTTTCTAATAGATAGCTTTCGCTTTGGAGAAGATCAAAGTAAGCGGCTTTTCGTAAAAGATTGTCATAGTCCATCTTCATAATGCGTGCGTAAGGTTTTCTAAACCATGGTCGCTCATACAATTTGACTCGTGACTCAATCACGCTGCATTCATAAAAAACCAAACTGATATCTTTAGCAGATAGGTTGTTGTCGACCACTTGCTGCACTTGCCCTCTCTCATAGGTCAATTCTTTTTCGTTCAAGGTCATTTTTTCGATCTTTTGTACGAGATTGTCATTGATGCGCCAAACCTGTTCGAGGTATTTGGCTTTTTGAAAAAGATAGGTATATTCTCGTAAGCTGATTTTCAATTGCGTATGCCAGTTCTCGTCTTCTTCATCGGTCAAACTGTTTAAATAGTGGATACTATTTTTGATCAAAGAGGCTTCTAAGTTTTCGATGTAGATCTCAAGCTTTTGATTGGCCAAGCGCAAGCGCTCTTTGCTTGCTCGTTCTCGTTTCGCCTCTTCCTCCAACGCTAATTCATTGGCGTTGACTTTGGACAATTGCTTGGCTTTTTTTGACTGTTTTTTTTTGCTGCTTTTTTTTCGAACTTTCTTTTTGAACTTTGGTGGCTCATCCGCACTGACCTTTTGGAACTCGAGCGTGTCTTCCAGTTCTTTTTTCACTGCATTGGTTTTGCCCTGACGTTTTTCTTCATGGACTTGCGCTTTCGGGCGACTCACAAACGTGACATTTTGTTCGTCGATCACGCTTTGTACGATTTTTACCAGTTGCTCTTTAAAGTCGTTCGCATCACTTACACCAGCGGGGGCTTGCTGCTGCAAGCTAGCATGCAACTGCATCGTAAAGGGAAACTCTTCTTCTGTGTATGCGATTGGTACAAACTCCAAAAACAAATTGCTTTTCTCATCGGACACATGATTGATGCCGATTTGCGTCCACACAAACTGAGGAAATTGCTGTTCCAAGGGAATGCGTAATTTTGAGTAATCGATTTTTTTCCGTAAGATCTCCATCTCGATATGATGGGTGAAGGCTTCGATGGAATAAAATTGCTCAAAGTAATGCGTCACTTGTTTGCGAATCGACGATTTGAGCGGCCACTTTTTTTGATAGAGGTTGTCGCAGGCAGTGATTACTGATGGAAGTGCCTCTTGTTTGTAAAATAATTCCTCAAGATTTGGACTCAAGGTTGGATAGATGGCAATTTTTAAAATATCATTCGTCACATTCGTCCCAATGACCAACATGCTCATAAGAAATCAAGTCGTAGTTGTTGCTTGTGATTTCTTATACAGCACATATGGTCCTAGTGGGTTTCCCTCCTTTGTCGTGTCGCTCTCGGAAATTATTTAGCAGACCTTTTCGTCTATTCCGACTCATAACCTTCTTTTTAGTCTGGAAGATTCAACACTTTGCTATGCTGGATCAACTGCTCAAACAACCCTTTCGATTCATGATGAAACGTCGTAAGTCGTTCTTGGTATTGCTTGATCTCTTGACGGATTTTCATCACTTCCATCGATGCTTCTGAAATGATCTTGTGGGCTTCATTTTCCGCCATCTGACGTCTTCTGTCGGCTTCCAGTTCTGCTTCAGCAGCGGTTTCCCGTGCTTTTTCTTTTGCTTCGATCAAAATCGTCGCCAGCTCGTCCTTCATTTGTTCGACCTTTGCCAGCTCACGTTCCAAGTCACGCTGTAAGACATTCTTATCTGCCAATTGTTCGACTCTTGAACGTTCGAGATCCCGATATTTCGCTTCGGCTTCTTGCAAGCGCATGTTCAACTGTTGATTCTCATTTTCAAGCGAAGTGATCCGCCGCATGCTTTCGACTTCTTTTAATTTGTAGTTTTCGATTATCGCCGCTTTTTCTTCTAAATGAATCGCTTTTTCTTCAAAAGCTTGGACTTGTTTGCTTTTCTCTTCTAATTCTTTTAGTAATTCATCTTCTCTTTGACGCAATTGTTCGAGCTCTTCTTCCACTTCGATCAATTCGTCTTCTTGACTCGTCAACTGCTCAATTTCCTGCTCATAATTGGTTTTGAGGGCTTCTTGTTGACGTTCTGCTTCTTTTAACTGCTGCTGTAACTCGTTGTAACGCATTTGCAGCTGCTTATTTTCATAAATGATACTTTCTTGTTGCGTCGCTTGCGAAGCCATCCGATTGATGGATTCTTGTTTGTTTTCCAATTGCTTGGTCAAATGTTCGACGGTCTTGGTCAGTTGTGAAACGGTATTTTCTAATGCCAGCAGCTCTTCTTGGGCATCATCGTCATACTCGTCTTCCTCGTATTCTTCATCCTCGTACTCATCGTCCTCGTACTCGTCGTCCTCATATTCTTCATCGTCATACTCATCGTCATCATATTCTTCATCATCGTACTCGTCTTCGTCGTACTCTTCTTCATCATATTCCTCGTCGTAGACATGAACGCCTTCGTAAGTTTCTTCATCTTTCTTTTTGCGAAATAATGCCATGTTACCCCTCCTGATTCCTCACTCATCGATGATTTGATTCGTTAACAATTTAGTGTGTCTACAAATTGGTCTGCTTGTTCGTCTGCTTTCGTGAAAAGTTGCACTTTTGCTGTTCTATCCGCGGTCGTTCTTTCAAACGAGCTGACGTTTCTGCTGTGACCTTTTGAGCAGTGATGTCCGTTTCCTTCTTGCCATCATTCGTTCAAAAAAAGAAAGCAAAACCACCACACCCCATGATTTCCACGACCTCCATTTATTTTGGAGGATAGAAATCAAGTCAGTGAATCGGCCTGTTTCTCAATAAAATAGCCATTAAACGAAAAGACGGCTTCCGTTCGCAAAACATCTGTTGTCTATTTGATAGTATCAAAGCAAAAACAGATTGAAAAATCAGATATTTCTTTACTTGATGAAATATTTGTCAGAGCAAGTCGGTTATCCACATGATATTGTTAAAAAATGAGCAAAATATCCTCGTATTAAGGAAACGAATAGTCTTCTTTAAACGATCTTTATCTTAAATCAACAATCACGCCTTCCTAACCGCCGATCAATCCCCTCAAAAAAAAACAGCGACCTTATAAGCCAAGGTCGCTGATCGATTCTTTACCTATTATATAGTTTTACTGCTCAGTCATCTTTCATCCATTGGAAGCGATCCTTTTTCTCTCAGTTTGAAAGCCGGTTCCAGTCCGCTGCTCAGCAACTGTAAGTCTTTTTTCTCCCTGATGGGCTGCTTTTCTCTTGCCTTCAAAAAAAGAAAGAACCGTTTCTTGAAAATCAGTTTGCTTTAAACGAATAACTTTTTATGCATGTATAATGTCGCCATCCGATAATCATAATGGATCATCGAAAAGGCTAATAGCTCCCCATTTCTCAGATAGCTGTCGTCTCGTACGATCAGTGCGGGCATGCCTTCTTCTAGATGAAAAAACGCAGCTTGTTCCTGTGATAGCGGTTTGCTTTGGATGAACTTGTCGATGAAGGCAACTGTCAGTTGTTTTTCTTCTGCCAAAGCTTGGAACATTGACCCCTCCATCATTGTTTCGGAGATCTCCCCTACGATTTCAGGTATATAATAGGAACGCTCAATCAAATACGGTTTGTCATCTAGCGTGCGAAACCGTTGGACTTCGATAAAGTGCTGATCTTTCGCAAATTGTTTTTGACTTGGGAGAAACAACGCCTCTGATACTTTGACCAGTCGCTTTGAGGCTTTGACCGTTCGAATGTTTTTCTCGCCCCGTGTCAAGTCTTCATTGAAGCCAAGATCACCTTGTTCAATGGTCGGTTTTTGGTTGTTATGAAAACGAATATAAGAGCCGCGGCCTTGCATCTGGTAGATCCAGCCCATCTTGCTCAACTTATTGAGGGCTTGGCGTAACGTATAACGAGAAACTGGATAAATTGCCAAAAGCTCTCGTTCACTAGGCATCTTCCCCTGCTCATTTCCAATATCACCGGCTTCGATCTTTCTGATCAATTCTGCTGCTAAGTCTTCAATACTGAGTTTCGTCATCTGCCTACTCCTTTCCTTCGGATTCTCTACTACTATTATGATCTTTGGCGTAAAAAAAGCCAGCTATTTTTCATAGCCGGCTTATCAAAAAAACGGATTGATTATGCCTTCGTTGCGTTTGCTTGTTCGTCCTTGTATAATTTGCCATCATACATTTTGATGAATGGGAACCAAATCAAGAAAGCAACGACTGCACAGATGATTGCTAAGACAAAGGCACGCCAGTCACCACCTGAACCAATAAAGCCGGATAAGCCAATTGGGGTCGGCCACGCTACTTGGGCAATCGGTGGGTTAACAAAGCCTAAGTTGATGCCAAAATAAGCAACGGACATTGAAACCATCGGTGCTAAGAAGAATGGGATCGCTGTGTACGGGTTGTATACCACTGGCATCCCGAACAAAATCGGTTCATTGATATTGAAGAAGGATGGCACGATCGCTGCTTTTCCTAAAGCACTTAACTGCGCTGATTTTGCAAAGAAGGCGATGAAAATCACCATTCCTAACGTCGCTCCTGAACCACCGATCGTTACGAAACTATTGTTAAACTCACCCGCAAAGGCAATGTTGGCACCATTTTGGTTTTCCACCATATTCGACAATACGATTGGCGTCAAGAATGAGGTCACGATCGTTGCCCCATGAATACCCACGATCCAGAGCGCATGCATGAAGAAGTAGATAACAAGTAGTCCGACCCAAGTACTGGTCAATTGCGTCACGAAACTAAAAGGAATCGCAATGACTTTGAAAATATCTGTGCCCATTGCGACTAATACACCATTGATGACGATTACAGTAAGTGCGATTAGCGCTGTAGGAATCAAAGCAGTAAATGAGGAAGAAACACCTGTAGGCACTGTATCAGGCATTTTGATGACAATATTGCGCTTCACACAAAACGCGTAGATTTTTACCGCAATGATCGCCATGATGATCGCTGTAAAGATCCCAGTTGTTCCTAAACGAGTAACGCCTCCTCCGATTTCCCAACCATTAATGATTTTTTGATCGTCAGAAATCACTTCTACTAGCGTGGCTACTCCGCCTTCAAACACTAGTTGCGGTAAGCACATAAAGAACGCCATCATTGAAAGCAATGCCCCATTGACTGGACTTAAAACAAGTTTTTCTTCTTGTGCTTGAATCTTAGTATACTCATATCCAAAGACAATACAAAAATATAGTGCTAAAATCCCCATTGTTGCAGTATTACCCAGCATATATAGATTAACTACTTTATCAAATGATGTGCTCCAAATGCCCTCTAATACAGGAAAACTTTGGGGTAAAACGCTGATGATCAAGAACATAGATCCTACAATAGTGAAAGGAATCGACGCCATCCCGGCTGCCATGACCCCACGAACGATCCGTAATTGTGAGATTTTCCCCATTGGACCCATTAAGTAGCGGTCCAAGAAGGCAAACATTTTGTTATTTTCTGAATCCATTGACTGTTCCTCCTTGAGTTTCAAATGTAGTCAAATACGTGAAATATTTGTCGCGGTCATGCTCGATCAACCACGCTTTACGCTGGATGAACAGGCACGCGATCATGCCGACAGTAAACAAGGCAAGTAAGATGCCTCTACCCGATTGATTCATAAAAGGAATCAATGTTGCTTGCTGTCCGATCAAAATAAATAGAATTGCAATCAGATTGACACCGAATTGGAGCCAATATCCGATTTTTGTCACCAGTAAACGATTCGATTGCTGCCAATATTTTTGAGTTTGTTCAATAAGTATAAGTCCATCAACGATCAATAAGGCAATGGGAATCAAACCAGCCCATGTCCATTGAGACAGACTCAATAGGGTCCAATAAAGATTGACAAAGAAAAAGATCGCAGTCATATAACGAAAAAGTAAAAAACGATTAAACCGCATACTTTTGTTTGCATATTCTTTCTTGGCTGCTTGGGTTACCGGTTTCCTTTTGGTCACAAGTCCTCCTCCTTTCTTTTTGCTTTCGCTCAACAACTTGTTCGAACAAGTTATATTCTAGCAGAATTCTTGTTGAATGCAACCGATTTCTTTTTGAAAGTTTCCTCTGAAAATAATCTGCTTTTTCATTTGTTATTTCTGAAAAGTTAAGCTGATCTCAAGGAACCGTGCAGGATAATACTGGAATGTTCCTGATGTTTGGCTTTTGTTCGAGCAGAAAAAAAGTTGTTTTTAGCGTTACTTTTTGCAAAAAATGTTTGTTTCTGAAGGCTTTATCCCCCATGCAAGGCAACAGGTTTGTCAACTTACTAACTTTACAGTACACTCCAAGTAACAAAATAGTTGATTTCAAACATGCGTTATTTTTATTAATCGACATTGCCTGTACTCGTTCCTTAAAACGAAAGGAGATCTCCCAATGGATGTATTAGAAACTTACTTAACCAGCATTGAAGATCCAGTAAAACAAGAAAAACTCCGTGCCTTATTTGCCGCTATTACCAAGAAATTTCCTGACCTCGTTCCAGTCATTAAATGGAATCAGCCGATGTTCACCGCCCATGAAACCTTTATTATCGGTTTCAGCGTTTCAAAACCGCACTTTTCTGTCTCTCCAGAAACCAAGTGTCTTGAACAGTTTACCGATGCCATTGAAAAAGCTGGCTACAGCCATACGGATAACATTTTTCGCATCAAGTGGACTGAGCCGATCGATCAAGCATTGATTGAAGACATGATCGCTTTCAACCTGAAAGACAAAGCGGAGATGACCCGCTTTTGGCGCTGAGCCAATTGAGACTTCGTAAAAGAATAGCAACCAAAAAATCCGCAGAAGCCTGTTCGCTTCTGCGGATTTTCTGACTATTATAAGCCCAATTCTGGTGCCGGATCAAAGAATCCTGACCATAAGCTTGTTGACATCCCTAAATGTAGATGGACGCCAGTTGAATTTCCAGTCGTTCCCATACCGCCTACATATTGTCTAGCTGAGACGCTTTGTCCGACCGAGACAGCTGGCAGTGTACTAAAGTGCATGTAGTAGCTGTAAATGCCATTGGCATGTTTGATGATCACATAGTTACCAGTTGACGGACCATAGCCCGCTTCGACAACTTCGCCTGCTTGAATCGCATAGATCGGTGTTCCTGTCCCCCCGGTAAAGTCGATGCCATTATGTTGATTTCCTGATGCCCCTGTTGGATCTGTTCGATACCCAAAACGACTCGAAATATGAACCGAATCGACTGGCATTTGCCATCCACCTGTGCTTGCTTGTTCTTTTGGCTCAGTTGCTTGCTGCACAGGTGCAGGAGTAGCTGCAGTTTTTTCTGGAGCCACCGATGTTTCTGGCGCCACTGCTGCTTCCGTCTTCGGCTGTGCTGCTGCCACTGCTGCTTGTTGAACGGCAGGATTTTCAGCAGTTTTAGCTGACTCGGCTTCTGCTGCTTGCTGGCGTTTTGCTGCTTCTTCTGCTTCTTTGCGCGCTTTTGCTTCTTGTGCTTCTTGCTCAGCCAGTTGCTTCAACGCTGCTTCTCGTTGCCGTTTTGCTTCTGCTTGATCCGCTTCCAATCGGTCTTTTTTCTCTTCTTCGGTGTTCAATGCCAAGGCAAGGTCCGCTAGTTCAACTTCTTGATTCAATTTGACATCAGCTAATTCCGCTTGTTTTCCTTGCAATGCGCTTGACTGCTCTTCGATCGCAACCAATTGTTCCTGCAACTCTTTTTCCAATTTCTGGCTCATTGCGATATCTTCTTGCTGTTGTTCGACGATGCTATTGCTGGCATTCATGATCGTTACTGAAGCAATCGCCCGTTGAATGGCTTCTCCGATGGATTCAGCATCAACGATTTTTTGGAACAACCGATTGGAAGGTTCCGACGTTTGAATGTCACGCGCTTGATTCGCCAGTACCTCTGTGCGCTTGATGATTTTTTCTTCAAGGACTTGGATCTCTTGTGCCAAGGCATTGACTTCTTCTTCCGTCGTCGTTTTCTTTTGTAGGATTGCTTGGATTTCTCCTTCAATCGATTGAATCTCTGCCTCTGTGGATCGTTTCAGTGATTCTAATGAGGTAGATTCATTTTTTATGTCACTGATTTTTTCATTTTGCTGCTGGATCTTCTGATCAAAGCTGTCTGCGGATACCGTCACGACAGGCAGCGTCAGCAAAACAAGTGAACTTGCAACCAAAAGTGTCTTTTTCATTTTTTCTCCTTAACTAGATGTGTCTTATCGCTTTCTCTAGCATACCGAAAGATTTCATTCTTGGGGCTGTTTTCACACAAATAACATCTGGCTGCAAGAAATTGACATCTAGCTGAAACAAAATTGTTAGAATATTTCAACGAAAAAGATTGCTTTTCTTCGTCATTTAACCTTCGTTACTTATCAAGCGGTTCGTCTCCTGACCGATTGTCTACGAAAGTGCCGCGATTCGCAGCAATCAGTACTGGACCTATGCTATACTGAATAAAAACGGAGGTTCTCATGATACAACAAGTGACCCAATTTACTGATTCTGAATTAGAAACCATCGCCCAGATTTGGCTGCAAAGTAATTTGGATGCCCATGACTTTATTTCGGCTGCCCATTGGCAAGATAACTATGATTTTGTGAAAAAAGCCTTCTCTGATGCCCTTATTTACACCTATTCGGTGGATGATCAGCCCGTCGGCTTCATCGGGATGTTGGGTGATTATATCGCTGGTATTTTCGTTTTGAAAGACTATCGTGCCCACGGCATTGGCAAGCAGCTTTTACAAAAAGCACAAGCAGAACACGAGAAGCTGACTCTGAATGTCTACCAAAAAAATACAGCTGCTATTGCGTTTTATCTCAAAAACGGCTTTACCATCGTTTCTGAACAACTGGATTCTGATACCAATGAAATCGAAAACACCATGGAGTGGCATCGTTGATGCTGCTCTTTTTCCTATTTTTTTCTACCTGTTAGTTAACGAACCCTTTGGAAACTGTTTAATAAAAAAAGTATAACTGATCAAACAACATATTTCCCAGCAATACATATAGGACAAATATACAAAATTTGAATGAGCAACATGATTGATTATTTTCCCCTTCGTGCAGTCCCATCTTCCCTTGGATTGGCACTGTCAAATGGTATAAAGCAGTGGATACTATGGTCATTGATGCAATGAAAGTAAACAGCCTCCTCCTAAATTTTAGGAGGAGGCTGTTTAGGATTGAATCGAACTTATACAGAAGATTCTGCTGGATACTCCCGCAAGCGATACCCGACGCCGATTTCAGTGATCAAATACTCTGGCTGCAGCGTATTGGTTTCGATTTTTTTGCGAATGTTTGAGATATTGACTCGTAAGGTTTGTGCATCCGCTGCAAAAGGTCCCCAGACTTCACTGGTCAGCGTATCGTAAGTGACGACTTTGCCTAAATTCTTGAACATTACTGCCATGATACGGTATTCGTTTTTGGTCAAATGGATCTCATTTTGATTCTTGTACAGGATTTTCTTCTCAAAATCGATCGTTAACTCCTTGTTTACGAGAATCGGGCTGCTGCTAAAGGCAGCTGACTCCTTGTGCCGCAATGCCGTGCGGATACGGGCAAATAATTCATTGGTACTGAAGGGCTTTGTTACATAATCATCGGCACCGAGGTCTAACGCTTGCACTTTGTCTTGTTCATCTTTGCGGGCAGAGATCACGATGATCGGTGTGTTCATGCGCTTACGAATGATTTTTAACAGCTCCATGCCATCAATGTCCGGTAAGCCCAGATCCAGTAAGATGAAGTCGATAGTTTCTTCCTGCAAGAGCATCAATGCCTCCATGCCCGTACCAACTGACGTAAAGTTGTAGTGTTCTCTTTGCAAGACGACCTCCATAAAATCAACGATATTCGAATCATCTTCAATCAATAAAAAATGTCGCTGCATGTTCTTCCTCCTTACTGCTTTAAATAAATACGAAAGATGGTACTGCCGGCTTTCGTTTCGATCGCCAATTTGCCTTCATGGGCATGGATGATGGTTTTAACGATACTCAGTCCGATGCCTAGTCCATTTTTGGAATCCACCGGCACTTCGGTGTCATTAGTCAAATTCGCTTGGATCTTTTGGTATTGCCCTAGGGGGATCTCCCCTTGGTTCTCGATTTCAATGACCACTTCTTGCTCCTGAAAAACTCGCAAGAAAATCGGTGTATCGGCGGTTCCATGGCGTACGCCATTTTCAATCAAATTAAACAAGGCTTGTTCGATCAAGATTGGATCGACTTGGACAAAAATCAGCTGATCGGGCATCTTCACGATGATTTTTTGGTGCGGATAGACTTTTTTTAGGTGCGTTAAAACCGCTTCGATAATTTCTTCGATTGGTTCTTCACTGCGCTTGACCGCCATGTTAGTCAAATTGATGCGGGTCACCGACAGTAAGTTTTCGACCATGCGGATCAACCACTGGGATTCACTTTGGATATCTCCTAGCAGCTTTTGTTTCGTTTCCTTTTTGATCGCGCCTTCGGTTTCGCTCAATGTTTCGGCAATGCCAGAAATCGTCGTCAGTGGCGTCCGCAAGTCATGAGAAACCGCACGCAGTAGATTGCTACGGACTTTTTCCCGTTCGTTTTCCAATTGGATCTGTTCTTTCTCACTCGCCAGAGAGACTTGCTCCAACACGGTAGCGATTTGGGTGATCACTAAACGTAAGTAATTCAATTGACTATTGGCCAACTGATGCTCCTCGTTGCGTTCTACCCCAAGGGCGCCTAGTGGTTTGCCGTTTAAAACGATCGGCAAGTAAAATCCATTGGCACCAATCAGAGTATCTGTGCCGCGACCGGCTTCTTTTTGATTTTTCACGACCCAAAAAGCGACGGCTTTCTCATCCTTGCCAGTCAGTTGAGACAATGTTTCTCTTGAAGAATGCAGACTTCTCAAGTGCCCTTCCCTGTCATATAATGCCACTTCTCGTTGGAGTAAGCGTGCCAAATAGGTGGTCGTACTTTCATAAATGTCTTGCTCATTCCGCGTTTCCATGTATTGTTTGTTCAACTCATACAATATCTCCATTTGATGCTCTTTTTCCTTGGCATTTTCTGCCTGGGTCTTCAATCGAACCATCAAATTACTGATCATTAAGGCAACGATCAGCATGATCACTAATGTGATTGGATAGCCTGCTTTATAGACCGTCAAGGAATACAAGGGTTCGACAAAGAACCAATTGTAAGAAAGGACACTAATGATCGATGCCATGGCACTCCAAAGATAGCCACTCGTGTAACGTGCCACTAAGAGAACAAAAAAGATATAAACCAGCATCAAATTCTGATCGCCGAAATGTAAGTACTGCATGCCTTCTGTCACTATGGTAGCGAGCATGATCAGCCCAAAGGTCAAGGTGAAATCTCGACCACCGCCTTCAAATAATTGCGAAAACGTCAGCCGTGGTCGCTGCATTTTTTCTTTAAAAGGAATCAAATGGATCTCAATATCATCAAGGCGCCGAATCAAGCGGTCTTCCAAATCCTCGACAAACAATTTTTGGAACCACTTCTGAGAAACCTGTTTCCCCATGATAATGTCACTGGCACCCGTCATTTTGGCATACTCTACGATGGTCTCAAAACTGTCATCCGCTTCGATGTTGATGACTTCTGCTCCCAAACGCTCTGCCAATGGCACCTCGGTAGGTGTATCATCTAACGATCGAACTTGAATCACCGTCCATTCCGCCCCCACTCCTTGGGCTAAGCGGGCGGTCCAACGAATGCATTTCTCTGCCATTTTCGGCAAGCGATCATCAATAATCGTCAAAAGCTTGCTTTGGACTCGTTTTCGACCGCCGTTCATTTGATTGATATGATTGGAAGCTTTTTGGATCGCTAATCCACGTAAATGATCAAGTTTTTCTGGCGTAAAAAAGTTTTTTAGTGCCCGCTTGGCATTCTCATCGGCATAGATTTTGCCTTGTTCCAACCGATCAATCAGTTCGTCTGGTTCAACGTCCACCACTCGTAAGCTGGCGTGCTGGAAAAAGGTGTCGGGTACAGTTTCTCTGACTTCCACTTCCGTGACCTTTTCCACGATGTCATTCAGACTTTCGATATGCTGGACATTGATGGTCGTGTAGACGGTGATTCCTGCATGCAATAGTTCATCAACATCTTGGTAACGTTTTTTGTTTCGCGCACCAATGGGATTGGTATGTGCTAACTCATCGATCAAGACGATATCTGGTTTTAGTTGGATCAGTCGATCGATATCCGGCTCATATAGGGTCAATTGCTTGTGCTGGTATTGCTTTAATGGTACTTGTGGTAACCCTTCAAGCAATCGATTGGTATCAGGACGTTTGTGGGGTTCGATATAGCCGATCACCACATTTTTGCCCATGAGCAAACACTCATGGGCTTCGGTTAACATCGTATAGGTTTTTCCGACACCGGCAGCAAAACCGAAAAACACCCGTAGTTTGCCACGTTTAGGTCCAAAGCCGGCTTGCAGCAGCATCTCTTCTGGGATCGTCTGCTGGTTGTTTTCACTCATAGATGCTTCCCCCTATTCTTCGGGTAATTGATCGAGCTGCTGATTCAAGGTCATGATATTGACATATTCTCTCGTGGAGAACAGATCAGCTACTTTATTTCTGTTTATTATATCATGAATTGTTTGTTCATCGATGCCTCTTGTGTCAGCGATCCGCGGCAGTTGAAAAAGTGCCGCTTCGACACTGATGTCAGGATCAACGCCACTACCCGAAGCGGTCACGAGATCGATCGGCACACTGGTTTGGGTTGGGTTTTCTGCCATCAACGCCGCTGTCCGCTCAGCTACAGTCTTTTTTTGGGTCGGATCATAGGGCGACAATTGTGAAACAGTTTGATCACGGCCTTGGAAGTAACCTGCTTGGTCAAAGGGTTGCGCAAGCAGCTCAGACCCTTTGACCTCTCCACCTTCCACGATTTGACTGCCATTGGCTTGATGGGCAAAAAAGACTTGTCCGACACCGGTGACCAACAATGTATAGAGACCGCCAAATAGCACGGTACTAAAAAGTAAAAATTTGATACTGGCAAAGAGGGTATTCTTCATCATGTTTTCCTCCTAAATGACTCCTTGACTCTGATGGATTTCTCTTATAATAGAACCGCTGATAAAAGCAAATCTACTAGCTTGATGCAAATGAATGGTGCGATGATGCCGCCTAGTCCGTAGACGACAAGATTGTGCCGCAACATTTGGCTGGCTGGTTTTTCTTGGTACTTGACCCCTTTTAATGCCAGAGGGATCAAGGCGATGATCACGACTGCATTGTAGATGACTGCGGACAAAATCGCCGTTAAGGGACTACCAAGATTCATGATGTTCAGCGCTGCGAGTTCTGGATAAATCGCATAAAACAGAACAGGGATCACTGCGAAATATTTGGCGATATCATTCGCGATACTAAAGGTCGTCAATGCCCCACGGGTCATCAGCAGCTGTTTACCAATTTGGACTACTTGCAGTAATTTGGTTGGGCTGGAATCAAGGTCGATCATATTGCCCGCTTCTTTGGCTGCTTGCGTACCGGTGTTCATCGCCATTGCCACATCGGCTTGGGCGAGTGCGGGTGCATCGTTGGTTCCATCCCCCGTCATCGCCACCAAATGCCCTTTTTCCTGATATTCGCGAATCAGGTTCATTTTGTTTTCTGGTGTTGCTTCAGCTAAGAAATCATCGACGCCCGCTTCCGCAGCAATAGCAGCTGCCGTCAAAGGGTTGTCTCCGGTGATCATGATCGTCTTGATGCCCATTTTTCGCATGTCGGCAAATTTTTCTTTGACGCCGTTTTTCACGATGTCTTTTAAATAAACGACCCCGAGTACCTGGCCATTTTTCACTACGACCAATGGGGTCCCACCAGCTTTAGCGACTTTTTCTACGATCTCGTCACATGCAGTGGGATAGGTCTGCCCTTTTGCCGTCACGTATTGCTTGATCGTATCAGCAGCTCCTTTACGGATCTCATCACCACGATAGTCGATTCCAGACATCCGGGTTTTGGCACTAAAATCGATCCAATGGACATCGGCTTGCTGAAATACCCGTTCACGAATATTGAAGGCTTCTTTGGCTAAAATTACGATACTGCGTCCTTCTGCCGTTTCATCGGCAAAAGATGCCAACTGCGCTGCATCTGCTAACTCTTTGGCGGTGACCCCCGGTACCGGTAAGAACTCGCTGGCGCGGCGGTTTCCCAGAGTAATGGTTCCTGTTTTATCCAGCAGCAAAACATCCACATCTCCTGCAGCTTCAATCGCGCGTCCACTCATGGCGATGACGTTTTCTTTGGTCAAACGGCTCATTCCAGCGATCCCAATCGAGGAAATCAAGGCGCCGATCGTGGTTGGTGTGAGACAAATCAGTAAAGCGATCACGATCACACTGGAAATCGCCGTTCCCCGACCAGATAACTGACTGCTAAAATCAGTAAAGGGAATCAATGTGATGGAAACAGCCAAGAAGATGATGGTCAGTGTCACTAAGAACAGCTGCAAGCCAATCTCATTGGGTGTTTTTTTCCGCTGTGTCCCTTCCACCATCGCAATCATCTTATCCAAAAAAGAATGACCATTTTCAGCGGTCACTTTAATGACCAAGTAATCGGAAACGACTAAGGTTCCTCCCGTGACTGCACTACGGTCGCCACCAGATTCACGAATGACAGGTGCTGATTCTCCTGTGATGGCACTTTCGTCCACCGAAGCAGCACCTTCCACGACATCCCCATCGGCAGGAATTTGTTCGCCAGAAGGAACATAAACCAAGTCGCCTTTTTTCAAATCGGAGGAACGGACTTCGATAAAAGCCTCTTTGGCGACATCTTCCAAGGACATGACTTTGTAGGTCATGATGTCTTTTTTGGCTTGCTTCAAACTATCCGCTTGTGCTTTGCCGCGCCCTTCTGCTACTGCTTCGGCAAAATTGGCAAACAATATAGTCAACCATAAGAAGACGGTCACACTGATGCTAAACCACAACGGGACCGTTTGTTCTTGAAAACATAAAATCGTTGTCAAGATCGCCCCTAGGTAAACCACAAACATCACGGGGTTTTTGATTTGTTGGCGAGGGTCCAATTTCTTAAAGGATTCGCCGATCGCCCATTGATAGATTTTTTTCATTTTTTCTCTCTCCTATTTCGTTGTAAAAAAGTCTGCGATTGGTCCTAAAGCCATCGCTGGTAAAAAGCTCAGTGCACCGATCACGATGATCACAATGATTAGCATCGTGACAAAGACTGGACTCGTGGTTGACAAGGTTCCTTCATTACGAACGGTTTTCTTTTTGGCACCCATGTTTTCTGCCAGATACAAGATGGCTGCGATGGGAACGAAACGTGAAACGAACATCAAGATACTACCCAAACTATTCAGGAAAACAGTATCTGCGGTCAAGCCGCCAAAGGCACTCCCGTTGTTGTTGCTGAAGGAAGTTGCTGCATACAACAGTTCGCTAAAGCCATGGGCGCCTTGGTTGGTTAGCCAGCTCATGATGTCAGGATGCAAGGTCATCAACATAGCCCCGAAAAGCGTCAGTAGCAATGGCGTCAAAATAACGATACTCGTCATTTTAATGTCAAAGGCTTCGATTTTTTTGCCGATATATTCTGGTGTTCGTCCCACGAGTAAACCAGCGATAAAGACCGTCAATAATAGAAAAGCGATCATGCCATAAAGTCCGCTACCGACACCGCCAAAGATGATTTCCCCCAGCTGCATCAAGAACATTGGGATCGCACCCCCGAGTGGTGTGAAACTATCCAGCATGGCATTGACTGATCCACTGGAAGCGGCGGTGGTACTCACTGCCCAGAGACTCGACCAACCGATACCGAAACGTACTTCTTTGCCTTCTAGGTTGGCATTCCCAAGCACTTGACTGAATTGCGGCCCATAAGCTTCACTGATCACTACGCCAATAAAGGCCAGGATCAAAAAGACGGTTGCGGTGATCAAGATCGTACGTCCTTGTTTCCACTCTTTGATCCAAAAGCCAAAGGCAAAAATCACAGCAGCTGGCAGCAACAAGATCGCTAAGTTTTCTAAAAAATTACTGAACATCGTTGGGTTTTCAAATGGATGGGCGGCGTTGGCGCCAAAAAAACCGCCGCCGTTGGTCCCTAATTGCTTGATGGCGATTTGACTCGCTACCGGCCCGAGCGCCATCCAAAAGGATTTCCCTTCAAATCCATTGACTTCCACGCCGCTGCTCAACGTTTGAACGACGCCTTGAGACAGGAGCAAGATCGCTAAAATCAATGAGAGTGGTAAAAGGATATAGAGCAAGGAACGGGTGATGTCTTGCCAAAAATTTCCTACCGTTCGTTTTTGTTTTTGCTGCAGCCCACGAATCAAGGCACAAAGTACGGCTAGTCCTACTGCCGCAGATAAGAAATTTTGCACCGTTAATCCTAATGCTTGGGAAAGATTGGTCAGTGCTTCTTCCCCAGCGTAAGCTTGCCAGTTCGTGTTCGTTACAAAACTGACGGCTGTGTTCAATGCTAAGTCAAAGGACAAATTCTCAACGGCCGCCCCTTGCGGTAACCAGTGCTGGACCATCAATAATCCGGTCAATCCGATGATGGAAAAGACGCTGACGGCCAAGACGGAAAATAGATAGGTTTTGGCGGTCATTTCTTTTTTGCTGACCGAACCAATCACTCGATAGGTCAACCGTTCAATGGGTTGAATAAAGCGGACAAACCGCGGTGTTTTTCCTTGCATGATTTCTTTGATATACCAGCCCAAAGGAACCGCTGCTGCTAGTAAGATCAGTAAAAATAAAAAGCCTTGCACAAAATAGCTACTCATCGTTCTCCCCCCTCAAACAAGTACCAAAAGAGATAGATCATTACGATCACTCCGATTATTCCTAAAACAAGATTCATATTCTTCACTCCTTCATGACGTAAGCATACGCAAAAAGAAATAAAAATAGTGTAAATCTTCTGCTAGCATCTTTATATCTTCTTTATACGGCTGCTTATCGGACAAGAAAACCGCAATACAGCAGGTTTTTAAAAAAAAAACAAAAACAGCGGATATCCTTCACGATATCCGCTGCTAGAGTCATTGAGACTTATTTCGTTTTTCTGCTTTTGTTCGTGTGTTTCTTACGAAAGAAGACGATCCCCGCTAGTGCCACAAGGCTCGCTCCTACAATGGAATAGCCTTGAGTGATGGCTGTACCAGTCTTTGGTAACACCCGTTTGTCCTTTGCGGTCGCTTTGCTTTGTTTACCAGGCTGTCCTGCATCCGTTGGTTTTTCTTGCCCTTTATTAGAATCATCTTTCTCTGGCTGCTTATCATTTTCCTCTGGTTCTTCTGCTTTTTCAATGACTTTGATCGTCGCTGTGGCGGTGACTGCTTCTTGTGAGTCAGTACCAAATAAGCGTGCGAAAAAGTTAGGGGTTGCTGCTTCATCGGTTACGATTGAATAGGTGACTTGATAGGTTCCGGTTTTTTTGGTATCAACCGAACCGTCCACCAACAGTTGCTCCAACGTAAGTGTCTTACCATCACGATCTGTAGCGGAGACAAAATTGTCGGCAGCTGTCCAGTTGTCACCAACATAAATCATGCTATCTTTCACAGTCACAGAGGTCTGGTCTGCCAACACGGTAATTGTGGCAGTGGCTTCGGCTTTGCCATTGCGATAGATGACTTGGTATTTTCCAGGCACATCAGTATTGACTGTACCGCTAATCAATACTTGATCATAATCGACTGCTTGTCCGCTTTTATCTGTTGCCGAGACAAAATTATCGACGGCTTGCCACTTCTCTCCTTCATAGATTGTACTATCTTTTGCTACGACCGTTTCTTCGTGAGCAACCACAGTGATTGTCGCTATGTCGCTGACTTTTCCATTCGTATAAGTGACTTCGTATGTGCCTTCTTGATTGGTATCGACGGTACCAGTAACCATTACTCCTGATAGTTCAACCGTTACTCCCGTTTTGTCTGTGGCTGAGACAAAGTTGTCGGCAGCTTGCCAGTCATCGCCGACATACAGGGTACTGTCTTTGGCTTTGACACTCGTTTGATCTGCCAACACGGTAATCGTGGCAGTCGCTTCGGCTTTGCCGTTGCGATAAATCACTTCATATTTCCCTGGTGTGGCGCTATCGACTGTACCTACTGTTGTGATATCTGCAAGTTTTAGCTCATTACCGTCCTTGTCTTTGGCTGACACGAAGTTGTCGGCAGCTTGCCAGTTATCATCCACATAAATCGTACTGTCCTTAGCGACTACGGTTTCTTGGTTCGCAACGACTGTAATCGTCGCCGTTGCTTTGACATGACCATTTTGGTAAACCACTGGGTACTCGCCTGCTTTGGAGGTATCGACTGAGCCACTAACGGTTACTCCTGAAAATGGTAGGTTTGCTCCCGTTTTGTCTGTGGCTGAGACAAAGTTGTCGGCAGCTTGCCAGTCATCGCCGACGTATAGGGTACTGCCTTTGGCTTTGACACTCGTTTGATCAGCTAACACGGTGATCGTGGCAGTCGCTTCGGCTTTGCCATTGCGATAAACCACTTCATATCTGCCTGCTTTAGAGGTGTCAACTGTGCCATCAACGGTTACTTCTGTTAGCGGCAATGCCTTGCCGTCTTTGTCTGTTGCGGAAAGAAAATTATCCGCGGCTTCCCATGAGTCACCTACATACAACGTACTATCTTTAGCTGCCACCGTTTCTTGGTTCGCAACAACCGTGATCGTAGCAATAGCTTCTGTTTTACCATTGCTATAAGTAACTTTGTACTGACCTTCTTTGCTCGTATCAACTAATCCACTAACGGTCACTGCTGAAAATGGTAGGTTTGCTCCTGCTTTATCCGTTGCCGAAACAAAGTTGTCGGCGGCTTCCCAGTCATCACCGACATATAAAGTACTGTCTTTAGCTTGAACGCTCGTTTGATCCGCTAACACGGTAATCGTGGCAGTTGCTTCGGCTTTGCCATTGCGATAGATTACTTGGTATTCTCCTGGTACTTTCGTATCCACGTCACCACTGGTGGTGACTTCTGCCAAGCTTAACGGTTGTCCCTTCTTATCCGTTGCTGAAACAAAATTATCCGCAAGCTCCCACGCATCTCCAACATAAAGTGTACTATCCTTGGCAACGACTGTTTCTTGATTGGCAACCACGGTGATCGTGGCGACTGCTTTTTGATTGCCATTTTGATAAACCACTAAATATTGGCCTTCTTTGGAAGTATCCACGGCTCCACTAACTGTCACATTTGAAAATGGAACGTTCGCTCCTGTTTTGTCCGTTGCCGAAACAAAGTTATCAACCGCAAGCCAGTCGTCCCCGATGTATAAGGTGCTGTCTTTGGCTTTAACCGAAGTTTGGTCTGCTAAGACCGTGATCGTAGCTGTTGCTTCGGCTTTGCCGTTACGATAGATTACTTGGTATTCTCCAGGTGTATCCGTGTCAACTTCACCGGTGATGGTCACTTCTGTGATTGCCACTGTGTTACCGTCTTTATCCGTTGCCGCTAGAAAATTATCAGCTGCTGTCCATGCATCGCCCACATATAACGTGCTGTCTTTGGCTGCCACCGTTTCTTGGTTGGCCACCACAGTGATCGTCGCTGTCTCGCTCACGTTGCCATTCATGTATTTGACTTCATAAGTGCCGACTTTAGATGTGTCGACCTCACCGTTGACGGTAATTTCCGAGAAGGTCAACGCATTGCCATGCTTGTCTGTCGCTGAAACAAAGTTGTCTTCAGCATGCCACTCGTCTCCCACATAGATTGTACTATCTTTCGTGACGATCGTTGATAAATCTTCTTCTGGCGTGATGCCTACTGAGAACTGGTTGCCTGTCCGATTCACTTGGATTTCTTTACCAAGCTGAAGCTCCTGGGGCACAACGTAGCCTTCTGGGACGTAGGAAACATAAAGCGTATAGGTCCCCGTATAAATATCAGCTAATTGATACTCTCCCTTCTCATCCGTTACGACAGAAATAACATCTCCAGTCAACTGATTCCAAAGCATCAATGTAACCCCTGCAATTTTTTGAGTTGGTTCTTCGGTATTATAAACATCAAGTGACGCATTAGTTTTGTAAATGATCCCGTTTGAATCACCTGCCGAAAATTGCAGGTTAGTCACCGTCGAAGTAGCCGTCCGTTTGGCTTCCGACAAGGTATCGATCGTATCAGAAACGATCGTTGCTGAAGCTGAGATTTGGCCGGCGTTTTGTGAAAGTACGTTGTAACTGATTTCGATATTTTTCGTTAAAACATAGTTTGAAAAGACAAGCTGTACGTCTCCGTCAACTTCTTTGACCTCGTAGCTGTCATCTGGCACATTCGAAACATTGATTGATCCTAGATCGATTTCACCATTGGTATTTCCCAATGATTTAAGGAGGATCGTTGGATTTGCTACCTTTTTCGAGCCATCATCGATATTTTTTGTTGTGACCTTGACCTGCGTCATGTTTTTTGTATTATTCACGGTATTTTGAGTAATCCCAATAATATCCGTCGCTGTATTGGAAACGGAAACGGTAGTTGAGCCTTGCTGATTATTTGATAGCGGCTCTTTTGCATAACCAGGTATAGAAATCGTACTCATTTCCTGCCAACCATTGGCGTATTGATAGGAAATAATGTAGCGTCGATTCGTCGTCCCAAAGTCAAAGGTGTAATAGTTGGTTGCCTCATCATGGGTGATCGTCGGATAATTCGGATCGCTTTCTTTCATGGCTTGATTATCATAATAGCCACGATCCCAATACTGTGGATAAATGCCATTGACTTGATCATTGGAAACATCGATGATCGAAAACACAACATCCGTATTTTTCGGAACATGGGTCTCAACAGTCAAGTCACTGATGGTATCTTGACGAGCGTTGACTAAAAATTGGTTTTTACTACTTTGAAGCGTACGTTCAGAATACAGTTTTCTTCCGGTATAGACGGAGGTATGAACCGTGTCAAGTCCTGTCGCGGAAATCGTGATTGGAATTGTATCGTTAGGAATTGATTTTGTCGGTGCTAAACTGTCTGGCACATAATTGAAGCCAATATCAAATTGAACAGAATAGGTAATGGGCGACGTAAAGGTGACCATCGTTCCGCCTGCTACTTCTTCAATCGTATAATCAGTTCCTAAAGTATAATAGAAGCCGACTTTTGGTACCTTTCTTAAAGAAAGATACTCGGGATGTTCAATAAACATTTGTAAATTTTCGATCGGTTGTGAGGTGCTGCCTTCGATATTGACTGAAGTGTCACTGGCATAGGCACCATTTTGATCATAATTTCCCCAAGCAGTTTCAGCGTTATTGGGATTAAGAACACTGATTGGTTCGACGTAGTTGTCTTCAACGATTTTGAATTCTTTATTAGCAATTAACGGTGTCGAGACATTGAGGATGATATCTTTCTGATCAAAGGGTACGGTTATGTTCGTGGAACCAAGAGTGAGATTGCTGTCTTTTGTGGCCGTCACAATCAGTTTGTCCCCATTATTTTCGACAGAAAAATAATCCGTAAAAGTCACATTTTGATAGAAGGCGTCTCTTGCTGTTAACTGTTTCGCCGTGATCGGCTGTCCGTTTTGACTCGAAAGAATGATTTGTTGACCTGCTTTCATCTCCGTCGGCATTTGATGAATTGATACATAGTAGTTTCCTTTAGAGAGGCCATTCATAAAACTGGCAGAAGCAACCCCCATATAATACCTAGAATCGACTTCTTTTTCATCTTTACTGGTTGCTGCGGTAAAGGAAAACCCTCTGTTTTGGGCAGTTGTTTGTTTTAGCTGTACCGAACCAAATCCGGTCGTTGGATACCCTTTTGAAAAAGAAGGCGTATAATCCGTCAGCTCGGTCAAACTCATGGTGAATTGATAAGAAACCCCATAAGCCTTTTGTTTGTCCATCTGTTTGATTTCAACAGCAGTATTGTAAAGACTATTTGAGGTGATCGTATAGCCTATCCCTTCGACTAATGCTGTCTGTGTTTCTGGCTTGATCTTTCCTTTGATATCCACTTCATAGCTGAAGACTTTTAACGGTTGGGTCTCAATCTTTTTGAAGGACGCACCCGGCGTATCAACCAAATGCAGTGAAAGAGTTTCCGTTCCAGATAATGTCCGATCAGTATTGTAGTAAACCATTCCTTGCATCCCAAAGACATTTTTTTCTGACACATATTGAATCGGGTCAACTTCTTCATACAAATCAATGGCGTAGCTTGTCTGGTTTTGATCGCCCATCTCAATGGTTAGCTGAGGCTTGTCTTCTGAATAAAGATAACTGGTCAACTCGATCGAAAACGATGCATCATGAATGGATTGGTTAAAGGTGATCGTTAATTGATGGGCGGCGCTATCTACTGCCCACGAAGCATTGATTGCTTCATTTGTACCTTGCATATCACTAAAACCAAGGCCTTCCGGCAGGTCAAAAACAGCAGTGGTGCCGGCTAAGTAGTCTTCGTCATTGATTTCAAAGTCTAATTTCAGTTTCACCGGACTATTGTTTAAAATCCGCGTTTCTTCCGTTTGACTGAACTCCTCACCAGCAATCGTCAGTAATGTGCCTTTTTCTAAAAGCTCTTGTCCATTGATGCGGGTGCTGACACGGGAACTCTTTTCGGCTCCTTTTGCCTCTTTCGATTCAGTTTCTGAAGAACTTGTTTGCGTCGAATCTGTAGTATCTGCTGTATGCGTTGATGAAGTTATAGCAGGCGTTTCACTTTGACTCGTTGTTGCTGCATCCGTCTTGGAGGTTGCTTCGCCGCTTTCTTCTGAAGAACGATCCGTTTGAGTAGTCTCAGTTGTTTGCGCGTCGCTTGTGTTTGTTTCATTGGCAACGCCGCTGGTTGATTCCAGCAGATGATTTGAGTTATCTAAAGTACGAATGGTCTGTTCCTGTTCCGTGGTTTCCGCAAGCGCCATGACCGGAGTGATCACTTGGGACAGACCTAAAGCGGTAACAACAATGCCATGACGAATTCGTTTATTTCTCTTTTTCATTTTTTTCCTCCATTAAATATATGTAGTTTTAACTGATTGCTTTACGGATTTTTTTTCCAACTTCTAATTCTTCCCCATTAAAAAAGCAAAGAACATTGTTTGTTCGATCAATCATTTTGATTTGTCGCGCATTAATAATGTACGATTTGAATACTTTATAATACTCAGGCAAATCTAGCTGTTTGATGACCTTTAACGAAGTTTCAATGCACTCAACTGATTTCTTTTGATGGAATACGATTCGGTTTCGCTCACCTTTGATCGTTGTTATGTAGTTGATTGCTTCTGCATCAACGATCATCAACTCTCGTTTACTAACAATTTTTAATAAGTGTTTTTTTCCCAGCAATGATCGTTTCACTTCAATTGCTTCTGTTAACAAATTTCTTAACTGCATTGCCACATCCTTTTCTTCTGTATCGATGATTCCTAAAGGACAGATAAGATTCAGTTTCTTGATTTCGATTTTGGACGCATAGGCACCATAAAAAGCAATTTGACACTTTTTGCACTGCTCCCTCAATCGCCCTGCTAATTGAAAACTTCGATCAAAGCCCATCATTTCAATGGAAAATAAAAATAAATCGTTCACATCTGTTAGATACCCTTCAAGAAAAGAATCTAGTTCTTCCGGTGAAATGATCTCCACCATAGAATAAGGAACATGACTTTCAGTGATCATTTTTTTCATCAAATTTCCATTAAAAAAGTTGTCATCTACTATATAAACAGCGAAATTGCTCAAATTTGCAGACATCTTAATTCTCCTTTTCACATCATTTCTAATTGTATTCTTAATTAAAAATGCCTGCTTGCACTTTCAAACGAATTAGCGAAACGTTTATGCAAAAAAGGTAGTTTAAATTAAAAACAAAGTAAGAAAAGACTTTATAATTGGTCTAAACCTATTATAGTAAAGGAGTTCCCGTCGTACTGCTTTCTTAACACATTTATAAGACAGAAAGCGCAAACAACAATAAAAACTTATGTTTTTTTAAGTAGTTTAACTAATTAACAATTCCAAAACTTACCGACTACTGCCCAACCTTTCTAATGATTTTCAAAAAAAAAAACCTTCGTTCAAATTAAATATTAATCGTTATTTATTCTTCGTTTTTTCGCAAAAAAAAGCTACCCTTCTCTTTGGGCAGTCCGGTTAAGGGTAATCAACTGTTTCCTCTGAAGATTTTCCATCAAAATAAAAGAGATCGTTCGCTGCTGCAAGATGCAATCAAAAAAAATTTTCTACTTAATTTACCATATCGAATCTTCATGGACACGACAAAAAACCATTTATTTCGAACAATAAATGGCCTGTTTGCTGCTTTTATTATGCTTTTGATTTACATGCATCCCGTGAATTTTGATTGTTTTCTTTTTTTCCTTCTATATTAATAAGGAATTTCTTACAAGTGCTCATGGGGTTTTATCATCTGTTTTTTTTAATGCTCGTTTTAGTTTTCGATTATGCCAAATCAGATAAGCGATGATCAAACATAAAACACCACCAATCGATAGATAGAGAAGGATCGGCGAAGCGGTTTCTTCAATACTGACATCTTGCTCGTTTCTTTCTTGCGCTTCTTGCCTTGCAACTTGGAAGGTCGGCTCTCCCTGCCATTCTTGATCGGCTGCTTTAAGGGTCGCTTTTATTTCATACTCTCCTGATAGCAGTTCCTTTCCATCCAGCGGAAGTGCGTAATTCATTAATGCATTGGGCGCTAATTGGATTTCTTTTTCCCCTTTGATGGCTGTTGCTTTTCCTTCATGGAACACTTCATAAGCAAGCGTGGCTTTACTGAGATAATCGGCTGCTGCATTTTCCACCGCTACGATGATGACATTGCGGCGGTTGATCTCTTCCAAATGGGCTTCTTCAATTCGGACCGCTGGCGGGATGTCTGACTCTTTATTTCGGAGCAATACCGCCACTTCTCTTGCTAATAGGTTTTGAACATTCCCTTGAAATTCTTCACTGCCGGTTTGCTGTACGTATAGTCCCCCTGCCAAAATCCCATCAAATGATTTAGATGGCATCCGGACTGTCAAGGTGATTTCTTTTTGTTCATTAGGGGCTAATGAAAGTGTTTCATCACTCAAAGTAACGAGTTCTTCGATCGCGTACGGAGCAGAAGGCGTTGCTTCCTCATTTGCCCCAGAGTACTCAACGACGCCAGTCATGTTCGTGACCGCTCGATTAAACGATAGCTGTAGATTGATTGGTTGCTCGCTTTTATTGGAAACCATGACTGCTAGCTTTTCTTCTGCCTTGGGCTCCAGCAACAAATCATAGTACATCAACTCTTTGTCCCGCTGTGACTCCGGCAATTTGATTTGAACATCGAAGGTATCAAGTGAATCTGCTGCCCCCGTACTACTAGTACCAATGAAAAATAAGACCGTTAGAATACTTACTACCCAATACTGAAATCCTTTGCCTCGAAGTTTGTTCTGATGCATCCTGTCAGATCCTTTCTACACAAAATAGGAAAGAAAAATCAGCTAGCATAAAAAGCAGCCGCTTAGGCAAGCTGCTTTTTTTCTGCTAACTGTTAAGCAATGACTACTAACCTATGGGGTCGTCGGAGCACTGCTGATCGTCCAAACGAGGGTCGTTTGATAGGTTGCCGATTGTTTTTCCGTATTGGCTGGGATCGAAAGGGTAAATTGTTCTAGAGGCATCGACGTTTCACCGATCCCTTCACCAGCATTGGCGGTCAAGAAAGCATATTCATTGTTGATCGCCGCAAAATCAAGCTCGCCATTGGCAATATCACTGGTTCCGGTTGGCGGCGAACTTAAGTTGTTGGTCAATGTACCCGTATCTACCGTTAATACCGCACCGTCCAACGTACTGTCTCCTGCCGTAAATTGGGTTGCTTGCCGTACTTTAATTGCCCAAGAAGAGTTCGCCTGTCCTCGGTTATCACTGACTGCAACTGCCCCTCTTTGCAGCGTGGACCCATCGCCAGGTAGTCCAGTCCCATCCGTAGTAGCCACCCACGTTTCGGCATTTTCTGTTTGGATCTCATGGGCACCAAAATCTAAATTCGTTGGTAGCTGCGTATTGGGATCACTCCCGCCTTTATCCGGGTCAAACACGATGCCACCAGAGGTATATTCTACGACACCGGTCGTATCGTCCGCTTGCACCGTGGTCACAATACTAAGGGCGGTCAATACCCCCAATGCGCCTATTACCGATTTCTTTGAAATCATTTTGCCATCCTCCTTTTTTTGATGCAAATGATCAATGTCAGACTAATGAAGAATCCACCTATTAAGGGCAGCCAAAAGTGATTGGTTTCAGCAAGCTGCGGCAGTGGTTCTTCTACGTTAGTGACCGTTTCTTGACTGGGCGGTGGTTCAATTTCTTCATCAATTGAATCACTGCTAGCTGTTTCCGTTGGTCCTTCATAAAACTCAATGTTGCCGGTCGTCGTATTGGCTACTGCTGATGGAACGAAACTGCAGAAACTGCCGATCATCAAAATCAGAAGCAGCACAAGGGAATTCTTTTTCATTCTGCTCTTCCTTTTCAAGGTGTATCGGAAACGGTCCACACGACTGTGGCGCGATACTGACCTTGAAATTTAGGTGTTTTCTCAGGTACAAATAAATTGAACTGGGAAAAATTAACGGTCAGTCCACCAGTCGATGCCGCATTTTCCAACGCCACCACATTTTTTTCGACATTTTGCTGCAGGGCAATCGTTGCATTATCAGGTAAAACCACTCGACCATCCGTAAAGGTTGAATTGACAGTGCCAAGCTGAACCCTTAATTCGGCGGCTGGCAATGTGCGTGTACCATTGACCCAATTGGTGGATTGTCTGACCTTTACTTGCCATTTTTTCTGCCGATTGCGGGTATCATTGATCCGTAAAATCCCAGTTGTAGCAGCTGCGCTTTGATCGCCGTTGGCGGTTGCCCGCCACGTCTCACTCTTTTTCGTTTGAATGGCATGTCGGCCAAAATTCAGCTGAGTCGGTAGATTCGCCCGATCCATCGTCAATGCTTCGACCATGAAATAAATCATGGTTTGGCGACTGCTGATATTTAGCGCACTAAAGTTCAAGAGATTGATGTCCGTCGGCTTTGCTTTCAAAACAGAAGCGGAAAAATTAGCGGTCCAATTTGCAGTCAACTGACCCGGACCTGAAAGTAACGTCGGAATTTGAACATCCGTTGCTCCTAAAACAGCTGCATCCGCCAGCTGTTCTTGGACAGTTGTCAAATCATTCAACGCTGAGTTCACGGTGCTAAGCAGAGTATTGAGCAACCCTTGCAGCAATGCGCGCACGACGCCGCCAATATCGATGCCGATCACTCGGATCTGGGTATTTTGAATCGCGGTACTTAAATTCCGTAGAATTTGCGGGACATTGGTTCCTAAGACGACACCAAGGTTCGAACTCATATTGGCATATAAAGCTTCTTTCTGGGTCGTAAACTGCAACGGACTGGTAAATTCAACATTCCCAATATTTCCGACAGTCTTTAGTAAAGAAATCTGCTGATTGATCGCTGTCAAATCGATTTGAACAATCCCAAGGTTGAGATTTAGTGAACTGGTCAAGGAATCAAGCGCTGTTAAGATCGCATTCAAAAGTGGGACATTGGCAATATTGACTGTGGTCGACGTCTTGATCGATGCGGATCCATTGGCACTAATGCTAGTTCTCAATTCTGCTGGGATCGCTAATAAAGCAAATTTATCTTCCCCACTGACATTGACAGAAGCGTTCAACCCGCCGTTGCCTTTAATAGAAAAAGTCACTGGTCGATTTGTCACGCTGCCTGGCCATGGAACGCTTACTGAGGTGCCACTTGTATTGGCACTCGTTAAATTGCTTAAAATCTCCACATCTAAAACATTCACTGCTGCTTCGGCTTTTATTGTCGTTGTTAAAAGATACAAATTGACGAAACTGATGCTGGTCAAAAAGAGAATTAATTGGCCGATCGTCCATTTGTAAAGACGTTTTTCCCTCCTTCTGCTTTTCATACCATTTCTAACCCTTTCTTTACGAAACGATGATCATTGCTTCAAAACTATTGTTCACTAGAGATACCAGCGGAGGATGTCCACTCCGCTGGTAAAGTCATGCTATTTTTGTTGGTCTTTTTTCTTTCTTGCTTTGAAGAACAAACCAATTCCTCCTACAACGAAGACTGCTGCCCCAATCAGTGAAGCATACCAAGTTCCTTCAGATCCCGTTTTCGGTAGGTACTTACTTCCCCACCAGCTTTGGTTGTTATTGCTACCGTTGCCGTTGTTGTTCCCCCAACTGCCCCAGTTACCCCAAGCGCCGTTGCTTCCGTCGGTACCATTCGTTCCATTGGTACCGTCCGTGCCATTGCTACCGTCCGTGCCATTGCTACCGTCCGTGCCATTGCTACCGTCCGTGCCGTCGGTACCATCCGTACCATTGTCACCCGTTGGTACCACGATTGGTGTTGCTGCACTGCGGTATTCTCTGCCACCTGCTGTAACGATAGCCACAACGTTAAGGGTTTCTTCTGGTGAAACATCCTCTGGGTCTAATGTGATGCTGAAGGCACCATTCCCATTGGTCGTTCCAGTTCCGACAACGTCACCCGCTTCATTCAAGATTTCGATCGTCGCATTGGCTGGCCCATTCCCGAAGACTGGATAGCCATCGGTAGGATTGCCAGTGATCGTGGCAACCGGTGCGTCAACCGTCAAGGCACCGACTACGGTCGTCGTCGGATCACTTAAGGTTTCGCCTTCGGCTAAAGCAAGAACCGTAACAGTTTCGCCTTCCGTCGCTTCCGCGGATAACTCAACATCCCAGTCACCATTTTGATCGGCGATCGTTGTGATTGGTCCTTCAGCCGCGAAGATGGTCAGGAATCTACTTGTTAACGGATCGCTGATGGTAACGGTGATCGTAGCACCTGGCTCACTCGTTCCGCTGATCGTTGTATCACCAGCCGTAACTGGGTCAATGGTTGGTGTATCTGTCTTGATGCTTTCATCATCGACAGGTACGACGATTGGTGTCGGATTACTGCGGTAGTCATCCCCACCAGCAGTGACGATCGCCACAACCGTTAAGTTTTCTTCTGGTGCGACATCCTCACTAGTCAATGTGATCGTATAGTCACCATTTTCATCGGTCGTGCCTGTTCCAACGACATCCCCCGCTTCATTCAAAATTTCAATCGCTGCATTGGCAGGCCCGTTCCCGGTTACTGGATAGCCTTCTTGGGAATTACCCGTAATGGACGCTGAAGGTGCGTTGACCGTGATGCCATTAACAACGGTCGTTGCTGGTTCACTGGTGGTTTCTCCTTCACTTTGCGCCACTGCTGTTACGATTTCATCTCGAGAAACTTCTGCAACTTCCACTGACCAATTTCCTGCTTCATCTGCTTCGGTTTCAACCGCTTCTTCTCCCGTTACCGTCACGGTGACCATCGATCCCGGTACAGCAGTACCAGTGATGGTCGTGTCACCAGCTGTGACTGGTTCGATGATTGGTGTGGCGGTTTGATCGATCGTATTCTCAACGGGCACTACGATTGGTGTGGCATTACTCCGATAGTCTTTGCCGCCGGCTGTAATGATCGCAACGACGTTCAATGATTCTTCAGGAGAAACATCTTCACCAGAGAGCGTGATCGTGTAGTTGCCATTTTCATCAGTATTGCCTGATCCAACGACATCCCCCGCTTCATTCACGATTTCAATCGCCGCATTTGGTGCTGCCATCCCCGTCACTGGATAACCATCCTCTGGATTGCCAGTGATGGAAGCGGTCGGTGCTGAAACCGTGATGCCATCCACACTCACTGTGATTGGTGCACTAGGGTCTTTTTCAGGGGATTGTGCCACAACAGTGACGGTATCACCCTCCGCAACTTCAGGTACCTCGACTGTCCAATTGCCCTCTTCGTTCGTTTCAGTTGTGATCGGTTCATTTTCACCAATCGTTACCGTCACCGTCGAACCTGGTTCGGCAGTCCCGCTGATCGTCGTATCGCCAGCTTTGACTGGATCGATCGTTGGTGTTGCAGTTTGTTGCTCTTCTTGATCCAAAGGTACCACGATTGGTGTCGCATTACTGCGGTATTCTTTGCCGCCAGCTGTCAGAACTGCGACGACTGTTAGGCTTTCCGCTGGTGCAACAGCTGTTGGTTCAAGAGTGATACTGTAGTTTCCTTCCGCGTCTACGGTTCCTGAACCGACGATTTGTCCATCGCTATTCAAGATTTGTATGGTGGCATTGGCTGGTGCCGTTCCACTTACTGGATAGCCGTCGGTGCTATTGCCTGTGATAGTTGCACTAGGAGCAGTGACCGTCAACGCACCCACACCAACTGTGACTGGAGCGCTTGGGTCTTTGTCAGGTGATTGTGCCACAACAGTGACTGCATCGCCTTCAGAAACTTCTGGTACTTCTGCCGTCCAATTGCCTTCGTCATCCGTTTCAGCCGTGATTGGTTCCGCATCTGGTACGGTGATCGTCACGGTTGAACCTGGTTCAGCCGTTCCGCTGATGCTGGTATCCCCCGCCGTGATTGGATCGATCGTTGGTGCTGCTGTCTGATCCACTACCGTTTCTGCTGGTACGATGACCGCTGTTGGATTACTGCGGTACTCTTTCCCACCAGCTGTAACGATGGCAACGACGTTTAAGGTTTCTTCTGGATCGACAGTTTCAGCAGTTAAGTCCACTGTATAGTTGCCGTCTCCATCAGCAGTGCCTGTTCCAACGACTTCATTGTCTGCGTTCAAGATCTCGATCGCTGCATTGGCTGGTGCTGTACCAGTCACTGGGTAGCCATCCGTGCTGTTGCCGCTGATGGAAGCTGTTGGTGCTGCGACAGTCACTCCTTCAACGATGACAGTGATTGGATCACTTGGGTCTTTGCCGTCACTGTCTGCGACGACTGTGATGGTATCCCCTTCAGACAATTCAGGCACATCGACACTCCAGTTGCCCTCATCATCTGTTTTGGCGGTTTCTTCTGTGCCGTCAGGTAGTGTCACAGTCACAGTTGAGCCTGGTTCTGCCGTTCCGCTAACTGTTTCATCGCCTGCTTTGATTGGATCAACCGTTGGTGCCGTTGTTTGATTTTCACCCGGTTCAGCTGGCACCATGATTGGTGTCGCTGGACTACGATAATCTGTACCACCAGCTGTTACCACCGCAACTACCGTCAAGTTTTCTTCAGGAGAGACATTTTCACTGGTCAAATCGATCGTGTAAAGCCCTGCATCATTGGTCGTACCCGTTCCAACTGTCTCGCCAGCTTCGTTCAAGATTTCGATGGTCGCATTCGCTGGTCCTGTTCCGGTCACTGGATAACCTTCGGCTGCATTGCCACTGATGGACGCACTAGGAGCCGCCACCGTTAATGCACCGACTGTGATCGTTGCTGGTGTACTTGGTGTTTCATTTTCTACTTCTGCTACTGCCGTAACAGTCGTCCCTTCGGAAAGCTCTGGCACATCAACTTGCCAATTGCCCTCTTCGTCAACTTCGGCTGAGATTGGGTCTTGCTCACCGACCGTCACGTTGACTATTGCTCCTGGTTCGGCTGTCCCGCTGATTTCTGTTGCGCCGGCAACTGCTGGATTGATCGTTGGTGTCGCCGTTTGATCCGCAGGTACCACGACAGCCGTTGGTTGACTACGGAAGTCATCCCCACCTGCTGAAACGATGGCAATGACACGGACCGTTTCTCCTGCTGATGCCTCTTCACTGGTCAAGGTAACGGTGTAAACACCATTCTCATTGGCCGTCCCTGTGCCAATCACTTGATCATCAGCATTAAAGATTTCGATTGACGCATTAGCTGGTGCTGTACCAGTTACTGGATAGCCATCTGCACTATTGCCAGAAATCGTTGCCGTTGGTGCTGCCACGATCAGCCCTTGCACCGTCACTGTTACTGGTAAACTTTCTGTTTTGCCGTCTGCCAAGGCAGTAACTGTCAAGACATCATCCAGAGAAACCGTCGGCACAGTTGCCGTCCACTCACCTTCGTCATTCGCTGCCACTGTAACAGTATCGCCGTTTGGTAGTTCAACCGTTACATCGGCCCCAGGTTCAGCCGTTCCGCTAACGGTTGTAGCCCCAGCAATCACTGGTGCGACAGTCGGTGCCGCTGTTTGGTCTTCTGCGTTATCTTCTGGCACCACGATAGTAGTTGCCGGACTGCGATAGTCTTGACCGCCGGCTGATACGATAGCCACCACGCGCAAGGTTTCTGCTGGTGAAACACCTTCTGTCAAGGTGATTGTATACTCACCGTCTCCATTGGCAGTACCACTGCCTACCACTTCATTGGCAGCATTTAAGATTTCAATGGTTGCGTTGGCTGGTGCTGTTCCTGTGACTGGATAGCCGTCAGTACTGTTGCCCGTGATCGTTGCGGTTGGTGCAGCCACGTTCAAGGCACCGACACCAACACTGATTGGTGCACTTGGGTCTTTGCCTTCAGCTTCAGCAACCACTGTGACCGTGTCGCCTTCTGAAAGTTCTGGTACGGTGACTGTCCAATTGCCTTCCTCATCCGTTTCGGCAGTCACTGGATCTTCTCCAGGAATCGTTACCGTCACCGTTGAACCAGGTTCGGCAGTCCCTCCGACGGATGTATCACCTGCTTGCACTTGATCGATCGTTGGGGTGGTCGTTTGGTCTGCTGGTACCACGATGGAGAGCGGCGCACTACGGTACTCATCGCCGCCAGCTGTTACCACTGCCACCACCTGAAGTGCTTCTGAAGGATCAACATCGTCGCTGCTCAATGTGATGCTGTAAGCACCTTCCTCATTTGCTTCACCGCTACCAACAACCTCACCGGCTGCATTTAAGATCTCAATCGCTGCATTTGGCGTGGCCGTTCCGGTTACTGGATACCCATCCGAACTATTGCCGCTGATCGCTGCTGTCGGTGTCGCCACAGTGAGTGGATTTACGACGACCGTAGCTGCATCACTTGGTGTTTCCCCATCAAGGGTCGCTACCACAGAAACAATTTCTCCTTGAGAAACCTCGGGCACAGTTGCCGTCCAATTGCCTTCGTCATCCGCTTCGGCAGTGACTGGCTCTGCGTCACCAATCGTGACTGAGACTGTCGCGCCAGGTTCAGCCGTACCACTGATGGTCGTGTCGCCGGCTGTCACCGATTCAATCGTTGGGACTGCAGTTTGATCCAAAGGTACTGTGATTGGTGCAGCCGCACTGCGGTACTCTTGACCACCGGCTGTGACTACCGCCACCACCCGTAAGGCTTCAGCTGGAGACGCGTCATTACTCGTTAACGTGATCGTATATTGGCCTTCGTCATTGGCGGTGCCAGTACCTATGACCTCGTCATCGGCATTCAAGATTTCGATGGCTGCATTGGCTGGTGCCGTTCCCGTTACTGGATAACCTGCGGTACTATTGCCGCTGATCGTCGCGGTTGGTGTAGCGATCGTCAACCCATTGACTCCAACACTGATCGGTGCACTTGGGTCTTTGTCTGGTGCTTGTGCGACCACTGTGACGGTTTCTCCTTCAGAAACTTCAGGAACTTCAACTGTCCAGTTCCCCTCGTCATCGGCTTCACCAGTAACAGGTTCTTCACCTGGGATCGTTACCGTCACCGTAGCGCCTGGTTCTGCGGTCCCACTGATCGTCGTATCCCCGGCATTGATTGGGTCGATGGTTGGTGATGCTGTTTGTTCAAGCTCATCTGCTGGGACCGTCACCGGTGTGGCAGGACTGCGGTACTGATCTCCGCCAGCTGTTACGATCGCAACGACAGACAAGGTTTCTTCTGGTGCTGCATCGGATGGTGCGATGGTTACCGTATAGTTTCCATCCCCATCGGCTGTCCCAGTCCCGATCACATCGCCTGACTCATTCAACACTTCGATCGCTGCGTTCACTGGAGCAGTCCCCGTGATTGGATAGCCATCGGTACTATTGCCGCTGATGATCGCTGTTGGTGCTGCAACGGTGACTCCATTGACTCCAACGCTGACTGGCGCGCTTGGCTCTTTGCCTTCGGCTTCCGCAACGACTGTGACTGTATCGCCACCAGAGACTGCTGGCACTTCCGCAAGCCAGTTTCCTTCGTCATCCGTTTCAGCCGTTACTGGTTCTTGACCGGTGATCGTAACAGTAACCGTCGAACCTGGTTCTGCCGTTCCGCTAATCGTGGTATCACCTGCTGTGACCGGATCGATCGTTGGTGTCCCTGTTTGTTCAATGTCTGCTGGTACCGTGATTGGCGTGGCATTACTGCGGTAGTCTTGACCGCCCGCTGTCACAACTGCCACCACCTGCAAGGCTTCTTCTGGCGCCACATCAGCTGGATCTAAGATGACGGTATAAACACCCGTGTCATCCGCCGTCGTGCTACCAACGACCTCTCCTGCTTCATTCAAAATCTCAATGGCCGCATTCGGCGTGGTTGTTCCACTGACCGGATAGCCATCCGTACTATTGCCTGTGATGGAAGCGCTCGGTGCACTGACAGTCACACCATCAACGGTCACGGTAATCGGTGCACTTGGCTCTTTGCCTTCTACTTCGGCAACGACTGTTACCGTATCACCTTCCGTTAATTCTGGTACCGTCGCTTCCCAATTGCCTTCGTCATCGGCTTCTGCCGTGATCGGATCGCCTTCAGGCAGCGTAATCGTCACAGTTGCCCCTGGTTCAGCCGTTCCGCTGACGGTCGTATCCCCAGCTGTTACTGGGTCGATCGTTGGTGTTTCAGTTAAATTTTCGACATCATCTGCAGGAACTACAAGCGGTGTGCCTGTACTGCGATAGTCTTCACCACCAGCCGTCACGATCGCTTCCACTCGTAAGTTGTCACCAGCTGTCACCTCTTGAGGATCAAGGGTGATCGTGAAGTTGCCATCCTCATCAGCTGTTCCGCTACCAACGACCTCTCCTGCTTCATTCAAAATTTCAATTGCTGCATTGGCAGTCGCTGTTCCCGTTACTGGATACCCATCTGTACTATTTCCGGTGATCGTAGCCGTTGGCGCCGCCACGGTTAAACCGTTTACACTCACGGTGATTGGTGCACTCGGATCTTTGCCTTCAGACTCAGCTACGACGGTCACGGAATCGCCTTCTGATAATTCAGGAACCGTTGCTTCCCAGTTGCCTTCATCATCGGCTTCAGCCGTGATTGGATCGCCTTCAGGAAGCGTGATCGTTACCGTTGCCCCCGGTTCCGCTGTCCCACTAACGGTCGTATCTCCAGCACTGACTGGATCGATCGTTGGTGTTTCCGTCTGCAGGATATCTGCAGGCACCACAACAGGTGTTGGGTTGCTTCGATAGGTTTCGCCGCCAGCGGTCACAACCGCTGTCACATTCAGGGTTTCTTCCGCGTCAACATCCGCTGGATCTAACGTGACTGTATAAACACCATTCTCATTGGCGGTACCTGTTCCGACAATTTCGCCATCCGCATTGGTGATCTCAATGGCCGCATTTGGTGCTGCTGTTCCAGTCACTGGATAGCCCTCTTGACTATTTCCTGTGATCGAAGCCGTTGGTGCGTTGACTGTTAAGGCGGACACGGTGGTGCTAGCCGGTTGGCTTGGCGTTTGTCCTGCTAGTTCGGCGATAGCTGAAACCGTATCGCCCTCTGACACTTCGTCCACATCAACACGCCAATTGCCCTCTTCATCGGCTTCCGTCACGATCGGATCTGCACCGTTGACGGTCACAGTAATCGAGGCACTAGGCTCAGCAGTTCCGCTGACGCTTGTATCCCCGGCAGTCACCGGATGAATCGTTGGTGTTCCCGTTTGTTGCTCCGCATCGTCTGCTGGAACGACGATTGGCGTATTGCCACTACGGTAAGTTTGCCCACCGGCAGTGACGATTGCAGCAACATTCAAGTTTTCATTTTCCGCTACATCTGCTGGGTTCAACGTGATACTGTAGTTGCCGTTCTCATTTGCCGTCCCAGAGCCAACGACTTCACCTTCGGCATTGGTGATTTCAATGGCTGCATTTGCTGCGGCTGTCCCCGTCACAGGGTACCCATCGGTACTATTTCCTGTAATCGAAGCCGTTGGTGCATTAACCACTGGTGCTGCTACCGTTGCCGTTGCAGGCTCACTCGCCGATTCCCCATCAGCTTCCGCTACTGCTGTGACTGTATCGCCTTCCACCAATTCAGGGACATCTGCCGTCCAATTGCCGTCACCATCTGCGGTTGTTGTAATAGGTGCACCGCCGTTGATCGCCAATGTGATGGCTGCGCCTGGCTCAGCTGTTCCGCTGATCGTCGTTTCCCCTGCTGTCAATGGATTGATTGTTGGTGTATCGGTTTGATCTTCTGGTGTATCTGGCGCAAACCAAATCGAGTTATTGCCGTCAGCATCCGTAAATAAATCAATGGTGATCAAATCAAGTTGAGACATCGTTCCTTCGAAGCGGGCTTCGTAAGGATTAGATGGATTCGCCACGCCGTTTTCAACCAATTGTGCATAGGTCGGACTGGTGACATTCGTTGGAATGACCACATTGGTTTGACCTAAAACAGATGCAGAAGCGATTTGATCTGCTAAATCTGTCGTTGCATTGAAGACTGTTTGTGCTGTTTCAACCGTTGCGTTTAAAGTGGCTTTAGCTGTATTAACGGTACTTTGTACCAACGTATTGATTTGACCGATCAAGGTACCGATGCCTGGAATCCCACTTGCACCATCCAAAATACTGACTTGAATCTGGGCTGCTTGTAAATTATCGAGAATTTGATTGATGCGTTGATTGATAACGATAAATAAACCATCATCCACATTGGCAATCAGGGCACGTTCGTTATCGGTTAGTCCAGCTGGAACTTCAAAATTCGCTTGGCCAAATTGTCCAAGTTGATTTAATAAGTCTAACTGGGTAGTGATTTCATCTAAGTTGACGGATATCACTTGGCTAACATCCACGATTGAAGCCGCCGTATACAACGGATTTGGCAAGCCGCCAACGATTGTTGGCGGAATATCAAGTGCATCAGCTAAATTTTGATTGACGATTCCATCCACCGTGCTGATCAAGGTATTGACTGCTGGTGTGACTGTACCGATCAGTGTTTGCAAGGCTGGGAAATTCCCCAGTTGGAGTATCACATTGGTGGAAATCGATGCATTCCCTGCCGGTTGAACCAAACCAGTAAGGCCTTGAGGAACCCCAACAACCGCGACTTTATCCCCATTCAAGACATCAACCGTTACTGCATTCGATCCAGAAATCGAGAAATTGACTTGGTTCGTTGCACCAGGAGTTGCATAAGGTGCAGACGCACTCGTGCCTGAGTTATTAGACGCTGTGATATCTGAGAAAAGTTCAGCTGAAACCAAAGCAGCTTCAACCGTCGTTGGTGCCCATAACAAACTTGCTGGCACGACCACCGTACTTGTCAACAACATTCCACTGACAGTTAAATTCGCAATAATATTTTTCTTTGTTCGAACGCGTGTGTTTTTCTTTGAATCCATGAGCTTTTTATAATTAATGCCTTTCATTCATTCTCCTCCTGTTCGAAAAAAATTTAACCGACAAAAGATAAAACTGATGATCTCTGGAATCCTTCTTTCCCCCTTTAAAACCAGATGAAAATCTATTTCAACCCAACACCTAAAGGCATAGAGAGAAAACAAAAAGTAACCGATCGCAAAGCGAAGATTTTTTCGCATGCTTTCTGAAAAACCCAGTGATTTTTGTTCAAATAGTTTAGAAGCACATTAGCTCACTCTTGTGAAACTAAAAAATAAAATAACTAAACGAACACACTGTGTACCAAAATTCTAGCAAATTTATTTCTTTCCAACAAATTATAAACACGATAAATAATTAAAAAAACACTGAATTTCACCTTTCAAAACACAAAAGGTTTATTTTATAAACAAGCAGAAATTATTTATATTTATCTTATAAACAAATGTATAATGATAAAATATTGCCTTTTTTCGTCAGTTAACCTTTCTTTTTTTTATGTTTAATCAATATAATGAATACGATTTCAATTGCATGTTTATACATCTGGATAGAGAAAAATGATGATTGTGTTTTTTCATGATTTTAACCTCGTTTTTTACCTCCGCAAATAAAAAAACAAAAATAATTTAGACGTTTTTTCACGATATCACCTAAAATAACTCTTGCTAACAAAAAAAAGGAATCGAAACGCTCGCAGAAAGTTCTGTGAAAAAAGAATGAAACTATTCTATCAAAATCAACGTTGCACTATTATGAACGATTATTTCTTCAGTTGCTCTTCGCTGCTTTTCATCCTCACCTAGTTATTTGGTCCTACATTTCGGACGTAAACGTTCATTCTACTCGAAGCGGTTATACTTGTTGGTAAGAAGGAAACACCGCTGCCAAATTGGCTTCTTCTAATACGACTTAAGGAGCAACAAACGATGCATTGGCTAGTAATGATTTTTCTATTGATCTGCCTTAGTTTTGTCTAAAAAAAGCGTGAGAACCGAATGTTCTCACGCTTTTCTACGATCCCCCTCTGAGGATCCTCTATCACAAAGATTACTGAACGATTTCTTCCACCAAATCAAGGAAAGTCTGAAATAAAAGACCTTTTAGATTCCTCTATTGGCTTTACTTTACTATAATGGGGATACAAGATCTCATTAATTCAACGAGAGCGGAGGCTTTCTTATGTATGGCGAAACGATCAGACAAATCCGATTGAAAAAAGGCTTCACCCAAAAAGAAGTCTATGGCACGATTATTTCAAAGTCTTATGCCATCGAGTTCGAAAAAGGCAAGCATCAAATTGCTGCCAACCTGCTGTTGCAAATTTTAGAAAATCTCTCAATGGATATCGATGAATTTCTCTATATCGCGAATGGCTATCGCCTGGATGAGCAAAACAGCTATAATCATCGGTATAATCAATATTCAAACAAACACGATCTGCCAAATTTACAAAAGCTGTTACAGGAACTACAACAAACCACTAGTAGACTGAACAATATCCGTATTGCAGAGGTTCGCTCGCGAATTCGCATGCTACAATGCTTGGCAAAACATGGGGTCTATCGACAAAGTGCTGTTTTAGAATGCGATCGCCAAACGATCACTTCTTACCTCATTGATGTTGAGAGCTGGACGTTACAAGAAATCCAACTATTTGGCAACACCATCGATCTTCTGGACAACGACCATAATTTCCTCTTTTTCAAAAAAGTATCCAAGATGCTCGAGTACTACATCGATATGGAAAAAGGTCGTGAAATCTACTGCGCCTTGCTGATCAATTTGATTGAATATACGCTAAAACACCAGCAGTACGATGCGACGGAAGTTCTCGTTGTCCAATTGAAACTTTTAGCGACAGACTACAAAGAATTTTTCCACCAAACCGTCTGCAAGTTTTTCCAAGGCGTGTTGCTCATAAGAACCGGCGATCAAAAAGCTGGTGAAACGATCACGCAAAAGATGTTGGCTATTATGCGAGAACTGGATCAAGAAGCCCTTGCCGATGATTTTGCTTTGCTATTGGATGAAGATTATCTCCGAGCATTTGCCTCCTCCGAGTGATAAAGCGGCAACTGCAGCGTTCGTTAATAAAAAAAGGAAGTGATGATTGCCATCACTTCCTTTTTCAGCTATTAGCTAACACTACGTTCGTCTGTCGCTCCAAAGTATTGATACATTGGTTTTTGGTTGCCATTGAGCAATTGATCCACCGTCACAAATTCATAGCCTTGCGCTTTCAGCGTTTGAATAATACCAGGTACGGCTTGAACGGATTTCGGATGAATATCATGGAGCAGAATTATTGAACCATCGTAGACATTATTTTGTACGACCTTCAAAATTTTGTTCGGATCTTTTAGCTTCCAATCCTCGGTATCAACACTCCATTGAATGATCGATTTTCCTGCCGCTTGGGCGCTCTGTTGATCGATCGCCCCATACGGCGGGCGCAAATTCTTAGGTAAGACTCCTGTTGCCTGATAGATTGCTTTGTCGGTCTTAGTTATTTCAGCTTTGACATCCTCCGGCGACAACGTATTTAATTGCGGATGTGAATAGGAGTGACTGGCAATTTCATGCCCTTCCTCATGGACTTTTTTCGATACTTCAGGATATCGATCCACCATTTGTCCTAATTCAAAAAACGTTGCTTTGACATCGTTGTCCTTTAAAATCTTCAAAAGATCTAATGTGGTTGTGTCGTTAGGGCCATCATCGAAAGTCAGTGCAACATATTTTTTGTTTTGGTCCAATGTCGATTGTTGCTCTTTCAATTGATCCGCATTAACAAGTTCCGGATCAATAAACGGTGCAATCTCTTTGTACGCCAACGTGATCTCAGATACGCCAGTTTGATTTTGGGGCAACTGGATCGTTAATTTTTCAGGATCATACGTAAATTTCGACTCATAGGTGATTCGATCCATCGCCAAGACCGCATCAATGACTTTATCAGGTTCCTTGGCTTGGTCTAAAATCTTTTGCTGAATGACTTGCTGGATCCCTAACAAGCTGCCTTCATCTGGAACCAAGTCTTTCAAGGATAATTCATTGCCGGTTTTCTCGGAAATAAAAATTGGATCGGCAACCACGCTATCCGCATCTTCAAAGCGACCAGTTTCCCGGTTCCAAACATAGCTGTCCGCTTTTAAAGAATAGGTTGACACTTTCGATGCGACAGCTTGTGCTTCAATCCGAGCAACAGTGACTGTCTCTTTGTCGGTGTGTTTTTTGCATAATTTGTTCGCCATGGTCGACAATTTCTTGCTTGCATCTTTGACAGGAATCGTACTTTCTTCTTTTGGTCGGAAAATCAATTCTTTCTTGTCCCCATTAGACAATGTTTCGAGTTTTGCTGGGATTCCCTCTTTAACTTGTTCTTCTTGGATCGATGCCAATAACTTTTCAGCAGCAGCCTCATATTTTTCCCGTGCCAAGGCTTCTTGCTGCTTCAACGTAAAGGCGATATAGCCGCCAGTGGCGATAATGACAATTGTCAGAAGCGTCATCAATGAAAAGAGATACTTGCGATGGGTTGGCTTCTTTTTAGAAACTTGACGATTGGTGGTTTGCGTGCGTCTTGCCGTTCCCGTTGTTTGCTCTTGATGTGATTCGACCCTTGAAAAAGGTGCTTGTTTTTCAGACGTCGCTTCTTTATGTTGTGAATTATTTGAATAATTGCTTGATTTCTTCATAAACATTCTCCCTAAAACATAATAACGTAAACAAAATGTAACATAAGCGTAATAATATTTCAACAGTGTTACAGAGATTCTTATAAACTTCTCTTTTTGTTCACCATTTTTGAGAATTATTCTAAGAAATCTTTTATTCTGATACTAATAAAAGCAAGCCTATCAGCCATGATATCGTATTCACTCCGTTTTATTTTCGTTTAAAAATAATGAGAGAGATCTTTTTGTACTTTGATGTTTTTTCTGTTTATAATTCAGCGTGTGGCAATTACTTTAAAGGATGTGTTCAAAATGAAACACAAGTCAACAACGTATTTATTTATTCTTACATTAGTCATCGGTTTAACCTATCAAATGCTTCCCTATACACCCCTAAGCGATTCCGTTTTATCCATCATTGGTACTGTATGGAATGTGATTTTGGCATTTGGTGCAGGGTACTTTCTCTTACGAAGGACCTTTTTGGAACAATTCAAGCATTTTCGTTTCATCGTTTTATTATGGGGTGTGCCTTTCGTCATTTTGACTGGCGTGTTCTTTTCCTTTATTTATGCCGCTATTTTTGGACAACCAACAACTAACTCGATCGGCGAAACCATCACTGTCCAAATGGTCTTTTTACAAGTACCCTTCATGTTGATGGGAGAAGAGTTGCTTAGTACCAATCTCTTGTTAGCTTTACAGAAAAAAGGATTCTCTTTCCTCTGGTCTTCCATCATTTGCAGTGTGCTGTTCGCTTTGTGGCATATCCCAGCGTACGGTTTTCATCCAGCACAATTATTGATCACCTTGATGCCCGCAAGATTGGCACTCAACTACGTCTGGAAAAAATCCAATAGTGTTTGGGTCAGCTGGATCTGCCATTTTCTTTATGATGGACTCGGTTTTATTTCATTCTTTCGTTAAATAATCAAAAAAAGGACAGCTGAATCGTAGCTGTCCTTTTTTGATAGTCAGTAACGCCTTTCCCCAATGACTTACTTGATCGCTATTTTTGCTTTCTGAAATAAAGCCAGCTTGCTGTGGCGACGAAGCACAAACCAACTACAAATGGGAACAACGTCCCCTGCTCATCGGTTTGCGGCAATCCTTGCGCAGAAGTGCTTTTTTTCGAAGTAACAGTCGCTGTTGGGTCTTTTTCTTTTTTATCAGAACTATCCACTGTTGCTACGTTTTCTTTTGTATAAACATACGTCACAGTTGCCTCCTGCTTACCGAATGTGCCTTTGGCATTTTGCGGCAGCTGACTTCCGTCTAATATGTAGCCGTCGATTGTTAGTTGATATTTTTCTGTGCTGGCATCATAAGAGTCGCCTACGTTTCCAGTTATAATTTGAGGAGGGTGAATTTCTTTGCCTTCTGTGTCCACATACTCCACTGTTATATCCGCTGCTGGTATCGGATTTTTTTTGTAGATGTAGGTGACTGTTTGTGCTGTTTCGCTAAACAAACCTTTACTATTTTCTGGTAATTGGCTTTGATCTAAGGTGTAGCCTTCAATTGTTACTTGGTATTTTTCTGTGCTAGCATCGTAAGATTCGCCTACATTTCCACTGATCGTTTGTGAAGGATGAATTTCTTTGCCTTCTGTATCCACGTACTCCACTGTTACATCAGTTGCTGGTACCGGATTTTTCGTGTAGATATAGGTGACTGTTTGTGCCGTTTCTCCAAACACACCCTTATTGTTTTCTGGTAATTGACTTTGATCTAAGGTGTATCCGTCGATTATTAGTTGATATTTTTCTGTACTAGCATCGTATGGGTCGCCTACATTTCCACTGATCGTTTGAGAGGAGTGAATTTCTTTACCTTCTGTATCCACGTACTCCACTGTTACATCAGCTGCTGGTACCGGATTTTTTATGTAGATGTACGCAACTGTTTCCGCTGTTTCGCTAAAAATACCTTTACTATTTTCTGGCAACTGGGTTTCATCTAGAGTATAGCCTTCGATCGTTACTTTATATTGATGTGTGCTGGCATCGTATGAATCACCTATACTTCCGCTAATGGTTTGGGAGTCATGAATTTCATTGCCCTCTGTATCAACGTATTTTACTGTTATATCCGCTGCTGCCATCGGATTTTTTATGTAAATGTAGGTAACAGTTTGGGCCGTTTCGCTGAATACACCGATACCATTTTCTGGTAGCTTAGTTTCGTCTAAAGTGTAGCCTTCGATTTTTAATTGATATTTTTCTACGCTGGCATCGTATGATTCACCTACATTACCGCTAATCGTTTGGCTAGCGTGTATTTCATTGCCTTCTTTATCCACATACTCAATCGTTACATCTGCTGCTGGTACGGGATTTTTTGTATACACATAAGTGACTGTTTGCACCGTTTCGCCAAATACACCGATACCATTTTCTGGTAGTTTAGTTTCGTCTAAAGTGTAGCCTTCGATTTTTAATTGATATTGTTCTGTGCTAGCATCGTATGGGTCCCCTACATTTCCACTGATCGTTTGAGAAGGATGAACTTCTTTGCCTTCTGTATCTACGTACTCGACTGTTACATCTGCTGCTGGTACGGGATTTTTTGTATACACATAGGTGACCGTCTGTGCTGTTTCTCCCAAGATACCTTTACTGTTTTCTGGTAACTTAGTTTCATCTAACGTGTAGCCATCAATTGTTAACTTATATTCTTCGTTGCTGACATCATATGGTTCACCAATCTTACCGGTCAAGGTCTGCATCTCATGGATTTCTTGCCCTTGACCATCAAGGTATCGGACATTTACCTCTCCAATTTGCTCCGGATCGACAATGACATTGACCACATGTGTGGTATTCACGCTATAGGAGGTTTGTCGAGCCATAAAAATTGCTACATAGGAACCTGGGTTGCTTGGGTCAACATTGGTGTAGTAAGGATAGATTTGCGAGTCAGAAATGCTTTTTTCTATATTGCCGCTAAAATTTAGTTTAAACGCCTCAATGCCTAATGCTTTGGTTGAGAAATCAAACGTACTGTTTACAGGAATATGAATCGTATCGGGACTGTTTCCAAAAGCATACTCACCCGTAATTAAACGCTCGTAGAGTTCAAGTGTTTTCGTTTCCCCAGGCTGCAAGGTGATGGAATTTCCAACCGACGTGAATGCATAGTTTTGTCTTTGATTCGTGGTACCAACTTGCTTAATAAAATAGCCACCTGAAGGAAGTTGAAATGTAACCTTTCCTGAACTGTCCGTGACTAACAATGTCACTTCACCAGATGTCGAGGAGGTCAATGTGAAATAAGCTCCTTGGATCGGTTGGTTTGAATTACCATCTAACACTTGAACCGTCAGTTGCCCATTGACAGCTCTTGCAGCTGAAGCATTAACAGATGAGGGAACCTTATCTACAGTGCTTACAGCAGAATCTTCTTTAATATCTGATTCACAAATATTTTTTTCATTATCACTGTTGACTTGCGTTTGCTCGTTTTTAGCATCCACACTCGATGAGGTCATTGATGTCATCGCAGCATTATCTGCTTCCGTTGAATCATTTGTATCATTAGATGGTGTAGCTATCTTTTCGTCTTGCTCCAACTGTTGGGAATCTGAAAAACCTTCGCTTTCCGCCATTACCTGAAATGCTGGCGTTACCACCGCAGCACTTAATAGGATTATTAAAGACATAATATGTTTAAATTTCTTTTTCACAAACTTTCACCTTAACCTTCTTTTTCAAAATTTATACTTTTTTATTCAAGCTTTTTTCACGCCTGAATATCATTATAATTTATTAAATTTTAATTTACAAACATTTTTTTATTTATCGTATGCTCCACTCCTAGCTGAAGTTTTTATGCGGACTCATGAAATGCCCTTTATCTTGTGTATACCTGATTCATTTATCATTGCACTACATCACCTCTTCAGAATTTTATAATTCAAGTACCCTTCCCTTCAAGCAAATCCAGTGCAAATCAGCGCAAAGCTTCTTTGCATCCTTGTTTTATCAACGATTTCCGTTTCCCGAAAACAGGACACTATTTTCACCTAAGATTTCCTTTCTTTTTTGAATGACTCATATAAAAATACCTCCTAATTTTCAAAAGAGATATTTTTTTCAAGTTTCCAACTCAGAACAATAGAATTAGGTATTATTTAAAAGAAAAAAACACTAAAAATAATCGAGTTGCCGTGAATATCCAATGCGAAATTCTAAGCTAAACTCATTTTATTTTCATTTTTTGAAAACGAAGAAATACACTTGTGCATTTCTTCGTTAAATCGAGCTTTACAATTGTTTCTTTGAACCGCTTTATGATAGGATATGTCAGAAGGAGCATTAAAATGACTATAGCTGAAAAAATAAAAGAGAGTCGCTTGAAATTAGGACTCACCCAACAAGAAGTTTCCGAAAAATTATTTGTTACCAGACAAACGATCTCAAATTGGGAAAACAATCGAAGTACCCCAGACATTGATACATTGATTAAATTAAGTGATCTCTATAAAATCGATTTAGAATCACTGCTAAAACCAGAACAATTAGCAGACGAACCAGAAAGAATGAGTGAGGAGAAGAAACCAACCTTCCGCCTTCCTCTATACTTGCTCAATTTGACTGCAGTCTTCGCTTGCGTTTTCACCGACTTCTTAACACCTACAGGAACAATGACCCTATGGACAGCTGCTGCACATTTTTTGTTACTAGTTAACTTTGTCCTTTTATTCGGTTTTTTCCTCACAAAAAAAAGACCCCTTCCTGCAAAAACAATTGTCTTTGCATTAGGAAAAGGCCTGCTGATCTTAGCCATTATATTAGGTTTTACTCTTTGGTCGAATAAAGGAGCTTCCGCTGATGCGTTACATCTGATCGGCCATAATTATGGTCATTTTGTCTATTTGATGTTTAAAGCAATTGGGGTGATTTATTTGTTTGATTGGCGGAAGTTTGAGATGTAAGGACTCCAATTTCAAATTTAAAATCAAGAATGCAGTTGAGAACAATAATTGATTTGATTGCTCTCAACTACATTAAGATTTAAGAAGAATAATTTTATTCAACAAAACGAAGTTAGTTGTCTCCAAAGATATCTCTTGTATATACCTTATTCTCAACATCCTTCAAAATTTCTTCAAAACGATTGGTAACAATTACATCAGACAAATCTTTAAATTCATCTAAATCTTTTATTACTCTTGAATGATAAAATTCAGTTGCATCTAAAGTTGGTTCATAGACAACAACTTCTATACCTTTTGCTTTAATACGTTTCATAATCCCCTGGATGGAAGAATATCTGAAATTATCTGAGTTTGCCTTCATAGTCAGACGATAGATACCAACCATTTTAGGTTTTTTTGCAATAATTTGATCAGCAATAAAATCCTTACGGGTAGTATTCGCTTCTACAATAGCACCAATAATGTTACTAGGGACATCTTCATAATTTGCTCTTAACTGCTTTGTATCCTTCGGTAAGCAATAACCACCATAACCAAAGGAAGGATTATTATAATGTGAACCTATACGTGGATCTAATCCTACACCCTCAATTATTTGTCTACTATCTAAACCACGTGACTCTGCATAAGTGTCTAACTCATTGAAATACGCTACTCTCAGGGCAAGATACGTATTTGAAAAAAGTTTTATTGCCTCTGCTTCAGTAGAATGAGTGAGTAAAACTGGCACTTCTTCTTTAATACAACTATCTTTGAACATAGCAGCAATTTCTTTGCCCCGATCAGAAACCTCGCCTACAACAATTCTGGAAGGATATAAATTGTCATATAAAGCTTTGCCCTCTCTTAAAAACTCAGGAGAAAAGATAATATTCTCAGTATTAAATCTTGCCTTTATATCTAACGTATATCCAACTGGTACAGTTGATTTAATTATGAAGGTTGCATCTGGGCGTATCGCCAATGCTTTTTCTATAACGTCTTCAACTGTAGATGTATTAAAATAGTTCTTCACTTCATCATAATCAGTTGGTGTAGCAATAATTAGATAATCTGCAAATTTTACAGCGTCTTCAAAATCCTGCGTGAACTCAATATTCAAGTCGTCACGTTTCAAAAATTCGTGTATTTCTTTGTCTTCTAAAGGTGATTTCCTTTGACACAAAAGATTAACTTTTTCATTTACAATATCATACGCTTTAACATGTTCAGTTTGAGATAATAATAACGCGTTTGCTAAGCCAACATAGCCTAATCCAAAAACAGAAATGTTCATTTTTTATTCCACCAATACAAAATTTTTATAATACATCTCTAATTACTTACTAGATTGCACCATCATTCTTAAAGCTTCTTGCCATGTAGGAATTTCAAATCCCAACTCTTTTGCTTTTGAAAGATTCATCACCGAATATTGTGGTCGCTTCGCCTTTTGTGGGAACTCGGAAGAAGGAATCGGCTTGACAACTACATCTGAATCTTTTAGTATCTCGCACGCAAATTCATGCCATGAGCAGCTGTTATCATTGGAAAGATGATAAATTCCAGTCGGTGCTTGCTTTTCGATAACATAAAGCATAAATTTTGCTAATGTTCGTGTCCAAGTTGGGCGCCCATATTGATCATTGACTACTGTTAAAGTCTTATGTTCCTTAGCTAATCGCTTCATGGTATAGACAAAATTGTGTCCGTACTGTCCAAAGACCCAAGAAGTACGAATAATATAGTAATCCTCCAATATTTCTTGTACTGCTTGTTCCCCTAATAATTTGGTTCTTCCGTATTCATTTTGGGGATTTACTTGATCATCGACTTGGTATTCGCCAACTTGCTTTTCTCCATCAAAAACATAGTCAGTACTGATATAAACAAGTTTTGCACCTACAGCTTTTGCAGCCAGGGCCACATTTCTTGTGCCGGTGACATTGATTAACTCATCTAATTCTTTGCCTTCTTCTTCTGCTTTATCAACTGCGGTATACGCAGCACAATGAAAGATAACCGATGGGTGGATTTCTTTTACTTTCTCCATCGTGACCGTTTCATCTGTGATATCCATCTCTTTCGCATCGGTAGACACGTAGTCAATACCTTTTTCATCAAATAGATGACGTAATTCACTGCCTAATTGGCCATTTCCTCCTGTTATTAAGTACATAGATGATCGCTTCCTTTCAAAAAAGCAGGATCTCTCCTGCTTTTGATTCCTTATTGTCCCTGTTCTGCGTAACTTTTCTCAACTTGATCTTTTTCATCTTGCCACCAAGAAGGATTGTTTCGATACCAGTCGATCGTATCAGCTAGACCTTCTTCAAAATCCGTGAACATCGGCTGCCAACCCAATTCTTCTTTTAATTTTGAGGCATCGATGGCATACCGCAAGTCATGACCGGGGCGATCAGTCACATGATCATAGGCATCTTTTGGCTCTCCCATCAATGTTAAAATCGTTTCAATGACTGATTTGTTGTCTGCTTCTCCATCAGCACCAATCAAGTAAGTCTCGCCAATTCGACCTTTTGTTAAGATTGTCCATACTGCTGAAGAATGATCATTTGTATGGATCCAATCGCGAACATTTTTTCCTTCACCATATAATTTTGGTCGAATGCCACTCAGAATATTCGTAATTTGGCGTGGAATAAATTTTTCGATATGTTGGTAGGGACCATAATTATTGGAACAGTTAGAAAGGGTTGCCCGCAAACCGAACGAACGAACCCAAGCTTTGACTAATAAATCAGAGCCAGCCTTTGTGGAAGAATAGGGACTAGATGGGTTATAGGGTGTTTGGTCGGTAAACTTCTCCCCTGGTCCTTCCCCATGCCCTGGAAGATCTTTTCGTAACGGTAGATCGCCGTACACTTCATCGGTTGATACGTGGTGATAACGCACATCGTATTTTCGACAAGCTTCAATCAATGTATAGGTACCAATCAGATTTGTCTGAACAAAAGGAAATGGATCTTTCAATGAGTTATCATTGTGTGATTCTGCAGCATAATGAACCACTGCATCGGTTTGCTGGACCAACTGATCGACTAATGCGCTGTCAGCAATATCGCCAACCACTAACTCTACACGATCTTTTGGAAGACCCGCTAGATTTTCTTTGTTTCCAGCATAAGTTAGTTTATCTAAAACAGTGACATGGATCTCTGGGTGATGATTAACGACATAATGGACGAAATTTGACCCAATGAAGCCTGCCCCTCCGGTTACAATGATTTTTTTCATGTCCACTCGCTCCTTATATCTCGCCATAAATAAACGGGTTTTGTTCTTCAAACGCTTTTAAAGTTGGGTGATGTTGGTCTTTTTCCGAAAGAATCGCTTTTTCTTTTGCAATGGGCCAATCGATCGCCAAATCAGGATCATCAAATGCAATACCTGCATCAGCCTGAGCATCATAATAATTATCACACTTGTACAAAAAGTTTACGTTTGAAGTCAATGTCATGAACCCATGAGCAAATCCTTTAGGGACCAACAATTGTCGCTGATTACTTTCAGATAAAATATAGCCTTCCCATTCTCCATAGGTAGGACTTCCTTTTCTGATATCAACGATTACATCTAAAACGACACCCGTCACCACACGAATCAATTTGGTTTGCGCGGCAGTTCCTTTTTGAAAATGAAGTCCTCGCAAAACACCTGCTTCAACGGACAAGGAATGATTGTCCTGTACAAAGGTTTGTGTGATTCCTGCTTCTTGAAAATCAGCTTGAGAATAGCTTTCGGTGAAGAAACCACGATGATCACCAAAGACAGCAGGCTCTAAAATCAAGACATCTGTCAATTTTGTTTTTGTTACGGTTAATTTTCCCATGTTTATGCCTCACTTGCCAGGTTCAATAAATATTGACCATATTGATTTTTTTTCAATGGTTGTGCTAATGCGATCAATTGCTCCTGATTGATATAACCCATTCGATAAGCAATTTCTTCTAAACAAGCAACTTTAAGATTTTGTCGCTTTTCAATGGTTTCAATGAACGTGGATGCTTCTAGTAAGGACTCATGTGTACCTGTATCTAACCAAGCAAATCCCCGTCCCATCACTTCTACTGAGAGTTTTCCTTCTTCAAGATACTTTTGATTGATATCGGTGATTTCCAATTCTCCTCGTTCAGAAGGGACAATTTTTTTAGCAATCTCAACAACTTGATTATCATAGAAGTATAAACCTGTCACGGCATAGCTAGACTTTGGCATAGCAGGTTTTTCTTCAATCGAAACAGCTTGCATCGACTCATCAAATTCTACCACACCAAAACGTTCTGGATCGTTGACATGATAGCCAAATACCGTGGCACCTTCTTCTTTTTGAGCAGCTTTTTGTAACATCTTAGATAAGCCACCGCCATAGTAGATATTGTCTCCTAAAATCAGGCAGACACTCTCATTTCCAATAAATTCTTCCCCAATGATGAAAGCTTGTGCAAGTCCATCAGGTGTTGGCTGAACAGCATATTCTATCTGAAGTCCTAATTCTCGTCCATCGCCAAAGAGCTCTTCGAATCGTGGGGTGTCCTGCGGTGTAGAGATAATCAAGATCTCTTTAATGCCAGCCAGCATCAGCGTAGACATAGGGTAATAGATCATTGGCTTATCATAAATTGGCATCAATTGTTTCGATGTTGCTTTTGTGAGTGGATACAAGCGTGTGCCTGATCCTCCTGCTAGTATGATTCCTTTCATTTACCTACACTACCTCCTAAAAAGTATCGTGTTTCTTCATCTTTATATACACATCTGATAATAAGCAGAGAAGCCACAGATTCAATAAATACTGTATTAACTGCAGTACCAATTTCATTGAATAGAGGAACCAAAATAAAAGTAGATATCAGACTCAGTATTCCTGTCAGAAAGTAGACTTTTGATAATTTATTCTGCCACCCCATGTTTACCAGAACTAAAGTTCCAAATATTTTAGCCCACAAAATTATCAAAGGAATAAAAGACATAATCATTATTAAACTTATTGAACGATTGTAAGAATTTCCAAAAAAATAAGGAAAAGCGAATGGAGATGCTACACAGAGTAAAAAACAAATCATACCCACTATGATAGTCGAATACTTAGTTATTTTCCTAACAAATAATACTGCATTATTTTTATTTTGTTTTAGTAGTAAACTTACATTAGGATAAACGGCTTGAACTAATGGTGATGTTATATTTGTTACGGCTTTAATAATTTTATCTGCTGCAGAATAGTAGCCAACAGAAACATTACCAGCAAAAAAACCTAAAATAACTACGCTACTAGTTGTATAAAAACTGGTAAAAACATTAGACAAAAATAGTGGAAATGCTTCTTTTAGTTGTTTAACTAGTAATTGTCGTTTTGGAATTATGATGGTAGCTTTTTTTGAAATAATAATTATCGTTAGACTTAAAATACCAGACAATATTGAACCTAATGTGTTTAAGATTGGAACTAATAAATAATCATTCGGTGTTTTTACTAAGATAAATATACCAATAGTAAATACTAATTTGGATACAAAATTCAAAATCGCTGTAAATTTCATTTCTTCAATACCTTGAAAATAAAATGATGGAAATAAAACATTGCCTAACACCATGCCAAATGTGTATAAATACAAATTTGTATATCCCTGTAGTTTAGGTAAAATGTTGACGAGTACCATCAGAATTCCAAAGCAAGCAATTAATAATATAGATTTTAATATCATTATAGACCATAGGATCTCCGACTGTTTGATTCTATTCCCTCTACTCTGAGAAACATCACGTGCACCGGTTAAATTAAATCCAAATTCAGTTATAAGTATAAAATATTGAATAATTGCTTGTGAAAAACTAATTAATCCATAAGTTTCAACGCCTAAAGTTCTTGTAAGAAACGGTAAAGTTATAAGAGGTAAAATATAGTTCATGATTTGTACACTAGCTAAAGAAAAAAAATTCTCAACTAATTTATTTGATTTAACCTTCATTTAACATCCCATCTTTCAAGCCCTTGGCAATCGCCTTTATTTTTAAAACTTTTTTTTCTTCGAAAAAAATAATTTTTATGAAACGTTTTAATAATCTTCTATTAGAATCATGAAACCAGTTTTTATATTTTTTATTATACATTTTATACAACCAAATATAATTTCTATAAATATAATACTGGCGAAATGGAGAATGATTATAAACTGAAATATTCTTACCAAAAACTTTTCTTGTTGAAATATATCCCAATTCATGATGAAGCACCGCATGTGCTGATTCAATAACTACTAAATCTTTGGATTGCAATTGAAAACAAATCTCATGATCCACATGATCAATAAAATAATTCTCATTAAACCATATATTATTTTGCATAAACAAGTTAACATTCAATATATTTCCTGATGTCATAATGGTCTCTACTATAGAGTAATGAGTAGATCTATCTTTGGAAACGATATTTTCATCATCATAAACATACTTTGGGCCTATTATTGCCGGATATGTCTTTTTATCTTCTAAAAATTTTAACATAGTTTTTTCCATTTCAATCAAATAGTTTTCACTTGGAAAACTGTCTTGATCTAGAGTTAAAATAAATTTATAGTTACTATCTGAAGCAAATTTTAATGCAATATTTAACGGCTCTGCAATGCCTTTGTTACGATTGTCAGATAGTAAAGTGACCCTAGGTTCAATTTTCTTTAAAAACTCATTTTTACCTTCAGAATTATTAACAACTAAGATTCTTAAATCTCTATTTAAAAAATAATCTGTCAATTTAACAATATTTTCATCTGGATAATATGCTATTATAACAACCAAAATTTGACTTGGATTCATATAAGATTCCTCTTTCTAAGTCCATTTAAAACTTATTCCTAATTTTTGAAATAATATATTTTTCGAATGTTCCAATTTTAAAACAACATATATACCATGGCATTATTAATTTTGAAGCTTTAAGCCATTTTAAAATATAAACTTTCTGAGACTCCAATAAAATTTTTTGTCTGTTTATAAAACTCCCAATACTTTTCTTTGTTGAAGTTCCACCAATATGAGTAATCTTAACTCTAGTATCAACAAATACCTTCTCTGTGACTAAAGATATTTTTTTAAACAATAGATTTTCTTCACCATAAAGAAAAGTTGTTTCATCAAAAAAGCCTACTGATTCAAACAGCGCCCCGTCAATAATGAAAAAACATCCGGATAAAACATCAACTTTCATAATTTTATTATCATAGTTTTCAAAATTATAAAATCTACTTTTATTTATAACCTCAGAAACTTTGGTTGTAAAAAAAGTTGTTTCACTGAATAAATGATAATATGTAGGAAACTTCCAAGCAAAATTCCTTACGATTTTATTTTTATTATCTGCAACCAATCCACTGATTGCTTTTGCTCCATCAGTTTTGATATCATCAACAAGTAAGTTAAAATCTTCTTCACTTATAATAATATCAGGATTGCTAATAATATAGTTTTTAACTTTGTATTTCTTTGCAGCATAACGAAGTCCTAAATTATTTCCAGCTGAATATCCATTGTTCGTCTTATTAAAGATTAGATCAATTTTGGGCTTTTTATTTAAAGATTGAAGGTGCTTTTCTGAATCGTCTGAAGAATTATTATCAACAACGATAATTCTATCGATCCGATTAAATTCAACTAGCGAGTTGACTATCTTTAATGTATTAAATGCATCATTGTAATTTAATATTACCACTATGTTCATCATGTAACTCCTTTTCGAGAAAAAATACGGTTATTCCCCACCATATAGTCGAAACATTTAAATAAAAAAATATTTCAAATAATGTGTGAATCATTAATACACAATAAGCAAAAAAGAAAGCTTGAATGGTTTTTGACCCTTTGTATCCTTTTGAATTTAATAATTTCAATACAGGAAACAAATATAGCATGATTGAAATAATACCTGCAAAAATACCAAAGCTTCTCAGAGAAATCAGAATAAAATTATGTGGATCGTTTTTAAGAGAGTATCCCATGCCAAATATATTTTGAGAGATATCTTGTAAAGAATTAATGATGAGTATATCTCTTCCTGAAATATATCCATCAGAAAGAGATGAAATTGTTGCATTCAAAAATACATTGCCAATTGATGTTTTGCTTAACCCCAAATAGATAATTCCAAAGAGTATTATTAAAGACGAAATTAACCACAATTTCCCTTTTTTTCTCGAAAACCATATTTGGTATAATGTATAAAAAAGTAAAACAAATATAACTGAAATTATTGCTGATTTAGACATAGTTAATAACAAACCTAAGGAGGCAATTAAAGTGTAAATCAACCAATGCTTTTTCTTACCAACATATTCAAATACCAATATGAAAGATATATATATCGATAAATAGTTAGAATTCCCCATAAATGTTGACGCAATTTCTTTTATTGTATAATAATTTGTAGAGTTAATTGCACCATTTAAATAGAATGATATAGAAAGCTGAACAATCAAACTTATAAGCAAAATTCGATTAGCATATATATAATCTTCTAGATTAAAATTGACGTTAGAAAAGAAAATAAATATTAAGATAATATATGTATACACAATTACTGGTAATATTGAAGACATACCAAAAGGAGACCAAAAAAATGTTAACATACTGTAAATTATCATAATAAACGATGTAATTATATATTTTCTTGAAAAAGAATAAATACGGAAATCACTTTTTTTGTATAATATTTTAAGTGTAATCAAAACAATAAAAAATAACAAGAAAACTTCTGCGTAGTTTATATTATAATTTTCCGAACTGTAACTTATAGTTAAAAAGTTTCCAAAGGTTAAAAATAAAAATAAAATCTTAATCATGAATTATCCTCATATCTATGATTTTTTATAATCTGCGGCACCCTTGAACAAGGATTTCAAGGCCTTAATTCTCGAGATTGAACTTTGATTGTTATACCTTCTTAACCAAAACTGAATTATATAGAAAAAGAAATACTTTCTACTTATAGCTGCAAATAATGCTCCCTTGTCAAAATAAAACTTTTCATTATATCCCTTAAACCATGTTGAATCTTCATTATAAACATCTGCAATTGTTTGAGTCACTGAATATACTTTCAATTTTTTATTCAGGACATTCATTAAAAACAAAGAATCTTCTCCTGATCCATATTTAGCTCCACCACCAAATAACAAAGAAAAAAATATTGCATTCTTGTGAATCTTGTCTCGCTTAAACGCAAATGTTACTGTTCCATATCTCAAAGCATTGTAAAATCTGACACGTCCATTTTTAGTTGTAGTATTTTTGATTTTCGATTTATTGTGCACCCGAACGTTAAATATTATCATATCAGCATCCGGATTGTTTTTAAATTCATTCAAAATTATAGATTCATAGTTATCTACAAAAACTTCATCATCATCTGCCATTATCAAAATATCGTCCCAAGCATTTATTAATGCTAAATTACGCGATTTTCCAACACCTCTTTGATTTGAGTTAAATACTTCAACATTGAATTCTTTCTCTTCTAGTTTAATATATTTATTCTCATCACACTGGTTAACGTTTATGACGTTAGTCTTTATATTCATACTTTTATAGTGCATTATATCTTTGTTTAATGATGATAATAATACTTGCAATTAATATTCACTTCCTAAGATAGATTTTTTGATCCAAAATAGTACGAGAAACATAGATGAAAAAAAACTCAAGTTCTCATACACTCTATATATTTCCCAATGGTATTTAATGAGAGATTTCTTATCATACGAAAGACTATTTACTACAACTCTATGCGAACCTAGTACTTTATTTAAGCATCCTAATTTTTTTGCTTTTTTTATCACTTCAATCCACATAAGATAGTCGTTTCTTTTCCTTATATTTGGAACCTCAAATTTACCTAATTTATGTGAATCATATATTACCGTTGAGTTTCCAGGACAATACTTCAATAGCATTTTATAATCTGCAACCTCGGGATATTTTATTATTCGATCCAAATCAATTGATTTCTCATCGATTTTATTATAATAAGTACAAGAAAAACTTAGTTTTTCTTGTATCATGAATGCTATTTGCTCTTCTAGTTTTTTCGGAAACCATAAATCATCACTATCTAAAAAGGCAATGTATCTACCACTTGCTCTATTTACACCAATATTACGAGATTGTGCTGCACCTGAATTAACAGATTGGTATAAGGTCACTATTCTTTTATCCATCTTCTCGTACTTACTAATAATTCTTTTTGTATCATCTTTAGAATTATCGTCAATTAATATAAGCTCCCAGTTCTCGTAAGATTGATTAAGAACACTATTTATTGCTTCTTCTAAGTACATTTCGCAATTATAACACGGCATTATTATCGATACTTTATCCAATTTAATCCACACCTTGCTCAATAATTAAACTTCCAAATGCTTTATTTATTAATCTTCCAATTCTACCAGGAAAATACCCCAGTAAATAAATAATCAAATTTAATCCAGAAAAAAGATATACCTTCTTCCCCTTTGATGCAGCTATTTCTTTGACCATAAAACTAGTTCTCTGAAATACTGGATCTTGTGGTAAAAATACACCGGAATCGGAAAAATCCACTCTTAATTTAATAAAATCACATAGGCGATAAATATTTAACATTGATCTTTCATTTTTTATATTCGGAAAAACTGGTGTCCAATTTGCTATCTTCACAAGCAGTTGATAATTTCCTTTACTTCCCTCACCATATATCATTGGAGGACGGATGAATACTATTTTAAATGTTTCACTTTTGAGAGGTGTCAATTTTTGTTCAGCTTTCCACTTACTATCCCCGTAAAAATTAGATGGATTAGGTAGAGTTTCTGAAGTAATAACACGCTTCTTATTTATGTTTGTTTCCTCACCATAAATAATAATCGAACTCATAAAAATAAATTGTCCGTTTTTACCATTCAAATCATTTTTGTACTTTTCTGCTGTCTCAACTGCAAGATCGCAATTCACTTTATAATAAAGTTGTTTCGTTTCTTCACTGACTTTTGATACATCTGCATGAGCAATTCCTGCGACATGAAAAACAGAATCATACTGAGAGAAATCTTTTTCTTTCCATTGATCTCCATGCATATCAATTGTATCAATTTGATAGTTATCGCCAAATTGCTGCATCCATTTCTCAAAGGATGTGCCGATATAACTATTCGCTCCTGTAATTAGAATTCTTTTCATTCGATTTCCTCCTTCTTCATCGTTCCAGTCCCACCTTCAACGACACCGTCACTTTTGAAAACAGAAGTAATCGTACCAAAGAAGCATTTTATATCCATCCTTAAACTAATATTATCCGTATATTTGCCATCTAACTTGGCCTTAATTGGAATCTCAAGCTCGTCTCGACCACTAATTTGAGCCAAGCCAGTCAATCCTGGTCGAATATCATTTGCTCCATACTTATCACGCTCTTCAATCAAATCATATTGATTCCAGAGAGCAGGACGAGGCCCAATGACAGCCATATCACCTTTGATAATATTGAACAACTGAGGCAGTTCATCCAAACTGGTTTTTCTTAAAAATTTTCCGACCTTGGTGATATAAAAATCAGGGTCTGCTAAAAGATGTGTCGGCATTTCTTTCGGTGTATCGATCTTCATTGTCCGAAATTTATAAATGTTAAAATGGGTTTTATTCTTTCCAACCCGTTTTTGTTTAAAAATAATGGGACCCTTTGAATCGATTTTTATCGCTAGACATAATAGTAATAGTACTGGTGATAAAACAATTATCCCTATTAGCGATAACAGAAAATCAATAATTCTTTTCATTCCATCCTTATACAATAAAACCCACTCCTATTTGTTTGAAGCATTTGCAAATTTCACAATTTCATTAGCCAATGTAGCACTATCTTTAGGAAGTGCATCTACAAAACAAAGTACCTCTTCCAATGAATATCCTTTGATATTCCCAACAAAAATTTTCTCAAAGACTGCTTCATCATTTCGTTCTTTATCCAGCAAAAGCTCTTCATATAATTTTTCCCCAGGTCGAATCCCGGTTTCAATAATCTCAATCTCTTCTTCACTATAACCACTTAGACGAATCATATTCTTCGCAAGATCAACGATTTTCACCGGTTCGCCCATATCTAAAATGAAGATTTCGCCACCTTTAGCAAGTGCCCCTGACTGAATAACCAAGCGACTAGCTTCTGGGATCGTCATGAAATAGCGGGTCATACGAAAATCAGTTACTGTGATTGGTCCACCTTTTGCTATTTGCTCACGGAATACTGGAATCACACTGCCTCTTGAACCTAATACATTGCCAAAACGCACAGCAGAAAATTTCGTGCAACCTTTTTCATTTAAGCCGGTAACAATCATCTCAGAGATGCGTTTTGTCGCTCCCATGACGTTAGGAGGGTTATTGGCCTTATCTGTAGAGACCATTACGAAGTTCTTCACTTTCGCAGCTTTGGCAGCTTCAGCGGTATTTTTCGTTCCGTAAATATTGTTTTTCACTGCTTCTTTAGGATTGTATTCCATCAACGGTACGTGTTTATGGGCTGCCGCATGATAAACGATATCCGGTTTGACTTCCTTCATGATTTCAAACATCTTTTCTCGATCTTGTATATCGGCTATAACAGGAACGATTTTGGTAATATTATCTTTAAAATTGATGTTCAACTCACGGTCAATTAAGTAAATCGAGTTTTCTCCATGTCCTAACAAAACTAGTTTTTTAGGATTGAATTGAATCACTTGGCGACAGATTTCGGAACCGATCGATCCACCAGCACCAGTCACTAATATCGTCTTTCCAGTAATTTGATCTTTGATGGAGTCGATATCCAATTTGACTTCGTCTCTGCCTAGCAAATCAACGACATCGATTTTCTTCAAACGTGAGGTGCTGATTTTTCCAGAGGCGATTTCTTCCATTGATGGCATCGTGTTGACTTTGACATGCAAAGGTTCAATTAAGCTAAAAATACTCCGCAATTTTTTCCGTGACAAGGATGGAATAGCGATCGTAACCATATTGATCTCATACTTTTGAATCAAATCAGGTAAATCACTGATACAACCCAAGACTTTTTTCCCAGAAAGATAAGTGTTTCGTTTATTCGGATCATCATCGACAAATCCGATAATATTAATGTCACTTGCCGTTTTCGAACCTACGAAGCTATTGTAAAGAATACGGCCGCCTTCTCCTGCACCGACGATCAGGGTATTTTTGACAACCTCATTGGACGTACCCCTCATGTTTTTTCTTTCAATATAGATCCGCCAAATCAATCGACTAGCAATAATCAGAAAGAGCGAAAGAAAGTACGTAAAGATCACTAAGCGCACGCTATAGGTTTCATCACCGAAAAACAAGATCACGTTACAAGTAAAAGCGCTGCATGATACAGCCAAGAAGATAGCGATCATTTCTTTCAAGTTCGTGTAACGATTGATCCGAGAAAAAACACGAAATACGGAACCATAAAAAAGGTAGAAACCTACAGACAGACTCACCGACATCAATGTAAATTCTTTTGGAATCGCCACAAAGGGTTTCATAAAATAAACTGCTGCAATATTTGCTGCTATGATCAATAAACTATCTACAACTATCAAAGTTACAATTTTTCTTCTTCTCGTTAATTCAAACAACCCAGTTGCCCCCTAAAATAACCCGAATTTCTTTTTTTTCACTTCTGTAAAAGCTGGAAAACTGATTTGATCCCCGTTTATCAAATCTTTTGCTACTTGTTTCATCAAGGTTACTTTGAGCATGCCAAAATCTTGCTCAATTTGCTCATAAGCTTCTTTTAAATTAAAGGTGCGTTTTGTAACGCCATGGGCATCCGAAGCGACCATCTGAACAAGATTATGTTCAACCATTGTTTTTGCTGTTTTTTGGATTTCTTTTCCAAATACGCCGACATAACTTGGCGCAGTTAACTGTGCCAAACAGCCCATATCCAAAAAAGGGATGAGATTGTTAGGGTCTTTTCTAAAATGAGCATTCCGCTCGGGGTGGACAATGACTGGAATCTTTCCCAGCTGTAGTAAATCGAAGAATATTTGTTCTGTATACGTAGGCACTTCAATGGTAGGAAATTCTATCAAGATATACGTATCATCAAGATCTGTAAAAAGGATGTCATTTTTCTGTATATCCTCAATTAAATCTCCTGTTATCCTAACCTCTTGCCCCTCAAGAACTGTCAAGGGCAGGTTCCGTGCGTCTAATTCTTCTTGTAAAGAGGTAACGAGAGAAATGACCTCTGACTTCGGATTGCGGTATTTTCCATTGTTATGATGTGGGGTACAAAGGATATGCGTAATTCCTTGGCTAATCGCTTTTTCAGCCATAGCAATGCTCGCAGTGATGTCTTCTGCACCATCATCAATTCCTGGTAAAATGTGGCAATGTAAATCAATCATTTCTCTCGTCTCCTTCAAATTAATTAATTTCCATAATAATAGTAGTAACCTGAATCTTTCGAGTGTTCGGCACCGTTATAGACCACCCCAATGATTCTTGCTTGAACCATATTCAAAAGATCTCTCGCTTTTGTTAAGGATTCTTTACGTGCAACATTTTCTCGAACCACTAAGATCGTCCCATCTGCTTTAGATGCCATGATTTGTGCATCGGTGACTGCTACAACTGGTGGCATATCAAAGATAACCACATCGTAAAGGTTTTTCGCTTCTTCCATCACTTGGTTCATTCGTGCTGACCCAAGTAGCTCAGATGGATTTGGTGGTTTTGGTCCGCTAGTTAAGACAGATAAATTATCAATCACCGTTTTTTGAGCTGCTTCAAGTACGCTCGTTGAGGTACTTAATACGGTACTCAATCCACTCGCATTGTTTAAGCTGAATGTTTTGTATACAGTAGGCTTTCGCATATCGGCATCAACTAACAATACTCGTTGTCCTGATTTTGCAAAAACAACCGCTAAATTAGCTGAAGTTGTCGATTTTCCTTCACCTGGACCAGAAGAAGTAACAACAATGGTCTTGATTTGTTTATCTGCTGAAGACGCAAATTGAATATTTGTACGGATCGTACGATATTGCTCTGAGATTGGTGAAGAAGGATCAATTAGCGTGATCAAACTTACTGCATGTGTCTGTGTCCCAGTACGTTCTTGTTTTTTTGCCATCATTGTTCCCTCCTAGACCCGGCTACGACTACGGCGTGATTCTGCCGTTTTGTCGCCTTGCGGTTTCTTAATAAATGGTGCGCTTGGCTTTTTCTGAATGGTCGCAGCCAATTCTTTTGGTGACATTTGGGGTACAGTACCCAATACGGTAAAGCCTAATGTTTCGGTTACAAATTTATCATCTTTGACAGTTCGATCTAGTAGCTCCAATAAGAAGGCTAAACCGACACCGACCATGATCCCTAATACCAGACCAATAGCTAGATTTAGTTTGTTGTTAGGTGAAACGGGTGTAGTACTAGCTACCGCACTTGAAATGATTGAGATTTTATCAACATTCATAACATCTTGAGCATTTTCTTGAAAGACCAATGCTGTCGTATTGGCAATATTTTGCGCTGACACTGCATTTGTACTAGTTGCCTGAATGGAAAACATTTGTGAGTTCTGTGACTGGTTGATCGAAATGGATTCTTTCAATTGTCCGACAGTCAAGTCAAGGTTATTTTCAGACTCCAAACGATCCTTTACTTGTGTCATAACCAAGTCACTGACAATCATATCTTTATACGTATTGATCATTTGCAAGTTTGTATTCACATCGTTGGCATTGGTAGTTTCGGATTGAGGCAATGTCACAATCAACTGAGCTTGTGAACTGTATTTCGGTGTAATGACAAAGAAGGTGAATATCCCTGCTAAAGCTAAACCAGCAAACATTGAAATAAAAATAGCAGCTAAGTGTTTCCGTAGAATTGCGAATATTTCTTTTAAGCTAATTGTTTCTTCCATCTTTTCTCCACTTTCCTATTCATTCTCTAGATTTAGTTGAGCTTTCAACTCTTTTTGAACTCTTGCTAGTTCTTCGTCACTCACACGCTGATATGAGATGCCATCTTGCATGAATCCTTCCCCTTGCAACTGATCTTGTTTGATCGTTTGAAAGGCACTGCGATAGTTAAATGCTAAGGTTCGCATGTCATCGAAACTCATATCTGTCTTCATGTTTTGCTCAACGGCATTTAAGATCGTTTGATATTGGGTGATTCCATCAAGACTCAAGACTTTCTTAACGATCCCTTCAACGATTTTACGTTGGCGTTCTTGACGCCCATAATCGCCGTTTGGATCTTCATAACGCATTCTTGAATAGGCAAGGGCTTGTTCGCCATTTAGTGATGTACGTCCGATAGCAAAATCAAAGCCGTCTTGCGAAAAGGTGATTTCATTATCAACTTCAATGCCGCCAACCGCATCGACTAATTCTTTCAAACCAGCCATATTGATTGATACATAATGATCGATCGGAATATCCAAGAATTTTTCTACGGTATTCATTGCCATCGCTGGTCCACCAAAAGCATAGGCATGATTAATTTTATCTGTCGTCCCATGTCCAACGATATCAACATAGGAATCTCTTCCAATACTCACCACCGTCGTCTGATTGTCTTGTGGGCTGATGGTCGCAACCATCATGGTATCAGAACGTCCTTGTTCGACTCTTCCTAAATCACCGGTATCGATCCCCATCAGTAAAACCGAGAAGGAATCTTTTTGGGATAGGTCGACATCATTTTCACGTAGACGATCTTCTCGATCACGTTCGACTGATTGATAGGTTTCTTGAATTGAGTTTGATACATCAAAATATAATTTTGCAGCGACACCGATCATTCCGATGACTAACACTGCAACGATTGAAAAGATGATTAAAAAGATTTTTTTTCCTTTTGACATTTGCTTTCCTCCAGTTATCTCTATTTTCTTCGATACATCTTTAAATTAGTAAACAGTGTCTGAACTTTGGTCTGTCCAGGTGCCATCTCCTGCGGATGTATCCTCTGAATAACTTTCCGTTGAAGCGGGGGGTGTATACGTGCTGTATCCTGTGTACCCCATTTGGGTAGCGACTTTATCTGCTAATTCGGTGAATTTCTCTTTCAATTCTTCGTTGCGAACTTTGCTGATACTGTCGACTGCACTCAGGTATTTTTCTAAGGTGACTTCACTTGTCACCTCATCCCCATCAAGCATTTCATCAAAAGTTTCTTGTAATTTTGCAATGCGGTCCAATTGAGTATCCGCATATTCTAAATAGGAAACAACTAACTCTTTCCATTTACTATCCTCAAAAAAGCTCAGATTTTCACGGACATTCCCGACATCCGTTTCTTTTAGATCAGCTCTAATGGTGACATCATTTTCAGCACTTTGCCAATTTGAAACACCTTCAGTAAATAAGGCTTCCGTATCCGCTTGTACTTTTAATTTTGCCTCGATGTCTTTTAGCTGATCATCAAGGGCGGTTTTTTCTTGTTGGATCTCCACTGACTCACTTGGCAGTGCATCATCATCGATCCCATAATCGTCTGCAGATACTTTCACTGCAGAAAGTTTTGCGACTGTTTTAAGAACGTCTTCTTCTTTAAGATCTTTTCGCAAAAACGTTTGATCTTCGTTGCTGTAAAATTCAGCAATTTCATTTGACAACTCATTGATGCGATCTTTTTCGCTGGCAATCGCTGTCTGTGCATATTCGACTCGCTGCTGATATTGCCTTTGGTTATTTTGTCGGTAACCAATAAAACAAATTGCAACGGCGCCAATACCAACGGCTAAAACAGTCAAAGTCTTTATTAACGGCTTTCCCATGAACACACTCCCTACTTCAATTGTGCTTGTTTAAGCATTCTGCCTTCCTCTCACATAATAAAGGCAATTCTAGTTTATTATAAGAGAAATGTATCATTAAATAAAGGAAATTCCCGTTTTTTATTTATTAAGGTATATTTTTCGTCAATAAAAGACTTATATAATGCCAAACATCAGTTATTTTAAAAAACCATAAATAACGTCTACTTTACTTGACAGTTTTTTTAAACCCTCATTTTAAATAATGATTAATTCAGTTATAATCGTTGTTCTCATCACCTTTGAAGGTTGTCACATTATAGAAAAATAACCTTAAGAGATTATATTCGTTCACTTTCTCAACATCTTTTCATTATAAATAGAAAAGATAAGAAATTCAGAAAGTATTTTTATACACTTTTCTTGTTATTATAAATTAATTTGGCAAAGCTGAATTCTTTTCTTGGCGCACTTAGGGTTTCCATTGCGGCTGCTATTTTTTTACGTCAATCGTTCCTGTTAAAATTATAAGTTGTCTTTCGCAAAGTGACTTTTTTCTTCAATTCTATTCCCCTTAATATTCAATCGCCCCCCGAAAAACAATAATCATTTAATTTTTATTCCACCACTAAAAACTTATCGTCTCGCCCCTCTCTGGCTATTCAATTTCCATCAATCTTCTTCGACATGCTGGAAAAAACGTGTTTCTACCTATATATATGCCGATCGTCAGTTGATTTATAGAAAATGCAAAAAATCTCGCATAGACTCAGGTATAGATTTCACCAATCGATGAAATACGTGATTTGTTTTTTCTTCCCTATCTTCTTTAAGATGAATAAGTAAGATTTGCGATTTTGTTCATGAAAGGAGCCACGTCTTGAGAAATTTTCAAATAAATTTTATTACTAACACTGCAACGATTCGATGGCTGAAAATTTTGAGGGCATTCGAGAAAAATTATCAATGTTCGACTCAAGGTTTGGCAAAAATTTCAGGAAGTACCACGCGAACGATCGTTACGGATGTGACGGATCTAAAAGAGTACTTTGGCGATTGTTTATCAATCGACTCTTCTCACAAGGGGTATATTTTTTCGATCAAACATTCCACTGTTTATTTAACGAAAAAACGTGCGCTGATTGCCAATGAGATTCTGTTCCATATCATCGAAAGTATTTTCCACAATGATCTTTATAGCTCATCTGAATGGGCAGAGAAGTACCATATATCAGAAAGCACTGTTCTTCGCTATTTGCGGAAAGTGCAACCGATTTTTTCTTTCTATCGTTTGGAGATCCAAACCAATCCTATTTGCTTTATTGGTGAGGAGATCAATATTCGCAAGTTTTTCCATGATTTCTATTACGAATCGGAAATTACTGCCCATACGATTTTCCCGCCGATCGCCATCCAAAATATCACTGCTAGCGCTTTTTCTAGATGTTATCAACTTGACCAGCATGCTTGTTCGTTTGGTGAATTCAATTATTACTTGTATATCACCTTTGAGCGCCATTGTGCGGGTCAAGGTATCGAGTTGCCTAAGCAAATAAAAAAAATATTTGAGCAATATAATGATTTTCGGCTATTTTCTGAAATCAACGAGGCAATGAGTGAACAATACCAAAAAGACCTTCCCTATGAGGAAGTCCTTTATTTGTTCTTATTGGTGAAAACCCGTCGCTCGATCAGCAATTTGGCGATCGAACAAACCTTTTGTAAAGAGTATAATCATTGGCTTGAAATTAAGCAGCTTGCTGCAGCCTTTGTCAAGGATTGTTTGCCAGATACTCAAGATAGCGCTCGTGACCGGCTCTTAGTAGAATCCTTTTTTACGGTAGCAAAAATCAAGCAATTATTATCCCCCTTATTAAACCATATGATTTCGGATACCGTTCATTTTGTCGAAGAGGCGTATATGGATGATTACCATCTATTTAAAAACTATCTGTTGACGCAACCATTAGCCAGAGAAATTTGGGACAGTATCACACTGGAACACTTAGGAACGAGTCTTACGATGTACGTTACCTCTATTAAATCTTTGTACTGGCAAGCAAAGAAAAATATCGCTTTTTTGTTTGAAGGCCCCTTTTATTTATGCCAATTATTAAAATGCAAATCTGTTCGTTATTTGCGCAGCTCTCGGACATTTTATTTTCCAGACTCCAATGAATTGTCGGCAGGCTATTTGGAAAAAAATCAAATTGACTTGATCGTCACCAACTATACGGAATACATTACCGAATATGCCCAAGACATTGATTATTTGCTATTCAAAACTTTTCCCGATGAGCACGACTGGGAAGCTTTAGAAGAAAAACTGAATGCCAACTTCAATCCTTGATAAATGAAAATCTTGGCCCTTTAATTTATGGGACTGAGGAATCATAACTGATTCTTCAGCCCCATTTTCATTTTAGGTATTAAAAAACATATCGTTCTCTAGTATGATTAGATCACCACAAAATAAATAACTGAGAGAACGATTGTAAGGACTTATAGGCAATTTAAATAAAAACAGAGCGTATCCGTTCGGGTCGGCACTGACACAGCGATACGCTCTCTACTTATGGCTTATTCTATTAAAAGCAAAAAAAAGAAGCAGCCACTTCATTCTGTGAGCTGCTTCTTGCTAGTTGATTGATTAATCGAGAATCGTTACTTTTACTTGACGACGTCCCCATTGGATACATTGTGCTACGTTATCAAAGTGAACATCAATGATATTTCCTTTGATCGCGCCACCAGTATCAAGCGCTAGTGCTACGCCATAACCTTCAACATTGACTAAGGTGCCTAACGGAATCACGCTTGGATCCACGGCAACTGCCATTGGATTTTTACGTAAGTCTGTACCGCTTGCTGTAAAGAAACTGGAGCCAGCTTCTTTATAAGAGTAGGCAGTTGATTCCATCATCAATGTCCGACCACTGCTTGTATTGCTGTTGTTGCTATTGTTGCTATTGTTATTGTTGTTGTTATTGCTTGAGCTGCTATTTGAGCTATTGTTACTGCTTGAAGAGCTGCTCGATGATGAGGTGCTACTTTCAGTCGTATTGCTGCTCGATGAAGCAGACGATTGTGATTCAGAAGCGCTTGAACGTTCGGCAGCTTGGGCTGCTTCTTTTTCTGCTTTTTCTTTCGCTGCTTGTTCTGCCGCTTCTTTGGCTGCTCGTTCTTCTGCTGCTTTTTCAGCAGCTAAGCGAGCTGTTTCAGCTTCTTTGCTTGAAGCGATTTGTGCCAAAGTTGATTCGTTTTCTTTCAATTGGGCTTGTAGATTCGCAATTTTTGAATCCAGTGTTTTGGCTTCTGATTCTAATGCGGTTTGATTTTCTTTCAATGATTGCTGTGTTGACTGTGCTTTTTCTTCTAAAGCTTCTAGCTTTTCTTTTTCAGCTGTTAATGAATCGATCTTTTCTTTTTCCAAGTTTTGTAACATCGTCATCGCATAGGCACGATTGATAAAATCTTGGATGTTTGATGATTCTAACAGTACCGTCCAGTCTCTGGTAGCCCCGCCATTGACTTGGATGTCTTTCATACGTTCCGCAACGACTGCTTCACGCTTTTCAATTGTTTCTTGTGCAGTTTTGATTTCTGCTTTGGTTGTTGCTAATGATTCTTCATTTTCAGCGATCTGAGCTTTTAGCTCTTCTACCTCACTGTATTTCGCATTCACATCAGTCAATGCAATCTGTACTTCCGTACTGATTTCCTGACTTTGCTGCATGACGGCACTTTCTTGCTCTTGCAATGATTCAAGTGACTCAGCCTGCGCAAAGATTGGAGAAACGATTCCTGCCGCAAAGACAGCGACAACGATTGTTCGTAGTTTCTTTGCCTTCAAAAAATTCCCTCACTTCTCACTATGTTTTCCAACATATCCTATTATACAAATTCTTAAGAAGAATTTTATTGCAGGACCTTTACAATTTGTTACAAATTATCGTAAAAGTGGGTGTTTTAATCGTCTTTTTCAACTGAAATCAGTCAGAAGTGGGAAGAATCAGCATTGATAAGGGTTTATTTTTTGTAACCTTACCGTAACAAACCTATTTTTTCTTACGGATCGCTTCAATAAATCGAGACAATTCCTGACTGCTTTTTATCTGATTGATTTCTAACTTTTGAAAGTTTTTTAAGAGTCTTCTTTGATGGAAATTCAATCTCGGTAGATTCTGTTTTAATACGCGCCATTCTTCTGGAAACGCTGCGAAGCGCCCTTGCCAATCGTTTTTATATTGCTCAATATTTTCAGCCAATTCTTTTTTGTGCTGTTCAAAGGCTTGATTGACCTGTTGCACCGCTTTCTGAAAGGCAACCAAGTTAGCTAGGGTATAGCCCATATCAAAAGAGAGAACCATCAATAAGAAAACTGGCAATAAGAATCCTACGCGAGCACTCAATGTTTGAACAATCTCCAGCATTTGCGGATGAACAAATCGAACAATGAGCACACAGCACACGCCCCAAAAAAGAGAAATCGGCAATGCCACCCGTCCATTGATATTTAATGGGACTTCTTTATAATCCCACCATGAGGCATGAAAAAAACGCTCAAGTAAATAACTTGTCACATATTCAAGCACGGTAACCAACAACGCTGCCGCAAAGAACAGTGGAATCACTTGCTCATGCAATGGCCGCAATAAATAGACAACGCCAAGAATCCCAAAGCCGTAGATGGGTGTGATGGGACCAACAAGGAAGCCCCGATAAACAAAGTGCTTGGCTTTTAGTGAGCAATAAATGGTTTCCCAAAGCCAACCGATAAATGAGTACAAGAAAAATAATAAAATGATCCGTTCAAATTGAACCATACCTATCCGCTCCTTTTCAAACTGTCACAATGATTTGTGCAATCGTACTTGTCATCACAATCATACCACAAATCAATCAGTCTTATTTTGAATCAGTGCAGTAGCTTATTCCCTGTTTGAACGTTCTTTTTTCGTTGCTTATTGATCACCAAAAATAATTGATGGGTGCACTTGTTCTTTCAAACTATAGCCACACAGTTCTTTGTTAAAGGTAAAATGATCTTGTTCCACATTTGCAATGATCTCATCTTCGGAAAATCCGTGAAAATCGTAGTCATTGATATAACTGCGAAGTAATACTAATTTTGCATCGATCAAGAGAACTCTTTGGATATCCATCCAAAAAGCCATGTCTTTGTTTTTCAATATTTTTTTCAATTCTGCTTCCTGTGCTAACCAGTACGCATAGACTGATGGCATTTCACCTTTAATGGTTTCAGCAGATAATCCTTCTCTCATTTTTACTAGATACTCATTTACTGATTGATAAAACAATTTCCTTCCCCCTAGTTCCATTATTTTTAAACGTAGATCTTATGTTTCTTCTATTCCTCGCCGCTTTGAGCTATCTTTCTCTATCCGGCTGTCGCTGATGTCGCCCTACTTTTTGTATCGAAAGAAGCCATAGTATTTCGCAACAAAATTCTGACAATTATTCAAAACAAATAGATAAATAAAAAACACACTATTATTTTATAGATATAACCGACACAATTTTTAACTTCACTATTCTTTTAATGCTTCCTTTCTTTTCTAAAGCATAGCAAAAGTCGCCCCGTATTTATAATCAACTTTTGCATCAATCTAAGAAAAAAGTGAAAATAAGCGGTAACAGTCAGTTATTTCGGCTTCATTTTTTTAAATTTATTATTTAACAATCCTTTATTTTTTTCTTTTCATGCAGTAACTGAGAATATTTTATTGCGTTATTTCCTTTCCTATTATACGATTAACTAAATAATGTTGGTTATTTGAAAATAGAAAACAAAGGGGAACGTGAGAATAATGAGAAAAAGTGTTGTTTTTAGTTTATTGGGGTTCACACTTCTTTTTGCTGGCTGTACGCCAAAAGAGGAGAAACCAGCTTCAGAAAGCACGGAAAATGCAAGCGCTACAAGCTTATCTATGACTTCGTCAACAGAAGTCGCGCAAGAATCGACGGGCTCTTCCAGCGAAGCGGCTTTACCGAGTTCGGAACAAACCATCACAGGCGTGAGTGGAACAAACTATACCATCGATTTGCCTAGTAATTGGCAAGAGGTACCCGATTTCACTTCATTGAATCCTGACAATGATTTCATGTTGTCAGATGCGTTAGAAACGAAATACTTAGCTGCAGTCGTTGAATCGAAACAAGATTTTGCCGATTTAGAAACTTATCTCGGATTGGTTCAAGAAAATTTGGCAACAAGCTTCGATACGACCGCCACCTTTTTACCAATTCCTGACACGAAGGCCTATTTCGTTGATTTCCCAGCGACAGTTGAGGGGCTAAATATCCACTATATTTATTATGTACTTGAAACCGACAATAATTATGTTCAGTTGTATGGTTGGACGTTAGAAAGCTTATACGACTCTTCAAAAGACGAGCTAACAGCGATCATGAACAGCTTCAAAGAAGAATAAACAAAACATCTGGAACCATTTTGGCAAATAGCCGCAAAAATGGTTCCAGATGTTTTTTCATTTTATCTACGGACTACAAGACGCTGTCCTACAAGAATCAATGAGCCAGAAAGATTATTCCACTGCATCAACTGATTCACAGTCACACTGTAGCGTTGCGAAATGCCCCATAGAGTGTCTCCCGAACGTACGGTATAGGTGGTGCTGTTTGATGAGGAAGTGTTCGTTTCTTGAACATACGCTGCACTTACCCAGCCACGCCCTTCAATTCGATACCAGACGTTGTTGCCATTCACACTGGTTCCGGTCTTTTGCGCAACCGCGCGAAAAGAGGAGTTGTTTAACAAAGAACCAACTATTCTGGCACTGGTAGACGCATCAGAGCGAATATTCAATGTTGCGGTTGTACGAAACTCTTTGTTGATGCTTTGCTCAGAGCTATTACTTCCAGCGTTCACTTCTGTCACGTACGTAGCACTCACCCAGCCGCGTCCTTGAATTTGATACCACACATTGTTTCCGTTGACACTCGTTCCCGTCTTTTGAGCGACTGCTCGAAATGTCGCATTACTTGCCAAGGAGCCAGCAACAGAAGCGCTAGTCGATGCATCTGAACGGATGTTCAAGGCAGCAGTTGTGCGGAACTCTTTGTTGATGCTTTGTTCGGCATTGTTGTTATTGTTGTTATTGTTGTTGTTACCATTATTATTGTTGTTATCATTCCCACCCGTATTCGATGAGATCTCCGTCACGTGAGCAGCACTTACCCAGCCACGTCCTTGAATTCGATACCACGTCGTATTGCCGTTCACACTGGTACCAGTTTTTTGCGCTACTGCTTCAAATGTTGCATTGGCAGCCAATGAACCAACGATCGAGGCGCTAGTGGAAGCATCCGAACGGATATTGAGTGCTGCATTTGTTCTGAATTGCTTATTGATCGCCTGCTCAGAATTGTTATTGTTGTTATCATTTGAACCGCCACCACTTGATGTATCGTACTGGGTCAAATTGTGCGTTTCAATCAAGTTGTTTAGCTTACTTGCATAAGAAGTATCGGTGGCATAACGTCCTTGCAGCCATTGAGTCGCGTCACGATAAGAATTTGTATTAGACTTCCATGCCCCATGGTAGAAGAAAACACCCGGCGAAAATGAGGTAGTTCTCAAAACGTGCGCATTGTCTTGAAAAGATTCTTTTAATGAGGGGTATTTACGAAACCTAGCAATAATCGGATAGAGATTGCCATTCCCGTCATCTTCCATGGTTTGCATCTCTACAAATTGTCCATTGTAAGATCCCTTGATACCAAACATATTATTTGCAAGAGTGGTCAGCGTGGATTGCCCCCAACCTGATTCTAAGATCGCTTGGGCAATCATGACCGAAGCGTAGAGGTCATTTGCCCCGGCAACTTCTTGTGCCATTGGTCCTACTTGCTGAATAAATGCTTGCTGATTGTTGGAACGTGCCATTGGATTGTTGTAGTTGGGCATGACCTTCGTTTCAATGGCGATCCGCTCTTCTTCTGACAGAACAGGAATATCACTATCGGTTTCTGCTTCATTCTGTTCAGAAGCATCATCTGCTGGTGCATTTTCGGGTACCTCTTGGATTTCTACTCCATCCGCACTTTCAGCTTCTGATGGATCGGTACTATCTTGAGTTGCTGGTGATCCCTCGTTCACTTCTTGATCTTCTACAATGCTCACTGAATCATGCGTCGATGTGTCTTGGGTTGACTCTGCTGTTTCAACTACTTGAACACCATTTTGGGCTTCTGCTGACTCGAGTGTATCTGCTAAAACATTCATCGGCAAAATATTCACCGTACTAACAAGTGCAGCGGTTGCCGCCGCACTTTTACGGTAAAGAAGCCCTCTTTTTTGTTTCTTCGCACGATAACGAAGTTGTTTTCTTTCTTCCATTTGTCTCTCCTTAAAACTACAGCTAGCTACTTCTTACATTCTTACTGCAAAGCTAGGTGTAAAATGAGCGGTGCTGCCAACAGAAACATTTTGTCCTGGGCGTGGTGCATGAATGTATTGTCCGCCACCTAAAGCAATGGCTACATGATAGGTGCTACCTGATGAACCCCAGAATAAAAGATCTCCTGGTTGTGCTTGGCTAACGGAAATCACTGTACCGGCTGTTTCTTGTGGCACCGTCCATCCACCAATATCTCTCCCTGTTACTTGTAAAAAGACATAGCGAGTAAACCCAGAACAGTCAAAGCTGTCCGGTCCTTTGGCACCCCACACATAGGGTTTTCCGATATGCTTATAAGCTTCTGCCACGATTGCAGCACCATTTGTTGATGCTGGTGCAGAAGGTGCTGGCGGCGTCACGATCGGTGCAGGTGACGGAGCAGGCGTTGGCGCCGGTGTTGGTGTAACTGGCGTCGGTGCTGGCGTTGGTGCAGGAACTGCAGGTGCACTGTCCGCTGGCGTCTCCGGTGCTGCAGGTGTCACTGGTGTTTCTGGCTCTTGAATTTCTGGTGTATCTACTGGTGTTTCCTCTGGAACCTCTGGTGTTTCAACCGGTTCAGATTCTTGCGTTTCCTCTGGTTGCGTTTCTGCTGGTGCTTCTGGCTCTTCCACTGGCGCTGGGCTCTCTGTTTCTGCGTCAGGTTCTGTGCTCTCTACTTGAACAGCTGCTTCATTCAAGGCTGCTTCTTCCGCTGCAGCTTGTTCTGCCTGCTGTTGCGCCGCTTGTTCCGCTTGGGCTTGTAAAGCAGCTACTCGGGCAGCTTCTTCACGAATTCTTGCTTGCTCCGCTTCATAGGCTTCTTTTTCCGCACGCAGCTGTTCTTTTTCTTCTTCTTTCGTTGCTTCTTCGTAGGCTAAATTACTAACTAAGACATTTAATTCTGCTTGGCTTGCTTCCAAAACACCTTTTTGTGCTTCCAGATGGCTCTGTGCTGCTTGCAATTCTGCCACTTTTTCTTGTGATTCCGCACGCTTTTGTTCAACAGCTTGTTGGTCGGCTTTTTGCTGTTCGATCACTTCATTATTCGCTCGAATGATCGTCGTCATCGCATGCAAACGACCGACTAGATCACTGACAGAGTCCGCCTCTAGTACCGCTGTTAGAAAATGGTCGCCTTTTCCATTAACTTGTGTTTCTCTGGCTTGCTTTTCAATGTTTTCTGAGCGTTTGGCAATGCGCTCTTCTAACTGACTGATTTCCTGATCCAATCCTTCGATCGCTTGCAACAAATCACTTTGCTGCGCTAAAATGATTGCTGCTTCTTGATTTAACGAATCAATTTCTGCAGACAATCCGTCAATTTCCCCTTGTACGCTTTGACGTTGCTGTCTCAACTGATCAATTTCGTTATTTTTTTGTTCAATCAATTGATCGTGATTCGTAGCAAAAACGGTCACAGGTCCGCCGAATGATGACAATACAATGCCGCACATACACACTGTTGCAAAGATTTTCTTCTTCATCTGATCCTCCAAATTCAATTTTAAAACTTTTTTTTCATTTATTTGACCATTTTCATTTTACCATAGTTCAGCAACAAACCCAATCCGTAAGCGATTTACATTTTAGTTACATAAATAAGCTCTGTTTTTTTATTACATGTTCCCCACTCCTATCCCACCGACACGCCGAGTGAATCCCTATGTATCAACTGTTCAAGAAAACTTCATAGAAAAAGTCCTTTTTCTTAAGAAAAAATAAATAATGTTGTAGATTTCACTTTTATTACATTAATTTTCTGCAAAATATGCTTGATTCACAAAGTTATAAACAGACGAAAAAAGCTCCTTCCTAGTGTTTTCTAGAAAAGAGCGAGGTTTTTTTGTCTGTGTTATTCACGATAAGGGAGTAGTTGTCTCATTACGGCGATTTGGTCATCAATGGTCTGTTCTGTGATGTGACCGGTCAGAGCCAAAATCCCTAATCCTTCAATCACGAACATATAGTTTTCTGCAATCACTGCCAAGTTTTCATCTTTTAATACACCTTGCTGAACGCCCACTTGAAAAATCTCATGGATCGTCCGTTTCGTCTCAGCGAGTTGAGCTTGCTGCAGTGAACTGGAGGCTTCGGTTTTATGCGTATAGTAATACTCATAGACGGCTCGCAGCATACCGTCAGAAATGCTGTGGAGTAGACGCTTGCGATGGTCGGAAAAATATTTGTTTAAAATCGTTTCAAAGGGTACTTGCTCCATGATCATCTCTCGTACATCATCAAATTTTCGTTTGGAACGCTGCTCTAACACTGCCAAAAAAATCTCATCCACCGAACGAAAGTACAAATAAATGCCGCCGCGACTAATGCCGCACTCTTCGATAATGTCCTTCATTGTCGCATCAATCAAGCCTTTCTTACTAAAGACGACTTTGGCACTTTCAAGAATCAAATCACGCTTTTGTTGTTTTTTCTTTTCAGCTGTAGTCAATTCGCTCTGCTGCTTCTTCGCCATTTTTTTGGCTCCTTTCATCACATTATTAATGACACTCGTGTCATTTTGTTGTATAATCAACCTAACTTAAAAATGACACGAGTGTCATTATAAAAAAGGAGTTTTTACAATGAATACAAAAAGCAAAACCTATCGCCTTGTCATTCGTGCCATTTTGACTGCTATTATTATTTTACAGACGATGGTACCTTTCCTTGGATTTATTCCGATCGGTATCACTAGTTTAACGATCATCCATATCACGGTGATCGTCGCTGCCATCGTTTTAGGGACAAAAGACGGGATGTTCATCGGCTTAGTCTGGGGTGTTTTTACCATGATCCGTGCGTTTACTTCTCCGACAACGCCCTTGGACATTGCCGTTTTCACCAACCCAATCATCTCGGTGGTTCCCCGTGTGTTGGTTGGCTTAGTGGCTGGTCTCTTGTTTACGATCATTTACAAAAAGACCAAAAAAGTTGTCGCTGCTTCGATTGTTGCAGCAATCTTTGGGACCATCACCAATACAGTTTTGGTCTTAACCCTAATGGGAACCTTATATACTGGCTTAGTTGCCAATACCTATGGTGTCGATGCTTCGGCTTTATTCGTGACCCTCGGTGGAATTGCTATAACGAATGGAATCTCTGAGGTGATCACAGCTGCGATCTTAACACCCATTCTAGTAAAAGCCTTATTTGCGGCAACCAGTTTACGTCCAGAAAATCGTTAGTCCCTTCTCTTATCCTATCATTTTTTTCACGTTCTGAGTACTCTTTGCCCAAACATTAAAAGCCCCCGATTTAAGAAAGCTTCTATTGTATAGAAAGGCTTTCTTAGATTAGGGGGCTTCTTCTTTTATTGGTTAAAAAAAGGTGGACAGCAAGGCAAGGATCGCTAGACCGCCTTGGGTCAAAATAATTTTCTTGTCGCTAGTCACACTGCCATATGCAGCTACTAAGATAATGTAGATCAGCAACAAGCGACTGATTTCCAATGGTGCTGAAGCAAAGGTAATACTATACAGTAACCCCAAACCAATGAGTCCATTGTAAACCCCTTGGTTTTTGAACAAGGTCACAACGATCGGTCGTTCAAGTTCTGCTTTCGTCACGTTGAAGACCCGCGCCGTTGCTTTGGACGTAGTGGCAAATGTTTCTAAATAGAGAATATAGAAAAACTCTAAGGCAACCAGTACAATCAAAATCGTCGATAAAATCGTCATCTTTATTCTCCTTGATGAGCGACAACGATCTCGCTCGGTTTGGCTGCAAAGTCAGGCATTTGTTGGAATAATTGTTGCAGCAGCGGGTTTTGATTGTGAGCGGTGATCGATTCTTGATTCGCCCATTTTTCGACCATGACAAACCGATTGTTCTCTTCCAATGATTCATAGAGATGATAGCCGTGGCAGCCTTCCTCAGCTCTCGCCGATGCTAATAATGGCGTAACAGCGGCTAAAAAATCTGCCCGCTTTTCTTCTTTGATGTAAAACGTTGCATTAATGATTTCCATCGTTTTCCCTCCTCTTATAGAAATGTCGTAATTTGTTCTGCGTCTAACCGAACGGATTCATAGCCTAATTCTTTGGCTTTTCCGACTGAAAGGATCATGACAGGAACATAACGTTCTTTGTCTAAGCCAAAAGCTTCTGCTAATTGATCTGCTTCAAAGCCGCCGATTGGGTTGGTTTCATAGCCATGCGCCCGCGCAACTAACATAAATTGCATCGCTGCTAAACTAGCGTCGATCTTCACCACATCATTCATTTGTTCTTTTGTAAGATTTTCGTAATGAGGAATGATCGCTGCTAATTGTTGGTCACGTACTTCCGCTGGCATTTTGCCTTCTGCTACTGCTTTGTTATAAATTTCTTCTCCTAGTTCATGACAAAGCATATCGCCAAAAATCAAGACCATTGCAGAAGATGTATCATTTTGTCGGACGTTGAAACGAATCAACGGTTTCAATTTTGCTTTTTGCTCATCGCTTTCCACAACGACAAAGCGCCAAGGCTGCATATTGACTGAGGAAGGTGCTGTCGTTGACTCTTGGATCATGGTCAACATTTCTTCATGGGGGATTTTGTAGGTTTCATCATAGACACGGACCGATTTTCGGCCAAAGGTAATCTCTGAAAAATTGTTATTGCTGTATTCTGTCATGGGTTTGCCTTCTTTCATGGAACTAATTTCATAAGTAATGTTAGAAGCTGTGCTTCTTCTTCTTCGGTCAAATTGATGCCTAACGACTCCTCAGAGCTGGCATGCTTTGAAGCACAACTAGCCAAATCGGCTTGTGCTTTCGGTGTCAAAGAAACAAAAATCTCGCGGTTATTGTCTTTGTTTCGTTCCCGTGTCACAAATTGTTTTTCTTCGAGAATCTTCAAATGCCGAGTGACCGCTGCACTATCGATCTTCAATTCATTCTGTACTTGATTTTGGGTACAGCGTCCTTGCTCATTCAGAAACTGCAGCAACTGATAACGGGTCAGACTAAAGCCAGTCTCTTTTTCAAAGATCGCTGTTAATTCTTGATTCACGATTTTCATCCGATAGAGCAATCCGCTTAGCTCACGTAAATTCATTGCATAAACCGCTCCTTTCATCATTGACTTGTCAACTGTTGACTAGTCAAGTATAAATTATTTTCTTTTGCTTGTAAAGAGTAAGCAAAAAAAGACCCGCAGCTAGGCGAACTTCATCAAGGATCGAGTCAAGAATCCTTTGGCGAAGTTGCGCCATTAGGCTGCGGGTCTTCGTTACTCCGGTATTGAGAAAATACTGGAGAATTTATTTTATTTTAATTGGAAGAGTTTCTTCAAGCCCATGACGATCAATGTGGAGATCGCTGCAGCAGCGAAGATGATCCCCCACGTGCCGGCTTGAATTGGCATCGTGTCTAATAGCTCATTCATAAACGGTACATAGACTGCTGAAAGCTGCAAACCTACGGAAAGGAGCAATGCCCCCATCAACGGTTTGTTTTTCAAGAGAGTTTTGTCTAAGCCAAAACCGCTGCTCTTACGAACGTTGAAAATATGCATCAATTGTGCTACTGCCATAAAGGTAAAGGTCGCTGTTTGTGCATAAAGCAACTCGTGATCCGTCAACATCAAGAAATTGAAGAAGCCAAACGCCACCAAACCAATCACAACACCACTTAAAATGATGCGTCCTAAGAAGCGTTTGTTGACGAGGCCATCAGCTTTCGACCGTGGCTGACGTTTCATGATATCGTCTTCTGCTGGTTCAAAGGCTAACGCCATTGCTGGCGCAATATCGATGACTAGATTTAAGAAAAGGATATGCAGCGGTTGGATCGGCATTGGCATCAAGAAGATGACACTTAAAAAGATCGTCACGATCTCAACCATATTACAAGAGAACAGGAAGGAAACATATTTTTTTATGTTGTCAAAAATGATGCGTCCTTCTTTGATGGCATCGACGATTGTTCCAAAACGGTCATCAGTTAAAATCATATCGGAAGATTCTTTGGCTACTTCTGTCCCACGAATCCCCATGGCGATCCCGATATCGGCGCCGTTGAGTGCCGGCGCATCGTTAACGCCATCGCCAGTCATAGAAACGATATCGCCTTCTTCACGCAAGGCTTCCACAAGTTGTAATTTATTTTTTGGAGAGACTCGAGCAAAGACAGCGACTTCTTCTATTTTTTCGTTAAAGCCTTCCTGCCCTGCCAATTCATCGATCTCGCGACCTGTCATGGTTTTTTCATGATCTTTTAAGCCAATTTCTTTGGCGATCATTGATGCGGTCTTCGGATGGTCCCCCGTGATCATCTTCACTCGGATCCCCGCTTCTTGGGCGACCTTCACTGCCTCTTTGACATCTGTTCGTGGCGGATCGACGATGCCCGCAAAGCCTTGGATCTTGATTTCCTGTAATGCTGCTTTCAGTTCTGCTTCGTCCGTCCCACCTTGATAATCCTTGATGCAACCGACAGCGATCACCCGCTGCCCATGACTGGCTAACGTGTCATTGTATTCATGAAGTTGTTCTTTTTCAGTGGCATCAGCATCAGCTAAATCAATTAAGACATCTGGTGCCCCTTTGATGATCAATGTCCGTTGCTCTCCTTCATACACGGTCACCATGTATTTGTTGTCGGAATCAAAGGGCATTTCTGCGATTTTCTTCAGCCCGCTGTCCTGCTCTTTTTGCCGATCGATGCCGATCTTTTGACCTAAAACAACAAACGCCCCATCCGTTGGATCACCGAGGATCTCGTATTGCCCTTCGTTTTCACGTAAAGTGGCGGTGGTACATAAAGCGCCATTCGCAACCATCCCTTGCAGTGCATCATGATTGGTTGCGTCGATCTCGGAATTATCATCCGAGTCTGCCTTATAGAATTTTCCGTTGGGTTCATACCCATTTCCTGTCACTTTGAACATTTCTCCTGAACCTAAAATGATCTCGGCAACCGTCATTTGGTTTTCTGTCAGCGTCCCCGTTTTATCACTGGCAATGATACTGGTGGCGCCAAGAGTCTCTACGGCTGATAACGATTTGACGAGTGCTTTGTGCTCGGCCATCGTCCGCATGCCTCGAGACAATGTGATTGTCGAAACGGCTGGCATTGCTTCAGGTATCGCTGCGACCGCTAAAATAATCGAGATATGGATCATTTCGACAAATGGTTGATTCGTCAAGACCCCAGCGATCAAAACTGCCACCGCAGCAAAGAGTGCTGCAATAATGATTGCTTTTCCTAGCTTGTCCAATTCGATATCTAACGGCGTTTGACGCTTTTTGTCCCCCGTCAGCATATCACTGATTTTTCCAACCTCGGTCTTCATGCCGGTTTCTGTCACTACTGCATAGGCATTTCCCCGAGTTGCCGCAGTTCCTGCGAAAACGACATTGCGGCGATCGCCTAATGGAACATCTTCTTCATAAGTTTCTCGTGCATCTTTTTCAACAGCTTCTGACTCACCGGTCAGCGCTGATTCGATGCAGGCAAAGTTGCTCGTTTCAAGTAAGCGGGCATCTGCCGCAATAGCATCCCCTTCTTCCAAAACGAGAATATCGCCTGGAACGATCTTTGCCGACTCGATCTCCATTACTTCTCCATCACGAATCACTTTTGCGGTAGTGTAAATCATGCTTTGAAGTGAATCAATTGATTTTTGTGCTCGTAATTCTGTAATGAAACCGGTCATTACAGCAATCACCACGGCAATCAATACTGCAATTCCTTCAATCGTTTCCCCCATCGCAAAAGAGAGTAACGCAGCTGCTAGCAAGAGATAAACAATCAAGTTGTTCAAGTTATGCCACAGCAATTCCCATACAGAAAGGGATTCTTGTTGCTGGATCGTGTTTTCTCCGTATTTATCTAAGCGTTTGTCGGCTTCTTTCCCGCTTAGGCCTTGCTTGCGGTCACTTTCAAAATGTTTCAAGGTCTCTTCAGTCTTTTGCTGGTAAAATTTTTCCATCAAATTCCTCCTTTTAATTGTAAACTTCTTGCCGAGGGTTTCCACGTTTCTGAAGGGATAAAGCGGTACAGATACCTTGCACAGTCATTTTTTGATTTTGAATCGGTTCAGGCAATTGCTGATTGAAGGGAATATAACCAATAAGAAAAGCAAGCGCAGATTGACTGGCTGAGGGAAAAGGTATGTGTGATGAGCATCGATCATTTTGCGAGCAGTGAAGTAACTTTTTTTGGTAGTCGCAAGTGATCTTTCTATGTACGTACTTTGTGAAAAAACCATTCGGCCTATTTCTAACCTATCATGGATGAAGATGTTCGCAAAGGATTTTGCTTCACAAGTGGTGTAAAAAAACAGTCGTAACAAAATTAGCACCACCGCTTTTGGTGACGATTTGACAGCATGCCAGTAATGGCAAACAGGCACTCGTTTCGGCGTTTTCTTAATAACCTGAGCTTTCGCTATGTTGTGATTTACAATGTTACAACTCTAGCAAAAAAATAACTTTAAAAAGAGAACACTCGCTGTCCTTACTTTATTTTAACAAAAAAACACAAACTTTTGAACAAAAAAACTGTTTACTGCTAAAAAAATAGATAAATCACTGGATCTTTCCGCTTACAATCTAATTCCTGATCGTCAGAAAAGCCTAAAGTTAAAACAAGCCACTGATCCTTTGTGTTCATTCAACACGAGCTCACCACTACCCAAAACAAGCATTCCTGGGTTGAATTGTGAATCACCAACCGAAGAATGCTTCGTATTTATTCTACTTTAAGAGGTAATTTCCTCACTCTCGATATAGCAATAGACCCTCAGTTCAGGCAAAGCCTGCTTTATTTGCTGCTCAATGGTATCAATAAACGTGCTTGGTTCTTCATCCGGCGCTAGTTTCAAGCTAAGGTCGGCGACGATCAAAAGTTCCTCTGGGCTTAGATGGAGGGTTCGTAAATCTTTGATTTGAATGATGGCAGGGTTGGCTAAAATTTGTTTGATCGCCATTAAATCTGATGCAGATGCCCCTTCGCCAATCAAAAGGCTATAAAATTCTTTGGCTAAAAAGACAGCAGCAGCTATCAACAACAATCCACCTAAAATGCCCCCGAGGGAATCAAATACCGGATTGCCTGTCAAAGCAGTCAATGAGATTCCTGCGATGGCGATCGTCACACTGCCTAAGGCAAACAAATTTTCCGTGAAGCCTAAAAGCAGATCGGAATCGCGGCTTTCTTTTAAGAAACGGACGAGGGGCTGGTTTTGCTTGTTTTGTTCTTTGACTTCTTGCCATCCCTCTTGTACAGCCGTCACTTCAATGAACAAACTGACAAATAAGATCGCTGCCACCAGCTGGAGCTGTTCCACTTCGTGGGTTGGGTCCAGCAAATCGCGGCTGGCTTCAACAACCGCTAAAATCCCACCGCCTAAAAAAACTGTCATGGCAACTACGGTACTAAAAAAATAGGTCGCTCGTCCTTCACCAAACTGATGCAGTTCACTGCGTCCTCGCTGTGCTCGGTTTTCACCGATGGCTAGAAGTCCTTGATTGATGCAATCGATCAGACTATGGATACTTTCGTTCATCAAGACAGCACTGCCGCTAAAGAAGTAGCCGATGGCTTTCATGATCAACCCTAAGACGTGGGTCAGCAAAACGATTCTACGGGCTTTTTGTTCTTGCTGTTTTTCCATCATGGTTCCTCCCCCAGTGTATGACTTGCTGCAACAAGTTGTCTCTTTTCTTAAGAATAGCACTGCACTTCTGAGATGCAAACGAAAGCGGCTTGAGAGACTGAACTTGTTTTCAATCGATTTTTAAAGGTCTGAGGGTATAAAAAAAGTCAGGAATGTTCCTGACTTTTTTCTCTTGATTAGTAGCCGGTTCCGTCATCAACGACATCCGAGCCGTATCCGTCACCAGTTCCTGCACCTGTCTCGTTTCCAACACCGGTTTGTGTTTCTGTATTGGCATCTGCTTGCGAATCTGCTGGTGCTTGACCTAAGGCTTTCAGCATATCATTACGGATTTCATTGTAAGAATAGTCTTGAATATATACGATCGATTGTCCATCATAAGATTCCCCATCGTACCATTCAAAGGTATGTTTTTGAATATCGAACCCAGACAACATATTGCCCGCTAAAGATACTAAGTCTTCAAACTTAAAGTTTGTATTCACATCTTCGCTGACAGAATCTAAAATTTCTTGGTACTTGGTGACATTATTGATTTTCAAAGCTTGGTGGATCGCTGCTTCAATAACTTCTTGCTGACGGTTTCCTCGATCCACATCAGTATCCATTTTCCGGATACGGGCAAAAATCAAGGCTTGTTCACCGTTCAACAATTGACGTCCTTCTGGAATCAACGTTTCTCCCGTGTTGTCTGAAGTATATTTCTTGTTGATGTCGTAAGGCACATCAACAGTGATTCCGCCAATCGCATCGATTATTTTTTCAAAACTTGTAAAATTGATGTTTACGTAATAGTCAATTGGCAATTGCAGGTAGTTTTGGACTGTTTCAATCGTTGCGTCTTCCTCACCAATCGTGAATGCACTATTGATCTTGGCTGTAGTAGCAATTGTCCCAGTTCCTGTTCCATCATAAATATTGGTCCAAATATCTCTAGGGAGACTAACCATATCGATTTTCTTGTTTTCGCCATCATATACCATGTAAATCAAACTGTCGGTACGGGCACTGTCCAAATGTTCTGTCTTTTCACGTTCCGCGTCATTATCGACACCCATCAGCAAGATCCCAAACTTTGAATTAACATCAGAAGCTTTCAATGAGTTGTCTTCTTTACTTTTATTGGAACTGATTACAGCGGATTCTTTAAACATTTTATCCACTGAATTTTTTGCTGCATAATACGTATAGCCGGCAAATAAAACGATGCCTGCAATGGCGAAAAGAAAGATTCCTCCAATAATCACGCGTTTGTTGCGCGCTTTGTGGGCTCTTTGCTGTTTATATCTCGTCTTTCTATCCATAGTGCCTCCTTCATTTCTCCTGAATTGCTCTCCCCGATTGTACCAGAATTTTTGCGATCCGCCTATTTTTTTAAGAAGTTTTATTCTTTTTCTGTGAAGTCCTTTAAACATTCCTTAAAAATAATTCTGATGATGAAAGAAAGCTGGATAATTAGTCAACTTCTATGGATATTTTATTAAAAAACGATTTTTTTCATTCACCCTTTTTTGATGGATCAACTTCTTTTTCGACAGTAAGCTGAATAATTACACCAAATGGATCGCGAACACTTGCATAAAAAAACGCAAACGGATTTTCACTAGGTGCCTGGATCACCTGACTGCCCTTTTCCACTAGTCGTTGATAAAGCTTTTGAGCTGTTTTGGTGTCGTCTATCGTCAAACTCAAGGATAAGTGATTCCCTGCTTGAATGGGCTCCCCTTCGATCAATGGATTGTCAGCCAGCTGCAACTGGAAATCTCCGATTTGTAGGATGGAATGAGAAAGATACTGTTCTTGACCTGCAAGAATCTCCAGTGTTGGATCAAGTTTTTCTTGATATTCTTGGTTGGTGATGGCGAATAAGAGGGTCGCGTCTAATGTTTCCTGATAAAAGTGGATGGCTTCTTGGGCTTTGCCGTCTAAGGTTAAAAATAAAGCGATTTTTGGTTCGATCATTTGTTGGTTCCTCCTTTTCTTGTTACCATAAGTGTAACTGTGAATATTGCCAAAACTTGGCACCATTGGAGAAAGAAATGAAAAAATCAGAACGTTTAACTCAGGAGCTATTGTATTTACAAGGAAAAACCACTTTTCATCTAGCTGATTTGATGAAAACCTTTGCGATTTCAAAACGCACAGCCGTCCGCGATGTCCAATCGTTGGAAGAGCTGGGATTGCCTCTCGTGGTAGAAACCGGTCGTTATGGCGGCTATCAGATCTTAAAAAATCAACTGACCCCCTTGTACTTTGACAAAAATGAACGTTATACCCTTTTCTTTGCTTTACAGCTCTTACAAAAATTATCCGATTCTCCTTTTGATCGGAGCTATCAAGGGCTGCGGCGAAAACTTTTGCAGTCTTTTTATCAAGGAGATACCGACTGGTTAGAAAAAATGGAGACGGCGGTTTCATTTCAAGGGGTGCCTCAATTGACGAGTGCACCGATCCTCTCAGCGCTTTTTTCAGCGATCGTACAAGAACAGGTCATCCAATTTACCTATCAGCGTTATCAAAAAACGAACAAGACCGTACAACCCTTTCAGCTGGATTTTCGTGCTGGTTACTGGTATTGTTTGGCCTTTGATTGTCAAAAGCAGGCCTTTCGCCGCTATCGCTGTGATACAATGCAGGGACTTGTTGTAACGACAACAAAGGGCTATCCCTTAGATCAGTTAGCCAGAAAACAGACGCAACAGCGAGTAATAACTCAAACATTGGCCTATCAGATCCGCTTGATACCGCAAGTGAAAGAACGAGTTATGCAAGAACGATATCCTGACATGAGAGTGACCGAACGCTCTAGTGAGCTTTGTTTGGATGGCTATATCAGCGAAAATGAGCTTGATTTTCTAGCTGACTTTCTCTTGCAATTTGGGCCAACCATCAAAGAAATCGAACCGTTAGCCCTCAAACAGGCGTATACTGAAAAAGTTCGGCGGATGCTGCAGCCATTTACAACTGACTAAGCGTCTTCACGCTGTTCGATGATGGTTGACACTCTGCCTAAAACGATTCTTACTTATAAGGAGTTTTCTACCCATGTTTCTTTTAAATAAAAAAACCTTCCAAGCGTTGGCAGCCCCCTATTTGACGGAAGAAGCTGTGATCGGCTATGCAAAATGGCAGTCCTTCAATGCCATCACCAGCCGTACCCTGCTCGTCTTAGATGATCAGCAATTGACGATTTTGGCATTGAATCTTTTCTCGACAAAAGTCCTGCAGCACAAAATCTTGCCGCTTGCTGAGCTAAAAAAACAGCACAAAGATCCTGTTGTAGGGATGCTCGTCCCGATTCGCTTTACTTATAAAGGGGAAACCTACCGTTTTCAAATGCAGCGAGTGATTTTGCCCTTGGGCGATTGGCAAAAAACCTTTCTTGCCCGCTGGCAGGCGTGGTAAGTAGGCAGCAACTGGCAAGTTCTGATTGTAAAAGAAAGAATTTTCATGAAATTTACACTCTTTTACAAGAAAGTTGTTGTATTTTTCTGATAATGTTTTCGGCTATTTCGTTCTATGGTAAGATGTCCCTAAAGAAATGGAGGCTGTCTATGGTATGTATGGAAAGTGAACGGTTAACGATCCGTCCGTTTCAAGAAAGTGATTTTGCCGATACCTTTGCTATTTATCAGCAAGCGGAAGTTTGCCGTTTCTTACTTCATGAGCCTTGGCAGACAGAAACGGCAGCGGCGTCTTTTGCCAAAAAATGTCAACAGCACACCTTGACGGACCAAGCAGGTCTTTCTTTGGCGGTACTACACGATCAAACGGTCATCGGCGATTTGTCGGTGTGGTCTACTGGTCAGCCGTCTTCCGTTGAAATCGGCTATGCCTTCCATCCGTCATTTGGCGGACAAGGGTTTGCTCAAGAAGCCTTGAAAGAGTTGTTGGACTGGTTGTTTGCCAGTCAGAAGATCCATCGGGTCCAAGCGACGCTAGATGCCCGCAATCAGGCCTCAGCCAAGCTTTGCCAACGGATTGGATTGCGCCAAGAAGCACATTTTATCCAAGACTGGTGGAACAAGGGGGAATGGACCGATAGTTTGGTTTTTGCCTGTTTAGTCAGTGAACATCTTGCTGAAGTTCACTCATAAGCTCATGAGGATGAACAAGTCCGCTCATCCGCAATAATTTAGGAGGTTTTTTATGATAAGCTTGTTACGCTACGCCAAGGATTATCGCAAACAGATTATTCTTGGTCCGTTTTTCAAATTTTTAGAAGCGGTGTTTGAATTGGTCCTGCCTTTACAGATGGCCGCTTTAGTCGATGAGGGGCTACGGCAAAACAATTGGTCGAAAGTCGTTGAAATGACGATCTGGATGATCGTGATGTCCGTGGTAGGCATGATCTGTGCCGTCATCTGTCAGTATTATGCTTCCGTCGCTTCTCAAGGATTCGGGACAGAATTACGCAATCGCTTGATGAAAAAAATCAACACCCTTTCCCATAGCGAACTGAACTTATTCGGTACTGATACGTTGATTACTCGAATGACCAACGACATCAATCAGATGCAGATTGCTTTGGCGATGCTGATTCGGCTGGTTGTCCGGGCGCCCTTCTTAAGTATCGGTTCTGTGATTATGGCCTTTGTCATTGATTGGCAAGCTGGCTTGATTTTCCTACTCGTTTTACCGCTCTTTTGTATCGTCTTATTCTGGATCATCGCCAAAACCGTGCCATTGTATAAGAAAGTTCAAGTCCATTTAGATGAGTTGAATGAGCTAGTTAGTCAAAATTTAAGCGGGATTCGGGTGATTCGTGCCTTTGCCCGCACAAAAACGGAAACGAAACGCTTTGATAAGGCAACTGATGATTTAAGTGAGGTCTATTTACGGGTCACAAATCTCTCTGCCTTATTGACGCCTGCCACCACCTTGATCATGAATGTCGGCATTATCGCGTTGTTTTATATCGGTGGATTCAAGGTCAATATTGGCAATTTGCAGCAAGGACAAGTATTGGCACTTGTCAATTACATGAATCAAATGCTCTTAGCGTTGATCGTGGTTTCCAACTTAGTGATCATCTTTACCCGTGCGGCAGCATCTGGTTCACGGATTAACGAAGTGTTAGCCACTGAGCCGTCGATCGGCGACGAGCTTTCAGAAGTCTTTATGGATCAGCCGAAAAACAACGTCGGAGCGATTCGCTTTGAGCACGTTGATTTCCGCTTTTCAAAAGAATACGGATTAGCCTTGAAAAACATTGATTTCCAAGTCGCGCCGGGGTCTATTTTAGGTATCACTGGACCAACCGGGAGTGGGAAATCTGCCTTGACCCAATTGATCCCCCGCTTCTACGATGTGGCAGATGGCAAAGTGATCGTTGACGGACACGATGTGCGGAAATGGCCTTTACAGCAATTACGCCAAAAAATCGCCATGGTGCCTCAAACCGCCGTGCTGTTTACGGGAACGATTCGAGAAAACTTGCAATGGGGCAAAAAAGAGGCCACCGATGAAGAGTGTTGGCGAGCACTCGAAATCGCTCAAAGCCGCGACTTCGTTGAAGCCTTGCCGCAGCAACTGGATACCCCGATTTTTGAAGGGGGCAAGAACTTTTCTGGGGGACAAAAACAACGGTTAACGATTGCCAGAGCATTGATCGCTAAACCAGATATCTTGATTTTGGATGATTCTCTAAGTGCCCTTGACTATCAAACCGATCTTGATTTGCGGATGGCTTTAAAAGAAAGCATTCGTGGCACGGTCATCATTATCTCTCAACGGGTTCGCTCCATTCAAGATGCGCAGCAGATCTTAGTCTTAGACCAAGGGAATTTGGTAGGCAAAGGGACCCATGAAGAGCTGTTGGCATCTTCAAAAGAATACCAAGAAATCGTCGCATCACAGGCAGAGGAGGAAGAAGCATGAAAAAGAAATCATTCGATTGGTCGGCCTTTCGTCGCTACCTCCCTTATTTGACTGCCTATGCGAAGGAAACTTGGGCAGCAGTTGTCCTCGGGATTGCTGCTGGCGTCTCCTCGGTTTATATGACGTATCAGATTGGTCAAGCCGTCGATCAGCTGATAGGTGCTGATCAAGTGCAATTTAGCACTCTCTATCGTATTTTGCTTCTGTTTGCCGGAGTGGTTTTAGTGACTGTGGTCAGTCAATGGTTGATCCAGCGACTGGGTAACCGCGTGGCGTATTTATCTGTCGCCGATTTGCGCAAAAAAGGTTTTGCGCATCTCAATACATTGCCTTTGCGCTATTATGACCAAAACTCCCACGGCAACATCGTCAGTCGTTTTACCAATGACATGGATAATATTTCCATTGCCGTCGCTGCAGTCTTCAACCAGCTGTTTTCTGGTATTTCGGTCGTCTTGATCGCCTTAGTCGTCATGCTGCAAATGAGTGTGCCCTTAACGTTGGTCGTATTGGTTTCGACCCCGATCATCTTTTTGGTCAACTGGATCGTGGCACGAACGTCACAATCGCATTTTGCTCGGCAACAAGAAATCGTCGGCGAAATTTCTGGCTTTGTTACGGAAATGATCGGCAATCAAAAAATCGTCAAAGCCTTTGATCGAGAAACCATCAACCAAAACCGTTTTGAAACGATCAACCAAGAATTGAATGTCCGGGGGCAAAAGGCACAGTTTTCTTCTTCTTTGACCAATCCCCTTTCACGATTCGTCGATCATTTGGCGTATCTGTCAGTCGGCTTTGTCGGCGGTCTGCTTTACTTTTCTGGTTCAGGTGCTGTCACGGTTGGGATGATTTCCAGCTTTACGATCTACTCCAGTCAGTTTTCGAAACCATTCATTGAATTGTCAGGAATTACGACCCAGATCCAAACGGCATTGGCTGGACTTTCAAGAACCTTTGAGCTGTTGGATCAAGAACCAGAAACAGCCGATGACCAAGAATCTCAATCACTGGGTGAGATCAAAGGCGAGATTGCCTTTGAGGAGGTGTCTTTTGCTTATGATCCTGGTCAAAAATTGATCGAAGATTTCACTTTTACTGCAAAACCTGGAGAAACCGTCGCGATCGTCGGAAAAACCGGTGCCGGTAAATCGACGTTGGTCAATTTGTTGATGCGTTTCTATGATGTTGATAAAGGCGCGATCAAGATCGATGGCACCGATATTCGTCAGTTGAAACGAGAAGAATTACGGCAAAGCTTCGGAATGGTCTTGCAAGATACATGGCTCTTTGATGCCTCTTTACGAGAAAACTTGCAATACGGAAATGACACTGCCACAGATGAAGAAATCTATGATGCCCTAAAGCATGCCTATATGTATGAATATGTGATGCGCTTACCAGAAACACTAGATACACCGATCGGTCATCAAGGCATCAAGATCTCTGACGGACAACGACAGCTATTGACGATTGCCCGCACGATGATCAGTAACCCACCCATGCTGATTTTGGATGAAGCAACCAGTTCGGTTGATACTCTGACTGAGAAAAAAATTCAAGATGCCTTTTTGAAAATGATGGAAGGCAAAACCAGCTTTGTGATCGCCCATCGGTTATCAACGATTCGAGCAGCAGACAAGATCCTTGTAATGGATGCCGGTCAAATCGTGGAGCAAGGAACCCATGAAGAATTACTGGCAGAACAAGGCTATTACTATCGCCTGTACCATGCTCAATTCCAACATTGATCAGTCATACAACAACCCCCACCACCTCAAAGAGAGACTCTTGAGTTGGTGGGGTTGTTTTGGTTGATTTATTGGTTCCAAACATCGGCATATTCTGGTTTGCGTTCAAATTCTTTTTTGGCAAAGGGACACAAAGGAATGATTTTCTTTTGTTCTTTGCGGGCTTTTTCCACCCCTTTTGCCACTAATTTTTCGGCGAGTCCTTGTCCCCGATAAGCAGGATCGACAAAGGTATGATCAATGATCATACGCGTTTCACCGGCTTTTGACCACGTCATTTCACCAATTTCTTTATCACCGTCTTTTAACACAAATCGAGCATTTTCTTCTAAGATTTCCATGATTGTTCCTCCTTTAACACATACTTTAATGCACCGCTTGGACAGGTATGGATCACTTGTGCCGCTTGGGCTGCTTCCCCATTATCAGGAATCACCCAGGGACGCCGTCCAACTTCAAAAATGGCGGGATTGCCCCGCACACAATTACCGCTGTGGGTGCAGATCTCTTTGCTGTAATAAATATCGATCGCTTCACCACGATACTTCCGATATCCTGCAGCAATCAACCCTTCTTCTGTTTCATTCGCTAGTGGCTGTTCGTCCATGTTGAACACCCTCCTCTTACTGATTGTCAGAAGCAAACTGCCTGCCTCCTCCTTCATCATACGACTTCTCGAGAAAAAAATAAATCATTTGTTCTAAAATAGCCTCTCAGTTGCCGATCATTAGCCAAAAGCTTACGGCAGCACAATAAAGCGTCCCGTCAAAACATGCTGCTTTGACGGGACGCTTTTTTCATTCGTGGGGCACTTTTGCAACAAAATGAAACCGCTGCGTGGCGTAATCCCCGGCTAAATGAGGATCGATATATAACCCGAGTTGCATCAATTCATCGCCACCGAAGTTCTCTCCCCCACTTTGATAGGTGAGGTCAGGATCAAGACCAGCCAGCTTTAAAGTAACCAATGGTGCAGAGGCTTCAGCTAAAACTCGGAAGTAAAAGACGATCGCTTCTTTTTTATCCTGAGAAACATACAGCCAGGCGGCGTCATTGCCTTCATAAGGGCTGAGCAGTCGAACAAAGCGGCCCAACTGCAGCAGGCGCCGATGTTTTTTATAAAAAGTGATTTGTTCTTTGATTTGCGCTTTTTCTTCTTCTGTCAGCTGTGTTAAGTCAAGCTCATAGCCCAGCAAGCCAGACATCGCAGCATTGCCGCGAATCGCTAGATCCGTTGCCCGTTGGGTCTGATGGTTCGGGATCGCTGAGACATGTGCCCCCATGGTGGATGGCGGATAGGCCAGACTGGTTCCGTACTGGATCTTCAAGCGGGCGATGGCGTCGGTGTTGTCGCTGGTCCAAATCTGCGGCATATAATACAAGAAACCGGCATCAAAGCGCCCGCCACCGCCAGAACAGCCTTCAAACAGGATCGTCGGATAGGCAGTGGTCAGTTTCTCGAGGAACTCGTACAAGCCCAGCAGATAGCGATGCGCGACCTCCCCTTGCTGGGCAGGATCGAGGAGCAAGGAATAGACATCCGACAGACTGCGGTTCATGTCCCATTTGATATAGTCGATGGCAACCGTATCAAACAGTTGGGATAATTGCTGATAGAGATGGTCTCTGACATCTTGTCGAGAAAAGTCCAACACATACTGACTGCGGCTAAGCGCTGGCTTGCGATTGGGTACTTGTAACAGCCAATCAGGGTGCTGTCGGTTTAGTTCACTGTCACCAGAAATCATTTCTGGTTCCAGCCAAAGCCCGAATTGCAGCCCTTTGTCATGGACTTTTTGGGCAAATCCTGCCAAGCCAGAAGCTAGCTTGCCTTCGTTTTCAAACCAATCGCCTAATGAGGTTTGGTCATCTTCTCGCTGACCAAACCAGCCGTCATCCAAAACAAACAGTTCGATTCCCAGCTCCTTCGCTTCATCAACGAGGGCATCCAGTTTTTCTTCATTGAAATCAAAGTACGTTGCTTCCCAGTTATTGATCAGGATCGGCCGTTCTTGCTTTTTGTATTTGCCCCGAATCAAATGCTCATCATAAAAGTCATGATAGGTGGCTGACAGCTGGTTCAAGCCAGCCTCACTATAAGCAATCACGGCTTCTGGGGCTTGAAAGCTTTCAGTTGGCGGCAATTGCCAGGCAAATTGATGGCTGTTGATCCCCATTATCACACGAGTCTGATGGTAAGGATCTTTTTCGATGATAATTTCATGGTTGCCACTATACAGCAAACTAAAACCAAAACACTCCCCAGCAAACTCCGTAGCATTAGGTTCCAGTATGACGGCAAAGGGATTTTGCTGATGGCTACTGGAACCACGCTTGCTGTCCAAACGCTTGATGCCGCGATTGATTGGTTCTCGGGTGACTTGGCGTTCTTTCGCCCATGCCCCCGGCAAGTGGATCAAATCAAAGGGACGGTTAGGAAAATCGAGCGCTTGACTCGCCAGCTGCTCGATCGTAACAGGCTGGTTTCCGTGGTTGATTACTTTACTTGAGCGGACGATCACTGCCGCATCCTCGAAAATCGTGTAAAACAGCTGCAGTTCGAGTCCCGTCACATCATCTTTTAAGGACAGAATCAGTGTTTCGATCCCGTCGACGGCACCATGGGTCTGAGGCAATCCTGCTAGGGCGGGTTTGCCTTGTTGAATCTGGTAATCACTAAAGACAAAATGGCTGACTCGGCTACCGTTAGACTGGCGAATCCTATAAGCTGCTTCTCGAAAATCTCCGAAGCCGTTGCCAGGAAATTCCATCATCAAGGTGTCTAATGAGAAAAGTCGGTCGCTGCTGTCTGGGGGATTGGGCGAAAAGGACCGATCAAGACGTGGATAACGATAGCCGCCAGAATAATGAGCGATTTTTTTTCCAAAATAAAGGTGTGCCACATTGCCCCCTTCTTCTATTTGTATGAGATAGCTGATCTGGTCGTTGCTTAAATGAAAGACGTTTAATTGTTTGTCAAAAAGAATCATATCGTACCCTCTACTTTATAATTGTTCGCTGATGCCCCGCTTATTTCACGGATCCCAGCATACCTTGGACAAATTGTTTTTGTAAAACGAAGAAAATGATGGCCGTTGGCAGTGTGGCGATCACAATGCCGCACATCATCATGCCATAATCAGGTGTATAAGAAGCACCCATAGCCGAAAGAACCAGTGGAACGGTCCGTTTGTCTGGTGATTGCAAGGCAACTAATGGCCACAAATAATTGTTCCAGCTGCCCATAAACGTAATGATCGCGGCAGCTGCGTAAGTATTTTTAGCCGTAGGCATGTAGACTCTAAAGAAAATACTCAGTTCATTCAAGCCATCGATCCGAGCAGCTTCGACTAATTCTCTAGGGAATGCCTTGATGTTTTGGCGGAAAAAGAAAATCAAAAAGGCGGTACAGACCGAGGGCAAAATCACGACAGCGAAGGTATTGATCCCGATCGGTGTGCCGCTAAGCTTGCTGAACATCCGATAGAGCGGGATCATTAGCGCGGCAAAAGGCACCATCATCGACAGCAGTAGAATATTAAAGATGCGGTCTTTGGTTTTCGTTCGATAAATCTCAAAGCCATACCCTGCCATGGAGGAGAACAACAGCGCAAAGACGGTCGTAATCACGGCAATCACTGCGGAATTGCCTAATGCCCGAGTAAAATTCAAATCGGAAGAAAAAAGATTTTGGAAGTTGATCACCAATTGATCCCCAATCATGATTTTCCCGGCAACGATATCAAAGGTTTGATTGGTCATCCCTAGAATCATCCAAACAAATGGAAAAATAGAGATGAAAGCCAAAATCGCCAGAAAGACGTATTTTAAAGTGAGTGAGATTGTTTTCAATTTTCTTTTCCTCCTATTTTCGTTTGGATGATCGATAAAATCACGATCGCGATCACAATGACAAAGGAGACCGCAGCGGCATACCCAAAGTTTGGCGTGAATTTGTAACTCAAATTGTAGATATATTGTGACAAGGTCGTCGTGGCATTGGCTGGTCCACCGCCAGTGATATTTTGAACTTCATCGAATAATTGCAGCGTACCGATCGTTGAAGTGATCGTGGTAAATAGGATGATTGGACGCAAGTTGGGAATCGTGATTTTGAAGAATTGATCCCATTTTGAAGCGCCATCGATCTCTGCCGCTTCATAAATACTTGGATCGATATTCTGCATGCCTGAGATGAAAAAGATCATATTGTAGCCGGTCCAACGCCACGTGATGGCAAAAATAATCAGTACTTTTGCCCAAAAAGGATCTGTCAACCATTGGATCGGCGCATCGATCAGATGTAGCTGCGTCAAAAAGTTATTGACTAACCCGTTTGCCGAAAAGAGACTTTTCATGATCAAGGAATAAGAAACCAAGGATGTGATACATGGTAAAAACAAGGCGGTGCGGAACAGCCCTTTAAATTTCAATTTTTTGTCATTCAATATGTTCGATACGATCAACGCCAAAAAGAGCATGATCGGAACTTGGACTAATAAGTATAAAAACGTATTGCCAAAGGCTTTTTTAAAGGTTGAGTCGCTCAACATCCGCTGATAGTTGCCAAGACCGTTAAAGGTCATCGCTGTCGGTGGTCCTGATTGGAATGACGTGAACAATGCCGAGACCATCGGGATAAAGACCAGCATCGTGATCAAAATGACGGGTAAGGTAATAAAGGCGTTGCCGTTTGCAAACCAATTTTTTGTTTTGTTTTTCATTGTAATTCCCCCTTAACACAGAAACTCGCGATCGCTCACGAGTTTCTGCAAAGTTGTTCGATTAGTTTGCAATTTGTGCTTCCACTTGTGATTGTGCTTCTTCTAATACTTTATCGATGTCTTCACCGTTGATCACTCGTTGCAAGCTTTCAGTCAAGACGGATTCAATGGCATAGGTGTGATTGCCGTAGTTCACGGCTGGAATTTCTTGTGACCATTGTGAGAAATCTTGGAAGACTTTTTGACCGCCATAGAAATCAAGACCCGACGTATATTCTTCCGTTTCTTCTGCAGCATTCATGGTTGAAACCAAACCGATCTCGGTAGCTAATGTACCCATCAATTCTTTGTTTGAAGCAAAGGTATTGGCTAAAAAGTCTTTGGCATTTTCTTCGCCGTCAACCCCTTTGATCACGTACCAGCCTGCTCCGCCGATGCTGGAAGCATTGACTGAATTGCTATCGCCAGCGATGGATGGGATCGGAGCGATCGCCCATTTGCCGCTTTGATCTTCAGCGCCTTGAATTGTGCTAGAATACCACGCACCGGTTGGCGCAGACGCAACATTCCCCGATTGAACAGCATTGACCCCGCCATCCCAATCGGAAACTTGTTCAACTAAGCCTTCATTCAACAATGTTGCCAAGACAGTTAGACCGGCTTTGAAGGATTCATTGTCTTTGATGGTCACGGTGGAGCCATCTTCACCGGTATACCATTCGCCTGCCGATTGCATAATGATTCGTGCCAAGCCAAGATCGCTTGGGTCTAACGACATCATAGCGTGACCCGTTTTTTCTTTGACATCTTTGGCAATGCTGATAAAATCATCCCAGGTAATATCTTGGAGATTCGCTTGCTCATAGCCTGCATCGGTCAAATAATCTGTGCGGTAAAATAGTCCTGCGACGCCACTGTCAAATGGCACCCCATAAATGACATCGTCGACTTTATTGACCGCAAATTTATAGCTGGAGAAATCCTCCTCATTCACGATATCCGTTAGATCACTAAACGCATCTGGATAAGAAGAAAGGTACCCTTGGATGCGGTAGTCTTCGATCAAGACGATATTTGGCAGTCCGTCCGTATTTCCTGATGCCAGACTAGTATTTAATTTTTGGACGATATCATCTTGCGACATCGTCACAACTTCCACATCGACATCTTGATTTTCATACACTTTTTTGGCTTCATTGACTGCCTTGATGTTGAAGGTCTCATCCCATGCCCAGACCGTGACTTTGTTTGAGGACTCGCCGGAATCCCCAGAGCTTGTGTTGCTGTTTCCGCAAGCCGCCAAAGTCAGCACTGCAGCCGCCGTTACCATCGATGCAAGTAGTTTTTTCATTTTTATCCCTCTTTCCTTTTATTTACAAGGCTAACTATACACTGATTTTGTAACCGTATTCAATGATTATGAAAGAGCTTACTAAATTTGTCCAAAAATAGAAAAAAGTTACAATACCTTTCTTTTTTGAAAGCGTTTATAATAAAGAAGAGATATAGGGGGGATACCATGACTATTTTACGCACGGTCTTAGTCGTTGATGATGAGGCAACGATCCGAGATGGATTGAAACATATGATACGTTGGGAGCAAGAAGGGTTCCGTCTCTTAGGCGATGCAGCGAACGGGCAAGAAGCATTGGCGCTGATCCATGAGCTAAATCCCGACATCGTGATTACGGATTTGAAAATGCCACAAATGGACGGCCTTCAACTCACAACGATCATTCAACAACAATATCCAGAAGTCCATTTTTTGGTCTTGAGCAGCTACGATGATTTCCAATATGTCAGTCAATCTTTTAGAAATGGTGCCGTAGATTATCTTTTAAAACCGACACTGACACCGACACTCTTGTTGAAGACGCTACACAACATCACACAAAAGCTGTCACATACAAAAGGCTCCGTGACTGAGGAGACGCAGCTGCAAGAATCGTTGAATCGCTATTTAGCAGGGTATGAAGAACCGTTGGCTCCTTTGGCGGACTACCTTGCATTGGGTCAGCCGCAACAGCAAGCCCAAATTTTGACCACCAATTTTAGCGGCTTTCGTGCCAATAATCAGCTGCTACATGCGTTGACAGAATTTACTCAATCACAACCGCAGGTAAAGACGCTCTTTTTTCAAACCAGTAATAAAGATGCCGGCTTAGTGATCAGTTATCCAGAAGGAACGGATGTTTATTCCGCTTTGAAAGAAACGTTGGAACAATTGCGTTTTACCGAGCCGGATGCCTTCTTTACTCTCAGTGTGCCCTTTCGAAAGATTGAACAGTTACGGGATCATTTTGTGACCCTTAAAGCCAAAAGCCAAGGACAATCGTTTTTTTATAAACGCCAACGGTTGGTGCAAGAACACGAACTCTTTTTGTACATCGAAAGTGATCGCTTTGATACTAAGAAATTCTTACGGGCTTTGTTAGACAACAACTTTTTGCTAGGAATCACCAGAATCGAGGAATATTTTAATGACATGATTTTATCCAATGTCGATCCGACATTTTTAAAACAGCAGGCCAGCAGTATTTTTTACACGTTACTCTCCCGCTTGGAAGAAGAATTTCCCACTGCTCCACGCTTTAGCCGCTTAAAAGCTGAATTTTTGCACGCTATCGGTCACGTACAGTATTTGGAAGATTTTTCTGATTTATTGTTAGCGACCATCGATGATATTCGTCAACAGCTGACGACCTTATCACCGCTGGATGAAGATGATCTACTCGTTGCGATCCAGCGCTTTATTCAAGACAACTACACCAAAAGTCTGTCTTTGTCTGAACTGGCTGAAACCTTTCATTTTAGTTACACCTATCTTTCGGCTTTTCTTTCTGCAAAACTGAAAATGAGCTTTTCTGAGTACGTAAAGAAAACCCGCTTGGATAAAGCCAAAGAACTACTGACACAATCTGATCTGAATCTATCTGAAATCAGTGAAGCGGTCGGGTATTCGGATATCAGCTATTTTTCTCGCATCTTTAAGAAAGAATGTCAGGTCACCCCATCGAAGTATCGGCGGTTGAATCAATTATGAAAATCAACCAATGGATTCAGAAAAATGAATTATTCAGTCGGATCTTCCTCTTTGTTGTCGTCGGGGTCATTAGTGTTTGTCTGCTAACCGTCGTCGTGATCTATGGTCGCTCGAAAGATGCCTATGTTGCTTCGTACCAAAGCTCCAATCAGCTACTTCTGGAAAAAATCCAAGAAGATTATGAGCGTCTGAACGAGAATATCCATCGGATTTTTGACATCGTCGATGAAAGCAAAGCCGTTGAAACATACTTAGAAGGCGACATGAATCAAGGCCGTACGATTTTAGAATTAAACGAGCAATTAAAAGACACCCGCTCTTTGTTTCAAGACATCCCCTCAAATTTAGTGTTGATTGGGGTCAACGGGGGTACTTTTTTTCAAAACGATGCGGTTCGCAATCAATCGGTGGATGATTTTCTCGCCAGTACCTTTATCCAGCAAATCAATGACAATGTCGCCATCAGTCAGTATTATTTCTTGGACCAAGGCTTAAGTACCTCCACCAGCGACTCCCCTGGCTTGATGTACGTGCGCAAATTGATGAAAGAAGAAACGATTTTCGGCTATGCCCTGATTTTCTTAAAGGAATCCGATTTTTCTTCAATTTATCGTCAACTCTTAGATACCAGTCTTCACTCGATCTATATCGTCAATGAACAAAATCAAATTCTCTCCACTTCTGATCCGAGCCTTTTAGGCAAGCCATTTGAGGATCGTCTCATCACGGTCAAAAAAGATACCAGCATCAATCAGCTGCCCCTTTATTCGTATCACTTTACTTTTTACGATGTCTTGGATGAATCGCATCTGGTACGCAATATGAATCTGATTAAACCGGCCCTTTTGATTTCTGTCGTTAGTATTTTACTCTTTAGTCTGCTGGCATTTTGGATCATCCGCAACATCACCCAACCGATTTATCAGCTGATCGCCAAGCTGCCGGCGGTCACGCAAGGCGATTTCAGCGATAAAGTCACCATCAACGGGACGTATGAAACGCGAGAATTGGGGCGTGCCTATAACTTGATGCTGGAGGACTTGGAATCTTATGTCGATCATTTAATGGTTACAGAAGCTGAAAAACGCAAGTTCGAGATTCGTTCACTGCAAATGCAGATCCAACCGCATTTTGTCTACAACACCTTGACTGCTATCAAGTTTTTGATCTGGCAAAACGAGCAAGAGGCCGCCACCCAAGCGATTGAAAGTTTTGTCCAATTGTTGCGGCATACCTTTAACCGCAAAGAGATCGTCCCTTTAAAAGATGAACTAGCGATCGTGGAAGAATACCTCGTTTTAATGAACGTGCGTTATGGCAATCGCATCCAATCGACGATTTTTTCAGAAGATGGCTGTGAAAATATTCTCGTACCGAAAATGATTTTGCAACCGATTATTGAAAATGCCTACTTGCATGCCTTTCCCGAAGAGGATTCAGGATTGATCCAGATTTTTTCTCGTGTCAGTAAGGAAGGCCTGAAAATTGAGATCATCGATACGGGCATCGGGTTCAATGAAGACCACCCAACCAGCTCCGCCAACCATTTTGAACACTATTCGGGTATTGGCTTGGACAATATTGATCAGCGTATCAAGCTGCTCTATGGGGAAAAATACGGATTGACTGTAGAATCACGCATCAACGAAGGAACCACCGTTCGCTTGCTGCTGCCGATCCAGCGGGAGGAAGCAGAATAATTTCTTTCATTAAATAAGAAAAACGCCAACTGAACCAGGCTGCTTCCATGAGCAGTTCTGTTCCGCTGGCGTTTCTTTCCTTAATGATAATCGTTAATTAACTGGCTTAAGCCAAATCTTCCCCATTTGTGGCAATCACTTTTTTGTACCAATAAAAAGATTGCTTCTTGCTGCGGACTAATGTACCATTGCCTTCATTGTCGCGATCGACATAGATATAGCCATAGCGTTTCTTCATTTCTCCGGTTCCTGCAGAGACCAAATCGATACAGCCCCATGAAGTATAGCCCAACAGTTCCACACCGTCTTGGTCAATCGCTTCTTTCATCGCAGCGATATGCGCACGTAGATAGTCGATGCGATACACATCATTGATTTTTCCATCTTCGTTTGGCGTATCCACCGCTCCTAGACCGTTTTCGACGATGAAAAGCGGCTTTTGGTAACGATCATAGAGATCATTCATCGTGATTCGCAAACCAAGCGGATCAATCTGCCAGCCCCATTCTGACGCTTCTAAATACGGATTTTTAATGGTCGGGAACAAGTTGCCTTCCGTTTTCTCAACACCGGAATCTTCTGAAGCAGCAACCCGAGAGGCATAGTATGAAAAGGAAATAAAATCGACGGTATGGGCTTTTAATAAAGCCGCATCTTCGGCGGTTCGTTCCAAAGTGATTCCTTTATCAGCTAGCATCTTCAAACCATAATTTGGATATTCTCCTCGCGATTGCACATCGATAAAGAAATAGTTGCCGCGATCGCTTTTTTTGCTTTCCCAGACATCTTTCGGATTGCAGCTGTAAGGATAATAACTAGCCGCAGCCAGCATACAGCCAACTTTATTTTCTGGATCGATCTCGTGGGCGATTTTTGTTGCCAACGCACTTGCGACTAACTCATGATGAGCAGCTTGGTATTTGACTTGTTCTTCATTTTCGCCTTCAGCAAAGGTCAGCCCTGCACCGAGAAACGGGGCATGCAAGATCATATTGATTTCGTTAAAGGTCAGCCAGTACTTCACCAATCCTTTGTATCGAGTGAAGATCGCTCGACAAAGGTTTTCATAAAAGGTGATCATCTTACGGTTGCGCCAACCGCCATATTCTTTGATCAAATGGATCGGACAGTCAAAATGCGTGATCGTCACCAAGGGCTCGATTTGGTATTTACGGCACTCTAAAAAAAGTTCTTCATAAAAGCGCAAGCCTTCTTCATTAGGGGTTTCTTCATCCCCCTTCGGAAAAATTCTTGACCAAGCAATCGATAAACGATAGGTTTTAAAGCCCATCTCCGCAAACAAGGCGATATCTTCTCTGAAATGATGGTACATATCGATCGCTTCTTTGGCTGGATAGAAATACCCTTCTTCAAAGGCAAGCATCTCACGCTTTCCGGTAATAACTGCTCGGCGGTCCTTGCCAGTCGGAATTACATCGACATTGGCAAGCCCACGCCCGCCTTGATCAAACCCGCCTTCACATTGATTGGCGGCTGTTGCACCGCCCCATAAAAAGTTTTTTGGAAATCCCATGTCTTATTCTCCTTTTTTAGCCGATCACTTTGATGATTTGATCGCCAAACGTAATCGGGCCACTGTTAGCCGTCAAAATGTCCCCCACTTCAGTACTGTTGGTGATAACGATCGGCGTGATTACTGGGTAGCCTTTTTCTTTGATAAATTCAATATCAAACGTAATCAATGGATCCCCGACTGATACTTTTTGCCCTTTTTCTGCTTGATAGGCATAGCCTTCGCCATTCAATTGCACCGTATCGATCCCCACGTGGATCAACAGCTCAATGCCTTCCTCACTAGTCAAGCCAATGGCATGTTTGGAATCAAAGACTGCTGTGACAGTCCCGTTTACTGGAGCTAGCACTTCTCCGACGGTTGGCTCAATCGCTACCCCTTGGCCAAGAATCTCTTCCGAAAACATGCCGTCATTGACTGCTTGCAAGCTTTTTAGTTCCCCTTTTAAAGGTGCTTTGATCTCTGCGCCGCTGATTTGATGTGCGGGTTCTTGCGCTTTGTCTGCCGGTGTTGCTTCAGGTGCTTCTTCTGTGACAGGGTCTTTGTATAAGAATAATGTCGCAATAAATGTGATCACGATACTGATTGCCGCACCGATACAAGCATTGGTCAAATGACGTAAGGTGTCATCGCCGATATAACTTGGCAAAGTCAACAGGCCTGGTGATCCGCCTGAGAAATTGCGGACACGCATGATCCCCATAAATAGACCACCAAATCCGCCACCGATCATTGCTGCATACAAGGGTGTTTTAAACCGCAAATTGACCCCATACAACGCCGGTTCAGTAATGCCGAATAGCCCAGTCAGACCAGCAGAAAATGCCAGTTGTTTGATCGTAGAATCTTTTGATTTAAAACCAACGCCGATAGCTGCAGCTCCCTGACTGACGTTTGAAGCCAGCATGCCAGGGTAGATCACTGTGTCATAACCTGTGGTCATCCGGTTGTTGATACCGATAGGAACCAATCCATAGTGGGTACCAGTTGCCACGAACAATGGTGTGAAGGCACCAATCAGTAATGGAACGATCCATGGGCTAACCGTTTCTAAGGCTTGGATCCCTGTAGAGATCGCTTCACTGATCATGTAGCCTAGAGGGCCTAAAGCAACTAATGCGACTGTCCCTACGACGAAGATCGTTAGCAACGGTTTGCTGAAGAATTTGATTGCTTTTGGCGAGACTTTATCGGCGATCGGTTCAACGTAAGACATGAACCAAACACTCAAGATGATTGGGATAACCGATGATGAATAACTCACTGGTGAAATCGGCAAGCCGAATAAATGGATGCCGCCGCCTGCCTCATTGACTGCTGTCACCATCGCGATAAAGTTCGGATGGAGTAAAATGCCCCCCACCATCATAGCTAAGTACATATTGGCTTTGAATTTTTGTGCAGAAGAAGCAGCCAGTAAAATTGGCAAGAAGTAGAACGCCGCATCCGCCATAAAGTTTAATATTTGGTAACTTTGACTCTCTGCCGTCAAGACATTGAAGACCACTAGCAATGAAAGAACCGCTTTTAGCATCCCAGCTGCCGTGATGGCTGGTAATATTGGAGTGAAGATCCCGGTGATCGTATCGATGACTTTCGCAACACGTCCGCGATCGTCTTCTACTGTTTCTTGGTCACTAGTCAAATTGGTTTGGGCAGTGATTTCGTTGTAGACATTGCCAACATCACTGCCGATGATTACTTGGTATTGCCCACCTTTATTGACCACACCCATGATCCCTGGTGTATGTTTTAAAGTACTTTCTTGGGGTTTGCTATCATCTTTCAAGTTGAAGCGCAAGCGTGTCGCACAATGGGTCAAGCTTTGGATATTTTCTTCCCCACCAACATTGGTGATGATCGTTTTTGCTAACTCTTTGTAATTCATGTCGTTCCTCCTATTTTGGTCTTTCGCTTGTTTTTTGTGTGTCAAACCATAAAAAAATACCTAAACAAACCCCTTGGGAGTTCATTTAGGTATAGCCTGCCAATCCAGTAACAATCCTAAGCACTTGTTATTCGTTTGATGTGTATAGTTAAATAGATCAATTCGTCTTCTTCTAACGGTCTACCGAATTCTTTGTTGATGTAGTCACTGATTTTCAACGCACACGCATATTCCTTCATGTAGCGGTCTTTCAACATAAAAATAAAACTGCCGGTTCCTGCATCATCGAGCTTTGTACCGCTGAATAAGCGCTGGACAAAAAATTTCAAATGGGTCACAAAGCGTTCGTAGTTCAATGAATACTCATCAAGCTCCATTGAAAAATGATATTTAACGATGTTTAGGATATGCTGAATGATCTTCGCCATTTCCGATACTTGACTGACCTGCGCCATATCCAACTCAGCATTGACGATGTGCAATGCAATGAAGCCGGCTTCATCTTCTGGCAGCTCGATCGCCAAGCGATTTTTGATGATCGATAACGCTTCTTTGCCAATGAGGTATTCATGGTTATAAAAACGCTTAATTTCCCATAGCAAGGCATTTTTGATTTCCATGCCGTTTTGATAGCGCTCGATAGCATAATTGATATGATCGGTCAGCGTCAGAAACAATTTTTCGCTCAACTTTTTCCCAAGGGAAACTTTTGCAAAACTGATGATCTCATTCGCTGCTTGAATATGTTCGATAGGGATAGAAGAAAGTAATTGGGTTAGTTTTGTGACATTCCACTCTTGTGTACTGAGATAGACTTTTTCAATCTTGGTATCGTCGATCACATCGCCTGGCTTTTTCTTAAAGCCTAAGCCTTTGCCCATGACGACCAATTCTTGTTTTTCCTCATTCTCAGAAATCACAATGTTGTTATTGATCACTTTTGTTACGTTCATTTTAACGACCCTATTCTTCTTTAGATTTCTTCACACAAAAAAATAGGTATAGCCCGCCTAAAGCGGTAACAATCCTCAGAGCCAGTGTAGCATGAGAAAAATCACTCGTCAATGGGGATTTTTAACCGCTTGTTTAAAAGCAGAAAACAGCGCTGCTGCCATTTGAGTCTTTGGCAGAACGCTGTTCAATGGTTTATGGATCACTAACTCTCTTTGTGAGAGATGAATTAGATACGATTTTCGTGGTCAGCAGTTTTGACTAAGTTTGCACCCACCATACCACCGATTGACGTAAGAACGAGTCCTAAGACCATTGCCACAAAGCCCCAAATGGATGCTTTGGCTGTTGCATCACTTGCTTCTTCCGCTTTTTGACGAGCGTCTTCCACTGCTTGGTCAATGTCTTGTTTGGCTTGTTCAAGATTTTGTTGTGCATTTTCGATTTGTTTTTGCGCTTCATCAGAAGCATCTTGTAAGCCGTTCACGATATTGTTCGTTGCTTCTTCCGCTTCTTGTTGGCTTAGATCTGTGTTTTGAGCCACTGCATTTGAGATTGCTTCTTTATCGACTGAATCACCGATCGTTGTAGCACGATCTTGTAATTTGCTTGCTAAATCATCAATGATTTTATCAGCATCATTTGGATTGGTTGCAATGTCTTTGCCGGCATATTTGATGTCATTCGTCGCATCAGACAATTGATTTTGCAAGTAGTCTGGTTGCAATTCAGGAACATCGGTATCTTGTAAAACATCATTGACATTCGCTTGTAATTCATCTGTATTGACGTCTTCCATGTTTCCTGTTATTTCATCGAAGGCTTTTGAAGCGACATCGCCAGCACCTGAGGCAACTGTTTCAACGCCACTGCCAACAGCAGAAGCAACGTTTCCTAAAAGTGAACCGACTACAGAAAATGCACCGATCGTTAAGTAAGAGAGCATAACCATCATCACGATCATACTAGTTGCCCATGTTAAGAAACCATGAACCAATCCAACACGTCGAGCCGCCACACCTGAAACAAAACCTGCACCGAATAATGCCAAGACAAAGGTAATGACTGTCCAAATCAATAATCCTGTACCCACACCATCTAATGGATTATTTGATGTTGGTTCCACCAAACCAAAACCGATTGCTGAGCCGATCATTGACAGTGTCATGAACAATGCGATAAATGTTACGACCCCTGCAAAGATAGAACCCCAAGACAAATTATAGCCTGCCTCCCGCTCATCTGAACCTAAATAATTTCTGAATCCTTTTTTCATCATTACATCCCCTTTTTGTTTTTTTAACCTGTATTCAGTCTAACAACTGATTGTTTTTTTATCAATCAACTCGACTTGCGCTATCTTTTTGTAAGAAAAATGAATGATTCTGAATTGTTTGACTATTTATTAAAATAAAACAAAAATTCATTCATGTATTTTAACTAAAAAAATCTTTCCACGCTCTTTCTTCCGATCACAGGCTTGTTTCTCACAGTCTTCTGCTGATTCGTCATTTTGAAGCTAGCAGGGTTTCACTAGAGAAAAAACAGCTCTTCTCAATGTGTCACAAATGAGTAGCGATCACAAAAAACCACCTTCGCCCGAGGCAAAGGTGGTTGTCTGCTTATTATTCTTCATTTAGTCGATCTGGCATCATGTTTTCCATAAAACCCCAAACGCCATTTTGTAATACGAGTTCCTCACGTTCGTAAGTAGAAACCGTGGTGCGGATCAACTCATCTTGACCGTCTAAGACTTTTTGTCCCCAATGAGGATCGATCAACAATGCCCGCCCCACTGCAACAAAATCTGCATGTTCTAGCAAGCCCGCGGCATCTTTCGACGTTCGGACATCCCCTACACCAATCAAAGGAACCCGCTGAGCGATTTTTTCATAGACATACGCCAACATCGATTTTTCTTGATACGCTTTTGAAATCGATTTACGGGTATAATCCGCAAGAGAAATGTGCAGATAGTCTAATCCTTTTTCTGCCAGTTGGTCCACTAAGAACAACGTATCTTCAAAGCGAATCCCTGGTTCTTCGAATTCTTCCGGTGAAAACCGATAACCGACGATAAACTCCTTCACACCTGATTGGTCTACTGTTTCCAATACTTCATCGACGAGCTTCTCAATAAAACGATAACGGTTCTCTAGTGAGCCACCCCATTCATCGGATCGACGATTTGAGTGAGGAGAAAAGAATTGTTGAATCAAATACGTATTGGCTCCGTGGAGTTCTACGCCATCAAACCCCGCCTTGATCGCCCGTTCGGTAGCTTTTTTAAAGTTTTCAATAATCGCTAATATCTCATCCACCGTAACTTCTCGGGGAACTTGGGCATTTGGTCGTTCAGCTGCAACCGCGCTGGCGGATATGGGTTGTGTGCCTCGTAGAACTGAGTCATCCGTCATCCGACCGGCATGAAAAATCTGTAAAATGGCTTTGGTCCCATTTGTTTTGATGGTGCTGGCTAATTTGCTTAATCCAGGTAAAAAGGCATCGTCATAAGCGCCTAATTCCCCTTCCCAGCCCTTGCCATCTTCTTGGACATTGGCTGCCGCTGTGATGACTGCTCCGACTTCCCCAGAGCGTAAGCCATAGTAAGCCAACTCATCTTTCGTAATCACCCCATCAAAGAAGGACATCTTGGTCGTCATTGGTGCCATAATGATTCGATTTTTCAACTGTAATCCGCGCTTAAATGTTGCTTTGTCTGTTACATTTCGCATGGGTTTCCCACCTTTTCCATTGGATTCATTTCGCTTTGTAAATCTGACTGGCTTGGTTACCTAAGGAGATCCTTAAAGCAAATCGGTGCATTTTTTTCTCTTTTGCCAAAATATACATGCACATGCATCTATATTACAAAAGAATCAAGGAGAAAACAAGTGAAACCTTCTTTAGTCTAGCATTTCCTCCAAGACTTTTTCAAAAACGACTTTAGAACGCTGCAGTTTCTTTTCCCCTGATTGGGTCAAATCAATATAGATCCCCCGCTTATCCTCTTGACAAGAATGCCGTTCGATCACACCACACAAATTGTCTTCCATGCGCATGATCATGCGTGACATCGCACTTTGACTCAAATCAAAATGGGCGATCAAATCGTTGAGGCGCATGCTATGATTGGGGGTCTTTTCTAAGTAATAAAGCACGTAATACTCATTCAAAGACAGATTGCTTTCTGCTTTGAGGGCTTGTTCCAAGCGAGCTTCGATCGCTTGATGCTGATTCGTGAAGGCTAACCATTGGCCCATCCGTTCTTTTTCCATCCTCTTCACCACCCCATTCTCCTATACCAAGGTATTTTAATCTAGATCCCTGCGTTACGCAAGCCGCCAGAAAGATTCGCCACTATGGCTGAAACTTTATTATACAAAACTAGCCAGCTGCTGCGGACGTTAATGAATATTTTATGATAGAATTGACGAAAAATTCAGCAAAAACTTCCTATTCTTTTTCAGTGTTCTGGATTACAATATCTTTAACATTAAAGAATATTTAAACGCTATGTCAGCAAAATTGTGCATTCCGACACAATAGTTTGTTTGTTTTAGATGCTTTAGTATTCTAAGGAAAGGATGAAGTAAACAATGAAAAAAACATTTTCTTTGATTGGCACACTGACGCTCGTCAGTTTGGGGCTTTTGACAGGCTGTAACAACGAAAAAGATACCGCGCAATCAACAAGCGAGCTAAGTCAGAGTCGTGTGTCTACTGAAAGCAAACAAAGCACGACGGCGCAAACGACTGAAAGCAGCTCCTTAGCGTCAAGCTCCACTTCAAAAACTTCAACCACAAGCCAGCAATCGACGGATCACTCTGACGCAACGCAAACAACAGCAAGCTCAGTATCCACCAATGAGTTTCCATATGCCGTTGATCTTTCCCAATATGGCCCTTCACTGACTTTTTATTTCCATGGCGTCAATGTACCAGATGCTGTCACGATTCAAAATACGAGCCCATTGATCATTTCGATCGGCGACAGCGCAAGCTATGAAGCACAAGTCGATACGATCGCAACAAAAGAGATTCGCGTGTTTTCTGCGAAAAACAATGAGATTCGCACAGTAAAAGTGAACACTCAGTTGACCTTTTCGAAAGGGATCACTTCCAATGGAAATCCTGATTTTAACCAAAACCTGTACCTATTTACAAATAAAGAGGGTGGTCTATCTTTAATCACACCAAATTATGCGGGGAATGTCAGCGATGACCAACGAGATGTGATGTTAGAAGTACTTCAATAAACGAAAAACAGGGAAACGAAGCGTGCTTCGTTTCCCTGTTTCGTTACCCGATCATCACGGTTTCATCAGGATATTTGTAGCCAGCTTCTTGTTTGTTGGCGTTTTTCATCAATGAAAAAGCAACGGTCATGATGCCGACTCGACCAATGAACATCAAAAAAATGATCAGTAGTTTGCCAAAAACCGACAAGTAAGGCGTCAACCCCATGGTCAACCCCACGGTTCCAAAAGCGGAAAAAACTTCAAAAGCAATGGTTGGCAACCCAAAGTTTGGGGTTTGCGGCATACGCTCAGTGATCGACAATAAGAAAATCGCTACGAAGCATAACGTCAAGGTAAGAAAGAACAACGTAAAGGCACGCGATACAGCAGATTCTTTGATCGTGCGACCGAACACTTCCGCTCGACTGCGCCCTTTCAATAAACTGCGGATCTTGATGATCAAGACTGCAAACGTCGTTGTCTTCAATCCCCCAGCCGTTGATCCAGAGGTCCCGCCGATATACATTAAAATCATCGTCAGCATCAAGCCTGCTTGACTCATTTGTCCGTAATCAATACTGAAAAATCCCGCGGTTCTTGGGGTGACCGCTAAGAAGAGGTATTGGAAAAAACGTTCGATGACCGAGTCACCCGTGATCAACTGTGAATTGGCTTCGGTCAAAAAGAACCCTGCCGTTCCAAAAACCACCAAAACGATCATAGCGATCCATGCCAAGCGACTATGCAGGGACCGTTTTTTGGACGCCGTATGCAGGAGATCGAACCAAACGAGAAACCCAAGACCGCCGGCAATGATCAAGAAACTGATAATCCCCAGCACAAATGGGTCATTTTGAAACCCTACCATGCTGTTGCCGAACAAATCAAACCCAGCATTACAAAAGGCCGAGATCGCATGAAAAACGCTGTACCAAAGGCCTTGCTCCCAACCAAAACGGGGCACGAATGCAAAAGCCAGCAAGATAATCCCGCTGACTTGGATCAAAAAGGCGATCCGAATCAGGTACCATGCCAAATGGATCTCTCCAGACATCCGATCCAGGTTCAATGATTCCCGCAAAATCATCCGGGTACTAAGATGGACTCTTTTTCTCGCCAAGATGTAAAAGAAGACGGGAATCGACATGAAGCCGATCCCACCGATCTCAATCAACATCAGCAAAATCCCTTGGCCCCAGAGATTGTAATGGTCGGCTACTGTCAAGGTCGAAAGACCCGTCACGCAAACAGCCGATGTGGCAGTAAACAGTGCATCTAAAAAGTTGGTACCTTCACCACTTTTGGTGACAGCCGGCAGCATCAGTAAGCCAGTTCCTGCCAATATCAGCAAAACGAAGACCAGTGTGACGATCTGCGGAATCAAAAAGCGTTGCGATGCCAGCTTTTTTTTCAAACGATTTCTTTTTTTCATTTTCATTTCCTTTGACCTTTTGCAAAAACCAATGGCTTGGTAATCCTAGTTTATTGCAGTTGTTTTTCACTTATCATACCATTTTATTTTGATTTATTCTTCACTTTGATCATTCTTGTTACGTTTGCTCGTTCATTTTCTTCCAGCCGCATTTTGATTCCATAAATGGCTTCTTCCAGCTCGGGAATCGTCAAATATTCTAGGGCATTGACGCGTCGGCGAGTACGTTCGATTTCCCCTGCCATCAATTGACAGGTCTTTTCGATTTCCGTTAGCTCCAACAGCTTCGGCATGGCGTCGGTAAAACGGGCGACCGCATTATCTAACGGAACATTGGAATTCAAAAAGCCATATTCGATCGGCGCTTGCATCACCGTATCGTCATAATCAAAATGCATCACTGGCACTTCCACACTCATGATATTTTTCGTGGATAACTCAAGGGAGACCTCAGTTGCTGGTAAAATAAACATTTCTTCAATGTATTTTTCATTGATCGTGGCATTGGCTAAGCGAAATGCCTTCATGGCACGCTGCAATTGTTCTTCTACTTCTTTACGCAAGTGGTCATTCTTTTTGATCAATTCAATAAATTGACGCATGAGTTCGTCTTGTTTGTCTTTTAATAATTTATGTCCGCGTTTGGCTGTCGCCAATTGTTTGCTGAGGCGCGACAGCTCCATGCGGGTTGGATTAACGGTTTTTTGCGCCATTGTTCTCCTCTCCCGGTAAGTATTCCGCCAGTAAGGCATCGCTGATCCGCTTCAGTTCGACTTTTGGCAGCATCGCCAACAAGTCCCACCCTAATTCCAAGGTTTCGATAATCGAACGGTTAGTGCGGTACCCTTGGTTCAAGTATTCATTTTCGAAGCGTTCCGCAAATTTGGCATAGGTTTTATCTACTTCCGACAATGCCGATTCTCCTAAAACGACTGCCAATTCCTTGGCTTGCTTTCCTTGAGCATACGCAGAAAACAACTGGTTCATCGTTGCGGCATGGTCTTTACGTGTCTTGCCTTCACCGGTCCCTTTATCTTTTAACCGTGACAATGACGGCAAGACATCGATGGGCGGCTGGATGCCGTTTTTATACAAATCACGAGACAAGATGATTTGTCCTTCGGTGATATAGCCGGTCAAATCGGGAATCGGATGGGTTTTGTCATCTTCTGGCATGGTCAAAATCGGCAGCTGGGTCACTGAACCTTTCAAGCCGCGAATCCGTCCAGCACGTTCATATAACGTGGATAGATTGGTATATAGATACCCAGGATAGCCGCGACGTCCTGGCACTTCACGACGAGCAGAGGAGATCTCCCGCAAAGCTTCACAGTAGTTGGTCATATCCGTCATGATCACCAAGACATGCATGCCCTTTTCATAAGCCAAGTATTCGGCCGCCGTCAGTGCCATTCGGGGAGTAGCGATCCGCTCGATCGCTGGGTCATTGGCTAGATTCATAAAGACGACAGAATGGTCGATGGCACCCGTTTGACGAAAATCTTCCATGAAATATTCAGCTTCTTCAAAGGTGATCCCGATGCCAGCAAACACAACAGCGAAATCATCTTCTGAATTCAACACTTGTGCTTGACGCGCAATTTGCGAAGCCAATTCTTTATGAGGCAGACCAGATCCAGAAAAAATCGGTAGCTTTTGTCCCCGAACGAGCGTATTCAAGTGGTCGATCGATGAGATCCCCGTTTGAATAAACTCATCAGGATAATCCCGCGCTGCTGGATTGATCACTTCGCCGTTGATGTCCATAAATTTTTCTGGGACGATCTCTACTCCGCCATCTTTGCCCCGACCTAAGCCGTCAAAGACTCGCCCGATCATTTGCTCGGAAACGCCTAATTCCAAAGGATGTCCTAAAAAGCGGACCGCAGATTCCCGCAAATTGATCCCGCCGGTTCCTTCAAAAATTTGGACCAACGCTTTGTCTTCTTGGATCTCAAGTACTTGTCCTTGCCGCGTTTCTCCGTTTTGCATGCGGACTTCGATCAACTCTTCGTATTTGACACCGGAGACGCGATCGACGGCCATCAATGGTCCGACGACTTCTCCAATCGTTTTATATTCCTTGATCATCAGTGCGGTCTCCTTTCTGTAAAATTTCTTTCATCGTTGCTTTGATCTCTTGATGCAAAGCAGGAATTTTTGCTAATTCTGCTTCAGGCAGGTACTTCATACGTGCCACTTTGTCTCGCAATTCTTCGGTCCCTGCATAGATTTCTGAAAGATACGCACCTAGTGTCAACGCATCTTCCGCTTCTTTGTGGAGCAGCAAGATCGTTTCCAGCATTTTGAACTGCTTTTCACGAGAGGTAAACGTATCAACGTCGTCAAAAGCGTTTTGCTGCAAGAAATCTTCTCGCAAAGACTTGGTGGTTTCTAGCAATAACTGATCTTTTTCGGATAAAGCGTCGATGCCGACAAGTCGAACGATCTCTGACAACTCAGATTCTTTTTGCAGCATCCGCATGGCTTCTGTTACTTGTTTGGACCAATCTACTTGCATTTGTTGGTCCAAAAAGGCACCCAATTCGTTTTCGTATAAAGAATAGCTCTTCAACCAATTGATCGATGGAAAATGACGCTTTTGCGCTAAGGTGGCATCTAAGCCCCAAAAGACTTTAACGACCCGCAACGTATTTTGGGTAACTGGTTCTGAAATATCACCGCCTGATGGTGAAACAGCGCTGATGGCAGTGATGCTGCCTTCTTGATCAGAACCTAAGCAAATCGCTTTTCCAGAACGCTCATAATACTCTGCCAAGCGGCTGCCTAAGTAAGCCGGATACCCTTCATCCCCGGGCATTTCTTCCAGACGACCAGACATTTCCCGCAGTGCTTCTGCCCAACGTGAGGTGGAATCCGCCATGATCGCCACGGAATACCCCATGTCTCGGAAGTATTCCGCAATCGTGATCCCAGTATAAATCGACGCTTCCCGAGCGGCTACCGGCATATTGGAGGTGTTAGCGATCAACACGGTTCTCGCCATTAAAGATTCACCACTGCGAGGGTCGATCAACTCTGGGAACTCGTTCATTACATCGGTCATTTCATTGCCGCGTTCGCCGCAGCCGACATAGACGACTAGGTCGACATCCGCCCATTTGGCGATTTGGTGCTGAACGACAGTCTTCCCTGCACCAAAAGGTCCTGGAACGGCTGACGCCCCGCCTTTAGCGATTGGAAAGAAGGTGTCGATCACTCGCTGGCCAGTAATCATTGGTTCGACTGGATTCAGTTTTTGCTTTACAGGACGACTATGACGAACGGGCCATTTTTGCAGCATCGTGAAAGACCGTTCTCCTTTGGGTGTATCTAAAACATAAATCGTTTCATCGATCGTAAATTCCCCCGCATAAACAGCCTTGACTGTTCCTGAAACGCCATGAGGAACCATGATCTTGTGATTGATCAATGGTGTTTCTTGCACGGTGCCGATGACCATCCCGGTACTGACTGCCGCGCCGACTTCCACAGTCGGTACAAAAGGCCACTTTTTCTCATGATCCAACGCAGGCAATTGCACCCCACGCGTCAAGAAGTTGCTTTGGGTGACAGACATGAAGGTTTCTAAGGGACGTTGGATGCCATCAAACATTTGTGACATGATCCCAGGCGCCAATTCTACGGATAGCGGTTCACCGGTGGTTTCGACTGGTTCACCAGGTCCGATCCCGGACGTTTCTTCATAGACTTGGATCGAAGCGACGTCGCCGCGCATTTCGATGATCTCACCGACCACGCCTAAATCTCCTACATAACAGATATCTTCTAAACTTGCATGGCCCATATTTTTGGCTAACACCAATGGACCGGATACTTTAATAATTGTTCCTTTTTCCACAACATCGGCTCCTCTCTATAGTATGTTTTGCCCAACTGCTTTTTCGACATTTTCTTGAATCATTCGTTTGCCGATTCCTCGGGAACCATCGTAATCAGGGATCAAGATGACTGCAGGTGTCATTTTTTGTTGGACTTTTGCTAATTCATCGGGAATCAGCTCTGCACATTTTTCAGTCAGGTAGATGATCGTACTGTTCTTCATTAATTTTGCCAGCGCCTGCTTCACTTCTTTTTCTTCCGAGGCATAGCAGACCTGAAAGCCAAATAGTTGAAAAGGAATGACGGATTCTTTCTCGCCGATCACGCCGATTTTATGAGTCATAGTGCCGCATCCTTTCTCTGATTTGTTCTTCCGTAAAGCCGCTGCGTTTGCCTACCAGCAAGATACGCAGATTTTGCAGTTCCAAAACCTTAGCATTCAAAAATGCGAGTAAAGGCAGTGGTCCTAAAGCATCCGTTTGAGCTTGACCATAGCTTTCTGTGATCAAATTGTCTTGTAAAAGTGCCAAGCCAGCAAAGTCGATCACCTGTTCATGAATCAAAGGTCGCAACACTTCCTGATAATCACTTTCTAATAAGAAGGCTAAAAAGTCGCTATAGGACGCATCCGCAAACGCTAAAAATTCTTCTTTCGGGATACTGCCGACACTCACTAGGACTGCCTCCATAAAACTGCGCGATCGTTTTTGAAGTACACAACGAGCGGCGATCGTTAGATTGGTCAGATCGATCATCTTGATTACAGCTTCTTGTAGCTCAGGGATCTTGATTTCATCTGCCAGTCGCCGTTGTTCATGTAAATACCGGCGATCGTAAATGATATCGATGCCTTGCAGCACGGCGCCGCCTTCTAAGTACTCCCGCACCTCTTGGATCGTAGTCACGATTTTCTCAGGCAATACCTCTGAGGTTCCCGTTTTGATGGCGGTCCGACACTCATCGATCGTGTAAAAACCATCTTCGATCAGTAGATGATTATAATCTTTTTTAGTGACTGACTCTTTGGTCAAGACTTTTAGATTATGGAAAGTAAAAGGCATCATATACAGTCGGAGGATCTCTTGATCAGGAACCAGCTCGGCCAATTCTTTGATCGTCTTTAACAATTCTTCATCGAGATAGGTTTCGAATCGTTCATGAAAATCCGGCTTCAAATAGCGTTGATAATGGGTCTGCTGCAAGACAGCTTCGACTTCAGCAAACCCTTTTGCCGCAATCATTTGCTCGACTTCTTGCGACTTTAACAACGTCATCTCTTTAAGCCGAATGATTGGATTCAATTGATGATAGTTCCTCATGGATCAACCTCCTTGTTGTATGATCTGCAACCACCGTTCTCGGGTTTCTTTCTTGTATTCATCAAGCAGTACCTGATAGGTAAAATTGTATTGAATGCCGTTGTCATCTACCAAAAAGCCCGCTTCTGTCAATGGTGCGCCTGCTTTGATTTGATACGGTAGTTTTGATTGACAAGACGTAAGCCAAGCGGCATCTAGATGGGCTGCTTGCTCAGGACCAGCGTGGAAGGTCACCGTCCCACTGATCGGCAACTGCTGCAGCACATTTTCAGCAAATGACTGCAGCTCTTCTGGCGTCCAGGCAACCATTTTTTGATACGCTTGCTCAAAAAGTTGTGTCAGGTATTCGTTTTGTTTCACCATTTGCTGCTGCTTAGCGGCACTTGCTTGGCGATTCAGGGCTTGCTGATAATGTTTTTCGGCTTGCTTTTTTGCTTGCTGGGCACGAAGCTGCAAGTCCGACTCTTTTTTCGCCCAGTGACGTGCCATCGTTTCACTGATCCTAGCACGTTCAGCGGCAGCCAAACGTTCCCGTTTTGTCTGCGCTTCTTGGTCTAGTTCAGCAATCATTTTGTCGATTGCGTCCATACCTTCGCCCCCTTTAAATCGTTCCTAAAAGTAAGAAAGAAATAACAAAGCCTAAGATGGCATACATCTCAACCATTACTGAGAACATGACCCCTTTAAAGAAATGCTCTGGTTTCTTCGCTAAAATTTGAATCCCAGCTGCAGCGACCTTCCCTTGGGCCATTCCTGAGAATAAGCCAGTAAAGGCAACTGGCAGCGAGGCCATCAAATACGCCATACCAGTCACTGTCGACATTTCACCACTTAAGCTACCATAGATCATAAACGCAATAACGAATCCGTATAGCCCTTGCGTTCCGGGAAGTAATTGTAAAATCAAGGCTTGTCCAAACTTCTCCGGCTGATTCGTCGTTAAGGCTGCCGCTGCTTCACCAGTTTGGCCCACCCCTTTGGCTGAACCGATCCCAGAAAAGATCGTAGCGATCCCCATTCCGATAATTGCAAACACCATACCACCATTATTATTAATTAAGTAATCAATCATTTATTGTCTCCTCCATTTTCTTTATCAAAATCAACGTATTTCTCACTTGGCTTGAAGGTTTCAAATTGGCGCCCCCCACCAGTGAAAAATTTTCCGAAAAACTCTACATATTGTAAACGTGCGGCATGCACATATGCACTCAGTAACGATAAAAAGATGTTTAAAGCTTGTAGAACAACCAATAAGAGAATGCCTACAGAAAAACGAGCGGCTGGCGTCAAGTAGCCCACCAATAAGTTGAAAGCTGCTGCGATACTCCCACCGGAGATCCCTAATGCCATCAAGCGGCTGTAGCTGACAAAGTCGCCGATGTAACTGGTCACACCGTACAAGTCATACAACCCAAAAAAGAAGCCGCCCACTTTGGTTTTCCCTTTCAGAATCGGTACCACGATGATCAATAAGGCACTAAAGCCTGCTAAAATCAAGCCGACGGTTGTTAGTGCTGGGACATCGATCAAAAGATTGCCTGCGGCTGCCACTAAAAGACCACTCAAAAGTCCTAGCCACGCAAAGCCATCGTTGACTGCACCTAAAAGATCCTTTTTGCGGATATGTTCTTTGGCTGCTAAATAAAGGCCTGTAAACAGTTGGATCCCACCAAAAATCATGGATAGACCAAAGATCGCCATAAAATCTTCGGAAGGTGATAAAAGTTGGAAGGGCAATGTAGCGCCAAAGAAAGAGCCGTAGACTGCGCCCCAAATCATAGTTGGCACGGACAAAATCTGGAACAATTTCAGAAACCGTTTGGTCCCTTTGGGCAAACGCATGGCGTGCAGCCCGATCGTGGTCGCTACAGCCATTAATGCACCATAACCTAAGTCAGCCACCATCATACCAAAGAAAACATAGTAAAAGGGCGTCATCCATGGGGTTGGATCGATCTCATCGTATTTTGGCAGGCTATACATCTCCGTCAACATTTCAAAGGGTTGAATAAACGAGGCGTTTTTTAGCTTCGTTGGCACTTGATTGGCAGCAATCTCCTCTGCAGTGGGTTCTTCAAACGAATAGTAAATCTCGTTGGCAAAGGATTCTTGGACCATTTCCGCCACTAACGGTTGATCCTTTTCTGCGATCCAGCCGCGCAAGAGGGCAAAGGTCTGACCAGCTGCTAAGCGCTGTTGCATCATTGCCCGATTCTCACGAGTCAAAAACAGTTCTTCCGCTTGCTGTAACAGGATCAGCCGTTGTTTGTGCTGACTGATTTCTGTAATCAGTTCTTTGCGCTGCTGGGTCAAGGAAGTCAACGCTTGTTTCGCGTTTTGCAAAACCACTTTTGGTGATTCGGATGTTAGACCGGTTTCTTTCTTCACCCCATATCGGTGAAACAATTGGAACACTTGCTCTTCGATCGCTGCTAAAAATAGGCAGCTGAAATTGACTTTTTTTGGCTCAGAATAGATCACTTCGATATGAACCTCTTCCAATTGTCGCAAGGCTTCAGCTAGATCTTCCCAGCGTGGGCCTTCGACACGCCCAGCAAAAAAACTTGTATGAGCAGGTGCTTCGATCTCCAACGGCACGTCAAGATTTTGCCACTGTGTCGCCCATTCTTCCGTCTGCGTCGCTGCTTCGATCGCTTCGATCGTCTCTACCCAGCGCTCTTGCAAATTCTCGACTTCAACCAGCTCCGTCAATGCTGCTGCTTCATCGAAGCTTGTTTCAAAGTCCGACAGCCGCAAGGCATCTCGTTGCCATTCTATGCCTTTTTTCGCATCACCATTTTGGCGAATAAAGCGGATTGCTTCTTGCAGTCGACGAATCATTGGTTGGTGAGAAGCACCTTCTGGGGTGGCTCCTGCAAAAAATTCCCGTAGCCAAGTTTCGTTCGCTTCCTGCTCAAATACGTTCTCGATTTCAACAAACTGCATCGTTTGCAGCTTCGTCAATACCCTTTCTTGGTAGTGCTTCGGGGTGATCAACGTTAGTTTATTTAGTTTGGTTACTGCCATAAGTTCCGATCACTCCTTCAACGATCTGTTGAACCGCTTGCTCTTGGAAGCTTTGCATATTTTTTTGGTAACGATCTAACACTTGCTGGGTCTCTTTTGCCAGCTGCTGCTTTTGTGCTTCTAGTGACTGTTGCAACTGGTCTTCGACTGTTGCTTGTTCCTGAGCAAGGGCTTCTTCCAAAGCGGAAGCCCGCTCTTGCAATGCTTGTTGCTGCTGCGCTTCTTCCGACTGCAGTTCTTTTTTCAAAGCGAGCAATTGCTGTTCATTGGCTTCTTCTGCTTCTCGTAAACGAGTCAAAGCTTCTCTCATCGATTTCCCTCCCATAGTGATTTATATTCTCAACTGAAAAATAAACAAAAAAAGCATACCTCACGAAGAAGTATGCTGATAACAAAAAAAAAGGCCAGCATTCCTCCAAGAATGTTTGCCTCACCCCTTGGCAAACCTGATCCTTGAAGCATAAAAAATGCTCAACCTTTGTCTATTTTATTTTTCAATTCCTGAACTATTATAGCAAAAAAAAATGTTTCCTTCAAGTAGAATCGTTTTTTATGAGAAAAAGACGATTTCTACTATTGTATGTTCGCTCGTAATTCCACTGCTCTTGGCTGTCCGAATAACCATTACTATTCGTTCAGTCTCTTGGGGACTTTTCACCTAACATTTGTCAGTGATCGGATTGTTCTTACTAAATTGAAATCGGTCAAAATCAATTTAAGCCTTAGAATGGTCTGAATGAAGAACGTTGAGATTTTTTGAAAATGCTAGACATCATTTGATTGGTACCAAAAAGGAGATAACAATTCCAACAACCCGTTCGATCCCTGACAAATCTTAAGTGAGAAGTTCGCTTATTTCGCTTCTCTTTTTATCGATGGCAGCGGTTGGCCCTTTTCTTCACAAATGAAATAACCGCCTCGGTAAAGGCATGTATAAATCTTACCGGGCTCCATTGTTAGGGGAAGCCCATTTTTTAAATACATCGGTTTTCTTTCCATTGAGCTCACCTTGTCTTTCGTGGGATAATAAGTCAAAATAAAAAACAACAGCTATTTCTAATCTTATCTTCAAGATTACCAAAAAATAAACTAATTTTCTAGTTTTTAATCAAAATATCGCAACTATATTGAATATTTTATAAAAAGATGGATATTTATCCGAGAGCGTGTGTAAAGAATGAACAGGAGGAAAAAAGGATGTCAGATGAACGTTGGTTTCAAATAAGAAGAAAGCGAAACATCGAATTAGGAATTTGTTTGCTCGTCGTCCTGCCGATGGTCTATGGCTTGTGGTTTCAACTGGCTTTTTTGATCCATTACATGTCGTTTTTGTTTCTGGTTGCTGTCTTTACTGCAATCTACGAAGGAATTCGTTGTATCTGGGCTTTCATTAGAAAAAAACGATCTTGAGAAAGCTTTGCTCTGCTATAATAAATGAAACGAGCAGAGAGGAGTGCTTCTATGAAACGAATCATTATGGCTTGTGACTTACAACATACCCCCAAAGCTTTACAAGAATCCGCCCTTTCTTTTGACCCCTTTATCCCGGATTCTCGAAGTGTCGCAGAACTTTTTTATTCGGCCTATCATGAAACGACGGATGACGAAGGGGAATCGATTGCTGACTGGCAAAGAGAGCTGAGAGAGACTGCTGACGGAAAATACGGTCCCTTGAGTCCAGAGCTTTCTTTTCGGTTGCAAATGGATAATTATCCTATCGGTGCCGTAGTAACCAGCACGTTTCAAGAGCTTCCCCTGCTATTATTTGTTGTTATGAGCGCAGCCTTTAAAGGCAAAGGCTTATCCAAGCTAATGATGAATGAAGTGATCCAACGAGCAAAAGCCATGGGACTCACTCACCTTTATCTGGTAGTGACGGTTGAAAATCAGCCAGCCTACAAGCTGTATGAAGCATGCGGTTTTTCCTTTGCAGGTGAAAGCTGGGCTGATCTTTCCCCTTAGCTAGGCTCGCAAGTTATCCGTGTCATTTTCTACTATTTGAAAAGGAGCTTCGAACCAATGAATGAACGACTAGCTGCTGCGATCCAACTGCGGGCTGAAAAAAAGCTGCAACAATCAAATGAACAATTGATTCAATTAGCTGCCGAAAATCCCCAAGATGCCTTTGTCCACTACCAAACGGCTTGGAGTTATGATCTTTTAGGGGAAGAACAACAGGCAATTCCTTATTATGAACAAGCAATCGCGTTAGGTTTATCAGAAAACGACTTGCCAGATGCCTACCTAGGTCTAGGCAGCACCTATCGTGCCCTCGGCAAGTATCAAAAAGCCGAAGAAGTGTTTTTACACGCGATACAGCTGTTTCCAAAAAATCATGCTTTGCAAACCTTCTATGCCATGACACTGTTTAATCTAGCCGAGTATGAGCAAGCCGCTGAACGATTATTGACCCTGCTTGCCGAAACCTCTAGCGATCCAGACATCCAGTCTTACCGACAGGCACTTTTGTTTTATGCGGATAAACTCAATGAGACATGGGGTTAGATGTTTCCGTCGGATCAATCAAGCACTCCCTTCTCGATTAAAGAAAGGGAGTATTTCTTTTTTCCTGTCCCTTAATTACTCCTTCGCTATCAGCGCTTTGCTGAATCAATAGCCATCGACTTTCCTATGGTCCTTTTTCCTTCAATCAATACCAAACATCCATTATCGAAAATTTCGATAACAAAACCAATTGACGAGTACTGTCAAATTTGCTAATTTATCTATGCTTTTTTTATCAATATTTTGGAGGAATGACTATGCCCTTTATTGTCTATTTTTTTCTATCCTTATTGATTATTTATATTCCGACACCCACACTTTTGCTATTTTTTCAAAAACTTGCCTCGCAGCATGACAATCTGACGGCTTTTAGCAAACTTTTTCTATTATTGATGATCTTGCTGGATTATTACTTAAGCTATTATTGGTTGAAAAACTGCAAGGTCAAAAAAGCGCACTACCTTTATTTAGTTTTTGTCAATGTCTTCGAATGGCTGATCCACTTCTATCTTTATTCACGATTTGAAACGATCAATCTACTAGTCATTTTGTTGTTCCAAACCGTGCTACTATGCTGTATGATCTTTTTTCCTGTCTCAGAGAAATTTCGCTCATTCCTTTTTACCTAAAAAAGAGCATCCTTGGTTTCCACATAAAAAAATCCAGCTTCTCAATCGTTTCTTTCTAAGAACGGATTTACACGATAGCCCACCTTTGTTACGATTGATAAAAAGGATGTGTTGTGATGTCATTGATCGTCTTGATTGGCGCGCAAGCGGTAGGAAAAATGACTGTGGGGAAAGAACTGGAAAAACGATTGGATGCAAAACTATTATTCAATCACCAGACCATTGATCTTTTTGCGAATTTTCTTGGCTATAGCCCAGCAGCATTTGCTTTGTCTAATCAAACGCGGATCGAACTCTTCAAAGCCTTTGTTCATAATGAAGCCAATAATACGACAAAATCAATCATCTTTACGGTCTTGATTGATTTCGATCAAGCGGGAGATTTAGCTTTTTTACAAGAGATCGCCCAGCTATTTACCGATGCCCGACAAGAGGTCTATTTTATCGAATTAGTGGCTGATATTGAGGAACGTTTAAAGCGCAATTGCCATGAGGACCGTTTAGCCGCAAAGCCGTCAAAAAGAGCGCTGGCTTTTTCTAGAAATGAGCTTTTGTCTTCGTTTGAAAACTATCGCTTAGAAAGCCTGCCACAGGAATTAACTACCCTTTTCCCAACGATTCCTTCGCTGAAAATCAACAATACCCACTTGTCACCTAATGAAGTGAGTCAAAAAATTATTGCCCATTTTTCCTTGACTTAAGTGCCAAAGAAACGCCATTATCAAGCTTTGCTTCAATACGAAAATGTCTATTGACTTTGACGCTGCGTCAAGCGGTATCCTCTAATCAAGAGGAGGTGTCAAAATGAAAGTTTATGTTATGACAATGTTTTACCAAATGAAGACAAAAGATATTGTGCAATCATCGAAATGGTTCACAGAAATCTTGGGTTTCCAGTCATTGTATCAGTTTCGCAATCAAGAAAATCAAGTGATGATGGACCACCTGCGTCTTGCTGACTACCAAGATTTGATGCTGATTGCAGCAGAAGCGTTCACTGTTGGCGATGGGGCAATTTTGAATGTAGCGATGAATGATCTTCAGAATATCGCTCAGAAAATTCCCGCAAAGTGGATCGTGGAACCTTTGATGGAAAAGCCTTGGAATGCCCTTGAAATGACCATCAAAGACCCCAACGGTTATTTGTTTACCCTAACAGAGGCAATAAGAAAAAACGAATCAGACTTTCAAACCTTGATGGACCAAGCCAAGGATTATTTTCAATAAAAGGAACCGAGTAAGAAGAATTGCTTTCTTACTCGGTTCCTTTTTTATTTAAAACTTGATTCTGGCAGCAATGACAAAAAAAACGACCCTTTCCTAGATTTACCTAGCGAAACTTTTTGCCCCATCAGATGTACCAATACACCGCTTTAGTATATTTTTAAGTATTGAAGGTAATTATTAACACACCCAACTCAGAACATGTTACACTAAGCGAAAAGGGGGATTTCCTATGGAAAAGAAATCGCAGCTTCCGTGGTACAAGCGTAAAAAATTCTACCTTCCAGTTGCCGTCGTCCTCGGCGTGATTGGGTTTCTTCCCAGTCTCGTTTCTCTTTTCGGGGTATCGATCGATGATGAATTCAATCCTGATTACTATTCTGATCCGAATGAACCAATGTTTAAGAAAAAGCAAAACTGACTGTTGCGATGCCGTATGCAGGTTTTTTGACCAACAAAAAAAGAGCAATCACTCGCTGTTGTGTTTGCTCCTTTTTTAAAAGGGATTCGGCAAACCTACGCACCTTGACAGGGTAAGCTGTTTGGGGAGAGGGCGTTTGAATGCGCGAATGAACAGTAACTTATTACGTGAAACCACTTATACTTTTTTCCTGTTAAAAAATCAATTGCTAACCAATCACAAAGGATCGATTATTTGAAGAAAGAAAAAACGTTAGCCATTAGTTCTACAACTTCCCAGGGAAAACTAAAAAAATCAAACATCCATTTCTCCTCCTTTAATTGACTTTCTTCAAGTTTACCCGCAAAATAAAGCTGTAACATATTTGGACTATTTTTCCGTCCACTTTTTTTAGGAGGGATTTTTTGAAGGCCAATGACTTGTTAAAAGAGTTACGAACGGAACGAAATATCTCACAGCGAAAATTGGTTGAGAACATTTCAGAACGCAGTACACTGGCAACCTTTGAACAAAAAGGGCATCGCATCGCCTTTGATATTTTGCACCAATATTTGGACCGCTTAAATGTCACCTTAGAGGAATTTGAGTATCGCTTGGATGACAATCAAGTCAGCGAGAAAAAACAGCTATCCAAACAGTTGACCACCGCTTACTATGAAAGCAATTATTCTGAAGTACTCTCTTTGATCAACAAAGCCCAAGCACTGTATAAAACCACGAAGGATTTTTTCTATTATGTATTGTATAGTCAATTCTTTTTGATTTTAGAGAAAAAAGGCGTAGTTACCGACGAGGAAGAACGTTGCATCATCGAAGCGACCATCAAGAAATACTTGGAACGAATCGACACGTGGGGAAAGTTTGAAATCTCCTTATTTACCAATCTGCTTTTCCTTTTTTCTGACGAGTACATCTTGTATCAAATGAAACACCTGAATAAAAAAATTTTTTACAGCAATACGCTAAGTATCAATTATCAAATCTACACAAAATTGCTGACGAATGCGGCTTTCTTGTTTATCGATCGCAAAAAACCTGCCGAGTTGGCGCATGTGCTGACGTATCTAGCCGATCACCTGCCGCCGGACAATGATCGTATCCGCCTGATGATTCGTTATTTCGAAGGCATTTACGCCTTGTTCCAAGGAGATCGTACGCTGGGAATGGCCACGATTGAAAAAGCCTTGGACTATCTGCGATTTATTGGACAAGAAGCCTTTGCCAAAGAATTAGAGGTACTGGCTCATAGTATCTAAAAAAAACCTGCTGCTTCCTCTCAGTAAGAGAACGACTCTCTTACACGGAGGAAACAGCAGGTTTATTTTTTCTTAAAGTAAATGCAATGCTTCTTTCCAGAGCAAAACTCGTTTGACGGAAGCATTCAAATCAGCTTCCAAATAGCGGCCATCTTCAACCGCTTGTACGACAAAGGGGATCTGTTCTTGGTAGGTAGATGAGATCACTAGATCATTTCCCGCCTGCAACGCCTGTAATGCGGCTTCATTTTGCGGAATGAACTCAGAAAGTCCTGCCATATCCAAGTCATCCGTCATGATGACCCCTTCAAAATGCAATTCATTTCGGAGCAACTCATGCACGGGTTTTGAAATAGAGGCGGGTACAGTGTTATCGATACTATTGACAATCGTATGGGCCACCAAAATACTATCGGCACCAGCCTTGATCCCTGCGGCAAAAGGCAGAAAATCCGTTTCCCGCAGTGCAGATAGCGGGCGGTCATCGGTGACGATGGCGACATGCGAGTCACGATTGTTGCCATAGCCGGGAAAATGCTTCAAGGTTGACCCCACTTGGTGTTTCTGCAAAACATGAACCACACGTTCTACAAACGCACTCGTGCCCTGCGCATCCATGCCAATGGTTCGGTCGTAGATAAAGGACTGCGGATCAGTGGAAACATCGGTAACGGGAAACAGCCCGGCATTGATGCCATACGCTTTTAAAATTTCCGCTTTCTTTGCTGTATCTTCTTCGATCGCCGACCATCCACCTTGGGCATATAGCTGTTGTGGTGAGAGAAAACGCTGATCCGTAAGGTTCGGATTGCGGCTGATGCGAGTCACCGTGCCCCCTTCTTCATCCATACCGATCAACAGCGGAATGGCGCTGGCTGCTTGGTAATCTGAAATTTTCTGTTTCAAGCTCTCCGCCGTCTCATTTTCGGTATCACGGCCGAATAACAGATAGCCGCCAAAGTGATAGTTTTGAAGTTCTTCGATTTGATTGCTTTCAGGTACACGGACAAAAAACAATTGCCCGACCTTCTCCTCCAAACTCATCGTGGCGATTTTTTCTTCTATTGCCTCTTCTGACTGTTCTTGCGTGGAAGTTGAAACAGAAGGTGACGTGGAAATTGAGGTGGTTTCTTGGCTTGCACTGCTTTCTTCCTTTGTTTCGTCTCTCGAGCTGCTTTGCTGGATCACGGATGACTCCTCCGTTTGCTGTTTTTGCTGTTCTATCACCCACTTCATCCCTCCCATTGCTGCTAAGACCAAGAAAAGAAACAGTCCCATAGCGAGTCCTTTTTTATTCATAGGTTCACCTTCCCCTCTAAACAAGTTATTGAGAATGACTAAGCCCATCCTTAGAAAGAAAAAAGTGAACCACTGACGAAATATTCGCAGATGATTCACTTCAATGGATGTTATCGTTCTTTTTTACTCGTTAAACGAACCGTCGGATCAGCCGTTTGTATGGTACCGCACGCCCTACGATGTAAATCAACGCAGTTTGTATCGGGAACATGATGACTGCTTTTAGCAAGCGGACCGACCAGATGGCCCAGCTTGTCAAAGGAATATTCAGCATCATAGCTAACCAGATCGGAGTTAAGATCAAGGTTATCAAAATAGTATTTAACAAGACGACCGTTGCCGCTCGTTTTAATGTGACTTCTTTCCGATAGAAGAAGTAGCCATAAATCAGTCCACCAACAAAGGCATTGATGGTAAATCCGAAAAAGTAGGCTGATTTTGGAAAAATCACCATTCCTGCGATATCGGCTAATGACGATCCAACTGCGGTCCAAAACGGACCAAACAGCATACCCATGATCAGCTGTGGTACAAAGGAAAATGTGATTTTGATATAGGAGGTTTCAAACCCCAAGATTTGCGACAAGACCACCATTAAGGCAATCAAAAGTCCCATGACCGCAATCATGTGTGCATCGACTTTTCTTTTCATAGCGAGCATCTCCTTTTAGAGTTGCTACAAATTCATGCAGCGAATGCGAAAATAAAACCGCGAACGAATGACCGTTCTTCGTCCGAAAGGCAACATCCCATCCTTTCAGCACTTAACGCTTTATTTCCTACTCTGATTTTTATTAGGTATTACTACCCAGACACACTATAGCATACAAGCGCGGACTGCCACAATTTTTCTTGCTTATTTTCTTGTACAAACTCTGCCAATGTTCGCTTTTCTTTTTTGCGCATCAAAAAAACGCTTTTCTTATGTGAATTTTTCTGCCACTAGTAAGTGAGCAACAAACATTCTCAAAAAAAGCGTTCATTCCTGTTTCTTGTTTCATTTTATGCCTTATGACAATTTATCCAATTAAATTGTCATTGATCAATACCGATTTGATGTCGCGTAATTGATGATCGATAGCAAGTTGTTCATGGGTCATCGTTGCGGTGACCTCTTTCATAGCGTGCATTTCTTCATTTAATTCGTTGATGTTCGTCACTAATTTGTTCAATGCTTCAATAATCAATTGATTGTTATCCATGGTGAAACACTCCTTTTTGTAATGGTTGAGGTCATTCTTCTTCGTTGATTGGCTGCTTCAAAGTACCAACGGCGGCAACTGCGCGTTTCGTTTTATAAAACAATTTGTATAAAACAAGAACGACGACTGGGATCAGTCCGCATAAGATGTAGATCTGCGAGTAATCAAACAGACCGTGCAAGCTTCCTAATGCATAGGGACCTACGCCTAAGCCGAGGTCCAGCCCGATGAAATAGGTGGAGAGCGCTACGCCGACACGGTGAGGATCGACCTCTTTTAGACAAACGGCTTGGCCATTCGACATGAAGGTGCCATAGCCCAAGCCGACAAAGCAACCCGCAAGCAACAACATCCAGCTGTTGCCGGTAATACTCAATAGGAAAAGACCAAGGGTCAAGAAAAGAAAGCTAGGATACATGACCGCATCTGCGCCATGGCGGTCAAATAGTTTGCCAGTCATTGGTCGTGTGAAGGTCACGGAAAGTGCATAGACGATGAAGAAAAAAGCACCGGCCGTTTCTAACCCAAGGTCACTGGCGTAGATTGACAAGAAGCCGAGAACACTGGAATAAGCCAACCCGATCAAAAAGGCAATCCCGGAAATGAAAAAGACTTTTGGTTCGACAAAACTTTTGATGGACCATTTTTTTAGTTGTGCTCTGTGTTCTTCTGTTAATGGGATGTTTTTGACTGGGAACCAGAAACACGCGATGGCTGTTGCGATTGATAAGATGGTTGCTAACCAAATAATGAAATCAAAGCCGACGGTCGGTAATAATAGCATGCCAATAAAAGGCCCGACTGCCGCTGCTAAACTGGTACTTAATCCATAGTAATTGATCCCTTCGCCATGTTTGGAAGCTGGGATATATGCTGTGACGATCGCATTAGCCGCAGTTGAGACAGCACCATAAGCAAAGCCATTGAAAAAGCGCACGGTATCTAAAATGTAGATGTTGACCGAGATTAAATAGGCAGCGGTGGTAATAACATAAAACAAAATCCCCCAGCGCAAAACGGCTTTGCGACCGACTAATTCTAAAATTTTTCCGACATACAAGCGAGCGATCAAGGTCCCGATGATGTAGATCCCCGCTGCCAAGCCAGCTTGTGCGGTGGATGCCCCTAACTCCTGAGTGGCAAATTTCGCAGTGATGACGACAAAACAATAATACACGAGAAAGACGATAAAATTGATCAAGGTAATCGTGATAAACCCTTTGTTCCATAGTTTTTCATTTTTGGTTGACGGCGTCGAGCTGACGATTCCTTCTTGATTGGTTTCCCTGTCTGACATGTTTCTTCCATTCCTCCTGTTTGTGCTGTGATGCGTTTTACTATACCGAAACTTCCTCTACTCGAAATGCGCTTTTGCTGTTAAAAAAGAGCATTAACAAGAAACATTAACATTTGTTATTGCTTTTTCACTAGAAATGTCTTTTAATGAAGCTTGAATAGAGGATATTTCATCTTTTTTTCAGAAAATGTTGGGTTGGCATCAAGTGAAGGAGTAACGCGGGTGGAAAAACAGATATTACGTGATTATTTAGAAAAACAAGCAATACCGATCGTTATCCGTAAGAAAAAGAGTTACTTGACGTATGAGGGGATCCCGGATCGGTACGTCTATATTTTAAAAAAAGGCATCATCAAAACTAGCGTAGTGACCCATGAAGGGCGCGAATTCAACTTGCGCTATTTGACGGATTTCGAGATCGTCTCTTTGTTTAAAGACGAATCCTCTCAAGAAGTCGAAGCCCCTTTTAATGTGCGGGTTGAATCAGAAGAAGCCGAATTATACAAAATCGTGCGGGATCAATTTTGGGCTGATGTCAATCGTGACCGTCTGCTACAGGATTATGTCAAAGAGTATTATCGGAGAAACTTGATGGATACGATGAAAAAGATGCAGCAAATGCTGATGAACGGCAAATTCGGTGCTGTCTGTACCCAAATCAATGAGCTCTATGAAACTTTTGGGGTTCAAACAACAGAGGGCGTCTTGATCGACTTTGAAGTCACCAATGAAGAGATCGCTCGCTTTTGCGGCATTACCTCTGCCAGCAGTGTCAATCGAATGATGCAAAAATTACGAGAATCTGGCGCCCTAAAGAGTGTCGATCGCAAACTATTAGTGACAGATATCGATTTTATTCGGGAGAATATTATTTATTGATCAAAAAAGACTTTGTACGCCTTTTGGTTTCAGGCACACAAAGTCTTTTTTCGATTAAATAAACGTCACTGTTTCCGTCACTTCGATCGCTGGATCTAATGATTGGATCACGGGGCAATTTGGTGAAACGAGTTTTAGGCAACGCGTCGCTTTGTCATGGTCGGCTTCAGCGATTTTCGCATAAAACTGAATGTGGATAGCACTGACTGGTTGGGCTTTTTTGTTGTCGTCCCGGTCATAGCTGACTTCGATCTTTTCGATTTCTGCTTCAACCTTTGAATTCTCTAAGACAGATGCGTATACATAGCCGCCGCAAGCAGCTACCGCACTCACAAGCATTTGGACTGGCGAATAGCCTTTTTCCCGTGCTAACACCCAATTGCCAGTTGGGGTCGTCATTTCAAATTTGTCGCTTCCTTGATGGATCGTCAATGTTTCTACTGTCATCGTTTTTCTCTCCTCACAAAATGATCTGGTTCAACTTCGACCCATTCATACAATGGTGTCAAAGTAATCGTGCTTTGAATTTCCGTTTGTTCCATCGCACCTCTTGCTAACACAGGATCAGCGATCGGCGCTGCTGCTAATAATTTCTTCGTGTAAGGATGCAGCGGATTTTCAAACAAACGGTCGGTAGGTGCCAATTCAACTAATTTCCCTTGATACATGACGGCTGTTCGATCACTGATATGACGAATCACGGACAAGTCATGGGAAATGAATAAATAAGACAATGAAAACTCTTTTTGTAGACGCAGTAGCAATTGGATAATCTGAGCCTGAATGGAGACATCTAATGCCGAAGTCGGTTCGTCACACAAGACGAACGCCGGGCGATTGACCACCGCACGAGCGATACCGATCCGTTGCCGTTGTCCGCCGCTGAAACTGCGAGGCAGTTTATGGACGTCATCACCGATGATCCCGACGATCGCTAAGATTTCTTTGGCTTTCGCTCGAGCAGCATCTTTCGTTTCATGATACAACGGCTCCATCACCAGTTCAAGTGCTGTCATACGGGGATTCAATGATGAATACGGATCTTGGAAAATGATCTGCATTTGCTGATACGCTGCTTTGCGATCTTCTGCCGTCAATGCTGTTATCTCTTTGCCTTCAAAGAAAATCTCCCCGCTTGTTAAGGTCTCTAAATTTAAAATACTGCGTCCTAAAGTGGTTTTCCCACTCCCAGATTCCCCCACTAGCCCCAATGTCTCGCCCCGATGGATCGTTAGGCTGACATCTTCGACCGCTCGGACTTCACTGACAGTGCCGCGCCAGTTTTTACTGCGAAAGATTTTCGTCGCATGTTCTACGCGAATCAGTTCTTCCATTATTCTGTCACCTCCTGATTGCGCCAGACGCGATGTGTCTTAGATAGTTGCGTTTCTTGCAGTTCATCTGCCAATGTCTCATGATAGTCAAAGACTTTTAATTCGGCATGCTTGTCGCCTAAATGGGCCGCCTGCAATAATTGTTTCGTATAAGGATGTTCCGGCTGATAAAAAATTTCTTCCGTGGTTCCTTCTTCCACGACTCGGCCTTGATACATCACTTTAATAAAGTCGCACATTCCTGCAACGACCCCAAAGTCATGGGTCACAAGGACGACGGAAAGCTGGTTCTCTCTTTGCAGGTTTTTGATCAATGCCAAAATCTGTGCTTGGATCGTCACATCTAAAGCCGTTGTCGGTTCATCTGCGATCAGCAATTTCGGTTGCGCCAACAAAGCCATGGCAATCATCACCCGCTGACGCATCCCCCCAGATAGCTCATGAGGATATTGTTTCATGCGTTGTACTGGAAAAGGTATGCCGACTTTTTCTAACTCTTTGACGGCGATTTCTTGTGCTGCTTTTTTCGATACTTTTTGTGAGCGGCGAATCACTTCGATCAAATGATAGCCAATCGTGCGCAAAGGATTTAACGAAGTCATCGGGTCTTGAAAAATCATGGCGATCGGTAATGTTCGACGATCGGTCACTGCTGCTCCTTCAAATGTATAACTGGTATAGTGATCGGTCACTTTATCAGGCAAAAGATCCATGACGCTTTTCATGGTCATACTTTTGCCGCTGCCAGATTCGCCAACGATCCCAACGACTTTGCCCTTAGGAATTACCAGATCAAGATTTTTTACTAACGGTTTCGGACCGGTTTTGCTTTGAAATGTCACATTCAACGCTTCGATCGCTAATAACTCTGTCTTCATCGGTCACACCTCTCTCTGCAAGACATGTTTGATCATGTCGCCGATATTGTTAAAGGAATAGATGGTGAAAATAACAAAGAGCCCTGGAAGAATCGCCATGTATGGTGCCCGCTGCAAGCTGTTTTGCGCGTTTTGCAACAGACTGCCCCACGAAGCCATCGGTTGCTGTATTCCTAAGCCTAGAAAACTCAAAGCCGATTCGGTCATGATCGCTCCTGAAATACTTGCAGATGCCGCAACGATCAAGGTAGGAAGCACTGCTGGGAAAACATGCTTCACGATAATACTAAATGAAGAACGTCCGATAAATTTCCCGTAAGCGACATATTCCCGTTCTTTCGCCGCTAACGTTTCACCACGAATCAAACGAGCGATGTTCATCCAGGAGAAGCCGCCGATCACAATAATAATCGTGGTTAGTCCGGGACGTAAAAAGACGCTCAAAACGATCACTAACACCAACCAAGGAATCGATGACAATACATCGACGAGCCGCATCAGCAGGTTGTCGATCCAACCGCCAAAGTAGCCAGAAACAAGACCGACAAGAGTCCCAATAAACGTCGCTGTGATCATTGCCAAAACACCTACAAACAATGATACCCGACCGCCGTAGACGACCCGAATAAAGTAATCTCGCCCCACTTCATCGGTTCCAAATAAATGAGACCAACTCGGCGGCTGTGACATGTTGCTGACATCCGTTGTATTAGGATCGATGGGGATCAAAGGTGCAACAAGCGACAAAATAATCAATAACGTCAGGAAAACGACAGAAAAGGTATAGATGGGCGAAGCAAGCATGACTTCACTGATTTTTTTGAAACGTTTCATTACTTACTCCCTCCTTTACGGATACGTGGATCAACCACGGAGTATAATACATCCGCTAACAAATTCCCTAAGATGACCAGTGTTGCTGACAACAGCATGATGGCCATGATCACAGGATAATCGAGGCTTTTCGTCGCACTCATCAAGTAAGGGCCGACGCCCGGCCAGCCGTAGATCGTTTCTGTAATGATCGCACCGGTAACTAACATCGGCAACGCCAAGCCGATTTGGGTGACAACAGGAATCAAAATATTTCGACTAATATGACGGCTGAAAATCTGCCATTTGCTGGCATGAAATGCCCGTTGCACCATCACGTAGTCTTCTGAAACTTGTTGTGTCGCTGATGCGCGGATATACCGCGTCAAATCTGGAAAGAAGGCGACTGTCAATGTGGTATAAGGCAAAATAAAATGCTGCAGAAAATCGCCAAAATCCCCTTCTTTACCGACCGTATACATGCCAATGATTGGAAACATATTTAATAAGTAACCAAATACATAAATCAAGATCATCGCAAACCAGAAGGTCGGCACAGCGATCCCTAGAGATGCCACAGCGTCAATGATTCGATCCCAAATTTTTCCTTTGTTGGCAGCAGCCAACAGGCCCAAAATGATGGCCAACAACAAGGCAGTCAAATAAGCGGGGATGACTAAGCGCATGGTATTGGGAATCCGAGTCGCAAGTTCTTGCGAAATACTACTTTGAGACACCAAAGAAAAGCCAAGATTACCGGTAAGAATATTTCTGATCCAAAGAAAATATTGAACCAGAAAGGGTTGATCCAAGCCATAGCGCTGCCGCAAAAGATCGATTTGCTCTTGCGACATATTGGGTGTCGTGATGGAGTCGATCACATCATACGGTGCGATATGTATAAGTGAAAAAACGATAAAAGAGATCACAAACAGCAAAGGGATTGCTTGCAATACTCGTTTTGCAATGTATCGAAACATAACTGACCTACTTTCTTTTTCATAGAAAAAAGCTGTGATAAAAAAGATTCCTCTTTATCACAGCCAATGGATTTACTTGATTGTCAATTTAGACATATCTTCGAATGTATAGATTGGGATCAAACCTGCATCTTCTACATTACCAATTCGGTTATTGACCGCTAGGATTTTCTTGTTGTCAACGATTGGGTAAATGATCGCTTCGTCAGCAATGGCCTTTTGCAAATCATCATACAATGCTTCACGTTTGTCCGTGTCTAATTCAACTGCTGCTTGGGCAAACAAATTGTCAATGGTTTCGCTATTGCTTTGGAAGTAGTTGGCACTACCGCCAGTTTCAAATAGACTGCCGTATAAGTCAGGGTCATTTCCCATGATATACCCACCAAGGAATAAGTTGTACTTCGTTGAATCAGGTTTCTTCAACTCGGTAAAGATCGCTGTACCATCGCCACCTTCAAGTGTAACCGTTATGCCTGCTTGTTGCAATTGTTGTTGGATCAACGTAGCTTGGATCGTTTGGGCTGGATCGGTTGAGTTGAAAGCCAAATTCAATGACAAATCAGTCACCCCAGCTTCTTGTAAAAGTTCTTTTGCTTTTTCAGCATTCGTCTCATATTTTTCAACATCATCAGTAACGTATGGATTGTTTGGTGGCAAGAATGAATATGGTGTTGCGTAATACTCTTCATCTAAATACGCCGCTTGATTTAATTCATCTTTGTTCAACGCATAGAGAACTGCTTGTCGAACTTTCACATCTTGCAAAGCATCTGAGTGAGTGTTCAAGCCTAGATAACCGACACGGTTTTCAGTATAAGGATAAACAGAGATCTGCTCATCATCTAAATCTTCAATATCTGAAGGCAAGACAACGGCTGCATCCACTTCCCCTTTTTGCAAAGCGACTTTCGCAGTATCGGTACTTTCGATGATGCGCAACGTCACATTTTGAATCGAAGGCTTGCCGCCATAATAGTTTTCATTGGCTTCAAAAGTAAAGTACTCACCACGTTTGTATTCTTTCAGTTGATACGGACCAGTGCCGACTGGTTTTTCAGGCAGTTCACTGACAGAGAAGTCGGTAACATCTTTAAAGATATGCTCGGGAATGATGTATGTTTCGGTTGCAATATTGCTGATCGCTGCCGCACTCGGTGTCGGCAACACGAATTTGACGGTGTATTCATCCACTTTTTCGATCGCGATTGGTTGGTCGTCGACCCAAAGGGAATCGGCATTGCCATTTTCTTTTTTGACTTTTTGTTCATATGTGAAAACAACGTCATCGGCGGTAAAGTCTTCGCCATCTGACCATTTCACATCTTGTTTCAAATGTACTGTCAATGAAAGGCCGTCTTCAGCTGGTTCCACTGATTCTGCCAACGCATTTTGTGTTGTTCCGTCTGCTTCCACTGTAACTAGTGGAGAATAGATCATGTTTGTCACTGTCAATCCCCAACGATCACTGGTGTTGATCGGGTTAGTGGACGATGGGTCCCCGCTGATCGCATAAGTGAATGTTGAATCATCCCCAGCTCCAGCTGCACTACTGGTTGACGTTTCTTCTGTATTTGATCCACCGCAGGCTGCTAGAACAAATCCTAGTCCAACGACGGCAACACTTGCTAAACCTTTTTTCCAATTTATCATTTTTCCATCCTACTTCCTGTTCCTATATAGTTAATAGTCGTTTTTTGATTTTTATTCCCATACAGGTATACTAGATTTCTTTGTTACTTCCTCGATGATTGCTTTTACTTCATCGGTCTGATAATATCGAACGACCGTTTGGTAAACGTCATTGTCTGCTTCGTCTGCTCGCGCAGCGATCACATTATAATAAGGCTTGGAGGAATCAGCCACAGGTTCTAAGAAAATCGCATCTTCTGTAGGAACCAAACCAGCATCGACGGCCATGCCATTATTGATCAAAGAAATGTCGACATCGGTCATTGCCCGAGCAGTTTGATTGGAGTCAAGTAGCTCAAATTTCAGGGCTTCGGGATTGTCAATGACATCACTGGTTGTTGGCAGTAAACCTTTTGATTCATCCAAAGTAATCAAACCGGCGGTCTGTAAGAGTAATAGTGCACGGCTCTCATTTGAGACATCATTGGGTAAAGCCACCGTAGCACCATCTGCCAATTCGTTGACATCGGTGATTTTATCGGAATAAATACCAAGTGGGTTTAATGTCGTATAGGCAATCGTCGTGTTGGAATAACCACTTTCTTCGTTGACATTGTCCATAAAAATCTCCGTCAATGCTGCGTGAAGGTCAATTGAGCCATCCTCAAGCGCCACGATTGGCTGACGATAATCGGTGAATTTCACCAATTGCAAGTCGATATTTTCGTTTTCCTTCAATTCTTCCTGCACATGTTCCCAGGCTTCGTTTTGCTCACCCACGACACCCAATTTGACAACGGTGGCTTCCTCATCTGCTTGACTGCTGCCGCAAGCGGCGAAGCTGAACAATGCCAGCAATCCAAGAGCCCCTGTTGCCAATCCATTTACTACGTTTCTTTTCATCCCTTTTTCCCCTTTTGTTCCCTCCTCAGATCAATCGTCCCGTTTTCTTGACGTATTGCTCAACTAGACCAATTTCACCTCTGTTTCTCAAAACAAATTGTTTTTTCAAAGGAGAAATGGCAAATGCCTGTTGCCGTCAACCGAAAACATCGGACTCACTATTCATATGTAGTGTAACTTTATCCTATACAACTAAAACTGTCAATAAAATTACTCTACAAAAGTAAGTTTTTAACTAGCTGATCTGTGGTCGGGTTATTTGAATATCTTCAGTGCATTTTCTAAGTCATCGATCAAATCTTTACTACTTTCGATCCCAATGGAGATCCGTAAAAGATCCGGCGTCAATCCATAAGATTCTCGTACCTCTTGAGGAATATCGGCGTGAGTCTGTGTCGTTGGATACGTGATAAGACTTTCCACACCACCTAGGCTTTCTGCAAAGGTAAAAACCTTTAATGCCGCTAAGAAGCCGCTGATTTTGGTTTCATCAAGCACCCGAATACTGATCATCGCGCCGGCATTCGGGTACAGCACCTCTTTGATCGCCGGATGGGCTCGTAAAAAACGGCCGACTTCCTTGGCGTTGGCTTCCTGTCGTTCAAAGCGCAACGGCAGCGTCTTTAAACTTCGGATAAATAACCACGTATCAAAGCTGCTCAAAGTCGGGCCTGAAGTATTGGCTAAATAATTCAAACGCTCCCCTACTTGCGCATCTTTGGCGATCACGACACCAGCCAAAATATCATTGTGGCCAGATAAGAATTTGGTGCCTGAATGGATCACTAGATCCGCGCCTTCTTCTAATGGCAACTGCCGTAACGGCGTCAAAAAGGTATTATCCACGATCAATAGTGCCCCATGATCGTGAGCAAGCTTGGCGGTTTCAGCAATATCCGTCACGGTCATCAAAGGATTCGTTGGGGTCTCTAAGAAGACAGCCGTTACCTCGTCAGTTAATTTTTCACTTAATTCGGCTAAAGTACTGAAGGTATCGAAAAAGGCCCGCTGGCTATTTTCCAGTTCCGCAAAATAGCGAAAGCTACCGCCGTACAAGTCACGAGAAACCAAAAAGCGGCTGCCGCTGGCAAATAAATCAAAAATCAAAGCGATCGCACTCATGCCAGAGCTGGTCACTACTGCCCGAGCCCCTTTTTCTAATTCGGCAAGGCCAGCTTCTAAAATATCCCGGGTCGGATTTTTGGTCCTAGTATAATCATAGCCGGTACTTTGCCCCAATTCAGGATGTGCAAAGGTCGTGGAAAGATAAATTGGCGGGCTGATCGCCCCGGTTTGCTGATCCGAATGATTGCCTAATTGGGCGAGAAAAGTTGCTGTATCAATGGTCATGTCGTTCCTCCTTTTTGATTGCCTCAATCAAACGATCAAGGGCTTTTTGAATGATCGTTGGTGTTGTCGCAAGATTCAGACGAATCATGCCCTGACCGTCTTGTGAAAACCATTCCCCATAGTCGACTGCCAGACCGGCAGTATCTTGGATCACGTGCTTGGTTCGTTCTTTGGCGATGACTTGCCGCAGATCGACCCAGAGAAGATAGGTTCCTTCTAATGGCAGGAGCTCAATTTTGGGAAATGCTTCTTGCAGTTGCTGGCGGACCATTTGTTCATTGGCAGCAATCACCAAAAGCAGGTCATCTAGCCATTGATCCCCCGATTCATACGCGGCTTTCGCAGCCACCAATCCCAAACGATTGACTTCCATCTGCTTGTATCGTCGGCACCAAGCCTGATAGGCTCTGCGCATCTCTAAATCAGGAATCCAAACATGAGAGAGTAACAATCCTGCTAAGTTGAAGGTTTTTGAGGGCGAATCCAGAACGATCAGCTTCTCAAAGCCGAACCCCTGTGCCACTGTCACGGCTGAAACAAATTGCTGCTCACCGAGTATCAGTTCACGATGGATCTCGTCGGCGATCACGACAACCTCATGTTTTTGGCAAATGGCCAATAACTGATGCAGTTCTTTCTCTTGCCAGACCCGCCCTACTGGATTGTGGGGGGAGCAAAGAATAAATAGTTTCACTTTTTCTTCAATGATTTTGCCTTCAAAAGCAGCAAAATCGATTTGATAGGAATTCTTCACCTTTTGCAAGGGTGCTTCTATCAAGCGCCTTTTCGTCTCTTTGATGCTGTCAAAAAAGGGATAATAGACGGGCGGCTGGATCAAGATGCCATCGTCTCGTTCTGTGAAACAATGAAGCAAATCAACCAAAGATTGGACGACCCCTGTGGAAAACGAGAGCCATTTTTCTTCGAATTTCGTCCCCCAGTGGCGATCTTGCCAAGCTTGATAGGCTAAAAAATAGCCTGAGGGGGGAATCGCATAGCCAAAGGTTCCTTGAGCAACCAGTTGCTGCAAGGCTTCTTCCACTGCCTTTGGCGCCGCAAAATCCATATCAGCTACCCATAAAGGCAAAAGCTTTTCTCCTTGGAACCGTTGATCCACAAGATCCCATTTTAAAGAATTGGTGCCTTTTCGCTGCCTGGCATAGTGGGAGAGAAAATGCTCAATCGTCATTGATACTCACCCGACCTTCTGGCTCACTGCCAATTCGGTAACCTTCTTTCGTCGGCATGACGGACAGGTCATACGGCGTTCGCAAATAGGTTTCATTTATCCAATTGCTGAAAAACAAAGAGGCATGTCCCCGCCAACGGTTGGTGATTTTTCCCCCTAAGCGGTCATAAGCAAAGTAATTTTTGGGCAACGCGGTATCTAAGCCCCGTTCCATGTCTCGCAAGTACTCTTCATTCAAGGTCGCTGAATGGTATTCAAAATGTCCTAGCAAGAAAACATTTTTATGATCTTCTGATACGAAGATGGAAGGCCCTGTTTCAACACCTGCTGCCAATATTTCTAAAGGTGCTTGGACGAGCTGGACTTCATCGATGCCGGTATAGCGTGAATGCGGTGTATAAAAGACGTCGTCAAAGCCCCGAACCAGTGGATGAAAATGCGTGACTGTTTGTTCGAAGACACCGAACAATTTGCTTTGGTACAATACTTTGTCGATACCGTAATGGTAATAAAGCCCCGCTTGTGCCCCCCAGCAAATATGTAGGACTGAAGTGCAATTCGTCTGACTCCAATCCATGATTTCTTGTAGTTCTTGCCAATAGTCAATGGCTTCGAATGCCATTTTTTCAACTGGGGCTCCGGTGATGATCAAGCCATCGAATCGTTGCGGCTGGATCACTGAAAATTCTTGATAAAACTTTTCCATGTGATCGACAGAGGTGTTTTTGCTTTCGTGGTATTTCATTTTTAGTAAAGTCACCTCAATTTGCAGTGGACTTTGGGAAAGTAAACGCAACAACTGATTTTCTGTAGCGATCTTTTTCGGCATCAAATTGACGATCGCGATTTTCAAGGGACGGATCTCTTGCTTCGCCGCTTTATGCTGCAGTAAGGCAAAGACATTTTCTTTTTGCAGGACCGCTGCAGCGGGTAATTCTTTGGGAATAATGATTGGCATTGCTTCAACCCCTTACAGATAAATTTCTTGTTGAAGAGAAAGCGAACAGTTTCGGCTGTGAAAAACAAAAAAAGCCGCCCTTTTATCCTTATGGATAAAAGGGACGACTTGATGCGCGTTACCACCCTAATTCGTGCTATTCTCACAAATAACACCTCAACAGTACACTATGATACTTGGCGCTGTAACGGGCGCATGCCGTTTTGCTGGCGTGAACCAACAAAAAAACTCAGAGCTCATCTTCACTGATCACCGCATGTCTCCTTTTTCACCAACCGGAGTCTCTGTACCTTTGTTGATCTGCTACTCTTCTCTTCAACGTTATCGAAATCTTTGTTTAATTTTAAAAAATTATAATTGTTTTTTCATTTACTGTCAACGGCAAGTTGAGACTTTTTCTTAGATTTCTTCTAAATATAAGTATTGCTGACCCATTTTTTCATAGATCGCTGCTAAGTCTTCTTTGCTGACTTCGCGATCCTTATGCCCATAAGGGTCGTTGACATACATCGTATCACCATCGATGCCAGTGATCACTACCGAATGGATCAATGCAGTCACAAGGATTTCGCCATTTTGGGTATTCCATTGAAAGAAATCAGCATCGGTAGGTACTTGTAATTCTAACGTCGCGATCATCCAAACTGGTTTCCCAGATTGCAGGACTTTGACGATCTCATCAAAACTTTTGTCTCGTCCACTAACGACTTCATATTGCTCTTTTACAATACTTTCGGCGACATCAGTGATCGGTTCTACGTCAACACCCATCGCGCTATCGCCGCCATAGATGTTTCCAACAAAGCCTTCTCGCGGATCTCCATGGTGATTATAATCCTCATAAAGTGGGACATACACTAATTCTTCTGCCAATTGATTTTTATTGGTATCAAATCCGTAAAAATTCAAGAGCATCGATAAAGCCGTTACTTCACAACCATTTCCTAACGTAACTTCATCGAATTGATTTTCTAACGGAACGTCCAATTGAATAACGTCACTGTATTCAGGCTCTGGTGTTTGTTCTTCATCCGAAAGTGCTAGTGTCAATTCATCCTCTATCTTTTCAAAGGGGGACTGCCCATTCTTACTGTCATAAAAAATCAGCAGAAAGAAGAGCATCAAGACGAACATACCTAAAAGTAACCGTTTTAACTTTTTCTTCTTCATCTACTTCCTCCTCTTTTATATTATAACTTATTTCTGTTTATTATTTCACTATAATAAACGTTTTAAGAGGGAGTATTTTCTTAATCTAAACACAAAAAAATAGACCCGTTTACGCAGCGGGTCTATTCAAACTGGCGCTTATGCCGCTTTCTTCTGTTTCTGAATAAAGCGTCCTTTTGCTTTTGAAAACGAACGAATATCAAATTGTTTGCTTAAGGCACCTGCAACAAAATAAGCCAAATTGAAATCGATCAAGCTATGGATCAAGCCACCGATCCCCATCAAAACGAACAAGAAATAGTAGAAATTGCCATCGAATGCTGTCCCTGGTACATTTCCTGTGAAGTAAAAGGCGGCAACGACTGCCATTTCAACGGCAGAATGAATCAGTCCGATAATCAAGTTAAAGCTCTGAAATTTGATATTCAATAAAGAGGGTTTGCCATTTTTCAGTAAAATATCTGGGTGCTTCTGTAAATAAAAGGCACCGATGACTGCAAAAACAACATGGGACAATGCCCGTAATGCAATGATTGGTGGTAGTGTTAAGAAAAAGCCAAAGGTCGTTCCTAAAGCTACAGCGATCGCCATCGCTGGTGAAAAGAACATCGCCACAAATACGGGAACATGGCTAGCTAAGGTAAAAGATGCAGGTCCGATGACGATTTTGGGCATTACCATGGGAATGACGATCCCCATGCCGATTAACAATGCAGCGATCGTTAAATGGCGGATGGAATGATTTTTCATTTATACTCTCTCCTTCAATGTGTCATGACAGTTCTGTCTTGCTTATTCTACTGGTATTTCCACAAGGTGTCAAGACACAAAAAAACGAATGTTTATTCAACATCCGTTTTTATAGAAGTTATCCTTTGCGCGCTTGCATTTCATTGCTTAATTTGGCAAATTCCGCTAACGACAGCGTTTCTCCACGACGTTTCGGATCGATCCCACTTGCTTCTAAACTGTCTGCCAACCACTGTTTGGTTTCTTCATCTTTTCCATAGCTATTTTGCAAATTGTTCCAAAGGGTTTTACGACGCAACTGAAAGGCTGCTTTCGTTAATTTAAAGAACTCTTTTTCATCGGTGACTGCGACCGCTGGTTGTGGACGGCGCGTCAATTTCAAAATAGCCGAATCAACATTCGGTTGGGGTACAAAAACGGTTTTCGGGACGATGAATGCCAGTTTTGCTTCCATGTAGTATTGCACAGCGATCGACAACGAGCCATAGGCTTTGGTCCCGGGAACTGCTGAGATTCGATCAGCCACTTCTTTTTGCATCATCACGACCATTTCATCTACTGGTACCTGAGACTCTAAAAAGTGCATCATGATAGGCGTAGTAATATAATAAGGCAGATTTGCGACAACTTTTAATGAAGCAGCCGTATCGCTGAATTCTGACCGAATGGTCGTTGATAGGTCTGCTTGCAAGACATCTTGATGAATGATCTTTACGTTTGCGTAAGGCTGCATCGTATCAGCTAATACAGGGATCAACCGATCATCAATTTCAAACGCCAACACTTGCTTGGCATGTTTTGCCAACTGTTCGGTCAGCGCACCGATTCCAGGTCCAACCTCAATGACGTTTGTCGTTTCGTCGATGCCTGCTGTTTCTACGATTTTCCGTAAAATATTCGGTTCTGTTAAGAAGTTTTGTCCTAAACTTTTTTTAAAGGTAAAGCCATGTTTCGCTAAAATCTCTTTGGTTCTTGAGGGGGTTGCTATATCCCGTTCTTCCTTCACAATTCTTCCTCCACTGTTTTCATAGCTTCTGCCAACTCTGCATCGGTGATACGAAACATTGCCAGCCGCTTCTCTAATTGTTTGCCGTTCGTATAGCCGATGCGTAAAAGATCTCCTAGCCGCTCTCGTTTCTCTTTTGCTCCAGCGCCTGCGATCAAGCCATACGCTAATAACTGTTGGCGATCAATGGTTCCTTCACTGACTTCATTTGAAGCAATCGGGGTTACGACTTTTCGCAAGGCTTCTTTCAATGCTTCATGGCTGGCGTGTTCCACGCCCAAACTGCCTTTGCTTTTCGGTGCTGCCTGACTGCGCGGTAAAAAGGCATGCTTGGCATCCGGAACCACTTCCATAATGATTTTGCGGATCTTTTCTCCCGAAAAATCGGGATCGGTAAACACGATGACCCCTCGTGTCTCTTGGGCATGCTCGATTTGATCAAGGATCGTATCATCGATCGCTGAACCGATCGTTTCGATCGTATCTACTTCGAACACTTCTTGCAATCGACGGGTGTCGTCTTTGCCTTCGACGACAATGATTTCTTCGATTTTCGGTTTATCAGTCATTGATCCTAAACAAGCGGTGGGCATTTTTTGTCGTGTAGGCCGCAACATCAGCGACCGCTTCTTGCCGCAGCTCCGCGATTTTATCCACCACATAATGGGTATAGCCGGGTTCATTGCGTTTGCCGCGATAAGGAACAGGGGCTAAATACGGCGCGTCAGTCTCAACGAGTAGCCGATCTTGTGGTACGACTAGTGCAGCTTCTTGTACCTCCGTGGCCTTTTTGAAGGTCACGACACCACTAAAGGAAATGTACATTCCTAGATCCAAGAACTTTTTCGCCCATTCTCCGTCTCCACTAAAGCTGTGCATAATACCACCGATTGTTTGGACTTTTTCATCCTTTAAGATCGCATAGGTATCTTCTAAGGCTTCACGGGTATGAATACTTATGGGCAGCTGATGTTCACGAGCGATTGCCATTTGCCGACGAAAGACCTTTTCTTGAACTTCTTTCGGATCTTCCATCCAATGGTAGTCTAAACCGATTTCACCTAGGGCAACGACTTTTGGTCGTTCCAAGCGCTCTTGCAAATAGGTTTCTACGTGTGGGGTATAAGAACCAGCTTCGGTGGGATGCCAACCGATAATGCTGTAAATGCCAGGATATTCTTTGCTTAATGCTAACGATTTTTCAATCGTTGGCTGATCGAAACCGACGACCGCCATCTCCGTTACTCCTAGTTCATGCGCACGGGCGACGGTTTCGGGAATGTCTTCGTTAAACTGTTCTGCATTCAAATGTGTATGAGAATCAAAAATCATGAAATCTCCTCCTTAGTCCTTCTATACTCTAGCATATTTTGACGGTTTAAGAAACGAATCCTCTTCGCTTTTTTCAGCAGTTTAAGAAAACTTTCAGCAAGCAAAAAAAATCCGCCCAAAGTTGGAGGACGCCGAAGCTGATTTTCTCTATACTGAGTGTAACGAAATCGTATGGAGGTGGAAATATGGAACGATCAAAAATTGATCCCGGCCGCTTTTTTTCTGGCCAAAAAGCAGCAGCTAAAGGCACGTTAAAAAATCAATATCACTACTATCGGCAGCAAAATGCCCATCAAGCATTCAATAGCGATTTTCAGCGAAATTTCCAGCAAGATTTCCCCAATTTTGCTACATGGCTAAAACTGCAGCAGCAGACGCCACAAAAGAATCAAACAGCGACTTTTTCTCACTGGTTATTGGTTGGTTTCTTCGGACTTTTGACGGCAGCAAGTTTTTCGCAACAGCTCTTATTCCTACTTTTTGTCTTTGTCATAGCTGCTCTCGTCAAAGGCCCAGGCATGATCGTATGGGGTATCGTTTATTCCTTCTTAGTTAGTCTGTTTCCTCCATTGGGTATCGTTCTTTCTGGCTTGTTTTTCTTACTGACCTTGCGTCAATTAACCAAAAATGTCACTTTCGTTTTGACTGCATTGTACTTTTACGGCTATCCGTTTGTCATCACAGCCCTCCAGCACTTCACGAATTGGGACCCGCAATGGCTGTGGGTCGGTAGTATCGGTTTTGCCTTGATCAGTGGCCATTTTGTCTTACAGCAAAACTATCCCTTTGCTTCAAGTAAAAGTCTCGCATGGGCGATCATCTCTGTCCCTTATGATTGTGTCATGGCTTTGATCCCTGTCAAGCACAAGGCACGCTTCAAACGATTGGTGAAAATCAAATAATTGCGATCTAGGATACAAAAGATAGGCTGTTGCAGCTTCTTTTGTATCTTTTTTAATGGAAAAATCAAGCGAAATACGATGGATATTTTTTGTTATTTTTGCTTCCGTATGATTGCTTTTTTTGTAAGAATCTACTATGCTAGAAACTAGCAAATCAAAAAAGGAGCCACGCCATGTACACCCTCATTCTTATTGCATTCCTCCTTACGGGCTTGCTAGTTTACTCCTTTATTATTGAACCGCATCTTCTCAAACAACGGCATTATCTCATAAAAAAAGACAAGCGCACCGTCTTAGATATTTCAAAAGCTTATGACCTTTACCAAGCAGAAAGCAATATCGTGATTGCCCATATCAGTGATCTCCATTTTTCTCGTTGGTTTAAACCAAGACGAATGAATCGCATCATTCGATCAACGATCCAAAACAAGCCGGATCTGATCATCATCACGGGGGATCTGATCGATAATTATAAAAAATGGCCGCATCGTTCAACCAAGCGACTGATCGAAAAGCTGAAAAAATTGCAAGCACCTCTGGGTAAGATCGCAGTTATGGGGAACCATGACCATTTGAATGACGGTCATTACTTTGTTAAGGAAATATACCAGCATGCAGGGTTTACCTTACTTGATAATGAGTCGGTTTTTGGTTCTGATGACAAGACGTCGATGAATATTGTCGGTATCGATATAGAAAGTCCGAAAGTCAGTTTTACCTATGAAGCAACCTTAGCAGAATGGCAGCTGCTTTTGCTCCATGAACCCGATTATGTTTCTCGGATCACCAATCTGCCAAACTACGACTTGATTCTTTCTGGCCATAGCCATGGCGGGCAGATTCGCTTGCCTTTTTATTATGCGAAAACAAAGGGCGCGTTGAAATATACCGATGGGCTCTACCTTTTAGGAAATGAGACCTTATTGAGTGTTTCCAGCGGGGTCGGTATGACCAAGATTCCCGCCCGACTCGGCGTCCCGCCAGAGATCCTTTATTACCATTTAGAACCGCAACAGCAATTGAACGTTTCTTAACTGTTCATCACTGTTCATCGTTGTAATTGGGAAAAAATCAGCAAATCGTTTCAGCAAACGTTCGATTCGCTGATTTTCTTTTTGCCCCTATCGTGTTAAAATATACCAAATAAATACTTTTAAACAATTAGGAGGAACCAAAAAATGGTCATCTCAGGAACACTCTGGTTTTTAATCGCCTTCTTTGCTTATACAGCCTATGTTTACGGTCAGGGGTTGTACTTTCCTGTCATCGCATTTCTTGCTGCCTTGATGGGCTGCGGATTTTATCTCTTTGCTTTTCTCCAGCACAAAAATACGACGAAAAAACATCCTTAGCCAGAACGAGCTAAGGATGTTTTTTTGCTTTATTGATTCAAGCCTTGATAAATCGTCTCGAGATTCCACTTCATCATGTTATAGTAGCTGTCGCCTTCTTCTCCCGGTTCTGCAATCGAATCGGTAAAGACGGTTCCGAAAATCGGAATGCCCGCATCACGAGAAACACTTTGCATTGGACGAGTATTGACGCTGCTTTCAACAAACAAGGAAGCGACGGCTGAGTTTTGCAGCTGATCCACTAAGTTTTTGATTTGCGCAGGGGTACCTTCTTCTTCGGTATTGATTTCCCAAATATAGGCAGACGGTACACCATAGGCTTTGGAGAAGTATTTGAAGGCTCCCTCACTGGTGACGATCAATTTCTTCTCTTCAGGAATCGATTGGAAGTTTTCCTTCGCTTGCTGATCCAGTTCTTCTAATGAAGCCAAGTAGCGTTCAAGGTTTTCTTCATAGAAAGAGCGATTGTCAGGGTCCTTTTCGCTCAGGCGTTGAGCGATGTTACGGGCATAGATCATGCCGTTTTCTAGATTTAACCAGGCATGAGGATCGGCTTTGCTGTGGTCTTCATCATCAGATAAATAAAGCACATCCACGCCATCACTGACGGCAAAGTAATCTTCATTTTCTACCTTATTGGCATTGTTCATCAATTTGGTAAACCAGCCATTGCCGCCAGTTTCTAGATTCAAGCCGTTGTAAAGGATAAGATCAGCATCGGTCGCTTTTCGAACATCTTCCACTAAAGGTTCATATTCATGGGGATCACGCCCCACTGGTACGATACTGTGAAGATCGATTCGATCACCGGCAATGTTTTCCGTAATATCAGCAATGATCGAATTGGTCGCTACTACTGAAAGTTTCCCTTCTGTTTGGTCCATCTGTCCGTTTTGCTGTGCCAAAAAGAAGCCACCGGCTACAGCTGCCGTTGCTAAAACCGCTGTCGCTGACCAGCGCTTGACTGGACTGGTCTTTTGTTTGGGTGAGAACAAGAAACCGATCACGAAAAAGGCTCCTGCGGTCAAAACGATACTTGATCCTGCGGCAATATTAAAGCTGTACCCGATAAACAAGCCGATAAATGAGGCGAGACCACCTAAACCCCCTGCGATGATCATCATATGCTTCAATTGTTTTGTATATAAATAAGCCGTTGCTGCTGGAGTGACTAATAAAGCCACGATCAAGATCGTTCCGACGCTTTGCATCGCTGTCACTGAAACCAAAGTTAATAAGAACATCAATAAGTAGTGATAGGCTTGCACTTTCATCCCAAAAGACTTTGCCATCATCGGATCAAAAGACGTGATCAACAGTGGACGGAAGAAAAGGATGATCACTGCCAGCACAAGGATAGCGATAGCGATCGTCAGCCATTTGTCGCTATCTTGTACCGCTAGCACATTCCCAAACAAAATGTGAAACAAATCAGTCGAACTGTTTGCTACCCCAATCAAGATAACCCCTAAAGCTAGAAACGAACTAAAGGTGATACCGATCGCCGTATCACTTTTGATCAGGCTGTTATTGGCGATATAGGTAATAATCATGGAAGCCAAGATCCCAAAGAAGATTGCCCCGACAAAAAAATGAACGCCGAAGATATAAGACAAGGCTACCCCTGGTAAGACCGCATGAGAGATTGCATCCCCCATCAAGGACATCCCTCGTAAGATAATAAAACAACCGATCACCCCTGCGACGATTCCGATCGCGACTGCCGTGATCAAGGCATTTTGCAAGAAATGATAGTTACTTAAACTGGTAAAAAAGCTTGTCAACATGTTAAACGCCTCCTTTCACGATGATCGCATCGCCAAATGTTTGCTTCAAATTGCTTTCGGTAAAGACTTCACTCACTGGGCCCGCAGCGATCAGGGTTTGATTGAGAAAAACCAAGTAATCAAAGTATTCGGTGATTTTCCCCAGATCATGATGAACGATAAAAATCGTCTTTCCGGCATCTCGCAATTTACGCAACAGGCCGACGATGATCGCTTCACTGGTGGCATCGATCCCTACAAAGGGCTCATCGAGGAAGATATAGTTAGCATCTTGCACCAACGTTCGAGCAATCAAGACCCGCTGAAACTGCCCACCGGACAATTCCCCAATCTGACGCTCCGCAAAGGATTCCATTTCTACCGCTGCCAGAGCGGCTGTCACTTTCTGCCAATCGTTGGCTGACATTCTTTGGAACATGCGCATCTTAGGATACAAGCCTAAAGATACGACTTCTTTGACTGTGATCGGAAACGTGTAATCAACCGCAGTCTTTTGTTCGACATAGGCAATTTCCTTTTGAAAGTCTTTTAACGCTTTTTTGTTGACACTCATGTTCCCACTGGAAGGGATCAACTTCAACGCCGCTTTGATCAGCGTCGACTTCCCTGCCCCATTTGGTCCGATGATCCCTACGATCGCTGGTTTCTCTACTTGAAACGACAAATCCGAGATCACTTGATGATTGCCATCATAGGCTGCGGATATTTCTGAAAAAGTAATCATTATTTTCACTCCATTTCCATAGTTAAGGATAGTTTATTTATTTTTTAGGTAGACCTAACTTATTTTTATTATACAAGAAAGGATTGGTTTTGCAAGACAGTTCTCTTGATTTTTTTAAGAAACACCGCAATTTTTTGGCAATGGTTCTTGAAACCCAAGATTCTATCTCTATTTATTGAATAAAAATTGGCGACCACAAATACTGATTCCACTAATTTCTTTCTATCTTTTGATCGCAAAGCGTTTAATTTATTTTCAATAAAAGAGATCGTTCCTCGGCACCTCAGTGACGTACTTTTTTTCAATAACAGAAAAGAGAAAAATCAAATCTCATTTCATACTCCCTTCATGATTAATACCAAACAAATCAAAGAATCAGTAATTCTTCTATTTCCACAAATTCACGAATCTACTCTTTTTTATGATGACCAAGAAACCCTTTCATCTCGACTAAAACGCTTTATAAATTAAACTTTTCTAATTATTATGTGATTTTTCGAACAAAACCTAAAAATAACATGACAACTATGTTAGTCTTTGATTTGGAAAAAGTTTTAGGAGGAATAAAAACAATGAAGAAAATTTTCCAAACACTATTAGTCCTAACCTCGTTAGCAACTTTGAGTGCTTGTGGAGCTGATTCACAAACAAGCAGCAGCACAAGTACTGGTTCATCTGCTAATGAAGAAACAGATGCAACTTCAGCTGCATCTGGTCAAGAATACACAGACCCTAGCGAACTTGCAGACAGCTACGATGTCGTGATTGTCGGTGCGGGTGGCGCTGGAATGGCCGCTGCGATCCAAGCAAAGGAAGCTGGCGCAAACCCAGTTATTTTAGAAAAAATGCCAATTTCTGGTGGGAATACATTGAAATCTTCTGCAGGAATGAACGCTTCAGAAACCAAATTCCAAGAAGCAGAAGGCATTGAAGATTCAAACGATCTATTCTATGAAGAAACATTAGCTGGCGGTCACAACACCAATGATGAAGAATTGTTGCGCTACTTTGTGGATCATTCAGCAGAAGCGATCGATTGGTTAGATTCCATGGGTATCACTTTAGACAACTTAACAACGACTGGCGGGATGAGTGAAAAAAGAACGCACCGTCCATCTGATGGTTCCGCGGTTGGGGAATACTTAGTTGATGGCTTGATGCGCAACATCCATGAATTGGAAATCCCAATTTTTGTAAATGCCGATGTCAAAGAAATCAATGAAGAAGATGGTCAAGTCAACGGGGTGACCGTTGAAGTAGAAGGAAACGAACAAACCATTGATGCCAAAGCAGTTGTCGTTACAACAGGCGGTTTCGGTGCCAATTTCGACATGATCACCGAGTACAAACCAGAATTGGCAGACTACGTGACAACGAACCAAGAGGGTTCGACTGGTGATGGAATCAAAATGATCGAAGCGTTAGGCGGACAAACGGTTGATTTAGAGCAAATCCAAATCCACCCAACAGTGGATCAGTCTAAATCACTGTTGATCACTGAAGCTGTCCGTGGAGAAGGCGCGATCTTGGTCAATCAAGAAGGCGAACGGTTCTTCAATGAAATGGAAACACGAGACAAAGTCTCTGAAGCGATTATTGCCCTACCTGAAAAATCGGCAACGTTAGTTTTTGATGCAGGTGTCAAAGAACGCGTAACAGCCATTGATTTTTACGAGCAACAAGGGTTAGTCAAATCCGCTGACACGATCGAAGAATTGGCAAAAGAATTGGACATGCCAGAAGCAGCGCTTGCTGAAACGATCGCTACCTGGAACAGCAGTGTGGCTGCTGGTGAAGACGAAGCCTTTGGACGCAGCACGGCAATGGACAACGATTTGTCAACAGGACCTTACTATGCCATCGCCATTGCTCCTGGTATCCACCACACGATGGGCGGCGTGAAGATCAACACGAACACAGAAGTGATCGCTACGGATAACGAGATCATTCCAGGTCTCTTTGCAGCCGGAGAAGTAACTGGTGGGTTGCATGGTGAAAACCGAATTGGCGGAAATGCAGTTGCCGATATCATCATCTTCGGACGCCAAGCAGGAACAAAAGCTGCCGAATTTGCGCAAGAAAATTAAACCATTCTCTATAAAAAAGAAGTACTAACGCTTTTCATCAGCGTTAGTACTTCTTTTTTCTCATATAATTGACACAATAGTTTTATTGATCTTATGCTGTCACTTTGATGATCTGCACCTCATAAGGCGCCAACTGAAGAAGTTGGTTTGTCGTTTTTCCTGTAAGCAAGTCGATTCCTGAAGTTGCTACCTCTACTTCTTGATTTTCTTCGGAAAAATTCATCACAAAATAATAGGTAGTCGGAGCGAGCTGCTCTTGCTGACTTTCTCTACTTTGAATCGACACGTTCGTTGAACCTTGGCGGACCCACTCATTTTGTAAGCGAAGCTGTTGTGTTACTTCTTGATAGAAGTCTTCCAAAAAGGCTTGATCCGTCCGTCCTCCAAGATAGTAGGCACTTCCTTCACCATAATCATTTACGGTCACTGCAGCTTGACCTTGATAAAAATCTGCACTGTACACCCCTAACGTTTGGGCGGTGTTTGTTTGGACAATACTACAATAATCATGAATTTGGTACTGCTGTTCCTTCATTAAAAGCAGATTTTTTTGCTTCGGATATAACGTATCGATTTCTTTCACAGACACACCAAACAGTTCTTCTAACTCTTGGGGCCATCCTCCTAAATAGGTCAAGTCCGTTTCATTCACGATCCCCGTCAAATAAGTGGAAACCAGTGTCCCGCCATTTTTCGTATACTGTTGAAATTTTTTCATAGTTTCTTTTGGTAAGAGGTAAAGCATCGGAGCGATGATCAATTGATAAGCATCAAAGTCATGATCTTTCGTGATGACATCAACCGCGATGTCATGATCCCAAAAATAGCGGTAATGCTCTTGCAACGTTTGTGGGTAGCGTTTGCTCTCTAAACCAAAACCTTGCGCATCATTGAGCGCCCAATTGTTATCCCAATCATAGATGATCGCCACTTTGGCTTTTTTGTGCAATCCTTTGATTTCTTTGATTTCTTCTAAGGCTTTCCCCACTTCTGCTACATCTTGAAAAACACGATTTTGCTCGTCGTTGTCATGGTCCACGACGGCCCCATGGAACTTCTCAGATGAGCCTCGAGATTTTCGCCATTGAAAATAAAGATTACTATCTGAACCGTGAGCAATAAATTGCATAGAAGACAACAGATGCATCCCGGGGCGTTTCGTGCGGTTGACTGGATGCCAATTCACACCACTAGGGGTTGATTCCATGATCAAAAATGGTTGCTTTTTCAAGCTACGATATTGATCATTGATAAACCCAACCTTACTTGCCAAATCGGCTGTCGTTCCCCAATCATTATGCCAAGCAGGATAACAGTCCCAACTAATGACATCCACATGCTGGGCAAATTTTCCATAATCAAGACTATAAAAGGGAATCAAATCACGGGTATCTGCCATGAAATTCGTTGTGATCGGCACATCTGGAGACAAACGACGAATGTCTTTGATCTCATGTTCATAGAAATCAATAGTCTGATCGGTTACAAAACGATGCCAGTCTAGATTTAGTCCATGAACTTGCATTTCGCCGATCGGTGAAGGAGATTCGATTTGCGACCAATCGGTGATCGTATGGCTCCAGAACGGTCCCCACCAGGCCTCATTCAAGGCTGCTAGCGTTTGATACTTCTGCTTGACCCACTGACGAAAGTTTTCTTGGCAAATAGGACAATGACAATCTCCAGAATACTCATTGGAAATATGCCACATCAATAGTGCTGGGTGATCGTGGTAGCGTTCAGCTAATTTCCGATTGATGATCGCCACTTTCTCACGATAGATTGGCGAAGAAAAACAGTGATTGTGTCGCCCACCGTGTAACATTTTTTCCCGTTTTTCATTGGTCCGGAGAACTTCAGGGTATGCTTTAGACAACCAGGCAGGACGCGCACCGCTTGGCGTCGCTAAAATGACGTTACTGTTTCGTTCGGCGAGCTGATCCATGATTTTGTCTAACCATTCAAATTGAAACACCCCTTCTGCTGGCTCTAAGGCACTCCAAGCAAAAATACCAAGGGAAAATGTATTAGCATGAGCTTTTTCCATTAGTTCTAAATCTTTGGCTAAGATCTCGGGATAATTTAGCCACTGGTCAGGATTATAATCCCCACCATGTAAAAAGCGTTCTTCTAAGTTATATCTTGTCATCTTCTCTTCCTATCCTTTTGTGCCGCCAGCGGTCAAACCGGTGACAAAATGTTTTTGTAATGCAATAAAGACGAGCGCGATCGGAATACTGATCAAAATGGCCCCTGCCGCAAAAGTCGTATAGCTGGCACCCATTTTATCCGTGACTAATTTGTATAACCCGATGGGTAATGTATAGTACTCAGGATTACGTAAAATCACTGAAGACAGGGCAAAGTCTCCCAGTGGTCCGGTGAAACCATTCATGGCAACCACTGCGAGCATTGGTCGAGATAATGGAATCAAAATTTGCCAGAATATTCGCGTATTGCTTGCACCATCTATCTTGGCACTCTCGTCTAAATCTAACGGAATCGAGTCAAAATATCCTTTCAATAAGTACGTGTTCATGGGAATCTGACCCCCAACGTAAATCAAGATCAGCAACCAATGACTATTGATCAAGCCGAGCATTTGCGCCAGTACAAAAATTGCGATCAAGGCAGAGAACTGCGGGATCATTTGTAGTAGTAAGAACAGCATCAATCCATTTTTACGGCCTGTAAAACGAAACCGTGAAAAGGAATAAGCCGTCATGGAGACAAAGATCAGTGACAGGAACATAGTGCATACACTGATTTTCAATGAATTCAAATACCATTGACTATAATATAGCGAGTTGTCACCAGCAAACAATTTCGTGTAGTGACTTAATGTCGGACTCGTCGGAATCAGACTCGTACTTATTAAACTGTTCCCAGGATTAAAACTAGCACCGATCGTCCATAGTAAAGGGTAGACGATCACCACTACCGTAAAAATCAGTACAAGATATGTCAAGGATAGGCGGACAAATTTTTGTTTTTTCATACTTGCTGCCTTCATGTTATCCAACCTCCTTGAATGAATTTGTTCGGCGGAATTGCCATAAAGCAATCGCGATCACGACGATCGATAAGAGAATCGTCAATGCTGCTGCTAGTGCATATTGACTATTTTGCATCGTGAGCTTATAGATCCATGAAACCAAAATATCGGTACCACCAGCGGTCGAACCAGGAACTGCCGGTCCGCCAGAATTAAACAGATAAATGATATTGAAATTGTTGAAGTTAAACGTATATTGCGTAATCAAAATTGGTGCCATTGCATAAAGCAGTAATGGCAATGTGATTCGTCGGAATTTTTGCATAGCTGAAGCACCATCGATGGTCGCCGCCTCATACAAATCATCAGGAATGGATTGCAGCGTCCCTGTAGTCACGATAAAAATATACGGAAAGCCTAGCCAGCCTTGAATCAGTAACAAAGCTAAACGGGTCCAATTCGCACTCGTTAGCCAAGGAATCGGTGAAATCTGGAAGAAATTCAAAATCGTATTATTGATCGCACCAAAGGAATCATTGAACATTCCTGAAAATACCAAGATCGTAACAAATCCCGGAACTGCCCATGGGAGGATCAAAATCGTTCGAAAGAACTTTTTGAATCGTAGTTCTTTTTGATGCACCAGCACCGCTAAAAATATTCCGATAGAAACTTGTAACGTTGAGGCGATCAAGGTCCAGATAACTGTCCAGCCTAGAACATTGAAGAAGGTACTACGCCAAATATCGACAGTAAAAATCTTCTTAAAGGTCTCTAATCCCACCCAATCTGCTAAATTGGCAGGTGCAGAATGATAGAGATCATAGTTCGTAAAAGCTAACGCGATACTAAAGAGAATCGGAAAAATAACAGAAAACACGAGTAAGAAAAATGCTGGGCTACTCATTAAATAAGGATAGCCTTCTCTTAATAGTGCCTGGTAGCTTTCACGGATAGAGTTGACTGGTAGCTCATTGTCTCTTAATTCGCCGTTTTTATAGGCATCACGGATGTTTAAATAATAGAACAACAGACCAAAACCGATGACGATCAAGGCAACTAATCCTTCTGCTAATAAAAAGATGGAATTGTCTCTCGGCACTTCCACGCCTAATGTCACGATGCCCCAAAGTCCCATATTAAATAAATCTTTAAAGACGACAAGATACATAGCAAAAAAGAAGAAAAATAAAGCGCCTTTGCTTTTTTGCCGATTATAAAATTGACCGAATCCTGGTATTATCGAGAATAGCATTGCTCGTTTTGCATACGACTGCGTGTTTTTCACATTTTCGCCCCCTGTAAGAAAAAGCCGCTGACAAACGTTTCGTTCGGCATTACTTGATTCCTAGTGCTGAATCACCATCCGAAACGTTTGTCCTCGTAACGACTTTTTAGTTTTGAATTGCTGCAATGGCTGATTTGATCTGATCGACTGCCTGTGGTAGAGCTGTTTTCGGTTCAGCCTTTCCAGTAGCAATGGTTTGCAATGCGGCATCCATTGGTTCCCATACTGAATTCATTTCAGTGATCCCTGGTGTTAGTTCTGCGTGTTGGGACTGAGCGGCGATGGCTGCAGCACTTTCACTTTCTTGAACTGATGGATCATCTGCCAAAGAAGCAACCGCTGGTACTTCTTGTGTTTTTTCATAACGGACTTTTGAATTCTCCTCATTGCTGATAAATTTCACGAACGCTTCAGCTAATTCAGGGTTTTGGGAATAGCTACTTACGTTGTAGCTTTTGACACCGATAAAGGAGCCCATATGTTCACCATTCCCTAATAATGGCAATTCTTTCACACCATAGTCGATGCCCGCTTCTTTATAAGGAGACAAGTTCCATGGTCCCGAGACGACAGCTGCAGCTTTTCCTTCCGTAAATAAAGAGTCCAACACATTGATTCCTTGTTCACCGACCAATCCGGATGGAAAAACACCTGCATCATAAAACTGTTGGATATAGTCCGCTCCTTCGATCGCACCTTCATTAGCTAATCCAATATCTTCAGGGTCATAGGATCCATCGGCATTCTCGCCAAAAACATAACCGCCATAACCGCTCAATACACCTTGTGCGTAATAAATTTGATCCCATAATGCCAGTAACCCATAACTGTCAGCACCTAAAACAGATTTAGAATACTCTAGCCACTCATCCGTTGTCTGTGGCAAGTCTTCTTCGGAAATTAGCTCTTTGTTATAATACAAAATTTGTGTTTCAACCGCTTTTGGTAAGCCGTAAACTTTGCCATCAAAGATTTGCGATTGCATTGCTGATTCCGTATACAGATCTTGTAGCGTTTGATCGACTGTTAATTCTTTCAACAACCCTTCGGTAACTGCTGTACCGATTTGATCACCAGGAATTGTGATGACATCCGCACCTGTACCAGCGGGTCCATCCAATCGTAAATCTTCAATCTGTCCACCATAGGCTTTTTCGACCACTTTGATCGTCACATCGTGTTCTTCTTCAAATTGTTTGACTGCCTCTTCAATCCCAGCTGATTTTGCTTGGTCTTCCCAGACCAATAGATCATAGTCCTTATCGCTGCCACTATTTGCTGCAGTACTATCTGTCCCTTCACTTTGTGGACCGCAAGCACCTAATCCTAAAGCTGCTACACTTAAAAAAAGAACTCGAGACATTTTTTTCATCATCATTTCTCCACCTTTTCTTTATTTTGCAAACGCTATCTTCTTGTTTATAATAAATTATTTTACTTAATATGTAAATAGTTTTACTAAATTAATTTCTTCAAAGGAGTAAATAAACGGATAAAATCAAGGTTTATCACACAAATATTTTTTTCGAAATACCTCTATGTTATTAACTTCCACTATTCAGTAAATATATTTAGTAAATTCATTTACTTGGTAAAGTTGTTAGCGTATACTAGAAGAAAGAGGTGAAGAAGATTGGTTACAATAAAAAAAATTGCCGAGCAATCAGGCTTTTCACAAGCGACTGTTTCCCGATTATTGAAAGGCGACGAATCGTTGTCGATCGCAGCCGATACGCGTCAAAAAATTATTCATACCGCTTTATCACTAGGTTATGATCGCTCAAAAATAAAAACAACACTAGAAAAAATCGCCGTCCTTTTCTGGCTGACAGAACAAGAAGAGCTTCAAGATGTCTATTTTCGACAATTGCGAATCTCTTTAGAAAAATATGCGAAAATCAACAATTTGGAAATTCAACTGATCACCCATGAAGATGATGTTTTAGAAACATTGCAAGAGGTCGCCGGGTTTATTGGGATTGGCTCTTTCACTGAGAAAGAAACGCAGCAGTTCAAATCCGTTTGCCCCTATGGTGTCCTTTTGGAAATCAACCCCTGTCCAGAGCTGTTCGATACGGTCAAACCCGATACTGATCGAATGACGCAACTGGCGATCGATCTGTTTTTAACAAAAGGATACCGTAAGATCGGCTTTATTGGTGGCGCTTATCTAAACCCTGATACTCAACGTGCAGAAATGGATAGTCGCGAGATCATCTTCCGTCAAACGCTGGCTCGTCGAGATGCGTTCGATGAGGCGTTCCTGTTTACTGGTGGCAATTTTTCCGTTGAAACCGGCTATCGTTTGGCGAAAAAAATGGTGGAATCCCTTGGTGACAATTTGCCAGAGGCGCTCTTTGTGGCTTCTGACACCGTCGCAGTTGGTGTGCTCCAAGCGTTAAATGAACGATCTATCATCATTCCTGATCGCTTGGAATTAATCAGTATCAATGACAATGAGATCGCAAAATTTGTGGCTCCCCCACTAACAACGTTTAACATCGATGTGGAGGAAATCGCCAAAACCGCGATCGATTTATTGGTGGATCAGATCGTTCATCCTCGAACAATCACCAAAACAGTCCTTTTAGGGGCTGAACTCATCGAACGAAAAAGCTTTACGCAAGCATAAAAAACGCCCCTAGAAAGTTAGAAAAAGCTAACTTCCTAGGGGCATTTCATTGTCTAAATCGAAAAAAGCATTCTTTCGTTTTTCACATCTCTTTCGCCACAGCATACACAAGATGCGGCATGTCCACTTGTCGATAGTGTTTAACAAAGCGATCCACCAGCTTCATTCCATTGCGCAATGCCACATTTATGGAGGCTTGATTGGTCTCACGAATGATCGAATAAACAATGGCGGCATTCAGCGTTGCAAACGCATAGTCTTTACAGGCCTGGGCGGCTTCTGTGGCAAACCCATGATGCCAGAAGTTCTTTTGAAACAAGTACCCAATTTCTAAAACGGCTTCTCCCTTGACGTCTTGCCATGTCAACCCGCATTGACCGATCGCTTGCCCGGATGCTTTCTCAATCACTAGCCACAAGCCAATGTGATCGTTTTGATAGTGTTGCAGCTGTTTGTCGATCCAACCAGTGACTTCTTGCTCACTGAAGGGTCCTTCATAGGCAATCATAACTTCTGGATCTTGCAAAATCTTTTCAATCGCTGGTCGATCGTCATGACTCATTTCTCGCAGCACTAATCGCTTAGTTTCAATTAGTGGTTCCATGGTGGTTGCGCTCCTTCCTATTCCATTCGGTTTCTTTTCAAAAAATACCAACTCGCTGACCATGCGGTGATGGGTAAAATAATCACCGCTGCCAGCCCCGTGATCAAACAAACGATCAATTCTGAGACGAACGCCTTTGAATTGATCATTTCACCAAAGGAGATCGACAAATCTTGAAACCACGCAATCAACGCCAGATTACTTCCCATAAAGGCAAACAATAAGGTATTGATCGTCGAAGACAATACGTCTGATACCACTGTCATACTACTTTTACTTAATGCCTTGATTGAGACTTGCGGGTTTGCTTGAAAAAGTTCATAGGTCGCAGTGCTGATCGCCATACTCCCATCTGCCACCGCCCCCGAAAAACTCATCAAAATGATCGCAGTCATCAATGTCTTAAAATCGATAGCTACATCAAAGGAATACATCGCCAACTCATCGAGTTCCTCTGCCGAAAACCCATGAAGATTCATTGCAGAGAGCACAAGAGGAAATAATAGTAGAAAAAGCCCTAGAAAGACCAACACACAGACAAAGGCAATTTTGGTTTTCTGATTGACGCCGTTCACGAAAAACAAGGTGATCGCCGCCACGGCTAAAAAGGCAACACAAGCCGCTGGTAAAATCGGTGCCCCTCGGTCAATCAGGACCAGTAGCGCTAGAAAGACGGCCACATTCATAAACAGACCTGTGACTTGAAACAGCCCTTCGATCCGAAAAACAGCGAAAGTCAGCAAGAGAAAAAGCAAGATCAACACAAACAAAACAGTCATTTTGCTTTCCTCCTTTGTAGTTCAAAGCAAAGAAGCGTCAACGGTACCGATAAAACCAGCGCAAAGCCGCCGCATAATGTACGCACTATTTCTAAAGAAAGATGCATCGGCAATGCTTGCGACAGCAGCCAGCCATTTGCTAGGTAAAACAATAGCGCTGGCATACTCCCACTTAAATAGGCAAACAACAAGACATTGATCATCGAAGAAGTCGTATCTTGCGCGATGGACCGACCGATCGCTAATCGTTCCTTGCGGCTCGTCTGGGGATTGATGCGTTGGATCTCATCTAAACTGGCAATCAGCATGACGATATTGTCCATGCTGGCACCAATCGCGCCAATCAGCAGACTCCCTAGATAGACACTGCGATACGGACGGGTCAGAAACGACATTTCTTCATAGCGCAACCCATGATCTTGCAAAAGATCCATGGCGAACCGACAGAGAAAAAACGCCAAGAGGACGCTGGCTAACGAGGCAATGATTTTGCGGCTGTCGATCGTACGAAAGCCATAGGAAATCCCCATCGTCAAAACCAACGAGACGATCGTAAAAACGATCATCAAAAAGACCAATGAAAAGGAGCTGTTGCCTTTGTGAAACCAAAGAAAAAGGAGCAGCAAGCCAGTATTCACAAAGATACTAAGCAAAGCCCGTAAGCCCTTTTTGCCACCAATTGCGACTACTGCCATCAGGAATAAGGCAAGGAAGAAAAAGAGATACCCATCCCGTTTTTGTGCTTGTACCTGCCAGCCATCCCCTTCTTTTTGCAAAAGCAGCTGTTGTCCGTTCTGATACAACGGATGAATCGCACCGTTGGGGGTGTATTGCGTAGTGACTGTCCGCAGTACCCCAGCTTCTTCTCCGTTGCGAAGGATCCCTTGAATCTGCTGCTGATCGGCTGTGACTTGAACCGTCTGTACTTCTATAATCGGCTGTGCATAAAAGCGGCTACTTTGGGTTTGGATCAGCCAGCTAAAGACAACCAAGCTGATAAAGACCGCTAGATAATAATACTTTTTCAAGACCGTCTCCTTTCTTTTTCAGCAAAAAAAGACTTAGACAAACCACCAGTCCTACGACCGACCACCTTATGAGGCTAGATGACTGGTCGAAATGGTTACTGTGTTGGCGAGACTAACTGCTTTACTAGTCGCCTGCTTTGTCAAAGTCCTTTTAATTGCTCGTTTTGCTTACACGACATTTTGCGCTGTACCTGCTTTAAAGCCGCTTAGGTTCGCCACAGCGATCCCCATCAAACGACGTCGGGTTTCGACGGGCGCCCAAGCGATATGCGGCGTCAAATAGCAATTTGGTGCTTGCAACAAGGGATTGTCCGCTGCAATCGGTTCTTTCGAGACGACATCTGCCGCCAAGGCTGCAATCTGCCCGGTTTTCAGCGCTTCAGCAACTGCTGCTTCATCAATCAAGCCGCCACGCGAGGTATTGATCAGGATCGCAGAAGGTTTCATTTGTGCCAAAGCTGTGCGATCGATCATTTTTTCTGTCTCAGGAAACTGTGGAACATGAAGGCTAATGATATCTGCTTCTTGATACAGTTCCGCCAACGACACTTGTTTTGCCCAAGCAGCTTGTGCTGGTTTTGGTCGATGATTAAAGTAGATTACTTTCAATTGAAACGCATGTGCGATCGTGGCAACTGCTTGAGCGATCGCACCATATCCAATCAGCCCAATCGTTTTGCCTGCCAATTCCATCAATGGCGTCTGCCAATAAGAAAAATCTTTGCTGGTTTGCCAGTCACCCTGATGCACGGAACGATTATGGTGTCCCACTTGGTTCGTCACTTCCAGCAGCAAAGCAAAGGTCGCTTGTGCCACTGCATTGGTACTGTAGCTAGGAATATTGGTCACGGTGATTCCTTGTTCCCTCGCTGCTGCCAAATCAACGACATTGTATCCAGTTGCTAGTACCCCAATGTAGGTCAATTGCGGACATGCTTTGAGCACATCAGCGGTGATCGGTGTTTTATTTGTCAAAATCGCTTCGGCATCACCGATTCGATCAATTATTTCTTGTTTATCTGTATATGAGGTACGATCATACACCGTCACCTCTCCTAATTCTTCAAACCCTTGCCAAGCCAAATCCCCTGGATTCAACGCATAGCCATCAAGTACAACGATCTTCATTCTTTCGCCCCTCTCGCTTTTCCTTTTGCTTTTCCATAAAAAACGGGAATTCCTAGTAACGTCACGCCGATTCCCACGACTGCTAACCACGTGTCAGTGATCAAGGTCATGATCAAGATAAAACAGCCGCCTAAAATCGCAACCAAGGGAATGATTGGATAGAAGGGAACTTTATACGGACGCTTCATCTGCGGTTCTGTTTTTCGCAAACGAAAAACTCCTACAAACAATAATACACTAAAGAACCACATAACAAAAACCAGCATATCGGTCAAAAGATCAAAGGTGCCTAAAAGCATCATGATACAAGCGATCCCTAATTGTAAAAAGGCCGCCGCATAGGGTGCATTAGTGGTTTTGCTTAGGGTCGCAAAGGTCTTACTGAAAGGAATCTCATCTTCCAACGCCATCGCATATGGGACCCGCAAGCCAGTCATTGTATAGCCGTTCAATGCGCCATAAACAGAGATCAAGATACCGATCGTGACCAGTTTTCCGCCAAAACTGCCGAACAAGGCCATCGCAGTTTCTGAGGCACTGTTCAAATTACCAGCGATTTGATTGATCGGCAATGTTTTTAAAAACGCAACATTGATCAACACGTACACCAAGGTAACAAAACTCAACCCAAAGATGATGGCTTTAGGCAAATCTTTTTCGGGTCGCTTCATTTCTCCAGCGACATTGCCGACCCCCATCCAGCCATCATAAGCAAAAAGGGTTGCTAAGAGGGCACTACTGATACCAGCTGCAAGGGAGCCTTGAGTATTGGAAGAAAAATCCACCAATGAGACCGATACTTGACCTGGTGTCATCAGGCCAGCCACGATAATCACCGCAATCGGAATAAGCTTGACTGCTAAGGTGACGGACTGGACTTGAGCTGCAGCTTTTGTTCCCAAAAGATTAATCAAGGTCACACTCGTTCCGGTCAAAATCGATAAAGGAAGCAAATAATTGCTAGGTAGATGAAATAAGTTCAAACATTGTGTTGCGAAAATAATACTTAAAGCCGCCACGTTCGCTGGAAAGTAAATGATACTTTGTGCCCAGCCTAATAAAAAGGAGGGTAATTTCCCATAAATTCTTTCGATATATCGAATAGGTCCGCCGGTCTCAGGAATCGCCGTCGCTAACTCTGCCACGGTCAAACCGCCGCAAATCGTTAGAAAGCCGGCAAGCAGCCAAACCAACAAGGTCAATCCAGTCGATTGGGTCTGCTGGACCACAGCCGCTGCTTTGAAAAACACGCCGGCGCCAATCACCGTTCCCATTACTGTCGATAATGCCCCAAAAAAACTGATTTCTTTTTTCAATTGACTTTTCACAACATCACTTCCTTTTTAAATGAATAAGTCAAAGTATAGCGGATAGAAACTATCTTGACTAGAGGAATTTCAGAAAACAAAAAGCAAATACCATGAAAAGACGGCATTTGCTCCAAAATTTTTTTATTCTTTTGTGGATTCTTGAAAAACCAGCAACGGAAGCTGTCGTTTTTTGTGCATTTGTTGAACCAAATAAATTCCTGCCAGCAAGATGATCGGGAAAATGATCGCACCTAAAATCCCAACCTGCAGCTGTTGTCCCGTCCATTCGACGATGCTACCGACGACAGCGGGTCCGATTGAACATCCTAGATCTCCCGCTAATGCCAAATAAGCAAATAGCGCCGTCCCGCCGTTGCGAATGTATTGCGCAGAAAGACTAAAGACCCCCGGCCACATGATCCCTACGGCAAAACCGCTTAAGCCGCAGCCAAGGAACCCGATCAATGGCAATGAAGCAAAGCCGATCATCATATACGCCAGTAGGCAAAGCAAAACACTCAAAAACATAAAGCGTTTCAAATCGATTCGTTCTCCAAATTTGCCGTAAAGCAAGCGGGAGATCCCCATCATCAAGGCAAAAACCATCGGTCCTGCTAAATCGCCTAGTGTCTTACTAACACCTAAGCCCTGTTCAGCAAAGGTCGATGCCCATTGGCTGACTGCTTGTTCGCTGGCTCCAGCACAGACCATCATCACCAGAAACAGCCAAAAGCTTTTCAAGGAAAAGAGCTGCCGAGTGGTCAACCCTCGTTCTCCTTCGGCAACGATTGGCGCCAACGGGACTTTGGTAAAGAAAAACAAATTGACCAACGGGATCAGCGCCCAGACGATCGCTAAAATCGGCCACTGTTGAATACCGAACACCATGAAGAACGCCGTTGAGAACAAAACGACCCCCACGTACCCCCAGCAATAAAACGAGTGCAGCATGCTCATCTTTTTTTCCTTATGTTCCGTTGGACAGGCTTCAACGATGGGACTGACTAAAACTTCCAGCAAGCCACCGCCAATGGCATACAGCAAAACCGCTGCTAATAATCCGCTAAACGGGGTCGGAAACCATAAGGGAAAAATGGCTAAACCAATCAAGCCGATCGCTGCAAAAAAATGCGCCGCTACGATCGAAATACGATAGCCGATACGGTCTACAAAAAAGATTGCTGCAAAATCGACGGCTAACTGAGTCAAAAAGTTAAAACTGACCAACAAAGTTATCTGGCTGATTGGTAGCTGGTATTGACTTTGAAAGGTCAAAAATAATAAGGGGGCAAAATTATTGATCACGGCTTGAACGATGTACCCTACAAAGCAAGCCGCAATCGTCGAACGATAACTTTTCATTTTCACTTCTCCTTTACTCGTCTTATCAGTATACCAAGTCCAATCAGCCGGGAACCATGGAGAAAACACTTTTTTTACCCAGAGAATCTTAAGGAAATCAGGATTCCTCTTTCTTCAGATGATTTCCTTAAATGGAAGCAGCAAAAAAGCTGTCCTTACAGACAGCTTTTCCGACTTATTTTCAAGGCTAGGCGTTTTTCTTCCGAGCAGCGATGGTTTTCATGGTGGCTTCAAAGATTGGGCCAATAAAGACGATACACAAGAGAGTACCTAACCCAACACTGGCGCCTAGCGCAAAACCGATCAAGACCATGGCTGCATCCAAGCCGATACGGATCGTTTTTTGGGTCAATTTGCTTCGTTTATAGATCAAGGCCGTCAAGGCTTCTAACGCCGCTGAACCTTTGTTGGAAGAAACGTAAATGCCGGCGCCGATGCCAAATAAGATCGGTGCAGCGAAAATAGCGATCCATGGGTAGAAAGGCAAATGAATTGATACTTTGTCCATCACTGGTTCAAAGATCCCAATCAACAAGCCTAAGCCGATCCCGTTGATAAAACTGCCAATGCCTAATTCGGCACGATCAAAGACTGCAACGATCAACAAAACAACAATGTTAAAACACAAACTGGCTATCCAAAAAGGGACATCGATAAAATTCAAAATTCCTAACAAAAACGTACTGATCGTATCATATCCTTGATGGGCAGTGATCAATAAGGATATGGCTAACGCAATCAGCCCGGTACCTATCAAAACTTGTGCAAATTTTTTGGTTTCTTTCACAACATCACGCTCTCTTCTTTATTTTTCCTCTCTTAGTTTACCGTGAAAGCGTCACAATTACTATCATTTAATCACAAAAACCGGATTTTTTTTGAAGAAATCTAAATTCAATCAAGGGATTCATAATGCTGTTCATAGGTATCGCGAAACTCTTTGGGGGTCAAACCATTCAATTTCTTAAACATTTTGGAAAAATAGTTGGTATTGTTGTAACCAATGCGATCCCCGATCTCACTGATCGTGGCTTTCGAATGAAGCAGCAGCTGTTGGGCTTGCTTGATGCGCACCAGATTGACATACTGATTAAAACTCATTTCCGTTTCTTTCTTAAAGAGTTGCCCCAAATAAACAACGCTAACGTGCAGTTCTTCTGCCGCTGATTTGACCGTCAAATCATGGGTGTAGCCTTCTTCAATCAGCTGGATCGTCTTTTGAACGATCTCTGAATAACGTTTTTGCGGCGGCTGCGATTTGGCCAGCTCCAACACATCATCAAAAAGTTGCCGCAAATCTGCCAATGTATTGGACTCGCGAATCCGTGCCAAAATCTGCTCATGGTTTTCTTGGGAAAGCACCGGCAGTTGCCGATAAATATCATTGAACAACAAAAAAGAAACATAGCGAACATGTTCAGGGTCTGCTTGGGTTTGTTCCAAAATAGCGAACATTTTATCTAGCTCATGTTGGATTGTTTTAACATCCCCTATGGTCAGCGCTTTGTTAAAAGATAGAAACGGTAGTTCTTCGTTTCGCTCTAATATATCCACGTGGATCGTCTGTTCTTGTAAAAACAGATCTGGATAGAAGGCTTGCAACGATTGAACCTGCTTGATTTTCTCATAGGCTTTATACAAATTCTCCCACTCGTTGATGGTTTCGCTCATGATCAACTGCCAGTCTTTACTATTAAGCTGCTGGGCTAGTGCTTTTAAGTCAGCGTTGATTTGCTGTCTTGGTCCGGCTGCGGTAATGATCACTTGGTTTTCATCTAATCGCCCTGGTAAGATCAATGGCTGATCGTTTTGCTGAAAAAACGTCGTGATTTTTTGTAAGATCTCGGCAGTCCCATTGAACTGCAAAACGGTAAAGGGTGCTGCTAGCGGCACCCGCTGTTGCGCCAGCAAATGGAGGTACTCGCTTTCGTTCAATTCATCATTCAACCAAAGCAACAGGCTTGATTCTTGATAAAGTTCTTTTTCTGCCAACAGTTTTTGCTGCTCCTCTAACTCAGCTGCAATCGCTTGAACACTGCTACGCAGTTCTTCTTTGTTAACAGGTTTGACTAGATAATTACGCACACCTAACGCCATGCCTTGTTTGACAAAGGCAAACTCTTGATAACCAGATAGAATGATCGAAAAAAATCGATTCCCAAACGCTTGCGCTTGGCGGATCATATCGATGCCGTTCATTTCTGGCATCCGAATATCCGTGATCAGCAAATCAACGGAATGTTCTTGTAGATACTCGAGGGCCTCACTAGCACTTTTCGCTGTATGCACCACCTCAAAGCCCAGCTCTTGCCAAGGCAAGATCATTTGCAGCCCTTGCAAGATCATATATTCATCATCAACGAACATTGCTTTATACATCTGCCTCATGCCCCCTTTGCAAATTGTTTTCATCTAGACGGATCTTGACCGTAAACCCAGCGGCTGCTTGAGACGTAACGTCCATTTGATAAGCGCCATTGAACATGCCCCGCAACCGTTCGTGAACATTTTTGATCCCGATTGAGGTTTGGGCTCCGATCTCCTGATTTTGCAATTCTTCATGAATCATCCCTAACTGCTGCGGATCTGCGCCTTTGCCGTTGTCTTTGACTTCAATCACGATTTGACCGGCTTCTTTATAAGCTTTGATACTGATGGCGTTATCATTGCGCTGATAATCGATACCGTGAACAAAATAGTTTTCGACAAGTGGCTGCAGTGTGAACTTCGGCAATTCCAACTGTTCTAATGCCGGATCGATGGTTACATGATAGGCGATCTTATCTGGGTAGCGCATCTGAAACAAGTAGACATATTTTTCACAAAAATCGATTTCTTCTTTTAAGGTCTTCGTCTTTTCTTGCGTCGTGTTGTTCCGCAATAGTGCCGAAAAAGCATAGACGACATCCGCCAGCTCTTCTTGGTTGCGGCTCAAGGCATACATTCGAATGTATTCTAATGTGTTATAGAGAAAATGCGGATTGATCTGTGCTTGCAGCGCCCGCATGTCGGCATCCCGTTGTTTGATCTCTAGCGTGTAAATATCTTTGATGTACTCGTTGATACTGTAGGTCATTTGATTGATGGCTTCTGCGATTTCTTTCAGCTCTTGTTGGACATTGGCGGTATCGATCCGTTTGTCAAAATTCCCTTGGCTGACTTCTTTCGTCGCATAGACGATCTGCTGTACTTGCGATGTATAGCGCTTAAAGGTGCGATGAAGCACCCATAGGACTAATAAGAGAATCCCGATCCCGAAACTAAAGATCCAGATGGCACTAGAAAAAATATCACGCCAGATCACCCTTTTTGACAACAAAACCAGGGACACTTCTCCGCTGACAGTGGTTTGTTTTTTGATATAAAAGTCTTCCGAAAGAGTGTCGTGAATGGTTCCGTGAGCAACCGCCTGATCTATTTTAGCTAAAGTTTCCTTGCTGAGGTTCGTGGCATCCTTGTAAAGGCGCTGACCATTTGAGGTAAACAAAAAACTGTTGATTCCATGAACTTGGTTGTCTTCTTGTCGATTGGCTAAAACATCGTCTGAACGAAAGATCACGTAGACTTGTCCTAAGGGCTGGGCATAATTACTTGGTTGGGCGATCGAACGAACAAAAAACAGACGATTTTTTAAATCAATCTGTTTGCCGCTGTGTTTTTCTCCATAAGGTGTATCCGGCGTTGCCACTAATGTCTCATTGCTTTCATCCAATTGAATGATGATCTCTTCGATACTAGGATGATTACGAATCAAACGATAGAGAATATTGGGCAAGTATACACTCTGTCCCGTCTGGCGAAAAATATCATTACTATAGGAAAAATAATCTGGCAATGAAAGCTGCAAATAGTTGCGTAATGATTCAAAGGCGGTATCTGAACTAGTAAATTCGCCAAGTACCGTTGAAACAACGGTATTTTGATCTTGCACGTAAGCATCCAGCTGCAAGCTTGTGCTCTCCACTAAACGTTCACTCGTAGTAAAACGATCCGCTCCGGTATAAGCGGTCAGGACCAACATAATAATGATGGAGATGATCACCAAGAGTACACTGTACAGCTGCATCAACTGATTGATCAAAAAATCATGTTTGAACAAACGAAAACGCCACTTAGTCATGTGCCAAATCCCGATCAATGACGTTTTTTTCCTGGCTGATCGCCACATGGCACCATAAAATCAGTAAGCTGAATGTTCCAAAGAGCAAGAGCCCTTTCATCATCCAAGTAAAAACTAGAATACTAGCGATCCCAACCAGTAATTTTAGAAAGGTCGCCATATGAAGAAACAGACACACAAAGGACAATTTCAGGTTATTCCAAAAGGAAATCTCATAAGACGTGTCAAAAACCACACTTAACAGGTACAGTAAAACACTCAATCCACTGACAACAACTAAAACAAAAGAGATCATCAACCAAATCAAGCCTTGGATCTGGGTAGCTAAATACAAGTTATACACTAAGAACCCTGTCAGTAGGAAAAACAGATAAAACTGCTTGTTGGCCTTGACAAAGACGTTGCGCCAAATGCGCCATGCACTACGAAAGCTTTGATTCTCATAGTTCAGTCCATCTTCGTGGATCAAAGCACTGATGGTATGAAACGCTGGACCGATTCCTAAGATTCCACCACCGGCAAGCGTCAATACGACAAAAAACAAATTCAACTTCACGATCGCCCAAATCAAGCGAAAGCCCTTGACCAACCCGCTATTTGCTGTTTCTTCCATTTAAAATTCCTCCCTTATTTGTTCCCTACCGAAAATGTAGCATGATTTCAGCTTCCTACTCAAGCTACCTGAGAATCTTTTAATGCTATGTACGTTTTAGATGCAACATGCTTGCTGTTTGAACGTTAAAAACAAAAGTAACGTTTTTTATCAAAGATTTTGCTATTTACTTTAAAAGAAAAAGCAGCCAAAAGCTAGACGTGGGAACCATTGGTCCTGATGCGTTTAGCCTCCGGCTTGCTTGATCTATTGATTTATGAGAACCACCTGTTGCTTATTCTTGGCTTGCGCGGTACTCATCAAATTGTTTTTGCATTTCATCGCGGACCTTCTCCCAGCCAGCGGTTTTTAATTCTTCGTTTAGTTTCGGAACATTTTCTTCTGGATCGATCGTTCCGGTTGCTAAACTTGCTTTGTAACGGTTCATGACATTGGCGATATTCGTGATTTCTGTTTTCACGTTATCAGTCTTGAAGTTGAACCCTAAGATTGGTGATGCTTCCGCGTTAGCGATGTTTTCATCACGCTCTTTGATCATATCGTCTGTGATGGATTCTTGTGTGTAAAGGATCATGTTGTTTCCAGTGTTCCAAGCAGCCATCCGGGTATTTGGCAAGTAGCCATCAAGGAGACGGATTTTGTTGTCTTGGCCTTCGATTTTTTCCCATGCTTCGCCTTCGACACCCCAAACCAATCCATTCAACAATTCAGGATCGCTGTTCAACAAGCCCAACACTTCCACTGCTTTTTCTTTGTTTTTCGAAACATTCGCTACGACAAAGTTTGCCATTTGCGCTTGTCCGGTTGATTTTAATTGTTTCGTGATTGGACGTGAAACCAATTCATGACCTGCGGCATTGCTTAAGATCGTATCGCCGTAATCCATTGGTCCTTGGGTTTCTTCACGCATGAACCATGTGTTGCCTTCTAATGGGTAACCAGTTGTATTGGTGGCTGCATCGGTTGGGATCAAGCCTTCGTTGTACCATTTGTGCATCAATTTCAAGTTTTCCATTTGTTCATCATCTTCGTATTGATTGATGATCTTCGTTGTATCGCCATCCAATTTGACAGCAAATGGGTAATCTTTCCCAATCACATAATCATAGTTTCCAGAAACATTAAAGGTTTGTCCGATCGCAAACGGTGCGATGTTTGGTTCTTCTTCTTTGAACTTCTTCAACACGTCTTCGGCATCTGCATAAGATTCGATCCCGCTAATATCCAAATCATATTTGTCTAAATATTGTTTATTGAAGGTCAAGACTTGTTGGGCATAAATATTGCCGTTGACTGGAAAGGCATATAATTTTCCGTCGATCGTATTGCCTTTGATATAAGATTCGTCTAATTGATCATACGCTTCTTTGGCATATTTTGGTGCTAACTCCGTCAAATCTGCATACGCGCCTTTTTGCGCATTCGCAACGTAATTTGAGGCAAAGGAAATATCGTAGTTTTCACCCGATGAAATGATGGTACTCATTTTTTGATCCCAATCACCCCAGCCGATATACTGCAGATCGATGCGAGCGTTGGTTTTTTCTTCAATGCGTTTATTGGCGATCTCCATCAATTGATCAAAGTTTTCTGGCTTGTCCCCGACTTGATACATCAATAAAGTCGTTACGCCGTCTGCATTGTTTTCTGAATCGGATGTTGCGCCGTTCGACCCACAGGCAGCCATTCCCAAAGTTGCCGCTGCGGCCATCCCAGCAAAAGCTGTTTTTTTCCACAAATTCATTTTTGTTTCCTCCCTATACTTATTTGATTATTCTTTGACGCCACCAATTGTCAGACCACCGACAAAATACCGTTGGAAGAATGGATAGGTGATCGCAATCGGTAAGGTTGCAACAACAACGATTGCCATGCGAGCAGTTTCGCTTGGCAAAGCGGCCAAACCGCCTTGGATCTGGGCAGCCATGCCGGAGCTTTTGGCTAGATAGTCCAAATTGCTTTGAATCCGCATCAAAAGTGCTTGTAACGGCACTAAAGAGTCTTTTTGAATATACAACAATGCATTGAACCAGTCGTTCCAATAGCCAAGAGCGGCAAATAGACTGATCGTCGCGATCCCTGGAACCGCTAACGGCAACACGATGGATAGAAAAATCTTCATTTCGCTGGCACCGTCGATCCGCGCAGATTCTATAATACTATCTGGTACCGTCTTTTTAAAGAAGGTCCGCATAACAAGGATATTAAAAGGCCCTAAGGCAAGGGGTAAGATCAATGCCCAAATCGTGTCTTTCAATTGGATCAAGTTGACCATCACTAAGTAATTGGCAACCATCCCTGGCGCAAATAACATGGTGATCAAAGCGAAGATCGTAAAGAACCGACGGAATGGAAAATTTGAGCGAGAGATGACATAGGCATATAGCGAAGTCATCGTTGCATTGACGAAGGTACCAAAAACAGTGATAAAAATAGATACGCCAAATGCTTGGAAAATTTTGCTGCTCATTTGTCCGCTAAACAGGTAGGTATATGCTGCGAACGAAAATTCTTGTGGCCAAAAACGATAGCCGTTTTCTGCCAAAGAGGTTTCACTGGTCAATGAGATCGCAATCACAAAGAGAAACGGCAAGACACAGGAAATCGCGAACAAACCAATCACGATATTAAAAATCAGGTTGACCGTTGGGTTAAAGGAGCGGATCTCGACTTTCGTTACTTTTTTCTTCATTTATCCATCCTCCTTAGAATAATGCTGAATCTGGTTCTAGTTTACGAACAACCAAATTCGCTGTTAGTAATAATAATGCCCCAACCACTGATTGATAAAGGCCGGCAGCTGCGGTCATCCCGAAGTCGCCTGTGGCAGTCAGTCCATTATAAATGTACGTATCTAAAACGGAGGTGACTTGGTACAATGCCCCAGAGTTTCGTGGGACTTGATAGAAAAGTCCGAAGTCGGCACGGAAGATCCCACCGATGTTCAAAATCAACAAGACGGAAATCATTGGAATCAGTTGTGGCAACGTCACATTTTTGATCTGCTGCCATTTGCTGGCGCCATCGACCATCGCGGCTTCGTAATACGTCTGATCGATCCCGACCACTGACGCATAATAGATGATGCTGTTGTAGCCTAAGCTCTTCCAGACATTCATAAAGACGAAAATAAACGGCCACCATTTCGGATCAGCATACCAGTTGATTCCTTCACCGCCCATACCCGTGATCCATTGGTTGATGATCCCTTTGTCTGGACTCAAAAAGGCATAGACAAAGTACGAAATAACCACCCAAGAAAGGAAGTACGGCAGCAGTGACATCGTGTGATAAACTTTTACCAAACGCTTACTGCGTAGCTCACTCATTATAATGGCAAAGGCAATCGCAAAGAATAGGTTGAATGCTAAAAATACGATATTGTAGAGTAGCGTATTTCTAGTGATCAGCCAAGCATCATTGGATGCAAATAAAAATTTAAAGTTATCAAAGCCGACCCATGGGCTTTGTTTCAAACTGGCAAAAAAGCCGTCTGGTGAAATGTGGAAATCTTTGAACGCCACCACATTTGCGAATACAGGTATATAGAAAAAAAAGATAAACCAGACAACACCTGGCAAAGCCATCAATATCAACGCTTTGTATTGCCAGACATTCCTCCAAAACCCCTTTTTCTTCACATCTCATCATCTCCTTCATGCTACTAGAATAACGCTTTCATCCCTAAAAAATAAGGAACAAACTAAAGATAAAATGAAACAAATTAAAGGTCTTTGTTTATATTTTGTTTTTATTCTCTAAAAACCAGAAAAACGTCCTACCTTTTGCAAGATAGGACGCTTCATTGATTTGTTTTTTATGAATGTTCAGTCGACAAAGCCGTTTTGTAGAATCACTTCGTGGAACCACTCACCGGACTTTTTGATGGTCCGTTTTTGGGTAGCCAAATCGACGGCAATAAACCCGTAACGATTTTTGAATTCATTCAGCCAAGACCAATTGTCCATACAGGTCCACATGTGATACCCGCGGCACTGGCTGCCTTCTTGGATCGCTTGGTGAACATACCGCAAATGATCTTTGATAAAGGTGATGCGGTACTCATCTTGGATCTGACCGCTGGCATCGATAAAGCGTGTTTCATCTTCGACCCCCATACCGTTTTCTGAAATATAACATGGGATATTGCCATAGTTGTCTCGTAGGTTGATCAAGGTATCATAGATGCCTCGTTCATATATCTCCCAGCCTCGATGGGGATTGATTTTCTTTTCTGGCCAATCATAAACATCGAAGTAATCTTCTGGCATTGGTGTGTCCGCTGTTTTGGCAGAACGCTTTTGCTGCACCCGCCTTGGCTGATAATAGTTGACCCCCAAGAGATCGACCGTGTTTTCTTTAATGATCTGTAAATCTTCGGCTCTGGTTTCTGGCATGATCGCCAACTCGTTTAAGACAGCGATCAATTCTTCCGGAAAGGTGCCCTTGACGGCAGGATCTAAGAAGGAACGGTTGAAAAAGGCATCTGCCAGTTGCGCCGCTTGGCCATCTTTTTCGTCGTTCGGATCTTTCGGATAAGTCGGTGTCAAATTCAAGATGATGCCGATTTCGCCTGGTTGCTGAGACTGACGGAAGCGTTGGATCGCTAAGGCGCTGGCGAGTGCTTCATGGTAGCCAACTTGCACCGCGTGAGCCAAATTGATTTCTGCTGGGTAATGCTGCTGATACAAATACCCCATCTCCACTGGCACGATCGGTTCATTTTGCGTGAACCAATGGCGGACTTGATCACCGAACAATTCAAAACACAAAGCGGCATAATCTGCAAATGCTGTGACAGTCTCGCGATTGAGCCAGCCGCCTTCTTTTTGCAGTGCCATCGGCATATCAAAATGATACAAGTTGATGAAGGGCTCGATGCCATGATCGATCAAAGTGGCGAAGTACTCGCGATAAAATGCCACCGCTTGTTGATTGACCGCCCCTCTTCCTTCTGGCAGCAAGCGACTCCACTGGATCGAGGTTCGAAAAGAATTAAAGCCGATCTCTTTCATCAACGCCACATCTTCTGGGTAACGCTGCAGCAGTTGGACGGTATCTTTGGGTCCCCGTTTTTGATAAAAACGTTCTGGCTCCGTTGCGTACCAATAGTCCCAAATCGAATCGCCTTTGCCATCATCGGCCATTCGTCCTTCAGTTTGTGGACCGCTGGCGGCGGCCCCCCACCAAAAATCTTTAGGAAAATGCAGGTTAGTCATGGGCAGTCACCTGCTCTTTGCCTAACAAGAGACAGCCGATAATGCCACTTTTGTTCGGCAAGCCCCAAGTGACGATGTAGTCTTCCACTGGTGGTGTCTCCATATAGCCTGCCATTTGTTTCAGGAAGGCTTGTTGGATTTGAGCGAGTAAATGCGGCTGATTCATGACCCCACCGCCTAAAATGATTATCTCAGGTGCTAAAGTTAACGTGATATTGACCAGCGCTTGCCCAAGATAAAAGGCCTGCAACCCCCAAATCTCGTGCGCTTGCGGCAAGTCTTGTCCTTTGATCCCCGTACGTCCTTCCAAAGAAGGCCCTGCGGCTAATCCTTCCAAACAGTCGCCGTGATACGGGCATGTACCAGCATACATATCTTCACTGTGGCGTTTGACATAGGTATGACCGATTTCTGGATGACCGATCCCTTCGAAAATCTTTCCTTCACGAACGACCCCGGCGCCAATGCCGGTCCCGACCGTCAAATAGACACAGCTGTCTTTGCCTTGTGCCGCTCCTTGGCGTAATTCTCCATAAGCGGCAGCATTGACATCTGTTCTCCAAGCAAATGCTGTCTCTGGGTAGCGCTTCTTCAACGCACCGAGAAAATCGAACTGCTGCCAGCCCTGTTTCGGCGTGGCTAGTATGTGGCCATAGGTCGCTTGGGTTGGATCGATCCCGATCGGACCAAAGGAACCGACCCCTAATGACACGAGATCGTAGGGATCGAAAAAGGCAAAGATCGCCGCTAACGTTTCCTCTGGCGTTGTCGTTGGGATCGACTCTTGGGCGATGATCGTCAGCTGTTCATCGGCAACGGCACAAATCATTTTTGTGCCGCCGGCTTCAATTCCTCCGTAAACCATCATTTCTCACTCCTTTACTCCAATGGTTCGAATTTCATATGGGTGTAATTGCTCATTGACGGACGATGCTTGTTCTTCCTCTAATAGGTTCAACAGACAGAGTGTCGCCTGCTCTTTTTGCACATGAAAGGCAGTGGCTTGATCCGCCAAATTATAGCCCCGCAAAACGATCTGCTGGTCTTGGCGATTGCGTTTTAAGGCGGTGATAGCTACCGTCGTTCCATGAGCTTCCATGTATTGGTTGCTGCTGGCTAGCTTGCCTTGATGCTTGTCGGTCTGGCTTGCCGTCCAAGGAACTTGGGCAGCTTGTGCTTGGCGATACGTTTCATAACGTTCTTCAGGAGCCCCATGACAGGCTACGCCATATTCAAAGGTGTGGCTGCCTAAGCATTGCGCTTCTGGTGTTGGGAAGTATCCCCAATCGCCTAGCTCTCCCGTACAGCGCAACAAGGTCAAGCAGATCTGATCCTTCACGATTTCATATTCGTTCAAACCAAAATTAGAAACCGTCATGCCGCCTGTTTCATCATGCAAGTTGACAAAGGCGTGTTGATGCTGCGGATTCGTTGGGTTTTCCCAATGACTGGAAACCTGATTCGGCCGTTTTACGACTTCATAAATGCTGTCAGCTTCATGGAAATCCGTGATGATCCCTGTTGGGAATAAAACCCGCAGTCGGTGATCTTTGCTTTGGTTGTTGACGGTGGTTTTAAATGCCAGGCGGTTGCTGGTTCGTTCTAAGCGAATCTCCGTCTCGATCTTGAAAGCAACCAATTCTTGACTCCGCTGTGCTTTACGGAAACGGAAATCGACGACAGCTTTTTGTTCTTCTAACAAACGGTCATCTGCTGAAACAGGAATCTGTAATTCTTGTGTCAGTCGCACAATTCCCACCAGCGGATCGTTTTGTTCGATCGTCACCTGATGCGGAAATTGCGTCGATAAGATTGCTTGATCCCCTTCTGGTTGTTTGAAGATGTACTCATTGGCGATATCCCCCACATCCTCGAAAACCAGTAAATTGCGATACGTTTTTTGGGTTGCTTTGTCTGTAATCGTCAAGCTGCCGTTTTCAGTAATGACGGCTTCCAAATGTGCGTTGGCAAGTTTACGCCCTCCTTCTGAAACGATCGGTGCGCTCTCTACTGGCGTAGCGGCTTTTTCCACTAGAGCAAAGGTCTGCCATGAAAATTCCGGCAACTGGTTTGCTTCTACTTGAACCGTGACAAAGCGTTTCATGAAAGGAATCCGAAAGGCATCTTTAGGCAATTCATAGTCAAAAAGGACCTCTTCTTCACTTATGATCGCAGCAACAGGTTTCCCCTGTTCATCGATCACCGAATAAGAACCTTTTGGCTTCGCCAATAATTCGTGGTAAAGCTTGCTTGGCAATCCTTCACGGAATGTTTTACGCTCAAGTTCGATCACGACTTCCACTAAACCAGAACGGGTGCTGCCAGTGGTGTTGAAGACCACAAAGGGACGACTCTCCTCAGGAAACCTGCTCGTGTCGATGGCGGCTACTAAATTGCGTAACGCTTCATCTGCCACGAACTTACCAATTTCATTGGCTTTTTCAAACCGCGGCATCATTTCTCGGTGTACTTCGTCCACTGAACAGCCGCAGATACTGTCGTGAGGATGATTTTGCATCAGTGTTTTCCACGCATGATCCAACATATCGTGTGGATAGCTGCCGCTTGCTTCATAAGCCATAGTTGCTAATGGCTCCGCAACATTTTCTAATTGGCGGGAAACCTTTGTATTCCATTGTTTCAGATAGACTCGGGAAGAGGCGGTATTGGCTAGAGTATACCAACCATCGGTTTCTTGACTGGTCAATTCACCTGTGACAGTTCCTAGGTCATCTGGCAGATCTGCTTGCACCGCTTCAAGGTATTCGGTAAAGCTGGCGTGTTTGAATTCATACTCTGGGAAAAGCTCGTTAGCTGTACGAATCGCTGCCGAAATGTCTTTTTGGACAGGTTGATGATCGACCCCATTCATCATTAAGTAATGATTGGTGGCACCAAATTTCTCTACATCTTGCAGTTTTTGTGTCCAAAAAGCTTTGGCTTCTGCTTTATCCACTGGAATCTCATTGCCATTGGAGTACCAGTTGGCAAAAAGTAGACCAAAGATTTGACTGCCATCTGGACCTTCCCAATGCATTTCAGAATATTGGGAAGTAAATTGATCATCGGGTAAAACTTCGTTGTCAAAGCCGATTGGTTTGACGCCACGTCCAAATGCAGCACTTTCAAGATTGGCTAGCAGCATCATTTGCGGGGTTTGCCCCATATTGCCGAAAGTATCTGGGAAATACCCCAACATAACAGGGGTGCCCCACTTTTTGCTTTCTGCCATTCCAATCAGCATATTACGGGTGTTTGATTCAGCACTGATCAAAAAGTCATCTTGCAAAATATAAAACGGACCGATCTGTAATTTTCCTTGTTTGATGGCCGCTTTGACCGCTTCGCGTTTTTCAGGTCGCACTTCTAAATAGTCATCCAAGATGATCGTCTGCCCATCTAGATGGAAGCTGTGGAACTCAGGGTCATTTTCAATTAACTCTAAAAGATCATCCATCAATTCAACTAGCCGCATGTGATGCTGTTCGTAAGGCATGTACCATTCCCGATCCCAGTGGCTGTGAGAGATGATATAAACTTGTTTCTTCATTGATTTTTACTCCTCGCTGTTTGCGTCGTTGGACTGCTTTTTGTGTCACTCGAACGGTCGTGGGTCGTGCTGCTTATTTTTCCACTCGGATATCGAAATAATCCATGACCAATTCACAAAACATCATGTTCGCCCAAGAGAACCATTCTCTCGTGTATTGCGAAGGATCATCGACATCGAACCCTTCATGCATCAAATTTGTACCCGCATCTGTCGCCACTAACTGATCCAAAATTCGTTTCTTTTCTTCTTTGTCAGTGGTGGTCATGCCTTCCATTGCCATGGCGATCGGCCACACATAATTTTCTGGCGTATGAGAGCTGCCAATGCCTTTAGCGTATTTGCCTTCATAGAAATACGGATTTTCACTGCTCAACAACGTTTTACGGGTCTGAAGATAAAGGGGATCTTCCATACTGCCATACCCCAAGTAAGGGGCGGCGATCAAATTCGGCACGTTGCTGTCATCCATCAGTGTGCCATTGCCGAATCCATCCACTTCATACGCGTAGACTTCTTCGCCAGCTTGATTTTTGGTCAACCCGTATGCTTTAATCCCTGCTTCGATCTCTGCTTGCAATTTTTTCGCTTGTGCCACGATCGCTGTGTCTTCTAAAACCGTCGTAAAGATTTCTTGGATATAGCCTAAGACCACCACCGCAAACATATTGGAGGGAATCAAATAGCCGTATTTGCAGGCATCATCACTTGGTCGAAAACCTGACCAAGTCAAGCCAACGGGTTTCACCGGCGCGCCTTTGCCGTCATGAGTCAAGGTATCTTCTTTTCGCCAGGTATCCCGTTCAAAGCGATACGGGGATTCCTCATGGTTTTGTTCTGTTACAAACACCTCCAAGGCTTTTTTGATGCCTGTTACAAAATCATCATTGAACTGATCTGTTCTGCCTGTGTTTTTATATAGCAGATAGGCCAGTTGGATCGGATAACACAAAGAATCGATCTCATATTTGCGTTCCCAGATCCAATCGTTCATTTCTGTATCGTCTGTTTGGTGGCCAGCGCCATTGGCTGATTCGTTAAAGGCATTTGCGTAAGGATCGATCGTAATATAGTAGAATTGCTTCTTGACCAACCCGCTGATCATACTTGCTAAGTCTTCATCTTCTTTGGCGATCACCAAATACGGACGAACTTGTGCAGTGGAATCTCGCAGCCACATGGCTGGAATATCCCCCGTCAGTAAAAAGGTCGTGCCATCCTCATGACGCTTGACCGTCGTTAATAGTGTATTGGCAAAAGCTGCATTAAAATTTTTCGCCCAATCGGCATGCGTTTCTCCGCATAGATCCGTAATCGTTTCCATAAATGTTGCTACTGAAGTTGGTATTTCTTTATAAACCATTCCATCACCTTCCCTGATTTGATATATCAATTTACGAACCTAGTATATCATGAATCATGTGAATGTCTAGCGCTTTTTCAAAATAATTAAAGGGTTTTCATTTTTATCGGTTTATGGTATGCTAACAAATATGATATATCAAAAGGGGTTTTCTTATGAAACAACCATTATATAAAAAAATTTACTCGGAGCTTCACGAAGCCATCGTTGAAGGGCGATTAGCTCCGGGCAGTCGTGTCCCTACTGAAAAAGAACTATCTGAACAATACCAAGTCAGTCGGATCACCTCTAAAAGAGCCTTGACGGAACTGGAACAAAATCAGCTGATCTATCGCGTGCAAGGCAGCGGCAGCTTTGTCCGAGAATTGAAGGAAAAAAAAGCGACTGGACGAATTTTGTTTGTCTTGCCCTTTGCCAATGATCTCTCTTTAGGAAACTTTACCGAAGGCATTTACCCCGTGATGCAAGAACACGGCTTTGAACTTTTGATGACACCAGTGGATTATTTGGAAAAAACGACGGCAGCTGAGCTGATGCAAGAATTCGACGGCCTGATCTATTACGCCAGCAATACGTTTTCTTACTATGACTTGCTGTTCGAATGTGCTGAAAAACACTTTCCTATCGTGACCTTAGATAAAAAGCTGCATGAGTTTGATTTTCCAGCGGTCATGCCAGATAACTTTCAAGGTGGACAACTAGCTACGGAGCATTTACTTGCGTTGGGGCATCAACGGATCGCTTATATTTTTGGTGATACCCACCATCCACAATCCGTCCGTCAGCGTTATCTAGGTTACATCGATGCGCTGAAAAAAAACCAAAGAACCTTTCGCACCAAGCTAGACGACGCTACTGCCAGTATCGCAAATGCGCTTGCCTACCTGGAAGAACATCAGGTCACGGCAGCCGTCTGTGAAAATGACTTGATCGCCATCGAATTGATGCGTGCACTGCGTCAAGCAGATTTGCACGTCCCTGCCAACATTTCCCTGGTTGGTTTCGATAATATCCAAGCCGCTGCCCTCGTTGATCCAGCACTAACGACCATCGGGCAGAATTTTGCGGAGATGGGGCGCTTGGCAGGAAACCAAGTGATTGAGAAAATCAACGCTGCGAAGGCAGCACCCCCAGTACCAACGGAGACGACCACCCATTTAGTGGCTGTTTCTTTGATCAAAAGAGAATCAACCCAATTAAAGGAGTGAACCAAGTGAACGTATCAATGATCGACACACGACACGGAACAGACAACCAATATAGTTTTTCCCATGGCAACTGCCTGCCTTATACAGGGGTTCCTTTTGGCATGAACTACTTTGCCCCGCAAACCAGCAATCAACGAGGCAGTTGGTGGTTTCATCCAGAAGATCGAACCTTTCAGGGCTTTCGCATCACCCATCAGCCTAGCCCTTGGATGGGTGATTTCAGCCATCTGACGATGCTGCCGATAAACGGCACGCTTTCTGAAAATACCCTTTTCCATGCGCAAAGCTCGTATCGTCCGGAAGAAAGCACCTTTAATCCAGCCTTTCTTAAAATCAAGACGCAGCGGTATTTAACAACAACGACTTTGATTCCCAGTATGTATGGCGGTGTGCTGTCTATTGAAAACTGCGGGGATCAGCCGGGTCTTGGCTTGTCACTGCCGGGTGACTATGTCTTAGAACAGTTGGATGAACAGACAGTGGCTGGTCAACTGATCGTATTTTCAGGATGCGAAGACGAAAGCTTCACCTTCCATTTCGTCTATCGTTTTGAAACACCCATCACGGCGATCGAAGGTGCCTTGACAGGCAAAGAAGCCTTCGTCGTTCTCCGCTTTGATGATTGCCAAACACAGACGATCCGTTTTGCAACCTCGTTTCTCAGTCGCGAACAAGCTTGTTTGAACTTGCAGCGGGAACAGCAATGGGCTCCTGCCGATTATCTGGCTTCTGTCCAACAGCAATGGAATCATTTTTTGCAAAAAATCGAGATCGAGCATCACGATCAAGCACAAGTTTCTACTTTTTATCATAATTTTTATCGCTTATTCTTGTTTCCTCAAACCTTCTTCGAAATCGATCAAGAGGGTCGCAAAGTGCACTGGGATACCTTGGCAAAAGCGATCAAACCAGGACCACTTTACACAAACAACGGCTTTTGGGATACGTATAAAACTGTCTACCCGCTCTTTTCACTCTTGGCTGTCGAACAATTGGAAGACATGCTGGAAGGCTTTTTGAACAGTTATCGCGAAAGCGGCTTTTTACCAAAATGGCTATCACCTGATGAGCGGGGGTTGATGCCCGGGACGCTGATCGATGCCGTGATCGCTGATGCCGCAGTAAAAGGTATCCGTCCCGATTTGATGCCCGAATTTTTAGCAGCGATGAAAAAAGGTGCCACCGTCCAAAGTGAAAATCCCAATTATGGTCGGCGCGGCACGACGGACTATTTGACTTACGGGTATGTGCCATTGACGCATCATGAATCGGTCAATCACACCCTTGATTATTGTTACAGTGATTTTTGTATCTCACAAGTCGCGCAACAGCTGGGTGACGAGCAAGCAGACTATTATCAGCAGCAATCGCAAAATTACCGCAACATTTTCGATCAGGAGACCGGCTTTATGCGGGCAAAAGACCCAGATGGCGCTTTTCGTCCAGAGTTTAGTGACACACGCTGGGGCTTGGATTATGCAGAAGGCAGTGCGTGGCAAAGTAGTTTTGCTGTTTACCATGATTTCGCTGGCTTGATCACTGCACACGGCGGCAAAGCGGCCTTTGAAGCAAAACTGATTGACTTGTGCAATCAAGAACCTCGCTATACGACAGAAGGCTACGGGTTCGAGATCCATGAAATGAGTGAGATGGCCGCACTCGATTTTGGTCAGCTGGCGATCTCCAATCAGCCAAGCTTCCACTATCCGTATCTATTCAGCTATTTGGGCAAACCAGAAATGGCACAGCCCTTGATCAAGCAGCTACTGACACAGTGCTTCAATGACTCACCAAAAGGCTTTCCTGGCGATGAAGACAACGGCAGCATGGCTGGTTGGTACATCTTCAATGCCTTGGGCTTTTATCCAGTCACACCGGGGACAGGCGAATATGTCATTGGCATGCCCTTATTTGATCAAGCAACACTGCATCTTGCTTCAGGCAAAGACTTAGTGATCAAGAGCACGCCCAATGCGCCGCAACAGCTCTTCGTGGATAAAATTACATTGAACGAAGAACCCTTCGAGCGATTATTTTTCACCCACCAAGAATTGACTGCCGGTGGTACATTGAACTTCCAGCTAGCTATCGTCCCTCGCAGCAAAGAGTGGTCAGCCGATGCCTATCCTTATAGCGTCAGTCAACCACATGCATAACGAAAAAACCGCTCCTTAGCAACAGGCAGCAGTCTACTTTCAGTCAATTGAAAGTGCACGCTGTCCCTGCCAGGGAGCGATTTTTTTATTGTTTCATTTGTAGCGGTAACAGACGTTCGATAGTTTTCAGCACGCCATTTTCATCGTTTGATTTGGTCACAAACGCTGCCGCTGCCTTGACTTCCTCAAAGGCATTGCTCATGGCGAAACTAAACGTGCCAGCTGCCATCAACTCCAAATCGTTCAAGCCATCGCCGAAAACCATTGTCTCCTCGGGTGTGACGTGCAGCAATTCTTGCAAGTGTGCCACAGTCGTTCCTTTGTGGACGCCTTGATTGGTGATATCGATCCAAGCGGCTTCCGAAGCCACGATGTACGCTTCATTGGTAAATTCGCTTAACTGTTGGACATGCTCAAAACAACGTAGTTTGGGATCAAAAATAGTAAGCTTCACAAAATCTTCTGTGATAGTTTGATAATCCGCCACCGTTTTGACCACCCGATAAGAGCCACGCACTTTCTGCGCATCCGCTTCATTGGTTGTGTCAGCAATGTACGCCGCAGTCGGTGTACAAGCGATGATCACATGATCTTGCGCAATCGCAGCGAGCTTCGCAATGATCCGCCGCCCTAATTCGTTTGGCAGCAGCGATTCAAAGATGTACTCTCCTTGATGTTTGATGCGGGTCGCGCTATCCCCAAGAATCCAAACATCCGCTGCTGCTTCACCAAACAGTTCTTCCACTCGTTCACACTGTTTGCCGGTACACGCAGCAAAAGCAACACCCGCTTCTTTCATTTGTTGGCTGACTTGTTCATAATAAGGCCGATCAAAACTGCCTTGGCTGTTCAAAAATGTACCGTCTAAATCTGTGATGACTAATTTGATCATACGTTTCTCTTCCCCTCTACCTCGTGTCCTCTTCATTCCAAATCACTTAATTAACGTTATTAATTAAGTATACTTATTTTCAAGTTTTCCGTCAAGTCAGTCTTTTAAAAACTTTACATCGTTTCATCCCGTCGGTATACTTAATTAAATCACTTCATTAAGGAGAACATTTATGGCTTCTACCACCCATACCATTCGCCAGCAAAACAAACAGCTGGTTTTAAAAACTTTGTTTCAAAACGGGGCATTATTCGCCTCCGATTTAGTGAAGAAAACCGGCATCAGCATGGTCACCACTAACTCATTATTAAAAGAATTGTTAACAGAGGGGGAAATCACGAAAGGTCCGCTGGAGCAAAAAGAGCTAGGACGACCAGCAGTGACCTATCAGCTAAATCAAGACCGAGGTCATTCTCTTTTGCTTAGCTTTATCGATCACGATGGCTCCTTGGCTCTTTGGTCCATGCTGATCGACCGCAAGGGGAAGGTTTTGGCAAAACACGACCAGCCCTTTCCTGATGTTGCCCCTCATCGCTTTCAAGAATGTGTAACGAACGAGCTGGCATTATTTCCTTCTGTGGAACAGATCGCCCTCTTTTTACCAGGAAAAATCAGTGGAGGAACCGTGACTTCCAGCTGGTATGAAAAATTTAACGGCTGGCAGCTGGCAGCCCTCGTGGCAGAGGTCACTGCACTGCCCTTCTACTGTCAAAACGATGCCCATATTTTAACGATCGGCTATTGCATCGCCCAACAGATCTCCTTGCAGCAAACCATCGTTGGCATGTACAATCCTGAAAAAAGCATGCCCGGTATCACGCTCCTAGTCAATGGTGCGCTTTTAGAAGGAAAAGATGCCCTAGCGGGAGAGGCAAAATTTTTACCCGGCTACTTGGATCAAGGTGCACCGCAAGACCGCACGGCTTTGGTCCAGCGCCTGACAAGCATACTGCCATTTTACAATGCAGCTTTTGCCCCCCACTGTATCATTTTAGCCAGCAGTGATGCAGTAAAAACCGATCTCCTAGACGCGATCCAAAAAAATCCATTGCTGCAGCAACAACCCAATCAGCCCGCTTTCCATTATATCGATGCTATCGAGGAAGCCATGGTGCTAGGCATGCACTGGCTGATTTTCCGCAAGACACCTTTTGACTTAGCCCGTTGATGACACAAAGACCATAGAATAATTGAGGTGGTGTGATATGAAAATAGCGATCATTGGTGCTGGTCCTCGTGGACTTTCACTTTCAGAACGGCTGATTGCTCATAGCAAACAAAACAAACAAGCCATCGACTTGCTGCTGTTTGATCCTTTTCTTCCTGGGGCAGTTTGGCGCACGGACCAATCGGCAGATTTGCTATTGAATTCTGTGACCAGCCAAGTCACCCTTTTCACGGATGACACATTAAGCACCGGCGGCCCCGTGGTCAAAGGACCTACCTTGTACGAATGGGCAGTGACAGAAGGGAAACATTTCGCAGCCATCCATGCCCCTGAGCTCGTTGCGGAATGCACAGCACTTGATTCACTTGATCCTAACGGGCATTGCTCGCGGGCGTTATATGGACTCTATCAACAGTGGTTTTATCAGCAGTTGTTAATAGAGCTACCTGAATCCATTACCGTCAACCATCTGTCAGATAGTGTCAGCTCTTTGACCCCTCTTTCCAAAAATCGCTACCAGTTGACGACGGCTCACCAAACATTCCTTGTTGATGCCGTCGTCTTAGCTACAGGACATTCACAAGCCCAACTGTCATCAGGGGAACAACAATTGGCGGCTGCCGCAGAAAATAATGGCTGGTTTTATGCACCGCCAGCCAATGCGGCAGATACGGATCTAACGGCTGTGAAAGCTGGCGAACCTGTGATTTTACGGGGACTAGGACTTGCCTTTTACGATTACGTCACCCGCTTGACCAGTGGTCGGGGCGGAACCTTCATCAAAGTCAATGAATCCCTCGTCTATCAACCTTCTGGTGAAGAACCGCAAATCATCGCCGGTTCTCGTCGGGGTGTCCCGTATCATCCTCGTGGCCGCAATCAAAAAACACCAACGCAGCAGCGAAAGCCCGTTTTTTTGACCCCTGAACGCCTAGCTGCTTGGCAAGCAGCCAAAACGGTTGCTGGCAAGACACTGCTCTTCTATTTAAAGAAAGAGGCAGAACTCGTCTATTATCAGACGCTGCTTTTAGAAAAACAGCGGCTTGACAAAGATCAGCTTGACGCTTTTACCACCGCCTTTGTTGCCACGGAAGGATCTGAAGACTTGCTAAAAAAATGGCAGCTTCCTAAGAGGGAATGGTGGTCATGGCACCAACTAGCCGATCCCTTTGCTCAGAAAGAGCAGCAGTCCTTGCAAGACTTTTTCATTGCGCTATTACGTACCCAAATCCAAGATGCCGAAAAAGGCAATCTAGCGGGACCTATCAGCAGTGCCTTGGAAGTCTTCAAAGATCTGCGTGACCCGATTCGGTTTGTTCTCGATCATCAGCTAATGCCAGCAAAAGACCTGAAAACACTCTTTTGGCAGTCTTTCGTTCCCTTTAACAGCTTTTTATCGATCGGTCCGCCGGTTCAACGACTGCAGGAACTGGTCGCCTTGTTGGAAGCCGGAGTGGTGACCTTACTAGGTCCTGACATGACTGTTGAGATCGAGGAGGCTTATTGTACGTATTCAAAGCGATTTCCCGACACACGCTATCACGCGACGCAACTAATTGAGGCTCGCATTCCATCGACAGCGATTCGTCGAACCAACAATTCCTTGTTGCGGCAACTGCTAAACGATCGGATCATTCACCCGCACCGGTTGACGATACCCAATGAGGTGCCTTTTGAGACGGGTGCTATCGCCATCGATCCTGAGACCAATCAGGTCCTTGGACCAGATGAACGCCCCTACACTGCCCTCTATTGTTTCGGGATTCCCACAGAAGGCATCCACTGGCTGACGGCTGCCACTGCTCAGCCAGGAACCGATGCTTGGAATTTACGGCAGGCGGACCAGATCGCCGCTGACCTCTTACACCACATCTTCTAGTCGCTTCTTTTCTATCAAACGCAAACTTCCGACGAACCGCTTCGGAAGTTTTTTGCTTTTCTTCCGCAAACCCGCAGGCAGGATTTTCCTTTTTTTGAATATTCTTGAAATTTTCTTTAATTGTTACACGAAAATTGCGACAGTCCTAGAAAACCGTTACAATAGAAGAAAAGAACGCAAGGAGGTTGTTTCATGACCGCTGAATTACAAAAAATTGATGCCTTGATCGCAGAAGTGGAAAAAGTGATTTTAGGCAAACGAGATGTGATCCAATTTACCGTGGCTGCGCTGCTTGCTGGTGGACACGTTTTATTCGAAGATATCCCCGGTGTTGGGAAAACGATGTTGGTCAAATCATTAGCCAAAGCCATTCAAAGTGACTACAAACGGGTACAGTTTACCCCAGACCTTTTGCCTAACGATGTGTTAGGTGTGTCGATTTTTAATTCCCAAAGCCACCAGTTCGAGTTTCGTCCCGGCCCGATCTTCACCTCCGTCCTCTTGGCAGATGAGATCAACCGAACCACACCAAGGACGCAAGCCTCGCTCTTAGAAGCCATGTCAGAAAATCATGTCACCATCGACAATCAAACGTACCCATTGAGTCCCCACTTTTTTGTGTTAGCTACCCAAAACCCAATCGAATATGAAGGAACGTATCCTTTGCCTGAAGCCCAATTGGATCGTTTTTTGTTCCGCCTGCATATCGGTTACCCAGATTTTCAAGATGAGCTCGCCCTCTTGACTGGAAAACGACAGCAAAGCTTGGATCAGATCCAAACCATTTTACATGCTGATGAAGTGACCGCTTTGAAAGCGATGGTGGACGACGTGTATGTCGATGAGCGGGTCGCCCGTTACGCATTGCAGCTGGTTCAAGCGAGCCGCCAGCATAATGCCATTGACCTTGGTATCAGTCCTCGTGGTGGGATCGCCTTCTTAAAAGGGGCAAAAGCGTTAGCGTTGACGGAAGGACGGACCTTTGTCACGCCGCAAGACTTACAGCGAATTTTACCAGCAGTCTTCGGTCATCGTTTATTACTGAAAGGCGGCGTTCATGCTAGCGCGGAGACCCTTTCAGATTTGATGAAACAGATGATCCAACGGGTGCCTGTCCCTACGAGGAAATAGCGATGAAGAAAAAAAAGCTTGAACGCGTGCTGCGCCTCCTGTTGTTTAGCGCTGCCTATTTTTTGCTGCTGGCTTACTGTGTGATCTTTAATAATAATGCCGGTTGGAGCCTCTGGTTTTTACTGACTCTGTTATTGTTGCTTGACGCAGTATTCTTGCTGCCCTCCCTCAAGAAGGTCCAAATCGTTTTAGAAGAATCGATCCAAGCTGAAACACAGACAGCGATCACCTTACCGCTGCAAGTCTTCAAGTATCGCCCGACGCTGCTGCCGCTGGTCGATTTCACCTTGCAGTTTGACGATCGTTTCAAGAATAGTCATCACAGCGCCTTTTATCGAGGCAATCTGATTCGGCTCCATCTGCCTTGGACCCCAAAGGAGCGCGGCAGCTATGAAGAATTGCCCGTTCAATTGTACAGCCATGATCTCTTTGGCTTTTTTGAAAAAAGCTACGCTGCAGGTGCGAAACAATCGATTTTGATCCTACCGAAATTGAAGCTAGAAGCCGTTGCCCTATTGCCATTTTTTAAACAGCAAGTCCGCAGCCAAACCCACGGGGAACCCAATTTTTCTATTCGACAGTTCCGTCAATACCAGTTAGGGGATTCATTAAAAAATATCGATTGGAAATTATCCAGCAAACAACAGGAATTGATCTATCGCGAACGAGAATACGAAGAAGAACAAGACATCTTTCTGCTCTTTTGGGGAGAAGATCATCCTGCTTTTGAAGAGACCTTGACACTGTTTTATTCGATCCACCATTTCTCACAAAATCAACGACTTTTTCAGCCGCTCTTGATTGGTGACGGATTGACTTCCCCTTACCAAACGGATGCCGCTGCCTATGCCCAGATCCTTCCCTTCGAGAAAGTTCCTGAAGGAGTACCGCTCTTGACTGGCAGCCATCTTATCTTCATTACCCCGGTTTTCACCCCACAACTGGAAAACTACCTCAGTCAGTTGGAAGCAAAAAACAGCTGCCAAGTGTTTACCTACGCTGATTTAATGAGGCAGTTGAATGAACTTGAGGAGGTGGTAGGATGAGATTTATTAAGAAAGCACTGATTGGTCTTTTGACCTTTCTCAGTCTATCACTGGTGATCTTGCCGTTTATCGCAGTTTATGACCTTGGCAATCAGTTCACCCTTTTAACTTATGCCTTTAGTGTCTGTTTGATTTTGACCATCGTGCCGAAAGTCCGTTACAGTTTGCCTTTGCTGGCAGCCGCTTGGCTGATCGTCTTGTATCGGATCTTTCCTTATGGGACTGCCTTTTCTTTTGATTGGCTACTGCGTTTTTGGCTAGACCTGCACCGTGCCTTTCAAGAGATCCTCAGTGGTGAAGTCGGCTATATCACCGAACTGGCGGCGGTGACATTGATCGTTAGTTGGGTCTTGTTTTTAGCGATCTTGCCGATTGCTTATCAGCGCTTTTTCTTGATTTACGCCACCATGATCGGCTACTTGCTGACAGTCGTGATTTTTAATCAATTTGACTTGACGTGGCATTTGATTGGTATTTTTCTTTGCGCACTGGCTTCTTCACTGATCCAGCGCAGCACCTTTCGATCCAGTCAAACGATCGCCCCTTGGTTTGGTGTGATGCTATTGATTGGTGGCTTAGCCGTCACTGCTGTCTACTTGCCGCAAACGAGCGTGCGGGATCAGTTGGCAGCCCGTTCCACGCCTATACGGACAAATCTGAATCAGCTGGGTTTTTATCAATTTATTGAAGAACATGGCACCCCCACTGGTTCTCGCACGGGTTTCAGTGAAAATGATCGTCAATTAGGCGGACCACTACTTGATGATGCGACGATTTTATTTGAAGCGCAACAAGAAACCCCGCATTACTGGCGGGTGGAAAGCAAAGACTTTTATTCTGGTAAAGGCTGGATCAGTACGAGCCGCGAAGACGTTCGCTTGGAAGCAGACGATGTCACCATCGCTGACCAGAGCTATCAACAAACCTATCCTGAGAATGAACAAGTGCGGATCCAATTCCAAAACCATGGAGACTATGTGCCATTGCCCTATGGCCGCAGTAGGTTATCCCTTGAAAGCGGCGCACGTGGCTTTCAAATCAGCGACGCTATTCAACGGGTCGATTTGATTGATTCGCTACCAGACACGGCCTTGACCCTCGATTGGGACCATCCAGATTTTTCCGCAGAAAATCTTCAAAATCTGCCTTTGATCTATCCGGATTCTCCGATCGATTATATCCAATTACCCGATTCTTTGCCGCAGCGGGTACGAGATCTCGCCGCTGAGATCACCACTGACAGCAACAGTCTGTTTGACCGAGTCACCGCAATTGAAAGCTATTTGAAAGATCCGCTAGTATTTCGCTATTCCAAGACCGATGCCGTCGTGCCTGCAGAAGAGCAAGATTACGTTGATCAATTTTTATTTGAATCACAAGTCGGCTACTGCGACAATTTTTCCACGGCAATGGTCGTTCTACTACGGAGTTTAGAGATCCCTGCTCGCTGGGCTAAAGGCTTTTCTCCTGGATCCCCCGTGACAGAAAACGGCATCACTACTTATACTGTCCGTAACTTGAATGCCCACTCATGGGTGGAAGTCTACTTTGACGGATACGGCTGGGTGCCTTTTGAACCGACACCTAGTTTCCAAAATCCAGATCGTCCCGTGTTGACGCAAGAATCTACTAGCTCCGAAGAAACGCCGACCGCTAGCAGCGAGACAACACCAACGAGCAGCACGGAAACAGAAAGTAGTGAAACCACGACCAGCAGTTCTGCAACAGCCGCGGTTACCGATGATGTTTGGTTGACTGAGGAGCTGAAACAAACGCTGCGTAATGGCTTCTTTGGAGGCTTAGCTCTCCTAGGACTTGGCCTGCTTTTCTATTTCCGCCATTCGTTTTTCCGTATTCATTTATGGTTGATCTGCCGCTTTAACAAACAGCCACTAGTTGCTGCCTATCCTTTGTTTTTAAGGCAAACGACGAAAGTTTTGTACCGTAACGAGGCGGAGCCGTTGATTGATTATGCCCAACGACTCGAAGCCTTCTATCCACTGTTTCATGGTGATTTTATCCGCTTGACGCAGCAATACGAAGCCTACCTTTACAGCCAAGAACAGCCGGCTGGTCAAGAAGCCTTCTTGAAGCAAGTCGCTGCCCAAATCAGTCAGCTGAAAAAAATCAACTAAGCAGTGAGGAGAAACGACAAAAAAACGTATCGATCAAAGGATCGATACGTTTTTTGCTTTAGGCGTTTCCTTGACGTTTTTGAACGGCAATAATAATCAGTTTTGTGATTTCCATCAAAACAACTGCCACAGCAGCCATTGCGATACATAGACCGACATGTCCTAAAGTGAAGGTTGCTGGAATCGCAAAGACTTCACGGATGCCAGGAATCAAGGTAATGCTGTATAGTCCACCACAAACGACGATCGCCAACCACACCATTTTATTGGCAAAAAGGCCAGCTTGCCAAGCAGTCTCGGTATTTGAGCGTGCTGGCAATGTTTGCAATGTCCGGCTCCAGATAAGTGTTGAGAAGGCCATCGCTACACCTAACTCAGGTGATTGGCTCATCCCTAACCATTGTGCCAAAATCACGACAGCGGCAATCAAAATACCGCGATACGTTACTGAGATCAAAGTTTTTCCAGTGAAGATACCTGCATTTGGATCTCTAGGCTGACGTTGCATGATGGTTGGTTCGGCTTTTTCCATTCCCAGAGCAATTGCTGGTAATGAGTCGTTGACTAAGTTGATAAAGAGTAGCTGCAAGGCAGTAAATGGATTGTCCCAACCCATCACTAAGGCAAAGACGATCGCAATGATCGCACCTAAGTTTCCAGCAAACAAATACGAAATGGCTTTTTTGATGTTGTCAAAGACGTTTCGGCCAACTTCTACGGCACGAATGATCGAGGCAAAGTTATCATCCGTCAAGACCATCGCCGCTGCATCTTTGGCAACGTCCGTTCCGGTTCCCATTGCGATCCCGATATCCGCTTGTTTCAAGGCGGGTGCATCATTGACTCCATCTCCGGTCATGGCAGAGATCTTGCCTTTGTCTTGCCAAGCCCGCACGATACGGATTTTGTTTTCCGGCGAAACACGAGCATAAACCGTGATTTTGTCTAATTGATCCGCTAGTTCGGTTTCAGAAAGAGAATCCAATTCCGTACCAGTCAAGGCTAAGTCGCCCTCAGCTGAAATACCGATCTCTTGTGCGATCGCCACGGCTGTCGTTTTGTGGTCCCCTGTGATCATCACTGTTTTGATACCGGCAGATTTGGCATCTGCTACGGCTTGTTTGACTTCTTTACGAGGAGGATCGATCATTGCCATCAAACCAACCAAAATCAGCTCGTTTTCATCCTCAAGTGTCAATTCTCGTGATTGGGCATCGGTCAATGGACGGTAAGCAAACGCCAAGACCCGTAATGCCCGTTTTGAGAATTCTTCGTTTTGATGCTGCAATTTATTTCTGATTTCATCTGTTAAAGGCACGACTTGATCATCGATCAAGACTTTGTTACTGCGGCCAAAGACGATGTCTGGACCACCTTTGGTCAACAACAAATGTTCGCCATCGATCTCATGTAAGGTGGACATCAATTTACGATCAGAATCGAAAGGCAATTCTTGTAAACGAGGAAACTGTTGACGAATCGCCCGATATGGCTGATTTAGTTTCTCACTGTAATCCAGAAAAGCAATTTCAGTAGGGTCTCCTAGCTTCGCCCCATCTTCACTGATGGCAGCATCATTTGCCAAGACACTGATTTCTACCAAGCGTTTTTCAGGCAATGTCCAGGTAGTTGGCTCATCGGGGAACGTGCCCGTTTGTCCATTTGGTAAATAGTAGTCAACAACGGTCATTTTGTTTTGGGTCAAGGTCCCTGTCTTATCTGTACAAACGATACTCGTTGAACCCAATGTTTCAACCGCCGGTAGTTTTCGAATGATGGCATGACGCTTCGCCATTTGTTTTGTTCCGATCGAAAGGACGATCGTCACGATCGATTGCAATGCTTCTGGAATCGCTGCTACGGCTACGGCTACCGCAAACATAAAGGCGTTGACTAAGTCTTCCGTCATATCACCTGTTCCGTCACCTAAGAACAACCGTGCTACTTGAACCCCTAAAATAATCAATGAAAGGACCAAGATCGCCAAGCTCAGTTTTTTACTGAAGCTGTCCAATCCTCGTTGCAATGGCGTTTTGTGTTCAACCGTACTTTCCAATAAGCCAGCCACTTGACCGATTTCCGTCACATTACCAGTCGCGGTTACGATAAACCGACCACGCCCATAAGTGACGATCGTTCCACTGAAGACCATGTTGTCACGGTCGCCGATCGGTGCGGTACGATCGATCACACCTAATTCTTTTTCCGCTGGCGTTGATTCCCCAGTCAGCATTCCTTCATCGACCTTCAAAGAACCCTCTTCAATCAATCGACCATCTGCTGGTACATAGTCCCCAGCTTCTAAAATAACGATATCGCCGACAACCAATTCTTTCGCCAGCACACTTTGTTCTTTGCCATCCCGAATGACGTTAGCATCCGGTGCCGACAAGCTTTTCAAAGCGTCTAACGACCCTTCGGCTTTTTTCGTTTGAATCACACTGACGACGGAATTCAACAAGAGTACTGCAAAGATAACGATCGACTCAACGTGGGCACCCATAACCATTTGGATGATTGCCACGATCAGCAAGACGATCACCATCGCATCTTTGAAGGTATCTAAGAATAAGGCAAAGCTTGATTTCTTAGGTGCTTCCTTCAGCTGGTTCAGGCCATTTTCTAACCGCTTGGCTGCCTCTTGCTGCGTCAACCCCTCTGGACTGCTCTGGACCTCTGCCATAATTTCCGAGATTTCTTTTTGATACATTTCTTTCGCCAATTTTTTTGCCCCTTTTAATTTTATTTTCCTTAGGCACTCTGCTAGAAAAAAAGAGACCTAAGACAAGTATACGCTTGTCTTAGGTCTCACCATTTCAAATAATACCAGAAAGCTGTCGCCAGCTTACTTACTGTTGATATTATCGCAGCTTGCGCCACCGGTTACTCCCCTAAGGAATAATAATAAGAATGTATCATTATCATAACGGAAACTGTTGTTCTTGGCAACTATAAAACATCAATTTGAAAATTTTTTGAAAACATTCTTTTTGTTCCCATTCCTTTTTTTCTGTTACACTAAAGAAGAAAGAAATTTGTACGTTACAGGAGGAAAAACGATGGATCTTTTTGATACTTTTACCCGCCACAGCTCTGTCAGAGATTTTCAACCCCGGCCACTATCAAAGGAACTCAAGCAAAAATTAGTGACGGTTGCCCAAAGTGGTTCCAGTTCGAACTTTGTTCAAGCTTATTCTATCATTGAGGTCAGTGATCCTGAAAAACTGGCTGCCATCGAAAAAATTGCCGGTGCCCCAAATTACATCACTCGAACGGGGGTCTTCTATCTTTTTGTCGCCGACTTACATAAGCATCAGCAGCTGCTGACCCAAGCAGGGTTGCCGGATACCCACTTAACCACGATGGAACCGTTTATTGTGTCTGTCGTTGATACGACGATCGCTGCCCAAAATATGGTAGCATATGCTGAAGCACAAGACTTAGGAATTTGCTACATCGGCGGCATCCGCAATGATTTGCCTCGTATCGCAGAACTTGTCGGCTTACCAAAATTGACGTTTCCGTTATTCGGCTTGACGATCGGTTATCCGCAACATAGAAATGAGCCGAAAGTCCGCTTGCCTCAAGAAGCGATCGTAAGTGTCGATCAGTATCAACCGCTGACGCAGGAGCAAACAGCCCAGTACAACCAAACGACGGAAGCCTATTATGCACAGCGCAGCAGCAATCAACAGCAAACCAATTGGCAAACGAAAATGACGGAATTTTTCCGTGAACCGCGACGTCCAGATGTCGCTGCCTTTATGAAGCAACAAGGCTTCTCAGACCACTTCGGCGAATGAGGACACTAATCACCACGGGAAAATAAAAAACGATCTTTGGCAAGGAATCTTGTCAGGATCGTTTTTTTGCTTGGTGTAAAAAATCAGGTTCAGGCGGCTCTTGTATCTTTGTCGCGCTAATTAACGTGCGGCTTCTTGTGCGGTTTCGTTGACGGCAACTGCCTGCTCACATTTTTCCATTAATTCTACGAATGCTTTATCTAACACGACTGCATTTTCGGAGGTTCGCTGACTGATTTGCGTCATAGGTTGCGCCGCAAGATCCAGCAAATAGGTAGGGATTGCTTCTTTTTCAGAAAAAGTGCCCTTGATCAGCGGCTGGTAGACAGACTCGCCACAAGGTCCAGTTTTGATAAAGGCTAGTTCGAACTGCGCCTTCCCTGACAAGCGCAACCGATAGAACCCTTCATTGGTCAGCAGTTTTTCATCGGTAAAGCGTGCCTGTAATCGTGCAAAGCGTTCATAATCCATGGTATCTGCTCCTTTTTGATTCCTTCTTTCCTCTAGTGTAGCAAATTTCTTGTTAGCAAAACATCTTTTTCATAGAGAACGCACCCCCTTTTTCCTCGTCTGGCGATTTTCCACTTTACAAACAGAACAAACGTTCGTATAATTCAAGTGAGGTGAATGCGTATGCCAGCTGCAAAAATCGCTTATGCAAAACAAGAAACCTATGCATTTGAAAAACACTATTATGAATTGGTAAACTTTCCCACACCAGTGGCGCTTTTGTTTGATGAATTCGCATTGACGATGGAGCGCAATCAAAAATCATATATTGCGATCCCCGCGCGCTATTCCGTCTTAAAGGTTCCGCTCGTCTTTGTTTTTCGACTAGAGACTAAGGATGCGCCTGTTTATTATTATGAGCACGTACTTGCTGAAAATAAGATCATTCGCCGCTACAACCCCGAGCGTAACTATTTACCCGGTGGAAGATAGACAAATGGTTCGATACGTTTGCTTAGATAAGCGGATGCTCTCTCCTGATGAAAATCATGGGTAGCAGTTCGAATGTTTGTCATCAAAACAAAACCCCTCTATACTAAAAAGAAAGGGGTTTTTCACAATGACGAAAAAACCGCCGCAAACGTCTGAAGAAAAAGAAGCCGCTTCTAACAATATGGGATTGGGGATCGGTGTCGGAATGGCCTTAGGTGCTGCATTTGGGATGCTGTTTTTTGACAACCTGGCATTAGGCATGGGTTTAGGCATCGCACTAGGTGTAGCGATCGGTGCCGGTATGGATCAAAAAAGCAACAAAGACAAGAAATAGCTGAAGCAAAGAGCTGTGTTTATCTGTCACAGCTTGCTGCCCAGTAAATACAAAAAAAGCCTAGGTTCTGCACTTGTTGTACAGGACCTGGGCTTTTTTGCTACTTCGAGCAATTTTCTCGAAAACAGTTGCTTCACAGTTGGTTACAGCAGATTTCTTTTCGCCATTTCCGCGCGATACAGTTCATAAACCGCATCACTTTGCTTTGCATGACTGCGGTAAAAGAGCCCATAAGAGAAAATCGCTTGGAAATTGCTTCCTTGATTTGCTCGTGCTACAGCGTGGTACAAATTCGCCAACTGCTGATCAGACATCTTCCCGCTTTTGATTTGTTTGGCAACTGCTTTTTGAGAAAGGGTAAATAAAACCGTCGTAAATACTTGATAAACCACCCAAATCGCCAGAATGACCAAAATAAATTTCACCAAATCAGGCATCACTTTTCAACTCCTTACAAAAAGTAAATCATTCGGATGATTTGATGTCAATAATAAAATAACCCAACGAAAATAAAATATTTATTTCCCAAAGTAATAAAATAGCAGTATGACAATGATTGAAACAATCAGTCGTACTGCTATTCCTTTATTACCTCTATTCATCTAAGTATTAATAAATCGACTCAGCTAAAAAAAGAATAGACGGTATCAATGTCTCTTTATTTCGCCAAACGGTAGATAGCATCTGCATAGATCACCGCTGCGTTGAATAGGTCATCCAAGCTCATGAATTCATTGGCTTGGTGCATGGTGTCAACATAGCCTGGGAACATTGCGCCATAGGCAACGCCGCGTTTCAATAGACGGCCGTATGTGCCGCCGCCGATGATTTGTTCAAAGCCTTTTTCGCCGGTATGTTCTTCATAAACCGCCAATAAAGTTTCTACCAATGGATCATCTGCTGGCACGTAGTGAGGTTCCATGTTGCGGTCATTGCGAGTAACGGTGGCCCCTTCCATACCGACGGTGCGTTCCACACCGATTTCAAGTCCTTCCGCAGTTACACCTTTAGGATAACGGAAGTTCAAGGCGATAAAGTTGTCTGCTTGCGTTCCTGCTTGGTTCGCTTTAAAAGCAAACAAGCCAGCATTCATAGTTAATTTACCCATTTTTTCGTCTTCGTACGCCACACCTAATTTTTCACCGTAGAAATCTTCATGGACATAGGCTGCTGCTGCATGGATGAATTGTTTTGCGCCGCCGCCAAAGGCATAGTTATCTAAGAAGACAGCTAAGAAGGTTCCCGCATTGATTCCTGATTGTGGGCTGGCACCATGGGCACCTTTACCGACTAATTCGATCGTCACTTGTTCATTTTCTGTTTCAATTGTGCCCGTCACTGGATTGGCTTCAACGTAATCGAAAAAGGCTTTTTCGATCGCTAATGCTTCTTCTGTTGATGGAGCAATGAAGCTTGCCGTTGCCGTTCCTGGTACCATATTTTCTCGCAAGCCAGCAGTGAAACTTTGTAGCGTGAAGTCTCCTTCATTGTTGCCTTGGAAATGGATCCCTAATGTCACATTTCCTTTTTCTCCATTGATGATTGGGAAATTGGCATCTGGCGAGAAGCCAAAATCAGGCTTTTCTTCATGCTCAAAGTAGTAATCCATATCTGCCCAGCCGCTTTCTTCATCAGAACCAACGACAAAACGGATTTTTTTCGATAATGGCAAGCCCAATTCTTTAATGATTTTCATCCCATAATAGGCGGCCATTGAAGGACCTTTATCATCAGAAGAACCACGAGCATAGATTTTGTTGTCATTGATGACTGGATCATAAGGATCGGTTGACCAGCCGTCACCTGCAGGAACAACATCCATGTGACCGAAGATCCCTAATGTTTCGTCTCCTTCACCAAATTCGATGTGACCAGCGTAATTATCGACGTTTTTGACTGTGAAGCCATCACGTTCGCCATAAGCTAGCATGTGTAGCAACGCATCACGAGGTCCAGGACCAAATGGCGCGTCCGCAGTCACTTTATCATCTTCTCTTTCACTTTTCACTTTCAATAGATCAATCAAGTCGTTCAGCAAATCGTCTTTGCGGGCTTCGACCTCTTTTTTCCAATCGATTGTCATAGTGTTCCCTCCATTTCTGTTCTCGCTATTTATGATAACACTCTTAAACCAAAAAAGGAAAAAAAATTGCGCCTTTTTCCATGGGTCTTTTCTATGAAATTTCTAGGAAACAGGTATAATAAATATAACTCGATTTTGATTAACGAAAGGAGTCATTGCATGGAGCAACTTGATTCTGCGATTTTATCCAAAGTGATCCAACAGCGCCCGACAAAAAGCCACAAAGGTACCTTTGGCCGGGCCGTTTTAGTAGGGGGCAACCGCCAATTCGGTGGGGCGATCTTAATGGCGGCGCAAGCCTGTGTATATGGGGGAACTGGTTTGACCACTGTGATCTCCGATGGCGTCAACCGAACCGCCCTGCACGCCCGCTTGCCTGAAGCGATGTTTGTCGATTGGCAGCAAACAGAACTGATCGATACGGTCACCGAATCGGCGGACGTCCTACTGATTGGTCCCGGATTAGGAGAAGGAAAAAGCAATTTTGATCTGCTGCAGCGGATCGTTTCTGCCCAAAAAGAACACCAATGGTTGGTGATCGATGGTTCGGCGATCAATTTGGCTGCCAAATATCCGCTGATCATCCCCTTTCCTGAACAAGTCGTCTTCACGCCGCATCAGATGGAATGGCAACGGCTCAGCGGACTGGCAATTGCCGACCAGACCGAAGAAAACAATCAGCAAGCCCAACAAAAACTCGGAAGTCTGGTGGTCTTAAAAAGCCATCGCACGCAAATTTACGGTAGCAGCATCGCCCAAAATCCCCTAGGAACACCCGCAATGGCGACCGGCGGCATGGGGGATACGCTGGCAGGCATGATCACCAGCTTTTTGGCACAGTTTGAAAAAACAGAGGAAACGATCCAAGCGGCTGTCTATCTCCATAGCCTGATTGGCGAAGACTTGGCAAAAGAGCACTATGTCGTGTTGCCGACACAAATCAGTGCCGCATTGCCTCAATGGATGAAAAAGCACCAAGCATCTGATCCCGAATGATTTCTTATAAACCATTCACCAAAAAAACGTCCCTTTCTGTATTTGTCGAAAGGGACGTTTTTTCCAATGGTCAGTTAATTGTTAAAATAAACCACTCGCACTTCATACGGCGCCAAGGTTGCTGTTGGAGGAACTGCTTGATTGGTCTCTAAATCAACGACTTCTTTGATCAAGTGTAGTGTCTGCTCTTTCTCAGAAAAATTCATGATGAAAAAGTACGTTCGTTCTGGACTGATCCTGCCTTGGATCGAGACTGCAGGATTGGCATGCGCGATCCTTTCCTCTGCCAAGGACAGCTCACGGACCAAAGAGGCATAAAACTGTTCGAAAAAGTCATAGTTGGTGCGAGCCGCCAGATAGTAGGCGGTGCCTGCACCAAAGGTATGTTTGGTGATCGCAGGTGTTCCTTGGTAAAAATCCGCTTGATACACCCCTAGTACCTCCGCTGTTTCGGCTTCGATGATTGCAGAATAGTCCCGTGTTTCAAAGGGCTGTCCTTGAAAAACCACTTGATTGTGTTCAGTGTCAAAAAGAGTTTCCAGCTCCAGCACGTTGATGCCTAATAACCCTCGCAACGGCTGTGGCAAGCCCCCCAGATACAACAGGTCGGTTTCATTGACCATGCCGCTAAAGTAACTGGAAATCAAGGTACCACCAGCTTCCGTGTACTGGCAAAGTTTTGCCATCGTCTCCGAGGTCATCAAGTAAAGCATCGGAGCGATCACCAACCGATAGTCAGAAAAATCTTGCTCTGGCGTCAAAATATCGACAGCGATGTCTTGTTCCCAGAAATAACGATAATGCTCCTGCAACGTTTGCGGATACCGTCTGGTTGGTCGACCAAACCCGCCGCCTCGCTTCAATGCCCAGTTGCTTTCCCAGTCAAAAAGGATCGCCACTGCTTTTTTTCTTGTGGTTCCTTGAATCTCTTTGATTTTTTCCAAGCGCTTGCCGTAAGCCGCAACTTCTTTGAAGACCCTATTCTCCGTGGAATCATCATGTCCCACGACTGCCCCATGGAATTTTTCTGAATTGCCGCGGGATTGGCGCCATTGAAAATACAAGGTACTATCTGAGCCGTGAGCGATCTGCTGCATGGCACTCAACTGATGGACACCAGGCTTTTTCGCTTTATTGAAGGAATGCCAGTTAACAAAACTCGGCGTGCATTCCATCACTAAAAAGGGCTGTTTCTTCAAAGACCAGTACTGGTCATGCACATAGGCAGATTTCATTGCTGTCGCTGTCAAAGATTCAAAGTTGTTGTTCCAATCAGGGTAACTATCCCAGCTAACGATGTCCACATGACGAGCAAACTTGCTGTAGTCAATGCCTTCCAAAGGAATAAAGTCTTGGGTAGCATGTCCTTCCGCCATAAAATTCGTCGTCACAGGAATGTCCGGTGTCAGTTGGCGAATCGGCGTACATTCATGCAAATAAAAATCGATCGTCCTATCTGTAACAAATCGTTTCCAATCAAGATCCATGCCATGCACTTTGTGTTCTCCTAGAGGCGAAGGCGGTAAAACCTGCGACCAATCGGAGTACGTACCACTCCAAAAAGAAGTCCACCAGGCATGATTCAACGTGGCTAAATCACCATATTTCTTTTGCAGCCAACTGCGCCAGTTTTCTTGACAATAGGAGCAAAAGCATTCCCCAGAGTACTCATTGGAGATATGCCACATGGCTAATGCCGGATGCTTGCCGTAACGTTTTGCCAACTGCTGATTGATTTGCGTTACCTTTTCCCGATAGATCGGTGAAGAGTAACAATGATTGTGGCGAAACCCATGGGTATGTTTTTGCCCTTGGGCGTTGGTCCGATTGACTTCGGGATACTTTTGGCTCAACCATTGCGGACGCCCACCGCTAGGAGTGGCTAAAATGACTTTGCCGCCGATGCCATGGATCTTATCAAACACACGATCCAACCAGTCAAACTGATAAACGCCTTCTTGCGGCTCTAAGGCACTCCAAGCAAACACCCCTAATGTGACGGTGTTGACATGGGCTTGCTGCATATAAGCAAGATCCTTTTGCAAGATTTCTGGATAAGCCAGCCATTGATCGGGGTTGTAATCCCCGCCATGCATAAACTGCTGATCAAACAATTGATTGCTCATCATTCTGCTCCTTTTTTGGCATGTAAATGGTATACAAATGATTGAAAATCGCCAGTGACTTGCGCCGTTCCATGGTTGACGGCATTAAACTGATAGGGTTTACGCAACCCTAATTGCCTTAACAGCTGACCAGAGACGGGTTCGCCATTGACCTGATACACCTGTTGGCCATCGAGAAAGGCTGCGGGCAAAAAGTCTTCCGCCGTCGGATTGGCTTGTGCCAACACGCGAAAGAAAGCAACCAATGCTTCTTCATTTTGCGGATCATACACCGCCCAAGTTTTTTCATTGGCATGTTCCAACTGCTGCAGCTGATAAAAAGTACCAAAGGTCAGCAATTGCCGCTGCTTTTTATAAAAAACGATTTGGGATTTGATCGCCTGCTTTTCAGCTTCAGACAAGTGAAAGAGATCGAGTTCATACCCCAATGGCCCAAACATTGCGACGGTTTGCCGAAAGGCTAAAGAAGTTGCCCGGCCGACTTGGTGGTTTGGTACCGCCGACACGTGATTGCTGAAGGAGGACAACGGATACCCTAGCAACGTTCCGCTTTGGATGGCTAAACGTTCCACTGCATCACTATCATCACTAGGCCAAATCTGCGGACTGTAAAACAAGATCCCCAAATCGTATCTGCCCCCGCCGCCAGCACAGCCTTCAATCAAAAGGGTCGGAAACGCCGCTAAGATTTTTTCATATAAGCGATAAAGGCCTAAAATATAACGATGATAAAACTCCGTCTGAGAAATTCCCTGTTCCGCTAAGTAAGGAGAGTAAGCTTCCGTGATATTGCGGTTCATATCCCATTTGATGTAATCCAGCTTGGTTTCAAGGATCACTTTTTGCATCGCTTCGAAAATTGCCTCGACCACTGCTGGATTGGCAAAATCCAACACGTATTGCCCGCGCCCCACAGAGATCCGCTCATAAGGATGCTTGACTACCCACTCAGGATGCTCTTGGTACAACTGACTATCTGGCGAAACCATTTCCGGTTCAAACCAAATCCCCAGCTGCAGCTGCATGGCATGAATTTTCTCAGCAAAAGAGCCGATTCCTTTTGGAAATTTGGCAGGGTCCGCCACCCAATCGCCTAATGAACTGCGGTCGTTGTTACGTTTTCCAAACCAACCATCATCCAGCACAAAGCACTCCATCCCTAACGCCTTGCTTTCTTGGGCTAAGGTCAACAGCTTCTCTTCATTAAAATCAAAATAAGTCGCTTCCCAGTTATTAAAGACGATCGGCCGCTGCCGCTTTTGCCAATAAGGGGCAATCACATGCTTTTCGATAAATTGGGCGGATTCTTGACTCAAACCATTCAGGCCAGCAGCGGTGAAGGTGAAGAGACATTCCGGCGCTTCAAAGGTTTCTCCTTGTGAAAGCTGCCAGCTGAAATGTTCAGGATGTATCCCCAACATCAATCGAACGTTGTCCCATTCATCCATTTCTGCTTGCGCCAAAAAGTTACCAGAATAAATCAGGTTGGCACCGTAGACGTGACCAGTGTCATTGGTGGCTTGCTGTTCTTTTAAGGCGACAAAAGGATTGTGCTGATGACCAGACGCTCCTTTTAACGAGCCAACACTGATCGTCCCTTGGGTCAAAGGGACCGTCTTGATATGCCGTTCTTTCAGCCATGCGCCTGAAAGATGCAGCAGTTCAAAATCGCGATTTTTCAGCTCCAAGACACCACTCAAAAAGCGCTGGATGGTTCTAGGCTTGCTTCCCGTATTGGTCAGTGTCTGCTGCCTCGTGATGGTTCCTGATCCTTTGAAGATCGTATAGGTGATCGCCATTTCCAGCTGTCGCTCTTGATCTACTAATTCAAAGACGATGCTTTGGCTTTCATCGGCAGCCGCGAAGCTGGCTGGTTGCGCCAGCTTTCGTTCTTTGCCCTCAAAACAGTGAAAAGCCACAAGTTTAAAATCAACATAAAGTGGGGTTTCTTCCTCAAAAACCGACACTACCCCTTCTCGAAAATCAGAAGTCCCATACGTTGGCAATTCTTGAAAACGGTCTGCCAAGGTAAAAAGATTGTCTGCTTCAAAAAATTTGACGGTTCCTGCCGATTTATTCTCTTTTTTCTCAAGGTACGCTTGATCAAACGGCGCCAGTGTGCCTAGAGATGGCCCAAAATAGATATGACCCAGTTGCTGATTTGGTAACACATTTATGATATAACTGATTTTTTCATTGTATAAGTGAAAGAGTTGTTCGTTCTTTATTTCTATCATTGCTATCCTCAATTTTCCCCATTTTTTTCATTTGTCCCTGCTCGTTGACAAGCTGCTTCAAGATAACGCAAGCGTTTTTTGACACCACGATTGAAAAAGAATTTGTAAAACAGCGCCGCCAACATAAAGCTGTAGGTTGTTTTCTGCTGCTCAAAACGGCTTTGTTCCGAATACGTGACTTGCAGCTTCCCTTTTCGTCCTGGAGCAAAACTATACCGTTGATCGATCACTCCTTCTTCATGGGTCGTACAAAGCCACAGCGCATCCGCGGCAATTTTTTTGACCGTCATAACGGCTGGTACCATCCGCGGAGCGGTTTTGGTTTGAATCATCGTTTCAATACGGCAACCTTCCCCGAACGGTTCTTGGGCTTGTTTGGCTCGAAAGAATTTCTCTTGTTCCGCCAATAACACACTGGAAAAATCCGTAGATGTGGTATTCATTTGATAACTACAAGACAATGTATCGGTTCTCATCACAAATTCCTTTCTAAAGGGTGCGCGTATTGCATTCCTTTCCGTTTCTGGGCTTATCTTTCTTCTACCCTTTGATTGATCGTCTCAGATGTCGCTTGTTCATTTAATGCCGCTTCCGCTTTTTCTTCTTTCAAGTAGCCGCGATCCATTACGATCAAGAATGGCACCCAGATCAAGGTCATTACGGCAACCGTCACTAACTGTAAGATTGCGCCGGCAACAGAACCCGTGCCTAACCAACCAGATAAGAAGACCGGGGTCGTCCAAACCACCGTTGCTCCGATTGGTCGTGGCACCAAGCCTGCGGCAATCGCAAAGTAAGAGATCGTCGTACTAGCTAATGGCGCTAAGATCCATGGGACAAAAGCGATCGGGTTCAGGACGATAGGCAAACCAAAGGTCATCGGTTCAGATACGTTGAAAACAGATGGCGCGATCACGGTCTTCATTAATTTTTTCATCCGAATCGAACGAGCGATAAAGAAGGCCATCGTAATCGAGATCCCCAACTGCATTCCTTGATTGACGAACACGCCCATAAACGTAGTGTTAATGATATGGGGCAGTTGTTCAGCTCCCGCTTTGTAGGCTTCATAGTTTTCGATCGCTAACGCATTCATGATTGGATCGATCACCGCATTGACCACCAAGGTACCGTGAATCCCAAACCACCAGAAGAATTGGGTGAACAAGACGGCAATCAGTACTGCTGGCAACGTACCGCCCAAGCCCATTAATGGTTTTTGCAGAATCTCATAAACGAAATCAACGGCATTGCCCCATGAAGTAAAGGTGAACAAGTAGCGGATCAAATTGAAAAGGAACAACGGTGCCGCCCCAGGAATGATGGCGACAAATGATTCTGCGATCATTGGCGGAACCGAATCTGGCATTTTGATCGTCAGCCCAGCCGCACTGATTTTGCAATAGATCTGCGTAGCGATAATGGCCGTGATGATTCCGACAAACATTCCCTCAGCCCCTAATTTCGACAAGGGGATCACTGTACCTAACTCTTCGGATGAGCCAAAAGGCAGCAGCATCAAAAACGAAGACAGTGAGATGGCACCCGCAAATAATTTGGCTTGTCCATATTTGCCAGCCAACTGATAGCCGATCCCAAAAACAACGAAAATAGCGGTGATACTCATGGTCGCATTTCCGATAGGACCAAAAAAGTCGTTTAGAAACGTGATGAATCCCTCTGGAAGTTTTTCCGAGAGTCCGAAAGTAGCAGGCAGATTTTGAATAATAATCATAATTGACGCAAACATTGTCGCAGGAAAAGCGACCATAAACCCATCACGCAGACTTAACAAGTATTTGTTGTTGGCAATGATCTGAGCAAAAGGCACCATCTTTTCGGCTAATTTATCAATAAACTTCATTTCGTTTTCTCCTTTATTTTTAACTGTAAACGTTTACTACAATCAGTATAGTTGTTTAGTTAATGTTTACACAACCCCTAAAATAAAAAAGATCAGACGTCACTGATCTTTTTCGGCAATCGATTCTCTAATGATCAATTCACTGCCACAAACGACGCGAACCGGCATCGTCCGCACCCCAAGGATTTTATTTTTCGCTAATTCGACACTCATCTGTCCCATCTCTTCGGCTTTCATCTTGACGGAGGACAGTGCGGGCGTCATAAATTGCGCCATTTCGATATCATCAAAACTAACGACTGACACATCTTTAGGAATCAATAGCCCCGCTTCAGCGAGTGCCTTGTAAACCCCGACTGCCATAGGATCGCTGGCAACGACGATCGCTGTGGGGCGAGGATTCATTTGCGCGATCTGCTGACCAAAATGCAACCCAGTCTCCGGTGACCATTTCCCCTGCAGCACGGTTGTGAACTTTTCCAATTTGTTGAGCAGCATCCATTGGCGGTAGTTTTCTGCTCGAATCTCTTGTTCATCGTAAACGACTTCGCCAGAAATCGTCACTCGGCTGGCAACACCGCCAACAAAGGCGATATGCTCATGGCCCTTCTCTTTTAACATCGTGAGGATCTGGTGGGTCTTTTGGGCAAAATCGGTTTGGATGCAATCGTAGCTGGGTGCTTCACTATAATTATCCACGAGGATAATATTGGCATTTTGCTGACTGATCTCTGCCAAAGCATCGCTGGTCATCTCTCCAATAATAATGACTGCGCCATACTTCGCCAATTGTGCCAAATCTTTTTGAGGCTCCCGCATGGAAAAGGCCCGAATCGTTTTTAAGCGCCACTTCGCCGCTTCCTTTTCGATCCCATTGCGGATCATCATAAAGTACGGATCGTTTCTTTCCGACTCTCGATCGTGGCGGGTAATGATGGCAATCGTGTTTTGGTCGCCGACTTCACGGGAATGGGGCTGATTTTTTTCTTTTGAATAGTTCATTTGGTTAGCGATCTCAATGACTCGTTGCCGCGTGTGTTCATTGATACTGAAGGTTTCATCATTGTTAAGGATTCTAGAAACACTTGCTACCGACACCCCGGCTAATTTCGCGATATCTCTCATACTTGCCATAGCTGCACCTCATCTGTTTACTGTTTACTAAATTTACATTCAGCATAGGCATAATTTTTGGCCCTGTCAACCTTCTTTTCACAAAAAAACCGAAACTCCTTAGCTTTTCACTAAGGAAGTTTCGGGATACCCATTTGTTTTCTATTTGAGCGCTTGGTCACAGAGCACGACATTGACTAAATACAAGGTGCTGATTCCTAAGACCAATAAGTAGACTGGACCAAACAGCAAAAAGGTCAAGACAAGCGTCACTGTTGCTAAAAGATGCGCCAGTACTCGTTTGGGTGAACGAGCAAACTGATAAAAACTATAAAACAATGAGCTGGGCTGCTGCGGATAGGTGTGAAGCAGACTCGTTTGATAAAGTAAGACCAAGCAAAACAAGCCAAAGGTGAACGCTAACGCGTAACTAGCGATCTGAAACAGCGGGTGCTGCAAACGGCTAAAGATAAAGCTGTCCGCCAAAAGCAGCAGGAAGAATAGACTGAGCAAACGGTCTTGCCCTTTTCTTGTTGTCCACTGTTGATGAAATGCCTGCTGAAAACGAGCTTTGCTGCTTGCCTCCAAGCCATCGTTCCGCAGTTCCGTCAACGTCTCGATCAATGCTCGACTAGCGGTGGTACTGGTGATCAAAGGCAAGGAATACAACAGCCACATGCCTTGTAAAACCAGTAAATGCGGAAGCCAGTTGATGCCAGTCAACAGCGCTTGGTTCAAGCGTTGCGGGGTAACTTTTGTTCTCATCCTTTGGAACCTCCCGTCAGATCCATTCCCTCAATAAAGGAGCGTTGTGCGAGGAAGAATAGCAAGATCGTCGGCAATAGCACAAGCGTTGCTCCTGCCATCAAGTAGTTCCATTGGGTCGTTGATTGGTTTTGGAAGACTTGCAGGCCAATCTGCAGCGTGTACTTTTCTTGATTTTGAATATACAGTAATGGTCCTAAGAAATCATTCCACGCCCCATTGAAGGAGTTGATGGCAATCGTGATCAGCGCGGGTTTCGTCAATGGGATCATTAGATGGCTCCAAATATAAAGATAATTGGCGCCATCGATCTTAGCGGCTTCGATCAATTCATTGTTGACGGACAAGTAAAACTGCCGCATCAAGAAAATGTTAAAGGCGTTGCCGAAAAACGCTGGAACGATCAGCGGCAGATAGGTGCCAACCCAGCCGATTTTGGAAAACAAGACATATTGCGGGATCATCGTCACAAAGCCAGGAATCATCATCGTAGACAAGACGAGGGCAAAGATCAGATTTTTTCCTGGAAAGGCCAATTTTGCAAACCCATAAGCAATGAAGGAATTTGATAAGACATTCCCGAAGACCACTAAGACGGTAATGAATAACGTATTTTTTGCATACTGCCAAAATGGAAAGGCGTTGATAGTCTCCAAATAATTGCCAAGATTGATTTCTTCTGGGAAAAAGGTCGGCGGGTAGCGCACGATCTCCTCCATCGGTTTCAATGACGTAAAGACCATCCACAGCAACGGGATCAGCAGCACGATCCCGATGATCGACATCACCACATAGCTGATGATTTTTTTGACTCGCTGTTGGCTTGATTTGCTTCGTGTTTTTGTCGTCATTTCCATTAGCTGCCACCTCCGGTATAGTGAACCCAGCGTGGTGCCAGCTTGAGATTGATAAAGGTCAAGACTAAGACGATCAAGAACAAGATCATCGACATGGCCATCGCATAGCCCATATCAAAGGCGACGAAGGCTTTGTTCCACATATGCAAATTATAGAAGAGCAGCGAATTTGCAGGACCGCCGGTACCATTTTTGGTCATCACGTATGCTTCTTGGAAAATTTGAAAAGAACCGATCGTTGAAGTAATCACATCATAGAAGATGATTGGCGTGATCAAAGGGATCGTAATATTTTTGAATTTCGCCCAGACTCCCGCCCCATCGATCTCAGCCGATTCATACAGCGTCGGTGAAATATTTTGCAAGGTAGCTAGATACAAGAGCATCGCGCCCCCTGAACTCCAAATCTTCATCAAAATCAACGCTGGTTTCGTCCATTCTGGATCAAACAGCCATGCCGGACCTTTGATATTGAACCAGCTCAAGAAGGTATTGATCAATCCTGCGGAAGGAGATAATAATTGCATCCATAAGACGTAGACGGCAACCCCTGAAAGGATCGCTGGTAAGTAAAAGGTCGTTCGGAAAAAACTGATTCCGCGGATTTTTTGATTCAATAACGTGGCTAGAAAGACACTGAACAACGTGGTTAAGGGAACATTGAAGAGTACAAAATACGCCGTGTTATAGAGAGATTTCCAAAACAGGGTATCTTGCGTAAACATGCGGGTAAAGTTCTTAAAGCCGATAAAATTCATTTTCGAAGTCAGATTGTAATCGGTAAAGCTTCCTACGAAGGAAAACAGCATGGGCCCTAACATAAACACCACGAACCCAAGCAAAAATGGTGCTACGAAGAAGTAGCCCCAAAGAGCTTCTTGCCGTTTACTTTTTGAACGCTTCTTTGGCATTCCTTCCACTCCATTCTATTTTTACTCATTGTTTATTCAAGAAAACATGTCCGCTTCGCAAAGCAGAAAGCAAAGCCCAGTCCGCTAACCGACTGGACTTTCCTTCTTTTTTAAAAACGCTCGTTTTGAAATTTATTTGTTTTGCTCAACGAGATCTTCGACCGCTTTTTGCGCATCTGCCAACCCTTCAGCCGGTGTTTTGCTGCCCAGCATGATTTGGTCGATCTGTTCATTGACAAGACTGCTGAAATCAGGAGCTGTCAATGGTACAGGTGTGATCACCGTATTGGCAAAGTTTTCATCTGCCATTTGGTAGATCATTTGGCCGTTTTCATCTAGATTGTCGTTGTTGACCAAGTTTTCGTTGGCTGTTCGATTCGCCATGATATCAAAGCTTTTCTCACCAAATTTCTCTTGAACTTCTGGTGTCGACAAGTATTTGATAAACTCATAGGACGCTTCAGGATCTTTGGCTCCGTATGGCACTTCTAAGACGAACCCGCCACCCCATGACCAGTGACCAGAACCACTTTCTTTTTCAGGAATTTGAATGACCCCAAATTCAAAGTCATCCGGTGCATTTTCCGCTAAACTTGAGTAGTAGTTGATGTTTTGCGCACGCATCGCCACTAATCCAGAAATGAATGGATCGGCAACACCTGAACCAAATTCAGCTTCTAACCGATTGATGGTATCTTGCCCATAATACTCTTGCCAGTCTAAGATCCATTCCAACGCTTCCACTTTGTTGTCTGTATCGATTTTGACGTTCTCATCCTTGTCAAACCAGCTGACGCCATCGTCGGCATTCAAGGCCCACACGTCAGCGCCTAAATTCCACAATGGGTAAAAGCCGATCCGCTCAAAGTCATCACCGTTTTTGACATCTAATTTACGAGCAACTGTTTCTAACTCCTCCCACGTTTGTGGCAGTTGCTCTTCACTGATACCAGCCTCTTTAAAGAGTGTCTTATTGTAGAAAATCACTTGCGTGTCTGTATTGAAAGGAACCGCATACGCATCCCCTTCATACTCCACCGTATCCCATAATTGCGGATAAAATTCATCAGAAAAGCCTTCTTCGATATACTCGCTTAAATTTGTTGCTTGCTGCGCTTCTGCCCGCTGAGCAACAGAATTAATATCTTGTACAATAACATCAGGCGGATTACCAGCAGTGATCGACGACAGTGATTTTGTCCAAATATCGCCCCAAGGCTGGTAGCTGTATTTGACCTCGATTTTATCTTGTGACGCATTAAAATCATCAATAATTTCTTCAATTACTTCTTGTCTTGCACCAGACCCCCAGAAGGACCAAAAATCCAACGTCGTTTTGCCATCTGCTGACTCATTCCCCGAGGAATCAGCGGTTTCGCTATTGCCACATCCTGCCGCCAGTACACCAACTGAAAAAAGCAAAGTCCCCATATAAAATAACTTTCTCATTTAACCTAACCTACTTTCATTTATTTTTAATGTACTATTTAAAAGCTATCACTACTTCTTCTTTTCAGCAAACAAAAAGCATCGTTATTCGAATAAAAAAATAACATTTTTACCGTTTCACGATAAGAAGAGCGTTTTCTTTGAAAATTTAAAAAAAGTGGGGCATCATAGAAATAGCACCTATTTTTCAACCTCTCGTTAGATCATTTGAAAAACGATGTTTATAGAAAGGGAGTAACCACATGCTAGTCATTGTCGATATGCAAAACCAAATTCTCGATGAAGAGAACGAAGCGTATGTGCCAGATAGCGCCGCTCTCGTCAAACGAATCGCCAAGCGCCTAGAACAAGCGCGGGCGAATGGGGAGTACATCTTACACACCCGCGACATCCCAATCGAAGTCAAAGGAACGCCTGATGAAGAAGCCGCTGCCCTGCAGCTTATCCCAGAACTTAAGCCTCTCGAAAATGAAAAAGTCGTAAAGAAATACTATTACAGTATTCCACCTGAAGTCTTGATCGACATCAAGAAAAATCTATTTAAGCCTGAAGAAGAAAAGAAAATCGAAATCACCGGTGTTGAAACCAACATCTGCGTCCTTTCCAATACGATCGAGATCCAAAGCGCCTTTCCTGACGCTGATTTCACCATCAATAAAACATTAGTCGCCGGTAAAAATCACGAGTCGCAAGGACTCGACATCTTACGAGACTTCAATGTCCAAATCATTGATGGAACAAAATAAACCAATGACCAATAAATAACGAAAGCTCCCTGTTCAAGGAACAGAGAGCTTTTTCAATTTAATTATTCATTCAATTCATTGAGCCATCTAATAGCTCGGTCGGAATTTCAATCCGAACCTCATTTTCTGTCTGACAGTTTGGACATACGAAGGTTCCTTCGATGGCTTCCTTCACTTCCCCGTAAGTATAATGAATAGCGATTTCATCTTCTGCCAATTCATTCGTTTCCAACGGTGGTACCATGGTTAATTGCCCCTCGCTGTCTTCTTGTAAATGAACGACTAGCTTCCCATCAAAGTTTTCATTGCAATTGGTGCAGGAAGCTTTTCCTCGAATCGTTAGATCCATGATCATCCCTCCTCATTTCTTGTCACTGGTTGATGCAGGTTCCAGTAGATACTCGTAACACATGCATGCTTCACTTTAATAGTGTCACGCTTTCACTTTTTTAGCAAATCATCTGTTTTTCTTTTTTTAAACCATTGATGAAGAAAAATCCTAATCAACCGTTTTGAGCGTTTTCGTTGTCAAATCGTTAAAATCCTTGCAGAATTAACTTATCTGTTACTGAAAAGTAAAAACATGTTGTTGGAAAAATTAGTGATTGTCCGAACTTATCTGAACAAACAAGGAGGAAAAATGATGCAAGCAGTAACCTGGCAAGGAAATCAAAAAATGGACGTTCGCCGTGTAGAAGATCCAACGATTTTAGAACCGACGGATGCGATCATCCGAATCACCGCAACTGCAATCTGCGGCTCTGATCTCCACCTTTACCACCATGGCGGCTCGGTTTTGGAAGAAGGCTATGTCGTTGGTCACGAACCAATGGGTATTGTCGAAGAAGTCGGCAGTCAAATACAGAAACTAAAAAAAGGCGACCGCGTCGTCATCCCTTTCAATATCGGTTGCGGTCACTGCCACTTTTGTCAAAATGAGATGGAAAGTCAATGCGACAATTCTTCAGAAGATACATTGTATGGCGGCTTATTCGGTTTTGGAAAAATGAACGGCAACCACTGGGGCGGTCAAGCCGAATTCTTGCGCGTACCGTTCGCAGATTTCACCTCGTTTATCGTACCTGAATCAACGATCCCTGATGAAAAAGTATTGTTTTTATCTGACATCTTACCTACAGCATATTGGAGCGTCCAAAATGCCGGCGTCAAAAAAGATGATACCGTGATCGTCTTAGGCTCAGGACCAGTTGGCTTGTTTGCGCAAAAATTTGCTGTGATGGCAGGCGCTAAGCGGGTGATTGCCGTGGACCCTGTTGCTCATCGTCTAGAAAAAGCCAGCAGCTACAATCAAGTCGAAACATTCCAATTGGATGATCTGGCTACTAGTGCCGATGAATTGTATGAGCTGACCAAAGGTGGCGCTGATGTGATCATCGACTGTGTTGGGATGGATGGTTTAGAACCCGTCAAAGAAAAAGCCAAAAATCTAGTCAGCTTGCAAAGTGGAACAATCTCACCGATCCAGATGGCCGCCAAGGCAGTCAAAAAATTTGGTACCGTCCAAATCACTGGCGTTTACATGACACCTGCTTCTTCTTATCCATTGCAAGAATTCTTTATGCGCAACATTGATGTCAAACACGGGCAAGCACCTGTGATCCATTTGATGCCAAAAATTTATGATATGATCTGTGACGGTTTGTTTGACCCGTCACAGATCATCACCCACACGATGCCTTTAGCAGATGCTGCCAAAGCGTATGAGATTTTTGACAAAAAAGAAGACAAGAACATCAAAGTTGTCTTGAAACCTTAGCACAAATAAAGGAGCAGTGATGGCACCTATGCCAAAAATCAAACGGAGTGAACATCAATTCGATCCTGGAAAAGAAGAAGATGTGATCATCAAGGCAAGTCGCTTTCGCATCTACTTTCAAAATCGCTACATGTTGATCTCACTTACGAATGATATTTTGACGGGCTTGTTTTATATTTTCGGGAGTATCGTTTCATTAACTAGCTTACCTGCGATTTACGGAACGATCGCCTATTTGATCGGCGGTGTCTTTTTGACCATTCGCCCGCTGATTAAAATCGTTCGCCATGTCTATATCTATAATGATCGCAATCAAGAAGGCGAGAAAGAAAAAGATGTCACCATCACCGACGATGAACGTTGATGGGGCGACAACTAGAGAGGAGTTTCCTATGTTAAAAACATTTGATGGGATCGCACTGACACTATTGATCATCGGTGGGATCAATTGGCTGCTGGTCGGCGCCTTCGAGTTTGACCTTGTCGCAGCGATCACCGGCGGCAGCACGTCGATCATTGCCCGCGTCATTTATATTCTAGTTGGGATCAGCGCATTGTATAGCCTAAAATTCTTTCCAGCTATCGCCCGCCAACAAACACTCGACTAAATGAAAATAAAACCTGCATCTGCGGTGTGCTGACCCCAAAAAAGTTAGATTTTTGGTCTAACTTTTTGAGGTCGCATCTGTGGATGTAGTTTTTTTGTCTACAATCATTGAAAAAAAACACCAGTTGTACTACTCTTGTATTTAACCTACTATTTTCGAAAATATAAAAAGGACGTGACTCATGACCCCACCTACTAGACCCTCGCTGATACGTCGGATACTCGGTCGGATGCTTTTGCTATTGATTTTCTTATTTATTCTAGGTATTATTGGCGGAATCGTTGTTTTAAATAACCTCACCATCGCGGAAAATTGGTTTGGTCTGAATGAATACCAAGTCGTTGAAACCAGGCATCAGATCATTCGTTTGTTCCCCTACTTTTGGGTAGCAGGGATCCTGCTGGTCTTTTTGATCGGTCTGATCATCGGCCTCAAAAAACACAAAAAATCGCCATTTTACTGGTTATTCTCATTGCTCTTGCTGCCAGCGATTCTCTTTTGTATTGGCGTAGTTTCCACCTTTTTACCTGTAGACCGCCAACTCTTTCGAGAAGAAACCAGTGCCAAAGAAATTATGGCGGCGCTGCCAAATCAATCTTCATTCAAGGACAAAGAGCTGCAACTGGTCAGCTATAGTTTTCACATCCGCAATGTCCCGCTAAAAAGCGGCATTTATGCAGTTGCGCGAGTGATCAATCCAAACACAGGCCTACAAGACGAGTATTGGTATTACCCAGAAAATCTGTTGACCAAATGGAAAAAAGACGACGATACGATCGAGCTTTCGATGGAAGATACCATTGCCTTTGATGCCATCGACTGGGGCGTCATTCCCAAGATCATCAAGGATTCTGAGGCGCGAGCAGCTCAGCTAGATCACTATGTTCCTGGCGTCAGCATCGTCATTTTAAACGGCTTCCAAGGCGAATGGACTTGGACCGTTGGTTTAAATGGGATTCGTAATCGAACCGAGATCAATTATGTCTATGATCTCAAAGGAAATTATCAATCCGAATGGCAATAAAACAAGCGGCACCTATCCCTGTGAATAGGTGCCACTTTTGCTTTTATCGGTTTACTGATCCAAGTCTTTGACACACCGAAACCCTAAATTATTGGCTGCCGACATCCCAGAATTACCATTTCTAGCGGCAATTCGGTATCGTTTGCAATAGGATTCATGGCACAAAAATGAACCGCCGCGAGTCGCATACATTTGATCATCTTGTGTTTGATTCCTTATCCAAAAGGTTTGTCCCGTCTGTTGTTGAAACTGCGTCAACGGGATGCGGGCAGGATTGACGCACCATTCCCAGACGTTGCCGATCACTTGATACAGACCAAAGCCGTTGGGCTCATACCATTTCGCTGGCGCTGTATTGGCAAAGCCATCTGCTCGCGTGTTGCTTTTTGGAAACTCTCCTTGCCAAATATTGCAATGATAGGTATTTTCTGCCAAAAATTCCCTTCCCCAAGGATATTTTTCAAAACTTGTCCCGCCTTTTGCAGCGATCTCCCACTCTGCTTCTGTCGGGAGGCGTTTTTTTGCCCATTGGCAATAGGCGATCGCATCGTTGCGAGACACCTGAACCACTGGGTGATCCATCCGCTGGGCAATCGTTGAATCAGGTCCTTCAGGATGACGCCAATCTGCGCCGCTAACCGCGTACCACCAAGCCATATTCGGTACCTTTTGACTGCGGTGTTTCGTTTGCTCACTTAAAAAATAGTGAAAAACGAACGACCAGCCAAAGCGCTCGGCTTCTGTGACATATCCTGTTGCTTCCACAAAAACTTGGAAAGCTTGGTTCGTCACCGTCATGGCATCAATGGCAAATGCTGGGCTGTCGAGGCTGATTTGCGGTCCCTCAAGATCCTCGGCAAAGCCGTCCATCGTATTCGTGCCGATTCGATAAGTTCCTGCTGGAATCGTGGGCATCTGTTTGCCTCCTTTTTACAATAATTGATAGCCATTGTACAGATTGATCAGTAACACCAGCACGATCACACTTTGAAATACCAGTGTCACCCGCTGCGGTGACAGGACGTTGCTAGCCTTGGCGCCTAATAGTCCCCCCACGATCGCGGCTGGAATAACAAACCACAAAATTTGCAGATCATACGCACCAAAACCTGTCGAAAAAGCGATCGTCAAAATTTTTGCCAGCTGCGAGAAAAAAATCGTACAAATGGAATAAATCGTCGCCTCTTTGATCCGCATGGCAAACAGTAGCATCAATAAAGAAACATTGATGGGTCCGCCGCCGATCCCCAGCAAACTGGCTAGAAAACCGAGAATCAAACCGCAAGCTGCATACCAGCCGACTTTTTCCAACGCAAACCCGCGCCAGTTATATTTTGTATACAAAAAAGCAAACAATAGTGTCAGCACGGTCACAAGGATTTGGATCAGCTGAACCATCTTGTCGTCTCGAAAAACCAGCAATAGCTGTTCAAAGGCAACATTGCCTAAAACACCGCCTAACACAGCACCACCAGAAACCCACAAGGCAATCGACCAATTGATTTTCCGTCCACTGGCTAATTGTCTAGCTGTCGAAACGATAGACATCGTGAAGACAGCTGTCGCCGAGTAAAAAGAGATTGCAGCAACAGAATGGGCGCCGATAAAATCGAAAATCGGTTTGATCAGCACGCCGCCCCCCATGCCCGAAACTGCCCCTACGGTATTTGCTAAGACGATCACGAGAAAATAAATCAGTCCGATCATTGTCTCACCCCTTGCAAAAGCTCCAGTATCTCATTGATTCTAGGTGTGAAGTCTTTTAACAGCTCCTGATAACCGCAAAACCCCTCACTATCCACGTACATTGCATCTTTCATTCGTTTACAGCCTCCTCGGCACATTTTTTGGAAAGGACATTGCGTACACTTCGAAGGCATGTCTTTTTTCTGGCACAAAAACTGCTGCGAACAGTCTTGAGAAAACAATTCCCGTAACGTTTGCTCTTGGATATAGCCCATGCGAAACTCATCTAATACATAGAAGTCACAAGGATAGACACTGCCGTCGGCTTCGATCACATACTGCACTTGGCAGTTGCCTAGAATCCCGCAGGCAGTAACTTGCTGCCGCACCAATAGATTTAGTAAATCATCGAACAGCTTAATACTTAAGTAGCGCCCTTGTGTCAATTCCTGCAGCCAAAAAGCCAATAGCTGCTGATAAAAGTGCGCAAAGCTTCTTGGTGTCAAGGCATAGTTGTTGGTTGATGTGGCATCCAAATCAGCCAAACAAGGAATGAACTGCACAAAGGCAATCTGCTCTTCCTTGAGAAAATCAAACACACGCTGGGCTTCCTTTGCTAAGGGATTAGTCAACACGCACAAGACATTGTACTCAATCTGATAGGCGTCCAATAATCGCTTGGTCTGCAAAACCCGCGCAAAGGTCCCCCGCCCTTTGGCGTCTAATCGATGCCGATCGTGCGCAAGCGGATGCCCATCGATCGACAGCCCGACTAAAAAGCGATACTCTTTCAAAAAACGACACCATTTATCATTGATCACCATGCCGTTGGTCTGGATCGCATAGTGTACTGTCACTCGCTTTTTTTGCGCCGCAACATAAGCCGTTAGTTTTCTAAAATAACTCAGCCCTGCCATCGTCGGCTCTCCGCCTTGAAATGCCAACGTCAAATGATCGCCAGCTTCTAAGTCTGCATAGATGTTTGCAATCATCTTTTCCATTACATCCTCTTTCATTTTGCCAAAGGAACGCACTTCGCGCAAGGAACTGACGTTGGCATAAAAGCAATAGGTGCAGCGCAGATTGCAAAGAGAGGATGCTGGCTTGATCAATACGGAGATGTGTTTCATTTGTTGTTCCTCACTTCTTTATTTCTTTTGTGCGATTGTCTGCCTCTGACTATTGCTTAAACCTAAGCGCTGATACTCGCTTTCAGGAGCTTCAATCTGATTCATTACTTTAATCAATTTCTGAATCATTTCTTGTTCAATCAGTGGGTCATGAAACGGTGTTAACTGCTTTGGATCATTCTTTAAATCAAACAACAAGTGGCCTACCGAATAAGAATCGATATAGGTGGAAACTTCGACTTCTGTGTAAGGAAAATGATTTGTAAATCGATTGCCCTTTTTCAAGACCATGCTGTCTAAGACCTCTTTATTCAAAAAACCACGCAATGAAGCATAACTAAGCGTCTGCATGGTGATTGGTCCATTAGAAGGGTGAACCGATGCACGCATATACACATAACGACCATCGTAGATATTGACATGACCGCCGTTTGTACCAAAAATAATTTCTTGATGAAGCGGTTGCGAATGCTGTTTTTTCAACACAGGCAACAAAGATTTGCCATCCATATCTAAGGTGTTCTCAATTTCAAAATAATCCAATAAAGTTGCTGGAATATCGATGGTTTGACTCAATACTGGAGTATGGGTTCCCGATTCAGCTTGTGGGTAACTGATGAAAAAGGGCAGATGAATGATTTCTTCATACATCGGTGCTACGTTTTTTCCTAACCAGTCATGTTCCCCTAACAAAAAGCCATGGTCGGTATTCACAATGATCAAGGTATCCTCCCACATATTATTTTTTTCTATAAAGTCCAGCACTCGTCCTAAGTGATGGTCACACATACTGATCAACGCTGCGTATTCTTTTTGCAGCTCAATCAAATCCTGCTCGCCAACGTCTTCTGTTACACGACCATATTTTGGCCAAAAGTAAGGTGATTCATTTGGTGTCTCCTGGTACAATTTGCGATAGGTTTCTGGCACATAAAATGGTTCATGGGGGTCAAAACATTCGACTTGCAAAAACCATTGATCTTCATTTTTGTACTGTTCCAAAAAATCCAAACCGGCTTGGATCGTTTGAACCGTGGACAGGTCTTCTTCTACTGCTTGCCGTGTTCGATTCGCAAAATGCTGTTCCACAGAAATACCACTCTTATTTAACGGATTCAGCGGTGGATGATTCTCTGCCTGTTTTCTTGGAACCCATCGGTCGCCTTCTTGTCCTCTAAATCCTTCCCATGTGGAATAACGGTTATGATACGTGGCACCGCCATCTTCAAAGTAATGGGAATGGTCGGTTACCAAATGACAATAGACACCATTTTGCTGCAGCGTATCAAAAATTGACGAATCAAACGGTTCTAATTGTCCCCACGAACGATGCATAAAATTGTAACGACCTGTATGAATTTCTCTTCTCGCTGGCATACAAGGCATGCTGCCACCATAAAAGTTGTCAAACGTAATCGTTTTTTCTCTTAACCGTTCAAAATTTGGCGTGTTGATCCAATCGTTTCCGTAGTTTGATAAAAAATCTCTAGCCAGAGTATCAAACATCAGCATAATTGCTCGCATAGCATTCTTTCCTTCTTTCTTTTCTTTCCTTTTCTTGGTCGTTGCGACTACTTGACGATCGTTATCGCCCCTCGATTATCATCAGCGATCACATCTAAGTATGCGAAAGTATTCGTAACGACGATCGGCGTCACTAACGAGTATCCTGCCTCTTCAATTTCTTCTTTATCAAATGTAAGCAATACCTCTCCTTGCTTGACCTGATCCCCTTGCTTGACTTTTGTTTCAAAAAAACGACCATCTAAGTTCACTGTATCCATGCCGATGTGAATCAACACTTCCACGCCATCGTCCGACTTCAAGCCAATCGCATGCTTCGTTGGAAACAGTGTTTCAACTACTCCGTCAAAAGGTGCTCGAACCAGTCCTTCATCTGGTGAAACTGCTAAGCCTTTTCCTAATAGTCCATTTGCAAATGCTTGATCTTCTACTGCCGACAAAGGCAAAACGATGCCTGTTAATGGTAACGAAAAAGTGATTTCTTTCGCTGCTCTTTCTTCTGGGATCAAAGGCGAGGCTTCGTTATTACTAGCTGTTGCTTCTTGCCGATCCTCTTGCGGATCATACAAGAAAGTAATCGTTAAAATAAATGATAAGACGAATGCTACAGTGATTGCTAATACATACCCATAAAAGCCGCTTCCAATGCCTTCTGTCGGATCAATGTAGTTGGGTAAACTGAATATACCCATCCCACCTATAATAAAGGATTTTGTTCCCATTGCACCCATGATCAATCCGCCGATCGATGCTGAAATCAAGGTCGCAATAAATGGTTTTTTTCTAGGCAACGTGATACCGTACAAGGATGGCTCCGATACCCCAAACAGACTGGAAATAAATGCGGGAATCCCGATTGCCCGAATAGAATTATTTCTAGACTTAATAATAACTGCCAGCACAGCTCCTGCGGTCGCGAAAGGAGTCGCTTGTCCTAAGACCATCACTGGGTCGTAACCAAGAACACCAATATTGTTGATTGCGATCGGAATGATCCCCCAGTGAAGACCAAACATGACCAACACTTGCCAAACAGCACCAACTGCAATCCCTGCAATAATTGGGCTGAAGTTATAGATCGCCAACACAGCCGCACCCAACAAATTGCCGATCCATGTCGCGATCGGACCAATGACAATGAAAGTCAGCGGAACCATGATCAAGACAGTTAGAAACGGAACTAAGAAACTCCGTACAATACTAGGAATGATTTTTGTAATGCCTTTTTCTAATCTGGCACCAAAATAGGTAGCAATGACGATTGGAATAACACTGGAACTATAACTCATTAAAATGACTGGTATTCCTAAAAAAGTGACATAAACAGGCGATTCAAAAACGGTTCCTGCAAACAAGGTATACAACGGTTCGGCATTTGCCGTCAAGCCAGACAAGGCTGGATAAACAAGGGCAGCACCGATCGCCATACCGACAAATTGCTTTAAACCAAATTTTTTCGCTGCGGTATATCCTAAAAAGATTGGAAAGAAGTAGAAGAAACAATCACCTGCTGCTTGCAAAATCGCATAGGTTCCTGACGTATTCTCAATCCATCCCAAAGAAACAAATAGCGCATTTAATCCTTTGATCATTCCTGTGGCAGCTAGAAGACCCAATACAGGTGTAAAGATACTGGAGATCACATCGATAAAAGCATCCAGCGGTCCTTTCTTTTCTCCCGAAGGTGCCTCATCATTTCCTGCCAATCCTGCATGTTGAACAAATTCTTGGTACACCTCTGGCACATGATTGCCGATCACGACTTGGTATTGACCGCCGCTTTGAACGACTGTCACGATTCCTTTCGTCTTTTTCAGTGTTTCTGTGTCTGCTTGCTCCTCATGTTTTAAATCAAAACGCAGTCTTGTGATGCAGTGGGTCACCCCATTGATATTTTCTTTTCCGCCGACTCCTTTTAAAATTTCATCGACCAATTCTTGATATGCCATCGTTCTCATCCTTTCAATGTAAAAATAAAAAGCAAGACAAATAACTATTCCTTGATGGAATAATTATCAGTCTTGCCTGCATTATCAGTAACAACCTTTATTCGTTCTCTATTAATTTTTGAATGTGTAACGTTAAGTACAGCTTTTCATCATCGTTCAAGGGAACACCTAAATACTTTTCAATCAAAAGCATCGTCTTATACGCGTCTGCATACTGTCCGTTCACGTGTCCCAATAGCGGATTTGCTTTTACCACATCTGGTCGAGCCTTCAATCGCTGGAAAAAAAAGCGCAAATGGGTGATAAATCGATCGAATGCCAAAGAGTTTTCATCAATTTGTATCTTGTTAGAAAATCGAATAAGTGAAATAATATCGCGAATCTTTTTTGCAATCGATTGGACATCTTTTGGCTGATCAACCTCATCTGTTACTTGTGCATTGATCAAATGCATTGCTATATTTCCTGCTTCTTCTTCCTCAAAGACGACCCCTGTTTCTTGTCCGATCCGTTCCAATGCTTTTTTACCAACTTCAAATTCCTGCGGATAAAACTTCTTTAATTCCCATGATAATCGGTTCGTAACTGTGATTCCTTGTTCATGCAGTTTGAACAGATTATACAAATGATCGGTAAGTGATACATACAGCGTCTCGCTTAACTCCTGTTTTATTTCTGCTTTCGCAAGTGAGATAATATCATCCGCTAAAGACACATATTTTGTCGGAATGGATGACAATAAACTTAAAAATCGCTCGGAAACTTTGTTCTTATGAAGCACAAACACTTTTTCAATTTTTGATTCATCGGCGGTTTGTCCTGGTTTCATTTTGAAGCCAAGGCCGGTACCGATCCAGATAAAATCTTTGCCATCTTGTCCGACCAAAACTGCATTGTTGTTTAAGATTTTTTTGATCTTCAAGACGCTTCTCACCTCCTTAAAATGAAAAAAGGCGATACCTTAATACATGTGTAGGATCCATACACACGTAAAAAGGTATAGCCTGCATTATCAGTAACTACCCATTTGATTGCCTTTACTATACTATTTTTCCAGAAACGTTGCAAGCGTTTTATTGATTTTTCTTTTTTTCGCTTCGTTTTGAATAGACGCAGATCAGCCTTTCTCCAAACTGTTCACTGATCCAGCAAACGGCTTTGCCCTTCGATTTTTTGGATCTCCGTAATGTCTTGCGTGACTTCTAGACAACCTAAATAGATGCCTGCTTCGTTTTTTAATGCAAAATAGCGAATATAGATTTTACGGCCTCGCATATCGATCCAAAATTCAGCAGTCTCCCGTGTGCCCGCTCGAAAATCATCCAAAATCTGCTGCACGAGATGCATGCTTTTCGGTGGATGGCAGTTGACGACTTCACGGCCTAAAACCGAATTCGTTCGTGGAAAGACGCGACTCTTGCCTTCTGAATAAAAGCGCACCCGCTCTTCACTATCTACAAAGGTCAAGTCCACTGGCAACGTTTGAAAAATCGCCACCAATTGTTCAAATTGCAAATTACCAGTAGGCAATGAGATGGTCGGCTGTTCAGCAATTTGCGGCGAATTTTCCGTTTCTATGACTTGAAATTCATCGAATCCTAAACCGGCTGCGATGCCGGCGGTTGTTTCTTGGGCTTGTTTGATCGCCGCTTGCCTTGCGGGTTCTGCCGCCTGTTCCTTTTCAAGAGCTTCTTGGCTCGGTTTCCAAGGAAGCGGTTCTGGAATAAAGGCAAAGCCGATGTCTAAACTGTCAGCCGCAATTTGTTCCCAATCTTTAAGACTGAAGACATCCAGCGTCATTGGCACCATGATTTCTTCTTCTTTGAAAATCATCTCTTCGATTTCGTTTTTGACCGCTTCCCATTGGACAGCAATCGGATTATAGGCAGTTTTTTCGGAAGCCAAAAGCTCATTGAGCGCTTTGATCATGACCCGAATATTATCATCGACACCCCACATCACTTTTGGCGGTGCAGTGATGCCGTACTTCTCCATGTAAGAAAAAATCAACGTTTCTTTTCGCGCATAATGTTTGTCGATCTGCATTAAATCATTGCAGGCAGCTTTTAGACGCTTTTTAGGCGTCCAATCACCGGTTTTTATTTTAGCTAAGAGGCTATCGATCTCATCGGTCAACAAGGATTGCAGGACTTGGTTCTCCAATTTCAGAGTATGCACAGGATGGCCTGGTTGCCCATATTCTTCATTGGAGTGATGGATCTCATTGATCGATCCTTTAAAAACAGCAGCATGAATATTGCACAAACGCTGAATCTCAGAAGGGTCCAACCCCGTTTGGATCAAAGCTTTTTCAGCAGCAGTGATCTCCGTCACATCCACACCATCAAATTCTTCGTTAAACAAGCGTTTAGCTTCTTCAAAGGAACCGCCTTGGTGAAGCAAACTCAGTATTTCGACGATCCGTTCTTGTCTTTGACTGTTAGTTTTCATTTCGTCGCTCCTTTCACAAGAAACCCTTGTTTTTCGAAAGCGAGACAAACCCTTTCCAAGGGGATCTTCTTCATCTGAGCCCCTTTGGGAATCGTCATGTAACGTCCAGCAGTTTGTAGCATCCCTGGTTGATTGATCGCCGTAAACCCTATTTTACTCATGATTTCTTGTATTTCAGGGTATTGTGCCACAAGTTCATAGAGCGTTTTTGACAGATCGATTTCTTTCATAGTAAGGTCTTCCTTTCAGTGAGAATGATTCTCAATAAGATATCCTTAGTATAAATCATTTTGTTCAAAAATACACGAACTGCCGCAAACATTTATCAATCGATCATTCTTTTCTAAGATTGTCGGTAACGGCACACCACTTTTTCCAACCAATCGATACTGGCAAAAAGCAGATAGCCCATCAAAGCAATCAGGAGGATACCCGAAAGCATTTGTGGGTAGTCCATTTTTGACCACGCACTTAAGATCAGATAGCCGACACCATACGTCGTGTTATAGTTTTCGGCAAAAAAGAGGGAAGCCAACGCGATCCCGATACTGACCCGCACACTGGCAAAAAGTGCTGGCATGAGCGCGGGCAAAATAACGAAGCGCAAGACATGGTGCCATTGGTTGGTATAATTTTTCATGACCTGAAAATACGCTGGTGGGATCTTCGTGACTGCATCACGAATCGAGACGATCACTTGAATGACGATCACCGCAAAAATCAAGAGAATTTTTGAGAGATTGCCTAAGCCAAAGAAAATCATAAAGACAGGTAAAAACGCAACTTTAGGAATCGGATATAAAAAGTAAAGCAGTGGACCAAGCAGCCGATCCACTCTTTGGGATCGCCCAATCAAGATTCCTAACGGCACCCCGACTAGCAACGCCCCACTCAACGCCGCAAATACCCGCAGCAAACTGGCACCTGTGTGGATCAGTAAGACTTCTCGCAGTGCCCAAAAACGTTCGGCCGTTTCTAAAGGATTAGGCAGTGAGCGATTGTTGGTCACCCAGCTTACGCCCCACCAAACCACGACAAACGAACAGAAGCCCCAAGCAAAAGATTTGATGGGTTTCATTGCCTCGCCTCCCTCATTTGTTCTTTCAACTGCAAGACGACTTCATAAAAAGCCAACGAGTCTCGTTCCAGCTGGCTGCCGTAAAATGGATTACTGATCGGCGTAACGTCCTGATCTTTTAGCAACAAAATCGTCTGCCCCAAAAACACTGCCTCTTCTGGATCGTGGGTCACCACGATTAAGCTGTTTTGTCTGCGCTGCTGTTGAGCAGCGATCATGGCTTGTGCGTTTGCTTTGGTTTCTTGGTCCAGTGAAGCAGTCGGCTCATCCAATAATAAAACATCGGGCTGTGTGATCAGTCCCCGCCCCATGGCAGCCCGCTGTTTTTGACCGCCGCTAAGCTGATGTGGATAGCGGTCCTGCACCTGCGTCAATCCCAACTCCGCCAAACAGCTTGTGACCCGTTTTTTACGGCTCTCACTGGGTGTTTGATTGATAAGCAGCGGCATTTCCAGTACTTGGTAAACTGTTTGCCAAGGAAACAAATGCAGTTCTTGGAAAACGACCTCGATGTTGTCAGGGGAACAGCCTTGGTAAGTGATCGTGCCTGATTGCGGTCGCTGCAACCCTTTGATCAAGGATAAAAGCGTGCTTTTGCCAATCCCCGATTCTCCCAGCAGCACATAGGTCGTTCCTTGTTCAAAACAAAACGAAAGATCCTTAAAAATGACGGTTTCCCCATACGTAAAGGAAACGGAATCGAATCGAATACTCATAAGAGAATAAACTTCTTTCTTCAAATTATTTGTGTTGGTTTTCACATTTTATGCTATACTATTTTTTGCGTGATTGACAAGAAAGGATGGTTTATGATGTTTCAGACCCTCGTATTTCATGAAATACGTCCCGAAGCAGAACTTTATGATCAGGTGCGCCCGATCAAAGTCGCAGACGGCTATCAAGATGCCTTGCCTCTGCCCTTATTCAATAGCACTTCTCATTTTAAACAACAAATCGACTTTTTGAAAGCAGAAAATTACCATACGTTGACCCTTGCAGAAGTCAAAGATTTTTATTTCCGGCAGCAGCCGCTACCAGAAAAATCCGTGTTGCTGACCTTTGACGACTGTTATCAATCAATGAAAGAATATGCCTACCCACTGTTGAAGGAAGCTGGTTTCAAGGCCACTGCCTTTGTCGTGACCGGCTGGCTTTTTGATGCCCCTCAGCCTTACGAACCAGAAGTTTCGCGGACATTGAGCAGTGCCGAATTAGCCGAAATGAGCGATGTCTTCGAATATGCCAATCATACCGCTCATTTTCACGAACGCAAGAACCAGCAAGGGCGGTCAATGTGGGAAACACCGGCAGCCTTTGCGCAAGACTTACGAAGCTGCAATCAGCACGTGGCCATCAAGGATGTTTTTGCCTATCCCTTTGGCTTTTATGATCAGCAGACGATCGCAACACTAGAAAAGGAAGGCTTTGTTCTGGCATTTACAACCAAACCTGGCATCAATACGACAAAAACCAAGCCAATGGAACTCCATCGGGCTGTCCTCCCGTTCTCACTACCAATGGCTGCTTTTGAACAACGATTTAGAAACGAGGAAATGAACCAATGAAAAAAACGATTTTAGCAAGTATCCTAGCACTATTCGCTGTCGGCGCTGCCGCCTGCGGCAACACTGGCGAAACAGCAAGTACCAGCAATTCCAGCACTAGCAGTACAGAAGCTGCGGTCACGGATCAAACATTGACGATCGGGGTGTTACCAGCAGAATCAGCGATTCCGATCATTCTAGCAAAAGAAGAAGGCTTTTTCGAAAAGCAAGGATTGACTGTGGAACTCAAATCCTTCACTTCCCCAAATGACCGCAATGTGGCAGTGCAGGCAGGCGAGCTGGATGGTACGATCAGCGATGTCATGACAGAAGCGACCTTCAAGCAAAACGGCATCGATATGACGATCACTTCTGATATTTTGGAAAACTTCAAGATTCTCGCTTCACCGAATTCAGGGATTACTGAGATGAAAGGGTTAGCGGATAAAAAAATCACCCTTGTACCGAATTTCATTTTAGAATACATCATGGATCAATTTGCACAAGAAAATGATTTTACTTATGACATCGTGGATATCGCTTCTTTTTCTGCCCGTTCCGAAGCATTGCTCAATGACCAAGTCGATGGCGCTGTTTATACGGAACCGCAAGCCAGCATGTTGGCTGCCCAAGGGGCGATTGTTTTAGGCAGCTCTAAAGATGCTGGCATCAAAGGCGGGACGCTGCAATTTATGGACGAAGTCATCCAAAATCGACCGCAAGACCTAAAAGCATTCTACAGTGCTTACAACGAAGCCATCGATTACATGAATGCTCATTCAGCAAAAGACTATGCCGACATCTTGGCAGACTATCAATTCCCAGATGCTATGAGTACTTACTTAGACAGCCAGGAAGACTATCCTTATGCCCAAGCTGTACCGCAAGAGCAATACGACGCGATCATTGCTTGGACGAAAGACAAAGGTCAAATCGACCAAGCGTATTCTTACAACGAGTTGACCAATTTCGATTTTTTACCCGCTGACGAATAAGAAACAACAAAAAAGACGCATTTGCGTCTTTTTTTGTCTTTTCACTTCTTTTTGACACTCTTTTTTGCTCGTGGCAAGAAATTCAGGTATACTTTTGACAAATCAGCTGCCATGAAAGGATTTGATTTAATGCCAACGATCGCTGTTTATGCCGACCAGAAAGAAGATACTTGGGAAGCACACTTGACTCACCAGTTAAAAATAAATGAAGAAAGGACCCAGGCTCATCAAACATTCCATAACGAACCTTTAACGATCGACGAATACTTCTTTACAGAAGATCCTGCCCCTTTTCATACGAATCAAGCCGTCAAGCAGCAATTAGCAAGCAATGGCCGCAGCTGTCTGCCACTCGTTTATGTCGACGATCAGCTATTTTGCCAAGGTCGCTTGCCAACGATCCGTGAATGGGAACAATTGACGAAATCTGGGATCACTGTGCAATTTGATGAGTAGCAGCCACTGTTTTCTTTGCCAGACAAAACAACGCACCACGTGCCAATCATAAGCGTTTAGTTCTCCCCCTTCGCAGCAACTGCGTCGGTAACGCCTTTTTCTTCTTCCGTTAAACTTCGTTCGCTGATTTTAAAGAATGGATAGTAGATCGCCACACTAATCAGTAAGGAAGCCATACTCCAAAGAACAGCAGGGATATTGCCGCCGGTTGCAAGGTAAGTATTGATAAAGGGCGGTGTGGTCCACGGTGGATTGAACATGATTCGCCCAATGACATTGATGACCGACAAGAAATACGTTCCGACACATAATACAAGGGGTGTCAGGATGAAAGGAATCATCATAATAGGGTTCATCACGATCGGAAACCCAAAAATGATTGGCTCATTGATACAAAAAATAGCAGAGGGCAAAGCCATCTTCCCTAGGGAACGATAGGCTTTTTTCTTTGAAACTAACATGTTGATGATCAGCCCCAGTGTTGAACCAGTGCCTCCATAGCACAAAAACATGATATAAAACCCGCCTGCAAAAATGTTCGGTAACGGTTCGCCTGCAGTGTAGGCATCGGTATTGGCTGCTAATAAAGCTAGAAAAATCGGATCGCCGATACTCCCCATCACATTGCTGCCATGAATCCCTAAACACCAAAGCAACAAAATCAAAAAGGTATACAACAGCATCCCAGGCAATGTGTTTAGACCAACTGCCAGCGGTGAAAAGATGGCTTGCACGAATTGATTGACATTAAATTCCAACAAGACCCGAATCACCCAGGCACCAGTGATGATGGCAGCTCCGGGAAGCAAGACCGAAAAACTCTTGGCAACTGCGGGCGGCACTTCTGCTGGCATCCGAATCACTAAGCGGTGCTTGAGAAAAAAGCGATGGATCACTACTGTCGCAATCGCTGTGACGATTCCTGTAAACAGACCAGATGCCCCCAAAGAAGCTGGATCGATCGTCCATTCTTCCCCCGCCTGCAGCAGCAAAAACGCGCAGACTGCCAACACGACAGAACCGATCCGATCGATCTCATACGAAGCCGCCAAATAGTAGGCGATCCCGATACAAGCGGCCAGTCCCAAAATCCCAAATGTAAAATTGCTGGCGGCGCCTAGTTTGAAGCCAAACTCCCCAACAAAATCGGTCCATCCGGGAAAAGGCAGATTGGCTAAAATCAAAAAGAGACTGCCGATAATCGTCAGCGGCATCGTAACGGCGACTCCGTTGCGCACGGCGACTAAAAACCGATTTTCACTGATCTTAACCAATTTTGGTGCAAAATTTTCCTGAAACCCTTCAATCAACCGATTCATCCTGTCTCCTCCTACTAAACATCTCGATTTTTTAATAAGAGTAGCATAAAAAACGCTTTCTGCATTTTTAAAACACTCGACGCCTTCCCGATTCCAAGAATACTGCTGGCTAACTGTTTCTTTGCCAAATGGGTAAAGCCCCTGCCAAATCACGTTCCTTCGACCAAGCGATGGCACCTGACAGCAAAAAGAAACTAATGACCGTCCCTTCCCTCACCGCTAGCGGTAAGCCCAAACTGATCGCTAGCAAGAGTGCCCCCGAAATACAGACTGCATCAACGCCATAACGGTACTGCTTAAATGTCCAACGACTGCGTTGCGCCAGCAAATGACACCAGTGCTCGATTGGAAATTTCAAGACCTGCAACCGTAGGACTTGTCCCGTCGCCGTTCCAGAAATCAAGATCCCACCGATCAAAGCAGCTAGTTGGCTCCAATAATTCGTCAAGTGCAGCGATGCCAAGAAGTAGTAAACAAAGCCATTGATCAAATAGCCGAAAGCCAGCAAAGCGAAAAACATAATCAAGTACTCACTGCCTTTTTGTTTGAGGGACGTCTGCCGCCGATCCAATAGCCAACAGGCAGCTAAAAAGCCCAAGTTGATGGCTGTTGTGATGGTGCCGACTTTGATTCCTGACATCGTTGCCAGCGTAACATTCAAGGCATTAAAACTACTGACCCCAACGCTGGCTTTAATGGTCAAGCTGATCCCGAATGCACTCAGCCCATAAAAAATCCCTGATCCTATCCATTGCTTTTTATTCATTTTTTCTCCCACACTTTCGTTTTTGCTTTTCTAAGTATGTGCTATACTGACTAAAAACAAATAGGAGATTTCTCCTAGTTTGGAGGAAAAAAGTGAAAAAAACCGCTTATGCCTTGGCAATAAAGCAGGTACCAATCAAAGAAAGCTGCCCCTTGCCGATTCCTGAGGAGATTTTACAACAAAGTGCCCTCTGGACCTTTGATCATCGAGAAGCGATCCAAAAAGAAACGGTGCCGATGTCGGTCTTTTTCGTCCTATTGACTGGCAAAGCCAAGATCATTCAAACGCAAGAAAACGGCAAACGTGCCTTGCTGCAGTTTCTCCATCCTGGTGATTGCATTGGCGATCTCACGTTGATTGGCGCCGAAACAGTACCGAAAACCGTGGTTGCGATCGGTGAAACAACATGTCTGGGCATTCCGATGCAAGCAGCAGCTCACGGGCTCATGCAAGACCTGGCTTTCGTACAAACACTAGGCAAAACTATCGGTGAAAAATTGCTGCTGCGTATGGATCATTTTTCCGTCAATCAAACCTATCCCTTAGCTTGGCGCCTTGCTCATCTACTGTTGGAAGCTTCGATCGATGATCTTTTTCAAGAAAAATTGACGGAGACCGCAGAATACTTAGGCGTGAGCTATCGCCATTTGACGTATACCTTAAAAGATTTCAAAACGCAAAAACTAGTCACAAAAACTGAAGACGGCTATCGGATCGATGCGCCTGCGCTGCAGACCTTTATCCAAAACCAACAAAAGCAGTAACAAGCAAATAACGACAGCAAAATAGTTGGTATGATACACCCCCTAAAAGCCAGAGAAAAAGCTGACTCTTGGGGGTGCAACAAGAAAAACCAACTGTTTGCTGTCGTTTTCGGGACGTTGCTTTATTTTTTCGCCAATGCCCAAGCATTGACACTAACCGTGCCGGTTCCGCTGAGAGCGATCGCCTCGGTCCGTTTTGGATACACGCGAGAGGTCAAACAATATTGCCCGCCATTTAGGAAGATCTCAATCGAAGACGTATCGACAAAAATCTGCAGCTGCGTCAGCTCATCGACCTTGACACTGCGCTGTTTACGGCCGTAGCCAGAAACGCCATGATGGATCGTGAAGACGCCAGCTTCATAAGCCAAAGTCGTATCTTGCAAAAGTCCAAGCTGGAACTGCTGCAATGGGGCTTCCGCCGTAACTTGCAACTCATATGCCAATTCATCGAAAGACAAGTGCTGCGGTTTCTCTGAAAGCACAATTTTTTGGCTGACTTGCTTGTCCCGCAATTTTTGAAATTCTGGCAAAGGTTCTTGATACAACTGGTCATTTTTGACCGAAAGCTGTCTTGGCAGCGTTGCGGCATGCTGCCAGCCACGAGGGATCGTAGGATTGCTGTACTCAGGACTGGTATCCCCTAGCCCCATCCAGCCCCATAAGATGCGGCGTTTTTGCTCATCTTCAAAGGTTTGCGGGGCATAGAAGTCAAACCCATAATCAAGTTCACGAAACGCAGAAGTTTCTTTAAACGTTAGGGTTTCCCAATCCACCTCACCGATCAGATACCCTGATTGATGAATATTTTGGTAGGTATGTTCTTTGGCTGCCAAGCCCTGCGGCGAGAAGACCAACACATCTTTGCCATCTAAATGGAAGTAGTCTGGGCATTCCCACATGTAGCCTAGAGCATAGTCCTCACCGAAAAAGATTCCTCGATAGGTCCATTCATTTAAATCCGTCGATTCATAAATCAAAATTTTGCCTTCGTTTTCCAACGTACGCGCGCCTAGCAGCATATAGTAGGTGTCTTCATGGGCAAAAACCTTTGGGTCCCGAATATGATCGGTAAATCCCTCAGGGTAGTCCTCATGAGGAATCACGACTTCTTGCTTTTCGACGGTATAGCCGTCTTTGCTGATTACATGGACCGTGTTTTGTTCTCGTCCACTAAAGGTATAGTCATGATCACCAGGATGTTTGACATTCCCCGTATAGAAGAAATGGATCGCGTCATTCTCGATAAAGGCAGAACCCGAGTAGACCCCGTCTTTGTCATAGTCGTGTTCGGGAGAAAGAAACAGCGCTTCTTCTTGAAACGTGACATAATCCGTCGACGTTTTGTGTCCCCAGTGAGGTGGTTCCCCGCCATGGGGCGTTTGCGGTACATATTGATGGTAAAAATGAACCACGCCTTTGAATTGGCAAAGACCATTCGGGTCGTTCATCCATCCTGTTTCTGGCATCAAATGATAGTTCAAGCGCCACGCATCAGCACTGATTTTTTCTGCTAATTCGTTTTGTGTTTGGGCAAGCTGTGCCCAGTATTCCTTCGTTAACAATGCGGTACCTCTTTTCTCTTGCCGATGAACAGCAAGGGATTATTTATTGATTCAACTCTTTGGCTAGCGGTTTGCGCTGCAATTGGACACCAGCAAAACCGACACCAAAGGCAATCAAAATCACGACAACGTATTTCAGCATGGCACCGAAATCTCCAGTATACAACAATAGTCCTGGAATAAAAGTGATGCCCATCCCAGTGGCAGCTAATTGGAAGACATACGTCGCAAACCCGCCGACTGCGCCTCCCAGCATGCCTGCGCCAAAAATGCGCATCGAGCGTAAGTTGACCCCAAATAGTAAAGGTTCAGTGATCCCAAATAAGGTTGGAACCGCCGCACTGATGGCATTTGAGCGTTTGACTTTGTTTTTATAAATAAATGCCGCAGCGATCGCAGCCCCGAATTGTCCCGCCATACTTGCTGTACCTAAGACTTGTAGGACGTTTTCGCCTGTCGTATTCAATAACCCTAACTCAATAATACTTAACGAATGGTGCAATCCAGTGATCACGATCACTTGCTGAACCCCTCCGTAAATGATATAACCGATGCCCAATGGCGCTTGCACCAAGTAGACGATACTGTTGATGACTGCTCTTTCAGCTACTTGCAAGATTGGTCCTAACGCAAACAAAATCAAACCTAAAGTAATGACGATCGTTAAGAATGGTGTCACGATCAAATCCATCATTTGTGGAACAAATTTACGGAACCATTTCTCTAGCTTAGAAACTAAGATCCCGACAATAATTGCTGGAAAAATCGACCCTTGATACCCAGAGATCGATAAACCGAATAAGTGCAATGGCTCTGCATCCCCGCTGGCAACTGCCCAAGCGTTCGGCAATTGCGGTGCCACCATCATCAATCCTACCACGATCCCGATGATCGGATTACCGCCGAATTTTTTCGTCGCACTATAGGCGATCAAAACAGGTAAAAAGGCAAACGCTGTATCCGTTAACATTTCAAACATAGCTAACCAGTCAGCACTATAGGTGACCCCCAACTCGGTCAATAATCCCCGAATCCCCATCAAAAGCCCCGTCGTTACCAAAGCTGGAATCAATGGCACCAAGACATCTGACAACGTGCGGACAACTTTTTGGACGGGTGACAGATTCGAATAGACATCGTCTTTGAAGCCAGCTTTATCAGCGGAGGCGTCATTGCCCATTTCTGCTGCGAAGGCTTGATACACTTCATTGACTTTTCCTGTTCCAAAAATGAACTGATGCTGTCCCGTGTTGAAAAAATAGCCCTTGCTGCCCTCAACTGCTTCCGCTTTGTCTTTATCTACTAACTGATCGTCTTTCAAAATCAAGCGCAAACGTGTGGCACAGTGTTCAAAGTTTTTGACATTTTCTTTGCCGCCAACAGCTTCTAACACTTGGTCGATCGTTTTTTGTTCCTTCATTTTTCCCACTCCTTTGATCGTCGGTTCATTTGTGGAACCGGTTCTACATCTGTAGATTAACAGAAACCGTTTGCAATTGCAAGCAAAGAAAATAAAAAAACAGAACGCCGCAACTGGACGTCCTGTTTTCTCTAAAAATGTTTGCTTTATTGCTCCTGCTTGTCAAGCTTGGCAGTCGACTGTTTGACCACTAATCGATTCGGCAATTCGATCACTTCAGGAACCTTTTCCCCTTGCGTCAGTTTTTGGATCGTTAAGACGGCATCGATGCCTAACTGGACATAGGGATATTGGGTCGTTGTGATGGTCGGATAGACATAATCCGTCGAATCATAGCCGCCAAATCCGTTCAAGGAAAAGTCTTTCGGCACTTGGTACCCTAGTTCATGGGCGGCTTTCAATACAGCAACAGCAATATTATCGGTAGCACAGGCGATGTACGTTGCCGGTTGATCTTTCAAGAACACAAGGGCTTTTTGGTACGTTTCTCTTCTTGAAAAAGACGTTTCGATAAAGTCGACTTTGACGTTGGGCGTTTGTGCCAAGACATCAAGAAATCCTTTTTTTCGCAAGACACCTACCGCATAATCATTCTCGCTGACCCCAACAAATAAATAACGTCGGTGGCCAGCGCTGACTGCATATTCTGCCATGGTTTTGCCCGCTTGATAATCTTCATGGACGATGGAATGAATGCCAGCTAACTGTTGGCCCAACAATAAAACCGGCATAGGAACCTCTGCCAGCACCGCTTGCAGCTGCGGCGTGATTTTGCGCGCAAAAAGGATCATCCCTGCTACTTTTTGTTTGACTAGCATTTCGATATTTTCTAGTTCCCGTTCATCGCTTTGATCAGAGTTGGTGATCAGCATTTGATAGCCGTTTTCCCGAGCCGTCGTATCGATCCCTTTTAACACATCATTTGTCGAGGGCGAATTCAATCGAGGAATGATCACGCCCAGCAATTTCGTATCTTGGGCTTTCAGCGATCGAGCAAATGTATTGGGGCGATAACCAGTTTCAGCAATGATCTGATCAATTTTTTTGCGCTTTTCTTCACTGATATAGCCATTGTTCAGATAGCGGGAAACCGTACTTTTCGCTACTCCCGCCTTTTCAGCAATGTCCTTGATCGTTGTCATGATTTCCCACCTTTGCATTTTCTTTTATTATAACAATAACTGAAAGAAAAGCGCAGGTTTTGCGTAAAAATTGTTGGGTTGGGCGGTTTTGGAATGAAGCTTCACTTTTTCGTCAGTTCAATACCCTGGTCATTGGTACACCATAAATGATCCATCTAAAAACTTCGTAATTCTGCTTAAAGGCTGAAATCAATTGTTCTGAGATATTCATCCATCTTTTCAAACAATACTTCATTGCGGTTTTTTATCTATCTTATGTAAAGTGAATTTTAAACTTTTGATGTGTTCAAAATACATTAAATCTCACTGTTGTCTTCTCCTTCCATAGTATTGCAAGGTATACTATCTCTAAGAGGTGATACTATGCTTATTACTAAATCAAGTCTACAAGGCAATTCCATCGTCGTTACGCTTCCTTCTGATAACGGAAAAAAACCGCCTGAAAACCAAGAATATGTTGTTGTCTACGCAGAGGATGGGACGATCATTCTTGTTCCTAAAATTGAAGATCCTTTTCATGGTGGAGAGGAATCAGAGTTTTATGAAAAAGATGCGTGGGAAGACCTTTCATCTGAAGGGAGAATGATTTTTTAATAACTAATTTTCAAACTTACATTTCCAAAAAGCGACTATCGCTTGGATCGACTTTTCCCCTTCGTCTGGAAAGGAAATTCAAAAAAAGACGTCCTGTATTAGATATTTACCATTATTCGATTCTGAACATCTTTATAGCAAGCGACATATAAGAAAAAAACCAGTTAAGCCACGCTTAGCTGGTTTTTCATTAGTAGAAATCCAATCCTAAGTTTACATTAAAACGCCTCTATCACACATTCAAAATCCACATAAACCCAAGAAAGACAAAGAACAAGCCGTACATGATCGGTGAGACTTCTTTGCCGCGTTTGGCTGCTAACATGGTGATTGGGTAAAAGATGAAGCCCAAGGCGATCCCATCGGAGATGCTGTAGGTCAACGGCATGCCTAGTAGAATCAAGAAGGCTGGGATTGCGATTTCCATTTCGTGCCATTTGATTTCTCGCAGTGATTGTGCCATCAACACGCCTACGACGATCAGTGCTGGTGCCGTCACTTGAGAAGTGACAACGGATAGCAATGGTGAAAAGAACAAGCCGAACAAGAAGAAAATTCCAGTCGTCACAGCAGTCAAGCCAGAACGACCGCCCACGGCGATCCCAGCGGAAGATTCCACATACGCCCCTACTGGTGAGGTCCCTAATAAAGAACCGGCGAGCATGGCGGTGGAGTCAGAAGCAAGTGCTTTGCCGACCCGCGGCATTTTGTTGTCTTTCATGAAGCCTGCTTGGTTGGCAAGCCCCACCAAGGTGCCTGCGGTATCAAAGAAAGTGACGAGTAAGAAAGTCAGTACTACGACCCACATTTGCAGGGAGTTGATGTCTCCTACATGGTTTAGCGCCACTAAGAATGTGGAAGAAATACTTGGTGCAGCAGAAACGATACTGGATGGTGCTTGGATCAAGCCAGTCAAAAGACCTAAAACAGTTGTTGCGGCCATCCCGATAAAAATTCCACCAGGAACTCGGCGAACCATCAAGACGGCAGTGATCACTAGACCAAAAATCGTCAGCCACGTCGTACCGACACTCAATGAGCCTAGTGCCACAAGGGTCGAATCGTCGGAAACGATGATCCCGCCTTCGCTCAGTCCCAAAAAGGCGATGAACAGACCGATCCCGCCAGAGATGGCGTATTTTAAATCAGCAGGGATCGCATCAATGATCAGCTCCCTTAATTTGAAGATCGTGATCACGATGAAAATCAGTGATGCCACAAACACACCCGCTAATGCTGTTTGCCATGGAACCCCCATTCCAATACAAACTGAATAAGAAAAGAAGGCGTTGATCCCTAATGCGGGTGCCGTAGCGATCGGGTATTTTGCTAAAACCCCCATCAAGATACAGCCCAATGCACTGGCTAGCGCCGTTGCTGTAAAGACGGCACCTTCGTCCATCCCAGATGCCCCAAGGACCGTTGGATTGACGAATAGAATATAGGCCATTGAGATAAAGGTGGTAAAACCAGCTAAGATTTCTCGTTTAACCGTTGTTTGTAAGACATCCAGCCCAAAAAAGGAATTGATTTGATTCTTCATTTTTACTCCTCCAGCAATCAAGCAAAGGTGTCGCCATTGCTTGATTTTTTTATAATGAAAACGACGAAATCAATCATAAACCAACTTTATCTGCAAGTAAATATTATCCGGTTAAAAAAACCAATAAAACGCTTTTTCCAACATCTTACCCTTAGCTGTTTTTAATCAACGTGTAACGACTTCTCATTCATCAATTGCTCCAGCTGTTCCTTGGTGGTGCGCTTGATGGAAAGCTTTGGCAACTCGTTCAACGCAAAGTAATCGCTGTTGGAGGTTTCACTGTTTTTGATAAAGTCCCCTGCCAGAACCTCACATTCAAAGACCAACTTATAGTATTGAAACACTTGCGGAATGTCTTGTCTTAGATTCGTATCAAAAATTGCTCGCAGCTCCTTCACCTCTACTAGCAAACCGGTTTCTTCCAGCACTTCTTTTTTGATGTTTTCCCGAGGCGTCAAGCCAATCTCTGCATAGCCACCCGGCAGTGACCATTCTTTCGTCAGGCTGTCTTCCACTAGCAAGATTTTTTCGTCTTTTTGGATCAATGCTCGTACGTCGACTTTAGGTGTAGGATACCCCTCATTTTTTTCTGTTAAGAGGGTCAACGCAGCTGCGTCTTGATCCACGACGGTACTCATCAAATGCAATGCCAACTCTTTGATTTCTTGGTATCGTTCCTTATCGTACACATCTTTGCCATAGTACAAACCTGCTTCAGCGATCGATAACAGGCGTTTGTATTGCGCAAAATAATCTTTCATCCATTCCCCGCCTTTTCCATTTCTCTGTTATGCTTCTTATTCTAGAGGAAATCGGCGGTTTTGCAAAAGAAAGTCTTCTGAGACATAAGAAACAATCCGTCTTGCTGTGACAGCTAAACTTCCCCAAAAGCTGAGTCATGAGAAATAGCTCATAAAAAAAAGCAGTTGGCATGTACCTAGAACAGGTATAACGCCCACTGCTTTGCTTATTTACTTAGCTCAATTGCGATTCTCTCGATCAACGGACGATAATCCACTTGCTTGTAATCTTCCACATTGACTTCGATAAGCTCCCCTAACTGAAAGTCATCGTAACGGCGATCGGTGATGATTTGCCGAAACGCTTCTTTGGTTATATGGTTGGTTGCAGCTTGTCTATCTTCCAGCACATCCCCGTAATGGTATCGTTCCATGATAAAACTCAAATGACGGTCATCCGCTCGATCACGTATGAAACGTCTTTCCCATAAGGTTTCAAACGAGGCAGTCAAACGTATGGTCAAGCAGTCGTAGCCATAACTTTGAGCGAGAAAAGTCAGCAAGGGCTTCTGCTTTTCACTAAAGGGGTATTCCGAGACCACCAAGCGTTTTCCTAGAGACATGTACAAGCCCAATGCCTGATAGTAAAAAGGCCAAACATACTGCTTTTCGATCTGGGCTTTTTCTGCCAATGAATCAAAGCCGAGGGATTCGGCATAGCATTCTTTGATTTCATCTGGCGTAAGAGCGAAAAGATCAGGAAAACGTGTCTTCAACAGATTCAATAAATAACTTTTTCCAGTTCCAGGGCTGCCTGCCAATAAAACAAGCATCTTTTTGCGTACCATCTATTTGCCGATTGCAGTCGGCGCTTTCGTATTCATGAAAAGGCCGATCTTGTGCTTGACGATTTCTTTGATGGCTTCATTGGATGGGATCACGTTGTGGCGCAAAGATTTGTTGACTTCCGTTGCCCCAAAATTTTCTTTCGCAATCTTCGTCCAGTTGACCAACAATTCAGTACCTACATTAAACTTGCGAATGCCGTTATTGATCAATTCAGGATAATCTTCTTCCTTGACGCCAGTTCCTCCATGAATGACTAGCGGCACGTCGACGACTGCATGGATCTCCTTCAATAACGCAACATTCACTTCGGTTTTGGAGCGGAATTGGCCATGATTGGTTCCGATAGCGATGGCTAGCGCATCGACGCCAGTAGCAGCGACAAATTCTACCGCATCTTCTGGGCGTGTGAAGACTTTATCGTCTTCTTCCACATGAATGCCTTCTTCTGTGCCGCCGATCGTTCCTAGTTCTCCTTCGACGGACACCCCATGGGCATGGGCGTATTCTACGACTGCGCGCGTTTTCAAAATATTCTCTTTGAAGGGCAAATGCGAACCATCATACATCACCGAGCTATAGCCGCTATCAATCGCCGCTTTGATCTCATCGAAATCTCTGGCATGGTCCAAATGCAAGACAGCGTCCACCAGCTCGTGATCGGCAATCGTTTTGACGACATTGACCAAGACATCATAGCCGATGTATTTCGCCGTATCGATACTTGTTTGAATGATGATAGGTGCCCCCATCTCTTTGGCTGCCCGCAGCATGCTTGGCAGCATTTCTAAATTATGGGTATTAAAAGCCCCCACTGTAAAATTCAATGCTTCTGCTGTTTTCGTTACTTCTTTTAATGTTGTATACATCCTTGATTCCACCTCGTCTAGTTTAATTGCCGCTGATCGTAAGTTGTTTGGCGATTTGCCGCATTTCTTCCATTTTATCCATGTAATAGTCGATCTTTGCATCGTCGCCATTTCGTGCGGCGGCGGCACGCTGAGCATTGTAAAGGGACATCAGTTTTTTGTAGCCGTCCCCGATCGATTTCTTCGCCTGCAAACTTTTTTCCAATGCGTCGATCGCTTCTTCTGTGCGAGAAAGTTTTGCCTGGGCTAAGCCTAACGCTTCATACAATTTTGCCTGTTCGTCGATGTCGGTTTCTGCTTGCAACTGACTTTCTAGATTTGCAATAAGCGCTTCTGCCTCTTGGCTTTCTTCAGCGGTCAAAGGAACCGCTGGTGTTTCTGTGGGCTTTTTTTCTTTTTTGAAAAAAGAGAACATGCGTCTTCCTCCTAGCGATTAAAAGTTTTTCAATAAGGGACTGATGATCCAAGCATATAGCAAGGCTGCCGTGACGGTATCCACATCAGTTGCCGTAGCGTTAACAAAGCCCATTTGATTGAAGATCGTTACAAGTAGGGCTGGCAATAACGTAATGAAGAAACCGTGAAAGATCCCTCCGATGATCGCCCCTCGACGTCCACCGACCGCATTGCCGAAGATCCCAGCGGTGCCGCCTGCAAAGAAGTTCGTCAGCATCCCTGGCAAGATCATCGCCAAGCCAAAGACTGGTAAAACGAACATGGCGATGACTGTCCCAATCGTTGTAGTAATGAAGCCTAAAATAACTGCATTGGGGCTATATGGGAAGAACACTGGGCAATCGAGTGCTGGTTTTGCATCAGGCACCAATTTCATGGCGATCCCACGAAACGCAGGGACGATCTCGCCTAAGAGCAACCGAACGCCAGCTAGCAAAACATAGACCCCAACCACGAATTGAATGGCTTGTAAGAAGGCATACATGATGTAATTTTGATCACCAGAGAGCGTAGAAGCAAAGGTTTCTCCAGCAAACAAGACCGTCACGATATACAGTGGAACCATCACGACCATGACAGAAAGATAGGTATCTTGTAAAAATTCAAAAGAACGTGGCAGTTTGATGTCTTCGATCGATTTTTTCTTCTCGCCTCTTTCTCCAAACAGATAGGCAACGCCTGCTTCAAAGAGGTAACCGATCGTACAGAAATGTCCGAGAGCAATGTCGTCTGAACCAGTGACTTTGCGGATGATGGGCTGAGCCATCGCTGGCATCGCTACGGCAAAGATCGCCCCAATCAACCCACCGACAAGAATCAAGACAACGCCCCGTAAACCAGCGAAATAGCCAAAGACCGTCGTCATGGTCGCCATCCATAAAATGGCTTGACCCGTCAAGAAAATATATTTCCATTTTGTAAAGCGTGCCAATAAAATATTAAAAACAAAGATGGCTAAAAATGTCAGCGCTATGTCCCGACCCAAGCCCAACTCATTCATCGCTTGCCCGTTGATGGCTTCGATGGAAGGAATTATGCCTTGCATGTCGAATCCTTCTGTGAAAATCTCGCCGAAATAGGTCAAACTACCGACGATGATGCTAGAACCAGCGCTTAAAACCTGGAAGCCCAATAGCGTCTTCAAACTTCCTGAAATGACTTGACCTGCTGACTTTTTCTGAAGCAGCAGCCCTAACATCGCGATTAAAGCGATCGTGATCGATGCCTGCGTTAAAATATTATCAATGATAAAATTGATGATGCCCATTTTTTCAAACTCCCTTCGTCATGCCTCTTCCTTACAGTGCACCTTTTTCCGTTAATACCGGGGTGATTTTTTCTTCGATTTCTGGTTTTGAAACGATGTTGCGTAAATAAATGATTGCGGTTGTCGGGTCCAAGGCAAACTTTTCAAATTGCGTTCGGAAATTCTCTGCCGTAATGATGATGTCTGGTTTCATTGATACCGCTGATGAGATATCGACATGATCCAATTTCGCCTCCACTCCTAATTTCGTTAAGACATCTTCTGTTGACATCTGAGCCGCAAAACTGCTGCCAAGACCTGCACCGCATACGAATAAGATCGATAATTTGTTCATGATTTTTTCCCCTTTTCTTGTTTTTTATGAAAATAGCAATGATTGAAAAGCTTCAATCGTAGAGCAAGCCAGCAACTGCGTGACTTTTTCTTCATCATTGATCAGTTCGATCAATTCCTTCATGATGGCAAGATGAGAGTAAGAGTCCACCGCAGCCAAGCAAAAAATGATTTTGACAGGGTCCATTTCTGGGTTCCCAAATGCGACTGGCGGCGCCAAGGTGAGGACACTCACACCCAACTGCTGGGCGCCATCTTCTGGTCGGGCATGCGCAAGCGCCAAATGTTTGCCAATGACGATATAAGGACCGTATTCCTCCACCGCCGCAACCATTGCCTCGATATAGCGTTTTTCGATGATCTGTTCTTTTACTAGCGGCTGCGCCGAGCGTTCAATGGCTTCTTCCCAATTTTGAACAGGAACGTTTAATTGAATATGACTAGCGGATAAAACATCTTTTAACATTGGCTGAATCTCCCTTGCATTAATGGCTAATTGATTTTGTTCAAACAAGTGTGTCAATTTGCGATAGGCGGCAGCATCGACCGTCCCGCCACTTTCTTCAATGACTGTAAGCAACTGATTGAAGAACAGCGTGGCATTTTTTTGGTCAAAGGCGATCCGTTTGAATTGTTCATTGTTGTTTAAGAAACGACGGATCACTTGGTGATTTTCTTCATTGATGATCGGTGGGATCAGTAATACTGGCTTTTCTCGATAATCGATCTCATAGGTTGAAAAAACTAGATCCACATCGAATTTCGTGATCAAATTGACTTCTTGTGAATTCAAGACTGCCGCAACTTCTACTTCTGGAAACTTCTCCTTGAGGCTGGCTGCCAGCAGATTGCCGGTTGCCATTCCATGGTTACAGACGACGACCGCCTTATAGATCGTAATAATCTCGTGGTTCAATGAACTTAGGGCTGTAGAAAAATGGATCACGAGAAATGTCAGTTCATCTTCCGATAGTGGTTGACCGACGATCTCTTCGATCGTAGGAGCGAACCCCTTGACGGCTTGGTAGATTTGTCCATAATTTTTGCGAACGGTCTCTTTGATCGGATTGGGTACTTGAATACCGCTCTTGGCTCGAACGATCAGCGCTGCCATATGTTTATACAATCCCTCTAACAACTCTTCTTCCTTTTTACTAAAAGGGATCTTGGTTTGGCATTCCACAAATTGGATCAGCTGCAGCGACAAGAGTTGCGCATGCGCCCATTCGATGGAATTGGACAAATCTTTAAAATTCAGTGATTCGATGATGAAAGAAAGATAGTTGACTTCGATTTCTGGTGGCTCAATCGAAAAGGTTTCAGCGATCGCCTGAATATAGGCTGACCCTTGGAGCGGATTGCTGGAAGTAGACCAATTCATGCGAGTGATAAATTCCTTCATTCTGATGCGCATCAGCCAAATGGCGGTAAACAATAAGATTTGGCTGCTGTACAGCTCATTTTGATTTGGCGGCAACACTGCTTGCATCACTTGTTGGATCTGTTTGATTTCTTTTTGCGGCAAATAGCGATAAAGCAATTTCGTAAAGACTAAATCTGGGGTCTGTTTATCAAGTGGCAACCTACCGATCCGCTGATTGATGATGTCAAAAATCATCGTCCGAATCGCTCGTTCCGATCCATTCAACCGCAGTCCTTTTTTTCCTAGGCTGATGATCTCAATGCCATATTTATTGATGTCCGCCCGCAAACGGCGCATGTCTTCATCCATACTGCTTTTTGATATCTGGTACGCTTCTTCTTTTTTATTCAACACCAGGATCTCTTTTGAAAATGTCAGATGCAGCAGCAGATCAAAACGACGCTCTTCACGGGTCATATATTCCGACTGTTGTGCCTGTAATGCCTGCCAAACGATGGCTTGCTGCTTTGAGGGCATTTTCAAAAGGATGCCCTTTCCTCGAAGGGTTTGGACCGGTCCGATGTGTAAGTCAGCGAGAAACGTGTTGATCTCATTCAAATCATTGCGGATCGTCCGCCCACTCGCTGCGGTCTCTTCTGCCAGTTGCTCGATGGATAGTGGATAATCAGTCACCAACAGGCGATGCAAAACATCTACGATTCGTTTTTTCACAACTTTCTCTCCTTCTCTGATTTGAGTATATGATTTCGCTTACAACAAAAAAAGTAGATGTTTCTGCCACTTTAGTTTGCAAAAATGTAAACGCTTCTATTTCGAATTAGGAATCTTTGCTCGATTATTTCATATTTTCCTTATTTTTCCTATCCGATGGAGAAAACGTTTAGCTAGAGAATCAGATGCAAAAAAAGCAAGAGCAGCTGCTCTTGCTTATCGATGATGGTGCATTCTATTGTGTTTGATCCGTCGTGTCTTCTTGCTTATTTCCCAGCGCTTGCTCCATTTGCTTTACTGCCCAATCCATTAGAAAGATCAACAGCATTGCCAGCACGCTGCCAATCAATGCCCCTGAAAAACGCAATGGGATCAATTTCAGTGGCGTAAAACTAGTACCGATCGTCATTAACAGCAGGACTTGTGGGTTGGTAAAGAAATTAGCAACGGTATAATTGACTGGCATAAAAAACTCCGTCAATATGTTTAGAATGATCAAGACAACTGCGATCGCTTCAAGGGGCATATGCAAGGACATCAATAAGAAACCCAGCAGCAGCCCTACGATTCCTCCCAGTACCCTGCCGATCGTGCGATTTTTGATTTTTTCCATATGTTCCCCTGCCAATACGGCAGCAGCGGAAATCAAGATCCAATACCCGTTGCTGTCCCGCAACAGATAGGCAATGTAGGTCGCAATGAACAATATCAAAGAAAAGTGCAGCGCCTTGATGACCATTTCTGGTTGCTGAGATAATGCTAGCGAATATTTCTCGTGCAAGCTCAGTTGTTGAAAGGCCGTTTTTTCTTCTTTCAACGGCAGCTGTTCAGCCAACGAAATCACCAGTCCAGCAAGCAGTGAGCCTGCGATGCCATAAAGCAAATAGGAACTGTGGTGCAAGATCTCTCCAAGGTGCGCTGCGTGAAAATTAAAGCCGGTGGCATAAAGCATCAACACGAAGAAATAATCGGGCTTGGGGATCCGCATCACTTTTGACAACAAAAACGCAGAAAACGATAACGCACCGATGATAAAAGGTGCGCTCCAGGGAATCAGTGCTGTCCCAGCGCCTAAAATAAATGCCAGCAGCAGCGCAGCGCCGTGGGTCAAAATGGCGCGCAGATTATAAAAAAGGGACCGATGTTGAAAAGCCAAGTAGGAAAAAGCCCCCATCGCCCCCACAGAACTTATCAAAGGGTCCTGAACGAGGATCCCTATAAACAAAGGAACCGCCATCGCAAACCCTGATCCTAACGGACGCAAGACTTTTCGTTTGTCTTTCATGCAATTCCTCCTATCAAAAAATATGTACGATGATACAGCCGTTTTATAAGCAACGTCCTAAACTAGTATACGAAGCAAAAGATGAATATGCAAATTTTTTTCAGAAACTTTGTGAAATCCTCGCAACGATGCCCCTTGATCAAATCAAACGCTCACACTAAACAGCCCTTACCAATAAAAAAAGAGAAGCATTCGCTTGGCAATAGACTACAAGCGAATCTCTCTACTTTTCGGCAAAATATTCTTCAATGAAGTGCTGGTGATTGTATCAACTATTAGTATTTCGCAGCATTCACCCGTTTGAATAACACTTGATGCACTCAATCAGCTAGTAACTCACCCTAGTGACCACAATGGACAGACTCTTGATACACCAACACGAGTCATTGCCTTTGCTACTGGTGTCTGGCGCGAATATGTCTCTCAATAGATAATTGAAACACTAAAGCACCGAAAACGGCGTCTTCGGTGCTGACCAATTTCCTTTTGTTTACTGCAAACGCCATTGAATAATTGGTTTGACAACAAGGATTGCTCTTTAATCCTGTAAAATCGCCGTTTTCAAGCACTTCGATTAATCATAAAAAAGCTGACAGGGAAGACTGCTTTTCACCCAACTGGCAAGATTCATCGGTTGCTTCTCTGCTTTAATTTTTCTTGGAAAAATCACCTTTTGCGATGGCTTTGTCCGTACAATAGTGGCCTTTGCCATGGGTCTGACGGACTTCTGCCAATTTTTCTTGGATCATCTCGAGGATCACCATGAGGTTGTCTTCATTGGCAACAAAGTCCAATTGATCCCCATCAATTTGCATTTTCGGACAAACGTCAAAGTTTTCATACCATTCATCGTATCGCTGATTCAATTCTTTGTAATAGTCGTACAATGTCGGATCATTGGCAATTTGTTCATAGGAACGACCACGTTTATTGATCCGTTCGATCATCGTATTCAAGGAAACCTTGATATGAACCATTAAATCTGGATGTTTCAACGGCGCCGATTCTTCCAATTCCCGCAGCATCGTATTCAACAGGTTATCGTATTGTTCGACCTCCATCGGTGCGATTCGACCTAGATCCGCATTTAGATGAAACATCAAACTGTCCTCATAGATGGAGCGATCAATGACATTGTCATCATTCGACAAAGCTTCTCGCATCCCTAAAAAACTTTTGTTTAAGAAAAAAATCTGCAATAAAAAGGCGTATCGTTCTGGATTGGAATAAAACAATGGCAGAACATCGTTGTCCTCCACGTTTTCATAAAAAGGCTTCGACGCCATTTCCTTCGATAAAAAATCAGTCAAACTGCTTTTTCCTGCCCCGATCGTACCTGCGATTAATAACACATTCATCCATCCTTTATTAAATATAGTCACCTACAAATGCTCGGTGCGCCATCTTTTCAAAATCATACGCTGTTCGTGCCGTCAAATCAGTCAAATACGCTTGTATCGACTCCGTCAACATCAGATTGACCGCCGCGGCTTTTTCCTGAAAAGCGATCACTGGTTTATTTAGTACGTGTGCTGCGCCGATTTCAAAGGCTGTTCCCGGATCAGTGATTCCTTCATGGTAATCCAAAACGGCAACGACGACGTCGGCTCGTGTCAATTCCAGCACGTCTTTTTCAAAAATTTCTCTCGCCCATTCCGGTGTATTGGGTTCAGATGAACCTTCTTGATACAGGCGCGGCGAATAGACCGCCAAAGGCTGTGGGTTTTCAGCTAAACTGCGTTCTACCTGTTTGAGTCGTGCGACTTGTTCGTTTGAAAAAAACGGTCCAGCTAAATAGACATGCTTCATCCTGCCAAGCACTCCTTTCCTGACCCCTTCGCCGCCAAACGTTGGATCAACGACTCAACGTCAGATAGGAAAAAGAGCGTTTCCGGCAGTTCAGCCCAAGCAAAGCTGGAAGCTTCAAACATTTTTAGCAGTGGCTTCAGTCCATCCTTCAAGCCTTCGTTCATCAACACACCGATTGGCTTGACTGGCAATTTCCCAAGAGTCATAAAAGAGCATATTGATGACAACTCCTCTAGTGTACCAAATCCACCAGGTAATACAAGGTAGGCATCGCTCATTTCCAGCAATTGTTGTGTTTGCTCCTCCCTCGTATCCGTATAGAACTCAGTGTATGTGCTTGATCCAGTGACAATTGGCGGCAAATCTTCTGCAAAGGAACCTGATGGATAGATCCCCGTCACTGCGCCTTCTTTTTCAAAGACCCCATTAACGATCTCCCTCATCAAGCCAGCCAAAGGGGCGCAATAAATCAACTCGATGTGATTTTTTGCTAAGGCATTGCCGATGGCACGAGCGGTCTTTGCCAACTTTTCCTCATTTTCTAAACGGGTACCGCAAAATACAGTTACTCTCAAAAACAACAGCTCCTTCTTCACTACACCTGCTATTTTACACAATCTATTAAAAAAGTAAATACTACATATTGTGCTTTATTTAGATAAAAATCGATCTATTCACTATATATTGTATGAATCCGTTTACGTCTTTTCGCTTTCCCTTAAACGTTACAAACTTTGAAAATAGCAGATAAGAAAAAACAGAATCAGCTGCCATCGATTGCCTCAGTCCTCTTTCATCCCACATAAAAAAACACGATGCAGGTAGGCTCGTGTTTTTTTATCCATCACTTTTTTTCTCTTGTCCAAGCAAAATTTAGCAAAAATCTGTATAAAAAAATTATTTTTCGTCGGTGGCTGCTTTCAGCTTTTTCAAATCCTCTTGCTCGACAAAAAAGGTCACTTCTCCTGTTTCTAAATCGACGGATGCTTTGACTTCAACCCCTCGTGGGAAAAACTTGCTGGCATCAGTCTCGATTTTCAAACGCATCGTTCCGTCTTTCAATCCAGCACCATAGGTCATCGTACGAAAGTTCTTTTTCATTCCTGCTCGCTCCTTTTTTAATAGCTCATCGACACTGCACCCATAAAGGGTACTCAGTTTCAATAAATTCAAACTGTCTGGTACCGTCTTGCCGGTTTCCCAATTTGAGATCGATGTGCGGGTCACTAAAATTTTTTTTGCTACTTCTTCTTGGCTCATTTGCTGTGTGACTCGATGGTTCTTTAGTGCTTCCCCAATCGTCATCTTGTCCTCCTTCTTCTACCTTAACGCAGACCTGCTGTGGTTTCTGCTCAAATCCATTGATATTACGGCATTGTCAAACAGTTTTGACAGGATTTTCTTAAACGAACTCTCCGTGATAGCGGTTTTCTTTCTATCATAGATGAAAAAAGAACAAATGACTAGAAAATGATTTTTTTATTTCGACTATATTACGACAAAAAAAGTAGCACGAATAAATCGTACTACTTGAGAAAACATGACCTGTTGTTAACGGTGGATCGTCACTTCTTTTTTGACTTCCACGGTGATGCGGCCATTTTTGATGACCACTAAACGTTCAGGAATATCGATCAGCACATCGGCTTTTCTCTGGGTATCTAAAAGAATCAAATCTGCGCGGTTGCCAACAGCGATCCCATAGTCTTTGATATTTAATGCTTTGGCGGTATTGGTCGTAATCATTGGCAAGACTGTCGGCAGGTCATCGGCGCCGCCTAAATGCGCCACTGGCACAGCCAACATAGCGATTTGAATCAAATCACCGTTGCCATAGGGCGTAAAGGCGTTACGAATATTGTTGCTGCCTAAGCAAATATTCACACCGGCATCACGTAATTTGCGAATCGGCGTAACGGCACGACGAACGTTGTAGGCATCATTTCTAGCACCTAAGTGTAAGTCGGTCGCAGGCAACGGCATCACATTGATTTGGGCTTTGACCATCAAATCGATAACTTCTGCCAGCTGATCCGGTTCCATAGCGTGCAGCGCAGTCAAATGTCCTACAGATACCCGACCTTGGTAGCCTTCTGCGATGGTTTTTTCACACAGGTAGACGATCGATGTATCGTCTGCTTCGTCAGCAAAATCCTGATGCAAGTCAATGTCTTTGTCAAATCGTTTGGCGATCTCAAAGATCAAGTCGATGTGTTCATTGGCTGGCGCATCATTGTAAGGAATGCCGCCAACGACATCGGCGCCTTTCTCCATCGCTTCGATCATCATTTTATCCGTCCCTGGGGCTTTAAAAATTCCTTCTTGCGGAAAGGCAACGACCTGAATGTCGATCAGGTCTCGGTATTCTTCTTTTAAGCGCATGATGGTGTCAAACCCTGTGAAGCCTTGCGCCGGATCAAATTCGGCATGGGTGCGAACAGCAGTCGTACCATGTACGATCAGCATTTCTAATGCACGTTTCGCTCGATCATAAATATCTTCTTCGGTAAAAGTCGGTTTGAGCTTTGCCGTAACTTGGATCGCTTCTTGTAATGTACCTGAATTATTAGGTTCACGATCGGCAATCAAGGCTTTGTCTAAGTGGATATGGCTTTCGATCAATCCGGGGATCACCACTTTGCCTTTCGCCTCAATCGTTTTTGCTGCTGATTCTTCAATGTTGGGTGCAACTGCGGTGATTTTTCCTCCTGAAATGGCAATGTCTACTAATTCTGCATCGTCTTCAAGACGTGCTTGCTTGATCAATAAATCCATGTTTTCCTCCTATCCATCAGCCAAACACTAAGCCGATGACTAATAATAATACGGCTGCTAAACTCAACCACTTCACGTTTCCTTTGACCACATCTAGAATCGGAATTTGGAAACCAGAAGATAAAGCTTGCATCGTAATGTTGACGAAACTCATTTGACTGCCGAGTCCAACCCCCATCGTTACAAAACCAAGAGCTAACACTGGGAAGCCTAATGAAACGGCAACTGGTAACACTAATGTTAATACGGAGCCAACATAGGCACCTGCGGGAATCCCAATCAAGACACCCGTCAAGATCGCCACGGGAACGACGATCGCTGCGGGGGCATTTTGTGCCGCACCAGCAATAACAGCAAATGTCCCAGTTTCAGCGATCACGTTGATGAAGGCTAAAAAGATCCCCACTTGGAACAAGCGGGTCAAAATATACGTGGATCCGTCCACCATCGCTTCCACCGATTGATTCATCGAAAAGTCGGTACAAACAAAAATCAACGCCAACGTGACCACCATATAAACTAGCGGCGTAAAGAGGACAAAGCCGATCAGGTCATTGATCAACGGGCCAAAGATGACCGCAAAAAGCAAGAAGATCGCAGGCAATGTCGTTTTGAATAACTCGCCATTGCTTTTGTTTTCGTACTCTTGGTTGGCTGATTCTTTGAAGCCCAGATGACGACGCTTGGTCCCGAAGAATGCCAATAAAATCGCCAAACCAACGAATAACAACCAAAATGGGCGCATTTGATCGACATAAGAAGCGACACTAAAGCCGCCCAGTTCAGACACGATACTAGATTCCAAAGAGGCAGGAGAGGTCGTAAAGGAGACAGCTGCCGCTAACGACATCGCTGCGATCAATTCGGGTACCACCCCAACTGCCGCAAATGCTAATGGTGCGATCACCATTGCACTCCCGCCGCCGATCCCAGACATATAAGTCGCTGCTGCCAATAAGATGACAATAAAACCAGCCACATATTCCACTTTTCCTTTGGTCCCTCTTTTGGCTAAGGTTAAGGCTGCCGTATAACTACCGGCTTTGAAGACCGCCATCGCTACAGCGGAATTGATGATTGGCACCGTAATACTTAACATCGTCGGAATAGCTTCCAACAGTTGCGAATTGGCTTCAGCTAAACTGATCCCGCCAATAATCATCGCCAATATCCCAGCAATCAAGCCAGCAATGATCATATCTACTTTTTTAAAGAGTAAAACCAGTACTAACACTAACGGAATCAGTACTAAAAATGCTTTGACTCCAGTTGGTGCAACGATCTCATTGATCGCTTCTGCCGCAAACACTGTTCTTTCTGAAAAGATAAAAAGAATGAGAGCCATAAACAGTGAGACGAACGTTCCCTTTTTTTTCATCACATTTCTCCTAACTTATATGAATCTTCATATAATAAATGTTGTGTTGCTATGGGGTGTTGCTGATTGATTTTTCCGCTGATTTTTCTCTGGTGTTTCCCACCTTCTTTCCTCGAAGAAAGGAACCAAGCAAAAGGAACCTGCTTTTTCGACCTTTTTCGCCACTTTTTCTTTCTCTATTATAATTCTTGTTGTTAACGCTTTCTTTGGACATTATTCTAAAATAAATCTTCGTTTTTTATCCAATTGGCTAAACGCGCAGAAAAAAGCGCGGCCTGTGGAGAAAAGAGCCTTCATTTGATCCTCTGGCCTTTTCTCGGAGCCCCGCTTTTTTGATGTATCTTCTGACTATGATCGTTTTTCCCCTCGGTTTGTCCAGCGTTTCAGTTTATAAAAAAGCATCAGTTGCTTGCGCGCTCGCTTGATCCGCTGGTAGCGCTTGGGCTGCTTCTTGTAAAATGCTTGATGGTAGTTTTCCGCTGGCCAAAACTGCGTGGCCTTGCGGATCTCAGTCACGATGGGTTGCTGATAATAACCAGATTGGGCTAGTTCCTTTTTGGCTCCTTGCGCAAACACTTCCTGTTCAGCAGTCGTATAGAAAATGATTGGGCGATAAAAATTGCCGCGATCTTGAAATTGTCCGAAAGCATCTGTCGGGTCTGTCACTTGCCAGTACAACTGCAACAAGTCCTGATAGGTGATGATTTTGGGATCAAAAATGATCTCTACTGCTTCGACATGCCCTGTTGTTCCACTTAGTACTTGATCATACGTCGGATTCGGGACTGTTCCCCCAGTATACCCCGACAAAACGGAAAGAATGCCCGGCTGGTCTTCAAAAGGCTCTACCATACACCAAAAGCAGCCGCCAGCAAAAATAGCCACTTCTTGTGCTTTTCCACCTGTTTCGGTCGGCTCCACGGAAACTTCTGCTGGTTGGGCTTTGCTTGTTTCTTCATTCATTGCCTTTTTCGGTGCTGGCTGGCTGATTGTTTGATAAAACTCGGCGACATTCGGGGTCAGATTGTTTCTCAGTGCCAAAGGACGCAACGACGCTTCTAGTTTTTCCAAAACCCGCCTGGTCTGTTGGTCTTCAAGACTTTTTGACGATTCCTTTTCGTGTTTGCCTGCTTTTTGTTTGGTCGCCAGCTGGGTTTCCAAGGTATTTTTCGCTTGCACCAGTTGTTCTCGTTCCCACTGTCTCGTGCCAGGATGCAAGATCAAATTATAGATTTCTGACAGCCACGCCATCGTTGTTTGCTTCATCACCATTGCCCCTTTGCCTCATGAACGAGCCGCTTTCACTCCTTGTTTGGTTGCACTGTACCATAGTTTCGACGATTCGCCCAATTTGATGCCCAAAAAACGTTCGAGAGAATGTCTCGAACGTTTTTGGCTTTTGTATAGGTTAGCGTATAAATCGTTCAGGATTTTGAGAATGGCGTTGCTATCTCAAAGATTACAAAGGAGTATAAGTTTACGGACACACTGTCTATAGAATAAAAGAAAACAGCATGGTCAACATAGATAAGATGACCATGTTGTTTTTATTTACTTACTTTTTGAAATATTGTTCTAACTTTCATCAATAACTCCTCAACCAATCTCTCATGCGCTTTTTCCAAAAAAACACACGCTCTGGCCTCATAATCAATTGTCGTTAATTGATCTAGCAATACTTTTCCTGTTGTTTTCATGCCATAATCTGGATCAATACTTACATATAACGGATAGTTTCTACTTGTACTAGAAATCGGAGCAATGGTGGCAACGTTACTATAATCTGCAATCATGTCATGACTTAAAACAATATAGGGCCTTTTTTCCGTTTGTTCATGTCCAGAACGAGGAGCTGTATCCAACAACAAAATATCACCTTGTCTAGTTTTTTTTACCACCTTTCATTCCCTACGGCTTCACCTAAACGTTGAATTTCCACCTGATTTCTCTCAGCAGTGTAATTTTCAAATAACTTTTCAATCGTTAACTCGTTTTCTGAATTTGCCGCTTCGATGATTAGTCGCTTATGCCCGTTTACTTCTTCTTGTATTATCTTCACTTTGTCATCAGTATGAATGCCAAGATACTCCATAATGTACTTTGGCAATCTAAGACCGTTACTATTGCCCCATTTTTTTATAGGTAACATTTCCATGCGCGACACCTCTTTCTATATATACATAGTATAAGATATATCACGACGGAGTATATACATAATTATCCTTTTGTCGAAGCACCTAAATTCATTTAAAAAGAATTGTTCTTAAAAGTTTACTCTGCTGTCCTAAATTAGGATCTTTCTATCCTAACTAATTGAGCTACTAAAGGAATTTTGAAATGAAGAATAGAAAAAGGATCAAAAATTATTAAGTTTCTGATCCTCAATAATATTGTACCAATATTATCTCACAACAAGAACAAAATACATAAATTAGACTCTGTCGCATTCTTAAAAATCAAAATTGTATAATATCATACTATGATTAGTTGCTTGATTCGGTGAAACCTTCTTCATTAGGCGCAACTTGCCACCCAGCACTATGAAATGCTCTTGTTATTAAGTCTTCAACAAAATTTGGATTATCTGTAGGGTAGCCGTGGTCATATAATATTTACCTAGAATAGATTAATAACATGCCACTATCTTGATTAGACCGTGCCATCAGTTGAATAGCATGTTCTAACTCGTCGACAGTGGCGCCAATATTGAAAGTAGTGTTTTGGTTTTGTGCCAAAGTCATCCGTTCATGAAAATCCGATATCAAACTTTCTGCTTGGTTATACCATTGCGGCTCCGATGTAGATGGCGCCATAGTTTCGCTTGTGCTCCTTCCTGATTGTTCGGTACTCCCAATAGACTCCATAAACGTTGGTTCCTTCATCGCCTCGACAAACCGATTTATTGGGTGCTCCGATTTTGCCAAGACATAGCCAAATAAAATTACCAATGCGCAAGTTATACCAGATACAATCACAGATGAAAGAGTTGATTTTTTCATAGATTAATTTCCTATTAATAAAAACTCTTGCTTCAAGAGTATCTGTGCTAACTTTTGAACCTCTTGTCGATTACATTTTCTCTCAATTTCTTTCTGACGTTTCTGATCGATTGGGCTTTTGAACTTAAGGGATCCGCATCGGTATGTTTTATATGTTAATTCTTCCATTTGATTTCCTCTTTCCTTACAATGTAAATCTTATAATAAGGCTATTTAAGAAGAAAATAAAAAAAGTCCGATATAATGGACTTCCCAACAATTTCTATATAAATATTCATTCCCCAAATAAGTTATTGACAACTATGTTTATAGTTATTATCCCTTTAATTAATATAAATCATAATTCTCTTTAAATACCTTCAGCTTCCTATTTGGGCAAATTCATCTAATTTGACCTTCTAATTCAAATTAGTAAACATATTTAGAATGAAAAATAAACCATAGTATTTTAAAACTTAAATAGCTTTCTAATTTAAGTCTTAATATCTACTTTTAAATAGATGCACAATCGAAAACTACATGCCCTATATAATTATGAAACTAATTGTGAATAAAGCTCAGCTAAAGAGTCTTGATTTAAATCTCTCATTATCTGAAGCATTTTTTGTGTAAGATCTCTTCCCTCTTGCTCAGGCCCTCTTTTTATTAATAGTAACCCGCTAAAAAACTTATATACCGTTCGGTGAAAAAATTCTTTATAATCGGTTGATAGTAAATCTAGCTGTGTTAATAATACTTCTGTATAGTCATACTGCTGCCTTTTAAATGTATATTCAATTAGGTTGATCAACAAAACACAATATATTTCTCTTCCTTTTTCAAGTTTCACATAACGTTCCATCAATTTTGAAACTCTTTTAAAAAAAACTAGAATAATTTCACTATCTAAAAATTCGAGTGTATTCGTAAATAGTTGAATTTCTTGCAGAGACCAACTTTCCACATCGATCAGATAGGTTAAAATGGTATGTCTATCAGCTTCTAAAACTACTTTGGTATTATATTCCCCATACTCTTCAAAATATTCTAAGAGGCGTATCCGAGATCAGACCTCAGCAATTCTAATTCCATTTAACTTGCCGGATTTTACTTGCAGATCTTCTAAAAGATGTTTGAGTCCTTTGATATCTTGATTGTTCGCCAGTTTATTATAAATATAATTATAGTTATTCTGTTCATTTAATTGGTATCCATTAGAAATAAACATAAATTCATCAATGTCCATAGAAATATTGTCTAATATTTGCATCAGTATATTGGCTGATATTTGATGTTTTCCTTTCTCAAATTCAATAGCATATGATTTAGATATAATATTTCCATATACATCTTTCTGGCTAAATCCTTTTTTTAATCTTATTTCCCTTATAGTTTCTCCGTACATATAGTACTCCTCTCACATTCAAGATTCTCTCATCCATATCAACAAAGAAATATGTATGCTAGCATATTATTCATTAAATTTCTTTGAAAGGATATTTGATCTTATTATACAATTTGTTTTCTGATCATTATAGTGACTTAACCTATAAGATGAAAGAAAAAGAGGAGTGAATGACTTGGATACATCTCATTCGCTCCTCTTTTTCTTTCGTTTAGATTAAAAACAAGAAGTCCTAATCGTGAAAAACATCTCATCTGTATCATTTAGTCTTTAATTTATTTCTTAATAGCTTAGTAGTAGTTATAGAAATTGAAATAAAGATTGATAAATATCCTAGTGGTATACAAAAGAATGCTGGCTCTACAACAAATCCTCTTGAGTCCAGATGCGACCCTACCAAGTTACTAACCATAAAGAGCACTACTGCTAATAAAAAAAAGAAAATTGAACTGCCAAATTGTTTCATTTTATATTCCTCCTGCTTTTTACTTTATTTAAATGATTGGTTCAGTTTAACAAGTAATGGATTTATTATCATCTATGAAAAAATCCGTTAAATCAATAAAAGGGCGTACAACTTGGCTAGTGGTTCTTGGTTTAATTTTTTCATAATATCTAACATATTTTCTGCAATAGCTCTTCCCTTTTCTTGATCAAGTTTTTTCATTACCAAGAGTCCCTCAAAAAAATTATAAACGGTTCTATAAAAAAACTCTTTATAGTTGGATGATAAAAGATCCAATTGGATAAGTAATACTTCTGTATAGTCGTATTGCTTTTTCTTAAATGTATATTCCAATAAATTTATAATCAATGCGCAATATATTTCTTTCCCCTTCTCTAGATCGGCATAATATTCAAGCACACGAGAAACTCTTTTAAAAAGAATAAATATTGATTCATTGTCTAACAAATCTAGCGTATTAGCGAAAAGCTTAATTTCTTGAAGTGTCCAACTTTCCCTCTCAATTAGGTAGGTTAAAATAGTCTGTCTATCTTCTTGTAAAATCACATTTGTATCATAAACACCATTGTCTCTGAAATTTCGTAAAATTCGGAGACGAGACCTTACTTCAGCTATTCTAATATCATTTAATCTACCTTCCCTACTTTTTAATGTTTTTAATAAATCTTCTAGACCTTCAATATCATGCTTGTTGGCTAGCTTACTGTACGTACAATCATAATACGTTTTTTCGTTCATATTATAGTTATTAGCAATAAATAAAAATTCGTCTATTTCTATAGATAGATTCTGTAAAATTTCAAGCAATATATAAGTAGAAATTTGATGCTTTCCTTTTTCGAATTCTACTGCATATGATTTTGATATGATGTTTTCATACACTTCTTTTTGAGTTAACCCTTTTTTCAGACGAATTTTCCTTAACGTTTCTCCATACATTTATTATCCTCCTATCATAAGATTGTATTAAAAAACTTCTTATATTTCTTATTATAGTAATCTTTCTTTTTTTGGATCATCAGGTATTAAATATGAGACCGAAAAATTCGAAACAATAATTTTTTTATAACTATTACGAGTCATGTATTGAACAATAAGGTTCTTTATATAAATAGAAAAAAAGAGAACTAGCAAGTTCTTGCTAATTCTCTTATTCGTCTATATATCAATATAGGAATTAAAAAAACACTATTTGAGAAAAAAGATAATAAAGCCTAGCGAGTCATAGATAAAATGACAGATCCAACTCACCCAAACACTAGATGATTTCTTCCATACATAGTTTAGTGCTAACCTAGCCGGTGCTAGGGTGAATATTAATTGTATAGGGTGAAATCCATACGCAGGAATGTGCCAGCATGCAAAAAGAATGCTGCAGATAATTGTTGACCAGAAAAAAGAAAGGCCTTTTTTCTGAAGAGCGATTAGGATATTTGTACTTAATAGTTCTTCTCCCATCAGCATAAAGGGCACTTGAAACAAAATCATTTTTACTGAAAGTGTATCATTAATCGCATTCGGCGTAGGTTGCCCAAAAATTAATGAATAGAGGAATGAAAAAAGCATTCCAGAAAACAAAACAAGAGGTAATCCCCAGGCGAATGATTTAAAGTTGAAGTGCTTGAACTGATTTAGAAAGTCCTTTCTTAATAAATAATACCCGGCAATAAAGGCAAATACTAAATTCCAAACCGTTCCAAAAACGACATGAAGTAGCTCGGGAAAATTTATAAAAGATAAAATTTGATAAATCAAAGCAATTCCTATAGTAGTCAATAACAAGAAATTAGCTGATTGTTTTTTCATATTTACCCAACCTCCTTATTTTTATCTGATTATTATTTTAAAACTATTCAAACATGGTAGCCTTCTCGGGAAAAATAAATATACATACTAATTTTCTGTTTCATACAAAATTTTGTAAAGTTTTGTATTTTAATTATACCATATTCATATTGAATACCAGGAAGATTGAGAAAGACTGATACTATACCAAGGACAACTAATTTTCCCAGCATTATCGTGCTTGCTAAAAATGAAACATACGATCATATAGATAAATCATTATTTATATTATATGTACCTATATTTTACTTTTTTGAAGTATGAAATATCTGTCTTTTTAGGTTATTTGAACCTAAAATAACCTAAAATAGATTTTGCAACAAAATAAATAAATGGAGAATTTAGAACATGAAAAAAAAGCAATTATCAAAATCTTTAATAGCCACTGGCTTACTTTGTACAATATTCGGGAGTGTTACAACATTTGCAGCCAGCACTGCACTTTATCGTGACTCCACGGCAACTACAGAAGCTATCTACCAAGGTGTTCATGCCTTATCCCGAACTTTAAGCGGCACTAAGACAGACTTGGCAACAGCGTTAGTAGATAAAGCAAAAGCAGAAGCTGATAAAATAAAAGCTGAGAATGAGAAGAAAGCTGTCGAAAATAATCTCGAAACGGCAAATAACACAATTACTGATTTAAGAACACAAATTACAAATGCCAATAACGCTGTCACAGAAGCGCAAGCCAGTGCAGCTCTTGATAAAAAAACTGCTGAAGATAAAGGAAGTGCCGTAGCAGCTGCAAAAGATGAACAACTAGGCGCCCTTAAAACTGCAGTTGATAGTATCCTGTCTGAGCACAATGTGCTTCCTGACAGTAATAAAGATAGTGTAGAAGCATTAAAAGGTAGCGATGATGCAGCAAAAGCTGTCGATGACGCCAATAAGAATCAAACAGAAAAAGTGAATCAAGGTAATTCATAAATTTGTTTAGTTCTTCTAATATCAAACTGTAAATCATGAACCCTAACATTAAATAGGTTTATTCAAAGTATTATGCTCAATAGATAATAAACTTTGAGGTAAATAATAAAAAAGCAACCCATCATAAATAAAAATGTCAGGTCAGGAGAGTAAAGTTCTGTCCTGTCTTTTTATTGTAAATATATATTTAAATCGCATATTAAATTTTTATATTATCTGAATAAAATTCACTTTGAACAGTCTCCTGAAGTCATTTATTTTATAGAAGTATAAGTGAGTGAATCTTACTAATATTTGTCATTCCATCCATCCTGAATATTTCTTCATAGTAAGTTCCGCTATCTATTTCTGCCAATCTTATTATTTCAGTTTCAGATAATTTGAAAATATTGTCATCAATTAAACTAGATAAAATTTGCAACTTAGCATCGATTCGTACCAATTCTTTGATGGTTGCAAACGCATTTTTGGTAGAAATATTCTGAATCAATTTAATGAAATTTTCTTTTGTCGTTATATAGTACTCGTTAATTAATGGATAGTTATATTTTTCGAAAAAATCATCGAAAAATAAGAAATATTCGTTAGCTGATTTTATTGTCACTTGTTATCTCCTTTCAAATTTATTCTAAGAGATCCGCACAATACCTATTCGTTTATTCAAAATGTTTCCTCTTCTACTTGTCATTTTAAAAGCAGTCTGCGAATTTCCATTTATTTTACCTCTTGAATTTGGTCAAAGAAAAAAAAGTCTTTAATTTAGGACTTATAAAAGAACATATGACTTTGGAAGTTTATTGTTATTCATGGAATTGAGTTACAAAAGAGATATTAATCATCTTTATGTACACACATATTCAGAAAAATTAATTAACCATTTTGTCCTTATTATCTTTGAATACAAGTAAGAATATGATTACTAGAAACAAAAGAAGAAACAATGGGCTGTTTTAGAACAAGAATTTCAATAAATAATATAATAGCACTCACCATAATTATCATTGAGGTACTAAATTTAAGACCTTCTATGTAGAATAAGCCAAAACCTTATATGATAAGTTTTGTCAGACAGAATCAAGAAATTTTCATGAAATAATTCATTGAATTTAAATACCATTCAGTATTTACTTCCATTTTCACTGGTGTTCATGGAGATTTGTCTTTTATTTTGCCGTGGATTGACTATCTTATTCTAAGTTCTTAGACAAGATACTTGTATTTCTACGAGAAAAACCAATCACAAATCGAATTTGAGGAGAAATTTTAATCATGAAAAAACAAATCATTGCCACATCAATCATATTAGCTAGCATAACTACCGTAATCGCGACTGAGGCTCAAGCCAATGCAGACTCCATCAATGGCGTTGATGTAACAACTGATCAAACACAAAAAAAAGCCACCAGTGAAAATGGTGAAACTTGGGTTAATGATAATAATGTATGGTATAACCAAACTTCAGGGGATAACGGTATCATTACACCACCGAATACTCCCGGTCAGCAAAAACCTGAGCAGTCTTTAACGCCTGCTGAACCTAATCAAACACCGCCGATTATTAAGCAAGAAACCCCATCTGCACCATCGGTACCTACAAAAGCCGAGTATATCGCACCGGCTAAACCTATCTCTGAGCAAAAAGTACCGAATACGCCAGCTGTTCCTGCTACTCCTGTGATAAATGTCCCTGATTTGCAGCCGAATGCATCGGTTCAATTGGTTCCTGCTACTCCTGCTGTTCCTACAAAAGCCGAGTATATCGCACCAGTTAAACCTGTCTCTGAGCAAAAAGTACCGAATACGCCAGCTGTTCCTGCTACTCCTGTGATAAACGTGCCTGATTTGCAGCCGAACACGCCTGTGCAATTGGTTCCTGCTACTCCTGCTGTTCCTACAAAAGCCGAGTATATCGCACCAGTTAAACCTGTCTCTGAGCAAAAACTACCGAATACGCCAGCTGTTCCTGCTACTCCTGTGATAAACGTCCCTGATTTGCAGCCGAATACGCCTGTGCAATTGGTTCCTGCTACTCCTGCTGTTCCTACAAAAGCCGAGTATATCGCACCAGTTAAACCTGTCTCTGAGCAAAAAGTACCAAATACGCCCTTTGTACCTGCAACTCCTGTGATAATCGTCCCTGATTTGCAGCCGAATGCATCGGTTCAATTGGTTCCTGCTACTCCTGCTGTTCCTACAAAAGCCGAGTATATCGCACCAGTTAAACCTGTCTCTGAGCAAAAAGTACCAAATACGCCCTTTGTACCTGCAACTCCTGTGATAAACGTCCCTGATTTGCAGCCGAATACACCGGTTCAATTGGTTCCTGCTACTCCTGCTGTTCCTACAAAAGCCGAGTATATCGCACCAGTTAAACCTGTCTCTGAGCAAAAAGTACCGAATAAAAAATACGAGGATCCAATAAATAAACAGCTAAAAGAAGTACCTAGTATGATACCTAGCCAACCAGCAGAAATGACACTAAATGTTCCTATTAAAAAATTTCCACAAATGAATACTTTTAATTTTTCTATGCAAGAAATCAATACTTTTGCGACTACTATAATTGATAATACATTCTCTACAAATACAGAAAAGATTACTCCTGCAACTAATGTACTAGTCGAAAAACAGCCATCACTTATCGATGGAGATATCCCTAAAAATTTAAACCCTTTTGATCATAAACAGTTTATTCAAGCTAGTAGAGTACCAATTATTGAAAAACCAGTAATTATGAAATTGGAACAACTAAGTGAACAGAAAACAAGCCGACCTGTCCCTAAGACTTCTGAAGAAAAGCAAACAATTAAAACAATCCAATTCAAAACAGCGCTCATGAAATCTGAAAGTAAACAAACAGCGCAATCTTTAACAAAAAAAGAAAATCAGGTAAATAGAGAGACGATTCCCCTGCCTACTAGGTCTTCAAGGCATGACGTGAAATCCACACTCTTAAAATCTTCAAGCCTAGCAATGATGCCTAAAACAGGAGACGCCGACTCTTTTACTTTTCAAGAAAGTTTACGAATCATTGGTTTTGTTTTGGCTAGTCTAAGTCTGTTAGGTTTATCATTTAAAAGTAGAAAAGGTTACAAGAAATAAGATATAAAAAGACTAGCTCTATATGGCTAGTCTTTTTATGCTTTATTGAAATTTGACATATAAAGTATTATTATTTGTAAACTTAAGTTAATATATTTTCATAGATCGCTAGTACTAATGATCTATGAAAATATTAATAAAATAGAGATCAAAATTTTAAGTTTCTGCCCCTCTTTTCTTAATCTATAAAAAAGGCGCTATAATTTATGGGACTGATGAATCAGAATTGACTCTCCAATCTCATTTTCATTTTAAGTAGAAAAAAGATCATTCTCTAGTTTGTTTAAATCACCCCAAAACAACTAAGGACACGATATACTATATGAACGACTCCATCAAAAATACCAATATGAATAGACAAGCACTCGTTGATTACTGAGTTCTTTTACGATCTTTTTGAAAAAAGCACAGATCGAAAGGGCGTACCATCAGTTAGGTACGCCCTTTTAAGAGATGTGGAAAATCTACATGATACAGAAGTTCCGCACAGTTATTTTTCAAAGACATTAAGTGATGATGACGTTTCTTCCTTTTGCAACGTCGTGATGACTGGACCTTCTTTGGTGATGGCGATCGAGTGTTCATATTGGGCACAATAACTGCCGTCAATCGTGCGTGCTGTCCAGCCGTTTGGGTCCATCTTCATGCGCCAAGTGCCGGTCGTGATCATCGGTTCGATGGTGATCGTCATGCCCTCTTTCAAACGAATTCCTTTGCCAGGTAACCCGAAATGAGGAAAGAAGGGTTCTTCATGAATGGTTGGGCCAATGCCGTGAGCAATAAAGTCCCGCACGACACCATACCCTTTTTCTTCAGCAAAGCTTTGGATCGCATAGCCAATATCGCCGACGCGGTTGCCGACTTGTGCTTGCTCGATGCCTTTCATTAAGGCTTCTTTCGTTACTTCCATCAGCGCTTGATGTTCTGGCGAAATCTCTCCTACAGCATATGTCCAACAGCTGTCAGAGATTGCTCCTTTGTAATCGACACAAAAATCGACTTTGACGACATCGCCTGATTTTAAAACATATTCTGAAGGGAAACCATGACAAATCTCTTCATTGACACTGATACACGTCGCAAATTCATAGCCTTCAAACCCAATTTGCGCGGCTGTTGCCCCTGCAGCTTCTATCTGTTGATGGACAAAGGCGTTGATTTGGTTCGTGGTGATACCGGGAACGATTTTTTCCCGTAGTTGCTCGTGAATACTTGCCAAGATACGACCGGAAGTTTTCATTTGTTCGATTTCTCGTGGGGATTTTAATGTGATCAATAGATGATCTCCTTTCCTTAAATAGCCATTACCATGTTTCTTTTAATAATACACCTCATCTAGAAATAAGCCATGAGAAGGCACTGTTTCACCAGCTGCTTGTCGTACTTTATCGGCTAACACTTGATCGATCACTTCTGGCGGCAGTGTGCCATCGCCAATGGCAATCAGTGTGCCTGTCAAGATTCGGACCATTTTATGCAAAAAACCGTTGCCTTTGAAGGTAAACCGCAGTAGGTCGCCTTCTGGTGTGATGGTGATTTCATCGATCGTCCGCACCGTTGATTTTTTTGATTTTTTCAACGCAGAAAAGCCAATAAAATCATGGGTGCCGATCAACTTCTCAGCTGCTTGCTGCATTTTTTCCAAATCAAGGGGCTGCGGGCAATGAAAACTGGTATTGCGAGCAAAGACCGATGGGATCGCGTTGTTCCAAACATAATAGCTGTATTGCTTGCCTTTGGCGTGATAGCGTGCATGGAATCGTTCAGGCACTTCTTCAATCTTGTTGACAACGATGTCTTGCGGCAAATAGCGGTTAAAGAACTGCTGCATCTCTGGCAAACTCATTTGATGGGTCGTCTTGAAATTTGCCACTTGTCCTCGAGCATGCGTGCCCGCATCGGTTCTACCAGAACCCACGATCTCAATTTCTTCTCCCGTCAATAATTTGATGACCCCTTCAACTTTTTCTTGGATCGTTTTTTCAGAATCTCCTAGTCGTTGCCACCCTAAGTAGCGCTTGCCGTCGTATTCAATCGTTAGTTTGATATTTCGCATGGTTGTTGCTCCTTTTTACCGGTAGTACCGGTGGATAATTTTTTCTATTATACTGCTTAAGATATTTACTTATGATACGGCGCTCCCGTATTGATTCGATACGCGCGATAGATTTGCTCCAATAAGATCAACTTCATGAGTTGATGCGGATAGGTCATTTTGCCAAAGGAGATTTTGGCATCACTGCGGCTCATGACTTCTTGGCTTAAGCCTAGGGATCCGCCGATGACGAAGGTCAGTTGGCTTTTTCCTTGGATGCCGAGTTGATCGATTTGTTTGGCGAAGGCTTCGCTGGTGGGATTGGTGCCTTCGATTGCTAAGGCAAAGACATATTCGGTGTCTTTGATTTTGGCTAAAATGCGCTGGCCTTCTTTTTCTTTGATTTGCAGCATTTGGGCTTCACTCAAGGTTTCTGGTGCTTTTTCATCTGGTACTTCGATAAACTCAAGCTTTGCGTATGCCCCCAATCGTTTGGCGTACTCGTTGATTCCTTGAACGAGGTACTTTTCTTTTAGTTTTCCTACCGTGACGATTTTGATTTTCATAGATTTCTCCTCGTTATCCCCTTATTTTATGAAAATGTGGACAATGCTATCCACAACCTTTTACACACTTTGACTTTCTTTGAAATCCTTCTATCTTATCTATAAAACTGCGACACTTCAACGATTTCTTCATCCACCCAACCAACCCCATCAAGTTTGTCCACACACTGTGGATAAAAAGACCTTTACTTCTCCCCAGATTTCTCTGCTATTTTTATTCAAAAACGAACGGGCTTTGCGAAGAAAATTTCATCGTTTGAAACAGATTCTTACGCAACTTCTTCATATTTTTTTCAAAATCTCTTAGTAGACTAATCTCAGATAGAAGGAATATACTGATTATAACGAATTATTCATTAAGGGGGAAATAGTAATGGCAAGAAAATATGTCACACCAGGTAAGAAAACTTCTCCTGGTTTATTAAAACGATTAGGTATTGGGATTTTAGGCGGTATGGTCGGCGGATTATTGACCTTCGGCGGTCTGTATCTGGCAATGGGTTCATCCTTGACTTCAACACCAGAAACCACGACCAACAGTGGGGTCCAAGATTCTAACGGGCAAACACAAGTATCTAATGTCAAACTTGATGTGACCAGCGATGTCACTGAAGCAGTTGAAAAAGTACAAGATTCCGTCGTTTCCATCATTAATTTACAACAAAGTCAAAGCAACGATTGGAACAGCCTCTTTGGTCAGCAAGGTGGACAAAGTGAAGGCGATAGCCAAAGCGAAGACGACAGCGCCTTAGAAGCTTCTTCTGAAGGTAGTGGTGTCATCTACAAAATCGATGGCGACGATGCCTATGTCGTAACCAACAACCACGTAGTTGAAGGTCAAGATGGTTTGGAAGTTGTCTTAGCAGATGGTACAAAAGTCAAAGCTGAATTGGTAGGTACCGATTCTTACACAGACTTAGCCGTCTTAAAAATCTCTTCTGAAAAAGTTACAACTGCCGCAACATTTGGCGATTCAAGTGCCTTGAAAGTCGGCGAACCAGCAATCGCGATCGGTTCTCCTCTAGGCTCTGACTATGCAAACTCTGTGACACAAGGGATCGTGTCTTCCTTGAATCGTCAAGTAACAAGCCAAAACGAATCTGGTGGTACGATCAGTATCAATGCGATCCAAACGGATGCTGCAATCAACCCAGGGAACTCAGGTGGTCCACTGATCAACGTTGATGGTCAAGTGATTGGGATCAACTCAAGTAAAATCGCCAGCACCTCGGGCTCTGCTTCAGGCGTTAGTGTCGAAGGGATGGGCTTTGCGATCCCAAGTAACGATGTCGTTGAGATCATCAATCAACTAGAAGCAGACGGCAAAGTGGTTCGCCCTGCACTAGGGATCCAAACGATCGATTTAGGTTCAATCACATCACAACAACAAGAACAAATCTTGAAAGTTCCTTCATCTGTAACTTCAGGCGTTGTGATCTACTCAGTCAACAATGCAACACCAGCAGAACAAGCAGGATTGCAACAATATGACGTTATCACGAAAATCGATGATACAGAAGTCAGCACCACAACGGATCTGCAATCTGCGTTGTACAAACACAAAGTCGGTGACACGATCACTGTAACCTTCTATCGTGGCGATGAAGAAAAAACAGCAGAAGTAAAACTTTCCGTTGATACATCGATCAACGAACAATCAACAGACAGCAGCAACTAATCACCAAAACCAATCGAAACAATCAAAAAATGAACTGCCGCAAAAACAGGAAGCGGCAGTTCATTTTTTAGGCTTTACCGACTGGAAAAGCTTCACCTACAACGGCATCTTGAGGCAGCTCAAGGATGCCTTTTTTCATTGGGGCACCTTCTAAATGTAGTTCTTTAGCAGAACAGATCATTCCGAAGCTTTCTACGCCACGAAGTGTCCCCGGCCAAATCATCAAGCCATCCGGCATCATTGCGCCAGGTTTTGCGACAACGACTTTCAATCCTTTACGAATATTGGCAGCGCCACAGACGATTTGCAAGACTTTCCCATCTCCAACTTCTGTTTCCGTGATAGAAAGATGGTCGCTGTCTGGATGTTCTACACAAGATTTCACATAGCCAACGACGATTTTTGGTTCCGTATCTGCAGGCAGTTCTTCGCTGAATCCTGCTTCTTTGATCATGGTGTTCAATTGTTGGATTTGTTCTTTCGTCAACGTCACTTGACCACGGCCTTCGATCGTCATCACTTCTGAGATCGCAAAAAAGTTCCAGCCAACGATCGTGCCTTCTTCATTTTTGATTTGGGCAACATTGCCTTTGCGTTCGACGGTTTGTTCTAATCCTTTATCATCTGCTGTGATCGCAAGCAGTGTATCACTAACATATTCTTTGTTATAAGCAAAAATCACGTTTTTTCCTCCTTAGGTACTTACACATTCCGCCCATAATCTTATCAAATTTTTCGGCATCCGTCATGGAATTTCTTTGTTTTCCTTGAAATTCTAGTTATTTTCAAAGACAAAAAAGCCTGAAAACCAGCTACTGCTCATTTGCTAAAGACAATGCTTCACTAGCGAGCAAAACCACTGGTTCTCAGGAACTTCCTTTTGTCACTTGTTACTACCATGCGAACTATGGAAAAGAACACGGCAACGACAAGCTTATTTTTTCCAAAATGACCTTACGCTTTGGTTTCTTCAGGTGATACGATCAGCACGTCGCACCGGGCTTCACGGATAACGAAGCTGGCGACACTCCCCATCATGAAGCGTTCCACGGCGTTCAGCCCGGATTGCCCCACCATGATCAAATCGATGTCGTATTGATCCGGTAATTGGGTGGCAAGGGCGTCTTTGATGGAGCCGTAAGCGACGATGCCTTCTACTAGATCAAAATCCACTGATTTTGCGTAGGCTTTGCAGTCGTCGATCAGATTTTTCGCCGTATCTTTTTCTTGTTCTAAGATGGAACTATCCAAAGGTGCATAGCCCATCATGGTCGGCACTTGCTGATCGATGATCGTTGCGGCATAGACCTTCCCTTGATTTCGACGAGCGACTTCCACTGCTTTTTTGAAGGCTGACATCGCTTGATCTGAACCATCGATCCCTACTAAAATGTTTTGATATCTTTGTGCTTCCATCTTTTTCCCCTCCTATGCTGATTGTACGCTGGTTAAAAAGGCTTCGATCTCTTCTTTGGTTTTACGATCCTTGTTGACTAACCGTCCCAGCTCCTTGCCGTCTTCGATAACGACGAGGCTAGGAATACCAAAAATGTTCCATTCAACCGCTACATCCATGTATTCATCACGGTCGACTTCGATAAACTGAAGCGCTGGAAAATCCGCTTCGATCTCAGGCAATTGCGGTTTGATGTATCGACAATCGCCACACCAATCGGCGGTGAAAAAGAAGACATTTTTGCCTTTCTCCACATATGTTGCTAACTCTGCTAAATCTTTTGGAATAATCAAATACTCACCACTTTCTTTTCTTTAAGTATACACCTTTCTTTCAGGGACTACCAACTGACATGCTGATCTTGCAAACCCCTGCAGAAAAAAAGAGACAACGGATTGCTGTCTCTTTGCTTTCGTTCGTTCTCGCTTATTGTCCTGCTAAGATCGTATCAACGGTTGAACGATCCAATCCTTTCAAGACTTGAATCACCATTTCCCGTGCCGCTTCATAATCGGCGATACTGAATAGGGTTTGGTGGGTATGGATGTACCGTCCGGGAACACCGATAACTGAACTTGGGATCCCTTCATTTGCCATGTGTGCCGCACCAGCGTCGGTACCACCTTTTGAAACAAAGTATTGATAAGGAATGTTGTTGCTTTCTGCTGTATCCAACAAGAATTCTTTCATCCGTGGCAACATGATCATGCCTGGATCATAGATTCGCATCAAAGTCCCGGCTCCTAGATGACCAAAGGTACCATTTTTGGTAACTGTGTCATCTGCTGGCGAGCAATCGACCGCAAAGAACAAGTCTGGTTTGAATTTCGTCACAGACGGACGAGAACCTCGTAAGCCGACTTCTTCTTGAACATTGGCACCAGCAATCAACGTATGGCCTAATGTTTCCTCTTTCAAGGCTTCAAGTGCTTCTAATACGACAGCACAGCCGTAACGGTTGTCCCAAGCTTTCGAGATGATGTTTTTCCCATTGGCTGTTTTGATGGTTTCCACTTGTGGGACGATCGTATCGCCAGGACGTACGCCAAAGCTTTCTGCTTCTTCTTTTGATTCAAAACCAGCATCAAACAAAATATCTGTCACTTCGACATTTTTTTGACCGCTGCTTCCTCGCAACAAATGTGGCGGTACTGAAGAAGAAACGCATGGGTAATCGCCCTTCGCTGTTTTCAATGTAAACCGTTGAGCAGATACCACATAAGGGTTCCATCCGCCTAAAGGAGTGACTTTGAATAAGCCGCGATCGGTGATCGTCGTCAATAAGAAACCAACTTCGTCCATGTGAGCAGCTAACATCACTCGTGGTGCATCTGCTTCTTGGTGGTGACGCAAACCGAAGATGCCGCCTAAGCCATCTTGTTGGATTTCATCTACCAATGGAGTCATCGCTTCACGCATATACGCTCGCACGTCGTGTTCAAACCCGCTGGTTCCTTGTAACTCCGTTAGTTCTTTGATACGTTGAAATGTTTTTTCTTCCATGATCATTCGAGAAACACATATCAGTTGTTTGCTGCCCCAAAGAAACAAAGCTGCTTTTTTTGAAAAAGCAACGCTTGCTGTTGCTGTGTTTTCCAGCAATTTTCGGGTGAAACAACGGATGTGCTCTCTTCCTCCTTATTCCTACTGATATTCTTTATTATAGCGCAAATTTCTATTGTTGGTTATTTTTCTTATAGAATATTTCTAAACTATGGTAAACTATTGTTAAGAGAACCTGTGCTTTCACCGAGATCAAAACATTCGGGAAAACTTACTTTAGGAGGGACATTAGATGGAGAATGAGCATCCATTGCATTATTTTAAAAATGGACTGACCATCGGTTTAGGTCTTGGCTTTGCAGGAGGGATTTTTTCAACGATCTGGTTGAAGAAAAGGCAAGCCATGAATGCCGATGATGTCTTAGACAATATAAAAGCGGCGTTTATCAAAGAAGGACCGATCGAAGGTTCTTGGATCAATTTCGAAAAACAACCTTTGCGCAAATTTGCGATCACTTCCCAAGGATATACTGGCGGCATCACCCGCACCGAAGACGGACAGCTTGTCACCTATGAATTTTTGGCAGATGCTCATACCGGCACCGTCTTAGATATCCAACGAGCAATCGTGGAATAATTACTGCACTTACGACCAACTTCTTAAGAGGCTGGTCTTTTTTCTTTTTAAGCAGTTATCTTACTGAAGTAAGGTCGCAAGGTCCAATACCACGACTTCATCGATGCTGCCGCCTTTTTGCCGATACGCCCATGCCCCACTTTCAAACAAGCAGTACAGCTGCCCTTTTTCTACCACGATCTGTTCAAGGTAATGGGGAAACTTGATGCGCCGCAACGCATGTTTGCGGGTCAGCACCGTTGCATCCTTTGAAAAGACCCATAACTCAGCCGACCCTGGTCCAAAGGAACGTGCCAGCAACAAATATTCAGTGGTAAAGGCGATACTTTGGACTTTCGTGGTGGTGATCCTTCTCTTATGCGGCTTGATGCGAAGAGACGCTTTGCGACCGCTGTCTGAAAGAACAGGCAGCGGATAATTCGCCACCACGCCACCGTTTTTCAAGGCAAAGGTCCCTGAGACAAGTTCACCGCTATCGGCTGCCAAATAGGAGCTGTGAGTGATGCCTGCCAATTCGATGACTTGCTGATAAGCGATCGGCTGACTGGTTGCCAAGGAATCATCTTCCAGCAGTGTCTGCAGTGAAACACACGCCACTCGTCCCATTCCTTTCCCAGTGATGGTTAGCCACAGCACTTGCGTTGCTCGATCAAAGACTAATCCGCCGACATGGGGGCGTTTTGGCAGAACCACCGTTTTCAGATGCCGTCCGCTCGTTCTTTCTATTATATAAAGCTGTGAGTGATGTTCCTGCTGCGAACAGTACGCAGAGAGGAACAAATAGTCCTCCGAAACGGCCAACCCTTGTGGGGTCATTGCCTGACACTGATCCGCATGCTTGTACAGCCTCGTTTCTGCTTTCGCCGTTGCCGTCGTTGCAACTGCGGCAGTAGCTTTTTTTAAACCAGGAACCAAAAGGACTGCTTCCCTTTTTGCCCCGGCTGCCAACCACGCTTTCCGCACACTGGGATAACGCTTCAGCTGAGCTGCCAGTGCTTGATTGTGGCCCGCATGTCGATGCTTTTTCAGCCAGTACACCACAAAAAGGCCAACCACAAACACGCCCAAAAGCAGCAAGATCTCTGTTTGTCTCATTGATTGGCCTCCTTGATGAATTCCCTCTTGTCGGCTGATTCATCAGCCGCTTATTGTTTGTCTAGCTGCAATAATGCTTAGACTACTTGTACTTCGACATCAATGTTGCCACGAGTTGCCCGAGAATACGGACAAAAATCATGGGCTTCTTCTGCGATTTTCTCTGCCTCGGCTTTTTCAACGCCTGGTAACGACACTTCTAAAATCACGCCGATTTGGTAACTGCCGTCCTCATGCTGATACAAAGACACTCTTGCTTTAACTTCGGATTCGGATTCGATGTTATGCTCTTTCAGCATATGCTGTACGGCACCGTTGAAACAAGAAGCATAGCCAGCGGCAAATAATTGTTCTGGGTTTGTGCCCTCACTGTGAAGACCCGGTTTGTCGATTTTCAGGTGAAAACTGCCATTTGGTGCTTCGACCTCTCCGACACGTCCGCCTCGATTGATCATCGCTGTTTCATATTGCTTTTTCATTGAACCTCTTCCTTTCTTTTTTTGACCTACTTCAAGTGTAACGACAATTTCCCGATATGACAAAAGGATTGCTTATGCTTCCTTAAAAACAAAAAAGGCAAACCCACAAAATCTGGATTTGCCTGTCTATTCGAGGTAATTACTACCCGAAATAAATGAATGGAAACAATTGCTGAATGGACTAGCCGTTTGAACGTCCTAAGAAGAATGAAACAACAGCAACTACAATAACCGCACCAATAATTGATGGGACGATTGCCATTCCAGCAAGTGATGGACCCCAAGAACCTAAGATCGCTTGTCCAATAGCTGAACCTACTAAACCTGCAACGATGTTGGCGATCCAACCCATTGATCCACCTTTATTTGTGATAGCTCCGGCGATCAAACCGATAATAGCTCCTACGATTAATACCCATAACCAATGCATATTTTTCTCCTTCTTTCTTTTAAGTAGTTATTACACATATTATGTTACGCTTAATCCCCGTTTTAGACAAAAGATTTGCACTCAATTTGCAAAAAAAAATTTCAAACCTTGTTATATTAACGTTTATCAGTACTTCCTAATTATCGTTGTAAGAGCTTTAATTCGTTTTTTTTAGTATTGGTGCATTTTTTGAAATCGTTTTATTTTGTATTTTGCATCTTATCCGCTAAACTGAGGGAGAACCACTCTTATTTTGTCAGATAATTGGCACTTTTTACTCCTCAGTGCGTTTTAGGACAGCTATCCTTTCAGCACTTCATCTATTTTTCATTAGAGGACGTTTCGATCGTTGCCGATTGGAAATGTCTTCGCAGATTCCCATGTTTGCTTCCAGAGCTCCCAGCGAAAGCGGTACTTATTTGAAAATGACGGGAAAATACTCAGAAAAAAACGGTGTGACTGTAGAAGTACCTGATTTGCCTTACGCGGATTTATTGAGGATTCTAGTCAGTGCCGACTGCAGCTATGCGCTTACAAAATACGATGCCATTTTTTTCTTCATCTATCATCGCCATCACCATGCTGCCGATTGCCCGACCAATCATTATGACACTGGGGATCTTCTCCTTCCAGTGGCGGTGGAAGGATTATATCTAGCCCTTGATCATCTTGAATGATCCGAAAAAATACACCTTGCAAGTGGCGAACCGCAGCTTGGTGGGCACTGAAAACATCAATTGGACGATTTTGATTGCTGCCTTGGTAATTTACATCTTGCCTTTGCTGATGGTCTTTCTCGCCTTTCAGCGCTGGATTCTCGACAGCAATTTGGACAGCGGGTTAAAATAAAAAAATGCCAACTGCTTCGTCACACCATTCTCCTTTTATGGATGAACGGTGCCACAGAGCAGCGGCGCTTTTTATTTTGAAAAGTCTTTCCGTGACAAGTAAATGGCGGTTAATATCCCAACTAAAATAGCCAAACCAAAGACAATGATCGTACCGATGGCATTGTCTTTTCCTGGCAGTCCCCCGGTGTTGATCCCCCATAGCCCCGCGATCAAGGACGGCACAGCCACCACCAATGCCGCAGAATCTAAGTATTTCATCAGATGGTTTAGATTGTTGTCCATCATATCGGAGAACAAGCCACCAATGGTTTCTAACAAGTCGCGATAGATAGTGACCATTTTCATGGCAAACTTCTGTCGTAGCTTAATGTCATAAACGAGTGCTTCATTATCCAAACGATCCAAAAATTCTTTGCGATCCATCAAACGATCGACAGTATGGTTCTGATCCCGTAAGGTGTGATCCAGATAGACCATGTCTCGTTCGGTATCGGCTAAATTAAACAATTCGTTGTTTTCCGTCGTTTTACGGGCTGCTTCATCTAGTGCATCGATCTGTTTCTTCATTTCCTGCAGACCTTTGATGTAATGGGTGTAGATCATCAGCGTCGAGTAGGCAACAATATCTTCATACCGTTGAATATCTTGCTCATGCTTTTCAATCAGGCGTTTAATCAGTGTAGATTGATGAGAGACATACGTGATTAAAAGATCTTTGGTATAAATAAACGTCACCGGTTCTAAACGATCTTCGATGCGGTCTTGTGTCACTTCTGACAAATCGATCAAGGTATAAAGAATCGGATGATTTAACTTAGTGTTACGTAAGTATTCCAAACGTGAGACTTCTTCCGGTTCATTGGCGCCAATAAAAATATCTTCGGGCAGTTGATACTTATCTAACAAGTGGCGTTGTTCCTCTGGATCTGTCCCAGAAACCACCAGCCAATTGTAATCTTCCTCCGAGGATTCCCTTATTTTTCGGTCGTCCATTTTGTAATACTGAAACATGGTGACTCGCTCCTTTTCTAATTCTCTCTTAATTTAACTATCTAACGCTTCTCGCTTTTTGTCAAAGTAAATGGCTTTTCTTTTTGGAGCTTTTTTCATTTTGAACTAAGTGCATTTTATTAGACGAACCTTTCGATTCATGAGAAACTTTTTATGGGCCCAATAAAAAATTTTAGGAGGAATAGTATGTTTCGTCATCAAAAAGAACTACAGTTTGAAGCTAAACCAGAAAAACCAAATCCGTTAGTTGCGAAATACCTTCAAGAATTAATCGGTGGACAATATGGAGAGATGAGTGTTGCCATGCAATACTTATTCCAAGGATGGAGCTGCCGTGGGGAAGAAAAATACAAAGACATGTTAATGGATATCGCTACTGAAGAGCTTGGACACGTTGAAATGTTGGCAACGATGGTTGCACGTCTGCTGGAAGGTGCACCTGTGGAAGATCAGGAAGCTGCCATGAAAAAAGACCCAACGATCGGTGCGATCATTTCCGGAATGAATCCGCAACATGCCATCGTTGCCGGCTTAGGACCACGTCCTGCTGATAGCGTCGGCAATCCATGGTCAGGTGCGTATATCATTGCTAGTGGCAACTTGCTTGCTGATTTCCGTGCCAACTTAAATGCAGAATCACAAGGTCGTCTGCAAGTAGCACGCATCTATGAAATGATCGATGACCGTGGGGTCAAAGACTTACTTTCGGTCTTATTAGCGCGTGATAGCTACCACCAAAATCTTTGGGCAGCTGCCGTGAAAGAATTGGAAGAAAACGAAGGCTCGATTTTAGTGCCGACTACCTTTGACCGCAAAAACGAACGCTTAGATATCGCTTATGATTTCTATAACTTCTCAGAAGGCGACCAAAGTAAAGAAGGCTCTTGGGCGAAAGGCAAAGCCCTTGATGGTGAAGGCGAATACCAATGGCTAGACGAACCAAAGATCGAAGGAAAAGCGCCAAAACTCGATCAAGTCACACCAAAAATGTATGGCACACCGCCTGAAAAATAATTTAATCAAAAAGAGCAATTGTTTCTGAAACAGAAACCGTTGCTCTTTTTTCTTTGTCTGAGCAAGTTGGTTACGTTCCTGGCAAAAAAGCGTTAGAGTAGAATGTAAAGAAAAGGAGGAATCATTTTATGAAAGCACCTTTACTGACATTAAACGACGGCAATTTACGCCCCGCCGTGGGCATCGGTACCTATCAGATCCGCGGTGGCGAAGGGTTGAGCCAGCTGCAAGCAGCGATCGCTGACGGGTATCGATTAATCGATTCTTCAACCAATTATGACAATGAAGGCATTGTCGGCAAAGCGATCCGTCGCTCTGGTATCCCACGTTCAGAATTTTATATCACCTCAAAATTACCGGGAAAATACCATGGCTATGATGATGCCTTAACCAGCATTCAAGAATCCCTTGCTCGCATGGGACTCGACTACTTCGATGCCTTTTTGATCCACTGGCCATTACCAAAACGCGGCAAATATGTCGAAGCTTGGCAAGCCTTAGTGACCGCCCAGAAATTAGGTTTGATCCGTTCCATCGGCGTTTCCAATTTCGAGCCAGAACATTTGGATGCCATCATTGAAGCAACTGGTGTGACCCCTGCGCTAAATCAAATTGAGATCCATCCTTACTGGGTCCAAGAACGAATGGTTACAGAGAACAAAAAACGCGGCATCGTAACTGAAGCTTGGAGCCCATTAGGCCGCGGCAGCGATGCCCTGAAAGAACCACTGATCACTGAATTAGCTGAGAAATACCAAAAATCAGCTGGTCAAATCATCTTGCGCTGGCATGTGGAACGTGGCATTTTGCCCCTACCTAAATCAAGAAACCTCGCCCATCAACGAGAAAATCTTGCGATCTTCGACTTTGAACTGACTGAAGATGAAATCAATCAAATCAATCAGTTAAACAAAGCAGACGGCCGCATCGATGGTCAAGACCCAAATGAGTATGAAGAATTTGAATAAACACAACCAGCAGATTCTCCGCTATAAATGGAGAATCTGCTGGTTTTAGTTTATCTCAACTCAAAATGAAATGTTTTTATTTCGAAGGGTGACAAGGTAAATGAGACTTCATCTTTCCACTGCTCATTATTTAAAGGTATCTCCATTAAATCTGTTTCTTGCCAAAAACTGCTTGGCAACTGCAATGTAACCTTTCTAGTTCCTCCCGTGTGATCATGTAAGCGTAAAATCCACCCTTTGCCGGTTTCTGCTTGCTTGATGGCGTCGATGGTAACTGAGGTTTCACAGTCTATTTGCAACGGAAGCAACCAAGAATGTTCTCCGTTAATAACCGTTAATGGCGAGTTGAGGGACCATGCTTCTTCCATTGTTCCCCCATCGATGGCATCGTGCTCGTGGGCATAAAAACTGTAAGTAAATTTGTGATCGCCATCGTCAGCCAGTGGATCAGGATAGATAGCGCCTTTAAGCAAGGTCAAGCTTAATTGATTTTCCTTAACAGCATAACCATATTTACAGTCATTCAATAAACTTACCCCACAATATTTTTCTGAAAGATCTGCCCATTGGTGGCCTACTGTTTCAAACTGAGCCAATTGCCAACTGGTATTAGCATGGGTAGCTCGTTTTACATTTCCGTACTGAATATCAAATACTGCTTCAGTTGATCGAATTGCTGCATCAAAGTTTACCTTCAACAGTTGTTGGCGTTCATGCCATGACACGTTTGTTAAAAAATCGATTCGTTGTGTATGAGCATAGACCCGCATTTCCTGATGTATCTGCGAATTACCAAACGTATACTCAAATACTACGGAAGCGTAAAGCGCATTATTTGAGCGTAATCGTATTTGATCGGCTTGAAGCACTGTTGCTTTTTCTTGATAAAAACTATCGATATCCCATGCATCGTAATTTAAAGGTTTGTCTTCAAATAGCTGAAAAACATTCCCTTTTCCTTCCAACATTTCTCTACCTAGTTTCTTATCAAAAATGCTGATCAAATTTCCCGATGTTTCCCATAAAATTCGCAAACGATCGGTCTCAAGCGCTCCCTCTGTGAACTCAGCGAGCGGTTTGATGTCTTTATTTTCTGCTATCGGTTGAAACTCTATCATCACCTGACTCATTGGCGGAACATTTGTCACAAGAACAGACTGTTTTTCTCCATCAAAATAAGCCGGAAGTTCTTTTCCTTGTGAATCAATAAAGCGACCTTCTTGTAAAAGTGGAAGTTCAATCAGTTCATTCCTTGACCAGCTAGCTGTATTGTTGACTGTATACTTTTGATTAGCAGGTCCATCTAATTGTTCAAATAACTGTTGAATGGTCTGAGTCACGACGGCAAACTCTGCTCTATGGTCTTGATAAACTTCTTTGATCGAAGAACCAGGAATAATATCGTGGAATTGATTACGAAGAACCGTCTCCCATGTTTCAAAAAGCGGATCCTTAGGATACTCGTCTTCTTTGCTGGCTGCTAAACATGTATAGAGAATCTCAAGTTCCCGTAGAGCAATTTCAGCTTTTCGATTCATTTTTTTGACAAACGCTTGCGAGGTATAGGTTCCTCGATGATATTCCAAGTACAATTCGCCATCCCAACGAGAGACCAGCGACTTATTTCGTTCTACTGTCTGATGCAGTCGTTCAAAAAAGGCTTTCGCTATTCCTGTTTTGACTTGCGGCAATCCTGGAATCTGGTCAAGGCGTCGTCGATTTTCCAGCATCTCTCTAGTGACACCGCCTCCGCCGTCCCCATGACCGTAAGACAGCAGAAATTCTTGATTCAAACGCTTGTCTTGATATCCGTCGTAAATTCCTTGAACGGTCCCCGGAGAGAGCGTTCCATTGTAGGTATAAAACCATTCTTCTGCCCATTCATCCGTTTTACCATCAACTGGCGTGGTGATAAAATGCGTCAAAATATCTGTCCCATCGATTCCCCGCCAATAAAAGGTATCATGGGGCATCCGGTTGTATTGGTTCCAGCTGATTTTGGTCGTCATAAACGTCTCAATGCCAGATTTTCTTAAAATTTGGGGCAACGCCCAAGAATAACCGAATACATCTGGAAGCCACAAGAAATGCATCTCTTTGTCAAATTCTTCCTTCACAAATTTTTTCCCATGGAGTATCTGACGGACCAATGATTCGCCTGACGGTATATTGCAATCGGCTTCCAGCCACATGGCTCCGTCCACTTCCCAACGGCCTTCTTTGATTCTCTTTTTGATTTTCTCATAAAGAGCTGGATAGCTTTCTTTGACATATTTGTATAGCTGAGGTTGGGTTTGCAAGAAAATATATTCTGGGTATTGTTCCATCAAACGTAAAACCGTTGAAAAACTGCGGACAGCTTTTTCCCCTGTATGCTTCAGCCGCCACAGCCAAGCAACATCGATATGTGTATGACCGATAGTTGTCACAGTGATCTCCGAAAGTTTAGGTATTTTTTGCAGTTCTTGGTTTAAATAATGATCCGCTTCCTCAACGCTGTAGTAAAAAGAGATAGATCCGGGTACCTGCCACTGAATCAAACGAAAGGCATCATCTAAAAGATTCAACAGCTTGTATCGTATCGGTTCATTTTCCGGTAACCCATCGATAGTTTTCGCCATCATGTCAGCGAGAAAGAAACAGTCATCAGCAGCTAAGTGTCGCTTTGCCAAACAAGCTTGCCGAAACTCATGCCGTTGAATGACTTCAGCCCCACCGCCTTCCAAGCCAGACCATAGTTTTAAATCAAGTCGGATGGTTGTCCCCCGGTAATGATCCGCCAGAAAAATCTCTGTATGATTCGAATCGACACCCTGATAAGGTTCACCATCGATCAATAGCAAGGACTCAAAGCCTGAATTATAGCCACCACCTGTACGACCAAAATCGATCAGTAACCATAAGTCTTCCTCCTCTGGAACTGTCAATTCATGATGAGCCCAAATATAACGGTCTCTCCCTTGCCAGAAATCGCTAACTGAAAGTGTAAAGTCCCACTCTTCTGGTGGGTGTTTTTCCGTTTTTGACTTATCTTCTTTTGCCGACCACATTGTAAGGTCTTGTACTTTTTGAAAACGATACGCTTTTAGTTCAGCGATTCGTTTCGTTAATTTTTTTGTCGTATGAAATGGATCTTTCATCCTTTCGTCGCTCCTCCCATGCTAAATCCTTTAGACATATACGTTTGTGACAAAGCATATAAAATGACGACTGGTAAGGTATATAGCACCGAAAAAGCGGCTAAACGGCCATAATTGACCATACCAAAGTTGCCGAAAAACTGAAAGATCGAGACTGATGCCGGCATTTTTTCGGGTGACTGAATCAAAATATAAGGAACAAAGAAGTTGCCCCAGCTTCCAGTAAAAGTAAAAATACCAACCGTACAAATACCTGGAACCATCAGCGGTGCTACGACTTTTCGCACCCCTTGCCATGTTGAAGCCCCATCGACCCAAGCGGACTCTTCTAAGTCGATTGGTACCGAATCCATAAAGTTCTTCATCATCCAAATCCCATAAGGCAGTGAGGACGCCGTCAAGAAGAACGTCACCGCCAGTAACGAATCTTGAAACTTCAAAAAGATAAACAGTTGATAGACCGGCACGATGACAGCAGTCATCGGTAATGAGGTCATGAACAGCACCGCCATCAAAAAACTTTTTTTATATCTTAGCTGATACCTCGACAAGGGATATGCTGCCAAAACACATATGACAACAACTAAAATCGATTGACAGCCGGACAAAAGCAAGCCGATTCCGAATGACCGAATGATAGTTTGATCAGAAAGGATCGAAGCAAAATTTTCAAATGATACTGCTTCAGGTAATTTCAAAGTTTGAATAGCGCCCGGATCAATAGAGGCGATCAGCATCCACAACAATGGGAGCAAAAACAATAAGGCTAATACTGCCAAAAGCAGATAATGAATCATGGTCTCCAATTTTTCACTGCGTTTTACCATTTTTTTCACCTACACTTTCACTTTCAGCATTTTCATATAAATCAAGCTTGCGGCAGCACCAATCAGTAGCAAGACCAGCGAAATCGCTGTTCCGTATCCTAGCTGATAGCTCACAAAAGCTTGTTTGTACATGAAGACCGGCAGGGTTGCAGTCTGATTGCCGGGACCACCACCAGTCATAGTATAAATCAACGTAAAGACACCCAATGTCTGCAAAGTGACGAGCATCAAATTCGTTGCAATGGTACCTTTGACCATCGGTATCGTAATTTTTCGAATCACTTGCCAGCGGCTGGCGCCATCCATAACTGCAGCTTCCTCTACTTCCTTAGGGATCTCATCTAAAGCGGATTGAAACACCATCATTGAAAAAGCGGTTCCTCGCCAAATATTGGCAACCACAACGCTTATCATAGGAAACGCAAACAGCCAAGCAACCGGCTCAAATCCCATCAGTCCCATCAACCAATTAGCTGTTCCGCTATCTCCTAAAAAAGCGACCCAGCAAAAGGAAACAACGACTTCCGGCGTAACCCATGCAGCAATGATGATCAGACCAACGACTCGCCGAAAGGCTCGATTTTTCTCCCGCATCATAAATGCAATCAAAAAACCTAAGAAACATTGACCGATCACTGCAGAAAAAATGACAAAAATCAAGGTTCGTACGACACTAGTTTGAAAAGCCGGATCATTGAACATGCGCACAAAATTTTCAAAGCCGATGAACCGCAATTGACTTGCTTCAGCACCAGTCAGAGCCAAGTTCGTGAAGGAAAAGATAAAAGTTAAGATAACTGGACCAACAAAAAATATCAGCAGCAAGAGCCAACTGGGAAATAAAAAGATCAACGCTTTTTTACTATTGGACATTTGCTGCTCTCGTTTTAGCGAATTTTCCATTCTTTTCTCCTTTCTTTTTTAAAGAGAAGAAACGTTAGCCTCCATTCGGATTGTTTGCTGCAATTCCTTCTCTTTATTAATGATTTAGTTAACGGCATCGTCTCCAACGATCCTTGTTACATTGGCGGCATAATCACTAGCTGCTTCTTCTGGTGTCTTGCTGCCAGTGGCAACTGCTTCAACCATTGTTTGAATCTCTACTGAAACATTAGGATATTTGTCATCTGCAGGACGGAAATGAGCGTATTGTAAGAAAGAGGTTGCTTGTTCAATAAAAGGCTGCTCCTTATATTCAGCTATTTCTGCTGAATCGTCTCGGACGGTTAAATTCCCTTCAGCGATTGCGCGTGCAGCTTGCTGTTCTTTTCCACCGAGTGCTTGAACCACTCGCCAAGACGCTTCTTTGTTTTGTGCTTTTTCAGGAATGGCCCATGTCCAGCCTCCTGACATGGTCGTAAATGGCGGTTCACCACCATTTTGTGTAGGCATGGCTGCAAAACCAAAGCGTTCTGTCATATTCTCAACAGGAGTTGCCCCATTTTCGGCCCAGTTACCGGCACTCCAAAATCCATCTAAAAGCATGCCGACTTCATCATTAGGAAATTTATCTTGGAACATCACAGATCCATAATTACTGTTAATAGCGATGGATAAAGAAGGACCTAATTGTTTCTGGTTATACACTTCATCAATAAAAGCCAGAGAGTCAATAATCCCTTGTGTATTCACTTGCCATTTACGCGTTTCACTATCAAATAATGTATCTTGAGTACCATATAAGAGCATCTGGAAAGTCTGCATGGAAACCGACTCACCATTGGCTTTAGCCACACCTAATCCTAAGGGGATCACATTCTCATCGGAAGCTTTGATTGCTTCAGCTGCCTCAATAATCTCCCCCCAAGTTGTTGGCTGCCAGTCTTCAGGCAGACCGGCTTTCTTAAAGACATTTTTGTTGTACCAAATCCCGCGAGAATCAGAAGTTCCTGGAATGGCATACGTACTACCATCTTCAGCAATGACACCAGCTTTTAAGTTTTCTGTATATTTATCCCATTGATCCCAGTCAGCAACATATTCATCAAGATTGGTTAAGTAACCGGCATTTGCATCAGAATTCAACATAAAGGAATCTTCTGCCACTACATCGGGTGCTGTGCTCTCCGATTGCATAGAAAGAGCAACTTTTGAAAAATAGTCTCCCTCACTTGCGGTAATCGGAGAAAGTACGATTTTAATGTCCTCATTTTCTTTCTCAAATTGTGGAATAAATGTTTCTTCCAAATATTGGGTCATTTTATCGTTTTCCCCGGTATTGCGCCAAGTAACCTTTATCTCGGTTTTCCCCTCTGCCCCGTCCCCATTTGACGAGCCGTCGCTGTTCCCACAAGCAGCTAAAACCATTGGTAGTGTCAGTAGAGACAGTAATGATACAGCTTTTCTTTTCATCGACATAATCGTTCCTCCTAAATTTTTTCATTTTCTATCGCTTAAAGTAAGCGCTTTAAATATAGCCTGTTTAGCCATTGTTGAATATCATTATTATTCGTTGAAATATACACTTTTTACTCTTAATATCAAGTTTTGTAGACAACTACAAATAATGATGATTTGACTCAAGCTAATTTATCTCTATAATCAATGTAAACGTTACCAAAAAAAAGAAAGGAGCACTTATGAAATCAAAAACATATCGAAAAATATTCTTAACCTTTTTAACGGTAATCATTGCATATACTATTTTTATTATGGTGATTGTCATCAATAATGAAGTTAATCAGCGGAAAACTGAACAAACTACCCAAAGTATTATGACGCTAGAAAACAGTGCTTTTCGCATTGATCAGCAACTTCGATTTGCCCTCAATTCAATGAAATCTTTAGCAACAAAAGAAAGTATTATACTGTTTTCCCAAAGTACTGAATCTGATTATGCGCTGTTTTCAGCGATGTATGATGAAATTCGTGAAAACTATTTATTAATGAATCAGTTTGAATACTCTATCGGAATCTTGAATCCAGAAAATCATATCATCGTAAGTTCTGACGGCTATTTTGTTTACAATGATTTCTTTTCCTTCTTGAATATAGAAACAAAATCCGGGCTTCTTTCCGAAATGCTGGCAGATGCCAGCTTCAGTTCCTCCATCTTCGAAACCTTTGATCAACGGCTGATCATGCTTCATAAAGAGCAAGTAGGGAATCAGACCCTCTACTTCTTTGCCTACTGGAAAAAAAATGAACTACTGTCTCCAATGAATCAAGGACTACAAGTTATCGATCAACAATATCCTTCTAGTAAGACTAGTTCACCGATACTTACTGATTTTACACAAAATACCATTCAGCAAGAGATCCAATCAGATACTATCGTTTTTATAAAAAATTCAGAGGTGCTCCCTTTTGCCAATTATGAATTGACAACCGCGATTCAAAGCAGTTTTCCACTCTCTACAATTTCGTCCTTTCTCCTTCCATTAATGGTTTTGATCGTACTGGGTGCTTTGATCGTCATTTTCTTGAGTAAGCGGATGTACAAACCTTATCTAGAAATATTAGATGAAATCAAAAAGAGTAATGTTGATATTTTAACAGTTGATGATATCAACTTAGCTTTGCACCAGATAATCGAGTCGTCTAGTTCGATCAACCAGCTCCAATCCCCTGTCTCAGAAGAAGTAAAGGAACTATTCTTGAAGAATCTGCTTTACGGAAAATATACGTACAATATGAGCAAGAGTTTACTGCCCACTTTCCATCTTGAAGGCATAGAAAAACGTGGGAGTTTTGCTTTTCTGACCTTCTCAGGCGAGATGGCGGAAGAAGCCACTTTTAATGAAACAGAGATCATTCATGTGCGAAAACAGTTGATCAAGAAAAATCTTCATATCAAGTGTTATGATATCATCAGTTTTTCCGAAAAACACCTTGCCATTCTTTTTTATGATCAGGAATTTTCACAAATCATGAAAGAGATCGATCAATTGAAACTAACAATCGAAGACAGTTTGAACTTAAGAATGACTTACTTGCTATCAAAACCTTTTCATTCTCTTGAACATTTTATCGAAGTCTTTCATGAAACCTGTCAGTGGTCAGATGAATGCAATGGCGAAGATCAGTTCCATCAAATACCGGTTCCAACATCCAATGCTCTTCATAAAATCAATTATACCGTTGATGAGGAACAGTTATTGATCCAATATTTCAAAGTAGATGATTTTGTCCATGCCAGAGAATTATTGCAACAAATCGTGGAGATCAATATTTCCAGCAACCATTCCCTAGGCTTCCTTCAGGAATTTTCAACCGCTCTGATCTTAACAATAAAACGAATTGCTGTGATCAAAGAGATTTCCTATCCTGAATTCTACAATCAAAATAAGAAACAATTTCTTTATTTAAGAAAAGGGTTTTCAGATCCCGATGTGAAAAAAACGATTTTTTCCCTTTTTGACACGCTGATCACTCAGATCGAAACCATGGAAAAAAATAATGGATCCAAAATAGATGAAATCATTCAATATATTAATAGCAACTATTGCAGCGACCTCAGTTTAACAGATATTGCCCAGCAGTTTCATCTAAGTGAAGCCTATTTAAGCCGGTTGATTAAAGAACGACTGTCCATGTCCTTCAAACCATACGTCAATCAACTACGTGTCGAAAAAGCCAAACGTCTGATGAGCGAACAAGAAAGTTCAATCAATGAAATTGCTAGTAAAGTCGGCTTTAAAAATACCAATTCCTTTATTCGGGTATTCAAACAATTTGAAGGGTCGACACCTGGTACTTATCGTACCAATAAAATTCATTAAGCTCTAAAATTCTAATACAAAAAAAAACGATCTGAACGAGATTTGACCACTACATTTACGAATTGATTCCCCCAAGAAAATTCGTTCTATTAGTAGTTTTCAAATTTTTCGTTCTGATCGTTCTAATAAAAAGATAAGTTACTTATACAGTCACAGCTGATAATGGATCGCTTCTTGGTACTTTTCAAACAGGGACTGGTTCAATTCATCCCCGCCGTCTAGGTTCGCTGAGTAAAAAATCGGCGGATAGTCGACACCGGCTTCTTTTAGTTTTTGGCAAACTTCAACGATAATCGCATTTAAGATCGTTGCGCCGACTACGGTGGATGTAGGTCCGACTTTTTGTTCTACGTCTGGAATCGTACACGCAGCATCGCCAATCTCCCCATGATTGTCGATGACGATATCCGCCGTTTCAAACAAACGCAAGCCTGATGTATGACGGCTGCTGACTGTTTTCGAATAGGTAAGGTTCGTTAATGCGATGATCTTGACCCCTTTTTCTTTGGCATGAAGCGCCATATCGATGATAACTGGATTTCGCCCAGACACCGAATGCAAGATCAGCACATCGCCTGCTGTAAAGGGCTGGGTCGCCGCCAAGGCACTACCGTAGCCTTCTAAGCGCTCCATTTTACTAGTGAAGGTGATTGGGCTGCGATCAAGCATCAGTTCTCTTCCAAAGATCGCGTTGATCGTCATCATGCCGCCTGCTCGATAATACATCTCTTCGGCTAAGATCCCAGCGTGACTAGCGCCAAAAATGTAGATGGCTTTTTTGGTCAAGTTGGCTTGCGTCAGCAATTCAATGGCTTGCTCAATCGCTGGTGCTTCTTTTTCTTCTACAATAGACAATAGTTCTTTTGCTTTTTCAAAGTATTGAAACATTTAAAACCCTCCAAACAGCTTGCCGATCAATTCACCAAGGATGCCCCATAGAGATAAATCGTTCCCACCGAAAATCAAGATCCAGTTTTGAATCGTCGTTGAGAATAACGCTGCAGAGATCCCAACGAGTGCTACCATAACGACAGAAGCTGTGATCGTACCAATAATGGCCCCTCGCAAGCCCCCTTGTCCTTCACCGATCACCGCAGCACCGCCACATTCAAAGAAGCTGGTGATGACTAAAGGAACGATCAAAATGCCAAAGACGTTGGTGGTATTGGCAATCACCACTAAAATCGTTGAGGTGATCATCGCCACGATAAAGCCGATGATTACAGCATTTGGACGGTAGTTGAACAAGATTGGCACATCAAAAGCTGGTTTTGCTCCAGGAACGACTTTTTCTGCGATCCCTTGAAAGGCGGGAATGATTTGGTTGATCAATAGACGTACCCCATACAACATGATCAATAATCCTGCACCGAAGTTCAAGCCAGCATTAACCGCAAACATCACCAAGTTGCCCCCTTCAGGAACTAATACGGGCGCAATCAGACCGATAACGATATTCATCAAAAACATCACTAACGCGCCAGTAATCGATATTTCACGGAAAAACGATAGATTTTCTGGCACTTTCAAATCTTCCGTCGATTTTTCTTTGTTTCCGACCCGTTTTGCAACAAAGCCTGAAACCAATGACAAGATCCCCGTTGGATGACCGATCAAGAATGAATCATCGCCTGTGGCATCCCACACATATTTACGCATGATCCATGGCATGAAGGACCAGTAACAAGCAGATAGAACCGCCCCTAAGATCAACAGTGGGATTCCGGTAAGTCCGCCTTCAACGCCCCCAGCGACGATGACGAATGGGAACCACCACAACATGTGACCGGTGAGGAAAATCGTCTTCACAGGTGTAAAGCGAGCAATCAATAAATGAATGATCAGGCCGAAAAACATCGCTAAACCAACTGTTCCGCCGTATTCTGCCGTAAAGGTGATGTCAGAGAGTCCATCTGACACAGCAACGCCTAATTGGGTTTGAACCGCAGCATTGATCGGTGCGATCGTTCCCACCAACATGTTTACCCCAGCCGTCAATGCCACCATCCCGAAGGAAGCTGTTAAGGTTCCTTTGACGACTTCTGCGAAGGGCTTTCTTTGTACCAATAACCCAATCATGGCAATGATCCCCAGTAGGACTGGCGGATTTTTTAAAATATAATCCGTGACAAAATTCATGATTATCCCTCTCTTTCAGCTAAAAATTTTTCCATTTGCTGTTTGACTTCTTCTTTATCCATATACTTTTTGATTGGATAAACGGGTGCTTTCACGGATGCTTTTAACTCATTCAATAATTCATTACTCGTAAAATAAACATCTGCTGGTGTCGCTTTTGCCGTTGATAAATCAGTATTCTCGGCAGTTGCCGTCAACCCTAACTCTTTGATCACCTTATCGATCGTCATCTTCAATACCATTGAGCTTCCTACACCAAATCCACATACTGCTAAAATTTTCATATCCTTTTCCTCCTAATGGAATAATTGACAAATTTGTTCCCGATCGCCGTTTAATATCACGTTGTATTTTTCTTCATCCATAAAGATCGCCATGATCTCTTTCAAGCTTTCTAGATGGCTTTCACTATCTGCGGCGGCTAAGACAAGAAATATCCGCACCGGTTTGCCCTCAAGATCGATGGGCTGTTTCGTTACTAAAAGGCTCATACTTTGCTCCAAAACCCCTTCTCCAGGACGGGCATGCATCAGCGCAAAGTAATCCGCCAACACCATGTAAGGACCATTTTCTTCCACGCTTTGAATCATCGCTTCGATGTATTCTGACGTGATCAGCGCTTCATCGAGCAAGGGCTGACTGGCTAATTTTACGGCTGAGCGCCAATCTGCCACTGTCTCATCCGTCTGTATATGCTTCTCAGGCAAATAATCCTTCACTTTCATTCTGATTTAACCTCCAACATTTTTGATAGGAACCATTCTTTGTTTTCGATTCCTTGCATGATCAATTTCATCATTGGTTCCACCTTTTGCGTCTCATCCTCTCGGATCATCAATAAAATAATGATGTCCGCTTTTTGGTTGCCCCATTCTACTGGCTGATCCAAAAGCAGGATCGAGATCGCTGTTTTTTCGACATAATTCGGATTGCCATGAGGGATGGCAAAGCCATTATCTAAATAGGTTGATTGTAGCTGCTCTCTTTCAATGACGGATTGCCGAAACTGCGCTTTTCGTTTTTCATCACTAAAAGGGGTTTGTTCGATCAAAAAATTGATGGCTTCTGTTTTGCTGGCAAATCGCTCGAAAAAGACGGTTGGCTGGATCATCGATTGGGCTTGAAGAAGTAAACCATTTTGATCGACCACCGCCTCATTATCGATGACTAAATCGATGTAGTGATTCATGATCCGCTTCATGTCGCGATTGGTCACCATAGGCGAGATCCGCACCACAGGTTTTTGAATCCCTACGAGATCGATAGTTGAAATAATAAAATCGATCGCCGAAATGTCCATCTGCTTTAATTTTTCTACTGAAACGGTTTCGATACTGTCGATCTCTGGCAGAATGCGACGGATTTTCGCAGAGACAAATGAGCTAGTGCCGACGCCATTGGGGCAGACAAAAATGATTTTGTTCATGCGGCGCATTCGCTCGATTGCTGCTTGAAAATGGATCGTGACAAATCCGATCTCATCATCAGAGATCCCCACTTGATACGCTTTCAAGAAATCATGAAGCGAGAACCAGACCACGCCATACAAGGCAGGATAGTTTTGTTTGATTTCTTCTAACAAAGGGTTGATGACTGTGGTTTGCGCTTCGATCCGCAGCAGTAGTTGATACAGATGGATCGTCACATCTTCTTCCAAACGATTGTCTTGGGTCAAGTCGGTGCCTAAGCCTTCGCTGATCTTTTGAATCAAGTTACGCACTTTTCCCCGAAATACGAAAGGAACTTTTTCACTTTTCATAAAAAATTTCAAGCCGCTACCTACAATTAGGTAGGTTAGATATTGCACTTCTTTTGGTGAAAATTGATAAATGTGTTGTTCTTCGATTTCTTTCAGTAGCTCATAGACTAACGGATATTTGTCGAACTCCAAAAACAGCTTCCCCACTTGGCGGTTTTCTTCAATCACTAAGCTTTCCGCATGACTCGCCCGCTCGATCAGCAGCACGATGGAAAGGACAATACTTTGGATATAGCTGTCGGGCATTTCCACTTGTTTTTCCATTAACGCTCGACGAAAGGCCTGATTTACTTCCTGGTATTTCGCAGGTTCCACCAACAAGGAAAACGCCGCTGGTTGATCCAGCATCATTAAGCAAAAGCGTTTGAGCACTCGATGGATCTGGGATTCACTTCCTTCAAAAAATGTACCTGAATTATCAAATCTCAGACGTAAGCTTTCTTTTTGAAACAGCTCTTTTAAATAAGAAATATCTTTTGCAATACTGCTGCGGGAAACGAAATAATCCTCTGCTAACTGCTGATAGCTGAGGTGCTCGCCAGCAATCAACCGTTTAAAAATCAAAATCCTTCGTTCCGATGTCCCCGAATAATTCATTTTCATACGCTCACCCTCTACATCTATTTTATTGCTACTGTACCAAATTAGAAGGCTAATTGTTAGATTAAAGAATGATTAAAAGGAGTGTACACTTTGATTTTTAAGGCTCCTGAAGGCATTTTATAACAATTTCAAGGCGCTTTTTTTCACAATCTGCCGCCTTTCTCTTATAATTAAGCTAGGATTTATATAGGAGGAGATAACATGAAATGGCGTGGGGGTAGACAAAGCAGCAATGTCGATGATCGAACGGGGCGATCATCTGGCTCAGGTGGGATGTTGGCTGCTGGTGGCGGGATCGGTACGGTGATCATCGCTGTTTTATTTTTCCTGTTTAGCGGTGGTGATTTAAATTCGCTGCCGGATGTCTTGGGTGGCAGCGGACAAGCAGCCAATTACCAGACAGAAAATGTGGGCACCAGTGAGTACACGGAAGAAAAAGAGTTTTCCGCAGTCGTGTTCGGCTATTTAGAAGATTACTGGCAAGACGTTTTTCAAGAGCGGCAAGAAACCTATCAAGACCCAACACTCGTATTATTTACGGGAAGTGTCCAGTCGGCATGCGGCTATGCCACGTCACAGGTTGGTCCGTTTTATTGCCCAGCAGATGAGAATGTGTACCTTGATCTGAGTTTTGCCAATGAGCTTTCTGATAAATATGGCGCAAGCGGCGACTTTGCAATGGCCTATGTCATCGCCCATGAAGTCGGTCATCATGTGCAAAATGAGCTGGGGATCACCCAACAATTGGAAAAAATCCGCCAGCAAGTTTCAGAGAAGGAGTACAACCAGTACAGCGTTCGCTTGGAGTTGCAAGCTGACTAATTAGCTGGTACCTTTGCGAAATATTTGCAAGGCGAAACCTATCAAGGACAGCCGATTTTAGAAGCTGGCGATATTCAAGAAGCGATCACGGCTGCCAATGCCATCGGGGATGATACGCTGCAAAAAGAATACCAAGGCTATGTTGTTCCAGATAGTTTTACGCACGGCACATCGCAGCAGCGCGTGGACTGGTTTAACCGTGGCTATCGTTATGGTGACTTAGCACATGGCGACACCTTCAATGTCGATAGCCTTGATTTGAGCAAGTAGCTTTAACTAAAAAATCACTCCGAAACAGCATGAACCGCCTGCTGCTTCGGAGTGATTTTAGGTTCTTGTTGTCCCTTCAAGCCTTTTGGTGAAGGGATGCTTTACGCTTTCTTAACTTTCGCAATGATTTTTTCGCAAAAACGTGCCTGCTTCGTCATACTTTTTTCACATTTCGAGACTATTATATAAGCATACCAACAAACAACCCTAACACTTTTTCATTTTTACTCCTTTGCCTGTCAGTCCCCGCTGACAGGCTCTTTTTTGTCTTTTGATTGTTGTGCTCAGACCTGCAAGTCTTTGCGCTCGTAACGGTAAAAGGTGCCAAAGAAACACAATACACCGATCAGCAGTACCCATAGGACTGATGTGGCGCCGTTATCCATGAGTTGGACGGGTAATGCCATCCGCACAGGCGAAAGTCCTGCCAGCCATTCCAATTTATCGTAGAGTTCCCCCACGATGCCGAGCAAATACAGCCCGAACACGCAGCCTAAGCCGACACTTGCGGTTTGTTTGCTGGAACGCAAGATCGTGGATAAAAAGAAACCTAGACAGAGGAAGAAGACTAAGACACCATACTCGGCAACGAAGATTTTGCTGATTTCTTCTATAAAAGAGGACAGGTCGTCTCCTGGTAGTTTGAATAGAGCAAACGAGGCCAGACTACTGCCATAGGCAATCAGCCAAAAGCCAGTCAGCAGCAACAATCGGGCGAGGAACTTCCACCCAACGATTTCTCTGCGGCTAATAGGCTGAGCATATAAATACTCGATCGTTCCTTCTGATTCTTCAGTGATCAGACTGTTCAAGCCTAAAAGCATCCCATAAATACACGCGGCGATAAATAAGTATTGAAAGTAGTACCCGAAAAAGCCTGTCGGTGAAACCAAGCTTGAGGGTCCTGTCAGTTGGATGTTAAAGATGCCTAGTAATTCTGGGCTGAAAGAGCCCAACATCTGGTCTAAGGACGTTTTCATTTCTGGCGTGATCATTTGAGGATAGATAGCCGTAAATGCAAAAATGATTGCTGCAAAAAGGATCGTCCAGACCAGCCAGCCTTTGAAGGTATTTTTAAGGTCGATTTTCATTAAAGTCATTTTTGAGAACCTCCTTCATAGAGCAGCATAAATTGCTGTTCAAGGGTTGGGTGTTCGATCGTGAACTCTTTAATGGCAGGATTGGTTAAAAAATGTGCCAGCTGATTCATGTCCCCTTGATAGAAAAAACGCAAGGTGTGTGATTCCTGAGCAAGAACTTGCACGTTTTCCAAGCCGGCTAATGAGAGGCTCCCCTCATTCGTGAGCGTTACAACTTTGCCGAAATTTTCTTCCTCACTCAGTTCTTTCACGGTGATGATCTGTCCTTCACGAATAAAGGCGGTCCGATGGGCATAGGTCTGAATTTCATGCAAATCATGGCTAGATAGAAAAATCGTCATCCCCTGTTTGTTTCTTCTAAGGAGCTCTTCAAACAGCCGTTTTTGAATCAAGGGATCTAAGCCATTGGTCGGTTCATCTAAAATCAACATTCTCGGTTGTGCAATCAAGGCGCTCGCAAGCCCGACTTTTTTCTTGTTGCCCAAAGAAAGTTCTGCGATCGATTTGTTTGGATCAATTTGAAAAAGCTCCATCAAATTCTGAATCTCTTTTTTTGGCTGCTTGACTTGATGAAAATCTGCCGTAAATGCCAGCAATTCTGCTGTCGTCATTTTTGAATAAAACCGTACATCACTGGAAACATATCCAGTAAACGTTTTGATTTCTTTGGCTGCTTGTTGGCAATCTCGTCCAAAAATCGCCGCATGCCCTGCATCCGGTTTAATAAAATTCAACAATACTTTGATGGTCGTTGATTTTCCCGCACCATTTGGTCCGATAAAGCCAAAAATCTCTCCTTCTGCCACTTGCAATGATACATTCTCGATGGCGTACTTCTTGTTGTATTGTTTGCTTAATCCGTTGATCGTAATGGCATCCATCCTGTCCCCTCCTTGTACTGCTTTGATGCCATCAGTGTAGCCTTATTTCGTGTTTCCGTCAATCAAAGATCTAAAAGTGTTCCGCTGGAATGTTTTACGAAAATCATCAAAAGATTGACACACTTCTATTACTTTCTCTTCCGATATTTTTCACATTTTCCCGCTATTATCAATACATACCCACAAACAACCCTAACACTTTTTCATTTTTACTCCTATCCCGCTGGCGGGCTCCTTTTTTTTATCGGCAAAAAAACGCAGACCTAGCAGCAACTGGCTTTAGCAAATGTAGCACTCGCTAAAGTCAATTGACTGACTGTCCTGCGTTTTTTGTCTCGATCATTTATGGGACCGGATGAATCAGAGTTGATTCATCCGTCCCACTTTCATTATTGACAATGAGTCCGTTTTTTTAAGTTTTCATGTGTTGATTTGTTAACGAAACGGATTGTAGAAGCGTCCGCCATTAAGGACCATCAAGAACAATCCAAGCGCCACGATCAAGCAAACGACAGCAATCGCCAAGAGATCTTTGCCTTGGATCGGCTTAGCTTTCAGCCAGGTACGCTGCTTATGCTTGCCAAACCTTCTTAGCTCCATGGCAGCAGAAATATGGTCGATCCGTTCCAAGCTGGAAAAAATCAAAGGAATCGCGATCGCGACATTGCCTGCCACTCGTTTGCGCAAAGGTGCTTTTTTAGAAAGCTCCACGCCCCGTGCTTGCTGCGCTTTGGCAATGGTTCGAAAATCCTCTTGAATATCAGGGATGTAACGCAAAGCCAGTGCGACTGCATAGGCGATCTTGTAGGAAATCCCGATGCGGTTGATACTGGACGCCAACTCGCTTGGATTAGTGGTAAACAGGAAAATCAACCCTGGCGGAATCGTGACAAAATATTTGATCAACAGATTCAACTCATAAAACACTTGCTCTTGGGTCAATGTATACCGACCGATCCCTTCGAAAATCACGTGGCGCGTCCCGTAGATCTCCACCCCGTATTCTGGAGCGAAAAGATAGACCGCCACCAAATTCAAAATCGAAAAGAAGATGATAAATTTTAATACAAAAGCGATATCTCGGTAGCGAATTCCAGCACTGGCAAATAGAAAGACCGAAAACAATGCCAGTCCAATAAGAAAACGCGTATCATAAGAGATCATCCCGATAACGGATAGCAGCAAAAAACAAATCAGTTTTGCGGCACCGCTTAATTGGTGGATCCACGTTTTGCGGTCAAGATAGCCGATTAGATTACTCTCCATCGTGTCCCTCCTTCTCGCTGGCAATGAAGGCAGCAGTAAAAGCGGCGGGATCTGTCAACTGGTTAAGGGTCGCCAGTGTATACAAGCTGGTTTCTTTAAGGTTCGCGGCACTCACCACTTGTTTGTCTGCTAAAACAACTTCTGGCGGTGCGTCCAGCAAAATCGTTCCTTGCGTCAAAACGATCGTCCGCTGTGTATACTCCAACATCAGGTGCATATCGTGGGTGATCATAACAATCGTTAATCCCCGCTGGTTCAACTCCTGTAAAAATTGCATCATTTCGGTGTAATGGCGATAGTCTTGTCCCGCTGTCGGCTCATCCAATAAAATGAGTTCAGGATCTAAGACGAGGATCGCTGCAATGGCGGCTCGGCGTTTTTGCCCATGACTTAGTGCCGACAATGGCCATGAGCGAAACGGATAAAGACCACAAATTTTCAAGGTCTGATGAACTTTTTCTGTGATTTCAGCCTCTGGGACATTTCGGTTGCGCAAGCCTAAGGCAACTTCGTCAAACAGGAAGTTTTTTGACAGCATTTGATTGCTGTTTTGCAAAACATACCCGATTTTTTGCGCTCGTTCTTTGATGGAATCATTGCCCATGTCTGTTCCTTGCCAAAGCAACTTGCCAGAAGTCGGTGTCAAAAAGCCGGTAATCAAATGGGACAAGGTCGATTTTCCTGCGCCATTATGCCCAACCAAACTAATCATTTCTCCTTGATGGATGGTAAAATCCAGTGCCTGCAAGATTGGTTTGCCCACTTGGTAAGAAAACGATAAATTCTTCGCTTCCAACAACGGCGGCTGTTGGCTAGGAAGTGCCGATTTCGGATATTCCTTTTGAAACCTAGTCAGTTTTTCGGCAATCTCAGGTGATGCAAATGCTTCTACCGCGACCAAATCAGCAGCATCGGTCACAGGAACCCCCGCTTTTTTTAAGGCGGCTAAATACAGTGGTTCACGAATGCCGACTTGCTGCAGCATGTCCGTTTTTAATAGTTCATTCGGTGTACTGTCGGCAATGATGCGGCCTTCTTCCATCACGATGATGCGATCGACAGCGGCGGCTAACACTTCTTCTAAGCGATGTTCGATGATGATGGTGGTAAAACGCTTCTCTTGATACAGCTGGTCGATCATTTTGATGGCTTCCACACCTGTTTGCGGATCCAAGTTGGCTAGGGGCTCATCAAACAGTAGAATCGGTGTTTCATCGATCAAAACACCTGCCATTGAAACACGCTGCTTTTGGCCACCCGATAATTCCTGCGGTTTTTTTGCCAAATGATCCATTAAGTCGGTCTTTTCTGCCCAAACGCGCAGCGCCTCCTGCATCACAGCTTGACTACGCTGATCGTTTTCCAAGGAAAACACGATATCTTCTGCTACGGTCAAACCTACAAATTGGCTATCGGTGTCTTGCAGCACCGTGCCAACGGTCAAAGACAGCTCATAGATGGAAGCTTGCCCAAAGGCATTGGTACCGATCGTCAATGCTCCGGTACTACTACCTTCGTCATTTTGCGGGATCAAACCGTTCAAACATTTTCCTAATGTACTTTTGCCAGAACCGCTAGCACCGACGATCAGGACTTTTTCTCCTTCAAAGATCGTTAGATCGATGTTTTTCAAGGTCGGTTCCGCTTGTGCATCATATTGGAAAGAAAAATTCGTAAATTGAATGATTTTTTGTTTCATTTTTTAGCCTTCACACATTTCTTTGTTTAGGATTCCTTGCTCAAGCTGCCTTTTTTGGTTTTGGTTTGGGCATAGGCTTTTAGCAGGATCACTCCGATTATCCCAGTTACGACTGCGTTGGTCAATCCCGCAATGACTCCTTGCGCAAAGACTTTGTTCGCTGGTTCGCCATAGATCAAAATATCACCGATTGGGGCAATGATCACCCAGACGACCAAATTTGCGATCGATTCACCAATCAAGAAGGTCCGAATTTCTTTAGCGCCAAAGGTTCCTTGCTGGATTGGAATCCAACGAGTCAAAAGTCCGAAGAACACACCTAAGATCCCAGAGGCGGCGATCCAAGACCACCACGGACCATAAGTCGTCAAATCTCCTAGGGCATGGCCGATAAAGCCCGCTAAACCAGCAACGATTGGACCGTAGACAACGCCTAATAATGCCAAGAAAGGATAGGCTGTGGCGATATCTGTATTTGGAAAACCAGTTGGAATCGTGACGAAACGTTTTAAGACGAAAAAGACGGCAGCACCGATTCCGATAGCAACAATGTGTTTTACTGTAAATTTTGATTGATTCATTTTTCATTTCTCCTTTTTTTGAGGGTAATTTTCCAATTCGTGCCAGTCCCGATTTTATAGGTTTCAGCAAACGAAGCCAAGTTGAGCCCTAAACCAATATTCAATAGGGAATTGACATATAAGACAGGTTCATTTTCTGACACTTGCGCAAAAGAGCGTCCGAAACGCACTTCTTCTTGATAACGCAGCGTATCTTGGTAATAAATACTGACGAGCAGCGGCTCATTGTACTGTACCTGCCATTGCTTAAAGAACGTATGGGGAATATTCGTCCACAACGAACCAAAACGAATATCAAGAATATCGATCGTGCCAGTGATCGTTTCTGCTGTTTGGCTTGGCTTTTCAATGGCAAAGACTTGGATCGCTTCTTTAGGTTCGGGTGTTCCTAGCTCATCAAAGCTGATGGCGCCACTGGCGAGACGCGCGGCGTTATACATATAAACATCCCGACCATGAAATGTATGGCTTTCGGCTGATCCTGCCAACCGCTCAGTTGCCTCATTGATCACCCGTAGTTCAGTGATTCCGATATAAGTCGCTAAATAGGTCAGTGTACCATTATCTGGTGTCAAAACCAACTGTCCGGTCGCCAACTTGGCAACCACACTTCGTCGATCAGACCCTACGCCAGGATCGACCACTGAAACAAAGACCGTTCCTGCTGGCCAATAGGTGACGCTTTGCAGCAGACGATAGCTGGCATCATGAATGTTGTATGGCTCGATCTCATGAGTCAAATCAGCAATGACCAGCTCCGGTGCCACTTGATAAGCTACCCCGTACATCGCATTAACCGCTCCATCTTGCAAACCAAAATCGGTTTGAACCACTAATTTGTGCATTTTTCTCTCCTCCCAACAACCTTTCTCCTTTTTAACAAAACCTGCGCTTGAAACAGCTGACCGTGCAGACACAAAAAAAGCCCTTAGCCAAAGCTAAGGGCATCACCTGCGGTACCACCTTAATCTGCAAAACCTTCACAGGCTTCACCTCATTCAGTACCCGAAAACACTCGGAGACTGTCGCTTGTTAACGGGGCAACCGTATTTTCCTAATTAGTCAGAAAATCCGCTCCAAAGTCATTTTCAAATCATTCGTTGTCGTTCCTTCCCACCTACCGGAACTCTCTGCTAGACAACTTCCTTGATTCTACTTTCTTTTTCATCGCGTTTGCATTTTGTTTCATTTAAATTATCAAAGCTTGTGCCTTTTGTCAATTCTCTTTTAAGAAAAAATTCAAACAGAAGGCATAATTTGTCAAAAGATTCACGCAATTCCTAAATTTCGCTCGAAAATTCTTCATATTTTCTCGGTATGATACTTGTATACCAACAAACAACCCTAACACTTTTTCATTTTTACTCCTTCCCGCCAGTCCCCGCTGGCGGGCTCCTTTTTGTCTTCTGACTGTTTTACATGGTTTCACTTTTTCTTGGCGATTTCTTCTCAGAATTCTGTTTGATTCGTCAACTTTTTTTCACATTTACACGCTATTATAAATGCATACCAACAAACAACCCTAACACTTTTTCATTTTTACTCCTATCCCGTCAGTCCCCGCTGGCGGGCTCCTTTTTGTCTTCTGATTGTTTTATCTAGTTTCACTTTTTCTTGGCGATTTCTTCTCAGAATTCTGTTTGATTCGTCAATTTTTTTTCACATTTACACGCTATTATAAATGCATACCAACAAACAACCCTAACACTTTTTCATTTTTACTCCTATCCCGCCAGTCCCCGCTGGCGGGCTCCTTTTTGTGAGATTGGACTTGCATTTCTTCCTAGAAAGGATTATCTTTATCTTATGCGGAAGTGGCGGAATGGCAGACGCGCACGCTTCAGGCGCGTGTGAGTTTATCTCGTGTGGGTTCAACTCCCATCTTCCGCATTTAGCAGTTCAGCTTTCTGAACTGCTTTTTTTGTTGCAAAAAGCGCATGTTCATCGAATAAACATGCGCTCTTCATTCAGCTATTTTTCTCCTTATTCACTGACATAGGCGGTGCGGAAAAAGAAATGCGCGCCATAGGCTGGGAATTGGATGTCTTTTACATTTGATTTGATCAGATAATTTGAAGCACTCTGGTATAGAGGGACTTGCGCAGCATCTTGTTCCAACAAAATTTCTTCTGCCGCTTTGTAATCTTCAAAATATTGATCGGGGTCATTGGCATGAACGGTGCGCGCATCTTCCGTCAATGCCGTATATTCTTCGTTGACATAGCCGCCGTAGTTAAAGGAAGCGCCATTTTTGTATAAGATAAAGAACATATCCATGTCACTACTTCCAGCGATCCAGCCAGAAACGGAAAGCTCGTAATCACTATTTGCTCTTGATTGATTCAAGCTGGCACGTGGCTGTTTGTTGATGGAGATCGACAAGCCTGGCAAGTTTTCTTGCAGTTGGCTTTGCAAGTACTCCCCGATTTTTTGACCATTGTCATCATCTGTCACTAATAAACGCAACGTCGTACTTTCGCCAATTTCCGCTTGGGCTTTTTCCCACTCTTCCTTGGCCGCCTCTAAATCATACAAGTTGTAATCACCGCTATATGCTCGAAAATCTTCGCCAGTATTTGGATTCGTAGCTAAGCCGGTGGGGACCAGCCCGTTTAAAACTTTCGCTCCATCGTTCAACACATTATCCACGAGACTTTCTTTGTCGATCGCCAACGCGATCGCTTTACGCACATGAACATTTGCCAAGGCATCGTTGGCCGTTTTGTTAAAGTCTAAGAAAAAGTTCGCAACATCATTTTGCGTAACTAGCTCTTCATTGTCTCCATATTGTTGAACATAGATCCCACTGATTTTTTGCAAATCAAGGTCGCCGCTTTCAAACAATTGGATCCCAGTATTTTCTTCTTTGATGGTGGAGCCTTTGATCTCCTCCAATTGAACGACATCAGCATCATAGTATTGGTCATTTTTCACCAATGTCCACTCATCCCCAGTCTGTTGCCAATCGGTCAAGGTAAAGGGACCAGAATACAGCAAATCTTCACTTGTACGAGCATAGGTATCACCTTTTTCTTCAACAAAGGCTTGGTTTTGCGGTGCCAACCAGCCGATGGAAATCAAGGATAAAAAGGATGGCTGTGGCTGCTCCAACTGCACGATAAAGGTCGCGTCATCTGGGGTCTCCAGACCAATCGTTTCTATATCAGCATTGCCTTCACGAATGTCTTTACTATTAACTACATTATCTAACAAATAGGCGTTAGGTCCCATCGTTGCTGGATCGACTAACTTTTTCCACGCATAAGCAAAGTCAGCTGAAGTGATCGCTTCGCCATTGCTCCACTTCGCATCCTCTCGCAAGGTAAAGGTATAGGTTTTGCCATCTTCACTGATTTCGACTCCTTCTGCCAAGCCCGGAACTGGTTCACTGTTTTCATCGAAACGGTAAAGCCCTTCGAATAAATGTTGAACGATGGTAAATGTTGCTTTATCCGTCGTTTGAGTCGTATCGAGAGTCGTCAGCTCAGCCGGTAGACTCACCGCAATCGCTTGATTCGGCGCTCCGTTAGTTTCAGCCTCTGATCCCTCGGTATTTCCTGTTGTCGTGCAGCCGGAAAGGGTCAACCCAATCACTCCTGCTGCAACCAATAAACGCTTCTTCCAGATCATTTCCATTCTTCCTCCTATGTGATTGCGCAACCAACGCAAGTGTTTTTCATGACGGCAAAAAACGCATTCATCGATAAAAAGAAAAAACCTCATCCCTTTGCTTATCAATTTTGACAAACAAAGGGACGAGATTTTCGTGTTACCACCCTTTTTCGCACCATCCTCACAAATGGCACCTCAACAGTACGCTAAGATACTTGGCACGATAACGGCTGCTTTCCGTCTGATTTGCGTGAACAAATCAGATCACTCAGAGCTCATCTTCACTTTTTTTCTGCTGCCCTTTCTCACCATCCGGGTTCTCTTCTAACAGATTCCAAAGCTACTCTTCTCTTCATCGTCTTTCTTTTTATCTAAAAAACAGGTAAATGACGTTTTTTTGTCTATTTCATGATTGTTATAAAGTATACTATTGGTGTTTTTGGAAGTCAACAAGAATTGCGAATATTCAGTTTTTTATGATTTTTCTGGCAGACCTTTTTTTGCATCTTGCTTGCCTTTCATCACGTTCTTCTCTAGGATAAGAACTAGATAAGCTGTTCTCATTTGTAAAAAGGAGTGTGCCAAAATGAAATTAGCAGAAGCGTTACTTTTAAGACGGGATTTGAACAATCGTCTGTTTCAATTACGTAACGAGATCTCTAGCAGTGTGTTAGTCCAAGAAGGCGATACCTTGGATCGTAGTATCACAGAATTGTTCAAGGAATACGATGAGATCAATCAACAATATTCAGAATTAGTCGTTGCCATCAATCGGAAAAATGCGACTGCCTCTTTAGCAGATAGTGCGTTATTGCTGATGGAAGCACTAGAACAGCGAGAACAGCTGCGCCGCAAGCATGCACTGCTAACGCAAGCACTGGATGAAACCAAAGCAGCTCCCCGAATAGGTCGCAACGAAATTCGACTGGTGCGTACGATCGATATAAAAACGCTAACGGAGCAATTGAATGCGACCGCCAAGCAGCTGCGAGAATTAGATGGAAAGATCCAACAAACCAACTGGCTGGTCGATCTTTAATCAATATGGGTGGGTGTCAAAGGCGAGCACAAAGCAGGTACAGGCTGATATGTACACTATGGAACGTCTGGCAGAGACGTAAACGTAACAACCACTGCTTACGAATCACAATCGTAACAATCACATTGTATTTTTTAGCGACCACGTGCTGATTTGACTGGATGGGAAAAACCCTCTTCTTTTTTGAGAAGAGGGTTGTTTTTATCGTATCCAGTCGTACATGGAGGCGGCTCTTTTACTGCGAAGCCTGCTGCTTGTTACTCACAGCGGAAGGACGCGCCAGAAACGCTTGCCCTTTCTCACTGCTCCAAAACTCCTTCATCAATGCCGTCAATCCCTCTTTGGTTTGATTGGCACCAAAGAAAGGACTGCCGGGTTCCAACATGATGCCATTAGCTAAAGCACCGATAGGAAAGGGATCAAAGCCGAAGGCAGAAACGATTTCTGCTGTCTGATCGAGGGCGGTTTGGTCATCACCAGCAATGGCGATGGCTTTTTTGGCAGTTCCTTGAGCAGACGTTCTCGTCAGCAAAGATTCCTCTTGGATGTCGTGGTACCCCATATGATTGAATCCTTTGACTACTTTACTTTGGGAAAAATAGCGTTGCACACGTTCCGAAGAAGTCTGCTCGATGGATGAGTATTCTGTTTCTTTGCCATCGACTTCCCACCAATAATTCATGGCATCGATTATTAGCTTGCCAGCCAAAGCTTCTGCTGGTAGCTGTTGGTACTTACTCAACGGAATTGCCAAAAGGATCGTTTGGGCTTCTGTCATCACTTCAGCGGCATTTTTTGCGATCGCTCCCGGAGCCAACACAGAAACGGACAAGGCGATTTTTTCTGCTGGCTTCGTACTAGCGATCAAGACCCGATAGCCCGCCTTGGCACCAAGATTTGCGAGTGCTAAGCCTAACTTGCCTGCGCCTAAAATACCGATGGTTTTAGGCATTGCTATCACCTGCTGCCAACAATTCTTTCACCCGTGGAATCACTTTGGTTCCATACAATTCAATCGTTTTGAAACGGTCTTTTTGCAGCTGTCCGCCAGTACCGTAAACCAGATCAAAGCGTTCTACACCGACTTGCGGCATCATACGGGCGATTTTTTGCGCCACGGTTTCTGGACTGCCTACATAGTAAGAACCATGTTCGACTTCAAAGTCAAAGCGCTCTTTGCTCATGGCTGGCCAGCCGCGATCAAGACCGATTTTGTCCATGCTCTTTTTGATGTAGTTCCAGCCGATTTCATAGGCTTCTTCGTCGGTGTCGGCGATCACACCATGGGAGTGCATGCCGATTGGCAAAATCGGTTGCCCCAATTGCTGCGCTGCCTTTTTATACAGATCAACATACGGCGCAAAACGAGCAGGTTCGCCACCGATGATCGCTAACATAACGGGAAACCCATAACGGACGGCACGAATGATCGATTCAGGGGTTCCACCGACACCCACATAGGTATCTAATTGGTGTCCCTCGATTTTTGGAAAAACGTCGGCATTTTTTAAGGATTGCGTGAACTTGCCTTCCCAAGTTAATGGTTTGCCTTTTCTCAATTCACTGAACATCGCTGTTTTTTCTTCAAATAGTTCTTCATAATCTTGCAAGTCATAGCCGAATAGAGGGAATGATTCAGTAAAAGATCCTCGTCCCAGCATGATTTGTGCACGACCGTTCGACAACGCGTCAACGGTCGCAAACCGTTCGTAGACCCGCACGGGATCATCCGAACTCAAGACAGTTACACCGGTACCTAATTTGATGGTTTTGGTAACCATCGCTAAAGCCGCTAGTACCGTATCAGGACTTGAGATCGAATATTCTTCCCGATGGTGCTCCCCTAAGGCAATGACATCGATGCCGACTTCATCGGCTAATTTTCCTTCTGCCACGATATTGCGCAACGATTCGCTGTAACTGATCCGTTCTTTCGTTGTATCATCAAAGGCTAGATCGCCAAACGTATCTAACCCAAATTCAAGATTTCTGTGATTGATGGTCATTTTCTTTTCCTCATTTCTCATTACTGATTCTCTGTTCTCACTATAACAAGGAACAAAAAAAGTTGCGAACAATATGCTTACTTTTTGTAAGTTATCGATTTTAAAGCAAAAAAACACTTTCCCGAACAAAAATTCAGGAAAGTGTTTGGTCTTTAAAGATAGATCCCTTTACTATGGAGATTCACTAAGCATTCTTCCAAGTATGCTTCATCATGTTCTGGATAGATCGGCGTAGTCAAAGGAACAGCTTGAACGGAGGGTTCCAGCGGCAGATTTTTGCCACGATACGCTGGATCGTACCATTCAGGTGCTGGCCGATAGCCTCGATAGGTCATTTCATCCAGCACTAACTGATGGTATTGAAACAATTTATAGGGCGGATGGGTAAAAACGTAATCGACGGTTGCGTGCTTCTTGCCCCAGCCTAGCCCCCGCAAGGCTGCTGCTTCACGATGCTGGCCTAACAGCTGCTGCCGAGGCAAAGCAGGTATCAGCGCTTCATGCCATAAGCGCATCGGTTCAGCCTCCTTTATTCTGCGTCTTGGCTGATGAAATTGTCTTGGTTTTCAATAACGATCTTGCCGACTGCATGGTGTGTCTCACTCAATGCGTGGGCATCGTAAATTCCTTGTGCTGTCAATGGGAAGGTTGCACCGATGACACTGTTGACTTTTTCTGCTTCGATCAGCTCTGTCAATTCTGCCAATTGTTTGCCGTTGGTTCGTAACCAAACTGCTTTGGCGAAGATGTCTTTTTCTTTTGCCAAGTCTTCGTCTTCAATACTCAAAATCGAGATCAGACGGCCCTTAGGTTTTAAGACAGTGAAACTTTTCTTCTGGGTGTCGCCCCCCATCGTATCAAAGACCAAATCGATGTCTTGCAAGACTTCTTCAAAATCTGTCGTGTGGTAATCGATGATCTCATCGGCACCAAGTTTTTGCAATAACTCATGGTTACGTGGACTAGCCGTCGTGATGACGTAAGCGCCAACTGCTTTGGCCAGTTGGATCGCATAGGTACCAACTCCGCCTGCTCCGGCATGGATCAAGACTTTTTCCCCTTCTTTTAAACGACCGTGTTCAAACAACGCTTGGTAAGCAGTCAAACCAGCTAATGGCACTGCAGCTGCTTCTGCGTAGTTTTGGTTTTCTGGTTTAATCGCTGCTAACTCAGCATCCACGATGGCATAATCAGCATACGTCCCAAAACGAGTCGTTTCAGGGCGGGCATAGATTGCATCACCAACTTTGAATTCTGTCACGTCAGCGCCTATTTCTACGATATCCCCTGCGACATCCCAGCCTAAAATAATTGGGAAGTCCCATGGAAACATTTGTTTCAAATAGCCTTCTCTTAATTTCCAATCGATTGGGTTGATGGATGTTGCGGCAACTTTGACTAATAATTGATTTGCTTTTAATTCTGGTAATTGGACCGTTGCTTCTTTTAATTGGTCTTTTCCACCATAGGCTTCAATAACGACAGCACGTGTTTCCATTGATGCTTCACTCCTTACATTCATTCTTCATCAAAGAGAGGTTCCTGTTTTTCCATCCCTTGATTTCTCACTTCCCTAGCTTAGGCAAAAGGAAGAAATTTGACAAATGATATGTTTGGAAACTGCCGCAGCCACCTGGCCGTTCCTCCTGCTAAGCCTTGAAGGAAACGGGTTTATTTTTTCTTCATTTTTTTATTGCCTTTTCTTTAAAAATCAATTACGCTACTCAAGAAATACGAAATTGTAAAGAAAGAAGGAATTGATGAATTGAAAAGGTTGTGGGTATTTTTTGGCGGTGTGATCGGCATCACCGCATTGCTGTTTTTCGGTGCTTCGGTGTTAACGAAAGAATCGGGGGCAGCAACGTCGTCCGACAAAAATACAGTGATTATTTACAATTGGGGCGAATATATTGACCCCGAATTGATCAAAACATTCGAAACTGAGACTGGTTACTCAGTGATTTATAATACATTTGACTCCAACGAAGCGATGGAAACAAAAATCAAACAAGGCGGCTCACGCTATGATTTGGTTTTCCCTAGCGAATCGATCATTCCGAAAATGATCGAAGAAGGACTGTTAGTGCCTTTAGATCATCAGAAATTGACGGGAACGGAAGATCTGTCGCCTTTTTTGATGGATCAAGCCTTTGATCCAAACAATACCTATTCGATCCCCTATTTTTGGGGCACGATCGGGATCATGGCAAATACTGAAGAAGTCGATGTTTCTTCGATCCATGGCTGGGGGGATTTATGGAACCCTGCATTTAAAAATGATGTATTGATGGTGGATGGTGCTCGCGAAACCTTAGGAATCGCGTTACAGACGCTCGGTCTTTCCCAAAATGAAAAAGACCCGACCAAAGTCGCCAAAGCCTTGAAGAAGCTGGAAAGTATCCGCCCCAACGTCAAAGCAGTTTTGACCGACGAGATCAAAACCTTGATGATCAACAACGATGCCCCTTTAGGAATCGGGTATTCGGGCGATGCCGCTTATGTGATGGCGGAAAATCCTGCCGTCACCTATATCGTTCCCAATGATGGCGGTGCGATTTGGACAGACAATTTTGCGATCCCGAAAACCGTTGGCAATCTTGAGGGAGCCTACGCCTTCATCAATTTTATGCTGCGCCCAGAAAATGCCGCACAAAATGCCGAATACGTGGGCTACGCCACGCCGAGTGAAACGGCCAAAGCCATGCTACCAGTAGAACTTACTGCTGACAAGGCTTTCTACCCTGAGCCAAGTGCGATGGAACAAATGGAACATTATGAATACTTAGGAAAAGAAGCGGTTGAGCTTTATAACGACCTTTTCCTTGAATGGAAGTTGGGATTATAATTGTCACTATTACTAAAATCTGAACACATCTTTGATACCAAAACGAAAACGACTTTTGCGGGCTTTCTCCTGATAGAAGACCAGAAAATCACGGCTGTGGGTCCTCTTTCAGCGCTGCCAACACTTGCTGAAGACACCCAGGTCATTGATCTCAAAGAACAAATGATCATCCCGGGCTTTATTGATGCTCATGTTCATTTTTATCTTTCCGCATTACTCCATCAAGGGGCACTGACCCATCTTACGGGAGTGACAGAAGAAGCCGTTGCCCAGCAAGTGCCCGCGCTGCCCATCACACATGGATGGAAAATCGGCATCGGCTGGTTCAGCAGTGATTTCGGTCAGCAAGTCTACCCAACGAAAGATTCGATCGACAACTATTGTGCCGACACGCCTGTCATGCTGATTTCCGGTGATGCCCACAGCATTTGGTTAAATAGCCAAGGGATCGCTGCTTTAGGGATCACACCTGAGAACTTGCCAACGGGGATCAGCGGGGAGGCATTGCTTGACGAAAACAGCGGACAATTAAGCGGCTGCTTTTTAGAAGCGATCGCCATTCATTATTTAGCAGAGGTCTTACAGTCATTCCAAGCGCAAAGCTCTGCTGCTTTTCTGACCTATATGAAACAGCTCAATCAATACGGCATCACGACGATCGGCGATGTTGCCTTGACAGGAGAAAGCTGGGACGATTTGGTCTACCCCAATCTTTATCGACAAACGGAAGCAGAAGCGACCTTGCGCGCTGTCTTTTATCCAGCCATGCGAGAAGACATCACGCAACTAAAAGAAACTTACCGTACGTATCGCTCCGAAAAAGTACAAATGGGCGGCGTCAAACAATTTTTTGACGGCGTGACGAGTACGCACACGGCTTTTTTAAAAGCGGAATATGAAACACCGTATTTTGCTGGTGATGTCGGGATGCCGTTGATCGATGTTCAACGGATGCGCCGCTTTATATTACAAGCTAACCAGCAAGACTGGCCGATGCGCATCCATACCATCGGTGATGAAGCGATTCGACAAGCACTCCTCTTTTATCAAGAAAGTGCTGCTGCTCACCCGCTTTCTAAAGGCAAAGCCAATACCTTGGAACACTTGGAAGTGATGGATGCCGCCGATTTGCCACTAGTTCGCCAAGAACAACTAGTACTCTCCGTACAGCCTAGCCATCTATTAGTCGGTTATGAGACCCTCGATGAAGAAGTAGGACCTCAGCGTGCCAGTCAAATGTTTCCTTTTCAATCCTTTCTAGAGCAAGGTGCCACCTTGGCTTTTGGGACTGATACGCCGGTCGTGATCGACGTGACCCCTTTAGACTCGCTGTATTATGCGGTTGCTCGGCAAGAAAAAAATGGCCAGCCAGCAGGCGGATTGATGCCACAGGAAAAAATCACCATCGCCGATGCCCTCTATGCCCACACCGCAGGCGCCGCCAAAGCCTTGAGTCGGCAAGATATCGGTCAATTAGAAGTTGGCTGTTTAGCCGATCTTTGTATTTTGTCACAAAACATCTTGCCTTTAACTGCCGAAGAATTGCTTCAAACGACCGTTGAAGCCACCGTATTTGATGGACGATTTGTTTATTGGGGCAACTAACATGAACCCCTGATATGGACCACGCGTGTTTTACGCGTGGTTTTTGTTTTGTACGCGCTGAAATTGATACGCAAAAAAACTCCAGCACTTGTACACCGCAAGTACTGGAGTATTTAATCATAAGCCGTTTCGTTCAATCACTTTTTGATACCAATAGAAACTGTCTTTTTTCTTTCTATCTAAAGTCCCTGTCCCGTCGTCATATTTATCCACAAAAATGATGCCATACCTTTTTTTCATTTCTCCTGTAGAAGCACTGACAATATCAACGGCACTCCAAATCGTGTAACCAATCAACTCGACACCATCATCGATGGCTTTCTCCATTTCAGCAATATGCTTTTCTAAATAATCGATGCGATAATCATCATGAATCTGTCCATCTTCAGCAACAGTTTCTGAAACCCCGATCCCATTTTCCACGATCATCAATGGCAGTTGGTAGCGATCATAAATATCATTCAACGCAATTCTCAATCCTACTGGATCAATCATCGCATTCCATTCCGTCTGCTCTAGATAAGGATTATTTACGCCTGAACCGCCAATCATACTGTGCCCATTTTTGGTAACTTTCTCATCTGCAGAGACACAAAGTGTTAGATAGTAACTAAACGTGTAGTAATCCACTGTTCCCTTAGCTAGGATCGCTTGATCTTCTGGTGCAAACTCGATTGCAAAGCCATGATCAGCAAAATATTTCTTTGCATAATAAGGATATTTCCCTGTGACCTGCACATCGCCACAAAATTTCGAGTGCATATTTTCTTCTTGTTTGGCTAGTAATACATCATTTGGATGGCTAGTATAAGGATAGCGTGGCATATAAGAAATCATACAGCCGATTTTCAGGTCTGGATAATGCTCATGTCCGTAAGCGACAACCTTTGCACTGGCAACAAATTGATGATGCAGGGCTTGGTAGCGTTGCTGTAGATTATCCGGCTGATTGATAAATTCAGATTCACCAACTTGCAGTCCCAGTGATAAAAAGTTTCCGATACTTAAGGTGGCCGTGTTGATTTCATTAAAAGTGATCCAATAGTTTACTTTTTCGTGATAGCGTTCCAACAACACCGCCGCATATCTCGCATAAAAGTCGATCACTTCACGACTCGCCCAACCATTGTATTCTTGGCTCAAATATGCGGGAACATCAAAATGAGCAATGGTTACAATTGGTTCAATCCCGTACTTCCGACACTCGTCAAACACGCGATCATAAAAGGCCAGGCCTTCTTCATTCGGTTCAGCGTCGTTGCCCTTGGGAAAAATTCGGGTCCAGTTGATAGACATGCGGAAAGCTTTAAATCCAGCTTCTGCAAACAATGCAATATCTTCTTGATAATGATGATAAAAATCAGTTGCTTCGTGGCTTGGATACAACAACTCTTCTTCAATTTTTGCTGTGATTTTCCGAGAAGTCGTATGGCTGCCACCGCTGATCAAGTCAGCACAAGCGAGCCCTTTTCCGCCCTCATTATAGCCGCCTTCATATTGGTTTGCCGCCGAAGCGCCGCCCCATAAAAAATGTTTTGGGAAACTCATTGCTGTCATCCTTTCTTCTTTCTAATGGTTAAAAAATGGCTAATAACTGATCGCCAGCTTTAATTTCTTGATGTTGGGCAAGTGCCACAACATCTAAGAAGTCTGCCGTATTGGTAACAGTGATCATAACGGTATCTTCATACCCTGCCTGAGCGATTTTTTCTGCATCAAAGTGCAATAATGTTTCTCCCATAGTGATTTGATCACCTTCATTGACTAGTCGTTCAAAGGCACTTCCTTGCATATTCACCGTATCAATACCGATGTGGATCAGAAGTTCAATCCCCTCGGTACTGGTAAGTCCAATCGCATGATTTCCTGGAAAAACGGCAGAAACCTGTCCCGTAAATGGGGCAATCACCTGTTGATCTTGTGGCTTAACAGCAATTCCTTTACCTAATGCCAATGAAGCAAACGCCTGATCATTGGTTTCTGTCAATGGAACGGCAGTTCCTTTTAAAGGTGATAATACAATTTTTTCAATCGCTGATTGTTCTTTCTTCGTTTCAGAAGAAACATCAGTTGCTTTGGCTGTCACATCTTGCGCTCCAGATTTGACTGCTTGCGGCTGATTATTATTAGGAAAATCTGCATCTTTGACCATGACCCAGGTGTAAGCAAAGGCAATCGCAAAAGTAATCAACGAGCCGATCAGCGCATGAAACACACTGCTGTATGATGGAAGCGCCACAAATGAAGCAATGACTACTGGCGTATTGATTTTCATCAAACCAAAATAAAGTCCCCCAGCAGCACCCCCAAGGATCATTCCGACAATCGGTTTTTTCAGACGTAAGGTTACTCCGTACAAAGCAGGTTCAGACACACCCATCAAGGCAGTAATTGCCGATGAAAAACTCACTTGTTTAAATTCCGTATCCTTAGCTTTGATTCCAGCCGCTAAACAAATCGCTGCTTCGGCAGCCAATCCAAGCAGCATACCAGGGACGATCAAATCATCATACCCGTACGTTGCCAAAGAAGTTAATAAAATAGGGGTCAGCGTCGTGTGCATGCCCGTCATTACTAGCAATTGAGCAAAGGCACCCATAAACAAGACGGCTAACGGACCAAAATTGTTTGTTAAGTAGTTCAAAAACTGTGACACATAGTTGCCGATCGTCACACCTAATGGTCCGATTAGCAATAGAGCCAGCGGTGTGATCACGATGATGGCGATCAATGGACGTAGAATAAATTTGACACTGTTCGGTAAAATCCGATCGGCGAACCGATAGACATAAGACATAACCCAGACACTTAATAAAACTGGCAAAACGGAGGCATTGTAGCTCACATTCGGTACGAGCAATCCAAATAATGTGATTCCTCCTTCTTGGCTAAGAAGGGCCGTCAATCCTGGCATCACAAAAATCGCTCCGACGTAGCTTCCTAAGAAAGGATCAATTTTCAATCGTTTGGCCACAGAATTTCCTAAATAAACGGGAATGAAAAAGAAGGCTGCTTGCGATACTTGATACAATACGAGATACGTATCGTCAGTTGCAGCTAAAATTCCTGATAACTCCAATAGTGAAAGGACCACTTGCAGCATTCCTCCAGCTGCTATGATTGCAATCATCGGTGTAAAACAGCCTGCGATAAAGTCAAGGAGTCGTGAGATGATCGATTGATCGCTACTGCTTTGATCAGCCGTCGTTTCTGTCGTCGGTAGTTGAGCGTATACACTCGATACATCTGGCCCAATAATCACTTGGTATTGACCATTTCCCTGAACGAGTCCAGTCACTCCTTTTAACTGTTTGATTGCTTCACTGTCAGCTTTTTTGTCGTCGGCCAGCGTGAAACGCAGTCTTGTTGCACAGTGGGTCACGTGCTGGATATTTTTACCACCGCCGACATTTTCATAAATTTCATTGGCTAGTTTTTTATAGTCCATTGTTTTTCTCCCTTTCTCCTTGTTCCGTCAATTTCTGGATATGGAGTGATAGATAAATTTCTTCATTTTCTGAGATGCTGATATCATACGTATTTTTGATATAAACCTTGATTTTTTCCACACAGTGAAACGCTTGCGGATACATCTTCTCAATTTGTGCATAGAGCGTCGACGCTTCATAGCTGGGAAGTGTATGATTGATCACATTTTGTGCAAAATAGTGCAGATGCGTGACAAAGCGAGAATAATGGAAACTATTCTCATCAAAATTTTGTTTGTACTCATACTTTACGATCGTCAGTACGTCTTCTATAAATTTCGCGATTTGATTGGTAACCGCCATATCCTTCTTTTGTGATTGGACATTTACAAAATGCAATGCGATGGAGATCGCTTCTTCTGTTGGTACATCGATCGCTAGTTCTTGCTCCATAAGCTGGACAGCATACACCCCAATGGCATATTCATCGGGATAAAATCGCCGAATATCCCATTGCAAAGGACTATGAAAAGTCATTTGCTGCTTGATCCTATGAACAGTGAAATCAATATGATCCAGCAAAGTCAAATAAATATAGTCGCTGACTGCTAAGCGATAATTCTGTTTGGCATAAGCCACGATTTTAGCAACGATCGCTACGTATTTCGGATCGCATTTTCCTAATTGATAGCTAAAATGTTCCAACATTGCGTGAGTATCCAATACAAAAATCTTTTCAAAATCTTGTTCTTCTACATCATCTCCTACCTTCTTATTGAAGCTGATGCCTGTAGAAAATCCGATAATTTCATTGCTGCCTTTCTTTAGTAAGACAACATTATTATTTAAAAACTTCTTTATTTTCATGATTTCCTCCACCTTAAAAACACTAAAAAACCTCATACTCCACCCTTGGTGGAATATGAGGTTTGCCTTCTTACAGTAACACGCCTCTTGGTCACAGCACTTCTGTAACCGTTATCTAATTACATCGGTATCATAGCACTTCAAAAAAAACTTGTCAATCGCTTCCTTAAATTTTTTCACACGATCGCTAAGCCACCGTTGAGCTTCTCACAAAAGCTATTTTTGTCAGACTGGTGTTTTAAGAACAACTTTTGCTTTTTTTAATCCCCAAACCAGCAACTTGCCGGCACAATAAACAACAATCTTCGTGCTTATGCAGCGCTTGAATCATCGTTTCTTTCTACAAACCATTTTTTGAGGGGAAAATGTCTCAATAACACGCAAATACAAAAATAGATTCTCTTCTCTACTTTTGACACCTATCTTAGCTATTCCTCGATTGGTCTATTTGTTTAAATTTCAAAACAAAACAGCTTTCATTCTTTGTCCTTCTATGCTGGAAAGCAAGTAGCAGTAACTTTATACATCTAGGTTCCTTCGTCTTTCCTTTCAAATGCGCATTGGTCTATTCCACACCTCCTCCCTTTATCTCTCAATCTTTTCTTAAGCGTTTGAACAATTTCTTAATAAAATAACTAACAAAAAATAAACTTTTACTATATCTCTTGAATGTAAGCGGTAAATTTGTTATTATTACGAAGGATAAGGAGGTGTTTATCGATTGTATGCGATTAAAATCTTTCATGGTTATCTAACCGCCGAAGGAAAAAGAACACGGGACAAAACAATTGCATTGACCTATACTTGCAGAGAAGATGCTGAACGTTTCGCAAATAAAATCGGCGGGAGAGTTAAAAAAATTGGCTAACCAACTAGAATAAAAAAGGCTGTCAACCTCAGTAGGTGACTGCCTTTTTTTGTTATCTGATTTCTTTTAACTCTTTTCGCGGTACTAACTTTTTACATAACCGTCCCTATCCTTTCCTTGTCGAATCACGCTGTGAAGCAAGTTAGTTGGTTTTGACGCCTTGAGTCTTTATACTGAAACAAAGGCACCAGCCAATCCAAAAAAAGGAGTGACCTGTCCATGTGCGGCCGATACTTATTTGATCCATCAACTGGCGAATTGTCAGAATATTATCAAGAAGCCGCGGCGAAAGCCCGCAAGCGCCAACAGACTGTCGCTATCAATGATGTTTTCCCCTCCAATCACGTCGTAACCATCGGTGCAAATCAACAACAACAAGTTGTAGCCGGTGTGACAAGATGGGGCTTTACCGGCTTTAAAAAAGGGCATTTGATGATCAATGCGCGTTCTGAGACTGTTGAAGAAAAACCGACTTTTCGCAAGCCTTTCCAAGAGCATCGCTGTGTCTTTCCGATGTCTGGTTTCTATGAATGGAATCATGAAAAGGAAAAGTTCCTCTTTTCGCAAGATCACGTGATTTATGCTGCTGGTTTTTATCGCATCCTTCAAAAAGAGGATCAGATCGAAACCGAATCAATCATTCTAACGACTGCCGCGAACGATTCTGTTGAACCAGTCCATGATCGAATGCCTCTGTTCTTAGAAAAAGAAGCGATTGCTTCTTGGATCAATGACTTGGCTTTTGCTCGCCAACAACTCAAAGCAGAAATGCCCAAGCTGAAAACCCAATTGCTCTCTTCTTAACTGTTTGCTACTTCTTTTTCAGCAGAACAAAAACCGCCAAGTCAGCTTTGATTTGGCGGTTTTTTTCTACTTCTGCTTTTTCTTAATAAACGGTGAAGGTCTTGCCAGTCATGATTCCAAAGACTGCTTTTTGATACGCTGCAAAAACGGGTGCGTCACCAACGGGAATAAAGCCTTTGAAAGAATCGGCGAAGGTTTCCCAAGAGCCCACAAGCGCATTGGGACTGACTGCATTGATTCGTATCCCCTGACCGATCTCAAAAGCTGCCGATGCCACGAAGGCTTCTAAACCGCCGTTGACCAGTGCTGAAGGCGTGCCCATTGGGATAAATTCGTCTTTGATAATTCCAGAAGTCAGCGTGATACTGCCACCTTCATTGAGAAAATGCTGGCCAATCAACGCAAGGTTGACTTGTCCTTGCAGCTTCGAAGCCACCGACTGTTGAATATCTGCTGGCGTCAATTCCTCAAAGGGTTTAAACACTGTGCTTCCCGCAGCGGAAACAATGGCATCCACTTTCCCAGTGGCTGCAAATAGCTGGCTGACACTGTCTGCATCCGCAATTTCGACTTGATGATCGCCGCTGCTACGGCTAGCCGTGATCAGCTCCACCTCTGGTAGCTGCTGAAAGCCTTCAACTAAAAGCTGCCCAAGTGTGTCGGTATGACCAATCAAAAGTAATTTCATTTGCTCGCCTCTTTTTTTGTTTTGTGTTTCGATTCTAACCCAACCAAGCGATTTCGACCATTCATCTGCTTTTCCTGCTTTTTAGGTCTATTCTTGCCCTTGTCCATTTGTTCCCCTACTACCTGCGTAGTGATTGGAATCACCTATCACGAAAGCAATTGACAACTTTCTCATCTTGTTCTAAGATACTACTAATTTCATACACATGCTGTGAGAAGAAGAGTACGATCCCCCCTTTCTTTCAAGAGAACTCGGAACTGGTGGAAACGAGTAAGGAAGACGATCCGAAAATGACCTTTGAGCATTCGTGGACGAACAATCCCCGACGGAGAAAGCCCGATAGCGCAATGCAGTTTATTTGATGAACTGACTGAGGTTTTTTGTTTCAGCAAAAAACAAACGAAGGTGGTACCGCGAAATGATCGTCCTTCCCAAAGACTATTCTTTGGGAAGGCTTTTTTTATAAAAAAGGAGGAAAAGTTATGAAACGAAAGATTCGATTGGGTGTGGGCATTGGTTTATTGTCCTTAGTTTTATTTGCCGGTTGTGGCAATCAAGAAGAAGTAACGGGAAATGCCGAGGAACAGCAGACAGAAATCAGATTGGGGACGACACCAGGGCCTTACAGCGAACTGTTTCTCAAAGGAATCAAACCGATTTTAGAAGAAGCTGGCTATACTGTGACGGATATTGGCTTTACTGGGGTCTTGGAAGCGGACATTGCATTGAACGATGGCGAGATCGACTTAAACGTCGATCAGCACACCGCCTATTTAGAAAACTTCAATGAAAACACGGATGCCGATTTAGTGGGTATCACACCGATTCCTACCGTTCCAGCCGGCTTGTATCCTGGCAGAAAGGACAATTTAGCAGCGATTGAAGCAAACGATACCATCGGGATCCCCAATGATCCGTCAAATAGTGCCCGTGCCCTGTTGCTGCTGCAAAAAGCCGGCTGGATCGAACTTGACCCCGAAGTGGCGCCCATTGACGCGACTTTGAGAAACATTACTAACAATCCTTATGACCTGGACATCGTCGAGATGGATTCTGCCCAAATCCCCCGCAGCTTAGCAGATTTAGACTATGCGGTGATTCCCGGCAGCATCGTTTATAGTGCTGGAATCGCTGCAGAGGAAAGCCTATTAAGTGAAGACATTTTGCAAGAATATGAACTGGTGGCAACGGTAAAAGAAGCCAATAAAGATAGTGATTGGGCACAGGCAGTGGTGGCAGCTTATCATTCTGAAGCCTTTAAAGAACTGCTGGCAGAAGAGAATCAAACGGGTTATTGGTTTATTCCTGAGGAATTGCAATGACCGCTTGAAAAGTAGCAATAAGCAGCAACTGTCGTCGTATTTTTTAAAGAAGCTTCTATTACTATAGAAGGAAAAGACATGACTACTATTGATTAGTGGACCATTCCCCGTCTGAATCTTTGTAAAGGAGGTCAAAAATTGAATATTCAACAAATGCGCATCGTGCAAGCGATCGCTGACCATGGAAGTTTTCGTGAAGCAGCCAAACGGCTGTATCTTTCGCAGCCAAGTCTTTCCCAAGCCGTGAAAGAGTTGGAAACAGAATTGGAGGTCCAGCTTTTCGAGCGTACGAATCAAGGCGCCCACTTGACTGCCGAAGGCTCGGAATTTCTAGACCATGCCCAGCCGATCTTGAGTCAAGTGGCGCAGCTGCAAACGCGTTTTTCCAGCAAGCAAGCAGCGAGTCAAACCTTCGCTATCGCAAGCCAGCACTATGATTTCACGGCTGGAATTTTCAGTGAGCTGCTGCAGGAATTTCCCGACTGCCGCCAGTTTCGCTTATTAGAAACCACGACCTTAAAGGTGATCACGGACGTGCAACAATATCGAAGTGAATTTGGGATCCTTTATTTGAATGAGCAAAACCAAGCAGGATTGGAACGACTGCTGCAAGGCGCCCAATTGTCCTTCGAGGCGTTGGGACGGTTTCGCCCCCATGTCTTTTTGCGAGCAGCTCATCCCTTGACAGAAAAAAGGCAGCTTTCCTTAAGAGATCTCGCCCCTTATCCACAAGTACGCTTTTTGCAAGAAGATGAACGCTATTCGTTCTTCTCAGAAGATTTGATCGATTTCGCTCAAAGCCCTCAAGTGGTGCATGTCAGCGATCGAGGCACGATGGTCCAGCTATTACAACAGACGGATCTTTATGGAACCGGCTCGGGGATCGTTGCCCAACCAGAACGCCAAGGCTTGGCTTTTCTTCCTTTGATCGACGCGTCCGAGGGTGAGATCATCCTCATTAAAAAGAACGATCGCCCGTTATCAGTGATCGGCGAGCGTTTCTTAGCAAAATTACGGCATCATCTTACAGCTTTTCCTAGTGATATATAAGCGAAGGCCTCCTCTTCCAACTCCCCATAGATGATTGGCTGCTCCTTCGCATTATATAAAAAATCCTTGAGCCACTTCCCATGCAGGAGGCTCAAGGATTTTCTTTTACGGTTAACATTGTCGGCAATCACCGCTGATTACAGCTGCTCTGCCTGCATTTGATACATTTGCTGATAGATTCCTTGCCCTTGGACAAGACTCGAATGGGTTCCCCGTTCCACGATCTTCCCTTGATCCAAGACCAAGATTTGATCTGCTTGTTTGATCGTTGACAAACGGTGAGCGATCATAAAGGTCGTCCGTCCTTTTTGCAAGATGGTCATCGCCTTTTGAATGATGGATTCTGTTTCAGTGTCCACATGGCTCGTCGCTTCATCCAGAATCAAGATTTTCGGATCAAACACTAATGCACGGGCAAAACTGATCAGCTGGCGTTCTCCACTAGAAAACTCATTGCCTTTTTCAACGACTGGATGATGGATGCCTTTTTCGTAGCGGCTCAAAAGGTAGTCAGCGCCGACTTGTTTCAAGGCATCGATAATCATCGCTTCGGTGATCGTTGGATCGTTCATTCCGATGTTGCTGGCGATCGTTCCAGTAAATAGATAGGGATCTTGCATGACGATCGCCATTGAATCTCTTAAACTATGACGATCAAAATCAGCGATCACTTGTCCATCCACAACGATTTTTCCGTGCTGCGGATCATAAAAACGGAACAACAGGTTCAAAATACTCGATTTTCCAGAACCAGTATGACCGACTAGAGCAATGGTCTCTCCTGCGGCAACGTCAAAGTTGATATCGTGCAAGATCGCTTGCTCAGGATCGTAGCCAAAGGTCACCTGTTGGAAAGAAACATCGCCATTCGTGACAGTCAGCTGCTCACTTTGTTGTTTTTCAACCGGCTGATCAGCAAACTCAAAGACCCGCTGTCCGGCAGCCAATGATTGCTGCACATTGGTGATGGTTTGGACAAGCCCTTCGATGGGATCATACAGGCGGTTGATGTAATCAATAAAGGCATACAGCAAGCCTGCTGAGATCGCCAAGCGGCCATCAAGGAAAAAGGCGGCCAAGGTCGTGATCAAAATCAAGATCGTTGAGTTTCGCAACAAATTGCCTAATCCCCAAGCGATACTTGAATCGAGTAAGAGGTATTTACGTCCAGTTTTGAACCATTTCTCTACTGTTTCATTAAATTCTTTCTGCAACTGCTTTTCTCGTTGGAAGGCTTGGATGATCGCCATTCCTTGGACAAATTCATTTAACTGCCCACTGATTTGTGAGATATATTCCCGCATTGCTAAATTGTAACGAGAGGCATATTTGGTGTAAAAATGCTGCCAAATTCCTAAAATCGGGATCAGGATCAGCATCGCTGCTCCTAAGGTGCGGTTCAAAAGAAATAATGCAATAAACGCACCAATGATTTGGATAATGTTGCTTAACAAATTACTGATCACGATCACGTAGAAATTAGACCGCAAGACTTCGGTGTCATTCGTGATCCGTGCGACGACCTTGCCGGCTGGAATCTGGTCAAAGTAAGAAACCGGTAATTTGTGCATATGGTCAAAAAGCTGATCCCGCATTTTTTTGACGATACTGTTGGACATTTTTCGCAATTGCAGCAAGCTGATATAACGAAAGAGGGAACCAATCAAATTGACCAGCAAATACCCAGCGAGCAATTGGATCAAAAGCATCGTGTTTAGGTTTCTGCTGTCAACCGCCGGTGTCATCACTCGGTCGATCAGCTGTTTGGCAATCAGTGGTGAAGTCAGTTCGAGCGCTGCTGCCAACAACAGCAAGATTGCGCCCACGGTAAATTGTTTTTTATAATAGCTCAAATACGTGAGCAAACGCTTAATCGTTGAGAACACTTGTATCGTCCTCCTTTAACTGTTGATGGTAATACTGTTCTTGGTACCAGCCTGGCGTTTCGATCAACTCCTGATGGGTACCACGCTGTGTGATCCGTCCGTCTTCTAAGACGATGATTTGATCCGCTTCGGTGATGGCGGACAATCGATGGGTCACGATGATGGAGGTCGGTGCCTGCTTCATCGTTTTCAAATTCGTGATGATGGCTTGTTCCGTTTTGGCATCAACTGCCGAAAGGGCATCATCCAGTAAGAGGACTTCACTGTTTCGTAAAAACGCCCGTGCTAAGGACAAGCGTTGTTTTTGTCCACCAGACAGGGAAACGCCTTTCTCACCGACGACCGTTTCGAGCCCTTCTGGCATCCGCTTGATGTCTTCACTAAAGCAAGCGGCTTCCAGTGCTTCCCACAACACTTCTTCGGAAGCATCTGGCTGTCCGAATAGCAAGTTCTCGCGAATTGTTCGTGAAAACAAGGTATGTTCTTGCGGCACTTCTGCAAAGTGGTTGCGCACTGCTGTTGTTTGATAGGTCGTCAACGGCTGCTCGTTAATCAAGGGTACTTGATCAGAGTATGGATAGCGGTGACCGAATTGTCTTAGCAGCGTCGTTTTTCCGCTACCGGTCTTCCCAACGATCCCTAAGACTTCTCCACGAGTGATCGTCAAATCCAGTCCTTCTAACACATAACGAGCTGCTTGTGGGTATTGGAAATGGTATGCTTCAAAACGGATCGTATTGATGGCTTGCAGGTCGGCTTCACCAGGAGTTTCTAATTCATCACCCGTCTGCAGCACTTCATTGATCCGACGCCAGGATGCGGCACCTTGTTGCATCACATTCACAAGATCTCCTGCTGAGATCATCGGCCAAACGACCATTGTCAAGTACACTTGGAAAGAGACCATCGCACCGATGGTGATTGTTTGGTTGGCAACAAGAAACGCCCCGACACCAAAGCTCATCACAAAACTGATCGCTAAGATGATGGTAATCAGCGGCCCGAAACGGGAATCGATCTCAGAAACGATATTGTTTTTTGCTCTTGTTTCCAGTGTTTTCTTTTGAAACTGTTCAGTGGTAGCTCCTTCTAGTCCATAAGCTCGGACGACCCGAATGCCATCAATGATCTCCAACACTTCACTATTCATCTCAGAAACAGAATTCTGCGCTTCCGTAAACGCCTTATCGACTTGTGAGCCCCATTTGAAAATGTAATAGGCTAAAAGCGGCATTGGAATCAAGGCAATCAAGGTCAATAGCCAAGAAACCGTCCCAGCCATCATCGCTACGATAAAACTTAGATACAAACTAGTATTTAAGAAAACCATCAGTCCATACCCAACGGTCATCCCCATCACTTGGACATCGTCACTGGAACGAGTCATTAAATCGCCTGTTCGGAAACGATGGTAAAACGGCGCCCCCATTTTAAGAAAGTGGCTCATCAATTGTTCCCGTAATTGTTTTTGCAAATCGTAGGAACCAATAAATAAATTAAACGTCCAAACAAATTCGGCCAGATATCCTAACAAGATAGCTCCGGCAAAGAGGGTCACGTATTGGACCAGTACCGAATAATCAAAATTATCTTGGATCAGCGCATCAATGAATAAGCGCAAGATATAGATTGGTGCGACATACATCGCACTAGCAATCACCATAAAGACGAATACGAAGGTATAGCGCACCTTATGTTCTTTAAAATACGTTGTTAATTGTTTTAATACATACTTCATGTTTTATCCCTCACATTCTAAAAAAGTACACAAAAAAGCTCTGTCCCTTCGGAAAAAGGACAGAGCATAAACGTCGTTATTATAGACATTATCTGTACACTAATGGTTACCGAATGAGGGATTCACTTTATTCAATTTGGTTGTTTTTTTATCAAATACTTTTTGCATCGTAATCCCTCCTTCTCTTTTTATTTTGCTGACTACACCTAACACTTTACAGATAAGTTTCTGAGAATGCAACAACTTTTATTAATTTTCTTTAAAAAAGATTGACTTTTCTAAAAACACAGATGTGAAAACAGCCCTTTTTAACAACCTTTTTTTGAAAACGAATTCCTGTTTTACCCCAAGAGTTGCAACGATTTTGGCTAAAATAAAAAAACAGATGCCCTTCTCTTCAACAAACGCTGTTTGATCAGCACACTTAGTTGAAAAAAAGTTCCTCTGTTTTCTTACTACCTGTTTATTCTGTGACAGATGCTAGGCGATAGGATACTGTTCGTCCAAAAGGAAACACTTGCACCCCTTGCAAACGATCTGTTTTCAAATACGCCACCGCCCCTTGATATAACGGCAAAACGGCTGTATCTTCAACGATCAATTGTTTTTCCAGTTCTTTCAATAAGTCCCAACGGGCAGCTGGGTCGTTTGCTAAAGTCGTCCGTGCTTCTGCTAACCCTTGATCGTAACTTTCACTAGCATACCCAGACGTATTCAAGCCACCTGTTGAATCATAAAATTCTAAGAAGTTGATCGGGTCCGCGTAATCTGGTGTCCAAGTCCCAAAAACGAGATCAAATTCACCTTGGGATTGCAAGTCCAAACGGTTTTGTAAAGGAATCGACTTGGCATCGATGGTTAATCCCGGCAAATTGGTTTCTAACTGCCCTTGGACAAACTCGATGGTTTTCTTGGCTGCTGCTGTATCTGCTGACAACAGTTCCAAAGTGATTTCGTCTTGACCCAACTCTTCTTTGGCTTGTGCCCAAAGCTCTTGTGCGGCTGTTAAATCGTACGGCAGTAAATCGCCATTTTCTTCACGAAAATCTTGGTCTGTTTCAGGATCTTTGGCAAAGTTGCTTGGCACAAAGCCGTTCAATGCAGTGGACCCATCACCTAAGATATTTTCGGCAAATGCCTCTTTGTCGATGGCTTGTAAAATTGCTTGACGTACTTTGACATTGCCTGTGACTTCTCGTTTTTGGTTGGCACTTAAATACCCCACCAGCGCCTTTGGCACATAGTTGGCTTGAGCTGAGTTTTGGTATTGCTGCGCGTAAGTATCCGTTAAGGTGGTGTAGTCCAGTTCTCCTGTTTCAAAAAGGCTGACACCAGTCGCCGTTTCCTTCACTACTTGCACGTCGATCTTGGTCAATTGGACATTCTCAGCATCCCAATAATCAGGATTTTTCGTTAACGTCCATGATTCGTTGGTCCCGTTCCACCCTTCGATCAAGAATGGGCCATTGCCGACAAAATTTTCCGCTGATAACCCATAATCGGCACCTTTTTCTTCAGCAAACGCTTGGTTTTTTGGCATAAAAGGTGTCCCGACCAAAATTTGATCCAGATACGAGATTGGACTTGCCAATGTCAGCTCTAACGTCTGCTGGTCCAATGCTTTTGCACCTAACTCACTCACCTCAACGTCCCCTTGACGCACTTGACTGCCATTTTTCAACACATCCATTTGATTACTGCTACTAGAACCATTCTCTGGATTAGCAACATATTGAAAGGCGTAGACAAAATCATCCGCAGTAACAGGATCGCCATTGCTCCATTTTGCATCACGAATGGTGAAGGTATAAACCAGTCCATCTTCTGATACCGTAGGCTCTTCAGCGGCCATCGCAAGCTCAGGATCCCCCTCTTGATCCAGACGGTATAACCCTTCTGCCACTTGTCCGATCATATCGGAGCTATTGACATCCGTGTATTGTCCGCTATCAAGGGTTGATAAGGCGCCAGCGGTTGACACTTGAATTTCTTGCGCAACGGCTCCTTGCTCCTCTTGCTGTCCAGAATCCGTCGTGGGACTCGTGGTACTGCAGGCACTTAAAACCAATACTGTGAAAGCAGTGATACCCATCATTTTCTTTTTCATTTTTCTCCTCCTTGCGTGACCCTCTTTCTTACAATACGTCAACGACATACTTGAAAACCTCTTGTTCTTGTATAAGCGCATCATAGGCAAAGTCAGGATGCCATTGAACCGCCAACAAGCGCTGACCCACGTGTTCAATGCCTTCAATGATGCCATCAGGACTCCAAGCTGTCTTTTGCAATGGACGAGCCAATCGATCCACCGCTTGATGATGAAAGGAATTAACCTTTGTTTTTTGACCGTAAACACGAGCCAACATGCTTTTTTCAGCCGTCACGATGGCATGGGTCGGCACTTCTTTCGGAATCGGCGCCTGCATATGAATGATCTCACTGAAGGTACTGATGTCTTGCTGCAGCGTGCCACCGAATGCCACGTTGACCAGCTGCAATCCCCGACAAACCGCAAAAATTGGTTTCTTTTGCAGCAGCGCTTCATCGATCAGCGCTAGTTCAAACTCATCCCGTGCCAACAAGCCGCTTCCAGTTGCCTGATGGGCCTCCTGCCCATAAAACTTGGGTGAAACATCTTGTCCACCAGCTAATACCAGTTTATCGATCTGTGAAACATAGTCCTTGGCTGCAGCTGGCTCACTGATTGGCACGAGCAATGGCAGTCCGCCCGCTTGCTGGATCGCTCGCACATACCCTAATGGTGTGTAGGCGATCGGCAAATGATGCAGCACATCGCCAGCATCTTGCACTTCATTCGCAGCGATCCCTATAATTGGTTTGCCCATCGACATCCCTCCCTGATTAACGATTTTTTCAGAAAAAAGCGGTATCTAGCAGTTGAACAAGGCAAGCGCCGCTCTTTTTCTCAAGATATGTTTCAACTATTCTAAACCAATCCGCACTTTTTGTGAAACACTATTTTCACTTTCGCGATCATTTATTACAATCACCATTCTATTTAACCCCCTCTTTGATAAGCAATAAAGAACACCGCTAGTCAGATATAGTTGAATTTTACCAATACTTTCTCTACGTAAAAAAACATGCGAGAAGCCGTTGCTTTCCGCATGTTTCGTCATTAAAATAATCGATTGTCTTTTAAAAACTCCAGCATCTGTGTTTTTAGGGGATCTTTTTCATTACGGATCGACTTTGTTTGCGTCGTTTCATCAAGTGTCGATGGCCGCTTTTTAGGAAAAGGCGCCGCTGGTTCTTCTGCCAACTCTATGATTTGGAAGCTATCCACCACCACTTCTGCCGCACAAAGTCTCTGACCTTCTGGTGTTTCATAAGGACAGCCTTGCAAGTGTCCATTGATTTTGATACTTGCCCCTTTTTGAGTATACCGTAAAAAGGTCTCTGCCTGCTTTCCATGAATGACGCAAGCAAACCATTCATGGTGCACTTCTTCACTGTTTTGCCATTGAGACACAATGACAAGATCAAAACGTACGCTTTGATCGTCCGCCGCATCAAACGCTTCTTTACTAGGCATCTCTGCGATTTTCCCAGTAAGAACCACTTTATTCATTGCCACGTTGCATCCTCGCTTTTCTCTCATTTCTTGAGTGATCTTAACTTATGCGACCTATTCTACCACATTCCAAAAAACAAGCAATCAAAGGTCGAATGGCTTAAGAAATGCTTTGAACAAAATGAACCAACTCAAAGAATTCATCTGATCCTGCCAATAATGTGCGATTTTCTGACTGAAAACTTCTCTTTGCTCCAGACAGCAAAAAACAATTGGTTCAATCCCCCTATGAACCAACTGCCTTTTGCGGATTTTTATTTAGCAAAGGAATCTTGACTACCATAGCGATCAAAATGGAGGGTTTCGCTTTCGAGATAATCGATGATCGCTTTGGGGATCATGACCCCTTCTTGCTGAGCTTTTTCAAAGTGTATTTGGCTGATCTCTCCAGGATAGTAGACTTGTGATTGCCCTTTTACTGGCGGGATTGCATGCAGCTCAGTCACCATCTGATCGACGCTTCGCTTGAAGGTTTCGGTGTCCGTAAAACGAGACGGATCGATCACAAGAAGGAATTGTCCTAAGCGGCGTTTTTCCGTCAAGTCCGCATACATGGAGGTGACCTGTTTACCAAAAGCCAAGCCTAGCATCGAGCCAGCTAAAATATCCACCATCATCATCAAGCCATATCCTTTAGCACCAGCGATTGGCAATAATCCTTGGACAGCATAGGGATCGGTGGTAGGCAAGCCATGCTCGTCTACTGCCCAAGTATCGGGGATCTGCTGCTTCTTCGAGCGAGCATCCAAAATTTTGCCCCACGCTTGAACCGTCGTCGCCATATCAAAAACCACCGGTGGATGATTGGCTCGTGGTGCAGCAAACGCGATTGGATTGGTGCCAAAATAGTTTTCGGTTCCACCAAAAGGCACCGCCATCGGATCCGATTGACACATGGCGATCGCTACTAAGTCGGCTTCAGCAGCCTGTTTGACGTAATACGCCATCGTCCCGCTATGGCTGGTCTGCTCGATTCCTACTGCAGCGATCCCGGCTTCTTTTGCCAGATGAATGGCGATCGCCATCGCTTCATTGCACACATAATGCCCCATGCCGTTATCTCCGTGGAAAATTCCGGTAGCGGCGCCTGTTTTTTCAAAAGACATGTTTGGTTCCAGCGTGATGCCACCTTTTACTAAACGCTCGGCATAGTAGTCCATCCGCACGGCACCATGAGAATGGATCCCGCAAGCATCCGCAAAGGTCAAATGCGCCGCTGTTTCACTGGCAGCGGCTTCTGGCAAACCAGCAGCCAATAGTTTCTTTTTCATCAATGCTTCTAATTCCAGCAGAGAACGTCTGCTCATTTCTTCCATCTTTTCTCCTCCTTAGAAAAAGAGAAGCACGCTTGGCAACGGCTTCTCTTATTGATTAAACACGCGATAATCGAGTTCATCAGCAGACTTAGCGATCAAAAGCGCTGAATAGACGTCTGAGTTCACGTTCAAGATCGTCCGCAGCATGCCAACAAACCATTCGACACCAGCAAATAGCGCAATGCTTTCGATTGGTAAACCGAGCTGGGGAACAATGATTGCCAAGGAAACTAACCCCGCTCCGGGAACAACTGCATTGGCTAAAGAAACGAAAGTCGCAGTTACAGCTACCGTCACCATTTGGATCCCGTCAAAGTTGATTTGATACATTTGGGCGATCGTCATGACTGTAATCGCCATATGCATCGCTGACCCATTGCTGTTCAAAGACATCCCTAACGGCAATACCAAATTGGTGATGCGGCTACTGAGTCCTAATTTATTCTGGGATTCTTCCATAGCGATCGGCAGCGTGATGGCAGAGGAGGTTGTCGCCAATGCCATGACCGACATATTTTTCATATTTTTGATCAATCGTAACGGATTGATCCGACAATACACGGTCAACAAGACTAGCCACAGCCCAAGGAACGTGACGGTGGCTAGACCGTAGACGAGCAAATAGCTGCCTAATGGCAAAATGATCTGCAAGCCCAGGGAGCTGATCGTTGAAGCGATCAAAGCAAAAATACCGATTGGTGCCACGATCATCACGTAACGAATGATAGCGATGACAACCTCATTTAGATCCACGATCAGCCCATAAAGAGATGACTCAGGTTTCTTTTGCATAAAGCGATTGAGAGCAACACCAAAGAACAACCCAAAAACGATGATTTGAATAATTGACCCTTTACTCAACGCATCGAAAATATTCGTGGGAATAAAGTTGATCACAGTCTCTGATATAGAAATTTCTTGTGCTTGCAGAGGTTCGCCGGCAGCTTGTGAAAAGTCGATCCCTTTGCCTGGAGCAAAGAAGAGCGCCATCAGCACGCCCCATGCAGCAGCGAATAAGGAGGAAATCCCAAAGACAGCGATCGTTTTTCCACCCAAACGAGTGAGTTCTTTCGGGGCAATCCCCCCAACTGCTTGAATGATTTGTCCAACGATCAATAACGGGATCGCCATTTGCATCAGACGCAAGAAAAGATCGCCCAAGATTTTTAGGAATGAAGCGGCTTGCCCAAAGAACAAACCGCAAAGAATCCCTAGAAGAACGGCAATAACGATCTGCGTCACCATCGGTAGTTTTTTTGCTTTCACTTTGATCCCCTCTTTATTTTCGAAGTATGGTTCCTGTATGCTGATCTAGTTCAGCTAACTTTTCGATTGAGGTAATAATCGCGGTTCTGGCTGCATCTTCTTCAACAAAATCAATCGCAGCTTCTATTTTTGGCAACATACTGCCCGCTGCAAAATGGCCTTCCTCGATGTAGCCCTTGGCTTGTGCCACACTGATTTCCCCTAAGGCTTGCTGATTCGGCTGATTGTAATTGATGTAGATATTGTCGACACCGGTCAAAATGATCAGGCGATCGGCCTGCACATCTTTTGCTAAGACACTGGCGGTAAAGTCTTTGTCGTTGACGGCTTCCACGCCAGTAAACCCATTATCGTTGCGAACGACAGGTACGCCACCGCCACCGGCACAAATCGTGATCACACCTGCATCGACCAATGTTTTGATGGCTTCTTTTTCAACAATTTCTTGCGGTTTCGGCGATGGAACCACTTTGCGGTAACCACGCCCAGCGTCTTCTTGATACACCCCGCCATTGGCTGCCATCGCAGCATTGGCTTCCTCTTCACTATAAAAAGGTCCGACTGGTTTGGAAGGTCTCTCAAACGATGGATCTGCTGGATCGACACGAACTTGGGTGACTAATGAGATTACCGATGGATGTGCTTGACGTGTGGCAAACTCATTGATCAAGGCATTTTGCAGCCAATAACCGATACTTCCTTGGGTCATCGCCACGCAGCTGTCTAATTTCAATTGGGGATTTTTTTCACTTTCCCCTGCTTTTTGCTGCAACAGCAAGTTGCCGACTTGTGGTCCATTGCCGTGACAAACAATGACTTTTTCCCCTTTTTCGACAAAATCGGCAATATAACGTGCTGCTTGCGCAACAACTGCTTTTTGTCCTTCATCACTAGGGTCTTTATCTAAAATAGCATTGCCGCCTAACGCGATCACATTCAAACTCATTTTATGCTCTCCTTCTGATTTTCCTTTGCTAATACGGCAAAAACACCTAATCCGATCAGCAGTAATAGACAAGACAGGTAAAACCCGACCTGCATCGATCCTAAAGAATCGGCTAAAAAGCCAGTAACATAAGGCGCTAAGATCGACCCCGACATCCCGATAAAGTTATAGGCACTCAAGGTTGTTCCTAAGGCGCCTTTTGGTGCGTTTTTCGTCACAAAGGTCACGACGATTGGATCAAGCGCCAGCTTGCCAGTCAATCCATACAAAATCAAAACAGTGATCAATAAGGTACGATCCGTTACAAAGGCAATGGCAAATACGGAAAGGGTCGCCAATGGGACCAATAAATAGACTAATTTTTTCGTCGCGCCAGTTTTATCATTCAATCGAGCAAAAATCAACGCACCTGGAATCGATGCCCATGGGACTAAGGAAGCAATAAAGCCGACACTCGCCCCTTCAAAGCCACGCTCGGCAATCAAGAATTGCGGCAGCCAAGTTATAATCACAAAGTTTGCATAAATGCTGGTAAAGCATAGAACAAAGGCTGCCACGAGATTGCGGTTTGAAAAAATCTGCTTCAAGGAAATCTTTTCTTTTGGCCCCTCTTCTTTTATTTCTTGTCCTTCATCTTCTGGACGAATCACTTTTTCTTTCAAAACAAAATAGAACAAGACACCGACAATCAAGGTCGGAAACGCCATTAGGAAGAAGGGTTGGCTCCAATGGCCCCCGTTATCCAAGACCAATTTACTAGAAAGCAAGTACCCGCCAGACGTTCCAAACGCCATCCCACTGTTGATAATGGCATTTCCGACGGTCCGTTTGTTGTCGGGAATCGCTTCGGTAGACAATGCGTATTGCGGACCGTAATAGGCACCTTGACCAATCCCTGCAATGGCACGAATCACTAAGAACAAAACGAAGCTTGTGGCTAGCCCACTGAAGTAAGTAGTCACCGCCAATAAAACAAAACCTAGGGCGATCACCAATTTGCGACCGATTTTGTCGCCGATGATGCCAAAAGGAATTTGCGCAACGGCATATGTCAAAAAGAAAATACTATTGGCAAGTCCTAGTTGTGTGTTGCTTAAATTGAATTCTTCTCCGATCACACCCATGATTGGATTGAAGATCGTCCGTGTGGCGTACATTAAAATCCAGCCGACAAAGAAAATAGCAATGACTTTTTTCCAGTAAGAATTGCTTACTTTGACCGCATCTTTCTGGTTACTGATTTCCATGATTTCTCCCCATTTCTATTCTTTTTCCTCAAGTGACAATGACTCCAACGCTAACAACAACCCAAAACTAAGATCTTTGCCTGACGAATGACCAACGGACATCAACTGCTGCACATCTTTTTCAATCACTTGTGGGTTTTGCTTTTTTAAGTCTTTGAATAATTGCAGCATCAGAGAATTGACATACCCTTGACTGGCACTTTGAATATAAGCAAGGCTGACATCCGTCGTAGACAGCGGTTTTGCCAATGCTTGCGCTAACGCGTCAGCTTCCGGCTGCTGCAAGGCATAGAGCATCGCTTGATAGGCAACTAAAAGATCATCGCCGCTAGGTGTCAATCCTTTGCCGCGGCCAATCAGGTGAGCAATGATTGGTTCCCAATCTGAGACAGGCTGCCGCAATGCCGCAAACACTGCTTGGGTTTTCTCATCTTCGGGCAACCCAATCTTGGTTTCTAGTTTTTGTTGAAGCAGGATTTCTTTCAAAAGCTGCAATTCCGCAGAGGTGAAGGATAGCTCCTTCACCTGCAGCGAAACCAATTCTTTTTCCTCTAATGAAAGAGAAAATGTTCCTTTTGTGCTGTAAAAGGTCAGACCATGCTCTCGGACTTGCACGCGATTGCCGACCTCGATCAAAGGCAGGACTTGCTCAAACAATGCATCTGGTAAAAAGACTCCGAAGCCAGTCAAATAGTTGCGATAGTTGTTGATATTGACCAGCTGCTGCCCGATCATCACATTGAATGAACGATCAAACACGCTATGCACCCGACCGGTACGACCGAATCGTTGCAATGGGTCTAGATAATCACTGATTTTGATTTTCTCAGTCAACATCGATCCCCAGATCCTTCGCATAAGCCGTCAAGGCATTTTCAAAACAGCCTAACGGTGCACGCACCGTCCCTGCACCGACTTGACCGACACCTGCTTCTTTATGGGCGATCCCAGTATTGATGATTGGGGTGATGCCTGTTTCAACGACTTTCCGGATGTCGATCCCCAAACAAGTCCCCTGGAAGTCCCATGTTGGGATCGAGAAGGTCGGATTATGACCGAAACAGATTTTTGCCATTTCATTGGAAGTTTCTAGCGCATCTTCAAAGCCACCAGCGCCGACAAAGCGTGTTACACCTGGTGCGGCTACCATCGCCATTGCTCCGACACCGACGGTTTCAGTAATGGCACTGTCCCCAATATCAGGATTGCCATCTGCTTCGGTAAACCCAGTAAAGTACAAACCTTTCGGCGTATTGACTGGTGCAGTATGCCATTGGTCTTCTGTTTGGGCGACACGAACCCCAAAATTGACGCCGTTTCTCGTCATGGTGGTCACGATCGTTCCTTTGGCATCGACACGGGCACCGTCAACGATGGCTTTGCCGGTTGCCATCATGATATTCAAGAAGAACTGATCGGTATCTGCTAAGAACTTGATCACTTCATATTTTTGCTTTTCATCGATTTCTGTTTGGATGATCAACGGCGCGATCTCTTTCAAGAAGTTCAATGATGCTGCAATATTTCGTTGATGGAATTCATCCCCCATTGTGATCGACCGGGCAATCAATACATTCAAATTGATGCCTTCTTCAGTTAGTTTTAATGCCTTGGCAATGGTTGGTCCTAAGACGTCTTTGATCCAATCCAAACGATCGATGACTTCTTGTGAATAAGCACCGAATCGCAAGACTTTACCGATCCCTTCGTTCAAAATACAGTAGGCTTTGTTGCCGACAAGGCGGTTTTCAACCACAAAGACAGGCATATTCCCTGAAGTGATCCCGCCCATTGGACCGACTGCCTGGACATGGTGACATGGCATAAAGCGGACTTCCCCACTTTCTAGTAGGCGGCGGGCTTCGTCTTCATCCTTCGCCCAGCGTTCAAACAAGGCAGCGCCGATACAAGATCCTTGCATCGGTCCCGTCATTTCCGACCATTGGATCGGCGGTCCTGCATGCAGCAAGGTTTTCTGACTTTCGTTTAATTCAGCGATCACTGATTTAGCCGGAACGACATCGATCAAGAATGGTTGGGCATTTTTGATTTTATCCGTCACTGCTTGGTTTTCAGCTGTGATTTTTTCGTCAAATTCTTCTAACGCGTCTAAAATACGGATCATTTTCTTGTTGCCGTTAGCACGAGGACGCCAGTTGAATTGTTCTGTTTTCCCGCCATATTGCAGGATCGATTCATTGAAGCTTTGCAAGCCAACATTGATGATCCGTGGTTTGGTGGTCAACAGGTCCATTACTTTCTCGCTGACTGTCGGCACCTCAACCTTGCTACCAATATAGTCATTGACTGTTTTGTCTGCTTCAGAAAGAGTCGCCCCTTTTAAAGCTAGGGCTAATTGCACTGCTTGAGCATTGCTTGGTGCCATATAGACGCCAGCTGCTTTCAAACGGTTGACCGCTTCTTGGTAGTTTTGCGGATCTTTTTCAGTTCCGCAGACGGTAGCAACAAAGTACAACGCGCGATCAGCTGCTTGGGCTGTTTGCTGTGCAGCTTCGATAGCTGGTAACAAAGCTCCTACCATATCTGCATGCGCGCCGTAACCTAGCACCACATCAAATAGAATGACCCCGGTTTGCTCATCTTGCGCATAGTCTTCGATTTTTTTGATGCGCACTTCAGGATCGATCATTGGGTGCGGTTTGCCTTGGGTATAGATATCATCACCAAGGTCGATCACATCATAGCCGTGGGAATGCAAGATATAGCCTTCTTGTTTTACAAGGCCTTCTAGATTCAAGGCTTCGGAGATCAGCATTCCTGCTTCGGCAGCTAATGTACCGCCAGAATAAAGACCTTTGACCACTTTGTCTTCAGCGAGTTTGGGCACATCTGGGGTTGCCACGCGTTCAAAATAGTTCGCTTTGACGGGTTCTTCATTGGCAAGATCAACAGCGATGCGCGCTGTTTCTTCCAGCGTATGTGCCAAATAGACTTTTCCTTCATGGGCTTCTGGTTTTTCTCCTAAGAAAATCGCTACTACAGGTTTGCTGATACTTTGTAGCAATTGAACGACTTCATCCCGCACTTCTTTTGCAGGTGGTTTCGAGATCACGCAAATCACATCTGTCGGTTCATGATTTTCTAAAGCAACGATGGCATCTTTGACAGTGATCGCCCCAACTTTGTCGCTTAAGTCACGTCCGCCGGTCCCGATGGCATGAACGACACCACCGCCTAATCGGTCAATGATCGTCGTCACTTCTTGAATCCCCGTACCAGAGGCACCAACAACACCGATGTTTCCTGGTGCCACGACATTCGTGAAGGCAATCGGAATGCTGGAAATAATACCGGTCCCACAGTCTGGCCCCATCATCAATAAGCCTTTTTCATGAGCCAGCTGTTTCAAACGCACTTCATCTTCGATAGCAACATTGTCCGTAAACGAGAATACATGCAAGTCATTTTTCAAGGCTTTTTCCATCTCGGCAGCACCATATTCCCCAGGAATACTAAATAGTGCAACATTGGCATCCGGCATTGCGCTCAAGGCTTCTTGCCATGAAGCCGCCGCTGGCGTTTCTTTGCCTTGATCTTTTGCTGAAAGATCAGCTAAAAATGAATCGATCGCTGGCATTACTTGATCCATGATCTGTTCGTTTTGGCTATCGACCACGATCATCATATCGTTGGGTGAAGCACCTTCTGCCTCTTTAGAAAGCAATCCAGTGTTATTTAATATATCTTTGTTTGCATCCGTCCCCATCATGATTTGACTCATTTCGACATCGCCTAGATCATTGATCGTATTCGTCAGCAGCATTAAGTTAATGGAATCTTGGTAGTTATTCTTTAAGATTACTGTGTGCAGCATTTGTTCTCCTCCTTTTCTTATACTCTCATTCTAACGAGCCTTGTTTGCGTTTTCATTGGATAAAGTTCTAAAAAAATGCTATACTTTTTATCCAAAAGAGAAAAAAGGAGCATTTTATGAAATTAAAAGAATTGGTTGAACTGCCGCTTTTTGAAAAAAGTAAAGTCCTGACTGGCTCCATTGGTTTAACAAATTCCGTTGGTTCCGTTATGGTGTTGGAAGCGATGGATATCGAAAAATGGAGCAAAGCCCATCAATTGATTTTGACTTCTTTTTATGCCTTCAAAGACCAATCGCCTGAGGAACTGCGTGTTTTTTTTGAAAAAATGCAGCAAATCGGTGTCAGCGGTTTAGTGATCAAAGTGGATCGCTTGATCCCTATGATTCCAGATTGGGTGATTGAGCTTAGCTTTGCTTATCAGATCCCTTTGATCAAAGTACAGCAAGAAGTCAGCTATGAAGCCATCATGCTAGCGGTTTACGAACCATTGCTGAATCACCAAACCCAGCTGCTGCGTACCTATTACGAAGTTCGCCAGCGCTTCATGAAAGTCGAGCGCAACCACTCTTCTTTCGATCAGATCATGCAAGAGTTCTATCAATTGATCGAAAAGCCTTGTTCTTTGCGCATCCCCCATTTAGATGTGCATGTGTCCGTCGGTCAATCCTTTAAGAATTTCGTGGTGACCAAACAAGAACCTATGAAGACCATCGAGTTTACCAAGAACCACTACGAATATTTGGAATTATTTTCTCATGAGAACAATCAATATGTGACTGCCATCAAAGTAGAGATCATCAATCCTTACAATGATCTGTGTACCCTGATCGTTTATCAGAAAGATTCGCAGATCCCTGAGGCAAAAGTCATGATCATTGAAAATGTAATCGACGTCATCTATGAACGCCTCCAAATGGCGTATTTGTTGAAGAAAGAGCGCTACAATCGCATGAACAATCTTGCCGATGCGATCTTGCAAAACACTCCTAGCAATTTGGCTGAGCTGGATCTTTTGTTAGAAGAAGCGCAACTGGATCGCTATGATTTCTACCAAGGCATTGCCTTTGCTTCCAACAGCTTTAAAGATAAGGAGCGTAAGTCCGTCGTTTTACACAAGCTACGGGCGTTGAAAACACCCCACGTCTTTTTCGAACACCATAATTATTTGGTGATCCTTTATAATTTCCAATCGATCGCCCATCAGGTGACGAAACAGATGCTGCAGACACATTTTGATGATGCCCTGCTAGCCGATGAACATGGCTGCTTGGTGGTCAGCGAAGTCTTACGCAAGGAACAGATCAAAGAGATCCTGCCAGAGTGTTTGGATGCGATCCGCTTCAATCGGCAGTTTTATTTGGCGCCGATCATTGCCTATAGCGACTTAGGTATCTTTAGTTCCTTTATCAAGGAGAACCAACTGGAAAAGCTGCAGCAAAGCATTCCCCCGAAGCTGTATCAACTTTCGGAAGAAAATGAAGAGCTGTTCAAAACGCTGTACACCTTTTTTATCACGAATCGCAATTACAAAAATACGGCTGAAACCTTGTTTCTTCATGCCAAAACGATTCGCTACCGGCTAAGCAAAATTGAACAGCTACTAGAGATCGATCTAACAAGTCCGATCCAATTAGTCAATTACGAGATCGGCACCTATTTATTAGAGCTTCAAAAAAGGAGTCAAGCAAAATGAAAAAAGAATGGCAATTGACCACCGGTGCTTCCGTGACCCTTTATCCTGCTTCGGAGAAATACCTGATTTATTTTCACGGCGGCGGTTTTGTTTATGGAACGCGCCAAGACATTCCCGCATCACTGATCACACTATTTCAAGCGCAGCAATACAGCGTCCTCACAGTCGATTATGTGCTGGCACCTAATTCCTCGTTAGCGGAGATTTTAGCAATGAACTGGCAGAACTTTCAAGAATTGCAAGCAACTGTGCTTAAAGATAACCCGTTTTGTTTCTGCGGACGCTCAGCTGGCGGTTATTTGATGCTGGCGCTGACCCAGCAATTACTGAAGGAACAACAGGGATTGCCTGAAAAACTGGTCAATTTTTATGGGTATACCGATCTTTCTTTTATTGAAAACAAACGAGTCTTGCAGCAGCCGCTCTTAAGCAAAGAGCAAGTCCCTTCTTTGGATCAAACCGAGATCGTTTGGGATGATCCGCAGTTTCAGCGCTATTTGCCTTATGTTTATTGGGTTCAACAGCAAGAACTCACCACGATCTATGGTCTAACAGCTGAAGCTCTTTCTGACTATGCCATTGATCCTGAGCTGCTTGCTCAATTTCCTCCAATTTTCAGCAGTGCCAGCAATACCGATGAGGAAGTTCCTTTTCGTTACAGCAAAGGCTTGAAGAAAGTGCCTAAAAGCAAATTTGTCCCTGTCTATGATTTGCCCCACGACTTTTTGAAAAACGTCGAGGAGCCGCAAGTCCAAATGGTGTTTCAGCAGCTCGCCCGTTGGCTCAAACAATAATTTGATACAAGTAAAGTGAAAATAATGTTTTTTTATTTCGACGAGTGCACAGAAAAACTCTGATTGCCTTCGCTTCCTCCTTATCTCAAAAAACGTGTGGTTTAATGAAACTCTTTTAATAAAAAAAGGCTTGATACAGGCTCAATTCAAGAGAGAATGCTATACTAAAGGGGAGTATGTTATAGGAAAGAAGGATGAGGTTTTATGCATTTTGTCGGGATTTTGTGTTTGATCCTAATCACGACGACCCTCTTCTCGCATCTGGCGAGACGGATGGGCGTTCCTGCTGTTATCGGGCAGTTGTTAGCGGGGGTTTTATTAGGAGGCGCAGGACTCAATTGGGTCCATCCAGATATTCTGGTTCATGATTTTTCAGAGATTGGTGTTATTTTGCTGATGTTTTTAGCGGGATTGGAAAGTGATATTTCTTTATTGAAACGCTATTTTCGTCCAGGGATGCTCGTTGCCCTTTTGGGGATCGTGTTCCCTATGCTCTTCGGGTATGCCACGGGGGTCGGTTTTCAAAGCAGTCCCACAGAAGCGTTCTTTTTCGGGATCGTATTAGCTGCCACCTCAGTCAGTATTTCTGTCGAAGTATTGAAAGAGTTGAATGTGGTGAATACGAAAGAAGGGTCGACGATTCTTGGTGCTTCCGTCGTGGATGATATTTTGGTCGTGTTGGTTTTGAGTCTTAGCCTTTCCTTTTTAGGCGGCGAAAGCAGCCAAGCAACACCACTGCCGGTCACCTTATTGGTAGAATTGATTTATTTTGTGTTGATTTTTCTATTAGTGAAATGGATTGCTCCGTTCTTATTGGCACTTGCAGAAAAGCTATTTGCAAATTCCGCGGTGATCATCATGTCACTGATCATCTGCTTAGGAATGGCGTATCTTGCTGACCTCGTTGGGTTAAGCTCGGTCATTGGTGCCTTCTTCGCAGGGATCGCTGTCAGTCAAACGAAGGTTCGTGAGGAAGTGGAACACAGTGTCGAAGCATTAGGTTACGCCGTCTTCATTCCGGTGTTCTTTGTCAGCGTTGGCTTAGAAGTTGATTTTTCCCGCTTAAATGAGCAATTATTCTTTATTCTTGCCTTTACCGTGGTCGCGATCATGACCAAATTGGTCGGCGGCTATGTCGGGGCGAAAATCGCGAAATTCTCAAACAACAGTGCTTGGATGGTGGGAGCTGGAATGATTTCCCGAGGTGAAATGGCATTGATCATTTTACAGATTGGTCAACAAAACCAATTGATTTCGTCCGCATTGTATTCCCCTTTGGTGATCGTTGTCTTGTTGAGTACCTTGATCTCTCCCCTGATCTTAAAATACTTTACGAAAAAGATTTATTAAGCGATGTAGCAACAGCGAGGCGATACCGATGATTGCGAAAAAAACAGCGCGGGTTTTGTAGTGACCGCTCAACGGCCGATTGTTGATCGAACGTTGGGCGGTCGCTTCCTTTCCCGCGCTGTTTTTCTCTATACAGGTATAAAAGCGACAATGCTGCTAGTTACTAGAAACCAATGTTAATTTCCCATGATCGATTAGACACACGTCATCCGCGACGGCATCGATAAACGCTTGATCGTGAGATGTGAACAAAACCATACCACGATAGCTGCGAATCAATTGTTCCAAGACGGTGATTGTCGGTAGATCAATAAAGTTCGTCGGTTCATCAAGTATCAAGACATTGGCAGGTTGAGTAAAGATGCGTGCGAGCTCGACCCGTGTCGCTTCCCCGCCGCTTAGCACATTGACTGGCTTCATCACGTCAATCTGGCTTAATCCCAGATTGTGTAAAATACTGCGGACCAGTGGTTCCTGATAGTCTGTTTGAGCCATCAATTCCGTCAAAAGCGGTGTGGTGCTGTTTTTTCGATAGCCCATTTGCTCGTAGACCGCAAAGACGATTTTCGGTGATACATAGATTCCCTCTCCACCTGCGATGATTTCTTTTAGTAAAGTCGACTTTCCCGAACCGTTCGGACCCACGATAGCGATTTTCTTCCCGGCAGCAAACTGGAAACTGCTGCTGTCTAGCAAACGTTTCGCCCCTCTTTGAATGGTTACTTGCTCCCCACGAATCGGTCGTTTATTATGCAGCTCCACTGCAGGGACTACCGGAAAACGAATCACCTGCTGCCGGGCAACACCCTTCACTTCTTCCAACTGATCCAAGCGACTTTCCATGGCTTTGACTGTTTTTTGCAATGACTTTTGCACCGTGTCTTTTTGTTTTGATGACGACAAACGGTCTGGTCGGATGTTCTGCTGCCGCTTTTTTTCAGAAATGCGACTGCTCTTGATCGCTTGTTCTTTTTTCTTTTGGATCGCTTGGGTCAACTGCTGTTTTTGTTGCTGATACTGCGCAGCCTCCCAGGCAACACGCTGTGCCGCTTGCTCTTTTTGCTGTCGGTAACTGTCATAATTACCAGAATACTCGGTGACTTTTCCTTGATCGACTTCCCAGATTTTCGTTGTCAGCTGATTCAATAGATACCGATCATGACTGACCACGATCAGGGTGCCATAATAATACTGCAGTTCATCAATCAAGACTTGAATTCCTTGCTGGTCCAAGTGGGTCGTTGGCTCATCGAGCAAAAGTCCTAACTGATAGGAAGATAACGTTTGTGCCAACCGGTATTTGGTCTCCTCCCCGCCGCTTAGTGTCGCCAATTCATTTGTTGGGATCGAAAAACGACCGAACAGCGCCCAGTCAAGGGCCTCCGTCTTTTCAGTCACCTCAGCGATTTGCGGGAAATAGTGAAACGAATTTTCTTTTTGGATCGTTCCTGAATCAGGATCGACCACTCCCGCAATCAACTTCAGCAAGGTAGACTTGCCTTGCCCGTTTGCGCCCACGATCCCGATACGATCCGTTTGATAGGCACTCAGTTCTTCAATGTTCAGTACTTCTTTGGCCCCATAATTTTTGATTAGATTGTTTATTTTTACACTTAATTGTTCCATCAGTCTGTCCTTCCCGTCTAGGAAAACGCAAGCACAAAAAAAGGGCATAGCCTACCGCTATACCCTGATTTTAATAAGAAATTGGAAAAAAGAGGACACTCATCCCTTGAAATCACGATTGCCTAGACTTTTGAAATAGATTTAAATTAGCTATTCAAAAGGTCAATCCACAATTTCATCGATGCTGTCATGTTTTTTCCTCCTCTTTTTGTCGTATTTGTCTGTTGAATGACAAGCGGAAAATCAGCCGCTACTGTTTACCGTTTACGGTATTTCAGGAAGCTTCTTTAGTCTATCAACGAATCAATCGTAGCACGTTTCCAAAAAAGAGTAAAGTTTCATCACAAGAATGATTGGTCTTATACGCCATCGGTGATTTTTTCTGCTAATTTGACCTGGGCTTTTTCACCATTGAAGATTGCACGATCCAGTTCTCCTTCATCATGAGCAACGATCAACGCCACCGTGACGTCAGGGTCAACATTCAAGAGGGTCCGAAACATCCCAGAAAACCAATCGATCCCTGCCAGTAAGGCGATGCTTTCATTAGGCAGTCCTAACATAGGTAAAACCGTAGCCAGTGTGACTAATCCGCCGCCTGGAACGACGATCGTTCCCAAGCATGCCAACGAGGACAACAAGACCACTTGCAAAAGATCCCCCCAGCTCAATTGGATCTGGTACGCCTGAGCAACGGTTACGATTGCCAGGGCTAAAAATAAGGAGAGCCCATTGCTATTTAAGGTCATGCCTAAAGGCATCACGAGCTTATTGATTCGATCACTGATCCCAAATCGTTCTTTGCCATCTTCGATTTGAAACGGCAATGAAACAGCAGAAGAGGTGGTCGTAAAGGAAACCACCGATAGACGCCACATATTCTTTATCAAACGAAACAAGGAAACTTTGCAATAGAGCGACGTCAAGAGAAACCAAAGAAACAAAAAGAGCAAAGATGCCGCTGCTAACGTCAATAAAAAACTGGCTAACATTCCCAACACACGAATGCCGGTATCTTCTACCAAGGAAGCAACAAGGCCGAAAATCCCGATCGGCGCCAACTTCATGATCATGCTGACCATTTTTAACAAAATATGATTAAAACTACCGATCATATCTAGAAACAGCTGATTCTTTTTTTCATGCTTGATTAAGCTCAAGGCAAGGCCAAAGAAGAGCGAAAAAATAATCACTTGGACCATATTCTGCTCCACCATGGCTTGAATAATGTTCAGTGGAACAAAGTTCAAGATGACTTCTTCTATACTGCTGGTACTTAATGCAGTTTCTGTACTTTGCAGCAGCGACTGGTCAAGGCCTGCGCCGGGCTTGAGGATCAAGGCGAACAAGAGACCGAAAATAGCGGCGACGAGGGTCGAACCGGTAAACCAGAGGAAGACTTTCCCGCCGATCCCACCTAATTCTTTTGGATCAAGTCCCCCCACCGCTTCAATCACCGAGCCCATGACCAACACGACCACAGACATTTGAATCAGTCGCAAGAAGAAGTCCCCGACTAGCTGCATTTGATCACCTAAACCGGGAAAGGAAACGCCCCAAAAAATCCCCAATACCGTTGCAATCATGATTTGGTTGGTCAAACTGATTTTTAAGGATCGTTTTTTCATCTGTTGTTCCTCACTTTTCTACTTTGCTGTTTTCTTAGAGTTTACAGTCAAGAATAAGAATGTACCACCGATCAACAAAATAATTGCGATATAAAAGCCCATTACTTTTGACCCTGTTGCATCCGAGATCGATCCGGTCAATGTTGGTGCGATAACGGAAGACATCATGCCGAAAAAGTTGAAGACCCCTAATGTCGTACCGACCCCAACTTTTGGTGCATTTTCCCCTAGCCAAGAAATGATGATTGGTTCAACCGCTAGTTTTCCAAGGAACCCGTACAAGATCAACGCGATCATTAAGAAGGTCGAATTTGTTGCTTGCACCGTTACTAATAACATCAACGCCGCTAATACTTCTAAAATAACGATAAAGGTAACTTTTTTATGCATGTATTTGTCTGCCAAGCGGCTAAAGAACAAGGCCCCAGGAATCGAAGCAAATGCCACCAATGAAGAAGAGAAGCCGATTGCGACTCCTTGGAAGCCTCGTTCTGTTCCTAAGAAGTTTGGTAACCAAGTAACCGTCATATAGTAGGCATAACACGTCGCAAAATATAACACATACGTAAAGAGCATCCGCAGGGAGAACAAGGTCGAAAGGGAAACTTTTTCTTTCGGCTGATCCGTTGTTTCTTCTTCAGCTGCTGCTTGACTCTCCAAGAAAGCTACGTCTTCTTTGTTGCTGCGGATCACCAATGCGAAAGCGATCGTCATACAAACGATCAAGAAAGCGGATAAATACATCATTGTTTGCCAAGGCATGTTCATCTGAATAACGATAAAGCTTGATAAGATCATCCCAAACCCTGAACCAACGGCAGAACCACTATTGACGATCGCTGTTGAGAAGCTCTTCTTTTCTTTCGGAATGTTCTGTGAGGTCAAAGAATACGCGGAACCATAAAATGATCCACAGCCGATCCCTGCTAAAAAGCTACCGGTATAGATCATGGAGATTGAAGAGGCTTGTGAAATCAGTAAAGCTGCCAGTGCAAATACCACAAATCCCGGAAGCAGAACTGTTTTCTTCCCAATCTTATCCACTAAAAAGCCGGCAGGGATCTGCATGATCACATAGCCGAAAAAGTAAAAGCTGGCGATCGATCCTAATGCTGTATCAGAAATATTGCCGCCAAGTGACTCATTGATTTGCGGATAGACCGGTGATAACGCAGCGCGATAAATCCAGATAGTGACCCAGCCTGAACACATTAAGATAATAATTTGTTTCCAGTAGGCAAGCCCACCACGTTCTTTATTGATTTCCATTTTTTTCCCTCCATCAGTTACACAAGTAAAGTTTGTGAAGCACGCCAACGAAAGCGCTTTAAGATAGTCTTAGTGTACGTTTTTTTGCCGACTATTGCATTTGTCATTTTTCACAAAGCGCTTTCAGTCGTTGTGCATTTGTGCTAAAATTTTAAGTCGTTTTTTGGTAGTAATTTAACGCAGCGATGAGCGCTTTGCCGGCAGAAATTGGTGCTTGCTGGTACAATAGTGCCCCTTCTAACGCGGCTAGGACATGTAAAATATTTTCTTTGCGGCTGCTGTAGCCCATATTTCCAATCCGCCAGATTTTTCCTTTTAGATCACCAAATGAACTAGCGATCTCTACACCAAAGGAGTGAAGCATCTCTTCTCGGACAGCTTCGCCATCAACACCTTCTGGAATAAAGATGGGGGTAACTGTCGGCATTTTGGTTGCTTTTTCGCCATAAATCGAAAGCCCCATTGCCTCCAGTCCAGCGACCAACGCCCCTTCATTCGTCAAATGACGTTGATAGGCTGCATCGAGGCCTTCGTTTAGCAACATCCGTAATCCTTCATGAAGCGCATAGATCATACTCGTCGCTTCTGTGTGATGGTTGATTCGCTCTTTGTTCCAGTAGCGTTGCAATTGACTCAAATCCAAGTAATTACTCATAATGTACCGCTTGTTTCGATCCGTTTTGCTCAAGCCTAATTCTTTTTGGTAACGGGCATTAAGGACGGCTTCGACTCGATCGTTGTAGGTCACTAATGAAAGACCAGACGGCACACTTAAACACTTCTGTGTACCGGCAATTGCCAAATCGACACACCAATCATCGACTGACAGGGCCACGCCACCATAAGTCGCCACCATGTCAACGACAAAGAAAATATCTTTTGCGCGACAATACTGCCCGATTTCTGCTAACGGCTGCATTTGCCCATTGGCAGTTTCCCCGTGGACCATCGCCACGATCTTGGGTTGAAATGCGTCGATTTCTTTGATGACCTCTGCGGGTGCAAAAGGAGCCGTCCATTCTTTTTCTACATATTTGACTTGCGCTTGGGCACGTTCACAGATTTCTCCAAGTAAGAAAGCAAAGCGCCCATAGGCGGGGATCAAGACTTTGTCCCCTGGTTCGATCAAAGCGATCAGCGCCGCTTCTAAACCAGCTCGGGAAGTCCCATCAATGGCAAATGCCTCTTTATTTTTGGTTCCAAACGGTTGTTTGATCATTTCTTTGACCTCATCCATGATCGCCAAAAAATTCGGATCAAACTGCCCCAAAATGCGATTGGTCATTGCTTGTAGAACAGCTGGATGGGCTTCTACAGGCCCAGGTGTCATGATCGTACGTTGTGCGATCGTTAACTCTTTATACATCTTTTTCCCTCATTTCTCTTTTTGATTTCACTGTCCAACGCCTTGTCAACGTTTCCAAGTTTGTTGTACAATAAAGCTAAAAAAGGACATGTTTTTGTTTGTTTTGTTCAATTCCAAAAGGAGTTTCTCTATGAAGTTAGTTGCTGAATTGCTTGCTATACCACGCTTTTCCAATTTGCGTTTATTGACAGATCCCCTGACTGCGGAAATTCCCGTCGACAGTATCGAAATCACCGAGACCCCCGATATCGCCCACTATATTCCTGAGCATACCTTTATCTTAAGCACGGCGATGGTTTATAAAGATAATCAAGGAGCGCTTCTAGAGCTGATCGATTCTCTCGTAGCCAAAAATGCCGCTGGATTAGGCATCAAGATTGGTCGTTTTTTGGATGTCATCGATCCTGAAGTCATCGCCTACGCCGATAGCTTGGGTTTCCCCATCGTAGAAGTACCTGCCACGATGCCGCTGGGGCGTTTGATGCACCAGCTTTTGAATTTGCTATGGAACACCAAAACCGAGCAGCTGAGTTATGCATTAGACATTCAAAAACGGTTCTCTGCTTCCTTGATGAAGGATGTCAGCATCGCTCGCTTTATCGCTGATTTTGGCCAAATGGTCAATACACCGATCATTTTGTTGAATCCTTTTAAACAAGTGATTGCCCACTCCAAGCATTTCACCCGCATGTCAAAACCCGCGGAGTATTACATCCATCAATTAGGACAAACGAAAGGGGTTTTTACTGGTGAAAAAAGCGGGGCAATCCCTATCAAAGATCTTCATGAAAAAACGTCACAAATTTCTTATTATGCCATTGAAACCTCCACTTATTTCCCCCATTATTTAGTCATTTTGAATCCTGAGGCGATTCCTTATCCTGTCTCGGATTTTGCGCTGGAACAAGCAGCATTGGTCTTGTCGTTTATGCTCTACAAAAACCAAAAAGTGCAAGAATCTTTTGAAGATTTAAAAAGTGACTTTTTAACACGAATGATCGAATACCAGCAATCGACCAAGCAAGAACAAAAGGATTGGTTAGATCTCGGAAAAACTTATGGGTTGGTCAAAGCCCGCCATTATCGTGTCATCTATGGTGCCTGCGAACCAACCAAAGAAACCAAAGGCAAAGACAAATACCTAAAAGAAGAAAGTGACTTGGTCTATCAGTGGTTTAGTGAACAACTGCCTTATCGCATCAAAGATGTTTGTCTCTTTCGCTTAAAGGGCAGCAATCACTTTGCGATTTTCGTGCAGCATAAGTGTGATGCCTTAGAAGACCATTTGATTGAGACCGCCAATGCTTTGACCAATCGGTTGCCTTTTCGAATGGCCTTTGGTGTAGGGAGTGTCTGTGAAAGCATCAATGATTTAGCCAGCTCCTACATTGAAGCAAAGACTGCTTATGAAGAACGAAGAGGCCAACATGATTCTCCCATCGTCTCTTTCTACCATCAACGGGGAATGCGGAGTCTATTTGAAAAAATGAGCCCTGAAGATATCCATTATTTCTGCCGCACGATCCTCAAAGAATTGGCGTTTCCGCAAGAAGATGCCACCATCGAATTGCGCAAAACCTTACGGGCTTACTTGGATTATCAATGTGAGATCACCCGCACCGCCAAAGCCTTGTTCGTTCATCGCAATACGATCAAATACCGCATCGAACAGTGCCAAAAGCTACTAGGAAAAAACGTGCATGATCCTAGCATTAGCCTGGATCTGCGCTTAGCCCTTGAGCTGTCCGAAGAAGGCGACTAATAGGCGAATCAAGCAGTTGGATCGCTGGTGTTACCCAGCGATCCTTGTGCCTGCTTCACCTAACAATGCTAAGTCTGCTTCTTCCAATGAGCAGATGATTGCCGTCTTTCCTTGCTTGGCAAACGCAATCGCTGCTTCCATTTTCGGCCCCATACTGCCTTCTGCAAAATGCCCCGCATCAAAATATGCTTGCGCTTCACTTACGGATAACCCCGTTAATTTTTCTTGCTCCGGTGTTCCGTAATTGATATAAACGTTGCTGACGTCGGTCAGCATCATAAATACATCGGCATCCACTTGTTCTGCCAATTTTTTCCCAGTTCGGTCTTTATCGATGACTGCTTCGATCCCTTTCAAGCCTTCCGCTTGTTTTACGACTGGAATCCCACCGCCGCCACCAGCGATCACGATGGTATTTTGATTCAATAAATGAACCATTGATTCCACGCCGTGGATCGTCACAGGTTGTGGGGATGGCACGACGCGACGGTACCCACGTCCAGCATCTTCTTCCATCACCCAATGTTTTTCCTCAGCCATTGTTTTTGCTTCTTCTTCTGAGTAGAACAAGCCGATCGGCTTCGTTGGCTTTTCAAACGCGGGATCATCCGCTGCCACTTCCACTTGAGTCAATAAGGTCACGACATTGCTGGTCAGTTCTTCTTGCTCGATTTTATTTTTGATGCTTTGCTCCATCAAATAACCGATAAAGCCTTGTGACTCTGCATTGCAGACATCCAGTGGAAAAGGCGGCACGACTTCTTTGGCTTCTTCATTTTGTCGTAAAATATTGCCGACTTGCGGCCCATTGCCATGCGTCACAACGATTTGATGGTCAAGTTTCTCGATTTTAGCGATCTGTTCTGCACTTAACTGGATATTTGCAAGCTGTGTCTCTACGGTCGCTGGTTGATTCGGTTTTAAAATTGCATTGCCCCCTAGAGCGATGACCACTCGTTTTGCCATATGAATTCCTCATTTCTATTGTTTTGAAATTGATTGATACTGCGAGCAAACCCTGCCAAAAAGTCAGCCCCCGAGGTATGACCGATCGCTAGTATCTCTTTGATTACTTGGTAAAAAGCCGCTGAATCGGTACACCTGGTCAAGGATAACGCCGATTGATTGAATGCGCCTGTCAACGCATGCAGAAGATAATGTTTACTGACGTCAGTCGTCAAATCATTGACTGTCAACAGCCTTCTTTGTAGATAAGCCACCAAGCGGGTATCTTCTTGTCCCATCACTCGGCGAGCCAGTAAATGACCAACTAGCATATCATCGCCTGTGGGGGTCAATCCGACACCCCGTCCGACTAAATAAGCGACTGCTTGCCGTTGTTCTTTAAATGAAGGCGTGCATAGCTGATCGATTGCGTCATAAAACGGATGATTGCTGCTGATGGTTTGTGAAACAGCTTCTTGAATCCCCGTCTTTTCCGTGACATGTTGGAGGGTTGACCAAAACAGTTCTCGATCAAATGGGACTGTGCCAGCTGGGAAGGTGGTTGTAAACATGGCTGCCTTTTGAAAAGACAGACGATGATGCGGAAAATGGATCACTCGTTGCTGAACCAAAAGAGTGGTACCAGCAAGCAAGTCGGTCGCCAACGCTGCATAATCGTCGGCAGCTAAAATCATCCCTTTGGGCACGCGAGCCGCTTGTTTGGAGACACAGATCAGCTGATCCTGACGAGGATCTTGCAGATTGAAACTATGCTGAAACACACTGTGAACGAGCCAGGTGCCATTGATAAATGCGGGTTCAAATAAAGCTTGGTCGATCCATTTTGCCTGTATCATCGCTAGGTTGCTCCTTTTCACGTTTTCAGACCCTGAGTTATTCTTCAAATCCTAATTTTTTTGCATAAGCCAAGACAGCTTTTTCAAAGCAATCCATTGGTGGTGTCACTGTCCCGGCCCCAATTTGTCCCCGTCCAGCTTGTTTGTTGGCGATCCCTGTATTGATCACCGGTAAGATCCCTGTTTCCACGACTTTCCGAGCATCGATCCCTAAACAGATCCCTTTGAAGTCCCATGTAGGAACGGGAAAATTCGGATTGGTATCAATGGAGATCTCTAACATCTCATTGCTGGTTTTCAACGCATCGTGAAATCCGCCGGAACCAACGAAGCGTGTCACAGCTGGGGCAGCAATCATCGCCATTCCCCCAACACCAAAGGTTTCCGTAATGGCACTGTCGCCCATATCTGGAGAGGCATCTTCTTCACTGAATCCTGAGAAATACAACCCTTTTGGTGTATTGACAGGACCGGTAAACCACTCGTCCCCCATACCAGAAATACGGATACCGAATTCATGCCCGTTGCGACACATTGCTGTCACAACCGTTCCTTCTTCAATCGTCCGGGCGCCATCAAGCACCGCTTTTGAAGAAGCCATCATGATATTCAAGAAAAACTGATCCGTGTCTGCTAGAAACTGAATGACTTCTGGTTTTTCTTTTTCAAATCCTTCAAGGGTAACGATCGCTGGTGCTACTTCTTTTAAGAACGCCAACGAAGCAGCGATATTCCGTTGATGGAACTCATCCCCCATGGCGATTGCTTTTGCGACTAAGACATTGATGTTCAAGCCATCGGGTTTTGTTTGTAGTGCAGCACTTAAAACTGGTGCTAACGTATTTTTCATCCAATGCAAGCGATCAATGACTTCTTGAGAATAGGCGCCAAAACGTAAAACTGCCCCAATCCCTTCGTTCATCGTACAGTACGCTCGGTTGCCGTCTGTTTTGTTTTCCACCACGAGAACCGGCATATTGGCAGAGGTGATGCCCCCCATTGGGCCAACCGCTTGCACGTGGTGACAAGGAATCAGTTGAACTTCCCCAGATGCTAATAAATGACGTACCTCTTCTTCCGTTTCGCCCCAGCCTTCAAAAAGTCCCGCTCCAACACAAGCGCCTTGAATCGGATCGATCATCTGGTCGTAGCGGATCGGTGGTCCTGCGTGCAATAGGACTTTTCCTTCACCTAATTCTGGAATGACACTGACTGCTGGAACGACATCCAACAAAAAAGGCGAACCGGCAACGATCTTGGCAATAACGGCTTGGTTTGCTTCTTCAATAGTTTCGTACACGATAACTTCCTCCTACTCTGATAGTGACACTTGTGCTAAGAAACGTAAGGCTTTTTGTAACGTTACGTTCCCACCAGCAATTGGCTGCCAGTCGTATTGAACGACTTGACCGTGATGCGTCTGGATCGCTTCTGCAAAGCTACGCAACCCTACATTGATGAACGCGTCATTCGACAACAATTCGCGGCTCTTTTCAGATGGCTCTGGCAACCCATCGGCAGTTGTCACTGCTTTTGGCAACAGCTTACGACTAATTGGGGAAAAGGGATGGCCGAGCATTGCTAAAGCTTTTTTGACTGCTTGGGCATTGCTTTGACACAAAATCACGCCAGCTGCGGTTAAAATCTCTGCTTGCTCGTTGCTATCTTGGGGGTCTAAATCAGTTCCAACGATCGTAGCGATCACCGCTAACTCCCGACCAGCTGCTTGTGCTTCTTCCTTCAATGATTTGATGGTCGGTGCCAATTCACTCGCCATATCTTGATGAGAGCCGTACCCTAAAACGATATCTAACAAAATCACTGCCGTTTCAGGATCTTCCCCCGCTTGTTTCAACAGTTCGATCCGCTTTGTTGGGTCGATCATCGGATGGGGCTTGCCTTGAGTATAAATGTCATCACCTAAATCGATGATCTCATGGCCAGCTGCTTTTAAGATGTATCCTTCCTGATGGGTATCTTCTTGTTCCAGATTTAATCCTGCTTTAACAAGCATCGCTGCTTCGTACGCCAATGTTCCGCCAGAATAGTAAGCTTTGATTTTTTGTTGTTCAGGTCCAAAAGTGGCAGCTGCTGTTTCCTCTTTCACTGGCTCTAGTCCAATCTGTTCTTGACGTAGCAGCTGCACGGCTAATTGAGCCGCTTCTTCCAGCGTGTAGGCTCGGTAAAGATTTTCTTCGTGGTCCGTTGGCTCTTCCCCAAGAAAAATCGTGACTGCAGGTTTTGTTCCTCTTCTTAAAAGTGCCAACACTTCATCTCGGACACGTGGTGCAGGTGGTTTGGAGATCACCACGATCACCTCCGTATCAGGATCGTGTTCCAAGGCAAGAATGCTATCTTTCATGGTGATCCCACCGACGGCTTCTTTGAGATCTCGTCCACCGGTTCCGATGGCTTGTGTCACACCGGCACCCAATTTATGAATAATAGTGGTGACTTCTTGGATACCAGTACCCGAAGCGCCGACAACACCGATTTTCCCTTTACGGACGGCATTGGTGAAGGCTACTGGTATCCCATTGAGAATCCCTGTGCCACAATCTGGTCCCATTAAAAGAAGTCCTTTTTCATGCGCCAGTTTCTTTAGCCGAACTTCCTCTTCCAATGAAACGTTATCACTGAAACAAAATACATGTTTGCCCGCTGCTAATGCGGTTTCAATTTCTGGTGCTGCCATAGTACCGGGAATCGATAAGACAGCGACCTTCGCATCTTTTCCAAGATCTAAGGCTTTTTCCCAAGTTTTGACGCTTTGGGTTTCCTCTCCTGCGCTATTGCTTTGGTCCGATAAGAAGGCATCGATTTCTGACAGGACTGTTTCGATGATTTCTTCCTCTTCGATGTCTAAAACGAGCACCATATCGTTAGATGTCGCATTGCTCATCTCCTCGGTATAAAGACCACCCGTCTTGAAAATGTCCTTATTGGCAGGTGTGCCCATCATGACCGAAGCGTTGTTGATCCCTTCGATCGTCAGTAGACGATTGGTCAAAAGCATTAAAACAATGGAATCTTGGTAATTGTTTTTTTGAATAATAGTGTGTAACATGGGTCTCCTCACTCTCCTGTTCCTGTCTGTGCAAAGGCATCTGACCTAGAATACTGGTCAAAATGAACCGTGTCGCTAATGAGATAGCGATAAATGTTCTTCTCGATGGGAATGCCTTCTGCCATATATTTTTCATAGGTTAGTTGATTGATCTCGCCTGGATAATAGACTTGCTGGAACTGTTCAGCAGCCGGTATGTCGTGCAGTTCGGCAACCATCGTCTCCACCGACTCTTTAAATGTGTCTAAATCTGTAAAGCGTTGCGGATCGATCAGCAAAATAAATTGCCCTAAGTCGCGACCTTTCGTCAGATCGTTGTACATAGAGGAAACATGCTTGCCAAAAGGCAGCCCAAGGAGCATTCCTGATAAGATATCCACCATCATCATCAACCCAAAGCCTTTTGGCCCTGAGATAGGCAGTAAGCCGTGGACATGATGTGGATTCGTCGTTGGCTTGCCATGAGCATCCACGGCCCATGTCGCAGGAATCTCTTTATTTTTGGAGCGAGCATCTAATATTTTGCCCCACGCTTGGACCGTCGTTGCCATGTCAAAGACCACCGGTGCCCCCTGTTTTCGTGGTGCGGCAAATGCGATTGGATTGGTACCAAAATAATTTTCTTTGCCGCCAAAAGGAACCACCATTGAATCTGATTGGCACATAGATAATGCAATCAAGTCAGCTTCTGCAGCTTTTTTGACATAGTAGGATAGCGCCCCACTATGACTCGTTTTCCGTACACCAACCGCCGCGATCCCAGAACGTTTGGCCATCTCAATGGCATGCTTTGTCGCTTCTAATACAACGACCTGCCCTGCGCCATTTTGACCGTGAACGATCCCGCTGCTAGGCCCAGTCTCTTCAAACGTGATCTGTGGAGTGCGATTCATTCCACCTTTAGCGATCCGCTCTGCGTAATAGTCTACCCGTACAGCCCCATGAGAGTGGATCCCGCTGGCATCGGCAAAGACCAAATGCTCTGCAACGATGGCTGCGTGCGCTTCAGACAAACCAGCAGCCGCTAATTTTTTTTGGATCAATTGCTGTAACTCTTGTGACTGTACAATAACCGTCTCTTCCATTTTCTAAACTCCTTTAAATTTCCGGATCGCGGTTGCAATCTTTGGAATAAATATAGGTCAATGGTTCGTCACGACCAACACCATAGGCCGCTTGCTGTACATAGGCACTCATGAAAATGTAGTCGCCTTTTTCCACTGGGAACCACTCATTATCTAAGTTATACATCCCTTTACCTGACAGTAAGTACGCTCCATGTTCTTGGTAGTGGGTCTCAATGTAGCCATGACTTGCCCCTGGTTCAAAGGAAAGGATATGGATATTCATGTCAAAGCCCAGCTCTTTTGGTAAGAAATCCCAAAGCAAGACGTCTTCCATCCCTTCGTATTGGATCGGTGTCAACTCTGAGAGATTCCCCACTACTTTGTAGGCTTGGTGATTTTCAAGTGGTTGGTAACGTTTCTTATACAAGAACACTTCTGTCGCTTCTTCTTGGAGATTTTTCATATACAGTTTTTCTCCAGCAGGCAGATAGATATAGCCTCCGTCCGTCAATGTATGGGTTTCTTTGCCATCACTTACTTCCAGTTTGCCCGAGATGACATACAAAAAACTCTCGATCTCTGGACCGCCGAAGCCCAATTGGTTGGCGCCATCTTTTTTGAATGAAATGATGTAATCGACAAAAGACGCCCCTAATTTTGGTGTGCCGAGTATCGAACATTCACAGTTTTCGAAGCCTGGAATGACATTATTCACTAGCCCATCATGCGGCAAGATCGCAAAATTATTTTTTCTAATGACTGCTCGTGATTGCAGCAATCCATCTAAATAGCCCGTATTATTATTTTTGTATCCCATGTGTGTCCCTGCTTTCTATTCTTTGTATGCTAGCTCGTAAAGGGAAGCTGCTAAAACTTCTACCCCAGCTGTTAAATCTTCGATAGTCGTTGCTTCGGCTGGGTTGTGGCTAATCCCATCAATACTTGGTACAAAAAGCATCGCCGTTGGAAAATGTGGTGCAATGATTTGGGAATCATGCCCCGCCCCACTATGCATGACTTTGTAGCGTTTGCCAGTTTGCTTCACCGCGTGTTCCACCGTGGCAACGATCGTATCGTCCATCGGCACAGGGCGTTCATCCATCCATAGATCCATCTCCACTGTCAAGTCATGCTCTTGGGCGATCGTTTGAATGATCTGTTCTGCTTCAGCAGTAAAGGCATCCAATAGCTGCCCATCAGTATGGCGACAATCCATCGTAAACAACACTTCACCAGGAACCACGTTGACCGTATTCGGTTTTGGCTCAACTTTACCGAATGTCACTACTAATGGATCCCCAAGCTCTAAGCCACGGTCGATCACTGCGGCACACATTTTGGCAAAACCATACACAGCATCTTGGCGATAGCCCATCGGTGTGGTTCCTGCATGATTGGCTTGTCCTTTTAAGACAAAGGTGTAGCGCTTTTGACCAGCGATACTATTGACGACACCGATCTGCAAATTTTCTTTTTCTAAAACACTGCCTTGTTCGATATGGATTTCCACGAAGGCTTTAATGTCTGATCGAACCGGTTCTTGTGGGTCGCGAAAATCAAAGCCTTGGCGTTGCATCTCTGCCACGAAGCTATTGCCTTCAAAATCTGCGATCGCTTCAACATCGGCTTTTTTGGCCTCTCCGACAAAGTTTTTACTTCCCCAAAAAACGGTTGGAAAACGACTGCCTTCTTCTTCTGCCATTGAGATGACTTCCAAGGAGCGTAAAGGTTGCCCATAGGTCTCTTTTAAATACTTGATCGCTAAAGCAGCAGCAACGACCCCGTATTGACCGTCTAATGTGCCACCGTTGACGACGGTATCGATATGTGACCCTGAAAGAATCGTTTCTTCTGGATACTGGCTGCCTTCCATTCTGCCGAAGAGATTGCCGACTGCATCATAGGACGTCGTTAAGCCAGTTTTTTTTAATTGTTTTTCTACAAATGATTGCGCTTCTTTCCATGAATCGGTATAAAGCAGTCTAGTCATTCCTCCAGTTGGATCATTCCCAATCTGAGATAATGCATCGATCATTGCCGCTACTTCTTTTTTCAACTCCATTGTTCTGCCTCCTTTAATTTATACGGTTATTGTAAGCGTGTTACTGAAGGACATCATTGTTCACTTTCGACAAAACCGTTTCTATTTTTAGTCATAACGCTGTTTTTTAAACCGCTTCCTTCTCCTATACTCTTCCTTATACTATCGAAGAAGAGAAAGGAAGAAAACAATGGTTTATCCTAAAAATGCCTTTGCGCAAACAGAAAAAATCCAATTTGACACCTACGGCACTTTGCCGTTAGAAGTGACGATCCTAAAAGCAGCGCAGCCTCGGATCAGCCTTTTGTATTTTCATGGTGGTGGCTTCCTCTATGGTCAGCGGGAAGACCTTCCGCAGGATTATGTCCACCAATTGCTGGCTGCCGGTGTTAGCCTTTATCTCTTTGATTATCCACTGGCTCCCGAAGTAGCGCTGAACGACATTTACCTTCATACAAAAAAGGCAGTGGAATGGTTTTTGACAGAGGGCTGGCACTTCAGCGGCGTTGGTGCAAATGAGTACATTCTATTCGGTCGCTCCGCCGGCGGTTTTTTAGCGACCTTACTGACCGCACGCACAAAGCATCCGGAGCAAAAAGGCTTGATCCGATTTTACGGATACCAAGAGTTGTTTTATAAAGAATTTTTGCAGCCGGCACGCTTTTACACGCAATTTCCGAAAGTCCCGCCACTCGACGCCGAAGCTATGATCGAAAGCCAACCAATCACCCACGGCACGTTAGAAAAACGATTCCCTTTGTACCTTTCCGCCCGTCAATATGGCAACTGGCAGCGTTATTTAGGCAATCGGGAACAGCTGGCAGCCTTGGCGATTCCTGCTGCCGCTTACAAAGACTTTCCTCCTTGCTTTGTCGTTCATTGCAAAAAAGATCCAGACGTTCCCTTCAGCGCCTCCGAAGCTTTCGCTGCACAAGTCCCCCGTGCCAAAACACTTTGGCTCGACTTAGAACAGCATGACTTTGATCGGACACCAAATGCGATCGCTGATGACTGCTATCGAGAGATGATTTCATGGCTCCTTTTAACAATAGAGAAAAATTAAGCGCAGATTTGGCCATGCTTCTTTAGTAAACAAAAACAGGCGATCTTCAAAGGAATGTTCCCTCTAAAGATCGCCTGTTTTTTGATTATAGTGAGTTGAAGGTATTCACGACATTCTCAACACTGAAGCCGAATTCCGCTAAGACTTTGTCACCAGGTGCGGATGCACCGAAATGATCGATCGCAATCACTTTTCCATGACAGCCAGTGTAACGTTCCCAACCAAATGGGGAAGCCGCTTCGATCGCTACCCGTTTCTTCACTGCTTTTGGCAAGACGCTTTCTTTGTATTCTGAACTTTGTGCTTCAAACAAATCAAAGCTTGGTAAGGAGACCACCGATACATCGATGCCTTCTTCTGCCAATTTAGCTTGTGCTTGGACCGCAAGATTCACTTCAGAACCTGTGGCGATCAAAATCCCCGCTGGTGTTTCACCAGCTTGTTTTGAAATCACGTAGCCACCTTTTGCGACATTTTCATCCGCACCGGTTTGCGTGCCTTCGATCACTGGTAGATTTTGTCGGCTTAAGACTAAGACCGTTGGTTTATCCGTTGTCGTCATGGCCAATTTCCAGGCAGCACGGGTTTCATTGCCGTCTGCTGGACGAATCACTTGGACATTTGGCATGCACCGGACGCTGGCTAATTGCTCGATTGGCTCATGCGTCGGTCCATCTTCTCCCACCGCCACGGAGTCATGCGTCAAGACATAGATCACAGGTGCATGCTGGATCGCAGACAAGCGCACCGCTGGACGCATGTAATCAACGAAGACGAAGAAGGTTCCGCCATAGATTCGCGTACCGCCATGCAATTGGATTCCGTTCATCGCTGCCGCCATCGCAAATTCTCGGACACCAAACCAAATGTTGCGGCCTTCGTATTGGCCAGGTTCAAAGTCTTTTTCTGCTGCCACCATCGTGTTGTTGGAACCAGAAAGGTCAGCCGATCCGCCCCAGAGACTAGGGACGGCTTTGGATAAGGCTTGGATCATCTCTTTGCTGGATACCCGGCTAGCTTGTGAGCTGCCAACTTCGTAGCTTGGTAATGCTGCATCCCAATCTGCTGGCAATTCACCCGCAAAGGCTTGTTTGAATTGCGCCGCAAGTTCTGGGTAGGCTGCTTCATAGGCATGGAAAGTTTCGTTCCAAGCGGCTTCAGCTTTTTGTCCTTCATCGATCATGGTTTCTTTGAAGCGCGCGGCAACTTCTTCAGGTACGGTAAATTCTGGGTATTCCCAACCATAAATCGCTTTGGCTGCAGAAATGCCTTCGGCACCGATCGGCGCACCATGAACGGCAGAGGTGCCTTGATTTGGCGCACCGTATCCGATCACAGTCTTGATTTCGATCAAGGTTGGTTTGTCGCTTTCAGCTTTTGCTTCGTCGATCGCTTTCGAGATCGCTTCTAAATCATTGCCGTCTTCAACGAGAATGTGTTGCCAGCCATACGCTTCAAAACGCGCACCGACATTTTCTGTAAAGGCTTTTGAAGTTGGGCCATCTAGGGAGATGTCATTTGAATCGTACAAGACGATCAGTTTGTCTAATTTCATGTGACCAGCCATGGATGCAGCTTCTTGCGAAACACCTTCCATCAAGTCGCCATCGCCACATAAAGCGTAGGTATAGTGATCGATGACTTGATACTTTTCGCGATTATAGGTTGCAGCCAAGTGGGCTTCGGCCATTGCCATACCGACTGCCATGGCGATCCCTTGTCCTAAAGGTCCAGTGGTTGCTTCCACGCCGTCTGTGTGATCGACTTCTGGATGTCCTGGCGTGCGGCTATCCCATTGACGGAAGTTTTTTAGATCCTCAATGGTCACATCGTAACCAGACACGTGCAACAAGCTGTACAATAACGCCGAACCGTGTCCAGCAGACAAAACAAAACGGTCACGATCCACCCAGTTGCGAGAAGTCGTTGGATTGACTTTCAAGTGTTTCATCCACAAGGCATAGGCCATGGGTGCTGCCCCCATCGGTAATCCTGGATGTCCAGAATTGGCTTTTTGTACGGCTTCGATACTTAATGTACGAAGGGTGTTCACTCCTAATTGATCGATTTTATCAAATAGTTTTTTCAATTAAATTGCCTCCTTCACTTTCTTCAGCCAGCATGTTTCTATTCACTGCCTTTTCACAATAGAAAAGAACCGGACGTCCAAAGTTTACTGGCTAATAGGCAACGAATGCTCCTCTTTTTAACAGTCCTAACTTTGGTCGTCCGATTCTTTTGCTTTTGGCTTTGCTTAGCTGCTCAAAACTTTTCCAGTCATTTCTTGATAATCTGCGACCATGATCGACCATGCTTTGGCAATGTCGTCATCTAAACCAAACAATCCACTGCGTCCGACAATATAGATGTCTGGATTGGCTTCATCGATCCGTTTGAAGGATTTCCGGTTGGAGGAACCGTCCATTTCAATGACATAGTGATAGTCGTATTCTTCCCGTAATTCCCGTAGTTCAACAATTTTATCTAACGCCCCTTCAATAAAGCGTTGGCCAGCAAACCCTGGATCAACTGTCATGATCGTGACTTTATCCAAACGATCGATATAAGGCAAAATGACCGATACTGGCGTTTCAGGATTTAAAACGATCCCGGCTTTTAATCCAGCATCATGGATTTGATCGATCAGACGAAATGCTAATCCATCCAAAACTTCAGCGTGCATGCAAATCCATTCACAGTTGATATCGATCAGCTGCTGCACCCAAAAAGCAGGTTCAGTGACCATCAAATGAGCGGACAGAGGCAACGTACTGATTTTGCGGACCTCTTGAATAAACCATGGAGATAGGGAAATATTGGGTACGTAATGACCATCCATAATATCAATATGATAGGAGTCCACTTGGTCATTCAAAAAAGTGATTTGTTCTTTAAATTTATCTAGATCCATCGTCATCAATGACGGTGAAAATTCAACTTTGTTCATAGACTTATCCTTTCTCCTCAATCAGTCTTGTACTGAGAGGAACGACTCTTCTTTCAATTGAATCGCTTTTTTAGAAAATTTGAATATCATCTAAATCGATTTCTTCTTCTTCCACTTCTGCTTGTACGGCTACTTGTTCTTCAGTGACATTTTTCTTGATCAAAGCCAAGGTGATCCCAGTCACTACTATATTTACCAACAAAGCTACTGCCCCAGCCCATGGACGAGTCATAGTCGGCAGCATCAGCACACCACCAAACGGTACCGTTGCATCTGCCCCTAAGACCATTGAAACAGCACCTCCAGCAGCGCCACCGATAGCTGTTGCGATCAGCCCTCGGACGATATCGTTCATAACGATTGGGATCACCCCTTCAACGATATTGATCACACCCATTGGTACGGCAGATTTTAACGTTTCCACTTCTACAGGCGTATAGATGTTTTTGCCGAACAATTTTGCAATAAAGAATGCTAAACCAAAACCGATTGGTGTTGCAGTATTGACTAATTGCAACGCAGTGATCGGTCCATTGATCCCTTCTGCTTGCATCGTCAGAACAAAAGCAAAGACCGTTTTATTGATTGGTCCGCCATAATCAACGCCACTCAACAAGCCGATGACCGCACCAAAAACCAATAATGAAGAGGAGCCTAAGCTATTTAATGCGTTCGTTAGTAAGTTTGTAAAGGCAGTGATCGGTGTACCGATAATATAGACCATGATCAGACCACCGATCAAAGAGGTCAAAAAGGGAATGATCAATGTCGGCATCAAGCCTTTCGCCCAATTTGGTACTTTAATAAATCGTAAAATAGCAATTACTAGATATCCAGCTAAGTAGCCGCCCAAGATTCCTCCAATAAAACCTGCACCAATGGCATTGGCTGTCAAACCAATAATAAACCCTGGCGCGATCCCCGGTTTTTCGGCAATCGCATAAGAAATTCCTGTCGCAATGACCACCGGAAGCAACCCGAGTCCTGCGCCTCCCATCGTAGCTAAAGCATCCCAAATCGTAAATTCACCTGGCACCAGTTGTCCCTGACTGGTGCCGCCGAAAGCCATGCCAATGGCAATCAAGAATCCGGCACCGCAGACGATCGGAATCAAATAGGAGATGGCTGTCAACAAATGTCCTTTTAAATTCAATGCTTTGATTTTTTCCATAGTTTCCTTCCTCCTTCGGTTTGCTTAGACCGCCTGCTGTTGGACGACCTCTTTGGCTTTTTCCAACAATTTGCTTGGGGACTTGATGGCAACTTCGGTCGGCACTTGAATGATCCGTTTCCCTTCAAATCGTTCACGTCCTGCTACTTTGACGTCAACTGCTAAAATCACGACATCTGCAGCCGCAATCGCTTCAGGTGACAATTCATTTTCACGACCGATCGTTCCTTGTGTTTCCACATGAATCTCGTAACCTGCCTTTTTAGCCGCATTTTCTAACTTTTCTTGCGCAATATAAGTGTGAGCGATCCCTACTGTACATGCACATACTCCGACGATTTTCATAAATAATTCCTCCTTAAATTTTCTGTTATCCTTGAAATGCTTCAATCACTTGCTGCGGCTCTTTTGCTTTCAACAAGGCAGCCGTCACCTCGTCATTTCCTAATTTCCGAGCGAACAAAGAGAGCAGTTTCAAATGCTTTTGCGCCCCTTCCATGTCATCACCGACGGCGAATAAGATAATTCCTTTCACTCCCTTGCCATCCAACGTTTCCCAAGGGATCTCTTGTTTTAAAACCCCGATTGCTACGCCGATCTCCTTCACATGAGCACTTTTTCCATGAGGAATGGCAATGTAATTACCAATCCCTGTTTGACCAACTGCTTCCCGCTCATAGACATCTTTTAAAAATGCTGCCTGATCCGTCAAGTACTCATTGGTATATAAAAGCTGACTCAATTGCTGCAGGGCTTCTTCTTTAGAAGCTGCCTCCATGTTGGTTTTGATTATTTTTGGATCAATCACTGTTGAAATATCCATTCGTTTTCCTCCTCTAGTTGAGTACCTCTTGCCTTACTGAATTGACCATTCATTCCTATCAGCCGCGTTGGTTGAGAAGGAAGGCTTCGATTTCTTCTTTTGATTTTTCTGCAATGAATTGCAGATTTTCTTCATAGGCGAAACATTTCATTAAGCGGATGACTGCTTGTTTCACCGCGGTTGTTTCGTCAGTCTTCATCAGGATCGCAAAAATCGTTTTTGCTTGCAGCGTTCCCTGCCAAAGGACTTTTTCACCTCTGACTAGGACGATTCCGCTTTTTTTCACCACAGCACTTTCAATGTGTGGTAGCGCAAAATCTTCAGCAATCATCGTATTGCCGCTCGCTTCTCGGGCTTGCAGTGCTTCAAATAGCAGGGTTTTGCTCTCCGTCAGCCCGATTGTTTGGCTAACAGCTGCAATCTTCCTTAAAACATCGACTTTCGTCTCTCCTGCTTTTGTTGAAACTAAAGTAAGGGACAAAGGGAATTTAGTCATTTCTCACCCTCCCAATCATCACTTCAAGGCGTTTTTGGTCTTCCATCGTCAGCATGGCGCTCACGATCACGACCGGAATCGGACTATCGATCGTTAATTGAACGGTTGAGATGATCATCTCCGTATCCGGGTGTTGCTTTAAAGCCGCTTCCACATCACGAGAAGGTAGGACAGCGGTGATTGCCAACTCACGAAATTTCTTATGCACTTTTACTTTTAATAATTCGGAGGTCCCGATTCCCGTAGTACAGACGATCATAACCTTGAGTTGTTGAGGATGTTCTTCGATCGCTTGAGCAAAGTAAAGGGTGACAAAGCCGATTTCATCTTCTGTGAGCGCTGGCAAATCGTACACTTGGCAGATTTCTCTTGCAGTCTCTTCGGTAGCAAAAAACAAATCTGTGTATTCTAATTTGATTTGCTCCAAAAGATTGTTTTTGACTTCAATCCCATGTCGCAATCGATTGATCATTGGTTTGATATGGCGAGCCAATTTACCGAATAACTCCTCGTCTTCAAATGAGCGCTGCAGCTGGGTGCTCATTTTTTCTATAAATGCATTGGAAATCAGTTTTACTTGTTCTGACAGATCCTCTAATTCATCCGTGGCCTTTTGCATCCGTGAGGAGACGAGGTACTGATACATATAATAGCTTTCGTTTTCTGGTAATTTCGTATGCAAGTACTGTTCGCTATTGCCAATGATCTCTTTGGCGATGGTGGCTAACTCTGGGTTTTCTTGCATTTGCTGTTTCTCTTTCTCATCTAAAATATCCTCGTTAAACGAATTCCCTACTTTGCGAAACCGTCGCAATAAGATATACAGGTGAGAAAAAAGATTGATGTTGTATGGGTGAGGAATTACTAAGCCTAGGTGATTTTCAATCAAATTCAGCTGTCGCAAAACAAACTCCGCATCATAACGGTTGAACGCCTCATTCGTCATATGCAGATCATCCAAGCGGATATTGCGGGTTTGTTGGATATACTCCTGCAATGCACGACGGATATTTTTTTCTGCACCGTTCACCCCGATCATTTTATTTTTGCGGGAAACCGTCAGCTCAAAACGCTGCAAAGCTTCAGAAATTAATTTCTCATCACTGTTGATGACCGTTTCACTCACATAAAAAGGCTGATACAGGGAAAAAATATTCTTTCTTTTGGGTGAAATAAGCAATAGCTCCTCCATCACCTTGTTACGGCGTTCCACTGGTGTCAGTGCATTCGGCATTTCCGCTTTCTGATTCTGGGGCTTTTCTTGATGATGGAAACTTAAGCGGTAGCCTTTCCCTTTTTCTGAGAGAATCACATAGTCAATCGTGGCATCCTCATTGATCGCTTTTACGATGCGATAAATCGACTTTGTAGAAAGTCGAAGCGCTGCGGATAGTTCATCGGCTGTGACAAATTCTCTCGTATTGGAAAGAATATGGATGATTTTTCTCTTTCGTTGTTCCATAACAGTCATGTAACCGTTCTCCTTTCTACACACTTATCATAGCACCAGGAAATGTAAGCGTTCTATCATTCTTTGTCCCCTTCAAGGGACAAAGACGATCGATAATAAGAATTACAATACAACGATAAGGACAAAAAAAACAGCCATTTTTCAAAATGGCTGTAACAAAATCTGTGTTATCATCAATGTTCCTTATTCAACTGTTGGAATAAGAAAAGCTGCTAGTTCCAATAAAACGAGAAGGAAAACGCCGCTTATCGAAACCCTTCAAACCCCGTTAAGGAGCAATCCAGATTTAAATGGCTTGTGCAGCAAGCAAAATATCCACTCTCATTGAAAGGAATGATTTGAGCTTTTTACATCAACGAACGATAAAGCTCAATAATTTCTTCTAAAGTCGTATCCCGCGGGTTGCCTGGTGTGCAGACATCGTTCAAGGCATCTTTGGCGATGGCTGGGATATCTTCTTCTTTGACGCCTAATTCAGAAATGGTCGCTGGAATGCCCACATCTTTGCTTAACTGATCGATTGCTTGGCAAGCAGCATCGCGGACGTCTTCAAGTGACATCGTTTCTGCCCCTTCAATGCCTAAAACGATCGCGATCTCACGGTATTTTTCACCCGTAAAGTCTTTGTTGTATTTCATGATGGTTGGCAACAAGGACGCGCACGCTACTCCGTGAGGAATGTTGTACCAAGCGGATAATGGATGGGCCATGCCGTGGACTAAGCCCAAGCCGACGTTTGAAAAGCCCATACCGGCAATGTATTGTCCTAACGCCATCGCTTCTCGTCCTGCTTGATCGCCATTCACGGAATCTCTCAATGAGCGGCCGATGATCTCAATTGCTTTGATGTGTAGCATATCAGTCATTTCCCAAGCGCCTTTGGTAATGAAGCCTTCGATGGCGTGGGTCATGGCATCCATTCCCGTTGCGGCTGCCAAGCTCTTAGGCATCCCCATCATCATATCGCTGTCCACAAAGGCTACCAGAGGAATATCGTGAGGATCTACACAAACAAATTTCCGATGATTGTCTTCATCTGTAATCACATAGTTGATCGTTACTTCGGCTGCAGTCCCAGAAGTTGTCGGTACCGCTAAAATCGGCAAGCATGGATGTTTCGTGTCTGCCACGCCTTCCAAACTAATCACATCGGAAAATTCAGGATTCGTAGCAATGATCGCGATCGCTTTTGCCGTATCGATCGGTGAACCACCGCCAATCGCAATGATACAATCGGCTTGGGCTTCTTTGACAAACGCTAAGCCGTCTTTGACATTTTGGATCGTTGGGTTCGGCACGATCCCATCATATAACGCATAATCGACACCTGCTTCATCCAATAATTTCGTCACTTTGGTCGCAACTTCAAATTTCACCAAATCTTTGTCGGTGATCACTGCCGCTTTTTTAAACCCTCGTGCCTTGAATTCAGTCGGTACGTTCTCGATCGCTCCTTTTCCAAAATACGATGTTTCATTCAAAATCATTCTATTTGCCATTCTTCCTACCTCCATTTGTTTGTTTATTCACAATATATTTTAAATAGAAAAGACTGAAAGCCTTTTCTATTCTTCTACCATTGATTATACCTCAAGATAACCTGCTCGGGGAGTGACTTTGAAAGCGTCAGCCAATTTTTTCAGATTTTCATCTGTAATGGTTTGTAAAAATGGGCCTTGCGCTTTGACATAGGTGTACACTTCCGCAGCTTTCTCTGCCGTTTCAATCAAGCCAAAAACTTCGTCCATATCTTTGCCAGCACCATAGATCCCATGTTGCGGCCAAAGAACCAAACGGGTCTCTTTCATTTTAGCAGCCGTTGCTTCGCCGATCTCATTCGTTCCTGGGACCATCCAAGGAATGATGGAAACGCCTTCTGGGAAGACCACCAAGCACTCCGTACACATTTGCCACAAGGTCCGTGTGAAACTGCGTTCATCCAACTCATGGGTAAAACTCATGGCTAAAAGATGCGATGCGTGGTTATGCATGATGATTCGGTTTTCTGGATCGACCGACAAGCGAGCAATATGACTCATGAAATGACTTGGCAGTTCACTCGTTGGCACCGCACCATTTTCCAAGCCCCAAAGCAATTCCAATGTTTGCCCATCTTCTTTGACTCGAATCACACCAAGGTTTTCCGCTGGATGTGCCGCTACATTTTTAAAGTATTTTCCTGAACCTGTCACGATAAAGTACTTGCCAGCTAGTGCCGTGGCATCAAAAATCATGGGAATTTCCCGCAAGACGCTTTGCGGATCGATGAAAGGCAAGATCTCTTCTTCTGTTAATAAGTAAGAAATATTGCCGCCGTTGCGCTCATCCCACCCTAAACGGTAAAGGTTTGCTGTCGTTTCCATCATTTCTTGTACAAAATTCGCTTGTAAAATATCAATCTTTTTCATCGTTCTCCTACTTTCTGGCTTTTAAGACGGTTTCTTCATAGGCTTTCACTTCTGATAGCCAATCCAGACCTGCTGGTACCCCTTGGCTTTCACAGAAGTAATTCCAAACATCTGCATACGGATAGTCTTTTAATTCTTCCGTCATGGCTAAACGAGTGGTGAAATCACCTGACAATTCGATTGCTTTTAGTTCTTCGATCGGTTCTAGCATCGCTTTTAGCAACGCTTTTTGAGTATTGCGCGTCCCGATCACCCACGCAGCGACCCGGTTGATCGTTGCATCAAAGAAATCTAACCCAATGTTGGTTTTTGGCAATAAGTCATTGCGAACCAATTCGCGACCAATCTCTTGCAATTCATCGTCCATGATCACGACATGATCACTATCCCAGCGTACGGGACGGCTGACATGCAGCAAAATGCCTTTGCTGAATAGTGCCAATGAAGACAATTTATTGGAGATCACTTCAGTTGGATGAAAATGTCCAGCATCCAAACAAATCAGTTTATCGCGCGTCAAGCCATAGCCCATATAAAATTCATGAGAGCCGACGGTGTAGGCTTCGGCGCCAAGACCAAACAACTTGCTTTCCACGGCATCCACTGTGTATTCCGCTGGCAATTCTTCAGCAAAAATCTCATCTAATGCTGTCATCAAGCGTTCCCGTGGTGTAAAACGATCGATCGGGTTGTCTTTGTAGCCATCTGGCACCCAGAAATTATTGACACAGACTTGCCCAGTTTCTTTGCCCATATAGGCAGCGATTTGACGCGAACGTTTGCCGTGTTCGATCCAAAACTGACGAACTTCTTCATCTGGTGAAGCAAGGGTAAAGCCATCTTTGAACATGGGATGTGAGAAAAAGGTTGGATTGAAGTCTAAACCTAAGCCTTGTTCTTTCGCCCAAGCGACCCATTTTTCAAAATGCTTAGGCTCCAATTCATTTAGATCCACTGCTTCCTCGGTGTCTAAATAGATGGCGTGAAGGTTCAATTTGTGTTTTCCAGGAATCAAAGAGTAGGCTTTTTCTAAATCTTGGCGCAACTCCTCAGGGGTATGCGCAGCACCAGGATAATTCCCTGTTACAGAGATCCCACCAGATAACGCTTCATCACTCAAAAATCCTTGCACATCGTCCCCTTGCCAAACATGCATCGAGATTTTCACATCGGCTAATTTTTTCAAAACCGCATCCGTGTCGACGTCCAATTTGGCATATGCTGTCTTAGCTTCTTCATAACGCTGTTGAATCGTTGTCATTTTTTCCTTCTCCTTCTATAAAACGTTGATAGTTGCTTAAAATCTTGTGATCAAAAGGCTGTGGTTCATGAACACTGCAAGGAAATGAGTGTTTGACCGCGCGGCGTGCTTCAACCAGCGACGTGAAGATGCCAGCACTCATCATCTGCATTAAAAGATTGCCGATCGCCGTTGCTTCACTTGGGCCAGCTTCGATCGTCAGCTGCGCAGCATCAGCCGTCAGTTGATTTAAAAAGCGATTGTTGGAACCGCCCCCCACGATATGCAGTTTTTGCAGCTTGTTCGTCGTACCTGTCAGCTGTTCCAGCTTTTGCAATTCGCTGGCATAACAAAGCGCTAAGTTATCATACACACAGCGAGCCAGTTCCCCTGCGGTTTCTGGAACTTTCTGCTGGGTTTCTCGACAATACGCTTGCAGTTCAGTAATCATATTTTCTGGATTCAAAAAACGAGGATCATTGACATCGACAAACTGTTGAAAAGCAGGCGTTGCTTGCGCCAATTCCGCCAGTTCTGCATAGGAATACTGATAATCTTGCTGCCGAGCCACTTCTTGGATCAGCCACATGCCCATAATATTTTTTAAAAAGCGAATCGTGTTGTGGGCACCCCATTCGTTCGTATAATTTTCATCAAAGGCGGCAAGGGAAACATTGGGTACTTTGGTTTCGATCCCCAGCAATGACCATGTCCCGCTGCTGATGTAGCCCCACTCTGACCCTTCTCCGGGTGTACCGATGATCGCCGAAGCCGTATCATGACTAGCGACAGTGACAAAGGTCGCTTGTGGCAAATCATAGGCTGGAAACTTCTGAGTTTGCAGTGCGCCTAAAACCGTCCCAGCATCAACCAATGGTGGGAACAGTCCTTCTGTTACGCCAATCTCAGCTAATAATTCTACATCCCATGTTTGGGTATTGGCATTTAGAAGCTGCATCGTCGAGGCATTGGTTTTTTCCGTGACCATCTTGCCGGTAAAAACGTAGCCCAAATAATCTGGAATCAACAGCAGTTTGTCGGCTTTTTGCAACAGTTGCGCTTCTTCTGTGGCTAATTGAAAAATCGTGTTGAAGGGCTGCAGCTGAATGCCTGTTTTCTCATACAGTTTTTGCAAAGAATAGCGCTGGCCAAAAGCCGCGATCGCATCATTGGTGCGACTATCTCGATAAGCGACTGGGTCGCCTAAACGTTCGCCTGCTTGATCGATCAAACAGTAGTCCACTGCCCAGGTGTCGATTCCGACGAAGCAGTCATTGATACCGGCTTGTTTCACTTTTTGCAGTCCTACTAAAATCTCTTGGATCAAATAATCGATCGCCCAGCGGTCAAAGCCTTCATGGGGACGAAAGCCGTTTTTAAAGCGATGGATCTCTTCTAAAGTGATCTGCTCATTTTCCCAACGGCTCAACATCAGACGACCGCTTGATGCGCCGATATCGATTGCGATAAATGTGTTCACTGGTCTCCACCTTTCATTATCTTGTTTAAAAATAAATCGATTACAATTTACTGATTCATTCTTGATTACTCAATTTTAGCTTGACAATCAACGAGTTTCATCACACAATTTTGATAAAGACTTGCACAATCTTGGTAAAAAGGAGGATCCGATGGATTACTGGGAAAAAGCCAACCACTCATGGTCAACCGATTCACTGCGTTACATCAATACTTCAACCCAAAAGCAGCGTGAACTTTTCTATTACATTCAAGAAATCGGCTATTTCAAAGCCAGCAAACCTTACTTTACAGAACGAGAGAACCTGCCTTCTTATTTGATCAAATATACATTGTCCGGTTGCGGTGAATTGCGCTACAAAGGAAAAAGCTATCAATTAAAAGCAGGTGATGTGTTTTTTATCGACTGCCTAGACTATCAGTACTACCACACCGTTAGTCAAGAACCCTGGGAAATGGACTGGATCCATCTATATGGCGCCAACGTCGCAGCGTTTTATGATGAATTTCTCAAAAATGGCAGTCCAGTTTTTCACACAAATCCTGCCAGCAGCCGCCAAAATCCGATCCATTTGGTCTTACAAGATTTATTAATGTTACAGCCAGAACCAAATGCGAAAACTGCCTTCCAAAGCTCTGTTTTGATCCATCAGCTACTCAATGAACTGCTCCTGCAAAAATATCATCTCGATTTTTCGGATAGTGAGATCCCGCCTTATATTTTGCAGATACGTGACCAGCTAGAAGAGGATTTCCGTCAAGGGATCACCTTGGAATCTTTGGAGGAAAGGTACCATATCAATAAGTATCAAATCGTCAAGGAGTTTTCCAAATACATGGGCTTACCCCCCATCGAGTACCAGATCAGCAAACGCATCTCTTACTCGAAAGACCTTTTGCGCTATTCTCGTCTTTCCATCAAAGAGATCTCATTGGCGATCGGCATCGAAAACACCTCCTATTTCAGCCGTTTATTCAAGAAAAAAGTCGGCATTTCACCTAGTGATTATCGACAAACGGAGAATGGACGGTAAAAAAGAAACATGAAATCATTCACTGATTTCATGTTTCTTTTCATTGAATCTAAGGTTTTAGTTGGCAACAATAAGTGACTCTTTTTCATTCATGATCTTCTCAAATGCTGACGCATTCGTTACCACAACTGGCGTAATGGTCGCATATCCCTCTGCTTGGATAGCTGCGAGATCGGCTTTTATCAGCGGCTGGCCCTTTTTGATTGCTTGATTTGCTTCAATAAGGGTCGTAAAGTGCCTTCCCTCTAGCTCTACTGTGTCAACACCGATATGGATCAAAAGTTCAACGCCTTGATCACTGGTCAAGCCGATCGCATGCTTTGTTGGAAATAAAGCAGTGACCACGCCATCAAAAGGGGCATAAAAGGTGTTTGATTGTGGTTTGATTGCTTTCCCTTGCCCCATCAAGCCTTCTGAAAAAACTTTGTCAGGAACCTCTGTTAAGGGAACGACTTCTCCTTGAACGACTTCTTGAAAATTGATTTTTGTATTCACTGGCTCTTTTGAATTGACTGCTTTCCTTTTTTCAGGTTCTACAATTCCCCAAAAATAGGTGATTAGAAATGCCGCAACAAGCCCTACTACCTGCGAAGCAATCCCACCATAAAATCCACCATCGATTCCTGCTGGATTGATAATCAAAGGAATACCCAACAATCCTGAACCACCAAAAGAATACTGCACTGTCTGCATAAATCCTGCAATAACACCACCTAAACTTCCACCGATGACAGCAGCGATCAACGGACGTTTATAAGGAAGTAATACTCCGTACAATGCTGGTTCACTGACACCAATCAGGGTTGTCAGACCTGTTGAGTATGCGAGTGCTTTCGTTTTATCGTTTTTCGTTCGTAGACCAACCGCCACGACAGCTCCAGCCATTGCCATTTGGTTCGCTAAGAGCAGACCCATCACAGGATCGAATCCTTGCATCGCCATGTTGTTAAGAAAAATTGGAATGAATGCCCAATGCAATCCGAACATGACCATCAAGATCCATGGTCCCCCAATCACCAGCCCGCCCAAAACCGGACTGAAGTGATAAACATTATTAACAAGCGTTGCCAGTAGACTTGATAAGTTGGATATAATTGGACCAACGACCAGCAAGGCAAAGGGGACAGAAACTAGTAACACGATAAGAGGCTGTACCATGAATCGCAAATCTTTCAACGGCCAATTCTGAACGAAGCCATTGATTTTGGCTGCCACCCAGACAGCAATGATTGCCGGAAAAACGGAAGAAGTATAGTCCATCATATTCACGGGAATCGACAAAAAGGTCAAACTACCTTCTGTCGCATACGGCAGCAAAGTAGGATAGATCAATGATGCCCCAATCAACATTCCGACATAGCTGTTTAATTTAAAATAATTTGCCGCCGAAGCACCTAATAAGATTGGCATGAAGTAAAAGAAAGCATTAGACAATGCATACAAAACGATATAGGTTCCCGAAGTTTCTGACAAAATGCCTGCTACTGATAAAATCGTCAAGATCCCTTTGATCGTTCCTGACGCAGCCATAGCGCCTAAAGCTGGCGTGAAAATCCCTGAAATCGTGGAGGTAAACTGATCAAAAAGAGATTTTTTTGTTTTTTCATGGGTAGTGTCTTCTATTAATTCGCCGACTTGTTGCAGGACCGCTTCATAGACATCGTTTACACGATTTCCTAAAACGATCTGGTACTGTCCGCCCTGTTCAACGACTGAAATCACTCCGTCAAGACTAGCAATGGTCTCCTTACTTGGGGTATCTGTATCATGCAATACAAAACGTAGACGTGTGACGCAATGGGTCACCGATTCGATATTGGCTTTTCCACCAATTTCCTTTAAAACCTCTGTTGCCAACTGCTGGTTGTTCATTTTTGCTCCTCCTCAATAAAAAGTTTGATTTCGCCAGTGATCCCCAAAGGCTCGAACAGGACAAACTGTGAAAGATAATCCCGCATACTGCGACCTAAATTATTGATCACTTCAATCTGGATGGAATTATTCGTTTCTTGAAGCAGGTCCGTCAACTCAAATGTATACGGTGTACTGATTCTTGTGCCTACACAATGACCGTTCACTGAAACAGTCACAACTTCTGAAGCATCTTCAATACTTAATAAAACCTCTCCTGCTGCTTTAAGGAAGTCCACGGTATAAGTGATTTTCCCGCTAAACCGACTGAAGTCATCACCGACTCCCAGTAAAGGCAATGACGAATATTGTTTTTGACAGGCAACTACCGCTTGCTCTTTCCCGATTCCTTCGAAAGTGACTTGCCATGGCTGATCGTTTAGATGAACTTCTTTCACTGGTTTGCTTCTATCAATACGCAATGGTTGTTCCGAGGTAGCTTCAAAAAGAATCATACTCTCTGCTGGTGCTAAATGAATCTCATAGCTGCCATTTTTATATGACACAGGTTTCAGTTTATTTTCTACTGGATCATATTGAACTAAAGGCTTCTTAGCAGGAAAAACAGCCTGAAACTGCAGCGATTCACTGTCATTTTCATTGAAAAGCATGAATATTTCATCTGTCTGCTGCTGATAATGATAGTAGCGCAAATACGGCAGAGCTTTTGATGTTTCTAAACGATCCCGTACCTTCAAGCCAACGTTATCAGTAAGTGCTGTGAGCGGTGTTACTTCCGTAAGGCGAGCGAGAAGCCGCAGTTCATGGGTAAGCAGAGTTTGTTCAAGGGCTTCTTTCACCATTTCCTCAACAAAAATAATTTGAATTCCAGATTCTGCGAGAGCTGTCAGCTTTTTGATCAATGGACCAGACATTCGCTCAGTATATGGAATGACTAGTGTTTGAAAGGCATACTCATTGATGACAAACGTTTGATCCGTAAATTGCGCATCAAGCATCATCTCAACCGAAACGATTTCAAATTCGTATTGATGTTCCATCAGTTCACGAGCAACTTTTTGAATCGGCATATAAGCGCCTGCCCACTCCGCTTCAGCATGGTACAGCACAGCAATATCCGCTTGATGTTTCCCGTCGCTAAATAGATAACTCAAACGATTCATATACGTCATCAGCTGTTTGAAGCCCTCAAATTGTGGATTATGGCCTTGCGCATAAAAGTGTGGCGGGCAATCGGCATCAGGAAAGTCATTCATTGAAAAAGCATGAGGGACAAAATGATTGACCCCTCGCACCAGCATGTGATCGGTTAGCCATTTCATCAGTTTGGTTCCTTCTGACCAACCATATGCACCGAATACTTCGCACATCGTTCGACCTTGTTTCACAGGGTCTAAGTTTCCTAAAGATGCCCCCATTTTCCCTAATGCGTAATGGAAAAATTCGCCATCCCAGCCAGTAGATGTCATGGCTTCAAAGTATCCGTCATTTTGTTGCGGCATCAATTGATGCAAAACGACATCGATCCCTGCCATCGATTGTCCTTTCATCGATTGAAAGAAGTGACCTGCCCCATAGCCTAAACGTGCATGGGCATTGTTATCCTCAATCACATGTCCGATATAGTCGACCTTATGTTCCCGACACCAGCGTCCGATCCGCTGAGAAAAGTGTTGACTATATAGCTCAGAAACCAACGACATATAATTGTAACGAATCTTAGCCGTCTGTTTTGATTCACCACGATAGAGAGCCGGCAACAGCCCTCGCAGCTCAGTTTCAGATATGGCTAGCTGGTTTGCTAACAAAGTCAACAAATCATACCGCCACGGCAATGGCATATCTACTTTTCCAAGGACTGCATCAGGACCCTTGATATTCCCAAACCGCGGTTCATCTGAGAAAAATCCTTGGATCGTTGTGCCAAATTTCTCTCCAAAGTGTTGATAATGACTTTGATAAACCGTTTCCAGCAAAACATCCGTTGCTTCTGGTACCAAAGGATTCAAGTACCCTTGTGTCGAAGCTTCCCCTCCTTCTTGTGTCGTGTAAAAGACAAAGATACTCCACTCTCCTTCAGGAATAGACCAATACAATGTCTCATCAATCATTGAGTCTGTAAGGTCGATCCACTCCTCCTCGCTGATCTGCTTAAATCCAGTTTTTTTGACCGCAACGGCGCTGATGATTTCAGCAGAAAAAAATGATTTGCCACTCTCGTTAACCGTTTCCCCTTCGGAATTCAAAATATTCGGTCGCTCTGCATTGAAACACCAATCCAACATAATTCCAGCATTCTTTTTTGGGCCTACAAAATCAAATTGTCGAAAATTCAAAAATTCTTTCTGCAAATGTCGATGATTCTTCTCAATTTCTCCTGCGGCGTAGCCTGTTGGAAAGTGCTTGTCATCCAAAATCCAAAGTGTCATTTGTCTTTTTTCACACTCTTCAATGATGATCGCCAACTCGTCCCACCATTGCGCTTTCAAAAATTCTTCATGAGGGCGTGATTCGATGCAGACAGATCGGATGCCGGCTTCGTAAATTTTATTGATGTAAGTTTGAATCGTCTCCTTCTCTTCTCCATGCATCCATAAAAACGGAAAAATATGATTATCATATTTTTCGTTCAATAAATTCGTTATCTTTTTCATACAAATTCCTCTTTCTTTCTCATTCAACTTCATTTAAAATCATAATAAATACGCTTTCAAATGTATCATAAGCAATTCTGCAGATTGAAACAATGTCATCTTCTTTGCAGATAATTATCACATTTTTAGATTTACGAAAGGAGGAGATCATAATGACAACCGAAGAAATGGAAAAAAAGCTTTTTCAGTTATCTGAGCGGGAATGCTATCACAGAGACCATCCAAACCACCTTTCTGACTATTATCAACAGCTGGAAAAAGTGATGATCAATGGCCGACAAGTTTACTTATTCGATAATCTGATGGAAGAACAAGAAAACTTTACTCTGTTAAAGCAAAGCCGCTTCAGTCCAGTTCCTTATCATAACCACAGTTTTATCGAATTAAATTATATCTACTCAGGAACATGCACCCAATTGATCGATGATCAGAAAGTTACGCTGACAAAAGGACAAATTTGTCTGATTGATACCGGAATTCCCCATTCGATTGAAATGACTGGTGAAGACGATGTTTTGATCAATCTTTTGATCAAGCGGGATTATTTCGCTCAATTGATTAGTCGAGAACAGTTTAATGAAGGGGTCGTGCTTGATTTTGTTCTGACTGCATTGTCAGACAAGCACGCGCATGACCAATATATTGTCTTTAAGAACAATAAAGATGATCGGATCCATGCTGTGATTCAAGAAATGCTGAAAGAAACTTATGAAAAAGCCATTGGTAGTAAACGAATCATCAGCAATCTAATAGCCATTCTTTTCACTTTTCTCGTACGTGAGTTCGACTATCAGACCAACAAGCAAGAAGCGGCAAAAAAACAGCACATTCTAGCGATCTTGACCTATATCGAAGAGAACTTCCAAACGGTTACTTTGCCAAAACTCGCCACCCTTTTTAACTATTCTCCTTCCTATTTAAGTGCATTGATCAAACGAGAAACTAGTAAAAATTTGACCGAATTGATTATCGAAAAGAAATTGAATCTCGCCCACAACTTAATTGCTTCCTCCACCAAACCAATCACCCAATGTGCGGCTGAAGCAGGTTTCACCAATATCACTTTTTTCTATAAAAAATACAAACTGTATTATGGGCATACGCCAAAAAAGAAAAAATGATTCTATGTCGCTACTTGCTTAAATAAAAAAATGTGGTATAAGTTAAATATTCATGTTCTAAACAAAAAAAAGAGTGGTTACCCACTCTTTGATTTTTAAGATAAGTTCTTTATTGGTTAAACTGTTATCTGCTACTTTATTGATCACTAACTAAAATTGCTCAGGTGCAAAGTTATTTCAACCAACTCATCCCTAATACACCAATAATATAGAGCAAGCTACCAAGAGCTACAAATTGCTTTTCTCTGCCAACTTTTTGTTCCTTTAAGAGGACAATACTTCCATAAGTAGCAACAAGTAAGCTCATTTGAGAAAATGAATAGGTTACGCCTACACCTAAAGAAGACGATACAGCGAATAACGAAGTATTCGCGATAACCCATGTGCTACCAGTACCTAAATTGTGGATTATTTTGCGGAAACGCAACTGTTGCTTACTTTTCAAGGAAATTACGCTTCCCCCGAGAAACATCCCTACTGCCTGAGGCAAGAAAATCTGTGCGCCACTTATCTGAAACAGACCAGTGACTGTCACATATAGCATCAAAAAAGCTGAAGAACAACATAGATAAAGAAGTACTTGCTGTGTTAAGCCTGTTTGCTGATGAGTTGTCTTAGTTACAAGGAAAACACCTGTTAGAATGACTCCTAATGCCATGATTGAGAAAATTACAGTCGTTAAATCTGTCCATTCTTTGAGAAAGAAGCCAGATGCTAATGTAACAAATAATAATTGGGTCCCGACGGAGACGGGCATTACTTTAGAAACCTCCGCTTTCTCCAAAGCGAGAAATTGGAAGTATTGTCCGCAAGCCCAAAAAACCCCAGATAATAAACTGATGAAAAATGGCACCATGGCATAACTCACTTGATTCAAGAAACCAAATACACTACCGAAAATCAAGGCTGCGATTGTTGTTCCTAGCAGTTGTTCCTCTGATTTTCCTCCCATCAATTTAGCGACGATTGGCATTAAGCCCCATCCTAGTGCAGGCAGTGAGGCAAGCAATAAAAGTTGTACGGACATAAAAACTCCTTCTAAATATTGTAAAAAAGCGAGAACACAAAATCTTGTAGAGGAAAACGTTACAGAAGCAATTCCTTCTCGACAAATTTTGTGTTCTTTATTCCTAGTTTTTAGTTAATAAATAGGTTGCTACTCCATAAGCGTGGATGATATGATCCGCTTCAAGCGGTTCTTCTAAGGCATTGATTCGCTGATATTCGTACCCATTAAATAATTTTTTGGGCTCAAGAGGACGTTCTTTGTTCGTTGAATTGACGAAACGGACAACGATTCCCTCAGAGTAATACGCATTATGGAGCGCACTGACTCCCACACCTGGTTCTAAGCTGCAAGACAACAAAGAAAGAGACATGTCGGTCAGAGATAATGGATCAATGTGCTTTTGAATTTTATTGTCTATACGATAAATAAAGTAATTCAAATCTTGCAATTGATAAGAAATCGATGGCTGTTCTTTAACAGTTTTCCAAGTAGCCAACAACTCTTCAGAAATAGCTGTTGATGCGACCCTTAGGGAAAAATCGAAGACCATCTCATAGTTTTCCATTTGAGCAAGAGGTGTTTCCATCATAATATGTCCCTTTTTGGTTGTATCGCCAGAAGCACGACCTGGTCGATACAACAAATCTGGTTTTCCTAAAGAGTCGGTTGTAGCTAGTACCGTTACATATAAGGAGTCATCGATATATTCATACTCTTTGCTCTGATCGCTATAAAAAACGAGGGCGTTCTCTTGATCATAAACAACCACTTGTTTTTCAAATGGTTCAATATTGACAGGTTTTTCTGCATATTTTTCTTGCCAATTTTCCAGTGTTTGATTTCTTTTTTCAAGATAGCCAAATTGAATGGCCGCAACCGCTCTTTCTATCGGCTTGTTTAATCGAGCTTTCACTCGAATCCGATGATTTAAAAGCGTATTTTTAAAACGTAGCTTTGCGTTTACCTCACCATTTTTTGTCAGTTGGAGGGTCAATGTATAATCGAATGTTTTGGTGGCGATTCCTTTCATCCGTTCTTCGATCGTATACGGTAGCTGTAAACTTCCTTCCAAAGCCAATGTTTCTTGCTTCCCTTTGCAGCTGGCAAAACGAAGCGTGATCGGTTGATCATTCAAAATAGGCGAATAGTCATACGTATCACCGGCATTACTATCATCGATGATCGACAAGAAATCCACGATCTGTTGTTTTCCATCTGAATAAATCAGGTGGCCGTCTTCAAAGGAAAGCATGTATTTTCCATTTCTAATCCATGTGTTTTGATCTAAAGACGATTCGGGAGTTGTCTCTTGCTCTTCAAATGTAAGGACTTGATAACCAAGGCCTGAAAAGGCACAGGTCACTTGAACGGTTAACAGATAATACCCCTCTTCTTCAATAAAACGGTTGGCAGCCGGAGTTTCTTCCATAATATTTTTCCTGCTTGGGATATACACTGCTTCAAGTACAGATGAATCAGCTCCAATAACCTTGATATTGTTGGTTCTGGATACGATCTTAACTAATTTCTCTCCTTGAAATGGCACTGGTGTTGGATGAAGAATCAGAAATTGGTTGGCTTGTAAAGCGAGTCCTTCACTGATTCTTTTTAAAATCAAATTTTCAATGCTCTCACAAATCTCACTGATTTCTTTTAACCGATGACTGATATCTTGTGCAACACTATCTGATACACAGCCTGCCAAACTATCATGGGCTTGACATTCAAATAACTTTTTCCAAGCTTTCATTAGCAAGCGATTGCTTAATTCGATCCCTAAATCTTTCGCAATAACTAACATTGGTTCAATTTCTAAAACTAATTTGTTTTCTAATCGAAAAATCTCACGTTTCAGATCCATTCGTACAGAACCAATCGTTTTGTGAACCCGTGCAAACACCGGTGCACGAAACTCTCCTTGATAAACTTCCAGTTCTTTTTGACGGACGATCTCCATAAATGCTGGATAGGTGCTCAATTGATACTTGTATTTTCCAAGCTGATTGATTTTCGTTAGTTTTTCTTCTATGGCAGAAACAATGCCTAACTGATCATTTCCAGTTGGAATCAAGATTTCAGGTTCATTCGCGTAGCTCTTAATAAAATCAACACCTCTATCGAGTCTGCCATCTACATAACTGCTCGTTGGCTCCAATTGCTGCTGTGCACCATATCCTTGAGGAAAATTCACCGCATACAGTGAACCTCGCCCACTTAAACTCGTCCATTTAAAGTAAGGGGATTTGACCTGTTCCCCTAAATCGATGCCTCGCCAAAAGATAATGTTATCAAGTCCAACTTCGTTCAATATGGTTGGCATTTGAGCATTAAAACCAAATGTATCTGGCAAATAACCGATCGGCATATAGCTGCCATATTTTTTGCTATCAAATATACCAATCATGGCATTTCGAATGATGGACTCACCAGAAGCGAAAAAGGCATCTGTTTGGGTGTACCAAGGCCCGATGAACAATTGACCATTGGCGATCAACTCTTTGACCTCAGTCAAGCGCTCAGGATAGAGTTCTAAATAATCGTCCAGAATAGACAGTTGTCCATCTAGCACGAAAGATGCAGTCGGTTGCCTCTTTAGTTCTTTTAGTACATCACTAAATAATTGGTCACTCAAAACGACACAGTCCATCGAAGTAAAATACCATTCACGATCCCAATGGGTGTGGTTTACTATGTGTACATTTGTCATAGCTATGCTTCCCACTGCTCTTCCCAAGCCGCTTCGTCAAACTCTTCCATCGTGGCATCTGTTTCTTTCCCCGCATCTTTTGAACGTAGCAAGCTTGTACAAATCGCAATGAATAATGAGCCAGTAGCAATCGATAAAACATACAGTGGCCATTTTTCTACGGTGAACCAACCATAAAAACCAGAGATTGGCGCTGTATTGACAGCTCCTAGACCTACAGCCATTGCAGAACCAATCGCTGAACCAATCATATTCACTGGGATCACTTTTAGTGGATTTTCCACCGCAAATGGGATCGCTCCTTCTGAAATACCTACTAGTCCCATAATGATCGACGATTTTCCTGCTTCTTTTAGTTCGTTATTGTATTTATTCTTTGCAAAAACAGTCGCTAATCCTAAACCAATTGGCGGAATGATAATCGCCACTTGTGCTGCAGTGTTTGGTGCATAAACGTTACTTGTCAATAAAGCCATCGCGGTTGTCACAGCTGCCTTATTTACTGGCCCTCCAAGATCAAATCCAACCATTGCCCCTACAACTGCCGCCATCACGACCGCATTTCCGCCACTCAATCCGTTCAACCATGACTCTAAGCCCACATTGATAGCTGCAAATGGTGTACCGATCACATAGTTCACAAGTAGGACAGTGACTAAAGTACCTAAAACAGGAACTAAGAACACTGGAACTACCGATGCCATCGATTTTGGCAGTTTGATATGGTTTTTGATCCACAAGCAGATGTACCCAGCGATCAACCCTGAAACAATTGCGCCTAAGAAGCCTGCGTTAATGTCTTTTACTAACATACCTCCAACAAGACCAGGGGCAATCCCTAGCTTATCGGAAATCGAATAAGCAATAAATGCCGATATTACGGGAAACATCAGTCCTAACGCAATGCCACCGAATCCATCTAAACTATGGAGTAATCGGATAATCGTATTCGCACTTTCTCCATGAGAGGCGTCCCAAATATCAACAATCCCAAATATTGATCCACCTACTCGAGAAATCGCCATGATAACTGCTCCGGCAATCACTAGAGGAATCATATAAGATATTCCTGTTAAAACATGATTTTTCATTTCACTTGCCAACTTTTTCATCTGATTTTCCTCCTCTTTATTGATCAATCAGCTTTAATGCATCTTCAATTACTTTTTCTGCGTTTTTTATAGGGGCTGCTACCGGGACTTTGAGAATCATTTTGCCATTGAAACGCTCCTCATTTCTCACTTTCGTATCAACGGCAAAAATCACGACTTCCCCAATTTGACAATCCCGCTCGTTCAATTCATTTTCGATACCTGTTGCTCCTTGTGTCTCAACCTTGATTAAATCGCCACGTTTCGCTGCTGCTTTTTTTAGCGCCTGTGCCGCCATAAAGGTATGAGCAACTCCTGTGGCACACGCCGTTACTGCAATAATTTTTCTCTTCATTCGTCTTTCCCCTTTTCTCCATTTTATTCGCTTAATAATTTCGCGATAATCTCTTTATCTGTTTCGCTTTTCAGCGCTTCTGTGATGTCTTCATCCATCAATTTCATGGCAATTTCTGATAAAATCCGTAAATGGGTGTCTCCTTGATGTTCTTCAGGAATAGCAAGCATAATCACAACCGTTACCGGTTCATCATCTAAAGATTGCCATTCTAATGGTGCCTTTAACCGAGCAAAAACGATTGCGGGTTCAGAAACTGCACGACTTTTTCCATGAGGGATAGCTATATTATTGCCTATTCCTGTGGTCGAGTGATCTTCTCTTTCCATGACTGATTGAACATACTCATTTTCGGATTGAACGATTCCTTCAATTACTAATATTTTTGCTAATTGACGGACCACTTCTTCTTTAGTGGTTGCCTCTAGACCAAGAACAATATGTTCAAAAGGTAGTAGTGTTTCTATATTCATTTTATGTTCCCCCTTGTAAATACTTTTTTAATTCATCTTTCGTCCCTTTAAGGAGGAAGGTTCGTTCATCTGATTCCATCACATTAAGCATCGTGTCATAGATTTCCTCAAGGTCTTGTACAGTTTCATCCTTGATACAGATGAAAAAGACATATTTCACCTTTGTTTCTCCCCAGTGGATCTCATTATTAAGACGTAAAAATACAATCGCTGATTTTTTCACGTATTCTGGCGTCCCATGAGGCGTTGCGAATCGTCCAAAAGAAGTAAAGGAAAGCTGTTCCCTTTTTAGGGAAGAATCAATCATTTCCTCGATCACATACCCACGAGTAACCAACTGCTCTCCAATAAATGTAATCACCTCTTGATAATTTTCAAAATGATGATCTAAAAAAATCAAGTCCTCGTGAATCAGTTTCGCAAACTGACTGAAAGAACCATTTTGCTTTTCTTCGACATTTTTTAAAAAGGTTTCTATTTTTCGCTGCTCATCTTTATTCAGTACAGGTGAAACATTGATTGTTGGAATCGAATCGATTTTTAAATCCACTGTCGATAAAATCAAGTCCTCATAAATATTGGTCTGAATCAACTCTTGAATAGAAAGAATTCTGGAAATATCGATTTGCTCATAATTTCTCCGAATGCGAGCAGCTAATAGTTGTGAAGTGCCTTTCCCACTGCTACAAACTAATAAGACACTCACTTTCTGCGGTTGTTTTTCTTCTCGCTGTTCTTTCATCACTTGGATGTGTACGGCCAGAAAAGCAACCTCATCTTCGGGGATCGAAATCGAAAACTGCCAATTTAAGGCATGAGCTAATCGAAGCGCTTCCTCAAAAGACAAAGGGAAATTCTTCTTCACATCATTTAGAAACGGGTTATGAATGACTAATCCTTTTTGAATGCGATAAATAGCTTCTTTGATATGTGATACCAATCCTAACAAAAGACTTTCATTGCGTAGGGAGATCGTCTCATGAATCAATTTTCGTATCGTTTCATCAAGAAAATCATCGGAGTCATTCTTCTTCATCAACGAATCCCCATAGATATGAAGCGAAATATAATGAACTTCCGAAACTGGCAACGACAGAGAAAACGTTTCTTCTATTGATGCGATAAATCGATAAAAAGCTCTATTCTCCATCAAAGGATGGCTTCTTTCTTCGAAAGTCAGATAATTCTTCTCTTTGACCCGATCAATCATGATGATTAGATGAAGCAATAGTGAGTGATAGGCAGCATCATTAAGCGTAATTTGTTCTTTTTTCAAATACTCTTGTAAGAGCGTATCAACTAAAGAAATTTTTGTCAGGTCAATAAAATCATTAACAAACTGAGGAATTCCTTGAATCGAATGCAAATAGCGTTGCTGCTCTTGTGTTATTTTCCAATTTCCACCCCAGAAATAGTAGATCAAATCAAATGCTAAACGACGTTTTTCTTGTTCTGACAAATTCAAAAAGGAACCCTTCCCCGGTAAAACTTCAATCGTAACGTTAAAATGACGAAAGATCTCGCTTACCTGCCCCATGTCATTTTCTAAAGTTGATTTACTGATGTAGAGTGCATCTTGCAGTTGTTGACGCGTAAAATACGTTTTTTGTTTCAGTATTTCAAAGCAAAGAAACTGAATACGATCTTTTTTGCTCGTCGGTAAGTTTGATTCCTCGTTCCCATCAAGATACTTTAGAATTTCAGCTGAATCGCCATCAAGAAATACACCTACTCTAGGTTTGCGAACAAGCCTTATTGCTGTTTCCTGCAAAAATTCATCAATTCTCTTTAGCGATTGCGAAACTGTCTTTTGCGAAAGCGACATATGCAACCCAATTTTAGCAACCGTTGTTGGTCCATTCTCTAAGAGATATCGAATAATTGCTTTTTCCCGTTCACTGATCATGAAACTTTCACCTCGTCTACATTTCTAATGGTAGCTGTTTCTCAAAAAAATGAAAACACTTACTTTTACTGCATTGATTACAGTAAATCATAGGCACTGAAAATATTGCGCCGTTTTTTTATTCATGTGTACCCTTTCGTTTAATCCAGATTATTTACATATCCTTTGGTATTTTCATAGTATAGAGGATATTACTCAGTGGGAACAGAAAAAAATACCAATGAACAAACGATACGTCTGTTTCATTGGTATTTTTACTATTGATTCTCTAATAAGGAGATGCGCTTGAGAAATTCCTTCATTTATTGCCCCAACACCTCCGCCACCGAATAGACACCAGGGGCAAAGGTCTTGCCTGTTAGCTTCTTCGTCATGGCATTAAAGGTATAGTGCTCTTCTAGGACGACGACTTCATCGTATTGCTTTAATAGCGTGCGAAAATCTGCATCTGATAAGAGGAAATTCTCTCGGCCATCGACATTGGGTGAAAACAAGTAATATTTGCCGACATAGCCAACTAAGTAGCTGTCTACTGCTTCTTTGTTGGTACTGACCACCAAATATTTTTTCTGGTTCAGGTCAAAGTGATCGCCAGTAACGGCTGAAACCTGTGCTGGAATCGAATCAGCATATTCACGATTGGTATAACGCATGCCATTATTTTCTGAAAGGATCAGCAATGTCGCAAAAAATAGCAGAATCAAGGTGCTGTATTGATAGATTTTTTTTGTGGTCAAACTGGCAAAGCTACGGTAGTTTCGCCGATCGATCGCTTGTTCATGATACAAATGATCAATGCCTCGGACCATGAAAAAGGTCATTAAGCCAAGTGCTAAAATCACGATGCTTGAGGCATAGCGATCGAACCCTGCCAAAGACAGTGCTTCATCAGTGGGCATCGAGAACAAGAACATGGCATAGATTCCTAAATAATATCCCACAATGATACCATCGATCAACAGCAGTTCTTTTAAAAATGGATTGCGTTTTTTCATGATTAATCGGACAAATAGCCAACTGCCCAACAGGATGACCTGGATCAAGAGAATCCCTTGCGTGGAGATCGTCGCAATATCCGTGATGGTTTTGACAAAAACATCCGTAATCTGCTGCAGTATCTGCGAATCCTTTTCACCAAAAATCTGTTTATAAGCGGTCACGCTGACTTCATGCTTCGATTTTGGAAAATTCGCTTTGACATGCAAGTTCCAAAGAATCGCCGGCAGGACAGATAGCCCAATGGTAGCTAACCCTACAATCATCAATCCTAGTCGTTGTCGCCAACGAATCGAAGCTTGCCATAAGCAGACTAGTAAATAGCCGCCTAAAATCAGCAGAAAAAAGACGGCGCTATTTTTGACCAAATCAAGAGAGGCACCAATCAAAAGAAAGTAGCTGATTGAAGGCAGCACTTTGCCTTTTAAGGAAAATAACCCGGCGATGCCTGCCAAAGTTAAAACGGGAAGAATGAAGTCTACCAGCAAATTATTCATTCGAATCGCAATATTAAAATAATTGAATACGGCCATGCTGGTGAAGACCAAGACAAAAGCCAGCTTTCTTTTCGGATCACGAATAATCGCAAAAAAACTATACAGACTACAGAAAATCAAAATCAATTGACCAATCAGCAAGACATTCTCATGATAGCCAACGATGATCGCTGTATAAGTAACAAATAGCGAGCTGCCTAAAGGATAGGAAGTAAAACTGATGATGGCATCGGCTGCCGTTGGCAATTGTCCCTGCGTATAAAGGAATTTAACGATCGTCGCCCAATGGGAGAAGTTGTCATAGTGGGTCAAATGACTGTGAAGCAATGTTAAAACGAACAAAGCAAAATAGCCGTAAAACCACAGCATGATGGGCTCTTGCAAGCCCCAATGCACCTGATAGCGCTCCTGCCAAAAACGCCAAACGCATAATAGTAAGCCAAGACCAAATAAAACCCAGGCCCCCCAGATCAACCATCCTTTGGGACCATATGCGACAAAGGAAAGAACGAGGATCGGCAAACAGCAAGCAGCGATCCAGCTGATGTGTTTAGGAAAATGGCAAACTCGTACAAAAAGATAGGCATAGCCAGCTAATGATAAACCAAATAGACTAAATCGCAGCAGGATCTCGATCATCGTCTGCCTCCTTTCTCAGCAAGCTGTCTACCCATTCTTGGAGGGCTACTGTGGAACGCAGCTCTGAAAGATTGCTTACTTGATATATCACTTGATTTTCTTTTGGCTGAAGCGTCGCTTTTTCAGCGTGAAGCACAAGATTACTGATCGGTAAGTTTAGATGGACCGGCATCTCGACCTCCTCTGTTTTTGCCAACGTGAACTGATCAAAACCAAATGTTGTGACCGCATAGGTTCCTTCATCAAAGTGCCATTTTTGATCAATGGTCAGTATGGGCACTCGTTGAGGCGGCAATGGCTTTTGTTTGGCTTGCAGCAGATGCTTACCGAGATTTTCAAAAAGACTGTCAAAGAAGGTCATCCACGGATCCCGCAGAACCGGCAGGCTTTGATTGAAGCCATCATAAATGATCTGCAGATAGGCTAAGTAATCTTTTTCTGTCAACTGGTTTAAAGCAACGCCATAGACCCAACGATCTTTTCCAGAAAAGACGCGGACAATATTTCCAGTCATCTCTGCTTGGTAGCCATTACGGGTGATTTTAAAAGTCAGCGGCGCATCTGGCGGAAAATAAAGAGGAACGTCAGAAACGAAGGACAAGCCATTTTCTGAGATATTTTCTGTCATCAAAGAATAGCTGGCGTCTTGGTCGGAAACTTCAACAGGATAATGGGCTCTGAACCGTTCCGTCGTTCGATAAATCGGGCGACCGAGATAAAATAAGACCGCAAAGGTTAAGTTAAAGAAATGGGTCAGCAGCCAGAAGGTCAACACACTGCCGTAGAAAATCTCTGAGCCGAATTTGCCGTAATTAAACTTCACTAAGCCGATAATCGTCAAAATCAACAGCAACAAATGCGGCACCACAAACAACAAGTCTTTTTTAGACTGAGTTGCTGCTTTATTAGTCACCTTGAAGCGGGTCTCTTTGATGCCAATGGCTTGCAAAAAGACAGGAATCACTAGGTAAGGTGCAAAAATCGTTTCCTGGATCTCGCCCCAACGCTGCGTTCGAATATCACTGCTCAAATCCTGCATCGCCAAATGCAAGAACGTATAGCTTGGCAGCCAAAACAGCAGCAAGACCCAAAAGTTTGTCTCTACGACCCTTACATTAAAGACGGTGTACAAAATCGGCGCGAAAATAAATAGTAGCCGTCGTAGAAACGACCACCAATACAAATAGCTGTTTAAGAAAACCATTTTTTGCGCCAAAGACAACGTCTTATTCTTAAAAAGATGGAGATTGTGGACACTTTGGACCACTCCTCTTCCCCAGCGAATCCGCTGCTTTAAGGCACTTGGGATATCAATTGGAGACAGACCGCTGGCCATTGGCTGCAGTGTTGATAAACTGCGATAACCTTGGCAATTGATCAAGGCGCCTAATTCAAAATCTTCCGTGATCGTGTCCGTCGGAAATCCGCCAGCGGCTTCGATCGCTTCTCGTGCAATCACCGTATTGGAACCTGTATAAATAGCGGTATCATGGGCGTTGTTCAAAACATTGACTTCTCTGGAAAAGAAGTCCTGCTCGTTAGGGATCGCCGCTTCTGAAAAAAGATTGTACTGAAAAAGATCCGCATTGTAAAAACTTTGCGGTGTTTGAACAAAGCCCAACGGTTTGATGGTCTGGTCATTGCGGCGTTCCTGCTGATTTGCCACAAAATATGGCACTGTTTCCAGCAAAAAATCTGAGTAAGGAATCATATCTGCATCAAAGGTCGCCACTAGCGGCGAATTGGTTTTTGATAATGCATGATTGAGATTGCCTGACTTGGCATGCTGATTGCCGATCAATCCGATATAGCCGATGCCAAATTTATCTGCCAGTGCTTTGACCTCTGGACGGTTGGTGTCATCTGACAAATAGATGTGAACTTTTTTTGGCTCGGGGTATTTCATATGAACTGCCGCATTGACCGTTTTTAATAAAAGCGGCACTTCTTCATTATGAGTAGCAATCAACACATCGATCGCCGGATAGTCGGCTTCTGGCACGATCGGTTTTTCAAAAGGCTTTGCTTTGTTTTTGTTCCAAATCAACAGCAAGCCCGTAAAGTTCGATACGATCTCACTGCCCCAAAGCAGCAAACCAAACAGCAGGGCAAACCAAGACTCGTGCCATGGCAATGTATACAGCCCCCGCCATGATAAATAGATCAGCGAAAAGACAAACGCTAGAAAGTAAACGACTTTTTTCGCCCAAGGCAAACGTTTTTGTTCCACCTCAATCACTCCTTAAAGATGACATTTTTTTGCACATGGTAACTAAAGAAAAAGAGCAGGCAATCGACGCCTATTTTTAACAACACAGAATCCCCGATCGGCAGGATCAAATAGATCAGGTAGACGAGGAAAGAGGACAGCAAAATCTGTACGATCACCAATAAAAAATACTGCAGCATACTGTTCTTTGTCCGTTGACCAAAAACAAGCTCGCGATTGATGTAGTAATTGACGATCGCCGAAATCAAGCGGGCACCCAACGAAGCGATCACGATGGAGGACAGATCGATGACAGACAAGAAATGGATCAATAACGCATAGGCGATCACATCGACAAAAAAGGAGACCACAGATGAAAACAAATACTTCAAAAAGACGCTATAGATAGCGACGGAATCTGCCAAGACCCGAAAATGGGAAGAGGCATTTTCTTCAATATAGATGGTGGCGATCGGTTGCGAGAGAATAGGCCACCCCCGTTTCTGGGCTTCGATCAGCATCCGCGTTTCATATTCAAAGCGCTCACCTGAGATCGCCAACAAATCTGTCATGAATTTCCGAGGGAAAACCCTTAAGCCCGTCTGCGAATCCTCGATGGCAAGACCAGTCGCTAAACGTAGGATATTTCGGGTCAAAATGTTGCCGAACTTACTCCGCAAAGGCACTTCTTTGCCAAAGGATCGGGTCCCTAAAATAATACTGTCGGGATGGGCTTGGGCCTTTGCTAAGCAAGCCATCATATCGGTATACTCATGCTGCCCATCCGAATCAATGGTCACCATAAATTCAACAGCTGGCTGGTTTGTCAGCACTTCGGTGAGGGCGGTTTTGATGGCTGCGCCTTTTCCAAGATTCTTTGGATGGGTCAAAACCTGACAACCAAACTTCTGTTCCAATGCCGAAAAGACAGGCTGATAAGCTGCCCCACTGCCATCATCCACGACCAAAATCGGCAGGTGCTGATTATGCAAACGAATTTTCTCCACCAGAGCCAGCAGTTTGTGGTCAGGTTCTAGCGAAGGAATCATGATTAAACTATTTTCCATATGCGCTCCTCATTTAAGGTAGTATTTTTGAAAATAAAAAAGAAAAGAAGCCAACTCCATCAGTAAAGACAGAGTTGGTCGCGACCGCTGCGCTTGGCTCGATACAATGCTTGATCGGCTCGTTCTTGTGTTTGCTGTAGCAACTCGCCCTTTTGCCGTTGTGCGATCCCAATCGACAACGTGATGCTGACCGAATCGCCTGCATCCAAGATGATCTCTTGGTAACGGATGCGCTTTTGGATTTTTTCGAGGAGATAAGCAGCAGCCTGTGCGTCTCCTTGGATCAAGATCGCAAACTCTTCCCCACCGATGCGATAGACCGGGTTGCTCGCCGTACAGTAGGTCGAAAAAATACGAGCGATTTCTTGCAAAATCACATCCCCAGCACGGTGTCCGTAACGGTCATTGTAATTTTTGAAATGATCGATATCGATCAAAGCGATCGATAAGTCCACCTCGGTCGTGTCTAGGCGTTGGCGGTCATCTTGAAATTTACGGAAGTTGTTCAACTGCGTAAGATCATCGATTTTGACCAATGCCAAAATGCGCTGCATATCATTTACTATCGAGTAAAGGAAAAACGCCAACGTATAGGCGAGAATGCCATAAACTATATAAATTAGGGTCGTTTTTTGAATATCACCCGTCAGATAAAAACCAAAAAGAAAGGAGATAGCGATCAAGTAGGTAATTGATAGGAATAACTCTTGTTTGTCAGTAAATCGCCGTTTGGCCCAAGCATGCAGAAATGTCAGTGTCACTATCAAAAAAAACGTAAGATATAAGTTCAACCAAGAAGATTTTGATACTTCAAACAAGAAACGCCCTAACGCTAGATTGACCATCGTCGGTACGGTCACCTTCCATCCCAGATACTTCATGGAAAAAGCGTAAAGCAAGAAGCGCAGGTCAAATCGCGTTTCGTATACGACGTAAGAGAAATTCATCATCAGCATCCCCACCACGGTTTCACAAGCAATCGCCGCTGCGATCTGTTTCGCTTTGAACGTCCCTTGGCCAACGAATCCATCACTGATTTTGAATAACAAATAAATATTGATGATAATTGCGCCTAAATTTGCGAGTGTATTGACAACCAGCGTATTTGCCATTTCCTGTGCTTCCTTTCTAAAAAAAAGAACCCTTACTTGCTGATTCGACGGGACAATTCCAGAAACATTTCATTGGAAAAGCGGACAAAGCATCAAGTAAGAATCACTATTAATTATTGACAGTTTTTATCACTCTTGATTTAGAATAATTTACCAGAAATTATACATAGTTTCAATCTTTTTGTTAATATGCGAAGATTCTCAAGATAAATAAAATAATCAAAATGTATATTTTGTAAATAAATAACATTATTTCTTTATTATTACTAACTTTTTGTGCATAAAGATTTAATTCTTTGTGAATTTGTGTAAATTATTTTTCCATTATTTTTTTACGTCTCAGGCAAGGTGCACACCCGGTTTCGACCACTTTGTTTTGCGAGATAGAGTGCTTGATCGGCTCTTTCAACGGCTGCCAAGATATCCCCATGACAAACTGTGCTCGCTTCAACGCCGCAAGACAAAGACATCGTCCCTTTTTCAAAATTAGCGACAGGAAACATACTACTAGAAATGGTTTGACACAGTGTCGTCATCGCAGCTACGGTCTGTTCTTTGACATCCCCTTCGATCACGACACAGAACTCTTCTCCGCCATAACGATAAAAGGAAAAGGTCTCGGCAAATTGCGCCTCTAAAAAAGTGGACGTCCGTGAGGCGAAAGTTCTCAATAGCTCATTTCCGGCGATATGACCATAACGGTCGTTGACCTTTTTGAAGTGATCGAGATCGATCATGGCGATCGTCACAGTCTTTTTCTGTGAAACGGCTTGAAGCAGATCGTGGTTATAGGTCCCATAGTTGAAGCAGCCGGTCAACGCATCGATCTTACTATTCGCCAACTCTGCCAGTACTTGGTATTCTTGCCCCTCAATCAACCGATGCAACCACATAAAACTTCCTAGCAGCACGAAAGAACCAACAAATACTGCCAACATCGCTTCCCAGTCATAGGTCGTCGTATGATGGACTAGCATCGAAAAACGCGGTGAGAGCAGGCAGGTCAAAAAATACATCATATAAAATTGCTGTTGCGGACGGATCAGCTTGACTTTTGATAAAAGAAAATCAAGGACAAAGATCCCCACTCCGAATAATGGAAGATAAAAAGCTTTACCCACATCAGAAAAACCGACAAACCACAAATAAAAGACGACCATACACGGCGTTATCAAAATCAAGATCTTGCCACGATCACCATAGAAAAAATGACTCGCAATAAAAGCAGTTGTGTATTGATAACAGATAAACCCAACTGAATTCATTGAAAAAGAAAGAATAAAATACAAATGCGTAAACGTCAGAATACCAATAATAAAATACTTAAATGGATGAGAAACCGATATTTTTTGCACACTTCGTACAAAAACATCTGCGGTCACCAGTAAACTGGCAATCATCAGCGGCAAACCAAACGCCAAAAGCACGCCTCGTTCTAACATTCCATCACAATCGCTCTCCTTTAGACCATAAATATCCTTGTTGCAAATGCACCCCCATCTCAAGCAACTGGACCATTTTTTCACGGTTCTCGATCCCTTCAACGATCAGCTCAAGCTGATATTTTTGGGCAACCTTCAACCAACAAGCCAAAAAGCTGAAGCCAATCTCCTCATCAAGCTGAATAAACGGTAACAATGAAAATTTCAAACAATCAACGCTGGCAAGATTGGCAAAGACCAACGAGAGGGTATTTTGTCCGCAACCGATATCATCGACCGCAATCACATAACCATAAGCTTTAATTTTTGCAATGGCTACAGACAAATCAAATGACTCTTGCTGTATGCGTACGGGGTGTTCCGTCAATTCAATCTGCAACTGCGCCTTATAAACAGCCATCGTTTCAAAAAAGGACCACGTAGACTGCCACAGCAGCTGTTGTGGATGTATATTGACACTAAAGCGGGTTTCCGGCTTTTTTTTGCATAAACGCCGCAATTCCTTGGCATACCATCTCATCAATTGCTGATTGCCACTTTCAGTTTGAATCATTGTGCTGAATTCTTGCTGTGGAAATCGGTTGTTCTTCTCGCTACGTAGCAAGACTTCATAGCCATTCACCTCTTGCTGACTTAGCGATTTTACCTGCATGATTGGTTGACACAACAGATAAAGGCGGTCTGTGTTCTCCCAAGTCGTTTCATTTCCCATCTTCGTTAAGCCCCCATCTAGTAAAGTTATCACTTCCGAAAATCAGCAATATTCCTGTCATCGCTCGTTTCTCATGCTATAAAATGGTTCTCTCAAAGGAGCTGATTTGCCTAAGTATACCAAACAGAACCAAAAATGCCCAAATATTTTAAATTCTCTGAAAGAAATTTCTGTGAAAGAATCGACTGTGATTTTCCGTTCCACTCCATGCCTGTTTCATAGAAATGCCCCAAAGCAACCATTGCTTTTTTCAATTTCGTAGAAACTAGCTTGTTGAAAGTGGCTTCTTCCATATCAGTCTCCTGTTTCTTTAAGTACTTATAAAAAACACGATTCTTTTTAAATAACAAAAAAACAGCAAGAGTGCTTGCTGTTTTTTTCTACGTATCTCTTTGACTGGGGTAGCTGGATTCGAACCAACGCATGACGGAGTCAAAGTCCGTTGCCTTACCGCTTGGCTATACCCCAATAATGGTGGAGGAGAGTGGATTCGAACCACTGAACCCTAAGGAACGGATTTACAGTCCGTCGCGTTTAGCCACTTCGCTACTCCTCCAAAAGGTTTTTCTCAAACCTGACAATAGTTATAATACCGAAAAAGATAACAAATTGCAAGAGCAAAAAGTAAATTTTTCTAGAAATTATTCATGTAAATTCCATTGACGAATAATCATCTCGATGGCAGCTTCTAAGCTTCTGCTCGAACCTAGATCTTCATCCCCTAAAAAGCTTTGAAATTCTTTTGGTCCAGTTGTTAAAATCTCACCAATGCGTTTTTTTCCGATGAATAATTCATTGACGGTATAGTCTTTGCCATGAATGGCTTTTGTTGTTTCTTCAATACGTACTTCGATATCTTTATTTTTCTTAGACATGGTTGCACCTCTTTCTTTACAGCACCTTCCTATTTTAACAGAAAAGCAGCAAAAGAAAAAGAAAATCTCTTCTAGAAGTAAAAAAAGTAGCCAATCTTTACGATCAGCTACTTTTCCTTAGATCACTTCTGGTTCGTCAAGACAGCACTCGTCACGGTATAGCCTGCATCACTTAAAATTTTCTCGATTGCTGCGACTTGCCGTGATTCTACTTGGATCTCAACAACTGTTTTTAGTGCCATCCGATTTACCACAATCGTCAAAATACTCATTTGATGATCGGCAAGGAGTTTCGTCACGTCTGCTAAAACCCCCACATGATCATCCGTGATCTCGATCGATACTCGGGTTCCGCCATCGTGGTACCCAGTGATTTTCAAAAAGGCATCGAAAATATCATTGTTGGTAATGATTCCCACTAGGTCATCATCATCCATGACTGGTAAAACCCCCACGTTCTCACTACGCATGACGGAAATGGCGTCCTCTAATAGTGCATCTGGTTCAATCGTAGTCACTTTTTTCAACATGATATCAGCGACTGTCGTTTTATTTAAGAGATAGTTCATTTCATAAACACTTAAACTTGTCGCTTTTGAGGGGGTTGCTTCAGCGATCGTTCCTTCCGTGATCAACCCTACTAATTTGCCATCATCAACGACAGGTAGACGATGGATATCGTGCTGCTTCATCACATCTATTGCATCAAAGATCGGTGTTTGTGAATCGACGGTGATGACCGTCTTCGTCATAAAATCACTTACGCTCATTATTTAACCTCCTAGATACGCTTTTCTTACTTCATCGCTTGCTAGTAATTCTTCTCCGGTACCTTCTAAAACGATTTTCCCGGTTTCTAATACATAGCCGCGATCAGCAATCGATAAAGCCATTTTCGCATTTTGTTCGATCAGCAGCACAGTCGTTCCTTGCTGCTTGATTTCTTGAATGATGGAAAAAATTTCTTTGATAAAAATTGGCGCCAAGCCCATCGATGGCTCATCCAGCAAAAGCAAGCGCGGTTTTGACATCAATGCCCGCCCCATTGCCAACATCTGCTGCTCACCGCCAGATAATGTCGACGCATCTTGCGAGAGGCGTTCTTTCAATACAGGAAACTTGCGGTAAACTTGTTCATAGTCTTCTTTGACACCACTGTCTTTACGCAAGAAGGCGCCCATCTCTAAGTTTTCTTGAACCGTCAAACCGGAAAAGACGTGCCGCCCTTCTGGCACCTGCGACAAACCGTTTGCGACGATTTTTTGCGGTGCTTCTTTCTCAATTTGCTTTCCTTCAAAAGTGACGGAGCCTTTTGAAGGACGGATCAATCCAGAAATCGTCCGTAAAATCGTGGTTTTTCCGGCACCATTGGCACCAATCAGCGAAACGATCTCTCCTTGATTGACGTGGAAGGAAACATCATGAACTGCTTGGATCATGCCGTAGTGAACACTTAAATTTTGAATTTCCAGCATCAGATTTCCCCTCCTAGATAGGCTTCGATTACCCGTGGATTGTTTTTGATCTCTTCTGGTTCACCGTGGGCGATGACTTGTCCGTATTCCAGTACATAGATCCGTTCGCACACTTCCATGACCAAACTCATATCATGCTCGATCAAGAGGATCGTCAATTGAAAATCTTTTTGGATCTTATAGATCAGCTTTGTCAGTTCTGTTGTTTCCTGAGGATTCATCCCCGCTGCCGGCTCGTCAAGAAACAAAATTTTTGGCTCTGTAGCCAATGCGCGTACGATCTCTAAACGGCGTTGCTCGCCATAAGGCAAATTTTTCGCTAACGTTTGGCTTTTGCCATCCATATCAAAGATCCGTAACAGCTCTAAGGCTTTTTTCTTCATGGATTCTTCGTTTTTGTAATACTTTGGCAAACGCAAGATGCTCGTCAGTAGTCCTTCTTTATGCTTACTGTTCATAGCGATCAAGACGTTATCCATTACGGTCAAGTTTTTAAACAAGCGAATATTTTGGAAGGTTCTTGAAAGGCCTAAATCCGCGATTTTATAAGGCTTCACGCCATTTAAACGTTTTGGCTTACCTTGGGTCTCAAAAAGCACTTCGCCTTCACTAGGCTCATAAACACCTGTCAGGAGGTTAAAGAGCGTTGTCTTGCCGGCACCGTTTGGTCCAATCAACCCGACCAGCTCATTGGTATCTAGATGGAGGTCTACATGAGAAACAGCAGCTAAACCACCGAAGTTTTTCGTTAAGCTTTTAACTTCTAATAGAGGCATCGTTGTCATCCCCCTTTTTTCTAAATTTGTCCAACAGTCCTTTTACGGAGAATTCCCAGGTCCCTAAAAGTCCGCTTGGTTTAAAGATCATGATGATGATCAAAGCCAATGCATAAATGATCATGCGCAAATCAGAGAAGCCTTGCAAGTACATGTTTAAGATTCCTAGCACTACTGCCGAAACAACCGCTCCTGTGGTACTCCCAAGCCCTCCAAAAACGACGATGATCAACACATCGATCGATTTCATAAAACCGTAATCTCGTGGGAAAACCGACTGCTGATAGCTGGCATAAAGGGTACCAGCAATGCTTGCCATCACTGCCCCCATCACAAACGCAATTACCTTGTATTTCGTTGTGTTGACCCCCATCGATTCTGCAGCGATCTCATCTTCCCGAATCGCTAAAGTCGCTCTGCCTGGTCCGCTATGGATAAAGTTTGAAACGACAAGAATCGATAGAACGGCAAAGAGAAAGACGATCTGCCAATTACTGAATTGGGGCAATCCGAAAATTCCAGCAGGACCATTGGTCAAGCCTCGTAGGTTCACCAACAAGATCCGAATGATCTCTGCCACACCTAGGGTAGCGATCGCTAGATAGTCGCCTTTTAAACGGAGGGTCGGAATCCCAACCACTAATGCGACTGCACCTGAAACCAGCATCCCCACTAGTAAACCAGTTAAAAAGCCGCCAAAGGTTGGATTGCTTGCCGACAGGATCGCGCCAGCATAAGCACCGATTGCCATAAACCCAGCATGTCCTAAGGAGAATTGCCCTGAAAAGCCGATGATTAGATTCAAACTGACTGCCAAGATGATATTGATTCCGATATTGACGATGATCGCATCAGAGAACAAATTAATCATTCCGCCATTGTAGGCTGCAAATAATCCAAAATAAAGAATAGCTGCCAGAGCGAGCCAGATTAAGTTGTAACGTAAATTCTTTTTCATTTCTGCCACCTACACTTTCTCTTTGATATTTTTGCCGAGGATCCCAGCTGGACGAACCAACAATATAATTATTAAAATGACATACACTAAAGCATCCTTGTAATCAGAAAAACCAAGCGCTGTCGCTGCTGTCTCCACTAAACCGATCACAAAGCCGCCTAAAGCTGCACCAGGAATGATCCCGATCCCGCCGAGAACCGCCGCAACAAAAGACTTCAGACCAGGAACGACCCCCATTGATGGATCAATGGAATTATAATACAAACCGATCAGCATCCCGCCAGCTGCAGCTAAAGCCGAGCCTAAGGCAAAGGTAAAGGAAATCGTTCGATTAACATTGATCCCCATCAAACGCGCTGCATCTGCATCAACACTTACTGCACGCATCGCTTTTCCCATACGGGTCTTTTTCACGATCAATTGCAAGAGAATCATTAAGGTAACCGAAACAGCCAAAATCAATAACTGGACATTACTTACTTGAACAAACCCGATGGAATAGGTTTTTCGTTCGATTGCTTGCGGAAACGGGCGCACATTGGCAGAAAAGAAAAAGATCATGACATTTTGCAAAAAATAAGAAACCCCGATTGCCGTAATCAATGCCGAAATTCGCGTGGAATTTCTCAAAGGACGATAGGCTAAAAATTCAATCGTTACCCCAAGTGCTGCACTGGCGATCATCGAAATGAATAACGCTGGGAAAAAGCCCAATTGCCATTGATTGATCAAAAAGTAACCGATAAAACTACCAATCATATAAACTTCTCCGTGGGCGAAGTTGATCAGCTTGATGATGCCATACACCATCGTATAACCCAACGCTAACAAGGCGTAGATACTGCCTAGAAACAAGCCGTTGATCAATTGTTGGATCATCATTTCCATATACTCACTTCCAATATCATTTATTATGGTTCTTCTCATTAGAGAAAAGAAACTGAGACAAACACATCAGGTCTGTCCCAGTTTTCACTGCCAAACAACTACAGGTTTTTAAGGTTCCACAGTGTCTGCTGAGGTTTCCTTCCCGTCAGTCAATCCTAAAACAACTGCTGATTTCTCAGGGTTATGATTTTCATCCATTGTGATTTCACCTGTCACGCCGACAAAGTCTTTCAGTTCAGACAAACCAGCTGCAATTGCCAATGAATCTGCTGAGTTTTGATCTTCGATTGCTTGTTTGATCATGTAAACTGCATCATAGGCTAACGCATTAAAAGCAGAAGGTTCTTTGCCATACTTTTCATTGAAAGCTGCCACAAACGGCTCAACTTTGTCGTTTGCTGGTGCTTTGGTAGAGAAGTGACCGGTATAGTAAACATTGCTGACATTTTCTGCACCAGCTGTTTGAACCATTTTTTCATCACCGAATCCATCGGCACCAATGATTGCTTGATCAATTCCTAATTCTCGCGCTTGCTTGATGATCAAACCAGCTTCTGTGTAGTAGCCTGGAATGAACAAGACATCGAAGTCGACATCTTTGATTCTTGTAAGAACTGCTTGGAAATCTTTGTCGCCTTCAGTAAAGTTATCTTCTAAGACAATTTCGCCTGGGTAACTTTCTTTAAATGCTTCCGTCAATCCAATTGCGTAATCACTTGAGTTGTCTCCCAAGATCACGGCTTTTGATGCATCCAAATTTTCAGCCGCATATTTCGCTAAGATCGTTCCTTGGAAGCTATCTTGGAAACAAGAACGGAAGGCAAATTCTTGCACTTTCCCACTAGTATAAGTAATCGCATCGTCAGTACCTGAAGGTGTAACCATTGGTACTTGTGCTCTGGTCACGTTAGGCAAAGCCGCTTTCGTAGCACCAGAAGTTGCTGGACCAATGATGGCTACAACTTTATCATTTGTAGCTAAGTTGGCTGCTACCGTTGCAGCTTCATTGTTATCTGATTTGTTATCTTTCGAAATAATTTCAATTTGTTTTCCAAGAATACCGCCGGCAGCATTGATTTCTTCTACTGCTAAGTCGATTCCTTCTTTTTCAGCCGTCCCATAAGCAGCTACGGCTCCTGACAACTCTAAGTTGGTTCCGATCTTGATGGTATCTCCCTCTTGTTTATTGCCACCTTCAGCAGCCCCGCTGCCATCCGTTGATCCACCTGTTGGTCCAGCGCTACATGCTGTCAACAAAAACAAACTCGCAAACAAAAACGCAAATTTCTTTTTCATAATTTTCCTCTCCTTCACTTCCCCTGAATATGTTATCCAATATACTGAAAAATCTGGAAAATGTCAACGAATTATCAGAATATTTCACCTATTCAGAATTTATTTTTTTTACTAGGAAAAAATGGTGTTTTTAAAACACTGTTCCATCAATAATGGAATCGCTTTTCATTTTTTTGAACAAAAAGAAAAGCAAGCAAAGTTTTTTTTCCTTTGCTTACTTTTTGATCGTTTCGAATTGCTTCATTTTTTGTCAAAAGGACGTTTGAAAACATTACATCAAGATGTTAGCGGCTATTTCGTGGATACAATGCTTGAAAATTGGCTGCCGCCCCAACTAGATTGGCATCGTTGCGATAGTCACATAGCTTGATCAGTGGGACAAAATCATTTAAAGCTTGATCTGCCAACATTTTTTTCAACCGTTGATTCACTTCTTCTAACAAGCCATTTTTGGCACTGACACCGCCACCGATAATGATCACTTCAGGATCAAAAGCAAATTGAATACTGAATAGTCCTTGCGCTAAATAGCGGTAAAATTTATTGACTTCCTCGATCGCAATGGCATCCCCATCTTCTGCACGTTGAAAGACCTCTTCGCCGGTAATTGTGGTTCGATCTACACCAATTCGATCACAATAACGCCAAGCCATCTGAACCGCTGTCCCTAGTTGCGAAAATGTTTTGCCTTGATCTAAAATCATCAACCCAAATTCACCGCCGTATAAATGTGCCCCACGGACTAGCTCACCATTTTGAAACAGGGTACCGCCAACGCCTGTTCCGATCACAACGAAAGCTGCTTGCTGATACTCTTTGCCCGCTCCTTGATAGAATTCAGCCATCCCAGCGCAATTAGCATCATTTTCGATGGTTACTGGTACCCCAAACACTCCTTCGAGTTCAGAGTAGATGTCAAACCCATGGATATAAGGAATCGCACTGATACCGTCGATTCGACGTTCTTGGGCATTGACTGCACCTGGAGCACTGATCCCGACCCCTTCGATCTCTTCGTTTACGCTTGCTCTTACTTGCTGCAACTGGGCTTTCATTTCTTGCCACGTGCTTGGTGTAGTAAATTTGCCTTTACTCACCAAAGAATCCTGTGCCCAGACGCCATATTTTACTGCTGAACCACCCATATCAAAGACTAAAATCGCCATTTTTTTCCCTCAATCCTTTATTATTCTGATACTATCTATTTTACCGTAAGTCCCTGCTTGAAGAAAGCGATTTCCGAGAACAATAAAAAAAACAGCCTAAAATCGCCATAGACTGTCTCTATGGGATTAGAGCTGCTTTTCCAAAATAACTTGATCGATCAACTGCTGCCCATTTTCGAAAATCGGTTCAGCATAGTGAGTGGTGAAATAATTTTCCATCCGGTCTTTTTCAACATAGCCTTGCGTTTGGTACAAAGTCAGGGCTGCAGAGGGCAGACTACCAGTTTTGATCACTACAATCGGCCGTTTTGCCCCAAGGTGTTGACTGAGGATCGCTTCTTCGGCAGCTTGCAGCAATTGACGACCAATGCCCATTCCTTGCTTTTCTGGAGAAACGGCCACATTCATAATCTCCCAATTGTTGCCTTGATTTTGATAAACTAGCACACCAATCATTTCTCCAGCTTCTTCATAAACAAGTGTTTGGCTATTATATAGATAGCTTTCTACGACTGCTTTTTCAGGATCTGCATCCAGCAGCAACGCCCAAGGATACGCTTCATTAGAGTCGATTGGACGAATCATGGCTTTTTGGCTCCTTTTTTACATTTTTGTTGATTCCTTTTAACTTTTCCGATAACGGTACGTTGGTTTGACTTTGTCTTGCGTATTTCGTTTTAAAGTAAACGTCTGGGGTACGTAATCTATACCGCCTTTTACAAAGGGATGGCAGCGTAAGATACGAGCTACCCCCATCAAACCTCCTTTGGCTGCGCCATGGACTTGGATCGCTTGGATCATGTATCCTGAGCAAGTCGGATAATAACGACAGCTAGGAGGAAATAATGGGGAAATAAAACGTTGATAGAAACGAACAAAGCCAATCAAAAGTTTACTCATTTCTTGCCAACCTTTCTTTTTATGATCACGATTCAGTGAAGATAGATAGAAAAAACTAGGACTCAGCACGAGGCATAAGTCCTAGTTTGGGGTTACTTCATAAACTCAAAGATATGATTCCAAAGACTTGGAGAGAAGACTTTAAAAGGACTACCGTCGCCAATCACCCCATAGCCAATCATCGTTCCGGCTAAGAACAATAAAATAGCTAATAATATGACGATTAGAATTTTTATCAAGCTAGTTAGAATGTAACGGTTCAACTTCACTTTATTCTCTCCTACTCCTACTATGCGTTTACTGGTACGGTTTCTTCAACTGCTTCAGAAACTCGTTCCACAGAAGCACCTAATTGCTGCAATTTTTCATGGAATTTGTAATAGCCACGATCCAAATATTTTAGATTGCGGACACGTGTCCGACCAGTTGAACGTAGACCTAATAAAATTAACGCTGCTGCTGCACGTAAATCCGTTGCATAGACCAGCGCACCTTGCAATTCATGGCCGCCTTCGATCACTGCTACGTTGCCGTCTATTTTGACATGAGCATTCATCCGACGCATTTCTTCTAAATGTTGGAAACGGTTCTCAAATACAGTTTCGTTCACAACACTCGTTCCAGCTGCTAAAAGTTGAATAGCAGACATTTGCGCTTGCATGTCCGTAGGAAAACCTGGATGAGGCATTGTTTTCACATCTGTTGCCTTCAATTGTTCAGGTCCAACGACACGAATCCCTTCAGCTACTTCAGTCACTTCTGCGCCCATTTCGATCAATTTTGAGATCAATGGACGATTGTGTTCTGAGATCGCATCTTTAATAATGACGTCTCCTTGGGTCATCGCTGCTGCAACCATAAAGGTTCCTGCTTCGATACGGTCTTGGACGATCGAATGTTCCACCGCATGAAGGTGATCGACCCCTTCGATACGCATCGTTTCGGTTCCTGCACCAAAGACTTTGGCACCCATTTTGTTTAAAATGTTTGCTAAATCGACGATTTCAGGTTCACGAGCGACGTTTTCAATGATGGTGATACCTTTAGCTTTTACCGCAGCCATCATGATATTTTGCGTTGCGCCGACACTTGGGAAATCCAAGTAAATGCTATTGCCTTTTAACTCATTGGCGATCGCTTCTATGTATCCATCTTTTTGGATGATTTGAGCGCCTAGTGCTTGAAATCCCTTCAAATGCAAATCAATTGGTCGTTTGCCGATTGCACAGCCGCCAGGCATTGCCACTTTGGCATGACCATTACGGGCTAACAAAGGCCCCATGACTACGATTGAAGCGCGCATTTGGCTTACATACTCATAAGGTGCTTCGATCGCTAACTCTTGTGATGCATCGATCGTCATCGTATTGTTTTCTTCTTCAAAATCGATTGCGACATTTAAATGCCGAATCACTTCTTTCATTGTTAATACATCGGAAAGGATCGGTACATTTGTTAATGTCGTTGTTCCTTCTTCCGCTAATAAGCTTGCCGCTAAGATAGGTAGAACAGCATTTTTTGCCCCTTCGATCTTCACTGTTCCAGTTAATCGATTACCACCTTGAACGATCATCTCTTCCATTTATGTTCCCTCCAAATAATGCAGTGACTCACACAAATCTTGCCAATTATAGCATAATATTCGGTGTTTTTGCATATATTAATGAAATTCTTAAAAACCTGTTAAAAATAAATTACGACATAACGCAATCAACTCAAGGAAAAAAGTACTGGCGGTGTAGCCTAATGCAATCGCAAGAAACACCATGACCATTCGTATCTGAGTCGTTCGTAAGGCTTTAAAAAAAGCATCGATCCGCACAGATTGCAATGCCCAAAATGCTAAATAGATGAACGCTAAATGACTCACGATTCGAATGATTGCATCAATTCCATACACTTGCATACTTCCTGCTCCTTTTTCATAATTGAACATTCCTATCATACCACAAAGATGTCAAGATAAAAAATAATCTTTCTTGAAACCTTCATGAAAAGACTTTAAAAAGTTTTTAAAACGTTTTCTCGAATAAAAAAAAACAAAGGCAAGATGCCCTTGTTTTTTTAGGAATGTTTTGACACGTTGATTCGATTAATGGCGCGGTGCAAAGCAACCGTTGCGCGACGAAGCTGGTCGATATCTTCGACTTGTTTGGCCTCTTCGATTTGACGTTCTGCACGTTGTTTTGCTCTTTCTGCCCGTGAAACGTCGATATCACGATCACGTTCCGCACTATCGGCTACGATGGAGACAACATTGTCCCGCACTTCAAGGATACCGCCATTGACGGCGACCCAGTCGACGTGAGTATCTGAATCGATCCGTTTGACCCGGACTTCATCAATCGTCAAAGGAACGATGATTGGGGCATGATGCGGCAAAATACCGATCTCACCATCTGTCGTACGTGCAACCACGATTTTCGCGTGATGATCGTAAACCAAACCAGCAGGTGTCACCACATTGACTGTTAAAAATTGATCCATGAGGTTCCCCTCTTTCTTCAAGGCTGGTTAATTAATAGCCAATTTTTTTCGCTTTTTCAATGACGTCTTCAATTCGTCCTACACTACGGAAGGCTTCTTCTGGAAGATCATCATATTTTCCTTCAAGAATCTCAGCAAAGCCTTTGATCGTTTCTTCAACTGGTACATAAGAACCAGGTTGTCCAGTAAACTGTTCCGCTACGTGGAAGTTTTGCGACAAGAAGAATTGGATCCGACGCGCACGAGCCACTAACGTTTTTTCTTCATCAGACAACTCATCCATCCCTAAGATAGCGATGATGTCTTGTAGTTCGCGATAACGTTGCAACGCATGCTGCACTTCAGTCGCTACTTCATAGTGTTTTTCACCAACGATTTCAGGTGCTAACGCACTAGAAGAAGAAGCTAGCGGATCAACAGCTGGATAGATCCCTTGTTCAGTCAATTTACGTTCCAAGTTGGTTGTTGCATCCAAATGGGCAAAAGCAGTCGCTGGTGCCGGGTCCGTGTAGTCATCGGCAGGAACATAGATTGCTTGAATAGAAGTAACCGATCCTTTTTTTGTTGAAGTGATCCGTTCTTGCAATTGTCCCATTTCGGTTGCTAGTGTCGGTTGATATCCAACGGCAGAAGGCATCCGACCTAGTAAGGCAGATACTTCAGAACCAGCTTGAGTAAATCGGAAGATATTATCGATAAACAAGAGCACGTCTTGTCCTTCTACATCGCGGAAGTACTCCGCTAAGGTCAACCCAGTCAAGGCAACCCGCATCCGGGCACCTGGTGGTTCGTTCATTTGTCCAAACACCATGGCTGTTTTTTCGATAACGCCAGATTCTTTCATTTCATTATAAAGGTCGTTTCCTTCACGTGTCCGTTCACCAACACCTGTGAAGACAGAGATCCCCCCATGCTCTTGGGCAATGTTGTGGATCAGTTCTTGGATCAAGACAGTTTTACCAACACCGGCACCACCGAAAAGACCAACTTTCCCCCCTTTTAAATAAGGGGCTAATAAGTCGATAACTTTGATCCCAGTCTCAAGGATCTCGGTACTTGTTGACAATTCATCAAAGTCAGGAGCTTTTTTGTGGATCCCACTGCGGGGTGCTTCTTCAGGAAACGGTGCTTCTAAATCGATGGTGTCCCCTAAGACATTAAACACCCGTCCTAAGGTTTCTGTCCCAACTGGAACAGAAATGGAGGCGCCTGTATCGATTACTTCCATTCCTCGTTGTAAGCCATCTGTTGATTCCATGGCAATCGTACGGATAACGCCGTCGCCAAGTTCTAAGGCAGCTTCTAACACAACTTTTGTTTTCTGCTCATCTTTTTTGTAAACAATCAACGCATTGTTGATATCTGGTAATGATTGGTCTAGAGAGAATTCCACGTCAACAACGGGACCAATGACTTGAACAATCTTGCCTGAACTCATTCGTATTCCTCCATTCGTTCTTGAAACTATTCTAACGCGGATGCCCCCGCCACAATTTCAGTAATTTCTTGGGTGATCGCTCCTTGGCGCGCTCGGTTATAAGAGATCGTCAAGTCCCCAATAATATTTTTGGCATTATCTGTTGCTGTTTTCATCGCTGTCATTCCGGCAGCATGCTCGGCTGTTTTTGCGTCAACAATCGCACCATAAATCAAGCTTTCAGCGTATTGAGGCAGTAATTGATTCAAAATTGCTTCTCTGGAAGGTTCAAACAAGTATTCTTGTTCATAACTTTCGGCTTCTTCAGGATCTAGATCGGAAATCGGCAACATTTTCTCCACACGAAATTGGCTAGTCAATGAGTTGATGTGATGGTTATAACACACATATAATTCATCGAAGACTTCGTTTTGGTACATCGTTGTCGCCAATGTTACGATTTTACGCACCTCGTCAAAGCTTGGTTGATCCGAAAGGTTTCTTAGCTCGTACGCCAAATTGATGCCCCGTGCTTTGAAAAAGTCAGCGCCAGTTGCACCAATGGCAATCATGACATACTCTTCTTCTTTTGCATGGTCTTCATCCAGCATGGTCATCATTTGCTTCAAGATGGAACTATTGTAGCCGCCCACTAGACCGCCATCAGAAGTGATGACGATGTAGCCTGTGCGTTTGACCGGACGACTAACCAACATACTGTTATAGTTCACACCATCTTTAGGACCAGAACCTGCAAGATCGGAAAGCTGCTGCGCAGTTAAATGCGTAACGATTTCACGTACTTTGTTGGCATACACTTGAAACTGTTTCGAATGAGCTTCAGATTTTGTTAATTTTGCAGCTGAAACCATTTGCATGGCCTTTGTGATTTGGCTGGTTTTTTTTGTTGAGGCAATTCGTTGCTTGATTTCATTTAATGAAGCAGCCATTTTCTCTCACCTCTTTTTATGCGTTTTGCATTGTCGATATTTTATCTTGGGGTGTCACCCGAGAACCGTTGGATGCCATGAAAATATCTTTGAATGCTTTAATGGTGTCATCTAACAAGCTTTCTTCTGGCAAGTCTTTCGTTGTCCGAATGGTTTCAAAAATCGTCGCTGCATTTGCTTCGATATATTCAAATAATTCTGCTTCAAAGTCCAATAGTTTATTGACTGGTACACTATCAATGAATCCATGCGTCAAGGCATAAAGAATCACGACTTGTTTTTCTACTGCCAGTGGTTCATGCAGTTTTTGCTTCAAGATTTCAACGGTTCGACGACCGCGGTTTAATTTGGCTTGTGTTGCAGCATCTAGATCAGACCCAAACTGCGTAAAGGCCTCTAGTTCGCGATAGCTAGCCAAGTCCAAACGCAAGGTACCGGCAACTTTTTTCATTGCTTTGATCTGCGCAGACCCCCCAACCCGTGAAACGGATAATCCAGCCGCTACGGCAGGACGAACACCAGAATAGAAAAGGTCGTTTTCTAAGAAAATTTGTCCATCTGTGATAGAAATCACGTTGGTTGGGATATAGGCTGAAATATCCCCTGCTTGTGTTTCAACAAACGGCAATGCCGTCATCGATCCACCACCTAGTTCATCACTTAATTTCGCTGCACGTTCCAATAAACGAGAATGCAAGTAGAAGACATCCCCTGGGTATGCTTCACGACCTGGCGGACGACGTAGAAGTAGAGAAAGTTCACGATAAGCGACCGCTTGTTTTGATAAGTCATCAAAGACGATCAAAACATGTTTGCCGTTATACATGAATTCTTCCCCCATCGCAGCCCCCGCATAAGGTGCGATATAAAGCAGTGGTGCTGGTTGTGAAGCACCTGCTGAGACCACGATCGTGTAATCAAGCGCACCGTAACGACGCAATGTTTCCACTTGTGCACGAACAGTTGAATCTTTTTGGCCAATTGCGACATAAATACAGATCATGTCTTGCCCTTTTTGGTTGATGATCGCATCAATAGCGATCGTTGTTTTTCCGGTTTTCCGGTCACCGATGACTAATTCCCGTTGGCCACGACCGATTGGTACTAAAGCATCAATAGCTTTCAACCCTGTTTGCATTGGTTCCGAAACGGATTTCCGTTGCATAACACCTGGTGCAGCTGCTTCGACTGGGCGTGATTTATCTGTTTCGATCGGACCTAAACCATCGATTGGTTGCCCTAATGGATTTACTACCCGGCCAATTAATGCATCGCCGACAGGAACTTCCATGATTTTACCAGTTCTTTTTACTTTGTCCCCTTCACGAATGGTTTCAAAATCACCTAGGATGATGATTCCGACATCGTTTGACTCTAAGTTTTGTGCCATCCCATAAGAACCGTTTGAAAACTCAAGCAGTTCTCCACTCATGGCATTTTCTAAACCGTGGGCGCGGGCGATCCCGTCCCCAACATATGTGACAGTACCGATTTCTTCTACAGAAAGTTCGTTCTGATAATTTTTAATTTGCTCTTTGATCAAGGCACTAATTTCTTCTGCTTTGATGGCCATCCGATTCACCTCTTATCTCTTGTTTATCTGCCGATTTTTTGTCGCAGATAATCCAGTTGGCTCTTAATACTACCGTCGATCACTTGATGATTTGCTTCAACGATGACACCGCCTAAAATCGTTGGATCGATCGTTTCTTTCAATTGTGCCTGCTTGTACCCAAGCTTATCGGCGATTTGCTTTTCGATTTTGCTTTTTTGTTCTGCTGACAAAGCAACAGCCGTTGTGATCGTTCCGAGAACAAGACCTTGATATTCATCGTAACGACGTTCGTATTCATCAATGATCAGCAATAAATCATCCATGCGATCATATTCGTAAACGATCTCCAAGAAATTTCTGACTAAACCTTCAAAGCCCTTCAGCAATTGATCGACTAATTGTCTTTTCTCATGAAGATCCAAACGGTTATCGGTCACGATTTGGCCGAATGTTGGAATTTCCTGATAAATCTGACGCAAGGTCAATAATTCTTGGTAAACTTCTGTCAAGCGCTGTTCTTCCATCGCCAATTCGAACAACGCTTTTCCATAACGTTTTCCCACTGTGAATTTATCGAGTTTCATTAACTGAACCCAATCCTTCGATATATTGATTGATTAGGGATTCATGATTTTCGGGAGTCAATTCGCGGCCTAAGATTTTTTCTGCGATTTGAAGCGAAAGTTCTGCAACATCATCTTTCACTTCTTTTAACGCAGTTTCTTTTTCAAGGGTGATATCTGAGTTTGCTTTTTCTTTCAAACGAGCCACTTCTTCTTTGGTCTCGCTCAAAATATTTTGCCGACTCAATTCCCCGCTATCTTTGGCGCTCTTGATGATCTCCGCAGCTTCAGAATGAGAACGTGCCAATTTTTCTTGGCGTTCTTTTTCTAATTTTGCTGCATTCAAGCGTGATTGTTCCGCTGAATCCAAATCATTGGCGATTTTATCTTCCCGTTTTTGCATCATGCTGCTGATGGCATCCCATGCAAAATGTTTCAATAAGAATAGCAAAAGAAGAATTGACCCGCTGACAACGATAATATTGCCAAGCATTGGATTTTGAACTTCCGCTATAACCAACTGATTTAGCATAACGATTCTTCCTTTCTGAAAGTCATTGTTTCATTAGAAAAAAGCAAAAACGAGTGCAATTGTTCGTTTCTGCCTTTTCGTGCTCGTCTTATCGGAAGACTAATAACAGCGCGATAACTACCCCTAGAATAGGTACAGCTTCGACTAACGCTACCCCGATAAACATTGTTGAACGTAGTTGACCTGACATTTCAGGTTGGCGTGCCATTGATTCGATTGTTTTTGCGATTACTTGTCCGTTACCATACCCTGCACCAATTGCTGCTCCGATAATTGCTAATCCTGCTCCAATAAAGTTCATTCTTTTTTCCTCCTAATTGTATGTCGATTCGATTAATGTTCTGCCACGATTTTGTGGCTCATAAATACCATGGTCAATGTAACAAATACATAAGCTTGGATCGCTCCAATAAAGAGCGAGAAGCCAATCCAGATCATTTCTAGCGGCATCACGATCGGCAATGACCACCAACCAAGACTAATAAACATGTTGGCAATCAATCCTAATAACACTTCACCAGCGAATATATTTCCATATAAACGCAAGCCTAACGTGATGACATTCGTAAATTCTTCGATGATTTTTAGCGGCAATAAAAAGCCCACCGGTTTCAGATACGAATTGATCAAGTAATTTTTGAAGCCCAACGACTTGATCCCAAAGAAATGTGTCAAGGAAATAACCATAAGTGCAAGTGTCAATGTAACAAACGGGTCTGCTGTCGGACTTTTCCATAAGGTAATGTCATCTGTCGTCACGATTTTTGTGACTAAGCCGATCTCATTTGCCACAAACACAAAAAGAAACATTGTTACACCGAGCAAATGAAAGTTGTTCACTTGAGATCCTGGTAGATTGTCCGCCACGATGCCACGAACAAAGTCAATGACCCATTCAATGAAGTTCTGCTTCCCTTTCGGTTTCATTTGCAGGTTACGTGTACAAATAAAGACCACCAAAAAAACAATAATACAAGAAATGATTGTCATCATAGCTACAGTTCCATCAAACCATATAGGACCGATATGAAACATAAGCGATTTATCTTCCAATCTTTCTCACCTCTTTTCCTGTCATCTCCAGAAAAAAATCTGGTGTTACAATGCGTTTCCTCTCATAACAATCGGTATCATACCACCACGAATGGAAAATTTCAAAGCATTTTCAAGAAAATTAGACAAAAAACTCACAATGCCAAAAATCCTAAATTAATTGAAAAATTCTCGTGTCGCTATGTGGAAGAAAAAGCCTGTTATATCAACAGCTTTCCCTTAAATGCTACCAAATTTAGCGTGATTTTCAAAGCAATAACCTCTATCGGATTCTAAAAGAAGTTCTTAGAAAATTAGAAATTTCTAAGAACTCGGTCAATTTGTCTTTCTTGATCTTTGCGTTTCAAGGATTCCCGCTTGTCATATTCGCGTTTTCCTTTCGCTAAACCAATCAAAACTTTGGCATAACCATCCTTGATATACACCTTTAATGGCACAATCGTCATACCGGTATTTTTTGTTTCGCCAATCAGACGAGCGATCTGCTTTTTGTGTAGCAACAGTTTTCTCGTCCGCAATGGATCGTGATTAAAAATGTTTCCTTGCTCGTAAGGACTGATATGCACATTGACTAAGAATGCCTCACCGTTACGAATGCGTACAAAGCCGTCTTTCAAATTGATCCGGCTGTTACGGATCGCTTTGATCTCTGTTCCCTGTAAGACGATCCCCGCTTCGATCGTATCGAGGATCGTGTAATCATGGCGGGCCTTTTTGTTTTGGGCGATTAATTTCCCTTCTCCTTTAGGCACGGGCCATCCCTCCAATTATTTTTTCTTGATTCCTTTGTAAAAAGGTTTTTTCTTTTTCACTTTGCCAGCTTTTTTCGGCTTGCCTTTGCCTGATTGCTCAAAGCGTTTCCCTTGGTTTTTCTCAGGGTTTCGTTGTTTTTTTCCACGGCGGCTAGCTTCATTTTTTTGATTGTTGTTACGTTTGTTGGCTTTTGGTGCTTGCAGTTTTTCAACTTCTTCTGCTGCTACCAGTTCGAAATCGATCTCTCTTGTTTCTGGATCAGCCTTTACGACTTTGATGCGAACTTTCTGACCAATTTTAAAGGTCAGGCCTGTCCGTTCACCCACAAGTGCCAGATGGTTTTCCAAATAATGGAAGTAATCTTGCTTCAGATTATTGATATGGATCAACCCTTCAATCGTGTTAGGCAGTTCAATAAACAAGCCAAACTTAACGACGGAACTGATGATACCGTCAAACTCTTCTCCTACTTTATCGGCCATATACTCAGCTTTTTTAAGCGCATCGACTTCTCTTTCTGCATCGACTGCTCGTCGTTCCATTTGGGAGCTGTGCAGCGCGATGTCCGGCAAGATTTCAGCCCATTTGTTTTGGTTGGCTTCTGAGACATCTTCACTGTAAGATCGAATCAAACGATGTACGATCAAGTCGGGATAACGACGGATCGGTGACGTGAAGTGGGTATAATCTTCCGCTGCCAAACCATAGTGACCGACGTTTTCTTCAGAATACTTCGCTTGTTGCATACTTCTTAGTAGCATCGTATTGACAACCATTGCCTCTGGCTTATCTGCGACATCTTCAACAACTTTTTGCAATTGTTTTGGTGAGATCGAGCCATTGGTCTGCTTGACTACGATCCCTAAAGCAGATGCAAAATCAAAGAAGCGGCGCATTTTCTCTTCTTTTGGTTCCTCATGGATCCGGTAAATAAATGGTAAATGCTTCTGATTGAAATGACGCGCCACGGTTTCATTGGCTGCCAACATGAATGATTCGATCAATCGTTCGCCGACGCCCCGTGCTCGTAGAACGATTTCTTGCGGGTGTCCTTCTCCATCGACCAAGACTTTTGCTTCTCGGTCTTCAAAAGAAACTGCCCCACGTTTGATGCGCATCGCTTCTAACACGTGATGCAAGGCGGCCATATCTTGGAACATCGGTACTAATTCCGCATATTCTTTGGTGGTTTCTGGATCATTGTCTTCAATGATTTGATTGACTGCTTGATACGTCATACGGGCACTTGTTTGAATAATACTTTGGAAAATATTGTAATCTGTGACGATCCCCTCTTGGTTGATCCACATTTCACAGCTCATAGTCAACCTTGGGACATTCGGATTCAACGAACAGATCCCGTTTGATAAACGCTGTGGGATCATCGGAATCACACGATCCGTAAGATAGACACTCGTTCCCCGATCAAACGCTTCTTTATCCAATGCGCTGTTTTCGGTCACATAATAAGAAACATCGGCGATATGCACGCCCAAATAGAAGCTACCGTCAGGCAATGCTTTTACGGTCACCGCATCATCCAAATCTTTGGCATCCGCTCCATCGATTGTTACAATCTGTTGATCTCGCAAATCCCGCCGTTCCGGAAAGTCGGCAGGATCGATCGTATCTGGTACTGCATCTGCCGCTGCTAAGGTTTCTTCCTCGAATTTTGTTGGAATCCCGTTCGCCACGACGATCGATAATATATCCATTCCAGGATCGTTTTTATGTCCTACAACTTTCGTGATCAACCCCTCTAAGCTTTTCGAGTAACCTTTTTCTGGGTAATGGCTGATTTCAACGATCACAATGCTCCCATCTACAGGTCGAATCCCTTGAGCACCAATAAACACCTTTAATTCACTTAGTTTTTTATCTTTAGGCTGAACAACGCCATATAGATCCGACTCTTCGATCTCTTTTTCATCAAATAATGTAAACTCGCCGACCAACTGACTGATGGCCCGTTGTTTGATCTCAACGACTTTCCCCTCTGCACCACGATCTGAGAAAGGATCCGCAACGTGCACGATGTCCACAGCAACGGTATCGCCGTCCATGGCATAGCCTGTTGCTTCTTTAGGGATATAAATATCGTCTTCTTCTTCATCCAAAGTGACAAAGCCGAAGCCCCGCTCGTTGGCACGGAAGGTTCCTTCCACAAACACTCGTTTCATGGGTAATTTCACTTTGCCTTTTTTGTTAAAAATCACACTGCCTTCTCGTTCCATCGCCGCTACTGTCTGGACAAGATTCTTAAAGTCTGTACTTTTTTGAAGTCCTAGACCTTCAGCAATTTCTTCCATTGAAAAACTTTTTTTGCGGCTTTCTTCGAGAAACTGAATGATTTTTGTTTTAATCGTTTCTGTCATAACTCACTCTTTCCAAGCAAGTGTTTCTAAGAAAGCAAACACATCCTGCTCTAATTTTTTCCGTTCTGGTCCAACGGTCACCACATGACCGCTTTCGGGATACCATTGAAGCGTATAGGGAACATGGGACAGTGCCCCTGCTGTTTTGAAAACCGTCTGTGGATCGATCATTTGATCCTTTCCTGCTTGTGCTAGAAAGACTGGGCGCTCGATTTTCCCTAAATGCCCAGCTGTGGTTTGTCCGACTGTTTCGATTCCTTGCAGTTGCTCTCTGACCTTACGAGGGACTTCTGCCAATATTTCTTTTTGGGTCGCCTCGTCTAAATCAGCATAGGGTATGACCATTTCAGCATACTTTTCAAAATTGACTGGCACTTCATTCTTGGTTTCAAATAATGGCGAACAAAACAGTCCGCCCCCCATCAATGTTGAATCTTGTGTCAAACGATCCATCGCTAAAATCCCGCCCATCGAAAGTCCAAGAACGGCAACTTCTTCATAGCCTTTTTCTCTTACATAAGTAACTGCATCTGCAGCATCCTGCTGCCAAACAGCCATCCCTTGATTTAAGATATCATCTGGATTGGGCGTACCATGTCCAGTAAACATCGGCGTATAAACCGTGTAGTCTTTTTGTTCTAACGAACGACAAAGCATACGCACATCGTTAGGACTACCTGAATAGGCATGGAACAAAATGACTGCTCGCTTGCCGTGTTCAGCAAAAACCGGTTTTGGTTGATTAAATGTTTTCATGTTTCCTTTCACCTCACGTCCAATTCTACCATAGTTAAGAAGAATACTTCGACAAATGCGATCAAAATCTTCCCCTTAAAAAGAAAAAAACCTCTCTTTACGAGAGGTTCGCTAGCAAAATAATCAGTTTGATGAAAGAAAAGCCAAAATAAAGAGCAAGACCATCCAAACAAACCCTAAAATGGCCGTTGAGCGCTGCATCACTGCTTCAAATCCACGGGCTTTTTGCTTACCAAACAATTGATCCGCACCGCCAGTAAAGGCACTAGCTGCACTATTTTGCTTGCTAGGCTGCATCATGATCGTAATGACCATTAAAATCGAAATAACAATTACAGCAGTTAATAAGATATTATACACGTTAGCTCCTCCTTGCTTGCTAAAGTCGTCCTTTCTATTTTAGCATTTTCCGCTAGAAATTACTACTCCCTTTTTGTCATTGCTCGTTGCGTGACGGTTTAAAAAAAAGACTGTCCTTTCTGACAGCCTTTTTCTCATAGATCGCTTTCGTTCAAATCAGCGAACGAGTACGTCATCATATTCTGGTTTTTCTTTGAACTCTTTGACCGCAAAGGAGCAGACAGGCATAATTTTTTTCTCTTCCCGTCGTGCTTTTTCAACAACTGCTTTGAGCAATTTTTGCGCCAATTGCTGTCCACGATAATCAGGGTTGACGAAGGTGTGATCAACTTCAAGTACATCATCTGGTGTTTCTTGCCATGTGATCTCACCAATTTCTGTTTCTCCATCATATAAAGCAAAACGCTTGTTTTCTTCTTTTATTTCCATTGTTTTCGCCCTTTCTATCAGACAATGTCTGTTTTTTGTTTGATATTCTCAATAAATTGCAAAACGGTTGGCCAATATTCTGGGGCATCTTTAACTGCCTGTAAATGTCCCATATTGGGAAAAAGGACTTTTTGTTTCGGACCAGCCGTTGCTTCCATTAAAGTATTGATTTCTTTTTCAGAAAGAAACGTATCCTTTTCTCCTTGTAAAAACAGCACAGGTAAATGGTTGCTGCCGACTTGTCGGGTCACTGAGATTTGTAGGAAGGGGTAGCCGACTAAGTGTTTACTGTAACGATTGGCTAATCGCAAAAAGCGCTTGACGGGTAACCGAGAAAATTGTGGTAGACTTGCCCGAATGGCACTATAAACGGACGTATAACTGCTGTCTGAGATCAAACCCGCAACTTGCACCGGCATGACTTCTCCACTGGCCAGCAGTAAAGTCGCCGCTCCCATCCCTAAACCATAGAGGAAGATTTGGGTTTGTGGGTCTTTTTCCAAAATCTTATCGATCCACAAAAGCAGATCCATCCGATCTAGCCACCCTAAGCCGATCTCTTTACCTTCACTACGGCCATGTCCACGCAAATCAGGAACTAAAACATTGTAACCCGCAGCCCAGAATTTCTCGGCCGCATCTTGACAGTCTGCTTGCCCATCACTGCGATACCCATGCAAGCAGATCACCCACGTTTTAGCACACTGATCAAAGACTTCTGCTCTCAGGATCAGATCATCGGTGGTCGTTACCGTACATTCCGAACCTTGTGCCCAAAAAGCCGAACTGCTTTTTGCGATCCGCTCTTTGTATGGAATCCCCAGTTTCTTTCTGCCTTCTTTTTCATACCATTCATTGTTACGCATAATAATTGCCGAAACAAAATAGCGTACGCCCTTTTTCATCACAGACGTGCGATATACATAGTACACCAAAAAAATAAAAATAAGCAGTAGTAGCAATAGCCAAACCATAGGATCCCCCCTTCATTTTAGTTTACCATTTACACCGGTTTTCAGCCAAAGTTTTGTCGCAAGTCTTAAATAAGTCCTATACTTTTTTAAGAAAAAATCTTTGTACTGACTTCTAGCGAAGGAGCAGTACAAAGATTTGTTTGGTTAAATATGTTTCTGTTTATAGAATAGGAAAGCAATCATGGTGAGTAAGATACCTCCAAGAACACTTAGTTCATAAGAGGATTCCTCGTTTGTCTTTGGCAAGCGTTTTTCATTATTTGTCTGGTTCTTTTTGTCATCCAGCTTTTGCTCGGCGTTTCCGGCTATTTTTTTCGGTTTATCAGACTTGTCAGAAGGTATTGGTACTTTGGGATCGCTAGGATCATTCGGTGTCTCAGGCGTTCTCGGCGTTTTTGGTTCGACATAAGTATTGATCAAATCATAGCCATGGACATCTGACTTGTATCCTTTGACAGCCACTTCTTGAATGCTATAGGTGTACGCTTGACCTTTCTCATCATATTTTGGCAGATCTTCAAAACGATAGGTCCAGTTGCCTTCTTTATCTGCTTTTACGGTTTGCTTGTCGATTTCTTTACCGTTTTGCATTAATTCGACAGTGATGCTTTCAGGACGGGTATTGAACTTGTTATCATAGTCTTTCCATGTCTTTGTTCCGGCTACGTCTATTGTATCGGTGTTATGGTACGTGTTTACTAAATCATAGCCGTTGACTTTAGTGGTGTAACCTGGCACTTTTTCTTCTTGGATCGTGTACGTGTACACTTTTCCTTCGGCATCATACTTAGGCAAATTTTCAAAGCGATAGGTCCAGTTCCCTTGGTTATCTGCTTTTACGGTTTGTTTGTCAATTTTTTTATCATTTTGCATCAGCTTCACAGTGATACTCTCTGGACGGGTGTGGAACTTGTTGCCATAGTCATTCCACGTCTTCGTTCCCGATACTACCGTTGTTTCGGTGTTGCGATAGGTGTTGACTAGGTCATAACCATTGATTTCAGTGGTGTAACCTGAAACTTTTTCTTCTTGGATCGTGTACGTGTATGCTTGACCTTTTTCATCATACTTAGGCAGATTCTCAAAGTGATAAGTCCAGTCGCCTTGGTTATCTGCTTTTACGACTTGCTTGTCGATTTCTTTATCATTTTGCATCAGCTTGACAGTGATGCTTTCTGGTCTTGTTTCGAATTTGTTATCGTAGTCTTTCCATGTCTTTGTTCCAGCTACGTCTGTCGTTTCAATATTGCGGTACGTGTTGACCAGGTCATAACCGTTTACTTTAGTAGAATACCCTTCAACAGGTGTTTCTTGGATTGTGTATTCATAAGTCTGACCAGATTCGTCAGTTTTCGGTAGATCAGTAAATTCATAATGCCAGTCCCCCTCTTTACTTTGGGTAACCGTTTTTGTTTGGAATACTTCACCGTTTTGCAATAATTGAACCATAATGCTTGTCGGACGGGTATTGAATTTGTTGTCATAATCATCCCACGTTTTGGTCCCGCTGATTGTCGTTGTATCAAAAGAAAGTAATTGATTCATGGCAGCTAGTTTAATAGTCGGCACGATTGTTTCATTTGCTTGCAGATCCCAGCGATGGGTTTCTGCGTTGACCAGCACTGTATCAGCAATGATACTGCCGTCAACATTTTGATGGACATCGACTGTATCACCAACAGCCAAGATGGTTCCTTGGAATGGACTATTAATCGAAATCGTTTGGCCCTCTGATTGGTCAACAAAATTCCATAAGATAACAGCATCATCAAACTCTTCTGTTTCATGGCTATTACGAGACGTACCATCCGTATATTCTAGTTTGATTTGGGACTTAACATTAACGGTGCTGACTCCCTCAGTGTCCACATTGATGATCACAGGCGTATTTCCTCTTGTTAGCCCTTTAATGGTGATTGGCGTATCTTTTTCTAATTCCGTTTTTGAAAGAGAAACAACAACCTTTTGATCTTCTTTCGCAATTGTATCTTCTGAAAAAGAAATGGGTTTTTTTTCAATCAGATAGCCGTCTGGCGCTTCCGTTTCCACAAAGGAATATTCTCCCTCTGGAAGACCAGCTTCGATCACCTGCCCATCATCATTTGTGACTTCTTCATCGACTTCCTTATGCGTCTTGTTGTTTTGAAGTTCGTAAACACCATCATCAAGTGGATTTCCTTGTTCGTCTGTCAAGGTCAAAACAACCGCTTGTGTCTCATCTTCGGCATCGGCTGTATTGATGACCCGCTGATTATTATCAGTGAAATCCTTGGTTACACCGGGTGTCTGCGGATAAGCTCCCAGTCTTTCTGACGTCGCCTGTAACGTTGAAAATGCCTGTTCAAAGTCTATATAAGGCTCACTCACGGATTGATCTTGAAAAACTTCGGAAGTCTTCAAGTGATCCATTCTCTGACCATTTACAAAAACGGCAGGTTGCTGATTTTGATCTGCTAAATCTACTGTGACTGATGGGCCAAAAACAACTTTGTTTTTTCTACTATCAGTTCCTGATACAAAAGAAGAGTTTGCGATGGAATTGACCTTTTGAATATAATTGATTTCTGTTGGCAAAGAACCATCCTGAATACTGGTCCCAAAATTGACATTTCCGTTTAATTCACCAACGGCCAAATTTCCGTTCGTGTGTGTATTTAGCGTCGCATGGTTAGCAAAAATATGAAAATATTGCGCTTCTCCTAGAAGTGCGTCATCAACTTCAGGAACATCATTTTTAAAAATGCCCCCACTTGAAAGTTGTGAAGCTGCTGGCGCACTTGCTTGGGTATCAAGCGTTGATTCTATGGTTTTTGATGCAGTATTTGACGCCGTTTGTTGTTGTGACTCGTTGCTTGTTGTTACAACCTTTTTTTCAGAAGCCTCTGTTTGATCCTGAGTATCAGAAAGTACGGCTTCTGTACTCGTTGCTTCTGTGGATTCATTTTCAGGTAGAACAACTGCTACATCTGTTGTGTTGATGATGTCTTCTTTCACTTGTCCATTTTTTTCATCTGTTTGAAGAAAGGCGGATTTGATTGTCAATGTTTGAAGACTTTTTGTTTGAAACGTTAGCGTCATTTGGCTAAAAGAACTGCTAGCGGTTTCTTCCATCAGCTGCTGTCTTTGCGGATCATATGTAAATGGCGTGCCGCTGCTTTGAATCGAGTTCGGCAGAACCGTTTGTTCCCCTTCACTCAAGCTGAATGCCAGTTGATTTGCTGCTTGTTGATTCTTTTCTACTTGGATCGTCCAAGTGATCTCCCCTGTGGTAGGATCTGGTAATGATGTCACTTGCGCTATGCCCTTTTCGTTTTGAAATAGGATTGTTTTGGGATTCTCCTCGGTGTCCGCATTGGCTGTGATGACTGATAATAAAGGCGCCAAATAGGATAAAATAAGTAAGGACAGCATGAACATTGGGTAAGCTATTTTTTTCACATAAGTACGCATTTCTCTTCCTCCAAACAACAAATTTTACTCAGGTGATTATCCTAATCGGAAAAAAGAGAAAATGCAAAATGACCCAAATTTTGATTCTGTGAGAAAAATGAGAGCAAAAGCCAAAAAATGGGTCCTTCTCTCAAGCGAATTTGTGAAAATGAAATAGGATTTCTTTTGTTTGAAAAACAACAGAATATTTTTTTCATGATAAATACTCAAAATCCAGAAAGAATCTTTTGTTTGTGATAAAAGTTCTTTCCTTGAAAACTCTTAAACACCAGGAGTGATTGGCTACTCGCTAAAATTTCACTTGTCAAAAAAAATAATTGTAAACTGAAAATGAAAATTTTCATAAACAATCATATTATTTTCATTTTCGGTTACAAAAATTTTAGCAGATTCTTTAAAATCTTACTGTTATTTTCCCTTTATTTATAAGTTCTCTTAACTTTTACTGTACAAAGAAACGTCTTTATCATTTTTGGGACTGATGAATCATAATTGATTCTTCAGTCCCAAGTGTGTTTTTTGTACAACATATCAATCCTTATTGACGACAAGACTTTATTGCAAAGTCCGATGTTCTGATTTAGTACAAAAGACTAACCATGGAAAAAAAGGGAATGGTTATTGCAATCCTCTCGAAATTCACATTTCCTTCTCCAAATTGACTACTCTTTGTCGTTGCTGATCAAGAAATCAAGCAATTCCGACTGTTCCGCAAAGATTGCTTCTACAGATAAGCTTCTATGATGACTCTTTTGCTTGGTAGCTTCTGGTAGCTCAGAATCAATTTGGTTAGTTGAAGATTCGAGGGACTTCTCGACTGGTAAAGGTTCTGCATTCACTTTCGACTCTAAACCGTCTGGCTTCATTGGAAATGGACTGTTATCCTCAAAATGATCTATCGAAGCATTCAGTTGACTTTTCCAAAACAACTCTCCGAAGAGATACACGCCAAGAGCACTTTTATTGTTAAATACTTTACAAGATAACCCCATCTTGGTGAGTGTCTGATTTACTGTGTTTTCGTTGATCGTTTCTGAAGGAATATCTCTGATTAGAATTGTATCAGCATATTGAATATCTTGATCACTGTTTACATAATCAATCAATTGATCTGTCAAAGCAGTCGTCTCTTTTTTAACGATCTCAGTTAAATCTATTGTCTGACCTCCATTGATCGTCACGACAAATGGATTGTTTTTCTTAGCTGTGACAAGCATATCGTAAACGACGCCATGATCTAGCGCAAAGATAGGTGCGGGATGATCCCCCTCATTTTCTTGATAAGCTTGTACCACGTTGCCTGCCAATTCAAACAAGCCGTCTGTGACTTTTGAACTTTTGATCAGTTCCCCATTTTCGTAGCTATCACAAGTGAGAGAATGATCATTGATTTCAATCACATAGGTCAACCCAGCAAGAATTTCTTCCACGCCTAACATCAAATGAATATCATTTCGTTTGCTTTCAAAAATTGCGCCCAGAGATTTCGGGATCAGCTTTACTCGCTCGATGCGGATCTGATAGTGAGTGCCATCAACAACTGTCTCGAATTCATCTGCCAGTTGTCTCTCAATGTCAGCAAGCCGGTCAAAACTTTCTGTTGCTACGCCAAGGCATAATGAACAGCTAAAGTAATCCTCTGCAATTTCAGTAAAAAGTGAGGGTCTTTTCGCTACTAAATAAGAGAGTATCGTTTTGATATATGTCTTAAATTTTTGGTCTCCCAGGGTTGCCAACGGATTGCCAAATGTTTGATAGGCTTCTGATCGTCGACTATACAACTTGTCGAGTCCCCAAGTGATTTCTTTCTCGCTGCCCCCGAGAAGTATTCGTTTCCCTACTTTGTTTTTTAGGTAGATCGGTTCATTATTCTTTCCTAAAAGATATTGTAGATTATTTTTTTTGACTTCTGAATAAACAGAACTTCTGACATCTTGATAACCGTAGCCAACAACGCCTACTCGAAATTCATCAATGTCTAATGCAATGATTTTGTTCACACTAATCCCCCTAACTTCCCTATTTATCATGACTTACAGCTTCCCTAATAACACTATTGCTATTTCATCCTCTATTTTCCTGCCTCTTCTTGGATAAAGAATGCATTGGACAGTTCCTGAATTTTACTCATTTGTTCGTTGACTTCTGCTTCTAAAAGCAACAAGTCGCTGAAAATTACTTTTGTATTACGTATATGCCGTAAAAGCTCATTGGTTTTGACCAGCTGCAAGTCAATTTTTTTGCATAACTCTCTCAATTCTTCTTGGCTATTCTTTAAGACAATAAAATCGCGATAACCAACGGCTGACTGTCGTTTTTCTGAAATCATTTGTTGTAATCGCGCAATTTTACTATCCCGTTGTTCGATCGCTTGTTTCAAATCAGTCAACATCTGATCTAGTTCGCTGATTTGAATGATTGCGGATAACTTCTTTGTACTCATCGATTGTTTCATGCTTGACTTGCTCCTTTGCCTAGGAGTATTTTCACTTCTGAATCCATCAGTGCCGTTCTAGTAAATATTCCTGATTGCAGTAAACAACTAAATGAAAGAACATTATTTTTTATCCGCAGCAGCTCTTCATCTGTTAACTCACTTAATTGATGATCAATGTCTTCAATTGCGTTGATAGTAATGCCAAGTTCCAGTTTCTGTACCATCTCTGCTATAGCTGCTTCTTTCCATACAATGACAGGGATTCCTAACGAGAGATACAACGAGATTTTGTGCGGTGCATTATACTTCGTATATTGTTGGTAGTCACCACCATCAGGCAACTTATCATCCCACGCAAGTCCGAAACCATTTTTCTCCATCCTACGAACCAATTTCTCTTGCTCAAAAACACCACAATAATGAACATTCGGACCAAATTGACTGTCGTTTTTATCGCCGTATACAAGAATTTCCGTGCGATTGGGCCACTGCTGTAGAAAACGGGTTTTTGCCAAATTTCCTGCAAAGACAACTCGTTTTTCTGGTCTTTCATGACTGACACTAACTTCTTGATGCTGATAGTCGAAAAATGGTTTTTGGATCATTCTCCGTGTCACGCCTCTTTCGACTAAGGCTGTCTGCATAGCTTGGCTATGAACGATCAATACTGTTGCTTCATTGAAAAGAGCAGATTCATCAAAATCGACTTTCCCACGCAACATCTCAGCGTCATGGATGAATAAACTCGTGTAAATCCCTCTTTGTTTCATTCTTTGTAAGAACATTCGGTCAAAATGGGCTCCGTTATAACTTGGATATTGATAGACCACGATATCTTCATAAGCGACACCAGCTGTAATGCCATCAATCCTTGACATAAGTGCATAATCATCTTCATTCTCATCGATATAACGATAAATATATAAAGGTTGATAATCCATCCCATTGGCAATGTGAAAAACATCTACTTTCGCTTTTTTGACTGAATCTGCTGCATTCGATTCAATGATCGTCGTCACCCACCGATTCACGCTTGTCCCATCTCCTTTTCCATCATTGCCCGCACAAACATCACTTCATCTTTCGGTAAGCACCATTCTGCACCCTTCAAATTTTTAGAAAACAGTTGTACAGCAGGATCTTCTTGTGCAGTATTCCTTGTAAGCAGCAAATATTTGACTAGTTTTAGAACTGTCTGATTATAGACATCAATATGCCAATGTTCCTCCATTAAACGACTTGCATGTTGAAGTAATTGAACCGCATCATCACAGCGTTGGATGTCTACCAAACATTCTGATAAATCTAATACGGCGCCTACCAAGACTGGCCGCAGTTCCGTAAAATCAGTCGAATTTATTTTCTTTAAAAGGCAGCTCTCTAACAAAAAAATTTGTTTTTCTAAAGATGAAGCGTGCAAGCCATAGCGCTGTTTGATGCGTAATGTAGCTAAATATAAAAGGCTGTCAAATAATGTATAAAAATCAGTTCCCAGAAAAAATGTTTCAAGCATTTCTAAACTTGCATCCGGAACTTTCTGGTTCATACAACCAAATACGAGGTCAGAATAGGCCAACATAAGTTTAAACATCGTATTATCCTCAGTAGAGGAGCGAAATTTTTCTAACTCTTTTCTGACTTTCATAAAGGTAACAAACATGTCCTCTTTCGTTGATAAAGAGCTATAAATCAATACACTTAATAGATGAAGTTGTTCATCTGTTGACATTGCAAACATGTCTAACAATTCGGTATCAGATATGCTCAACATTTTCTTGATGCCAACAACCAATTCGAAGGGCAAGTCGATCTCATATTGTACCCATCTATAGTACCGTGAGCGAGATAACCCAATCTTTCTTTCAAAAGATTTCACAGATAGTCCTTTACATTTGCGTATCTCTTCTAATTTCTCGCGATCAATATTGACAGCAACGACTGATGTATCAGGTATCTTTAAGTCTGGGTTGATCGTGCTAATTAATCGACAAACGCTTAGTAATCTAGTTTCCATATTTTTCAAATCCTTTTTTCTAAAATGCAGGACCTATTTTTATTCTTACTTCTGTAATGCTTCCAATAAAGAATAAACCAACGATCCAAGGATCACGATCGACATAACTAAGGAAAGCACGATGGTGATCGCTTTGCCCTTTTTCTTTTCTTCTGAGTGATTTCTTACGTTTTCTCGTTCTTCTTGAAATCCCGCTTGAATCGTTTTTTCTAGCTGATTATTCGCCAACGAAATCACCTCTTCCCAGTTTATTTTCGGCAAACAACTATGAAGAAAACTGGTTTATCTACTGGTTCTGATCGTCTGCCAGTTGTAGTGATTCACTCAGTTCTGAAACATTTTCTACTGGTTCATTTTCGTTTGTAGCTATCTCATTCACTACCTCTGCTATTTCCACTGCCCGAAGCTCATCAATCAGCTCTTGACTCAATTGATTCACATCGTTATCTTGTCTTTCGACGGTTGAGGTTAACCGATCAATGATCTGCTCGGTTTCATTCAAAAAATAGGTTCGAAGCATTTGCTTTTCAACCTCATAAGCAGAAAAGAGCTTCTCATAAATCATTTGTAATTTATTTTGCTCCTCCTGTTGCTGCTCAAAAGATGCATTGAATTGTTTTTTTAATGTTTGGATCACATTTAGATCGATATCGTTTTCTGACTTGTTCATCATTGCTTTCATTTCTTGATTGATTTGAATCAGCTGATCAATCAATGCGTTTTGATGAGCAAAAAGTTTCTTTGCTTCCTCTTGTTCCTTCTCAAAAGTGAGCATGGACCCGCTGTTCTCTTTTATTAACAACATAATTTGCTCATACAATTCAGTGGTTTTCATTTTTTTCATTTTGTCTTCATCCTTTCAACACAACTTTGTCCATGCATACATTTTTGTTTGCCAACAACTGATAATTCTTTTGATCGACTTCTACCTTATGAATATAAGGAACGCGGTCATCTAAAATACTCATTAAGTTCCCTTTGATATTCCCTTTGCCATCAAGCGGCGATTCTTCCAGATAAAGTGTATTTGTCGAGTTGGATTTTGCTAGAGAAAATAATTCTAACCCCATATATGAAATGCCAACTGTATCATTTTCTGTTAACCGAAAAGCTAACTGATCACGAATGAAATCAAGTGTTGTGTTAAATTTTTGAGTTACCTTGAATGTTTCTGTATCACGAATCGTGACTAAATTGATGGTGCCTTGATAAAAATAGTAATTCAGAATACTTTGTTGCTGATCATTGAAAAAAGCAATCTCTTGAACCTGGTCATTGCAGTAATAAATAGTTGAGAATAATTTCCCATCTGCGGCATATTCTTCAATGAAATCTGTCGTGCCATCAGGATAAAAGTAGCGAACTTCTTTGACATGTCTTCTAGTCATAGGATACAAGCTCACTTTACCTACTTCATCTCCATCAGTGATCAAGGAAATGGTCCGGTCCTCGTTCATATAAACTTCTGTAGAGTAAGCTGTTGGTACTTGGTTAAAAAACAGAAAGGCTTCTGGATCGTGACTGCGCTGTGTCACTTGATCTAAAATATTTATTCCCTGCAAGGCTTCTTTTTGGAGTATCGCTTGAAAATTTGGACTCGGTGAGATGGACAACACTTGACTTCCTTCTTTGATTCGTGATTTTTGTGCCATCCAAATTCGGTCATTTGGTCGGATCACGGTGACTAATTCATAATGCATCGATCAACTCACTCCATTTCTCTGCAATTATCGCGTCTTGAAACATTCGTACAGACTTGCGGGTATTGGCTTTAAGTTGGTTCAGATCAGAAGCAGTCAACTGACGAATGCCCTCTGTTAGTTGCTGAATAGTATAAGCTTCATCAGTTCTAGAAAAATCTTTCAAATAACCATTGACTCCTTCTTTGATCAACTCCATGGCCCCAAAACGAGCCTTGAAGGTTACAATTGGCAATCCTGCATTTAAAGCTTCAATATAAGTCAATCCGAAACCTTCTGAAAAAGAACCAGAGATAAATGCATCATAATCAGGATATACTTCATTGATTGCATGAGAATGCCCTTTTAACCGAATGTACTCTTCTGCATTCAACTCCTTGATCACTGCTTTTAACTTACCTTCTTCTCCCCCTTGACCATAGATGTCTAAAGAGATCGTTGGATGTTCTTTTTTTGCTGCAGCAATTGCCCGCATCACAAGATCAATGTGCTTTTCGGATGCCAAACGAGAGACTGTCACAAACTTTTCTGCCTGTTGTTTGCCTAATTCAAATGAATCTTCTGTCACATCGCGAATCCCTCCCACCGGGATCGTCACAATTTTTTTGGACTCGTTTGGGAAATCGATCAACAAATCTTGCCTTTGCAATTCTGTCGCAACAACGATATGAGCGACTTGTTCCAAATGCGTCAAAGCAAATTCATAGTAATTGTTCCAAAGAGGTGCGCTAGCTACGTCACGATCAGATAAATGATCGGCATGAACGATCTCAATCAATTTGATTTCCGGAGGACAATGATCATATAAAGCAGCCTCGCTTTCCTCCCCCCGATCAATGATGATACTTTTGGTTTCTGGGAATTCTTCTATCAGTTGTTTAAAGAAAAATCGCTGCAATAAGACTTCATTTCTAAAGAAACGATGTTTGCCTTTGAAAGCAAACAAATGAATATTCGTCATTACTCTTCCTCGATGCGAATCATTTCGATAACTGTACATGATTTTTCTTTGATTCGTTCGATAGTCAAAAATCTCTACCCGATAATCCGAAACTAGCAGTAAGCCTTCCTTTTTTGGACTAGGAGATTTTTCCATATGCTCAACGATTTTTAATCCTGATGACGTGATGGTTTCTTTGATTCTATGTGTGTTCGTAGCATCTACTAAGAGATCTTGTTGTGCAGTAAAAACTGCTTTAGCCCCTTGCCTTAAATAATCACCTTCTAGTGCAAAATATTCCCACATGGAGATGACTTTATCATCTGGTATTTTCCAAGCCGCCATGGCTTCATGGAGATTCTTCACTAGCTCCATAAAAATATACTTATAGGGAATATTTTTTCTATCAAAACAAGCAGCACGATAGAACTGTGCATGTTCCACACCAGAATTACCAATCCCCATTGCTTTATTTACAAAAAAATTCATGATGTCCCCCTCTTTATTAGGTTGATTTTTTCCTGTTTTCTTTTACATTCTCTAAAACTTTTAGTGCCCTTTGATTAAGTGCGATCTTTTTTTGCAGACGATCCATAAGCTCGGGTGCTTCGGCTTCTTTATTTGGCTTTGCAAATAATAAAGCTAATACAGAAAAATCTTCGTGGTAACAAGACTCCAGCAAAGAAAAATTTTGTCCCATTTTAAGGTTGATTTTTTCGGGACTATCGCTTCGCTGATAGATTTGTTCAAGTAATACTTCCAAATACGATGATGCAGCCTTAGTATCCGGTTCAACAAACAATCCTGCTTCAAAATCTGAAAGTGAATATTCTTTGACATAGCTGTTCTGTTTTTCAAATACGACCGATAATGCAGCATGTTTCTCAACCAACGGTGTAACCGCAACAACGCTGGTTGCTATGTTTGAGCCTTGGTTTGCTCCAGTGGTTGCATTTATAGGAACCACTTCAAATGCTTGATTCTCCTTAGTGGATAAAACCAATTCCTTAAAATGAATCTCTTGATGCTTTTTGTTTACCATATGAATCTGATAATCAGTGGCACCTTGCGGAAAGAGAAAACATTCTTGGTTTGTTTCGAAGACTAGTTTTTCAAGGAGAAAACCATCCTTATCAAAAAATTCCACCAATAGCTGTACTGCTTCCTTACGATCGAATGCAGCATGAAGTGTTAACTCGTACTTGTATCCAGGCAGTAACATTGGTAGCATTGGTGATTTCCGACTAATATGAAATTCTGTTTTCGAATACCAAGATTTAATACTGACGCCTGGAGGCATCAAAGGAGAAGAGTACAAGACATCCCCAGAGGGCATATAAGCTATTTTTGCGCCATAATTATAATTGTCATTAAAGTCGATCCCCCACTTGATACGATATAAACTATTCATCGACTCCCTCATTCCCTATAATATTTTCTTGATATCGCGGTGAAATGTATGCACGAGAATATTTTTGTATTGTTTCAAAAACCAATTATTGATGGCAGGACTATTATCGTTATGTCGGCCGATCATGCCTTTATACAGAACACGAGTCATGGGGAAATTATTTTTTAAAAATTCAAACAACATTGGAAATGCCTCCATGTCGTAATCGTCTTGTTTCATATAGGCGATCGCAAAGGTTGTCTCCCGATAATCGCCACTTTTGAATTTGCTCCAGAACCGTTCATTCAATTGACTGCTCGCTTCTTTTGAAACAACCCCAATATTGTAAAGCAGCATATCCAATGAGGTTGGAAATCCAGTTGGTCGATTGATGCGTTCATTTAGAGCAATGGAACCAAGATTCGTCAACGGTTTTCCCACAATGACACTGTTTGGGCTTAAATCGCTAGCAAAATACAGCGCCCCAAACGTGCCCATCGATAATCCGGATAAAATGAGGTCTGACTTATCAAATCCTAGCAGTGCTAGTTTCCCTAAGATGATCGCTACGATTTCTTGTTCGAATTTCTGGCTGCCTAGATAGAAATTCCCACCTTCTAAACGAGGGTCACCAATCAGCAGAAACGGACAGCCCATACTTCCCATCATCCCACGGCCTTCAAATCCTTCCGCTGAACGATAGCCAGAAAAATAAACCGCTAATGGAGGTTTTAAATCTCCCGGATTAAAGTAATAGATCACTTCGCCCCCCAGATTCTCTTCATCCCGAATCCGTCCGCCTCCTGGAATCATGACACTTTCATCTGCCATTGCTCTTCGCAGGTGCATCTGCCCGATCGTAAATTGCCCTCGATTTCCTTTGGCATACAATGAAACATTGATGTATGAATTTTGATCTAATTTGAAGTAAACCGGCTCCCCATTTATGATTTGATCGTGAAGGACCTCAATCACTTGGATGACTTGATTCGTGTTTTCTTTAATGAAAAAGAGTTTGATTTTTAATGTCACTTCTCCTTGAACATCTGCGATCTCCGGATAAAAACAGGTGCGTTCGTCTTTAGGTATCAGGTTAGTCATTTTCCAAGTAGTTATTTGCTGATCGTCTGATGTCAGTTGTGCCTTTACCTGACAGGCTGCATGTCCTTCTTTAACGATCTGCAACGGGACAGTTTTATTAAATTTCATGTGATCCATAGATAGCTTATATCCTTGTTGCTTTGCTGAGAATTGCTCATTGATCGTACGAAAAACATTTTCTAGCTGCTTTTTATCAAAAGGATTCGCTGCTTTTAATGTGAATAGCGCTTGAACTTCTGGAGATAGCTGCCCATTTTCTTCGTAAAATATTTGGTAGGCTGGCAATTGTTTTAAAAATTCCAAATTTTCAAGAATCGCGGCATTTTCCTCTAGAAGAAAAATTGCCCGATGGTATTTGGTATTATATTTGTCTTTCTTAAACAGCTGTAGCTCCTGCTCATCTTTTCTGAAATCATAGGCCAACGGAAGCCACTGATAGGCAAACAAAGGAGAAAGCTGCTTTTGCCCCTCAGAAGAAACAGCTGCAACATGAAATACCTGAATCTGTTTAGACGACACCCTCTAGCAACTCCCTCCATTGTTTAATAATATTTTCCTCACTAAAACGCTCAATATAACTAATATTTTCCACCAATGCTTGGTTCCAATTATTTAAATCGTCCAGGTAAAAAGCGATTGCTGCATCTAATTCTCTAATTTGACCAATGATTTGCCCATTCTTTTGGTCATCCACATAATCGGTTTTCTTCCTAACAAGCTGAGGAATCCCTGCACTAACAGCTAGTGCTTGTTTCTGGACATCAACTTCAGCAGACAAATCAATATACAATCGTGTCTCATTGAAATCCTGACGAATCGTGGTGAGATGAGAATCCAAACGAAAGTGAATCCTAAAATTGACATCAACTGCCTCTACTAGATTTCGCCAATTTTTGCTTTCTCGGATCTCTTCAATCGCCTCTTCATCCGTTTTAAATAACTTTTTCGCCTTTTTTGCTTCGAAATACTTTAATACCTTTTGATACTCCTCAGATTCACTATCGACACCGAAGTGAGTATCAACCAGTTCTTTTTGTGCTTCTCGTAAAACGACTTCGCTTTGGAATGTCGTCGTTTCGATAATTAAGTCATAACGATCATTCTGAATAACTTTTTGCAGTAATAGATGATGGATTCTCCGAACGTCTTCGTTAAGCTCACCGGCGTTCCAATAAAGAACCAGCTGGGGAATGGAGTTGCTATTGCCCAGCTGAAAAGAAGTTGTGTAAATAGGTATGCGCTGTATCCGAGATAGGTCATTGACACCGGACTGTTTCATTAAAGAGAAAAGCGCTGTTTGATTACTAGTCGAATCAGTAATGATTTTATTTTCACCAGCCCATAATGCTGCTTTTTCATCTGATGCACAAGTTGAAAGTCTGTGGGCATCAGAAACGATCTGGATCACTCTTTTTCGTTCCTCGTTCGTTTTGACCAATCGTAGACTCCGCTCATTTGTCAAACAAATTGTTTGATCTTCTGGCTCAAGATTCAGTTGAAATTGATTCATCATCTCTAAAAGAAGTTCATCCATGCTTTGATACTGACTTTTCTTTAGCCCAATTCTTTGAGGATTTATCAGCTCAATCTGTGGATTTTCTCCAAAGTATTCCACACATTTTTCCATTCCCGATTCGTTATAATAAATCTTCTTTACTTGTTCCCCTTTGTCATTCTGGAACGATTTTGCAGAAATAAATCCCCGATCATCGAAAAAGAGGATTTGTCGATAAGGTTCCGTCATTATAGACATCTGTTCTGCAAAACCAAATGAATTGAACCGAATTTCACCAAATGGTTGATTTTCCTTAATCAGCGTGATTCCAAAAGGTGTATAGACCTTCTCAACATTCTGAGCAAGAGGCAAGTCATCGACATCTAAGGGAAATCCATTGGTTTTTTGAATGTCTTGCAAGCGATCATAAAGCGAAGTCATTTGCGCTACTTCTAATTCATATGCATGCATCTGATAACGTAAAAACGGTATATGCTCCAATAACAATAAGTGATACGGTTCTCGATTGTTCTTGAAAAGCTGAATGATATTCATCATATAATCACTTTCTAAATTGCCACTACTGGTCGTCCAATCAGGGATAAAATAATTCAAAAAATTGCCTCCTAACATCCTCTAAAAAATCCGGTAAGTATGTCTGGAAAAGAGGAACCGTATTTCATTTGTGATAGTTTCTAAAATGATGATCAACATAAAAATACTTCCGAAATAAAAAGCTAAGTTGGAAATGATTTGATTTTGCAATCCTATCAATAAGGGAATCATTGAAACGATCACAAGATAACTGTTGCCAAGTAATGCAACGGTTGATAAACGCTTCAATATATATCGCTCTGTCTGTTTACCAGGAGCAACATTTAAAATGTAATCTCCCGTCTCTTTTAGATTTTTGGCTATATCGTATGGTCGAACATTTATAAAACTAAATCCGTAACCTAAAACATAGAGAATCAGACCATAAGTGAAAACACCCCGCACATTATTAAAGGAAAAGTAAGTCGTAATAAAATTTGAAAAGCCTGTGTCTCCCCACTTTTCGTTCAATAGTAAAAGCTGCGGCATTGAAAAGACAGTTACTGCAAACATGAAAGGCATTGCCCCGGCAGGTAAAAGTCGAATAGGAATATACGAATTGTTAAAGCGACTGTCGATACCTGTCCGTTCAATATTGATACGGTATTCTGCATTGTAAAGGAAGAGTGTGAGATAAATAAAAACTAAGGTCACCATAACTAACCCGATAAGAAAGTTTTGACTTAAATGAACGGATTCTGTTTGTCCCGAAATTAACATAGCTGGGATATTCATCAGTAAACCTGGAACAATAAACAGACTTTGACCTCCAATTCCTTTATCAATGTTGATATCAGCTAGCCATGCAACGAACAATCCCCCAGCCGTCAAAAGAAGAACTGCTCCTAAAAACAACAGGACAATAGAGCCTCCAATTGCTTTTTGATCAATCATTGAGGAACGAAATTTTAAAACCAGTGCGCAACTTTGAAGGATAGCAAATAAAAGAGTCAAACTGCGTTGAATATACCCAATTCGTTTGGTGGAAAGATTTCCGATACTTTCTGTATCAATCATGCTGATCGTTGTCCAGATGATCAGGGCAGTCATATACGGGCCCATCCCTAAAGAAAAAAGCGTTGGAACAGTAAAATTCCCACCGGTTGATGTCGCTAAAAATTTCAGAATCAAACTAGTTGATTCCTCTGGTATCTTTTCTGAAATAAAAAAAGGAACCTGGATATGCTTACCTATCTCAACAATGAACAAAAGGAAAAAGCTCGCGATTATTCTTCGAATGAGTTCTTTTTGATTCTTCATTTTCATCTCCAATTTTCTTACTTTTTTTTAATCTGCAAGGTTTAACAAAATAGTAACAGGTTTAAAATTGCCTTTTGTACTTGTTTTTTGTTGAAATGAAAAAAAAAAAGGAAAAGGTGAGGTTGGTCATTGTGGTATCATCGTTTTAAATTCAAATAAGTAAAAACTACTCACTTTAAATAGTCATCAGAGAAATACAAGGATTGGAAAAAAAAGGGAGAATTTCCTGAGAAATAGCCCCCAAAAGAAGGTCGTTACTATGAAAAAACTAATTGAAGTCATCATACCTCTCGTTTTGCTCTTAGGAGGTATCTTTTTTTTGAAAGAAAATTTAACAGTCAACGAAACACCGACTGCAGAATCTAGGGTCCCTGACAATGAACCGACGCCTAAGTTAAACCTAAAAGCTGTCGTTTTGCGGACTGATGACTCTTTGGAAGCAGTTGATCAAGAGTCCATCTATCATGGTGAATTTCCCTACTATAATATGGATAGCACCAAAACCTATACGTTTTCACTTCACTTCGTAACAAGTTCTGGTGAAGCGCTACTGGATCAAAACAAAGAACCACTTATTGCATCAAGAAAGATGAAACTAGTTACTCAGAAGGGAAAAATCGTCTTTTTTTTAGAAGCCAATGATTTGATGAGGGAATATCTTTTTGAACTAGACGACGTCATGATTCGTGCTAAATTAGAAAGCATTGCTGATTAAGCTTAAGCCACAAGCAATTTAAGTTTTTGAAAGGAGGAACAACAAAAATGAAAGATAAAAAGTTTCGCAAGTATATTCGGTTGGCGAGAAAAGTTCAAAGTCTTGCAGAAAACTATCGGCAATTATCAGATCAAGAATTGCAAATGCAAACCATTCATTTTCGACAACAACTCGAACAGGGTAAAAAACTGGAGAGTTTACTCCCGCAAGCCTATGCTGTCGTTGTCGAAGCAGACCGTCGTGTCTTAGGAATGGAGCCTTATTTTGTTCAAATTCTTGGCGCAATTGCTCTTTTTTACGGCAATGTTGCTGAAATGAAAACCGGAGAAGGAAAAACATTGACCGCAACCATGCCGATGTATTTACATGGTCTGGGAGGCAAAGGCAATTTCTTGATTACTTCTAATACGTATTTAGCCTTGCGAGATATTGAAGAAACGGGAAAAGTCTATCGTTTTCTAGGACTATCCGTGGCTGCAGGTGTTCCTGAACATGAAGATGAAGGAGAAGAAATCGATAAAGAGGTGGTCTATGCAGCAGACATCGTCTACACGACGCATAGCGCACTGGGCTTTGACTATTTATTTGACAACTTGGCTGTTTCTCCAGACGAACAATATGTCACCCACTTCAATTATGTACTGATAGATGAAATCGATGCAATATTACTTGATATGGCGCAAACGCCATTGATCATTTCAGGAGCACCCAAAGTTCAGTCAAATTTTTTTACGCTATCTGATTGGTTTGTGAAAAGCTTGATTGAAGGTAAAGACTTTATGAGAAGTGAAAACAAACGTCACGCTTGGTTTACAGAAGCAGGCATAAAAAAAGCCGAAGACTACTTAGGTGTTGAAACTATTCTTTCAGAAAAATGGAAAAATCTTTACCGTCATTTAGTCATTGCCTTACGGGCCAACTATCTCTTACACTTAAACAAAGACTATGTTGTGGAGGACAATGAGATTCTTTTGCTTGATGAAGCAAATGGACGTAAGCTGATTGGAACAAAACTACAAGCTGGCCTTCATCAAGCAATCGAAGCAAAAGAAGGCGTAGAGATCACTACAGAGAGCCGATCCATGGGCTCCATTACCTACCAAAATCTATTCCGAAAATTTAAAATTTTGTCCGGAATGACTGGTACTGCCAAAACAGACGCCGACGAATTTCGAGAAACGTATGATATTGACGTAATCGAAATTCCGACAAATAAACCCATTCGCCGAAAAGATCATCAGGATCTGGTCTATGTGACCAATCAGTCGAAAATCATGGCTTCTTTAGAAGCAGTAAGAAATGCTTTGACGCAAGAACGCCCCGTATTGATTGAGACAGGATCAGTCTCAATGTCGACGTTATACTCCCTGATTCTCTTAAAGCATCGAATCCCTCATAATCTTTTAAACGCTACAACAGCGACCAAGGAATCTTGGATCATCTCAGAAGCTGGTAAAAAAGGTGCCGTAACTGTGGCTACTTCAATGGCTGGACGTGGTACAGATATTAAACTGGAAGAAGACGCACGGGAAAATGGTGGTCTGTTAGTAGTAGGAACTGAGCGGATGACCAGTGACCGAATTGACAATCAGCTTCGGGGCCGCTCTGGACGTCAAGGAGATCCGGGTGACAGTATTTTCTATGTATCTATGGAAGACAAAATCGTAGTTGAAAGTGCACCCAAATGGGCCGCCGACGAACGAGAATTATTAACTGAACAAGAAGAATTATCCAGTGATCTCACGCCCTTAAAAAAGAAAAAATACAATAAACTAATCAATCAGTCTCAAAGCAATCGCAAAAATCAAGAAATTGCCGGACGTCAAACGACGCTAGAATTTGACTCAATTATTACCATTCAAAGAGACAAAATGTACAGCATGAGAAACAGCATTATGAAAGGTACCCCTGTCGAATTAGAAAATATCATTAATCAATGCATAGAAGAAACAATCAATCAATTCACCACTAAAAAAGCGAACCTAAATCAACAAGCGATCCTTGATTTTATCTTTAATAATTTGGACTATAATTTTGATGTTTTTGAAATCGAGAAACTAGATAAATTTAATAAGCGAACGGTCAAAAAATTTTTATTGGATCTGATTTCAGAGCGTTTGATTCACATTCATCAATTTATGCCAGATAGTTTCCAACAGCTGTTTTTCAAGCGAATCATACTTTTAAAAGCCTTAGATACTCTTTGGATCGAACAATCAGACAACCTGCAACAATTGAAAACAGTCATCAATGGACGAAACTGGGGACAACATCGCCCCATCTATGAATTTCAAGTAGAAGCACATCGTTCTTTCTCTGAAATGCGTGAAGCCATTTATCTAGAAGCAGTCAGAAATTTATTATTATCCGAGTTGGTAAAAACAGAAGATGGTTCATTCGATGTTGAATTTCCATAACCAACCATAGCCAATAAAAAAGCATCACAGTTAGTTTGCCTAACTGTGATGCTTTTTTATTTAATAGAAGTACTTTTATCATTTTAGAAGAGCTAGGAAATTTATCCTAGCTCTTCACAAACCAAAACTAACGGGTTACTCTGTTTCACGCTTTGCTTCATCTTTTTTCTTTTTCAATAAAGCAATAGCAGCTAACAGCGTGGCAATTCCAGCAAGAGACATTTGAATACCACTTGCATCAGATTCGCCAGTCTTAGGAAGAGTAGAACCAGATGCACTGGTCGTATGCCCCCCTACTCCTGTGTTGCCAATTGGCGTTACTGTATTTCCATTCACTCCGTTGTTCTGATTAGAACTTGATGGTGTTGAAGTAGAGCCGCTGATAGACTCACTTGCCGAAAGTGAATGATCTTGGCTAGTTGATTGTGATTGCAGCTCTGATAGACTCTCAGACAAGCTATTACTGTGATATTCACTGACGATATCAGAGTTGATATCACTTGTACTTGTGCTTAGCGAAGCAGAGTCACTCACGCTGGTACTATCGCTGATTGATTCACTAGCGCTCATGGAGACTGAATCTCGATCAGAGGCACTAAAGCTTTCACTCTGACTAGCCGAGTTGCTAGCACTCAGACTGTCGCTTGTTGACCCAGAATCACTTGATTCGGCGCTAAGTGATACTGAATCACGTTCACTATCACTGATGCTGGTGCTTTCGCTAGCTGATTCACTCACACTTAGGCTTTCGCTTGTTGAAGTCGAATCACTTACACTTGCACTATTTGACATTGAATCACGTTCACTATCGCTGATGCTGGTGCTTTCGCTAGCTGATTCACTCACACTTAGACTTTCGCTTGTTGAAGTCGAATCACTTACACTTGCACTATCAGACATTGAACCACGTTCACTGTCACTAATGCTGGTACTTTCGCTAACAGATTCACTCACACTTAGGCTTTCGCTTGTTGAAGTCGAATCACTTACACTTGCACTATCAGACATTGAACCACGTTCACTGTCACTAATGCTGGTACTTTCGCTAACAGATTCACTCACACTTGTACTGTCACTTGTTGATGTCGAATCACTTACACTTGCACTATCAGATATTGAACCACGTTCACTGTCACTAATGCTGGTACTTTCACTAGCTGATTCGCTCATACTTGTACTGTCACTTTGACTGATTGATGTGCTTTCACTTGCAAAAATCGACTCACTTGTACTGAAGCTGCGGCTTTCTTCCGTAGAAACACTTGCACTTTCAGACTCAGAATCGCGAATGCTAGAACTGTTGCTTGTGCTTTCAGAAGCGGAGGCTTGATCGCTCGTACTCATAGATTGACTCAAACTTGTACTGTCACTTGAACTAACCGATTCGGAATCTCGGACACTTTCACTTGTACTAATGCTTTCGCTAATGGAGGTTGATTCGCTAGGTGTAACTTCCGTACTATTCCGCTCGCTTTCGCTAGTACTGATGCTGACGCTAACTGATTCACTGGTGCTAGAGCTTTGTGAATCACTTGTCGAAGCACTCACACTTTGAGATTCAATCACTTCTTGTTTTTCGCTAAGCGATGTGCTGATTGATGCCGATTCGCTTAGACTTGTACTAGTAGATTGTGAAATGCTGGTGCTCTCACTAACACTTGCCGAGACAGAATCATTTGTACTTGTACTGTCACTGGTTGAAAGGCTAGAACTGTTCGATCTTGAATATAGATCGCTTAAGCTATCACTTGCACTATCGCTATTGCTGAGTGATGTGCTTGCACTATCACTCGTACTGAAACTACGTGATTCGCTGGCACTTTCAGATCTAGATAGTAAATCACTTAGACTCGCGCTTAAACTTAAGCTGTTACTTACGCTCGTGCTACCGCTATAGCTTAGGCTATCACTTCTAGATTCACTTGCACTCTCTGATCTAGAAAGTAAATCACTTACACTCGTACTAGAACTTAAGCTGTCACTAGTTGATGTGCTCATGCTATTGCTTACACTATCACTCCGTGATTCGCTCGCACTGCTAGATTGAGAGTTCATTTCACTTAAACTTAAGCTAGAGCTGTTGCTGCCACTCAACGAAGTACTTGTGCTTTGGCTCAAGCTATTGCTCCGTGATTCACTGGCACTGGTTGAACGAGATAGTAATTCGCTCAAGCTAGTACTGCTACTTTCACTCGTACTAATTGATGTGCTGCTACTATAGCTTAGGCTATCACTCCGTGACTCGCTGGCACTGACTGATTGAGATAATTGTTCACTTAGACTTGTACTTGAACTCAAACTCGTGCTAGCTGAAGTACTTTGACTGAAACTATTACTTAGGCTATTACTTAAACTAATACCTTCGGAAAGTGAGTCACTTGTCAATTGGCTCAAACTATTACTCAAACTGTAGCTGTCGCTCGCACTAGTTGACGATGAATCACTTAATGAACTGCTAGTACTTGTGCTGAGACTTAGACTCGCAGAAGTACTACTACTGTAGCTTTGACTTTCACTTGCTAGTGATCTGCTTTCTGAAAGACTATCGCTATTGCTCAAGCTAGCACTGATTGACGATGAGTCGCTCATTGATGTACTGATACTCAAGCTTTCACTCATACTTTCAGAAGCACTATTACTAATACTTGTACTATCGCTAGTACTTGTACTTATGCTTGCTGAGGTGCTGCTACTGTAGCTAGTACTGTCACTAGTACTTAGACTAATACTTGCTGAGGTACTGCTGCTAAAGCTTTCACTCATACTTGAACGTGAATCACTAATTGACGTACTCAAACTATTCGATTCACTATTACTGCTACTTGTACTAATTGAAGCAGAGTCACTAACCGAAGTACTGACACTAGTACTCATGCTCAAGCTGGCTGAAGTACTGCTGCTATAGCTTTGACTTTCACTAGTCCGTGAATCGCTCACAGACGTACTAATGCTTGTTGATTCACTATTACTTGTACTTGTGCTACCGCTGTAGCTTGCAGAGTCGCTTGCACTTTGTGACATTAAACCACTAGTACTCAATGATGATGAATCACTTAGTGAAGTACTAATACTTGCTGACTCACTGTTACTAATACTTGTACTTACTGATAATGAGTCACTCAATGACGTACTCGTACTTGTTGACTCACTGTTGCTTACACTTGTGCTGCCACTAAAGCTTGTAGAATCGCTCGCACTTAATGACAACGAAGTACTTGTGCTTAGAGATAACGAGTCACTGATCGACGTACTTGCACTTGTTGATTCACTAGTACTTACGCTTGTGCTACCACTAAAGCTTGTAGAATCGCTCGCACTTTGTGATACTGAGATACTTGTGCTCAATGACGAAGAGGCACTGATGGACGTACTCAAGCTTGTTGATTCACTGTTACTGATGCTTGTACTTACAGACATTGAATCGCTAATTGAGGCACTTGTACTTGTCGAATCACTATCACTCACACTGGTACTTAACGATGATGAATCACTGATCGATGCGCTCAGGCTTGCTGATTCGCTGTTACTGATACTTGTACTTACAGACATTGAATCGCTGATCGACGTACTTGCACTTGTCGAGTCACTGTTGCTTACACTTGTACTTAGCGATGATGAATCACTTAATGACGTACTTACACTTGTGGAATCGCTACTGCTAACACTTGTGCTGCCGCTAAAGCTTGCTGAATCACTCGCACTTAAGGATGCCGAAATACTTGTACTCAATGATGATGAATCACTGATTGATGTGCTTGTAATTGCTGATTCACTGTTACTGATACTTGTACTTACTGATAACGAATCGCTGATCGACGTGCTTGTACTTGTCGAGTCACTGTTGCTTACACTTGTACTTAGCGATGATGAATCACTTAATGACGTACTTACACTTGTGGAATCGCTACTGCTAACACTTGTGCTTCCGCTAAAGCTTGCTGAATCACTCGCACTTAAGGATGCCGAAATACTTGTACTCAATGATGATGAATCACTGATCGACGTGCTCGTACTTATGGACTCACTGTTGCTTACACTTGTGCTGCCACTAAAGCTTGCTGAATCACTCGCACTTAGAGATGTCGAAATGCTTGTGCTCAATGATGATGAATCACTGATTGATGTGCTTGTACTTATCGACTCACTGTTACTGATGCTTGTACTTACAGACAATGAATCGCTGATCGACGTGCTTGTACTTATCGACTCACTATTACTTACGCTTGTGCTGCCACTAAAGCTTGCAGAATCACTCGCACTTAGAGATGTCGAAACACTTGTACTCAATGATGATGAATCACTGATTGATGTGCTCAGGCTTGTTGATTCACTGTTACTAATGCTTGTACTTACAGATAATGAATCGCTGATCGACGTGCTCGTACTTGTGGAATCACTGTTGCTTAGACTTGTGCTGCCACTAAAGCTTGTAGAATCGCTCGCACTTAATGATGTCGAAATGCTTGCACTTTGTGATGATGAGTCACTGATCGATGTGCTCAAGCTTGTCGACTCACTAACGCTTGTAGATGATGATTCGCTCACTGACGTACTTGAGCTTGTGGACTCACTGTTGCTTACGCTTGTGCTGCCACTGTAACTTGCGGAATCACTCGCACTTAGGGATGCTGAAATACTTGTACTCAATGATAGTGAATCACTGATCGACGTACTTGTACTTGTTGACTCACTATTACTTACACTTGTGCTACCACTAAAGCTTGCTGAATCACTCGCACTTAGAGATGTCGAAACACTTGTACTCAATGATGATGAATCACTGTTCGATGTGCTGTTGCTTGTTGATTCACTAATGCTTGTAGATGTTGATTCGCTCGATGACGTACTTGCGCTTGTGGAATCACTGTTACTTACACTTGTACTGCCGCTAAAGCTTGCTGAATCACTCGCACTTAGAGATGTCGAAATACTTGTGCTCAATGATGATGAATCACTGATTGACGTACTTTCACTTGCTGATTCACTGTTACTGATACTTGTACTTACAGACATTGAATCGCTGATCGACGTGCTGGTGCTTGTCGACTCACTATTACTTACACTTGTGCTGCCACTGAAGCTTGCTGAATCACTCGCACTTAGAGATGTCGAAACACTTGTACTCAATGATGATGAATCACTGTTCGATGTGCTGTTGCTTGTTGATTCACTAATGCTTGTAGATGTTGATTCGCTCGATGACGTACTTGCGCTTGTGGAATCACTGTTACTTACACTTGTACTGCCGCTAAAGCTTGCTGAATCACTCGCACTTAGAGATGTCGAAATACTTGTGCTCAATGATGATGAATCACTGATTGACGTACTTTCACTTGCTGATTCACTGTTACTGATACTTGTACTTACAGACATTGAATCGCTAATCGACGTGCTGGTGCTTGTGGAATCACTGTTGCTTACACTTGTGCTTCCACTAAAGCTTGCTGATTCACTCGCACTTAGAGATGTCGAAACACTTGTGCTCAATGATGATGAATCACTGACTGATGTGCTTGTACTTGCTGATTCGCTGTTACTGATGCTTGTACTTACTGATAATGAATCGCTAATCGACGTGCTCGTACTTGTGGACTCACTATTACTTACACTTGTGCTACCACTAAAGCTTGCTGATTCACTCGCACTTAGAGATGTCGAAACACTTGTACTCAATGATAATGAATCACTGATTGATGTGCTCAAGCTTGTTGACTCACTAACGCTTGTAGATGTTGATTCGCTCACTGACGTACTTGCGCTTGTCGACTCACTGTTGCTTACGCTTGTGCTACCACTAAAGCTTGCTGATTCACTCGCACTTAGGGATGTCGAAACACTTGTACTCAATGATAATGAATCACTGATTGATGTGCTCAAGCTTGTTGACTCACTAACGCTTGTAGATGTTGATTCGCTCACTGACGTACTTGCGCTTGTCGACTCACTGTTGCTTACGCTTGTGCTACCACTAAAGCTTGCTGATTCACTCGCACTTAGGGATGTCGAAATGCTTGTGCTCAATGATGATGAATCACTGACTGATGTGCTCAGGCTTGCTGATTCGCTGTTACTGATGCTTGTACTTACTGATAATGAATCGCTAATCGACGTGCTCGTACTTGTGGACTCACTATTACTTACACTTGTGCTACCACTAAAGCTTGCTGATTCACTCGCACTTAGAGATGTCGAAACACTTGTACTCAATGATAATGAATCACTGATTGATGTGCTCAAGCTTGTTGACTCACTAACGCTTGTAGATGTTGATTCGCTCACTGACGTACTTGCGCTTGTCGACTCACTGTTGCTTACGCTTGTGCTACCACTAAAGCTTGCTGATTCACTCGCACTTAGGGATGTCGAAACACTTGTACTCAATGATAATGAATCACTGATTGATGTGCTCAAGCTTGCTGATTCACTGTTACTGATGCTTGTACTTACTGATAATGAATCGCTGATCGACGTGCTCGTACTTGTGGACTCACTGTTGCTTACACTTGTGCTGCCGCTAAAGCTTGCTGAATCACTCGCACTTAATGATGCCGAAATGCTTGTACTCAATGATGCAGAATCGCTGATTGACGTACTTTCACTTGCTGATTCGCTGTTACTGATGCTTGTACTTACTGATAATGAATCGCTAATCGACGTGCTCGTACTTGTGGAATCACTATTACTTACACTTGTGCTACCACTAAAGCTTGCTGAATCACTCGCACTTAGAGATGTCGAAATACTTGTGCTCAATGATGATGAATCACTGACTGATGTGCTCAGGCTTGCTGATTCACTGTTACTGATGCTTGTACTTACTGATAATGAATCGCTGATCGATGTGCTGGTGCTTGTCGACTCACTAATACTTGTAGATGTTGATTCACTACTTGACGTACTTGCACTTGTCGAATCACTGTTACTTACACTTGTGCTACCGCTAAAGCTTGCTGAATCACTCGCACTTAGGGAAGAAGAAACACTTGTACTCAATGATGATGAATCACTGATCGATGTGCTTAGGCTTGTTGACTCACTAATACTTGTAGATGTTGATTCACTATTTAACGTACTTGTACTTGTCGACTCACTGTTACTTACACTTGTACTGCCGCTAAAGCTTGCTGATTCACTCGCACTTAGAGATGTCGAAATACTTGTGCTCAATGATGATGAATCACTGACTGATGTGCTCAGGCTTGCTGATTCGCTGTTACTGATACTTGTACTTACTGATAACGAATCGCTGATCGAGGTGCTGGTGCTTGTTGACTCACTAATGCTTGCAGATGTTGATTCACTGCTTGACGTACTTGCGCTTGTGGAATCACTGTTGCTTACACTTGTACTACCACTGAAGCTTGCTGATTCACTCGCACTTAGGGAAGATGAAACACTTGTACTCAATGATGATGAATCACTAATTGATGTGCTCAAGCTTGTCGACTCACTGATACTTGTAGATGTTGATTCACTACTTGACGTACTTGCACTTGTCGAATCACTGTTGCTTACACTTGTACTACCACTGAAGCTTGCAGAATCACTCGCACTTAAGGATGTCGAAATGCTTGTACTCAATGATGCAGAATCGCTGATTGACGTACTTTCACTTGCTGATTCGCTGTTACTGATACTTGTACTTACTGATAACGAATCGCTGATCGACGTGCTGGTGCTTGTTGACTCACTAATGCTTGCAGATGTTGATTCACTGCTTGACGTACTTGCGCTTGTGGAATCACTGTTGCTTACACTTGTACTACCACTGAAGCTTGCTGATTCACTCGCACTTAAGGAAGATGAAACACTTGTACTCAATGATAATGAATCGCTGATCGAGGTGCTCAAGCTTGTCGACTCACTGATACTTGTAGATGTTGATTCACTACTTGACGTACTTGCACTTGTCGAATCACTGTTACTTACACTTGTGCTACCGCTAAAGCTTGCTGATTCACTCGCACTTAGGGAAGATGAAACACTTGTACTCAATGATAATGAATCGCTGATCGAGGTGCTTGTGCTTGTGGATTCACTAATACTTACAGATGTTGATTCACTCACTGATGTACTTGCACTTGCCGAATCACTGTTACTGATACTTGTACTTACTGATAACGAATCGCTGATCGATGTGCTGGTGCTTGTCGACTCACTAATGCTTGCAGATGTTGATTCACTACTTGACGTACTTGCGCTTGTGGAATCACTGTTGCTTACACTTGTGCTACCACTGTAACTTGCAGAATCACTCGCACTTAGGGATGTCGAAATGCTTGTACTCAATGATGCAGAATCGCTGATTGACGTACTTTCACTTGTTGACTCACTAATACTTACTGAAAGTGAATTACTTGCAGATATACTTTCGCTTGCCGAATCGCTATTACTTACGCTCGTACTGCCGCTATAACTTGCAGAGTCACTTGCACTTAATGATGTCGAAATGCTGGCGCTCAATGAGGATGAATCACTAAGCGAGGTACTCAAACTCATTGACTCACTGTTACTTAATGATAATGAATCGCTAACTGATGTGCTGGTACTGATTGACTCGCTAATACTTACAGATGTTGATGCACTAGCTGACGTACTTACACTTGTGGAATCACTGTTACTTACACTTGTGCTGCCACTGAAGCTTGCTGATTCGCTAGTAGACTCACTATTGCTTTCACTAATGCTCAATGACATCGACATACTAATTGAATTTGAGATCGAGTCTGATTCCGATAAACTTTCTGATAAACTCATGCTAGCACTCAATGAATCAGAAATAGATTCGCTGAAACTAATGCTCTCACTAAGCGAAGAAGAATCAGATTCACTAATTGCGACAGATAATGATTCTGATGCTGAAATACTTTCTGATACTGAATCACTCTCTGACAATGATAGTGAAGTGGATTCACTGAGTGATTGCGAGAGTGAAACTGATACTGACTCAGATAAAGATAAACTTTCAGAATCACTCGTACTGTTGCTCAATGATCCAGAAACAGAGGCACTAAAGCTAGAACTATCACTTTCTGAATCTGACTCAGAAACACTAGCTGATATGGATAACGATTCTGATGCTGAAAGACTTTCTGACATTGAATCACTATCCGACAATGAAATCGATGTTGAAATACTTTCAGATAGGGATTCTGATAAAGATTCTGAATCACTAAGCGAAATTGAAAGAGACATTGATTCACTTTCTGAGATAGAGGTCGATGACGAGCCACTCTCTGAGTCCGACACTGAAATAGATTCACTTGTTGAAAGAGACGCTGATTCTGAGTCACTCAATGAGATCGAAACCGATTCTGAATCACTTAAAGAAGTTGAAGTAGAGATTGATGTTGATAATGATTCAGATGTCGAATCATTCATATCAGATTCACTTTCTGAAATAGACGATGACAACGAGTCACTCTCTGATTCTGAAACTGAAACAGACTCACTCATTGATGTAGACATTGATTCTGAATCACTAACAGAGATCGATTCTGATAAAGAGTCACTTTCTGAAATCGATTGAGAAAGAGAAACACTTTCTGATTCTGAAGTAGAAGTAATAATGGATTCTGATAATGATTCACTTCCCGAAACAGACTCTGAAGTAGACAAAGATACCGGATCTTGTTCATAATTGACCGTGAACATCTGAGGTGAAGAATCCATTTGAGATGCTCCATTACTGGTGGTGTCAAAAGTTTGATTGGCAGCCATAGCTTCCGCTAATGTATTGTAGACTACTCCATCTGGTCCTGTAACCGTATAAATGTATCCATTTCTCTCTAAATCTGCATCTGTTACACCAAGAGTGATACTTTCGTTTGAAACGCCAGAAGTACCATATTTTCCAACAGTGACTGTTCCCGGGATTTGCTCAAATGCTTCCCCTGTAGCAGGATCTGATTCCGGTTGATTATTTCCAACGACACCGACTTCTTGATAAGACGGATAGAGAGTGATCGCAATAAACTGTTGATCACTATCTGTCGTACTACCATTATTGCTAGTATTATCAAAAACAAATGTCCCTGTTTGATCTGCATAATAACCGGTTTGAGTGAGGTAATCCGCAATTAAATCCTCATAACTTATTTCTTGGCCGGTCGTCCCATTGATGGCAACTGTGCCAGTTTGGTTTTGTAATGGACGACCATCTGAATTAACAAATGTTACGTTGACTGTTTGTGTGTCTGCTACAACATAAATAGTGGTTAGACTCGCTCCAGTACCGACTGTAGTAGATCCAGGCTGTACATTACCATTTAATACTGCACCTGTTGCATAATAGTAACCAGGAGGTAAATTCGTCGAAGTATAGTAACTATTGGTCCAATCAATAACATTCCCGTAGTTTGCAGGAACTCTATCTGTTCCTGAAGCTTCGGTACCAGCATTCATGTACTCAGAAGAGATCACTTGACCTGTCTTAACGTCAACATATTGGTACTGAACCGAATTATTAGCAACACCGTATACATAAATATTATAGGTATAATTGGTGTTTTCCATCGGAACGATCGCAACTGTCGCTTGTCCATAACTATCCCCATTATCGGCATTAGTCGTACTATCTCCGCCACTTTGGCCATCGTTTTTCGCAGAACTAGCGACTTGAGTACCAATTGCCCACATATAATTATCAGGCATTAGATCATTGGCATACTCCAACGTTTGCAAATCAAGATACTCACCAATGTAATTAACGTCTGGATCAATTGGCATATCAACAGTTTTGATAATATTGCCATACTGATCAACATAGTTTACAGTTACAGTTCCTGGTGCAATAGCAACAGTCGCTAATTCACGGGTAGAAGTATCTACAATATTAGATGTAGTAACATTTCCAGCCGTATCTTTAATGGTGGTTGTCGTACCTGAAATAGTCATCTCTACGAATTTTAAGTTACGGTTTCCTTCTGGAGCAGCGGTTTGGCTACTGCTGCCCTGCCATGTACTAATCTGAGAATTATTCATGACAAATGTTCCCGAACCTGTAATCAATCGGCCAGCCGAAACAGCTCCTGAAGAAGTTAAACGTGCTAAGTGCAATGCTCGCGGTGAAATAAAGCGAATGGTTGCGCCAGAATCAACGTTTACAACAGTATTGGCATTCCATTGTTGCAAATCAAGTACCGTTCCTGCATTAAATGTAACAACCGCTCTATTTGTGACATTCAGCGAGTTAGAACCTACTGTACGCGTAGCCGTCATTTGTAAATTTTGTCCAAAAGTTGCAGTTCGGTCATTTGATTGACTTCCTGAATAACGAGAAAAATCAAGGAGCATTTGGAAGCCGTCTTGTTTCCAGGTTACGTCATCTCCAACAGTGATTGAGTTAAATCCATAATAGACAAGGGGATAGTTGTTACTATTATAGGTACTAAGTTCGTTCCCAATAATTGTCGCTCCATCACCTACTTTAAAGGTATGGTTGAATCCTGTATCACTCGCATTGTTCCCTCGGATGGCCATATAGTAAAACATGGAATAACCAGTGGTACCAGCTGTTCGATTCAACTCTACATGGGATCCGTTAGCGATAGCTACTTCCCCAATTTGCATCAATTCTTGTTTTACATTGGCAACGATTTTGCCTGATAAAGTCACTTGACTATCCTCAGCATCCAGTAGTCGTCGTGGTTGATAAGCAGTATCTGTTCCGCTAACACCATCTCGTCCTTCGAGAGTGACATTATCGATATTGAAGTACCAGTATCCATAACCACCTGTTGCCGACCTTGAATCGATCACAGCGTCCGCTGTACCTGTCCCACTGTCTCCTGAGTTGGTGCCTGACTGCCAATGAATCAAGTTAATATTTGTGATCGTAAAAATTGAACCGCGAACCGTAGAACTTGCCCCTACATTAAACGCTGCTCCTGCCATATTGACTGTAAAACCATTCCCGTCAATAATCACACTCGTTTCGCGCCAACCCAAATCACGAGTTGCCACATTGGTAGCTGCTGTAATATTGGCGGTTACCTCGATATAGGTAATCGAAGAATTTCCATATGCTGCTTTTAAGGTAGCCCAGTCAGTAACTGCGGCATAAGTGCCATTAGCAATAGCGGTTTGCTTATATAAATCTTTATTCTTCACTTGGTCTGGCACATCAACTGTTACCCCAGAAGGTGAATTGGTTTTATTTCCATCATTGATTGCCTGCTCAAATTCTTCTCGACCCATATCCGGATCTGCAGAAACATTGATTTTAATGATCTGCCCCGATTGGGTGGTAATTGCAAAACTTGCAATCAAATTATTGGCACTAGCATATTGTTGCGCTGCCCGTATCAAAGATGTACTTGGCGAATTGCCATCTTTGACTACTATCTCTAATGAATTCGTTGTAGTGTCAACCGACGCTTGTACTTTCTTCGGCACTAATTGATCAAAGAGCTCTTGTGCTTTTTGTGATTCTACTTTATTTTTTTCGGAGACTGTTTGTTTTGGTGGGTTCTTTTGACTTACTGACGTTGAATGAGAGACGCTGGTAGATCGTGACATCGATAGACTAGTCGATTCTGATGCACTTGACGACAACGAACCACTTTCTGAAATCGAGGTACTTTCTGAGATACTCAAACTCTCTGATTCAGACACACTCTCCTCCTCGGAAAGGCTCATTGATTCAGAAGTGCTTTGGGATTCTTCAATAGTGGTAACATTGTTTTCAATTTCTGAATCACTCACACTCTGTGATTCGGTTAAACTAGTTGACTCTGTTGCACTTTGTGACTGGGTAATACTTTCGGATTCAGAAAAACTATCCGATGGCTGTGTGCTTTCAGATTGAGAAGTAGCTTCACTTTCTTGTGTCGATGAAGCCGGTATTTTGGTCGTCGTTTTATTTGCCAAGACATTCTCGGCATTTGCTTCTTTACTTGCATCTAATGGCGGTGTGATTTCTGAAGCATGTGCCACGATTGGCGCGATACTCAATCCAGCAATGCCAGTAAAAGAAGTGATCGTTGCATAGACCCAATGTTTTCCGCTTTTATACATCTTGTAGCGTTCACTTTTATTGGAGCGTAACAACTTTCGATAATTATTCTTTTTACTCATTACGTTTATTTTTCTCCCCTTTCGTAAAAATGTTTTATAAACTTCCCCAAGTCCTATTTATTTAGAAGATAGGATAACTAATTATTTCATAGCTAGTAAAAAAGTTACGTTTTGTCCCAGAATCGGGACAAAAAAAAGCAACCTCTCCAATAGAAGAGGTTACTCCACTTGAAATTCCTGTTGGACAAGCTTTAAAGCAGCTGCGATCGTATCGTCCATATCATAATAGCGATAGCTGGCTAGGCGCCCACCAAACAAACAATTTTTTTGCTGTTGCGCTAATTTTTCATACTTGCGATACAATGCATTATTGCTTTGATCGTTAATTGGGTAGTAAGGAATATCTCCTTTCTTCCACTCTTTCGGGTATTCTTTAGTGATAACTGTTCTTTTTGACACCACTGGACAAAAATGTTTATGCTCAATGATTCGCGTATAGGGCGTTTGACTGTCTGTAAAGTTCATGACGGCTGTTCCTTGGTAATTATCCGTGTTATAGACTTCAGTTTCAAAATGTAAAGACCGATAGGCCAACTCGCCATAACAATAATCGAAATATTGATCAATCATTCCAGTATAAACAATGTTCTTAGAAGAGGATTCATGTCGTGTGCGATCTGCAAAAAAATCAGTCTCTAAAGAAACATCAATCAGTGGATGTGTAAGCATTTTTTGAATCATTTGTGTATAACCCAATTTAGGTATTCCTTGAAAAATATCCGTAAAATAATTGTTGTTAAAGGTATACCGGATCGGCAGCCTTTTGATAATAAAAGAAGGAAGAAGATCGCATTCTCGTCCCCACTGTTTTTCAGTGTAGCCTTTGATCAGCTTATGATAGATGTCTGGTCCGACTAAAGAAAGAGCCTGTTCTTCTAAATTTCGTGGTCTTTTTATTCTTGTCTTTTCAATTTGAGTCATTATTTTGGTACGAGCTTCAGCAGGATTTTTGGTTCCCCACAGTTGGTAAAATGTGTTCATATTAAAAGGAAGATTATATAGCTCGCCTTGATAGTTTGCAATAGGAGCATGAATGTAGGGATAGAATTCAGTAAACTGATTGATATAGTCCCAAATTTTTTTACTCGATGTATGAAAAATATGCGCACCATACTTATGTACGTCGATTCCTGCTTGTTTTTCTGTATAACAATTACCGCCAATATGTGTCCGTTTTTCCAACATTTTCACTGTATGTCCCCGTTTCGCTGCTTCATGAGCAAAAACTGAGCCAAAAAGACCTGTACCAACGATCAAATAATCATAAGCCATTTTTTTCTCCTAAAAACTATTTTCTTTTATTATAGGATTTTGATAAGTCAGAACTATAATTTCTTTTTTTTGAAAAAGAAAATATAGAAGAAATGACTACCTTCTGTTATCTTAAATGATTGGTCATTGTCTGCACTGAATGAATCGAGGCAACAAAAAAGCTCTGAAATCGCAGCAGCTGACTGTTAAATCAACCGCTGCTCTTTCAGAGCAAAGCAATAATCGAAAGATTATTTATTTTTTAAGTTGTAGAAAGCTTGCAAGCCTTTGTATTCAGCAACTTCACCAAGTTGGTCTTCGATACGTAGTAATTGGTTGTATTTTGCAATACGGTCAGTACGTGAAAGAGAACCAGTTTTGATTTGGCCAGCGTTTGTTGCAACAGCGATATCAGAGATTGTTGAATCTTCTGTTTCACCTGAACGGTGAGAAACTACTGCAGTGTATCCAGCTTCTTTCGCCATTTCGATTGCATTGAATGTTTCAGTCAATGTACCGATTTGGTTAACTTTGATAAGGATTGAGTTACCGATACCGTTTTTGATTCCTTTTTCAAGGATTTCAGTATTTGTAACAAACAAGTCATCCCCTACTAATTGAACTTTGTCGCCTAAGCGTTCAGTTAATAGTTTCCAACCATCCCAATCGTTTTCATCCATACCGTCTTCGATAGTGATGATTGGGTATTTGTTAACTAATTCTTCTAAGTAGTCAACTTGTTCAGCAGCAGTACGTTTTACGCCGTTTTCGCCTTCAAATTTAGAGTAGTCGTAAACACCGTTTTCGTAGAATTCTGATGATGCACAGTCAAATCCTAGATATACATCTTTACCTGGTTCTAAACCAGCAGCTTTGATTGCTTCTAAGATTGTTTCAACACCGTCTTCAGTTCCTTCAAAACGAGGAGCGAAACCACCTTCGTCACCTACTGAAGTTTCTAAACCACGTTTAGACAAGATTGATTTCAAAGCGTGGAATACTTCAGTACCCCAACGTAAGCCTTCTTTGAATGTAGGTGCGCCTACAGGCAAGATCATGAATTCTTGGAAAGCGATTGGTGCGTCAGAGTGAGAACCACCGTTGATGATGTTCATCATAGGAGTTGGCAATACTTTTGTATTGAATCCGCCTAAGTAGTGGTATAAAGGTACTTCTAGGTAATCAGCAGCTGCACGAGCAACAGCGATAGAAACACCAAGAATCGCGTTTGCGCCTAATTTGCCTTTGTTAGGAGTTCCGTCTAAAGCGATCATTGCTTTATCGATAGCCATTTGGTCACGTACATCGTAGCCGATGATAGCTTCTGCAATGATGTTATTTACATTGTCAACTGCTTTCGTTACACCTTTACCGCCATAACGAGCTTTGTCGCCATCACGTAATTCAACTGCTTCGTGTTCACCTGTTGAAGCTCCTGAAGGAACCATTCCGCGGCCGAAAGCACCTGATTCTGTGTAGACTTCTACTTCGATAGTTGGGTTACCACGTGAGTCTAAGACTTCGCGTGCGTAAACATCAGTAATAATTGACATGTTTTGTCTCTCCTTTGAGTTTGTTTTATCTTAAGGGGAATACCCCTTGCGAACAACTTAATTGTAGTGAAAAAATCACGATTCTGCAAATGTTATTTTCATGAAAATGAAATTATTTTACAGCATCTAATAATGCTAGGAATGAATCAGCTTGCAAGCTTGCGCCGCCAACTAATGCTCCGTCAACATTTTCTTTTGCCATGTATTCAGCAATGTTTTCAGGTTTTACAGAACCGCCGTATTGGATACGCACGCTATCTGAAACTTCTTTGCCGTATAATTTTTCAACGGTTTTGCGGACAACGCCACAAATTTCGTCTGCGATGTTTGCATCCGCTGATTTACCAGTACCGATTGCCCAGATTGGTTCGTAAGCAATCACAAGATTACTTACTTGACCGTCTGTTAAACCGTCTAAGCCAGCAGTGATTTGTCCTTCGATCCACTCCGCTGTTTTGCCAGCTTCATAGGTTTCTAAAGATTCACCACAGCATAGGATTGGAATCATGCCGTTTGCAAAGATTGCTTTGGCTTTTTTGTTGATGTCTTCATCTGTCTCATGGAAGTATTCACGACGTTCTGAATGACCAATGATGACATAGTCAACACCTAGATCTGCTAAAGCTGCTGGTGAAGTTTCGCCAGTAAAGGCACCTTCATTTTCCCAGTAGCTGTTTTGAGCAGCAATTTTTAATTCTGTTCCTTCAGCAGCATTCACTAATGTTTCTAAGAATAAAGCTGGCGAACCGATCACAGAGTCAACTGTCTCGTTGCTAGGAATTTTTGTTTTGACTGCTTCAGCAAATTCTTTTGCTTCTTTCGCAGTTTTGTTCATTTTCCAGTTTCCGGCAATAATTGGTTTGCGCATGTTCTGGCACTCCTTTTCGTTATCAAGCGTGCAAAGAAAGTTCTTTGCACGGCTTGTCATTGATTATTTATCGTTGATCGCAGCTAGGCCAGGAAGTGTTTTTCCTTCTAGCAATTCAAGGCTGGCACCGCCACCTGTTGAGATGTGGGTAAATTTGTCAGCAAACCCTAATTGTTCTGCTGCAGCTGCAGAGTCACCGCCACCGATGATCGTTGTTGCATCTTCAAGGTTGGCAATTGCTTCACAAACACCAATCGTACCGTTTGCGAAGTTAGACATTTCAAACACACCCATAGGTCCGTTCCAAACGACTGTTTTTGCGCCTTTTAATGTTTCAGCAAACAAAGCGATGGTTTCAGGTCCGATATCTAAGCCCATTTGTCCTTCAGGAACATCACCAGTATGTTCTTCTGTTGGGACATCATTTGAAAATTCAGCAGCAGTGATTGAATCAACTGGTAATACTAATTTATCGCCAGCTTTTTCGATCAATTCTTTTGCTAATTCTACTTTATCTGCTTCCACAAGAGAATTACCGATTTCCATGCCTTTTGCTTTGTAGAACGTATACGTCATTCCGCCGCCGATCAAGATTTTGTCTGCTTTAGGAATCAAGTTTTCGATTACGCCGATTTTATCAGATACTTTTGCTCCACCAAGAATCGCGATCATTGGACGTTTTGGTTCTTCGACTGCTTCCCCGATGAATTTGATTTCTTTTTCCATTAAGAAACCAGCAACTGTTGGGATACCTGTTGAAGCGATCCCTACGTTTGAAGCGTGTGCGCGGTGTGCGGTACCAAAGGCATCATTTACAAAAACATCGCCTAAAGAAGCCCAGTATTTGCCTAGTTCAGGATCGTTTTTGCTTTCTTTTTTGCCATCGATGTCTTCAAAACGAGTGTTTTCAAAAACAACGACATCGCCATCTTGCATGTTGTTGATCGCTGCTTCTAATTTTTCGCCGCGGGTTTCATCAACGAATGTTACTTCTTTGCCTAACAATTCGCCAAGACGTTTCGCAACTGGCGCTAAAGATTTTCCAGCTTTATCTGCTTCTTCTTTCACACGACCTAAGTGTGAGAAAAGAATTGCTTTTCCGCCGTTTTCGATCACATAATTGATTGTTGGTAATGCTGCTTTGATCCGTGTATCATCTCCGATCACTCCATCTTTCAATGGAACGTTGAAGTCCACACGTACAAGAACTTTTTTATCTTTTAAATCGATATCTTGAACTGTCATTTTAGCCATGAACAGATTCCTCCTAGCATAATTGTTAAAAAAAGCGGAGAAGCGCGATGCTTCCCCGCTTTCTCTTGCGATGGTTTAAATTAAAGTCGTTCGCAACTCTTATAGGTTAGCGAAGTATTCTAAAGTACGTACTAATTGTGCAGTGTATGACATTTCATTGTCGTACCAAGCAACAGTTTTAACTAATTGTTTGTCGCCAACAGTCATAACTTTTGTTTGAGTTGCATCAAATAATGAACCGTAAGTCATACCAACGATATCAGAAGAAACGATTTCGTCTGTGTTGTAACCGTAAGATTCGTTTGAAGCTTCTTTCATTGCTGCATTGATTTCATCAACAGTTACTTCTTTGTCAAGAACAGTAACTAATTCAGTTAATGAACCAGTTGCAACAGGAACACGTTGAGCAGCACCATCTAATTTGCCGTTCAATTCTGGGATTACTAAGCCGATCGCTTTAGCAGCACCAGTTGAGTTAGGCACGATGTTTGCAGCAGCAGCACGGGCACGGCGGAAGTCACCTTTAGGGTGTGGTCCGTCTAGAGTCATTTGGTCACCTGTGTAAGCATGGATTGTAGTCATTAATCCTTCAATCACACCAAATTTGTCGTTCAATGTTTTCGCCATAGGAGCTAAACAGTTTGTTGTACATGAAGCACCAGAGATAACTGTTTCTTCACCTGTTAAAGTTTCATGGTTTGTGTTGTAAACGATTGTTGGAACATCGTTTCCACCAGGAGCTGAGATAACTACACGTTTTGCACCAGCTGTTAAATGTTTTTCAGCAGCTGCTTTAGAAGTGAAGAATCCAGTACATTCTAACACGATTTCAACACCTAGTTCGCCCCAAGGCAATTCTTCAGGGTTGCGGTTAGCTAAAACTTTGATTTCGTTTCCGTTCACATTGAATGAACCTTCGTGAACTTCAACTGTACCGTTGAAACGTCCTTGTGTTGTATCATATTTTAACAAGTGAGCTAACATTTTAGCGTCTGTTAAGTCATTGATAGCCACAACTTCGATTCCTTCTACTTCTTGGATACGACGAAATGCTAAGCGTCCGATACGTCCAAATCCATTAATACCTACTTTAACTGTCATTTAAGATTTCCTCCTTATGAAAATCATAAAAATATTTATTTTAAAGGGTTGCCCCTTTTAAAATCTCATTTGCGCAAGCTTCATCGGTGATGAGCCAGGTTTGTTTTGGTGCATTTTTCATGTATGCATTGACCGCTTTGGCTTTTGATTGTCCGCCAGCGACCGCAAAAATGATTGGGACTTTTTGTAAATCTTTTAATTGAAGTCCGATTCGAGGAACTTTGTAAACGACCTCGCCTGCTTCGTTAAAGAAATACCCAAAGGATTCTGCAACTGCATTTTTTTGTTTCAACATCAGAATTTCTTGTTCTGACATTTTTCTTCGAGCCGCCATATGCAACGCCCGTCCAATACTATGAATAACACAATTTGCTTGACTTATCAAGTTTAAGACATCAACGATGGCGGGTTCTTTCAAGAGAAACTCGTAGGTGTTCATGCTTAATTGTTCTGGTACAAACAAGGAGCGATAATCGCCATTTGTCTGCATTGCCATCACCGAGCTGACAGAGTTTGCTTGCACGTTGACTGATTCTCCGATACCACCACGGGCTGGAACAAACAAGTTATGACGTTTGGCGGTTTCCAAATTACCCAATTCCTCGGCAACTTTCGCCATTGTCGTCCCTCCCATTACTGCGATGGTGTTTTTGCCTTCTGGCAATAAGAGATCCAACGATTCATTCAGCAACTGGCCAAATTCAGCAATAACTTTCGGTTGTCGATCACCATCGCCGCTCGCAATCAAACAACGTTCGATGCCAAAGGTCTCTGATAATCGTTTCTCGATTTGGTGCATTCCGAACAGCTGATCCATCAGTGCACCAATCTTCGTGTACACTTCTTCTCCGTAGGCGGTCAATTGCATGCCGCTTTTTGAAGAGTCGATCAGTTTCAGCTTTTTAAGGATATCTGTTTCCGTCCTCAACACGCGTTCCGTCATTGATAAACTTTCCGAAAGTGTCCGGCGGCCAACGGGCTGCATCCAATAAATATTTCTTAAGATACGGTAACGTTCCTGGAGTACAGCGAGAATATCCGGGGTGATTGCCTCAATCAATTTTAATTCATCGAGCATTTTATATCCTCCCGTTGGACAATTTTCGTCCTACAATGACTTAAAATGACCCATCGATTGCAAAAAAAATTTAAATCTGTTTCCTACACCAATAATAGTAGCACTTATCGCCTTGATACGCAACTATTTCAGTCACAAAATCTTGCTTTTCATAAAATCGTCATAATTTGAAAAAGAGGAAAGGATCGATAAAAAAAGGAAAGGCTTTGCTGCCTTCCCTACTCATCGTTAATAGTAAGTTTTGCTTTACTCGAATCGTTTCCGCTTGGAAGAACCAGGGATATTCATGGCTTCACGATACTTTGCCACCGTTCGTCTAGAAATATCGATGCCTTGGGCTTTGAGGGCATCTGTCAACTTTTGGTCTGACAATGGTTTGTTTTTATTTTCTTCATTGATCAGTGCTTTTAGCTGCTGTTTGATCGATGCCGTCGTCAGGTCATCACCGCTTTCTTGCGTCGAAACTTTCTGTCCAAAGAATAGTTTTAATTCAAACACCCCAAAGGAGGTCTCCAAGTATTTCCCATTGACTGCCCGGCTGACCGTTGATTCATGAATTCCTAATTCTTCGGCAACTTCTCTTAAAACCAATGGCTTTAATGGTCGATCTGGTTGAGTGAAAAACTCCTTTTGCCGCGCAACGATCTGCACCCCGACACGATAGATGGTATCCCCTCGTTGCAGCAAGGTCTTCTTTAACCACTCGAACTCTTGGGCTTTATTGTCTAAATAACTTAAGACTTCTGGATCACCGCTTTGCTTCAATTGGTCAAAGTACTGCTGCTGAAAGCGAACCTCTGGTAAGGCGCGTTTGTTTGATTTCACGATCGGTTGTCCTTTTTCAACCGTCACTCGCAGGTCAGGAACGATGTAAAGCCCATCGGTCGACCCAAACGCCGCCCCTGGTGTGGGGGTCAATGTTTGAACATAATCAAAGACCTTTTGAATCTCAGTTAATGGAATCTGCAGCGCTTTGCTGATTTTGTCCCACTTGCGCTCTGCCATTTCCGTGAAGAATTCTTCTAAAATGAGATAAGCCATTGGCGGCGCATAGTCATCTCTTTCCGTTTGCAGCATCAAACACTCTCTTAGATCACGAGCACCGACTCCTGCCGGATCCAGTTGCTGGATCAAGGTTAAAGCATCAAGCATTTGGATCGGCGTCCCCCCGACAAGCTTCCCAGCTTCTTCCAAATCAATCGTCAAAAAGCCGTTTAAATCAATGTACTCGACTAAAAATAAAACGATCGTCCGCAAAAAGGTGTCGCGGTAATTTAAATGAACTTGATCAATGAGGTGTTCGAATAAAGACGTGTGCTGATCAGGGATCTGGCTTAAGTAATCCATTATTTGTTCTGACGAGCCGCTGCTCTTGCTTGGTGTGATGGGCGAATCATATTCCCCCAGATCAATCAACGGATTTTCTAATGCCTGGTTATCTATGAAGGACAATAATTCATCTGCAGAAAATTGCAGCACTTGGATCGATTGCTGTAATTTCTGCGTCATAGCAAGCTTTTGCGTCTGTTTTTGTTGTTGTGAAAATTGCTGTTGAAATTTCATCATTCTACCTCTTGTTTTTTTCACTGAAATTGGTTAAACTAATATTTGTGCTTCGCGCCTTTAGTGTAGTGGATATCACGTAAGATTCCGGTTCTTGAGACGGGGGTTCGATTCCCTCAAGGCGCGTTTTTTCTTTTCGTTACAAGTATACTCGATTCAAATCAATAATTCAAAAGCACTTAGGGACCGCTGATGCGGTTCCTTTTTTATTTGTATCTATGTAAGAAGGCGAACTCGTCCTTCAACGATTAAAAGCTGCTTGCAGCCATAAGGCGAAAAAAAGAAGAGGATTACTCCTCTTCTTCCTCTTCATCCGCAAAATCATCTTCATCATCGTCATCGATAATGGTGAGATCTTCCTCAATGCTGTCAGGTAATTCTTCTTCATCATCGGTGCTATTGTCGGCGCCGATTTCTTGCAAGTCTGAATTGTATGCCGAGATTTCTTCATCCTCGTCATCATCATCATCAAAGAGATCATCTTCTTCGTCATCTGACAAATCAGTATCCTCAGGATCATCATCGTTATAATCGATTGCATCTTCATCATCGTTGATAAAGGCATTGACTTTTTTACGTTTGCGACGACGTGGTGTATCTTCATCCTCGTCTTCGATGCCATGGTTGACTTCTTCATCGATCGAATCAATGGCGTACCATGAACGTAAGCCCCAACGATTGTCGCCTAAAGAAATAAAACTACCGTCGATATTCAAGTCTGTATAAAACTGCGCCAATGAATCACGAATCTCGCTGTCTGAAGTTTCAAGATAGTTTTGAATTTGGTTGACCAAATCAGAAAAATCCATCACGTCACCGCGCTGCTCTAAAATCGCATGGGCAACTTCAATCATCGACAATTCGTTTTTATTTACACCTTCAAATACATTAATTTCCAAACGGGACACGTCCTTTCACAGTCTACTCCTAATCATACAAAATTACGTCTCAAATTGCAATTTTTTCTTTCAATTTCCCTTTGATTAAGCGGTAAATTCTAAAGACAGTTTGTATTCGCCGACTTTGTCAGCAGCCATGAACAAGTCATAATCGATATCGATCTTTCCCGAGTATGGACGGTCTTTCAAGCTAACGTGCAAGTGATTGGTGAAGGTGTGGAACATCATCAAGCCATACGGGGTTTGATAACTCGTCTCTAAACGTTCCTTATAAGAAAATTTCAAGCGCATGCGCATTTCCCCTGAGCGAATCAATTGAATCAATCCGTCTGGCATAATTTTCATCGTAACGGGAATGTCGGTGCCGTCTGGCTGGATCTCTTTGTAACGGAGATATAAGGTATCACCGATCTTGACCGCTTGTCCTTGCAGATCAAACAGAAAGTTCTCTGTTTCCCCTGCTTGACGTACATTGGTTGTTAAATGAATCGAGATTGGGATTCCTTTTGATAATTCTTGCATGTACGTGTGCCTCCTTTGAAGATTTCAGTTTCATTCTTGCTTTTTTTCATTCGTTTGTCAATCATTTCAGTTGATTCTCCTTAGTCTATTTCTTCATTGAAAATAAAAAACGAAAACAATAGCAAGTTTTCATTCTTTTCTCCAAGTAATTTTCCAAGAATCGTATATAATAAGGATAACAGGTATTTTAAAGGAGTTTAACCGATTTGACTATCTATGTAATGGATCAAACCTTACCACGTATCCACAATCCTTATGAGCCGTTTGCCTTCACCGATGTTGCCACCGAAGTTGCTGGCAAACAGGAACAAGTTTATTGTCATTTTTGGCAGTTGTCCGATACGATGATTTTAGGCATGAAAGATACCCGGCTGCCTTTTTTGACAGATGGTCTGCAGGTTTTGAAAGAAGCTGGCTATGCCTCGATCATCCGCAACTCAGGGGGGCTTGGCGTAATTAATGATGCCGGTATTTTGAACGTCTCCCTCATCTTCCCTAAACATTTGGCTGCCACCACAGATGCAGCCTATGAAATGATGGCGACATTGCTGCAAACCGCCTTTCCTGAGCGGACAATTTTGGCTTATGAAATTGCTGACTCGTATTGCCCAGGCACCTATGACCTGAGTATTGATGGGAAAAAAATTGCTGGTACAGCACAACGACGAATCAAAGACGGCGTGGCTGTCATGATGTATCTGAGTGTCAACGGCGACCAACCAGCCCGCGGCTCTCTCGTTCGTCGTTTTTACCAAGCAGGTTTGAAAGAGCGCTTTGGTACAGATGGCTATCCAGCCGTCAATCCTGCGAGCATGACCACTTTAGAAGCGGCCCTCGGCCGTAAGTTTACCACACACGAGGTGACTGACCGCTTGCAAAAAGCCCTGCTTTCCTTGATCACAGACCAATCCCTATATCCGCTTGAATCACTGGATCAATGGCTGACAGAAAATAACCTTAGCGAACAAATGCAGCAACGCTTAGCTGGCATGGAAAAGCGAAACCAACCAATAAAGGAGTTTAGCGATGAGCCTACCATATAAATATCAAACCTTAGCGATAGAAAAAGTATTTCGTGATCCTGTTCATAACTATGTCCATGTACAGCACCAAGTGATTTTAGATTTGATCAATTCCAAAGAAGTGCAGCGTTTGCGGCGCATCAAACAGCTGGGAACTGCTTCCTTTACCTTTCACGGAGCAGAACATAGCCGCTTTTCTCACTCCTTGGGCGTTTATGAAATCAGCCGTCGCATTTGCGATATTTTCCAACGCAATTATTCCCTTGAAAAAGTCGGACCAAACGGCTGGGATGATAAAGAGCGTTTAGTGACCTTGTGTGCAGCATTGCTTCATGATGTGGGCCACGGACCATACTCCCACACCTTTGAGCACATTTTCCATACAGACCATGAAGCCATCACAGTGGCGATCATTACTTCTCCTGAAACGGAAGTTCATCAGATATTGAACCGAGTGGAAGCTGGATTTCCTGAGAAAGTCGCAAGTGTTATCACTAAAACTTATCCAAATCCTCAAGTCGTTCAAATGATTTCTAGTCAAATCGATGCTGATCGGATGGACTACTTGCTGCGCGATGCTTATTTTACCGGCACTGAATACGGCACGTTTGATCTGACCCGAATTTTACGAGTGATTCGTCCGTACGAAGGCGGTATTGCTTTTTCTATGAATGGCATGCACGCTGTGGAGGACTACATCGTCAGTCGTTACCAGATGTATGTGCAAGTTTATTTCCATGCGAGTTCTCGAGGGATGGAAGTGATCTTAGCCCATTTGCTGGATCGAGCTGCAGAACTGTATCAAGTGGATTCAGAATTGTTTCAAGGCCATTCGCAGCTGCTTCTCCCATTTTTAAAACAAGAATTCACCTTAGATGAATACTTGAAACTCGACGATGGCGTTCTGAATACCTACTTTACCCAATGGACGGAAGAAAATGATCCGATCCTCAGCGATTTGGCCAAGCGGTTCTTAAATCGTAAACCGTTGAAATCCGCCCGCTTTGACGATGAGATGCAGTTGCCGATGATTGAAGAAATGCAGGGACTGGTGGAAAAAGTCGGCTTCAATCCCCGCTATTATACTGCCATCAATTCAAGCTTCGATCTGCCTTATGATTTTTATCGGCCGACTTCAGGCAAACATCGGACACAAATCGAATTACAGGAAAAAGATGGTTCCCTTGTGGAATTATCCCAAGCCAGTCAGCTAGTTGCAGCTTTAGCGGGACAAACCCAAGGTGACCAACGCTTTTATTTTCCAAAAGAAATGATTGACCCCAACATCCAAAATCACTATGATTTATTTGGAGAGACGTATCAAGAGTTTGCCAAGCACATTCGCAATGGTGCTTTGATCAAACCAAGCCACTAGGAGGAACTTATGAGTATCAAATTGATCGCCATCGATATCGATGGTACCCTGTTGAACAACGACCGCAAGATCACCCCAGCCGTTTACAAGGCATTGAAAGACGCTGAAAAGCAAGGTGTACGCATCGTTTTGTGTACGGGACGCCCTTTAACTGGTGTCCAAGATTTATTAAAGGAACTAGACTTATTTACGGACAATGATTTCGTTATTACTTATAATGGCTCTTTGGTTCAAAAAACCAAAAACCAAGAGATCATCTCTGAATTCGGCTTGTCCCAAGATGACTATCTCTTTGTTGAGATGACTGCGAGAAAATTAGGGGTTCATCTTCATGTAGAAACCGAAGATACCATGTATACCGCTAACCGCGATATCAGTCCTTATACGATTTATGAAGCCTTCTTAGTCAACATGCCATTGAAATATCGGACACCAGAAGAAATGACTGCTGACTTGAATATCATCAAAATGATGATGATCGATGATCCCGAAATACTTAATCAGATCATCCCACAATTGCCGAGCAGTTTGACGCACAATTACAATGTGGTCAAAAGTGCTCCTTACTTCTTGGAAGTTCTAAATAAACAAGCCCATAAAGGGGCTGCTGTCAAAAAATTGGCGGAGCACTTAGGCATCAAACAAGAAGAAGTCATGGCGATCGGCGATAACGAAAATGATTTAACCATGGTGGAATACGCTGGTATCGGTGTGGCGATGGCCAATGCCACTGAAAACGTGAAAAATGCCGCAGATGTCCTAACTGCATCAAACGAAGAAGATGGTGTGGCAGAAGTAATCAACAAGTATGTTTTAGCAAATAACTAAGTGTAAAAGGCAGGTTTCCTTTTTATCGGAAGCCTGCCTTTTTTATTTTGCCAACCATTGTTCAACTGCCCATTTATGGCTGCCGCGTTTCAATCGCTGAATCGCTTCTTCTGGCGTATGCCATGACAACTGATTGTTTTCTTCTGTCGGTTCACAGACTTTTTTCCATTTGGTCATTAAATAGAAATAGCCGGGATGATGGTAAAATGTATCGCGATGGCGTGAATAGAAGTATTCAACTGCCTCCCCTAAATAGGCAGCGATCTCCCCTTCAAATCCAAGTTCTTCTATTAATTCTCGCTGGATCGCTTCTTCTTTGGTCTCATTTGGTTCAATTTCACCGCCTGGTAAAAAATAGGCGCCATTGGGTGCTTGTACCAAGATCACTTCATTTTTTTCATTTGGAAGAACGACATACGCGCCATATCTTGATTTGTATGGTTTCCCCGCTTCTTTTTCCCCGAACACAATTTCCTTTTCTGGCATGATTCCCTCCACCAACACTTTCTTTCCATTTTACCCTATGCCAATAGTCTGGACAAGCTGGAAATAACGCTCTGTTGTCTTTTATTCGTTATAAAATGAGAAAATATGTTATCATACAACTATCAAGATCGAAAGGATGATTTACCCATGAAAATGGCTCACACTTGTGTCCGCGTCAAAGACTTAACGGCTTCTCTAGATTTTTATCAAACTGCCTTTGGTTTTGAAGAATCTCGCCGTCGTGATTTTCCTGAACATCAATTTACTTTGGTTTACTTAACATTGCCTGGAGATGACTACGAGCTAGAGTTGACATATAACTATGACCATCCTGGCTATGAGTTAGGCGACGGCTATGGCCACATCGCCATCAGTACCGATGATCTAGAAGCGCTTCATGAGAAGCACCAAGCTGCCGGATTTGACGTCACTGACTTGAAAGGACTACCAGGGACTTCTCCATCTTACTATTTTGTGAAAGATCCTGATGGTTATAAAATCGAAGTTATTCGCGAAAAATAAAGCGAAGATGCTCGAAAAAAGGACCTCGTGTCCTTTTTTCTTTTCGTTCCATTTACTTATAGAAAGGTTTGATCAAATGAAACCCATTATCGGCATCGCTGCTAATGAACGGCCAATGATTGAAGAAGCAGAACATTGGTTGTCCTATACACCCAAAAATTTTGTCACCCATATCCAACAAGCCCAAGGCATTCCCCTAATATTACCAATGGGTGTCGTGGAAGATGCTGCGACTTACATCAGCAAAATCGATAAACTCTTGTTAGCCGGTGGTCATGATGTCTCCCCTGATCATTATGGCGAAGATCCTCATCCTTTGATTCAAGGCATTCATCCTGATCGTGATGTCTTTGAATTGGCATTGATCAAAGAAGCAGTGGCTCAAAACAAACCCATCTTTGGAATCTGCCGCGGCATGCAGTTACTAAATGTCGCATTTGGTGGGAGTTTGTACCAAGATCTCTCTTTGATCGATCACCCAACGATCAAACACGTGCAATTACCAACGTTCTTTCAATTCCCTACACATCGGGTGGAAATCAAGGCAGACAGTCGTTTGGCTGCTCTTTTAGGCACAACCTATCAAGTCAATTCTTTTCATCACCAAGCAGTCAAAACAGTTGCAGATGATTTCAATGTGACCGCCACCGCTCCTGATGGTGTTGTTGAAGCCATTGAATCCACCGCCTATGGCGCACCGATCTTAGGCATTCAGTGGCATCCTGAGCTAGCCGCTCACAAGCTGCCTTCTGAGCAATCGATCTTCGACTTTTTTGTGCAGGAATTCTAAAGGCCTGCACCTTTTTTTCTAGATGCTAGCCAGTAAAAAACGCCCGATCACAAAAAGGATCGGGCGTTTTGTTTATTTCTCATTTTTCATTAACACCAGTGATTGTTTCAACGTTGCCAAGATGCCATTGTCGTTATAGATCAAGACATTTGATTTGTACATTTTTGCAGAAACCAGCATCAGGACGATCGTGGTAACAGCAAGGATCCCTACTGAAATCAACGCTCCGCCAATCCCCACTGTATCATTAGCAAGCCGTACTGGCATAATATAAGAGGACAAGAATGGGATATAAGAAGTTACTCGTAAAACAACGTTATGCGGATCCATACCGCCTAGTACGATTCCTAGCATATACCCGCCCAACGAAAGATACGTCACTGGAATAATGGCTTTCGCCGTATCTTCTGCTTTGTTCACTAACGACCCGCAAAGGGCTGACAAGACAGAATAGATCAAGATTCCTAAGAAGACGAAAACGATCGCAAACACGAGGAAAGGACCAAAAATGCCATCTGATGAAAAACTTGCCAATAAGTCTTTTACCATGGAGTTGTCCTTGATCCAGAAATAACTCCCGCCAAAAATCGCAACATACGCAACTAGCTGGGTCGCTGCAACCATGATCACCCCAGTTAATTTGGCGTAGTAATGGGTTTGCGCCCGGGTACTAGACAAAATGACTTCCATAATGCGCGTTCCTTTTTCAGAAGCAATTTCTTGCGCAATGATTTGTGCGTAAGTGATGATAAAGAAAAAGAGAACGATTGTTGCGATGGTACTAACTGCTGCTTGCATCGCGGTATTATCTTCTCCATAGGTCATTTCGCCACCTTCACTGAAGGAAACTTTTTGCCGGTCAAGCGGTGCAACTTCACTAAGAACTGCCACTTGCTCAGCAGTCAAACCAAGCTCGCTAGCTCGAAAGGATGACTGCAAGCCCGTCAATAATTGTTGGATCGTCAGCTCTAAAGCTTGCCCCATTGAGGACTCGCTTAATAATTCCCCTTGCAGCGTATCCCCTGAAGCAGTAATAACTAACAAGGCATCAGCATCTTTGTCAGCCAACTGTTGTTGTCCTTGTTCTTCGCTTTCCACAACTTCAAATTCATAATCATCGCTACTTTGCTCCACAAAGGTCTGCGCAATGGCTGGTTCATTCGCATAAACGACAATTTTATCCACACTGCTCATACCATCGGCAAAGTAACTAATCAGATAAAATCCGCCCATTGCAATGAATGGAACCAATATCATAATCAAAAACGAAATTGATTTGATATTTTTCTTATAAACATCTAATGCGATTACCCAAAACTTATTCATTTGTTTTTCCTGCCTTCCGCTTAAAGATTTCTTCTAACGTTGGTGGTTGTTGATTGAACATAGGGATATAACCATCCGCCGTCGCTAAATCAAATAAGGTTTTTCCTACTGCAGGATCAGCGATCGTAATATCATAGCTGCCGTCTTCTCTGGCAATGACTTCCTCAACACCTGCCACTGCCAAAAGCTGTTCTTTCGTCAAATTAGACTCCAAATAAACTTTCGTTCGTCCAAAGGATTCACGAATTTCATGGACCTTTCCGTTTAAGACAGTTTGACCATCCCTTAGCATAATCAAGTGGTCACAGATTTTTTCTACGTTATCCATATTATGACTGGAGAAGATGACACAAGAGCCATTTTTTTTCAGTTCAATGATCCCGTTTTTCAACAGTTCCGCGTTGACTGGGTCTAAGCCACTAAACGGTTCATCTAGAATCACTAATTTTGGTTCATGGATCAACGTTGAAATTAGCTGAACTTTTTGCTGATTTCCTTTTGATAAAGATTTGACTTTATCAGTTTTCTTGCCTTTGACTTTAAACTTGTCCATCCAATAGTCGATTTTGGGTACGATGTCTTCTTTCTTTTTGCCACGTAAACGCGCGAAGTAGATCAATTGATCTTCAATCGTGACTTTTGGATACAAGCCGCGTTCTTCTGGCAGATAGCCAATAAGATTGTATTCTTTTTCACTAATTTTGTGACCATCCCATAATACTTCTCCTTGATCGGCTTTCAAAAAATCCAAGATCAATCGGAATGTCGTCGTTTTTCCTGCTCCGTTTTGACCAATTAATCCCATAATCTGACCATCATTGATGGTAAAAGACAATTGATCGACTGCTGTATAATCCCCAAATGTTTTTACTAGCTGTTTTGCTTCTAACACATGCTCACCTTCCCTGTCTAATAAAATATGTCACTAAAGAAAAAACCGATAATGGCACCAACGATTGCTCCTGCAACCATCAAGATGATAGAGTCGCGGATCACCCGTTGGCGTTTCGCCAGTTTCTCTGGTTCATTGTAATAACTTGCTCGATTTTTGTATAAAAATTTCATCAAAATCGTGGTCAATCCTACCCCTATCGGAATAAATACTAGCCCAGTAATCAATCCTAGCCCAAAGGACCAAAAGGGATTTGTACGAATATTGAAATAACGAATGGAAAAATAAATCACTGCTAAAATTGCTAAACTGACCACTGAAAACAGAATCGATTTTTTCATCAAATAGCGCGTCTCATTATCGATTCGTTCTTGATAGCTTTCTTGATCGCTGAAAATCGCTGGTGTATCCGGAGATGCTTTAAAATAAAAATACCGATCTTTATAATTGCTGATATAGGTCCAGCCCCCAGCTTGATACATCGCTAGGTAATCAACGATCTCAGAAGGATCTCCTTCGAAAAAGTCCACTGCATATTTGGTCGTTTCCGATTTTCCTTTGATAAACTTCAAAAACCCTAACCGATTCATCTTCACAAAATGCCAGCCCATTGACGCTTGTTTTTGTAAACGAACCATTTCCTTTTCCGGATAATAGGCGACTCCAAGAGAAAGAAGATATTTCTTATTGATGCCCATCTTGTTCCCCTCCTAACGCTTCGAAGACCTGTTCTCCGATTTGATAAAATAGTTTGCGTCGCTGAATATCTTTCTCCAGAACCTGTCTTCCTTCTGGTGTAATCTGATAGATTTTTTTTCGATCGACGCTTTCTTCTAAATCGATCCACCCCTTTTTCGTCAGCTTTTTCAAAATCGTATACATCGTCGCGGGGCCAATCTCAAATGTTCCTTGGCTTAGCTCATGGATTTGTTTCATAATGACATACCCATGTTTTGGCTTTAAAAGCGCTAATAAAATCAAATAGGTTGAATCTGTCAATGCCTCATCCATTTGATTCCTCCATCCCACTAACTATATCACTTAATGATATATTATCGAATGATATAGCCAGCGTCAATCTTTTTTTTGGGGAAAATAAAAGCCGTCTCCGTTGACGGAAACGACTTTTGATCATTAATTAGCAATTTTGACAGGCGTATTATAAGGCATGTTATAGTAAAACCATTTGGCATCCGGCACTGCTAATCGAATACAGCCATGAGAAGCCCGAGTGCCTAATTTTCGTCCTTCAACGGAACTAAAAGCATTGGTGGACCAAGCGATACTCGTTGGGATCGTATGGAATAAATAGACCCCATGGTCTTTAAAGGAACGGTAGTAGGCGGCTCCTGAAAAAGCTAAGCCTTTTTCTGCTTGGATGCGAAAATTCCCTAAAGGTGTTGGTGTATTGAAGGCACCGGTCGAGCAAAGCATCGTATAAATCACTTTATTCCCTGATTTGATATAAACCCGCTGTTTGCTGATGGATACTTCAATATTTAAGTTTTGAACGTTTAATGAAGGATATTTTCCTCCAGTAGTATACATCCAAAAGTTACTATTTACATTTGTGGTTTGATTTTCCTTGACCCAACCGATTCGACCGGCTGGCGAAACGAGATACAGGTAGTTGCCATCACTCGTTTTTGCTAGTTTGGTCGCTTGTGCCATATACCCTTTGTAGGCACTCTTTTTCCCAAGTTTCGTACTATTAGGATCAGCTTTTTCAAAGAAATTGCCATCCCCATTCTTGACGACCACGTAGCGGCTAATGTTGCTTTGAGAGGTGATCGTATGGGCATTAGTCACCCCACTTGCATTGATGTAACCCAGCCACTTGTTATTGAGATAAAGTGAATAGTAGGGGGAGCCGTTGAAATGTTGATATTTCCCAGTAACTTGAATATTCTTGTTCATATAATCAGCGCTGCTGCCTTTTTTCTTCGCAAAAGCTAAATCTTGCCATAAGGTATAATTCTTACTTTTTAGGCGGACTGTGCGTTTTTCACTTTGCCAAGTACCGCCTTGATTGTTGGCAACCGTTGCTGCATCGGCATTTAAGTAGCCGATCCATTTTCCGTTAGCATCATAAAGGGACAAGTAGACACCGCCATTGACATGGTTATATCTTCCTTTTGCAAGATAGGTTTTTCCCGCTAATTTCGTTGTAGTATTTTTCTTACTCGACCAGCGAAAATTGCCCCAAATCGTGTAATTTTTCTTGGTCAATGTCACATATTTTCCGTAGGATTGATAGGCACCTTGTGCATCCGTCGTTAACTTAACACCCGAGGCATTGATATAGCCTAGCCATTTATTGTTATTTGTATAAAGGGAATAGTACGTCGACCCATTCAAGTGACGATATTTACCAGTAACTTTGACTGTTTTGCCATTTAAAGCGGCTGTCGTTCCTTTCTTCGCTGTCCAATTAAAATTTTGCCATAGCGTATAATTCCCGCTGATGATCGTGGCATATTTTGATTCAGACTGCCATGCACCACCAGGAGTTGTCGCTAACTTAACACCGGCGGCTTTTATCCAACCGATGAGAACATTTTTATTTGAATACAATGCGTAATAGACTACGTTATTATTCGTCGTGAATACTTCTTTGATTTCAAAGGTTTGACCATTAATGCTTGAAGAGGTGCTCGTTTTTTTATCTAAAAACACATCTTGCCAAAGCGGTTCTTTCGCACTTGTAACGGTTGCATATTTTTTCTCGGTTTTGAAGGTTCCGCTGGCAACTTTCACTGCTGCTTCTGCTACGACACCGACAACCTTTTGATCGTCACGAATTTCAAGATAGGTCCGCTTATCGGCACCTTGATACCGTTTGACACTACGGTATACCTTGCCAGCTAATTCATTGATCGTTCCTTGCTCGATCAATTGATCCTTCTCAAAACGGTAAAGGATGTTTTGCGTTTCAGGATTGGCTGCTGCAACCGGATTGATTTTTACATATTGATTTTTATCTGCAATTGATTCAACATCAATGATCCCTAGGTCTGGTTCTTCAGAAGATTCTTCCGTCGATTGAGTAGATGAATCTTGTGTGGTCTCGGTCTGACTGGTCTCAGTCGCAGCCGTGCTAGTACTTGACGTTGTTTCTGATGAAGAGGTAGACGTTGATGAAGACTCAGTTGCCGTGCTTGACTCTGTACTCTCTGTACTTGCCTCTTGAGATGATGCTGCGCTCGCTTCTGAAAAACTTTCTGACGTCGTCTCTTGCGCAGCGACAGACGCTGCTGTCGGATCCCCTTCATTTGCTGCATAAACTTGTGTGATCGTTCCTACGATGGGTGCGACCAGTACCCCAACAATCGCAACGCCTTGAAGCAACCCACGTTTCAACTTTTTCATTTTTATTCCCCCTTTAATCCTATTTTGGTATCACTTTCTTACTATATTAACAAGATATTTTTTAGTGCCACTCCCCACTTTAAGTATACCACTGCCTAATAGAAAATTTGAAAAAAACGTCCCCAAAATAAAAAAAGCAATAGCCACTTTCGGCTATTGCTTCAAAAACGTTTCTTCTATTACATATGTTCCGCAACTAAAGCTTTCAATTGATCTTTTGTATGCACCCCAATTGCTTTATCAACGACTTGGCCGTCTTTTTTCAACAACAAAGTTGGAATAGACATGATCCCGAATGAAGCTGGTGTTTCAGGATTTTCATCCACATCCATTTTCACGATCTTCAATTCGTCTTCCTCATATTCATTCGCTAATTGTTCCAAGATCGGCGCTTGCATCCGACATGGACCACACCAAGTTGCCCAAAAATCAATAAGGACTAAGCCTTTATCGGTTTCTTCTGAAAAAGTTTTATCAGTAATTTCTTTTGCCATCGTACTTCCCCTCCATTTTTAAAACTAAAAAAAGTATACCACGTATCGGAAGTTTTTTAAAATCGTCTGCTTACAAAAGGTAAGGGTTCTTAAAGGTTAGTTAAACTTCACAATGGTCGCCCCATTGCCCCCTTGATTTGCTGGCGCAAATTCAAAACTTTTCACCGAGCGATGATTTTTTAGGTAGTCAGTGATCCCTTGACGCAATGCGCCGGTTCCTTTTCCGTGGACGATCGTCACTTGCGGATAGCCTGCCAAAATCGCTGCATCTAAATACTGATCCACTTCATTGAGGGCTTCTTCGTACCGCTTACCGCGTAAATCCAACTGATTGACCACTGGACTGCTGTCAGCAGAACGAATCGTATTGACGATACGCTGTGTAGGCTCCTTCACTGGCGCTGCTTGTTGGAGATCTGTTTCTGGCAAATTCATTTTCAAAATACCGATTTGGACTTGCCATTGATTTTTGCCTGCTTTTTTCAATAAGACCCCGCGCTGCCCATAAGATGTTACAAGCACTTCGTCTCCTTCTTTCAGCGTCTTGGCTGCTTTGGCTTTTTGCAGAACCTTGTTTTTTTGCAGATGTTCTTCTTGTTGCAGTCCTGATAACTTGGTGCGCGCGTCGATCAGCTCGTGTTCTTTGACCTTCGTTTGACCGCCGGCTAACTGCATTTTACGAATATCGGCAATGATTTTTTCAGATTCTTCTTTGGCTTCTTCAACGATCTGATTGGCTTTTTGCCGAGCTTTCGCCAATTCTTTTTCACGTTCTTCAAAGAAATAACTATAGGCTGCTTCTAGCTCTTGGTGCAAGCGGGCCGCTTCTTTTACATGATGACGGACTTCAAGATACTCGGTTTCCGTCATTTTTCTTCGATTTTCTAAATCAGCGATCATTTCATTCAGGTCTTGGCTTTCTCCATCCATGATCTCTTTGGCTTGATCAATGATCGTATCTGGCAAGCCAAGTCTTTTCGAAATCTCAAACGCATTGCTTCGTCCTGGAACCCCGATCAACAAGCGATAGGTCGGACTTAAGGTATCAACATCAAATTCCATAGAGGCATTGATCGTATTGGATCGGTTATAGCCATAAACCTTCAATTCAGGATAATGGGTCGTCGCCATGACATAAGCCGACTTAGCCCCAAGTTCGTCCAAAATCGCAATCGCTAGTGCCGCCCCTTCTTGAGGATCGGTTCCTGCGCCTAATTCATCAAAGAGAACTAAGCTTGTCTCGTCGACTTTTTTCAACACTTCAACGATCGTTGTCATATGAGAAGAAAAGGTCGATAGACTTTGCTCAATGGATTGTTCATCCCCAATGTCCGCAAAAATCTCATTGAAGACACCCATTTGGCTTTCTTCTTCTGCCAGAATTGGTAAACCAGCTTGGCCCATGATCTGCAATAGCCCTAATGTTTTTAAGGTGATGGTTTTCCCACCGGTATTCGGCCCAGTAATGACAACGGCTTGATAGTCTTTTCCAATCGTAATATCGTTAGGAACGACTTTTTCTTGATCGATCAATGGATGACGTGCTTGCTTAAAAAAGACATGGTTGTCTTGATTGATCGCTGGTACGATTGCCTTCATCTCTTTTCCAAAACGAGCCTTGGCATTCATGAAATCCATGATCCCGATCACATACGCATTATGGAGAATCTCTCTCTGATATGGGGCTAACTCTGCTGACAATTCTGCTAGAATACGTGTAATTTCATCCCGTTCCGCAATTTGATGCTGGCGCAAACGGTTATTTTGTTCCACTACTTGTTTCGGTTCGATAAACAAGGTTTGACCAGAGGAACTTTGGTCGTGGACTACCCCGCCGAAAACACCTCGGTACTCTTGTTTGACTGGAATCACATAACGCTCATTTCGCATGGTTACGATCGTATCACTTAGATACTTTGCATTGCCACCTCGGACGATGCCATCCAATGTCTCGCGAATCGTCCGTTCTGCTCGTCGGATCGATTGGCGAATTCCACGTAGTGCTGGAGAGGCATCATCTGTGACTCGGCCATCCTCATCGATAGCTTCTTTCAAGCGTCGATTCAAGGTTGGCAAAGACACCAACTGTTCTTCCCAGTGATACAAGCGGGAAAATTCAATCTCGCTTTCAGACAAATCAGCAAAAAAGCGTTTCAATTCCTGCGTAGTTGATAAGACACGGGCAACTTGTGCCAACTCAATGCCGTTTAAATCGGCGCCAATTTCGATCCGTTTCATTTGGGGACGAATATTCTCAATCTTTGGTACAGGGATTCCGCCTCTTAAACGTTGGATCTTGATCGCGTCTTCTGTTTCTGCTAGCCAAGAGGAAATGACTTGCGCATCACTTGATGGCGCAAGCTTTGCTAAGGCTTCTTTTCCTTGGGCTGTTACAATATACTGACCGATTTGACTCTTTACTTGTTCAAATCCTAAAACATCAAGGATCTTAGTATTCATTCTTTTCTCACCTGCTTTGTTTTAACTTTTTGTTCCTAAGAAAAAGGCAGAATGGCTCTGCAACCATCTGCCTGCTTTTTACCCAATCACATCTGTGATCCACAATCGATAGAAGTAATCTGAGAGAATCGGCGACCGATCAACGATGAAATTCGCAGTTCCGCTCGTTTCAAACAGATTTTGAATCGTGGCAAACGGGATCATTGAGAGAATCATGAAAAACATGTACAAATTGATATACATCAAGATAACATTCAAAACACCCGCAACTGCCCAGTCATAACCACCTAAAAAACGTAGGCGTTTGTAACGCAAACTGTCTGCAAAAATCACCACTAGTTTTGTGATCAGCCATCCAGCAAAGAGCACCATCACAAAAGCAATGGCTGCATAATAGGCTTTGTCTAAATCTAAAGCCAGTTCCATATCGTAGTATTTTAACTTTGAGTCCGCCGTTACTGACATATAAGGAACATAGAGCTCAATTTTCTTCGCAATTTCTTGGTAATTTGCAACTGCAAAGAAAAAAGAGATCAAATAGCCCAAAACTGAGACCAATTGTAAACTGGTTCCGCGCCGTGCGCCGCCGTAAAAGGCTGCCAACAACAAAACCAAGACAAATAATCCAATCATTTAGGTATCCTTTCTACGCCGCACTACCCATGGGCTGTCTTTTCTTGAATTTTTCGTTTCCTTTGTTCATTTAAGATCTGTTGTGCTTCCACATGATTATGGATCTCCACATCACTGCGACCTGTCTCATCGAGAACTTTCCGTGCTTCGGATTCAATCGCTTCGATCCGCTTAATGCGATTCTCAAGCTCCGTTGCTTTAATGGCTTGTCCTCGCAGCTCGTCCACCTTTTTTTGTAGGACCAAAAGCTGTTCTTGTTTTTTCAGCTGGTCGGAAACAGCGTTGATCGCTAATAAGATCGACGCTTGTTCTTGATCGGTTTGTGGCGATAATTGCATGATCTCAAGCAGTTGGTCATTGACCAATCTTGTCACCATATCCATGTGTTCTTTGCTTTCGCGTCCAATAATCGTGTAACTTTGATTCGCGATAACTGCTTTATAACGTTTCTTTTGCTCCGTCATAGGAATATTTCCTCCCATTGCTTACATTCTGCTCTATTCTATCACTTATTGAACATGTGTCGCAAACTCTTAACTATTATACGTGATTTTCTTATGAATTTCCATGCCAATCGTTTGTTTGCTGATCGTCTTAGTAAAAAAGAATAAGAAGTATGGTAAAATCTTAAAGTATCCTTTTGTCTACCTAAGAAAAGACAAAAAAACAGGAGGAATCAAATGAGTACGATCGTTATCAAAGTACCAACTTCAACTATCCAAAAGATGCAGCAATTTTACCAACGAGAACTGCTGGCTAAGAAAGTTCCTTATACAGTGTTTGTCGCCAAAAAAGGGCCAACGACGATCACTGCTTATACGTCTGGAAAAGTCATGTTTCAAGGAGCGACTGCTGAAAAAGAAGCTTCCTTATGGGGCGATACGGCAAGTGCTGTACCGGATAAGAAAAAAGCGACTGTTTCAACCACTGCGTTGCCAGCAGGATTTAGCGAAAAAAGCGTCGTCGGCAGTGACGAGGTCGGCAACGGCAGTTATTTCGGTCCTTTGGTGGTCTGTGCCGTCTATGCCAAAAAAGAGCAATTGCCACAGCTGAAAGCCTTAGGTGTCAAGGACTCAAAAATGCTGACAGATCCAGAGATCCGTAAGATGGCGCCGAAAATCAAAGAATTGGTTCCTTACCAATTGCTCACTGTTACACCCAGCAAATACAACGAGATCCAACCAAAATACAACACGGTCCGAATGAAAGTTGCTTTGCATAATCAAGCCATTCGTTTGCTTTTGCAAAAGATTGCTCCTGAGACACCAGATGCCATTTTGATCGATCAGTTCACAAGCGAAAAAAATTATCGCACTTATTTAAAGTCGGAACAAGCAGCGGTTACCGAAAAGCTCTATTTTGCGACGAAAGGTGAACAATATCATCTAGCAGTAGCGGCAGCCTCTATTTTATGTCGTACAGTCTTTTTGGATGAATTAGATGCAGCCTCTAAAGAAGTCGGTTTGCGCTTGCCTTCTGGCGCCCACGCAGCTGCTGACCAAGTTGCCGCAAAATTACTGCAGCAAGGTGGCATAGCACTATTGGGCAAATATGCCAAACTGCATTTTGCGAATACCGAAAAAGCACAGAAACTCGCTAAACTGTGAGTTCTCGTATTTTCAAAAAAACTGCCACTGCTTCTGATAAAGGAAGCAGTGGCAGTTTTTGTCCTCAGTACCAGTTGAATGCTGCGAATCAAATCCCTAAGCCCGCTGCTTCGATTCCCATCGTGATCAACCCAGCCAAATAGTTTTCTGAAAACCGATCTGAAAAGTGTAACTTTGGTAAGACGCCATAATGAAACACTGCTGCCAGCTGCTTTTCCAAAAAAGAGCGCGGCACAAGCGCCTGCCACTCAGAGGGCAAAAACAAAATGACTTGATGCGGGTCCGTGACTGCCACGATCGCTTGAAGAGTGGCAGTCACTTGCTCTTGGATCGCCTCTGTTGCCAAAGGGTAAGAAACTTTGTAAAGATGCGGCAAATGCTTGATTTCGCCACTTAAATGGTTGGCTCCTTTAAAGAGCTGTTGGTCGATGACCAGTCCCGCACCTGGCGGATAATTTTTCGGAAAATAAATGCCAGCCACGATTTTTTTCTCTTCTTTGAAATGGAATACCGCTGCATTCACGTCATTCTCAATAAGCGTTTTTACCGCGATCTCCTTTTCAATCAATTCCCCTAGCGCCATGTCCTTAAATGCTGGAGCATCCATGATCTTCAGTCTTCCAGCAATTTCCACACCAGGAATTCCCACGACTGCCAAGCTGATTTTCGGGTATTCCTGTTTTATCTGACGAATCACTTGCAAGAACTGCGGCAATCGGCCCTCTGCTGACTGCTCATGATGCAAAATGTTCCCGACGAGATCGACGACTGAAAAACGAATCACGATCTGCTGGTCTTCTTCGATAAACTGAATGATCAACAACAGTGTCCGTTGCGCATTGTACTGGTAAGCCGCAGCTTGACGTCCTCCCGTTCGTTGCGGTTGATCCGTCGTCAAAAGCAACTGCTTTTCTATCAATTCAGGAAGCAGCTTGTTGATCGTTACCACGCTTAATTGAGAGGCATCTGCCAGTTGGCGCTTGGTCATAGGCGCTTGCTGCTGTTTTAGCAAATCCAGCAATACTGCCTGATTATGTAATTTAATGGTCGTTGGCTGATAAGCTTTCATTTTTCTCCCCCTCAACGCTCCTATTTTAACAGATAAAAAGCTGGGAATATACCTTTATTAATTTTGTTAACAAAGGTATAATAGAAGCAACTTATTAAACAAAGTTTACTAAGTTCAAAAAGGAACGAAGAAAGAACGACGCATGTTGCTTATTAAAGGAGTTGTCAATAATGAAAATTGAACACATCGCACTATATGTCAATGATTTAGAAAAAATGAGAACATTTTATGAAACCTACTTTCAGGCGGTCAGCAACCCAAAATACCATAATCCGAAAACAGGCTTTCAGTCCTATTTTTTGACCTTTGATTCTGGAAGTCGGTTAGAATTAACGACCAAGAAATTTTTAAGCCCTCGTGTCAGTGAGAGCTTAGGCTACACTCACCTTGCGATTGCAGTAGGTGATCAAGCTGACGTTGATCGATACGCTCAACGGTTTGTTGAAGATGGCTACCCTCTTTTAAATGGTCCTCGTACGACAGGCGATGGCTATTATGAAGCAGTTGTCCAAGACCCCGAAGGCAATTTGATTGAATTAACCACCGACGATTTACCGTCTTAGAAAGGATTTTGCAATGAAAGAAGATTTTGATTATCAAGCGATGTTGGCTGGTCAACTGTATCAAGCTGCCGGTATTCTCCCTGAGAATGGCTCAGTGGAGGGGAAAAAACGTGCCCAGGAAATCAACCTTTTACCAGTCGATGACCGAGAAGGAATCATCGCCAAAGAAAAAGCACTCTTTGGCAAATTTGGGCAGCATTGCTTTATCCAACCACCCCTTTTTGTCGACTATGGTCGCCATGTTGAGATTGGTGATCACTTTTATGCCAATATGGATTGCATTTTTTTAGATGTCAATAAGATTCTGATTGGTGATCATGTGATGGTGGGACCACGGGTCAGCTTCTATACAGCCGGCCATCCGATCGATTCTGTGATCCGCAGTCAAGATTTGGAATTTGGCCTACCGATCACCGTCGAAGATTACGTTTGGATCGGAGGCAATAGTACGATTTTACCAGGTGTCACGATCGGCAAACATGCCATCGTCGCTGCTGGTTCCGTCGTCACAAAAGATGTGCCGCCGAATACGATCGTCGGCGGCAATCCAGCCCGTCTGATCCGTGAGATTCAGCCGACTGACAAAGAGCATTGGGAAACGGCCGCCCAGCTTTATTATCAAAAACGAGCAGACTGGCAGAAGCAGCAAAAATAACGAAACAAAAGGAGACGCCATGATTTTTACAGACTATCACGTTCATAGTGATTACAGCGATGATTCTTGGTATTTGATGGAAGATGTAGTCAAAGACGCCATTAACCTAGGCTTAGCAGAAATCTGCTTTACCGATCATGTGGATTATGGGGTCAAAGAAGACTGGCAAGCGACGGATGCGTACCTCGTCGGAGCCAATAAAGTCGTAAAAAATGTCTACTACGACTTGTATTTTACCGAACTGGCACGCTTAAAGGAAACATACAGTGACCAAATCAAGCTAAAAACTGGGCTGGAATTTGGGATGCAAATGCACACGATCCCACAATTTACCCGTCTTTATCATTCGCATCCCTTTGACTTCATTTTACTTTCCGTTCATCAGGTAGACGATCAAGAATTTTGGACTGGAGAATTTCAAAAAGGACGCAGCCAACAGGAATGCTACGAGCGCTATTATGATGAAATGTATCAGCTGGTCACGACATATAAAGAGTATTCCGTCTTAGCTCATATGGATTTGATTCGTCGTTATTTAGATAAAGAGAAGGATGCTTTTGAACAAACGAAAGAACAAATCGCAGAGATCTTGAAAGTCGTGATCAAAGATGGCAAAGGCATTGAACTGAATACCTCTTCCCACCGTTACGGAATCAATGGGTATACGCCATCGATCGAGATCCTCAAGCTTTATCGTGACTTGGGGGGAAGCGTGCTAACCATCGGCAGCGACAGTCATAAACCAGAGCAGCTCAGGTTTCAAATCAAAGAGGGACAAGATCTTTTACGATCATTAGGATTTACTGAACTCTGTACGTTTGAACAGATGCAGCCGATTTTTCATCGTTTTGCTTAACCTAAAAATCACCTGATAAAACGCATACTGAAGCTACCTCGACTCGTTAGAGTTTTGGTCTAACTGTTCGAGGTTGCTCCATGATCAGGTGATTTTTTGTTGCTCAACGAACCGAATGCTTTCGCGCAAACTCCATGACTGGCGCAAAGTTCAGTAATAATAAGATGGCAATCAGCCCTACGCCAAATAATGCCAGATAAATTGGAACCAAGGCTAACAGCAGCCAACTACTAATGATGATCATAAAACTTAACATATATCGGCTGGATTTCAAAATAAATAATTGGAGATTAAGCAAAAGAGCTTCCTTGATTGAAAGAGACGGTGCCGTTGCGACCACTAAAAAATAATTGATCGCAAACGTCAAGGCGACGATCAGCAGAAACAGATTTAGCCATTTCAATTCAGTGATTTGGATCGTGACCCTCAGTAACAATAAATTTGCACTACATAACCCAATAACGACTAAAACAGGAAGCCACCCTAGAAGACTATGCTTAAATTTCCTGCGATAGGCCAATAAAAATACTTTTGGGGTACCATCTTTCTCCTTTGCTTCTTTCAAATAGATGAGTAACGCTGTAAAAGCTGGGGCTACTGGCAAGAAGGACAGGAGAAACAATGGTAAGGTGCTAAGTTTGATTTCCATTGTTAGCAATAAAAAAAGAAGGGGTAAATTGAACAACCAAAACAGCAGCGTCCCTAGAAAAGTATAGATAATATAATTTAAATAAGATAGATGATGAAACAGTTTGTAGCTATCTTTTTGATTGATCTCCGGTTGTCGAATATTTTTTTCCATCTGTCGCTCCTTGTAACTCTATTTTTCTATATGCGATCGTCAGTTTTTTCATAAGCTCTTCAACTTATTTTGTCCCGCTATTGCCAATCCCCAAATTGATTTGGAACAAATATTTTTGTCCTAAGAAATAGATAACGATCTGTGGAAGTGTCAGCAGCAATGACATTACCATTAACATCGACATATTGACGGTACCCGCTGGATTGGAGGTGGCGGACATAGATTGTGCGCCTAAAGCTAAGGTCATTTTGCTCGTATCTGATACATAGATCAAAGGACCCATGATGTCGCTCCAAGCAAAGTTAAAGGTAAAAATAGCAATGGCAGCCATCGCTGGTTTGATCAAAGGTAAGACTATTTTGGTAAAGGATCTAAATGGTCCTAAACCATCCATTTCTGCCGCTTCAAATAAGTTTCCCGGAATCGCCGTAATAAATTGGCGAGTAAAAAAGATATTATAGGCAGAGCCAAAGAATTGCGGGATGATCAGTGGCCAAAGAGTGTTATAAAGACCTAAGTTTCTAAAAATCAAAAACACAGGAATCAAGGTGATTTGACCTGGTAACATCATTGTTCCTAATACCAATAGAAACAATTTATTTTTATGTTTATACTTCATTCGGGCAAAGCCAAAAGCAACCAGTGTCGAAGAAATAATTTGTCCAACAATGCTAAGAACGACGATCAGCATCGTGTTGAAAAACCACAACAAGATTGGTCGCTCTCCTGAAAAGGAATCTCTAAACAAATTGGTGAAATTGGACAAATAGAATTCCATCGGCAGTAAAGTGAACTGTTCTTTGATATTTGACTCCGGCGAAGCTAGTGCAATCGAAATCATATAAACGAATGGAATGATCAAAATTCCCGCAAACAAAATCAAGGTCAGATAGATCAATAATTTAGATACTTTGGATAGATTTTTATCTAACACTTACTTCACCTCCTCTTCATAAAATACCCATAAGCTTGAGCTCTTCAGCACGATCAAGGATAAGACCATCACGATCATAAACAACACCCAAGCCATTGCCGAAGCATAGCCCATCCGATAAAATGAAAAGGCATTTCGATAAAGGTACGGAACAATCATTTCGCTGGCATAATCAGGCCCACCACCGGTCATCATATATACTTGAGTAAAGGTTTGAAGGGAGCCAATGACTCCGGTAATCAGGTTGAAAAATAAAATCGGCGAAATTTGGGGAATGGTTATACTAATAAACATCCTGAATCTGGATGCACCATCAAGAAGTGCCGATTCATACATTTCTTCCCCCACACTATTGATAGCAGACAACATCAAAATCATTGTTCCACCGACACCCCATAGAGAAAGGAATACGAAGCTCCAAAGCACATGGTCCTTACTCAACAGCCAAACTGGTCCGTCGATACCAAATAAGGCTAGTGCCTGGTTGACTAGTCCTTTGGAAGAAAGCAAACGGGTAAACAGCATCGTGCTCGCAACGATTGGTACAATGGAAGGTAAGTAATAGATGGTACGAAAAACACGCATCCCTTTCAAATGAAAGCTCAATAAATAAGCCATACCTAATGAAAGTAACAAATTGATTGGAACACTGATCAAGGTATATTGAAAAGTATTTGCTAAAGCTTTTAAAAAAATATCATCCTTAAAAAGACGCAGATAGTTATCAAATCCGATAAAATTAAATTCCGAAAACATATCCCAATCAGTAAAACTCATGATGATCGAAAAAATCATTGGTCCAATGGTAAAACAAACAAACCCAATGATCCAAGGTGAAACAAAGGCAAAAAACCAGCGGGACTGAGTCCGCTTACGCTTTTTTTGATTTAGTTGAAGTTGTGTCGCTGAAATGTCCAATAGGAAACCCTCCTTAACTAAGGTGCTTAAGGAAGAAAATTTTTTCTTCCCTAAGCTATCCTTTCTCTGAATTAATATTGTTCCATGATTTTTTCGCCAGATTCTTGCATTTTCTCAAGCGCTTCTTCTGGTGTTAAACGGCCAAGGAGCATTTCTTTTACTTGATTACTGAACTCACCGGTCAGTTCTCCATAGTAAGGACCTTCGAAAATACCATCGATCACAACACGTTCTGTCGAGATTCCTACGACGTCCAAGCGAAGATCTTTCCCATTTACTTGTCTATTGGTAAATTCTTCAGAGTTCAATACTTTGATATTGGCAGGAGAATCCACTAAACTTTCACCAAGAATTTTTTGTGCTTCTTCGCTCGTCATATATTCAATGAATCGAAAGGCGGCATCTTGTTTGGTCGATTGCTTAGAAATCGCTAAGGCACTTCCGAAAGGCCATGTAACTTTTTCATTGAAGAAAGGCATCGGTGCAATATCAAAATTTAAATCATCCAGTTGTGTGAAGTTGCCAATATTCCAAAATCCTGTCGTCAACATACCAATTCTACCTTGTGAGAACATTGAATCCGCACCAGACTGCGCAACAGATTCATAAAATTCATATGTGCCAACATAACCGTCTTGGTATAGATTATTAAACCAAGTAAGAACTTCTAAGTTTTCGGGAGAATTGATCACAACCTCATTATTTTCCACAAGGGAACCACCATTGGACTTGATAAATACTCCCCAGTTTGGCACCCAATCCATTCCACTAGCACCATACTGAACCGTTTCGCCGTTTTCTATTTTTGTTAATTTTTCGGCAGCAGCTGTGTATTCTTCAATCGTCCAATCATTTGTCGGGTATTCGATCCCTGCTTCATCAAATAAGTCTTTATTGTAGTAAAGAATTTCCGGGCCCCCTCTATCCGGCAAACCAAATGGTTGGCCATCATAGGTATATTGGGTTATTGCCTCCCCCCAATTGCTTTCTACGTCAATCGATGATTCCTCAATATATTCTGAAAGATCAATAAACAATCCCTTAGAAGCAAAGTTTTGCCCATTTTCTGCCACTTGGACAACGTCAGGTGCTTCATTTCCGGCATACATTGTTTGCAGTTTGGTGTCATAATCACTTGGCACTTGAACGAAGTCTACTTTTATGTCAGGATTCGCTTCCTCAAAGGCTTTGATGCGTGGCTCATAGATGGGAAGGTCACCTTCACCTCCCCACGTATAAAACTGGATCGTTGTGATTTCTCCATCCGAATCATTATTGTTGTTTTCTTGCCCACAAGCAACAAATAAGACTACTGAAGACGCCAATAAAGATGTTTTAGCAATTTTCCCAAAGTTCATAGCCATTTCCCCTTTTCTTATTCATTCGTTGTAACGCTCTTCAAGGTAACGATCGATTGCCGAGGGATTGTCAGTTCCTGAGAAGTGATGCTCTGCTCTTCTAAATCAGATTCACCATCTGTCGTATAGCTGATGATTTCACCAAATCCGACTCCTTGAAGATCAATCTCTTTTTCCTGAAAACTGTTATTGATGAGCACTGTAATAAGTTCTTCTTCGTTTGCTTCATTTTTTCCCAAAAAGCTTACGACATTCACCTCTTTGTCGTCGCTGATTGCGGAAACTCTCGTGTACCCTGGTCGAATAAACTTGCTGAAATTCCCCATTCCCCAAAGTCTTTTTGTCGGAATAATTTCTTTTGAACCTAAGTTTACATAGATCAGACCATCCCGATAATCGTAACTACTGACTGCGATCCAATATTGCCAAGCAACCACATCAAGGATCGTTAAATCATCGTGTATCTCGTTGGCTAAATTTAGGGCAGAATCCATAGTGTAGTCGCGACCATTGATCATTTCTGTCCACTCAGACATTTTTAAGGTAACATCGATTTCCTTTTCTTCTAACCACTCTTTAAAATTCATTTTCTCGACGTAAGTTGTCCAATATGAATGGACTTCCCACGTGTCAAAGTAATTCATCAATGTATCATTTTCGATGATTGCTTCGAAATATTCCTTGCTGGTGTTTGCCCATTCTCCTAATTCAGGCATCGATAGCGCTATTTGTTTCAGCTCTGGTCTTTTTTGTTTTTCTTCAATAAATACCTCTAAGAGTGCGACTACTTCAGCTGGATCGTAGTAGGTTCCCTCCTGACCACCAGTCCAATCCCATTGTGGTTCATTGATTGGCGACACATGCGTGACGGGAATGTCTTCTTTTAAGAAGTGTTCCGTTACATCATAGACGTAGTTGGCAAATGCTTGATAATTCTCAGGAGCTAGATTACTGCGTTTTTCTTCCAGCTTATCACCATACGCAGAACCATTTTTCGTTAGCCTCGTCAATGGACTATTGACGAATAAATAGATATCATCAATTCCATAATCAACCGCTGTTTTCAGCATCCATCGTGCATTTTCATCCTTCGACCAATCATAGACTTCGGGTCCTTCTTCAAAGTTTTCTGCTCGTCGCCAGGGATCTTCAATGCGAGGACTATTTTGTAACGTACTTCCGGCGCCTAAGTTGTAGCGATAAGACGTCAAGCCAATCCCTTCAAGCGGATCAAATAATAATTCTGCGATATATTCTCGCTTCGAAAGTTCTGCTGTTTCTTCTTCGATCCAGCCACCAATATCTTGACTCCACCAAGCACCACTTGCGCCAAAGCTTTCAATTGTCTGGTAGGTTTCTGCCGTATTTAAGGTGATCATCGCCGTATCAATGACTTCATCTGTCTCTGGCTCTTTTTCTTTCTGTGTATTTTCCTCGACCGTTCCACACGCTGTCAGTATACTCAATAAGACCAAAGGAATAAGGAGTGTCCGCTTTTTTATCATGTACTTCCCTCTCTATTCTCTAGAATCAATCGTGTATCTGGTAGTCCAGGTGAGCGCAGCGTCACAACTGTCTCTTTCTTGCGCTCTCCTGCTACAAAGCAAAGCAACTTTCCTTGCATCGTTCTACGGAATGACTCTGTATAAGCGGTAGTATCTGCTAGATCACCATTCTCCAAACCTAATAATGTCCCATTTTCGACTTCTAGATAGACCATCACTTCTGCTGCTATCGGATTTTCAGCATAATCCAAGACTTGGCATTCGATTTGATGAAGGGTCTTATCTAGCGTTAAATCGGTAGCAGCTAATTTCTCCCGCCATCTTTGAGGAATTTCGTAATTCATAGCTGCCAAAGCAGTTGGCGCTGCTTCGGGTTTTATTTCATCATGCAGAATCGTTTCTTCAAATACTGCTTCGACCGACAAGTTTTTTGGCTGATAGTTGATCCGTGCAACATAATAACCAAAGGTATCATCATAACGAACATCGGGTACTTCCAAGTCGCCAATCTTCAATCGAATCTCTTTTGCATTTGTATAACACCTTACTTCAATTTCTTGCTCAGCTGGGTAAGACCATTTTCGATAGGTGGGTTCCCATTCTGCTCTTCGTTTGTTTTTCTCGTAAGGAATCGTTGTCAAATAAACAGTCGGTTCTTGACTCCACCAGCTCTTTCTCTTGTAATAACTAGGCTTTTCAATACCAGCCAATGTCAATAAGCCTGCCCCAGATCCGTGAATAGGCCAGCCATGGGCTTCCCCTAAATAATCAATGCCCGTCCATAAAAATTGTCCAGCGATATACGGAAGAGTGTTTGCCGTTTGCCATTCTTTAAACCCGTGACTGTTCTCACTCCCAATAAAAGGTTTATCTGGGAATTTGCGATGATCTTCTTCGTATAGATGTTCTTTGTAGTTATAGCCAACGACATCCAAGTGATCGATCAAGCCAATTTTCGTAGATAATTCTGGAAAAGCTGCTGCCAAGGTAACTGGTCGAGTCGGATCGAGTGTTTTGCTCAAATGGACCAGCTTTTCGGCTATCGTGCGTAACCTTCTCATATCAGGTCGATGTGGATTATAGATGCGCTCAGCTTCTGGTTTGCTATTGTCATTATTCCCTGTCATTTCAGCAAACAATGGACTAGCATATGGATCATTGGGATAATCAATCTCATTGCCAATGCTCCAAGCAATGATCGATGGATGGTTTCGATTGCGTAAAATCATATTTTCCAAATCTTTTTCATACCAAGTTGGAAAATGTTCTGCTGCTCCTTCTAACTTGGGTGGATACACATTATGACCTTGCCACCATTTATTTTTAGGATTTTCCCATTCATCAAATGCTTCATCAAAGACTAAAAATCCCATGGTGTCGCACAAACGATACAAAGCAAACGAATGAGGATTGTGTGCCATTCGTATAGCATTTGCCCCCATCTCTTTTAACTTTATTAAACGCCGTACCCATACCTCGCTCGGAACAGCTGTACCGAAAGAGCCCGCATCTTCGTGCAAGCAAACACCTTTGATTTTCAGCTTTTGCCCATTTAAAGAAAAGCCCTCATTGGCATCAAAATGAAAGGATCTGATCCCGATATACTCGTTGTATACGCTCTCAATTCTATTTAAGGACGCATCTTGAAAACTCACCTTTGTTCGTAGCTGATAAAGATTCGGCGCTTCAGGTGACCATAGCTCTGGCTTTTCAATTTTTGCTTTCAATGTGACCGTGCGGCGTTCCCCTGCGTTAAGTTGGATTTCCTCACTTATGTTCATCACTTTTTCCGTTTGTAAACTTTCCAGCACTTGTTCGATCCTAACAACACGGTCTTGTTTTAAGGTATTTACTAGCCGATGTTCGATCATGATCTCCGCTTGCCCCTCTGTAACACTTGGCGTTGAAAAACTCGTTCCGTATTCGTCGATATAAATAGAATCATGAATTTCAAGAGAAACAGGACGTGTGAGTCCATTTCCGTTATACCATCTTGAATCTGCCAAATCTGTGTGCTCGACACGGACACTAATAAGCAAGCTATCATCCGAATTGTAAGTTAAAATCTCTGTCAAATCATAATAAAATGAAGCATATCCTGAAGGTCTAATCCCCATATGATAGCCATTGATCCAAACCCGTGCATTTTTATAAACACCTTCAAAATGAATTTTTACGACTTTATTCGTAAGGTCACCCAACTCTTGCAGCGGCTGTTTGGTTCGATACCAACCTATTCCTCCGGATAGATACCCTGTTCCGCTTGAAAAATGTTTTTCAAAGGGATAAGAGACACCCCAATCATGAGGAATCGTTACCTTTTCCCAAATAGAATCATCAAAATCTTTTTTCCATGCTTCTTTTTCTTCTTGTTTTGAGAATCGCCATTCATTCAAAAAACGTTTTTCCATTTAACCCCTAACCTCCCTTTTACCAATACTCACATAAAGAAATCGCTTTCTTTCACTTAATTTTACTAAAACATTTAATGAAGAACATAGTCTATCCGATTCATTTTCATGTATTATATGATATGAAGAAAAAAAAGCGCCTACTTTTTCGTAGGTAATAGGAGGGAACTATGTACCACATCCATTCGAATATATTTAATCCTGAAATTATTTATGTCGTTGACTTTTGGAATAAAAAGAAAAATCTTCGGGGCTACCACCATCATGATTTCATTGAGATCAGCATCGTATTAGAAGGAACCGTTGATTACGAATTCAATGAAACCCGCACAAGGCTATATACTGGTGACACGCTCCTTTTTAACCCTGGCCTTCCCCATACCGAAATCCATCCAGCAGGGATGGAATCCCATGAACTTCATATCGGCCTTTCTAATATTCTGATCGAAGGACTTCCTTTTAATACCTTCCCTAATGAAGATCCCCTGCTCAATTTGGGGATTTATCAAGAAGCGTTCTTCAAAAAAGCATGGCAGCTGACCCATGAGTTTAACAGCCATAATATTCATCACGATTTGATGGGCAAAGGAATCATTCTCGAAATGCTAGCTTTGATTTTAAGAAGTTTGACGCCCTCCGATCCAAACAATAGCCTGTCAGTAATTTCTGAAAAAGATAAACAAAAACAAACGCTAGTAAACCATACGATTTATTATTTGGAGAATCATCATCAAGAAGACATCACTTTGGAAATGCTAGCGGACATGCTTTATATTAGTCCTGCCCAACTTTCAAAAGTTTTTCGGAAAATCACTGGTCGTAGTCCGATTAAATATTTGATCGAGATTCGTCTCAAACATGCCTATGAGCTGTTGCTTCATACCAATTTGACCGTCAAAGAAATCGCAGAAAAAGTAGGCTATCATGATCCTTTTTATTTTAGTAAACTATTTAAAAAGCATTATGATCTTGCTCCTTCTAATGTTCGTAAAAGAAACTAACTGAATTTGCAGACAAAAAAGGATGCATCGCTGCACCCTTTTTCTTATACGACTACTTGCTTCATATAGCCTGTTTTGTCAAAATCTAATGGGGAAATGCGAACCTGTCGATGAAATCCGCGGGCTTCTTCTGGATACTTACTAAGTGGAACAGCAAAGCTGTGATAAGCAATATAATATCGATCAAAATGTTCCAAAATGCTGTGATGACCGGTTCCTAAAATGCCTTTCTCAACATTTTTTTGTAAGATAGGATAATGATACTGAATCGGTCCATACAATGAAGATGAGGTACCATAATTCACATGATAGTCTTCACTGCGGGTATCTTCTCCCGACCAGGTAAAGTGATACAAATCATCTTTTTTCAAAACAGTAATGGCTTCTCGAAAATCTTCCAGCCCTTGATATTCTGTTAGCGTATCAAGTTTGACAGTCCGCATGTCATCTCCCAACGCTACGATGGCAGCAGTCCCTCCCGCAGAATTGCCAAACAATAGATAATACTTTCCAGCTTCTACGTAAACAGATGGATCAATGACTTGACTCATGTTTAACCCATAGTCATCGATAAGATCAGGACTCAATAGCGGTTTCTCATCTGCAATAAAGGGACCTGTTGGATGATCCGCATAAGCGACACCGATTCCTGAGCGTCCATCCGCCATTTTTCCAGTAAAGTAAAAATAAAACGTTCCTTCTTTTTCTGCTATACAGGGTGCCCACGCACCACCGATCGTCCACTTCACCTGAGCGGATGCTAGATCAAGGATCGTCCCTTTATTTGTCCACTGAGTGAGATCTTCTGATTCAAATACCGAAAAGCTTGTCCCAGACCAATCCGTAAAACCATCTGATGTTGGATATAAGTAAAATTTCCCATTAAATGAAACCAAATCAGGGTCAGCATAAAGTCCCTCTAAAACCGGTTTTTTTTGTTGATAATAGGTCAGTAGTCGTTGATACTCCTCATCTGTGATCGTGATCACCCCACCATGGCGCTTGATAGATTGACCGAAGTCGAAGGCAGAAACAGGTTCGAAAACGCCTGTTGTGAGATCATCACTTACTGCGATCCCATATCCTGTGCCTTTTTTAAAGTGATCTACGATCAGCGCCCATTTGCCATCAGGTAATTGGTACACTTGCGGTCCTTCAACCCCTTCTAATTGAGCGAGGTATTCAGAAGTTACTTCCTGATAGTCTCCTGTCAGCTGTTGACTGCGATCTAAAAAAATGCGACTATTTTCTTCGTTTTTTGTAAAACGATAATAATACCCCTGACTAAAAACAATCGTTGTATCGATCACATCCATCGTTTTTTCAATAAATAGCACAGGCTCAGTAAACGTCTGAAAATCCATAGTAGAAACAGAATAAATCTTATGTTTTCCATTAACCTTTGCAGCAAAATAGACAAAAAATGTCTCTTTTTCTGCGTCATAAATTGCCTCTGGCGCCCACAAATTCCCTGCACCTTCTGGAGCAATCGTTGCGGTCCATGGGTTTGTCCAATACACAAGATCCGTTGATGACCAGATAACCATCTGGCGGCTACCATTGGTTTGAGCATGTGCCCAGCCAAGTCCCTTTTCAATACGCAAATCTGTCGCAATGAGATAATACGTGTCCTTCCCCTTAACCAGAAAAGGATCTCTGACTCCTTTTTCCCCAAGATCACTTTTCAAAACGGGATGGCCTTGATTTAAATCTGTAAAAGTCAATCCATCCTTGCTCACACTAAAGTATACTTGCTCACCATTTTTTTGCTCGCCAGTGAAATGACAAAATAAATAAGCTGTCATTCAATCCCTCCTAATTCCTTCTCTATGCACTCGACTTCCTTCTCTCTCATTTTATAGAAGTCCCCGTGAATTTGTATAAGTTGATGAACGAACTTTTATAAGATTTTGAAACACTTGCTTTCCTATTTTCTTACACGAGCGATTCCATTGACTTGCCATTTTTTGCTATCTCTTGTCAAAAATCGTCGGCCATTATTCTTTCATTTTCTTTATACCTGAAGTTTGTGCAGCAAATAAACGATCAAAAAAAGCACACATCCACTTTCGGATGTGTGCTAACTCAACATTAAAATCGATTGAAGATTTAATACACTTATTTGAAAGAAGTTAGTTCGTCCATGCAGCAACTTCTTCTGGGTGATTGGCTACCCAATCTTTGGCTGCATCTTCGGCTGATGTTCCGTCATTGATTGCTAACATGACTTCTTCCATATCTTCTTGTGTCCAGTTGAAACGATCAAGTACTTCGTAAACTTCTGGCATGTCATCTGCTAATCCTTGACGTACAACAGTATTGATGCTTTCTGCTTCACCCATTGTTCCTTCTGGATCATCCAGATATTTCAGATCATATTTCGCAAACATCCAATGTGGAGACCAACCAGTAATAACGATCTCATCTTGGTTCTTGATCGCTTGGCCCAATGCCACTGTCATCGCTCCAGAAGAAGAGGTAGCGACATTCCAATCTGAAAGATTGTCATACGTCGCAACCGTATTCTCCGCTGCATTCACGACACCAGCGCCTGGTTCGATACCAGTGATGGTTTTTCCAGCTTCGTCAGAAAGGTCAGCGATGGAATCTACATCCATATAGCTTGGGACAACGATCCCCAGTTTTGCCCCTTCTAAGTTAGGACCTAAGTTCTCGACTTGATCTTGGTACTGTTCATACTGGGATTGATGCGTAGATGGCAGCCAAGCAGCGACCATCCCGTCAACTTCCCCTTTTGCCACCGATTCCCACATGATGGCATTATCCAAAGGCGTCGTGTTGACTTCGTAGCCCATTTGCGACAAGACTTCTGCCACCACATGGGTAGATGCGACTTCCGTATCCCATTCGACATACGCCAAGTTCACCGTGCCTTTGCTGTCAGAAACATTTCCAAAGGCAAACGATGCGCCAATCAAAGCAATGACTGCCGCTGCAGCAATCCCGCCAAAAAGACGTTTTTGTTTGCGACTTGTCTTGCTGGCTGCTTTTTGATGTGCCGAACGATTCAAATTCTGGGTAAAGCGATCCATGATGATCGCCAAAATAACTAAGGATACCCCACTGACAAATCCGTTACCGACTTGTGCTCGTTGCAAGGCGGACAAGACGCCGCGCCCTAACCCAGGAGCACCGATCATTGACGCGATCACGACCATTGATAATGCCAGCATCGTGGTTTGGTTGACCCCAGCCAAAATAGTACTTTTGGCTAGTGGCAATTCTAATTTGATCAGTTTTTGCCAGCCAGTCCCACCGAAGGAATCAGAGGCTTCCACCAATTCACGAGAAATTTGGCGAATCCCTAAGTTCGTCATCCGAACGGTTGGTGGTAGAGCAAAGATCACTGAGGCGAAGACCCCAGGAACCATCCCGATCCCAAAGAAAGCAACCGCAGGAATCAAATAAACGAAACCAGGCATCGTTTGCATAAAGTCTAAGATCGGCGTCACGATACTTTGCGCTTTTTCGCTTTTCGCCATTAAGATTCCTAGTGGAATCCCAATGATGATCGAAACCAAACTCGACAATAAGACCAACGTCACGGTGTTCATCAAGTCTGTCCATAACCCTTGGTTATAGATGAACAGCAACCCGACAAAAGTAAAAGCTGGCAAGCCGAATTTTTTACGTGAAACGAAAAAGGCAGCAGCCGTCAATAAGACGATCATTAATAACGGTGGTACAAACAGTAATACATTTGTAATAGCGTCCATGATAAATTGTCCGAAAGACTGTAAGGCTGAAAACAATCCACTGAAAGTTCCTGTTAGCCAATCAGTAAAGTTTTCGACCCAATCAGCCACCGGAATCGTATGTTGTAAGAAATTATCCATTTGTCACTACCCCTTCCTCTGCTTGAGCGGCTGAATCAGTCTCAGCCAATGCTTCAATCACACTTCCGCGGATCACGACTCCGATCAAACGATCGTTTTCTACCACGGCTAAAGGTGTAGGCGAATCATAGATCAAATTGAAGATATCCGTTACCAGCATATCTTTATCGATCTTTTTAACATTTTTATCAATAACTTCCTTCAAGGTCAGATTGTTTTTCCGTGCCTCACGAGCAGACTCGGCTGTCAGGCTTCCTTTTAGGTGACGACGTTTGTCGACGGCTAACAGCATGCTGACTTCTTCTTTCCGCATCCGGTTCAATGCTACGCTTGGTCCATCGATCTCGATGTTCGTCGTCAATGCTGGGACCATGATGTTTTGCGCAGTCAAGACTTTGGAACGATCGACATCTTCCACGAAATCACGCACGTATTGGTTGGCAGGATTCGTCAAAATATCTTCTCCTGTACCGATCTGCATGATCTGACCATCTTTCATTAAAGCGATCCGGTCACCGATCCGCAAGGCCTCGTTCAAATCATGGGTGATAAAGATAATCGTTTTTTGAACATTGGCTTGCAATTCTAAAAGTTCATCTTGCATTTCACGGCGAATCAGCGGATCTAATGCTGAAAAGGCCTCATCCATCAAGAGGATCTCTGGATCATTGGCTAACGCACGGGCAAGTCCCACACGCTGTTGCATCCCTCCAGACAGCTGATCAGGGTATTGGTCTTTAAAAGAAAGCAATCCTGAGTTTTCTAACGCTTTTTCCGCTTTCGCTGTTCGTTCTTCTTTCGAGACCCCACGGACTTCTAGTCCGTATTCTGTGTTCTCTAAAATTGTCCGATGAGGGAAAAGGCCAAAGCTTTGGAAAACCATGTTGATTTTGTGACGGCGAACTTCTCGTAGTTCCTCTTTACTCATTTTGGCAACATCCACGCCATCTATGTAAATATCTCCGCCAGACGGCTCGATCAATCGATTCAATAGTCGAATCAATGTTGACTTCCCGCTTCCAGAAAGGCCCATGATGACGAAAATCTCGCCTTCGTTGACTTCAAAGTTCACATCATAGACCCCGACGGTGGCACCCGTTTTTTCTAAAATCTCGTTTTTGCTGCGTTGTTCTTTGACCATGGCAAGAGCTTGCTGCTTTTTCTTACCGAAGATTTTGGTTAAGTGTTCCACTTTAACTTTACTCAAATGATTAATACTCCTTTTTCTGAAAAATTTCACGAAAGTGACCATACTATCTTAACAAGATGTGGTCACTTTGTCAAAAAAAATTTCCCAATGCTTTTTCTTTTGCAAAAAAAGCATGGGAATCAGGAAAAAGAATTACGCTGAATGGTCCGTTGGATAGAAGAAATTGGTCATGCGCTGCAACGCCAGTTCATTTCCGACAAAATAAATCGTATTGCCTGCACTGAATTTCGCATAAGGTCCTGGTGACAACAACAATTCTTCGGTTGTTTGGATTGCGATGATCGTCGCCCCTGTGGCTTGCCAAATATTCAATTCATTGATACTTTTTTCCAAATGCTGCGCTTGTTCCGTCAACTGAAGTTCAAAGGGTACAAACGGACTCATATGGTGTACCTTTTTGGTCTGCTGCACTAACGTGTTCAACAAGTCAGAAAAATTATCCAGCTCTTGCTGCTGCCGCTCCACACTGTCTAAAATGTCTTGTCTGATTTCTTGGATCGACTGCACATCTTGGTATTGTTCAACAAAGGCCTGTGCTTTTTCCTTTGAAGCGATATAGGCGCCGCTGCCATGACGGACATCCATGATTTCTAAATCAACTAATACATTGATCGCTTTGCGGGCTGTTTCAGGAGAGACATTGAAATTGCTGGCTAACGTTGAGCGCGCATGGATCTTTTGCCCAACTTGGTAGCGATTTTCAACGATTCGTTCCGCGATCGCCACGGCAATCTGCTGATAACGAGGCAAAGCGACCTTCTTTTTATCTTGAAACTTATTCGTCATGATGAACTTCCTTTACTTTTTTTTCATCATAACAAGAAACATTGTTGGTGGCAACTATTCACTGGTTCGCGGATTTTTGATCAAGCGGGCACGGATGATCGCTGTTTCTTGCCGTATCTGCTTTTGTAGATCTTGCAGCAGTATTTCATTTGTCTCATCAAGATCAATCAAGGTATAGGCGACTCCGGCTTTTCTCTCACTCGCCAAATTATCGATATCTACGCCTGCTTCAGAAATGATCCGCAATAATGGGGCAAAAGCACCAGGCTTGTCGTGATAAAACAGCGCCAGGCGATACGGTGCCAAAAAAGGCAACTCTGCATGAGGAAAGTTGACCGATTCTTGAATCGTCCCAGCGCGCAAATAGGCATGCATGCGATCAAAAACTACGTGATCCCCCTTTTCCAAGGCATTGGTAGTACTGCCGCCGATATGCGGATAACACAACACTTTTGGTTGTCCGATCAAGCCGGCACTAGGAAAGTCGGTGATGTATTGTTTGAGCTGATTTTTGGCTAGTGCTTCTAAGACGGCTGCTTCTTCCACGATCTCCCCGCGCCCAAAATTCATCAACACTGCATTTTTTTTCATCTGCTGAATCGTTTGTCGATTCAGCATGCCTTTGGTTTCCTGACTTAAAGGGAGCAAAACCACTACAAAATCTGATTCGGCCAACAGTACGTGCAAGTCACTGACTTGTTCGTAATCGTGTGCCGCTTTTTTCGTACGGGCATAGCCGAGGACTTCCATCCCTAGCTGATGACAGGCTTTTGCCACCCGTTCACCGATCTCTCCTAAGCCTAAAATACCGATGGTTTTTCCAGCTAATTCTTCGCCGATCACTTCTTTTCGCCGTTCTTCAGCTACCTTCAACACATCTTCTGCTTCAATTTGACCTGACGTTACCTCTTCTTGCAAATCGGCTACCGTCTGGATGGCTTTGAATAAGGGGCGAACGCTGAGAAACAAATTGGAGAGCACCAATTCTTTGACTGCATTGGCATTGACACCGGGACTATTGAAGACTACTGTGCCATTTTGAGTACACCGTGCCAAATCGATCGTATTGGTGCCTGTTCCTGAGCGAGCGATCACAGCTAATTCTGGTGTGATCAATTCGTTAGGAACCGTTGAACTGCGTACAAACAGCGCCTCTGGGGCCGCTTGATTTTTTAACGAGTATCCTTTTTTGATTGCTCGCTTACCTATCGTTTCGGTCATCTTATCTAACTGATAAATCGTCTCCATAAAGCAGACCTCCTTTTGTCTTTAGTGCGTATTAGTCAAATAGTACAAAAAAGTGCGGTAAAATGATAGCAATACGCAAGAGAGGATGATTACTATGCACCTATCGATCACAAATTTTCCAGATGAACAGCCGATCGTTGGCAAAGACTCGCAGCTTCAAGACACAACTTTAGGAGACTATGTCGAAATTGGCGAAGCCAATCACATTGATCATTCTTCCATCGGCAATTATACCTATACGGGGCAATATTGCTTTATTCAGAACAGTCAATTAGGACGTTTTATCAGTATCGCAGCGATGGTCCGCATCGGCCCCACCAATCATCCCTATGAACGCCCTAGTCAGCATCTTTTTGCCTATAATGGCGAAGGCTATGGATTTGCGCCAAAGGACGAGTCCTTCTTAGAAAAACGCAAAGCAAAAACGACCGTCATTGGCAATGATGTCTGGATCGGCCACGGTGCCGTGATCCAATCTGGTTTGACCGTCGGTGATGGTGCCGTGATCGCCTCAAACGCAGTCGTAACCAAAGATGTGCCGCCTTATGCGATCGTCGGCGGGGTTCCAGCAAAAGTGATCAAATACCGCTTTGATCCAGAAACGATCACTGCTTTACAAGAAATCGCTTGGTGGAATTGGAGTCGTGCAGAATTAGAAGCACGCTATCTGGATTTCCGGCTCCCAATCGAAGATTTTATAGTAAAATACACCCGTTGATTATGCGCTTTTTCCGCTTAGTACGAGGAATGAATGATAACACATCACAGTCATTCATTCTTCGAAAGTCTTTGAGGGAAGGATTTTTTAGAAATAAATAAAAAACACTGAAAATCTATTGTATCGAGAAATTCCTGTGCTAAAATGGAGAAATCAAATGAAGTTTTTCACGAACTTTTAAAGGAGTGTTCTATTTGACCATTTTAGACTATCGTCCATTAAATCTTTACACCAATTACCGCGAAGCTGCCGAGGCATTTCCTGACACAACCATCATCCACGATGAAGTGCTGCCAGCATTTCCTGAACTTGGCTATCGTAGTACTTACCGTTCGAGCCATGAAATGATTTTAAAACGTGCTTACCAACTTGCTGCACTAGGCGTGCAAGCCGGCGATAAAATCATTCTTTATAAATCTTCAAAATTCGATACCTATTTATTAGCAACGGCTGCTTCTTACCTTGGCGCAGTGCCTGCTATGATCTCTTACCATTTCCCTGCTGAAACCATCGAAGTGTTTGTGGATCGCTTAGAAGATCCATTCATCTTATTTGATGAAGAAACCGAAGGCCGCGTCGCACAAGTGAAAAATAGCAGTACTGACAAACAGATTGCTGTTCGTCATCTGCTGCAACAACCAGCGGAACCAGTGGCCCAAACTGAGTTACCAGTGGATCAAATTTCTTATATGACCCACACTTCTGGAACAACGGGTATTCCAAAATTGATTTGTCATTCGGCAAACTCCATGGGCTGGCGGACAAAATGGCAAAAAACGATCTTCACCAAGATTGATCGCACCAAGGCAGACTCTGATAAAGCAGACTCTGATTTAATTGCGTTCCATATCTCACCGGTGCACTCCCGCTTCAATATCGGCATCTCATCCTTGATGGCGATGGGCTTTCCGATGATGCCATTAGCCAATGCCAACGGCGCTCATGTCGTAAGCATGCTAAAAGAATACCCACCAATCGCTTTGGAAACTCATCCAAACAATTTTGTCCAATGGAGCTTCGTGGCAAAAGAACAACCAGATGCTTTCGCCAATATTCGTTACTATCACTCAACCTTTGATGCCATCAACAATCAAACAATGGCCACTTTTTTAAATACTTCAGCAACAAAAGAAGCAATCTTTTTGCAAGTCTATGGTCAAAGTGAATGCGGGCCAATGATCCTAAAAGCACATACCTTAGAAAGCATCGCTACCAACGATGCCCGTGATATGGGTGTTGGTCTAGAGGACTTAACGAGAGCACGGATCGCCGATGCAGAGGGCAACGAGCTGCCAGCCAATACCGATGGGCACATCCATTTCCTTTCAAAAGGACGCGCGTTGACCTATTATAAAGAAGATCAGCGTTTTGCTGACAATGTCTATGGCGCTTGGTGGGACAGTGGTGACTACGGCATGATGGATGATCAGGGACATCTTTACTTAAAAGACCGTCAAGTGGACTTGATCAAAAATATTGAAAGCAATCTTGCTTTGGAAGACCTTTTGCTGGATCATTTAGACTTCCTTGCCGAAGTTGTGATCGTTCGCGACAAAGAGAACTCACCACAACCTATCATTGCTTTAGCGCCAAATCGTGAAATGGATTGGGATGCTTGGTGGAAAATGGTGGAAGATCTCCCTCACCTCAATCAGCCAATTTTACGCGACTACGATGATATCCCACGAACAGCAACCATGAAAGTCCAACGACTACAAATTGAAAAAGAATTCAAAAACGCAGAATAAAACAAAAGAAACGGCCAGCAGATTTCCCTGCTGGCCGTTTCTTTTGCTTTCGCTGTTTTTCTTTGGCTGATGTTATTCTTTCGCTGATCCTTTTCTTGAGTAGATACGTTCTTTAGGTTGCCCATATTGACTTAGCTTTGTTTCAGCTAACGTGATACCAAAGCCCTCTCCATCAGGTACCAGCAGCTTTCCTTTATGCAAAGTTGCAGGCTGTGTAATGACATCATCATAAAAGTAACGGTCAGAAGCGGAAAGGTCCCCGGGAAAATGGAAAATATCTTGACTCGCAAATTGCAAATTCATGGCTCGTCCTACACCAGACTCAAACATGCCGCCTAACCAAACAAGCAGTCCATGGGTTTGACATCGATCAAGGATTCGCAAAGCTTCGGTGATCCCACCGACACGGGGGATTTTCAGGTTGATCGCACGGCAGCTGTCCAGTGCTGCGACTGTATCGACGTCTTCTGCCGTTCGAATATCTTCATCTAAACATAGAGGCGTCTTCATCTGCCGCTGCAGCTGACTGTGCCCCAACAGATCTCGTACCTTAAGGGGTTGCTCGATCATCACCAAGCCTAAGTCATCCAGTGCCAAAATGCGTTCTGGCTCACTCTGATAGGCTCCGTTTGCATCTGCCATCAAAAGCAATTCTGGAAAGGCTTGTCGAATCGCTCGCAAGGGTGCCACATCTTGCCCCGGCTTGATTTTTAACTTGATTCGTTGATACCCTTGGGCGACATAAGCGGCAACAAGAGCCATTAGTTTTTCGACAGAGTCGTGTATGCCGATACTAACGCCAACAGCGACACTCGGTCGGGTCGCGGTATACAGCTCTTTCACACTTTGATGCGTTTGCTTGCCATATAGATCCCAAATTGCTGTTTCCAAAGCCGATTTTGCCATGTAGTTTCCTTGGACCGTTTGAAACAATTGCCAAACTTCTTGCGGATGCTCGATCTCCTGGTCAATCAATAATGGGATCAGTGCTGTTTCAATCACTTGTCGAGCAGAAAAGAGGGTTTCTTCAATGTAATCTGGCTGCTCAAAAGCGACCAATTCACCGATGCCCACCGTTCCCTCCTCTGCCGTCACCAAATAAAGATCAAAGGCTTTTTCTGTTAATTGTCCGTAACTTGTCACAAAGGATTGTTTGAGGGGCAAGCGACAGGCGATGCGTTCAATTTTCTCAATCTTCATTGCGTTCTCTCCTTGTCAATCAGCTGACTGTGGCCTCGATCCTTTTACAAACCATTGATCGATTTCATGACGAACCTGTGTCGGCTGTTCTAAATGGATACAATGTCCAGCATTAGCAACGACTTTGATGGTCATCTCTGGTTGCAGCTGCTTCATTTGGTGGGCGATTTTCCGAAACTTTAAATCTTTTTCCCCGGCTAAATAAAGAATTTCACAAGCTAGCTGCGGAAATGCCGACCAACAGCTTGGCTGTTTGCCAGTACCACCGTAAACCAAGCTTACTGCCAAGCCAAATTTATTTTGCTGCAAGCGTCCTTGCCGTACAGCAGCCTGCTGCACTAAGGGCAGCTCCTTTTGACTAGCAAACAACGGCAGTTCTTGCCAGTAATCGACAAAATCGACCATAGGCTCCCTTAGTAAGCGCAATCCTAAGCAGCGATCGTGCCGCTGACGAGCGAGTCGTTCTCCTGGATCAGCCAACCCGGGGGAACCACTCTCAAGCAAAAGATGGGTCACTGCAGCTGGTTCCTTGACTGCCCAGACAAGTGCGATTCGTGCCCCCATCGAGTAGCCATAAAGACCATAGCGTTCAATCCCTAACTTCGCTAAAAGCTGTGCGAGATCCTCCACCAGTAAAGGAAGTTCATAACGCATGGGATGGACATAAATCGATGACCGTCCATGTCCAATCAAGTCGACAGCCAATACATTATAAGAACCTTCCTCTACAAAAACCGGTCGAAAACTTTCCGAAGAACCCGTGAAGCCATGCAATGCCACAAGGGTTGGTAAGGCTGGTCGGTAAGGTTGCAACCACTGATAAAAATAACTGACGCCATTTATCGTGTCCCTCATTGCTGCGCTCCCGCCTCGCTAAACTGCTGTTGCAGTGCTTGCCAAGTGTTGACCGGATCTTTTTGCTCACCCTTCACTTCGATTATTTGAAAACGCGGCTGTTGGCTTGTTTCCGTTAAAATCGTTTGAAACTCTAGCAAAGAGGTCGGTGTGTGCCAATCTGCCTCATATAAGGCCGCCACTTTTTGAAACTCAAGGTCTAACGGCGTGCCAAAGAGCGGGACAAAGTCGTTTGGTTCTAAGGTGTTTTGTGACAAAAAGGAAAAGATCCCACCACCGTTATTATTCAGTAAAATGATCGTTACTGGCAATTGATACTGACGCAGTAGTTGTAGGCCGTTCATATCATGGTACAACGCTAAATCACCAATCAACAAGTAGGTAGGCTTTTGACTGGCTGAAGCAATCCCAGCTACGGTCGAGACAAGGCCGTCGATCCCATTGACGCCCCGATTTCCATACACTCGATAAGTGGAGGAAGTTTTGCTGCCGTAGCGATCAAAGAAACGGATCGCATTGCTGTTTGCCAAAAGAATTTGCGCTTCTTCAGGTAGACATTGTTGGAGCATGCGCACAGCGCTGCTCTCATCCCATTGTTTCAACTGCGGACTTGCAGCAATCACCTGATCTGCCCGCGCTTGAAGTGCTTGCCATTGTTGTTGCCACGCCGTATGTTTGACGATCGGCAACTGGGTGATGGCCACCACGAAAGTGCTGATCGCTGCTTCGATCAAATAGTTTGCCCGATGCAACTGGTCTTGCCACTGCCCCGATGGATCAACAAAGAGCCACGTCGTCGTATCCGCTGCTTTGTTCAACCATAACAGGACATTTTTAGTGACTGGTAAGCGACCAAAACGCACGACCACCTCTGGTTGGAAGGCAGAAGTCAATTGCGGGAAAATAAGATCGGCTTGACTGATAAATGTTCCTACTTTGGTACCGGCTGTCGCCAAATTGGTCAATGGATCGCCGACAATCGGCCAGCCTAATTTCTCTGAAAAAGCCAGCAACTGCTGCGCTTCTTCGATCGTAAGGCTTTCTCCAGCAATCAGAATACCTTTTTTATCAAAGTAAGGGGCTAGCTGGGTGATCATCTCTGCTGACAGCTCTTGTTGTGGTGCCAGATAGCTCACGTCTTGCTGAATACTGCATTGGCGACTAAAGTCAGGCAACAGCGGCTCCCGTAATGGAAAGTTGATTTGGACCGGGCCTTTCGGCTGTTTTTGCGCTTCGATCGTGCAAGTTGCAGCTTGCCAAAAACTATAACGCAACAAAGAAGGATCGTTTTCTGGCACGGTCATCTCTACCATCTTTTTGACGTGAGAGGCATACAAATTCTGTTGGTCCATCGCTTGTGGCGCCCCAACGCCCCGCAGTTCTGGTGGACGATCAGCCGTTAAGACGATCAGTGGCAAGTTGGTGGCTTCTGCTTCACAAACGGCTGGATAATAATTGGCTGCTGCAGTTCCAGAAGTACACAGTAAGATTGTTGGCTGGAGATCAACTTTGGACATCCCTAAAGCAAAAAAAGCAGCCGAACGTTCATCGACAGCCACCGTACAGGTGATCTCAGGATCACGATGCAATAGTAGCGCCAATGGCGTTGAGCGTGAACCGGGACTAATAACCGCTCGCTTCGCACCCGCTGCTTTTAGTCCTTGGATTGCCGCTAATAAATAGTCTGTCATGACTGTCTGGTTATTCATCTCCTAAGATCCCTCTCCTCATCGGTTGAAATTTTAACCGTGTTTCTTGACGTTCGGATTCCGCATCTGAATCGGCAACGATCCCACAGCCTGCATACAGCGTTGCTTGATTGCCGCTAAAGAATCCTGAGCGGATGGCCACTGCAAACTCGCCAATATCTTCTTGAATACCCAACCAACCGATCGGTCCACCGTACATCCCTCTGCTGGCTGGTTCATGGGTACGAATCCATGAGACGGCTGCTTCTTTCGGTTCTCCCCCCAATGCTGGGGTCGGGTGTAGTTTTTGCACGGCGCTCAGAAAGTTGACTCCTGCTTTTCTTTGCCCTGCTAAAGGAACAAACAAATGCTGAATGTCACGATTCTTGATGACGGAGCGGGCTTCTGATTGAAAACCGTCAGCTAACAAAGTAGCCAATGCCGTTTCCAAGCGATCGACAACTACTTGATGTTCATGGGTATTTTTTGCGTCCGCTAAGAGGGCTTGTGCCAGTGCCTCATCTTCTTCTTTGGTTTTGCCTCTTGGCGCGGAACCTGCGATACTTACCGTTTCAAATTGATCGACAGTCGCTTTTAGCAAGCGTTCTGGCGTCGCACCAGCAAAAACATGGCCCCCATGTTCGATGGCAAAAAGATAGGTATTCGGCTGCTGTTGCGCCAACCGTTGCAACACCGCAGCACTAATGATCGACTGCTTCGTTTCTATCTTCATTCTCCTTGCCAGAACCACTTTTTTCAACGGTGTTTCAGTCGAGCGAATGGCTGCCACTGTCTCTTCGACCGCTTGCAGCCATTGGGGCACCTCTAGTTCCTCTTGTGCCTGAAAAGCAGGCGTTTCTGCTACAAGACTCTTGTCCGGGTTGGCATTCAACCAGCTTGCGACTTTTTCCTGTAAGACAGCGACTTTTTGTTGTCGTTGTTCCTCGGAAGAAGCGGCTACTGTATAAACGACGCCACACTGATCGCCAGTTTTGCGGACCAGTATTTCTGGCAACGCAAAGAGACCGGCACCTAGCTCAGCCCAATCCTGACTGACTTCTGCCTGTTCATCAAAAGCAAAGCCCCCAACCAGCTGCGCCTGAAAAGGTGCCTCTGGTTGATAATGGGCTTGCTTTAAGAGAGAGCGGACTTCTGAAAAGTCTGCAAGTTTGGGTTGCGAAAAAGTGACTAACCAACCCAACCCTACCAGACTAGTCGTTTCATCAGGAGTACGCCAGAAATAGCGTTCCCCTTGATATTCTTGTGCCGCTGCATAAAGAGCCAGTAAGTCACACCTTTTTAAAGGCTGATACTCACTCAAATAGGTTTTCCCGGCAGCGATCGCTGCTTTATAATTACTTGATGATTTGCTGTTCAATGTAGTTCACTCTTTCTTCACTCAGCAATAGCCGTTTTAAAAGTTTGCCGCTTGCTGTGCGCGGCATTTCTCGCACGTGATAAAAACGGCGCGGAAATTTATAATGGGCGATCTGCCCTTCTAATGTATCCAACAAGGCTTGGAGTCGGACAGACTCATTTAACGTTAAATAAGCCGCGACAGATTGTCCCCACTCCTCGTCTGGTTCCCCCACCACAGCTGCCTCTTTGACCGCTGGATGCTGCAACAAGGCTTGCTCCACTTCTGCAGGATAGATGTTTTCTCCACCAGATATGATCAGTTCGCTTGCACGACTGACTACATACAAAAAGCCCTCTTGATCAAGATACCCTAGATCTCCTGTGGCAAACCAGCCCTCTTGGTCCCACTGCTGTGGACTGCGATCGTTTAAGTAACGGGTCGTGATCGCCGGTCCTTGCAGTTGGATCTCTCCGATCGACTGGGTACTTTCAGCAGTCCGATGATCTGCCATTTTCGCATCAACCGCAATTCGTAGATGGACACCTTGCAGGGGAACCCCTGAGGAGCCGATTTTTTCTGAAGCTTTTTCTGGCGGCAATGCCACCACTTGTGAACAGGTTTCTGTCATCCCATAGGATTGGATCACAGAAAGCTGTTTTTGCTGGCATTTTTCCAATATACTTTTGGCAATGGGCCCGCCGCCTAGCAGTACATAACGCAACGAATCAAAGCCTTGTTGGGGCACCAATGGCAGCAAATCTGTCAACATTTTCGCCACCAAAGAAACGATCGTCCCTTTTCCTGCCTCAAGATCTTTCGCCATTTCTCCAGCATCAAAGCGCTCATACAAACGAACACTCATTCCAAGTCGCAAGGAACGCAAGAGAATTGATAATCCACTGATATGATACAGCGGAACTGCACAAAGCCAACAATCCTCACTAGTGATCGTTAAGTTCTTTTGAGTCGCTTCGGCACTTGCTAGATGATTCCTAAAGGTTTGCGGCACACCCTTGGGATTGCCCGTCGTACCGGATGTATACATAATCGAAGCTACTTGTTCTGCTTGATAGATTGCTTTATTAGGAACAAACGAAGGATCAAAAGAACTGGCAAGAGCCTTCGCCTGTTCCATCGCTTGTCCAAAGGTCAGGCTGCGAACACCCGGGACCGCTGCCTGATCCGCCGTGATCACCCAGTCGCAGTGGGCATCTTGCAATTGGAAGGTGATTTCAGCGGCTGTCAATCGCGTATTCAACAGCTGGACTTCGATCCCCAACTCCCACAAAGCAAGGATCGTAAAGACCATTTCAGGGGAGTTATTGCTAAAAAGGGCTACCCGGTTTGGCAGAACAACGAATTGGGCTTGATAATAAGCAGCATAAGCATAAACCTCTTTTTGCAAGGCAGCAAACGACCAGCTTTTTTCATGCCAATAAAAAGCTGGTCGTTCTGGATGAAGTTGTGCTTGCCTTTGCAGCCAACTCCCAGTCATTATGGGAATTTAGGGAATTGGTCGAAGTCTGGTTGACGTTTTTCTTTAAACGCGTCACGACCTTCTTTGGCTTCATCCATCGTGTAATACAATAAGGTCGCATCGCCGGCCAATTGCTGAATGCCAGCTAATCCATCCGTATCGGCATTCATTGATGCTTTGATCATACGTAACGCCAACGGGCTCTTTTGCAGCATCGTTTCGGCCCATTCCATCGTTTCATCTTCTACTCGATCAAGAGGAACGACTGTATTGATCCAGTTCATCGCCAATGCTTCTTCGGCAGTATATTGTTTTGTCATGAACCAAACTTCCTTGGCTTTTTTATGTCCGATCGTCCGTGCAAGATAGCCCGAACCATAGCCACCATCAAAACTACCGACATTTGGTCCTGTTTGACCAAATTTAGCGTTGTCAGCGGCAATCGTTAAATCACAAACCAATTGTAAAACATTTCCGCCGCCGATCGACCAGCCTTTGACCATGGCGATCACCGGTTTTGGCAACGTTCGGATCAAGCGTTGCAGATCCAATACGTTTAAGCGAGGAACCTGATCTTCCCCAACATAGCCACCGTGACCACGGACTTTTTGATCTCCGCCTGAACAAAAGGCTTTGTCGCCGGCGCCTGTCAAAATAATCACGCCGATGCCTGGTTCATCGCGACTGATTGAAAACGCATCAATCATTTCAAACACCGTTTTTGGTGTAAACGCATTGTGGACTTCTGGGCGGTTGATCGTGATCTTCGCCACTTTTCCATGTTGTTCAAATAAAATTTCATCATATTCTTTTAAGGTTTTCCATTCTCTCATTACTTGTTCCTCCTCAATTCACATAGCTCTATTATACACATATCTAGTCGCTTTTCGTTAGAAATTGCTTTGGTTAAGGGAATTTCTTAAGACTTCTCCCCCTGTTGCTGTCTTTCTTAGAACTTCGGCTATTTCTACCAAAACTCGTGCTATAATCATGGTAACTTTCTTAGAAAAAGGAGCAAAAAATGAACTTACTAGAAGCTTTAGAAATCGAAGTAGAAGCAGCAACAGCCGATTTTGTTCGTTTACGGATGCCCATCAAAGAACAGCACAAACAGCCTTTTGGTCTCGTTCACGGTGGCATTAACGGCGTTTTGATCGAGACTGCCTGCAGCATCGGTGCCAATCAAGCTTTGGCTCAAGAAGAAGCCTTCGCCGCCGGCGTTGACCTACAAGTCAACCATCTAGCCGCCGCTCAAGAAGGAACCCTGATCGTAGAAGCTAGTCCTGATCGTATCGGCGCTCGTATCCAAACTTGGCAAGCCACTATTTGGTTAGCTAGCGGGTTAAAAACTGCCGTTGGTCGCTGTACCTTGACGACAGTGCGCAAATAATTCTTTTCGCTCCTGTGTTGTAAACACGGGAGCATTTTTGGCCTGCTTTGAAGAAAGATGCCATCAGTTAACCCCTTATCAAAGATATTCTTTCATTATAAAGATATTGAGAATATGAGCGTAGTTTTTTCAAAAGGTACGTTGTTTTTTTACAGAATAGGGGTCTTTCGTTATAATGTAGCTAAGAAAGCGAGGCTTATTATGAAAAATAACCGATTGATCCACTTTTTAGGCGGCAAAACAAGCTATTATGTCTTAGGACTGATTATCTTGTCGGCAGTTGCTGTCTTTTTGCTAAATCAGATTTCTTTTTTATTTACACCCTTTTCAGCCATACTTACAGCTATTATCCCACCCTTTTTATTTGGGCTGATCCTTTACTATCTGTTTAACCCGGTAGTCGATAAATTGGAATCGAAAAAAATTCCCCGCAGTGTTTCGATTGCTGGGATCTATCTGTTGATTCTTTTGTTGATCGTCTTTGCTGGTTTCCAGCTTTACCCGATTTTGGAGCAGCAAACCACCGATCTGATCAACAGCTTACCGAGTTTGGTCAGTGACTTTGAGAAAAACGCGACCGCCTTTTTAGAAAATACCCCATTTCAAGATGAGATGGCACAAATTACAGACACACTACAAAATATCACCAGTAATATCATGAGTTTTATTGGAGACTATTGGCAAACTGGTGCCGCTGGGCTCAGCAGTTTGTTTTCAACCATTTCGACCTTGTTCATCGCTTTGTTTACGGGACCGATCATTGCCTTTTTCTTATTGCGCAACCCCAACAAGTTTTATTTTTCAGTTCTCTCGTTAGTGCCACCACGTTTTCGCAAAGACTTTAATGAAATCGTCAAGATCTCTGACATACAAGTCGGTGCCTTTTTGAAAGGACAAATCATTTCTTCCTTGATTTTAGGGGCGATCTATTGGGTCGTTTTCCTATTGATTGGCTTAGAGTATGCCAGTATTCTGGCGATCGCCGCTGGTCTGCTTTGCATCATCCCCTATATTGGTCCTTTTATCGTCTTTTTCCCGGGACTTTTCATTGCCGCACAAGACTCCACCGGGATGTTGGTTAAATTTTTGATTGCTTGGTTTGCTGTACAGTTGCTTCATGGGGATTTAGTCGTGCCCCGTGTGATGGGTGACCGATTGAAAATTCATCCTATTACGATTCTGGTTGTTTTATTAGTGATGGGTGATTTGATGGGGATCGTTGGGGTGATTTTCGGGATCCCAATTTATTGTCTGCTAAAAGTTCTTGTCGTTTACGTGTTCCGCAAATTCAAGCAGCGCTATAACCGCTATTACGGTCAAGAAGGCAAATACTTCCACAGTGCCTTCACTAGCAAAGATTACCTAGGTGACGAAGACAAAGACCCCAAGAAAAAAGCCTAAAAAAACTGTCGCGAATCGTTGGTTCGCGACAGTTTTTTGGTCTATTTTATTTCATCTCATGTTCCAAAAAGAAATGATAGAGCGCCCCTAATAAGTTGGCATCGTTTTGAAATTTGCACGCTTGGATCTCCGGCTTCGTCAAAGTCTGCTGCAAAATCGGTAAACTAGCTAGCAGTTGCTGATACTGACGGTCGATTTCTTCCACCACGATCGCTTGGGCACTGATGCCCCCGCCAATCACGAAGCGCTCTAAGTCGATCACGGCTTGAACATTGAGCATGACACACGCGATTTCTCGGCAATACGCTGTAAACAGCGCCCAGACCTGTGGTTGTTTCTGATTGATGGCGTCAAAAACTGCTTCACCATCCGCAAGATCAGCTAAGCCTAGCAGTTGGGCGCTGCGACGAATCATGGCGACCGCTGAACCGCTAAAACCTGCCAATTGCTGCAGGGTCAATCCCTGATTGACTGGTTGCTCAGCGTTTTCTTGAGTGTCACTTCTCTTAGTGGCATTTAGTAGAAAACTTAATTCCCCGGCTTGAAAATGTGCACCTTGGATCAGTTTTCCCTCAACGATTACGCCACCGCCCAAACCAGTACCTAATGTTATGGCAGCTCCGTTTTGAATCCCTTTAAGGTTTCCTAGCCACCATTCAGCTAATGCGGCTGCTTTGCCATCGTTGGTCACAGCAAGCGGCATTTGATACTTTGCCAGCAGCTGTTTTAAGGAGACTCCATCTAAAAAAGGCAATGCCCCGCCAAACGAGATTGTCCCTGTCTCTGGGTTGACTTTTCCCGGGGTACTAACCGCAATGCCCCGAATGCTTCCATGAACGTCCTCAACGATCGTTTCAATCCCCGTCAAAAATTCCGCAAGACTTTTCGGCGTATCCATCCGTCCTCGTGTCAGAATATTCCCCGAACGATCAATGACAGCCGATTTGATTTTCGTGCCACCGATGTCGATGCTTAAATAGTTTTTATTCACTGAATCCCACCTTCTACTTCTACTGCCCATCGCAGGACGGTTTTGGCTTTATCTGGTGAGACTTTTCGCGGATCAGACAAATAGATTTCTCGATGCTGGAACGTGTCCATCGTTGGACGGATCACTAACTGCTCTTGTTTTAACAGCTCCTTCATTTGCGCAAATGTTTCCGCTTCAGTATCAAAAGAGCCTGTATGCATTGCTTGCAGACACAGTCCTTCTTCATAACGTTCAAAGATGAGCTTCTCTAGATTTGGATTGTCTTTCTTCTCTTTGACTGCCAAGAGCTGTTCTTGAAACAGTGTTTCCGTGACTGGATCTGGTTGGCGAATCATGATTTTATAGATCAATTCTTCTTTGTTGATGGCACCCTCTGGCTTTGTCAGAGAGGTCCACACGCCTTCCAAAGGAAAGACCGTGTATTCAAAGGGTTCATTGCCAAAAGCCCCTTTTTTTAACCCCATCCTGAGTGAATAAGAAATCGTATATAAAGCGGCGATTTCTTCGCTGAATTCAGGACGATTCGGATCGCCGCTGCCGCTCAAACTGATAAATTGATACGTTGGCACCTCGATCACTGTTGGTTTTTTGGGAAGATAAAGCTCTTTTTCTAGTTTGCGCCATTCATACTTCATAAAAGACCCTCCTCGATTTGCTTTTCTTTATTTTACCATGAATCACTTGAGCCGAACGAATGAAATATAGACTGTTTAAGTGAAGGAAAATAACTTGGTCAGCACCATTTTCATACTGAAACTAGTTTGACATTACAGAAATTTCTCTATCTTCCTTGCCTTCGCTCATTGTTTTACTATGGCAATCTCCTTTCTTCTATCTTTTCAAATACAAAAACTGCAGAAATCAATTCAAGAAGAGAGTGATTTCTGCAGTGATCGAGCCTCGGCTCTTTTTTTATTGTCTTACAGCCTCATTAGCAGCAAAGCGTTTTGAAAAATGTTGTTCTAATCGCTTTTGACCGGCTTCAATCAAAATGCACAACAGCCAATAGATGATGGCAACTAGCACGTACATGGACATGTAATCAAAAGTTCGTCCGCCAACGATCTTGGCTTTTTGAAAAATATCAGGAATCGTGATCATTGCTGCCAAGGAGGTTCCTTTCAACAAATCCATTGCCACATTACTCAATGCCGGTACAGATATACGAAAAGCTTGCGGCAAAATAATCAGACGCATCGTTTTCGTAAATGATAACCCTAACGCATAGGCAGCATCAAATTGCCCACGATCCACTCCAGCAATTGATCCTCGGTAGATTTCCCCGATAAATGCGCTGCTGGTCAATGTAAAACAGATGATCGCAGCACTAAGCGCCGACAATTGATAGGGCAAACCAAAATAAAGGAGGAACAACAAGACCAACGCTGGGACGCCTCTTAGAAATGAGAGATAGCCCCGCACGAACCCTCTAATGATGGGGTTTTCCAGCATCCCTAAGAAGGTGAGCATGATCCCTAAGAGGTTGCCACCTAGAAAAGAAACGACAGCAATGCCGACCGTATAGGACAAGCCCGACAGCAAATAGGGCAATGAGTCCCACATCAACGGCAAATCAAGGGTTGGAATATACATTAGTCTGTTTCAACCGTTTGGATCGCTTGATCAGATTTTACTGAAATATCGGTTTGAAAATACGTTTCTGCAAGTTCTTTTAAACGGCCGTCTTCTTTCATTTCTGCTAAAACAGCATCCACTTTTTCCTGCAATGCTTTATGATCCTTCACAAATAAGAAGCCCGTTTCATTCGGATTAAAGTAGACATCTTCTAAAATTTTTACAGGGATATCTTGCAAAGCAGCAACCGCCATTTTTTGCAAATAGTAATCATTCAAGATCACATCCGTTCGACCATTCGCAACATCTGTCAAATACTGATCATTCGTTGCGTTGTCGTAAGTCACTAATTCTGCCCCATAAGATTCGGCTAAGCGCATGTAGCTGGTATTCGGTTCACCAGCAGCTTTTTTGCCATCCAAATCTTCTAAAGAAGCAATCCCTGAGTCATCACTTTTACGCACGATCATACTATCGAACGAGTATTTGATAGGCGTTGAGAGACTGAATTTTTCCGCCCGTTCATCCGTCAAACCAAAATCGTTGGCAGCAAAATCGGCTTCTCCACGTGTTAAAGAAGAAACTTGTCCATCGACATTGTACTCTTTAAATGTGATCTCTACGCCTAATCGTTTGGCGACTTCTTTTGCCACATCGACATCATAGCCCACTAATTCATTTTCATCGTTATAGTAAGACGATGGATACAAGGTTCCCGAAGTAGCAACAACCAATGTTTTGGCTTCTTCCACCTTGCTTAGACTTGAGTCTTCTTCCGTTGGTTTGCTGCAGGCACTTAACAGGACCCCCGTAAATAAACCTAAAAAGCCAACCATTGCAACGATTTTCCCTTTTCTAACTTGTTTCATAATATCCTCCTCTTAGTTTCCTTGTTTTGGCAACAGAAATCGTTGCTGTGTTTCAAATAAATAGCCGACTTGGAAAAGCAGATCTTCTCTGCCTTTAGACGCCATAAATTGGATCCCTAGCGGCAACCCTTCCTCGCTAAGAGCAGTTGGCAAGCTGATGGCTGGCTGCCCCGTTAAATTGGCTAATTGAGTGTAAGGTGTCAGAGTATAGCTCTTGGCAAACATTTCTTCGATCAACTCACCCGCAGCACTTTTTCCAAGCGATTCGATCTCATGCAGTCTTTGGCGAATGCTATCGCTTTGTAAGTCTTCCTCGATCAAAGGGGCTGGAAAAGCCGTCGTCGGTGTTAAAAAGAGATCATAGGTCGAAAAGACTTCTTCCATTTTTTCTGCCAGCTGATCCCACCACTGCAAGGCAAGAACGTAATCGGCGGCCGGCAGTTTTTTGCCATATTGGTAAAGTGCCCAGGTCATCAATTCCATCTCTTCCCGTCTGACCGGTTCTTGACGAGCAGCATCGATCTCAGCAAACATCGCAGCTGTTTCGCCACCATTCATGGCGTAATAAGTGGTCATCATTTGCTGACCATCCACTGGATAGCCCACTTCAACGACTTCGTGCCCCTGCTTTTCTAAAAATGCGGCTGCACTTCGGACTGCTTGGATGGCAGTTTCAGACACTTGGCCACCGGTCGGCGATGCGGTAGTAAAAGCAACCTTCAACCGCGGTTTTTGACTCGCTTGCTGATGATACCATTCTACTTGCGGTGCCTGATAAGGGGCTGCCGGCTGTGACGTCCGCAACGCATAAAACAACTGTTCCGTATCACGCATGGAAAGCGTCAACGCAAAGTTGATGGAAGCGCCTTGCCAGCTGCGCCATTCACTAGGACCCACTGGCATCGTGCCACGAGTTGGCTTCAAACCGATCAATCCGCTAAAGGATGCTGGAATGCGGATCGATCCGCCGCCATCACTGGCACCCGCAATCGGAAACATCCCCGAAGCCACTGCCGCTGCCGCACCACCACTGGAACCACCAGCTGAATAGGCAGGATTCCACGGATTACGCGTAGGCCCATACAATATTGGATCAGTGATGTTTTTGAATCCAAATTCTGGTGCATTGGTTTGCCCTAACGGCACAAAGCCCGTCTCTTCTAAACGAGAGACAAAATGAGCCGTGCGGCTGGCTCGTGCTTTAGCAAACAGTTTGGCTCCTGACGTTGCTGGCCACCCTGCTTTGTTTTGGCCGAGTATTTTTAACGGCATGGGTTGTCCCCCAAAGACCGTTTTTTGAAGATGCTGCTCGTAATGCTGGATCGCTGCTTGCGGATCAAATGTTACAAGCGCATTCAAAAGCGAATTTTGTTGATTGACTTTTTCTTCGATCATCGCCACCCGCTCTGCAAAGCTGATTTGTCCTTGCCGCAATTGTTTCGCCCAATAGGTCGCATCTTGCATGCTTGCCCCTCCTTTTCCTCAAAACCTCAAACAATTATCTAAACTGTAACACATGAAAAATTCTTCTTTATATAGACTACAATATACCAAACACTAGGAAATCTTTCAACAAAAATAGAACAGTTTTTAAACCTGTATCATATTGTTATCAAACGTTCCCATCTTTTTACTACCAGTTGTCGACCAATGCTTCTTCTTAGCTGTCCCCATCATTACCTAACAAAAACGGCACATCGCCAAACGATGTGCCGTTTTGATTTACTTGTATTTTTCTTCCAGCTTGCTCATCCAAAGACCTAACCAAGCCCCCAAGACAAACAAGATAATTCCGATGACGGCTGTTACCCAAGTAAAGCCGCTATAGTTTGCCACCGGAGGAATCACGATCAATATCGTTGAGGCAATAACGATCCCTAAAATGAAGTGATAGACTTTTGAATGATAATGGCTCAATAGCCACTCCATCAATTTCGAAAACAGCAGCATCACTGCCAAGCCGCCAATGGCGATCGGTAGAAAGACCCCCATGATGTCAAAGCTCTTAAAGCCTTTCAACATCGGATCATAAAGGCCCAAAACGAGCAAAAGGTTTGAAGGACTCAAGCCGGGAACCAAAACACCTAACGCGATCAGACCGCCGGCGATCACAAAACCAATGAAATTGGCAGGGATCGTTCCTAAGATATCGCCCATAAAATAGAGGAACAAGAAGCCGATGACCATACTGCCGAAGAACCAAAGCAGGTCGCCGGTTGTCCGTTTGCTTTTCAAGGTCGATTCTTTAGCAAGTGCTGGTAACGTCCCAATAATTGCCCCCGCAAAGCCCCACAAAACGATGATTTGATAGTTTTGCAGCAGCCACTCTAATGGCTTTGATAAAAGCCCGATCCCTACGATTCCCCCGATCCCTACTGGCAGGAAAAAGAGGAGATTCTCTTTAAAATTCTTCGTCAGATGTGCCATAAAGCGCAGCATCCGCTCATAAATGCCTAAGATGGCTGCCAATACGCCACCTGAAACACCAGGCAAGATAAAGCCCAAGGCAATCACCACGCCTTTAAGAAAACGTGACAAAATACTTTCGTTTCTCTGTTTTTCCATTTACAATTGCTCTCCTTAGCGATGGTTTTCACCAATCGTTCTTTTTTCATCAATCCCTTTAACTATACTTGATTGCCAAAAAAATGGAAAGTAATTTCTAATTCCTCATACAAAGGCAGATTTCAAAGTTCTTTCAGCATCAAGAAATCCGTCTGCTCATCATCCCCCATAAAAAAGGAATGACTGCCAACTCTTACAAAGCCCATCGTATGATAAAAAGCCAACGCATTGTCGTTAAATTCCCAAACACCTAACCAGATCGACTTTTTCTGCAGCGCTTTGGCGGTCTCTTGAGCAAACAGCAGCAGTGTTTTGCCATAGCCTCTGCGCTTATGTTCTTTTTTGATATAGATTCGTTCAATTTCCAACCCCTCTGGGGCAATCGCTTCCGTTTGCGCCTCACCCCAGTTAAGTTTGATATATCCTACGGTTTGATCATTTTCTTGTAAAAAATAAAACGCCGATTGCGGATTTTCTAACTCTCGGGTCAGTTTCGGCAGATTGTAGGCTTCTTCTAGATAGATACGAGTATTTTCCTCCGTATTGAAAGGAGCAAATGTATCGTAATAGGTGGATACGCTGATTTCTCCCAATTCTTCTAAATCTGCCAAAGTACATCGTTTGATAGCCATCAAAACGCCTCCTTTTTTATCAAGCTATTCTATCACATCTCCATTATCCCTTGCAAAAGCAAAAAGGGCGGACAGCTTTCCCCACTGTCCGTCCTTTCATAGACTTACTCTTTTATAACCAAGAGCCAGAAAACTGATGGATCACCATCGTACTCGGATCTTCCTCGACCTCACCCGTGATATAGCTTTTTGGTGAAAACGTCATTTGCGGGAAGATCTCTACGCCCTTAACGGTTTGTCGTTGATTATTCAATTCTAATCCGTGGTTTTGCAGCAGTTCCGTCACTCGGATCACATTGGTGACGACATCTTCCGTTTTTTCTGCCCGGACAAATTTTCGGTCATCGTAATCGTGGTACCATTCTTCCATAAAGGGATGGTGCGGCACCGCTCCAATGATCCCAGTAGAAATCTTGGTTTCGATCTCAAAGCCCATAAATGCCTCCAGTGTCAAGAGCTCATCTAAAGGTTTGACCACCTCGATATCAGTATCCATATAAATACCGCCTTCTGTCACTAACGCATACAAACGAACCACATCTGACACAAATGCCCATTCTTCTTGGTCATAGGCCTCTTTTAGATAAGGACCGAATTTTGAAAGGTCGATCGTTGATTCATCCCAACGTTTGATCTCATAATCCGGACAATATTTTTTCCAGGTATCCATGTATTTCTTTTCTTGTTCACCTAATGGATTGCCGCCAAACCAGCAATAATGAATAATTTTTGGAATCATCAATCTCTCTCCTTTAGTTTATTGGTCTCTTTTAAGTGTAGCGGATTTTGCAATTGTTTCAAAATCATATACACTTTTTACGGCAAAAAGAACTGTTGGCTCTGCTCTTCAGGATCAGAAAGGATCATTGAAAAAAGCACCTGAGTCAACGACTCGAGTGCTTTTTGAGGGATTGCTTATAAATAATGATTGTCCCGTAAGACGGCTTTTTTGATATCTGCCACCGTTTGCGTCCCCGCAAGCTGCATGACCATCTCCAATTCTTTTTTGAAGAAATCAAAGACTTGTTGAACACCGGTGGCACCACCTAGAGCCAACCCATAAATCACTGGTCGACCGATTGCCACCAGATCTGCTCCGCAAGCAATCGCTTTAAAGACATGTTGTCCTCGCCGTACCCCGCTATCAAAGACGATCGGCGCCCGACCTGCTACTGCTTCAGCCACGATCTGCAAGGAATCAAAGGAAGCTGGACCACCATCCAATTGGCGTCCCCCGTGATTTGAGACCCAAATCCCTTGTGCACCTGCCCCTAATGCTCGTTCCACATCTTCTTCTGATTGCACCCCTTTGACATAAACCGGCAAATCAGATTCTTTGGCGATAAAAGCGACATCCTGAGGACTTAATTTTTGTTTTGAGGAGCCGTAAACGGCATCCATCGTTTGTCCGATCCCTGATTGATAAGCCTGAACGATCGGCATTGCCAACGGAAAGGTGAAGCCATTGCGGCGATCCGTTTCTCGATTGCCCCCCACGGTTGCATCTGCGGTCAAAACGATCGCTTTGGCGCCATTGCGTTTTGCCATCGCCAAGATGTCTTTGTTAATACCATCGTCTTTACTCATATAAAACTGGAACCACTGCGGCGCTTCTTGACCTCCAGCCGCTCGGATTTCTTCCAACGTACAAGAGGCATACGAACTCGCCGTATAGATCGTGCCAAAACGTGACACACCTTTGGCTGACGCTTGCTCTGCCGCAACATTTGCTAAGCCGTGGGCAGCCACAGGCGCCATAATGATTGGCGCTGACAACGTGTCACCGCCAAAGGACAACGTTGTGTCCGGTAATTCAATGTCCTTTAAGACATGAGGAATGATCAATTTGTGATTGAAGGCGCGTTCATTTTCTTGATAGGTAAAAATATCCCCCGCACCACTGCTGATATAGCCATACCCACCTTTAGGAATCACTTCCTCTGCGGCGATCTCCAAATCGCGCATATTGATAAAATCAATTGCTCCTTCTGCTGTACTTGCTTGATAGATTTTTTCCATGCCTTTCCCTACTCTCCGATAAGATAACGTTTACATTTTTATCCTACGCCTGATTGTAGGATCACGCAACTCATTCGCTCACTCCTGTCAAATAGGCTTACTTTACTTTTCCACTCAAGACAGCCCTCCATTTGAACTAGCTGAATTATTGTTTTGTTCGTTTAAGATATTCTGCCAATAACAACGGCTGAATCGTTGGATATGTCCAACTGACAGGCGGCTTTGCCCTTACATAGATTGCTTCGATCTCTGAGGTCAACTCATCCTCCAAGTCCGTGATCTGGGCTTCGAACACCAAGCCGTAATCGGTCTCCCCGTCTTTTTCTACCCCATAGATAAATAACGGCTCTAGAGTAAAGTGCTTGGCTCCTGGTTCTTCCTTTAGTTCACGGGCGGCACACGCTGTGATGCTTTCTCCTGATTCTCGCTTACCTCCGGGTATTTCTAATGTGTCTCGTTCTTTGTGTTTGACATAGACGAGCTTTTCTTGATACTTGCTGATGATCACCGCAAAAACTAGCTGCTCTTCTGCGATCTTTTCAAGCTCAAAAATCGTTACGTGATTCATTTTACTCATTCCTTTCAAAAAAGCAGGCTTGCTTCTATAATAAACAGTCGTTAAAAATCAAAAAAAGTGCTGATCCCTTATGGAAAGGATCAGCACTTGCAGCTTGTTATTCTTCTTCTTCCGCCATGAATGTGTTGAAGACTTCTTCAATCATATCCCATTCTGCTTCTGTTTCGATCTGTTCTAATTCACCTTCAGAACCGTCTTCGTTTTCAATATAAGCGTACGCTTGTAATTCAACGTCTTCTTCTTCCGGTACGCCTGCTGGATAAAGCAAGACGTAGTTGCGGCCGAATTCTTCCGTACCGTCAACCGTTAATAGAATTTCGTATAAGGTTTCATTTCCTTGGTCATCGATCAAAGTAATGTGTTCATGTCCTTCATGATCGTGATCGTGGTTATGATCGTGTGTATGTTCTGACATTTATTTTCCTCTTTTCTGTAAATTAAAACAGCTGTTTCCCAGCACCATCTAAATAATTCTGCAAAATCATGACTGCTGCTAATTTATCAATCACTTTTTTTCGTTTGGCACGCGATGTATTCGCCTGTTCTACCAGCATTCGTTCTGCTTGAACGGTCGTCAGACGTTCGTCTTGGTAAACGACCGGCAAACCGAATTGCTGTTCGATCGCTGCGCCGTAAGCCATAGAAGCTTCCGCTCTAGGTCCGATCGTATTATTCATATTTTTAGGTAGTCCTACCACAAAACGTGAGACTTCATATTCTTTCACCAATTCAGCAAGTCGATCATAACCGAAATTGCCTTCATCTTCATTGATGCGAATGATCTCGATCCCTTGTGCTGTCCAGCCCATTGGGTCACTGACCGCCACGCCGACTGTCCGCGAACCAACATCCAATCCCATGATTCTCATTATAGGTTGATCCCGTGATTGCCTAAATAATAACGGATCAGAACTTCCATGATCTCATCCCGTTCGTGACGACGAATCAAATTCCGGGCATCCCGATAACGAGGAATGTAAGCCGGGTCGCCAGAAAGGAGATAACCGACGATTTGATTGATCGGATTGTATCCTTTTTCCTCTAATGCTCGGTAGACGATAGCTAATGTTTCGCTGACTTCTTTTTTACGGCTATCATCAAAATCAAAGCGAACTGTTTCATCTGTAAAACCCATTTCACGACACCTCTCTTTTGTATAGATTTTAGCATATGTTCCTACTATATTGTACTAAACGTTTGATAAAACTACAAACATATGCTTAGATTTTCTTCATTATAACAAAGGTTTATGATGTTTCTATGAACTTTCTTAAAAAAAGCTAGAAAGCGCGATAGACATACTGGTTTTCTGGTGCTTCAATCGTCTTCTCTTGGTCTGCTACCACCATCGGCAAGTCTCGTTTGAAGGGTTGATAGTACTTCGATTGGATCGTCCCTTCCACGTGGAGCCACTGGTTATTTTCTGCAGTCGCTTGCTGCGGCAATTCCACCCGTAAACCGAAAACGCCTGAATCAGCCACACAATGGATAATGCCAAAACGAAACAAAAAGATTTCATTGGCATCATCTTGATCTGCATGGTACACAAATCCATCATAGGTGATTTTCTTACCAATGAATTCACTCGGGTACGTATAGATCAACTCCATGACTTCCAAGTAATTTTCTTCCGTTACCGCAATCGTCTCATCTTTGGCGTAACGTGCCAAGGCTGCATCCATCTGAGTGTCATAATCTTCTTTGTTAAAATAAAGACTTGTATCGGGTTTCAGATATTGGGTCGTCATTTCTGGATCCCCCACAGATTCTTCACTTAGGGGGAAATTAAACCCTTTTGCTTCAACGATCGTCGTATCCAAGCTAACGGTGGGAAAAAAGAGACCCACGATGATCGGTAAGGCTAATAGAAAATACGCAATCACTCGTTGGTATTTTTTCTCTAATCCATGCTGGTGCTCGTCGTCATGATGATGCTCGGGCTCTTGTTTGACCCAAAAGTACAGCTGGACCAAAGCCAACAATAAAGAAATGATCATAGATAAAATAGCGAGATAGCGATAATGAATGTTGATAAACTGATTGAGTTTGCCCGTCACTTGCAAATACATCATTAATTCAAAATAGCCTGATAAGATCAAAAAACGAATCATTCTTTACACCACCCATGCATAAATTGAAACGACGATTGCGACTAAACCAACCAGAGAAGCGATAAAACGCCCCGAAAAGTACCGCTTCATCATCAACAGGTTTTTAATATCTACCATTGGACCAAAAACCAGGAAACCGACGACTGGTCCAGTGCCGAATAAACTCAACAACGAAGAGCCGATAAAGGCATCTGCTTCGGAACATAGGGATAATGTCAGTGCCAACAGCAGCATGACGAAAACCGCTAACAGCTTCGTGGAGCCTAATGTCAGCATCAAGCCAGTTGGCAGATAGGTCTGCATCGCTGAGGCGATCAACGCACCAATGATCAAATAACGCCCAGTATCGAAAAACTCATCCAAACTATGCTGTAGCAAATGACGAATCTGCCGAAGAAGCGGATGACTGGTCTTTTCTGTTTGATGGTGGGCGTGATCATGCCCATGATGGTGTGGGTGAGCTACTTGCTCATTCCCGCCACTTAATTGATTGGCAAGCCGTGTTTTTAAGACCTCTTGTTTGTTAAAATACGCCAGCCAGATCCCCACGACCATTGCGACCAATAAGCTGCCCAGTACACGCAAAAAGGCGAACTTCGCGGAATTTCCAAAGGCAATGAATGTCGAAAAAATCACGATAGGATTGATGATCGGTGCAGTCAGCATAAAGGCAAACGCCGTATACACTGGCACTTCTTTTTTTACGAACTGATTAACGATCGGTACGATCCCACACTCGCAGGAAGGAAAAAAGACCCCCAGGCCACAACCAACAGTGATCGATGCCAATTTGTTTTTTGGTAAGAGTCTCGTGACTCTTTCTGGCGTCAAGAAGACTTGTAAAGCACCTGATATCAAGCAGCCCAATAGGACAAAGGGCAAGGCTTCAATGACGATAGATAAAAAAATAACACTCATTTGCAGGACAGAATTCGGTAATGCCTGAAACATAACTTTAACCTTCTTTATCAATAAATTCGAAACGCTGGAATTACTATACGTTTTTTCCTTTTTTTATACAACGTTTTTTTTAAAGCAGTCTGTTTTTTTAATCGTTGCTTTAGATTTTCCTTATCTTTAAATCCTTCTTGTTCACCTAAATGATCAGCAACTATCAGATATTTTGACTTTTCCTCAAGAACAGCGTACATTTTCCATGGAGGAATGACTTATGCAAAAAAATCAACCGATCCAAGAGAGGCTCGCCCAACATCCGTTGGCACTACTCTATCTCTCTCAACCAAATTGCAGTATTTGTGTTGCGGACAAACCACGCATCCAAACACTGGCACAAACCCAACAACTCCCACTATTTACCATCAACACGCTGACAGAGCCAGAAGCAGCCAGTTTATTTTCGGTCTTGACGGTTCCCGTCGTCCTCTTGTTCGCAAATGGGAAAGAAGTGCATCGCGAAGCCCGCATCATCGATTTCACACGTTTGACTCAACAAATCTTGCGGTATCAAGAAGCACTCACAAGCGTTGAAGAGCAAGATTCTTACGAATCACTTTTTGACCAGTTAGACGAGTAAGTTCAGTGAATGAAAGCAAAAAACAGCTGTCAGATCCTTGTATATACTACGATCTGGCAGCTGTTTTGCTGGTTCCTATTTATGTGATGCGATTATTCGCTTAGTGATGGTTCTTCTACTGGTTCTTCATGGGACAAGACGTTGCCTGAATGCAAGAAATAAATCAATGTTTGCAATTCATTGGTTAAGTCAACGTTTTGAATCAGCACGCCTTTTGGTGCAGTGATCCGTGCAGGTGTAAAGTTCAAGATTCCTTTAATGCCAGCTTTCACAAGCTCGTTCACTAAATCTTGTGAATGTTGTGCGGGAACCGTCAAAATAGCCACATCGATCTGCTGGATCTTCACTTGTTCCTTCATGTCATCCATTGGATAGACCGGCACACCATCTACGATTCGACCAACTAGATCTTCATTGACATCAAATGCAGCACTGATCCGAATGCTGTTGCTTTGGTGAAATTTGTATTTCAACAAGGCGCTCCCCAAGTTTCCGACACCGACTAAAGCTACATTCGTCATGTGGTCTTCGTTCAATGTCTTCGCAAAGAACTGCATCAAGCTTTCAACGTCATAGCCATAGCCGCGTTTTCCTAATTCACCAAAGTAGGAAAAGTCGCGGCGGATCGTCGCACTATCAACTTGAACAGCTTCACTTAGTTCGGTCGAAGAAACTTTTAATTTGCCAGCTTGGTGCAAAATACGCAAGTAACGATAATATAAAGGCAATCGCTTCGCTGTTGCCTTTGGAATTTGATGATCTTTCAAAGAATACTCCCCCATTGTGAAAAATTCACTTGTGATGAAGCTATCATAACAAATACATTGTTCAAAAATCAATTTGAATGCTCATAATTTGAAATATAAATTTTATAATGGTAAAATCAAACTTTTTCCCAATCGCCGTTTCCCCTAAAATATGATAGACTTGTAGTATTGTAACCTTGATACAGACAAGTTTCTTAAAGATAGGAATGACATACACATGATTTTATTACAAGCCAACCAAATCGCCCGTCTTTTCGGAGCCGAGGTTTTATTTGAAAATATCCAATTAGAGATTGCCAGCAATTCCCGAATCGCGCTTGTTGGGCGCAACGGTGCTGGTAAATCAACGCTGCTGAAAATTATTGCTGGACTCGAAAGTCCTGATAAAGGAACGATCGCTAAAAACAAGACCGCTACGATGGGCTACTTAGCTCAAGATACCGGACTTGCTAGTCAGGCCACCGTTTGGGAAGAAATGCTAGGAGCTTTTGCAACGGTTCGACAGATGGAGCAGCGCATGCGTACCTTAGAGATCGCCATCTCCGAAGCAGATCCTGCTGCTGACTCTGGCAATCTTCTGAAAGAATACGATCAATTGCAACATGAATTTGCAGAAAAAAACGGCTATGGCTATGAAAATGAAATTCGCTCCGTCTTGCACGGTTTTCAGTTTGATCCTTCTTTTTACACACAGCCGATCGATACCCTTTCCGGTGGTCAAAAAACCCGCTTGGCATTAGCAAAAATGCTGCTGCAAAAACCTGATATCTTGATCCTCGATGAGCCGACCAACCATTTAGACATCGAAACGTTATCTTGGTTGGAAAACTATCTACAAGGATATGCCGGTGCGTTGCTGATCGTTTCCCATGACCGTTACTTCTTAGACAAAGTTGTCAACGAAGTCTACGAACTGAGTCGGCAAAAAATGCGCCACTACAAAGGCAATTACAGCCGCTATTTGACCTTGAAAGCTGAACAGCTGCAAAGCGAATGGAAAGCCTTTGAAAAGCAGCAAGAAGAAATCAATAAACTGGAAGACTTTGTTGCCCGCAACCTTGTCCGTGCCTCTACCACCAAACGCGCGCAAAGTCGCCGTAAGCAATTAGAGAAAATGGACCGGTTGGATCGCCCGCAAGGAGATGAAAAATCCGCCCACTTCCTTTTTTCCATTGAAAAACCTTCAGGAAATGTTGTGATGCAAGTAGAAAATGCCGCTATCGGTTATTCTGAAGAAGAAGTTTTATCGGCGCCCATCGACTTAGATGTTCGTCGCAAAGATGCGATCGCTTTAGTGGGGCCGAATGGGATCGGCAAGTCAACCTTACTGAAATCGCTGATTCATAAAATCCACTTTATTCAAGGAAAGGTGCATTTTGGCGCCAATGTTTCAATCGGGTACTATGACCAAACTCAATCCGATCTGCACTCAACAAAAACGATCCTCCATGAGCTTTGGGATGACCACAGTACCACACCTGAAGTCGAGATTCGCAATATATTAGGCAGCTTCTTATTTTCGGGAGAAGATGTTGAAAAGCCGATCACGCTGTTAAGCGGTGGCGAAAAAGCCCGTGTCGCTTTGGCAAAATTAGCCATGGACCATGACAATTTCTTGATTTTGGATGAGCCAACCAACCATTTAGACATCGACAGCAAAGAAGTCTTAGAAAATGCCCTGATCGATTATGAAGGCACGTTGTTCTTCGTATCTCATGACCGCTACTTTATCAATCGAATCGCCACCAAGGTCGTGGAACTGTCTGAAAACGGCAGCAAGCTCTATCTAGGCGATTACGATTATTATTTAGAAAAGAAACAAGAAGAAGCTGAGATCGCAGCAATGTTGGAAGCAAAAACAACCGAAACCACCATCTCAGCGGGCAAGCAAAACTTTGTCCAAAGCAAAGAACAGCAAAAAGCCGTTAGAACCTTACAGCGAAAAGTCGCCCAAATCGAAGAAGAGCTTGCCACGATAGAAGAAATGATCCAGCAACTGGAACAAGACATGACCGCACCAGAAGCGTTGAATGATCATGTAAAATTGACCGCGTTGAATCAAGCGTTAGAACAAGCCCGCACTGAACAAGAAGCCCTATTAGAAGCATGGGAACATACTAGCTTAGAACTAGAGGCATTTGAAAGTTGATCGTGGAATCGGTCTGTAGGCCGATGACAAGCTCCCCCTCCTTTGTTTTACTTAAAAGAACAGGATGAATACGTACGATTCGTAAAACAAGGAGGGAAAAATGCAAAAACAGACAGATGTTTATCGAAAGCGTCGGCCAATGATTGTTTTAGCAGGATTGGTGTTGATTTGGATAGGGTTCAATCGAATCTCTCATCACGTGTTGTACGGAGAGTTGTCCGAACACGTGCACACCGTCGTTGCCTATGATGAGAGTTATGACGACGAATATATTTACTCTCAAGCTATTTTTAGTGAAGATATCAATGCTTACTTAGGGGAAATGGACATCACAACACCGATTTTCCTGCAGACGAACGAAGAATGGGCCGATAGATCCTATGGCAATGACGGCAGCCAAACCTTAGCAGAAAACGGCTGTGCGATCGCTTCTCTTGCGATGGTTCAATCCTATCTTGAAGGCTATTACATTACGCCACCGGAAGTCCTTGATTGGGCAGGAGATCATTATTACGTTGACGGCCAAGGAACGGACTGGCGGATTTTTTCTGACTTTGCCGATGCAAACGGCTACAACTATTATGATCTTAGTACTGACCTAGCTAGCGTTGAAGCCTACTTGCAACAAAATCATCCCGTCATCGTTTCTATGACCCCAGGGGAATTTACAGATGGCGGCCATATCATGGTCTTAGGTGGAATGATGGGCGATCAAGTGTTTGTCTTAGATCCCAATGATGATCCGGAAAAATCCCACTACGCTACTTACTACACACTAGATGAAATCGCTGATCAAAGCTTACGCTTTTGGACCTTCAGCTGATTGTTCGAAAAAAGTCCCATTGTGGGGCTTTTTTCTTTGTCGTCCCGAAAGCAGCAACTGGATCTTACTTTTTTAATAAAAAAACCCTTTTTTCTCCCCTTGGGAATCCGCTTTCTATTATAATGGAAGAAAGAAAGGTGTGAAGTCTATGAAAATCGGTATCCCCAAAGAAATCAAGAACAATGAAAATCGTGTGGCATTGCCGCCCTCCGGAGTCTATGAGTTAGTCCAAGACGGACACGAAGTCTTCGTTGAACAAGGCGCTGGTGCAGGATCAACCTTTTCTGATCAAGCGTATCAGGAAGTCGGCGCTACGATTGCTACCGTTGAAGAGGTTTGGGCCTCTGAATTGGTTATGAAAGTCAAAGAACCTTTACCAGAAGAATACCCCTTTTTGCATGAGGGACTGGTTTTATTCACCTATTTCCACGTAGCCGCCAATCAACAGCTTGCTCAAGCGTTGATCGACAGCAAAGTGATCGCTGTTGCTTATGAGAACGTCCAACTGGCGAACGGCACCCTGCCTTTACTGTCTCCCATGAGTGAGATCGCTGGAAGAATGTCTGTTCAAATTGGCGCGCAATTTCTCGAAAAAATTTATGGCGGAAAAGGGATCCTGCTTTCGGGTGTTCCCGGCGTCCGTCAAGGTCGGGTAACGATCATTGGTGGTGGCGTTGCCGGCGAGAATGCCGCGAGAGTCGCCGTAGGTCTAGGCGCACAAGTGACAATTTTAGACGTTTCAATCCCACGCTTACAAGAGCTGGATCGACAATTTTCTGGTCAAGTCCAAACTTTGTATTCCAATCGTTTGAATATCGAGCGAACGATCCAATCCGCAGACTTGGTGGTAGGAGCCGTTTTATTGCCAGGACAAAAAGCCCCGTGCTTAGTGACCCGCGACATGGTGAAACAGATGCCTGAAAAATCCGTGATCGTCGATATTGCCATTGACCAAGGCGGAATTTTCGAGACCGAAGACAAAGTCACCACCCACGACGAGCCAACCTATATCCGGGAAGAAGTCATTCACTATGCAGTGGCGAATATGCCGGGTGCTGTGCCGCAAACGGCAACCATCGCATTGAGCATTGCCACATTACCGTATGCCCAGCAGCTAGCGAAAGACCCTTTAGCAGCGTTGCGAGAAAACGAGGCCCTTGCCAAAGGGGTCATCGCCTATGAGGGCGCATTTACTTCAAAAGAAGCCGCTCATGATCTGTCATTGCCTTTTACCGATCTATCGGAGTTGATTTGAGCCACTCTCCCACAATAAAACCAGCAGCCGCACAAGTAATTCGCGGCTGCTGGTTTGCTTTCTATGAGAATTTCCTTTTTTGGGTAGCATGGGCTTTGGAAGTATGCTATATTCATACTTAAAAAAAATTCGACCTAGACAGGAGGAACACTGTGCTTACTCAACAACAAATCCAAGCATTTCCCAAAGTAGAACTTCATTGCCATCTCGACGGTTCCATTCGTCCAGAAACATTGATCGCCATCGCCAATCAGCAAGAGCTTCCCATCGCTCAAGACATCGAAGCTGTGAAAGCACAGATGCAAGCCCCCAAAGATTGTCATGACCTGAGGGATTATCTTCGCTGCTTTGATTTCGTTCGGCCGTATTTGCAAACACAAGAAGCTTTAGCAGCTGCTGCCTATGACGTGATGGAACAAGCCGCTCAAGATGGGGTCGCTTATATTGAGATCCGCTTTGCCCCCAGCTTATCGATGGACAAAGGACTCACTTGCAGCCAGACCATCCAAGCCGTGATCGAAGGCATCGCACGAGCAGAAAAACGCTACCCAATCAAAGGCAATGTTTTGGTCATTGGGATGCGTCAAGAAGACCTACCAGCTATTACGGCGATTTTTGATGAAGCGATCGCTCTTACCGATGAAAAAGTAGTCGGTATTGATCTAGCAGGTCCAGAAGAAGACGGGTACGTCCCTGATTTAGCTGCCAGCTATCAAGTGTTCCTCAAGAACCAAAGTGTCCAGCTGACCTTACATGCAGGCGAATGCGGCTGTGTGCAAAACATTTATCAAGCCATCGAAAGCGGTGCGCAGCGGATTGGCCACGGCATCGCCTTAAAAGGAGATCACACTGCTCAAGCGTTTGTTCGAGAACAAAAGCGCTGTATCGAAGGCTGTCCTACCAGCAATGTTCATACTCGTGCGATTCCCACATACTCGGCATACCCATTAAGAGAATGGCTGGAAGCCAAGGTCCCTTTTTGTTTGAACACCGATAACCGAACGGTCTCAAATACGACATTGACCAATGAATACCTGCAAATGGCTCATCATTGCGACATGTCCGAATCAGAGATGCGCTTCATAAACGAAACTGCCGCTCAGCATTCCTTTGCGGAAGCTGCCGACAAAGCGGTACTCTTGAAAAAAATTCAAGAATGGCAATTCTAATAAACATGGACGCTAGTGATCCCCACTGGCGTCCATGTTTATTTCCAAAACAATCAACTTTCTTTCCTTCACGCAAAGAAGAGCCGATCGATCCTTGTTAATCCTAAGGCATCGATTTCTAAAAGAGCTCTTTCGTAAATTTCTGTATTTGTGAAAGCCGCACTCTCGTGGGCATCGATCCCAATAATACAAGAGCAGCCGACTTCCTTAGCGATCTTCCAAAATTCAGGATGCGGATAGCCACCATTCGTATAGCCCGCCAAATTATACTCCAATGGCAGCTGATACTCTTTGGCTTTTTCGCATAAACGGTAAGCAACTTCTTCGCAATGGGAATCGAAGGTTTTATAGCCCCGCATAAACACATCTGGGTGTGCCATATAAGCAAAAATTTCTGATTCGATCCCTTGTAAAGAAACACGGAGATAATCTTTGATCGCTTTTACCGAATCCCCGGGTGTATGGTCGTAATAGTGATTGCTTTCGATTTCAGGAAAGTGATTGCCAAAAATCAAATAGTCGATCGACAGCCTTTCTTTCTCTGCAACTAGCCAAGGAATCATTGTTTCAAAATATTCACACTCTAATCCTAATTTCACATCGATTTGTCCTTGATATTTTTCCCGTAAGCTTTTCACCGATGAAACGTAATCTTCCAATTGCGCAACATCCATCCGCATGGGCGAGACATACCCATCCTCAAAGGGCCAGGGACAATGATCAGCGAAGCCGATTTCCTTAAAGCCAGCTTGGATGGCTTTGATCACATAGTCTTCATCAGAATCCCGTGCATGTTTGCATCGAGTTGTGTGGGTATGATAGTTTGCTTTCCACATGGTTATTCACTCCTTCTTATTACATTTAGGTTAATTTGTTTTTGTGATCGCATTTTAGGTACACTCTTCTTGAGGCGTTATCCTTCAAACCGTTCGCTATTTTACAGAATCTTTTGTAAACGGAACCATTTTTTCGAAAAAATAGTACTAGCTATCAACACCTATCACTTAGCAACTTCATCAGTCTGGATTTATTCCAGTCCATTTCATTATAGAATTGCGGCTATCCCAAGACAATCAAAAGAAAGCTGCAAGCGGTTGCTTCTTTTCCCATCACTTCCATTGAGTCGTTTCTCTTGGGACAAATGAATTTTTCAAGAGGACGTGTCTTGGTGCGGTTTTGTCTCCTTGTACCTCTTGAAAAAGTAGCTGGGTCGTCCAATCCACCATCTCCTCTAAAGGTCGTGCGATGGACGAAAGCAAAGGGTTAGTACAAAGACAAACATTGGTGTTTTCATAACCAATCACTTGAATCGCTTCACCAACCTTTTTATCCAGTGAATGAAGGGAACGTAAAGCGCAGGCTGCCAAAAAATCACTTGCCGCAAAAATGCCATCGATAGAAGGCCATTGACGAAAAAGTTGATCAAAGGAAGTTTGCGTGACATTTACAAAATCGAGTATGACCTCGTGAACATGGATCTCTGGGTATTGGTCCATCACTTGATAAAAACCAGCTGATTTTTCTTGAACGGAATGTAATGTCTTTGGTCCATTAACGAAGAGGATCTCGCGACAACGATTTTGGATTAAGATCTGTGCTGCCAACTGTCCACCTGAGGTATTATCCGCAGAAACGGAGGATACTTCATCGCTAAGGACTCTACCCACACTCACTAGAGGTAATTTGAGAACCTTTTGCAACAATGGACCTTGCGTACAAAGATTGGTACATAAGATCAACCCATCAATATTATTTGCGAGAAACAAGTTCAAAAAATAGGCTTCTCTTTCAGGATTTCCTTGTGTGGTACCAATCATCAAACTATAGCCTTTCTCAATCAGTTGCGACTCGATTCGGGTAATAAATTGATTATAAAAATCATTTTTCAAATCATAGATCAGCAAGCCGATCATCTTTGAGGAATTGTAATAAAAGGACCGTGCTAATTCATTTGGTACATAATCAAGTGTTTGAATTGCTTCTAGCACAATCTGCTTTGTTTCTTCATTGACATATTTTCTGTTATTGATCACTCGTGAGACGGTGGTCACAGATACATTGGCAAGTTTTGCCACGTCTTGCATGTTTGCCATTGGTCCCTCCTTTCTCTCTTTTACATGTCTCGTAAATATTAAATCCTTTTCCATTTGATCTATTATCCGAATGCAACATTCCAAAACGCTTTCTTTTTATTCTATAATAGCAAACCTTACCTTACATTTTCTATTTTTATGAAAATAAAAAAGCTGTTTAGATGAAATCTCACCATAAACAACTTTTCTATGCTAGATAAAAGTTTGCATTAATGTCAGCGTCTTTGAAGAAAACAAGAAAATCACTCCCGTGTTCTCTTAAACAATCATTTACACAAGCACCCAGCTAATTTTTTAAATCTAAGCCTTCAATCAACGCCACCGCACGATCGATCCCAGCGTCTTTTGTTTCTTCTAACACCACGTAACAGTATGGCTTGTGTTTGATCAGAAGCTGTAAAATTTCTGGATACCGTATTTGTCCTTCACCTAACGGGACAGGGATCACTTCTTCTCTCGAGAGTTGAAAATCCTTTAGGTGCAAGCAGACGATTTTCTCGCCAAAAAGAGTAAACGCTTCTTCTACCAATGCAACTTGATCAGCAGCCGTTTTTGCGGTGATCAAATTCGTTGGATCGTAAATGATCCCTAGATAATCAGAAGGAACACGTTCAATCAGCTCGGCGATGCGCTGATTCGAATACAACGGATGATTCATTCCTGCTTCGATCCCTACCATGGTTTTATGTTTTTCTCCTACTCGAACGAGTCGCTGGATCACATGGATCAAGTCTTCAAAAACCTCATCCGAAAAATTCTCTTCGCTATATCCCAGCGCGGCAATGACTGAGCCTGTTTCTGAAGCCACCATGCTGGCACCAAAATAACGGGCATGGAATAAGTAGCGCTCAAATTTCTGTAAGATTTTCTCTCGTTCCTCTGGTTCGGGATGAATCAAGTTACTATAACAACTTAACAAAGCGATTTGAACGCCTTGTTCTTGGAATTCATTCTTGAAGAAGGTCCCCATACCTGGACTCATTTTTTCAGGAGCACTTAGGTCTGGAAAAGACGCATTCAAGGCAAACTGAACGTTTCTTATTTTCTTTGCTCCTACCGCTTGTGCTAGCTGCTTGGGTGTATATTCTCCTGAGAGGTCATGCCCTCGGATGGCTAAATGAATCATCTGACTCCTCGCTTTCTACTGTTTTTTCCCATTCAATAATCAAATTTTCATAAGGTTCTAGCCTATGGTTACCCCGCGCCAGCGCTTCACCTGATAAGCGTTCGAAACCGGGGAGATGTAAGGTAAAGTCAGCTGTCGTCATCCCTAAGTTACTGATCCAGAGTTGGACATGGGTCGCTGACTCTCGGCGATACTTCATCACACCTTCCGAACATTTGATCAACAGGCGCTCTGATTCATAAGGGAAAAGTTCTTTGTGACAAAACGACTGCCATATCAAACTGTCTGGTAAATTGCTAGGTAGCGCACCTAAATAGATGATCTCTCCTTGAGCCAGTTGTTTCTTAGCTAGTAGCGTTTGGTCATTCCCTCGTCCGATCGTTTCCCAATCTTCTGGGCAATGAAAAACTGTGACCAAATGATCCAAAGGTTCTTTTAGGCCGTCATAGGTTAGCTGATAAGTCAGTCCTTTCACCGTAAACTGCTGGATTTGGTCAAACCCGAGCCATTCTCCTAAACGATCTAAGCCATTCGTCGCTGGCCACGCTAGCTCTTTTGTCCGATCCCCCGTCATCGGGCCTAAAATCAGCTTGCCTCCTGCTTCAGTAAAGGCGGCAAATTTTTTCAGCAAGGTAGGACTGATCCAACGAACAAATGGGGCAAGAACAACATCATACTCTTCTAACGGACTATTTTCTTGAATGATTTCTACACGAATCCCTTGGCGAATCAGACTGCCGTAAAATTCGGTAAACAGGCTGCGATAATCATAAATACCCCCATGATCGATCGTGTAAAAGCGTTTCGAGTAGTCCGAGTAGATGATGGCTATTTTTGCAGATACATACTTCGTTTCCGCTAAAAGTGGTGCGATCTGTTGTCTTAGTTCGCCAATCCGAACTACCTCTTCATACCCACGATCTGGCTCTCCCCAAGCAGTTAACACGGCGCTATGGGGTTGCTCCACACCATAGCGATGTCCACGAAAATGCCAAAAACAGAAGGATTTCAAATGACCAGCATAGCCAATGAACGCTTCACTTGTGACAAACCCATGAGGACGAGGTGCCGCATAGTTTTCAATATGACCGGCATTGGCGGTACAAGTTTCTAACAATAACATTTCCTTGTTGCGCGGTTTGACATTCCGCCAACGATCCAAGTTCATGGTATACGCTGGATAGTTGTCTGCCGGTGCATACGTATCAAAACCGGCAATATCTAAATCAGCAAATAGCTCATCATTTTGCAAGTTAAACCCAAAAGCGGAGTTATGGGTAATGGGTAACGCGGTCTCCATTCGGATAAAATGACAAAGATCATGCGCAAACTCATTCAACGTATCGGTGGTAAAGCGGCGAAAGGCATTCATCAGGGAAGAATTATGCAAAAACGGGGTCGTTAGTGGCAAGACGACATCCTCAAATGCGTCATACCACTCACTCCACACCTTCGTGCCCCAACACTCGTTGAGGTTGGTCACGGATTGATAGTTGTCTTTTAAATACGTATGCCAACGCGTTTGGCACGTCGTACAGTAACATAGATCGACATGACATTTAAACTCATTGTCCAATTGCAACATAACGACATTTTCATGTTTTTCGGCAATCTCAGCGATTTTTCTCGTCAAACGATAGGCATAGCGGCGAAAGTCCTCGTTGTTGGTACAGACATGCTGTCTTGAGCCATGATGCATCTTCGTCCCATCTTGATTAGTGATTAAAGCTTCTGGGTACTGTTTTGTAAACCAGCGGGGCGGAGTTGGCGTTGGAATACATAAGCAAACATCGATGCCATTTGCTTGGTACTGTTCTAGCGCACGTTCCAACAACGCAAAATCATATTCTCCAGGTTGAGGCTCCAAGTCACGCCACATGAATTCCCCAATTCTAGCAAAATTCATGCCCAACGTTTTCATCGTTTGACTATCACTTTGCATGATTTCTTCCGACCAGACTTCTGGATACATGCAGGCGCCGTAATAAATATCAGGAAACAGTGGTTGCTCATGGAAAAACGCCTGTAAACGAATCGCTACATAGCGAGCGATCATATGCGCCCCGACCTTTGAAAAGTGGGTATCATCTGCGAGACCTGCAGGATAATTGGGGTGCTCATCCGGTGCTAACCAAACAAAGAGCGCTTTGGAAGCTTCTAGTCCTAATGTGTCATAATAATGATAGGTATAGCGATTTAAATCAAACAAATCCACTTCTTCCGTTCGACTAAGTTCTCTTAAGACAGGTAAAAATGCTGACAACGTATGCGCCAGTCGTCCCTCTTCCCCTACACGTCGTTCAACAGGTGTACACAGGATAGGAATTCCTGCTTTTTCTTTGATTTGACGGATCATGTCTGTCAAATGAGCAATGTACGCCTCCATCGTGACATGATTTTTCTCTTTTTGGTCATTATGTCCAAATTGCAGTAGGACGACTGTATTCGGTTCGACTTCTTGCAGGAGTTGCTTAAACAACCCTTCTTCGATAAACGAACGAGTCGTACTGCCGTTTTTCGCAAAATTGTGTACGTCTACTTCTGGGGACAGATAGCTTGGTAAAGCTTGTCCCCAGCCCATCATTGGCTGTTGATCAAGGGGATAATCCGCCACGGTTGAATCTCCGCCTAGAACGATTTTCATTTCTTTTCTTCCTCCATCTATTTACTATCAGATTTCCAACAACTTCGACAAGTCCACTGGTTTTCTTGCTGAACATAAGCTGCATTAGAAATCGCTTTCTTTTCTATTATACAAAACATTTGCTGACGAAAACATGGAAAAATCAGAGCAAAAGCTGCGAAAATACGAGCTTTTCCGCAGCAACCAACAGTGATCAGCTCTGACCTTTTCGATATTGTCCTGGGGTCATTCCCGTGCACTTTTTAAATAAACGATTGAAGTAACTGGGATTATACCCAAGGTTTTCTGCAATTTCATTGATTTGGTGATCAGTTTCGAGCAACTGCCGTTTTGCTTCTACGATGCGAACATTGGTTAAATAATCAATAAAGTTGACCTGCTTGGCACGCTTGAACTCCTTACTCAAAAAGATTGGGTCTACTTCGAAACGATCCGCAACGTATTCTAACGAAATTTGTTCATTGCGAAAATCAGATTGGATGTACTCCGCTACTTTTTGGATCATTTCACTATAAGAATTAGCGACATTTTCTTGCCAGAGGATGGAGACGGGTTTTAAGAAATGATGGTACAAAAAGGCTTGGATCTGATTGATGTCCAAAAGTCGTTCGATTCGCTCTAACACAACCGTTTTCGATACATAATCCGTTCGTGAGACCCCATTTTCATTTAAAAGGTAATCGACTTGATCGTACAGTCGATTGACCACATAGATCACCGCAGCCTGTTGATTGTTTTCTGCCACGACCTGTTCTAAAAACCGCTGGACACTTCGTTGCAATTCTTCATGATAGCCACTTTTCAGCGCTGTTAAAATCAAATTTTCTTGCGAAAGAGAATACTTCGGCAGCGGGCGCATTTTCTCTCCTTGAAGCACTTGATTTTCGGGAATCAACCGTTGCAGATGGATTTGCTTTTTGAGACGTTGGGCAACTTCAGGCAACTTGCGAATCTCTGTTTCTTGTTGCGAACTAACGATGGTGACATAACGGCAGACGATCAAATTGATTTGCTTGGTGATCATCGTGAAGTAATCTGTCAGTAGCTGCTCTTGATTGACCACAAAAACCAAAATCCGTCCTTCATTTGAAGAAACAATGGTTGATTCAGGGAAAAACATGGCTGTGACATCCGCTATAATGTTTTCTAAGGCAAACAAAATGTGGGTTTCATCTTGTGAATTTGCTTGATTGCTTAATAGATCATTGAGTTGGAAATAAAACAGGCGATACCCTTGGTCACTTAAGCACCAGTTTTTTTGCTGCAGTAATTGTTGCGATTCTTCCTCCGATAAATAGCCATAATACCCTTCCATCAAATGTTGGATCACTTGTCGCTTCAGCGAATCTTGAAAGCGTTCCGCCTGATTTTGCAACAATCCTTTTTCCCGACTTAATTGTTGCCAACGGTCCACCAAAAACTCCAGATCGTTTTCTTTTTTCCATTGGGTATTACCAAAGAGCTGATCCATCGTTTTTTCAAAAGGTTGGTATTGTTTTTTTGCCAAAAAGAGACTCATGACTGCCACACAAGCAATAAAAAGAATGCTTACGACGATCAGCACTCTAGCCAAATGAGTGACTGGCTCGGTAATCAATGCTAAGGGAACGACGGTATAAAACGTCCATATTTGGTTGAGTCGCGTACTGTTTACGGCGATCATGCTATAATCATTGCCATTGATCGATTCGACCCAGGTTCCTTGATGCTCCTCACTCAGCGGTTGGATAACATTCGCTAAGTTCTGATCGCCAATAAAACGAAAACTCTCATGATTAAAGGAAATCGCTGCGAGTCCATTTTCAATTTGAGTATCATAAAAATACTTTAACAATGATTGCTCGTCGATCGTTGCAACTAAAAAAATTTTAGGCTGATCTTCGCCTTGGCTATCAATGTTTTGTACAAAAATCAATTCATCCTCTTCTTCAATGATCTTCCACTGATACTGCCTACCATTATCGATCCGATAGCGTTCAAATGCTGTTTTGGTTTGCTCGAGCGTTAATTCATACGTGCCGCCACTTTCAATCCCAAAGGGCGCCTCTCCGAGCGAATAAATACCGATTCGATTGACATAATTGGAGCTATTGGTTAAGTAAAACAATTCTTCCGACAGCTGGATCAACGTCTGATAATTCGTCGTTTCCAATAAATCTTCTTGGTAGCGCCTTTGAAACGATTGCCCCCAAACGCTTAAAGTCACTTCCAGCTGCGAGAACTGTTGGTTGATGTTACTAACGATTCCTTCGACTTGGCGATTGTTTAGTTCTTGATACGATCGTTGTAATGGTCCGATCAAATAGGCATGCAAAAAGATTGCAACGGCTAATAGCGGCACGACGATCCATAGACTGGCTAGCTGCAGTTTTCGATGAAAACCGCCTGTTTTAAAGTACTTCATTCCCAAACACCCTTGTAATAGATTTTATGTAACAAATTGTCATGCGAAAAAACGCATGACAACCTATCCACAACTATTGAAGTGTATCATCCTTTGACGGATCCAATCAGCATTCCTTTGGCAAAATGTTTTTGCAAAAACGGATAGAAGATCAAAATTGGTAAAGTCGCCACAATGATGACTGCAAATTTGATTCCTTGTTCAGGCGGCACATAGTTTGGGTCCATACTTGCTAACGCATTGGCACCACTGGAGGCCATCGTGATCTGTCTTAACAATAACTGAATCGGCCATTTTGCTGAATCGTTGATATAGAGCAATCCACTCATGAAGTCGTTCCAGATACCAACGGCGTAAAAAAGGGTGAAGGTCGCGATCACTGGTTTTGATAAAGGCAAAATGATTTTCCATAAGATCCCTAGTTCCGTACAGCCGTCCATCTTGGCGGATTCTTCCAACTCGATCGGCATTTCTTGGAAAAAGTTTTTGATGATCATTAAGTTGAAGGGATTGATCGCGATTGGCAAAATCAATGCCCAATAAGAATTGATCAGTCCTAAATTTTTCACCACGATAAACGTTGGGATCATCCCACCTGAAAAGAGCATTGCAAAAATCACGAGATTCAACAAGGTGTTCCGTCCTTTTAGGTGCTTGCGTGATAAAGGATAGGCAAAGGTGAAGGTACAGAAAAGCTGCACCAGCGTGCCAACGATGGTAACGCCGACCGTTACAAGCAAACTACGGATAAAGGTGTTGGTTGAAAAAATAAAGCGATAGGAGTCGAGACTGATCTCATTTGGCCATAAGAAAAACGAACGTGTGGTCAATTCTAACTCCGTAGCAAATGAACCTGCGATCACATAAATAAAAGGAATCACCATGAATAACCCAATCAATGCCAAAAATAGTGCATTAAAAATGTCAAATATTTTCCCTGCCTTCGTATTGTGTAAAGTATCCATCTTTTTCCTCCTTAGTATAAGCCGCTTTCGCCAAAACGTTTCGCTAATTTATTGGTACAAAGTACGAGGATGATCCCAACGATCGATTTAAATAATCCGACGGCTGTTGAGTAACTGTAAGCGCCATTGGTGATCCCCATCATATACACATACGTATCAAAAACATCTGCTACTGTTCGGTTCAACTGATTGGTCATCAAGAAAATCTGATCAAACCCAGTAGACAAAATCGACCCGATCCGCATGATCAGCATAATGATGATCGTCGAACGAATCGCAGGCAAAGTGATATGCCACACACGACGAAAACGTCCTGCACCATCCATGATCGCGGCTTCGTATTGTTCCTGATCCACACCTGATAAGGCAGCTAAATAAATAATGGTCCCCCAACCGATCTCTTTCCAAATCGATTGCATCACGATCATGGGGCGGAACCATTGCGGGTCTGAGAGAAAATCGATTTCCACGCCTGTCAACGAAGCGATAAATTGAGTGATCGCTCCATGATCGATGTTGAATAAAATATGCCAAAGACTAACGACGATCGTCCATGAAAGAAAATGCGGTACATAGACGAAGGTTTGAATGGTCCGCTGAAACAGCTTGTTGCGTAATTCATTCAGTAACAGTGCCAAAAAGATTGGTGCTGGAAACGAAAAGAAAATGTTTAAAAAGGCAATCATCAACGTGTTCCACAAGATTCGAAAGAAATCAGGATTATTGAAGAAATCCATAAAATTTTGTGTTCCTACCCATGGGCTATCTGCGATTCCTAAAAAGGGCACATAATCTTTGAAAGCAATGATCAACCCATACATCGGCGCATAACGAAATACTGCAAAATAGATGATCCCGGGAATCGTCAAAATATAGAGCCATTTATTTTGTTTAAAATGGTTGAGAAAACTCCCCCATTGCTCTTTCGTTTTCGGCACTTTTTTTATTGTTGTTTCCATTCATTCTCCTCCTCTAATTCCGCTCCAATCAGTGCTAAACAACAAATCGTATTTAGCCCCCACTGTGACAACACATTGGTCGATACCCACGGCATTTCTTTTATTTTTTTCCACGTTGTCGCTGCTTCAATGGTCGCTTCGATCGGCAATGGAACACCCGATTTGTCATTATCAAGCAATAACTGCCAAGCCCTTTGACTGATTGCTCGATCGTTACGCACTCGCCCAGCAAAGGCCATCATCGTCGACGCAAACATTGGCCAGGCAAAATGAGGTTCCGTCAGTACCTCGTTTGACTCTTCTGCTTTTATTTCAGGACTCAAGCTATAAAACCAGCCAAACTCCCCTAACATCTCTGTCCACTCTGGGTCTTCCAGCACTTGAGCAAGTTCTAACCAAACTTGCGGCGCCCCAAAGGAGATGACCATGTGATAGCCGCCAAAATTCCCTGTTCCCATATAAGATAAGGTTTTGTCTTGTGGATCAAATAACACTGTGGGACCAGACAATAGGCGCTGGGGCATGGCTTTGATGCAGGTGATGCCGGTGCGAATTCTTTCAAGGTACACAGGATCATTCGTCCGTTCCCACTGGGTAAACCAGTTCGAGACTAGCGCAGCCCAATCTGGTCCGATGCGAATCGGTATCCGCTTCGTTTCTCGTTCATAAAACTCGCGCATCGGTGGTAACGCATCAAAAGCATAGGTTTCATTGTCTTTGACTTGTTCCATAATCTCTCCAATGCGTTCATCCGCTGTCAAATAGTAGTAGTAGCGATGGAGACCCGCCATTGAAATTCGAACTTCTTTGGCTTGGCAACCCCAATGAACGACATTATGCCGTGACCCTAATCCTTTGTATTCCCCAGCATGATACTGATCGACTTCTGAAGTATGTCTCGTCATGCTTTCAGCCAGATAGTAGACGCTTGGATCACCAGTCCGTAAGAAATCTAGCCAAAGCCACATGTTAGGGACCAATTCAGTGTTTTGCCAAGCGTACCCACCAAGATCGTAGCGCCATTGGTGTCGAAACTGATCATAGGTATGCATGACATCACCATAGTTCCAATAGCCATACCAACTTCTTTGTTGGACTTCTGCTAAATAGAATTGACGCATCTCAGCCAATTGTTGCTCCAGCAACTGTTTCGTTTTCGTTGATTCGTCTGGTAAACTGATCCTGCCAAAAACCTTTGTCTCTTGATAACGCTCAGGCAATGAAACGATCTGGGCAGGTTCTTGGTTTTCTTGAGCTAAGCCCAGCAACACTTCTTCTGACGGGGCTTCTTCATATAGATCCAACCAACAACGCGTCGTATTTGCTACACCAACTGCCGTCGAACGAATCTCTTCCATTCCTTCGTATCCGCTAAGCATATGATCCCGTTTGGAATAGTGCTGAAAATCCATTGGCTTGGCATTCGGTGACCACTGCCACATCGTGATTTGGGTTTCTTTTTGGGTGATGCCTGTCACCTCGATCGCAGATGGTGCTTTTTCCCAAAATTTCTCCATGCTGCAAGCAACGCCGCCGGTTTCTCCCCCAGCGTAAAAGGTACCTGAATAATGCTCGCCATCCCCAATGGGCAACCAACAGTACCCAGCTTCGGTCTGTTTTTCTAATTCAAATGACCGATGATTGATTTGATTGACCCGAAAATTGTCCCAAATAGCATTTTCCACCGCATGAGACAGCATCGGCTCGTCCGCTGGGGTCAATGAAACGAGCTGTCCACTGGCTTGTTGTTGATAGGGAATGTTTTGCTGATAGTGTCGCCGTGAAAGTAACAATTGTGCCGCTTCATGATACACAGCATCTGCAATAAATTTGACTTGTCGATTCCAATTTTCACCTGTCAACGCATAATCAAATGCTACCCCCATGCCTTCATAAGCAAGTGGTTTGATGATAATGACCGTATGAATGATTTCCAATTTGCTGATTTCGCGAAAGATGCGGAACCGTAAAATAAACTCTTGCACCACTTCTTGATCGATCTCAATGATGCCTGATACTTTGATAACGGCTTTCTCGGAACCATTTTCTTCCAACATCAAGTCCGTTACTTTGGACTGCACCTTTTTGTTTTGGTATTGCAGGATTGCGTGAAGATCTTGCAATTTTTTCTGCCCATTGACCGCTACCCAGTCCAATACATTTTTCCCTTCCCCATGTTTCGGGAAGAAGCCTTTGATCGTACCGTTGTCAAAATAAATACCGTTGTAAGCTTCCCTAGCAATCGCCTGTTTCTTCTGGACACGCTGTTTTCTTTGAAAAAGTAACTGCGTCGTTTCTGCCACCAAACCACTGTGTCCTGTCCATTTCACACTGCCATCTGGCCAGTAAGCCAGTACTTTCGTTTGCAGCGGCTCCTCACCTAGTAAAAACAGTTCCTCACTTAGAACCTCAGGTTGTAAAGCCCCTTTTTCCCATGGATACCCAAAACTCAGCCCACGTTTTCCCTTAGGTTTATTTTTGAGCCATTTCAATGCCATGTTCGATTTCCTCCTCTTCCCTCTCTGCAGGTTGAACTGCATCGTTTTGTTGCTTTAGCTTTTGTTCATTTTCATCAAATAATTTCAAGTAAATCCCCATTGTGCCAATAATCCACATCCCAATACTTAAAAATGGCAGGAGACCGGGGAGAAAAAAGCTGATCGTACTACAAATCCCAAACCAAAGGACGCCTAAAAAGGTGCCAATAGGTTGAAAGAAAAGAAAGCGTAGTGAAGCGCCTAGGTACTTCTTCGTTGGGAACACATAATATTCGTACATGCTAAGCAATGTATTGATCACAGCGATCGCGACGCATTGGCTAACGATCAATAGGATCAAGCCTGTTTGAGTCAATGCCGCTAAAAATCCTTGCTGGATCACTACCATGGGGCACAAATAAAAGAGAATGATCGGTAAGCCCAAGCGATTCGATCGCCAAAAGTTCCTGCGGTAATACCCAAAGAACGTTTGAAAAAAAGGCGGCGATTCCTGTTTAAGGGTTTTCTTTGCTACGTGGAATCCTGCTTGTACGCTAGGCGCCAGTCCAAAGATGATCCCACCTACTAGCGCACCTATAATAACGGTTACATTTATCAGTAAACAATAAAAGACAAAATCTGCTGCTTGATATGCTTTCTGCCAATTCATCACCGTTCCTCCTCTAAGGAATATACCTTTAAGTCTTTATAGCGGGCCTTCATTGGCGCCATTTGCCGAAATCCGATCGCTCCTTTGGTTAATACGGGACCAAACTGTTCCTCATCAAGGTACCTTAACACCAATAAGTCGTTGATCCAAAAGGAGATCGTTGCACCTACCTTATCGATTCTTAGGTGATAAAACCCTCGGGCATCTGCTACACTCGGAAGTGGATCTGCGCCTTGGGCGACCAGATGAAACCCATGGCTTTTGCGCAAATTACACGTTTCAAACGCCCGTTCCTCCTCATACTTTCTTCGAAAATAAGAAAGGTGGTAAGCATTGATCCCTCCAGAATGATACTCGGGATATGCCCCGGTTCGTTTGGGTACTCCAGAATCGAAGATCGAGCCACCCTTGCGATTGCCTGCTGCAAAAAAGAGCATACATAAGCCTGGTTCAGCCAGTGGTTGAAACTGCCAGGTGATTCGTAGGTCCGCTGGAAATTGTTGAGGCAGCCATAAAACAAAATGTGGTTGTTTGTTTGATTCTTCAGAATACGTATTTGCCAGAATCATCCCGTCTTGGAAAGTAATTTTGGGCTCTCCTTCAGCAATAAAGTGTTGAATATCTGCTGCTTGATTCAGCGGATTTTCATAGATCAATTTCGCTAACATTTCTTCTCCTTTTATGCGTATATGAGCTGCTTTTCTCTTTTCATAGTAAACTTGACCTACATTTCTAACAATTGACTTTTTTTGAATTCTTTGATATCAAGCGTTAGATTAGGGTTTTCATTTGCTTGTTTCCATTTTTTCTTTTCTGATTTCTTACTACCTGTCTCGTCTCACTTGACTATTACTCCATTTTATTAGCTGAAAAAAATCATTGAAAAAGAAAAAGGTTGAGAGCAAGATCCACTCAACCTTCTTCGACTGTCGTTATTGTGCTTGATGAAGGGCATTCGTTTCTTCCATCAGCTGCGTGCCTCCTTGATTCTTCCAAAGTTCGATCGCAGCTTCCCATCCCGCTTCATCGATTTGTCCTGCAATAAATTGAACCCGTGCATCACTAATGATCTGATCAAGCTGTGCCCCTTTTGTTACATACGTATCTGTATTATAGGAGGCTGCTGGGTTAAAGACAGCGTGCTCTAAATCAGCTTCCATCAGTGACAATCGTTTTTCATAGCTTTCAGTAGCCGCTTCTGTATCAGGTTTAGCAATATAGTACAGGGTATCTTCCGTTACATTCATCCCAATTTGTGAGTACCCTTTGACCGCATTGGCTAGCGCTTCAGCTTCTGATCCTTCTAGTGCGACGGACATTCCATCCACTACTTCGAAATTGATTCCTTCAATTCCGTTGTTCAGCAATACCTGTGCTTCTTTATCATTTAATTTATCAAGGAACGTCAACACCTCTTTTAGATGTTCCTCTGTCTGGACACTCGACTTAGGAATCGCCAAGAAACCAGAATAGCCATCTGTCGGTAACGCATTCATCGTACCGTTATTATCTTTTAAATTCCCTGTAAAGACGACGAGGTCTTCTTCTCCAGCTTGCAATAATTTATTACTGATTTGTGCTGCTCGTGAATACGTATCAATAATGATCCCACCACGTCCATTGATAAACGGCTCATCCCATTTATCTGCTGCCATAGTTGCAAAATCACGATTGACATAGCCTTGTTCCACCATATCTTTAACAAATTGCATTGATTCTAGGTATTCTGGTTGCATAAAGGATGGCTCTAAAGTGCCGTCTATTTCTTTCCAAGCATTTCCTGCCCCAAACCAAGTAGCTAACACATCGTAAGGACTATTTGAATTGATCGAGCCAGGCCATTGGGGAATAATCAAACCAAACGTATCATTTTCACCATTCCCATCGGGATCGTTCTCAGTAAATGCTTTGGCAACCTCATAGAGATCATCGATCGTTTCTGGTACCTCTAAGTTTAAGTTTTCTAACCAATCTTTTCGGATGATCACCGCCGTCCGCATCGCATCACGTTTCCGATAAATTCCGTACACTTTGCCATTCACAGAAGAATTACGCAAAACATCCTCGTTAGACTGAGAGAGATTAGGATAATCAGCTAAATAGTCGGTCAAATCCCAAAAAGCCCCATTTTCTGCTGACTTGATAAATCCTCCTGATTTTCCTTGAATGACCATCACTTCTGGAATATCATCTGAAGCTAACGTAATATTCATTTTATCCTCGTAGGATGTATTGGGTGCCCAGGTAATATCAATGTTTTTGCCAGTGTAAGCTTCTAATTGCTTCAAAATCTCATTGTCACTTGCAGGTGGTTCAGTTTCAATGTACGGCGATAACATCGAAATCGTATCATAATCTGTTGTGGAACCTGCTTCCTCCTTCCCACATGCCGACAAAAAGGCGACCGATAGTAACCCCAAACCAAGAATCGTACTTAATTTTTTCACTACTTTTCCTCCTTAGATTTTGTTGTTGAGCTCGATTAAATAAACCGCTTTCAATACCAAAAGCATAACGAAAAGCAGGATTTCCAGCAATTGACATTTTTTGTTAATCGTTGATATATGGCTGGGTGAGAATTGTTCGTCTTCAATCAACTTCTATTCTCTTTCATAAAATACCTTTAATCATTTTATTAAAAGTAAATCACTTATAGTTATGGGCATCTATGGTACTTTTATATTATGTAACTCTGATAGTTCTCTATAAGTGAATCTTTTTATCAAAAAACCATAACCTAAAGCATCTATCAAGAAGACGAAAGAAATCCGGAACAAAAATGTTTCATCCTGCTCCGGATTCATTTTAATTTTCTTCTTTATAGCTTCGTACAGTAACAATTTTCAAATCCTTCAACAGCTATTTATTCAAATCATCAATCTAAAACAGTCTTTTATAGAATATTAGATGGCAAGCTTATCTTTTTTTACTTCTTAAGTATTAAGCTTTTGTAACCTTCGTAATTCTCTCCATCGTAAATGACAAACATATTGTTTTTCTGATTTTTTTCATTGCACTTTTTATATTCTATTGTTAGCTTTTTATTGAATATAATTAAGTCTTTAATCGTAAACGACTCCACAGTATTATCCACATGCGGACAAATATGAATGGTATTTTCTTCTGCGATTTTAATTCCACAAATTCCACGTACCACCAAATCGTTAAAGGCGGAATGGTTGTAATCTTTTCCTCGTTCTCTTCCTCCTTTGTTTTTAGGCCATCCCCATGCTTCTAAAATACTCCTTGATAGCCACTCACCAGTATTGGGTTCTATATTTTCATCTAACCAATTAATCTTTTCACCTTCACCTGTTACACGATAAAAGCTATTGGCATAATTCCTAAGTTCTCTCAAAAAATCTTTTGGTTGAATGCTTACACTATTATTCTCCATCTCATAAATCATCGAATTTAATGTTTGAGTTGTTGCAAAAGGCCATGATGGACCATTCCATAAGCATTCATGATGAGTAGATTTTTTATTAAACAAATGATGAGAGCGTTCAGCAGTTGTTGGACCATAATCACCTTTGAAACCATTTGGATCATTTAGGAATTGCCATGCTTTTTGATGTCTCTCATCTGTTAATCCAAAATGCCAAGGGATATAGCCAATTTGTTCTCTTACATTTCTGTCTTTATTAATATCTTTAAAGTCAAAAGAATGTATTTCCTCATCTTTATGACTTTGTGGAATGACTTTAAAGAAGTGAGCATCTTCATCCCATAATAAACTTACTATTTTTTCTTTCAACGCCTCAGCTTTCCTGAAATATTTTTCTGCAAGAAGATATTCTCCTGCCTTTTTTGCAAGTGAGCCAATGACTAAACAATTTCCATACATATAACTATTCAAAGTTGGACGGAGTCCTTTACCACTTATCGACATTTCCATAGCATCTCGATCATCATCTGACCAGAATAATCCATACTTTGTCATATTCGTTGATTCTATGTGCTCATAAAACTTCACAAATTCTTTCAGTAAGGATTGGATAAAGTCGTGATCCTGCCATTGAATCGCATAATCATTGATACTATCTAAAATCCAGGTCGAGTATGAGTAGATATCTCCACTTCCTCTAAACCAAAAATTTATATACTCACGAATTAAACCCCTTCCCTGTTTTAGCCATCGTGCTTCAGCAATATGATGCCCCGCAGCACAGTTGATGGAATTAAACGGACCAGACCATGAAACTTCTGGCAGGAATTCAGTAATAATACGCCCTTCTTGCGTAGTTTTGATGTGTTTTCTAAAGACCCACCATCTAAAATAATAAGCTTCTTCAATTAGTTTATCACTACAATGAAATTCAGGGACATTGTCTTTCATCCATAATAAGACCTCATTGTTGGGAATGTCTTGTACAAATAACTCCTCGTCGTTTTTATTAAATTTTTCTACATACATTTCAACTATATCCCTCATATAGAACCACCTTTATTTTTTCTCTTCTAAATCTTTCTTTCAGTTATATCTTTAGCCCTTGACGGCTCCGCTCATTACACCGCCTATAATATACCTTTGCATTATCAAGTAAAAAATTAGCAATGGTAATATACCAAGTACCATCATAGGGAACATACTTGACCAATCGGTAGAGAACTGTCCAATATTCCGATTCACTTCTTGTAAAATAACGTTTTGTTCTCTAGATTGTAAGAAATAAAGAGGCCCCATAAAATCATTCCAAATAGTTAATGTATTTAGGATGGCAATAGTCATTGTCGTTGGTTTTAGTAAAGGAAAAATGACCTTACGAAAAATCTGGAAAAATGTGGCGCCATCCATCCTTGCAGATTCCTCCAATTCGGTTGGAATCGTATCAGCAAAACTATGAAACATCAAAGTAGCAAAAGGAATATTCACAGCGATATTGATTAAAATGACCGCTAATAATGTGTTCATTAAATTCAAGTTTTGTACTATTTTGTATAGTCCCATTATAGACATTTGATAAGGAAACATCATTCCAGCTAAAATAATCAAAAAAATTCGGCTATAAATTTTTTTTTGAGACATTCGATTTAGAACGTATCCGGCCATTGATGATACTACAACTAATCCTATTACTGATAACGAAGTAATAATCAATGTATTTTTAAAAGCATTTAAGTAGTTCATTTTTTGGAAAGCCTCTATATAAGGCGACAATGACCAGCTTTGAGGTAAAGACATGGGATTTGCCGCTGCTTCAGGAGCTGATTTAAATGTTGTTACGATTAAGTAATAAATTGGTACTAAAACAATAAATGAAACTAAACTCAATACTAAAAACTTGATACAAACGATCCAATCATTTTGTTTCATGCTAACGTTCTCTCCCATCTTCTAAATATTGTCATCACAATTGAAGTCAAAATCATCGTTACTACCAAAAAGACCATCCCAAAAGCTGCAGCATAAGCATAGTTTCCTTCCGAGAATTTTGAGAACATCAGAGATAAAATCGTTTCAGTAGAATAGCCAGGTCCGCCCTTTGTTAAAGAGAAAACAATATCAAAAACCTTCAATCCTGAAATCATCCCAGTGATCAAATTAATTTTAAGACTAGGTGCTAAATTGGGTAGCGTGATTTTGAAGAACTTTTGCATTGAATTTGCTCCATCAAGATCTGCAGCCTCATACAATTCAGTTGGAATATTTTGGATGTTAGCAATATAAATGACCATCGACCATCCAAACCATTGCCATACTTGTGTACCTATGATTGACGCCAATGCAAATCTTGGATCCCCTAAAAAGTTCACTGAATTAAGACCGAGCAAATTGAGAAACTCATTCAATAATCCAAAATCTTGGCTAGACAAAATAAAACTAAAAAGATACCCTACAACTAAAGTACTCAATACAGCTGGCGTAAAAAAAATCGTTCGAAAAATATTCCTTCCTGGAATTTTTGAACATAGTAATACGGCTATCGGCAAGGAAATAACGTTCTGTAAGATTACGGTACAAATTGCGTAAACAAGTGAATTCTGAATACCAATTAATATTTGTTTATCTGAAAAAACAGCTAAATAATTTTTCAATCCTACTAAGTTCACACTTGGCGAATAGTTATTCCAATCTGAAAAAGAAAAGTAAGCCGTATATAATAAAGGGGCGATAAAGAAGGTTGTAAAAATGATTATCACCGGCAATAGCATAAATGTGCTAGCAATTTGATCTTTTCTAGTCATAAATGTTCTCCCTTTCTAAAATAATTACTGGTATCATCCAATGAAGGATAGACACCAGTAAAAGAAACGTACGTATCAGTCAAATCATTCCTTATAACGAATTTCATCTGCTTTTTTATCCAAATTTTCAAGAAATTCCTCAGTTGTCACTTGATTAGATACTAGATTTTGAATCTGTTTTTTCCACTCTGTCAAAAATGTCTCAGCCGGCATATTCACGCCCCAGCGATCCCAAGCACAAGCAACACGACCGTTATCTAACTCATTTTGTACTAAAGCATATGCCTCGGGAGTATCAACATTTACTTCTTTTCTATAACTAAAACCTCCTGGATTTGCATCAACCCATGTTTGTTGAACCTCTAAGCTTGCAAATGCGGCAAGCACTTTTTTAGCCTCAGTCTCATTTTTCGTGTTTTTATTCACTCCCAATGAAACTGCTGGCCCCCCAATCAAATAATTATCGCCCTCTGTATCACCTAAATGAGAAAACATTCCTACATCCATTCCCGCTTCTTCCAAATTTGCATAATTCCATGGTCCACCGTTCATCATTGCAATTTCACCATTGATAAACATATTCATATTTTGATCACCAGATATACCAAGCATTTTTTCATTCATATACCCGTCGTCTATAATTCGCCTCCACTTATCAACTGCATCATTCATAACTCCTGCCATCTTAGTTTTACCGTAAGCAAATTGTTCATCGAAGTCTTTATTTGCTTCATCTCGATAAAACGAATTTTCTAAGTAACCAATAAGCGAATGATTCCCAGAATCTGAATCAGATAATCCAAATCCGATAGGCGCTATTCCAAGAGTAGATAATTTCTCGCATACTTGTAAAAATTCATCATATGTTTTTGGTACCTCAATGCCATTCGTCTCAAAAATTTCCTTATTGTACCAAATTCCAGAAAACCAACCATAAGAAGGAATCCCATAAATTTTCCCATCTTCAGATGTTGCTAGTGCAAAACCATTCTCATTGAAGTCTTGAATAAATGCTTCATTGGAAATATCTAGTAAATTTTCTGATTTGATTCGTGATGGAAAAGATGCACCATCTGTAATAATATCTGGTCCTTCTCCAGAAGATAACTGTGTACTCAACACGTTATTGTACTGTTGCAACGGAACAAAAGAGTATTCAACAGTCAATTCATCTCCTAACTCTTTATTCACAGCTTCAATTACCGGTTCCATTTCATTCTCGCTATACCATCCCATCATGGAAATAGTCTTTGAATCACTATCATTCGTTTGATTCCCATTACTAGCTCCGCAAGCTGCCAATATAATGCCAACAAGTAATGCAAAAATGCTTAGAAATACTTTCTTTTTACTCATATGATTCCCTCCTTGCTATTTGTATTACCAGAATAACGAACTTTGAAAACGGTAACAACATTAAAAAGAAGCGAAAAACATGAAAAATCTACGATTGAAGCTTTTCATCAAGTATAATAAATGAAAACGCTATATATCAAATTAGACGTAGTGAGGAGGAAGTAATATGTTTACCATCTTAGTCGTTGATGATAACAAAATAGAACGAACGGGTATCATTCAAATTCTCAGAAAAGAAAAGTATCCGTTCCAAATTTTCGAAGCGAAAAATGGCCAAGTAGCTCTCGATCTATTTAAGAAAGAAAAAATTGATATTTTGTTTACTGACCTAAAAATGCCTAAAATGGATGGTATAGAGTTAATTACACGAGCTCTGCAAATTCAACCACAACTACTTTCAATAATTTACAGTGCACATAGTGATTTTTCTTATGCTCAAAATGCTTTGCGTTTAGGGGTCGTACAGTACCTTTTAAAACCTATGAGCTTAGAACAATTTAAAACTGTATTTGATGAAGTACTTAAAATTGGTTTATCTCGTGAAATAAATCGACTGTTACTTACTATTGAAAAAAAACAAGTGAATACTGAGGAAGATCACAATGTAAGTAGCCTATTAAATCTTTCTGGCTTTAAACAAATGAAACTTACCCATAACCCTGACGAAGTGAATCTAGTAAAAGACTCAATCATTATAGACAGAGAGGCCACTACGATTTACTTAGAAAATTATTTAGAGCTCCTTTTTTCAAAACCAACTAGCATTCAATCACCTATTACCGATACCTACTGTGAAGTTTACGGTCAATTAATCTCTCATTCCTTTATGGAAAACTATTTATCATTAAAGATTGAATTAGAAAAAAACCTCTTTTTTAATATAAAATCTCGTAATCTATCAAATCGCTCTGAACACGAAGAATTTCCAATCATTGAGATTTTAAATTTACTCTACCTTGCTGTATTAGATTATGATGAAGACAAAATTACCTATTACCTGAAACAACTCAAGAAATCAGCACTTTCTCAGCGACAAGTAACTGTGAAAGATCTAAAACAAATATTAACTGACTATTTAAAGAAGCACTTTGAATATACGATTAATACCCTGGCTCAACCATTTTTAAATGGAGAAGACACCTTATCAACATTTGAAGACTTTGAAGTTTTAGTCTATACAGCGAATGAAACAAAAAAAAACAACACTTCAAATAATTTCTTGGTAAATCGAATCTATGAGCTTATCCAGTCAAATATCTCAAATAGTGACTTATCCGTCGGATGGCTAGCACTCATCCTTGAAAAAACTCCCAATTATTTAAGTGCAGTGTTTAAAAAGGAAACTGGAGGAAATATTAATAATGTCATTGGTGACATACGAAATTCATTAGCTCAGTCCTTGCTAAAAAATTCAAGCATTAAAATTAGTGAAACATCTAAACGCTGTGGTTTCGAAGATTCTTCGTATTTCATACAGTTTTTCAAAAAAAAGAATGGGGTTACTCCACTTCAATATAGGAAGAACGGTGTAAACAATGAATAACCAAAGTTACTCACAGAAGTTAAAACAAATCGTTACTTTAGCTATTTTGATTCCTACATTACTTTTCTATTTGATCATGATCTTCACTATTTTTTTCATATCACAACGAGAGCTTAAAAGTAGCTTTGAACGCTCTACTCAACAGACTGCATCAAGTATTAATGCTCATATCAAAGATGCCGAAAATGCTATTAACTTTCTAGCCACTAATCCAGACGTAATTTCGTTACTGACTGAGCTTTCAAACGCACAGGAAGATCCGTCGGAAGTAATTATTGATACACAAAATGTTGGCTTTTATGTCTACAACTCTCTTTTATCAAATAACATCATTAGTAAGATAGATATTAATATTTTACAGCCCATTGACGACTACTATACCTCCTACTTAAAAGAACGCTCCACTCTCCTTGGATACTACACAACTATTGAAAATAAAAGTACCCCCCAGTGGATTTTTACGGAGGATAAAATCATTTTAGTAAAAGCCATAGTAAGTCCCAATCTTTACGACGTTTTAGGGGAGTTGCAAATGGAGATTAAAAGTGACGTTCTTTTCAATGATTCTGGTGTTTTCAATGATCAATTTGCTTACTACTTATTTGACGATAATAACCAAATAGTAACTTTTCAAAACATTGCAAATGCAAAAAAAAGCCCTGTATCTCAAGTTAAGCTTGAGAATAATTGGTCCTTAGCAATATTTGAAGCAAATGGTCTTACAAGCTTACAGACAATTATTATTGCGATAGTTTTGATATCTGCTCTTTTTTTTCTACTATTATTTATAATTATAAGATTAATGATAGTTAAATTTTCCAAGCATTATACTGATAGATTTGATTATCTTTACGAACAAACAAGTTATTTATCATCCGAAAGTAAACTGATCCCACCTGCGTTAGATGGTGATGATGAACTGTCCAAGTTAAGTCATCGTTTCGTGGATATGCAAGATGAAATCAGTCAATTATTATCTGATATAAAAAAGAAAGAAAAGGAAAAAAGTTACCTGAAAATTAGACTTTTACAGGAAAAAATGGATCCTCACTTTCTTTACAACATTCTCTCTACTATAAATTGGATTGCTATTGAGGCAAAACAAGAAAAAATCGTCAAAATTATTTCTGATTTGACTCTATTTTACCGAACTGCTCTGAATAATGGAGAACAATTGACTAGCTTAGAAAATGAGTTAAAAAATGCCTCAGCTTATATTCATCTTATTGAGATATTATCTGATCGACAAATTGATCTTGACGTCTCCCTTTCAGAACCATTGCTAGATGAAACTGTTCCCACTTTTATTTTGCAGCCAATTTTAGAAAATAGTATTAAATATGGAATTGATGAGCTTGAAGTTGATTTTGCAACAATTTCTATCAATATTTGGAGTGAAGATGACTTTCCTTTAGTTATCGAAGTTGTTAATCAATCTTCGTTCCATCCTCATACTGACATTCTTGACCCATCTAACTTTGGGTTTGCATTACACTCAATTCAACAAAGGATGAAGCATCTATTTCATGAAGGTTCGTATGTGGAAGTTAGATTTTCCGAACAACATACAAAGACCTGTCTTTATTTCCGTAAAACAAATCACACATAAACTCTATCCTAATTTGATCAAGCAAACCATTCATTTAGTGAACAAACTTTACCAGGTTTTTATCCAGAAAACTTTGGATAAAGTTTGTTTTTTTACTCAAATACACAGTTTTCTATCTAAAATCCAACGCTATATAAACAAAAATCTGCTTTATATTTCTTACTATCCGAATGCGACCCTCTATAAGTTCCTCTACTAGTACACAGAATAAAGATATTCTACGTTCAAAAATATTTGAGTTTCTCTACTACCGCTCATACACATCATTTTGATCCAAGGTTGGCGCTAACGCAGTGACGATCGTTTCCACCATCTTTAAGTTTTCGACCCCTGCAATCTTGCCGAACTCGTCGGCATGGATGGAAAGATTTTTCATTGTTAGATTGCGGATCGGTTCTGCTTGGCTGGCCTCGATGAAGAAAGCACGCACGCTTTGTTGTCCTATTTTGGTAGCTTGCACGTTTTCAATAGTAATGTCGCAGACCTTTGCTGGACCTACTGGAATAGCAGGTTGTGCCATCAATTTGTGCCAATAGTCGGGAATCTCTTCCGCATAATCAGCTGGCAGTTCTGGATAACTATAATCTGGGTACCAATTTGTTTGTAAGAGAAAAGGAAAGCCAACATCCTTCATCGTTAAATCCGAAGCAGTGACCTTGCGTATAAATCCACCTCGATTGTTGGCGGATTTGATCCGAAACCCTGCACCAGTTTGCTCAAAGACGACTTTTTGGATTTTGATCTCTTCGATCCCACCTGAAGTTTCACTGCCAATGGCAATTCCTGAACCGTACCCTAACTGACAGTCTTTGATCGTGATTTTCCGACAGCTTCTTTGCTGGGCTAAGGCTTCTGCCCCACGTCCCGCCTTGATCGAGATATTGTCATCGTTGCAGGAAATGTAGGCATTTTGAATGGTGACTTCTTCACAGGAATCAATATCGATGCCATCAGTACTAGGCCCTTTTCCATTGTCTATCGTGATGCCGTCGATCAATATGTGGTGAGAATACGTGATTTGTGTATTCCAAAAACCCGACTGTACCGACGAAATATCTTTGATGGTTACTTGCTGACTTTCATAAACAAGGATATTTCGTGGACGCTTGCAATCATAATCTGCTGCCCAGCGTAAGCCTTTCTTTGCATAATCCGCCATCATCCCGCTGGCTTCATCTGTTCCCCAAAACGTTTGCCACCATGTTTCTCCACGACCATCAAGTTTCCCTTTTCCCGAGATCATGACATTTTCTGCGTGAAAAACATTGATCATCGCTGCAGGCCACTTCATATTGATCCCTGCGACCCGATTATCTACTTCGGGATAATCGGCCAGTTCTTGACTACCATACAGAATCGTATCCTCTGAGACAATCAAGTGCACATTGCTTTTTAAAAACAACGCGCCGATTTGATAGGCGCCGGGTGGTGTAATCACTGTTCCCTGCACAGTTGATGCTTGGTCAATTTCTCGTTGCAATAATTGCGTGATGTCTTCCATTCTTGCTTACCTCCTACGCTTTTGTTTTACGCTACAAATAGGTTTATCGATATCCATGACTTTTAAAAATTTGCGCATCGCCAACCTTTTTTCATCTATCATTTATTTGGATAGAACTAAGTGCTTCTTACTGGCGCTGTCCATCAAGTAAAGCGTTCCTCTTGGCACATCTCGTTGTCTTTTCCCATGTGCTTTCTGGCGTCCTTTTTTCCTACATTCTTTACTATAGTCCCCTTAGCGGCAAAAGAAAGTCCTTTTTGATTTCTGAGGATCGTCTTTTTTTGTAACGTCCTTTCTTGTTAGAAAAATGCGCCTTTTTGTCTACAAAAGCAAAAAGGCGCAACCTGTCAAGGAAGGAAATAAGGTGCTTAACTAACTGTTTCTCATTGGGAAAACCAACGCAGATCATTTCCAAAAGCTTGTTCTACGTGCGTTTCTTTTGCCCCACCATGGATAGTTCGACTGTTTCTTGGCAACTTATTGCGTCACTTATGGCCGCTCGATCAATGATCGCTGCCTCTTTAAAGCTGACCTCCTGACACTGTTCAAAAATCATTTTCTTTTGCCCTTTAGCTGATTCAAAGGCAACTGACTCAAAAGTAACGCGTTGGATCGGTGAAACCTGCTGTGTTTGTTCATCGACAAACCCTTTTAGCTCGACCAAAGGGTTCTGCCCTACGATACGGGTATTCTTGACCAAAATATCCGAAATGATCGGTAACTGTTGTGCTGCCTGACCATCGGCATTGTAAGCAACAGGATGAGCCATGAAACGATCCAACAGGCAATCGGTGATCGTCACTTGACGAATATAGCCACCACGATCATTCTGCGCTTTCAATTCTAGTCCATAAAGCGTATTGGTCAGTTGACAATCTCGAAAAGCGATATTTTCAACACCACCAGATTGCTCACTACCAATCGCGATGCCATGTCCCCCTCGAATAGTCAAATCAAACAGCCGAATATTTTTCGCTGGTCTATTGATCTGATTTCCTTCTGGATTTTTGCCAGATTTGATTGCGATACAATCATCGCCCGTATCAAAAACGGTGTCAAAAATCAGCAAATTTTGCGAAGAATCTGGGTCCCAACCATCGCCATTGTCGATGCCTTTGGACTGAATAGTCACCCCATGGGTCACAACGGTGTCACAGTAAATCATATGAACAGTCCAGCATGGTGGATCAATCAACGTCAGCTCTGTCAAATGGATGTTTTTGGCCTGCATCATACAGATCAAACGTCCCCTTACTCGTCTTCCAGGTTTTCCATCAGAAACATATTCTGGATACTGTTCACGGTCTGCATAAGGGTTTCGCATCGCTAGTCCTAATGGATTCCCGCCACCAATGATCGTTCCTTTGCCACAAAGACGGACATTTTCACAAACGATACGCCCTCGATCGCCCCGATCGATATACCCAATGTTGATCAATGAACGAAAACAAAACAATTCCCAGCCTTCATAACGGCTTAATGGCAACCCCTCTTGATTCACGCTTCCTAAATAATCGTGAGGGGCAACCCGATACGTTTCTATGTCGAGGCTTGCTTGCAATGTGCCATCTACCTGAAAAATCATATTGCTTTTTAGCTCCAACGCACCGGAAAGGATCACCGCCCCTGTTGGGATCCAGACTGTGCCGTTGCTAGGACAATCGTTGATCGCTTGCTGGAGAATGGCGGTACTATCTTCTTTGCCTTCGCTATCAGCATGGTATGGTGCTTGCGTAACATCTAACACAACACTTTTTTTCTTTGTACGAAAGGTCGTCGTGACTGCGGTATTTGTAAGCAGACATCCCTGAAGATCGAGGCAGATGATCGTTACTTGATACGTTTGATCGGCAGATAAGTTTGTCAACGTCCAATGCGTCTTGTTTGTTGGTCTGGTTTGGATCAAATCGTTGTCTAAAAACAATTGATAACCAAAAATAGCTTGAGCGTGCAGCGGCTTCTCCCAAATAAGGGTCGCTTGATGAGCGCCGATCGTGCTTGGTACGACATGAAAATCAATTACTTGAAATGGTTCCATCGGTTTGTCCTTTCTTCAACGAATTCATTCAATAGAAAAAAGATATTCCAAAACAGCGAATATCTTTTTCCATACTTATTTAAGACCAGTCGTGCTGATGCCTTCAACAATGTATTTTTGGAAAATAAAGAAGATGATCAACACAGGCAGCAAGGAGACCACAGACATCGCGAACATGGCTCCCCAATTGGAGGTGCTGCTAGCATCCAGGAACTGCTTCAAGGCAATCGATACCGTGTAGTTTTGCGGACGTGTGAGGTACAGCATCGGTCCGATCAGTTCTTCCCATTTCCAATAGAAAGAGAAGATCGCAGCGTTTGCCAAGGAAGGCTTCATCAACGGTAGAATCACGCGGAAGAAAATACCGACCCGTCCACAGCCGTCCATTTTTGCTGCTTCATCTAAATCTGTCGGGATCGCAGAGACGAATTGGACCATCATGAAAATAAAGAAGGCTTGTCCGAAGTATGAAGGAACGGTCACTGGACGAATCGAGTTAAGCCAGCCTAATTGATTAAACCAAAGATACTGAGGCACCATGATGATCTCTTGCGGTAGCATCATCGTGACCAAGATACAAGCAAACCAAAAGCCTTTTCCTTTGAAAGGAATCCGACCAAATCCATAAGAAATGACAGCCGAAGAACAGACCGCCCCTACCATTGAAATCAACGCGATTTGCAATGAGTTGAAAATATAGCGAATGAAGGGAATCCCTGCGATCCCTTCAAACCCCTTGGTAAAGTTTTCTAACGTCCAGCTGCGGGGGATCAACTCCGTTGCCGTTCGAAAAATGTCACTACTAGGTTTAAAGGCACTAAACAGCAGCCAGAAAATCGGATAAAGCATCAGTAATGCAGCAACTAAGATCACGGCATCAAAGAAATAATTTTGTTTTTGTTCACGCATCAATCAAACCTCCTCGTTTTCTTTAAACACCCAAAATTTCGATGTTGCGAACAACAGAATCGTAATCAACCCAACGATGACCAGTAAAATCCACGCTAAGGCTGAAGCATAGCCCATTTTGAAATCGGTAAAGGCTCGTTGATACATGTACAAGGAATAGACTAACGTGCCGTTACGGGGTGAACCCGTCCCATTCGAAATGATAAACGCAGGTGTAAACGTCAAAAAGGCCATGATCGTTTGATAGATCAGATTGAAAAAGATGATTGGCGTCAGGACTGGGACCGTGATATTGAAAAACTGTCTGATTTTTCCTGCCCCATCAATTTCCGCCGCTTCGTAATAATCTTTCGGAATATTTTTCAAACCGGATAAGAAAATCAACATCGACGAGCCAAATTGCCACGCTGCTAATAAAATCAAGGTCATCAACGCTAAGCCAGGACTTTTAAAGAAGTAGATCGGGTCTAAGCCGATCGCCGCTAGCACGCCATTGATCAACCCTGAATCGCCAAAAAGATTCCGCCACATGATCGATACCGCCACGCTCCCACCTAAAATCGAAGGGATATAAAATAATACCCGATAAGCGCCGCTTAATTTCGATGGGCGGTTGATCAGCATCGCCACTGCTAATGCGACGATCAGCCGTAAAGGGACTGCCAACACAACATATTTCAGCGTAACAGTCAGTGACTGAACAAACTTGGGATCATTCGTAAAAATCGTTATAAAGTTATTCCAGCCAACAAATTGCGCCTCTGTCAATAGATCATAGTCATGAAAAGACATAAAAAGAGAAATCCCCATCGGGACGATTATAAAAGCAAAAAAGCCAATGATGAAGGGTGAGATAAATAAGTAGCCTGTAACCATATTCTGTTTTGATTCTGGTAATCGATTAAACCAGCTTTTGAGTTTCCCAGGTTCTTTGGCCGTGGGTGATTTTGATTGTAGTTCCATAATTTTCACTTCCTACCTCCTATAGTTGATTACGCTTACAAGTTGATTTTAACGAAGTACTTCTTAAGAATGAATAGAAAAAAAAGCACAGAAATGTGAAAAACTAGAGGACCTATATTTTTTTCCTCCAGTGCTTCTCCTAAAAAAACGCCTTTACTGAAAAAGTCAGTAAAGGCGCCACAGCTATGCTTATTGATAGTTTTCTGCAAAAATTTCTTCGCAGCGTTGCGTAAAGGCATCATAAGTTTCTTCTGGTGTCATCGTGCCATAAGTGATCTCTGCGTACAGCTCTTTAAAGTACGTGTTGATTTCAGCAAACCCAATTGGTGGGATTGGGGATGGATCACCGACGATGTCTGCAATATCATCTAAGAAATCAGAGGACTCTTGTTCTTCTGGTGTCATGTCGGCATAAAGCAATTCTTTGATGGCATCATTGGAAGGAATCCCCCGCTCAGTACCGATGATCTTATTGGCTTCTTCACTATTCACTAAAAAGTCAACAAACTTCGCAGCTGCTTCTTTTGATTCAGAAGCATTCGCGATCGAATAAAAGAACCCTGGTCGATACGCCATCGCCCCGTTTTCTGAGTCAAAAGGACGAGCCAAATTGATTTCGACATCTTCTGCGGCGGAGGCTTTATAGGTCAAGTATTGATTGGACCAAGTCATCATATAAGCTGCTTTTCCTTGTGAAAACGGATATTGATCCATACTGTTGGCATTGCTAGTCACTTCTGCGGTTGGCATTGCTTTGGCTTCCGTAAGATCTGCGATAGCCCCCATAAATTCAACCCAGTTTTCTTTGGTAAAACCGATCTCTGGTTTGCCGTCTGCATCGTATTGGTATAGATCTTCGCCTTTAGTACGTAAAAAGTATTGCAAAATCGTACTGTTGTCATTGTTATCGTTCCAACCGTAATCACCTGTTGCTTCAGCGATCGCTGCCGTACTTTCTACAAGGTCATCGAAGGTATAATTGCTAAAGTCAATCCCAGTGCCCCCTTGTTCTACCAATGATGGATTGTAGAGCATCGCCATAGTATTGACAGAAGTTGGTATGCCGAAAACGTTTCCATCTAACTCGCCTGTTGCTAAAATCGATTCTTTGATATCATCGGTTTGAATCTCATTGCCGATAAATTCCGACATATCTGCTAATTGATTTTTCGTTCCATATTGCGCAATGTACTGCACATCCATCTGGATCACATCAGGTAATTCTCCAGAAGCCGCTTTTGTCGCTAGTTTTTTCCAATGGTCATCCCAAGAACCATATTCATATTCAACTTTGATGTCAGGATTTTGTTTCTCAAATTCTTTGATCGATTCGATATACTTCTCGTGTCTGACTTCTGAGCCCCACCAGGTAAAGGAAATCGTCGTTTTCCCATCTGCATCAGCTTCTGAGCTTCCGCTACTATTGCCGTTATTGCCACAAGCTGCTAAGGTCGCACCAAGAAACAACAAGCTCGCTGCTTTTAAAAAAGTTTTCTTCATTCTTCTACACTCCTTTTTGTTTGCGCTTACAAGGTGATTGTAATGGAAATCCTCGTTAATAAAAATGAAAAAACAAGAGCAAATATGTGAAAAACTAGACTGTCGTTTTTGCTGAAGGCTAAGCCTTCACGGGCAATAGCTAGAAAAAAATAGAAAAACAGATGAAAAATGTAAAAAAACAGACATGCTCTATTTTTTCCAATATACTATGCTATACTAGCGTTGAAAAGGCTTACTTTTCAAAAAACAAGGTAGGTGGAAACAATGAAAAAAATACAAACCGGACTGTTTCGTCTTTTTACGGTAACAGCTTATTTTGCTAAATTAAACCTTTTATGGCTTTTCTTTACCCTTTTAGGGTTGGGGATTTTTGGCTTCGGTCCTGCCACCGCTGTCACGATCAAATGTTTACATGATTTTCGTAAAACTGGTCATGACTATTCAGCTGTTGCCTTCTGGCAAGCCTACAAGCAAGCCTTTCGCACCTTTTCCCTTTTTGGCATTGGACTATTAAGTACAGTACTCCTGTTGTTGTTTAACTTACGGATTACTCATTTTTTCCCGACTGAAATGGCTTGGCTGCGTCCTGTCTATTTACTTTTAACGATTCTCCTCCTTTACACTGCATTCATCAGCTTTATGACCTATGCCAAAGCCGAACAACACGCTTGGAAACAGACCTTGTACGTCAGTATCTTTCTAGTCTTTCGCTACCCACTGCAAGGCCTTGCCTTGTTGTTTACCTGGTATTTATTGTTTCTCTTATTGACTGCCAAAACCTCTTTGTTACTCGTCTTTGGACTGGTGATTTTCTTGTTCTTCGCTGAATTTTTTCATGGTCAGATGATTGAAAAAACCAAACAATTGCAAGCAAAGCGAGGCAGTGTCCATGAAGTCCCAGAAGCTGATCAATCACTTTAAAAAGCAGCCTTTTGAGCGACAGTTACATTTTGTCTTTTTTGCGACGGTGGCAATTATCGTCTCATTGGCTGTTCTCCTGACCTTAGTTTGGCGACAAGTCTACATGGCGCAGCTGAAAGAAGCCGCGTATAAAGATGTCTCGATCATTTCAACAAATATCGCCAAGCGTTTAACTGCCGTCGAAACCCTCTCTTTTCGCATTATCGATAGTGCACCGATCCAAAATGGCCTACAAAGGATCTTGGCACAAGATTCCTTGCAATCCTTAGAGGCGATCGACCAAAAGAATGCCTTAAGTGCAGAAATCAACGCCCTCGTACGCAATGAATCAACGATTCAAAACGTCTATCTCTTTACCCCAACGAACGAAAACATGATCAACTTTCTAGCCGAGACCGACCATATCTTTAATGGCCAAACCATCAAAGATATGATCGAGACTTTGCCCGATAAGCCTGCCAAAGGGAGTTGGTTTTTTGCAAAGGACCTTTCTCAAGGTGTCTACCTGCGAAAAATCTATTCAACAGCCGATCTTTCTTTAACCTATATTGGTACGGTGATATTTCTAGTGAATACGTCCTTCTTTCGTAACGAGATCGAAAGTCTTCCCATTGTCTCCGAACAAAACCAATTTTTCATGGCGTATCAGAACCAATTTTATAGTACCGCAAATGACGAGCAAACCCTCGCTGCGGATCAAAATACCTTGCAGCAAAAAATGGAAACCTTCCAGCGATCGATCGGCTCCATGACGTTTGATAATCGCCAGTACTACTACGCAATGGATCGGAAGACGATGCCGAATATGACCTTCATTTATTTACTGCCTGAAAATCAAGTCTTAGCTGATCTTTATAAACTACAAGGCCTTTCCATCGCTGTGAGTTTGCCTTTTTTATGTTTGATTATTGTTGTGATTCGGAAAATAAGCAATCAGCTGACCCGCCCTTTAGCTGACTTGGCTTCGCAAATGGCCGTTCTGCGGAAAACGAAAAAACTGGCCTCTTTAAAGACCCTCGCTGTCCCAGAAAATAGTCAAGAAGAGATCATGGTCCTTTATGAAAGCTACAATACGATGATCGATGAATTAAATGCCTTGATCAAGGACAATTATGAAATGCGTATATTGTCCCAAGAAATCGAATTTAAAGGATTGCAAGCGCAATTAGATCCACATTTTCTATACAATACGTTAGACTCGATCAACTGGATCGCCATTGAAAATCAGCAGTGGCAGATCTCAGAGATGGTCACCTCCCTTGCCTATTTGTTTCGAAAAAAAATCGATACCAAGTCTGACTTCACAACGCTACAAGATGAATTAGATATCGTGCACGCCTATATCAATATTCAAAACGTTCGCTTCGGGAAACGGATCGAGTATATCGAAGTAATTTTGGTGAATGACTTGTCCTTTAAAATTCCTAAGTTACTGATTCAACCATTGATTGAAAATGTCTTTAAATACGCCGTCAATGATATGAAGGAGACGTGTCGCCTCGTCCTTACGATTGAACAACAAGCAACCTTTCTCCAAGTCAGTGTCTCTGACAATGGCCCTGGTTTTAAAGCCAACTTCTCGATTGAAAAAGAAGGCGGCATCGGATTGACCAATATTCAAAAACGATTGCAACTGCATTATGGTGATCAAGCGTCCTTAGCCATCGTCTCCTCGATTCCCTTCAAAAAGACGACGGTGCGCTTTGTGATCCCCTTAAAAGGAGTGAGTGAAACATGAAAAATATCCTCGTTGTTGACGATGAACCCTTGATAGCAAATGGTGTGGCTAACCTCGTTGCTTCTTTTGATTTCCCATTAGTGGTCAAAGGAATTTACACAGACAGTGAAGAAGCCTTGGCATTTTGTCAGCAAAACACCATCGACATCGTGATTACCGACATCAATATGCCTAAAGTCAATGGACTTGCCTTGATCAAAAAATTAAAAGCCATCAATCCTGCGATTCAAATCATTATTTTGACAGGCTTTGGCAGCTTCTCCTTTGCCAAAGAAGCGATGGCTTTAGGGGTCAAATTTTTCCTTGAAAAACCTGTTTTTCCGAGCAAGCTTTCAGAAGCGTTGGCTGAGACGATCGAACGTTCTGAACGTCGTCAAATGGAATCTACCCTCTATTTAAAACAACAAATTGAACAATACATCAATAGCTGCGGAGAAGAACCGCTGCCTGAATCGTTCGTTTTTCCATTTTGTATGTACTTATTTGATTCGAAATTCTATCACGCCATCGCCAAGCGGATCGAAAGCTATGAGAACCATCACGAGTTGGTGATCGGTCATCAAAACAAAGTTGGCTATATCCTGAACTTCAGTACGGAAAATACCTTTAATCTCTTTTTTAAAACGAAGGTACAGGCTGCGCATCTAGGAAAAGGGATCGCCATCAATTGCTGGGTCGAAACCCCCGAAAAATTTTTACTCAGTTATCATTTAGGCAAGCGGAACTTGGATAAGGAGTTTTATTTTGATACCTTTGAAGTCATCCAAGAAGCCCAAATCTCACAAGAAAATGTCTATGAAAATAGTCTCTATATGGAATACCGTGAAAAACTTTTGGCATTGATCGACAAAGGCGAACTGACTTTAGCCCAAGTTCTTACGGAAAACTTTTTTTCTACCTGTCGCATGGAGCTTTACCCTGTCCAACTATTGCGGCTGCAGGTCAACGATTTGTTATCGGCAATTTTTGAAAACCATCGCATCAAAAAAGACATCTACTTTGATGACTATTCCCCAAAGATCATGCTCTTGAATAATTGGCACGAACTCCAGTTTATGCTGCTTCACTGTATCGATTTGATGCGGGGCAGCTTAGACGATAGCGAGAACATGCAGCTGTCCCAAAAAGTCAACCTGATCATCGAAGAATATTATGACCATGAAGCATTGTCATTGAAATGGATCGCCGCCCATCTTTTGTACTTAAATCCTGAATACTTAGGAAAAACCTATTACAAAGAAACCGGGATTCGCTTCAATCAAAAATTAGCCGAATACCGCATCCAAAAAGCACAAGAACTGCTGAAGAAAAACTACAAAGTCTACGAAGTGGCAGCGATGACGGGCTTTAGTAATGCCCCCGAATATTTTGTTCAAACGTTTAAAAAGATTACCGGTATGACACCAAAGAAATTTTTGAAGCAGCAAGAAAAAGCACTTCTCTCTTAACGTTTCTTCTATCCGAAATGACTGTGTTGCTATTTCAACAAAAGAGGTAGTCCGCTCACATTCGTGAGCGAACTACCTCTTTGACTAACCAGTAATTGATGTCAAACAATTGATGCGACCGTGTTCGTTTTAAGAAATAAACATTTTTGTCTAGCTTACAGCGTAAAGACTTCCTTTAACTCCTGTGTCACTGGCGAATCATCCGGATTTGTTTCCATAAGTTCTGCCATGTACTGCCACCATTTTTGGTTGATCTCGGTTGCCGCTAACTGCTGCCAGCGGGTTTCATCTTCAATCTCAAGGTAGCCAAACAACGCAAGGCTTTCTGGATCTAAGAAAATCTGGTAGCTTTTCGCCCCGTGTGCTATGAGCTGCTCTTTTAGTTCTGGCCATAGTTCGCGATGCCGTTTTTCATATTCTGCTTCATAACCAGGATGTAGCTTCATCCGAATCGCTTTTTTGATCATCTTTGTCTGCTCCTCTCTTTATTACGTAAGGTGTTTAACTTAACAAAATGAAACCAATAGTTCAGTAAATGCTAAAACTGTCAGTGATTGCCCGTAAGGCATTGCTGTAATCGCGATGTTTTTGTAGTACTCCAAGTCTTCTCCCATTCCAGTACCGATGGAAACATTTTGGACTTCTCCATCTTCTGCGACTTGTTCGATCAAACCGGCTAACGCTTTATAGGCAACATCTTCCCAAGCTTTGTCAATGTAACGCTTATGAACGGCTTTTAAAATCCCATAGGCAAAACCAGCCGTCGCAGAAGCCTCCACATACGAGCTAGGATCATCTAACAAGGTGTGCCACAAACCACTTTCATCTTGCATTTCTTGCAAGGCAGCTAGTTGGTCTAAGAGGGTATTGATCAAGAAGCCTCGTAACGCATCTCCTTCTTGCAAGTCGAGAATGTCAATGATCTCAGGAATCGCAATGGTGATCCAGCAGTTGCCTCTTGCCCAAAGCGCTTGCGCATAATTGTGGCGTTCTTCAAAGGTCCAGCCGTGGAACCAAAGACCAGTTTTTTTATCAACTAAGTATTTGATATGGATCATAAATTGTTGTTTTGCTTCTTCGATATAGGCCGGACGATTCAGCAACATGCCAATTTTCGCCAAAGGCAAAGCGGTCATCATCAAGGTATCGTCCCAAAGCTGGTTGCGATTTTCTGGTCCATAGGTCGCATGCTGCAGACCATTTTCATCGGTTCGCGGCATATCATGCATGACCCATTCCGCCCATTGTTCAAGGTACGGCAAGTAACGAGAATCTTTGGTGTCTTCATAAAGATACGCCATTGCCAAAAGCGGCGCCATCGTGTTGACATTTTTAGGCGGCGCGCCTTCTAACATCCGCTGCTCAAACCATTCTTCCACAACTTGGAGCGCTTTGGGATTTTTGGTGATTTGGTAGTTTTTATAAATGCCGTATAGTCCCACCCCTTGCGGCCAGTTCCAAATCCCCCAGCTTTTATCATCAACGATCAAGCCGTCAAAGTCTAATAGAAATTCGCCATTATCATCCTTGATCGTCGTTAAATTTTCGATCATGCGATCAATTTTTTCTTCTACAACACGTTTTTCCACAAATAACTGTTCTAAAATCACCATTGGGTTCATCCTCTCATTTCTCTTTGATAGATTGATCGTAACACGCTTACATTTACACAAAAATAGCAGTTATTGACACTTTACTATCTATTCTTGTATGATAAAAACAAACGAGTACGAAAGGAGCCAATCATGGAGAAGCAAAGTGCGGATACGATGATCAACGATCGTTTTGAGGCCTTTCATATCAAAGACATCGTAGAAGAAAACAATACCCTTTATCATTACCATAGTTTTTATGAGATTCACTGTACCTTAAAAGGATCAGCGGTCTTCTTTATCGATGGCGGAGAATTCCCTCTAGAACCTGGTACGATCATCTTGATTCCTCCAAACGTCTTGCATCGAATCGTTCATCAAACTTCTGATTTTTTCGAGCGAACCTACCTGTATATCAATCCTAGTTATCTCGCTGCCCTCTCCACTACCCAAACAGATCTCACTGCCTGTTTTCGTAGCAACGGCGGCATCAACAGTCGTATTTTATCGATCGATGCCGACCAACTAGACCAGCTATTGCGTCCTTTACGCAAAAAAACGGATAGCAATTATGGCACCGACTTACTTTATCAAAATCATTTGATTGCGTTTTTGATTTCCATCAATACGATTGCCTATCAGGAAAAAGAACCGCTATTTTTATCCGACTCACTCTATAAAAATAAAGACATTTTGGCTGCTATTACCTATATCAATCAGCATTTGACCGCTGATCTCTCCTTAGAGACCGTCGCCAAAGCCCTTTTCATGAGCCCATACTCGCTTTCAAGGACCTTCAAAAAAGAAACTGGCGTCGCCTTTCATGCCTATGTGGTAAAGAAACGACTCTTAAAGAGCAAAGAAATTTTACGTAAAACCAGAAGCGCCACCGCCACGTTCGAAGCTTGCGGCTTCAACTCCTATACCCATTTTTTACGCTGCTTTAAACAAGAATTTCAGCTGACACCAAAAGAATTTTTACAAGAAGAAGCCCAAAATCAGTTTGTCCGTTTTACGCATTTTGCAGGGAAAAAATAGCAAGCCGTTGCAAAGCGCCAATCATTGGCTCGTGAAAAAAGAGTTGCTGCTTCCCTTTCCTGATGTTAGATGACACAATACAAAAAGAATGACACGAGGAAATGTGTCATTCTTTTTGTATGCTATAAAACTTCCCCATTTGAAGCGATCACTTTTTTATACCACTCAAAGGATTTTTTCTTGGTTCGTTTCAAGGTGCCGTTGCCTTGATCATCTCGATCCACATAGATAAAGCCATAGCGTTTACTCATTTGACCGGTACTGGCTGCTACAAGATCAATACAACCCCAAGTAGTATAACCAAGTAGTTCCACGCCATCGATCATCACCGCATCTTTGAAGGCTTGAATATGTTTTTTTAAATAGTTGATCCGATAATCGTCTGCGACAAACCCGTTCTCATCAGGGGTATCGATCGCCCCTAACCCATTTTCTACGATAAACAACGGTTTTTGATAGCGATCATACAATTGATTCAATGAATTTCTCAGTCCTAACGGATCAATCTGCCACCCCCACTCAGTCGATGGTAGATGTTCATTTTTAATTGATGGAAAGAGATTCCCGGTCGCTTGCGCATAGTCTTCTGGATGGGCACTGACCGTTCGCGAACAGTAATAAGAAAAACTGACAAAATCAACAGGAGAAGCCGCTAAAATCGCCTCGTCTTCAGGTGTCATTTTGATCGTTAAGCCTTCTCGCTCAAATTTTTTCAAGGCATAATTGGGGTATTTGCCTCGGGCTTGCACATCGATAAAGAAATAGCCTTCGCGATCACGATTGATTGCTTCTTGGTAATCTTCAGGTCGGCAAGTATAAGGATAATGACTGCCGCCAGCCAGCATACAGCCGACTTGATTGGTCGGATCGATCTCATGAGCTTTTTTGGTTGCTAAGGCACTGGCGACTAACTGATGATGCGCTGCTTGGTATTTGATTTCTTGACGATTGTCCCCTTCTTTAAAGACGATCCCGCCACCTACAAAAGGCTGATGCAGCAAAATATTGATTTCATTGATCGTCAGCCAATATTTGACCAACCCGCGATAGCGCTGGAAGACGGTTTCCGCATAGGTCACATAGAAATCAATGAGCCGACGATTTTTCCAGCCCCCAAATTCCTTGATCAAATGCAGCGGAACATCGAAGTGGGCAATCGTGACCAATGGCTCGATTTGATGTTTTCTCAATTCTTTGAAGATTTTCTCATAAAAAAGCAGTCCTTCTTCGTTGGGCTCTTCGTCATTGCCATTTGGAAAAATCCTTGACCAAGAAAGTGACATCCGATACACTTTAAAACCCATTTCGGCAAAAAGGGCAATATCTTCCATATAATGGTGGTACATATCAATGGCCGTTTGGGCTGGATAAAAAGAATCTTCCTGCCATTCTAACATTTCCAGTTCACCCACAGCGACCTTTGCGCGATCAGGACCAGTTGGTAAGAGGTCGACATTTGATAAGCCACGTCCTCCTGCTAATACGCCTCCTTCTGCTTGATTGGCAGCCGTTGCACCGCCCCATAAAAAATCATCTGATAATCCCATGTTATTTCCTCCTAAACTTTGACTACAAGTACTTCCTCTTCTTTAGCTACCAATCCTTCTTTCACACGTTCGACTGCGGTATATTGTGGTGTATTGGTAACGATGATCGGTACTTGTGTGACATATCCTGCAGCTTTTATCTGCTGTACATCAAACGTCAGCAATCGCTGCCCTTTTGTAACTTTTTGCTCTGCTTCTACTAAAGCATCAAAATACTGACCATTTAGTTCCACTGTGTCTAAACCGACATGGATCAACAATTCGATTCCGGTGTCTGAAACCAAGCCAATCGCGTGTTTGGTAGGAAAAACAGCAGCGACTTTTCCATCAAAAGGCGCAATGACTTCACCGATGGGTTCATCGACGGCAAATCCTTTTCCGAGTGCTTCAGAAGCAAATGCGTCATCTTTGACTTGATTCAACGGAATCACGATTCCCGGTACAGGATTGATCAAGCCGGTATATTCTAGTACTACTGCTTTCATCTCCGGAACATCAATTGTCACTTTTGTTTCATATTTGAAACTTAAGACATAGGTAACGGCCCCACTCACCACAGCTGCAATCACCAATGCGATAATGATGTTCCAAAAATAGCGCATCGTATCATCACCGATATATAGTAAGATTGCTGGGAGACCAGACGAACCGGTCGCAAAGCGATGCGTATTGGTCAAGCCAGCATACAAACCACCAGAAGCCCCACCAATCATTGCCGCAACCAACGGATATTTTTTGGGCAAATTGATGCCATATAAAGCGGGTTCGGTAATCCCCATGTAGGCAGTGATTGCCCCTGATACCGCCAACTGCTTAGTTTTTTTCTCTTTCGTACGCAATGCGACAACTGCTACTGCGGTTGCTTGAGCAATGTTTGAGACCAATGCCCCTGGACCAAAAATACTGTCATACCCAAGTTCTGCCATTTGCATCACCCCTAAAGGAGCAATCCCATTGTGCAATCCAAACATCACCATGATTGGTAAAAAGCCCCCCATCAAAACCGCTGGAACCCAGCTAGCATGGACACTTAAGAAGGTAAAGAAAGTTGCCAAATAACCACCCAAGATACTACCGATCGGTCCAAATAGCGAGAAGGCTAATGTACCCATTATCAAGAATGTTAGCATTGGAACAAAAACCAGCTCCACTGATTTTGGAATCACTTTGTTCAAAAACTTTTCGACATACGATTGGAAAAAAATCACGATCAGGATCGGAATGACTGATCCCGTATAATTTGCTAATGTAAAAGGAATAACCCCAAAAAAGTGAACGGGTTCGCCTGCTGTGACCAAGGCACCCCAATTAGGATGCATCATCATAGCAGCCACTGAAGCCGCTAAAATCGGATTGCATCGCAATTTTTGTGCCACAGTGAAGGCCAGGATCATTGGTAAGAAGAAGAAAACACCATCTGCAAAAAGATTCAGCATGTAATAGGTTTGCGAATCAGCCGTGATCACATCAAAAACGATCAATAAAGCCAAAACTGCCTTAACCATTCCGGCACCGGACAGTGCGGGAATAATTGGTTGAAACGTTCCTGCCACAAAATCGATCACTGCAGCTGCTGGTCCTTTTTTCTCCCCAGGTTCCGACGCCCCTGATGATTGAAGCGAAACCAATTTTGTGACTTCTTCATAGACATCTTTGACATGTGTTCCGATCACGACTTGATGTACCCCTGCGTTATTGATGTATTTGGCAACCCCATCGAGTGCCTCTAGTTCTCCTTGATCTATACGCTTTTCTTCATTGACTTTAAAGCGCAATCGGGTTTGACAGTGATAGGCATCCGTGATATTTTCTTGTCCCCCCAGATACTGGACGATTTTTTTTGCTAATGATTGATAATTTTCACTCATACATTCCACCCCTAAATAAATTTCAAAGAAAATCTATGTTGTATGTGCTTACCGGTATAACATACTGTTCTTTCTGCCAGCAATGTACCATTTATAGAGAGCGTTTCCAATATATTTTCCTAAAGACGAAATGGATTTCATCTTTTCATTAAAAACCGCTCTTTTTTCGAAATCCATTCCATTAAAAGACCAAACATCGCCTTGACGAAGCCACTAGAAACAATGATATAATTTACTAGATGATTGTGTTACTTTTGATTTATCGCGATCATAATAGGCTTTTTCAACGTAATGGACCCACCAACCGAAAAAGAGCGCCCCGATGATCCCGCAACAACGGATCAAACCACTGCTTCTTCCCCCAACCATTGAAGCAATCCTTACTGAATCAACGATTTGGTCTAGCCTGTTATGAACGGCTATTCTAGGTTGGATTTATAAAAAACAGGCGAAGGGAACGAAGAAACATGACAAACGCGAAACAAGCAATACCCCCAAAAACGATTTTCTTTCATGAAGAAGCTTTTCAAAAAACAGATCAAACGATCATTCGCTGGTTAGGAAACTCCGGTATTCTTCTAAACAGCCGTGGTACATGTATCATGGTCGATCCGGTCTTAGAAGGATTTGACCTGCCGTTACTGATCGATCTGCCAATCAAACCGGCGGCAGTCCCTCACTTAGATGCGGTATTGATCACCCATTCAGATAATGATCACTACGGCATTCCGACGATTGAAAAATTAGTCCCGGTTACCGATAGCTTCCATGGACCCAAATATGTTGCCGAACTTATGCAAGAGCACTTTCAAGTTGCTGCCCAAGGTCACGAAATCTATGATTCATTCACCGTTAAAAATTTGGAGATTTCTTTAACAAAGGCGTATCACCTTTGGCAAAATGAGACGACAAAATTTGACCGTGTCTTCCAAATTGAGGACTATTGCGGCTTTTGGATCGATACTCCGGATGGTTCCTTGTGGATTCCTGGCGATTCTCGTCTTTTACCAGAACAATTAGAGATGCCTCAACCAGATGCGATCTTATTTGACTTTAACGACAACGCTTGGCATATCGGCTTTGAGAACGCCGTGAAACTGGCAAATACCTATCCTCATGCTGAATTGATCCTCTCCCATTGGGGAACAGTGGATGCTCCGCATATCGATGCTTTTAATGGGGACCCTGAAGCTTTGTACGATCGGATCGTCAATCCGAAACGGATTCGTCTAGTTGCTGCCGGTGAGCCGATCGAATTGAAATCAACCACTTCCAACAATTTAGAATAGGGAAAAAGGACCACACCGTTTTTGGTGTGGTCCTTTTATTCTTCTGCCATCTCTTTAAACGTCGTTCTTCGACTCGTTTCTAAATAACGAGCGTTGCTGATTTTCATTTGGATATTCTCCTGATAATCGAGGGAAAAAATCTGAGCAAACAAAACCGTCAAAAGGAATTGAATCGATTCTTCTGTGGAAAAATTTCCGATTTTAGAATATAGTTTTTCTCGGCTAGCAATCGTCAAGACGATCGTCGAATAGTCCCGCAAATAGTTGTCCCCACCACTCGTAAGACTGATAATTGGCACACCATTTTTCAGCAATGTTTTCACATTTTTCATAGGATAGGTCTCTGAATTATTGCCAGAATAAGAGATAAGAATGGCACAATCCTGCGGGGTCAGCGTTTGGGAAATCAAGCCCGCTTCGTCCGTATCCGCAACAAAGGCTTTTTTATGAATCGTGTTTAAGTTGCGTTTAAACAGCTGCCCGAAATACGAATTTGGACTACGCCCATAGATGACAACGTTTTGAGCGCCATTGATGAGTCGAGCGGCTTGATTCAGGTCTTTTACCGTCATAAGTGCCGCTGTTTCTTTAATCGTCTGCATGCGCAAGTTCGCCAAGTTTTCAATGATTTCTAATGTGTCTGCCGCCTCACCAAAAGGGATATTCACATCGATCGTTGCTGAGCCATCATCAAAGTGTGCCAGTTCATGCACGAAGGCATACACAAATTCTTTCCAACCGGAAAAGCCAAAATATTTTGCAAAACGGACTAACGTCGGCTTTGAGGAATGGGTCAGTTTTGCGATTTCTTCCATAGTATACTCACTGACTTTTTCCCGATTGCCTAGTAAAAAATCACCGATCGTCCTTCTTGCATCATTTTGTTTAAACGCTGCTTCTTCAATTTTTTGAAAAAGATACATCTGGTTCTCCCTTCTGATTGCTGCTGTTAGTTTTACACGTCCCATTCATTCACGTTTCTTTCTATCTAAAAGCACTGAAAGTGATGAATTGAAGACAGAAAAGCGTGGAGCACGCCAGCGTATGCCTACCCTCGTTCAAAATACAAAAAGAATTTATTTCCCAAAAGGGCGATCATACCAATCAGACATAGCATGCCCCCTGATAAGATCATCTGCATCCCTGCTGTTTCATTGCCGCTGACTAGTATCAGCAAGCGTGATGCATAGGGTGCGAGCGTGACCCCTAAATTGTAAGCAACGATCGAGACGATCGTGCCAAACTTAGCTTCTGCTTCACCACCAGTCGTCAGCAAGTGGGTGAAAAAAGGCATGATGCTGCGAAAGGCAAAGCCTAATAATAAAGAACAACCCAAGAGTAGCCCCACTGTCTGCAATGGATAAGTCAAATAGATGCTGCTTCCTGCAAGCAATGCCGCAATGGGCAGCAACCAGCGATGTAGGCGACTGTATATCAAGCCAAAGGCATTGCCGGCGATAAATGCTCCCGTCGCAATGGCGGCGATCATGTTACTGCCTTCAGTGGCGTCCCCGATTCCTTTTTCCAATAACAATGGTGTGATCTGTAAATTGTAATTAATAAATAAGACAACGATTAGAAACAAGAGCACACCCAGAACGAATGATCGCTGTTTCCGTTCTTTTGAAACCGTGACGTTCGCCAATAACGTCTCATTAGTCACAGCCTGTGTTTCGTTTGGAATAAACAGCTGGACAAAGAAGAGACTGATCAGGGCAAAGCCATAAACCAAGAAGGACATTTCCCAACTGATTTTCACTAGCTGCCCAACCAGCAAAGTCATAAAGATACCACCTAAACCACCGACGGCACTTTCTAATCCAAGAGCTTTGGCTTTCTTTTGCGGCTCATTTTGAAACAGCAAACTAATCATTTGAATCGCCAAACGATTGAATAAGCCGATCCCGAAGCCAAGAATCCCTCGAGAAAGAAACAAGACGGGAAAGCTCCCCTGATACCATGCCGGCAGCGTGCCAAAAACCGCCACAATGACCAAGCCGGTGACCATCGTGTATTTTTTGCCGATCCTTTTTTCGATCATGCTGGTAGTAAAAATCCCCAGTAAAAGAAACAATGATGGAATCGTGGTCAGTAACCCAATGTAGACCGCATCAACTTCTGGAAAGCTTGCCGCAATCGCTGGGACATTGGCAGAAATCGCCGGTGCCGAATAGACAACCATTGCCACCGACAGCAGTGCCAGCAACTTCATAGAAAAAAATTTCATAAATACCCCTTTCCTTAAAAACACCTTTTCTTCCTTGTCTCTGAACCCAATAGTCCAAGATGACAAAGTGATCCTTTCACTACCTTATTATTCGCTAGATTGTCCTCGTTGACCAATGCTTAACGCGCTTGGGCTTTATGCTTGAAAAGCATTGGTCTTCTGTATTTTACTAGGTTTCTATGGCGATTGCTGGAACTCATTTATGTTTGTCTAAAAAAAAGAAACCTTGCAGTATGTTTTCTGCAAGGTTTCCTTCTTTTCATAAATCGACTGTAACTACTCAGAATGCTTTAGTGAATTGATTGCTGTAACTGTTCCATAACGTCTTTCGTAATTGTCTCAACGGTGATACCAAGTTCAGATAAAACGTCCGCTGCCCGGTAATTATCATAAAATTTCTTTTCTAAGCCATAGTTTTTGACGACAATCTCACGATCACCCAGGTAGCTGGCAATCATTTGTCCATAGCCACCCTCTCGTATGCCATCTTCCAACGTGACAACGAGTTTGTGCGATCGTGCCACAGCATCCAACAACTCTTTGTCGACCCCTGAAATAAACTTAGGATTGATCACCGTTGGCGTAATTCCATGTTGCATTTTCAATTGTTCTGCGATCTCTTCCGCTAGCGCATAAAAGTTCCCAACACCGACGATGGCTACCTGCGTGCCAGCTTGAGTCACTTCATTTTTTTGATCACTGTAGTCAGTAGAGACTGTCACTGCCATTTCGTTGACAGGTCCAACCGGTACCCGGATCGCAACTGGTGCGTTGGTTTGTTCCAGCGACCAATCCAACATTGCCAGATATTCTTCTTTAGAGGTTGGCGCAAGATAAATAAGGTTGGGAATATGTGCCAAAAATGGAATATCAAAAATTCCCAAATGGCTCTCGTCATTCATGCCGTGAATCGATGCACCATATACCAGAATCGTTCCAGGCAGATGATTTAAGGCCAAATCATGGGAAATTTGATCAAAACTACGTTGCATAAAGGTAGAAAAAACGGCCCAGACAGGTTTTGCTCCATTTTTTGCTAACCCAGCAACCATCGATACCGCATGTTCTTCTGCAATACCTACATCTACAAATTGTTTGCCTGCTTTTTCTCTTTGTTCCGGAGAAAAAAGCAGCATCGGTGTACCAGCGTTTACTGCCACGACTTTAGGATCTGTCGCCATTTTTTCTAATAAATAATCCGTCGTTAAGCTGTTGTATGTTACTTGATTGCCCCCAGCAGAAATATATTCGCCTGTTTCTAAACTAAAGGGACCGCCTGCATGAAACTTTTCACGATTTTCTTCCGCAAACTTGAAGCCTTTGCCTTTGATCGTATGAATGTGTAATAAAACAGGATGATCAATGTCTTTCACTTTTTCAAATAAAGCGATCAAGGCAGCGAGATCATTTCCTTCATCCAAATAGTGGTACTCAAAACCAATCGCTTTGAACAGATTGTCTGCTGCTTGCCCCTTGGTTTCCCGCAATGTCCGCAAATTCTGATACATCCCCCCATGATTTTCTGCAATCGATTGGTCATTGTCGTTGAGGATCACGATGGTATTGGTGCCTAATTCCACGATATTGTTCAAGCCTTCAAACGCTAAACCGCCTGATAGAGAACCATCGCCAATCACAGCAACGACGTTATACGTTTCATTTTTTAGGTCACGGGCTTTCGCCACACCATTTGCCAACGAAACTGAGGTGGAGGTATGACCGACCGTAAAGAGATCGTGCTCGCTTTCTTTCGGATTTGTGTAACCAGAAACCGCATCATACTGCGAAGCATCAAGAAAGGCATGGGCGCGTCCCGTCAACATTTTATGGATATAGGTCTGATGGGACACATCAAAAATCAGCTTATCTGTGGGGGAATCAAAGACTTTATGCAACGCAATCGTCATCTCAACCATCCCCAGATTGGGGCCATTGTGCCCCCCATGGTGACTGATTTTTTCCAATAAAGCAGTTCGTGCTTCTACTACCAGTTCTTGAAGTTGCCCACTGGTCAATTCTTTTAACGCTTTGGGGCTTTTGATTTTTTCTAATAACATGTACGTACCTCCTGTAAAAATATTCGAATGATTCGTGCGTTTACTCACAAGGAAAAAGACACGAAATCGAAATGAGTGGATCGTTCTCTAGAATGAAAAACGTGGCCATCGGAGCTAGACGCTCTTTTTAGAATTCCTGTCAAACCTAGAAATAGCAAGTTATCCTAAAGGGAAATCGTGATTTTTTGAGTTTCAACAATCGCTGCTCATTTCTTCTATCTAAAAAGATACCACCTAGAGTTCACTTTAGGTCAAGCACTTTTTGTGAATTTATTCTATTTTGATCCTATCTTTACTGCATGCCCGCCATAATGATACAAAAAAAGATAAGAAGCGCTTGCTTCTTATCTCGGATTTTACTTGTTCAATGGTCATTCTTAAGAAACCTAAATTTTTTCATTGACCACTTATTCTTCTTTCTCTAAGCCAACAAGCACTCGCTGTTTACGGTTCGATTCTTCTGCAACAAAGTTTAAAACTGTTTTCAATTCGCTAGGCGTTGCCTTTTTCTGTAAGATCGAGAAGTTTCGATGATATTTTATCATGATTGTTTCTACTTTTTCTTTCTCAGTCATTGAGCTTCTCCTCCAATTCTTCCTTTGTGTATGTTAATGGCAAAGCGAACGATACATTGTCAACTGCCATCAACGTATGAGAATGGCGATTTTGAAAATCTTTTATAAAAATATTAACGGTCACATTTTCTTTATACAATTCCTTCATTTTAATCAAGTTATATCTTGATTGAAAAAAAGCATTTATAAAATGTTCTTTAGGAACAAAGCGTCCTTCTATTTTTTCACGTTGCTTCGTATAATTCCAAGCAATAAAAGGATCTTGATAGATATAATAGATAAGCACATCATAATTCTTTTTTAAGCATCGCGCAATATTTTGATCAGCTTTTTTAGTGGGTGAAACAAGAATCATTTATTGCGAGAAGTAAGATGGCAAAAATTTCTGTTAATGAACTATACGCAAAAAAACAGACTACATTTGTCATGCAGTCTGCTTTTCCAACTTTTTCTTAATTTAGTGTTTGTCCCACTGTTTTCCGAAAGATTGTTGTTGTGATTCGACATGTCCTCGATGGCCATATACAGGTATTTGATTCAATTGGTTTTCAATTACTTGAAACTCGGTATCTGTAAGCTGTACATCCCAAGCAGCTAGATTTTCCAAAATCCTGCCTCGATTTTTTGATCCAGGAATCGGCACTGCATTCGGGTACTTGTGAAGCATCCACGCCAATGAAATTTGGGCATTTGTCGCCTGCTTTGCTTGAGCGACTTCTGCTAGCATATTTAAAATCGGTTGATTGGCTACGAGGTTTTCTTTAGCCAGCTGAGGGACGAATTTGCGAACATCATCCCCTTCAAAGGATGTATCTGGTGTGACTTTTCCAGATAAAAACCCACTAGCGATTGGTGAAAAAGGAACGACGGCGATCTCGTTCTCAAGACAATAGGGGAAAATCTCTCGCTCACAATCACGCTCAACCATTGAATAGAGATTTTGCACAGCACCAACGGGGGTAATCCCATGTGCTTTAGCAAGTGTCTCCACGGAAACTTGTGAGAGTCCCCATTCTCTGATCATACCTTCTTTGATCAATCGTCCCATCACCTCAGCTATTTCTTCTATAGAAATCTGTTCATTGATTCGATGAAGATAATAGAGATCAATATAATCGGTGCGCAGTTTTTCCATTGAAGCAACCAAATGGTTACGGATGGCTGTGTAAAGAGTTGTGCTTTCATTCACTTCTTTTTCGTCGAGATGATACTTGGTGGCAAGAACAACTTTGTTTCGAAAAGGCGACAGTGCTTTACCCACCAACTCCTCATTATGTCCAGAATAAAACATTTCTTTTCCATAAGCTTCTGCTGTATCAAAAAATGTACAGCCAAATTCGTAAGCTTTGCGAATAGATGCAATACTCTCTTTTTCTTCTGGCACCTTTCCATATCCGTGAGAAAACCCCATACACCCCATTCCGATTGGCGAAACTGCTAAACTTCTGATTTTTCTATTCTTCATATTATAATTCCCTCCTCCATCGATACTTTGTGTGCTCGCTAAGCTAGCTAAACTTTAGCATCTTCGAGTCACTCGAAGTCAAGGAGTTTCTAACAATCATTTTTCTTCCACCTTTTTTCTTTTTGAGGCTCTCAAATAGGAAGCTACTTTTCTCCACAAAATTATCTGTGCTATAATACGCGATATAAAAAGAAAATGATCTACAACAGTTTTTACTAATACGTTCAAACGACTTGCTTGACTTCAGCAAATTATGAAAGGCGTGACCAACATTTACTCTATCAAAGAAGCAGCCACGATCACTGAATTGTCTGAACACACGATTCGCTATTATACCGATATGGGTTTGGTTCCTAGTTTGATCAGGGACAAAAACAACAGACGGGTTTTTAATCAGACTTCCATCAATTGGTTAACTGGTATCAAGAATTTGCGCGAAACAGGCATGTCTTTAGAAGCCATTAAGCATTATATTTCGCTTTGCCTCCTTGGCGATTCGACGATCAAAGAAAGAGCCGACATCATTCAATCGCAAAAAGAAAAAGCGCTCGTTAAACTTACAGAAGCGCAAAAACGAGTCGCTTATTTAGAAAAGAAAAGCAATACCTATCAAGAGCTCATCAACCAGAAAACAGCTTCTAACGATCCATTGAATCCGGCAACTTGGGAGGAGGAAGCAGTATTGCGGAATAGAACTTGAATGAAGATATTTTACCAATGATTTGGATCAATAGACACTTAATTTTTTGATGATTATATTCGTATAGTGCTGAAATAGACTATTCATTACTAAAAAACTGCCATTAAACAGGATTCATTCCCTGCTTAATGGCAGTTTGCTTATTTCCGATACATCTTCAACTGGAAAAATCAGTACTTTACCGTTGATTTCATAACCTTTTTACTGTTATTGAGAAAAACAGGAGAGAATCAAGCCAACTCTAGCTGTTCATTTCCCTCTGAAATAACCTCACTCTTCTGAATATTGTCAATTGCATCTATAACCTGTTCATCAGATTTGGCATATAGATGTCCGTATGTTCCCAAAGTTATTTGAATACTAGAATGTCCAAGTCTTTCCTTGATTACTAATGGTTGAACATTCTGATCTATCAAAAATGCGACATGAGAATGTCTTAAAGAGTGGAGTTTTATCGGATTCACTTCAGCCTTTATCGCAGCATCTTTCAACCAACTGGCAAAAGAATACGGTGGGGTAAATGTTCCGTCTAATTGAATCACATATTCAAAACTTCCTAGTAAATTCTGTAATTTTCTCCATTCCAATAATTTATTTGATAAAATTTTACCTATACCTATCGTTCGGTAGGCATTTTGGGTTTTAGGAGTAGAGAAATACCATTCATCTTTTTTTGAATATATTAGAGTCTTTTCAACTGTGATTTGATTTTTTTCTAAATTCACATGTTTCCACGGAAGGGCAGAAAGTTCACCGATTCGAAGTCCCGTATAAAATAACAGTTCAAACACTAATTTCCTGTGTTTACTTGTAATACTAACATCTTCAAATTGAAGCATAACTTTTTGGAATTCTTCAAACTCCCAAAAATCAACTTTTTTATTTTCAATTGGTAAGTAGGAAACATCATTTACGGGATTTCTATCAATTAATCCTTCCTTCTCTGCTCTGTCTAAAATAATCTTCAAATGTCCTCGTAGGCGATTGATATAACTCTTTGATAAAGTAGTTTTTTCTGGTTGAAACCTCATGTTTTTTGAAACTGTTTGGCTCAACTCAAACATCCAATCTTCAACATCCTCGCTAGTTATATCTCTAATTCTTAGGTGATAAAATGGTTTCATTTTGTTCTCAAAAATAAATAGTGCATTTTCAAAAGTTTGACGTTTAACTTGTTTTTCATACCATTTCAGAAAGCGACTTTTGTAAAACTCTTCAAAAGTCGCTTGTTTACTTGAAGAACCTAGTTGTTTAGCAAATGACTCATTAAATCCAAGTGTAAACATATATTTGTCGTACGCTAATTTAGCCTCTTTCTGACTTGAAAACCCCCTCTTTGTTTTTTGAACTCTTTTTCCATCACTATCAGTGCCTAGATATACTTTAAAATACCAAGTTCCATTCCTATTATCTCGATAAATATTTTTTATTTTAACCATAATGATTACCTCTAATTATAGGCGTACCAACATCTATTATAATTATACCTTTCATTTACTAATCTTCAAATAAAAAAGTTTTTCTATTATTCTTGCTGGCACTACACTAATTTGTCTATTACTATAAAACTCTATTCCTTCAATTCTCACTAGAAATTCTTTCGCTTCTTTTAACATTTTCGCGGCTTGATTGGGCTTAAATCCCATATTAATCAAATCAGCCTTACCAACCATTAAATCGAAATTATCCTCCAATCTTATCACTCCTCGTATAATAAATTTGTCAGTAATCACTGATAGGATATTCTTTAAACCAGTTTTTTGGTTTAAACTTGTAGTAAGCAGATAGAGGTCGTAGATCACTCCTTGAAGCCTCGTCTTCCCTGTAAAGATTGACGCCTCTTCTCTTGCGACAGTGTATGAATGAGCTAGATAGAACGTTGTTTCTGAATAACGAACGAGGCTATATCGTCTAAGACTAGACAGGATAACCACTATCTGAAATTCTTAATTGAAAGGTTTGGTTGCGTAAGTTTTTTAGGGTTATTGATATTGGCAAATGAAACCACGAGATCGCACTGCTAGATGATCAGGTGAAATTGATTGGTAGAACTCTTCGTCTCACGAATTCCAGGAAAGGCAGTGACAAACTTTTACAGTTTATCCACCAACGTCAGTCACTTCAAGAAAACTCTTTGATCGGTATGGAAGCGACTGGACATTATTGGTTGTCCCTTTGCATGGACTCGATTTCCAAGTGACAACTTTTAACTCTATCCAATCTGATGTGTTACGGGATTTCTATATTCGAAAGACTAAAACTGATACCATTGATACTGTATTGATTGCGCAAGTGATTCGCTTAGACTTGCCTGATACAATAAATTTATCCAATTAAGATATTTTTAAATCGAAGCAGCTTGAACGGTTTCGCCATAGTGTAGTTGACCGAACTTCCGAATAAAAAAATAAGATTATTTCTTGTTTAGATCAAGTGTTTCCTGAATACGACAAGCTTTTTTGATACCTTCGACTGTTCATCCACCCAAGTATTACTCCAATCTCCTCTACCTGAGGATTTAGTTCAGATCGATACAACTAAACTGATCGCACTTATCAACTCAGCTAGTGGAAAGAGTTTAGGTAGCCCTCGGGCTGAAACAAAAGAACCGCAATTAAAAGAACTGGCTTCTACCTCTTTTAGTATTTCTATCGCAACCGATGTGTTCAAATTGGAAATTCAATTAATGTTAGAACAAATTGCTTTAATTAGAAAACCAACTAAGCAAAGTCGAAAGCCAGATGAGTGAGATCGTTACTAAACAAAACACCAACCTTACAACGATTACTGGCATCGGGGAAGTCACCGCTTCCGTTATTATCGGTGAAGTAAGGGATATCCACCGATTTGAACATCCAAATCAATTACTGGCTTTTACAGGTCTTTATGCGTCTGTTCATCAATCAGGTGAGTTTACTGGAACAAAAAATAAATTGTCTAAGCGAGGCTCACCTTATCTAATACGTGCCATTTGGCAAGCTGCTTTGCTTTTATTGCCTCCTACAAAGACCCAGCCTTGTCAATCCTCCGAACCCGAGGCAAGTCCCATAGAACTGCGATTGGTGCAGCGGCTCGAAAACTGGTTAACCTTATTTTTGCCGTTTGGACACAAGATAAACCTTATGAAGTTCATCTTCCATAACAAGCTAAATTGAATCATGAATGATTTTTTTAATAGATTCATTTTAGCTTATTTCGTGTGCTCTTTTTCTAAAGCTAGCTTTCCATGGTTTCCAAAGATTTTTCTTGACTAATTAATAGCTAGTTTTTCATGAGTCTTATAATTCTATAATTAAAATCTATCAGTCGTGTTCGTCAAACACCATAGGTTATAAAACCTCCCCCCAAATCCACGGGCGGCCTTGCAGAAGTATCATTATTATATCTAGTAAGTCTTCGCAATTTAGAATTAACTGTAACTAAATTGGTTGACAGTAAGTATGTTCGCTCATTGAAAGTATCATATCGTGGCGTTACCTCAACCAAGCTCGTACTAGCATAACGTAACTAATAGATTATATTTAATTTTCAAAGGGCATTTAACTTTTCTACTAATACAAACAAAATACAACTTGAAGAAGACACACTTTTCTAAAAAATTTTAATCTCGAAGTTCAAATCGCTTAATGGAAACAATCAATGCCTCCATGCATTCCTGATAACAATCCTCATCAAAATAACCGTTTTGTGTAGCTTTTTTAATCACTAGAGGCTCAAATCGTTGGGCAATTTTGCTAACAGCATGAGTGTCACCTTTTTTGGCTGAAATAAATAAATGATATAGACTTTCCATTTTCCTACCTCCGAGTCTTTATATATCAAACAGAGTTAGTATCTCTTATTCATAGATTGACGGATTCTTATTCTTTCAAAGAGTCTTTGCTTAAAATTATTAACAGCTTGTCTACTGATTCCTAGCAATTGGCCAATTTCTTTATCTGTTAAACCAAAAATAAATTTGCTAACTATATAAAATTTTTCTCTCTCATTTATATCATAAATAGCCTTTTCTAATTCGTCGTCCTCTATATATAGTTTTACATTAAAAATAATAACATTAGGCACCGTGATATTTTCATCGCTTTTTTCGGAATCAATTAACAAAATTGAGGGATTCTCAATAAAATCTTCATGGCACTTTTGGCGAAATTTCTTAGCATAAAAATTGTTTGAACGATTTACAATCACTTTTTCAAAGTATCTGGTTAACTGGGCGTTATAACGTTCTTCTTTTATCTTCACTAGAATCACTTCTCTTTCTTTTATTTTTTTATGAAAGAAAAAGTTGAATTGGTCACTAATGAAGTCTAAATTGCCAATATCCTCTCTATATGCCCGCTCAATGGGTATGTTTGTATCTTTATTCATTCGAGGTAAAATATTACAAAATAAATTTCACCTAATAATAATCGTTCCTTTCTTTCTAAAAGTATTTGTAACAGTTATTTGCTCTTAGTGGTGTTCCTGCTTCTTCTAAGATAGGGGCAATCATTAGACTTGAATACTGATAAGAATTAAAGTGATTAATTTTCTTCTGGTTCATATAACTCTGATAGTCACCTTCTATCCTTAAATCAATTTTGCTCTTCTTACTAGAATAGGGCCTTTCATTTATAGGATTATTTAATTATTCTAGTTTTCATTTTCACTCATAATAAAATTCATGGAGTCGTCTCCTTTCTTCTAAAATCAGTTTTAACTGTTTTTAGATCAGTCTTTTTTTTCATCAGTGTCCATTTTTCAACTTCTACTTTTAATGAAACAAACAAAATTAAACTTCAAAAAGACACGTTAAGAAGAGTAATTTAAGTAAAACTATGACAAAATACAAAAATTTTGAGTATTTCGCACAATTTGAGCAATCTGCGCGAAGTTGAGAGCTACCTATTGCAGCAATTAGAACCACTAGTAGTGAAAAAGAAAGCCAGTGATTTTGTATTCACTGGCTTTCTTTTTCAGGATCTATAATTTAGGCTCTATAATTTATGGGACTGATGAATCAGAATTGATTCTTCAGCCCCATTTTCATTTTAGATATTAAAAAACATATCGTTCTCTAGTATGATTAAATCACGACAAAATAAACAACTGAGAGGACGATATGCTATATGAATGATTCTATCAAAAAAATGCTGAGATTAACAGAGAAAGATTTGATGATTACAGGGGTCTCTTACGAGACCCTTCAGAAGAAAAAGACGTTGGTCGTCGATGCTGTTCTCTCGCCTGCTCCTCATGCTTGTAGAAGTTGTGGTTCTACTGTGGTAGATGGAAACGGGAAAGCAATTATAGTGAAAAATGGAAAAAAGGAAACGATTGTCCGTTTTGAACAATATAATCATATGCCTTTGGTTATGCGCCTAAAAAAGCAGCGCTATACCTGTAAAAACTGTCGAACCCATTGGACTGCTCAAAGTTATTTTGTCCAACCTAGACATTCAATCGCAAATCATGTTAGATATAAAATTGCTTCTTTACGGACTGAAAAAGTATCTTACTCTTTTATTGCGAAAAGCTGTCAGGTATCTTTGACCACCGTTATTCGTACATTGAAAGAGTTTAAAAGCTATTTACCAAAGCAATCTAAAAAGATTCTCCCAAGAGTATTGATGGTTGATGAATTTCGTTCGCATGCTTCCATAGAAGATAAAATGAGCTTTATTTGCGCAGATGGCGAAACAGGAAAATTAATAGATGTTTTGCCTACGCGTAAATTACCTCGATTAACAAGCTATTTCTTAGGGTGTACCAATCCAGAAGAAGGTGAATTCTTAGTTACAGACATGAATGCCATCTACTTCCAGCTCGCCAAACGTGTTCTGACAAATGCGAAAGTAATGATTGATCGGTTTCATATTGTCAAACACATGAATCAGTCTTTCAATGAGTTGCGTATCCGTGAAATGAATGAACTTCGTAAAGTAGGACAGAAAAGCCAGGCAGAAAAACTGAAAAAGAACTGGCGCTTTTTGCTAAAAAATCGTGCGAACATCAACCATTATGAATACAAAACATGGAAAAGTTTCCGAGCACCAAAATACCCATTTCTTACTGAAGCAATGATGATTGATCGATTGCTTGAGTTTTCTACGCCCCTGAAGGAGGCGTATCCCTTTTTTCATGAATTAGTTGAAGCCTTTCGAGACAAAGACCCTGACTTATTTTTCTCCTTATTGACAGAACTTCCCAAAACGTTAGATGACAGCTTTCGGGAGAAGCTTTAAAACCTTCTGACCTATGAAGAAGGCATCACCAACGCAATGATCTATCCTTATTCCAATGGAAAAATAGAAGCGAAGAATACCCACATAAAGACAATGAAACGAGTATCCTACGGATTTAAATCATTCGAGAACATGAGAATTAGAATCTTTTTGATCAATCAATTAATCAAAGTAAGATAACAAAAAATCTGAGCCAGAATGAGGTTCATTCTGACCCAGATTTGATTTTGCACAACTCATCAGTCCTTATTGACAAAGAGCCCAAAAAATCTAAGCCAGAATATGGTTCATTCTGACCCAGATTTGATTTTGCACAACTCATCAGTCCTTATTGACAAAGAGCCATTATTCTATATATATCCTTGTCTACCGATTGTTCAATAATTCTACCACATTTATTGTAGGTAGTACTATTGCTTGATTAGAATCCAATGTCGTTAAAACCGAAACAATTGCTCTAACATAGGGTAATAAAATTGCTGAGCCATTTATACCTAAATAGCTCATAATTTCTTCTTCATCTTCAGTGTAGTTTTTATTTAATTCGAAAAATCCAGAGATATTTATAGTCAATTGGCGTTCAATCGTATTTAAAACTGAAATAATTTGTACAGTACCCATTTCAAAGTTACTATCTACTCCAAATGATATATCTGGTTTATATTCTTCAGTCAAATCGATTTGATCATCTTTAGATGTTTCATAACTAATACTATTTATTTTATAGCCTTTAAATGTGATAGGTGATTCCATTAAACTCTCCTTCTAATTAAAAATTAAGCAGCAACAGCTAGAGGTAGTGAATCATTAGAATTATTATTTAAAGGAACTTCAAGTGCAATATTACTTACGTTCTTGGGATCATTATTTAGCTCTAAAAACCTCAAATTATTACTATTAAACTGTAGTTTAAACTTGTTTAACACTTGATCCAAAGTTTCTTGAGCCTGAATAAATTCCTTTTGTTTTTCATCTGAAAATTCAATTTCATTTAAAATTGGCAATATTTGATCTGTAAAGTATTGTAAAAGTTTTTTATTTTTCATAGTAAATCCTCCTTTAACATACTTGAACACTTTTTACTATTGAATAATCTTTAATACAGACATATGTCTCTAAATAGTTACTTGTCTTATTTGCTTTAGAAAAAGTAGCCTTAACTACTTTGGATGAACTTATCTCTTCAATATCACTATTAACCATAAACTCAACAAAAAGACCCAGTGCATAAGGTGCATCGACAAACTTTTCCTTTATTATATTATATCCCAAATTCTTCAAATGAGATAGTTTCAAGGCTGCATTAGGATTTATATCATGTGTCTGTCTTATCAGTTCATCAAAATCAGTATCCAAAAATTTTAACAGTATTGACTTCCCTTCATTTGTTGAGAAATTAATAATACTATTTTTGACAGCTTCAAAATCTATGTTAATTTTTATTACTGCACAATCTTCAATCGGAATTTTGGGATTACCATATCTCGTTCGCCAAGTTTTAGCTAGCTTATAATCTGTAGATTCAAAAGCATATACTCCTTCACCTAGCCACATAACATGTTGGCCATCTAAATTTTTTGGGATAGGAGTATGACCTGATTTATGAGTAAATAGTGCCTCCATATATTCATTAAAATTAAACTTGCTAGGATTGACTGTATTTGATTCTACAATTTGAGAACTAGCTTCTTTGCTTGTTCCATGAACTAAAATCATTAAGCTGTTTCCTCATTTCAATCTTATTAATAGTAATCATACCACATCTAATATAAATTAAAATAAAAATTTAGCTTTACTCACCTATTTTTTAATTAATTCTGAATCTATCAAGCAAGCATAACAACTGTTTAAACTTTATCACCATTAAAACTATACAATTTATATGATGAATCTAAACGTACTGATAATCAATCTCTTCTGTCTTTAAAAACGAGAAACTCAACTCATAAAATTATCACCATTATAAATCAGTTTTAAATATTTTTCTGCAGTAAATACACAGATTCTTTGCGAGATAATTGGTATTTATCAGGAAATTTAGGACGATTTTCTTCGTTCATATTCTCACCTCTTGAATTTTTCTTTCTATTATATAGGGCGTTATTCTGTCACAGATCCAAACTCTTTACAGCGGTATCCTTGTCTTCCTGTGTGATCCCAATATAGCGTAAAGTCTCCCGTTGCGAAGAATGGTTGAGCAGCGACTGAATGATCTCTGTTTTGGTCCCTTGTTTGTACAAAAAATAGCCGAAGGTCTTGCGCATCGAATGGGGACCACTTTCTTTCAACCCAACCGCCGTGCCGGCTTCATGAATGATCCACCAAAGGCTTTGTCGGGTCAAAGGCGTGTCTGCTCCTTTTCGACTTGGAAACAAATAATTGCTGAAGTCCTGTACTTGCAGCTGCTCAGGAAATTCGGGTTGAATATAGTCGAGAATCACTTTTCGTAATTTATTCGAAATGAAGACCGAATTGTGTTTGGCCGTTTTTTGTTCCTTCATGGCCAGACGTTCTTTGACAATCACCCGACCACGGGAAATTTCTAACACATCACTTAATTTCAACTGCCTTAAATCGGAGATTCGATAGGCTGTATTGATCCCGATTGAAAAAAGCACCAAATTTCGTTGCCCATATTTTCCGGAAGCCAAAATAGCCTTCATGGCATCAATCTTTTTTTTGTCGCGAATCGGCTCCACGCACTTCATTTTTAGTCCCCTCTCAAATGTTACTTAATATGATTACAACAGATAATAAGTCACATTTAAACAAGCTATAGAAAAAAGGCGCTAAGGATGGAGCGATTTTGACGAATGTGACAGAATCAAATTGTGTTTCTTTGGGAATCTACTTACATTTGCTTATTTAAAATCTCGTAATTATAAAATTTGATAATACAATTTCTTAGTAACCGTATATTTTTAATAATCTCTGTTTTTCTACTCTCAAAAGCCTTCATTATCTGTATAGATATAATTTTGAATACTCATTTTGATTTTGCTATCGAATCTATTTTCTTTATGATTAATTCAATATCATGATCTGTTATAAAGTGAGAAACACCTATAATTTTCTCTTTAGGAAAGTTTATTGGTGAATATACATTTGTTATCAACAAATCAGTTTCTTCAACAATAGGAAGGTTGTCTGGGTCATTTTTTACTGTAACCTCATAATTTCCATTAAAAAGTGTCATTATTTTACTTTTGATATATTCCCCAAAACTTGGATCAAAATCAATAAAAACATTTATTTTAATTGTCGCTTTGTTCACTTGTAATTGCTCTAAAAAGAAAGGCCAATGAGTATAGGTTGTAAAAAATACAAAGGGAAAATAGATACCTTTTTCTTGTCCAAAACATTGAAAATAGATACTTTTTATTTTGCTTTTCAATTCAGGAAGAGGAAATGAATGATACTCATAAAAATTGGAATAAGTATCATCTAAAAAATCAAACTCACTAGGAAAGCTTAAGTAACCAAATAAAATCTCATAAATATTTTGACTAAGTAAAAATTTGTCGTCAGTCCCTATATTTAATCCCAACTCTACACTTATTAGTTCTATAAATTTCGTTACCCTAACCTCTTTAAATAAATTTAATTGACGGTTTTTTGAAAAAAAATTTGGTTTTAAAAAACCTTCTTGTAAAAATATTCCGAATATTTGACTAAGAAAATTTCTATCAAAAAAATTATTATTTTTCTTTTTTATAAAATTCGGAGTATTTTCAATAACATCAAGTACATTACTTAAAAAAGTATTATTTTTATCTGCACCATTAGTTTTTCTTTTATATCCTAACCGTTCTCTGTATAAGGCAACCATACAAAATAACATAAAATTATTTTGATCTTGGACTGATTGTTGCAATCCTTTTAAATTACTTCCTATTTGATAAAATTTCTTGATAGCTTCCATTTCATCAATATCAAATGGCAAACTAGATAATCCATATTTGTCTTTAAAATAGGTAATAAAGAAGAATCTCACATTTCTCTCGTTCCCAACAATTTTCAACGGTTTTGTATCAATAAAGAAATCAAATTTTAATATTTCTTCATTAATGAATTTAATGGATCGTATTAATGATGATCTGCTAACAAATAGTTTTTCCGCTAACTGATCGTAAGTAAAAGTATTATTAAAGAAAATACTTTCTAAAATTTGATACTCTAAACTTGTTGAAAATACTCTTGATATGAAATAATCATAAGACAAGTAATCTGGAATTTTTAAAGTAACAATTTGATTTTTGCTCTCTAATTCTATAGGAGAGAAAAGTCTGTTAAAATCTTCAATTATAACTTCTAACGTATTCATTGTTATTCCTAACCTTTCACAAAGAAAGGTTTTTTTTTGTTTATTTTCAAAAGTAATTTTTCCTATTGTGAAATATTGATTATGTCGGGTAGATAGCAAATTGATCATTTGTCGTTGATTCCTCCTGTAGACTAGATAGAACGATAAGGATTTCCACTGTTAATAAAATAAATATTAGATGATTGGTTTATCATATAGTAGGTCAAAATTTCAAAAAAAGCAAAAATGTTGAATAGTTGTAAACATCACAAATAAGATATAATTTTTATATAAATACTAGGGGTGAATTTTATTATGAATCAGATAGAACAGTATTTAACATACTTTGATGATTACTTTGAAGAGTCTATTTTTTTACAGAGACATCCAACACTAGCTTTTGAATACCAGTCTATAAGGAATGAATTCATAGATCTTGCAGAATATGACATAAAAAAAGAACCCTTAGAATATATAACCGATTTATTGAGTATAGATGCTAAGCTTCAAATTCTTTATGAATTATGCCAATGTTTAGAAGCTATGTCCTTAAATGATAGTGAAATAGTTACCATTGTCAAAAACGATAGCAAATATTACTACTTAGAGAATTTTGGTAAAGCAAAAAATGACCCTTTTCCCTATTCATTGCTATTTTTCAATAATTTTATAGACAATAAATAAAAATATTCTATATGTAAGGAGGTGAAAAATGATGTGAGAAAGACTCAAAAAAAAACTATTTTCGTATTTTTCTTACTTAGTTTATTTTTCTTAGATCCCATGGTTGGTCACGGTCAAAATTTAGAGTCTACTAATACCGTTGCCAAACTAGGGTTTACCGGCGTTTACGATTCACCGCTTTCTCCAATACCACAACCACCTAACGGTGTTCAATCAGAAAAAGATTCTATTGAAAAGTTGTATAGTTCAAAAAAAGCTTTACCAAAATTATCAGATTCAACAGATGTCAAATCTAAACTTTTGGGGATTATCATATTATTAGTTTTACTGTTTTTATTACTAACAAAAAGAAAAGAGGAACTTAAAAATGAAAAAGATTCAATTAGTAACAACGACGTTTTTAATGGCAACACTTTTAATTAGCGGAGTAACATTAGCTTCTGCAGACGAAGTGCGAGATGTGACAACCACTGGTCAGATTGAGTTCACACCAAATACTGATGAGGAATCTGTTGTTATTCCACCTGAAACAGATCCTGATGTTGAAATTGATCCTGAAGTTCCAGGAACAACAGGACCGCTCTCTCTTGTAAAAGCAGTCACTATGGACTTTGGTTCACAAGTCATTTCCAATCAAGACCAAACCTATAATATGGTCGCTGAAACAGCAAATCTAGCTGATGGATCTGGACAAGTCCCCTATGTTAGTTTTGCGCAGGTTCAAGATACTCGTGGCTCCAATGCTGGATGGGTTTTAAGTGTTAGCATCAGCGATTTCAGTTCGACCACTCAAAACAATATTTTAACAGGGGCGCAGATTTCTTTAAATGATCCAACCATTCAGTATGCAGGAAGTAATACAACTAACGCTCCTTCATCACATACATCTGGCCTGCAGTTGATTCCAAACGCTGGTAGTGTGCCCGTAATGACTGCAGAAACAGGACAAGGAGCAGGTGTCTCATCTGTTGTTTGGGGAAACCAAGCAGATCTTAATACTCAAGCTGCTGATAACTCTATTGAAGTCATTGAAAACAGTGCAATTCAGTTATTTGTACCAGGATCTACTGCAAAAGATGCAACGACCTACACATCAACTCTTTCTTGGGAATTAACTTCAACCCCCGGAGCAGATGCTTAATTAAAAATTTTATGCCAACGACCAGAAAAGCAGTATTACTTATTATTGTGATGCTGCTTTTCTTAATAATAGAGGAGTGTTTCTTTGTCAAAACAACTTAATTGGAACAGCTACATAAAGTTTTATTTATTCGGATTTCTCATCTCGATGCTACTTATCATATTCCCTGTAATCTCAAATGCTGAAGAAAATTCTTTGAATTTCTATGTGACGCCTATTTATCCTGATAGTCAAGTCGATGAAACAAAAGGTTACTTCGATTTGAATTTAAAAAAAGGTGATCAAGAAGTGTTAGCTCTTACTTTGCAGAATGCAACAAATCAAGAGATTCAAATAGAAATCACCGCTCATACCGCCTATACAAACGTTCAAGGTGTGGTCGAATATGGTAAAGATGATGAGGTTACGGATACCACGCTTTCATACTCACTGAACGAGTTAATCGCGACCCCAGAAGTTATCACACTAAAAGGAAATGAAACACAAACGATAGAGGCAATTTTAAACATGCCAAACGAATCTTTTGAGGGGATTTTAGCTGGTGGTCTAAAAATACGTGAAATTCCAAAGGAATCCGAAACAGATACGAAAACATCGGAAGGTCTATCCATCACAAATGAATTTTCCTATGTGATTGGAGTAGTTGTAAGTAACGAGCGGTCTACTGTGATACCAAATTTAGAATTACTCGATGTTTTTGCAGATCAATTAAACTATCGAAATGTGATCAGTGCAACGATTCAAAATTTTATGCCTACGTTTGTGAATAGACTCTCAGTTGAAGCAACTGTTCATAAAAAAGGTGATGATACTTTATTATATGAGGCTAGCCAAGAGCAAATGCAGATGGCTCCGAATTCTCATTTTGATTTTCCTATTTCTTTAAATGGTGATCGTTTTAATAGTGGCACTTACATTTTAAATCTAACTGCACATTCGGGCGATGAGACATGGACATGGACAAAAGAATTTACTATTGACGGAGATGAAGCCCGCTCATTGAACCGCTCAGATGTGACAATAGACACGAGCATTAATTGGTGGATTATCGGACTGATCGGTTTAATTATCCTTTTGTTAGCTTGTTGTATCTATTTATTTTGGCAAAAGAAAAAAATAAACAAAGAAAAGGAGTGAGGTACTTGTTCTTACGACTTAAAAAAATTTTTTCTTTATTAAGTATTCTTCTCTTGTCCTGTCAAATGCTTCAACCAATCACTGTTTTCTCTACTACAACCTCTCAGTTTACTCAAGAAACAACAACATTAACTGATGAATTAACGGATGACACCCTAACTCCCGACTCCTCTCTTAATTCTGAAGAGGAGTTGGATGACGACTTGTCTCCCATAATCACCGAAAACGATGATACTGAACTTATCTTTGATTACGATGCTTTATCAGAAAAAATCAATGAACTTTTTTGGATAACTTTTACAAGCAATGTAAGTATGACAGAAATAAATATTTACGTTCCAGATAATATCTCTATCGTTTCAGAACAACTCTCTAGTGGTGAAACATCAGAAAAGAACGACAAAGGTTGGACAGTCTATTTTGAAAAAGAACAAACTTCATATCGTATCCCCTTCATTTCTAATAAAGCCGGTACTTTCACTGTGATTTTTGAAGAAGAATACGATATTTCGGTTAATATCAGTAATGATATTCTCAATAATGTCGCAGGAGAAACTGTCCAATCTACGGAAGAAGTAGAGTCTTCGATAGTGGGAAATTCTGAAGAGTTAAGTACTACAAGTTCTACAGATGTTGAGCAATCTTCAGATCTGGAAATAAGTACTTTTGATGAGAGTACTGTTCAAGATGTAGCTACATGGGAAGAATTTGTTCGTGCTTTTGCTGATGTGTCGATAACAACAATCAATATTACTTCTGATTTTGTAACTCCTACAAACCCAAGACTTAACCTTACTGATATTACAACAGGAACCACTTCAAATACCAGTGGTGGTGCAACCTATGTTTATTTAAGCCCCAGTAGTATTTCTAGAACTTTAGTTATCGAAGGTAACAATCACCAGCTAGATTTTCGTTCTGTAGCACTTTGTTTTAACAATACTACCGCAAACAGCAGTAATCCCTGGAATGTAACCTTAAGTAATATAGAAATATACCACGGGAATTACTATGGTCCTATTACATTTAACGATTTGAATACTGCTAACCAGACTGCTAGTAGTATAACTTATCATAATATAACAAATATTGGTAACCAATTGATCCACTCCCCGTATAGCAGTGTCTACCTTTCTGGAAGCACAAGTAGTAGACAAGTAAGTGAGTACACATCTTCTTTTGGTACTTGGAAAACAATTGCGACGGACCAAACAAATATATACGCTTCTAATCTTACTATTCTTGAAGATGCAAATATTATTTTGGAAACAATTGGTGCAGGAAATCTTGATCTTGGGGCAGTTACTCATCCGAATAATAATTTTACAATGGAAAAAAACTCAAAACTAGAGGCTACTTCAAACGGTTCCGGCGGAGAAGCAGATGGTGTTTCACTCTTAGTTAGGCAAGGCGACGTAATAGTAGAAGACGGTGCAGAGATGATTCTAACTCCTCAATCACTTCGCTCGGCTGTTTCATTAAGAGTTACCGGCGCTTCACTGACAATCGATGAAGAAGCTTCAGTAATTATTAATTCTTCTGGTACAAAAAGCAATGCCAATGGGTATTACTATAATATAATTTGGATGGCTGCCGGAAGTATTTTAGAAATAGCTAACGGAGGAAAGTTGGATATTACAGCAGTAGGTATGGGAACTTCTACTTCCAGCATTATTTATGTAAACGGAAATGCTACTTTTTCTGTTGCAAAAGATGGAATTCTTGACGTAAAAAGTGATAGTACCTCGCAATCGCAATACTTACTATACTTTGCTTCAGCTGGTTCTACATTTGAATTTTCTGATGCAGATCACGTAAATTTGGAAAGAACTTCAACTATTTCAGGTACTGCTACCACCAATGGTCTGATTTATATTGCTGGGAGTGGTGGGAAGCTACAAATTGATGTGCAAAATGTGCAACTTTGGAACCGAGATAATTTTACATCAGAACCCGACTTTACTTGGTTACCTATTTTCAACCTTTCTCTTTCTTATGCAGGAAATGCGCCTACGATCTCTTCTGTTTCATCAATAGAACAAACTACGGTTGATACTTTTCAACAAAATTTTACGACTAAAAATGTGCAACGCGTTCTATTTGAAAAAATAGCAGATGTAGAAGTTTCTATCAATGAATTGACTGCAGATAAAACACAGTCGAGTTCTCACGTAATTACTGGAACAGCAACACCCAATAGTGTCTTATATTTTTCCGGGGATTCTGCTATTCCTGAAGGAACTATCATATCTCCGGATGTCTCTTCAAGTACAATGTATCATACCATGGCAGATGAGAATGGTGAATACCGATATGAACTTCCTGATAATAGTTATTTTGCTGAAGGAAACGAGGTTACAGTGTTTGCCTTCTTGAACGGAAAATCTGCAGAAGCGTCTACCATTGTGTCTGCCATCAAAGAGCCTCCATTGCCAGTTGATCCACTTGACCCAGAAACAGAGGTAACGCCTGAAAACCAGCCTCAACTACCGGAAGATCAAGGAGCATTTAGCATTGATTTTGTATCCTCATTTGATTTTGGCAGTCAATCAATTGCTGTTTCTGATAAAACCTATTATGCCAAAGCCCAACAATTAATTAGTGATGAAACTAGTAATGTCTCAGAAACACGGCCTAACTATGTACAAATTACTGATCAACGTTCTAAAGAAGATCGTGGAAGCTGGCAGTTAGCAGTTACTCAAAATCAACAATTCATGAATACAGCCAACGATGCTTTAGAAGGCGCAGCTATTAGTCTATTTAATCAACAATTAACATCAACAAATCAAGATGATCCTCCAGAAATTGCACAACCAGACTCCGTAGAATTGATACCAGGCGTACAGAAAATATTATTAAATGCGTCTTTAACAGAAGGAGTTGGAACCTGGATTTATCGTTTCGGTGATGGGACCACAGCTGAAGAAAGTATTTCACTGTTTGTGCCAGCAAGTGCCTCTCCAAATGCTGATAAATATACTAGTACTCTTTCTTGGCAATTGCGTTCTGTTCCAGAAAACAATTAGGTAAGGCTAATCCTCTAATATAGGCATTGGAAGAATTAATCTAGTTTTATGCTTTCAATGCCCTTTAATTATATCTAAAGTCATATCTACTTTTTTACATTACTACCTATCAAACGAAGATTTATGATCAGGTTACAAAACAAGAATGGAGCTCAATGAATGGAAATGACTGACTCTTTATCTATTTTCTCGAATTTATATTTATCAGCACAACCACTATTTGATTTCTCGAATTCAGCTAATCCAATATTTGGTTATGAATTATTGTTGAGAACTCAAGAAACACAAGTTTTTCCTACTGAATTTTTTGATAGAGTCATTTTATCTAAAACATTGAATGCCGAATTACTAAAATGGTACTACACAGAAATCAAAGGTATACTTGATCACACGAAAAAAATAATCAGTATAAATATCCATCCTCAGCAACTATATTATTCTGAAACGTTCTCTATGCTTGATAAATTAAAAATGCATCATGAACAATTATTAATCGAAATAACTGAACATGATACACATCCCTCCATTTATAGACACTCGGATGCACTATTAGCGAAATCAATTATAGAAATACGAAAAATGAGGTTTAGCACTGCCTTAGACGACGTTGGTACAGGTATCCACACACTTGAAAACATAGTTAGACTTATGGAGAGTGTTGATGTAATCAAATTCTCTACTTTGTCTTTTAAACAATTATATTTAGAAGAAATTTTACTTTTGATCGACTTTTGGGAAAAATTTTCTGAAACTCGAAAAGTTAAGATTATTGTTGAAGGAGTTGATACTCCTATGCTTCATCGAGACTTGTTGTTAAGGAAAATTTTTTTGCAACAAGGATACTATTTATCCAAACCCATTTCTATATCAGATATTGAGCTTTAGATTTTTTTGTACAATTTCAATACAGTTTTTTTCTGAGATAAAAAGGGTGACAAATATATGATACTTAGTAAAACCTATTTTTCAAATTTTATATTTAAAATGAGTTGTTTAGAATACATTTATTCTATTATAAAGGATGATGAAAAAAATTTTGATTTGTCTAACTTACAAAGAGAAGAAATAAAGTAATATTAAGAAGAAAATTATATTTAAAATTAAAGAAATACGAGTAGATAATAGATAAATTTGATTCAAAAGTTAATTTAGAGTAATAACATAAGTCTCTTGAGAGTATAAGGAAAATTGGTCAATTGAAGAGTGAATAACATGATTCCAGTCAAAAAATAGTATAATATTATATGAATTCGTTTTTTTATTCCAAGAAAATAAGCGCACAAAGAAACGAATATCCTCCTTATACTCGTCGTAGACAGAAGACAAGCCATATAATTATAAGGCTTGTCTTTTTTCTTTATTCAACAGGTAATAGCTGAACTATTTAGATATTTGTAAATAATATTTTCAAAGAAATATCTAACATAATCCTCAATTGTTATTAAAAATTTACATTTTCAATTGTTTCCCTTAGTTTCATGTAAAATTATTATTCGATTGCTAATAGCTAGAGTCGTTGGTCGATGAGATACTAACAGGACAGAACGATTTTGTGCGAGTTCTTTAATTGTTTTTAAAATAGCTTTTTCGTTCAAATAGTCCAGATTACTGGTAGGCTCATCCAGTAGAAGTACGGGAGCCCTTTTTAAAAATAAACGTGCCAACCCGATTCTTTGTCGTTCTCCGTCTGAAGGTGTCAGGCTATTTTTTCCGATTCTTGTTTGGTAACCACTTGGTAGCGATATAATCCAATCATAAATTTGGGCTTTTTTACACGCAGCATCAATTTCATCAAGGGAATAGTTTCGGCCGATTCGAATGTTTTCTTCAATCGTAGCTTCAAAGAGAAATGTTTGCTGCTCCATAATTCCTTGCGATTCATGCAATGCCTCTTCAGATAGTTGTTGAATTGATTGATGGTTTACCTGAATTGTCCCAACATCTGGGTCCCAGTATCTTTGAATAAGTTTTACTAATGTACTTTTACCGCTACCACTTTCACCTCCAACACCAATAATCCCATTTTTTTCAAAATTAAATGATAGATTCTTAAAAATCGATTGTTGTTCATGTGAAAAAGAAAGATCTTTTATTTCTAGACTCTCTACTTGATTTATCTTAGTAGAATGGTTCTGGAAAATCACATTCGGTGATTCATTAATTAGCTCGAACAATCTTCTACTGCTGGCCATTGTTGTTAACAGGGAATTTCCTAAACCATTCAAAGCAAGAACTGATCCAAATGAACTTAAACTTAAGACAGTAGCAATTACCGACGTATCCTTAGATAAATTCATATGAATACTAATAATAAGTATAAAAAAAGAAGTAAGAATTAATACACTTTCACTTAAAAACTGCAACCACGTTCCTTGTGTTAATTTCTTTCGATACTCACGGTTTAATTCACAACCAGCTCTGCGTAACTCATTTGACTTTTTTTCTTCTAACTGAAATTGAATAATTTCTGATATACTCTCAATGTTCTCAATTACACCCTGATTTAATTTCAAATTGGCCTTATGCATTTTTGTTCCAATCGTTTGATAATAAAGGTAACTAAAAGTAGGAATGAATACACCAACAATCAATTGTCCTACAAATAATAGAGAAGCTAACCACAAATTAAAAAAGCTTAAAAATCCAACTGTACCTAACGTAGTAAAACAAGCAATCATTACGGGCGAAACTGTATGGGCAAAGAATACTTCCAAAGATTCAACATCGCTCGTAATTGACGTAATTAGTTCAGCACTGTGTTTTCCCGTCACTTTAGCAGGTCCTAAATTTCGAATTGTATTAAATATTTTTTCACGTATTTTTGCCAATAATCGAAAAGCAATATCATGGTTTAAGTATTGTTCAAAGTAGCGACTTACTCCTCGAATCACTCCAAGTATTATCAAAAAAAATAGTAATTGGGGGAAATTTATATCTCTGTCGTTAATGAACGAGAGAGCTTCAAATGTTGCTAGTAAAGGGATTGCTACAACCGATAGATTACTTATAGTTCCAAGAATAACAGCTAAAATCATTTTCCCGGAAAGAGGTCTTGCGAACCCCAGAAGCCAACGTAATTCTTTAAATTTCATTTTTATAATCTCCTTCAAGAATTTCTTCCTCTTCTTTAAAATATGTTTGAAAATAAGAGGAGTACTCAAACAATTCTTCTGGGCTTCCTACTTTCAAACCACTATCTTGGAAAACATAAACTTTATCTGCCTTCAATGCATTATACAAACGATGAGAAATAAAAATAACGATTTTATGTTTCGAGATTTGATGAATTACTTTCAAAATCACTTCTTCACTTTCTTGATCAACTCCAGAAGTAATTTCATCAAATACATAAAAATCAACGTCTTTTAGTAAAGAACGTGCTAGTAAAAGCCGCTGCCTTTGACCACCAGAAAGATTGCGCCCGTTCTCAGATAACTGAAAATTCAATTTCTCTGGCTTACTTTTGAAAAAATCCGCCATATTTACTTTTTCTAGTACTTTCCAGATTTTTTCATCATTTATTGAATCATCTACAATCTTAAAATTTTCTCTTACCGTTCCTTGATATAAATAGCCATGGGAATCAACGTAAAGTGATTTTTGTTGAATAGCTTGTTTAGTTATGCTTTGTATTTCTGTCTCATTCCAATTAATGAATCCCTTGTAACCAGATAGCCGGTGACTAACTAATTTGGCAAATGTACTCTTACCAGAACCAGATCTTCCTACAAATGCGGTTAACTCCCCTTTTTTTAATGAGAATGAGGAAACCTGAAGAATACTTTTACCTTGTTCCTCTCCATAGCTAAAAGAAAACGATCCCGCCAGTTTCTCTAATTGTTCTTCAAATGGTTCAACCCCATAGGCAACTTCCTCTGTCTCTAAGTAATCAAATAGTTTCCCCATCGCACTAATTCCATTCATTGCTACATGAAACAAGGATCCCAGCTGGCGCATAGGGATAAAAAATTCTGCACTTAGCAATATGAATAAAAGTATGCCATTTAAGCTAACACTACCTTCAGTAAATCCATTAAATGCTATTCCTATGACTAATCCTGCTCCAGAATAGGAAATAATATCCATGATAGTTATAGAATTTAACTGCATAGACAATAAAGACATTGTAGATTTACGAAATGTCTCAGCGTGATCATTCACTCTCTTCTGTTGTGCTTCATCTTGATTGAAAGCTTTAAGTGTGCTTAGCCCACTTAAATTTTCTTTAAATAATACTCCAAGATCAGTGTAATTTTTCCAATATTTACCAAGGATTCTTTTGGCAACCTTCATAACACCCATGATAATCAATGGAATTAGCGGCATACAAAGAAGTAAGATGGTTGCCGGAAATGCACCATAATGATATAAGATCATAAAGATAAGCATTGAAGAAAATATACAATAAAATAATTGAGGTAGAAATCTTGAATAATAAATCTCTAACTGTTCAACTCCTTCTACCGCATACTGCATTAATTCAGCAGTCGATAAAGACTGTACTTTACCTAAACGAAAAGATTTTTTGATTACTTGATCCCTAATATTCATTCGTAATTCTGCAGATGAACGATAGATTTGAATTTCTAGATATTTTAGTAACATTAGTTTTATTGATAAAATAATTAAAATTGCAACAAAAAATAAGCCATTCAAAGTTGCCTTTTCCTCTATCAATTGTGTTAAATAATTTGCAAAAAGAAACCAAAGTATAATTGAACAGGCTAAGTTAAGAATTCGAAAAAACACAATCTCTATTAAATTATTTTTGTTGGTCAGTTGGAATAAACGTTTATCAATCATTCACTTGCTCCATCAATTATTTTAGTCTTACTCTTTCTTTTTAAATACCATGTAATACCTATAAGGTGAAATAGATAAACAATTCCCATTGTGACTCTCATCACAAGATTATCGACCAATATACAAGGAACTAAAAAAACAATAAACATTGTAATAAACATTTTAAAAATTCCCTTATTAGTAATTTGCTTTTTAATAATTGGACGATCAACATATTGAGTATAGACATTGGAATGAATAAATTTTTGATACAAACGATCTGAGCTTCTTATCCAAAAAAAAGCTGTAAGTAAATAGAAAACTGTAGTAGGTAAAAATGGTAATATAATCCCTAATGTCCCCAAGCCAAATGTAAACAATCCAATAACGATAAAACTTATTTTTCTCATTGTTATCTCCTAATATTTTTTGATTAATTATAACATATAATCTTTTTAATTGAGAACAATTCTCATTAACGTTTTAGTAAAATATATTTGTCCATAATAATCGGATATATTAAGATACTTTCAAATATTTTTCATTATACTTTTCTCAAAGTAATAATATTTATTTTTATTATTTTAAATTAGTTTAAGAATTCTCATCATTGAGATCCCTGGAGGGATTACCTTAGAAAAGTCCTATAAATTCTGCTTGCGAATATAATATAGAGAAGTTAAAAAAAAACATCTATACCTTTATAAATACAAGAGAATTATGGACGGGAAAAGATTGACATGAAAAAAGCCTTCAGAATGGTGAAGGCTTTTTTCGATTCCACTTAATACATTATTTGAGGGGGAAGACAAGGTCAGAAACCAGTCGAGCATCCTCACTAAAGCAATCAGCATGCTGAAATAAAAAATGGGTACCTGTACTATCAAAAAAAATTAAAAAACTAACATTGTAAACTATAAGAATTGTATTTTCGAAAAAGATAGCTATATTAGAGAATCTTGGGTCAGTCATATATTCGTTTTAACAATTTGAAGCTAATTCGTACGGAAAAATAAAATTCATTCAAAGTAATAATTTGTTAAAAACAAATCTTCTTTCATTCAAAGAAAAAAGTTATTTCATATTTGTATTCTTCAAGCTTTAACTGATAGTGGTCCAATACATCAGGACCACAGCTTCTTGAGCCTACACCATGTTGTTTATGATCCGTATAAAACCAGATACACTCTGAATCATTCAGTTCATGAATATGCTGTGCCGTATCGATCGTTGCTAACGCTTGTTGATGTTGACTAAAATGAAACGGTAGGTGACTTGCCCATCGAAGCTTTAACTGATTCTCGGCACTCACTTCTACCCAACTTGTCTGCATATGATTGCCGCTCTCTTGAGGAAAATGATAGAGGAAACTCATTTTATCACTTGCTTGTTCAAACACATCAACATAGGTGCCATTCTCAGCATCTGGATATGACTCGATCGGTCCTCTTCCTAACCATCGGGTTCTTACAAACTCCTTTGATAGCGCCCATTCTAACCCAATCCTCGGCAATGTTTCTGGATATTGGTGCTTCGGTAAACCACTAACTCGATACTCGATCCGACCGTCAGAATAAAACACCAATTCTTTTTTCTCGTGAATGTGCCAGTAATTCCCAGCAGAACCATGCTTCTCCTCGATCAAAAGCTTAAAATGATTCGAACTTTCTAAGAACCATTCTATAGCGACTAGGTTTGTTTGTATCCGATCGACACCGAATTTGCGCCAGTTTTTTGCGGATACAAAATCGTTGTCTGTCACCGGACGCCAAAACACACTTTTAGGACTTTTCACGAGTAATTTTCCTGCATGGTTTAGTGTCCATTGACCATTTATTCTATTCACTCGCAACGTATAGGCACCGAAGTTTACCAGGATCCTTTCGTCGTTTTCTTCAAAGTGATCAAATGGCAACGAATGATCAGCTTTGCTCACGACTGCTAAAGGTCTTTCTACCGATTCCACGAACAAGGGCAATGAATCCCCTTCATTTAAAGCATCCTCCGTGATCGTTGCTTTAAATAAATTGGCTTTTTGGCAAGCTGTGCGGTCAAAGGGTACACGGCTCACCACTGTTTCATTAGCGGGAACGGAAAGCACAAGTGTTCCTTTTTCTAAAACAGTCTCCATCACCTTATACGCCCATTCGATTGAAACCTTTTGATATGAGAGAAAACGATTCGTATTCGTGACTTTTATTTCTCCAGTAGTAAAGTCCAACGCCAACTGCAACGGTGCTTGCCATCGTTGAATATCAAAATAACTCGGGGATGGGGTTAAATCGGCTTGGACTAACCCATCTAAAACGAAATTATAGTCATTCGGTTGATCGCCAAAGTCCCCTCCGTATAAATACGTCTCTCGTCCATCACGCTCTGCTTTGATCCCTTGGTCCTTCCATTCCCACAAAAATCCCCCTTGCAGCTTAGGGTATTTCTCAAAAAGTTCCCAATATTCTTTTAAAGAACCTGGACCATTCCCCATAGCATGCCCATACTCGCAAAGAATATATGGTTTTTTTATTTCCCTATTTGTTGCGACGTCGATCAATTCATCTAATGGTGCATACATACGTGAATTAAAATCAGCATAGACAACATCTTTTTCATAAGAACTTGCATCGGCGGATAAGCAATCTCTGGACTCCCCTTCATGGTGGATCAGACGGGTTTGATCTGCTTGGCGACACCATCGGATCATCGCTTGATGATTCAAGCCGTTCCCTGACTCGTTGCCGACAGACCAAAATAAGATTGAACAATGGTTTTTATTGCGGCTGACCATTTGCTCCATACGATCTAGATAGGCTTGCTGCCATTCTTTTGAATCACTTATATGATTTTTATTTTTTGCCTGTAGCATACCATGGCATTCCAAATCAGCTTCATCCATAACATACAAGCCATACGTATCACACAATTGATAGAACTCTGGGATATGCGGATAGTGGGCAGCTCGTATCGCATTAAAGTGCGCGTCCTTAATCATACGTATTTCTGTTTCAAGGAATTCTGGTGTCACCGCACGTCCTTTTTCGGTATGAAACTCATGATGGTTGATTCCTTTAAGAAGGATCTGCGTACCATTCACACAAATCTCGCCGTTGATCACTTCAATTTCACGAAAGCCGACTGATTGATAAATCACTTCTTCAGCAGTTTTGATCGTTAACCGATAAAGATTCGGCGTCTCAGCAGTCCAATGATCCGGGTGAACGATCGTTTTCTTAAATACATCCCCTGATGTAAAACAGCCATGCTCTTCAAAAATTTTCATTCCATTGCGTTCTAAATGAATCTCACATGGTACATCTTCCCCTTGAATAGCAAGAAAAGAAAGTTTTAGTTGTGCATCTTGATAATGAGAGTCAAAGTGTGTTTCAACTTTAAAATCCCAGATAGCTTTGTGCGGTCTATAAAGCAAGCTCACCTCGCGAAAAATACCACTCAACCACCACATATCCTGGTCTTCAATATAAGAGCTATCCGACCATTGAAATACTTGCACGACTACTGTATTTTTTCCAACAAGTACCTGTTTTGTAATATCAAATTCAGAAGCATTCCGACTCCCTTTACTAAAACCGATGTATTCCCCATTAAGATAGACGACAAAACAATTGTCTACACCCTCAAAGCGCAAAAACTTACGCATGTTTATGGCATCTACCTCAAACGTCTTTTGGTAAACCGCAGACGGGATCTCAGAGAACGTATACGGAGGATCACAAATAAACGGATATTGGATATTCGTGTACCAAGGTCTTCCATACCCCTCCATCTGCCAGTTGCTTGGTACAGTTAACGTTTGCTGAAAATCCTTTGAGGAAAGCGCCGCCACTTCTTCCTTCGTAAACACATGTAATTTTTCGTTATAACGAAAGCCCCAAGAACCATTCAAGGAGATTTTCCGTGATGAGGCGTTCAATTGATCGTCTAGTCCATAAGGGACATAATAAGCTCTGGCTGAGGCCTTCCCTTCAGAAAGCGCTTGAGGATTCCTTAAGAATTCTGCGTTAAACATGATTTTCTCCTTTACATTCTATTGCTCCCTTAGCCGATACACGGATTCGCGTAAGCAAATCTCTGGTTGAAATTGATAAGGTGATTCTTTTAAAAGCATTTCTTTGTCGGTTCCATTCATCAAATCCAATAATAACTCAGCGCTTAACTCACCAATTTGACTAGCTGGTTGTTTGATGGTGGTAATCATTGGGTTGTGAAAAATCGCAAATGTTGCATCGTCGATTGAAACGATGGAGAGCTCTTCTGGAATCCTGGTCCCTTCTTTTTTAGCGAAAATCAAAAACGCTTCCAAGAGGACGTCACTCGTTAAAACTAACCCGGTAATTGATGGCTCCATCAGTATTTGTTTAAATGCTGACTCACTTTGATACTCCTCAATCTCAAATACATTCACTTGCGATTCATCGATCCCATTTTCTTTAAGCGTCTCGAGATAGCCGATCACCCGACCTTTTCGGTTTGATACACCACTTTTGCTATAGGGATAAGTGACTAAAGCGATTGCTTGATGACCATTATCTATGAGATGTTGCGTGGCAAGTCGAGTTGCACATTCATTATCTAAAGTTACAGATAAAACCTCTAGGTCTGGAATCGTTCGATCGACAAAAACTAAAGGAAAATCCGATTCGTTGAGTGCTTGGTAGTAACTCCTATTTTCGGAATTGGGAAATAAAATGACCCCGTCCACTTGGCGAGCGCTTAGTGAAGACAGATATTGCTGCTCTCGCTCAGGGTTATTATCCGTATTGCACAGAAGCAATTGAATATTCTCCTGTGCAAACTTCCTTTCAATTGCTCTTACAAGATCAATCGTAAATTGAGACGCAATATTCGAAACAATAACCCCTACTGTATTACTCTTTTTAAACGTAAGACTTCTAGCAATCTCATTTGGAATGTAATTAAGCTCCTCTATTGCCGCCTGGATTTTCTTTTGTGTCGCCTTACTCATAAAAGAGTAACGTCCATTTAGATATTGAGAAACAGTACTTTTAGACACCCCAGCAGATTTCGCCACGTCCATAATGGTCACTTTTCCCATCTTATGATCACCTACCGTTTTCTTTATTCATTTTGATATTTCATAGCCCAACCCGCATTTTGTGCAATTCTTTCCGCAACTCGATTCAATGCTTCTTCTGCCGAAAGTTCTCCACTAACAGCCTGTGACATCGCTTGACGATAGTCATCTTCCAAATACAAGCCCCATTGATTGGCTTCATCAACTAAGAACTCTTCTGGAATATTCGCTAACTCTTGTACGTACAATTGATAATCATCCGCTTGGAAAGTTGAAGTTGGCTCATACGTATAATTTTCCATAAACGGCAAGCCAAAATCTAAGTCTAAGAACTCCTTATACGTGGACTCAGAGTTATAAAACCACTTAACAAATTCGGTTGCTAATGCTGCATTTGGACTATTCTTCGGAACGCCCCAGCCACGTCCACCATTTAATGCCGATTGTTGTTTGGTTCCAATTGGAGAAGGCATAACACCAAATTCGATTTTGGCATCTCTAGCAATATTCGCATAATTAAAGCTACCTGATAAATAGATCCCTACATCCCCATTTTCGAAATAATTCATTGGATTATCCGGCGAGCCCCCAGCCCAAATATTTTTAGGAGCAATCCCCTCATCGTTTGCTTCGATAAACTTTTGAAGCGTGGCGATATTTTCAGGTGAATTGACAGCAACTACGGGTTGACCATCAATCGTTTCAGTAATACTTCCACCATTAGAATACATTAAGTTATCGTATCTTGCACGAGAATAATCAACTGCTAATCCAAAGTTTACCGCGCCAGACTCAACAAGTTTTTCTGCGTTTTCATATAGTTCCTCAAGCGTCCATAGATTGTCTGGTGTCGGAGGTGTGATCCCTGCTTCTTCAAAAGCATCCTTATTGTAAAAATAATTAGTGACCGTAATTTGCGTAGGTAAAATTTGGATACCTTCGTTGTAATTTCCTAATGCGACTCTCAAGAGATCTGGGTCAAAATAATCCATATCGACTTCTTGTGATAAATCAACAAAGTCTTCAGGATACTCTTTATGCAGCCGCGTCGTAATTAGTAAATCTGGCAGATCATCATTTTTGATCATTAGCGGAAATTTCGTTAATTGATCATCATATCCCACGACTAAAATTTCATAATCATTTCCTGTTTCTTGTTTCCACTTCTCCATTGTATGAACGACAGGATCGTCTTGACCAGGTTCTGAATCTAACATGACCGTAATCGTTCCCTCATTTGCCGAATCATCTGATTGGCTCCCACAAGCGGCGAGTCCTAATAAAGCACTAGTCAACATCAACATTGAAACAATTTTCTTCATCTTCATTCTCCTTTTGTCAAATAATCTTCCCTGATTGGGCTAAACGCATCGATCAAATGTCCTTTTCCTGAGATACACCGCGCACCATGTCTCGCATGAGGGCGCACATAAATACTTTCACCTGCATGAAGTATCTGGGTCGTTTCTTCAATCACATACTCAAAGCTCCCCTCCTGTACATAGGTGATCTGCTCATGAGGATGATCATGTAGTTCCAGTGTTTCAGGTGAACCGTTAAATGCAATAGCAACGACCATCAACTGTTCGCCGTAGGCAAGAACCTTTCTTGCTGTGTGTTCATCAATTTTTTCATAATCTTTGTCTGTCATAATCTCTTCCTTTTCTATTTATTACCTGATGAAACATTCGTTCCAACAATATATTTTTGTAAAAAAATGTATAAGATCGCTACAGGAATAATCGAAATCACTGAAGCGGCTAAAATGGATTGCCAATCCGTATTCCAAGCACCAATATAATTTCTGATAGCAATCTGGATCGTGTAGCGATTTTGCCGTGACAAAACGAGCAATGGCAAGATATAGTCATTCCAACGCCACATAAAGCTAAAAATAATCAAGGTGATCGTCGTAGGCTTAGCAAGTGGAATCATGATACTCATGAAAATGCGAAACTCAGATGCCCCGTCCATTCGTGCTGCCTCTAAAAAGGAATCTGGGATACCAATGAAGAATTGACGATACATAAAAATACCAGTTGTTGTGGTGACGACAGGTAAAATAACCCCTAACAAGCTATTGTATAGGCCCAAAAAGGAAATAACGGTAAATTGAGAAATAATCAAAGCTTCGCTTGGAATTAAGGTTCCTAGTAAAAAAACACCAAATACGATTCCGGTATATCCCAACTGCTTACGATAGATCGCTAAAGCATACCCGCACATTGAATTAATCACAACAGTGATCAAGGTGCCAACTACCGCTATGAAGAAACTATTGTAGATATATTGAAAAAAACCATTTTCAATCACATTTTGGTAATTTTCTAACGAGAATTGTTCTGGGAAAAAGCTTAACGGATAGGAAAACAATTCACCGGAAGACTTAAATGAGCTCATGATTAACCATAGTACTGGGAAAAAGATCAAGATCCCTGCAGCTAAACTGACAGTGGTCTGAAGGAAAGACCATTTTTGATGCTTCACTTGTTTATCCATTCACTTCTCCTCCTCGACTAAATCGAAATTGAACAAAGGCGATAGCTGCGAAAATAATCATGACGATCACAGAGGCAGCACTCGCATACCCATATCTTGCCTTATCGAATCCTTCAGACAAAATGTACTGAACGATATACGTAGTGGAAGTCCCTGGTCCCCCCTGGGTGATCCCTTGAATCAGCGCATATTCCTTCAATAAACTAATGATACTTAAGAGTGAAACCAAAAATGTAGTAGGCTTAATCAATGGAACGGTGATATGGAAAAATTTCTTCCAGCCAGTCGCTCCATCCAACAAAGCTGCCTCATCGATTTCTTCATCGATCCCCGATAAAGCACCAATGTAAATCAGCATATAAAAACCGGTAGACGCCCAAGTACTGGCGATAATGATCAGCATTTTTGTAAAAAAAGGATTGGTCGCCCACTGTACACGAGCAAACCCCAATTGCTCCAATAAAAAGTTTACGAGTCCATATTGCTCGCCAAACATCCAATTCATTGTTAAACCAACAACGAGAGAAGATAGAAGTACAGGAAGATAAATCAATCCACGCGTCAATGTCTTGAAGCGGACTACCTTAGATACCATCAGTACCGCTAAACCAAGTGGTAAAATAACCTTAAAGGGCAATGAAATGAAGGTATAGATGAAGGTGCGTCTAAGTGTTTGATAAAACTCTCGGTCTTGAAACAGTTCTTGATAATTTGCAAAGCCAATCTGATTCATTTGCCGAAACCCATCATAGTCCGTAAATGAATAGAAGAAGTTTAAAGCCAATGGAACAATAAAAAACAATAGAAACAACAAGGCACAGGGGAGAATGAATAACCAAAACGAGTAATGAAATTTTTTACTTTGCTTGCGCTTCTTTATGTTAACTTGCTTTTCTTGCACTTCTTTCACCTCTTTAATGTTATTGTTTGATTAAAAGTTTTTCATTGATCAAAGAGAATGCTACTTCTGCATCCTGCACCTGAAAACCATTCTCTTTGGTTATCTTGAGCTCCTTTAGTTGTTGATCGATATCAATCGGGTCATTGGGTTTACGTGCCATGCATTTTACAAAAACAAAATGATCTGTTCCAGAAACGATATACTCCCGATAAGCATTTGCTCCTTCTTTGGTTAACTTCGGTACCTCTGAAAAATAGATCAGACAAGCACTTGTTTGGTTCCCGAAGTACAGCCAATGGTCCTTTTGGATAGAAAAAGTAAACTCCCAATAAGGATAGTACAAGTGGATGAAGGGGATCTCTTCTTCTGGAATAGAATAGCGCATGACCATTCTATTCTTTTCTTGATAAATTCTAGGGAGGGACCCATTTCCTGCCCAATAGCTCGGGCGATTTTCACCACTATACTTGTATTCTCCAGGATGATTGATCCAGATAGCGGATTGACAGGTATCTAATGTGATGTTCATCATATGTTGCTGATACCCCTGCTTTTGAAAATGATAATCTTGGCAACTCACCATCGAATACTGGGGGGTTTTGTATAAATAGGTTTCAGCTTCGTTAATGCCTTGTCTATATCTTGCGATCAAATGATTTTGGGGTGCGAAGTTTTCTTGTAAATTGGCAGGTGGCACATAGTCAGATAAGGAAAATAATGCTGCTGCTCGTAATGCATCACTAAAGTGTCCGATTCCATAAGCAATTTTTGTTAAAGCACCGATCTCATTCATCGCAATGGATTTTAGATTGTGTTCATAAACGCGCCCGTACGTTGAAGCATAAATTTGTTGGAAACTATTGATTGAAACCAATTCAAAGGTTGAATCTAATGCTTGTTTCGCTAAAGCTTTGATTTCTTCATCAGGCGCCCCAATATATAATGCGAAAAAGCCAATGAAATCAATGGGGATATACGTTACAGAATTCCATTCCGCTAATCCATAACGCAAGAAGTGCTCAAACCATTGTTCGATCCGTTTTTTTCCTAATTCGGCTTGCTCTTCTCCTGTCCTACCGCTCACGACAAAAATGTCATTTGGAAACAAATTTCCAGCGAGATATTGAGCGATATGGAAAAGTAAGGCATGATTTTCACTGAAATACCACATTACGTCATTACCTGGCTCATCGATCCAATAACGAAAATTTAAGCTGAGTTCCTTGATTTTTTGTGCTAACAAGTCAGGAACCTTCTCTGGAAACCGTTGATAAAACATCAGTAGCGGGACAAAAACGAAGTCTGCACAATCCCCTTTATGTTCAATCAAACTAAGTCCACTAGTAAATCCTGGTTGATCAAACAATTCATCTGCTGGCGAAATCTCGTCTAGAAGCAAGCGGCACAATCCAACATTGATATCATCTAACGACAATCCTGCATAATAAGTGAGCGCTTCCTTTTTTCGACCATCCAATGTATTTGAGGTAATCGTATTTTCATATTTTTCTTGATGATAGATAGCGATTGGAATGATTCTTGTTAAATATTGACCGTCAGATAACCTAACCCCAAATTCTACTTTTGTAGTACTAGCAAATTGATAATCAGATACATTTCCTATACTGTATTGTTCGTTTGTTGCTTGAATCTCGATGTATCTGTCTTGGTTAGTAAATTCTGTGATATTGCCATCTTGCATCTTTGTTTTGGGCCGATTTACTAAAGGATTGAAGCGGACCCGTAATTGACTATCTCTCTGAGCTTTTGCATAAAACGCAATCTCACCCTCTGTGTAATAATCTTTGGCAAAGTATATGGAGTTCAACAATTGTTTGGCTTTTTGTGCTTCATCGCTCGGGAAAGGCAAAAGACAAAAGCCATTGATCATTTGCTCGCTCGTATTTTTCATTGAAAAACCGAAATTAACATCTCGTTCACCTAAATCATCCAACAAAACAACGATCTCATTTTCTCCTTCACCAAACGTTAGCTCTACCTCTTGCTTAATAGGCGTATTACGAAGATATGAAAGAAATGAAACTTGTTCATTGCCGTTTACCCAAATCTTCAAGCCCCCATACGTCTCTAATAAAAACGGAAGTGTAACTGCTGATCCTACAGTTACAAATACCCTCATAACAACTTTCATATACGTGGGATTCGTCATAAATGAGGAAAATGTCACTCTTGTATCTTCAAAAGTCTCCACTAATTGATCTGTGGTTACATCTGGATAATCAGCCTCTCGAATCGGCTGCTCCTGAATAAATTTTTCCCGACATGGATAAGAAATATGATATTCATGCTCGTAGGGACTTGCTCTTAGCTTGTTAGAAAAAGTTTTTTTATCACTGCTGTACTCTTCAAATTGAATTTCCGAGCGCATGAATTCTGTGAAAAACTCATTTGGAACAACGCTAAATTCTTTTTTGTACACTACTGTACCTCCTATTTACTAAACCGGTTTATCAATTAATAAAAAAATTTAGGAAGATCCTCACCATCAACTAAACCGGTTTATATTTGTTGGGTAAACTGTATCATTCTGTGTAAGCGTTGTCAACGATTTTAGCGAATTAATTTTTGTAAAAAAATTTTACCAAAGAAAAATTAATGTCTTCCCTATACACCTTTATGACAGTGGTCACAGTGTGTCTTCAAATGGAGGAAATTTACAATAATACTTTACGTCATTAATTATCTATCTCTCACGTTATTGGGAAACCTCGATGATGGATATTGTAACATCCCCTGTCGTCCTCTTATTTTATGTCTAACTGACTTTATATTTTATATTAAGAAAAATGCGGAAGGAGCTATAGGTTGAGCAATTAATAAAGGCTCAAAACATTTTAACTTCTTAAATTTTGAAAGAGTTACTCTGAATTTCATTAACTCAAATATTAATTGTATGTAGATTTTTTTCCTAAACATTCTATACATTGTACAATATAATTTCCGAAATAATGTGTCAGAAAAAGTTCATATATTCCTAAATACTTGATGTATTTCCTAATTATTTACATTCAAAAAAACTAGAATCACACCTTATTTTCTATAGTTGTATATGCCATAAATCTATATATATATATATATATAGAAAATATTATGTAATTAAACTATTTCAGTAATCTAATTTATAATAAAATCATACATATTTTTTATTTATCTTAGGTAATATGAAATAATATTACGTGATATAATATTAATGATATTTTTTCTATAATTTAAGTATAGACTCCAATTTATGCTTATATAAATTTAAGGAGAGAACTATGAGCAATAAAATGAAGTTTTTATTATCAAATCATGATTTGAAAATGATGACGTTTCTCGAAGAACTTAATAGAAATCGTTCAAATATCTCAATCAGAAATTTAAGCATTAAGCTAAACATACCTATCCGCACAATTTCTTCTTATATTATTGAATTTAACGACTATAATTTAGACACCAAAATTATTTCTACCAATAGAGGTATTACTCTTGAAATTCCGAACAATAAATCTTTTCGCTGTGTTTACAAAGAGATTTACAATAGAAGCTTAGAACTTTCGATAATACAACAAATTTTTTTTGATGGTGGTCAAAGTAGTGAAGATCTTTCAGATGTTTTCTTTACTAGTTTATCCACTATTAAACGATCAATTAATCGAGTAAATCGTATTTTAAAACCAGATAATCTATCAATCACATCTGGTAAAAATATACTTTCTGGTAACGAAAAAAAAATCAGACAATTTCTTAGCTGTTTTTACGGTGAAAAATATTCTGATCTGGAATTTTTGACCGGCGAAGAAGCCTATACTTTACGTACTTTAGTAATTAAACTTTTCCAGGAGTTAGGTGTTAAGATCTACAGGAATCAGATAACTAAATACATGCGATGGATGTATATCAATTCTATTAGGATAAAATATGGACATCGCGTCCAACCAAAGATGACCAAATTTAATAGCTGTTCATTAATTGAAAATAAAGAATTCTGTAAACAATTCTATTTTTTATTTGGAATTCCATTAAATCTAGAAAATATCAATGATATGCTCTATCCTGTAAACAATAATTTATATTTCTATTCAAACAATCAGATGTTTAAAAGGCTGGAATGTGACCCCGTACTTCAAAATACATACTTAAGGATTGAACAAGTCCTCGAAGATATAGCAGTAAAGTTGGATATTTGCTTACCTATATCAACAAAAGAAATGCTTTTACGAGATTTTATGAATGTTTTAAATCTGAGAAATTATTATACGTTTATTCTTTATAATCGAAGAGAGATTTTTTTAAAACATCTATCAGCAAAGTATCCAGCTGTTAGAAATTTCTTCACCCCTTATCTACTCAAATTATCTGAAACTCCACTATCTGTTGATGAACAACAAGAATTACTTTACATCCTTCTTACTCATTGGTATGAATTATATGATCAGCTATCAAAAATAGAAAAATGCGTGAATGTTTACATTCATGTCGATACTGATTTGGAGCACGCCTTATTTATAAAAAAAGAAATTCAACAATATTGTCGTTATAATATTAAATGCCATGTAATGATGGATGCTGAGGAATTAATTATTGAAAAATCAAGTATTTTAGTAACCACGTTAACAAATGTGGATGACTACATTCATAACGTCATTTGCTTTTCAGATTATTTTAGTGATCGAAATTGGAAAAATTTAAACTTTCTTATACAAAAAATAGCTTCTGAGTAAAAATACAACTCTAAAAATAGAAATGTTTTTAGAGTTGTATTTCTTAAAATTTATCCAGATTCTGAGAAACTATTTAGTAATCTCTAACAAATCCATTCCTTGTTTTATCTCATTCGTTTTTGTTGCTTCTACACCTGAGTATTGATTAGAGTTTGTTATAACAACCACAGTCACAGTACTTTTCTCATGTTTAGAAATCACGTCTGGATCAAATTGAATCAATTTCTGTCCCTTATGGATATATTCCCCTTGTTTAACAAATGGTACAAATCCTTCACCTTTCAATTCAACTGTGTCCATACCTATATGAATGAGAATCTCTATTCCATCATCAGTTAAAATACCAATTGCATGATTTGTAGGAAATAGTAAAGTTACTTTTCCACTAACTGGTGCTATGACTAAATTATCATTAGGTAAGATAGCAACGCCTTTTCCCATCGCACCCGAGGAAAAAGCTGGATCATCAATTGCCGTTAGTGGGATTATTTCCCCTGATATCGGTGAAGATATGATTCCTTCAGTATCTTCAGCTTTTTTGACTTGCTTAGTATTGCTTTTTTCATCTAACTCTTGAAAATCTTTAATTTCTTTCTTATCATCAAATCCAAGAACTACTGTTAGGATCATTGCCACAACAAATGCAACGCCCAAACCAATCATCCCTTGAACTGCACTTGAGGTAATTCCATTTCTACCTATCATGTTAGGTAGAGCTAAAATACTTGTACTAAAAGCAAATGTTTTAACTCCCATCAATGCGATATACGCACCACCAATGGCGCCACCTATAGATGCATAAATAAATGGTTTTTTTAATGGTAATGTTACACCATACACTGCTGGTTCCGTTATACCAAAAACAGCTGTTAAGGCACTAGATAGAGATAATCCTTTTAATCTAGCATCTCTTGTCCTTAAAAACACACCTAAAGAAGCACCTGATTGAGCCATAACGCCGGCTATTGCCATTGGAAGAAACGAGTCAAAACCATTAGTTCCCAAGTTGAGTAAAATAATAGGAACAATACCCCAATGCATACCAAAAATTACTAAAACCTGCCACAATCCCCCCATAATTAATCCAGTTAGTAAAGGACTAAAAGAGTAGAGACCAGTAACACCATTACTTAAAAGAGAACCTATAATCGTCCCTAAAGGACCAATGAAAGTATACGTTAATGGAACCATAATGATTAATGAGCATAGTGATACACCAAAAATTAAAAATGACGGCATGATTTTTTTAAAAAAACCTTCAATATACTTTAAAATAAAAACAGCCATTATTATAGGAAAAACTGTAGATGTATAGCCGGCACCATAAATAACAGGTATACCTAAAAAGTTCAGTGCATCTGAATTTTCTATGGGATAAACCATTGCCATTGCCATCGCCATTGCTAAATACTGATTAGTATTTAGTTTTTTTGCAGCTGTAAAAGCTATAGCTATGGGAAGAAAACGAAAAAATGCATCCCCAGCAGCATTCAAAATGACATAGGTCCCAGTACTTTGAAATTCTGGCATTAGAAAAACACCTAAGCTTAAAATTCCTTTTAAAACCCCTGTTCCAGCTAGCACACCTAAAAAAGGTGTGAAGATGGCAGAAACAATGCTAATCAATCGAGCCCCTAAGCCTTGTTCAGATTTTTCATCTCCACCTTTATCTGGAACCTCTCCCATAACTTCTAGTAAATCCTCATAAACTGTGCCTACTGTGTTACCAATAACAATTTGATATTGACCACCACTTTGTACAATTTGAATAACCCCCGATAACTTTTTTAAATCTGATGTATTGGCCTTAGTGGTATCTCTTAAATGAAAACGCAATCTTGTTGCACAATGAAAAACATCTTTCACATTGCTTTTTCCACCGACACCTTCTAAAATATCTTGAGCTAATTCATTCTTTTTCATCTTCTACCTCCCCTTCTCTTCGATTACCTTGAATTTGGACCATGGTTTCACTGATGATAAAAGCTTAATTGATTCATCTGTTAGATGACCTACTAAGTTACAACGTTGTTTCTCATTGTTTATATTTCCCAATACGATATGCATTTCACCTTTATATTGTCCAAAGTTATTGTTTCCAATTACAATATCGCCTTTCTTTAAAGAAGGGCAACTCATCATTGGAATGTCCGCTTTCTTGTACTTAAATCTTGGTAAACTAGAACGCATTAAATATTCAGATATGTCACCTCGATAACCATGTATTTCATCTAGTACGATTTTCTTTTCAATAGGAAGTACATTTTCTGCAAAAATTATCTGTAATGTTGGATGGGTGGAATAATACACTTCTGCAACATCTGATAATTCATTTTCACTAGCATACGCATCACCGATTATAATCGTATCTAACATATCATCTAAAGAATAATACTGCGCTTGGCTTCTTATTGACTGATTTCGGTGCATCTCTAATGTGCATAAACCATCTTGCAACGGCCATGGCCCTAGCAACGCGTGTTTACTTGTTATAAAGGCTGCTGTCTCAAGCGAATAGTTTTTGAATTGTTTACAACAGTTCTTATAAAAAACTTCTGATAAACCAGAATACTCCATTGGATAAAAATTATGGGAACCTAATAAATTTTTTCTGTTAGGCGAAAAAGATAGTATGTTGTCAATATAGCTTGTTCCTAAACTCATATTCACTTCGATTTTTATTCCATATGGATTTCTTGTCATTTCAGCTTCCTCACGACCAGTAAATCCAACATCTAGACGGACTCCGAAAGCTCCTAAGTCAGCAAAGAAAGACAGATCGTCATAGCTAATTCCCAGCTGATTAAAAATTTGAGGGTTGATGTCTACCATTACCTCCATACCTTTTGCGCTTGCGTATTGAACCGTCTTTTTAAAGTTAGTAACTACTTGATCTGCATCTCCAGATAATTCAAGCAAGCTAGTAAATATTCTTCTATACCCATAGCGATACGCTAAATCAATATATTCTTTATCCCTTTCAAATGTTGTTTTTTCTGGATATATTGCAATTCCTAATGTCATAAATTTGCCACCCTTTTTAATAGTTTTATAGTTATATTTTCTTTTAATGAAGTATTGTTATCAAGGTCATATATAGCATTGCTTTAGGCAAATAATGAACCCACGAAAGGTGAAACTCGATATTTATCTATCTTTATTGATGTATATATATAAAAATGTAAACTAGTTTAAATTTCCTACCTTAAAAGATCAATTAGATGTAGTACTTTCTCTATATAATTGAAAAAATCAGTTAATTAATAAATTACCACAGAAAAAGAAGAAGGCTTACATTTATCAAAATATAATACAAAACGTTACTCACTATTCGAAGTCTGGTTATTAACGACTTACCTATTCGAATAAATATAACGAAAATTAGTTAATCTAGTATTAATTAATATTTTTCTTAGCCTCATTAATCGTGTTGCTAAAAATATAAAATACAGTGGCGATTAAAGAGAATCAAAAACTTCTAAGTTTCTGAACTCTTAAACTAATTATACTAAAATTCATCATCTCCTATTTTGACTTAACATGGGTTTTGTTATAGATCTCTGTACACGATATAGAATAATTTTCATAGAAATTTGATAAAAAAAGAGTGCCCAGAAGACAAGTCATGATATGCTCCCTATAAAGTAGACAAAGAAAAAACAAAAATTCCAAATCTACTTTATAGGGAGTTTTTGCATGTCTAAGAAAAGCCTTTATTCTCCAGAAGAAAAATATCAAGTTATTTCAGAAGTGATGAATGGACACCATAGCTTGAACAGTATCGCCAAGAAGCATTCCCTTTCATGGGCGACAACAAAAGATTGGATTCGTAAATATAATGATGACGGAATCGAGGGACTAAAAAAATCTACAACGTGGAAACGGTACACGAGTGATCTAAAACGGAACGCTGTTCTAGCAGTCATAAATGAAGAGCTATCTCTTCGGCAGGCAACAGTAGTGTTTCAACTTTCTTCGACTACTATTTTAAGAAAATGGATTTCAAGCTATACTAATGGGGAAATGCTAAAATCTACGAGTAAAGGCAGTGTACCCAAAACCATGATAAACGGACGTAAAACGACCTATCAAGAACGCATTGAGATTGTTCAATATACAATCGCTAACGAACTGAATTACGCGCAAGCGATTGAAAAATATGATGTTTCATACCAACAAGTGTATTCTTGGGTAAAAAAATACCAACGACACGGAGAAGAAGCACTAAAAGACAACCGTGGACGAAACAGATCAAGTGAGTTCTTAACCGAAGAGGAACGGCTAAAATTAAGAATAAAAGAACTAGAAGCACGAAACAGGCATTTAGAAATGGAGAATGACTTCGCAAAAAAGTTACAAGAGATTCAACGACGAAATCGACCCTCACGTTAGTGAGAAACGTTGAACTCTACTAAGCGATTTCAGAACTGCATGAAGAAAAACACTATTCAATCACTCCTCTCTGTCAATTAGCTGGGATTGCACGCTCTTCTTACTATAAATGGTTAAAGTGGCAACCTTCCAAAAAGGAACTTGAAAACAGAAAACTAGCCAAAGAGATAAAAAAGAAATACGACAGTAAAAAAGGCGCGATCGGTTATCGACAAATTCGAATGCAGCTCAATATAAAACTTAAGAAGCACTATTCTCGGAAGCGTTATTACCGATTAATGAAAGTACTGGGAATCAAAGCAGTGATCAAGAAAAAGCGTCCGACCTATATAAAAGCAACGGAAGCACACGTTGCTGAAAAAGTATTAAATCGGAAATTTACCGCTGAGAAGCCCAATCAAAAATGGTGTACGGATATTACTGAATTGGAATACGGTAATGGTCGAAAGGCTTATTTGAGTGCCATCATCGATCTTTATGATCATTCGATTGTTTCTTGGGCGCTCGGTCATTCCAATAATAATTCACTTGTCATGGATACTGTTAAAAAAGCCATGTGTAAGAACCCTAGCGCAAGACCGCTTCTTCAAAGTGATCGCGGGTTTCAATACACCTCTTATGACTATAAGTCACTTGAAGCAAAATATAAGTTCATTAAAAGCATGTCCCGAGTCGGTCGCTGCCTGGATAATCAACCGATCGAACATTTTTGGGGCACATTTAAAGAAGAGAAGTTCTATCAAGAGTGCTATCAGAACTTTGAGGAGTTAAAGAAATCTGTGCGTAGTTATATGTGCTATTACAATAACTATCGCTATTCGGAAGTGTTGAACGAACTAGCACCAAACGAGTTTAGAAAGCTAGCGGTATAAAAAACAGGAATCAAGCAACTCGATTCCTGAATAATTTTACTTTTGTTTTTTAGCTGTCTACTTGACGGGGAGCACTTCATCATTTTCTGAACACTCTAAAAAATTGGCTCTATAATTTATGGGACTGATGAATCAGAATTGATTCTTCAGTCCCATTTTCATTTTAGATATTAAAAAACATATCGTTCTCTAGTATGATTAAATCACCACAAAATAAACAACTGAGAGGACGATATGCTATATGAATGATTCTATCAAAAAAATGCTGAGAATAATAGAGAAAGATTTGATGATTACAGAGGTCTCTTACGAGACCCTTCAGAAGAAAAAGAAGTTGGTCGTCGATGCTGTTCTCTCGCCTGCTCCTCATGCTTGTAGAAGTTGTGGTTCTACTGTGGTAGATGGAAACGGGAAAGCAATTATAGTGAAAAATGGAAAAAAGGAAACGATTGTCCGTTTTGAACAATACAATCATATGCCTTTGGTTATGCGCCTAAAAAAGCAGCGCTATACCTGTAAAAACTGTCGAACCCATTGGACTGCTCAAAGTTATTTTGTCCAACCTAGACATTCAATCGCAAATCATGTTAGATATAAAATTGCTTCTTTACTGACTGAAAAAGTATCTTTATCTTTTATTGCGAAAAGCTGTCAGGTATCTTTGACCACCGTTATTCGTACATTGAAAGAGTTTAAAAGCTATTTACCAAAGCAATCTAAGAAGATTCTCCCCAGAGTATTGATGGTTGATGAATTTCGTTCGCATGCTTCCATAGAAGATAAAATGAGCTTTATTTGCGCAGATGGCGAAACAGGAAAATTAATAGATGTTTTGCCTACGCGTAAATTACCTCGATTAACAAGCTATTTCTTAGGTTGTACCAATCCAGAAGAAGTAGAATTCTTGGTGACAGACATGAACGCCGCCTACTTCCAGCTCACCAAACGTGTTCTGCCAAAAGCGAAAATAGTGATTGATCGGTTTCATATTGTCAAACACATGAATCAAGCGTTCAATGAGTTGCGTATCCGTGAAATGAATGAACTTCGTAAAGCCGGACAGAAAAGCCAGGCAGAAAAACTGAAAAAGAACTGGCACTTTTTGTTAAAAAATCGTGCAAACATCAACCATTATGAATACAAAACATGGAAAAATTTCCGAGCACCAAAATACCCATTTCTTACTGAAGCAATGATGATTGATCGATTGCTTGAGTTTTCTGCGCCCCTAAAGGAGGCGTATCCCTTTTTTCATGAATTAGTTGAAGCCTTTCGAGACAAAGACCCTGACTTATTTTTCTCCTTATTGGCAGAACTTCCCGAAACGTTAGATGACAGCTTTCGGGAAAAGCTTCAAAACCTTCTTATCCATGAAGAAGGCATCACCAACGCAATGATCTATCCTTATTCCAATGGAAGAATAGAAGCGAAGAATACCCACATAAAGACAATGAAACGAGTATCCTACGGATTTAAATCATTCGAGAACATGAGAATTAGAATCTTTTTGATCAATCAATTAATCAAAGTAAGATAACAAAAAATCTGAGCCAGAATGTGGTTCATTCTGACCCAGATTTGATTTTACGCAACTCATCAGTCCTTATTGACAAAGAGCCACTTTCTTTTGGGTAACGCTTATTTTGGCAAGACAGTCATAGGATCGATCAACTGATCTTGTGCCAAGCTTGGCGACAAACTAACTTCAAAATGCAAGTGAGGACCGGTACTATTTCCGGTGCTGCCCATGGAAGCAATGATTTCGCCTTGTTCAACGGTTTGACCAACCGTCACTAAATTTTGGTTATTGTGGGCATAGAGTGTTGTTAGCCCGTTCTCATGTTCAATGGCAACGTAATTTCCCCATGACGCATGGTATTCCGAGCGAATCACGGTCCCTGCAAGGCTGGCGGAAATGGGTGTACCTAGTGATGCCGCAAAATCGACGCCTCGATGAAATCCTCCCCCACGTGGGCCAAAGGACGAGGAAACGACTGGATTCGACACAGGGTAGATCATCTCATCATTGCCTTCTGGTAATTCAGCTTTTTCTTTATCATAGCTAGTCAATGCGTAGGCTTCAATTAAGGCGTTTAACTTCTCGCCATATTGTATGTCCGTCGCATAACGGCCTGTTAGAAATTCTGTTGCGTCTTCATAGGATTCCGTTTCTGACTTCCAGGTACCTTTATAAAAGTCATTATCATGCGCTAAGCCCTCTTTTAAAAGCTTCGCATAATCTTTGATGTTCGCTTCGTAATCTTCATACTGGCGGAACGTTGCATCGATCGTATACAGATTCCCTGATCCATCATCTTCTTGTGTTTTGAAGGTAACGCCCTTTCCTTCGTACTTCCCTTTGATCCCAAAGAGGTTATGGTACGGAGCTTGGCTTAACTTACTTTGACCGCTGGCAGATTCAAGAATCGCTTGGGCGATCATAATCGAGCCGTAGAGGTCTTCTTCTAAACCGATTTTTCGTGCATCTTCGCCAATTTCTTTAATGAAATCCCACGTTTCCCTGACAGGAGTGATTTCAATGCCCGTCGATTGATTGGATTCAGCTGGCGTGCTTTCTGTTAGCTCTGGTAAAGTCGAACATTGATTTTCAACAGGCGCTGGTTGCACGGTCTCCGACGTTGCTTCCTGATTCGTTGATTGATCCGACTGTGGTGTTGGTGCTGGTTTTGTTTCTTCTTTTGGCGGGTCAATCGGTGCCGGATCTTCTGGTTTCGGCTCGGTAGTAGATTCCTCTGGTATTTCTTCCGGAACTTCCGGAACAGCAGGACCTTCTTCAACAGGAGGGTTCACCGTCTCGGTTGGTGCTTCTTCAGGGGGTTCACTTGGTTGTGACTCCTGGTCTTCAGGAGTAGCCGGTGATTGTTCTTCGGGTGGTATTGATTCTGTGGTGTCCTCTGGACCAACAAGTGCAGCTGAAGCTGGGATAGTCGTTAAAAACTGGCTACAGACCAGTGCAAGTGCAATCCATTTTTTTGATTGTTTCACTAAATAATCCTCCTTTTTTCTCTCTTATCATACCGAAGATAAAAGGCGATGTGTAGTCAACTTTTCCGCTTTAATATGAAAATATGAAAAAATGATAATCTCAACCACTTTCTAACCTATTTTATCAATAACTTTAAAAATTTAATTTCTGTATATATTCTTGCTGTTTTTCACGAAATAATTTGAATTTACCAGCAATACTCATAGTTGTCAAAAATAGTAGGTTCCACAATATTTAGCGTTGGTGGAAAATCTATGGATTTTCTACTGACACTTTTTTTGTAAAAAATATAGCCTAACTAGTAAAATTTAGTCGACTAAAACAAAACTACACCAAGAAAGGATATCTCCATGGATCATTGTACTAGAAAATTGTTAGGTTTAACAGATGAAAATTTATTCTTCTAAGAAGAATGGTTAGAGACTATAGAAGAAGAGGGGGTTCGCACCAATCTTATTCATGCCAAACTTAGCTATATAAAAAGCCATTGCTGTAAATGCGGCATCAAAAATGAAGAACAAATCATCAAGAATGGCTCACACAAAACAAAAGTCCAACTTTTGCCTTATCGAGCAACAAAAACAGAATTACGCTTGGTACGTACACGCTTTAACTGTAAAGAATGTCAGTCGACATTCAATGCTCAGACAAAATTGGTGGATGAAAACTGCTATGTTCCAAAAGAATTAAAGGTTCAAATCGCCTTGGAGCTGGTCAAGATTACAACAAGAAAAGAAATTGCCGATCGCTATTTTGTCTCTGATGTAACCGTTCTGCGTGTCCTACACACCTGTTTAAAAACGTATCATCCTCGTTTTGATACGTTACCTTCGGTCCTTTGTTTTGATGAGTTCAAATCAATGAAGTCCTGCAGCGGAAAAATGAGTTTTGTCTTTATGAATGGGCAGACCCAACAATTGATCGGTGTATTGGAGAATCGTCGCCTTGCATTCTTAAAACCATATTTCCTTAAATTCACCCGAAAAGCACGAGCGAACGTGAAATACGTCGTGATGGATATGAATGCCCCTTATTTTGAACTTGTAAAGGCGGTCTTCCCAAACGCAAAAATCGTGACCGATCGCTTTCACATTGTCCAACAAATCACTCTTGCGTTAAACCAGTTGCGAATTAAACAATGAACAGCTTTCAAAAAACGGAACCGACAAAGTATCGACGATTGAAGCGATTCTGGAAATTACTCCTTAAGCATGCCTATGATCTGGATAGTTCCAATTATCAATATGATCGATCCTTTCGTAGACCAATGACGCAAAAAGCGATCGTCGATGAACTTTTGAGTTATGACGAGCAATTAACAAGGGCTTACGAGACTTGTCAGCTCCTTGTATATTTAAATCAGTCAGTTAAATATACTTTCCTTTCATTAGTATTGGTATACTGACTATAAGCGCTGTGGGTTAGTATTAGCTCCAACAGCTCCATTTGGATGACTGGTTCGAGGAGGCTCTAACCACAACTCTTTGTCAGATTGTTAATAAGTTTGTTAGCGTATGGCAGGACTGTAACGCTTAATTTTGCAAGGTTACATCGGCATTGAGAACGTGGATCATAGCGCACAATTATTACACAAGGAGTGGTTTGTCATGCTTTATGTTGGAATTGACGTTGCCAAGTACAAACACGATTTAGCAGTCATTGATAGTGAGGGAGAAATTTTTATCCGTCACCTGCAAATTGCGAATAATCGTGAAGGCTTTACCCAGCTTCAAATGGCGCTGGAAAACTTGAGCGTTTCCACTGGCCAGAGTATCCAAATTGCTTTAGAAGACACTGGGCATTACTCGTTTAACATCCTTCGATTCCTACGTACCAATGGCTATCCGACTTTCAGCTATAATCCTTTTTTGATCAAAGAGTTTGCGAAATCACACTCTCTAAGAAAGACCAAGACTGATAAAAAAGATGCCCTGACGATCGCCCGAAAATTACGCGACGATATCGATAAAAAACTGTTTGATGCGGATACGACTATGATCGAGTTGAAGTATGCCACTCGCAACGTGAACCGGTTGAAACAGGATTGCACCAAACAAAAAATTCATTATATCCGCTTATTAGACATTCTGTTTCCTGAGCTTTCACCTACTTTAAAAGGTACGAACGCACTTCATAATCGCTACATATACGAGATGCTCTGATCCTTTCCCTCGCCAGAAAAGCTGGCTAACGCTCACTTGACGAAGTTAACAAATATCCTTCACCGCTCTTCTCGAGGAAAAATCGGCAGAAAGGAAGCGTTAGATCTTAAGCAACTCGCAGCTTCTTCAATTGGACAATCTTCACCAGCACTAGAGTTTGAGTTACTTCAGACGATCGACTTGATCAAACACCTTACGGATCTTCGTGAAGCCGCTGATAAAGAGGTCGCAGCGCTTATGAAAGAGATTGATTCTCCACTGTTAACCATTCCTGGTATTGGCGTTAAGCTAGGCGCTGTGATTCTTGCGGAAATTCGCTCCATTCACAACTTCAAGACACCCGCTCAACTGTTAGCTTTCGCAGGATCAGAGCCTTCAATCAGTACCTCTGGGGAAAATCAAACAGAGAACGGTCACATGGTTAAACGGGGCTCTTCCCAATTGCGGTGGGCGTTGCACGAAGCTGCCCGTTTATGCGCCATTTGGTCTCCATCCATGAAGACATACTTCCAGAAGAAGCGAGACGAAGGAAAACAATACAACGTTGCGATTTCCCACGTTGTCAAAAAGTTAGTGCGAATCATCTTTCGCACCTTAAAGACGGGAGAATTTTACGAAGAAGACAAGATGGTTGTCAACTGAGGTTTCAAAAATTTTAGAAGCTTCAGGTCTATTTGTTGTACACAGGAATGGCTCATAAAACCAGCTCAAAAATTTTTAGTTTTTCATTGACTTAATATAGTTTGTCTCCTCTATCACTTTAAACACAAGGACAGCCAAAGCTTTTTCGATACGATCAACAGCTTAGATCAACGCCTCCCACAATGGTTTTGTAAGAAGCTGACGTTTTTAAATAAATACAAATCAGGGATTCAATATGCTTTAAAAACCAGGTATAGTAATGGGGCATTGGAAGGAACAAACAACAAGATAAAAGTGATAAAACGAGTAGCCTACGGCTATCGAAATTTCCACAACTTTCGAGCAAGAATTTATCTCATTCAAGGCTTAATCTTCCAAGTAAAACAAAAACCAGTTAAGCACTCTGCCTAACTGGTTATGACTAAATTTTCAGTTGTATCTTTCTCTACCAACATTAGATGTCAAAGAGCCAAATAGTATTGTGCTAATCTTTTTGGTTGTACTGCCTATTTTCAGTAGTTCTTCTTCACGTTTTGGCCTAACAAAATGAACAGTTTGATCCTTGTTCTCTAAATCACTCTTGCGACTAACTTCTTGCTCTTGTCCGCCAACAAAGTAAAAGTAATGAGTAGCATTCATTTCACATATAACTTTCATTTTTTTGAAAGTAGAATCTATCAAGGTGAATATTGGATTGTAAAGGTCATTTCTGTTGTGTAAACTTGATTCTCTTGTAACTTATAATAGTCGTTCCCTATATGAATATGGAACCCCTCTTCTTGCAGTTGTTTAACCTCTTGTGTGTTATTTTCCCAGAGATCTGTTTGAAAATCATACGATATATCTCCTGTGAATCTTCCAGATGACAGTAAAAGTGCCTCTGACAAATCAAGTATTTGATCCCCTTCTTTGTATACGAGACGCATGCTACTCTCGTCAACCACCTGATTGTAACTATCTACAAAAGGTGCAGCCTGTACCATGATTTCCCATGTTTCATGAAGTCCAGTAAAACTTTTAAGATCAATGGTTAATTGGCTCTGTTTCTCTATCGTTGAATTTATCGAAGAATTATCTAAAGACACTTCTTCGAAACGAATTTGATTAGGTATTGATACAGTAAATTCTCCGGATGTGATCACCACTGTTCCAGATGTCTCCACTGAACCGTAAAGACAGTCCACCCTAACACCAATTCGATCACTGTCGCTTAATCCTATTGGCATTAATGGAACAACTATATGATAATTAAACCCAGCTATTAGCGGAAATGTAGCGATTGAAATCACTTGATTTTCCATGATAGCGGTTACTCCTAACGGGACATCCATACCATTATTATCAAGATAGACCTCAATATTTCGAACATCAACTACTATTGAATCAGGGATAGAAATTTGTATCGTCGCATTAATATTGGTCGAATTGCTTGTAAAATGGATTTCTGTCTCTTGTAGTTCACCAATAGAAGAAGATACTGCAAAGTCAGATGTAAAGACAATCTCTTTAATAATGTCAATTTGTGCTCTCCGGGATACTCTAATGCCAGAATATAAGGACGCGCCTTTGGAAGTTAGACTAACAGAATACTGATACCCACCCACATTATTTTGTGCCATATTGTTAATCGTGTATGTACTTGAATCACCAATCAAGGTTTCTTCAAAGAACCAATTATAGCTCAAATCAAATCTCGTTTGAGAAAGATCCTCATTGAGAATGTACGCACTCAAATCTGAAGTTAATGTTTCAGAGTTAGATTCAAAAATCTGTCTATCTTCAAGAAAAAGCAAGTCATTCGTTTCAGTAGCAGCAATTAGTATGCTTGGATATTCATTCACTACGCTTTCTAATATGTTTAATTTAGAAGAACTAGTTCCTATTAATTCAACACTTTGTGAAAAACGCAACCCGTCTTCAATTTCATTGACTTTGGGAATATAAATTTCAATAAGACTTTCTGCATTAGAAAAAGCATCTTTGTTTGAAATAGCCGTTAACGAAGGAAAGATCAATTCAATAAATCCACTTCCTTCGAAAACATATGGATTTTCTAAGCTCTCTAGAGCAGGCAGCTCTATTTTTTTTACATTTGGTAAGGAAGCTAAAGATCTTGTTCCTAGAGCTTTAACTGATTCAGCGTTAATAACTGTTAAATTGTCCGAATTTTCCCACCACTCTCCAAGCCTAGTAATATTAGGAAGATTCAATTCTGATGTATTTGAAAAAACTAAAAAACTATTAGAATCTGACCATCCATCATATATAGAAGATGTTAATGTTAGTTTTTCAACATTAGAAAGAGTATTTACATTAAACTCATTTTCCGATAAAGATTTAATAGTTACTTCTTCGAGAGAATCTCGTGGACCAAAAGAGTATTCACCAAAAATAGATAACGCGTCACTAGTCATGTGCCATTCTGGAGTATACAATATTTCTAATTTTCCAACGTCAGAAAAAGCATTTATACCAATCTCCTCAACTACTGGAGCAGTAAGTTTCAAAAGACTATTACATCCCCAAAAAGCAACTGGTCCAATTACCTTAGCACTTGGAAGATAAATTTCAGTCAAGTTATTCACATGTATGATAGCAGCTTGACCTACATTTTCCACATCACTTAATTCTAAATACACAATACTTGAAAAATAAGCCAATCCAAACCCTTCGCGGTTTGAACCTTCACCGGTATCTTTCATCCCTTTTACAGTCAAAGAATCTACTTCACCATCTTGAAAATACTCTTTTAAATATTCTGCTAATGTTTCAACCGTCGCATCTGCAGGCGTCGTGACCACTATTACACCAGCTGAAGACTCTACATGTGAATACCCATCCGATCGATCAACCATAGTCTCCGTTTCTAGCTCATCACTGGCCAATTCAGATTCTTCTTCACTGATCTCTGCATCTTCTTCAAGTTCTGCTGATTCTTCCTTGCTATCGATCATTTCGGCTATTTCCGCTGAATCTAATACATCTATTTCAAGAGAATCAAGTACAGCTTCTTCCGTTTCAAAAATTTTTTTCTCTTCTTGTTCAATTAAATAAGTAGTTTGTTCTTGTCCATTTTCAATTTCTCGGGCTGAAATCTGCAGTGGAGTTATAAGATAAGTCGACAAAATCATTGTAAGACTGACATAAATTGAAAATACCTTTCGTTTTTCTCTCATTCTTAATCTCCTTTCTCTTAAAAATAAATCATTTCAGATGAGCTAAAATTGAGATGTTATGTTTTTCATATAGTCTAAATCCAAATTTTTTATACAAAATTGATCACCATTCTCGACAATTAATAATATCTAGATCACATCAATAAAATCTTCTCATAAACTATAATGATTGATTGTAAAGTATTCCAGTTCGAATTTATGCCAATTCGAACTGGAAAGACATGCCAAAAGCCTTTTCAATCAACTTATCTTCCATTTTTTATAACTCGGCTTAAGAATTGTTGATGTACTTTTCTCCTACAGCATACTGAGCTATTTATAATTCAATAAATATAGCTGACAATTTTTGTAAATAATGGTTTTGGTCTTTAATTTCAATCAATCTGCAAATCTCCTATCTACTTTTCATTTGATTTGTACTTTTTTATTAAAATAAGTACTACTAATCCGAATAAGATTGCTAGGGCTATAGAGATCATGACATAGACAAACGTATTATTACTTTTAACTTCAATTAAAACCGCAGACTCATTTAAATGCTGTGCCTCATCGGTTGTAATCGAAAACATTTCTTCAAATTCATACCTTTTTTCATCGGCCATAATCGTCACTTTTGCAACATAGTCTGCTGCCAGAATAGGTGTCTGCTGTAAATCAATACCATAATTAAAATTCGAATTTGGTGCCATTTTTAATCCTGTTCGATTAGCCGAATATAACGGTATTTCTTCCCCGTATCGAAAGATTTCTGCCTCGACAGATAGAGAGGAAATGAGTTTCGCAGTGGTGTTTTGTACATTCAGTTCAATAAAGTTGAAACCTGAACGTTGTGCTGCATAAATTTCATTTAGTTGAATTTCGTTCTCAGGCATTTCATCCCCTAATTCAATCATTACCGCAATAGTATATGAAAAACGATTAACGACCATTGATGATTGCTCTTCCTCGTCCTCTGATTTCTTTTCCTCAAAAGAAATCCCCCCTAGAATTTGACCTTCAAAATCTGTTTCTGGAATCTTGATTGAAAGAGTCACTGTCTTCGTTTCAAATTCTTGTAAAATTACTTCATTTTCCGAAAGTAAAGAAAAATCTTCGAAATTTAAAACAACGCTATCATCTATAGTTTCTTCAGTATTTTGATAGTTTAGAACACCATTGGAGTTTGTTGTCGCAGTTGCTATATTTGCACTTACAGTGATCGTTTCGTCCGTCGTGTTAGTCACATCGACAGTTACTTCTTGTGTCTTACCAGATATCATTGATAGATGAAAATAACCACTCACATCTTCTTCTTGATTATCCGGCAAATTTGCTTTTACTGTAAACGTGGGAGCCATGTTCTCTTCGGCATAAACTTTATTTTGTATTTGCGAAAATGAAAATAACAAGATTATCAAAAATAGATATTTATTAATTTTATTATTCATATGAACTTCCTTTCTTATGTTGAATAAGAGCCAGTGCTAAGAGTGTCATTACGATTCCAACAATGAGTAGTAAGTCAGTATAAAGTTCATTCGTACTTGGCAAAATAGCACTTGCTAAATTTCCTGCATGTTCATTTTTCCCGACATTTTCGACTCTGAACGCCGCGTGAGATTTCTCTGAACCAAAGGCTATTTTTGAAGAGAAAATAGTACTAGTCAGTAATAAGAAACTTAGACGCCTTATACTTTTATTGATAGTAGCTCTCAATTTAATCTCCCTGCTTTCCATCTTTTCTTGTGTACGATTTTTTATTCAAAAGGCATATGTTGAATGACTAAAACACATGCTTCAAACATGATTGATGATAGTTGTTAGAATATTAAGTTCCAAGTACTGACCGAAAAGTATTATGCATTTCCTGAGATATTTGGATTTGCTAGTATGCTCAATACTACTTCCACAATATCATTGTTTTGTAATAGTTGTAGCGATCTTGGAAAACTAAAAGTGATATTGATAATATAGTTGTTTGCGAATAATGAACATAGTGAAATAGCTGGACCAGTTAATAGATTCATATTCTTTTGAATTGCGGCATTCCTTATTGATAGAGCCTAGGAACAATAATCTTCTCGTTGATTATCAACTTTACTGCGACCGAAGGTATTATTTCAAACTCGTGTTGGAGCCTTAAAAACTACTATACTAATATCGTAACTGTTAATCGTTTCATAGTTCTAATCATTTTTTTTAATGCTGATTACACCATAATTGAAGTTTCTTCCAGTACTAACACAAATCTACCGACCATATCTTCTCCGCTCTCAACTGATGGTGATTCTTACGATTTTTCATTACAATAATGGTTATTGCTCCTTGTTAAGCGATAACTTGTGCAAATGTTTAAATGAAGAAAAACTCATACTAAACTATATAATGTATTTTAAACTTTTTGAAGCTGTTTAAAAAATCAATTTTTCCAAAAATAGAGAAATTTTCGATCTCACGACCGTTTGTTAATTTTTTTTGTTCATTGGGTGTACCAATCCAGAAGAAGGTGAATTTTTAGTTACAGACATGAACGCCACCTACTTCCAGTTCACCAAACGTGTTCTGCCAAAAGCGAAAATAGTGATTCATCGGTTTCATATTGTCAAACACATAAATCAAGCGTTCAATGAGCTGCGTATCCGTGAAATGAATGAACTTCGTAAAGCAGGACAGAAAAGCCAGGCAGAAAAACTGAAAAATAACTGGCACTTTTTGCTAAAAAATCGTGCAAACATCAACCATTATGAATACAAAACATGGAAAAGTTTCTGAGCACCAAAATACCCATTTCTTACTGAAGCAATGATGATTGATCGATTGCTTGGCTTTCCTACGCCCCTGAAGGAGGCGCATTTATTTTTTCATGAATTAGTTGAAGCCTTTCGAGACAAAGACCCTGACTTGTTTTTCTCCTTATTAGCAGAGCTTCCCGAAACGTTAGACAGGGCTTTCGGGAGAAGCTTAAAAATCTTCTGACCTATGAAGAAGGCATCATCAATTCGATGATCTATCCTTACTCCAGTGGAAAAATAGAAGCGAAGAATACCCATATAAAGACAATGAAACGAGGTTCCTACGGATTTAAATCATTTGAGAACATGAGAATTAGAATTTTTTGATCAATCAATTAATCAATGTGAGATAACAAAAAATCTGAGCCAGAATGAGGTTCATTCTGACCCAGATTTGATTTTGAACAACTCATCAGTCCTTGTAAAATATATTTTGCCAAGTAAGTTTCTTTTAAAGTGTTTATAAAACACAAATTTTTTGAATAACACATTCCTTTCGGAATTTGTTTCATTATTGTGTAATTTCTCAGAGTACAATGGATATATGGAAAGGATCCAACGGGAATTTGCTAATCAGTCCTGTAGCTTTGCCTACCTTCATAAGTCTGTTACCCAAAGCACTGTGTTTACTACCAACTCATTAGCTGTTTCGATAAAGTGCTAGCCTTCCAAATAGTAGTTGGAAGGCAGCTTCTAGCCCTATTATCATCGTATTCTATTAGGCTAGGTCGTAGCCACACATTGAGTTTCTGGGGAATCCCACAGTATCGAAGCATTTTCCAAAATGTCTATTGAAAGGAGGTCCTTATTCCATGAAATTATTTGTTGGTATTGACGTTAATTCTGAAAAATTAGATGTTTGCTTCCTAACAGATGACGATCAGCTATCTATATTGACTGAAAACTCTGTTGCTAATGACATTGAAGGCGTTTCATTAACACGAGAACTGATTCTTGAGTTCAATGAAAACTATCACTTCGATCAAATCGTTATTGGGATGGAATCTACGTCCATGTACAGCTTTCATCCTTCAATGTTTTACCATGAAGATACAGAGCTAAAAAAACTCAACACACTTGTGACGATTGAAAATCCTTTTCGAGTGAAACAATTCAGTCGCATGTTTGATGAGGATAAGACTGATCGAAACGACGCGTTTAGAATTGTTGATTTCTTGCGTATTCAACGGTTCACAACTTCTCCTATCAAAGAAGAGAAGTACATGGCTTTACAGCGCTTAACACGCACTCGCTATCAACTCATTAAGCAATTGACTCGTATAAAACAACACTTTCTGGAAAATCTAACGTACAAATGCAATACACTTGCTCGAGAAATGCGCGACGAATCGACAAGTCTCTTTAGTGCCACTGTCATTACCCTTATGACAGTGGACTTCACACTAGATGAATTGGTTGAGCTTCCTTTGGAAGCCTTCTGTGACTTACTACAAGAAAAAGGAAAAGGTCGCTTTAAAGATCCAGAAAAAATTGCCAAATCGATTCAACGTGCAATTACCATGAGTTATCGTTTAGGTAGTCTTGCACAAGAATCCATCAATGTCGTTCTAAGTGTTCTTGTACGTGAAATTCAAGCACTTGAAAAGAGCATCAAAGACTTGGATAAAGCAATCGAGCAATTAGTTATCGTTATTCCAGAATATCAATGTTTGACCAGTGTTCCAGGTATTGGAAAGGTATACGCTGCTGGATTAATCGCTGAAATCGGTCAAATTGAACGATTTGAAGACCAAACAAAATTGGCAAAATACGCAGGCCTATGTTGGAAAGTCAAACAATCTGGTAACTATCAGTCACAAAATACACCTCTGACAAAACAAGGGAATCGGTATTTTAGATACTACTTAGTTGAAGCTGCCAACTCTGTAAAAAACTATTTTCCTGAATATAAAGCTTTTTATCAAATCAAATGTAAAGAGGTCCCAAAACATAAACACAAACGAGCACTCGTCTTAACCGCAAGAAAATTTACGCGTCTGGTGGATACGCTACTACGTGACCATCAACTATACACGCCACCAAGGAACGTGATAGCTAAATAACATTCTGTTATTGACGCCCCCCTTGAAATTCCCTGAAAAAAACTGATTTTGGCCGGGGCTAGTTAAGTGCACTTCAAAACAAATTACACAATAAAAATATTCCCAATCTTCAACTTGACTTATTACCATTAGAGTTATTGACAAAGAGCCATAAAAGCATCGTTGAGGATCTAAAAAATGGAGCTGCAATATCAACTATTTCTAAAAACTATAATATTACCAGACAAACCGTATATAAAATTAAAAGAGATTTCGCTAATAATATTATTCTCTGAATAAAAAACATATAGAAAGGAAAAGAAAGTTTTAAAGTAAAAACATCATTTTATTCCTCGATTTTCAATCCCTCTTTTTTGTATTAGAAAAAGAAAAATATTCGATAATTAAATTGAAGAAGATACATTCTAAGAAATAAATCTAAGTCATAACTTATTTATAAGTTACTCACACTGCACATGGTCCGGCAGTAACTCGCACATAGGCTTCAACTTCATTTACAGGAATTGATGGTAACAAGTAATAATCGTTTGGGCTCCAGTTAATTCCATGAGAAGGTACTTCTTGATATTTTCCAGATTGATCTTGATCATAGCTACTATTGATAAATACGTTCTCTTCAGCAATGACTTGCGCACTCACCTCCACACCAATTCCATAGCTTGAAATATCCGTATACAGGTTATTTAAAACATGCACTTCCCCAAAACGAACACGAGGATTTCTTTGTTCTGTCCCCTTAAACCAAATATAAGCAAATGTAACTTTCACTTTATCCATATCTTGCGTTGCATTTGAATCAGAATGTCCTACCAAAGTCGTTTTATTATGATTGGTAAAAATATTATTTGAAATGGTGACCCAATTTGACCCTCACTTGATGTCGATTAATCCATCCTGGCGATTGCTTCCAGTAGGCACCTCAGCTGCAATCCATGGCTCATCAGAAAAATAATTATGATCAACCCAAACATGTCGACTATCTTCAATGGTAAAGGCATCGATTTCGGTGAAGTCACCCGGATTCAAACGACTTTGCGCATCCGTTTGAATTCCCCCTCTGCCATCGGGATACTCACCCCATCAAAAGATAGGGCATTTGTTAACTTCAAATTGTGATAATCACTTGATCTTGGTCGCGAATTCTCAATCCACCGCCGGTGATTTCATCATTAGGGCTGACACCAATAATTGATTTGTTTGACCCAACATTTACAATTACTCTAGGAGAAAAGATAAATAGATCTGTTAAATCGATTTTACTATTAACATGAATAGTCGCCGGTAAATCACCGTGTATGGCCTCTCGAAAATCATGTGATGTTTTGACGGAAATTTGAATACCAATTTGCCCATCTAATGTTCCTGAAGAATAACTAACAACCCCAAAGCTATTATCCGAAATCTCTGCTGCTTCAACATTCGAAGCCACCCCAAAAAAATTAACAGACATAATAAAATTTGTTTACTCATACTAATCTCCTATCTATTATTTTATAGAAACCGGCCGAACTTCTAATTAAAATTATAAATAGTATCATTTTATTTTGTTATCGATTATATGCGGGTCCGATGAAATTATTGAATTTATTATTCTACCATTTTTCAGTAAAATTATAGTGATAAGTAAAAATATAATGGCTTTTATTATTCAGAGTAGTCGCTCATTGTAGAATATATTATACTTAAAAAGAAGCACGCTTTGGTGAAATTTTAAAAAAAAATAAAAAGAGCGCTGATCGATAATGCTCAGTTCAGAGATATCAATCAGACTCAAATGGTGATATTTAAAAATTTTAAAACTTACTATAACAAAAAAACGTATACGTTCTACCCTTGGCTATCTAGCTCCTAGTGAATTTGAAAGAATTCAACTTATTCTCTTGACTAATTGTCTAATTATCCTTGGAATCTCAAAACCTTGAAGACTCCAAAAAAGAATAATTTTTGGGTAACTACATTATCTTTAATTTGTACTTCTTGTAATTTATAGATCATGATAACCAGGCTTTTACAGCACATATTAGAGTCTCTATAATATAAAAGGCTGATAATCTAGTTTGATTGATTAAACAACATCAATTATAGAGCTCTTATGGGTATTTAAAACGAACGTCCTCTCTATAATTTTTTCGCAAATGATTTTAAATATTTTGTTTGTATTATTTGGCAATTATAATGACTATAGCTGTAGATGAAGAACTTAGACAAACTGATTTTTATTATTTAGTATATATATAAACCATGTGTAAACGCAGTAACTATTAATACACATTTAAAATCATAGTTGTTAATTATTATTAGTAAATAACGCGCACCGATACTATACAAGTTGGATACGATTGTTTTCTATCCAAACATCCCCTAAATAATTTATGTCAATGTTTTTTATTTGGGTTAAGTTATCACCAAACCAGTTTAGAAGTTCGGTTTCACTTTTATCAATGTTAATCACACACATTCTGCTAAATAATCTATCATTCACTTCAGATGTGAAAGTTACTTCATACAATCTACCATCAGTCCAAGATTGATTAATTGCATTGTTCATTTTATCCCTCTATTCTTAATTTTTAAATTAATTACTTGAATATTATTGTTTTTAATAAAACTGAATATTTTAACTTTACAAAGTCGATTAAACACATTTTACCTGATAGAAATCATTTTTTAAAGTCTACTTTTTCTTAAAGAAGAAAAAAATGAAGTAGTCTATAAACTAAATTCAAGTAATTATTAAAAACTTTAATTTTACTTCAGAAAAATCATGCACCAAAAATGCATAAAAAGAGTTGGGTATCCAAAATCTTGGCAAGTATTGAACACTAAAAAATTTTTTGAATTATATTAGAGAGGTCTCTAATATAAGGGAATTACGAACTGTAAATAAAAAACATCTACCTTTAAGAAAACAGTATTAAGATACAGAACTATACAAATCAATCGAAGACGTGTAGAATTCTAATCAATTAGTTCTGACAACATATTGAATAATTACACCTATACAGAAAAATAATTACTTTAAAAGAACTGCCTCATTGAAAATTCAATCTTAAAAGTACTGTAAAGTTAAAATCAGAAAGAGGATGTGTTGAAAAGGTTCTATAAACCTCAAACCAGCTGAAAAGGATTAGCTGAAGCCAAGGCCATCAGTAGGGTTGCTTTATATCAATGGAAGAATACTTATCTTGGAAAGGATTCCCCACTGTGTATGTCTTCTAAGATCAATTAAAACAGAAAGAATCACTATTAAGATAAGTAAAAGAATTACAAGAACAAGTACCCCTATTACAGCTTGTGAAAGCATTACTCGAAGGAGCGGCTGAACTGATAAAAAAAGAAAAAAGCATCATCCTTTTCTATCTATCAAATCAAGAAAAGACGATACTGATTGATGTCTTACGAAATAGGTTCAACTTGAAGGAGCTCCTTCAACAGCTCCAGTTGTCTAAAAGTAGCTACTTTTATAAGAGACAAATCCTTGAAAAACCGGATAAGTATTTCAAAGAACTTCAAAATAAATTGTCACGATTTTCAACAGTAACTTCTGCGCTTACGGTTACCGCAGAATTCGCCAAGCTTAAAAAAATATGGTTAAAATACTTTCAGAAAAAGTCGCACATAAGTTGATGTTCGAGGAAAATCTAGTTGTTAAATTTTCTAAACGCAAAAATACTCTTCGAATTCTGGAGAGATTACTCCCACACAACCAAATTTTTTGAATCTCAACTTCACTGCAGAAAACCCGAATGAAATATGGTTGACAGATAGTACTGAGTTTAGAATTACCGCAGGGAAAGTCTATTTGTCACCTCTTGTCTATTGCTATGGTGATGCGATAATAGTTGGACTATTAGAACAAAGCAAGATACACAATTAGTGAATAAAATTTTGGACAATGGATTAGCTACCCTTTGAGACCATGAGTATCCAATCATTCATTCTGATCGTAGTGTTCTTTATCGATAGCCGGGTTGATCGAATAAATGAATAAGCGAACTTGCCCACTCCATTTCCAAAAAATACTGCTCATCAGATAACTCGGCATCCGAAGGTTTCTTCGGAAGATTCAAAAAATTTTTTTCTACCAAGATGATTGGAAAAATACGGCAATCAATCAGTTGATGAAACATTTGGATGACTACATCTATTTATATAATAATCATATAATAAAGTTATCTTTAAGAGGACTGAGTCCTCTTAAATTTCAGAAGAATTTTGGAAGAAATTGCTGAATCCGTAAATGATTGTTTTTTTGATAAAATTAGAAACCTTATGACCTATGAAGAATTAATTTTCAATGCGATGATTTATCATTAATCCAATGGAAAATTGAATAGAAGAAACCAAACATCAAGACAATGAAACAATTATCCTAAGGATTTAAATCAATTTGAGAATATGGTCACAGAACCTTTCTGATCAAATAAGTTGATTAAAGTGAAACAGCAAAAAATTCCGATCCAGATAAAAATGATTCTGACCCGGATTTGATTTTGAAAAACTCATCAGTACTTATTGAAAAAAGATAAAAAAATATCTATCTATACTAGGTCTAGAAGTGAAAAACAATATCATCTAAATTGTATATGAACTCATCAGAAAGAATTTCTGGAAAGTAAATATGCTTATCTGAAAAAGATGGAAGTCTAAATTCTGATATGATAAAGTCATATGAAGAAATGATCTGTTCATCTAATTTACTCAAACTATCTTCATATATCATTAAGTCTACAAATTCATGGTACCTTTCATTTATAGCAGTTTCTATACGTTTCTGATAGTAAGGTGGGTATCTGCTGACTATCAAAATTTTTGTGTTGCTTATACTTTCTTCTAAATTACCAAAATTCAACATGTTATTAAGAGCAAAGAAAAACTCTATCTTCTTTTCAGTCGTTGGCAGGTCAACTGTCATCCTATATGAAATTATTAAGCTGTTAAATGCATCTTTTGCTTTTTCAGAAGCAACCCATCTCCAATATAACTCGTGCGGGCTATAAATAAAAGACGACACCTGAAAATCAGAAAAATTACAAATTCCTTTTAATAAGTTTACTTCATTTTTTTTCAGATAAATATCTTTATTGTAAATACTCCTAGAATATGCAGATACAAATGACACTAGTTTCCTACTATTATCAAATCCAATTCTTTTATTATTATAACCTAATAATTTAATCAAATCAGATAATCTTCCACAAAAAACATCACTTAAAACTTTTAGAGAAAATTTCACATTGAATATATCATTGATTTTCTTAACAATCTGAGGTTCTTTAGAGATATATTTAAAAAGCGACTTGAGAGTGGAATCAGCTTTAAAATCTGTCTCATATCCTTGAGAAATTCGTATTAGAGAAATAAAAAGAGCACCTGATACTAAGTCCTTTGCAACATAGTTTATATTTAGCTTTTTTTTATTTGATATTAATTCAACGATTTCATTAATTTCCTGATATTGTAAGTTATCATATAAATCTTCTATTAACAATTCATACAACATATATCTCATGAGTGATCTTATGGTATTCTCATCACCGATTAAATCTATTTTTTTTGTTTCATTATTAAAAACAAACGCTACATTGTAATTTTTATTTACAAAGTGATTGTTCCATGCTTTTCTCAATCTATACTCCATAGATTCACTTAAATATAAGTCATTGTATATTTCAGACAAAGTCAAGTGATACATGGAAACTTCAAAAAAATAGGACACAACGGTTGATGTTTTAATAATACTTTTATAAATTTGCTTTAACCCTTGATTTACATCCAAATTTAACACAATTTGATTATTTTTTTGAGAAATGAAATCATCATAAAATATATGATTGATTTTTTCTATGTCCGAATCCATTGTTTTAACTGATATCCCTAATGAATCTCTCAGAGTATTTTTATACATGCTGTGATTCTTTTGATAATACACTTGCGTGATCAAATCTAAATATCTTTTTATGTTCTTTTCTAAAACCATCTACCTGCTCCTAACAATAAATTAATTTAATAAGATGATTATTCATATTTTATATAAAATTACATTCCAAAAAAATATTCTTTATTTAATTAAGGATATGTAATCTGCTTAGTTAAGAATAATACTATTAGAAATCGAATTTAACAACTATTTAACACTATGCACCTTTTATATACAAAAGAATAATTCCTCATAAGTAGCAGGATAAATTATAAAAGAAATTGTAAAAATTTTTTATCAATTTCATTTAGTGACGAGGATTTAGATGTATAAAAGTGAGTAAGGAATTAGGTAAAAAATGAGAGCATAATAGTCATTCTCATTGATCAACAAACTTTTATAAATTAGCTCAAGCGATATTAAAACATAGTTATAAAGTTTTTGTGATTTTTTTCAAATAAAAACGTTGATAGAACATCAGTATATGTCCCACCAACGCTAAATTTTTTTTAACCCCGTCTAAGGCATATAATTAAGGGGAATATAGAATGGTAAAATTCACTTCTGCAGTGTAGGACTGCTTTTCTTCTAATTTATAGTATTCATTCCCGACAAATATTTTAAACCCTTCATGTTGCATTTGAGATATAACATGAGAGTTGTTTTCCCATAAATTGGTTTGAAAATCATATGATAGATTTCCCGATAAGTATCCCTCAGAAAACAATAGTTCGTCTGACAAGCTTTTTAAATCTTCATCTTGCTGATAAACTAATCTTATGATTCCCTCATCAATTTCTTTTCCATCTTTATTTTTAAAAGGTGTTGCACTAACCATAATTTCCCAAGATTCTTCAATACCCGTAAAGCTAATAATATCAATATCTAATTGATCAACTTTCTCAATACTCGAATTAATGTGCGATGAGCTAATTGATACTTCACCAAAATTAATAATATTCGGAATTGATACTTTAAATTCTCCAGACTCAATTGAAATCTCTCCGGAAGCTTGAACAGATTGAAAATCGTGACCACTATACTTCACTTGAATTTTTTCATTTTCACTATTCAAACCTATTGGCATGATAGGGATGTCTATTCGATAATCAACCTCATCCCCAATCAATGAAAAGTCCGAGATTGATAGTACTTGATTATCAAATGTATATGTCGCCGATTGAAGAGCTTCTCCAAATAAAACTTGCACTAACTTTATATTATGAAGATCAATCGTCAAAAACTCTGGAATATAAATTTCAAACCTGGGATTTGAGCTCGCTGTGTTACTCTTAAATGTTATAGATAATTCCTCCAAATTTCCAATAGCAGATGAAATTGAAAAATCAGACATAAACTCAACTTGTGCTTTTTGTAAATCAACCTGTGCTGTCTCGGAAACCAAAGAAGTTTCAAAACTTAGTCCGGTGGTTCCTTTTATGTTTACTCCATAGCTGTAAGAACCGACATTGCTCTCATTCATATCTGAGATTAAGTAATTAGCAGAATCGCCTATCACGTTTCCCTCAAAGTACCATAAATACTCCGCTGAAAATTCCGTACTTTCGAAGCTGTCATTAAGCATAAAAGAGCTAAAATCTGCTTCCAACATGGCAGCCAGACCTGCAGGAACTATCCTATCCCTCAAGGGTAAAGTTACTTTCTCAGTTACTGCAAACAAAGTACTAGGATTGGCAATAGCTGTTGCTCTAAATATTTCTAAATTTGAACTACTAAGTCCCACAAATTTGAGACTAGCTGGTATCGTAGTAGCACCCGATACTAGTGAAGGTAGCGAAGGTAAAAAGACCTCTTTAAGCGCAGCTGCTCCTAAGAATCCATTTGGTTCTAGCAATCCTACGCTCTTCAAGTTAAGCGTTGTTATCTTGGTACCAGAAAAAGCACTATTCCTAACAACTGTCAGCTTCTCCTCAAAATCTATTTTTGACAAGTTAGGAAACTTATTGCCAAAATTAACCTCTGTTAGAGAATCACTTGATACTGATTCTATAAGCCCAGTATGTTGCCCCCATACGTTATTTGCGTTCATTGCAGAAAAATCATTAACTGTTAATTCTCTTACATTAATAAACGTAGTATATATGCCGCCTAAGTCAAGAGTTGTTCCTGCATTTCCAACGTTTCTATTTATAGTTTGCTTCCTTAAAGCGCTAAAGACGCTAGCACCCAGTATCGTATTAAAGCTACCAGAAGATAGCTCATATAAAGTTCCTTGTGCAAAAGCGTCGAAAAGATTTACGTCAATATTTCCCCATTTTGGTGTAATTAAATACATCAAAGTGTTGTTTCCCCTGTCAAAATTTCCGGCTGAAATAGATCTTACTTCGGGTGCTTCTAGTCTGTTTATATTATTCATGCCCCTTAAAGCGCCAGTTCCTATCGACAGAGCTTTTGGCAAATATAACTCTATAACAGATGCAGCTCCAGAGAACGCATAGCTACCCACCGTTACTACATCACTCAATTCAAGATACTCCAAGCTAGTATAGTTTGCTAATATAGTATGTCCCAGTCCCAGCCAAGGTCCAGAAACACTCGTCATCCCCTTTACGGTGAGCTTTTTTATCTTTGTTATATCCACGCCTATTGCTATAAGCGAATCGGTCATTGTACTTAAAGTAGCAGAACTCCCCGTCGTAATGGATACTTCCTCGTGGTTGTTGCGCATGCCTGATGATTCAACGATCGCCTTACTAATTTCAAAATTCGAATCTTCAAGATCAATCAACTCAGTTTCCTCATCTGAATCATTTTTAAAATCAAATATAGATTCACTTTTTAATTTTTTTTCATGAATAACCTCTTCTTGATTCTCAATCAATTCTGATGTTTGTGTAACATCCTCAGTAACACTTTCTCTCTCAGATATTTCTTGAGCAATAATTTGAACTGGACTAGTTACATAGGATGACAACAACAACAACATACTTATATAGCATACCCAGTAAGGCTTTTTGATCATTTTAAACTCCTCTTCTTTCATTATTTATCTAATAAGTAACTACTTAACATTGAATAAAAACGAGAAATTAGGTTCTTCGTTTAATTTAAATCCAAAAGATTCTTTTGTATAAAAGAGATAATCTTTTTCTACTATTTCCAAAATTTGATTTTCTTTTAAACCAAATAGATCAGCTTTATTTAACAATGAATAGATAATGTTTAATTTTGAATCTATTCCAATTAAAACAGCCAAGGTTTGCCATAGATTTTCTTTACTTACTATTTCTTCAAAAAATTTAAAATCAATAAAAAGATTGTCAACATATTTCATCAAATTCGGATGGGACCCCATCCCCGCATCATTGAACAAGCTTTTCCATCTCCTGATATAATGATTCCTATCATTAATTTCAATCAAATAAGGTTCCTCCTTTTTAAGTTATAAAAAAATATGGAACAAGTTTTATTTTAAATATATAGTACCAATAAATCTCAAATCTTTTGGGATCTACACTTTACTTGTTTTATTTATCTTTATTAATGATGTCTGTTAAATATAGATTTAAAAATTTCAAGCAAAAGCAAAAACAAAAAATGCAAATTAATCATTCTTTGTATGATTAATTATCAAGCACTTTTTTATTACGCTTAACTAAATAAAAAAACAAAATCAACAGTAATAATAATATACCCATAATAACCAAGGAACCACTATTTAGTTCATTTGTACTTGGTAGAATTCCTGTTATTTTTCCGTTTAGCTCTTCAATAGGTCCAACATTTTCTACTTTAAAACTAGCATGTGAATTTTCTGATCCAAAGGCTTTGATTGGTAAAAAAAACAGACTTGACAACAAAATTGTATAAATAAATCCCCTTCCAAGAGAAGTTAATTTATTTGTAATTTGCATTTAAACCACACTACTTTCTGCTTTAATTTTATGTATGGATATATATAAATGGGTGTGTTGGTTACCCAAACACACCCTCATACTAAAAATCAAGCTGGCTCTGACGTCAGGTTCCAAGTAATAACAGATGTGTATTCTTCACCTTCTGCGATATTTTGGTGCTTTGGAATGGATAACTCTACTTCACCTAATGAAATAGTTGTAAATCCATCGGCTCCACTAATCGCCGTTAGAACCTCCATACTCTCATTATCTTGTAAGAGCTGTAAAGATCCAGGCCCACTAAATAAAGCACTTGTGTTATAGTTATTTGCAGACAATGAGTTCATTTTAATCGTTGTTCCGGTCAAAGATTTCTCACCTGATCTAAAAGCATCACTGCTTACTGATAATGACCAAGAACCAGAGTCTTCTCTTTTATCATCCACAATAACATGATTAAAAGTATTATTTTCACTACGTGATGCTACCATTGTTGCCCCTAAACTCGGATCGTAGTTTTCCAGAGTTCCAAAATTCCAATCAGTTACTTTTGAAATTCCAATTTCTCCTGGATTTGAAGGTTCTCCTGGATCAACTATTCCCCCACCGTCTTCACCGTCTTCACCGTCACCTGGATCAACCGGAGGAGCTACTGGATCAGTTACTTCAAGAACAGACAGGATTCCTTGTGATGATGCATCTTGAGCATATGCCTCCAAAGAGCCTAATCCAATAACACCTAAAGTTGATAAAATGATAGAACTAGAAATTAATTTTTTGTATAACATTAACTGATTCTCCTTTTAAAATAAAATATGTTGTTAACAACAATTACATGATACTGTCTTTTGATTTATTAACAAAATCATTTTTTTTTTTTTTTTGAATTTTTTGAATAGCATTCTAACTTGTATTTATGAGTATTAAAATAACAATTATAATTTTGCTTTCTTAAAGAATAATCTAACCAAAATTGATATTTCCATAAATCACTATACTAGAAGATTGTTCGGGATTACTTATTCAATCAAAAATGTCAATCGGCGTTCAAAGATCAGTAGGACTAGTTTTATGAAAACTGCTATTCTTTAAAAAATTCAAAGACTCAATCTACGTTTGAACTAGCAAATATTTTGACAAGAATAGAAATTGCCGATTTCTATTTAGTCTCTGATGTGCCCCTCCAGCGTATACTGCATACCTGTTAAAAAACGTTCAACCAACATTTATAAGCGTAATCTCAAGTCTTTGGTCATAATAGGTTCAAATCGATAGAATTCTGCAGAAAAAACGAGATTTATTTTTGAAAATGGGAAAATAGGAAAACTAATTGATGTCTTGCCGAAGCGTAAATTACCTCGATTAACAAGCTATTTCTACTACTATTATAAATATGGAGATTTAGAGCTCTTATAGGTTCTTTATCCCCATAATTGCTTAGGCTGTTAAAATGAAAAGGTATTGGTCGGGCACGCTTATTTCTTGGACTTTCACGTCCTTTCGGAAGAATGCCAGCCAGCTTTTCATTACAGCTTTGGTTTTATGCAGGTTGAACTGCTGATAATTCAGTATATTCGTGTCACACCCAGTCGATTGAATAGGCAATGAGTTTCTCTGGTTTCCATTAAAACAATCGAACTGAAGGAGTTGATATTATTGAACGCAGTAGGTATTGATATCTCAAAAGGAAAAAGTGTCGTTGCCGCTCTTAGTCCTTTTGGTGAAGTGGTTTACAGTCCTTTTGAGGTGATTCATACAGATACTGGAATTAAGTTACTAGTTCAAAAGCTTTCTAAGCTTGAAGGTGAGACCAAAATTATTATGGAACACACCCGTCGTTATCATGAAGCCCTTGCTTACGCTCTATCATCTGCTGGCTTTTATGTCAGTGCTGTAACTCCCAAGCTAATTAAAGACTTTGGAAACAACACTCTACGTAAGGTTAAATCAGATAAAGCAGATTCTCTTAAAATTGCTAAATATGGCTTAGATAACTGGTCTGATTTATCTCCTTATTCAGAAGTAGATAAATTAAGAATCCAGCTAAAGACAATTACTAGACAATATGGATTTTATACCAAACAGAAAACTGCTCTTAAAAACAACTTAATCGGAATACTGGATCAAACGTTTCCGGGTATCGACGCAGTGTTTACTAGCTTGGTGACAAAAAACGGCAGTCAGAAATAGGACGATTTTGTCTCTACTTTTTGGCATGTAGAATGTGTTACCAATCTTTCCTTACAGGCATTCACCGATAAATATTACAAATGGTGTTGTCGTCATAAATACAAGTTCCAATCTGCCAAACCTAAACAAATCTACGATTTTTCAAAAACTCTCATTTCTTTATTACCTAAAGATTCTATAACCAAAATTTTTATAAAACAGGCTGTTTCTCACTTAAATTTTGTTGCACAAATAATTGAACAATTACGTAAAGAAATGAATGAAGTCTCTAGCCAGCTGCCTGAATACAAAATTGTCCTTGAAATGACAGGTGTCGGAGTTTCATTAGGTCCGCAATTAATTGCAGAAATTGGTGATATAAGCCGTTTTTCTCACAGAGGAGCTCTGACTGCTTTCGCAGGTATTGATCCAGGTGTCAATCAATCAGGATCGTATGAACAGCGTAGCGTAAGAACTTCTAAACGAGGTTCTGCACAACTGAGAAAAACGTTGTTTTTGATTATGAGTGTTTTAATTAAACGAGCAGCTGCAGAGGATCCAGTTTACTGTTTTATCACTAAGAAACGCCAAGTAGGGAAACTTTTTTTTGTTTGTATGACTGCTGATGCGAATAAATTCTTACGTATCTACTTTGCGCGGGTTAGGGAACATTTAGCCACCCTCTGATCAAACCTTAAAAATAACAATTGTTTCAAATCGGCGCTTTGCGGTGATCTTCTTTATTGTGTCTTCTTTTTTTGCAACACTATAGAAAAAAATCTTCTTCTTTCCTCTTGACAAGTTATTTGCAGGCTTCAGCTGTACCAATCCAGAAGAAGGTGAATTCTTAGTTACAGACATGAACGCCACCTACTTCTAGCTCGCCAAACGTGTTCTGCCAAATGCGAAAGTAATGATTGATCGGTTTCATATTGTCAAACACATAAATCAGTCTTTCAATGAGTTGCGTATCTATGAAATGAATGAGCTTCGTAAAGTAGGGTAGAAAAATCAGGCAGAAAAACTGAAAAAGAACTGGCGCTTTTTGCTAAAAAATCGTGCAAACATTAACCATTATGAATACAAAACATGGAAAAGTTTCCAAGCGCCAAAATCCCCATTTCTTACTGAAGCGATGATGATTGATCGATTGCTTGGCTTTTCTACGCCCCTGAAGGAGGCGTATTTATTTTTTCATGAATTAGTTGAAGCCTTTCGAGACAAAGACCCTGACTTGTTTTTCTCCTTATTAGCAGAACTTCCCGAAACGTTAAACGGAGGCTTTCGGAAGAAGCTTAAAAACCTTCTGACCTATAAAGAAGGCGTCATCAATTCGATGATCTATCCTTACTCCAATGGAAAAATAGAAGCGAAGAATACCCATATAAAGACAATGAAACGAGGTGCCTACGGATTTAAAATCATTTGAGAACATGAGAATTAAAATTTTTTGATCAGTCAATTGCTCAAAGTAAGATACTAAAAAAATCTGAGTCAGAATGAGGTTTATTCTGACCCAGATTTGATTTTGTAAAACTCATCAGTCCTCGTAAAATATAATTTGCCAAGTAAGTTTCTTTTAAAGTGTTTATAAAACACAAATTTTTTTGAATAACACATTCCTTCCGAAATTTGTTTCGATATGGGAATTTGCTAATCAGTCCTGTAGCTTTGTCTACCTTCATAAGTCTGTTACCCAAAAATGAGTTTACTACCAACACTAAATGTCGAAGAGCCTCGATAAAGTGCTAAACTTCCAAATAATAGTTGGAAGTCTAGCACTTTTATCACCGTATTCTATTAGGCTAGGTCGTAGCCACACAGTGAGTTTCTGGGGAATCCCACAGTATCGAAGCATTTTCCAAAATGTCTATTGAAAGGAGGTCCTTATTCCATGAAATTATTTGTTGGTATTGACGTTAGTTCTGAAAAATTAGATGTTTGCTTCCTAACAGATGGCGATCAGTTATCTATATTGACTGAAAGCTCTGTTGCTAATGACATTGAGGGCGCTTCATTAACACGAGAACTGATTCTTGAGTTCAATGAAAACTATCACTTCGATCAAATCGTTATTGGGATGGAATCTACGTCCATGTACAGCTTTCATCCTTCAATGTTTTTCCATGAAGATACAGAGCTAAAAAAAATCAACACACTTGTGACGATTGAAAATCCTTTTCGGGTGAAACAATTCAGGCGCATGTTTGATGAGGATAAGACTGATCGAAACGACGCGTTTAGAATTGCTGATTTCTTGCATTTTCAACGGTTCACAGCTTCTCCTATTAAAGAAGAGAAGTACGTGGCTTTACAGCGTTTTAGCATGCACTCGCTATCAACTCATTAAGCAATTGACTCGTACAAATGCGATACACTTGCTCGAGAGATGCGCGACGAATCGACGAGGCTCTTCAGTGCCACTGTCATTACTCTTATGACAGAAGACTTTACACTAGATAAATTGGCTGTGCCTTATTTGGAAGCCTTCTGTGACTTACTACAAGAAAAAGGAAAAGGTCGCTTTAAAGATCCAGAAAAAATTGCCAAATCGATTCAATATGCAATTACCATGAGTTATCGTTTAGGTAGTCTTACACAAGAATCCATCAATTTCGTTCTAAGTGTTCTTGTACGTGAAATTCAAAAACTTGTGAAAAAAACATCAAAGGCTTGTATTAAGCAATCGAGCAATTTAGTTGTCGTTATTCCAGAATATCAATGTTTGACCAGTGTTCCAGGTATTGGAAAAGCGTACGCTGCTGGATTAATCGCTGAAATCGGTCAAATTGGACGATTTGAAGACCAAACAAAATTGGCAAAATACGCAGGCCTATGTTGGAAAGTCAAACAATCTGGTAACTATCAGTCACCAAATACACCTCTGACAAAACAAGGGAATCGGTATTTTAGATACTACTTAGTTGAAGCTGCCAACTCTGTAAAAAACTATCTTCCTGAATATAAAGCTTTTTATCAAAGCAAATGTAAAGGGGTCCCAAAACATAAACACAAACGAGCACTCGTCTTAACCGCAAGAAAATTTACGCGTCTGGTGGATACGCTACTACGTAACCATCAACTATACACGCCACCAAGGAGCGTGATAGCTAAATAACATTCTGTTATTGACGCCCCCCTTGAAATTCCCTGAAAAAAACTGATTTTGGCCGCGGCTAGTTAAGTGCGCTCCAAAACAGGTTACACAATAAAAATTTTCTTAATCTTCTACTTAACTTATTACCATTAGACTTATTGACGAAGAGCTTATTTTAGAATAATAAAAGCTATGCAGCAACCACCCAACTAGGATTAGCGATTACTCAGACAGTTAATATTACACTCTCCATTATTACTTAAATCACTAATTTTTCTTATTAATTATTTGAAGGAACCTCACTTAATATCCATTCAATTTTAGAAGTATATTCAACTGAACTAGGATTTGAGTTTCCTGGGACATCCAAACTAATGCTTTTTTCGAATATCTCAGAGTTTCCAAAACGAATAATCCATGTACCAATACCTTCATTGATTCCAAATTCTACTATGTTACTCGTATTTCCTGGAAACAATGTAATATTTTTATTTTCATTTGAAATTTCACTATTATTGACACTAATAATATCAATATTATCAAATGATAAAGCAGCTCCTAATAGTTCTTCTCCATTAGAATTTGTAAACTGATTACTTTGTCTGACTGATAGTGTCCATGAACTACCGTCAGTCCTAAAATTACTAACTTGTACAAAATTGGGTCGTTCTGATAATTCTTCACTACCACTTTCTTTTACAAGTAAAGAACTAGCAAAGTATTTCTGATCTAAAACAGAGATACTTTTAACCCCAAAAGACAAGTCAGGTACAAAATCAATTCTTAAACTTTCAATTTCGTCTGATACGTTAGGAGTTATTAGAGGAAATATCTCTTTTGTGGGATCTAATGGATCTAATATAGATGGTTCTTCCAATTCATATACATAATAAACATCTATTTCCCCATCGGAATAAAAACCTTCAGTTTCACCTACTACATTAATTAATTTCCATCCTAATATGTCTCGACTATTTATTTTATATGTTTCACCAACCTTACCTATATCTTTAACCGTATCTAATAGATTATTACTGTATTTATCAATGTAATTAATGTTAATTGTACTATATTGTTGCCACTTATATAAACCTGGTTTGCTACCATCATAATCTCTTAGAAGAGTAGATGAAGACTCCGTAATGTATTCAACTGGATTATTTCCATATTGATCTAAATAATACATCCATACTCCTGTATATAGATCAGTTTGATTTATATTTGGCAATGTAGGAATAATTTCCACATGATTAAAAATACTCTCACTGCCTAAGTATATTTTCTCAATGTTTCTTGCACCTGAAAACATATTAGTCATAGTCGTTACATTACTTGTATCCCAGCTCGAAACATCTAGTTCTGTTATACTGTTTGCTCCGTTAAACATACTTGACATAGTCGTTACATTACTCGTGTCGAATCCTGAAACATCTAGTTCTGTTATACTGTTTACTCCGTTAAACATATTTGACATAGTCGTTACATTACTCGTGTCGAATCCTGAAACATCTAGTTCTGTTATACTGTTTACTCCGTTAAACATATTTGACATAGTCGTTACATTACTCGTGTCGAATCCTGAAACATCTAGTTCTGTTATACTGTTTACTCCGTTAAACATATTTGACATAGTCGTTACATTACTCGTGTCGAATCCTGAAACGTCTAATTCCGTTATGTTGTTTACTCCACTAAACATACTTGACATACTCGTTACATTACTCGTGTCGAATCCTGAAACGTCTAATTCCGTTATGTTGTTTACTCCACTAAACATACTTGACATACTCGTTACATTACTCGTGTCGAATCCTGAAACGTCTAATTCCGTTATGTTGTTTACTCCACTAAACATACTTGACATACTCGTTACATTACTCGTGTCGAATCCTGAAACGTCTAATTCCGTTATACTGTTTACTCCGTTAAACATATTTGACATAGTCGTTACATTACTCGTGTCGAATCCTGAAACGTCTAATTCGGTTATATTGTTTACTCTATTAAACATACCCAACATACTTGTTGTACTAACTGTATTCCAATTTGAAACATCTAATTCAGTTAAATTGCTTTCTCCTGCAAATAAATATTGCATGTTAGTTACATTAGATGTGTTCCATTTAGATACATCAAGTTTTTCCAAAGAACTTCTATTTGAATAGATCACATAAAACATGTTTGTCATAGTAGTTACATTACTTGTATCCCAATTTGATACGTCTAAGTACGTAATATTGCGAGTATTCAGTGAAGAATTGTAGAACATACTAGACATGCTTGTTACATTGCTTGTATCCCATCTCGAAACATCTAGTTTTGTTAATCCAGTTGCATTAACAAACATACTCCCCATATTTGTTACATTACTTGTATTCCAGTTCGAAACATCTAGTTCTGTTATACTGTTTACTCCGTTAAACATATTTGACATAGTCGTTACATTACTCGTGTCGAATCCTGAAACGTCTAATTCCGTTATGTTGTTTACTCCACTAAACATACTTGACATACTCGTTACATTACTCGTGTCGAATCCTGAAACGTCTAATTCCGTTATGTTGTTTACTCCACTAAACATACTTGACATACTCGTTACATTACTCGTGTCGAATCCTGAAACGTCTAATTCCGTTATGTTGTTTACTCCACTAAACATACTTGACATACTCGTTACATTACTCGTGTCGAATCCTGAAACGTCTAATTCCGTTATACTGTTTACTCCACTAAACATACTTGACATACTCGTTACATTACTCGTGTCGAATCCTGAAACGTCTAATTCCGTTATACTGTTTACTCCACTAAACATACTTGACATACTCGTTACATTACTCGTGTCGAATCCTGAAACGTCTAATTCGGTTATATTGTTTACTCTATTAAACATACCCAACATACTTGTTGTACTAACTGTATTCCAATTTGAAACATCTAATTCAGTTAAATTGCTTTCTCCTGCAAATAAATATTGCATGTTAGTTACATTAGATGTGTTCCATTTAGATACATCAAGTTTTTCCAAAGAACTTCTATTTGAATAGAGCACATAAAACATGTTTGTCATAGTAGTTACATTACTTGTATCCCAATTTGATACGTCTAAGTACGTAATATTGCGAGTATTCAGTGAAGAATTGTAGAACATACTAGACATGCTTGTTACATTGCTTGTATCCCATCTCGAAACATCTAGTTTTGTTAATCCAGTTGCATTAACAAACATACTCCCCATATTTGTTACATTACTTGTATTCCAGTTCGAAACATCTAGTTCTGTTATACTGTTTACTCCGTTAAACATACTTGACATATTCGTTACATTGCTTGTATCCCAGCTTGAAACATCTAGTTCTGTTATACTGTTTACTCCGTTAAACATACTTGACATATTCGTTACATTGCTTGTATCCCAGCTTGAAACATCTAGTTCTGTTATACTGTTTACTCCGTTAAACATACTTGACATATTCGTTACATTGCTTGTATCAAAATTTCCACTTCCATCAATCTTTGACAATGTAGAAAGTTGAGAAAATAAACTAGCTGAATTCGCAGGTAGTTCAACAACCTCCTCAATAATTAAATTAACAATATTGGGATAATTAGTTTTCCAAGGAGCTGTGCTAGCCGTTCCTGCTTCACCACCTCCCAGAACTAATGTTTTTGTATCCTCAATCCAATACCAAGGTACACTCCCCCAGGTTTCTGTTGAGATCGATTCTTGACTATTTTCATAGATTATTTCTTTTTCTTCTGTAGTTATCTGGTCAGTATCTTTTTCATTATGCGAACTTCCATTCACAGTGCTATTTTCACTTGAAAAATCTGTTTCTTCTGTTTCTTCTGTTTCTTCTGTTTCTTCTGTTTCTTCTGTTTCTTCTGTTTCTTCTGTTTCTTCTGTTTCTTCTGTTTCTTCTGTTTCTTCTGTTTCTTCTGTTTCTTCTGTTTCTTCTGTTTCTTCTGTTTCTTCTGTAGTATGTTCACTTTTTGGCATTGAACTTGAAACAGTAATAGCCAAACCGATTACTGGTTCAAAAATAGGATAGATCAAAATCAATAAGATACTAAATAAAATCCAAATTCTTTTAAGTATTAGTCGCATAATTATCATTCCTTATGAGTATAGTTTAAAAACTTTTATTAATAAAATTTCAATCTCTTCATTCCTAGTTTACTACTTTAATAAACAACTCACATTTTTCATTTTCTAAATTTAATAATATATCTTTATCAAAAAAATCCAAAATCAGAGATTTCCACTTAGGTGTAATTTTTGAAAAAATCGTTATCATGTTAAACGCAACTGAAAAAGGGCCACCTGATGATTCAAAAAAAGGCCAAAATTATTTTAGCCATTTCTTTGTATCTTCTACACGAAAAGATGAGCCATGCGGTACACCATCGCTGCCGCAAACATTAGATCTTTAAAGGTTTATTCCCAATTGTCAATCCCGATTTTCTTGCTTTTCTCATCTGTTGGTACCTGAAGGAAATCCTTATCAAGAATGTAGTCCTTCATGCGATATGATCTCCCGGTAATCTGTATTAGTTGGGCGTAATGGACCAATCTGTCCAATATCCGTGCTTCATTCGATTTTAAAGAGAACTTATTCCTCCTAAAGATAACTTAATCCTGTGATTATTATACCAATGTATGTAGTCATCCAAATGGCTCTTAAACTGATTGATTGTCGTATTCCACCAATCATGTTGGTAAAACACTTCATTTTTTAGTCTTCCGAAGAAACCTTCGCATGCAGAGTTATCATTTGCGTAATGCACCGACGGATGGATATCTTAAATCTCGAATCATAGCAGTATAAAAATAATCACATTTTAAAAATAGCTGAATTACTTTTTCACGTGCTTCGTGAGGAACCATACAGACATTCCTCCTGAGTTCATTTTTAGTCCAGGATTATGTCCGCACCCAAAATTACATTTGAAAATTGGGGTTGACATCCTTTTTGAGAATGAACTTATTAAATAGGAATCTTTCATTTTTTTGATACAAAATGGTCAATGATAATGTGAGACACAATAAAAATAAACAAATGGAAAAAAACTTTGGATTTGAGGCGGTAATAAAATTTGCAGAAATTTAAATAGTTATATCTGCATTGGATTTTGTAATATCGGCGATCCATTTAATATTTGACTAGTCATTTTTAAAAGTTTCGAGACGGTAGGAGTATTTTCTCTTATATAAGAATTTTTTTTAATTGAAGGTATTTCACCTTTAATTCATCTTCTGCCATAATGTGACGTAACACTTTTCAGACAAAGTAATTCCTAATCACTTAACGAATAGTATATACGAAAATACTAGTTTCTTCTTTAATTATCATGAAATAGTTGTGTAATTTAGGGAACGTTCTTTGAGTATAAGACATCAAACATTTCTTTTTTATTATTTTGTCAACATGATTAGATTGATGCCGATTTTTTTAGTTTAATAAAACGCCTGATCCTATACTTTTTTCTCTAAGAGCAATTTGTCAACTTCTCGTTGAAGGATATATCGTTCTTCTTTCATTTAGTTGATTGCAGAAATGCCATGTAGGGGGTCTTAGGTTTAGTAACTGTTTTTTCATAAGTATAATGTTTATCTGGTTATATTGGAATCGGTTGCGATTTATTTAGCAGATAGTGAACGATTAAACAGGGTTAATTTATCGTAATATTTCTCTTATTTTCTATAGTTTATTGAATTGCAATGAGCTTTACGAGTAAGTGGAGAGTATTCTTATGCCCATTTTTCATAAAATAGTTTTATTTGGTCAGCCAAACTTTCGAATCGTACGTGCTTAATAATACCAACAGTCTAAATAATTGTTTAAAATAGCTTATTTTTTGAAAGATCCAAATTTCCAAGAAGTTCGTATATACTTTATATATTTTATATGAATCTTGAAATTCTCTAACTAATTTTTTAAAGGACTCCATCAAAAGGATATCGAGTTTTTTTGTTAAAGCAGTCAACGCTTGATTATATTTAAAATTTAAATTGACTACTTTTCAGCTCTTCATGAGTGTACATGAGACTTACTCCAAACTAATCTTAAACCAAATTGTTATCTACTTAGACTTTTTCACTTTATTTTACCGTGAATATTTAAATTTTCTATAACTCTAAACATAAGGACATCAAAAGCTCTTCCTATACGATTGAAGGCATAGATCATAACCAAAAAAATTTTATAATATGCTGGCCTTTTTAACTAAATACAAATAGAGATTCAATATGCTTTAGAAAAAGGGATAGTAATGATTTATTTCAAGGAACAAGATAAAAATGATATAACAAATAGCCTACAGCTATTGAAATTTCCACAACTTTCATGCAAGAATTTGCCTTATTCAAGGATTGATCTTCCAAATGAAACAAGAACCAGTCAAGCACTCTGCCTAACTGGTTCTGACTAAATTTCAGTTGTATGTTTCTCTGGCGATACTAGATTTATTTTGAAAGTTCATTTAATCTTGTACAACTCATCCGTAGTTAATGATAATGAGCACTCTTCTTTCAAACTGAAATACAACCCTAGCCACAATTGTATTTCAAAAATAGCTTTTTTTAGTAAATCTACTTTACACACACGAAAAACGTTTTTTCAATTTCACATGTATTAATAATGAAAATGACTGTAGTCTGTAGAGTACAGGATTTCTGAAATATTTCAAAATCTACTTTTCAAGATACACAGCATATATATATATATCAATGTTTTCTTTTTTTAAGATAAGCATTTTTCTTGTTAAATCAACCTGTTTAAACTCTAAAAAATATAAGTCTCTCAAGAACTTTTATATTTTCAATTAGCAAGAATTTGTCTTTCTCTATCTTTTCTAATCTTATTAGTTTTATCGCTTTGTTTGCTAGTCACATTTTTAGCTCTTTCGGTAAGACTTTTAAATCTCAACTTATTATCCTCAAGATCAGGTAAATTACTCATATCAGGGTATGTTACCTTAGAAATATTCTCTTTATCGAGATTCTTGATACTATCATTATTTTTGGATGATTCAATTGCCCCATTATCTTTGTTTTTATCTTGCAATTTATCTTTATGAATTGTTTCGTTTGTAGATACTTCTTTAGTTTGACTTTGCATACTTGTTCCAGCTATTGGTTCTTCTTTTGTTGGACTTTGCATGCTTGTTCCAGCTATTGGTTCTTCTTTTGTTGGACTTTGCATACTTGTTCCAGCTATTGGTTCTTCTTTTGTTGGACTTTGCATGCTTGTTCCCGCTATTGGTTCTTCTTTTGTTGGACTTTGCATGCTTGTTCCAGCTATTGGTTCTTCTTTTGTTGGACTTTGCATACTTGTTCCAGCTATTGGTTCTTCTTTTGTTGGACTTTGCATACTTGTTCCAGCTATTGGTTCTTCTCTAGTTGGACTTTGCATACTTGTTCCAGCTATTGGTTCTTCTCTAGTTGGACTTTGCATACTTGTTCCAGCTATTGGTTCTTCTCTAGTTGGACTTTGCATACTTGTTCCAGCTATTGGTTCTTCTTTTGTTGGACTTTGCACACTCAAACCTGCAATTCGTTCTCTATTTTCCAAGCCATCTATATTGCTTAAATTTTGTAAAGTTTGAATATCTTGTTCGTTTACATTTAGTACTTGTCTGCTGCTATTGCTTAAATCCGTAATTAAGCTTTCATATGGCGTATAGGCTGGAGGTGCGACATATGCCTCTGAAGCCATTCCAGTAATAGCTGCTTCGTAGCTGGGGGGTGCCCCCTTATCATATGCTGGCGCACTTGCTTCAGCATATAAACCTGCTTCATAAGCCGGTGCATTCGCTGAAGCATATATACTATTTTCGTTGATTGGTGCACTAGGTATTCTGGAGGAATATTGCTCTTGTGAAGGAGCCGTTGGTCTTGCAATTGTGTTTTGCTCTCTTATTAAGCTCGATTTTAACTCATCAGGAATAATAGAACCATTAGTATATTTTTTATAGCTTTCAAAGTATTTAAAAACATCAATCTTAGTTTGTTTGGAATTATTCATATAACTAAACTGCAAATTATGCAATTTATTTATATCGGATTCATAGTTTGCTATCTTCTGTTTTCTAGAATTAGTCATTACCCAATATTTCTTTTTTTTAATTTCTAATGTATTGTTTAATGACTCAATACTTGACTTAGTATATTGCATTGCATGTTTATTTCTAACCGAAGATAAAAGTAATTTTTGAAAATCTTTGTTTTGCCCAAAAATTGCAGCTCCTCTTATAATTGTTTCAGCTTCTTTCAATTCAATAGCTTGTGTAGGTGTCAAACGTCGATTCTTCAATTCTCTTTCAATATTTTTGTAATGATCTAAAGCTTTAGAAAAATCTAAGCTTTTCATTGCATTTAAATGATACCTTTCGGATACTGCTAGTAAACCTCTATTTGGCATATATTATTCCTTCTCGTAAAATATATTTTGAAACAACTTCCATCGTTTCAGTCACCCCTTAGGGCTATTCCTTATTGAATACATTTGAAATCTTGTCGGATTTAATTTTTTTACTGGATAGTAGACTTATGGAGACAGTCTATCGGAACACTGATATTTCTACTATAGCTAAAGTAGAAATCCAGTATACCGAATGATTGGTAATTTTTCCTCAAACCCAGTAGCTGTTCCGCCAGCTTTCTTAACGTCTCTTGTAGGAAGCAGGGTATGTTTTACCTAGCCGACAATTGTTTTCTATAAAGATGTATTATTATTGTTAAATAAAATTTATCTCCAAACTTCAGAAGCTACCTATTCAAAAAAATTTATGGTAACAGAATTTTCCATGAAAGTATTTTTCGGTTTTGATATTATTCATCAAAGAAAGGCACCTTTTTTACTTGCTCAAAAGAGATCTTATATGAGAGTGTACTTTGTAATGTTTTAATCGGAGCGTGCATAATCAAGCAAAGTATTTTGGAATACTAAAAAATCTTTAATTTTTGCTAAATTTTTCATAGGTATGGAATTATTTCTTGGTTAAAGTGCCCATCAATTTTTTTATAAATGAACATTTGAAGTGTCTACTTGTCAATGCTAATATTTAATCTTTTATAGAATAAAATAGTATTCAAAAATACTGGAATATGATAAAAATGATAGAATTAGTATATAGGTCAATTCTATTATCTACGAGTAAATATCCATGAATTGACTCCTTCTAAAGCATAAACTCATATTGAACTCCAACGACTGACAAGATTTCGTTATCAATTAGTAACTAAAATGGTAGGAGCGAACCAATATTTCCAGAAAAATTAATATAAAATTGTAATACTCTATTAATAAAGATTGCGTATCAAGACAAGTAAATTTCCTTATTCAGATTTACGATTATGAACCTAATTTAGTAGATCTTATATAATATGAGTTCTCCTAAAAGTCTGTGAAAGGAGATTCAGTCTTACTTTCACAGATAGAAAAATGTCGATTTAAAAATCTAGAGCAACATGTAGAAAGTATGAAAATAATTTTTTTAATTCTTATCGTTTAGATTAATTAACAGAAAACATTAATATTATAGTAGGAATCATTGCCCGCTAAAGCAAAATTATTATAAAAATTGAAAAGCAATTACGACTTTTATTGAAACAGTTTAAGGAACCCCAAACTTATTATTCAGTGTAAAAGTTTTGAATTTTTTATATTTATTACTTAGTCGATGAGCTCGTTCAAATAGAGCAATTTGAACGAGCATGCAAAGTTTGCCGGTCTAGCTTGGAAGACAAATCAATAGAAAAGCGCTCAATCTGAAAGTAATAAATCAAGTGTTTCTAGAAGTGCCTACCTTCATTTATATTGATTTGAAGCCTCCAATCAATAAAAAGCTTATTTCTAAAATTGGAAAATTAATAGGAAGAAAATTTGTTTGCTCAACGACACACTTTTACGTAACAGTCAATTCTGTCAGGCAATTAACAAAGCTTAAAAAAAAAACAAAATGCTATTTGTGAAAAACCTCGTAATTGAATAAAAATATTTTTGTTGAGTTTAGTCTAATTCTTTTTGCTTTTTATTAATCTACATTTTATATTTTATGAATTTTCGCCTTGTTTTATCATTATTAGTATTTCTCTATATTATTATCAATGATCTATTCAAATTATCATTAATATCATATGAGTCGAAAGTAATTTTTCTATTAAGTGTGTTATTTTCAACAAATTTTATCACTACGTCTTCAGTAAAAAAAATCAGCCGATTATCTAAAATTAATGAACGCATAATTATAAATTTTGAATCTATCTTTAATAAATCACTTAAAATTTCAAAAAAGTTTTCCTTCTTCACCGAATTGACTAACATAGATAATTCAAGCTCCAAATATTGCCAGTAACTAGTTATTTCAGGGTATTTCTTTTTAAAACTCAACCAATTGATCCCCGTTTTCATATAATCCAAATAGTCGTTAGTATTACTGATATTAGGTTTTCTTGTTGCCATAGTTTTTCCTCTTCTGTTTTTATAAAAGATACTTTATAAATTTATAAGTAATATGCCGATAATAAGCCAAAACATAATTGTAAAGATTAATATACCTCTCCAAACTATATAACTAGGCATATCTATAATATATTGAAATTTTTTTTTCATTTTTTCACATCTTCCCTTTAATATAATTATGTTGAGAAGTATCTCACCCAAACATTAAACTTTAAATTTTTTTGTTTGAATCTTGTTTTTTATTTTTATTTCCATATCGGCATTTTTCATTTTTGCTCTAAGAATTACTTCTTGCTTTTTTTCAGTAAAACTCACACTCTCAGCTACTTTTCTTTTAAAAAAATTATTGTTTCCCATCACATTTTGGTTTTTTTTTTTGATATTTAGATTTCTTTTTCCTATCTTAAAGTTTCTATGGTTAAACTGATTTTTTTCTTTGCCAGACTTTAACAAATAATTTTTATTATAGAAATTTTGTACAATCTGGAAAATCATTTTAGGTAAAATTCTTACTCCAGATTTGCTAATTGAGCTTAAGGCTTCTATTTCCGGCTCATCTTGATGATTCAACAAATACGCACCTCCTAAAAAATATATGCAACAGTTAATCATTTTCTAAAGATATTTTTTCTGCATCCGCTTTAGTATTACCATCTTGAGTTAATTCAACATCGTTGATTAATTTCTCAAAACTTGTTTGCCACAAAAAAGAGCCTGGTGTTGATGTTAGTTCATATACTAGCTCAGATTCTGTAATTCTAAATTGAATATTTTGACTAGATCCTTCGAATAAATTAATTATGAATAGGCAACTATTTCCATCTATCTCTTGAGAAATCAAGTTGAATTTTACTTCAATGATTTCTTCTTCACCATCTTTAGTTTTTTTTTCTTGCACGTAATAATCATTAAAGAACTCTAATGAATATTCTATTTCTGATGATGTAATTTTCCACTCACCTTGATTTAAAATATCTAACCATTTTTGATATACTATATTTTCAGTTACTATATCTTGATGACTATAATTTTCTAGTACTTCTTTCATAAAATCATTGTCTGGATAAAGATAAAAAGATTCGTCATTCAAACTAGTAAGCATGATTGTTCTACCCAATTTAGTTTCTAAATCTAAAGCAATTTCTCCCCACTCTTCATCATGTAAAATAACTTGTTGATGTTCATTTAACATATAAGAACCCTTGCTTAATGTTTTGTCAGCTCTATAAGTTCCATTATCTAAAAATTCGATTATCATCTCATCGTCTCTATCTGAATACCAGATTCCTGAATAGATTTTTGATCTATCTATTATATTTTGTTCCTCAACATCAACATGATACAAAATGGTGTCTTCAATAGTTTCTTTTTTAACTGGCTTATTTAATATAATTGAAGTACTGACAATTAAAAAGGTTACTAACAAAACAGTAGCAGCAAACAAATATTTCCCCTGTTTTGTTTCTAATAGATTCTTTATCATTTTTTCTCCCAAAACTATATTATCTAAATTTTTTAATCTAAGTTGTTACTCCTGGTAATTCCATAACCAGATATAACTGGACTATCCAATAGGTAAGTTTGCCTCCTAACAGCATTCCCAGAATTTCCTTCAATAGTTTGAATTATTCTTCCGTCTGAATACTCGACAATACCAACATGGTCTTTTCCAGTACCATTACCATTCCAATCGAAAAATACTAGATCTCCTTCCATTGGTACATAAGCTTCAGTAGATAATTTATACTTACCATTCTCTGTAAACCAGCGTACCATTTCTATACAGCTAGCTGATTTTAGTATCCGATCTTGAATTAAATATCCAGCTTGATCAGCCACCCAAGATACAAATATTGCGCACCATTCAACTCTATTTGCTAAACCGAACCAACGCCAATATTTATCCCCATTTGGATACCCTAATTCTTCTTTCGCAATTCGAACTAGCTCTCCTGAGTTAGCCATAATATGCTGGGTAATAAGATCCACATAAAACATATTTCCATATTCATACTTCCAGGAAAACCCCATTTTTTGAGCAATAGGATTTCTATATGTTACAGTTCTGCCTCCGCTTTTTTCCCTAGAAAATATTCGTGCCATATCGAAGCTGTAGTCACTATCACCATCAATTAACCAACTAATAAATCCATGCCCGTAGTTATATGCCTGAATTGCAGTCTGTTTATCCAAATTGTTTTCTTCTACAATTCGTAATCCTTGAGCAAAATACTTTACTCCTGCATCAATTGATTCTTCCGCACTTTCGATGGAGTTAGGCGGTAAGCCTAGAGATTCACTCGATTGCATTATATCCCAAGATACTTGTGATTCACCATTTTCATCAATATTAAGTACAATTGGGTTCCCCCCAGATTCTTCCCATATTATTGCCAAAATCAAGTTCTCATAGCCACTTATATCATACTTTTCGCAAGCTTTAATGACTAATTCACGCCACTTTAGAACCGAATCCGGAGGATTAATTAGATTACCAGTAAGTCCACCACTTGAATCATGAAATCCGGTATCTTCTGGATAACTAAATACTAAATTATCAATATATGCTGCTGGATAAAGTATGGCATCACTGTGTGGCCAACTGCGTCTTTCTTGAACTCTTATTTCTAGGTTCCCCATGGTTTGCCCTATTTGCTGCCCTTGGGTTAATTGTTGTCCGACTTTAACTTGAATGTTTTTCAAATTTACGTATCTTATTTGCTTACTTAATGGAGTATTTGATATTACCATATTCTCTCTCACATCAACTACCGTTTCATTGCTTGAGGCATAAACCACATCACCTTCGTCAGCTGATAGAATCATCTCATTAAAAATGCCAGAGACATTTCTATCTCTGTAGCCATATTTTTCAATAACAGTCGCATATGAGTTTTTTCCCAATGGATTTTCTAGAAAAACTTTGTTCTCAAATCTATCTAAATCTTGTATTGGTTCGAACTTATCTAATTCTTCTTCATTTATTTCATCAGGATATTCCTTTAGATAATCATCAATACTCGCCCAATATACTCTTACAACAGCAACTTGAACAATTTCAGTCTGAATCTGCTCTTCAAACTCCCCAGTCTCTGGGTCTTCTATAAGTATAACCTGACTTATTTCTTGTTGCTCACTCTCTACAACCCAATTAAATGTGTAATTATGAATACCCCTCATTTCATCACTAATTCGATTATACTTACTACTTCTTGATCGATTATCAATATTGTAATCTTCATACTTGGCATTTAGGAAATAAAGATACGTATCTGCATTGGAATTGAATAAAAAGTTTGATGGACTAGCTCTAACATCATTAAGCAAAAAATATACTTCATAGTTTTCATCGTTCAACTTTAATTGATTATATATGTCATATACTTCCTTATTTTTTTGTGCATCTAACTGAGTTACTAGTCTGTAAGCTTCTTCTAAAGCCATTTCTTCAGTTTTCACAGTGAAAAGCGCAACAATAAAACTCCATACGGCAATAAAGACAGATATTACAGCGATAACCACACTTGTTATTAATACAATTTTTATCAGTAAGAACAAAACTGGTATTAATAAAAGAATTGCTAAAATGATACCTACTAGATTGAGGTCACCATTCTCGTTTCGACCTATTGTATCTATCAATGAATCTTTTATCATATTTCTGTAAACGTGATTTGATTTCACATGTTTTTTTAACGATTTATCTAATTTGGCCCTAGTGTATGATGCTAATTTTTCTTTTTTATTTAGTATTGTATTTATTTTTTTTGATTTGTTTGATAGTTCACTTACTCTATTGATTTTACTAACCTTATAATTTGATAACATTCTATTTCTTTTGTTACTAGTTTCCCTTATTGAAAATGTACCTCTATTAGTTACATTCTTATCAATTATTTGGCTATGATAAAGATTCTTCTTATAGCCTTCATAACCTACATATTCGTTTAATCTATCCTTTTTTTTCAGAGAGATTAAGTTTTTTTTATTTTTTTTCTTTGATAAGAATGTAACTTTTTCGTTGCCTTCTCTTTTTAATCTAGAATATTCTCTTGATGACCTGTAGGCTATTTTTCTTTCGGAATCATTATATGCCCTTTTTTTGTTTAAGTGATACCTTTGATAATTTTTACTTTTATCTGACACTACTTTTACTTTACTGCTATTGTTTTTATTCAAATTCATTGTTATCTGAGATTCTCCGCTGTTCTATGTTTTCAATGACCTCACCAGGTTTTGTAGTCATCATTTTGTATAATGATGTTTCTTTAGGAAAATGATCATAGAACGGAACAGTAGAATCTCCAAAAACTAACAATCCTCGCCCTTCCTCTGTAAGGTTCATAAATTTTTCTTGCTCTTCTGAAATATCAAAAAGCCTTACTAATTGGTTTCTATCAGTTTTCGCTTGGTTAAGCATCATCACAAAATCGCTATTAGATAACATTCTCCTTGCCATGTCAGATAACAATAGCGTTTCAACATTTTGTGTAATACCTGTAGGTATTGCTCCCCATTTCCGCGCGCGACTCCATAGTTCAAAAAAGTAATTTGACGAGTAATCATTGGAAAATAGAAGTTGCATCTCATCTATATAAATCCATGTTCTGATACCGCTGGATCTGTTCTTAGTAATTCTATTCCAAACTTGGTCTAAAACTACTAACATTCCAATTGTTTTTAGCTGCCTTCCTAAATCTTTTATATCGTATACTACTAGTCTGTTAGTTAAATCTACATTAGTTGGCTTTGAAAAAACAGACAGACTTCCTTCAATATACAATTCCAAATCAGTAACTAGTTGAGCAGCTTCTTCTTCTGGCTGTTCTTTTAAGACTTTAAAAAAGTCAAGCAAAGTTGGGGAATAGTCTTTTCTTTTTTGCAGATGATTAATTTCATATGTTCTTCTACAGACTCTGTCTATAATAGTTTTCTGCGCAGATGATAATCCAACACTTCCGCCAACGATCAAATCACAAAATGAAATGATAAACTCAGACTTCAAAATAGTAGGATCAATATCATCGCCGTAGTTTTCATTAATATCCATAGGATTTATATGCGTTTTTGACTCAGAAGAAATCTTAACAATTTCACCAGAAAATTTTTCGCCTAAAGAAACATATTCTCTTTCCGGATCAATAATAATGATCTCATCAAGATCTTCCTGAACTAAAATATTTACGATTTCACGCTTAACTGAAAAACTTTTTCCTGATCCTGGTGTACCTAAGACAAAACCATTAGGAGCTTTTAATTGCTTTCTATCTAAAGATAGAATATTTTTAGTAACACTATTTACTCCATAATATTTACCGTTCTTATGAATCAATTCTGGTGTTGAAAAAGGCATAAAAATAGCTGCACTAGCCGTCGTAAGTGTTCGATGAAGTGGTATGGAATTTTTTCCAATTGGAAAAGAATTGTATAGACTCTGTTCTTGGAGATATGGTATTACTGATAGTTTAAAGCCATATCTCCGTGCTACTGATTTTATTTCATCTTTAATTCTTTCTAGTTGATCCTTATCAGTAGAAGAATAAATTAAGTTGCCAGTAATTTCAAAAATTTTTTGTCCTTTATTTTGCAAATCATCTAGCAGTTCTTTTGCTTCCACTAATGAATGAGAAAGATCGTATGGTAACATTTCGAAATCATATCCACTTTTCAATGCTTTCTTTTGTTCATCCACTTTTTGTTGTTCCATAAAAGCTAGTTTTGTACGTACAAGGTCAAACGCATCGGGCGGATTCATAGACTTTAAAAATAAAGAAAAAGTGAATTCTCCTGGTATTTCCATCAGATCTGAAAGAAAAGTATCTGAAAGCTCAGAAGGGTATTCCTTAAAATACAGCGATTGACACATCAGACCATCAGCATCAATACAGCGAGCATTTGATTTAAAATCTATACATTTCGGAAGATAGAACTCATCTGAAATTTCAGATATATCTTGATTATCATTTTTAATTAAAACATTACCAATTATTCTCTTTCTATCATCTGCCTTTAAAATAGTGGCCGTTGTTCCTACTCTTCTACAAAACATTTTAAATCTATCCGCAAGTGATTCTAATTCCTTTAACGCTTGATTAACATCTTCATATTTCTGGGAAAAAGTAAAAATTATTGACTTACAATACCCATTTCTATCCTCAGAAACTTTATCGATCATCAGATTATTTAACTCTTTCCTATAAAGATTGTATCCATCTTCTTTATATTCATAAAAAATCGTATTTTTAAAGTCTTCCATTGATCGTTTCTTTTTTTGAATTGTTAACTGGATAGTAGTATTATGATCTATTGAATTCAAAAAATTACAATAATCCATGTAAACATCCATTTTCTTTTCCTCTGAGCTCAGTTGATAATCAATATCATTTACTACTAAACTAATCGAAAAAAGACCTTCATGAGTCTCAACCAAATCATTTTCCAAAAATGATTTAATAGGAAAACTATCAACTATTTTTGTTTTATCTCTCTTTAGTTCGTTCTTTTTTGACTTTTTCATTTAAATCTCCATTTTTTTTTGTTTCTTATATCTTTTTCCTGGTAAAAGATGATATAAGAAAAAATAGTAAAGAAATTGCTTAAAATTAAGCCCATCTTTTTTAAACCATCCAAAAGCAACTATTGGAATTGAACAAATAATCATTATCCAGCTAACTATATCCATTGAATATCCCAATAGTTTAATAAACAAAATGCTTATGAAACTATTGACCCCTATAGCTATACCGACACTAAAAAGTTGTTTCATGCTCATACCCGCTATGATTTTTTCTTTATATTCTTTAATATCCTTTGGCACTCTAACTTCCACTGCCATGTGATCACTTCCTTTTAATTTTAGTTTGCCGAAAGAATCATTTTTGCCCAGCCTTTTGTTTTGTTGATAGAGAACAGAAGTGCTATCATATAAATAGTAATTCCCAAAATTATCCCCCATAGGCCATTCTGAAAATTATCTAAAATTGTTGTAAAAATTGCAGGATATATAACCAAAACAAGAGCTATAAAACAAGTTTGTAATCCTGTAGCAGCAAAATTTTTAAAAAAACCTTTTGACATAGCAGAAAACTCATTGCTAGGTAAAGCTCCCATTGGAATTGGCGCCATTGCACAAAAAATATATAATTCTAAGAATCTAATGTAAATTGTAACTTGAACTAACACTCTAATTACTAACGCTGCTAAAAACATAATACAAAACACTAGCAATGCTACTAACTGTTCCCACCATGACAAGCTTGATACTGCTGAATCAACTCTAGAGTATAAATCCCTTAATGAGCCATCTACTTGGCTCTCAATAATACGTCGAGTCAGAGTTCCCGCGATTAGCAATATTCCATCTAAAATATCTTGAATTCTCAATATGACTATGTAGCATATAATAAATTTAATAAATGCCTTTATAATCATTTCAAATCCAAGGGTGGGTGCTCCTCCTGCTCCCTCAACTTTCATAGAAATTTTTTGAAACTCTAATAGAATGAATACGGATAGTAAAGCAAATGCAACTGGTGCTACAACTGTTTTTTGAATTTCAGTAGATATTCTGTATGCATCGTGCATAAATTCGCTTAAGTTCATACCTAATATATTCATTAAATCATCGCCGTTTAGATACCACATAATTTGACTAAACAAATTCATTATTGCTGTTCTCAATTTTTTTCTCCTATATGCTTACCCGGTATTGTTATGATGTTTTGCCTTTCTAAACTAGTGAAGAAAAATCAAATGATGTTCCAAACCAAGCAGCAGCAACTAGAATTAATCCACCACCCACTATCTGCCAAATTCCTTGCTGAAGCTGTGGACCATTCTTATCTTTTAAAGCCCCCGCAAGAATCACAGTACCCCAAATCAACCAAAGGCCTCCACCAACCATTGTGAATTTTGAGATTAATTCAAAAACATTCTTCAATAGATCTGTATTATTCATTTATTAACACCATTCTTTCTTTAATTTTTTTAAAGGTTAATCCAAATTCCTATCGTGCCAATATTTTTTATTGACATCTCCCAATTTTTTATAATTACTGTGTTTTTCTATATCGTATTTCTTCGATAGAAACGGAGATACTCCTCTAACTTTAAGAATACATTCAGTTCCTTTCAGACTTGATACTTCATCAGGATCCATAAGATTTCTTCCTATTTTTTGAAAACTCTCATTATATGATCCTTGTGCACCTTTTGTTACACTAATATTTCTATACTCAATTGTTTCTTTCCCTAATAACTTTGAAATATATTCATGTGTACTATATTCCATTCCACCTAAATACAACAAAGTATCACTTGTTCCCAATATAGTTTCCCATGTTTCTTTATATAAGTTTTTCAATTGACTTATGTTTTGTAAAATAACATTTGTGGAAATTTCGCGACTTCTTATAACTGCAATCACTTTTTCAAAATCTGGTATTTGACCGATGTTAGCAAATTCATCAAGAATACATCTAACATGAACTGGTAATCGACCTTTGTAATAGTGATCGGCTTTATAAACTAAATTATCAAATAGTTGTTGATACATCATACTTGCTAAAAAGTTAAAGCTGGTATCTGTATCTGGCAACAATATATATAATATTGTTTTCTGATCACCTAAGCAATCAAGTTCCATAGTATCTTTTGATAATAACTTCTGAATACTAGGAATATCGAATGGTGCTAGCCTGACACCTAAACTAACTAGAATACTTTTAGCTGTAAGATTTCCAGATAATTTGAATAACTTATATTGCGATACAGCAAAGTTCGTAGGATCTTTTTGTTCTAAATCGTCAAACATAATATCTAAGGGGCTAACAAAGTCTGGTTGATCTTCAGGAATATCGCCTAATCTAACCATTTCAATTACATTTTGTAAAATTTGATCTTCTTCACATACTTCTTGTATTAAGTAACTAAAAATTGCCAAAAGCAAAGAAGTCTCTGCTTTTTCAAAAAAATCATCTCCACCAGTTTTTTCAGAGTTGGTGGTGTTTTTCACCAGATTGTTCACTAATTTTAAAATATCATCTTCATTTCTTATATAATGAAAAGGATTATAAAAATCGGAATTTTTTCTATTTATCAAATCAAACACCTTAATTTGATATCCATCTTCTTTGAACATTTCAAATGTTTCATGTAGTAGTAAACCTTTAGAATCACTAACAACGTATGATGAATGCATTTGCATTAAATTAGGCTTTACATAAAACCTAGTTTTTCCACTTCCAGCTCCCCCAACAACAACAACATTTTTGTTTCGATTAAAGTTATCTTTACTGGTTATCTTCATTCGTCCACTTAATGAGAGCTTTTCAGAATTTGTCAGTAGTATATTGAATTTCTTCTCCTTATCTACAAAGTTTTTTATATCTGCTTTGCCTCCCCACTTTGCACTTCCATATTCACCATCTAATCTTTGATTCTTCCGATTAAAAGTACCATATAAAATAACAAGAAGGTATGTTACAGAAAAAATGATTCCTAACACAAAAGATCTTTCACTAAATTTAAAAATAAAATTTAAAGAAATAATTTCATGAAATAGTTTATCCATAGATTCTAATACAAATTCTATCTGAAATTTATTATTTCCACTAATTGATTCATAATAAAAATAAAGATTATTACCTACATAAAACAACAAAAACAAAAAACAAAAATGCACAATTAAAATTGTTTTTTTTCCCAAAGTCATCCTCCTGAATTCACTATGACAAATAATTGTTAATACAAACATTACAGTATTTTTAAATGAATCAATATCATCAAAAGAAATACAATAAACTCATATAATATAAAAGATAGTCCTATCATTTCCTTTCTAAACTTTTATTCAACTAAGCACTACTAACCTCTAATATAATATGTCTAAAAAAAGAAATAAGCGTGCTCAGCAGAATATATTGTGTATTTTCATTCAAAAATTTAACTTATAAATATTTCTCAATTTCAAGGCATGCTTATTTAATAACGAAAAATTTAATATTTAATAACTAAAATTAAACAATATGAACGACTAAATGAATTATAAGTTAAAAAAAAAAAAATTCCATTTCATTTTTTTCTTCAATCAAGGAAATTCAGAATTTTTAAGATTTATTTACTTAACAAACTACTTAATTTACATTAGTTGTGATATATTTTTCCAACTACTTCTTTCTTAAAACTAATTTCCATTCAGTTAGTATGTAAAGAATATTGGTTTTTGGCAGTATTTATATCAGATTTTAAAAAATTGTTGAAGATATTCTTTGATCTGATCCAAATTTAGGTTTTCTAAATTATTTAATACCCTAGGTATTGTGCCCTGGATTCTCCGAATAGAAATCATCGTATAATTAAAATTTCATTGATAACATTTCGCAATTTCTGTATTTGATTTTGTATCACAAATATTGGATTATAAAATTCCCTACATATAATCTGAATTGCACTTAAATTTTTTGACTTAAAAATTGGCTTTGAAAACTTTCGTCTTTAAAACGAATAGTAAGCTTACCACGTATAAATTTGAGAGGAATTGTCTTGCTATTAGGGGTATTGTTAAACGATTTTGTGAATAACTTACGAGGGTGTACAAGCCGTTAGTACTTTAGAAAAAAAGGCCTATAGGCCTTCTTTTTCCAAGCATAGTAAATTTCTAGATAGGTAGCCGGTTTATCGCTTGTGAAATTTATTTGTTCAGATCTTATTTAACTAAAAAAAAGATTGATTAAAATCATCTAACACATCAGATTCATTGCTGCTTACTTTTAATAGATCAATTGTTCGAATTAATGACTCCTATTTATGATCAATAAAGGCGATAGGTATTTAATTTAAGCCATCTGTCTTCACTATGTTCATAGAATCTTTGATAAGACGTTACATTTTTAAGCGATGTTAACATGCTATCTAATACATAATTCCACAATAAGAGAGATAGGCATTATTTAGTCACCGAATTCAAGTATCATTGAATTCTATCTATTATTAACTCTATATACTTCGGCGTAAAAGTAACAAATTAAAATATAGTTGATTTGAAACCGTCGAACTGATCGATTATGGTTGAGAAGATATTCTTTCCAGTCTACTTGTGCATACAAAAGTGTTTATATTTCAATTATAATTGTCACTATTTAAATGTGTATTTTTCTCAATTGACTGAAATAATTTCTGGAGATACTATCTTCTAATTCCTGGCTTTTCTTCTTGATAATGCATTAAATCGTCGAAAGCATCATTCTTCTTTTCCTGAAAGAACGGCTCTATAAATTACGGTGGCACTACAGAATCAGAAATGGTTCTTCAGTCCCTTTATCATTTTAAATATAAAAAAACATATATTTCTCTAACATGATTAAATCACCACAAAATAAAAATCTGAGAAGACAATATGCTATATGAATGATGCCATCAAAAAATCCGGAGATTAAGATTTAATGGTTACAGAGATCTCCTATGATACCTTTCAGAAGGAAAAGATACTGATCGTCGATGCTGTCATCCCGCCTGCTCCAAGTGATTTTATAAGTTGTTGTTCTACTGAGGTACATAACGAGCCTGGAAAAGTAATTGATATCTTGCCTATGCGTAAATTACCTTGATTTACAAACTATTTCTTAGGCTGTACCAATCCTGAAGAAGTAAATTTCTTAGTCATAGACATGAACGCCGCCTACTTCGAGCTCACCAATCGTGTTCTACAAAATGCGAAAGTATTGATTGATCGTTCTCATAATGCTAAATATATGAATCAGGTACTAAATGAGTTGCATGTCCGTAAAATGAATGACCTTCGTAAAGCAGGGGCACAAAAGCCAGACTGAAAAATCGAAAATTACCTGGCACTTTTTGCTAACAAACATACAAATATTACCTATTATGGATACACATCATGAGAAATTTTCTGAAATCCAAAATCTCCGCTTCATACTAAAGCAATGATGATATATCGATTGCTTGACTTTTTCAGGACGCTGAATGAGGCGTATCCCTTTTTTTCATGAATTAGTTGAAGCCTTTCTAGAAAAACTTTAAAACCTTAGCAAGTATCCTCAATGCGATAATCTATCCTTACTCTAATGGAAAAATAGAAATGAAGAATACCCACATAAAGACAATGAAACTAGTATTCTCCAGATTTGAATCATTTGAGAACACGAGGATTAGAATTATTTTGATCAATAAGATTGAAGTAACAAAAAATCTAAGCCAGAATGTAGTTCATTCTGACCTAGATTTTATTTTGCGAAACTGATCAGTTCTTATTGACAATGAGCTAACAAATCTAAATAGTCCCGAAGACTTCACCAAAAAAACGAATTCATATTATCCGCAAGAAAATTTAAATCTATACGCCTTACAATCAACTGATTTTAGTCTGATTTATCTAAATATGCTCAAAAATAGATTACTCAATACAAGCAATCTCAGTTTTCATCTTGAGATACAACTATTAGAATTAATAATAAAAAGTTATCATTAATCCAAATTTTCAAGAAATTATAGGAATGTCTATTGACGAAAATTACAATTCATATCCCCCATCCATAAACTATAAAATTTCGTTTAATAGATCTTCCCAAAATTTCCTGACATACTTATTTTTCACGTTTATTAATATTTGCTTTATACATTCTATTCTTTTGCCAAAATAAATAGATACAACAAACTAGCAAAAGGATAATTAAACCGATCAGTCCGATAATCCACCAATTAATGCTCGTGTCTATTGTCACATCTGAGCGGTTCAATGAGCGGGCTTCATCTCCGTCAATAGTAAATTCTTTTGTCCATGTCCATGTCTCATCGCCCGAATGTGCAGTTAGATTTAAAATGTAAGTGCCACTATTAAAACGATCACCATTTAAAGAAATAGGAAAATCAAAATGAGAATTCGGAGCCATCTGCATTTGCTCTTGGCTAGCCTCATATAATAAAGTATCATCACCTTTTTTATGAACAGTTGCTTCAACTGAGAGTCTGTTCACAAACGTAGGCATAAAATTTTGAATCGTTGCACTGATCACATTTCGATAGTTTAATTGATCTGCAAAAACATCGAGTAATTCTAAATTTGGTATCACAGTAGACCGCTCGTTACTTACAACTACTCCAATCACATAGGAAAATTCATTTGTGATGGATAGACCTTCCGATGTTTTCGTATCTGTTTCGGATTCCTTTGGAATTTCACGTATTTTTAGACCGCCAGCTAAAATCCCCTCAAAAGATTCGTTTGGCATGTTTAAAATTGCCTCTATCGTTTGTGTTTCATTTCCTTTTAGTGTGATAACTTCTGGGGTCGTGACTAATTCGTTCAGCGAGTATGAAAGCGTGGTATCCGTAACCTCATCATCTTTACCATATTCGACCACACCTTGAACGTTTGTATAAGCGGTATGAGCGGTGATTTCTATTTGAATCTCTTGATTTGTTGCATTCTGCAAAGTAAGAGCTAACACTTCTTGATCACCTTTTTTTAAATTCAAATCGAAGTAACCTTTTGTTTCATCGACTTGACTATCAGGATAAATAGGCGTCACATAGAAATTCAAAGAATTTTCTTCAGCATTTGAGATTACAGGGAATATGATAAGTAGCATCGAGATGAGAAATCCGAATAAATAAAACTTTATGTAGCTGTTCCAATTAAGTTGTTTTGACAAAGAAACACTCCTCTATTATTAAGAAAAGCAGCATCACAATAATAAGTAATACTGCTTTTCTGGTCGTTGGCATAAAATTTTTAATTAAGCATCTGCTCCGGGGGTTGAAGTTAATTCCCAAGAAAGAGTTGATGTGTAGGTCGTTGCATCTTTTGCAGTAGATCCTGGTACAAATAACTGAATTGCACTGTTTTCAATGACTTCAATAGAGTTATCAGCAGCTTGAGTATTAAGATCTGCTTGGTTTCCCCAAACAACAGATGAGACACCTGCTCCTTGTCCTGTTTCTGCAGTCATTACGGGCACACTACCAGCGTTTGGAATCAACTGCAGGCCAGATGTATGTGATGAAGGAGCGTTAGTTGCATTGCTTCCTGCATACTGAATGGTTGGATCATTTAAAGAAATCTGCGCCCCCGTTAAAATATTGTTTTGAGTGGTCGAACTGAAATCGCTGATGCTAACACTTAAAACCCATCCAGCATTGGAGCCACGAGTATCTTGAACCTGCGCAAAACTAACATAGGGGACTTGTCCAGATCCATCAGCTAGATTTGCTGTTTCAGCGACCATATTATAGGTTTGGTCTTGATTGGAAATGACTTGTGAACCAAAGTCCATAGTGACTGCTTTTACAAGAGAGAGCGGTCCTGTTGTTCCTGGAACTTCAGGATCAATTTCAACATCAGGATCTGTTTCAGGTGGAATAACAACAGATTCCTCATCAGTATTTGGTGTGAACTCAATCTGACCAGTGGTTGTTACATCTCGCACTTCGTCTGCAGAAGCTAGTGTTACTCCGCTAATTAAAAGTGTTGTCATTAAAAACGTCGTTGTTACTAATTGAATCTTTTTCATTTATATGTTCCTCTTTTCTTTTTTTTAATATTAAAATTCCAACAGTAGTTAAAAATACTTTACCAACAAAGAATAGTTTATTATCTATAATAGTATTCATTTTAGGCAAAGACTTTCCTGATCCTCTATCAGTAATTGATGACTCTAACATGCTATCATCTGCAAAATTTGGTGGTAATGGCATTGGTGTATTTTCAGACTCATATTTACCTGTAAATCCAATACTTCCTGATGTATCTGTTATTTTTAAATTTTCAGCATATACAATTGGAGATAGAATTATCAAAGAAAATATTAAAACTGAAACTCTAATTATATGTTTCACATTAGCTCTTCCTCCATTCACATAAAAATCACTTTCTTTAAGCACTCTGTATTATATCGATATTTGCTAGATAGCGAAATTCATTATTTTCCAGGTAAATGATATTTTTGATTTCAATGCGGTAGAACAATAAACGTACTTTTAATATTCAACAATTTCTATCGTTTCACTTAAACGATTTGAAAATTGATACTATTGTCTTATAGATATCTAGAATCAATTAGCTACTCAATCGCTTATAAATTTTATTTCTAAAACCAAATTAGATTTAAGAACTTAGGAAATTTCTCTAAAAAAGATGATATCTTTAAGCATATAAAATAGTACTTTCTATTTTTATCTAAAACAAATACTTTTCTAAAGTTTTAAATATACATTACGACTACTATAATAAATCATTAAAAAAATGTTTCACAAAGTATTATTAAATAGATATTCAACATCAATAAAAATACTATTTAAATATATTTTAAAGTTAAAATCAAAATTTTATATTAATTAAAAGTCAGTCTCCTACGGATTCAATAAATATTGAGTAATGATCTGCCTAGATGTATTTTGAAAGCCTCACGCTCCTAATATTTTTTAAACTGATATCTTCTTAATTCTTTTACTAACATAAATCGCGATTTGTACTTATTACACAAAAGATAGGAGCTTATCAGAAAAAAAGATGCGGGTCAATAAAACACTAACAGGATCGAACTGTTTTGTGCATTTTCTCTAAATGTCTTCAAAATTGCTCATTCATTCAAGTAGACCAGATTACTAGTAGGCTTATCTAAAAAACTTTTTACTATATTTATATGAAAAAGAAAGCTTTTGTATTTCTAGGTCTTCTAAGTGATTTATCTTGGTTAAATAGTTCAGAAAAGTCACACGCGGTGATTCATTAATCAGCTCGAACAATCTTCTTCTATTGCTGGTCATGAGAGTATAAAATATTTTGTGTAAGTTCCAATAGTAAAATGAAATAAATCAATCTAGGAGGAACAGACCAAGAGTACGCTCTCTAAAGAACAATTCAAAGAAATGATTCAACACTATGATATTAAGACTACCAGAGATATAAAAGACGCAAGTTTGGTGAAACGATTGAAGAGATTATGAAAGTAGAACTGAAGACACACCTTGGCTACGAAAAACACGATAAAAAGACGAAGTACACTACTAATAGGCGAAATGGTTTCAGCTCTAAAACCTTACGGTCCGCAGAATATGGTGAATTGCCGATTGCTATACCAAGAGATCGAGTAGGTGAATTTGAGCCTACCATTGTTGAGAAGAATCAATCTTCTGTTTCTGTATTAAAAGAACGAATCATTGCCATGTATGCCAAAGGCATAAGTATAAGAGATATTCAAGATCATTTTAATGATTTATATGGATCTGAAGTATCACCAACACTCATTTCAAATGTCACCAATAAAGTTTTGCTACTGGTAAAGGAATGGCAAAATAGTCCGTTAGAAGCACTTTACCCAATCATTTTTATGGATGCAATTCAATTTAAAGTCCGATACGAAGGTCGAATACAGTCCAAAGCTGCTTATGTTGTTTTATGAATCACTGCTGAAGGTCTAAAAGAAGTTCTATGTATTTAGATTGGTGAATCTGAATCATCAAAGTTCTGATTATTGATATTGAATGAGTTAAAATATCGTGGTGTTCAAAATATTTTGATTGAGTGTGCGTATAATCTAAATGGATTTAATGAAGCAATTCAAGCCGTTTTTCCAGAAACAGAGGTTTAAAAATGTATTGTCCATCAAGTTAGAAACATTGTGGTATTTGTTGGTTATAAGGATTTAAAGACTGTTACTGCTGGTTTAAAACCGATCTATAAAGCTTCTACTGAAGAGCAGACTTTAGAAGCTTTAAGCGATTTTGACAAGAAACGGTGTCAAAAATATACGATTATTACAAAAAGTTAGATGGATAATTGGACTGAATTGTCTACCTATTTCAAGTATCCAGAAGAATTACGACGAATTATTTGCACAACAAACTTTGTTGAAGGATTTCATCGGAAGCTACGAAAATCGACAAAATCAAAAAGTGTGTTTCCATCAAATGAGTCGTTAATAAAAAAGTTCTATCTTGTAACAATGGATGTCACAAAAAAATGGACCATGAAGGTCCAAAATTGGGGTCAGATTCTGTCGCCGTTTGTCATATATTTTGAAAATCGAGTGATCGATTACATCTAAGTTTTCTGAACTTACACAAAACTCTTTACAGACCCCTAGCCATTGTTATTGAAACAAAACTTACTATCAATTAAGAATACTGATCTATGGAAATCCTTTTAAATCAAAAACTTTGTACTTTACAATATAGATGAAAATGGATAAATTTAGCTATTTATTGATAGTACTTGAACCAATATGAACCATAACTTTTTAGATGTTAGTTGAATACAAATTAAATGCTAGCCTTTTCGTATTAAGTAGATTTAACTTCTATAGGTGGAAATTGCGATTGGACTTCTTGGCGAATATTATTAACATTACTTTTAAATTCAGATATCTTTGTGATGAAACATCAACTCTTGGGCTTTAGCTAAGACAGACATCGACTCTTCATCGCTGGCATCGTTCGATAGAGCAAGCAATTTTAAAATTTTCTGTTTGGCTTTTTCGTTCATTGACCGCCTACTCTCTTTCTATCAACCAGTACAAATTGCATTCTCGGTCATCTGCGTAAATGGTAACCGGCACTATGTACCAGCTCTTTAAATACATCGGTTGGACCATGATTATCTAGTGGTCATTCTTTTTGCCAAATTGGGACACGTAACGTATCTACAACGTCCTTTGATAACGTTACTTCGTCAATCAGGACATCTATCACCTGATTCACCGTCAAATAGTTAATCTCTGATTCCATTACGCACGTCTTCCTAATTATAAGTGATCAATGTTTCTTCTTGTGAAGGGTAGTGGGTTTGTTTCACCGCAAAGGATTCTGCTTCGCTTTTTGTTAGAAAGCTAGCAGCGACCGCTCCTCTCACATAAACCACGAATTGCCCGTTTTCTTCTTTGGTTTTGACCATTGATATCGCTCTCTTGTCTTTTTATTTTAGTCTACCATAGTGATAGACATTGTTTGCACCTTTATTTTTTGCTATAATAAAGGTGCAAATACAATGCTAAATCGTTACCCGCTTATCTTAACTCGCAATTAAGATAAGCTTTTTTTGTTTCTTAAATGGCTATGCAGCATGCTTTTCTTCCTCTCTGCTAACTTTTCTATTAACGACTTTTAGCCACTTTTCAACAATGATTTCAAGTTCATCGCTCGGATTTTTATGCTCATGTCCTTGATTTTGTATAATTTTTTTTCTAATAATGTAATGTAAAATAGGTCACTGTTGGTTCATTTTTCTTCCGTATAAAGACTAGCGAAACGTCACCGTTTAATTGCCAATTTATATACTTAATACCGCCAACGCAATGCTTCAATGCTTTTCCTTCCTCAACGACCTCTTTAGCCGTCTTCGGTAAAACAAACTGGATATCATCAATGGTCATTTCTAGGAATTTGATTTCCTTGGTTCGTTTTGAGAATTTCATCTTTTCATCTTTTCATTTCACCGCATTCAATGTTTGAACAACTTCATCATGTGCTTCATTTAAATTTTCAAGAAATCGATTCTTTGAAGTTATCGGTCTTTTCAGCTCTTCCATCAGTTTTATATAATCTAAATAGAATAAAAAGGGACTGTGACATAAGTCCATAGAAGAAAACCGCAAGAAATGACTAGAAAGCGTTCATTTCTTGCGGTTTTTTGGGTAAAATAAAAAGGAGCACCGGTTCCCGCCAATGCCCCATCATTTAATTCTGAAAGGACTAAACAAAATGCATACTAATTATAACATGAATCAACTCACTTTGGATCTATCTACTTCATTTTCTCCAAAAGAAAATCATGTCGCCGTTTTTATCCATGAACTGGTCGAAGCACTTCAGATTAATGACCCCTATCTTTTTGGTCGACCAAGAGAATATGATTTAGGTGACATGATGAAGTTGGTTCTTTTTGCGTATACGCGAGAAACCTTTACAAGTCGCAAGATTGAACGCTTAGCTGAAGAAAACCTATATGCTCGCTGGTTGACACAAGAACGGGTTCCAACTTATCGAACGATCGCCCGTTTTTGTGTATCCAACGATGTGCAGGAATTGACCAATAAAGGCTTAGATCAATTGATAGAGTATCTGCGTGCACGGAATCTGATTGATGATGCGTTGTTTATTGACGGGACCAAAATCTTGGCGGATGCGAATAAATACAGCTTTGTCTGGAAGAAAAATACGATCCGGTTCGATCAAATGAATCGCGAAAAATTGCTTACTATGATGACGGAACTAAGAGAAGCGTATGACCTGAAACAGATTCCCGAAGGGACGACCTTGACCGTAGACATGATAGATGAACTGTTAAAACGGATGGAACTACGTCTGGAAGAACTAGAAAAAGAAGTTGAGACAACGAAACGTCTTTCCCCAAATCCAGCGAAACAACAACGACGAACGTTGAAAAGCCAATTACGCAAATTAAATACAAAGCGAGGAAAACTTCTGGAACATCAAACGCAGTTTTCTACTTATGGGACAAGAAACAGTTATTCAAAAACCGATCATGATGCGACATTTATGCGCGTAAAAGAAGACCACATGAAAAATGGCCAATTTAAACCTGCGTATAACCTGCAGATCGCTACATGTAATCAATTTGTGCTCGGCTACGATGTCTTTCAAAACCCAACAGACACTAAAACACTGAAACCATTACTGGAAAAAATGAAGACTGCACAAAAGTCCCCTCATTATTTGGTCGCCGATGCAGGTTATGGTTCAGAAAGCAATTACCGCTATATAGAAGATGAACTTCCTCAGCATACTGCACTGATTCCTTATGCAACGATGTTTAAAGAACAAAGTAAGAAATGGCAGACAGATGACCGGAAAGTAATGAATTGAGTTTACGAGCCCAATGAGGACTTTTACATCGACCCCAAAGGGGTACGATTCAATTTTCATGCCTACCGTCAACGAACAGATGCGGATGGCTTTGTCCGAATTTTTAAAGAATACCAAGCAGAAAAAACGGATGCGAACCAAGCGCTCATTCCTGAAGCCTTAACCCCAAAGGGGAATCGTAGAAAGATCACTGTAAATCCGCCTTGGGAGTATCATAAAGAAAAACAAAAAGAACGGTTATCAACGCCTGACATTCAAAAAATATATGGGCGGAGAAAAGTCGACGTGGAAACAGTCTTCGGATTTATGAAGGCTTGTTTGGGCTTCACTCGATACACGGTTCGAGGCTTAGAGAAAGTCAGAAAACAGACCGGTTTACTCCTTACGGCAATCAATATGATGAAATTGACAAAAATAGGGACTTGAACTACTCAAAATGAATAAAAAAAACAAGAAGCACTCGAAAAATCTCATGATTTTCGAGTGCTTCTTATTTTTTGAAGAGCGTAACTAGTTAACTTATATCACCCCTCCTTTTTACATATTTTTATTAATTAAAGAGAGGGAATATGTGATCGCTCACGGAAAATTTAAACCTGCGTTGGTACGGACATATTCTTCAACATTATTGACAGGAATCGAAGACAATCGATAGTAATCAGTTGGGGTCCAATTGATTCCATAAGAAGGAACTTCTTGATATTTTCCAGAATGATCTGAATCATAGCCACTATTTATCAAAAGATTGTTTTGGTTCAATAAGTATCCCATTGGTGATGGAGGGCCATCTGGGTGCCCCCAAGCACGCTTTGTATTGATAAATACGTTTTCTTCAGCAATAACTTGTGCACTGACTCCAACACCGATTCCATAGCTAGAAATGTCAGTATAAAGATTATTTAGAACATGGACCTCACCGAAACGAACCCGAGGATTTCTTTGTTCAGTTCCCTTGAACCAATTATAGGCAAATGTAACTTTTAATTTTCCCATGTCTTGCTCTTCATTTGAATCAGAATGTCCAACCAAAATCGTTTTGTTGTGATTGGTAAAAATATTATTTGAAACCGTGATCCAATTTGATCCTCTTTTGATATCAATCAATCCATCATGCCGATTACTTCCTGTAGGGACATCTGCTGCAATCCAGGGTTCATCAGAAAAATAGTTATGATCAATCCAAACGTGTTCGCTATTTTCGATAGTAATTGCATCAATCTCTGTAAAATCGCCAGGATTTAAGCGAGTTTGTTTTTTTGTCTGAATCCCGCCATTATCATCAGGATACTCACCCTCATCAAAAGATAAAGAGTTAGTTAATTTTAAATTTTGGATAATCACCTGCTTCTGACCACGGATTCTTACCCCCCCACCAGTGATCTCCGCATCAGGGCTGACACCGATAATCGATTTGTGTGACCCTACATCTACGATTACGCCTGGAGAGGAGACAAATAATTCTGTTAAATCAATTTTATTGTTAACGTAAATTTCCGCTGGCTGATCTCCCTTTATTGCGTCTCGAAATTCAATTGCTGTTTTGACGAAGATTCTTTGACCACTTTCTCCACCGACTGTTCCTGAGCCATAGTTCGCAAAACCAAATGAATTCGCTGGAATTTCTGCGGCTTTAGCATTCGTAGTAAAACCACCTAAAACCAATAGGCTTAATATAATTAGTTTTCTCATGCTTTTCTCCCAATATTATTTTTTAGAAATCGGCCGAACTTCTAATTAAAATTATACAGACTATTTCTGAATTTTGATAATCGATTTCTCAGTGATCGCATGAAAATATTGATTTTATTGTTATTTGTATTTTTGGTAAAATTAATGGCTCTATAATTTATGGGACTGATGAATCAGAATTGATTCTTCAGCCCCATTTTCATTTTAGGTATTAAAAAACATATCGTTCTCTAGTATGATTAAATCACCACAAAATAAACAACTGAGAGGACGATATGCTATATGAATGATTCTATCAAAAAAATGCTGAGAATAATAGAGAAAGATTTGATGATTACAGAGGTCTCTTACGAGACCCTTCAGAAGAAAAAGACGTTGGTCGTCGATGCTGTTCTCTCGCCTCCTCCTCGTGCTTGTAGAAGTTGTGGTTCTACTGTGGTAGATGGAAACGGGAAAGCAATTATAGTGAAAAATGGGCAGAAGGAAACGATTGTCCGTTTTGAACAATACAATCATATGCCTTTGGTTATGCGCCTAAAAAAGCAGCGCTATACCTGTAAAAACTGCCGAACCCATTGGACGGCTCAAAGTTATTTTGTCCAACCCAGACATTCAATCGCAAATTATGTTAGATATAAAATTGCTTCTTTACTGACTGAAAAAGTATCTTTATCTTTTATTGCAAAAAGCTGTCAGGTATCTTTGACCACCGTTATTCGTACATTGAAAGAGTTTAAAAGCTATTTACCAAAGCAATCTAAGAAGATTCTCCCCAGAGTATTGATGGTTGATGAATTTCGTTCGCATGCTTCCATAGAAGATAAAATGAGCTTTATTTGCGCAGATGGCGAAACAGGAAAATTAATAGATGTTTTGCCTACGCGTAAATTACCTCGATTAACAAGCTATTTCTTAGGTTGTACCAATCCAGAAGAAGTAGAATTCATGGTTACAGACATGAACGCTGCCTACTTCCAGCTCACCAAACGTGTTCTGCCAAATGCGAAAATAGTGATTGATCGGTTTCATATTGTCAAACACATGAATCAAGCGTTTAATGAGTTGCGTATCCGTGAAATGAATGAACTTCGTAAAGCAGGACAGAAAATCCAGGCAGAAAAACTGAAAAAGAACTGGCGCTTTCTGCTAAAAAATCGTACAAACATCAACCATTATGAATACAAAACATGGAAAAGTTTCCGATCGCCAAAATACCCATTTCTCACTGAAGCAATGATGATTGATCGATTGCTTGAGTTTTCTCCGCCCCTGAAGGAGGCGTATCCCTGTTTTCATGAATTAGTCAAAGCCTTTCGAGACAAAGACCCTGACTTATTTTTCTCCTTATTGGAAGAACTTTCCGAAACGTTAGATGACGACTTTCGGGAGAAGCTTCAAAACCTTCTGACCTGTGAAGAAGGCATCACCAACGCAATGATCTATCCTTATTCCAATGGAAAAATAGAAGCGAAGAATACCCACATAAAGACAATGAAACGAGTATCCTACGGATTTAAATCATTCGAGAACATGAGAATTAGAATCTTTTTGATCAATCAATTAATCAAAGTAAGATAACAAAAAATCTGAGCCAGAATGTGGTTCATTCTGACCCAGATTTGATTTTACGCAACTCATCAGTCCTTATTGACAAAGAGCCGTGAAAGATTCGCTTGTTTATGATCAACTCTGTTTAATTTTATCTAGGATCATTTCAAATGTTTCAAAGGTATCTATAACTAACTGGCACAAACAAATCAAATACTTCTTTTCTTTGTAGGTCCTATTAATATTAGGACAGGAGGACATCAAATTATTATATCTTGCTCTTTGTTCACTTGATACTAGCTGCCAGCTTTTCTCAAATATTTTTTCTTCCATTATCGATCCCCCAAAAAAAGCGCTACCTAAAACTTCAATAACGGACAGCGCAAGTCTAATTACGCAGATCTAAGTATAGACAAACTATATTGAGTCAAGCATAAGTTCTCTGTTTTTAATAACAGAGATTTCATATGATTCAAAGCATGACAAATAAGCTATGCTTAAACATAATTTTAAAAATAGTTAGTTGACAATCATCTTCTGCTCGTCATAAATCTCGTTTCTTTTTAATAGTTGGAAAATAATTCGGACCAGCTTCCTCACAACATGACTAATCGCAACATTGTAGTGCTTGCCTTCGTCTAGTTTTTTCGCGAGGTAGACACGCATAGACGGTGACCAAATTGACATTAGCCTCGCTCCTTCATGCAATGCCCAACGCAGATATGAAGAACCGCGTTTAACCATTTTTCCAGACTCTAACTGGTTCATTCCCGAAGTGGATACTGAAGGTTCTGCACCTGCATAAGCGAGCAATTGATTTGGTGATCTGAAATTTTTAATGTCTCGTATTTCTGCTAAAATAACACTGCCTAAGCCGTTCCCAATTCCTGGTATCGTTATAATAGGGGAATCAATTTCACTCATTAAACGCGTGACTTCTTCTTCGGCTTTTGAACGCATTTTTGTAAAGTACTGAATAGCGTCAATGGTTTGAATCAGTTCAAACTCTAGTGCTGGTGATTCCTGACCAATTGATGTTTGAGCCAAGCGTTTAAGCTCCACAGCCTGTTCTTTGCCTAACCGTCCTCTTGAATACTTCGTTACAAGGTTGGTTAATTTAGTTAAATGCGCACTGCCCATTTTTTTAGCAGATGGGTACTCTTTTAAAACCTCATACATGTACGACTGATGTTTCGCAGCAGAAGCACCTAAAGATACCGCTAGTTCGGGGAATAAAATATCTAAAATTCTTGTATAATTAATTTTCTTTTTGGTGCAATCCTCTTTAATTCTAGCGACATGACGTGTCGCGTATTTCAGTTCAATCATGTTCGATTGGGTATCAAAAATTTGTTTATCCAAATCTTCCCTTAGTTTACGAGCAATTGTCATTGCATCCTTCTTGTCCGTCTTTGTTTTTCGTAAACTTTGATTTTTCGCAAACTCTTTAATTAAGAATGGATTATAGCTGAATGTCGGATAGCCTTGTGTCCGAAGGAAACGCAAAATATTAAAACAATAATGACCGGTATCTTCTAGCGCAACCTGAATCTCTTCACCTGTTGTTTCTTGTAGATTAGCTAGCGTCATCTGAAGCTTTGTAAAACCTTCGCGATTATTTTTAATCTGAAGATGACGAATGAAGATCGTTCCTGCAGTATCAATTACCGCCAAATCGTGTTTATTCTTTGCGACATCAATTCCAACATATAGCATAAGATCACCACTCCTACTTATTTAAAATTACGCTGCGTTCCACTTACTCTTTGCCTATGTAACCTTGTGATCAATCAAGCGTCACGAACGTATGTCATGCGCTAACAAACTTATTACCAATTAGACAAAGAGCTGTGGCCAGAGCCTATACAAAACAGTATTCCAGTAGAATCTGGTGGATAGCATACTAGTCCACAGCGCTTAACTCAATTATAGATAAGATAACAGCCGATTAGAATATAGCAGTTGATCAATTGAGCACTTTAAATATACAAGGATAGTTACTCTTACTTCTGAATATCATTCAAAATTGGTTGAATTTTCAGGTAAGAGTACTTCCTTTCTTTTCTTGATTAAGTAAATCTACTGCTATGGTTGTCAGTTTTGCAGCATTTTTGAATCGCATTTCATCAATTGACGATTTTCTTTTCATCAAATCTGATACTGTTTGCCGTGGTAATTCAGTTAATTTATGAACCTCTTTAATCGTCATCCCGCTTTCAAACAGTAACCATTCAATTTTTTCTTTTTCTGCGTACATTATGCTATTCCTCCACCAAGAGCATAGGTGAAACGTATTCCCCACCGCTCGTTTTTATGATATATTTGAAGTAGTAGCACTGTTTTTTCGGAACGCTGTTACTATGATTTGCACGTAATCTGCTCGAACAGATTATGTGCTTTTTCTTTGTTTTATTTCGATAAAATACCTCCTTCAAACACCTCACGCTTAACCGTGTTTATACTATTATAATACACGGTTAAGCGTGAATTGTCAATCGATATTTTCCATTTTTTTATCAAATTATTGAATTATGGTGTTTCTATTTCAAAACCATCCTCTTTTTCCATTACGGTAGAATGTTCTTTTTCCTTTGCCAAAGAGGCTTCTATTTCAGACTGAATCTCTTGTTGGAGTAAGACTTTCTCTTGTAATTCTTGCGTGTGGCTGAAAGGCTGTTTGATTTGTTCTCTAGCACTTTCCATCTTTTCTTTTGTTTCTTGGACTTCCTCAGCTGCTTCTTGTAACATTTCGGGCAGTTGACCAATTTTATTCTCTATCCGGCGAATGCTCCCAATTTGGGTGCTAGGATCTACGAGTAAATCGTAATGCCCTTTACCATGTAGACGTACTTGTAAACTTCCATAGGTTAATTCACTTTTTCTAACAGAAAATGAAAATCCTTTATACTCACCGATTTCCACGAAATCTGGAGAGCGCATATAAAGGAACGTGGCACTTTCAAAGACTTCTCCGGCTTTTGATCTTTCTGTGTATTCTTTGCCATCGATCACGATCGAAAACTCGTCAGGATCATTGTCTTTATACCGCTGAATGTCTTCTTGTAGCGTGGCCATATGCTGCTCCCCGCTTTTTATCATTGACGGATAGATTTGATCGATCGAACGTTTCAATAGCTCTCGCTCATTCAAATACGAAGATTGCAACATTCTTAATTTCGTGATCTCATTATCCAACCGCATTTTGTCTGCTAGCAGCGGATTACCTGTCGCAACGGCTTTGATCTCAGAAGCGTCTAGAACCGTTTCAGACATCTCGTCTACGGTTCGAGTAATTGCCTTACCAGTCATTACTTGAGAGATATACGTTAGCTTTTGTTCCTGAATCTGCCACAAGAAACTATCAAATGTTCCTTTAGCCACATAACGATAAATCTGAATCTCTTTGTTCTCATTCCCCTGTCGAACAATCCGGCCATCTCTTTGCTCAATATCTGAAGGACGCCAAGGACAGTCTACATGGTGTGCTGCAATCAATTTGTCCTGAATATTCGTACCGGTCCCAACTTTTCCGGTACTTCCAATCAGAATACGGACTTCACCTTCTCGGACTTTCTCAAATAAAGCATCACGTTGGGCTTCGGTTTTTGCATCATGAATGAACGCCACTTCGTTTTCAGGTATATTTTTTTCAATCAGCTGACGCTTTATTTCATCGTAAACATTGAATTTTCCAGGTTTTGGCGTTCCGGAATCAGAGAAAATAAGTTGTGTCGATCGTTGTTCTTTTGTCTCTAACCAAATAGAAAATACCTTTTCAGCTGCACGTGCAATTTTGGTCTGTTTCAATTCTTGTGGATCATATTTTGATTCATCGTAGTCATCTAACAGGCGCGGATCTAGTGCCATTAACTTCGCTTCGTTCGTGATTTTCAGCATATTGTCTACTTCCGGAGACACTTCACGATTCCTGATTTTTTCCGCACGCATAGCCAACTGATCCATCTTATCTTTTTGATAGGTAATAGGCTCAGTGACAATGATTTGTGCTTTCTCTCCTTTGATTGCTGGTACAGGAAGATTAAGCATGTCTTTGGTTTGAATGTCCGCAATTAAGTTAAACATACTCATCAGTTCCGGAAGATTGTGGAATTTAGAAAAACGATTCTTCATCTGATAGCCACTACCTTCAGGCGTGATTTCCAGTGAAGAGACGATTTCGCCAAACGTGGAAGCCCAAGCGTCAAAATGGTAGACACCAAAGTCTTTTAATACATCTGGTTGTAAGTATTTTTGCATGGTATACATTTCCGACATCGAGTTAGAGATTGGCGTTCCTGTCGCAAAAACAACGCCACGACCCTGATTTTCTTCAAGCATATACTTCACTTTCATTTCCATATCACTGGATCTTAGACTGTTAGACGCATTGACCCCTGCCACATTAGATAACTTGGTGTAGGAATAGAGGTTTTTATACAAATGAGCTTCATCCACAAACAGAAAATCGACGCCCAAGTCCTCGAAGTAAATCAAATCATCTTTCTTGTCTTGCTTGTTCAGTTTGGCTAACCGTTCATTGAGCCTTTTCTCAAAACTAACCATCTGCTTGATAGACCAGGAATCAACATCATTTTCCATTTGATAAGCAGCGATTGCTTCAGATACCTGATTGATTTCTGCTTTTAACATACTTCGTTGGCGTTTTGGGGATAAGGCAATTTTTTCAAACTGAGAATGGCCAATAATCACGGCATCATAGTCGCCGACAGCGATTCGAGAAACGAACTGTTGCCGATTGGCTTTTTCAAAGTCTTTCTTGGTTGTAACAAGCACTTTTTTGGACGGATAGAACCGCAAAAGTTCGGTACCAAAATCGCCTGTCAGGTGGTTAGGCACAACATACATCGCTTTTTTGATCAAACCATGCGTTTTCATCATCATTCCTGCAGAAATCATCGTTAACGTCTTACCAGCGCCTACCACATGAGCCATCAACCCACGTCCGTTTTGAATAATTCTGGCAACCATATTCTTTTGGTGCGGTCGCAATTCAATTTGTTCATTCAGCCCCTCAAACTCTAGGTAGCTACCGTCATAGGTTCTCGGTACTAATCGATTAAATCGCTCTTCGTAAATTCCTTGCAGCTCTTCAAGGACTTGAGAATGATTCATAACCCAATTCTTGAAGATCTCTTGCAGTTCTTCTTGTTTTGAACGAGCATATTGCGTTTCTTTAGGATTTAATACATAGTGTGATTTTCCATCGCCGTCTTCCACTCGATCACGGATTTCGATTTTTTGGAGATTTAAACTATTTTCAAAAATGAGATACGCATTCGCACGTGCCGTTCCGTAGCGGTTACTGACGATCGGTCCTTTATGTGTACTTTTTCCAGAAATAAAGTAGCGAGAAGCGGTTGGATCATAATCCAATTGGACATAATGTTCCCGAACCATCCACGGCGGTGTTTCAAACGTTTCAAACATAAACTGTTCATACGTTTCTTTAGGTATCCAGGTACTTCCAACCGAATAATCGATTTCACCAGCTTTCAATGGCTCAGGCTGCACGTCCTCTAAAGAGGACACATTTTTTTCAAATAGTCCTGGATAGGTTTCATTGAAGTACCGAGCTTCTACTAGCTTTTGTTTGACATCACCGCTTAGATATTCTTCTCTGACTTCCCAAACATCATCAAATTGATCCCCTTTATACTTCAATGGATCAATGAATATTTGACCTTCGAGTTCTTCCACTACGGTTTCTTTGTCTTTTCCATAAACATCCGCCATAAAATTTAAATCTACTTTTAAACGCCGTCCTAATGACAGCTGTAATGCTTCAATCGCAGAATCGACTGTTGTAATTGGTTCTTTTCTCCGGATAGTTGCCTTAAAAAAGACATCCCCTTTTTCAACAGAGCCGTCCTTATGCACAATTTCAATTGATTTAAGTAATGGAAGGTATTCGTCACGTTGGAACACTTTCGATTTTTGCGCAATCGGACCAAATTCAGATACAAAGGTATCGTACGTTTGATTCAGTTTTGCCAGAGCAAGCTGAAATTCTTCCTCACTATAATCTTCTTGTCGCTGAACATAAATCACTTGTAATAGCTCTTCTTTGATTTTGATCAATTGGGAAAGTTGGTTTTCGGCTTTTTCTGATCCTTCAAATGCTTCTAAATAGCCATTGTTGTTGAAATAGATTTTCCCTTGGCTTTGGCCGTAATTGAAATTCGGGATCTCGGAAACTGAAACTTCATTGTCTGTTCTTTGTTCTACGAGAGAGATCTCTTTAGCGGAAGGCGTAGGCTCGAACGTTCCTGGAATCTTTTCAATCGCAGTCCTTAGATCATCAATCAAATTCGCTTCAGGCTTTGCTTTCACATCGAGGGTTTTCCCACGAAAATTCTTAAGTGAAAGTTCGCCAAGAATCATGTCCGTATTTTTCACAAAATAGTTGTTAAAAGGTTTTCCTGGTACATCTCTATGCATGCCGACAAACACCCAGCTGGGTGTATATGAGCGCTCGATTTCCGAATTCTTTTGAAAGAATATAAGGTCAGTAACAACATCGGTACCTGCTATTTTTTTAAACGCATTGCTTGGTAAACGAACGGCGCCAAGCAATTCACCTGTTTTTGCATACTCACGCCGAACATTTTCACTCTGCTTATCTAAAGTTGAAGTGGACGTGATAACAGCTACAATACCGCCTTCTTTTACACTATCCAACGCTTTTTTAATAAAGTAATCATGAATGGCATAGCTATGGTCGTAGTTAGGATCTTCGATTTGTACACTATCAAAAGGAATGTTACTGATTACGAGATCAAAGCTATTTTGATTTAGAGGGGTATTCTCAAAACCAGTCACCTCAATGGTTGCATCTTGGTGTAAGTGTTTTGCGATCGCTCCAGTCAATGGATCCAATTCAACACCGTATAGATTGGACTGAGTTCTTAATGATTCAGGCATAGCAGAAAAGAAGTTTCCAGTCCCCATCGACGGATCTAAAACATTTCCTCCCTGGAAACCCATTGCTTGTAACTTCTCATAGATCACTTCTATTAGCCGTGGATCTGTGTAGTAAGCCGTTAACACACTTTCACGTGCTTGGCGGTATTCCTTTTCAGTCAATAATTTTTTCAGCTGTTCACGCTCGTTCTTCAATCGATCATCACGGGTATCAAAGATACTCGCTAAACCGCCCCATCCAACGTATTTCGCCAGAACCGTTTGTTCTTCTGCCGTAGCCATTCTGTTTTCAGATTCAAGCTTTCTGACTAAAGCAATTGCATCAATGTTGGCTTGTATCTTGTCTTTTGTTCCTTTTGGATAGAAAGCATCTAGCGATTCCAACGGAAACGAAAAGTGATTGTTGCCTTTGATTATCACGTTGTGGCTTTCTTGTTTTTCGACGGATACAGAAGGCTTCTCAACTTTTGGCATTGGAACAAAGGCGACCTCAGAGCCGTACCCACTGTCTTGAAGCGGTTCTTCAGTGGCTTCAAAATCATCCATATCAAAGAGGGTGATTTCTTCTGCTTTGTCCGGTTCGCCTTGGACTTCAGTTTCCGTTTGTTCTTTTGAAGGTGTTTGCGATTGGATTTTATCTGTTGCCTTCGTTTCGTAAACCTTTATTCGGTCTTTTTCTTCAGCTGTTAAATACTCATTTTTGGCAATCAGAAACTCTAATCGTTCTGCTATTTCTTTCCATTTGTAGATTTTCTTGTGTTCTTTGCCATCGACTGTTGCTAAAACTCGAATGCCTTTGCTTGGCATGCTATCCATCATCGAAAAGGTTGATCCCTCGATTGAAAGTGTTCGGCCATACCAGCCAAATTCACCTTTCAAAAATTGAATACGTTCCTTTAGATTTTTCGTTTGAGAAAAGTTTAGATATACGCGAATTCGTCCGTCAACTGTTCCTGTTCCAGATTTCAATAGATCGTTGATCACTGCTTCAGTAAATATTTCCGGTTTAGGAGAAGCTTGGCTATCAGATTGCTCATTTGAAGAAATTAAAAAAGGTTCAGAAGACGTATTCTCTTCCAAACCTTTTTCCGGATCATTTTGTTTTACAGAATCTCGCTCATCGCTATCTCGATTGCTTGTTCCCGATAGTTGTTGCGGATCTTGGTGGCTGTCTCCAGATTCTGCTGCTCCTCTAAGGTCAACGGATTCTGTTGCTCCATCTGTTCCGCTAGTGTTGCTACTCGCTCCCATACCTTCTTGTCGATAGCGTGGCCGTAAGTCATTAGCTCCCCTTGCATTAGTTTCACCTGATACTCTGTTGGCTGTTCTTCCTTCAGTTTTTCCACGGCGATTGAGCCAAAACGACCGAGCGGTTGGTTTTCTGGATACTCCATTTGCGGGATCAACTGTCCGTTCTGGTTCTCTTGATACGTAAATTTCATCTTCCTTGCTCCTCTCAGTTTTATAAATCAAAATATCTTTACTTAAAAATCGGTTGATTTCGTTTGCTTTGGTCATCACTTCCACAAACGTCCGAAAATTTTGCAGTTGTGCCAGTTCTTCAAATTCAGGAATTGGCTGAATCAAGGCTTTACTTTGAACCATTGCCAAACCTATCTCTAAAGCCAATCTTCTAGGAACAGGATCTTCCAAGTCGGCTGTAAATGAGTCGATCATATCCTGTCTTTCTTGTGTGATAAAATCTGGCCATTTGTGTTCTTCCAAACTGTAATCTGGAAAATCTAGCACTTTCCCAACGGTCTGATTCACATCAAAGTAATAAGAAGCCATCATTTGATTATTGGAAAACCCAAGCGTCATGATCGCCTTGCTTCCAAATTTGACTTGACGACCAATTTTTTTCCATGTAGCGAAATCCGCTAAATAGCGAGCTTCGGGATTTTGACCATGAATAAATAGTTGGTCATTTACATCGTATTTATGGAGGAACTTTATTTGTTCCAAGTACTGTTGAAAAGATTGTGTCGTTTCTACAGTTTCAGCAAATGATTGCTTAAATAGCATTCGTAAGGTAGATTGTTTCTTCTCGTCCATGGGCGCCTCCTGAAAGTTAGTGTGGCGCATGGATAAACTCAATCAAAAAAAGGAAAGTCAAAAATGGCTAAGAAGGTTTGAGCAACTATAAGAAACTCCCCTTCATCGCATGTGCCGGACAACGTGTACAGATCTGCAGAAGGATTGATCGTAAAAAACTCAGAACAATCGACGATCATCGAATGTTTAGAAGTCTCTAAGCTAATCTTGACCTCTAATGGTGTTTCAGTTGCAGCGTCTGTCACTTTGCAGACGATCACTCGCTCATATGTGTCATAAAAGGCATCTGCACTAAGAACCAGATACATTTTCCCCTGGTTATCTGATAGAATGTTGCGTTGGTTCCAGTTACTTTTCATCGCTATTCTGCTTTAATGGATTTTCAATCTTTGGAACAAGCTCAATAATGCCATTTTCTTTTTGGTGGCAATAAAAGTATTGATTTTCTTTTATTTGTAATTCTTTGGGCAGAGAAATGACGAGCGAATTTCCTATGATTCTAGTTTTGACTGCTTTCATGATTGCTGTTCACCTCATGCGCTATTATACTCGTATATCCAAAGATATACAATAGTTTTTATTTATAAAAAAAAGAACCAGCTATGCTGATTCTTTAAAGTTCCATCTCATTACTCAGTTTTTTCTCTTTTTTTAATTTCTTTTTTTCCTCCATTTTCTCCTGATCCAGTATCAATTTCATCAAGGAATCAACTGATTCCAATGTCGATTCGAAGGAAATATCTTTAGCAAAATTATTTTCGCCTTGATATTTTTCCCATTGATCTGCCAGTGATTTACTTTCAATCAGCTGAGGCATTTCTCTGTTGTATAGATTTTTGAATGAGGTGGGATTAGACCTTTGTTTAAAGGTACCACGTATACTTTTGTATAGACTTTCTGCATCGATACTCTCCAGTTTAGGAATCATATACATATCATAAAAATCCTTCATCCTTGAATTGGCGATACCAAAACTGAATGTTGCATGTAGCTTTTCAGATAGAATTTGTTCCGTTGGGTAGGCAGGAATTTGTATTTGTTTATCTTCAAACATTAATTTATGTTCGTACATTGCAGCTTCTGGAATAATAGAATCACCTGACGTAATATCCAATTTAAAAGGGACACGTGCTGTATCTAAATAAGCAACTATTTTTGCTTGATAACCTGGATAAAAATCAGCTTCTCGGGTTTCTGATAATCCTTGAAGTTCAAATTGAATCCCGTCCTTTGTTGGATTGGCCATCAACTCAGTAAAAATCTCTGTTAGTTTTTCTTTAGTCAACTTTGAATTTCGGAAAGTAGTATCAATATCTACGGTTGATCGATTCTCTAGTCCATACTTAGAGCCAATCAAAAATCCACCTTTCAAGACGAAATCATCTCGGTAGTCAGATTCTGAGATACATTCCAGTAGTTTTTCCATCATAAAGTATCTTTGGACGATCTGTGGGTTCAAGTGTTTTTCCATTGCAAAGTTTCGAGTCTTTGCCTTAAACTGTGTCGGGGTCATTTAGTTGTTCCTCCTAATATAACGGTACCATATAAGCACTCATTTCTTTTGGCGATTTCAAAATTTGCATGTACTTTCTTAATTTACTAGTATTTCTACTAGGGCTATTCATATACTCTTTTAGCGCTTCTTGCTTTACTTCTGCACTTGCCGTATATCGTGAATTCCACATGTCACACAGGGTTCTTTCCAGATCATAAAGAACAATTTTGTTCCCATAAAAGCTTTCTGTTTCTGTTAACCCTAATTCAAATGTTTCTTTTGTTGTATAGTGAGGTTGAATAGCATAATTATCAAGGCGATCTTTAGGAACATTATAACCTTTAGGAAATGTCATATTTAACTTTTTTGGAATATAAGTTCCCACTTGATAAATATCTAGTGCTGTTTCGTGAGAAAAAACGCCTTTGGAGTAAACACTTTGAGCCAAGTATAGTTCATCAATAAACGTATCTTTCATCACATAAAACCCTGGTGCTACCTTTTCGATTTTTTTAGATTTAACTAACCGATCTAATGTCATAGGGAGGATTCCCTCTTTTCGGGCATCTTTCAAAGATAGATTTCCACCATATTTTTCTAAAGCATCAACAACCTTTTGATTCAAAATAAATCCCCCCTTTTGTTAACTTTAAACTAACTCAATTATACTACGTTAGTTTAATATCAACAAGAGGGAATCAGATTTTGAACCTATTTAAGTCATTTCAAATCCTTGTGCTTTTTCTTTCCGCTTCTTTTTACTTTTGTTAATTGCCACCTTTTCTTCAATAATCATCTCATCATCTTCTTGTATGAGTTGATTGGTGGTTTCAATTTCTTCAATTTCGTCTTCTTCATCAATCGGTCGATAGAGTGTTTCAAATTCCTGAAATGATCGTATACCCTGGTTTTGAGCTATAAAGGTTTCGACATCTCGATATGAATAAACCTTGGTATAGTCTTGAAGACGTTCTGCTAAAACATATATCTCTTGCTGATTCTCATCAGGAACCACCGAAATCGTTAACGTAGGATCTTTTTCAAAATAAGCGACAATCTTTTCTCGTTCTTTTCTAACATCCAATCCTTGATCTCCAGTATCTGTCTGAACCATAATTTTCCTCCTAAAAAACGGTCAGGCACTTCTGCCAAACCGTCTTTTCTTTCTTATTATTTTTGTTAAATATTTGATTGACTCTCATAATGCAGTTCACGATATGCTCGTTCATTTAGATAATGCTGCAGACTGTTTTCGCAAGATCTCCTTAAAGATTGAACTATCTTTCGCATTTCCATTTCTTTGCGACGATCTTGGAATCGAGAAACACTTCTTGGAGCCATGCTTTTCCCGTTTGCGTTTTCTTTTTTTAGTAGCTCCTCGAGTTCTGCAGCGGTTGGTTGATAGGCTTCTGTTTGACTAATATCGTAAACGCAAATTTCTTCAAAGACGACTGTATCTTCTATTTTGTAGGGTGCAATGAGTATCAGCGGTTGATCGATCTCGTCTTCACGCACCTTACGGCCATTTAGTTTCCATTGTTGCGGACCATAAACAAACGTAGCCCCAGGGTTTTGCCTCAAGATCATCGCGCGGTTCTTTTTTGAAAATCGATCAAGATTGTGTTGCCCGTTACCTTCCTCGCTCTCCGAAGATTTTCGTTCTTTTGCTGACACGAATTCTTCATCCAACGTTTTATGTTTTTGAATACTTGTTGGTTCATAGTGAACAAAATCCGTCTCACTATCCACCGCATGAATGTACATCGCTCTTCGCTCGATCGTATCCTCCTGATTGGCGTTCTCCTGATTCAGCTTATACTGTATCCCCATTTGACGCTGGTCTAAAGATTCATCTCGCTTGTCAAAGTGTTGTTTCATCAATTCGAATGCTTCAACGAGTTGGTTCGACCGTTCAGTAGGAATCGAATCGCTCTTAACTTCAGGCAATTTTTCAATGAACGGTTGCTCAATTTCATCTTCTTCCACAGGTGGCGGGATCTCATTTAGCAGGTGAAATACATCTTCCATTTCCGGAGAAATGAAATCTTGTTCTGTTGAAGATCCTAAATCGATTGGCAAAACCGCTTGTTCTTTTTGAAGGGCATCAAATTCTTCTGCAGTCATATTTCCCACTGCTTTTTGCATTTGTTGACTCTTGGCAAATGTTCTTAACTCATGCAAAATTTGGTTTCCAATCTGAGCGTATAACCCATTTTTTCCATACAACTGATTCTCGTAATAAGTCGGTGCGTTTCTTGGATTTCCATACGCTGATTCGTATTCGTCAGAAATTGGTTTTAAAAGTCGAATCACTTTTTCCATCGTTTCTTTTCCGTCAGTGTTTAAGAACAAATTGACCATTCGATCGAGCGGTTCTTTGAAGCCATGCCTTTCGGAAAATCCATATTTCCAAAAGTATTTGTTATCAGGCAATGCTTCCAGTAAATCGGTTGCTAACGTTTCGTATCGACCAGCCAAAAACTCACTACGATTCTCTTTTGCTAAGGTCACTTGTTGCCGTATCGACTGGCTTAACTCTTTAAGTTGCGATTCATTTTTGAGAAGCGTATTTACAAACGTCCGGCGTGTACTTTTTATGGCGGACTGTTTGAATTTGGCCATATACTGCCAACCAGTTTTCTCTGGATCAGTTGGATGTTCATAATATCCCCACTCCCTCGTTGGTTCTTTTTCCACATACCCGATATGGACATGAATATGTTTTGTATTGTAATGAATGGCGCCCGACCACTCGCCTTCTAACCCTTCTTTCTTTTCCAAATCTGTGACTGCCTTTCTTGCTGCATCGATAAGGGTAACTGTATCCACCCGACTCGTTTTTTCATTCATTAATGCATGGTCAACTAGCCACTCATTCTTGAAACTAAAAACCATTTGCCAAAGTGGCGATTGATTTTCTTGTGCTTGTGTAAAGTAATCCTTTAAGTGATTCATTACTTCCAGTGGCGCTTGATCATAATGGCGAGTAAAAGACGAGCTTGTCTTTTCTGGATTCGACATATAATCATTGTAGGTAGAAAACATTTTTTCGTTTCCGCCTTCAATACTGTTGTAACTATCCGCTTGATTCTGTTCCGAAAACACATTGTACTTATCAAAGTTTTCGTTCCGAACGGCGGAACTTCGGTTCATGTAGTCAATGAATTCATGGAAAGCCTGGGCACTGGAAATGACGAACGCTGCTGAGTAAATGACGCCAGCTGTTTGTCTTGCCATCAATCATCACCAACTTGGTTATATTTCTTCCGGTGGTGCGCTGTTTTGATTTGACTTTCAAGCAGCTCTTGATATTGTTTTTTTGCTTCAATTAGTGGCAAAGAGTCCATTGCTTGGAACCCTTCAATCTCATGAAACCACATCATCGTGTTGAGTAATTGTTGATTCAATTTACTGTTCATTTCCGCTTCACGTATGATAGTCATTTGTTGCCTTTGAAGAGTCAATAATTCTTCCATTGCTTGCTGTTCTTGGGAATGATTCTTTTCATAAAAGTCTAACAGTGCTTCTAAGGTGTAGCCTTCATTTTTATCATTCCTCACATCATTCCAATAGCGGATACGATCGATAGTGGATTCTTTTACCCAATAGTTTTTTTTTCTCCACTTTTCTTCCTCTAGACTTGCTTGTTCTAGCTCTTCTTTTTCCATAAGTCTTGCCTCCTATCTTATTCAGTGAATGGATCCTTTTCTATTTCAGAATAGGATTTTTCAACGACGGTTATAGCTAACCATTCCATGAATTGTTTTTGCTTTTCTATGAACTGCCGGTACCGGATTTCACTGTCCAATTGGAACTCATCATAAGCAATTTGCGTTAACACTTCTCGCAACATCTCATCACGACTTTTGTATCCTTTTTTCTTCGCTACTTGTACTAATCTTTGGTGGATCTCTTCATCTACATCTCTAATCTTCAGTGGTTTTGTTCGACTCATCGTTGACTACCCCTCGTTTTTTTATAGCCAGCTGAGGCCCTGTTTTTTTCATTGGGTCTTAACATTGGCTTATTCGCCTCTGTCTAGTGTAAGAGCATAAGGGAAAATGGGGTCCACACAAGGTGTCCCGCCTTGCAGTGCAAGGCTTTTCTCTGGGGCCCACTTTTCTACTTTTTCGCCCCTATATCGCCCCTAATTTCAAGTATTTTCGCCCCTGTGACACCCCTGATTTTCCTTCTTTTTGAGGAATTCGCCCCCCGTTCGCCCCTTTTCTTAGCATTTAGCACCCTTGGTTCGCCCTGATTCGCCCCTGTGTCGCCCATGTATTTTTTGTTATTTATTCTCATTTTCCATTTGAGCAGCCTGATTTCGATCAATCAGTTTTTGACGGCGTTCTTCTACTACTTCAATTTGTTTTTGTGCTTCTTCAATTGCTTTGTAGTAGCTATCAATTTGACTATTCAGCTGCTTATTGGCATTCTCGATTTCTTCTTTTTCACGTGCAGTTAAGTACTCAGTTGACGCCTCATTTTCTAATATTTTTGACTTCGTTTTTTCGATTTCCGACTCTATTTTTTGAATGCTCTCATTTAGTTTTTTCCGTTCAGCGATCGCTTTTTCAATATCTTTTTCGGTCAATTCAATGACATAATCATTCACATTGCGTTTGGCCAGGGTTTTACTCGTTTGGACTTTACGATAATCTATATTGAAGCTTGTTTGATTGACTTCTTCTTTATCTTCAAACACCATTTCCCCCTCTTGATTGTAGGTGGGATTGACGCTGATATTCTTCTCTGAGTAACCAAAATCAATCAGGATCGTTGTCCATTTTTTAGGAAGTTTCGGAATAGTTAAGAGATAGTAATTATCAAAAAGTGGTTCTAGTTTGGACTCTAATGCGACCCCTTTATTGCCTTCTTTGACTGAACCTGCAAATGCTTGGTATTCTCGATTCACGCTCGTTTCATTGCGGCTTGTAAGGAGTATGACCTCCATATATCTAGTTTCGGGATTGTAGATACGTTGGAAGATTTGAACCGTATCATTCCCGATTGTCTGACTACTTTCTACACCAAAACCGCTATCTATAATCGGACTATCATCTTCAAATAGAAGTCTTGAGGTAAAGAAAAAGAGCGTTCCTATTATCGTAAATAGGAACATCCCTTTATAGATTATTGGCGATAGTTTTGCTCGCTTCTGTTTTACTTTTGTCTTCTTTGACTGTCCTTTTTGGAAGTCATCTCTGAACGTTTCAATCCGTTCAATCAGTTCTTTAATTTTTTTCATTTGTGCCGTCCTCCTCTATTCATAAAATCTTTCCGGCACATCATTCGTGGTGACTGTTTCTCGGATTTCATTCACTTGCCATACATTATTATCATTCTTTTTAAGATCCATCTGTACCAAATAACGTACGGTAAAAGGTTTATCTTCTTCATAACTTGTAGACACATATAAGAAGCCGGTTACTGTAGCTTCGCCCAGTACGTTCTCTAAATTCACGTAGTATTTTTCACTGATTTTGCTCTGCTCAACAGTCATCTTGTCGTTACTTTCTACCCAATATGGAACGATTTTTCCCTTGGCTTTTGGCGTGAGATACTCTTGAATACTATCCATTTTCTCTTGAATATTATCTGAATTATTTGTGTAGAAACCATCTGTAAAAGCCTTAGCTACTTTCTCAATATTCTTGAACTCTACTTCCGATCGTGTGTCTTTTGGAAGATTCACTTCCTGTGAATCAAGCTCTTCTTGCAACAATTTATTTTCTTCAACATAAGAATTTATCGTCTCCTGATTTGCTTTTTGTTCAGACAACAACGTACTATTTTCCTTCTCCTTTAGAACTGGTTGAAGATAATTTAAGGCAATCAAAACACCTAAAATAAAGCTCAGTACACTAACAAGTATAAAAATTACGGCACTATTTTTTTTCTTCATTCGACCTCTTCCCTTCTGTCTATTTCAATCCTAAAACTTCTGCAGGATCGATTAAATTTGACTGCGATAAGTCACTCGATTTAGCTATTTCTAAATGTAAATGAGGACCGGTTGAATTCCCTGTGCTGCCAAGCTGTCCGATTGTTTGACCTTGTTTAACAGTCTGACCGACTGTTACTAAAAGCTTACTTTGATGAGCATACAAGCTTACTTGACCATTCGCATGTTGGATCACCACATGATTTCCCCAGCTATAATGAGAACCGGCCGTGATTACTTTTCCATCTGCAATTGCTTTGATATTTGAACCATAAGGATTCGCAAAATCCAGACCTCTATGAAAGGCTGTTCCTCCTCCGAATGGATCAGATCGCCAACCAAATCCACTCGAAATCACAGGATTATCTACTGGCAAAGCATATTCACCATTAGGAGCTTGACTGCTTTCTGTATTATCAATGTATTGGTACACAAGTTCGGCATAAAAGAAGTTACCTGAATCCCTATAAAGATACGTTCGCCCATCTGCTTTTGATACTTCATTGACGTAAGAATACTTTTGACCTGCATTCGGATACCCATTTGCACGTTGACTTGGTGCGACAACATTTCTTGAATAGATTTCGGCTTCATCAACAGAATGTTTTTTATTACCATTCCCTAACCAAGAGACATAGCTAGAGCCAAAATTGTAGGCTTGTACGATTGCCTTTTTATCATTTTCCAGACCGTATCTTTTGGCTAATTCTAACGTTGTCTTATAATGCTTTACTCCTTGACGAATCGACCATTCAACACTTGAAATGCTATTTGGCGGCATGCCTCCTGATTCACTTGATTGCATAGGATCACTCCCTCTACCACCCGATTCAACCATCATAATCGCAAGTAGAAACGGTACTTCTGAGGAAATTTCTGCTGCTTGTGCTTCTTTTTCAACGATAGATTTTAATGCTAAGACGTCAGCTGAGAGGTCTTTGTTTCCACTTACTTCAACAGCTTGGCTCGTTTGTTCAATACCTAAAATACCGGCCATCATGGTTTGAGTTTGCTCTATAAACATCGCTACTGCCGAAAATGTGAAGACAGAAATAATTACGATAAGCAGCAACTTTATTTTTAATCCTCTCATGGTCAAACCCTCTCTGAGTACGACATTTGCATCGACTGAACAAGTTTTTCTGCTTCTCGTTTTTCTTTTAACTTTTCGGCACGACTATTTAATAGTCCGGTTTTTTTAAGTTCCAACATCTCGTTCCAATCACCATTCTCCAATTCAGGTAGAAGTAATTTGAGTGTGTGGGCGGACTGGTACTCTCTTTCGTCTTTGTAGGTTTCATGTACATCTTGAACAAATTCTTGTCCTTTTTCATCGTTATTTACGGCAAGAATACTTTCTATTTTTGGCGCTTTAGTCAATTCTTGTAATAGACCTTTTGTCTCCCAAAAGGTGTCTTCTTTTAACCCCGAAAGAGATAAAAACCAAGAGTTAACAGGCAGAGATTCTTTTTGCAACTCAAACAAAGAAGCTGATTCAATCGGGCCTTCTGTGATAAATAAAGTCAACGGAACGTTATAAGCTACATTCACTCCAAATAAAAAGCCACGCTTGTTCATGGAGTTTTCACCTATGCCTTTAAAATACTTACGAGCTAATTTCAACTTTCCTTTGTCATTGAGTGAGGCTCTTTTTTCAAGAGATCGTGCGTAGGTTCCCTGTATATCACACCCTACAATGTTTCCAGTTTTACCGACGCCTATATCAATATGCTTGAATAATAGATTGTTTTTATTATCGCTAGAAACGAGATTTAGCTTTTCTAAATAATCAATTGTTTCATCCGATAGATAACGAGACTTTAAGTAAGATCGCCCCTTTTGACCGAGTTCACTTGTATCATAATTCCCCATTGACGAAATGTGCTGAGGGTTAAATGGCTCTATTTTGCTTTCTAAGACATTTTGTCTAGCCGAGGACTTATTGATCGATTGATTCATTACGCGCCTCGTGCTTTGAAACTGTAAAAGGTCTTCGACAGTTGTTTCAAAAGGTTCATTATAAAACGCCATTGATAGCTCAATGGCGTTGTTCCAAGAAGTAATATTTTGCGAATACCAGTTAACGACGCCTGTTTTAATATTTGCTCGTAAACTGTCATGGTCCTTATGCTCAACAAATTTTGAAGAAACCTGTTCGAATGGTTCTCCTCGCTCTAGCATGTAGGCGAGCATGTTTGTCTTACGTGCATAATTCAGTTGTTTTTCGGTAAACACTTTTAATTGGCTCACTTAGATCACTCCAATCCTACTTAAACGAACAGCTGCAATAGCAGATAAAGAAAAAAGACAAAAACCACAATAAGATAAAGGGTCTTTGTCTTCGTTGTTTGAATCTTTTCGCCTGGTTTGCCAATGACGATCCTTCTTGTCAGCTTTTTCGTCTGCTGCCAATGTCTAGCTCGTTTTTCTTTCTTCAGCTCTTTCTTCTCATTTTTGTCCTTCATTATAGACCTCCATCAAAGATTTCTCTCTCACGTTCGGTTAAGTCGTAGCGAAATTTAATATTCGTAGATCCCTTAATGTTTAAAAGAATATCTCGTTCTTCGAATTTGAAAATCTCCGCTAAATCATAGTTACTCAACTGTTTCCCAAAGATTTTCTTCATAAGTGCTTCTGAAGAACTATCTTGTTGTAGCAAAAAGCGATAGGTGGTCAATTTAAACAGGTTCATTACTGCTTTAGATATTTCACCCATCTTCCCGTCTGTATAATCCGGAAAGGCATCCGCAATGTCATGTAAAATAAACGTTTGTCCAATCAACAACTTGCGAGCTTCACGGTTATAACGGTCCAATTCATTTAACAGGGTCAAATTTTCCGTTCGGATCGGATTATGGAACTCATCTGAAGTAATGTTCGTGTAGATCAATTCATCCACTCGCTTTTGTTTCCGGTCAAAGAGATATTTTTCTCTCTGCCCGACTCGCACCGCTTCACTGAAAGCAGCAGTATAAAGGTTGTAGTACTGCGCATTATAAGTCGCTTTATCCGATTTGATTAAGTTCTGCATATCAAACGTAACTAACTGCCGGTGACTAAAATCAAATTCTGATCGTTGATTAAAGATATTCCCTGAATTATCAATAAACGATTCTAATTGCGATACCAACTGATACAAGCTCTTTTTCCGGAATTCTTCCACTTCACTTGCCTGTTCTTTCTTTGCAAAGTCTAAAATATCCGAATAGATTGGATATTGTTCTGGATCATATTGAGTAATTTTCGATAAATCGAGGTTATGATCTTCCATATACTTGGCATAGGCTTTGGGAAATAATTTTTTCGCCTCCACCATCACTGGATCATCACTCTTAATTTCGTTGTTCAAGGCAAAAATCAAGCGCATTTTTGTTAGATTTGTTAAATAGGACTGTTGTTCTTTCGTTCTCTTTGTTTTTGCGTCCACATCTGAAGCGTAAATCTGACAAGGATTTAACCGTGCTTCTGCGCCATCTAAATGGATTCCACCCAGGTATTCAGTCAAACGCTTTGTTTCATCAGACATGTAGAAACCAAAATGATTATTGCCATATTCTACAAATTGTTTCGCTAGCTTCTTGGAAACGGTCGTTTTACCAAACCCCTGACTACCAACGATTATCATGCTGTACGATTTTCTTTGGCGATCCTTGTGTGTAGGTGATAGACAGATAATTCCTGATCCATATAAAGGATAGCCGGAGTATGGAGCATCTGGATCAATATGATTCGTAAAATGAAACGGATAGCTGCCTGCAAGCGCAGACCCTTTGATTTCTTTCCCTTTTCTTCGAATCAGTTGCCGTCCTTGCGTATAAGAAACAAAGGAAGCTTTAAACTGTCGCTCCTGTTCATCTAAGAAGCATGACGCCTGAAACTGTCGTTTACCCAATTGCATATGGACTTCTTTTTCTTTACTGTTCAACTCTTCAATCGATTCCGCACTGATTATATAACGGACATGGATTTCTTTTAGCACCTCTTGTCCTTCCAGAATCTGTTCAACGGTTTGATCTAACTTGTAGTATTCGTTCTTCGCTTTTTTCTTCGATATTCTGGATTTTGAAGTAGCTACTTGATCTTCGTACTCTTCTAAGGAATTGTTCAGATTTTTTTCTACCATAGGATTAGCCACGTCGATTGATCGCATGTCTAGCGTTGTCACCGCATTTTTCATATTGAAAATATGTTGTCCCCAAAAATTTGGATTATTTTTTGGCCGATAAACGAGTAGATTCAATACACGAATGAAGCCATTACCAATTTGTAATTCTGTTGGCGAATGTGGCTTCAATCCCCCTAGTGGTTGAATTTGCCCGATAAAGAGAGGATCGTATCCTTTTTTATCAACGATTTTTTGAACATCCGGTCTTCTTCCAGTTTCATCCGTATCCTGGTAGGGAATGCCAATAGGAATTGTTGATAAAGGATTATACAATCTTACAAGTAGCTTGATTTTTTGAGTTAATGACATTTTGACAGGTCGGAAATTTGCCGTAGAAACACTCATAATTTCTCGTTCGACGTCTTCTAACTCTTCTTTATCTGTGGCGAATATTTGTAAGTAAACCGTATTGATTGTCTTATTATTATCTAAATACTCCAACTGACTAAGGGTGATTGCCTGTTCTGCTTGTACATTTTTATTTCCTTTTCGCATCTTAAAGCGCCGACGTGCGTAGTCAATGTTTTCCGACATATCTACCGGAAAACTGGTGAAGATCTCTTTGATATTCTTGTGGACGGTACGCAAAAATACCAGGTAATCGTGCAATGCCTCTTGACGCTGCTGCTCACTTCCATCACGTGCGGAAGCATCTTCGATTCGATAAAAATTAGTGACTTCTTTTTCCATTGCAAAACAATCTTCAGATATGATTCTTCGATATGGAATCAAAGATAAGACGGTCTTTTCTTGTTTTAGTCGACGAACTTTCTGCGGTTTTTCGTCAATCAAGGGGTCCTTCACCACTTTAGGGGTCGTTTCTTGTTCATCTAATTCTTGTAGTAACGCTTCTGAGTTAATCATTTTATTAATTGCACCTCCAATGAATATAAAAAAGCGTTCCATTAACATTGGTTAACGAAACGCTTTATACTTAATTGAATTATGAATTCGGATTTTCTTCAATTAAATCGTTTAAAATCGTAGTAAAGAAGTTTGTCAATCTAGAATCTAGTTTTACGTATTTTAGCAGCCCTCTCACACCGACAATTATTAATAATATTATTTCAATGAATATGATACGGCCAACTATTTCGTATGGTGCGTTATTGACCAAAAATTCATATACAACTGGAATAAACATGAATATTTCTTTTATCGCAGAGAAAGATATGATACTCGCTATTAAAAAAGATATATATGTTATGTCCTTGTCTTTGACCTTTAATTGGGAATGCCAAAGTTTAATATCTTCAGGTGATAAAGAGTTACGAATATGATTCTTGATATAAGAATAACGATTTAAACTTTTATCACAGTCATTATCAAACTCTATTCCTCTTAATCCTAAAACTGTTATAAGCTCAGTGACATCGCCAATTTTTTCTTCTGATATCCAAAAAAAGGTGTTTGTCTCAATCTTTTCCCTCTTTTTTGTTTGAATATCAAAGTATACATTTATTACGAAGCTCGAAATAAATAGTACTGCTTGTACCAATATTATAGTCAGTTCAATTGCAATCAGATAGACTACGACATTGCTTATTATCTCTGTGTCACGTTTTGTTAAATAGCCACCTCTTTCGAGATATAACGCAAAACAAGTTGCAAAAAAAATAAACCATATAACAACCAAATGGAAAATTTTGGAATCAATTGTTAACTTCAGTTTAAGCTTCATTAAACCATCTCCTATTTTTTAAAATAATTATATCAAATTGGAAGGTTATTAGATTCTTAAATTTATGGTTGTTACTTTTGATTCTAGATACTCCATTCTTACTTCAAATCATACGACTATATAAGCAATAATTGAAAGGAAATCTATATTATGGTACTATAATCATGTAAAGAGGAGTTGCGATAACAACTCCCCTTAGACAGCACCGTTTAAAGAACGGTGACAGAAATTTAATTATCTAAAAAGAGATAACCGACTCCTGCTAAAGTGACGGTTATTTCTTCTTTTTGTCGTCTTTAAGCAACTTGACAACCAGACTGATCAACGCAATGGTAAACATACCAAAACCGAGAATCGTCTGAATTGTTTCGTACGCAGACAAAAGGCGTCTCCTTTCGTAAGTTTTTGGAAGTACGCTCATACGCACCACCTCACTCTCAATTGGATAGCCACCGTCATTAAACTTTACTGCCACTGTCATTGTACCATAAGTGTTTTCTTGACCTCCTCATTTTCTTTTTCGTCATCTACCCATATAGAAGAAGTAAAATATTTCCCAATCATGATCCAAGAATAGTTCAAGCGAAAATACACTTCCACCGATCCGCTTTTTCCAACAGACATCTCTTCTTTCACACGATTAGGAAAAATGAAATTATATATCCAATCATTTGCGTCCCAAGATAATTGATTGTCCTTAAGAGAATGTATGTGCACAGAACCTACAAAGATTCTTTTATAATAAGACTTGTAAGAAATTACATACAAACACGCAGAGTAAAAATAGGGGCCATAGTTATCCAGTAAATAATCAAAGTTGTTTTGATTGAATCCTTGTTGAATAGAATCGTAGGTTTCTATATTTAGTCCACCAAAGCGTTGAAAAATCGCCATCGCCACAAGAATACTTACTCCATGTAAAATGAGCTTTAGAGTATCACCATCCGATTTCATACCAAATTTCATACCTAGATATATCATTCTAAATATGAAAAATATATAAAACAGATTGATAACCATTGTAAGAAATAACTCTTTCTGATCCGACGTCACCGCCAAAACCTCGAAAATAAGACTGATAATAACCACACTACCTACTACTTTACAACAGGTAAGAAAATAATATTTTCCCACCCATAAGACATTTAGCAACTGGATTTTCAAAAAACCTTTTGATAAAATTTGACTCTTCATACTTTTTATCAATCTAACACACTCCCGTCCATCATTTATCAACACGATCAATCTCTAACTCTTCTAACGAAAGTAATTCGTCTTCCTCTTGAATTTCTTCAGTTGTTCCCATGACCATTTCAATTCGTTCTTGTACCTCAAAATCAATTCGCTCAATTGCATGGTAGGTCGACCGATTGTTTGTTAAAGTAATAAATAATCGTTGATAGTTCCTCAGTTTCGCATTACTTACACTAGGACATAACCAAAAAAAGCCCATCAAGATTACAAACCAGAAGGAAAATCCTTGTAATGGCCCGTAAGTCGCATTCTGGACGCTTCTTGCAAGGTTAAACACAACAAGTCCGGCCACGCCATCTTTTAACAAGATAGCGCCCCAAAATTTTGTTTCTGTAAATATCTCATTTTGAATATCGTGCATACTGTTCCATCACCTACTCTGATTTATTTTTTGTTCTTTTTCTATCCAGGTAAGGAGCGACAGATTCAGGGGGCTGCTCTTCTCTTTTGTTTCTACGTTGTTTTAACCATTCATTTACTTCCTGGCCAAACTCTTTGTTTCGATTATACCCATCAACCATGTTTCCAACCTTATTTTTCGTATTCTTTTGATAGTTTGGCGTATGGACCATTTGATTGACTTTTTTTGAAAATGGATTCGGCATTTCTTCATTTTTATCATTTTCCGGCTTTTTATTTTCCGTATGATTTCCTTTGACATTCTTAGTCGCAGAATTATTTTTCACAGCTGAATCTTTCTCATTAACCGTCTGTTCGGTATCAGCATCACCTGAATTTAAACTTGTTGCCGTTGACTCATTAATTGGCACTTCATTGTCACTTGTCGATAGATTTGATTGATCATTTTTGCTTTCTGGTTCATCTGTTGGTGGTGTTTGTTCTTCGACATATTGGGAACCGCTGGATTCCCCTTCAAAGTCATCTACACTATTGTTATTGTGATCCTCCTCCATATTATTTTCGTAATCATTCGCATACGGCTCAGTTTGTTCCAAGCTCGCATCATTTTCAGACAGTTCAAGGTTTTCTTCAATACGAGCTTCTGGCTCTTCTTGAAGTTCAACATCTGCTTGATTTTCCGGCGTTTGTGTTAATTGATCTTCGTTCGTTTCTTGCTCTGTTTCTGCTTCGCTTGTACCTGGCTCATTCTCTTGAGGTTGATCGAGTTCTTCGGAATTTTCATTCGAATCTTCTTGATTTTGCACATCCGGTTGTTGGTTATTTCTGCCGTTCTTGTTTTCTTCTTCCGGAAGATCCTCGTTGGTATTCTTCGCCATTTCTGAATTTAGGCCAGCTTTTTCATCATTTTTTGGTTCCTCTTTTGAAGACATTCCTTCAGATAATCCTTTCACAAAACCGGCCGTGTTTGCGGCACCATTCACCGTCTTACCAGTCATTTCGCCTGCTTTCTTCACTGCTTTCATTGCACCGATTCCCATCACAAAACTTCCAGCTGTAGATAGTCCGGCGTCGATACCAAGCGTTTTTTGAATGATAGAAGGACCATCATAGATAAACCATGCCCCTCCGATAATCCCAAATATCTGCGCTAATACGGATAATTGTTGTGTTCCTAGCCAGGAATTATAAGCAATAAATACAGCATACATTCCAAAAATAGAGAGAATCAAAACAAATCCTGAAAAAAGCTCCAAAACTGCAGTCTTGAGAAACTTAATATTTCGAATACTGAAGTAAGCAACAATATTTGCCCAAATATAGTTAAATCCGAGTTCGATTCCTAACCTACCACAACGAACAAGGGAAATAATCAGGGAGAATGCTAGACACGCAAGAGTCGCAATCAATGGTAGCCAATTGATCGACCACCGATAGTAGCCTTTAACAAAAAGCTGTTTCATAAGCCATTTAGCGATCGTTCCTCCGTCTGAATCAAATTTTTGGAGTTCTTTCCCACTACCTGACTTACTGTTCACCACTTCATATAGTAAAGGCTCTCCATTATCAATATCTTCTGCATCCGTGATTTTCTCATTTACATCAAAAAAATTCCGGTCTTCTAAGTAATTCTTATTTTGGGGTTCCGTTGTTGTCCATCCATTATCGGCTAAGACATAAACATCGGTAACATTTTTTTTGAAGCTGTCAAAGCCAAATTCGGCTTGTTCGCTGCTAACTGCGTCGACAGTAGAATTTACGATTTTAATTCCATCTGACATGATTGAAGGAAGTAACATAACGATAACTACCATCAACAGAGCATTTAACGGGACAGCTCTTGTTTCTTCTGTTTTTCCCAGAAATAGAACTGCGCCTATAATCAAAAGCGTAATCCCGATTCCAAATTTTTGAAAAGCACTAAAAGTCTCTAGGATCCCCCCTTTGCCGGTCATATCCGTAGCGTTGTAAAAGCCTAAGACACTAACCATTTCAGTCAGTACCCCGCCTACTTTCTCAACAATCCACATCAACACACTGGAGATCCAATAGAGTATCGCTCGGCCAATATCTTTGATCATGTTCTGAATACTCAAGAATGGCGCAAATTCGAGTAGCTTTTCTAAAATTTCTTTATCACTCATAAGCTATCTCCTTCCATTCTCGAAACTGCTGAATATAACGATTGATCATTCGGTCTTCACTGGTTGATAACAAGAAAGTACATAAAGACTGTACTTGGCCATTTTCAAGTATTTGTTTCAGTTCTTGTAACACTTCTTTTTGCCCAACAAAGAAGCGAGACATTATTTTCTGTATTTCTTCCACTTGCTCATTTGAATAATACTCTTTAACCGATCGCTTCCTTTCTTCGACCGAATATAGCCGTTCTAAAACTTTTGCTTTTTCTTCTTTTTTCCGTCTTTCTTCCTTTCCACTGTTTTTTTCTAACTGGATCAATTCTTCCAGTGACAATAAAGACAATTGCGTCCCCTCCTTCTTAGGAACAGGTTTCTTGTAGGTTTCAATTGGTACGACTTCTTTTTGCACCACAGCTGGTTTGTCTGATTTTTCCTTTTGGGGCATAAGTGACCAATCCAGATCTTCTAGTTCCATTTCCACAAATTGGTTGTTTACAGGTATTTCTTCCCAAGAAACTTTGTCTAACTTCCGAAATTCATAAAAAGGGATCATATTTGAATCATTTTCTTGAGAATTTAAAATTGGATATTGGTAAATCGGATTTCCTTTTAAATCAGTATGTTTATTGATTCGAAGGACAACTGACTCACCGGTTCTCGTTCTTTCTAACTCAAAACTGGCTAATAGATCGATTCGTTCCGAACTTTCAGTTTCAGAAGAACTGATCGACGTTGGGTCTTTATGCCTTGTCTTAGAATAATTTGAGCGAGTTCCTAACCGTCCGGAGATATATTCATTAGTAGCTTTAGAACCCGTTCGAATATACACGAGGTTGGCCGTATTCCCTAAAATGATTTCCTTTGTTTGCTCGTCGTATAACGACGTAAGTTGTTCCGTATCTTGTAAGACCAAGTGCTGAAATAATTTTCGACTCGCCCCTGAAGTCCACTTGCGTGCTAAATCAGAAATAGCAACGCCTAAATTTCCTCCTTCTTCATAAATAAAATGGACTGCTCGATAACAAGCAGAGTCATCCTCTAAGTTGCATCGATTGAGCAACACTTGATAGATTTGATCAATATAATTGACCCCTACTGCATTGTTAGAAGAATCTGCATCAGATAAAACGACAAAGACTGCAGTCGGACGTTCACGATCAAAACCGATTGATTCAAGGTCAAATCCATCATCATAAGCAGTCATTTTTGCGTTAGCACTCATGAGGAATTGTTGGAGATCTCCATCAAAATGTGTCACGATATTTCCTAGCGTCACTTGTGCGGGAGCAGATGCTTTGATCGCATCAAAATAACGTTTCGCAGGGTGATTTCTTGGCATTTCGCTAAAAAAGACATCCAAATATGATTTATCTTCATACTCGGCTAACAATCGCTGTAGGTCCTTTTTATCCTTTGCGAACTGATTCAAGAAATCATGGCTGCCTTCTTTGATATGTTTGGACATCATGTCATTGACCACTGTGTAGATGGTATATGGATTTACTTTCATTTTTTCATTTTGTTCAAACTCTTGATCTGCCAAAGCAAGACCTGTAGAAATAAACAGGTTACGACAGGCTTTCGTCCAAAAACCACCATCTTTGCCTTCATTCACTTCTTTGAAATAAAGGAATGCAGCTTGGTTGATCGCTTTTTCTGCATTGGCTAATTGTTGCTCGGCCAATACGTTATACTTAATGCGACTCGCTTTATCCTCTTGTTGTTTCGCTTTGTCTGCCTTTTGCTTTAGTCGTTTGTAGTGTCGATAATAATTATTGAAAACAGCTAGGGTTGGGATTGGGTCTGAGAAATATTGATTCACGGTATTACAGATTCGAACGTTATACCCTCGTCGTTTCAGTGTTTTGTACCATTTTCTCGGCTCGTCCCCTTTGGTCGCAGTCATGACAAAAGAAGCCCGATCAGCAATTAAGCGGGCCCTGGTTAAAATATCAATAAATGGATCAATAAAGTAAATGCCTTTCCCTTGCCTTGTACCGGCAAGAGTCGCCGAGTTCGAATCAGACGTATCCACATAATAGTGAAATATCCCTTTTTCCTTCTCTTCAGGTGTTTGCGGTTTACGACCTACCGGATACCCTGGCTTTCCGTCATAAAAATCTTCATCTTCAGCAAAAATATGAACGGGAACCGTCTCATATTCTTTTTCCATATCCTCTTCAGGGGTAAAATGCATGGTTCCTTGTGTTAAATCGTCTTCTAGAGGTCGAAATGACGTGTATAGTTTAAAATCAAAGTAACCTATCAAAGCCACAATCCCAAGGATAAGAAGTAGATAAAATAGTGGATACCGCAATAGTGGGTAATAGAATATCGTTTGACCATACGAAACATGCACTCGTTTCACTGTAAAGTCAAAGAGTGGCTGACTTAAAAAGGCAACACACTGATGGAAAAGCCAATTTCCTAAAGTCATTAGCACCAAAAATGCGATCACGGAAAAATAAGTAAGAAATTTTCGATTGGCTAAAAAGCGTAGATTGTTCTTCTTTTCTTTTTCGTAATTCTTTTTGTGGTCTTTGCTAATTTCTTTTTGTTTATTTTTCGCCATAGGTCCCCCTCTCTTTCAATCCGATTGAAATCAGAGAGAATCAAACAAATCAGTTATTCTTGGGGAAAATGTTTCGTCTCTTTTAAGCCTTCCGTCGGATAATAGAGCGACAATTCGAGCATGTAAGAAACCAAGCACGTCTTCAAGAGTATGATCGGCTATTGATTCCAAAGCAAAAGAAGAATAGTCGGTAATTTCTTTAATTTTTTTCCAGATAACAGTAGCCTCATAGTTTTTCTGGTTTCTTATTTCAAAAAAGATTATTAATTCCTGCAACAATAGCTCTTCTGAAATCTGTTCTTTATACTGGTGTTGCAGATAATGAGAAATTCCCTCTACCCAAAATACGGCAGATTTGGGGAAAATAGGGTCCACATAGCCATCTTGGTGAATATCTGCCTGGAGTAATTGATAGGAATTAGCATGGCTACTTGGGACAAGAACTACTGAGTTATTTAACTCATCACTTGATAGATTACATTCTCTTATTTTCTTATTAGGGTGTCGATTCTGCCCTAAAATAATACTATTAAGATTGTGGTGGTGGTAATGTACTCCTTTGCCCATAGCAAGGGCTGTATTCTGCTCTTGAGCTAGCAGTCTATTCCATTTCCTTACTTTTCTTTGCATTCGGTAGTTTCGGATCTTGGTTAACATATTTACCTCTCCTCCATCTTTTTTCATAGTTATTGGGGAAGGTACTCTTTACCAATTTGTTCGAGTTTTCTTTCCCACAATTCTTGGTTTTTTTCGTCTTTTTCTTTGGAATAGTGAGAGATCATTTGAACATAGATCTCCGTAGTGTCAATCATTTCTGCCAACTGATCATCATTTAATTTGTCCTGGATCTTCTTCGCTTCTTCCACATTTTTCTGCCGTAAATATCCAACAGCCAGCTGCATAGACAAACGTGTATCTTCCAGGCTTTCACTGATTAGCTTTGCTTCTTCCAATTGGCCTAATTGGATAAACGCAATCGCCATCATCATTTTCCTTGCATTGTTTAGTGTAGAAATATCCGCTTCTATCACTGTCTGCCAATCCTTTTGATTGAAGGCTACTTCAAACTTACCAATCTCCGTTGGATAGGCTTCTTGAAATGCTTCTAACTGTTCAAATGCTTCTTGTTCAACTAAATAATTTACAACTTCCTCTTGCCTATCCGAATCGTTTTCTGCTATCTCCATATAGTTATCAAGGGTTATTTCTATTATTTCGACACTTGAAGAAAGAGTAGTTGTTGGCTCCTCTTTTCCCGACAGAAATCCATCTTTAAGAAAATACGCACCAGCACCTAATAAACAAACCAAAACGATTCCAACAAGTATATAAGTCAGAATCTTCTTGTCCATCAACTTTGGCCGTCGGTTTAGCGTAACTTTCTTTTTTATACTTTCTTGGCGGATCAAGGGAGAACTAGATTCGTCCTTTTGCTTTTTCTTTGTGGCTAATGAAGGCTTCTTGTCAATAAATCCAGTCAATTCAAGAATTTGTTGCTCCTCTTCTTTTGTGATTCCCTTCTTTTTTACTAAGAGTTTTAGTTTTTTCTTTAAATCATCTTCGAAAGATTCTAGACTTGACTGTTTCTCAAATTTCCCTTGATAAAAAGGCGCTCCATCAACTTCCAAAAGCTGAAAGGATAGCATTTCTGAAGGATTCATTGCGTCAGTAACCTCCAGAAACGCCTCCCATTCTAAAGGATAAAGAGGAAGTGTAAATCCCTTGATCTGAGCGTCAAGAATTTCCACTTCAACCATTTGTTATCCTCCGATCCAACCCCAGAAGGTATCTCTGATCCAGTCAAAATTGACGATTACAATGGCACCCACAATCGCACCAATCAATAATTTTTTCGCCCATGACTTGATTTCCGCTCCTAAGAATTGGGCGCCACCAAAAAGAATGATAATGATCCCGATTCCGATATTTGCGATTGCTTTGAATTGTGTGCCTGCGCCAGTTTCAATATCTTTCAATGTAGTTTGAACATCCGCAAAGGCAGTTAAGTCAATTGTGAAAAATAAAAAGGCCATTGCCCAAAGGACAAAAGCCAATCCTAACCATTGATAACCTGTTCTCTTTTTTGTCACTCTTCTTCTCCTCCATGAATTGCTTGTGTTGGTTGACCTACGTCGCTTTTTTTCGTTTGTTGCAGTTTTTCGTCCATTAATCGATCCAGGATTTTTTCCCCTTGTTCGTCCACGAACTTTACATGTTGTTCATGCAGCCACTCATCATACTCCATGCCGTCTAAAGACATGAGTTTGATTGTTTTTTTCTTGATTTCCGATCGTTCTTTTTTAGTAGCCATGCCACTTCTCCTTTCTTATTTTGGTAATTTGATAGTAAACGGCACTTCATAGAGCATCAAAAACTCTCTTTCTTGAAAGAATTTCTTTGTAGGTACCTTTTTTACATAGTGTTTCTTTACGCCATATGCTTCATAAGCATAGCCATGCTCTTGAAAAAGATCATTTAATTCGAGATCCGGTTTTACAGCCACATAGTAATCAAAGTCAAAGATTCGTTCTAACTTCGTTGTCACTTCTACTTTAATTTCAGCGGCTGTTTCCCAAAGTCGCTCCTTTTCCTGGATAGCTTCCTTTTGGCTTGAAAAAGATTTGTGCCATACTTTGCCGTCCTTTTGGTAATCATATGACCACCTTCTAAGCTCGCCCTTTATGGCGTAGCCATTTAGAACATAGACATCATACGCAACCGGCAGGAGAGGATACTTCAATGTCCATACTGCGGAATTTCCGCAATTTGCTACTATATCAGCTATTTTTCCTCTTTGTTCTAGTTCGTCGATTTCTCGAATGGATAAAAGACCCAATTCTAACGAAGCTTCTAGCAGCTTCTGTAAAATCGGGTACGCACCTTCTGATTCTTGAAAGAACTCGTTGTTTACTGTGTCGATATGCATTGCAAGACATCTTAAGCAGGTCAAGTAAAGTTCAAGTGGTGAGCGTGTTAGATTATTCAGTTGAATCGTTCTTTCAAAATTCTTATACTGTCCTTCTCTTTTTAGCTCTTTTGGGACCACTTTAACAATAAACCCCTGATACACATCTGAAGGTTCAAATATTGCTTCTAAAATTGAAATGAGCAGCCTTTTTATAGCAAGTTCTTTTTCATTCAAGGACTATTATCTCTCCTTTCTTATCGGTGGAGAACGACTACAAGGATAGTACGGTTCCTTCACGCCATCAAATCCTCTCACCATTTATTATTCTATTAAACTCTATTCAGACGTCTGGAGTCTGTACATCCACTTGTTCATTGATTTCAAGATCAGAACTTTCAGTGCCTTCGATCAGCTTTTCTTCAGAAGGTTCTTCTAATGCTGCTTCAACAGAATCTAAGTGATCTTCGGTAGGTAGTGACGTGTGATTCTCTGTTTCTTCAGGAACCTGATCTTCAGGAACTGCTTCACCATTTTCCCCGTCCCCACTAGGTGTATCCGACTCATTCTCTTCTGTTTCTGGATTTTCACTTGTATCAGAATCGTCTTCTACAACAGTAATGATTGCAAGAACGGTTGTTGATTTTCCGTGACTATCTGTAGCGGTTACTGCGATTTCATAAACACCTGGTATATCTGTACGAATGGAATACAAGGTTTCCTCATCAACCGATATAGCTGGTGTCAGGTGATTTTTATCGTCTTCTTTATCAGAAACTGAAATACTATCTAAAAAGGCCTGAGGGTCAAATGAATCACCAATTTTTAGTGTTTGATTGCTTACTGTAACGACAGGAGCCTCATTTACAACGTTCACTGTGATAACCATATCTTCCGCCTTTTTGCCGTCATGATCGGTTACATTCCCGATTTTGATAGTATAAATACCTTCTTTAGTTAAATCTAAATCATTCTCTAAAATATTATCGTTTGTCAGTTCAATCGGATAACCATCTCGGTCATCTTCTTTATCTGTAACAGATAGCTGATTTAGAATCGAGAATGATTCGTCGATTGATACCGTATAAGAAGATTCACCCTGAATGACAGGCGCTTCATTTTTAACAAAGAATCGAATAGTTACAGGCACTGCTTCAAAACCTTTGCTATCTTTGACCGTTGCAGTCACCAAATATTCTCCCTCGATTCCAGTATTAACAGTTGATAGGAATTCAATCTTCTCTTGTAAATTCCCATCTTCTGGATCTGTGGCTGAAAAATACTTAGCCATGTCAATAGATTCGTGAATCGAGACTTCTATCGTGGTAGCAACAGCATGAATTTTTGGTCTGCCATTTACTTGTACGGTAATTGTTGCTGTATCTGAATAACCAAATTTATTTACCGCATGAATGATCATGGTGTTGGTTCCAACACTAAGCGTACTATTCTCAATCCACACACTTGGTGATTGATCCATAGAATCAAAGACAGAATAGTAGTTACTTACATCAAAAGAATCGCCTTCGTTCAATTCGAAGTAGGATTGACTAACAACAATTTTAGGCTTTGACTCAACTGGCAAGATAGGTGTTGGTTCTGGATCTGGTTCCGGACTAGGATCAGGAATAGGTGTTGGTGTTGGTAGAGGTGTGGGTTCTACCCCCTCGTCTTTATCTGTTTCTTCAACATCTTTTCCTACCAAAATAGGACCCGGCCCTTCGTTATCGGTATTAACTGCCAAATCTTTTCCTGAATTTTTTTCTTTTTCCGTAGTTTCCGTTACTTTGGCTACTTCCTTCAGCTCTGTAAGTGTTAGCAATGACTTAGCAGGGCTTGTTTCTTCACTAGATCCTTGAATACGGGAAAAAATAGAATCAAACAAGCCTGAATCCGCAGACGTTTTGTCACTGCTTTTTTTCTCATCGTCTTGTTTTTGGTCAGTACGATCACTCTCAGATTGGGTTTTAGATTGCGAAGAACCATTTGTATTCTGATTTTTGGAGCTGGTTGTTACACGTTCCATATCCTTGAATTCACTTTTGGATGACGAATTTAGAGCATTAATTCCGAGCGCTGTACTGAAAATTACGGCTCCTAAGGCGACAGCTATAACTATTTTTCGCTTATTACTCGGCGTTTTTTGAGAGCGAGTCTCTTTTTCTTCACTCATAGCTTCCTCCTAATACTTTATTTTTTATGCGCAATCGCACTTTTTCTAATAGCGATCTTACGCTTCTTTGCTTTTTTGGCGGCCTCTTGCTCTTGTAGATAGTCTTGGTATTTTTTGTTGATATGATAAAGAAGCTCTACTTGAGAAGTCCGGAGGTCTTGTTCTTCAGAAACAACAAATTCAAAGTGTGACATTTGAAAGATATCTTTCCCCTCATAGGTTTGTTCTGTTTGTTCACTGTCGATATTAAGGACAGCTGGTGTTTTGTCTTTAAAACCGATCAAGTCCTCCACGTTGATCACAATATTACTGTTACTGCCAACGATTAAGCCTAGTTTTTGAACGCCTAAAATACTGGTACGTGTGACCGTATTGTTACGAATCAGCTCGCCAAGACGGCTTTTCGATAACTGAACTGTCGTAATTTTTGTTCCTTCATCGTTATAATTTAGTAGGACGTCTAGTCCAAGTGATAAATGTAAAATCCCTGGATCATGGTGCAAGATTTCACTCATTTGATTTCCTCCAACTCTGCAATTTTATTTTGTATATTTTGATCTGAACTCGTCGATTTGATCTGCACGACCAGCAACAACACAACATGCATAGACAGCTAATACAATAAAGGCTGCTATAATTACAAAAATTCCGATAACTATTGCTTTAAACATACTCATGATCTCCCCTAAAAAAGGGAAGACCATGAAGGTTCTTCCCTTTTGCTTTATTTATTCATCTGTTTTTTTCGTAAGAAGAAATATCCCAAAGCCACTGTTAACAATAAAACAGCACCGGCTACCGTCAAATAAAGAGAAGTCGTTGCTCCTGTTTTTGGCAACGTCCCTTTCTTCACTGGTGTAAGAGCTTGTTGCTTGTCTTTGCCATCGAAGTTATGCTCACAGTCCTTTTCGCCTGCTTCATTGTAACCAACTTCCTTGAAGAAGAAAGTCGTTCCTTCAGGGTATTTGGACGTGTCCACTTTTGTTTTGACTTGTTTAACGATCGTCGAGTCATTCACGACATAATCGATTTTTCCAGAAGTCCAAATATCGGTCATTTTTCCATCTGGTGTTTGAGCAACTAGAATCGCTTCAAAGGCTCTTTCAGTGCCGTCTAAGACGTTCTCATGGCTCAGGTCTACGTTGTCATAGGCGTTGATAAGTTCGCCGTGAGTGAACGTCTGTGTCTTATTGTCACCGGTGTGTGCTTTCGTGCGAATAGATACTTTTGGTGATTTGAATGTAACGGTTTGTTCATCATTTTCCAGTTCGTCATGGCGGCCGATTTCCTTCTTTTTGTCTTTGTCTTCATAAATGACATGCGTTGCAGTCAGACGTGTGCTGTCTTTCAACGTGCCTTTTGGCAAGGACAATTCCGTTGTGAATTCAAATGTTCCTTCTTTATCTGTTGTGATTTCAGACGTAGAAGTAGATACGACTTCTTTTGTATCACGATTGACATAGGCTGTATCGACGGTATACGTATGCCCTGGCTTCATGCCATCGACTGCTACATAGTCCGTTAATTCATTGTCAATATCCGGATTGACTTGCTTCAATCCTTCCTTGGTTGTCGCAAATTTTGTTGTGATCTCTAATGGTTTACGGTAGTTGACTGCTTTTACTTCAATCACTGTACCGTCTTCTTTAGGTGTTACGGTAAAGCTCAAGTCGTCAGTGTTGTCCTCGTACCAGTCCAATGGACGAGATTCAACGAATTTGCAATTTCCAGTTGGAAGGTTTTCAACAACGATCTCCCCAGCTGCATTCGTCGCATGTTTTGAAATCATTGTCTCTGTTGTCGTTTCTTCACCGTTTTCGTCGATCATTGAATCAATTCGAACTAAATCAAACGCTACATTTTCTAATGCTTGACCGTCTAAGTCATCAGTTTTCACTAATTTGACTGTCGCACGCGCCAATTCATTAAGAATTGGATTTCTAGCAATCCGTGTTAACGCTTGTTTATTTTCGGCATAGCTGTCAGCCCATACATGGATTTCATGTTCACGATCATTGGTGGCAGGTGTGTAAGTGAAAAAGTATTGCTCTTCGTTTAACACATGATCGCTACCAGCGTCCACTTCTTGCAAGTAGTAATCGGCTTTCACATTCGGTAGCAGCATCTTCTCAAAAGAAAGCACACCGTCATTTACTACTGCATAGCCTAATGTAGTACCGACTTTCAGTGTTGTATCACCGATTTGTAAGTCTTGTCCGGTTCTTAATGCAAACACTTGGCCATTATTGGCATTTTCCAATTCAACAACAGCTTTTCCATCTTCCCATCCAGTGATCACTTCCTGTTGTTTGTGACCATAAATATTGATTTCTTGAAGATAGTTTTCAGCAGTTGCCGTAGTTGAAGTAATAGCAACGTTTTGACCTGCGTATTTGATTTCAAAAGGAATCGGTTTGGTGTCTTGAAGATTGACACCAGCTGGTGCTTTGACTTCCACGAGTTCATAGTTGCCGATATATAAGAAGGCGTCTGTTTGGAAATTCCCTTCAGAATCAGTGGTCCAAACTTGATCTTCTCCGTCTTTTTGTAAGAATTCACCAGCTGTAAAACGAATTGTTCCGTCAGCTGTCACGATATCTTCCTTTGGACGGATCTTGAAACTGAAGCCTTCGCCATTTCCTTGATCGAATTGGATCTCAGAATAGCTGCCATACTCGCTTTCTTTTGTTTCAACGGACATAGCTGTTTGAACCGTTTTGTGTAGGGTCACTTGTCCTTTTTGGTTGTCATTTTTGATCGTAACAACCACCAAACCGTCTTTTTCTTCACCAGTAACTTCAAAATCAATCGTGTCTTTCGCCACCACGTAGCCTTCAGGCGCTTTTACCTCTTTGGCATAGTATTTCCCAAAAGCAAATTGCGTAGGCAACTGAAGGACACCCTCTTCGTCTGTGTAGAACACCGATTGTTCTTTTCCTTGAAGATCCTGCATAACTAATTGTTCTCCGGTGGTTTTTGAATAGATTTCAAAGCCAGCATTTGAACGAACAATCGTTTTTCCTGTTTCAGCATCAACTTTGACAAATTTCACTTTGGCTTCTTTGACTTTGTTTTCAATGACATAGTGGAAACGTTGACCGTCTTCACTGATCGTCACTTTAAAGTCTGCAATGCCAGTATATCCGTTTGGTACTTTCGTTTCGGATACCACATAGGTTCCGTAAGGCAATTTATCAAATGATACATAACCTTGCTTGTCTGTGAGTGCTTTACCAACGACTTCTTTCTTGCCGAAGTCTTGTGTAACGGTAAATTCAACGCCTTCAAGAACAGTTGGTTGGTCTGAAGGATCTTTCCCTGTCAACCAGTTCCAAGCTGTCGTGTACCAGTTGTAATTTGCGGTTTTGATCAAATCAAATCCGCCAGTGATCACTTTGTTTTTCTTAACTGCAGTCGCTTGTTTGGCGACGCTTGCTGTTTGACCAGCGTATTCAATAGAAAACTCAACCGGCGTTTTATCTAAGACGTAGCCGATCGGCGCTTTCGTTTCTACAAAATAGTAGCTGTCGATCACTAAATCATTGACCGTCAGCTGTCCCTTGTCATTGGTGGTATAATGACCGATTTTCTTGTTATCAGATTTTCTGAACAAATCGAATTCAGCTCCGGCAAAGGTTGTATCCCCTTGAGAAACAGTACCCGTTTCGCTATCTTGTTTTGTTAAGATAACTGAACCTTTTTGTTCTTGGTTTTCAATTTTTTGATCCACATTCGTGATTTCAACGTTTTGACCGGCATATTTGATTTCAACGGTCCAAGTATTCGCATTTAACAAATACCCTTCAGAAGCCGCTGTTTCTTTCAACGTGTAGGTGCCTAAAGGAAGGGACTTGGTTTTTGCCTGTCCTGTTTCATCCGTTGTGATCGTAGCTACTGGCGTGCCGGTTACTTTTGATCCGGAATAAACCTCAAAAGTATTACCTTCCAATGTATAATTGCCATTCAGCATGTCTTTTCCAAACTCCACACCAGACTTATCGATAGAAATCGTACCTAACTGGCTTTTGTTTGTGAAAGTAACCGACTTCGTTTTATTTGCTTCAATCGTGAGTGTTTTCTTCTCCGTATTCAAGACAAAGCCGGTTGGTGCTTTTACTTCTTGGATTTCTAAGACGGTTCCTGTATCCCATTTCCCAGAGATTTTTCCGTCTTTATCGGTTGTTTTGGTTTCCGTTTTGTTGGTCGTTTTATTCGTGATCTCAAATTGCGCTCCGGCTAATCCATTGCCGTTTTCGTCAACTTTAATGATTTCACCTTGACCTTGTAACTCAATGTTTAAGCTTACACTGAAGAATCGAGGATCACCAATTCTAGCCTTCATAACATCTTGTAAATAAGGTGCTGAGTAAATAATTGTTGCCCCTTCATATTCAGCTGCGATTTGATAGCGTAATGTTAGTCTTCCTGATTCCTTACTATCTGATTTTGGTGTGATTTTTAATGTATTGCCGGATTGAGATACTGTCACATTAGCAGTGTCACCTGTCACCTTGTATTTTGGTAAGTTACCTGTCGTATCAGTTAATGTTAACGTCTCTCCAAGTTTTACCGTATAAGATTTACCTGCAAATGAAGGTAGCGTATAGAAGGTTTCTACTTCTGCCAAAATATTCTTGCGGAACGTATTATAGCCTGATTGGCTAGCGACACCGTTGTAATCGTAGATCCCGCTAGTAGTCACGCCTGTTGTGATTTCTTGTACCAAGCGCTCTGTATAAAAAGCATTGACGACAGATTTTTGTTTTTCCCATCCGTAGTAAACAGCTAAAGAAGCCCGAATATACTTGTCTTGGGTAACTTCAGACGTCGTATAGGGATAGTTTTGACCCCAATTCAAGGGAACGCCTGGTTCAATACACCAAAGCATACCTCCATTTGCATCTTTTTTCGCATACCATCCTAGCTCAGAAATGCCATTCGAATACGTCCACCCGATTGTAGACGAACCATAGTCACGGTTCACATAAACCGATTGACCAGCGGCTCTTGCCATTCGTGATCTGATAGGATTTGGGTTTAACATGTTTTGAACTTCTTGAATAACGGACAAATAGTCGTCTCGATAAGAGGTGCCATTCGTACTAACGATCGTACCATCTGCTAGCATTTCGTACCCTTGCTCGCGGAGGTAGTCATAAACCGATTGATCTGCCTCTTCAGTTGACGGTTGCGTCGGTTCTTCTACTGTTTCACTCGTCGGACTATCATTTGCATTTTGACTCTCTCCGATTTTTTCCTGTTGATCAATCTTTGTATTTGTCGAGTGATCGGAGGAAGTGGTGCTGGTTTCAGCTTCTTCTGTGGACGATTCTACTGCTTCAGTTGCAGTAGTGTCTTCTTGTACCTCTTGTGTCTCAACCGTGTTCACCGTTTCTGCCAACACAGATACAGGTTCAACGATCGTCCCACTCAAAGTCAGAAACAGCATGAGAGTAGTCATTAATTTTTTTACTTTACTCATAAGTACACTCCTTTTAGTTAGTTGCAATAAAAAAAGACAGGTTATCTGACCTGTCTAAATACATCGGATATTCAATTATGCCGGACTTCGTATTTTAACCATTTTCATTCCTCCATACAAAAAAAGCACGATTCTAAAATCGTGCTCAGACTGTAGACAAAGTACTAGTTTTTAGTGCTTTGTTTTTTTTTATCCGTTAAAATAAGAGTATCAATTGGAGGTGTATCCAGATGCTCTCAAAACAAGATATGAGTAAACGCGCACAAATCGGTTTCTTTTCTCTTGAAGACTTGGTCCCACAGGACCATTTATTGCGGCAAATAGATCATTGTATTGATTTCTTCTTTATTTATGAATTGGTTAAAGAGAAATACGATGAAATCCAAGGACGTCCTAGCTTGGATCCTATTCTTCTAATTAAATTACCAATGATTCAATATCTATTTGGCATTAAAAGTATGAGACAAACAATAAAAGAAATTGAAGTGAATATCGCTTATCGCTGGTTTTTGGGTTTGAGTTTAGAAGATCCTGTTCCTCATTTTTCAACATTTGGTAAAAACTATACGCGACGGTTCAAAGGAACAGATCTCTTTGAAAAAATTTTTTATGAAATTCTAGAACAATGTATCGCTGAAGGTATCGTAGATACTTCCGAAGTATTTATTGATAGTACGCATATTAAAGCACATGCGAATCGTAACAAAAAAGAATCTGTCGAAGTAATGGAACAAGCTGTTTTTTATACAGATAAGCTGACAAAAGAAATCACCAAGAATCGAGAAAAACATTTAAAAAAGCCCTTAAAAGAAACAAACGCAGAAAGTAAAACTTCCTTGAAAAAAAGAAGTACGACTGATCCTGAAAGTGGTTGGTTTCATAAAGGTGAACACAAAGAAGTTTTTGCCTATAGCTCACAAGTGGCGTGTGATAAACATGGATGGATATTAGGTTATACTACACACCCAGGGAACTTTCATGACAGTCGTACGTTTGTTTCTTTATTTAACAAGCTCAAAGGAGCTTTTCCCCTAGAAAAATTAATTATGGATGCTGGGTATAAGACACCAGCAATTGCACATTTACTACTCGAACATAAATTGACCCCAATTTTCCCATACAAACGTCCTATGACTAAAAAAGGCTATTTCAAGAAACATGAATATGTTTATGACGATTACTATAATTGTTATATCTGTCCCAATAATAAAATACTCTCTTATGCCACTACCAATCGCAAAGGATATATCGAATACAAAAGCAATCCAAAGGATTGTAAAAATTGTCCTTTCTTGTCTAAGTGTACCAACTCAAAAAATCATACCAAAGTAATCACTAGACACATTTGGGCTGAAGCTATAGAGACCTGTGAAGAGATACGCCATCAAAGTTGGTTCAAAGAACTTTATAAAAAGAGAAAAGAAACCATTGAACGAATTTTTGGGACAGCAAAAGAATTTCACGGATTACGTTATACCAATCAAATAGGAATTGAAAAAATGCACATGAAAATTGGGCTTACTTTTGCGTGTCTTAATATGAAAAAGCTAGCAAAAATAAAAAGGATCAGAGCGCAAAAGAGGCGTTTTCCAAAAGGAAAACTGCCTAATCTATCGATTATTCATAGAATATTACATAGAAAAAAGACAAACCTCATATTTGTATAAGGTTTGTCTACAGTCTGAGCACGATTCTAAAATCGTGCTTTCGTCATGTTTATGTGTATTTTAGTACCAATCGATTGAGAATTTTCCGCTTCCATCTGAGTAGAAGATAGTAATTAATTTATATCCAGAATAGCCATTATCTTCTGCTGTACCAGAATCAATTTGTCCGTTAGCCCAAGTATTAGCTTCTACTGCCGAGCCAAATACTTTTCCACTATTTCCAACATATCCTGAAACAATTGTTGGTTCTTCAGGTGTTGAAGGCTCTGTCGTTTCACCTGTACCACCGTTTGAACCGCATGTACTTGTGTCACCAGTTCTAGACCCCCAAGTATTACCAATATATCCTACTGTATTTCCGGAATTGATACTAAAGTCCATAGTGCTGGAAATCCAACTAGATTCTTTAAACTGAAAACGAAATATGCCTTAAAGATGATAAATATTCCGCTCTTCTTTTCCTTCATTTGTACCTTCAATTGTAAATAGTTTTTCACAAATGTTGCTGCGGTTCTTAGTGCAAATAGTAAACTACGAGAATACTAAATTTTTCCTTGAGCAGAAATCAAAAACGGACGATAATTTCCCACTTTTAAATCTTTCGATTTCTGCATCGCATCTGGATTGAATTTTCTTTTTTTACTCATTTACTATAATTCCATATCCTTGAATTAATAAAACTAGTACTCGATCCGTCATGACAACCTCATTGACTAAAATGCCTACGCCTTCTAAAAAAGACCAAAACTTCTTTGCCATACCCTTTGCTTAAAATCAATTTTCGCTTGGGTTTATTCATAAAAACAAGTATGCACCTGATTGATACATTTTTTATGGATACTCTACAACACAAATAACGCTACTTCGATTGCTGGACATTAAAAGTATAATTTTCTGCACCCGTCATTTAAGAAAATGAAGAATAGTCATTAACACAACAAACGGCCTTAAAAATTTCAACTTTTTCTGTATTTTCACGTTTATTTTCCTCGCTTTCTGCAAATAAAAAAAGCGATACAACCTTTTCAGGGTATCTCTTCTTACTTATATGATTCTTTTATTTGGTTTAATTTTTCAAATAGCTCATGGTACTTCATTAGATATTCCTCCTTGTTTGGATAGGCACCTTTATGGAGCATTCGTTCAGCGACCTCTAACCAATGATTCCGTGCCATATTATACAGATAACCAGATTGATAAGAAATTTTCTTTGTTCTCAATTTTAAGTAGTATCTTTGGAGCATTTTATGAGTCTCTGGTTCAAAATATTCTGCCACAATGGTTAACCCCATCCAAGTGATCTTGGACATATTTTTTTGACTGATACAAAATATAAATCGTTTGTTGAACTTCTTCAACAGTAGAAGAATGACTAGCTATTAATTCCAATGTTTCGCCCGATAAAAAAGTCTCAGTTAAAATAGATGGTAGATAATGTATAAATGGAAAGTCATTTTTTCTGTATCTTTTTTTGTATCACTTTTTTCAGTAGTAAATCTTTTAGTAGTTAATTTATTCTCTGTACGTTTTGAGCAGTCCATTATGAACTGTTCAAAACGTACATCCCAATTATCGTTGCTATCATGGGATTCTTTGTGATGTTCATTTTGCACATCCGACATTTTACTTTTCATTTCATTTTGACTCTCTAACCATAGGAGGACGCCCTCTTTCTCTTCTTCAGTTAGATAAACTGGTAAAATCTGATAAAAGTTTTCTTTCGTTTGATCAATCTTCTTTAAAACTGTTTTATGGTAGAAATGAAACTGGTACGACAACGCTTCTTCAAAAATCGAAAGAATATCCTCACTATTGAAAGGCTCCATACTAAAGATATACGAGAAGATAAAATTCGTCTTGTCTCTCTTTCTAAATTGAAGAATATACCCTTGTGTAACTAACTCCTCTCATGCACGATCAATTTTCCTGCGACCGTTCTTTTCAGATTGTTTGTACAATTCTGCTTTATACACTTTAAAAATATCTGGATAAGACGCTAAACTAATCAATAGTCCTCTTGCTTCATAGGTTAGAGGTTCATTTTGAGCAAATGCACGCGGAATAGATTCATAGCCCATATTTCTACTGAATTTAAAAATCAAGCCATCAGTATTCTTAGGTGAAGCACGCTTGTTAACTTCATTAGTGAACTGAAATACGCTCATTTTTCTCCTTTCATAATCTATACAAGACACAGAAGCAACCATTATATCAAGCTTTTTTAAGTCAAAAAGCTTGAGAGAAATATTGGAGAGAAAAGATAAAATAACAACAAAAAAACGGCTAAAAAGCCGTTTTTGAGAGAAAATTGAGAAACTGATGACAAAAATGGTAGATGAAGGCACCCTAAGATTGTTGATATTGCCCCATTTTCATCGAAGATTGGTACTATTTCCGATACATCTTCAATTCCAAGAACAAATCATTATAGATGCCAAGATACTCAGCACCTAAGTTTTCATAGACTTCGAGGTGTTCCATCAATTCATCGGATGGATAGAACTGTTCGTCTTCGGTGATCTCGTCAGGCAGTAAGGCCATGGCTTCTTGGTTAGGTGTGGAATAGCCGATGTACTCTGCGTTTTGTGCAGCATTCTCGGGTTCCAGCATAAAGTTCAAGAAGGCATAAGCGCCGGCTTCGTTTTGTGAGGTCTTAGGAATGACCATATTATCAAACCACAAGTTGGAGCCTTCCGAAGGGATCACATAATGAATGTGTTCATTTTCGTACATCATGTCGGCTGCTTCCCCAGAAAATGTGACCGCAACCGATGCTTCTTCATTGGCCATGTACATCTTGATTTCATCTGCGACGATGGCTTTGATGTTTGGGGTCATGGTCCGAAGCTTATTGAATGCCTCTTGCAACTGATCATCGTCTTTGCTGTTTAGAGAATAGCCTAAGCTGTCCAAACCTAATCCCATTACTTCACGCGCGCCATCGATCAGCATGATGCTGTTTGCTAATTCGGGTTTCCAAAGATCGTCCCATTGGGTGATCTCACCTTCATCAAAGAATTTATCGTTATAGACGATCCCTAGTGTTCCCCAGAAATAAGGGATCGAATATTGATTGCCCGGATCAAAACTCAGGTCTAAAAAGCGAGGGTCGATATTGTCTAGCCCTTTGATTTTGCTGTGATCCAATGGTTTTAAAAGATTTTGTTCCATCATTTTCTCAATCATGTATTCACTCGGTATGGCGATGTCATAGGACGTACCGCCTTGTTGGATCTTCGTGAACATCGCTTCATTTGAGTCAAAGGTTTCATAATTGACTTTGTAGCCAGTCTCTTCTTCAAACTTACTGATCAAATCAGGGTCGATGTAGTCGCCCCAGTTGTAGATGTTGACGACCTCAGCACCTGCCATACCAGAGGTGCGTTCCAATTCACGGACACCAAAGAGCAAGATCAGGACGATCGCAACAATACCGATAATCAGAGATTGTAGTCGTTTCATCGCAGATTTGCCACCTCCACACGGCGGTTTTTACGTAATTTCTTCGCGCCGTTTTCTTTACTGATAAAGTAATAGCCTACCACCAGAATCATGGAGAATAAGAAGACAAGTGTGCTTAATGCATTGATTTCTAAACTGATTCCTTGACGTGCTCTAGAATAGATCTCTACTGATAAGGTACTAAAGCCATTGCCCGTCACAAAGAATGTCACGGCAAAATCATCAAGTGAATAAGTAAAGGCCATGAAATAGCCGGCGATGATGCCCGGTGTCAAGAAAGGCAAAATGATATTTTTGATGACTTGAAAATTATTCGCGCCTAAATCACGGGCAGCATCGATCATTGAATCGTTCATCTCTTGCAATTTCGGCAAGACCATCAATACCACGATCGGGATACTAAAGGCGATATGCGAAAGCAACACGCTGAAAAAGCCTAAGCTAAACCCACGGAACAAGTTGCCGATCATCGTAAAGAAAATCAAGAAACTGGCGCCAATGATGACATCTGGTGAAACCAGCAAAATATTATTCAAACTCAACAAGGCCGTTCTCGTTCGGCGCTTGCGGGTATAGTAGATGCCCATCGCACCAAATGTGCCAATGATCGTTGCCAGTAATGCTGATAAAAATGCCAGCATAAAGGTGTTCAACACGATGATCATCAAGCGGGTATCTTGAAAGACGGATTGGTAATGTTCAAAAGTGAAACCCGTAAAAGCATTCATGGTGCCTCCTTCATTGAAGGAATAGAAAATCAAATAAAAGATCGGCACGTACAAAAGAATAAAGACGACGATCAGATAAAGATTCGACCAGCGAAATTTTTTCATTTACGTTGCCCTCCTTTTTTCTTTTCTCCCGTAAACAACATCACGAGGAACATGGCGATGATCAAAATGACGCCGATGGTCGAACCCATGCCCCAATTTTGGGTAACGAGAAAGTGCTGCTCGATCGCCGTACCAAGCGTGATCACGCGATTGCCCCCAATCAAACGGGTCAACATGAAGAGGGAGAGCGATGGAATGAAGACGGCTTGGACGCCGCTTTTTACCCCGTTTAACGAAAGAGGGAAAATCACTCGTCGGAAAGTATCATAGCTGTTTGCCCCTAGATCGCGACTGGCACTGATCAAAGAGGGATTCATTTCTTCTAAGGCATTAAAAATCGGCATGATCATAAAGGGCAGTTCGATATAGACGGCAACCGTCAAAAAGCTGAAGTCAGTAAACAAAATCTGCTTTGGTCCAACCCCCATGATTTCTAGGAAGTTGTTGACACTGCCATGAATGCCGAAAATCCCAATAAACGCATAGGCTTTTAACAATAAGTTGACCCACGTTGGTAAGATGATCAACAGCAGCCACAAATCTTTGTGGCGCAGCTTAGTTAAGAAATACGCTGTCGGGTAGCTGATCACTAAGGTAATCAAGGTGATCAAAAAGGCATACCAAACCGAGTTTAAGGTCATGATCAAATATTTGCCAGAACCTAAGTAGCTTTGATAATTGACCAGCGAAAAGTTGCCGTTCATATCAAAAAAAGATTGGTAGATGATCAATAAGACTGGTGCAATAACAAATAGCAATAACCAAAAGACATAGGGTATCGCATAAAAACGACGCATTTTCGTCATTAGCTTTCCCTCCTAATCTTCGTAGCTCTCTAAACGAGCATCAAAATCTTCTTCGGACTCATTGAAACGCATGACGTGGATGTCTTCTGGTTCAAAGGAAAGACCGATCTTGCTTCCTTCAGTGGCTTTTCTTGTAGAGTGAACCATCCATTCGTTGCCTTGTTCGTCGTAACAAATGATTTCGTAATGCACGCCTCGGAACAATTGCGTATCCACTTCAACGACCAGCTTGCCTTTTTCCGCCGTCGTCAAATTCAAATCTTCCGGACGGATCACGATCTCAACGGCTTCATTCGGCCGCATCCCGCCATCGACACATTCAAATTGCTTGCCGACAAACTCCACTAAGTTGTCTTCGATCATCGTGCCTGTGACGATGTTGCTTTCACCGACAAAATCCGCCACGAAATGGTTGATTGGTTCATCGTAGATATCCACTGGTGTTCCGCTTTGGACGATCTTCCCTTTGTTCATGACGAAAATCTCATCACTCATGGCCAACGCTTCTTCTTGGTCATGGGTGACAAAAATAAAGGTGATGCCTAGTCGCTGCTGCAATTCCCGCAGCTCGTATTGCATGTCGGTTCGCAATTTCAAGTCCAATGCGGACAATGGTTCATCAAGAAGCAATACTTTGGGTTCATTGACGATCGCTCGTGCGATTGCGACCCGTTGGCGTTGACCTCCTGACATTTCGCTGATTTCACGATTCTCATAACCAGGAAGTTGTACTAACCGTAACGCTTCTAAGACTTTTTTATTCACTTCATCTTTTGGTAATTTTTTGATTCGCAGACCAAATGCCACATTTTCAAAAACGTTCATATGTGGGAATAAGGCATAATCTTGAAAGACAGTATTCACTTGCCGTTGATTGGCAGGAACGTCATTAATTCTTTGTCCATCAAAATAAACGTCGCCTTCTGTTGCGTCCGAAAAACCCGCAATGATGCGTAAAATAGTTGTTTTTCCACAACCTGAAGGACCTAACAATGTATAAAAGCGACCTTCTTCAATATCAAAACTCACTTTTTTCAAAACTGTTTCATCATCATCAAATCGCTTCACCACATTGTTGAATGAAATTATTGTTTTTCCCACACTCTTTCCTCCTGTACTATAAATAAGAATCTGTCACGACTACAAGCACACGGCTTTTTTTGCCCGCAATATTTTTTAATTGATGCGGCTCAGTCGCCTGATAATAAATCGATTGGCCTTTACGAGCCTTGTACTGCGTTTCTCCTAGTGTCAACGCCACACTGCCCTCTAAGACATAGATAAATGTTTCTGCTAACGATGGTTCAAAGGTCTTGTATTCGCCCGCTTTATCAAAAGTCAGCAAGACTGGCTCCATTTCTTTTTCATTGGAATCGGGAATCAGCCACTTCAATTCATAGCCATTTTCTTCATCATAATAAAGCGTGCTGTCTTCTTCGCGATAAACCACTTGATGCTGCGCATTTTCTTCTCGGAAAAATTCCTCTGGTGTCACGCCTAAAACTTCTAAGATCGTAAAAAAAGTTTCCATAGAAGGCGAACTCAAATCACGTTCCAACTGTGAGATATAGCCTTTCGTCAAATCGGTCCGCTCGCCTAATTCTTCTTGGGTCAAATTCTTTTGAACGCGCAAATTGCGCAGCTTCTCGCCAATCTCCATGTTCATTCCCCCTTTGATTGACACAACTTCAAATAAAAAAGTTTGCTATAAGTAAACTTCATGTTTAATTTCACTTTTTCTAGTATACAAATAATTGCAAAAAACACAAGCCTTTTTTCTTCATTTCTTTGAATTCTTTTCTCCCTAATCAAAAAAGGAGTGATGCTAAATGCTTGTGCTATAAAGGAAACGATTGGCGGTCCCGTCATTTTCGCTTTTCACAGGTTTAAAAGAACATCTTCTATTTTAACGAAGAAAAGGTAGATTTAATAATGATCTGTTTTTACTGATTTTTTGATAAGAAGCCCTGCCTTTTCTTGCTTCACTGGTTAAAAAAATAAAACTTATGGTATTATGAGTACAAACCATCAAAGGAGTGTCTGAAATGACGAATTTCTCTACCTTTCGTGTCATGAATGAACCAAATTTTACTGCTTCACTCACAACTGCAACCCTTGACGAGCTGCCAGCAGGCGATGTGCTTGTCCGTGTTGATTACTCAGATGTTAATTACAAAGATGCCTTGGCAGCAAATGAAAATGGCGGCGTGATTCGCACGTATCCGATGACGCCGGGAATCGATTTAGCAGGGGAAGTCGTGGACAGTCAGTCTGCTGATTTTGCCCCAGGCGATCAAGTTTTAGTGACTGGCTATGGCTTAGGGGTTTCTCACCCAGGCGGTTACAGTCAATTTCAACAGGTCCCAGCCGAGTGGCTCGTGAAACGTTCTGCTGGTTTTTCAGCGAAAGACAGTATGACCTATGGCACGGCTGGGTTCACAGCAGCTTTAGCGGTGCAAGAATTAGAGCAGCTGCACTTAGCAAAAGACGCTGCGATTTTGGTGACAGGTGCGAGCGGTGGCGTCGGCAGTGTCAGCATTGCCTTTTTGAAAAAACTGGGCTATACAAATATAGTGGCGCTATCTCGTAAAACCGATGCGCAATGGTTGTTAGACCTAGGCGCAGCAAAAATCATCCGTCCGGATGAAGTGGTACCCGAAAAGGTCAAACCATTAGCAAAACAATCGTTTGCAGCGGTCATCGATACGGTTGGTGGTCCATTGCTTGCGGCAGTGCTTCCGCAAATCGCTTATGGGGGCGGTGCCTTCTTATGCGGCAATGCTGGTGGGATCAAAATCGAAACGACTGTCTTACCCTTTATTTTGCGTGGGATTCGCGTAATTGGGATCGATTCAGTCAATGTTTCCCATGAGATCCGCACGGCATTATGGGAGAAATTAGCGGGTGAGTGGAATGTGATCGATCAGCTTTACACGAAAGCCATCACTTTGGAAGACTTACCAGAAACGTTGGCAGCTTTATTAGCTGGCACGCACCAAGGACGGACGATCGTTGAGGTGTCACAAGGGCAATGAGAATTTTGATTACGGCTGGCGGTACTTCCGAAAAAATCGATGATGTCCGTGCAATCACGAATCATTCCACGGGTTCACTTGGTCAAGCGATTGCCAATGAATGGCTGCGGTACCCTGAGGTGACCATCGATTACGTTACGACGAAAACTGCCAAGCAACCGCCTACCGATCCACGAGTTACCTGTCATTTCATTGAAGGGACCACGGACTTGTTGGGGCAATTGACCGATTTATTGACGACCCATTCGTATGCTGCCGTGATCCACAGTATGGCAGTTAGTGATTTTACCCCTGCTGCTCATTTTTCAGAAGCAGCCTTTTATGAAGCAATCAACGATGCCCTACCGACTTATGACAACCAGGTCACTCCGGCATTGATGGCACACGTGCTCGAACAATCTGAAGCAACGGCAGGCAAAGTTTCTTCCAATACGGATCATTTGTTTTTAGTGTTGAAGAAAACCCCGAAAGTGATCCAAACCATCAAAGCATTACAGCCGACAACCTTATTAGTCGGATTCAAATTATTAGTAGCCGTCGCGGAAGCCGAGTTGTTTGCGGTCGCACGAAAAAGTCTGCTGGCTAGCCAAGCGGATTATGTGTTGGCCAACGACTTGACGCAAATTTCTGGAAACCAGCATGTCGGACACCTTTTGACACAAGAAGGACAAATCGGGACTGGCCGCACAAAAGCTGAGATCGCAACCTTGATCGTTGACACATTACGCAATGACCTGCGTGCTTAGCTAGATGTTTTTTAGAAAAGGAGAAAGAAACATGAAACAAAAACACGTTCTGCTTGGCGTCAGCGGCAGTATCTCTGCATACAAAGCAGCCGACCTAACCAATGAATTAACCAAAAAGGGCTATGCAGTGGATGTCTTAATGACTCAAAATAGCACACAATTTATTACGCCTTTGACTCTACAGTCATTATCCAAACGCCCGATCCATGTGGATGTTATGCAAGAACGTCAACCAGATCGGATCAATCATATTGAACTAGCCAAACAAGCCGATCTTTTCTTGCTCGCCCCAGCCAGTGCCAACAGTATTGGCAAGCTGGCGCATGGGATAGCCGATGATTTGATCTCAACAGTTGCCTTAGCGTTGCCGTTATCCGTGCCCCGCTTGATTGCGCCAGCCATGAATACCGTCATGTACGAAAACCCGATTGTTCAAAGAAATTTGGGGATTTTGAAAGAAGTCGGCTTCCAAGAGATTGAACCCCGTGAAGCGTTACTGGCTTGCGGTGATTTCGGCAGAGGCGCATTAGCAGCAACAGAAACGATTCTCGAAAAAGCATTGACTGCTTTGGAAGTACGGAGTGTCTAATAATGAAAAAAATATCAACTTTTGAACTTGTCTTAACAGCTTTCTTTTTAGGAATCTTGATTCTTTTAGCATCGGTACCCTTTCTTGGGTTTATTCCCATAGGACCAATCAATGCGACAACGATGCACATTCCTGTGATCATCGCTTCCATTGTATTGGGCCCTCGGATCGGCGGCTTTTTAGGCGGCGCCTTTGGGATCATCAGTATGGTGCGTTCGACATGGATCATCACCCCGCTTTCTTTTGTCTTCTCTCCTTTCGTACCGATTTATGGGAGTGATCAAGGAAGTTGGAAAGCGATCCTCGTAGCGCTGATTCCCCGTATTTTGATTGGTGTCGTTCCTTACTTTGTTTATAAAGGCTGTCAAAAAATCTGGAAAAACAAACAGCAAAGTCTTTCGCTACTGATTGCTGGTGTTGCCGGAGGTTTGACGAATACGATTCTGGTAATGAACTTGATCTACTTCTTGTTCCAGCAAGAATATGCGGAGGTTGTGGGAAAAGCCGGCAATGCTGTTTACGCAGCGATTTTGGGTGTGATCTTCGCCCAAGGCGTGCCTGAAGCCATTGTAGCGGGAATCGCCACGATGGCAGTTGGAACCGTTCTTTTGCGCTTAGTCATGAACCGCAAAAAAAATCGAATCTAAAAAATAGCGACCGGCTAAAGTTAGCTTTTTGGCTAACTTAGGCGGTCGCTTCCCTTTTGAGTGACTCATAAACTTTGTGTCATCTGGAGTGCTTCGACAAGCTCTTGATACTGCTCTTGGGTCAAATACTCTTCATAAAATGTCAGATAATCATCGATATCTGCTTGGGTCAAATAAGGCAGCTCTTGCTTGATTTGCAGTAGCAGTTCCTCGAACTCCTCATCCGTCAGCATATAAGAAGACCAATCATCGGCTTCATCATAGCTATCCCAGTACTCATCATCATAATCATTCTCATACCCATCGTCATAGCTGTCATCCCAGCCATAATCATAGGGAGAAAACAATTCTTCTGGGTCAATCAATTCTTCCGCTGTGGGGATCGCAACGGCAGTATCACTTTTCTTTCCTGTAAAAGTCACCGTAGCTCCGATAGTCGTTTGCAGCTCATCCGCTTGCACGAAGTGAAAAGCCATTTTCTGCTGATTTGTTTTCGTATTGACGGTCATAGCTAAGTCAAACTGCTCGACTTCTTCCAGCATCGTTTCTAATTCGGCGACTTGCTTTTGATCGGCACCGTGTTCTTGGGCATAGGTTGCATAATCTGCCAATTCTTCTTTGGTAAACGTATGGCTGATCGTATCTCCATCTCTTTTGAAAGCATCCGGTTCGAAGGTTTTCAAATAGTCTGCAAACGTCTCATTATGAAAAAGACTGTTCATGGTAAAGAAGTTTTCAGGCGCTTTTTCTGCTTCGGTTGTCTCCTCGTCGTCCTCTGCAAAAGTTCCTTCGCCAAAGTAAGAATCTAAGGTTTCTTGATCGATGCGCAGGTACTTGCCCTCATATTCCCCAGCGTCTGGTGTTGTTCCATAACTGTCATCACCAAATGCGCTGATATACCCTTGCAGTGTTTCATAGATTTCAGCTGACACATACGCTTCTTGTTTTTCAGGATCGACGATCAGCTTGATCGGCAGCTCCTGCCCCCCATAAGCGACTGCCAGATTGAGTAAAATCGCTTTGGTTTCCTTGTCTTGGACGAAGTCCCCTTTAAATGACGAGCCTACTAACTGTGACATCAACATAGAGGCATACCTATCGGCTTCTTGACCGTATTCGCTGCTGTTGCCTATCTCAAAGGTATCGATCGTCGCTTGGAATTCACCAGCATTCGTTGCTTGCTGATTCGTCAACTGTTCGGCAAACTGTTCTTGCGGTAATTTCGTACAGCCACCGAAAAGAAAGGCGAACCCAACAAACAAAATGATGCGTCCCCACTTTTTCATCCTGCTCACTCCTTTTCGTTTATTGTACCGAAGACTGCGAAAGCTTACAATCCTAAGCTCTTTTTATTAGCTCTCATGAAAAAAAGATTGCCCCGGGGGACAATCTTTTCGCTAATCTATTCTTCACCGATGATTCGGACTTCTGTTTCTAAGGTGACATCAAAAGTTTCTTTGATGACTTGTTGGATATGGGCAATCAGTTCAACGTAATCCGTGGCTGTTGCTTGATCGACATTCACGATAAAGCCCGCATGTTTTTCTGAAATTTGGGCACCGCCCCATTTCAGTCCTTGTAAGCCTGCATCTTGGATCAGCTTGCCGGTAAAATGACCGACTGGACGTTTGAAGACACTCCCACAAGAGGGGTATTCTAGCGGTTGCTTCAATTGCCGCAATTCTGTCAGTTCATCCATTCGCTTTTTGATTTGTTCTTGATCACCTTTTGTTAGATCAAAGCGACTGCTCAAAATGATCATCTTTTGCTCTTGCAACTTGCTATGACGATAAGCAAATTCCATTTCTTCCTTGGTATATGTCACGATTTGACCATCAGCCAGCAAAACGTCGCAGGACGCAAAGACATCTTGGATCTCGCCATCATAGGCGCCTGCATTCATAAAGACGGCACCGCCGACACTGCCGGGAATCCCGCAGGCAAATTCAAAACCAGTCAAGGATTCATGCAAAGCGACATAGGTCGTATCGATCAACTTTGCTCCAGCATCGACGATCAAAGAAGTGCCGTCTACCACGATTTGGTTCATTTCCGACAGCATGATCACCACGCCACGAATACCACCATCACGGACGATCAAGTTGCTGGCGTTTCCTAAGACGATCCAAGGAATCGCTTGTTCTCGGCAATAATCAAGCAGCTGTTTAGCCTCTTCTGCTGTTTTGGGAAAAGCCAAAATGTCTGCCGGTCCACCAGTTTTTGTATACGTATAGTTCAATAAGGGTTCATCTTTTAATAAGGCAATTTCAGGGAATTGCGCAATCATCAAGTCTTTATTCACGAGAAGGTTTCCTTTCACAATAAACATCTCACTTATTTTAGCATGTTCAAGGAAAAGTTGCTACCTCTGGTGAATCAAAGAAAAGCTTAATAATCGAATGACCTGATTAATAAAGAGTAAGCTTCAAAAAAAGTGTTTTGTTATTTCAGATAATCGTTCTTTCATCTCCGTAGTGACTTTATCGACTACTTCTAAGTTGCTGCGATGCAAGAGGTCCACACTGCGAATATGCTGACAAAGAATCGTCCCTTGAACTTTACTCTTTTGTGTTTCGGTAACTGTTTGAAACGCATTCGATCGAGCGAATTTTTCTTCTACATATTTTTTTGAGCTACTGATTGGCATCACTAAGACGGTATTGAAACTCTTGTTATAATAATCATTACTAACCACCACACACGGTCTTTTTTTTGCCATTTCATTTCCTTTGGTGGGATTTAAGTCAATAAAAAGAATATCTCCTTGTCTTACCATTCAATATTCTCCTCACCTAAATCTTCTCCAAAAAACATCTCACCTGTATCAAATTTCCCCGTTTCTTCTACGATCGCTAATTCTTGTTTCCAAAAATCTTCAAAGGAAGGTGCTGCTTTTTCGCCTGTTACCTTGATCTCGCCTTCTGGAGTAAATTCAAAAATTACCCGCTGATTCTCTTTTAAGCCTAACTTTTGCCGCACACTTTTTGGAATAGTTATTTGATTTTTCGAAGTCATTTTCGCTGAAACTTGCGCTTTGATCGTCATGTGAACTGCCCCCTTTTCAAAACGATTGTAACATAAAACGTAAGGAAAAGTAAGGATTTATTAATCCTTTTTCGTACCACAAACGAATTTTCTCTAGCATCCAAATTTAATCCTCATTCTTCCTCCTTGTTTTCCTTATTCCGCTCACTTGCTTTGCGCTTCTGGCTTTTTTAGGTAAAATGGGAGGCGTAGTGGAAAATAAGGAGGAGTCTTAATGAAATTTATTTCTTGGAATGTGAATGGTTTACGGGCCATCGTTAAAAAAAATTTTTCTGAAGTGTTTGAAGCCCTCGATGCTGATTTCTTTTGTTTACAAGAAACAAAGCTGCAAGAAGGTCAGATCGAATTGGATTTACCAGGCTATCATCAATACTGGAATTATGCGGAGAAGAAAGGCTATTCTGGCACGGCGATTTTCGCAAAAGAACCTGCGCTATCCGTCCGTTATGGATTAGGAATCGAAGAACATGATACGGAAGGTCGCGTCATCACGCTGGAGTATCCTGAATTTTTCTTGATTACTTGCTACACACCGAATTCCCAAAATGAATTGCGCCGCTTGGATTATCGCATGACTTGGGAAGATGCCTTTTTGGCTTACTTGACTGAATTGAAACAACAAAAGCCAGTGATTCTCTGTGGTGATTTGAATGTTGCCCATAAAAATATCGATATCAAAAACTGGAAAACCAATCAAAAAAGTGCTGGGTTTACACCTGAAGAACGGGAAAAGTTTTCAACTCTTTTGGCTGCTGGCTTTACCGATACGTTCCGTTATTTCTATCCAGATGCAGAAGGCATTTATTCTTGGTGGAGCTACCGTTTCAACGCTCGCAAAAACAATGCCGGCTGGCGCATCGATTACTTTGTCGTTTCGGATGACTTAAATGAGCGCTTGCTAGACGCCAAGATCCATACAGATATCATCGGCAGTGACCATTGTCCGGTGGAACTGGATCTCAACTAACCGTAGGAAAACTTCAGTTTTTCTTAACGTTTGTTCGCTTTTCATTCTTTGATTTTGTGCTAGAATGGCAATGAGGTGAGTCTGATGAATTTTATCGCAATGGACTTTGAAACAGCAAATTATCAAAAGCATAGTGCCTGTTCCCTTGCACTAGTCATGGTACAAGACAGCAAAATCGTGGGCGAATATTACACATTGATCCAACCGGAAACGGAATTTTTTTGGAAAAACATTCAAATTCATGGCATCCGTCCAGAAGATGTGCAAGAAGCGCCTAAGTTTCCTGACGTATGGAAACAAATCCAACAATATTATCAATTAAACAGTCTGATCGTTGCGCATAATGCTGGTTTTGATACCGGCGTTTTGGCGGGGTGTCTTGACTATTATGGGTTGTCACAACCAAACTATCTTTCCTTGTGCACGGTACGAACAAGCCGCAAACTGTATCCAGAATTTACGAACCACAAATTAAATACGGTTTGTGAGCAATTGCAGATTCCTTTACTAAACCACCATGATGCCTTGGAAGATAGCCGGGCATGTGCCCAAATCTTATTGCGTCAAGAAGAAGAATTTGGCATCGATCCATTAAAAAAATTGGTTTTAGTCAAATAAATAAGAACGTGCGTCCTAAAGTCTAGCGCAATGCTGACTTTAGGACGCACGTTTTCATTTAAGGAAGGATTCATTTTAAGTTAGATCGATCCAATAATGACAGATTACAACGCCATCTTCAGGATCAATGGCTTTTTCGGTTAGTTTACCGCCGTTATTTTCAATGACTTTGGCGGAGGCACGATTGGCTTCTTCACAGGTTACTAACACGTTTTTCAAGCCAAATTGTTTGGCCTTTACCAATGACTGTGCCAGCATTGCCGAGCCGATGCCTTGCTTTCGATGATCTGGGTGCACCGAATACCCGATGTGTCCGCCAATTTGGCGTAAGTATTCATTAAGCGTCAGACGCAGATTCAAGAGACCGACCACTTTTTGATCTTGGATAGCCAGATAGGTACGGGCGGGAACGAATCCTTCTGGTACCGTTTCTGCTGTTTTAAAATCCGCCAATCCCTTTAGCCAGTCTTTAGCTGTCGGACTTTCTACAAGTCCTGCCCCACCATGGATGACTTCTTGATTCTTCTCGAAGGCTTGCCGATACGCTTCGATTTGATCGCAGTCTGCGATCGTCGGTTCCCGAAACTCCATTTCCTTCACTCCTTTTTTATGATTCAAAAAGACGTGCCATCATCAAGACGTCAACTTTTTGCCCCTCGCGGGTTTGCACTGCTTCTTTCATGCAGCCTTCTGTTAAAAAACCAAATTTTTGATAAAGATGGATCGCTCGTAGATTTCTCGCTTGGACGGTCAACTCGATGCGGGTCAATTCGCCAACTTCTACTACCCAGTCCAGTAATTCTTCAATCAGGAGCGAACCTAAGCCCAAGCCCCAATAGTCTTTTAAAATCGAGATACCGATCTCCCCGACATGGGCTAATTGCCACTCTTCGTTGCCTTTGACTGATGCCATGGCGATCAACTGTTCTTGATCAAATGCCAGCAACAGCAAATAGTCCTCCCGTTCATAGATAGCGTCCAGCTGTTCTGCCAATAGGGCTTCTGGCAACGCCAAGCCGCTTTCGTCCATCAAGAGATAATCCGTTTCTTCTCCTAGCTGTTGACTGACTGCTAACACAGCTTTGGCATCAGCACCCGTGGCTTCTTTGATCTGTATCTGGATCTCACTCATGGGCTGCCTGCCATTTGGTTGTGATCCGTTGCAAAAAGGCGGTTGCTTTGGTGCCATATGCATGACATTTCACAAGACGTTTTTGTTCATCTGTATCATCTTTTTCCAAAATCAGTTCTAAATAATCCTCTGGCAGGGAGGCTTCTAAGAGATTGCCCCACTCGATCACACACAAGCCATCCCCTTCGAAATAATCATCCAGTCCTAAATCTTCTGCACCGTATTCCACCCGATAGACATCCATATGGTACAGGGGCATCCGCCCATTGGTATATTCACGAATGATCGTATAGGTCGGACTTTTGATCAGTTGCTCGATCCCTAACCCCAAGGCGATGCCTTTCGTCAATGTTGTTTTGCCAGCACCCAAGTCGCCCGTCAATACCAGATTATCCCCTGGCTCGGCTACTTCTCCAATGATTTTTGCAAATGCTGCGGTTGCTTCTAAGTCGTTAATGGTAAACATAGTCCCCATCCTTTGATCAATCTAATTTACTAGTTGCTAGTATAGCTTGTTTTTCAAGGAATTGTAAAGAAGGAGCTTAAGGAAAATTTCCCGACGACCACTGGATCGTTGATTCATATGGACGCCCCCTGCTTTGTTGCCCTCAACTTTCCAAAAGCAAAACAAAAAACTGACCCTCAAGGGATCAGTTTTTCATAAGTGCAGCGATTGGCTGCTTATTTTTCCATTAATGTTTGTGCCGCAGTAATGATTGATAATTTGTAGACATCTTCTTCATTTGAACCACGGGACAAATCAGAGATTGGTTTGTTCAACCCTTGTAAGATTGGTCCAATCGCTTCAAAGTTACCGAAACGTTGGGCGATCTTGTAGCCAATGTTTCCTGATTGTAAATCGGGGAAAACAAAGACGGTTGCTTTACCTGCTACTTCAGATTCAGGAGCTTTCAATTGCGCAACTGCTGAGATATACGCAGCATCGAATTGCAATTCTCCATCGATTTGATATTCTGGTGCCAATTCTTTGGCGATTTTTGTTGCTTCAACGACTTTATCTACTTCCGGTGCTTTCGCAGAACCTTTCGTTGAGAAGCTTAACATAGCAACTTTTGGATCGATTTCAAATAATTCAGCGGTTTTCGCTGAGTCAACAGCGATTTCTGCTAGTTCTTGTGCATTTGGGTTTACATTGATGGCACAGTCTGAGAACAAGTATTTTTCTTGGTCACGACCACGAACCATTAAGAAAGCACCACTTGTACGGCTCACACCTGGTTTTGTTTTGATGATTTGTAAAGCGGGTCTTACTGTATCACCCGTAGAATGGATCGCTCCGGAAACCATTCCTTCAGTAATGCCCATGTAAGTCAACATTGTACCGAAATAGTTGACATCTTTTAAGATTTCTTCTGCTTGTTCTTTCGTTGCTTTGCCGTTGCGGCGTTCCACAAAAGCTTCAACCATTTCATCCCAACGATCATAATTTTCAGGATCTAAAATTTCAAAGTTTGATACGTTGATTCCGCGAGCTTCTGCTGCTTTTTCAATTTCAACCGGGTTACCGATCAAAACGGGTTCAATCAATTCTTCTGAACGTAGACGGCTAGCAGCACCTAAGATACGAGGATCTGTTGCTTCTGGAAAAACGATTTTGATATGACGACGCACGATTTTAAATTTTAAACTTTCGAATAATTCCACGGGTAAAGACCTCCAGTTTTTTTATACCCTTCCATTGTACAATAACTGCGAAAAAAAGAACAGATAAAAATCCTGTATTAGTCGATTATTTTAAATATCGTTACCTTTTTCACAAAATCATCAGTTCTAAATAACACAGTTTTACAACTGTGTTATTTTTTCCGGTAACGCCCAAGAAATCGGTTCTTCCCCTAATGCCAGCAACGCTTGATTGATCTTAGAAAAAGGCTTTGAACCAAAGAATCCTCGATGTGCCGACAACGGACTTGGATGAGGCGCTGTTATAATAATATGTTTGCTGGTATCTAGTAAAGCGGCTTTCTTTTGAGCGGGTTTGCCCCAAAGCACAAAAATGACCGGTTTTTCTCGTTGATTCAATTTTTCGATAATCGTATCTGTCAGCTGCTCCCAGCCATGCCCGTGATGTGAATAGGCTTGTCCCTCACGTACCGTCAATACGGTATTCAACAATAAGACCCCTTGCTGCGCCCATGGCACAAGATAGCCATGGGACACAGGTGCAATCCCTAAGTCATCGGCTAATTCCTTGTAAATATTGCGTAAGGAAGGCGGTATTTTGACCCCCGGCTGCACGGAAAACGACAGTCCGTGGGCTTGGTGAGGGCCATGATAAGGATCTTGACCTAAGATGACAACTTTTACGTCATGGTATGGTGTCAGTTTAAGTGCTTCATAAATATGGTCCATCGCTGGATGGATCTTTTGCTGGGCATATTCTTGTTTCAAGAAAGCCCGTAGTTGTTGGTAATAGGGTTGCTCAAATGATTCTTGCAATTGCTCTTGCCAATCATTGTCCAATAGTCGTTTCATGGCGAATCTCCTTTGTTTTCTTCTAGGATAACAAATCCCGCCCATTAGAAACAAGAATTACTCTTCGAAAGAAAAAAAATCCGTGATTTATGGTACACTATTTGTAGAAACGATTAAGAAAGGACGCTGACAATGATCAAATTAATTGCTTCTGATATGGATGGTACGCTTTTAAATGCCAGTATGCAGATTTCAGAAGAAAATATCCAAGCAATCAAATATGCCCAATCCAAAGGAATCGAATTTATGGTCGCAACTGGCCGTAACCGTAAAGAGGCATTGCCACCGCTGCAAGAAGCCGGGATCGACTGTGCAATGATCACCTTGAATGGGGCCCAAGTCTATGACGAAACGGGTAATTCATTATTTACTGTGCCGATCAGCCATGAACAAACTCGTTCGTTGATCGACCTACTAAAAGAAAACGACATCTATTTTGAGATCTCAACGAGCAATGGGATCTATTCGGAAAGTCAGACACGTCGGATCGAAAATTTTGCGATCCATACGGCAGAAGCAATGCCCCATTTAACCCATAAGATGGCGATTGCTATGACAGCAGCCCGTTTAGAATTTTTACCGATCAATTATGTCGATGATTTCAGTGAGTTGTTTTCGATCGAAGAATTAGAATTTTTGAAAGTGATCTGCTTCCACCAAGACGGTGCCCGGGTATTGGGTCCTATCACGAAAATCATCGATGGGTACGGCGATCTAGTGGTGACTTCTTCTGGACAAAACAATATTGAGATCAACCACCGAAACGCGCAAAAAGGAATCGCAGTGGCACATGTCGCCAAAGACCGGATGATCTCACTGGCGGAAGTGATGACGATCGGTGACAACTTAAATGATGTAAGTATGCTGCAACTGGCAGGCGTTAGTTTTGCAATGGGAAATGGCGAGTTAGAGGTAAAAGAAGTCGCGAAGTATTTGACGGACACCAATATTGAGGCTGGTGTCGGCAAAGCAATCGTTCGGGCAATTGATGAAAATCTTTAAACCACGCAGCTTTTTGGGGATACATGAGGAGGCGTAAGTATGTCAGAATTTTTCATCCAAGATAGGCAACTTAGCAGAGTCACACGAACCATTGTCAAAGATGAAACAGGCAAATCACTATTTTTGATGGTGGGACGTTGGGGAACCAAGGGCGATGCCCTCTCCCTTTACCGTTTAAATGGGCAAATGGTCGCTAGTATCAAACAAATCAGCTTTACTTTTGGTACACGCTTTGAGATCTACAAAGACTTTGAGAAAGTCGGTACACTGCAAAAAATCTTTAACTGGCCAGGTGATTTCTACTATATCCAGCAGCTTCACTGGGCGGTCCACGGCGATATCTATAATCATCGCTATGGGATCCATCATTTCAATAAAAAGATTATGGAGATGGACAAAGCGACCTTGTTGACGGGGGATTATTATGTACTGGATGTTGTCGATGACCGGGATGCGCCGGTCTGCATCTGTATTGCGGCCGTCATGGATTACTGGCTGTACAATCGGCACCGCAAAAAAGACCATCCTCTTGAGCTTCGACTAACAAATGGAACCAGCTGAAAAATCAGCTGGTTCTTTTTTGCATATGGTCGTAAAGATGGCCACTGATCTCTCTTTGGGCCACGACTTCAAATCCGTGCTTTTCATAGAGCCGCTTCGCATGGGGATTTGCTCGGTCAACACTCAAGCCGATCACCTCATAACCATCTCTAGAAGCAATTTTCGGCAATGCTTCTAACAAGGCTGAGCCGACGCCTTTGCCCCGAAATTTCTCAGCCACACAGATGGTATCTAAGTACCATTCATTTGGTAAAGTCTCTTCATCGATAAACAGCTTCATGTCTTTACTCAAACCGTACTGTTCCAGCACTTTATCTAGAGGCTGATCGATCGTCGCCTCTTCTTTGTCTGGATATCCAAAGGCGACGCCAGCAACTTCTCCGTCGATCTCATTGACTAGCGCACGGCGAAAGCCGTAACGATAATCGGGTTCTAGCATGGCATCTGCCAAGATCTCTAAGGTCTTGGCTTCTCCGATCTCTTTGACAAACGGCAATTCCATGTCCTTTAAAATGACTAAAACGAGTTCAGCCATGACAAAACGATCTTCTTCTTTTGCAAATCTTATCACGTTTTTTCCTCCTTGCTTCTATACATAGAATAACAATTCTCTCAAGAAAAACCAAGTTGAATCGACAAAGGATCAACACAAAGTCTTCCTTGTTTATTCATGTAATTCCAACGGCAAGCCGTCTGGATCTTGGAAAAAGGTCATCTTCTTATTGGTGAAGGTATCAAAACGAATCGGTTCGCACACAATCCCTTTAGTGGCTAACTCCGCTACGACTGCTTCAATATTTTCCACCGCAAAGGCCAAATGTCGCAAGCCGGCTGCTTCGGGAAAACTTGGTCTTGCTGGTGGGTTTTCCACCACAAACAGTTCTATTTCTGATTCCCCAAAGCGCAAGTCGATTTTTACATCTTTCTTTTCTGGGCGCGCATGTTCACGAATCACTTCAAAGCCTAATTTTTCTACATAAAACTCTTTGGTCTGTTGGTAATTACTAGCGATGATCGCCACATGATGCATTTTTGAAAACATTATTGCCACTCCTTTGTATTGGACTCCTCTCTCAGTTTAAAGCCTTTGGCTGCATTTTACTAGAAAAGACTGCCGAAGTTCTCCTCTTTTCATAAATGGTTTCTGTTATACTAGAAAGCGGAAGGTGATGAAAAAATGAAACTACTTTATATTTCAATCTCTGGAAATACCCGTGCATTCGTCAACCGCTTGTTGGCCTATGCAGATCAGCAAGACACACCGAGCACTTGGGAAGCCAAAGAAATTCATGACAATAGTGTCTTTGAACAAGAAGACGAACCTTATGTGGTTTTTGTCCCTACCTATTTAGAAGGTGGAAACGGCGTCGATAACGGCGATCAGGAGATCCTCACAGAAACCATGCGGGAATACATTGACTATGAAAACAACGCCGCTCTTTGCTTAGGCGTGATCGGCAGCGGCAACAAAAACTTTAATTATCAATATTGCTTGACCGCAAAGCAATATGCGGAACAATTTTCGATTCCGTTCTTAGCGGATTTCGAGCTGCGAGGCACGACCCAAGATATTGAACGGATCTATGCTTGTTTAAAAGAAATCGATCCTGCCCACAGCAACACTTAGCTTTAGCCAGCATTCATTAGCCATTAGGAGGACTTTTGCATATGGAACCACAAACGATGGTCATTTTGATCATACTCGCCAGCATTCTCATCTTGACCGCACTAGATATCTGGAATCGATACAAAGTACGTCGTTACGTTCGGCTTGCTTGGGGAAAACTTCCCCGTCAGCCCCGCTTTGATAAAGAAGCGAGTTTGAAAAAAGCTTGGCTGACTGAGAAGAAGTTTCACGATTTTGATAGCGAGGTCGATGACATCACTTGGTATGACTTGGATGGCTTTTCGTTGTTTGAGTCCATTAATCTGACGTTTTCCAGTGTTGGTTCAGAAGCGTTGTACCAGCAATTACGCAATTTCCACTTTAAGCCGGACAAACAGCTGACCAAATTGATCGACTTTTTTGCTGCTGACAGTGCCGCACGCGAACAATCCCAATATACATTTGCTCGTTTAGGAAAACAAGATGATAATTTTTCGAAAGCCTACTTGGCCAATGAAGCGGCGCAATCGATCGGTTCTCTGCCGTTCTTTGTCTTTTTAGGTGTGCTGCCATTAGTCGGCATCTTGCTGCTCCTGCTGGGGATTGTCCAAGGCCTCCTGTTGACGTTGATTAGTGTCGTTTTCAATACGATCTATTACTCCATCAAAAAAGCCAAGCTGGAAACAGAACTGAACAGCATGCGCTATTTGGTTCAAACGATTGCCTGTGGCAGTCAGATCGCTAAAATCAACACGCCCCTCCAAGATGAGCTCAAACAATCTTTGTCACCATTAAAGAAGATCACTCGTTTCGCTTTCTCATTTCGTGCCAAAAACGGCAGCGAAGGAGACATGTTGTTTGAATACATCAATATCATTTTTATGCTGCCGTTTATTTCCTACCAAACGGTCACCACTACTCTGGCCAAACACCAACAAGCAGCCATCGACCTCTGGAATTTATTGGGGAAATTGGAAGTCGCAGCCGCCATTTTAAATTTTCGCACGTATATGCCCATCACTTGCCTACCGACCTTACAAACAAGCGGAGGTGTAGAAGCAACGGGTACGTATCATCCCCTTCTGAGTGAAGCAGTCATGAATGATGTCACTTGGAACCACAATACCCTTGTAACTGGCTCCAATGCCTCAGGCAAATCGACATATGTCAAAAGTGTCGCCATCAACTGTATTTTGGCACAAACCATCCAGACAGCAGTAGCTGAAACCTTTACGATGGTTCCTGGTCACGTCATTACCTCGATGGCTGTCGAAGATGATCTATTTGAAGGCGACAGCTATTTCGTGGCGGAGATCAAATCCATCAAACGCCTGCTAGATACCGTTGCCACGAAACAGCGCTGCTACTGTTTTGTTGATGAGATTTTAAAAGGAACCAATACGGTGGAACGAATCGCTTCTTCTGCCAGCATCATCCATTGGTTGCGAGCCTACCCATCATTGGCCTTTGTCGCTACCCATGATATTGAGCTGACTGAAATTTTGAAAAATGATTGCCGCAACATTCATTTTTCTGAACAAGTCACGGAAGATGACGGCATCTCCTTTGATTATAAGGTCAAATCCGGTCCTGCCTTGAGCCGCAACGCGATCGCCCTCTTAAAAGTCATGGGCTACCCTGAAACGATCGTTCAAGACGCCTACGCCGCCGCCAATGATTTTGATCAAAATCGTAAATGGCAGGAATTATAACTTCACACAAACAAAAGCGCCTTATCCCAGTGTCAGTCACAGGATAAGGCGCTATTTTATGTTTCATTTAGTCAAACAAACCAGTCGTTAAACTGTATTGCTCTCCTTGTAGCACATCATATTGGATCAAATTGTAGGCATCATAGATTTCTTGGGCTTCTTGATCCAACGCAAGAGTCGTCTGCCATTGTCCCTCTTGATAATATTGACCCAGTTCAAAAGCCGGCAACTCATCTTGCAAGGCCAACAACAACTGGTAAAACCCGCTGGTTGGTTGATCACTGGCTTCTAATAGGTTCGGCGCAAAATAAAAAGGACTTGTTACTGGTACATCTTCTGGCGCAAAATTCCCTTGCGAATCAACCATCAAAAATTCGGTTTCATGCAGGGCAGCCGTTTCATTTTGATCCTTGATCTCATCGGCATAAATGCCTGGTAAATGATCTCCCCAAAAGACGACCAGCGTTCGCCGATCCAGCTGCTCTAATTCAGCCACAAAGTTTTTCAACGCTGTACTGCTATAAGAGATATCCTGTAGGTAGTTTTCCAAAGAAGCCATATTGCCAGGACCGCTCGCTTGGTAATTCAACGTATCGTATTTGCCAGCATAAGGCATATGGGTCTGCATCGTCACTAAATGGACAAATTGCGGTTGCTGATCGTTTTCCAACAAAGCCAGCACTTCTTTGTAGGCCGCCTCATCAGAGATATAAGGATTATTTTCGATTTTGTCGGTATAGGTCATCGTATCTTGATCGATAAACTGTTCAAACCCCATCACCCCATAGACATCCTTGCGTTTGTACATCGATGTATCGTAAGGATGGATCGCCGCTGCCGTATACCCTGATTGTTCCAAGAAAGAAACCAAGGATGGCAGTTGCGTCAATTTCGGCACTAGCATCGTGTAAGGCGTTGTCATCTGTGGATTCAATAGGCCCATGGCAAAACCAGTCAACGCTTCAAACTCGATGTTTGCCGTACCGCCTCCATAATTTTGCGAAAGCATTTTTCCACTGATGGTTTGATCGGCGACGTGGTAATAGTCTTTCAACGGATCGCCGGTGATCGATAAGCCATTTAAATGGCTCGGGTCGGAAAAACTCTCGCTCATCACATAGACGATATTTGGTGCTTCACTTTCACGGTCTTGATTTTTCTCCGCAGCCTGTGCATTGTAGGTGTCCGCAATCGCTTGGATCGCTTCTTTTGAATACCCCTCAGGCTTCGTCATGGCATCTACCCGCAGGTTGTACAAAAACCCACCGATAAATCCCGTATTGTAGTAGTTCATTTTTTGTGAATACGGAATCCAGAGCGCCGTCTGATTGTAGGCTTTGCGTAAAAGGTTGTTGCTGTCATTGAAGTGAGAAACATAGACTAAGCCCAGCGAGCATACGACCAGCACCGCTCCTCGCATCACTTGCAAACGCCGGTTTAATTTGCGGCTGCGATAGATACTCCAGCCGATCGCTCCGATCGCCACCAGAGCGAAGAGGATGGCTAAGAAAAAGGCGCCATTGCCGATCATAGTTCGTAGAAGGTCGAATTGAGTGACCATCTTTAAATCATCGGGATAGATTGGTTCTTGGCGATAGACCATCTTCGTGTGGTTGGCATACCCTAAGATTCCGATGACGACACTATAAAAGATGCCCCCGATCAGTACCGAACCTGCCAAGCTGGCAAACACCCCATACACCAGCAGTAGCACCCCACAAGCCAAGAAAAACTTTGCTGTATGCCACGAAAAGGCAAATTTCAGAGCTAATTCAACGGAAAGATTGTTTTGACACCATTGCAAATATAAATTACTGAAAATGATCAACAGGACGATGGCGATGCCTTTTAATGCGATCTTCAGATAAGGATGGATATTTATTTTCACGAAGGAACATTCCTCCTTTTCTACACATTCTAGGTACCCTCGTATTTTATGCTTTCGAGGCAAGAAAGTAAAGCCGAGGTAAGAAGCTTTTGTTATTTTTAAAGAAAGCAACCCTCATAAAAAAGAGTCTAAGGTTTCTTGCCCCCTAGACTCTTCTTTCTATCTGAATGGAACGGAATCACTGGTTTCGTTTATTTCCAAAAATCATCAAAAATCGTGACTGGCAAGTGGCGTTTGTGTTGCGTTTTGTTCCACCAGTTTTCAATGGTTTGTTGGGCTTCAGCCGCAATTTCCTTGCCTTCTAAATAGTCATCGATGTCGTTGTAGGTCACTCCTAAAGCTGCTTCATCTGCAACTAAAGGTTTGCCGTCTTCCAAGTCCGCAGTCGGGACTTTGGTATACAATGCTTCTGGTGCGCCTAAGTATTGCAAGAGTTGGCGGCCTTGGCGTTTGTTTAAACGAAACAGTGGTAAGATATCGGCACCGCCATCGCCGTATTTCGTAAAGAAGCCGGTGATATTTTCAGCAGCGTGATCCGTACCCAGAACAGCTCCTGCTTTTTCACCCGCAATGGCATATTGCGTAATCATCCGTTGACGGGCTTTGATATTGCCTTTATTAAAGTCAGAAACCGCTAAGCCTGCTTCTTCCACCGCTTGCACTTGGGCATCGACGGCGGCTTTGATGTTTACCCGCAGCTCAATATCTGGTTTGATAAATTCAATGGCTTTTTTTGCATCTTCTTCATCTGCTTGTTCCCCATAAGGTAAGCGTACCCCTATGAACTGATAGTTGGGATTCCCGGTTTCACTGCGCATTTCCTCCATCGTCAATTGCGCGATCCGGCCAGCTAATGTCGAATCTTGCCCACCACTGATCCCCAAGACAAACGTATGCAAGAACGAATTCTTTTGCAGATACGCCTTTAAAAAATCAATACTCTTACGAACTTCTTCTTTCGGGTCGATGGTCGGTAAGACTCCTAATTCTTTGATAATTTCTTGTTGCATGGTCATAGAAACGCCTCCTCTTATTTTTTGAAGCAGCTGACTGATCCTAGGACCAGCGCAGTTGCGGATTACAAAATCGCGCCATTGGTTTGTTTACGTACTTTTTCAATCGTCCGCATTTTATGATCCCAACATTCTTGCGAGAGATCAACTGGGTACTTCTGTGGATTCAAATCACGTTTGTACTCATCCCAAAGGGAATCCAAGCAATTCGTCGCATAGGCTTTGACGTGTTCTAAGTCAGGTACTTGATACACTTGCTGGCCATCTACAAAGATATCTTGCAACAATGGTCGCGCATCAAAGTTCGTCACTGTTTTGTTGATAAAAGTGTGAACAGGATGGAACATGAACAGTTCGTCTGCTGCTTGCGGATTTTCTTCCCATAGCGTGACATAATCGCCTTCTGACTTGCCGTCCGATTTACGGGTGATCCGCCAGACTTGTTTTTTCCCAGGGGTCGAAACCTTTTCGGCATTGCTGGATAATTTGATGGTGTCGATCATTTCTCCCTGCTCATTTTCGATGGCAACCAGTTTATAAACCGCACCTAATGCCGGTTGATCGTAAGCGGTGATCAGCTTGGTGCCGACACCCCATACATCGATTTTCGCCTTTTGCATTTTCAAGCTTAGAATCGTATTTTCGTCTAGATCATTGGAAGCATAGACTTTGGCTTCCGTGAATCCCGCTTCATCCAACTGTTCACGGACTTTTTTCGAGATATAGGCCATATCGCCGCTATCGATCCGCACACCCAAGAAATTGATCCTATCCCCCATCTCTTTGGCCACACGAATCGCATTTGGCACACCTAAACGCAAGGTATCATAGGTATCGACTAAGAATACGCAATCTTTGTGGGTTTGGGCATACGCCATAAATGCATCATAGTCATTGCCATAGGATTGCACGAGGGAATGGGCGTGGGTTCCGCTGGCTGGGATGCCAAAAATCTTCCCTGCCCGCACATTACTCGTCGCATCCGCTCCGCCAATATAAGCCGCTCGGGTCCCCCAAATGGCTGCATCCAATTCTTGTGCCCGACGTGAACCAAATTCCAACAAGGGATCCGTGCCGATCACAGATTTGATGCGGGCAGCTTTCGTGGCGATCAAGGTTTGGAAATTGACCATATTCAGTAGCGCTGTTTCGATCAGCTGCGCTTGTGCTAACGGCCCTTCTACTTGAATGATCGGTTCATTATTGAAGACTAAATCGCCTTCTAACGCTGAACGAACGGTACAAGCAAACTTGAACTCCTTTAGATACTCTAAAAAAGCTTCTGGGTAGCCGCCGATTTCTCGCAAGTAGGCAATATCCGTTTCTGAAAAGGATAAATCGTTCAAATAATCGATCAAACGTTCCAGACCGGCAAAGATCGCATAGCCATTTTCAAAAGGCATGTCACGGAAATAGCATTCAAACACCGCATTACGATCGGCTCTGCCTAACTCCCAATAGGTTTGCATCATGTTGATTTGGTAGAGATCGGTGTGCAGCGTCAAGCTGTCATCTTTAAATAATTTCTGCATGTTCTTACTCCCTCTAGCTTACTTCTTCTCATTATAGCAAAAAAAACACAAAAGACAGAAAAACTTGTTTTTTCAAAAAAAAGTTGGGCTTTTGCCAGTACAAGGCAATCCATCTGAGAACAAATTGCTCCAAAGCATGGGTCAGCCTCCTACTTATTGCGCATTATTTGCGCGCTCGTATAAGGTCGCCCCTTTGTTCAACGTTTGATTGCTCTTGCAACGTGCATGTCCCAACTTCTTTCAACTAGTGTTCTTTCACAGGCAATTGAACAAGAATGACATCTTTTCTCGGTTTAGAAAAGGTGATGCCTCTTGCTTCCATTTCTTTACGAATATTGATATTGACGGTCACGTCTTTGCGATCGACCTTCAGCAAACGATGAATCGCTGTATCGACTTCTTCCCGACTGATTTTCTTTTTATTGTTGATCAATACTAAAGAAATCGTATCAAAACTATCCACATAGAGAATCTGCGTCCGATCAAGCGAATACAATTTATAGTATTTGATCGCTATTTTGTCGAATAGATACTTGGAGATGTTCGGGTAAAAAGTTTCCATATTTAGATTTTGGTTTACTGGGGTTTCAATCAACTTCATGCACAACATCCTCTCTCGAAACTAATTCTGTTAAAATAAAGCGGCCAACACCGCCGTCTTCTGCGCGCTCAATGGTTCGATCACAAACTGCTTTGATCGCTGGGCTGGCATTTGCTACAGCCAAAGAAACATCCACCGCTTCAAACATCGCAAGGTCATTTTCACCATCACCGATCCCGTAGCTTTTGGCAGCGGGAAAAGCTTCTAAAAAGCTACGGATCGCCGCACCTTTGGTCGCCAATGGATCAACGATTTCCAGTGTTTGGACAAAGGATTGAAAAATCGCTGCCGTTTCTGACTGGATCATCGCCCGCAGCCGTTCTCTTTTTTCGTCTGACGCTTCCATCAGTTCGATTTTGATGACCTTTATCTCTGGATGTTCCTTCATAAACTGCAACACGTCGTCTTTATGAAGGCATTCGTTGTAGAAGAACTCGTATTTGTAGTCAGCGATGATTTGCCCTCGCTCCCCTAACTCCGCGAGTAACTGCTTACGGCTTTCTTGAAATTGCGCTTCATACAAATGCGCTTGTGGGGAAATGATGCCATGGTCAGTATGTAAGAAATAAAAAACCGCTTCTGTCTCTAAGATACCAATCACTTGTGCCAATGTCTTATAGGGTAAGGTATGCGTCAAAACAGGCGCTTCTCCTTTTATCATCAGACCGGCGCCGTTTCCGAAAATCACATCGCAGGAAAGGCCTTCTTCCGCCATCATATCTTGAACAAGCTCAAATCCTCGCCCTGTGACAAACACAAAGTGATCCCCTTGGGCTTGCAAACAACGGATGGCTTCTTTATTGATCTCATGAATCGGGTGCCCCATTTCTTGAAACGTCCCATCAATATCAGAAAAAACTATTTGCATCTTATCTTCCTTTCTTTGTTATAATTATAGCACATTTTAAAAAACGCAAAAAAATTTTCTTGACTTTGTCGTTACGTCAACCTTTAGGATACAGGTGTAAGGAGGGAAAAGCCGATGGAATATACGATCAGTGCCTTAGCCAAACTGTCAGGAGTCAGCAGCCGTACCCTGCGGTATTATGATCAGATCAAGTTGTTACAACCGCAACGCACCAACTCAGCTGGTTACCGTATCTACGGGAGGCAGGAAGTCGATCGCCTACAGCAGATTTTGTATTTTAAGTCTTTTGGGCTGTCATTAGAAACGATCCGCGGGATCTTGGATGAGCCGCAAGCATCGATCCAAATGGTCTTGTTGCAGCATTACCAACAGCTTTTACAAGAGCGAGCAGCCCTGGACAGTCTTTTGACCACCTTAGCGCAAACAATTGATTATTATGAAGGAGAAAAGACGATGACCGATCAAGAGAAATTCAGTTATTTTAAGGAACAAAAAATTCGTGAAAACGAAGCGAACTACGGTGCCGAATTACGAGAAGCCTACGGTGAGGAAATCATCGAACAAAGCAACCAAAAGTGGCAGCAGATGACCCAAGTTGATTATCAAGCACTGACCGACAACGAAAACCGCTTATTGCAGCTGATAAAAGAGCTATTGAATGAAAAGGAAGGGAAACGAATCCCTTCTGACAAAGCCCAAAAGGCTTTTGCTGCGCATCAAGCATGGCTTAAACAAGCAGCGCCCTTTTACTCAGCAGAATATCACCGATCTTTAGGGGAAATGTACGTTCAAGACGAGCGTTTTACCGCCTATTACGATCAAAAAGCGGGCGTCGGTAGCGCCCAGCTGTTGAAAGAGATCATTGACCATTACACCGAATCCCTTTAAAAAAACGATGCGCAAGCACTGCCCACTCAGGGGCTTTGTTTGCGCATCGTTTCGTCTATGCTATCGTTTGATGAACTCATAGGGCATGCGATAGTTGCCGCTTTTTTCCATTATCGCCAATTGGACGGCAGTCTCCCCGCAAGCTTGCAAGTGATGATCGATCGTTGAAAGCTGCAGCAGCTCGCTGATGTATAAATTGTCCCGTCCAATCACAAGCCATTCTCCCGGCGCCTGCGATTGGATCCCAGCAGCAACATGATCCCCATTGGTGAAGATCGCTTCGACCCCTTTATCTGCAAAATAAGCAGCTGCTTCTTTGCCATCTTCTTCCGTCAAACAATCCCAAAAGATCAAGTCTTCGGAAAAGGTCGAAAAATAGTCATGAGCCAAACGGACCGTGATTTTTGAATTGCTGCTGAGCTTGCGGCTACGTCCCAATGTCACGCCGATTTTCTGGATGCCTTGTTCCTTAAAATACGTGAAGACCTCCTTGATCGATTCCTCTCGATCGATATAGGTGCAGCCGTCAGTCAAATACGAGATATTTTCACAAAAGACGATGCGTCCGTATGAACGATAAGGCAATAATGTTTCGATCGGATTCGCCCGCGAGGTAATGATCAAAGCATCAAAGCTTTTCGCCGCAAATTCTTGCAAATATGCTTCCTCTACTTGCGGATCATAGTTCGTGGCTAAAAGCGTCACCTTATAGCCACGAGCAAACGCTGCTGTCGTGATGCCGCTCAATAATCGATCAAAATAGGGATGATTGACAAACGGCAGGATCACGCCGATGTTTTTGGTTTTGCCGACACTTAATGCCCGCGCCGTGTAATTCGGAATATAGTTGACCTCTTCCATGACAGCCAGGATCTTACGACGCTTTTCTTCACTGACATAAGGATTGTTATTAATGACTCGTGAAACCGTTGAGACCGAATAGCCGGTCAAGCGTGCAATATCCCGAATGTTTGCCATGACTCACTGCTCCTTAAACGAATAATTGTTCTTTCATATAGTCTATCACACTTAACCCACATGTATAAAATTCATAGTAATCATTGTGATGAATAAAACCGATCCGCTGAGACCCGAAGTGTTCATCACATGTCAAATGACTGATCTCATCCACCGGAATTTCTACCAAGCGTTCTTGAAAGAACCCTTTTGGTTTCGTCAATACCAATTGTTGTCCATCAAAAGCCAACGTTACATAACAACATTCCGCACCATTCTTCTTCATGTACGTATTCATTTTTTCATCCCGCCTTCCTTTTTATGAATCAAGCATACTGTATGAAACGCGTCTCAGAGCAAGTCATTTGTTTCACTTTTTAACAAAAACCGATCGACTTTCATGTGAATTACTTCGCATATTTTGCTTTTGTTGGTACAATAAAAAGAGAACAGTGCGAAAGGAAGCGCGATTTTTTTAAGGAGGACCGCAAAGTGACATTAGAAGAAGCTTTTTTATTAGACACCTTGCGATGCCGCTTCAAATTTTTAAGAGAAGAACGCGGATTGAGCCCAAAAGAAGTATGCCAGCATCTCGATGTGCCTTACCCCGATTACACCTTATACGAAGCAGGCGATCGCTTACCCGATGTATTGACGCTGCTACACGCAGCTTCCCTCTATAATGTTTCTGTCGATTACTTATTAGGACAGACAGAACGACCAGAACGGTATTTATGCTAACAATCGACTTTATCGAAAAAACGATCAAATGGTCGTTTTTTCTTTTGCCTCTTTCCCACTTTTCATCGATTAGCAACAATTGTTATCTAATCAAATGAAAAAAATCAAATCATGCGGTTCTTCTTGAAAAAAAATGATAGAATAAACCATCATACATAGAAGGAGTTCAAACAAACATGACCTATGCACTAGAACTAACCGATTTACGCAAAGTCTATGCCACCGGCGTTGAAGCGTTGCGGGGCATAAATTTGAAGGTGGAAGAAGGCGACTTTTATGCCTTGTTAGGCCCTAACGGCGCTGGAAAGTCCACCACCATCGGCATTATCACCTCTCTTGTCAATAAATCTTCCGGAAGCGTCAAAGTCTTCGGCTACGATTTAGACAAAGAATTGGTCCAAGTCAAACAACAGATTGGTCTAGTTCCCCAAGAATTCAATTTCAATCCCTTTGAAACGGTCCAGCAGATCGTGGTCAATCAAGCCGGGTATTATGGTGTCCCCCGCAACGAAGCCATCAAGCGCAGCGAAAAATACTTGAAGCAGTCGAATTTGTGGGAAAAACGCAATGTTCGTGCGCGGATGCTGTCAGGCGGGATGAAACGCCGTTTGATGATCGCTCGTGCCCTGATGCATGAACCACGGCTATTGATTTTGGATGAACCGACGGCAGGTGTCGATATCGAATTGCGTCGGGAAATGTGGAGCTTTTTGCGGGAGCTGAACCAAAATGGCACAACGATCATTTTGACGACCCATTATTTAGAAGAGGCGGAAATGCTTTGCCGCAACATCGGGATCATTCAATCTGGTGAACTGATCGAAAACACTAGTATGAAATCTTTGTTGGCAAAACTGCAATTTGAAACCTTTCTTTTTGATATCGCACCGATCAAACAAGCACCAACGATCACTGGATATCCGATCCAAATGGAAGATGAACAGACCATCGCCGTTGAAGTCGCTCGAGACCAAGGCGTCAACGATCTTTTTGCTCAATTCAGCCAGCAAGGGATCAATGTCCTCTCCATGCGCAACAAATCCAATCGCTTGGAAGAACTATTTTTGAAAATCACCGAAGAAGCACACGAAGCGGAGGAAAACCATGTTTAGTCTTTATTTTACAGCCTTAAAAAGTTTAGCGGTCAAAGAGACCAACCGCTATTTAAGGATTTGGGTGCAGACCCTCGTCCCACCCGTCATCACTACTTCCTTATACTTCATTATCTTTGGGAAAATGATCGGCAGCCGCATCGGCGAAATGGGCGGCTTTTCTTATATGGAATTTATCGTTCCTGGGCTGATCATGATGTCGACGATCACCAGCTCTTACTCCAATGTGTCTTCTTCCTTCTTTTCACAGAAGTTTCAAAAAAACATTGAGGAACTCTTAGTGGCGCCGGTTCCTACTCACGTCATCATTTGGGGCTTTGTCTTTGGCGGACTTGGCCGTAGTATCTTGGTGGGCACATTGGTGACCATCATTTCCCTTTTCTTCGTGCCATTACATGTGTATTCTTGGGTCATCGTTGTCTTAACCCTAGTCATGACCGCCATCTTATTTTCATTAGCAGGGTTGCTAAATGGGATCTTCGCCCAATCCTTTGACGATGTTTCCATCGTGCCAACCTTTGTTTTACAACCATTGACCTATCTTGGAGGCGTCTTTTACTCCATCAGCATGCTGCCGCCGATTTGGCAAACGATCTCCAAAGTCAACCCGATCGTGTATATGATCTCTGGTTTCCGCTACGGCTTTTTAGGCACCATCGATGTCCCAATTTTCCTATCCATCGGTATTTTGGTCTTGTTCATTGTTGTCTTATACAGCGTATGCTGGTACTTGATCCAAAAAGGCCGCGGGCTGCGTAGTTAATTGAACTTAAAATTTATTTTATAGCTTCTTAGCGATTCCCAGTGGGGGTCGCTTTTTTTCATTTAATTTTAGAAACTACTCCTAAAGACTGATTTATTGGCAATTATTTGTGATAACCTTAACTTATTAACGTTTTTAGAGGAGGAATGAAATGATCGTTTTAGAAACAAGAAAGTTAACGAGGGTTTATGGAGAAGGAGAAACTAGATTCGATGCCTTGAAGGGCATTGATTTAGAAATCTATGCGGGTGAGTCAGTGGCAATTATCGGTAAAAGTGGTTCAGGTAAGTCCACATTGATGCACTTATTAGCCTTGTTGGACCAGCCGACTAGCGGAGATCTATTTTTACTTGGAAGAAATGTCAAAGGAAAAAAGGCTGCTGAATTAAACAAACTGCGAAACGAAACCTTTGGCTTCGTGTTTCAGCAATTTTTTATGAACGCCAAAGATACGGTTCATGACAACGTGATGCTGCCATTGAAAATCAGCGGTATGCGTCGAAATCAACGAAAAAAACTGGTAGATGAAGCGCTACAAGCCGTAGAATTGGGTGATAAAGCAAAAAATAAAGCATCTGACCTTTCTGGCGGTCAAAAACAACGGGTCTGCATTGCCCGAGCACTCGTCAACAAACCAAAAATCATTTTTGCCGATGAGCCCACCGGAAATCTTGATTCAGCGACGGGAGAAAAAGTCGAAGAGCTATTATTTGATCTTAACGAAAAAGAAAATATCACCCTAGTCATCGTCACCCACGATCCTGATCTAGCTGCTCGCTGTGATCGGCAGATCCATATTAAAGATGGTTTAGTGATTGAGGAGGACGATAAATGAAATTCAACGATTTGTTAAAAAATTCTGCGAAGAATCTGTTGCGAAATAAAGGCCGAACGATCCTGACGATCATTGCTATTTTTATTGGTGCCTTTACCATTTATCTGACTATGGGCATCAATACCGGTATTAACAATTACCTCGACCAACAAATTACAGCTGTCGGTGACAATAGCCTACTAGCAGTCTACAAAATGGATGGCAGCAATAATATGATGCCAACATCCAATATTCAAGAATATGATCCAAATAAATCTTCTGCAGAAGCTAACGTAATTACACCTGCAGATATGGAAGTAATTGAAAGTATCGAGCATATTGATACCGTTAAACCAATCAGCTTTTTAGTAGCAGATTACATTCAGGGAAGTTCCAATACGAAATATCAACTCAACGCAATGGCTTCTGGTGATATCGATTTAGAATTAGAAGCTGGTCGACAAGTCAATAATGAAGTTGATGGATTTGAAGTCATTCTTGATCAAGATTATGTGGAAATTTTAGGTTTTAAAGATGCCCAAGAGGCTTTGGAAAAAGAAGTTACTATCGGTGTTTCTTCACAAGCAACTGGCGAACAAGAAACTTTAACAGCAACAATTGTTGGGGTTCGCCACTTTAGCTTTGTTCAAGCTGGTAGGACTATTTTTAATCAGGCTTTGAGCCAAAAAGTGGTGGAGATTTATGAACTAGGCTTACCAGAAAATTTAAAAAACCAATCTTTTATTGTACAGGCTTATCTAGAAGAAAACTTATCCAGTGAAACAATCGATACCATCAAAGAAGCTTTACTAGAAAATGGCTTCCAAGGAATGACTGTGGAAGATGAAATCAATATGTTTCGTATGGTAATTGATGCAATTACTGGCGTCTTGACTTTATTTGGGGCAATTTCGCTGTTAGCCGCCAGCTTTGGCATCATCAATACATTGTATATGTCTGTTCAAGACCGCACCCGAGAAATTGGTTTAATGAAAGCCTTAGGGATGAGCCGCAGTAAAGTTTTTCTGACCTTTAGTTTCGAAGCACTCTTAATTGGTTTCTTCGGCGCTTTCAGTGGGATCATCGCCGCTTTTAGCTTAGGAAATGTCATCAATAACTATGCTTCAAGTACGTTTCTTGAAGCTTTGACCGGATTTCAATTAATTGGTTTTTCTTGGTCGAACACGCTGACTGTTATGGGTATCATCTTATTAATTGCCTTTTTAGCCGGCACATTACCTGCTAATCGAGCAGGTAAACTAGATTCAATCCAAGCTTTGCGTTATGAATAAAAATAAATAGTTACTGGACAAACAAAAAAGATGAACTTCGTTAACGAAGCTCATCTTTTTTCTTTTATTAGGCATTCAAAACGACTTTTTCCAGCAATGCACCGGCTTGGTGTCTGCCTTCTAAATCAGTACTTCCAGAAAATTGCTGCACGCGATCCATGTTGGTGATCAAAACGATCACCATGGTTTCTTTGCCTTGCTGCTTGATATAAGGTAGATCCATTTGTGCCAGTTTGGTTTGCGGAGTGACTTGCTCCCCAGCTTTGACAAAGACATCAAAGCCTTGTCCGCCAAGTGAAACTGTATCGATCCCCATATGCACAAGAACTTCAACGCCGTTTTGGGTTTTGATCCCGACGGCATGTTTTGAAGGGAACACAGTGGTGACTTCGCCACTGACCGGTGCAAAGATTTGCCCATCTTGTGACTCGATGGCATAGCCTTCTCCCATCATTTTCGTTGAAAAAACTTCATCTGGTACATCTTCTAATGGGACATATTCTCCATGGGTCACGGCATGCAGATCCACTTCGTTGGTGTAACGATCGCCTTCGGCTGCTTGATTTGGTACCAAGAACCAGCTCATTGCAAAGGATAAGCCGATTGCCAAGATGATCCCTAAAACAGCATAGATAAAGTATTCCCCAATATAGGCTGGCAAACTAAAGATACTTGAAAGAATGTACCCATAAATCCGAACACCGAAGAAACTGATGAAGGCAGACGCCACAGAACTACCAACTGTTGCTGCGATGAAGGCTTTTTTATACTTCGACAAAATCCCGAATAACGCAGGTTCTGTGATCCCTAACAAGCCCGAAACAGCCGAAGATAGAATGATCGATTTTTCTTCTTTGGTTTTGACTTTGAAATAAATAGCTGCTGTTGCGCCGGTGATTGCCATATTTGCCATAAACATCATTGGCATCAACATGTCATACCCTTGATTGGCGAAGTTTTGCAAAGCGATCGGGGTCATGGCATGATGCAGACCCGTGAAGATTGCGATTGGACGAATCGCCCCTACCACAATTCCTGCTAAGACAGGCGAGATAGTGAATAACCCAGCCACGCCAGCAGCCAGTAAGTTTCCTAGATGGATACTGATTGGGCCAATGACCGTTAATGTCAAGATACCAGCGACAAACAACGAAATCGTCGGTGTAAACACGGTACGCAGCACTTGTGGTAAGAGTTTATCGACCCAACGGTAAATATAGCTAAGCGCTAGCACGGCAAAGATAATGGGAATCACTGTCCCTGCACAGTTAAAGACGGGTACTGGCAGTACGCCGAACAAACGAAAGGCGGAAATGCTTCCTTCGGCTACCGCATTGGTCATCGTTGGAAATTGCAGCGTTGCCGCGATTGCGATCGCTAAATATTGATTGGTTTTAAAAATCCGAGCGGCTGAGGCAGCAACAAAAAATGGCAAGAATGTAAATACGCCGCTCGCGATCATGTCGATCACTAAATAGGTGTCTGTTTGATTAGAGATGACATTCAAAGCCACCAGTCCAGCCATTAATCCTTTGATCATTCCTGCGCCAGCGATAGCTGGAACGATCGGACCAAAAACGCCAGAAACGGTATCCATAAATAAGGAAACGGCTCCTTTTTTCTCTGATGTTTCCCCTTGGTTCGCTTCATCAAGACCTAATTCTTTGGCTAAAGGTGCATAATAATCAGCAACATCCGTTCCTATCACTACTTGCAGCTGATTGCTTTGATATTTTGTTCCTACGACTTTGGGTGTTTTTTCTAACGCCGCATAGTCGACTTTTTTCTCATCCTTTAAATCAAAACGCAAGCGAGTCATACAGTGCCATGCATTGTTGATATTTTCTGATCCGCCAACATCTTTAATAATCTGTTTTACGATGTCTTCTTTGGTCATCTTTTTTTCCCCCTGTTGTTTGCTAACGGTCCTGATCCTTTTGACGGGCGCCCTTTCAGGTGTTTCCGTTTTCACACACATAGTAGCATGCTCACACATACTTGTAAAACCAGTCCTTTTTTGATAAAAACAGAATAAAAACGCTATATATCAACGTTTTATTGTAAAACAGTAAAAAATTGGACTGGTTTTATGGTGTATATCTAGTTTTTATTAGACCAAATTGACAGCGGTTGCCAAGCATGTTTCAATGGCTATAGCAACTAGAGACAAAAATTGGAGTGAATGAAATGACACCAACGATCATCACCGACGTCAAAGCCTTTGCGATCAAACCTGATCGCCATAACCTTGTTGTCGTTAAAGTAGAAACGAACAAAGGCGTATCTGGGTTAGGCTGCGCAACCTTCCAGTTTCGCCCACTAGCCGTAAAAACCGTCGTTGACGAGTATTTACGCCCCCTCTTACTTGGCCGCGATGCCAATCAAATCGAAGATCTTTGGCAAGTGATGAATGTCAACTCTTACTGGCGGAATGGTCCGATCACCAACAATGCCATCTCAGGAGTCGACATGGCTTTATGGGACATCAAGGGACAATTAGCCGATATGCCATTGTATCAACTGTTAGGTGGAAAAGCGCGTACGGCGATTCCCGCCTATACCCATGCCGTGGCAGATAATCTCGAAGGCCTTTATCAAGAAATCGATCGCTTCTTGGCTGAGGGGTATCGCTATATCCGTTGCCAATTAGGCTTTTATGGTGGAAATCCTAGCCAACTGCAAACACCCGATCAGCCCATCGCTGGTTCCTATTTTGATCAAACAGACTACATGGACACAACACTGAAAATGTTTGCTGCGATCCAAGAACGATACGGCAATCAATTTCAAATGCTGCATGACGTGCATGAACGGCTGCATCCAAACCAAGCGATTCAATTTGCAAAATCCGCTGAACCTTTTAATCTCTTTTTCCTAGAAGATATTTTGCCGCCGGATCAAAACAAGTGGTTGCAGCAACTCCGCAGCCAGTCGGCGACCCCGATCGCGACCGGCGAATTGTTCAATAATCCGATGGAATGGCAAGAGCTAGTCAAAAATCAACAGATTGACTTTATGCGTGCCCATGTCTCACAAATCGGTGGGATCACGCCAGCATTGAAATTGGCTCACTTCTGCGATGCGATGGGCATTCGGATCGCTTGGCACACGCCGTCTGATATCAGCCCTGTCGGCTTAGCCGTCAACACCCATCTAAATATCCATCTGCACAATGCCGCGATCCAAGAAACGATTGCGATCCCAGCAAATACCCAGTCGGTCTTTGGTGGCAGTCCGCAACCTGAAAACGGCTATTTTTATCCGATCGAGAAAAGTGGGATCGGAATCACGTTCGATGAAGCAGCAGCTGCGGAATTTCCCGTGGTTTACCGTCCTCATGAATGGACCCAGAGCCGTACACCAGACGGCACATTGATCACTCCTTAAACACAACAAAAGACATCCCCTGTCCAACCGACAGGGGATGTCTTTTGTTCTTTCTGGATAAAAAAGACGCAACTGGCACATTTGCTTTTCCAAATCAATCGATGCGTGAGCGATGGATCTCACGGTCAAAGGGACGGATGTAGGTCACGGCATAATCAATGGCAACGATATTGCTGAACTCATACACGCGGCCGTCTTCTAAAATCGCCCGATTGCTGATCTGCATTGCCGGCGTCCCCCGCTTGCACAATAAAATGCCCGATTGAGCGGTCGATGTGGTGATGGGGGTATAGCTGGTGATGTAGTGGGAAATACGGTACCCGCAGCTTTCGACATAGCGTTGGATCGAGTGCTCCACGATTTCCTGTGTCAATTCGGGAAATAGGCTGACGGGCAATTTAGAGGTTTCCAGCTGTTCGATTTTGTAATTGACGATCCGCACTCGTTCAAAGGTCCAGACTTCCTCGTCTGGGCCTATTTGGAAAATCTGCTGTTCATCCAACGTTGCTGCCTCCTTATTCAAGGAAATCATTTTGGAATGGATGCGGTCATAAGGAGTGCGGGTCAAGGAATTAAAGATCATTGGGTTTTTGACCCATTTTTCATGGATAAAAATCCCTGAACCTTGTACCACTTTGACGATCCCGATCTCTTCAAGGTTTTTGATTGCTTGCTGGATCGTAAACCGAGAAACGCCATAGGTTTGCGCAAGGGTTCTTTGGTTGGGTAATTTGCCGGCAGAAAATTCTTCCTGATAGATTTTACTCAACAGATCTTGCACGATAAATTCACGTTTTTTCATAATGGCTCCTTCATTTGAGCGGGAGCGATCTCGCTCATGGACCAACTGCAAGCCTTCATATCGATACGACCACTGGCTTTGAAGGCCACCCCTTCATTGACGAGTGCTGCTTTTCGCACATTGGCGGAGGAACCAACTAAGACGCCATCTGCCCGCACGACTCGATGAGCAGGGACATCCTGAGGACTCAAGCGCATCGCTCGACCGACTGCTCGCGCGCCGTTGATTTGTCCCAATTTCCACGCAATCTGACTATAGGAGACGACTTTACCAAAAGGGATCTGCCGCGCCAGTGCATAGACTTCTTCATAGAATGGATTCATACTGTTCGCTCCTTCTTTGATTCTTTCTATCATAGTACTGGATTCCCTGCCAATAGTAAATGAACAGACGCAACTTTAGCAATAGCCATCCAAAAACTCGATTCCTTCTCTAGCAAGCCAAGAACGAATCGAGTAGTCATTAGTTTGGAAAATCAAAGTAGGTTTTCGCATTGTGATAAGAGATATCTGCGACGATCTGCCCTAAATATATTTCATCTGCTGGTAGTTGTCCGTCTTCTACCCATTCACTGATCACCTGACACAAAATCCGCCGGAAATACTCGTGGCGTGGATAAGACAAAAAGCTGCGAGAATCCGTCAGCATGCCGACGAAGTTTCCAAGAATCCCGCCTTCTGCTAGGGTCGTCAACTGATATCGCATACCAGAATACGTATCATTGAACCACCAAGCAGAGCCTAATTGCAGCTTGCCTTTGCTCTCTTCTTGGAACGCCCCCATCAGCGCAGTCAACACTGGATAATCTTTGGGATTCAGTGAATACAAAATCGTCTTCGGCAATAAACTTTCCGCCTGAAGCTGCGCCAATGTCCGACTTAAGCCGCTCACTAGACGATCGTCCCCCATCGCATCACCGCCGCTATCAGGTCCTAGTTGTTGGAAAAGTTTTTGATTGTTGTTGCGAGTCGCCATCAGATGCAATTGCGCGGTCCAGCCTTGCTTTGCGTATTGGCGCATCAAGTCAATCAGCAAGCCGGTTTGAAACTGTCTGATTTCTTCATTAGTCAGTATCCCAGTGGTCAAACGCTTCTGAAAAATCGCTTCAAGTGCAGCGGTATTGTAGGCTTTCTCTCCAAGACGTGACAGACTGTGATCTGCTAAACGACAGCCCTGTTGCTGGAAGTAAGAAATACGTACGGTCAATGCTTCAACTAGCGTTTGATAGCTAGTGATCTCTTTGCTCGCAGCTATAGCCAATTTCTTAAGGTATGCTGGAAATTCTGGATTCTGCAGATTGATTGCTTTGTCAGGACGAAAGGTAGGATACACGGCAAAGGATTCTTCTGCCAGCTTTTGATGATACGTCAACGAATCAATGGGATCATCCGTCGTACAGATCACCTCAACAGCCATCTTTTTGATCAGCCCTCGTGGTGAAAATTCCTTCGTTTGCAGCTGTTGATTGGCTTTTTCCCAAATGCTTGCTGCATTGGCTAGTGTCAACCGCTCATCAATACCAAAGATTCGCTTCAATTCCAAATTGGTCCAGACATATAAGGGATTGCCAATGCAAGCCTCCAAGGTCTGCGCCCAAGCACAGAATTTTTCGTAGTCGTCAGCATCGCCAGTGATCAAAGATTCTGCAACACCATTGGCACGCATCAAGCGCCATTTGTAATGGTCCCCCGCCAGCCATGCTTGGGTGAGATTGGTGAAGTTTTGGTTTTCGAAAATCTCTTTCGGCTCTAAATGGCAATGGTAATCAATGATCGGCTGCTTTTTTGCATACTCATGGTACAACTGTTTGGCAAAGCTGTTTTTCAAAATAAAATCGTCAGTTAAAAACATTTCTTCGCTCCTTTTCTTAACGCCCCACGCTCTTGTCGATGGCTTCCCACAACCCTAATAAGTAGGAAGCGCCGATCGCCCGATCATACAAGCCATAGCCTGGACGTCCCGTTTCTCCCCAGATCATTCGCCCATGATCTGGTCGAATGTAGCCGTCAAAGCCATTTTTGTACATCGCTTCTAGGATCTGATACATGTCTAATGAGCCTTCAGAGGAGAGATGCGGTGCTTCATAAAAGTCTTTGTCATTGCCCAAGTATTGAATGTTACGAACATGGGCAAAAGGAATCCGATCCCGGCGACAAAACTCAGCCAAAATCTCATAGACATTATTGGCTGGGTCTTCGGCGATACTGCCAGTACAAAGTGTGATACCATTTGACGGACTGTCGACCACGTTGCAGACCCAATCCAAATCATCGCGGTTTTTAACGATACGCGGCAGACCAAAAATCGAATAGGGAGGATCATCTGGATGAACAGCCATCTTGATGCCGACCTCTTCACAGGTGGGAATGATGGCTTTTAGGAAATAAGCAAAGTTTTCTCTTAATTTGTCATCATCGACATCCTTATACGCAGCAAACAATTCTTTGACATGTGCCAAACGTTCTGGTTCCCAGCCTGGCAAGGTATAGCCAGAGCTTGACTCCTCAACTTCTTTGACGATCTCTTCTGGGTCTTTGTCGATCCCTGCTTTTTCAAATGCCATCGTAGAAGAACCGTCGGCTAAGCGATAATCGAGATCCGTTTTGATCCAATCGAAAATCGGCATAAAATTATAGCAGATCACTTCGATCCCATATGCTGCCAAATTACGAATCGTTTTTTTGTAGTTTTCGATATACAGGTCTCTCGAAGGCAAGCCAATCTTGATGTCATCATGAATATTGACGCTTTCGATCACCTTCAGGGAAAGGCCAACTGCTTCGACTTCTTCCACGAGCGCCTTGATCCGTTCTTTCGGCCAAACTGCCCCCGCAGGCAAATCAAAGAGTGTGCCGACGATGCCTTTCATTCCAGGAATTTGACGGATATCTGCTAACTTGATTTTATCGTAGTCTTTTCCATACCAACGAAATGTCATTTCCATTTTTTATTCGATCCCTTCTACTGTTTCATGTAATGTTTTACGGACTGCGCCGGTTCCTGCCAGCATCTTAGCGAACAAGTGACCCACCTTTTCAGCGATTCCTGCTTGATAAAGATCCAAACCAAAAATCTGCGGATTTGCTAAGATTGGTCGAATGATCCCTGGAACATCGGCGGCTGTCCCTAACTGACACTCCCATAAAATCTCTTGTAATTCTGCTAAGAGGGGATCAGGACTTGGGTCAAGTGGATGGCCTTCATCATTGATTGCTAATAGATAACGCAACCAGCCAGCAATCGCTAAGGGAATGTAAGTCAGTTCAGAAGCCGAGCCTTCTTTCTCCACATACTTTTTGATGGTTTCGCCAAAACGGATGGCGATTTTCTGTGAGGTGTCTGCGGCGATCCGCTGTGGGGTGTCAGGAATCAGGGGATTCGGTAAACGAAGACCGACCACCTCATCGATAAATTTCTCTGGCTGAATAATCTCAGGATCTTCCACTACCGGTAAGCCTTCACGATAGCCGATTCCTTTGATCAAAGCAACAATATCTGGATCGGTCATTTCCGCAGCAATGGATGTATAACCGAGTAAACAGCCGAACAAACTCATTGCTGTATGCAGTGGATTCAAGCAAGTTGTGACTTTCATACTGTCGGTTCTGTCGACGATCTCTCGACTCGTCAAGATCACCCCCGCTTTATCCAAATTCGGGCGACCATTTGGAAAATCATCTTCAATCACCAAGTAATGAGTCGCCTCTGTGTTAGCAAACGGAGCGATATTCGTTCCTTTATCGGTACGGATGACTGGCAGCTGCTCGATCCCAGCTGCTGCTAATTCTTCTGCAACTGCTGTTGAAGGATTTGGCGTGATCCGATCGATCATTGACCACGGAAACGTCACCTGCGCGTTGTTTTCTAAGTATCGGACAAACGCTTCTGAAACATGCCCCAGCTTTTGCCATTCTTTTGCAATGGTGACAATCGCCGTTTGGAAACGGAACCCATTTTGCGAAAAATTATCGGTGGAAACCATAGCGATCGGAAGTGCCCCTGATTGAAAACGATCCCATAAAAAGCTAGCCAAAATGCTCATTGTATGGTTGACCTGATGGGGACCCGCAGCGAGATCCGCTTGTACGACAGGTAAAAATTTCCCCTGACTGTCTTTTAAGCCATAGCCTTTTTCTGTGATCGTTACGGTAACCAACTGTAGTGACGGCTCCTGAAATACTTTGCGTATTTGCTCATAACTCGCAGCACGGGAAGGATGGCAATAATAACTAGCCGCCGTTGACTGGAGCAATTTTTTCTCCAACCGTCCCCCTTCATGCATGACCACTTCTAAAATATCATTCTCGTAAGGGGCATATACTTGATCAATCACCTGTTCATCAAAGGTTTCACAAACTACGATTCCTTTTGTCAGCGCTTGTTGATCGATCAACGTTTGGGCTACTTCTGCGTGAAATGCCCGATACAAATTTCCCCCACCAAAGTGTAACCATTGAAACTGAGTATCTGATTGATCCGTCACTTCTTTGGGAACGATCGGCATCGTAACTCCTGCCTGCTTCAAGGCAGCAAAATCAAACATCCTACTTCCTCCTTTTTCTTAAAACTGATATATTAGTATTCTAGTTCATTCTGTGCTGAATTGCAAGCCTTTACAAAAGGTTATTCAACTTATATACTAGTTTTATTACTCAAAACTATCCCTAGGCACCTTCCTTCAGAGTTTTTCTTTAGAAGGTAATTGAATGCCTGATACAGAAAGAAGCGTTTATGTTGAACCCTACAAATTTTCAATCACAAGCTTATGAATCAATCAAAGAGTTGATTTTAACCGCCAAACTGATTCCCGGTCAAAAAATATCTGAAAAGGAATTGGAGCAACGGCTAACCATTGGCAGGACGCCGATCCGTGAAGCAATTATTCGTCTGCGCCGTGAAGCACTGATCCATGTCGTTCCCCAAAGCGGCACCTATATTTCTAAAATCAGTATCAAACAAATTGAAGAAGCTCGTTTTGTCAGAGAGACGCTTGAAAAAGAAGTATTCGTAGCGGCCTGCCAAGCCATTACAGAAGAGCAGCTGAAAGAACTAGAAAAACTCGTTATTTTGCAGCGGACCTATGCACAATTGAAGGATGAAATCGAGTTTTTCCAACTCGACGAGGCCTTCCATCAGTTGATTTATAAAATCGCCGACAAAGAAAATGTCTGGAATTGGCTACAAACGATCAATCTGCCTTTAAATCGCTTCCGCTTCTTACGTTTAGAGGTGGAGGAATTGTCTTGGGAAATTATTTTGCGGGATCACGAAGAAATCTTAGCCACTTTAAAAGAAAAAGACCAAGCCAAAATTGCTCCCTTGGTCGGACAACACATTGATGTCATTGATAACGATTTGATTTTTGTGGAAAAGGCCTTTCCCGATTACTTTACGGAGTAAAGCTATTTGAAAATCATGGACCTTAAAAACCACCCTCGTCGAGTAGATTGCCTACTTGACGAGGGTGGTTTCATACGCTGAACAAGCGAGAATACGCTCATTCGATTGGGTGATAACTAAAGCCTTGGCCCAGTACTTCTGAGACATTATTGACGATCACAAACGCTTTTGGGTCAATGGTCTCAGTGATTTGTCTGATCTGCATAAATTCTTGGTCGCTGGCCACGATCAACAGTACTTGTTTGTCTGCTTGCTGGTAGCCGCCTTGGGCAGCCAATAGTGTGGCACCACGAGCTGTTTTATCAAAGACTGCTTCTCGAATCTCGTTCACGTGGTTCTCACTTAAGATCATGATGGATTTCTTCCGGTTAAAGCCCGTTTCAATGTAGGTCATCACACCAGAGGTGATCACGATCGATAATATCGCAAACAAGAACTCTTCAAACCCGAAAACGAACAAGTTCATGGAGACCACGATCGCATCGGTCGCCAGCAAGCCAATCGCTGGATTCAAATTAAAGTATTTCTTGAAAATCAGCGGTGGAATCGTTGTACCACCGCTAGAAGATTGATTTTTGTACAAAATCGCTACTCCTAAAGCAAAAATCGCACTGCCAAATATCACGGAAAGCAGCCGATCTTCAGCCACCATATATTCTGGGACTAAAGCAATTGCTACTGGAAAAGCAAAACTACCATAGAGGACTTTCAAAAAAGGCCCCTTCCCTAAAAAGGCATAGGCAAGAATAAGCATGAGAATATTCAAGACCATGATCACAGCCGCTCGATCCCAACCGAGGGCTGACTCTAATAAAATACCGATTCCGCTGACACCGCCAGCTGCCACATGATGCGGGCCTAAAAATAAATTGATGCTTGCCGCTAACAAGAAAAGTGCTGCGGTGATTTTTCCATAGGTTTTCAGAATTGTCATTTGTTTCCTCTTTTCTCTGTCATATTCACGGTTTATTCAAGCCGCTTTGCAGCCATTCTTACTCCTCACTATACGCCCATTTGATGTCACCGACAAAATTTATGTTTAGCCAGAGGGAATAACCGGAAATCTGTTGGCTGATTGCTTGATTCAATCGTTCTCGCAAGGGATCTTGCCGCCCAACTGTATCGAGAGGTGTTGCAGGTAAAATCACCACATCTAATTCCACAATGACTTGATTGCCGACTTTGGCGGTACGTAACACAAAGTCCACCAATTCTTCTGCGCGCAGTTCTTTTTCAACGATCGTCATGATGGACTCTCGTAGTTCTTCTTTCGGAGTTGAAGAAGTCAATTCCAGAATGGCCGCTTTCAACTCTTTAATCGAAAGCTGAATAAAGAACAAGGTGATCCCGATGGAGATGATTGGGTCGACATACATCGCGAAATTTCCATAGGGACTGGCTTGAATCAGCCATGACACAAGAAATGAACCGACGACACCCAGACTAAAGAAAAAGCCGAAACGCCATTGTTCTAGTTCTACCCAGTAAAAGGGATGAGTCAGTGGTTTCTTTTTTAAGTACAAGTAAAAAGAGAAACAGTAGATCGTACCAATCAGCGAGAAATACAAACCGATTGGATCAATCATGCCATCACTGACGTGTAATAAACTAAAAGCAGATTCAATGACTCCATAAATTGAGATCAGCAAGATGATACTATATTGAATAAAAACAACCAACGGCATCAACGCTTCTTTGCCGAATGGGAAACGTTCAAAGTCTTGGGCTTGGATATATTTTGCCACATACAAAGCAATCAGTGACATCACTGCACCAATCAATGTATAAACACCATCTAACAAGAGGACGTTATAACTGACCAGTAACCCAAAAAGCAAGGCACCGCCGCCATAGATACTCCCAGCGACAATCGATGCCAGCAAAAGCTTGCGTATTTTTTTCTTTTCACTCATGATACTCCTCTTTCTTTTTTTCAAAGAAACTATCAATTTGATTGCATTCTTCTATCTATAAGCCTATCTTCCCATATAAATAACATAAAAAACAGTCAATTTTTTCATACAAAGCGGAAAAAAATAGTATTGCTGTCAATCATTCACTCTATTCTCAAGTGATGCATATTCGATCTTTCTATTCCACTCTTTTTACATTCTGGTGTAAATCCCCTTGACTACGCGGATTGATTCCCTTATCATCAAGGGTAACCATATTCAATCAGAATTTTCAGAATATTCCGTTATATTTTTCATAACGGCGATTCATTGGAAGACAGGGAGGATGAAGAGAGTGAATGAAGCAAAACAAGTCCCATGGACAGGAGAACCAAACCAACGAGCGATCAACTATTTGAATGAAGAAGGCAAAGTGATCGTCTGCCCAACCAAAGTCGGCTATATCATTGCCGTCTCTGATAAAAAAGGGCTGGAACGCAAGTTTTCAGCAAAGAATCGCAAGCGTAACAAACCAGGTGTCGTTCTTTGCAGCTCATTGGAGCAGCTACATGAATTAGCCGAATTAAATGCGGAAACCGCCGCCGTTTATGAAACGTGTTGGAACAATGACGTGTTATTCGGTGCGATTTTGCCTTGGAAAGAATCAGGAAAAGCCTATATCCCAAAAGATGGTTCAGAAGAATTGATGACGGACGTTCGGGGAACCAGCTGTTTCGTGATCAAATTCGGTGTCCCTGGTGAGCAGATCTCAAAAGAACTTTGGGATCAAAAAAAGAAATTGCTTTTCGCCAGCTCAGCGAACCCTTCAGGCAAAGGAAACCGCGGACTTGTTGAAGGGATCGGCGAACAAATCGCGCAAGAAGCCGATCTAATCATTGAAGGCAACGACTATGTTGCATCGATCCAACCAGACAAAACGCTGGAAACCCGCTACGAACAAGGAGTCATGGTTTCTTTCGTTGATAAAGACGGTAACTTGATTCCAGAGCAAGGAGACCAACGCTCCATCACTCCCGCACCTGTCTTGATCCGTAAAGGACTCGATGTTGAAAAAATCCAAATGTACCTTTCTGATCACTTCAACTCATGGGACTATCGCCACGGGGAGTATTATTAATCTTTCATCGTCAACAAAGAACCGAAGAACCAGCTAACGGCCCTCCTATTCAAGGAAAAACGCTCAGCTCGTTCTTCGGTTTTTCAATAGAAAAAAATACTTTTCTTCTATCGTGTTTCTTTCAAAAGCTGAATGATCTGTGCCTGTTGTTTGATGATCGTATCTTGTTGCTTGATTTTAATCCAGTTTTGGTCGATTTGGATAGCTGCTCCGAGATTTTTGTAACTAAGGTTGGGGATCTCCATGAAATGTATTCGGTGTGCAGATAAGTCATTAAAGATCTGAACAGACAGTTCCTCACTCAATTCATGAACCTCTTTTTCTACAATATACTGGTTGATCAGGTCTTCTACAGTCAAACGCTTTTTTCGTTTCTTGCCTTGTGTGCCATTCGAATTTTCAGATTTCTTGTTCGTACCAAACATTTTTGTTCTCCTTTCGTTAGGTCATCCTTCCTCCATTTTGTGATTCCGTGTCTCTTCTTCAGTGACCAAAATAAAATTGAGCGAAACCTACATACGAACATTTTGTCATAAAATAGCATTATAATCTACATTTTGTTGTTTTTAAAGATAAAAAAGGAGATAAATTACGATCAGGTTTTCTCTGTCATAGAATTCCAACTCTATTTCTGCTATAATCCCCTCATAAACACATAGGAGGGACTCTATGAAAAAGCATTCCTCAATTGCTTTCTAGGGGACGACGCCAATGACAGTGACTTTGGACTACACTTACTGCTGGGTTGTGGGCTGCCGCAACACAGTGCTTAGCACAAAACGAAAAAACTAAGCGTGGTACGGATTGCGAAATCGCATGAAGCTGGAAGCAGAAGTAATCGTTACGGACGGTGAATGTGTCCCTAGCCAAAGAAGCCTGATGAAGAACGAACGGAACCCTTTTCTCTCAAAAGAAATCATTCTTTTGGAGGAAAGCAAAATGAGAAAAGGTGAAAATACGACCTTTGTTTGTAAAAACTGCAGTACGCCTGTGGCACCCTTGACCAATGGTTCTTACCGCAACCATTGTCCCCAGTGTCTCTACTCGTTACACGTGGATATTCGCCCAGGTGATCGTCAAAATACTTGCCATGGCCTGATGCGACCCATCGATTATCGCCAACATTCCAAAAAAGGCTATCAGCTGCTGCATCAATGCACTCGCTGCAAAAACCAGCAGTGGAATATCGTGGCACAGGATACGCAACAGCCTGACCATTTTATTGAGTGGTTAGCTCAAACCGCTGCGTATCACTAAACAGCCAAAGAAGACCATGCTTCAGGCTGGTCTTTTTTGGTAATCAGAACAACGGCCCCCTTATACCACTAACTGCTCATAGACATTGTCGTCATAAGAAGTGCTTACTTTAACCTAAAAAAAACAGCTCGCTGTCTCGTCGATTGGTTGACGAAATCAGCGGGCTGTCCTGCTAGTGTCTTCTTGATGATTTTACGTTGGTTTGCGCTTATTCAAAAACGAATTGATTGTGATACAGTTCCGCATAAAAGCCGTCAGCCGCCACCAATTGATGGTGATTGCCTTCTTCAATGACTTCGCCGTCCTTTAAGACAACGATGCGATCGGCATTCAAAATCGTCTTCAAGCGATGGGCGATCACAAAACTGGTTCGTCCTTTGATTGCTTCATCCATTGCTCGTTGAATTTTCGCTTCGGTCACGGTATCAACATTACTGGTGGCTTCATCCAAAATCAACAATTCTGGATTGGTCAAAATCGTTCGGGCAATACTCATCAATTGTTTTTGACCAGTACTGAAAAGATTGTTCTCTTCGGTGATCTCCGTGTCATAGCCTTTTTCCAACGTCATAACAAACTCATGGATATTGGCTTGTTTCGCTGCTGCAATGACTTCGGCTTCAGTCGCTTCTGGTTTCCCAAAAGCAATGTTTTCACGAATCGTCCCTGAGAACAGCACGGATTCTTGCAAAACGATTCCCACTTGAGAACGCAGCAGATCCAAGTCTAGCTCCCGGATGTCGATGCCGTCAAAGGTCACAGAACCACCATTCACATCATAGAAGCGATTCAACAAGTTCATGATGGTCGTTTTTCCTGAACCAGTCGGTCCGACCAATGCGACCATTTCGCCTTTGTTGACCGTGATCGACACATCTTTTAGGACCAATTTTTGACTGTCATACCCAAAGTCCACATGATTCAAAGCAACCGCCTCTTTGATGCCCTTCACTTTGATCCCGTCTTTTGGTTTGACCTCATCAGGTTCATCAAACATTTCATTGATTCTGCGCGCACCGGTGATCGCCAACTGAATCATGCTGTAACCAGAAGAGATCTGCATCAATGGTTGGTAATACTGCTGCGAATACTGGACAAAGGTCACAACTAATCCTAAAGCAACGGAACGTTCTAAGTCACCGTTCAATGCTAACCAGCCACCAAAGAAAATCACGATTGCCGTGTTCAACAAGGACATCCCTTGCATCAAGGGGAAAAGCAGCCCAGAGTAGACTTGCCCTTTGTAGGTAGCTTCCCGGACTTGTTGGTTGTGGACCAGAAAACCATCGATGGTTTCTTCTTGCAGTCCATTGGTGATGATGATTCGTTGACCACTGATTTTTTCATCGATATAGCCGTTTAATTTTCCGACTTCATCTTGCTGCAGATCGACATATTTGCGGGCTTTTTGGATCACGATCACCGCGATCAACACCGCAATCGGGGTAGAAGCAATCGTTGCCCATGCCAATTCAACGTTTTGACGGAACATCATGATCAAGATCCCCACCATTAAGACTACATTGGTCAGCACTTGCAACAATGCTTGGTTCAGACTGTTTTGGATGTTATCCAAGTCACTGGTGAAACGGCTCAAAATATCACCGTCTTGATGAGAATCAAAGAATTTGATCGTCAATTTTTCCAGTTTATTAAATAAACCGATCCGCATTCTGTTGGTTGATTTCCCCACCACTTGCGTGAACAAGATACTATAGACAAAATTAGCTGCACTGGCTAAGACATAAAAAATCAACAGTTTCCAAATGATCGATAGAAAAGCCGATTTATCATCGACCCCTTGCATCAAACCGCCAACATAATTCGCCAATTCCTGGAACGCTTCTCCGATAAAGACTGGCGCTTGTACTTGCAGATACGTTGCCAGAATCACCGTCACAAAAATGAATAGAAACGACCACTTGTATTGTTTTAAGTAATGGTAGAAAAATTTACTCGCTTTGAACAAATCTGTCATGGTTACTCCTCTCCTTTCTGTGTTGCGAAGATTTCTTGATAGATGGCATTGTTATTGGCTAAAAATTCATGGCTTCCTTCACCAACCAAACGTCCATTATCTAAAACGAAGATGCGGTCGGCTTTCACAACAGAGGCAATCTTTTGCGCGATAATGATTGTTGTCGTGTCTTTTAATTGTTTTTCAAACGCTTCGCGAACCAATTTTTCCGAACGAGCATCTAATGCACTCGTACTATCATCCAAAATCAAAATTTTCGGTTCACCGATCACGCCTCGAGAAATCGATAAGCGTTGCTTTTGTCCTCCAGAAAAATTGCTGCTGCGCTCGGAGACCGGCGCTTCAAAACCCGCTGTCAATTTTTGAATAAATTCGCTGGCTTGAGCGATTTCTGTTGCGCGAGACATCTCAGACTCTGAGGCATCTTTTTTCCCTTGCCGCAAGTTTTGGGCAATCGTTCCTGAAAAGAGGATCGCTTTTTGCAAGACAAAAGCGACCGTTTTACGCAAGCTTTGTTCATTGACTTCTTTCAAGTCAACACCGCCAACCCGCACGACACCTTCTGTTGGGTCAAACAAACGGGGAATCAGTTGCGCCAGTGTTGATTTGCCGGCACCAGTCGCTCCTACGATCCCAATCATTTCGCCAGGTTTGATGGTAAAACTGATAGCCGTTAGGGCATTTTTTTCATCCCCAGGGTAACGGAAGCTGACGTTTTCAAAAGCGACACTTCCAGACAATTCTTGTTCTGGGACATCTTGGTATTGCAGATCCGGTTCGGTATCTAGAATCTCTTTGATCCGTTTTAGCGAAACTGCAGCCCGTGAAGTCATCATCATCATCATGCCGCCGATAATGATCGCCATCATAATTTGCATCAAATAATTCATGAATGAGGCAATTCCCCCAATCAAAGTTGGGTCATCTTTCGCTAGATCACTGACAAAGAAAATCGCGCCGACCACTGCTAAGTTGGCCGCCAGCATAAAGGAGGGGATCATTACAGAGAACAGGGTTCCTACAATAATATTATGCTTCGTTAACGTTTCACTGACTTTAGAAAAGCCTTGCAGTTGGTTGTCTTCTTGAACAAAAGATTTCACCACACGAATCCCCATCAAATTTTCTTTGGCAATCCCATTGATTTTGTCGATCAAGTTCTGGATGATCATAAAGTGTTTGCCCATCCGTGTAAAGGATAGTGCCGTAATCACTAGGACAGCGATAATCAGTAAGACGATGATCCACCACAGTTGCGGCATGGTTGTCATCGCCAAAATGAAGGCACCGATAAATAAGAACGGGATCCGAAACAACGATTGTAGCGAGATCATCACTAAGTTTTGAATTTGCGTGATGTCATTGGTCAAGCGCACCACAAGATTTCCCGCTGAGAAGGTTTCGATATTTCCAAATGAGAATGTCTGGATTTTCCGAAACATCTCTTCCCGAATATCGGCACTAACGCCTTGCGCCACTTTCGCAGAAAAAACCGTGTTGATGATCCCTGCAACAAGGCCTAGCAATGCTAGCCCAATCAACTGCACACCAATTTTTTTCATTTCATCATTGTTTTCGGTAATAATTGATTCTAGCACTTGCTGCAAGAGCTTTGGCTGCCATAATGCAGCAACGACCATTAAAATGACCGATAATAAGGCAATGCTGGTTGCCGCTTTGTACTTTTTGACATGGCGTAAGACCAGATCCATATACGTACCACTCCTTTGTGTTTAGCAGAAAAGACTGCCAAAAAATTTCGGTTGCACAACAATTTACCATGGATCACGACTAGAAACAAGCGAACAAATAAAACAAAAAGAGCTTTCATGAAAGCTCTTTGAAAATATTGCATAAATGTTGGCGAAAATAACGAATAATAAAGGGATTATGATGATCCTCAAGAGGGTCTTCCTTATTTTCTGGCGCTAAATCTTTGACTTACGATTCGCTGTTTTACAGCTCACTTTTTTGTTTTTTTGTCAGTTTTTGTTTGACTAGATCGTAGGAAACCAAAATCATTTGTTCGATGTTTTCTTCCATCAAGGCATCAGATGCCAACTTGATGGTATTCCAATGGGTCTTATTGGCATAATACCCCGGAATGATGACGTCAGGAAATTGCTCTCGCAGCGTTTCGTTGACCTCGGGCAGATTTTTCAAAGTCAAAAATGCTGTTTCTTCTGCTTGCGGACTCATGATCCCAAACTGTTTTCCTACTAAATCAAAGTAGATTGCATCCCAATCTTCGCGGTAATAGACTTTGGCTCCCGGCAAGCCTTCCCCAAATGCTTGAAATCGCTGCATTTTTTGTGCAATTTTTTCTTCAATCGATGTACTCATTGTGTTTCCCTCACTTTCTACTATCAAAACCGTCATTTTCTGTCTCAATTTTGACAGATTGAATCGCTTTCTGCTCTATTTCCTACTATTATACATGGTTGCCGTGTAAAAAGGGATTTTTTATCAATGGCATGTTGCCTGAAAATGACTCTTGAGAGTTGCATGCGGCGTTACATTCATTCATCTCTCTCAGAAGATACAAAAAAACCCTTATCAGCGAGTAAGATGTACTCGCCAATAAGGGCAATTGATTACTAGATGTCATGGACAAGATTCATTTTAGAATCTTAGTACCAACCATTTGCTTCCCAGAATGCTTTGGCAGCAGACCAAGAACCATAACGTGATGCAACATATTCATCGGCAACCTTTTCTTGGTTAGCAGCTGAATAGTCACCATTTAAGTAAGAGTTGGTTAATTGGTAACGGCCGTAGTATTGTCCGTTTGTCGCTGTGTAAGAACCACCAGATTCTTTGTTTGCGATCCATTCTTTTGCTGAAGCTTCTGAGCCGCTAGCTGAAGAGCTGTAGCTTGAGCTGCTTTGTGTGCTTGCAGCAGCAGATTGTGTGTTGCTTGATTGTGAAGCTGCTGGTTCACTTGGTTGTTGTACACTTGCTGCAGCAGTCGTGTTTGCAGATTCTGTATAAGTGGCAGTGCCATCTGTAGGGATGATCAATGCTTCCCCAACAAAAATCAAGTTTTTATCAGCAATCTCGTTTGCTTCAACGATCGCATTGATCGTATCATCAGAGCTATAACCGTAAAAGTTAGTAGCGATTGTTGATAATGTATCACCAGATTGAACAGTGTATTGTTCGTCTGCAAAGGCGTCTTTCCCACCTAAGAAAAGGCCGAAACCGGCAAGGACAGCTGTACTAAGTAAAACAGTTTTTAAAGACTTCATATAATTAAATCTCCTTCTTTGAAACTCATTTTGCGTCATTTGAGATGACTCAAGCGCATAAACAAGTCTAACACCGAAGAATATTTCATAGGTAAAGAAATCATTACAGATGATTACGAAAACGACAGTTGCCTTACGTTTCGTAAGAATTGAAAAAGACTATCATATCAAGCTTTTCTCTGCTGTAATTTTTAACATTACAGTTATTTTGTTTCTAGGTAAACCAGTTAACCTTAGAAAACCTTTCCTATATTACAAAAAACCCTCTTTTTACACAGATTTGTAACAAAAGAAGGAACGAGACAAGGTCTCATTCCTCATTTACTTCCTATTTTTTCTTCACTGGGATCAATTTATTCATGACGATCGCCGCAATAGCGCTTAAAGCAATAGGTGAATCTAATAAATATTGTAAGAATTGAGGCGCAGATTCTTTGATTTCTGCTGGCATAAACAACAAGCCGATGGCAATAATCAATGGTACCCCGATAATATACAACTCACGCTCGGAAAACTCTTCATTCTTAATGACCCGAAAGCCGCTCAACAAAATAATGACACAGACGACCGCGAACACGCCGCCGATGACAGCAGAAGGTACTGCGTGAATCAAGGCTGAAAGTTTTCCCATGAAGGACAATAGGATAAACCAGACGGACGCCATCACAAAGACTTTTTTACTAGCAACCCCGGTGATCGAAATGATCCCTGCATTGGTAGAATAACCAGTTACAGGTGTCGTTCCTACTAAGGCGGCAACCAAGCAGCCTAATCCTTCGCCGATCACGCCTTTATTGATCTGTTCATCCGTAACAGGTTCTTCTGTCACGGAACTGACCGCATACCAAGTACCTGTTGTTTCTGCTAGGAGCACCATATAGATCACTAGCATCGTTAAGATCGCTGAAACATCAAAGTGCAGGCCATAGTTTAGAAATACCAGTTTTGGCAGACTAAAGAAAGAAGCATCCGCCACCGACTGAAAATCAACGCCCCCCATAAAGGAAGCAATCACGGTACCGATAACCAAAGCAATAATGACCGAACTGATTCGGAAGTATTTTCCCATTCCCGGAAAATAATCGCCTAACATGGAAAACAAAATCAAAATCGCCGCAGTAATCGCAGCCAACAACATGTTTTGATTGGCACTTAGTGTTTCAGTGGCAGGATAGATATTGCTGGTAAAGGCCGTTGGCAGCAATGTCAACCCAACGATCATAATGATCGTTCCACTGACGATCGTAGGAATAAAATGACGAACGATATACTTATAAATGCCCGTAAAACCTAGTAAAATGACTGCTGCGGCACCAACGATGCTGGCTCCTAACACCGTGTCCATGCCGTTGGCACCAAAATAAATACCGATGATCGCTCCAACGGGGACAAAGGATGGCCCTTGACATACGGGTAATTTCAAGAAAAAGAGGACTTGGATCAAAGAAGCGATCCCTGCTCCTAAAAAGGTCGATTGGATCAAACCTGATGCATCTGAAGAGGACATCGCCACCGCCGTTGCGATAATAAATGGCGGCACATACACGTCCATTGCCAACACATGCTGCAACCCTAAAAGTACTGCTTGACCAAAGGGAATGTCTTCATTCATTCCGATCGTTAAATGTTTATTTTTCGTTGATTCCACTGTCTCATTCTCCTCGTTTTTCGTGTACTTTTGTTCCTTGGACCCAGACTTGGCGAATATTTTGCATCGTTGCTAAGTACAGGATTTTTTGTAATCTTGCTTCGGGTGAGGTGAACACACCGAAGTCAGGCAAAGGATTTTCTTTTTGTCGCGTATCGATCACTTGCACATCAAACGCATACCCTTCTTTGATGACACCTACTGGTAATTTCAGTGCCTCACCGCCGCCTTTTGTCGCCAATGAGAACGCATCGATCACGGATATACGAGAATCGGCTACTCCTCGTGTGTTTTGAGGAAGCGTGACATCCACGCCATCTTCTAACATTCTCGAAGACATCACAGCTTGTTTGATGTTGTCATACAAACTCGGTGAAAAACCGCCGGAGATATCCGTTCCTAAACCAATCGTGACCCCTTGCTCTTTCAAGCGCTTGATTGGGATCACACCATTGGCAAAGTAGGCATTTGAGATGGGACAGTGCGCAACTGCGGCGCCGCTTTCGACAAAACGGGCGCCGTCAGCTGGGCTGATGAAATTGCCATGAGCCATCACTGCTTTTTCTCGCAACAAGCCGAAATCTTGCAGCACTTCGGTATCCGTTTTGCCAAATCGCTCTTGAACAAAGTCATGTTCCCATTGCCCTTCACTGCAGTGGGTCTGAACATGGACATCATATTTTTGAGCCAATGCGCCTAACCCTGCCAAGCCTTCATCGGTACAGCTCGGGACAAATCGCGGAGTAACCACAGGATAAACGCCTTGAGGTGCGGTCTTTGCGATTGCTTGTACTTCTTGAATAAAACGTTCTGTATCCGCTAATGCCTCTTCTGTTGATGCGTCCCGATAAAAAGCAGGATTGGCTTGAGGATCGTCCATAACGACTTTTCCGACTAATCCCCGTTGACCAAGAGCGGCACAAATCTTCGCCAATTGAAGGCTCGCTTCTAGATGGATCGTTGCAAAATAAAGAACCGTTGTCGTTCCTCTTGCCAACAACTGTGCCACCAAATCCTGATAGACAGCTTTGGCAAATGCTGGATCGGCATATTTTGCCTCCAGCGGAAACGTGCATTCATCTAACCAGACATTTAACGGTTCATCTAACGCGATCCCTGCTTGCGGCCATTGCGGTGCATGGACATGCAGATCAACAAACCCAGGTAAAAAACACTGGCCTGCAGATAATGCCTGCAGATTCTCTGATGCTTTCGCCAGCTCTGACTCATACCCTTGATCTGTTTTAGCAGTCACTTTTACGATGATCCCTGCGTCATCGACTTGAATCAAAGCTTCTTCTATATATTCTAGTTTTCCATCAGTTGGCGTATGGAAAACATCTCCTTTAAAATAGTGAATGGTTGCCATTTGTTTGATTTCCCCCGTTCTCTAAGACATTGTCAGGAAAAAGCCGTTCATTTAATGTTCCTTTTTCACTAACACGATGTTCTTATTTTAACGCTATTCGAAAATAGTGCAATAAAATTCACTATCATAAAGAAAGATAAAACGATAAATGTTCGGTTTTTATGCGATTTCAAAAAAAGACACCGTCTAGAAATAAGACAGTGTCAGTTAACGACGCTTATACTTTTGTTTTCTTTAGTTGCCGATAAAATACCACCAGTCCACCTACTAGCAAACAGAGTACTCCTGCAATCGAGCCCCATTTTGCTGGCTCTAAAAAGCTTTGGATCCTTGAGGTCTGATTCGTTGCCGTCGTTCCTGATAGCTGAAACAAGAAAGCCAGCGGCTGATGTTCAAAACGAAGAATAATAAATAGGAGTGTCATCAAAAGAAATTGATGTACCAGACTCCCTTTGCTTTGTGTGGCATACTTGGCCAAGCTCTGCTGTTCAATTGCTTCCGGTTTTGCCGCCAAATACTGTTTCGTGAGCCATTGATTCAATCCCGCATTAAAGAAACTAATGACAAATAAACTTATTGGGATCAAAAGATCGCTGCTAAATAGAAGAACACCAACCATCAATCCAAGCAAATACGCCGGTACTAACTGTTTTTCTAGCAAGCGTGCGAGTTTTCCTCCGAGAAACATTGCGCCAAAAAGGCCCAGTGCATAAGGCAAGTAAACGTGAGTACTAAGCGCTTGTGCCCCAAATCGACCGGTAACATAGACCGAGCCGAAAAGAAAAAGAAAGTTACCGATCACTCCCCGAATAAAGGTGAGGATGTTCAAGTGAAGCGGCTGTTTCCACGAGCGGCTGCGTTTCGTTAAAGTGATCAGCAGCAAAGCAAAGAGAAACAAGAAGCCAGTAATCGCCCACTCAAACAGGGCATTCGACTTGATCAGCCTGGCTGCTCGCAAGCCAAACAGTAAGAGAAAGAAAAAGAAATACAACAAAAACTGCTTGTTGAATAACTGGTTGCGCTGCATCAACGGTCTTTTTGGGAGGTTGTTGAAGGTTTGACTACTCTTAGCTGCCAGCACAAAGAGTGCAAAATAACTGCCAAATAGGCCAACGCCTTGAAGGTCATCAGGCAACCGTAAGGCAAACAGTAAAACAAAAAGAAAGAACAGCGCCTCCTTCCAATCATTTTTCAGCGGCTGTTCAGTGAGCTTGGCTTTTTGTCGTACCATCAGATCAGCTGGCGGCAGCCAAGAAGCACTGATCCCCAACAAACCAGCAGCTGGCAAGAGTGCCACGCTCCACCAAGTGCTCAAGATACCTACCAATGCGCCGGCGCCGCCGATCAAGACACTGGCTGCTAACAATGATGGTGCAAAAAGCGCCGTAAGCGTCTGTAAGAAAAAGACCCCTGTCATGCGAAAGGTATAAAAGAGCGCAAAGGCTAATGCTGCACTTAGCGACTGCTCTTTGCTCAAAGATAAGAAATAAAGATACGGGATGATCGTGATCGTATTGCTGATGATCAAAAGTGCGGTATGGGATTTTAAAACTTTCATCGTCCGACTCCTTGCCTTGATTTAAAGTTCCATCTTTCTTCTATCCTACACTTTCAAGCAATCCTGTCAACTTGCGTGCCAAATTTAAGCAAAAAGAAACCAAGTGTATTGTCAAAAGACTGACACTTCGTTTCTTTTTCTTATTGCGATTTTCGGCTAGGAGCCAGTAGACTGAATCGTTTGCTTAATTGCCTGAATTTCTTCATACAACCCTTGAAACTCTTTTGCAAGCTCACTCATGATGTCTGCGCTCATCAAAAGATCTTCCGCATGACTTAATAGTAAGGACATCCAAACTTTGTCCCCTTGAGCTTCTTGTTGAACTAACTTCCGATGTGCCAAATGGGCTTCATGATAGTGTTCTTTTCCTTTTTCGATTGCTTGCAGTGCAGCCAGATTCTGGGCTTCTCTTCCTTTTTGAATACTTTCAAAAAAGCAACTTCTTGCCATACCCGCTTGCGAGATAATCTGAAAACAAATTTGTTCTTTTTCTTCCATTCTACTCTCCTATTAGTTCAAGTGCTTGTTCCAATGCTTTTTTTCCATCCATCATGCCATAGGTGCGCATGTCGATACTGGCTGCTGGACAAGCAACTAAGCCTTGGACTTCATTTAATCGGTAAGAAACTTGCGGTCCTAACAGTACGCAATCAGCATCTTTTGCTGCAGTCGTGACAGATTCAATGGAGAACGCATCGATCGCCACCGCTTCTCCTTTTTCTTGCGCTGCTTTCTTCATATTATTTACTAAGACGCCAGTAGACATGCCGCCAGCGCAAACTAACACTATTTTTTTCATCATTTTTCCTCCATTTTCTCGTTATTTGTTACTCAACGACTGCCGCTTGGGCTTGCAGATTCTTTTCTTCAGCTAGTGCTGCTTTGTCTTGCAGACGCATAAAAGGGATGTAGATGATGATACATAAGACAAATTGGATCAATTGTGCAATGATCCCTTGCCAGCCATTCACTAAGAAGCCACCGAAAATAATCGGAAAGCCAGTTGGGATATTGACTCCATTGTGGTAAGGCAAAAAGCCGACAATTGTTAAGAGATATGCTGACAACACGGAAACAGCCGGTGTTAACATCAAGGGAAGCAGCATTCTGATATTCATCACCTGAGGAATCCCAAATTTGATTGGCTCAGAAATACCAAACATGGAAGGGATCAATCCAATTTTACCAACAGCTTTTAGTTGCTCTGATTTGCAGCCAAAAATAGCCAGTAAAGCGACTGCAAATGAACGAGCCCCGCGATTGTTCAAAATAAACCCAATCGTAAACAGATGTGGTAATGCTTGGCCGGCACTGTACGCCGCCAGATTATCAAGCCCTGGTTGGTAAAAGACCAACATCAAGATCGGATAAACAGCCAACACTCCGTGAATGCCAAAGAACCAAAGAAATTCGATAAACGCCACAATGATCATACAAGCAAAAATATTCGCTCCTAATAAGGTCAATGGAGCTTGTACCCAAGTATAGATCATATCTGTCAGCGTGCCGTAAGGAGTTGCCGCCATACCCACGTAAATGATGCCCATAATGGCTGAAACAATAATTGCTGGCACGATCGCTGCAAAGGATTTGTTGACGATCGGCGGTACCGAATCCGGCATTTTGATCATCAAATTCTTCTGTACACATAAAATGTAAATTCTGGCACCCAACAATCCGCCAAACATGGCGACAAACATCCCACCGGAGCCAAGGGTCGACAACTCCATCGTACGGGTTTCTTCTAAAGTCGAAATCGGACTCAAGATCAAAAATGATACCAAACTCATGATACCGGCATTTAGTTGATCCGCATTTAAATGCTCGGCTAATTTATAGCCAACTAGAAAGGCGACATAAACGGAAACGACATCGATCGTCATCGCGTTGACTTGGGTTAATAATGCTTTCAAACCAATTTGTTCCATTATCTGTTGCGTTGCCCCAATGTCGATCGCATTGATCAAGGAGGCAATGGAACTGATCATCATGACGGGCATTAAGCCCATCATTGCATTGGCAATGGCTTTCATATAAATATTGTTTTGTACTTGAACGGCTGCAGCTAGTATTTTATCTTTCAGTGTATTCATAAGGTCCTCCTTCACTTAATCCCGCAAGTATTCATCTTTAAGTAGCTGGATTTTCTGCTGTGAAAAACCCAGTTCTTCTTTTACATATGTTTCAATCCCCCCATGAGCCTCAATCAAATCCAAAGCGGTTTGTAAAAAACACCGATCAGCTTCTTTGAAGTATCGCATTGCTGCCACAAAATCGGGGTTGTTCGTTTCTTCTTGTATCTGCTTGAGACTCTTGGTATTTTTCTCCCTTTTGTACTCGTTGGTCAGCAGGTAATCTTCCATGACCTCTTCATAACTGACACCCAACAGTAACTGAATCAGGGCAACGCCATACCCGGTGCGGTCTTTGCCACCACGGCAGTGCTGAACCACTGCACCTTCAGCTTCCAAATGAATGGCCAATACTTCTTTGAAAACGGTCTTGCATTGACTGTTTTCAACAAATTCATAATTTTGCCGAATCATCAATTCTTTTGCAACTTCGGCGGTGATTTTTTCTGCAGAAAGCGCCATTGGCTCCCCTTCTTCTGAAGAAGCTAAAGCAGCAATATCAGCAATTGGCGTCAAATAAAGTATCTGAGCATTCCCAATGGGTTTGTCTTCATTGTCTGCTCTTTCTTGGGCATTGCGGTAGTCAATAATTTTCTCAATTCCCAGAGCTGCTAATTTTTTCTGATCGGCTTCTGTCAATTTGCTCAATTCGTCTGAGCGATATAGTTTTCCAGTCACTACGTATTTGCCCTCTTTGGTCCGATAGCCGCCAAAATCGCGAAAATTATACGCACCTTCTAAGGTTACTTTTTCATTTGTCATACACTACTCCTTTAAATAATTAATGAACGTCATAAAGTCCGTTGTCGCAGCTAGTTTGTTTACTTTATCCAACGAAGAACATTGTTTGATCAAATGATCATTCAGCGGTTTCACTTTTAAGTGATCTTGTTCAGCAATCACTAATAAGAAAACGAGACGAACCGTCTGTTTGTACCAGAACACTGGCTTTTTCAAGTTTGCAACGGCAATCACCGTTTCTGCACCAATCAGCGCATTGGGATGAGGGAAAGCGACTGACGGCAAGAAATCGGTTCCAAAAAAGGCTTCTCGTTCAAAAACCAACGTTTCAAAATTCTCAGGCATTGAATACTGTTCTTTGATTTGTTGGCATAAAAAATGCAACACCGCTTCTTTTGTTTCAAATTCTTGTTCACAGATGAATAACGATTCCTTAAAGTAGTTCAAAAGCACTTCTTCTGTGAAGATAGCGGCCAATGCGGCTTCGATCTTTTTGATCATATCCGGTTGCATAAAATAATCAACATTCATAACAGGAATCGTTCCTTCGTAAGGAAGTGGAATCGAAGAAAAGATAAAATCGAACTCCTGCTCTTCGATCATTTGCAAAAATTCATAAGGATTGCATACCGTGACTTTCTTGATATAATTGCGAAAATAAAACTCAAATTTCTCTTTAAGGAAGGTATTGGCCGCTCGGCCGAGGTCATTGACCACTAAAATATACTTGCGCTGTGTTTGCGAATCTTTCTTATTTAAAGCCACATCAAAGTGCATCGCCAAATAGCTGAGTTCATGATCACTGACGGTCTTTTCAAATTGCTTTGCAATGACTTGACCGGCAATAATGGCTAAATCATAAGCGACATTACAGTGTACCTTCACCTCATTCAACAAAGGATTTTTCAGCTCGATCCCCAATTCGATCCGATCGATCAGCGGAGCAAAGTGCAACATCAACATCGTTTGCAGATCCAAGTCCTTACTGAAATCGATTTGGCGGCTTTCCTTGATCGCTTTTAAAATTTTGCTGACCAATTCTGCTGCTTCATCTGAAACAGTCATCTTTTCATTTCTAGGGACTACTCGTTTGCCAACGATTTGCCCTAAAACATAATTTCGCTCGTATTCGGTAAAATGTACAGCACACTCTTTTTCAATTCTGGCGATGATTCGCTCTCCTAGTAATGTCTGCTCATCATTGGTCCTGCCGCTGATCGGTAGGTTTCGATCTAAGTAGCGGCCGCTTTGCATGCGTAAGACAGCGATCGCTAAATGATTCACCAGATTGTTCAAAATAGCCTCCGACATGGGGTAGGCTTTTTGCGAAAACTCCGACGAAACGATCGCTTTTATCTGCTGGTGAAGAAGCGACGGTGTATCTTCGCTGATTGTGCCCTCTTCTAACTGCTTGATATGGGTTCTTTGCAAATAATTACTAGCCATAAACCGTCTCAAGTCAAATTCGCTACCGCTAAGTTTCATTCCGTAATACGGCTTCGTTTGAATGGATAGCTGGTAATGGCTTAGTATCCGTCGCAGCTTTTTCAATTCTTGAGATAGCTTACTCTGAGAAATGAATAAGCGTTCGCAAAGCATTTCGGATTTAATATACGTTTCTTCTTGAATAAAGAATTCAATAATTCTAGAAACAAAGTCGTCATTGTGGGACGCTTGTTCTTTCCTTCGCTGAAAAGCTTCTTCGTTCGTTATTTGTAAATACAACCCACTCCCTTTTTTCGCTTGAATCATACAACCGTATCGTTCTTGATGCTGGTTGATTTCTTCTGCATAACGGCGAACGGTTTTTCTGCTAACACCCAACTCGGCAGCAGCCGCTTTACTCGTCATAAAACCGTCATGCTCCGAAAGTGTTCTTAACAACAATAGGCTTAATTTTTCCATCTCTCTCTCCCTCGCTTACTAGTTTAGAGTCAAACCCAAGCAACCTCCATAGGTATATCTTCCCTTTCATTAAGGGAAATTTCTACAAGAAGTTGCTTGCCTTGTGCTTTGCTTCTTATGAAAAAAACGAATGGTCGTGACTTTCACTTTGTTGTTGCCACATATGACCGACCAATTTGTTTGAGTTTTCTTCTCCACAAAAAAAGACATGATCTTCACTCAATGAAGGTCATGTCTTTTTTATTTAGCGAACCTCGCTGATTTTCTCTACCGACTGTCGCACTTTTAATTGATGGGGACTAATTTTTCGATGGCTCGTTTCTGCTTGATTGGTGATGATGTCTGCTAGTAATTCAGCTGCTTCATAACCGATTCGTTCCATATCTTGGGCAACGGTTGTTAATTCAGGCGTTACGTAGCTAGCCAAAATAATATCATCGAACCCGATGACCGAAATATCTTCAGGAACCCGCAAGCCCATGTCTTTGATTCCTCGTATCGCTCCGATTGCCATAATATCACTAGCACAGAACAGTGCAGTGATTTCTTGATTATTTTCTAACAGATTTTTACAAATCAAATAGGCAATTTCTTCTTCATAGTTGGCGTACTGGATATACGACTCATTCACTAACAAGCCATGCGCTGCCAAAGAAGCGCGGTAGCCTTTTTCTCTAAGTTCACTGACATTGGCATCACGACTCCCGTTGATCATGCCAATTTGTCGATGATTATTGGCAATCAAAAAATCCACAGCTTCTTGCGCCGCTTTTTCATTGTCAATCGAAACCAAGCCGATCTTAGGATTGTCGATTTCCATATCAATCAGAACTGTCGGCAAAGAGGTTTGCTGTACTTCCTGGTAGTAAGGATCGGTGGTTTTTAACCCTTGGATCACTACACCAGTGATATTGTGCTCATTGCAGAACTGACTAAACGTCTTTTGCTTTTGTTTCTCAGTACTTGTCCCATAAAAGACAAACTCAAAATCTGACTGATCCGTATAACGATAGACCCCATTCAACACTTCCAAAGGCATCGTTGATTTTCGGTTGAAATTCAACTCATTTAAAATCAAGGCGATGGTTTGTTGTTTCTTCGAAGACAGTGTCCTTGCTGCCATGTTTGGGGAATAGTCTAATTCTTTCGCTATTTTTAAAATTTCTTGCTTGGTTTGTTGGTTGATATCACTATACCCGTTAAAAACTTTGGATACAGTCGCTATTGATACACCGGCTGCCTTTGCCACATCGCGAATCGTTGTTCGCATTTGCTATCTCTCCTTTATCCAAATACAACCATCAGTCTTCGTAGCGAACAATTGGGTTGTCTCCGCTAACTGACAGTCAATATCGCGATCCTTTAAACTGATTTTAACAGGTTCTCCTTGATAAAAGAGCGTAAATTTTAGTTCTTTTATTTTCTGTGGCAAATGATTCGCTAATCGCAGGCCTTGATCGTAATACAACCCTGCAAAACCGTAAATCAAGCTCAGCCAACTTCCCCCCATATTTGCTGCGTGAATGCCATCGACAACATTTTTTTGGAGATCCGTTAAATCCATCAAAGCCGTATCCATAAAATAACGATAGGCTTTTTCAGAATCCCCAATTCGACTCGCCATCACGCTAAAAATAGAACGAGACAAGGAGGAATCATGCGTCGTCACTTGTTCGTAATAGTCATAATCTTTTTTTAATTGCTCAAGACTGAAGTCTCCTGTATAGAGCATTTGGGCCAAAACCGTATCGGCTTGCTTACAGACTTGATATTTGTAGATGACCATTGGATGATAATGCAGCAGGAGAGGATACTTTTCAGCAGGTGTAGTTTCAAATGGCCAGACTGCTTGTTCTAAGAATCCATCGTCTTGCTTCGTAATCCCTCGCTGTTCATCGTAACCAAAGTACATTAAGTCGGCTGCTTGCTGCCAAGCACTAATTGTTTCTTGGTATTTACCATACCGCTGTGCTAACTCAATGGCATAATATAGATTATTTTGAACCATTTTATTCGTATAAAAATTATTATTAACAAGGGCACTGTACTCATCAGGTCCAGTCACTCCATTGATGCAAAAGGCAAGTTTGCCCTCTTTTTCTACTAGATCGCCATAGCTCAACCAGAATTTCGCCGTTTCAAAAACAACTTCACTGCCAACCGTTTCGATGAATGCCTGGTCGCCAGTCACTCGTTCATACAATTGGAATGCATAAACGATATCCGCATTGATATGGACTTGGGCAGTTCCCGCTGGATAATAAGCACTCGTCTCATTTCCATCAATTGTTCGCCAAGCAAACAAAGCACCCTCTTGGCTTAGCTCCTGCGCCCGTTGTTTGGCTTGCGGCAAGATCTTCCCGCGATAGGAAAGCAATGCCTTGGCTATTTCAGGGTTCGTGAAAATAAAAAATGGCAACAGATACATTTCCGTATCCCAGAAGTAATGCCCTTCATATCCCTCGCCAGTCAATCCTTTGGCTGCGAAATTTGTTCTGCCGTCTCGCCCCGCACCTTGATTCAAATGAAACAAATTGAACCGAATGCCTTTTTGAAGAACTGGATCTCCTTCGATTTGGATATCACTTGCCGCCCAAAATTGCTGATAACTTTGTTGCTGCTCTTGCAAGAGAACTTCAAAATCGGCTAACTCTTGGTTAAAAGGTGTTTCGTGATTTTGATTATCTTCAAGTAGTTTCATTTGGAAAACCGTCGTAAGCGTTTCCTCTGCTTGTACTTGCTTTTCGCCATTGATCACTCGAATTGCTATACTTCGTTGACTATTTTCAGCAGTCCAAATCGCATAATCCTGATAATCAGCTTTTCGTAAGTGATGTGCTTTACTGGCAACCCGAGGATCATCTGTTTGAACAATTGCTGCTTTTTGTTCTAACGGATGTGTTATGGAAATTGGCTCTGAGAAATTGGTGTTCTTAATTTGATACTGACAGACGTAAAGTTCACTTCGTGTCACAGAGGCAAACGACTGCATCACCAATTCAAAAGTTTTACCTAGTGGCGTTACTACTTTATAGGATTCATCCAACACGCCTTTTTCCAAATCCAAAGTCATTTGTATAGGCTTTACTTGCCATTCTGAAGCACTAGAGTCCTCGTCACCAATCTGTAAACGTACGCCTCTTAGATTCGGCAGCTTGATGATCGTCTGATGCTCTTTGGCATAGCCGTATGCCCATTCACCATATTGGATCGTCTCACTATCAAAAAAACCATTAACAAAGGAGCCTGGGTTTCCCTCGTAAAGCTCATTGACTTTTAAGGGGTGACCTGCACGCACGCCAATTTGACCATTGCCAACTGCAAACAATGTTTCTAAGTATTCAGGGGTTTGATGAGAAAGTTCCTGTGCTCTTACTTTAAATGAATCATTTTTCGCCATCCATTCGCACTCCTTGTAAGAAATATTTGTTGAACAGCAAGTAAATGATCACAATGGGAATGATCGTGATCACACTTGCCGCCATCGTCTGATCCCATCGTACACCACCATTTCGACTTTGGAAAGTCTGCAACCCTAGAGTCAAAGTATATTTACTTGGCGTGGTCAAATAGAGCATTGGTTTCATGAATTCGTTCCAAAAGCCCATAAAAATAAAGACAGCTTGTGTTGCGATGGATGGTTTTGCTAATGGCATCACGATACGAAAGAATGTTTGAAATCTGCCGAGACCATCGATTGCCGCAGCTTCTTCCACATCTTTTGGAAAAGATAAAAAGAATTGACGCATCATAAAGATATTCCCGATGTTGATCGCAGCTGGTAAAATCAACGCTGAAAAACTATCTAACATTCCTAGATTCATCAAGATTAAGTAATTTGGAATCAACAAAACCTGAGCTGGCACCATCATCAATGCCAAAAACCCATAGTAAATTCGTTCACGCCCCGGAAAATTTAATCTTGCTAAGGCATAACCTGCCATCGTATTTAATAAAATATTGATGGTCGTTCCAATAACGGATATAATCACGGAGTTTAGAAACCAGCGCATAAACAAAGAAGAGCGCCCCAAGACATATCGAAAATTGTCTAAAGTAAACTCATTGGGGATCAAACTCATATCCCCAGAAACAATTTCTCTATAGGGTTTGAAAGATGCAGCAATTGCCCAGACAAAAGGATAAAAGGTCAGTACTGCATAAAGAATCAAGATCGTATAGAGCAAGATCTTTAAAATTTTTGTTTTCTCTTTTCCTCTCACGGACGTTACCCTCTTTCTTTGTTCAATTTTTCTGCTAAAAGTGACGTGATAAAGATAATAATTGCTAAAACGATCGCTAATGCTGCCGCATACCCCATCGTGTTCATTTGTCCAAAGGCGTATTGGTAAATCATTAGTGACAAGGTCAGAGTCGAATTGTTGGGTCCCCCTGATCCGTTCGAGAAGATATACGCCTGGTCAAACATCTGAAAGGTACCAATGATCCCCGTCAGCAGTACATAGGTAGTGATTGGGCGTAGATAAGGAATCGTGATATACCGTAATTTATCCACGGTTGTCGCACCATCGATCTCTGCTGCTTCGTACAAAGAATGAGGCAGATCAACTAAAGAAGCCAAATAGATCGTCATATAATAAGGCACGGTCGACCAGATATTCATTACCATAATCACTTTCAACGCATAGGCCGGTTCTTGTAAAAAATTGATTGGTTCTGAGTAAAATCCTAAATTCATAAATAAGTCATTGACTGGACCGTAAATATTAAAAATAAACATAAAGATGATCGTCAATGCTGAACTAGAAGTTAAAGTTGGCAAAAAATAAACCATCCGAAACAGTTTCTTCCCCTTGATTCCTTTGCTGCTTAAAATATACGCGATAATCAAAGCAAAAATCGTTTGTAACGGAACGACGACCAAGGCAAACGTGGCCGTATTTCTAAGAGCGATTCGCGCTTTTTGATCGGTGAAGATACGTAAATAGTTTTCTATCCCTTTAAAAGAAAATGTATTGGTAAACAAATTGACGTCGTTGAAAGATAGATAAAAAGCAAAGAGAACAGCTAAGACGAAAAAGATTCCTACGACAATGATTGCTGGAGCCAGAAAGAGCCACGCTTGTCGGATTTCTTGCCATTGGCTTTTTGTATAGTTAGTTTTTTTTCGTTCCATCATGTTGTCACCTTTCCCAAAAGAAAAGAGAGAGGAGTTCCTCTCCCTCGTTCAAATTCAGACTAGTTTGCTGTAATATCTGCGTTCGCTTGTTCATCAGCAGCTTCCATTGCTTCTTCAAAGGTCATGTTTCCATTTAAAGCATTCGGTAAAAAGTTTTGATAGGCTTTGTTGATCGTATCTAAAGTGGTGCCCTTTTGCCAAATCGTTGCATAATCCCAAGCCTCTAGGTGAACATTCAAGTCACTGTTTTCTGTGATTTTGGCCGCATCTGCTACATCTTGACGACTAGGTAATGTCCCGGTTCCTTCAACCCATGCTTGCATACCGCTTTGACCAGTAGCGTGTTGAATCCATTTATCTGCCAAGGCACTTTTTTCAGTCCCAACATATTTTCCCCAACCGACAGAAAACATCATTGACCCTTCCGTTCCTTTATACGTTGGCATTTCTTTTACAACAAAAGGAATATCAGGAAATTCTGTCTTAAGTGTCTCATACACCCAGTTTCCTTCATCCATGATCGCAATTTTTCCAGAACCAAAAGCTTCGCCGTTCCAACCTGTTCCGATATCTTGCGGTGTAACAGCTGCTTTCGTATCGACCAACTCTTTTAAAATAGAAAGATTATCAACTACTGCTGGATCAGCCAAATTAGCCGTCCCATCTTCATTGATTGGTTGAGCATTTTCACGCGTTGCAAGATGATAGTTGCGAGCCATATCTTGGTTATAGCTCATGGCAAAAACATTTCCGTCACCATACGCCTCATTGATTTTTTCTTGGAACGACGGCAGCCACTCAACATACGCTTCAAGTGTGTCTGGCACTTCATCGATCGACACACCCGCTTCTTCAAAAATCGCTGTATTGAAATAGAGTGCTAAAGTTGACATATCTTTGGGAACAGCCTGCAGTTGTCCATCCGAAGTCGTAAAAGCATCGATCAAGCTATCATAAAACTGCTCACTTTCAAAATTAGCCGGATCCAGCTCTGCAAGTGTGCCATTCTCTGAGAACCATGGGAACATATAGGCATCCACGTAAAAGACATCTGGTGCCGTTCTACCAGCCATGTCAGCTTGAATTTGGGTATTATAATCGGTATATACTTTCTTTTCAACTGTAGCACCCGTTGCTTCTTCAAAAGATTGGATCATTTCATCCAACGATTTTTCTTCTGCCTCGTTGCCACCCCAAACACCGATCGTTAACGAATCCCCCGTGAAATCCGTCTGATCTGTCGAACTACTGGTGTCTTCGTTTCCACCACAAGCTGCCAGCACCACTGCTCCAGACAATAGAAGCCCTGTTCCTACTACTTTTTTCCATCCAGTCATTTTATTTCCCCCTAAAAAGTGATTTTGATTTGTTCTTCAAGCAGATAAACCTTATCAAAAGCGATAAACTCAATCGCTTGCTCCCCATGGTTGGTGACCGTAAAACCTTCCTGTGTGACCTCAATCTTTAATGGCTGTTGGTGCCACATAATACCAAATTCAAGTGCTTCCCAAGCCTTTGGTAAATGTGGTTCGATTCTTAACTGGCCGTCTAAACAACGGACACCACCATAGCCGAAGACCGTCATTTGCCAAATACCGCCGAGTGATGCTGCATGAATCCCTTCATTGGAAGACAGCATATTTTCTCCCATATCAATGTTGATTGCTTGTTGAAACAAATCATAAGAAAGTGCTACTTCCCCTATATCAGCAGCGAGGATGGCATGTGTCGATAAGGATAAGGAAGAATCATGCAACGTTTTCGGCTCATAGTAATCCCAATTCAACCGTTTCTCTTCTTTTGGAAAAAGGTTCTCAAATAAGAACAAGAGCAAAAGAACATCCGCTTGTTTCGAAACTTGCATCTCGTTGACCTGTTCTAAGTTATACTCATGGAACAGTGTGCCTACTTGCGAATCATTTTTATATTTCGTGAGATCGATCTCTTTTTTCGTCAAATAGGTATCATCTTGCGGGATGATTCCCGCTTCATTCGGTTGCGGTAAATAAATAGCAGCTACTTTTGCTTGCCATTCTTGATAAGCTTCATTTAATGGTAATTTTTCAGCTAGTTTCGTAAATTGTTCTGGCTGGTTCTTTTTCAACTCTTCATACAATGAAATAGCTAATTGAATGTTCCAGTGCGCAGTATGATTCGTGAAAGCATTATTATCGACATGCTCCTTATATTCATCTGGTCCGACTACGTCTAAAATTTCAAAGCGCTGGTTTTCTTCGGACCACTCTAAACGACTCGCCCAGAAGATCGCCGTATCAAAAATCACTTCATAGCCTTTTTCCCATGCAAATTGTTGATCATTCGTTACATCAATAAATTGTTTGATGCCGTAGGTGACATCGCTGGTAATATGCTGTTCAATAAATCCTGACCAAATTTTCGTTGGTAAGCCCGTAAGGATATCCGCAGCGCCCCAAACTGGCGTAGTCTCACCATCTTCAGGCCAAGCAGCTTCCCACGGAAATTGGGCGCCTTGATAGCCGTTATCAGTAGCTTTTTTATGGGCACCAGCCAAACCTAAATAGCGATAAGTCACTAATTTTTTGGCGATTTCTGGGTGTGTGAAGGTAAAATATGGCAGCATAAAAATCTCTGTATCCCAAAAGGTATGTCCTTTGTACCCTTCCCCAGATAAGCCTTTGGCACCTATGTTCATGCGTTCGTCATGGGCTGGTGTCATCACATGTAGATGATATTTTGCAAAATGAATCGCTAATTGATCTAGTGTGTTCTCTGTCTTGATTTTGATTGGAAAGACGGACCAGACTTCTTTGTCCCATGCCGTTGCTGAAGCTTTTGCTAATTCCTGATAGCCGTTTTTGCGAATCTCTTTCAGCTCTTCAAGGGCAATCTTCTTCAAATCTTGTGGTGTCTTTCCTAAATGCTCTTTATCGATCGTGGTATAAACAGAAGAAAACTTCTCAAGCTTCAACGTCTCATTAGGTGCCAAGGTTTGCCAGTAACGATTGTAGATTTTCCGTCTTCCCATCTCGATCCGCTTCTTGGTTCCATCATAGCAATCTTCTGTTTTTTCTAGATTATGTGCTGTCGAAAGAACAAAGTCGATCTTAGATTGAGTGGTCTTTGGCATCATTTGTAAGAAACGATTTTCTGTTAATGATTTGTCACCTTCAGTAAAATGCTGCGAGCCGCTATTTGTCTTTTGTCCGTCAATACCAGAAATAATTTCCAACGTGACTTCTTTTCCTAAATTTTCAACCAGCACTTGTTGCGCAAACACATGCTTTTGGGCAAAGGAAACACATCGCTTAAAAGTCAGTTCGACATTAATCTGACCATGTTTCCATTGAAAGGAGCGCGTGAGTTCCCCAGTTCTCAAATTTAAGACACGTGAATAGTTTGAATATTTGCCTTTTGATAAATCTAATCGTTCGCCATCAAAAAGGAGCTCCATTCCAATCATATCCGGCACATTAGGAAGCTCAGTCACTTCATTTTCGTCGAATTTATTAAAGGTTCCTGCAACAAAAAGATTACGCGTTTCGCCAACATATTTCTCTTCTGTCACAGAGCGCATCCCCAGATACCCGTTGCCCAAACACATGATGGCTTCTGCTTTGCCTAACCATTTTGTATCAAAGGTCTTTTCCGTAATTTTCCAAGGGTCTTCTTTTAAATACTGCATCGCTGTCTCCATTTTTTCCTCCTACTTCTTCAGAAAACGTTTTAGTTTCTTTCAAAAATTTTTTATTTATAAAAATAGTTATTGGACCGAAACAAAAGTACAATCAAGCCCATGAAATAACTACCAATTACTAGGACAATTGCTGCGTTAAGAAACACCCATCCTACGATCAAGTGGAGTGGCGCATAGTAAGCATAATCTCTAATTATTTTTGCGGCTTGGTATTCGTTTCGCCACTTCCAAGCAATAAGACTCGCACTAGCCCAAGCAAAAATAACTAACAAAAGTAGCGCTTGTGTATTGATCTCCAATAAAGGATTCCCTGTTAACAACTCATCGAAGGAGGTTTCGTTCATACTGATCATTCCCCTGTTTCTTATTGAACCCCACTACACTTTGTCCTAAAATGTCGTGTAACGTTTTTTTCGTACCTAGATAGAGGAAGAAAGAACCAGTGAAAAACAACCAACCGATCATTGGTAAAAAGTAGAGCAATTTTGCTACTTCCCTCATTCCTACAGTTAATAAATTACGTTGATTCGTAAAAACAACGAGTTTCGCAAAATGTTTGCCAATCGTTTTCCCCTCAAAACTACTCAAACAAATCATGTTGTAGACCACAAAGAGAAGTTGTGGCAAGACAATCGTTACTCCAGCAGGTACCATTAGGAGATAGCTAAGCATGGTACTTGGTAAAAAAATGATCATGCAATCAATCAAAAATGCTAGCAATCTTAGTAACAGCATATTTGTCCCCCTTTTTTCGAAAACCTTTTCGTTACATCCACATATTACCAGACATCTTTTCTCTATTCAAGCGTTTTCATAAAAAATAATTTTTATTTTTTCCGATTTCCTAATGGAAAATCGCGTAAATACTAAAACGTTTTAGATTGTCTGTTTTTTTGCAAGCGATTTGGTTGGGAACCAGCTTTACTTGTGATACCATGAAGCAAATACGAAAGAAGGCGATTTCTTGGATTTATGGCTTACAAATGTACAACTTGAGACGAGTTATTTAAAAGAAGGCGATTGGTCTTATGGAACCAAAACAGAAAATACAGCAATCGGGATCAATGATGGAAAAATAGCGAAGATCGTGCCGATGACCGAATGGCAGGCATCAAGCGAAGCGACGATCATTGATGGGGGAAATCAGTTATTGTTGCCAGGATTGATCGAAAAACATTGTCATTTGGACAAAAGTAAATTAGGTACTCCTTGGCGTCCAGTAACGCCGGCAGCTAGCTTGGTGGAACGATTTGAAACTGAGATTCCCCAATTAGATGCCTTGCCGTTATCGATCAAAGAACGCGGACAAGCGCTGATCGATTTAGAACTGCCTCATGGTGCGGTGATGTTCCGCTCACATATTGATATTGAACCAATGACTCAGCTGCGTTATTTTGATGCGATTACCGAATTAGTTGCCGAACAACCTTTTGGCTCGGAGTTGGTCTTATTCCCACAACATGGCTTATTGCGCTCAAATGCTGCTTCTTTGATTGAAGAAGCCTTAGCAACGGGCAAAGCATCTTTTATTGGCGGTGTTGATCCTTATACACTCGATCAAGATTACCAGGCTTCCTTACGGACAACTTTTGAACTTGCTCAAAAAGGACATGTCGGGATTGACCTCCATCTTCACGATCGGCAAGAAGCTGGCAGAGCGACCGTCAAAGAAATGATTCGTTTGACGAAGGAATTCAATATGCAAGGAAATGTGGCGATCAGTCACGCCTTTGGTCTAAATGACTTTGAAGGCACAGAACGCAAAGAAGTCTTTCAAGCCTTAGCAGATTTAGAGATCCACATCATTTCAAGTATTCCCATCAGCCCTGGCACGATTCCACCGCTTAAGGAATTGCAAAGCTATGGCGTTGCTGTTCATATTGGTTGCGACAACGTCTATGATTCTTGGTCTTCTCTAGGAGATGGTTCTTTACAAGAAAAACTGGCCCGCTATTTAGAGATTTTTGCCGTCAAAAGTCAGGAAGACTTGACGCAAGCATTAGGTTTAGTCACGGATGGCAAAGTCCCATTGGATAAAAACGGTGCGCAGCAATGGCCTAAGGTTGGTGATTCGGCTGATTTCTTACTGACACCAGCTACTTGTACGGCAGAATTCGTTGCCCGTAAAGGCTTCGTCAGCAAAAGCTTTTATCAAGGAACAGTTGTTTTCACCGCATAAATCTTACCTATATAAAAGGCATCTGCGCTTCTTTTTAGAGGCGCAGATGCCTTTTTTCAGGAATAGTCGTTTGCTAATTGTACATAGCCTTTCAGGTAAATGAATCAACCTGCTGCTTCATAAACTCTTCTATTTCACTTCTTAGTGGCATTCCTGTTTGAGCCCCCAGCTTTTGAACGGACAGACTGGCTCCATTATTCGCCATAGAAACGGCTTCATAAAAATCGGCTCCTTCCCCTAAAGCTGCTGCCAAGATGCCATTAAAGGTATCCCCTGCACCGGTAGTGTCTACAACTGAAACTTTGTTCGATGGAATCGTCACAACTTGTGACTTTTCTACAAATGTTACCCCTTTGCTTCCTCGTGTGACAACGATTCGCGTGGCATATTTTTTTTGCCAATCAGCAATGACCTGCTCAATTTCGTCTTCCAAAATGGCCTCTTTACCGATCAAAGCGGCAAATTCCGTTTCATTTGGTGTCAAAATATCAATATACGGCAGGAGTTCCGGTACGATTTCATTGTAAGGAGCAGGATTCAAAATCGTTAGAACTCCTTTTTTCTTGGCAAGAATCAATGCTTGTTTGATTGTTTCCACAGGAATTTCCAGTTGAGTAAGTAAGATATCCCCTTGTGAAAGTTCACTGATTGTTTGCTGAACGTAGGCTTCATCGATCAGTCCATTCGCACCGGGGACGACAGTGATACAATTATCCTCTGCTAATTTAAAAATACTCGCAATTCCTGTGAACATATTTTTTTCACGGGAAACAGCCGATAAATCGAGAGCTTCTCTGCTGAGGTGCTGAAGAACCTTTTCCCCAAAAGTATCTTCCCCGATTTTCCCTAAAAATTTTGTTGATGCACCGTAACGAGAAGCTGCCACTGCTTGATTTGCTCCTTTGCCCCCGACAAAATAATCAATTTGCTCCCCAATGATCGTTTCGCCGATCCTCGGCATTCGTGTTGTCGTGATCACGATATCCATGTTCACACTACCTAAAATCGTTATCTTACTCAAAAAATCACCTATTTCTCTTGAATATATAAAAAGGGCCAAAGGCTTCCCGACCCTCAATGGTCGTTTCACCAACCTTTAAAAACCCTGTTTTTACAAATAATCGCTGCATGGGCAGATTGGTATGATTTGTGATTGAAAGAAGTGTTTCCCCTTCATCACACTGTTGTTCCAAACAGCTTCTGATCCACTGGCGGCCAAAGCCTTGCCCCGCTTGAGATGGTCTCGCAACGAGTCGCTGAATCGTTCTTATCCCATGATATTCTTTGCTACAATTTGACAATGAGTCAACTGACAAAACACCGGCACTTACAATGTTTTTATTTTCATCCTTCAACACAAACAGTTCCTTTTTCTCGATATCCTTCGCTAAGATTTCTAGGGAGGGATAAGTATCAGTCCACTGGTAGATTTTCCTTCTATTCATCTGCTGCTTTGCTTCGATGAACAGTTGAAAAATCTCTGCTAATTCTTGTCGTGACGCCCTTTGAAGTTCATTCATGACTCTAGTAAGGGAGCAATACCAACGACAAAATGACCACTGCTATAATCCCAACGATCGTTGGAACGCTGGTTCGTTTCAGTAACCGAACAGGGCTGACGTCGATTGAAGAAGACACAATCATAATTACAGCGGCAACTGGTGAGATCGTTCTGCCAAGATTGGCGATCATCTGCATTGGCAAGGCGATCAAAATCCCGTCAATTCCCGCTTTAGCGGCAATATCGGGAATCAGTTCAATCACAGCGTAAAACATCGCCAATCCTCCGCCACTCAAAATACCGAACAATGCGGTTGCGCCGCTGAATATCAATGCCGTTAACACGCCAGCAGATTGAGAATTTTCTACCGCACTCATTAGTGAATCAATCACTCCTAAGCTTTGGATAGCTGTGGTAAATAATGATCCACCCACAACCAACATGACTACTTGACTAAACCCTTGTCCCATTCCTTTGAATAGTTCCACTGCACTTTCTTGCGCGATTTTGAAAGATTTCTTTCTCAAACATTCAATTAGTAATGCGACAAAAAAGGAAATCATCGTTAGGACGAAAATATCCATTGTTACACCTTCTTTGAATATACCGATTATACCAACGATAATGATCAACACCAAAGGAAGTAGTGGTAAAATTGCATAAAATCCAGGAACAGCCGTTTCTTCTGACTTACTTTCAATTTCTTTTAGTTCTACAAAGGCATCTTTGCCTTCTTTTTTATCACAATACGTTTGCCAAAAGTAATGAACAATGGCCATGATCAGCAATGTTGGGATGGAAATTTTCGCATGGTACAGAACATAAGTTAAGATGTTGTAATTCAATGTCTGAGCCGCAATCACATTATCCGCACCTAATGGCGTCGGCATGATCGTGGCAGTCATTGCGATAACTCCGGCTGCTGTTAAGGAAGAGATACCAATCCCTTGAAGCAGTGGATAAAGGATTGCCATCAAAATTATTGCCAAACTAGATGCACTTGGGACGACTAACGACATCAAATTCCCTAATAAGAAAACGATCGGAATAAATAATGCCTTAGACTTGATTTTGGTCATTGGCTGAACCAGGATATTGACAGCTTTTTGATTGGCACCAATGAGATTCATATAACCTGAATATCCGAATAAGATCATGATCACTAGACCAGCAGAACTTACTTGAGAGATGATCGTATCTTTAAGCTTTAAAAAAATATCGAATAAGGCCAAGCCAGTCCCTTCGCCTTCTGGGTAAAGTGGATTTCCTAAAGCAACGGATGCACAAAGCAAGACAAGTGCCCCAATAATCAAAATCAATGCTGGATTATAACTCTTAATAATAAAATATCCGACGATCCCCAAAACAACGAGTACTAAAATCGCTTCTATCATTTCTTTCCCCTCCTATTTACACTTGCTGATTGCCTGTAAAAACCATTCTTTAAAGAGCGCTTCATCGATATCGACACAAACACGGCAATTGTTTTTCTGCTTCAGACGATTGTTGAGATCGACAATTGTCGCACCTGCTGTGTAGGCTCCTTGTGTTTCGATCGCAACAAAAGTCTCTTGAACAGTGAACATCTCTGGACACAAAAGATAAGCGATCGCGCAACTGTCATACATTTTCAGCCCCGTGCCAAAACTGCCACCACGGTATTTTTTGAATAATTGAACCATCATATCTCCGGTTTGACTCATTTCTTTGATTTTTGCACTGTCTTCTGGGTAAACAAGCGCTTTGGCGCCCACATCTAATGGTGCTACAGAAAGTGGTAAGCCGCTCTCAAAAACAATCGTTGCAGCCTCGGGGTCAATCGCAATATTGAACTCTGACAATACACCAAAGTTTCCTCTGCCTAAGGCTCCGCCCATTAAAACGATCTCATCGATTTTTTCTTTGACTTCTGGATAAATCTTAAGTAAAAGAGCAATATTCGTTAGAGGACCTAATGCGACAATTGTGATTTTTTCTTTATTCTTTTTGATCGTTTGATACATCGCTTCCACAGCTGAAGTTTCCAGCAGCAATGAACGATCTGGTTCTGGAAATGAATAGCCGGCCATTCCTGTGACCCCATGAACATCGCTGGCATCTTTGACTGCTCGCGTTAGTGGCTGAGATGCACCTTGTGCTGCTGGAATCGACAAATCCCAAAAGGAAAGCAGTTTCAGTAAATTATTGGTGACATGTTCAATACCGACATTTCCGGCCACTGTCGTGATCAACTTGACCTCCAAGACTTCACTAAATAGAGCAATTCCCAACGCAACTGCATCATCGATCCCCGGATCCGTATCAATAATGACTTCTTTTTTTGACATACGTATTCTCCTCTCACCTTTGATAAAACGTTTTATCATTTTTCTAAAAAAAAAAGCGAACATCTGATAAAGCGTTTTATCTAATGTTCACACAAAGAATAGCATCGTTTTAAAGCGCTGTCAATAGTAAAAAAGAGTTTCGCTAGGAAACTCTTTCAGTCACACTGTTCTTTTTTATCAATCTAGGTGTCAATTGGACGTAACGTGGCTTCTGTCCGCTGATTGCATTCATCAAGGCAAGAACCGTTTTTTCACCTAAATCATTTACATCTTGTTCCACAGACGTTAGAGATACTTCTAAAAGATCATTCAAAACAAGATTGTCGTATCCTACGATCGAAACATCCTCTGGAACCTTGATTCCTAGTTCTTTGGCACGCTTCATAATTCCCAATGCAATCAAGTCGTTGCCAGCAACAATGCCGGTTACATCTCGGTTTTTTAGGAGAATGTCTGCTTTTTCATAGGCGTCTTCAAATTGGAACTTTGTTACCACATGCCAACTGTCTTTTCGTTGGAGATTGAATTCCTTCAGCGCATCTAAATAGCCTTGGTATCGATACACACAATTGATATTTTTATCAGGGTTCATCATCGTGCCGATCTTTTTGTGTCCTTTTTTTATTAGCTCACTGGTAGCAATATATCCCCCATGCCGATTATTATAAAAGACTTGATCGACCTCAAAGTTATCTATTCCTCTATCAACCAAAACGATTGGAACCGAAAGATTCTTCAATCGTTCTTTGGTTTGTACCTCATCCGCGTAGGATTCGGTTGAAAGGGCGATGATCAACGCATCAACGTTGCGGTCAATCAGGAGCTGAATCAATTCCTTCTCAACGTCAACTTTATCATCTGAGTTGACCAAAATCAGCAGATACCCCTGTTTTCGCAGCAAATCTTCTAAGACCTTGGCCAAGTTGGCAAAAAAAGGATTGTTGATATCTGGGATGATCAGTCCGATCGTATTGGTTTTTTTCAAAACCAGGCTTTTAGCCGCAGCATTCGGCGTATAATTGTTTTCTGCCGCCAAGCGCTTGATTTGCTGTTTTTTTTCTTCCGTGATCCGAATCGGTTTGTCATTTAACACTTGAGAAACGGCTGCGATCGATACACCTACTTCTTTTGCAATGTCTTTTAATCTGACTTTCACTGAATACCCCTTTCGCTTTCCTAATTTTGTAAATGAACCAAGCACTCAATCTTATGTTTTCAGTAAATCCTTTTTATACTGCTGAAAAAACGGATTTGAGAATTAGACAAAGATGATTGATTAAAGATTATACTGTTTTTTTGAATTCCTCTTAGATGTTCCACCTCACCCAATCAGCAAACAATTCTGGCCAACGGACAACCGATGCTTCGATCCCGTGTTGATTGCCGTTGGCGGTTTCCGGTGTTCCTAAACTTAGTCCATGACCACCGCGAGGGAAAATGTGCAGCTCATAAGGTATATTAAATTTGCGCAGCTGTTCGGCAAAAAGGAGGCTGTTTTCCGCCAAGACTAATCCATCTTCTAACGTATGCCAAAGAAACGTCGGCGGTGTCTGTTCATTGACTAAAGTCTCTAAAGACAAAGCCGCTTTTTCTGTTTCATAGCGATCTGCTAATAATGAACGGAAGGAATCTTGGTGCCCAAGTTCACCACTAGATAAGACCGGATAACTCAACAGTAACCCGTTAGGTCGCCATTCTTCATTGGCTCCTTGTAAAGCCTCTGCTAGAAAAGGTTGCTGCCAAGACACACCCAGATTAGCAGCTAAGTGACCACCAGCTGAAAAACCGGCAACAATGATTTTTTCAGGATCGACGTGCCAGACCTCATGATTGGTGCGCACAAGACGAACGGCAGCCGCCAATTCCTTTAAGGCTAACGGATAGACAGCCGGTTTGATACTATAATGCAACACAAAGGCTTGGAAACCAAAGCTCATCATTTTGATGGCGATGGGTTCCGCTTCGCGATCAGACAACATTTCATAGCCGCCGCCAGGACAGATGATGACCGCTGGTCGAACACGATCTGGTTCCATTTCAGGAGAATTTTCCATGACATACGTGGTTAAACTGGCTTGGCTTTCTGGAAAAAGTGCGGTTCTTTTTTCATGTATCACGGATTGCGCCTCATTTCATTGTAATTTTATAGACGATTGGTTGGTCGGTTTCAATTGGTTCAAAAGTTAGTTGCAAGCCTTCATCGGTCACTTGCCAATCAATAGGCTGTTCTTCGTGTCCTAGAATCGTCACGGTTTGGATGATGCCGTGAAATTCTGGCAAATTTTGATCTTTAGACTGGGCCAGTGCTTGGATCCTTGCGTGTCCATTCTCAGGACTTGCCATGCCAATAGCATACAACGAATCCCCCTGAACCGTAAAGCGGAAATCCTGGCTCGTGTATGTCGTCGCCTGTGCCTCTTGAAATTGGCCTGAGACAACGGTCGTGGGACCTTCCCCGGCTTTGCGCCATGGTTTCGCTTCATAAATGGCTTCACCGTTTACATCCAGCCACGCACCGATTTCTTTTAAGATCGTTTGATCTTTTTCTGGGATCGAACCATTCCCTTTCGGCCCGATATTCAAAAGAAGATTGCCATTTTTACTGACGACTTCGATCAAATCCTGTAAAATCTCACGCGTTGTTTTGTAATCCAACGTTGTGGTATAACACCATGAATTGCGAGCGATCGCTGTATCTGTTTGCCAGTAAAAAGGTTGTGGTTCGGCAAATTTTCCCCGTTCGATCTCCACAATACCACTACCAAACATCATGGCATCGTGTTTGTAGCAGATACCAACTTTTTTGCCCCATTCAGCCCCACGATTGTAATAGTAAGCAGCGAAAACTTGCAGGTGCTCCTTGAAGGCTTCGTGTTGGATCCACCAATCAAAATACAGCAGCTCTGGTTGATAGTTGTCGACGAGTTCACAGGTTCGCAGTAGCCAATCATCTAAAAACTCTTTTGAGGGATATGGCTCGCTATACAAATCTTGATTATCAGGTTCTGGCATAGCAGGCCAATAAAAGTCGCCTTTTGCTAACGGTTCCTTGATGTCGCTGTCCAATTCCTTACCATGTCCCATGAAAAACCAATGTTCGGCACGATGAGATGAGGTGCAAAAATGCAGGCCTTGTTCCTCAGCTGCTTCTTTTAATTCCGCAAGAATATCTTTTTTCGGTCCCATAACTGCCGCATTCCATTCAGAAAGCTCGCTTTTGTACATCTGAAACCCATCGTGATGTTCTGCAACGGGAAAAAGATAATTGGCACCGGCTTGTTTGATCAGTCGAATCCACTCATTTGCATCGAATTTTTCTGCAGTAAATATGGGAATAAAGTCTTTGTAGCCGAAGTTTTTTTGCGGACCGTAGGTGTTGATATGGTGATCGTATTCCGGATGGTCTTTGATGTACATATTTCTGGAGTACCACTCGTTATTAAATGCAGGAACACTATACAATCCCCAATGAATGAAGACCCCGAATTTTGCTTTGGGGAACCATTCTGGTAGAACAAAAGCGCCCAATGACTGCCAATTTGGGAAAAAGGGGCCTTGATGCGCGACTTGGTGGATCGTTTCTACTGTGATCATGGTCTTTCCTCCAAAATACCGACTGTTTCCAGCCATGTTTTTGCAATCAACACATGTCCTGCAGTCGACGGATGCACACGATCACTGCTTAAGACATAGGATGACTGATAAAGCAAAAAATCATCAAACTTTTCCTGCGTATCTCCTAAAAGGATACCATACTCTTGCGCTACTTTAGCAAGCACGTGTTGGTAGTTGGTAAGCATTTCTCTTAGTGGATCTTCTTTGTTGGCTTCAACCATAAACGGGGTCAAGAGAATCATTCCTTTGACACTCGGTAATGTCTGAGCGATCAAATCACGCAACTCTGATTCAAATCTTTCAATCCCCACCAGTTCCGTTTGAGCAAATGTGCCATCAAAATGCCGCCACACATCATTTACACCGATCATGATCGTTACCCAATCTGGTTGAAATGCCAATACATCATCCTTCCAACGCTTCTTCAAATCGACGACTGTATCTCCACTGATGCCTCGGTTAACGATCATTAATTCCATTTGTGGGAGTAATGCTGTGGTATAGGCGTTGATCAGATGAACATAGCCGTCCCCCCATGACGACCATCCCGCAGGTATCGCTTGATAATTTCGATTACTATCTGTGATCGAATCCCCCATAAAAAGCAGACGATCTTTTTTATCCACTATCATTGTTTTCCTCCTTAAAGAAAGAAGACTGATCCGCTGGTGCTGGATCAATCTTCTTAAGTGATTGCTTAACCAAACGCTGTTTGCTCACTTTTGTCAAGGAACCGTTGACCAACCATTTTTATTATTCTTTGTTTTTGATTAGTCCCCAAATTCTTTCGCTACTTCTACCCGTTTTTCGTTTTGATCTTTCGCATTATTCATGTCAAATTCTAGCACTGTTTGATAGCCTAATCCGTCTGCTGTTTCTTGCATTTCTTTTAGCAATTGGTCAAATTCTGCTTCATCTTTGGCAAAAACCATTCGCCAAGAGTACTCGATGATTGTCGCTTTGGCTTGGTTCCGCAACGTAGAGATCTCTGAACTATCTTCTGGCGCTACATAGCTGGCACCAGGGGCAACTAACAATTGGTCGTTCTCCTCTAAATAGCCAATGGTCGATTCTGCACCACCCATATTTTTTGACCAATCTTCTTTTACAGGATCGGTTGTTTCATTTTGATAGCTTTCCCACATCGTATAAGCATATGGGAAGCCGGTATCAGGATTGATATCGATCGGTAATACCGTATTGACGTTTAGCGCGGATACACCATCTTTGTAACTTCCGCCACCATATTCTTCTGGCACATCCCCATCGCCATCTAGCAAAGCTTGTTTCCCAAACTCAGTTAAGACAGGCTCGCCATCTTTCATTTCCCAAGTTAAGCCTTCAGGGCCACTACTACCGCTTGTTTGAGAAGAATTTGCTAACACGCCTTCTGAAGAGTAGAGCCAGTCAATAAAGGCTGCGATTCGCTCTGGGTCTTCGGCATTTGAACCGATCCCGATAAATTGTTTGCCACCGTAAACTTCCGCACCATAAGAGAAGATTTTTTGGTCTTGAATCGGTGCCAACATAAAGCCTTTTCCTTCATTCAAGTTCGTAGTCGTATTAAAAGCCGCTTGACCTAACCAAGGCCACCATGAGAATAAGACTTGTCCTTCTTGGAATTTGGCAAAAAGTGTATCGTAATTTTGCGTCGTTGATTCTGGATCCACTAAGCCCATTTGATTGGCTTGGAAATAAAACTTAAGTGCGCGAATATATTCAGAATCACTATCGAGAATGCTTTGATAATCAGAACCATCCGCTTTTGCCAAGACAAAACCTGATTCATCGTACCCATAGTAGGTGACCAGCTGTTTGCCTGCATTCATCATGTTGCCGTCCCAATCGCTGAATAGAGAAAACCCATAAACTTTTTTCCCAGAATCTGTTGTTGGATTGTCTTCTTGCATTTTTTGAATCACAGGAAGCAGGTCTTCCAATGTACCGATTTCTGGATATCCTTGCTCCCCATAAAGATCCCAACGCACATAAGCACCAAATGTAGGATCTAATCCTTCTGAAGGATCGGTGGCTTTTAATGTAGAAACGGAAGTTGGAAAGCCATATAGACCATCGGCATCTTTGTTTAGATTTTGAACAGCCGCATCGAAGCGCTGAACATTTTCCATAGTTTCATAATACTCGCTCGCATCGGTCAACAAACCAGCTTCAACCAATTCGTTGTATTGTTGGCCATTATCAACAATGATCAAATCGCCCAAATCACCTGCTGCCGTCCTCGTTTGATAAAGAGTGTCTCCGTTGCCAGCAACGTTTGGTGCGATGATGTTCAATTCCATATTGAATTTATCCCGCACGATTTTGGCAAACCAACCTTCTTGCATCCCCATATAGTTGGCTAGCCCATTATAGACATCGATCGTGATCGTTTCATCGTAGCCACTTTCGCTGGAAGCAGCGTCTGTGTCAGAGTCAGCCGCTCCTCCACAGCCGGCTAAACTACCTAGCAATGTCATGCCTAACAAACCTGTTGTTACATATTTCGACATTTTTTTCATTTTCTTCCCTCTTTCTTTTTATTAACCTTTCACCGCACCCAACATAATTCCTTTGACAAAATATTTCTGGAAAAGCGGATAAATAAACATGATTGGTAAAACAACAATGACTGAAACGGTCATGCGAATCGAAGTCGGTGTCTGCGTTGTTGCAGCTGAAGCGATACTGGAAAGTGATCCCGATGTATTTTTGACCATTTGTGCCAACGAATTGGCTTGATTGATATACGTATAAAGAAGGTATTGCAAGGAGTAGAGACTTTGATCCGTAATGTAAATCAGTGTATCTTGGAAAGAATTCCATTGACCAACTGCCGAGAAGATCGCGACTGTTGCTAAAATCGGCGTACAGTTGGGTAAAATTACCCGAAAGAATACTTGAATGATGCCAGCTCCATCCATTTCAGCTGCTTCTTGCAACGATTTGGGGATTGACTCAATATAGGTTTTCACTAAGATGATGTTAAAAGGCTGAACGACAGCCGGCAAAATATAGACCCAAAAATTATTCGTTAAACCTAATGTCTTCATCGTGATGAATAATGGAATCAGCCCTGCATTGAAATACATTGTAATCACGACAAAGCGATACCAAAATTTTCGTTTCCACATTTTTTCTTGGGTAAACATAAAGCCTAAGAAGGCTGAAGCTAAGACGGTTGCTGCTGTTCCGATCACCGTTCTAGCCACCGAAACGGTTGCGGCTAATGGCAACCCTTTTAGTTGTAACACTTGACTGTAGTTTTCAAAATGGATCTCTTGTGGAAAAAAGCGAATTTGTCCTAACGCACTCAACTCATTATTACTGATTGAATTAATAATCAAGTAATAAAAAGGATACGCACAAATCAACGTAATCAGAAAGAAAAAGGTATAATTGAGGATACTAAACGTCAGGTTTTCACGTTTGGGTACTTTTTTCGCCTTTTTCTTTTCACTAATCGATAGTTCCATAGATATCCTCCTCTCCTAAATAATGGATGTCCCCCGAATTTTTTTCGAAGCAATATTGACGATGGCTAACAAGGCAACAGAAATGACACTTTTTAGCATACTGATCGCGGTAGCCAGAGATAGACTATTTCCACCCATCCCTAAATTGTAGACATACAAATCGAGGACTTGGATCGTATTTCGATTGAATGCATTTTGGAAAACAAAGTACTGATCCATCCCGTTGTTCAACAAGTTGGCGATAGACAGCATCAGCATCACAAGAAACGTCGGCATCAAGGCAGGTAGTGTGATATGACGCATCAGGTGGAAACGATTCGCCCCATCGATTCGCGCCGATTCATACAATTCGGGGTCAATTCCTGAAATGCCTGCAAGATACATGATGGCACCCCAGCCCAAGCCTTTCCAAATATTCCAAAGACACATCATTAGCCACGTATGATTGCCGCTATCCAAAAATTTGACTGGATCTGTAACGAAGCCCCATTCTTGCAGCAACGTGTTTACCAGCCCTGTTGAAGAAAACAAGCTAAAGGCGATCGTATACACCAAAACCCAACTGATAAAATTCGGCAGCGTGGTCAGCGTTTGGACCAAGTTTTTAAACCATTTGCACTTGATTTCGTTCAATAAAATGGCGAAGCCTACTGGTAGGATCGAAGTGGCGATCCCTAAAAAACTCATGGCAAAGGTGTTTTTCATTACTTGTACGATCTGATCCACTTGTGTTGGACTAGAGACAAGAAGTCGAAACCATTTGAAGCCTACAAACTCGCTGCGCGCTAAACCTAATGCTGGTTTGTAATCATAAAGTGAATAAATCCATCCGTGCAAAGGAAAATAAGAGAACAAAAACACGAGAATCAGGAAGGGAACGATACATAAAAACAAAATCTTCCCTTCTCGTGTCACCCGCTTATTTTTTCTTGGGACACTGCTTAATTTACTTTCCATTTTCCTCCCCCTTTTTTGTAACCGCTTTTACATTTTTAATACTAGCACCTGAAATCTCATTTGCCACCTGTTAAAAATAGAGGTCAATCCGTACATTTTAGACTTTATTTTTCTTTTATTTATAAAGAATGCTGATATATCAAGGTTTCAGATAAAAGACACCTAAATGGTAAGGCTTTCAAAATTTGTTTTTTGCGAGTACTATAGGAATATATCAATTTTGGAGGGATAAAAATGAAGTACAATCCTGATGGTCAACTGTACAAAATAACCACCGTTTTTTCACAATTCACATTGTTAAATTTACTATATATCATTAGCTGTTTGCCAATTATTACGATTGGAGCTGCGACAGCTGCCCTTTATGAAGTGACGATTCGTTATGCGGATGAGGAGCGTGGTGAATTGATTGTAGGCTATGTGCGAGCGCTACGAGCAAACTTTATGAAAGCCACCGGTAGTTTTCTCCTTCTTGGGCTCCCCATGGTAGCACTACTGTATAGTAGCTTGTTTTGGTTTTCCTCAAAAACCATTCTTGCCAGTATTTTTGCTTTCGTTCTAATTGTTACAGCTATTTATCTGTTTATTGTATTAGTCTATTGCCTTGCGTTAATTGGACGTTATGAAAACAGCTTTAGGCAAACATTAAAAAACGCGTTTCTGTTACCGATCGCGGACCCTATCCGTTCGTTAGCCCTCGCGCTTATTCCTATCGCTGCGTTTTGTTTTGTTGTTTTATTTCCGTTGTTTAAATTCCTCTTGTTGATTTTTGGCTTTTCTTTCGTTATTTATTGTAGTTCGTTCCTGTTGCTTTCCATCTTTCGTAATCAGCAAGCATGAAAAGAATCAGTCATCTCTCACTTTTTCGTCGTCTGAGTCAGTTTTCCATTCGGCGACAATTATTCATTCTTTATCTGCCTGTTGTTTTTTTATCGACAGTGACTATTGGTCTCTTATTGGTCTACGATTCAACCAAGCAGCTGACAGGCAATTACCAACATTTGGCTGAGTTAAATGCTCAGCGTGTCAAATCTGTTCTTTTTGATACAACAAACACGCTGACCAACACGGCGAGTTCCTTATCAAACGATACTCATCTACGTCAGCTTTTAACTGCCAATTACCTTGACGACCAAGAAGCGATCGTGGACATCAATAGCTATGATCAGCTAGATGAGATCAGAAATCTTCAAACCTCGATTGCGAAATTAACTATCTATACGACGAATCAAACCATTCCGAACTATAAATATTTTCAACAGGCAGATGACACAATTCAAGCGACCGCCTGGTATCAACGAGCCCTCAAACAGCCTGATGCTTTTTTGATGACGATGCCAGAGGATTACAAAGCAAATCGTTTGAGTCTTTATAAAACGTTGCCTTTGCCTTTATCAAAAGAAACTGCCGTTTTGGAGATCCAAGTCGATTATAATTATCTCAGCAACCGACTTCGTAATTCATCCTATGAATTGGAATTACAGTTAAATGATGATGTCATCTTTTATAGCGACAAAATCAATCAAGTCGGTGAACCGGGACAGCTTACGACTCTTTCTGAGCCGCAAACGAGTGCTGCCTTTTTAAAAGATGATGGTACCAAGGTGATGCTCACCAAAAGCACCTTACCCATGAGTAACAAAGAAGACATCATCACAATTTATAGTGCGGATACAAATGCCTATAGCAATCTACGCGCCAATCTGATCCGTTGGAGCACGATCGTTTTGGTGATTTTGATCACTACTTTCATCATCGTCTTTCTGTTTGCTCGATTCTTTACCAAACGAATTTCTCAACTGCAGCAGGCGGTCTACTTTGCCTCGATCGAGGATTATGATTTCTTTCAAAATATTAGCGGCGAAGACGAAATTTCTCAGATCTCTCTTGATTTCCATAAGATCATTCAACGAATCAAGAAAAAAGAAGAAGAGATCTACCGCTCGCGTCTGGCGCAGCAAGAGCTGTTGACTCAACAACAGCAAATGGAATTTAATATCTTAGCGGGGCAGATCAATCCCCACTTTTTGTTCAACACGTTAGAAACGATTCGCATGATGGCGCTGACTTCCGGCAATTCTGACGTCGTTTACGCCATCAAATTACTGGCAAAATCGATGCGCTATACGCTAGAAGCCCACGGAACCAAGCGAACGAGTTTAGAAGAGTCCTTAGATGCCGTTCACGTATATGTCAAGATCCAGCGGATGCGCTTTGGCGATCGAGTCAACTTTTCCTATTCAGTCTCCAATGAGATCGACCAAAAAGAAGTCCAAATATTGCCCCTCCTGATTCAACCATTGGTGGAAAACGCCATCTCCCATGGCTTGGAAGGCATCACCTATCCAGGGTTTGTCCGTTTGACGATCACCAAAGACGGCCATGATCTGGTGATCGTGGTACAAGACAACGGCAGCGGGATACCGCCAGAAAAACTCGAAGGCTTGCAGCAAAAAATCAAGACGCCCTCCACCCATGCCAAAAAGAACATTGGGCTAGCCAACGTCAATCATCGGGTCAAAATGTTTTATGGACCTGAATACGGCTTGACGATCGAGAGTGTGCTGGGCAGCGGCACACAAGTCATCTTGCGCATCCATGATCTAAGCCAAGATTCATTTTCTCTTCACTAAAACAGTAAAGCCCCCCTTCGATTCCTGTTTCAGAAATCGAAAGGGGGCTTTTGATTGATTAGAAATCCCGCACACGAACGGTTTGTTGTGGTGAAGAAGCACTGGCGTAACAGCCCACCATGATCCCAGTAAAGACACCACCGACTTCAGTGGTCAGATATTTTGTTTCTCCACTGCCTAAAAGCTGTGCTTGTCCTTGTTCATCAAAAACAGAAAAACGATAGGTTTCTTTATCGGCGCTCAGCTGCAAGGTGACCATATCTGCTGCATAAGGCAGTTTCTTTTCCACTTTCCATAAGGAACCGATTTGTCGGCGGAAAACTAGCTGCTGACTGGACGCCGTTTTTTCTAGGTATCCCTCATAGTGATGGGTGGCATTTAAGAAAACCGTCAATCCTGCTTGCCCATCCGTTAGTTGCCGACAATCAAAGGTTGCCTGAAATTGTTGCTCAAAGGCGGTTTGCCGTTGGAACACTGCGGCGAGTTTGCCTTGATCGGACAGACCCGTCTGATTAGGATGCAGCAAGAAACCATATGGCTCTTCTTCAATCAACGTCGGGTCCCATTCGAATAAAGTCACGTAATCAGGCTTGCTGCTCTTCTTTTGTGTTTCCTTTGGTGCCGCCGCTGTGTCTACCTGAATGATTTCTGGCAAGTGACCTTCCTCGCCAAACACCGGCCATGGGTTTGACCAGTCCACCGGTAGCAGGCATGTTTCCCGACCTAGCAAATGCCTCAAAGGATAGCTGATGGGGCGTACTGCCAGACAAACTGCCCACCAGTTGCCTTGGGTATCTTGCACGAGGTCCGCATGCCCTGTAGCTTGCAGCGGCAGATTCGTGCTGCGATTGGTCATCACTGGATTGTTGGGGCATGCTTCATAGGGGCCCGTCAAGGAACGACTGCGGGCCATGGTCAGCATATGACCATAGGACGTTCCACCTTCGGAGATCAACAGGTAGTAATAGCCGTCTTTTTTATACAAGTGGGGGCCTTCTGGATCAGCCGATCCGCTGCCTGTCCAAATGTTTTGGCGCGGACCTAATTCTCCAGAAGCCAAATTGATCGTCCGCAGATAGATCTCCTTATGGGTGCCTAAGTAATAGGTCTGCCCATCGTCATCTGCGAAAATCGTCGGGTCGATCCCAGGGGTGTCCAGCCAAATCGGGTCAGACCATTCACCGGCGATGTCATCTGTCCAGATCAGAAAGTTGCCTTCTCTTCCTTCGTTTGCCCCAACGTTGGTACAAACGAGGTAAAAGCGGTCCTTGATAAAACGCAAGGTTGGGGCATACAGACCAAAAGCATTGGGATTTTTCGTCGATAACTGCAGCTGCTCAGGTCGCGAAAGTCCATGACCAATCAGCTGCCAGTCTGCCAAGTTTTTACTGTGATAAATTGGTAATCCAGGAAAATATTCAAAAGTACTCGTCACCAGATAAAAGTCTTCACCGACACGGCAAATACTGGGATCTGGATGAAATCCAGGTAAAATTGGATTCGTGATGGTTCGCATCGGCATCTAGAACTCCTTTATCGTGGTTTGGTCAGCCGTCAGCTTATGGATCGTTTTTCCAGCAGTCGTGTGAATCTGCAAGGATGCTTGCTGGATCCCTGTCAGCTTGACGATCAGTTCTTGATCGACTCTTTCAACAGCCACCTCGCCAATCCACTCACCGTGGTGATCATAGATAGCCGCAGCGGTCTTGTCTTGCGGATCAAAGAGATGGATCGTTGGATGTTCGGCATAGTCATAGACTGCTTTGGTTTGTTCATGGCCTTCGATAATCAGTTGATTTGGTCGGACTAACAGTGGCAAGTGGAAATAATCATAGGTTTCTTGGTACCAACGTCCGCCCTCGTAAGCTTTGCCAGATAAATAGTCGATCCAATGCCCCTTCGTCTTCGGTACGTAAAAGGAGACCGTTCCTTGATCATTAAAAATGGGCGCAACTAAAAGGTGTTCCCCCAGCATGTATTGGCGATCCAAATGATGGGTCATCTCGTCTTCAGGAAACTCTAAGACCATCGCCCGCATCATCGGAATCCCCGTTTGGGCGGTTAGCACCGATTGAGCTTGCAAGTAAGGCATCAAGGACAATTTTAACTTGGTAAAGGCTTTGGCTACCGCCACGGCTTCGTCGTCATAAACCCAAGGCACTTTGTATTCCCAGCTGCCATGGTAACGGCTATGGGAAGACAGCAGACCAAATTGTGTCCAGCGCTTGTAAAGGTCTGGGGTTGAGCCAGCTTCAAACCCTGAGATATCGTGGCTCCAATATCCAAAGCCGCCTAACCCAAAGGACAGACCTGCCCGCAGTGACTCTGCCATTGATGGATAATCTGACGTACTGTCGCCACCCCAGTGTACAGGCAAGCGTTGCGAACCAACCGAAGCTGCCCGCGCAAAAACGATGGCTTCTTCTGCTCCCTTGACTTCTTTCAGCAAGTCAAAGACGACTTTATTGTATAGGTAGGCGTAATAATTGTGCATTTTTTCTGGATCAGAGCCGTCATAGTATACCGCATCGGTGGGAATCCGTTCACCAAAATCCGTTTTGAAGCAATCCACACCCATATCTAATAAGGCACGCAGCTTGCTATTGTACCAAGCGACCGCTTCAGGGTTGGTGAAGTCGACGATCGCCAAACCTGCTTGCCATTTGTCCCATTGCCAGACATCTCCATTGGCGCGTTTCAAAAAGTAGCCATTGGCCATCCCTTCGTCAAACAAGGGTGATTTTTGCCCAATGTACGGATTGATCCAGACACAGATTTTCAATCCTTTGGCTTTCAAGCGCTGCAGCATTTTTTCCGGTTCTGGGAAAGTTCGTTCGTCCCACGTGAAGTTGCACCACTCGTATTCCTTCATCCATAAGCAGTCAAAATGAAAGACCTCAAGGGGAATCTCACGTTCTGCCATACCGTCTACAAAAGATGTTACGGTTTGTTCATCATAATCCGTCAAGAACGAGGTACTTAGCCACAACCCAAAGGACCACGCAGGTGGCAGCGACGGTTTCCCCGTCAAATCAGTGTAGCGCTGGATCACTTGCTTTAACTCATCACCGGCGATCACAAAGTACTGCAGCGTTTGTCCTGGATTGCTGAATTGAACACGAGAAACTTTTTCACTCCCCACTTCAAATTGCACCCGGTCGGGTGAATTGACGAAGACGCCATACCCTTTATTACTTACATAAAACGGAATATTTTTGTAAGCTTGCTCCGTACCAGTGCCCCCGTCGGCATTCCAAATATCAACACTTTGGCCATTTTTCACGAAATTAGTAAAGCGTTCCCCTAAACCATAGATCGTTTCTCCCACATCCAGGGTCAACTGTTCGCTGATATGGGTATTTGCTTGCGGATCAATCACTAAGGCTTTGCTGCGAGGGTTGCTTTGGGTAATCAGCTGTTCTTTGTAATAAAACGAAGCTGTCACATTTTCCTCTTTGCTGATCACGACTTGCAAGTCTCCCGAGCGAAAAACATACGATTGCTCATCTTCTGAAATATCAGGAGTGATCTCTTCTGTCATCAATTCAAAGTTGGGTGCTTTGGCTTGGACCCCTTTATAATTGTAAAGGGTGATCCCAATGATATTGGTTCTAGGGGTAGTGACTTCCATCGTTAACAATCCGCCATCCAGCGTTGCCCCTTTATGTCCGACATAGCCATAAGGCAGATATAAAACCAATTTGTTTTCTTCTTTACGGGCATCGTAGACATGCACCGCAAATTTCACATCAAATCCTTCACGAAATAACCAACCGCCATCTGAAAATTTCATTTTTTTCCTCCTTGTTGGATCAATGTCAACGCCCCTAACAGACCAGAATCATTATAGTAACGACAAGTCTCGATCGGCACTTGGAAATCTGGCCAATGGGGGTTCTCATTGATTGCTTGTTTGATTATAGCTAATAGATCAGGGTGTTGGCTGATGCCGCCGCCGATCAGTATTTTTTCGGGATTCATCGTGACAGCTAGGTTGTAAATCGCAAGTGCGACATAACGTGCCCACTGTTTCAGAATCTCCTGCGTTTCAGGATCACTCGACCGCTGCTGCATGATGGTTTCTCCTAAAATCTCCTCTGATTCAGGAATCGCTTTTGCTCGTCGATAGGCAGCAATCAGCCCTCTCGTTGAAGCTAGATCATGGAGGGTCGCAAAAGAAGATGCTTGAAAATCAGTGATCATCATTCCGAATTCTCCTGCCCGAAACCCATTTCCGTGAATCAACTGGCGCTGATGAACAAGCGCGCCACCAATACCGGTGCCTAATGTGATTATGACAAAATCTTGTACGTCAGCAGCATTGCCGGTAGAAAGTTCTGCTAAAGCAGCACATTTCGCATCATTTTCGATCCAGATCGGATAGGACTTGGTTAAACGCTGCTGTAGCTCTTGTACGACAGCACAGCCGTGTAAAGGAGCCAACGCCCCCGCCATGATCGCTCGGCCATTGACTGAATCAATGAAACCAGGAAAACTCAGCCCGATCCCTTCGATAACATGCGCTTGCTCGACTTCTTGTATTTTGGCAGCTAAGGCAGCAAAAAATTCATCCCGCGTATTACTCGGGGTTTTGATTTTGCCTCGGTCCAGCCATTGATTCTTCTCGGTAAAAACCCCGAATTTGATATAGGTCCCGCCTACATCAAAGCACAGGCGTACATCTGTCATTTCTCCTCCTCCGTTCAAAAAGCGCTTACAGTTTCATCTAAATTATATAAAAGAAAAAAAAGAAAGCCTACCAAGCAATTTAGTCATCGTTACCCTAAAAAATAGATGTCCGTAGAAAATCACGGACATCTTTGTGGTTATTCATTTTTCCGAAACTCATTCGGCGAAACCTGATGGTATTGTTTGAACTTTTTGTAGAAATAATCAACATTGCTGTAGCCTACCAATTCAGCGACTTCGTAGACCATTAGATTGGAATGACGTAAGATTTCCACCGCCTTTTCCATTCGCACTTCATCCAAGAACGCCAAATAATTTTTACCGGTTTCTTTGCGAAACTTCTTGCCTAGATAGGCACTATTGTAATTGAAACGTTCCCCGATTTTTTTCAAGGTCAAATCTTCTTGATAATGCTTTTTCGTGTATTGGATCAATTCCGCAATGATATCGATTTGGTTCAAACTGCTGGCGACTGTTGCTTGCAAGTCTGCTAGTTTTGCGGTGATCACCTCTTGTAGCATCGGAAACGTTTGGGCGAGAAAAATCTGCTGATGCACTTCGTCTGTCGACCATTCGATCGCTAATGCTACTTTTTCACTGATTTGATGCTGCAGCCATTCGATGTCGCCATTGATTTGCCATTTGATCTCTTCTTCCAATGCCAATGAATGATAAAAGGTTTGATAATAGCGGGATAACGGCTGTTCCAATGGATCGTTTGCCAAAATCGCTTTTACTAATTCTTCACGCAAATCGCTTCGTTCTTCTGCTTCTTGGGTCGTATCCAAAACATGGTGAGAAATGACTTGATTGGGAAATAAGAAAATCAATTTACTCAATGTCTGGATGTCGATCATCAATGGCTTCAAGTTCTCTTGCGCCGCAAACCAGCGGGAGATCAAGATTTCTTGATGAGCCATTTTTTTGCGGCACCACGTATCGATCGCCTCGTCGGGAAAGCGTTCCTCGTTTAACAAAACCAAATACCGATGATGCCGATGGATCAAGGTGATGACTTGCGCCACTTGCTCCTGCAATTTCTCAACCAGCTTTTGGGCATCTGCCTCCTCGGGAAGTCGCAATAGCTTGATGGCTTGTGCGTCTTTGATCCCCGTTTGATCCCCGCCAAACAATTTCTCCATCAACTGACTCTTCTGATTTTTCTGCTGATCGGTCTTGGCTTTTTGATCGATTTTCGTCAAAATACCGATCAGCTCTTCTTCATCAACTGGTTTCAGCAAATAGGTCACAGCGCCCAGTTGCAACGCTTGCTTGGCATAGTCAAAATCTGAGTAGCCGGACAAAATAATGGCAAAAAACAAAAGACCTTCCTCCGATGCTGCTTGCACCATCTCAAGACCATTTTTTCCCGGCATACGGATATCAGCGATCACAACGTCTGGCTTCAATTCGCGGATCATTGCCAAGCCAGCTTCGCCGTTTTCCGCCGACCCGACGATTTGATACCCCAGACGTTCCCAATCGATGATCAGAGGCAGTCCATTTCGGATCGATGCTTCATCATCAACGATCAACACTTTACGCATTTTCCAACCTCCATTTTCAGCTACTCCTTCGTTACATCATGTTTCCCTTGTCAAACTTGCCCCGTTGGTGCGAATCACCTCTTGATACCAATAAAAACTATCTTTCGGGATGCGCGCCAACTGACGTTCGTTTTGATTGTCGCGATCGACATAAACAAACCCATAGCGTTTTTGGTATCCATTCAACCAACTTAGTAGATCTGTAAAGGACCAAGCACAATAGCCGATCAGCTCAACCCCATCCGTGATGGCCTTTTGCAGTTCCACCAGATGTTCTTGCAAATAGGTAATGCGGTATGGATCATGGATCTGTTTGTCTTCTGTCAATTGATCGATGGCGCCTAACCCATTTTCAGTAATAAAAATCGGCAAGTCATAATTGGCTTGGATACGTCGCAAGGCTACACGGAAACCAACGGGATCGATCTCCCAGCCCCAATCTGTTTTTTTCAAGTGGGGATTTTCCGCCGTCGCAAACATGGTTTCTTCTGGTGAGAACTCGCCAGCTGCCGCTTGCATCAAATACGGATCGACTTTAGAAAATTCTTTCTTTTCAGCTGACTGCTTTTGCAAATTGTTTTGTTGGGCCGTCCCACCGTGATAGTAATTGATCCCTAAGAAATCAGGTTTTGCCTGTTTTAATAGTGCTTGATCTTCTGGAGTGACTTCAGGAGCCAGACCGACTTTGGCTAATTGCTTGTAGACAAATTTCGGGTATTCGCCTTTGCAATAGACATCTAAAAACCACGCGTTGTTGAAGGCTTCGCCATTTTCTGCAGCCAGCACATCTTCTGGGTCACAGCTAAACGGATACATCGGACCATAGCCAAAACTTGGACCAATCTTGCCCTGTGGAACCAGCTCATGGAACAAATTAATTGCCTTTGCATTGGCAAGGTTGATGATATGATTGGCTGCATACATCCGTTTTAAGTCCTTCAAGCCCGGTGGATGTGCCGCCCAACGGTACCCAAGAGAAGTGAAGACATTTTGTTCATTCATGGTGACCCAATAGGTGACTTTCTTTCCTAAGCGTTCAAAAAGGATTCGGCAATACCGTTCAAATGCCGCTGCTGTTTCTCGTCCCTCCCATCCTTGGTATTTGTCTTGCAAAGCCTGAGGAAGATCCCAATGATACAGCGTCAAAATCGGTTCTACTCCTTGCCGAAGCAATTCGTCCACCAGCTTTTCGTAAAACGCCACACCAGCTTCATTGACCGCACCTTCGCCATCAGGCACGATTCGCGACCACGCCACGCTGAAGCGATAGGCTTTCAAGCCCATTTGCTTCATCAAGGCAACATCTTCTTTGTATCGATGGTAGTGATCGATCGCCACTTTGCCGTTGGTTTCCTCAAAGGTATTGCCGGGAATTTGGGCATAGGTATCCCAAATCGACGGACCTTTGCCGTCTTCTGCCCATGCACCTTCAATTTGATAGGCCGCCGAAGCCGCCCCCCATAAGAAGTTTTCTGGGAAAGGATCTAAGTTTGTGTGAAACATCAAGTTGCCTCCTTCAATTCCTAAACCGAGTTAAATCGGTTACATTTTATCGTATCATAATTTGGTTGATTCGTAACAATTGCCAAAAGATATTTTTTAGGTGAAAAAACTGTCGCTCCTCAGAACGACAGTCGTTTCTTATTAAAACAGGTAATCATTCAAACGAGATTTCACATATTCAATGTGGCTGGATTCTAATTCGATTTGATCATGCGCCAATGCGTAATCTGTCAGTGTTTCTAAGTTTTCCTCATCAGCAACGATCTTCGCTCCGATGCCTTCTTGGAACGAGGCGTACCGTTTTTCCTTCAACTCGTCTAAGAAGCGGTCTTCTTTCAGTTTCGCTGCTGCTTTTAACGCTCGGGCATACGTATCCATACCAGCGATGTGGGCTAACAACAGATCTTCCATTTCAAATGACGAACGACGGACTTTAGAATCGAAGTTGATTCCTCCCGGTGCGATGCCGCCGTTTTCTAAGACTTCGTATAAAGCGAGTGTCGAGTCAAAAACGTTGGTTGGAAATTCATCCGTATCCCATCCTAACAGCATATCTCCTTGGTTGGCATCCAGTGAGCCTAATGCGTTATAGCTGCGAGCGACGGCGATTTCATGTTCAAAGGTATGCCCAGCTAATGTTGCATGATTGGCTTCTAGATTTAATTTGAAATCTCCTTCTAAGCCGTAGTGCTGAATGAAGGCCATCGTTGTCGCTGCATCAAAATCATATTGGTGTTTTGATGGTTCTTTTGGTTTCGGCTCTAATAAGAACTGCGGTTTATGACCGATTTTTTCTCCATAAGCGATCGCCATTTTGAATAGACGGGCGATGTTGTCTTGTTCAAATTTCATGTCTGTATTCAACAAGGTTTCATAGCCTTCACGGCCGCCCCAGAAGACATAGTTCTCACCGCCTAATTTTTTCGAGATATCTAAGCCTTTTTTAACTTGGGCTGCTGCATACGCGTAAACTTCCGCATTATTGGTGGAAGCAGCGCCGTTGTTGAAACGAGGGTGTGAGAACATATTTGCTGTATTCCATAATAGTTTGATTCCCGTTTGTTCCATTTTTTCTTTGATCAAATCGGTGATTTCGTCTAAGTTTTGGAAAAATTCTTCTAACGTTTCTCCCGCAGGTGCCACGTCAACATCATGGAAACAGAAGAACTCTGCTCCTAATTTTTCGCAAATCTCAAAGAAAGCTTCTACTCGATTTTTCGCTGTTTCCATTTCGGTGTCACCGATCCACGTCCGTTTGTTGACGGGTGCGCCGAAAGGATCAGAGCCGTCTTGCGTCATCGTATGCCAATAGGCGATTGCAAAACGTAGATGATCTTTCATTTTCTTGCCTAAAACAACTTCTTCGGCATCGTAGTGGCGAAATGCAAACATATTGTCTGTTATAGGACCTTCGTAGCGGATTTTTTCGATTTCTGGGAAATAAGTCATTGTTGTTGCCTCCATTTTATGTTTTTTAGTGTAATAAACTAACTTACTTGGTTCCAATCATTTAGAACCAAAAACGATTCCTCGCTTTAATCAAGCAGATTTTCTGCTGCCATTATGCTATTCGATTTGCGCCAACGCATGGCAGATAGGCGCGGTTTGCTGGTAGACGGTCCGGTAGATCGCATAGATTTCTTGGTATTTGGCGACATTTTCAGGAATCGGTGCAATGGCCTTGCTGTATTTGACAAAGGCGTTAACACAAGCGGCCGCATCTGGATAAATGCCGCTGCCGATTGCTGCCAGCATTGCTGCGCCCATACCTGGACCTTGTTCAGTAGATAAAGTCAGCATTTCTGCATTAAAAATATCGGCTTGCATTTGCAGCCATTCGGCATTTTTCGCACCGCCCCCCACAGAAACGATCTGGGTGAATTTCCGCTGTGCTCGTTCTTCCATGATCATTTGGGAATCTTTCAGAGAGAAGGTGATCCCTTCTAAGACGGCACGACTGAAATGCTTTTCGCGATGCCGTGTGTCAATGCCAATAAAACTTCCCCTGATTTGGCTGTCGGTATGTGGTGTGCGTTCGCCCACGATATAAGGCGTAAACAGCAGGCCTTCTGCCCCCGGTTTTACCTCACTGATCGCTGAAAGCAATTCCTGAAACGATTGGTTTGGGGCAAACGTATCACGATACCAGCTTAAGGAATTTCCAGCGGCTAACGTGACCCCCATTGAATACAACTTGTCTTTGATCGCATGACGGAAAAGGTGTAGATCGCCTTGATAATCAACCTCTTGCGCTTCTTCAAAGGATAAGAACACACCGCTAGTGCCAATCGACACCATGCCGACACCTTCGGCGATGATCCCTGAACCTAATGCAGCACAGGCATTGTCTGCACCACCTGCATAGATCGTCACCTCTTGTTCAAAGCCAAAGGCTTCTTGCAGTTCTTTTCGCATTTTCCCTACAGGCGCTGCTGATTCAAAAAGCGGCGGCAGTAAATCCGATGCGATTGCGAATTTTTCTAGAATGGCTTCAGACCAGCACTTCTTTTCGATATCCAGCAGTAACGTACCCGCCGCATCAGAATAATCCATCGAATAGTTACCAGTCAGCCAAAAAGCCAAGTAGTCTTTTGGCAACATCATGTGACGAACTTGTTGCCAATGTTCAGGCTCATATTCTTGGACCCATAAAATTTTTGGTAAGGTGAACCCTTCCAAAGCAATATTCTTGGTGATTGCTTTTATTTCCTCTCCAAAGGATGCCATGATCGCTTGACATTGTTTGGTGGTTCGAACGTCATTCCATAATATTGCCGGACGAATGACTCGGTTTTCTTCATCCAATAAAACAAGACTATGCATTTGCCCGGAAAAGCTGATGCCGATCAATTCTTTCTGCAACGTTGGAAGCTGCTGGATCAAGGTTTTGATTACCTTATCTGCCGCCTCTTGCCAATGCACAGGCTCTTGCTCACTGAACCCCGGTCTAGGGGATGACAATGGATAGTCAACACTTGCTGTTCCTTGGAGTTCCCCGGTTTGATCAAAAACTAAGCCTTTTAACGCACTTGTTCCTAGATCCAACCCTAAAAAATAAGCCATCTCTTCTCTCCTTCCTCTGTTTGAAGCAGTTAACCATTGCCTCTCAATCGGTTAATTAGCATTCAAAACTAACTAATTGGATAGTAAACGATTCTCGTATTTCTGTCAAGCGCTTTCAACGATTCTTTCTTTGATTTTCGTTCTCAAACTGCTGCTCCTACATTCTTCCTCTTTTCTTTATTCTTCAGCTTGCACAATATTAATTTGCACGGTAAACTAACACTAATCACATCTATGAAGAGGAGAACACATGATTATCAATAAAATGGGCATACGCGAACAAAATGAAGCGGCTGTATTGAAGACGATCATTGACAATGAAAATGTGTCACGAGCGGAAGTATCAAATTTGACCCATCTCAATAAAGCGTCTGTTTCTCAAATAACCAAAAAACTGATTGACACGGACTTCGTTCGCGAAGTCGGCATTGGGGATTCCACTTCGATCGGTGGTCGCAAACCGATTCAATTGCAATTCAATCACCGCAGCAGCTTAGCTGTTACCTTTGACATCGGCTATAACTATGTTCGTGGAATGCTTTCTTATATCAATGGCGAGATGATCGCCTCCGCCGACCATTCCCATGAATTGATCACCAAAGAAAATGTACTAGCGACGATCGATTCCATGATGAAAGAATTTTGGCCGCAAATGCCGCAAACCACTCATGGATTAGTAGGAATCTGTTTGGCGATCCACGGCATCGTTCACAATCAGACGGTCACCTTTGCCCCCTACTACGACTTGGAACACTTTGATTTGATCGCCCCTTTGAGCCAAAAATACAATACGGCGGTCTATATAGAAAACGAAGCCAATCTGACGGCTTTAGGCGAGTACTGTTTTTCTTCTGATTCCACGAATTTACTGAGCGTCAGCGTCCATAGTGGGATCGGTGTCGGAATCATCGTTGATGGGCAGCTGCAAACCGGTACTCACGGCATGGCGGGGGAAGTTGGCCATTCTACGCTCTTTCCTCACGGCAACTTGTGCCCTTGCGGCAATCGAGGCTGCTTAGAGCAATACGCGTCGAACAAAGTTTTGTTTGACACCTACAGTCACTATACAAAAACTGCGTTCGTTAATTCGGATACCTTTGCACAAGCCTATCATGCCGGAGAAAAATCAGCAGTCGAATTGGCGCAACAAAATGTTGAGTTTCTTAGTATTGGGCTAAACAATGTCATCACTTTTTCTGATCCCGAAGAAGTCTATATCAACAGCTCGGTCTATCGCAAAATTCCTGATTTATTACTGGCGCTGCAACAAAAATTGACCAGCCAGTTCACCAAAAACACGAAGATCAAAAACAGCCGATTAGGCGATCAAGCCCCGCTGTTTGGCGGCAACGTTCTAGTGGCAAAACATTTCTTGAATATCAACGATTTGCGCTTTGCGGCACTTGATCTCTCCCGTGCGATCCGTTAAATGTAAATGAATGCTGGACTGAAAACTCAGTCCAGTGTTTTCTTTTGGTAAAAGGGTCTCGCTATCCTTTGATTCCGCCAGCCGTCACACCGCCCACGATGTATTTCGATAGAAACAGGTAAATCAGCAGTAAAGGAATAATACTTAATGAGATCCCTAGATACATACTGCCAAATTCAGTACGGTAAACATCAGTTTTCAACAATTGGACCAGCATCGGCAACGTATACTTTTCCGTATCGTTGATCAAGATCAAGGGCATCAAGAAATTATTCCACGAGGTCACGAACGAGAAAATCGCCATGGTAGCTAAGCCCGGTTTCATCAAAGGCAACATGATGAGATGGAAAATTTTGATTTCGCCGGCTCCGTCTAGACGAGCAGAATCTGCCAAATCAGGATGATAGATCGTTTCTAAGTATTGCTTTAAGAAAAAAACGGTCGCGGGTGATGCGATCGCTGGTAAAATCAATGGCAGAAAATTATTTAAGAGCCCTAAGCGATTCATAAATTGATAAAAACCGATCATGCTGATTTGCTGAGGAATCATGATCAGCCCAAGAATGACAGCAAACAGGACTTTCTTGCCACGAAATTCATAGGCGATCACGCCATAAGCCGTCAGCGCCGAAAAATACACATTGAGAACGGTAGCACCAGCAGCAATCAGGAAACTATTTTTAAACCCATTGAAAACATTGAAGCCTCTGCCCATTAAGACGGACCAGTTGTATTGGAGATTACCGCCGGGCCACAAGGACAGCCCTTGCTGGATCTGTTCCGCTGAACGGGTTGCATTGACTAAGACGACCCAAAAGGGCAGAATACTTAGGATGGTCAGCAACACCAAAAAGACATAGATCAACAATCGTTTTGCTCGATAGCTATTTTCCATTTATTTTCGCCCCACTTTGCTGTTTTCTTTGAAAAATTGAAACAATAACGTGCTTAATACGATTGAAAGTACCAATAATAGTACCGACGCGGTTGCGGCAACGTTGAAATTCCGACTCCCGGTAAAGGCCTGGTTGTAGATGAACATCGTGATTGTTAAGACACTATTGTTGGGATTACCGTTTGTCAGCAAAAAAGGAATGTCGAACATTTGCAAGCCGCCTATCAAGGACGTCACCAATGTATAAAGCAAGATTGGTTTTAACAAAGGCAGCGTGATCTTGCGGAAAATTTGACCATCATTGGCTCCATCGACCATTGCTGATTCAAAAAGAGCATCATCAATGCTCAAAATGCCCGAAACCAAAACGATCGTTGTCTGACCATACCACATCCAAAATTGGATAAAGGAAACGATCAGCCGAGTGCCCGTTTCACTACGGAAAAAGTCATAGGGCTGGTCCAAAACACCGAAATGCTGCAAGACTAGGTTGATCGGACCTAACGGAAAACTGAACAAAACAAAAAATAAGATTGCTACTGAAGCCGCAGTAATGATGTTGGGTAAGTAAAAAGCGACTTTGAAGAAGCCTTTCCCTCGCAAGCGCAGCTTGATATTGGTAAACCATGCCGCCAACAACAAAGCCAAGCCAATTTGAGGGACAAAGTTTACGCCCCACAAAATAAAGGTATTGCTGATCGATTTTAAAAATAACGGGTTGCGAAAAATCGCAAAATAGTTATCCAGTCCGACAAGATTGGCAGCTGGATTCCACCCTTTTAGATCTGTAAAGCTCAGGTAAATCGTATAGAGAATTGGATAAAGCTGAAAAACCAAGAATGCTAGAAAAAATGGTGCGATAAATAATAGCCCATAGCGATGATACTGTTCAAATCTTCTCTTATTCTGCATCGTAATCCCCCTGATATTTTTTTCTTCCACTGTCAACTTCTGCCTGTAAAGACAAGCCCTTTAAGCAGCGCGTAGTACCTAGAAAAGGTTGAAACCGACCCCGTCTTCGGTGCCGGTTTCAACAACACCTAATCTACTTGAACATCTGGATAAGCATTGACGACCGCATCTTTAAAGTTTTGGATCGCCGTTTCCTGATCCACTTCACCTTTTGAATATGGTGTCAAACAACTATCCGTAAAGAGGGTTTCAATCGTCTGGTCATACTCGGTCAGAATTTTCGCGTTGATGTCTTGAACCATATCGGCAAATTCTGCATAGTGGTTTTGACCGCCTAAAAATTCCTCTTGGTATTCGCTTTTAATTTCTTCAACGACTCGCTCATTCGATACAAAATCACCGGTATCTTCGGCCCATTGTTTTAAAAATGCTTGATCTGTGGTCAAGTAAGCCACCAATTGCGCCGCTTCTTCTTGCATCTCAGAATTTGCCGTAGCACCGATCCATGTGCCGCCCCAGAACCACGACGACGGTCCTTGGATCATGCGCCAGTCCCCTTCTGTTGAGCTGGAGTTATCGGCAGCTGTCGCATTTGGTTTTAACCAATAGTGCAGCCCCCATGTCGGCAAACTATAACCGAATACATTGTCGCTATTCATTCCAGCAAACCAAGCTTCTGATTGTCCTTCTGTATCTTGTGTCAGGCCTTCTTCTACAAATTTTCGTGATATATCCAACAAATCATACAAACTGTCGTCGATCACTAATTTACCGTCTTCAACCCAGCCATGTTCGCGTTGACCATAAAAAGGCTTCGCCAAATCTTGGACACTAGAGATCATATAGGTGGTTCCACCACTTTTTTCTTTGACTGCTTTGGCTTCCTCATAGAACTTGTCGTAGTCTGACAAGGCCGCTTGCGCAGCCGCTGGATCATCGATCCCTAGCAGCTCTTCTGCCATCGACGCCCGGTAATAAAACCCGCCAGGAGCAGCTTGCCAAGCCAAGGCATGAAGAACCCCGTCTTTTGAAGTTCCTACGTCTTTGACATATTGATACGTATCTGCCGCGGCTTCATCAAGTCCCAGTGAACCAAGGTCTGCCATCATCCCTGATTCCACATATTTTTTGACAAAGGCAGATTCTAAAGCAATCACATCTGGTGCATCTTTGGAACCGAGAATCGGATCGAGCTTGGTCTCGAATTGGTCAGAAGGAATCTCCACGATCCGAATGTCATAGGCCAAATCGTCATGCGCCGGCAAATAGTAATCATTGATCATCGTTGATAATTCTGAAGTAAAGGTCCAAACCACGAGTTCATCCTTGCCACTGCTTCCCGTTGCGCTGTTATCCGAGCCACTGTTTCCTGAACCATTCCCGCAGCCACTAAGCATAAAAGCCGCTAAGCCCGCCACTGACGCTGCTTGTAAGACCCGTTTCCAATTTTTCATCTTTCTTCCTCCTCGATTTTTTGATAGTCAAATGAATCAAAATCAGCCGCCAAACGATTGCCAGTCGTATCGATCGCAAACATCCCCACAAAAGCCCCCGTAAAGAACCCACCGTAATGTTCTGCCACATAGTCGTCAGACAATTGCAAGCTGTCAAATAGCTGATCGATGACCTGCCACTCTTTTTGATCAAAGGAGTACGCGTATTGATAGTGGGCATAATTAACGATCGTTTTGAAGTAGACCGTTTGTACATCGGCTGGTATCACAACTTTTGATACTTTTTGGCTCTTCAGTTGGCCCTTTTCGCTTGTCAATACAGTGATGATTCTGCCTTTCATCTCATCATGAGTGATGTAGATCGCCGACCAGTTTTGTGTATTGTAGTAATTCGTCATGCCTGCTAACTGTAGAAACGAGGTCGGTGAAAATTCGACGGCAGTCGTTGCTTCGAAACGAAAATCGCTCCATCTTCTTGCCACCAGTGCTTGATGGAACAAGGAATTTAACGACTCTCGCCCATACAAGCGCAAGTACCCTGGTCGTGCGGTCAAACTACCGATCTCCTCAGAAAAAGGAATCCGCAAGGTTTGAAACACTGGTGCCAACGACACCTCTTCAAAATCATCAAAGCCTGATTCTGTTTCCCACGGATGTTCGGGCAGCTGTGGCTGTGGGACCTCCGCTTTTGGAAAGTTTCCGCCTGTGATATACGGCCAATCATTTTCCCAGTAAACAGACTGGATCGCTGTTTCTCGTCCGAGCGGGCAATAGCCGCGATTTTCTAAGAGGGGCGTTTCTGGATACTTCAGCGCTCGTCCTGTTAAGTGAACAAAATACCATTCATCGGTCTGCGTTTTCACAAATGAACCATGACCGGCTTTTTGTAGCGGGATCTCTGGCTGTCCCCATGAACTAATCAGAGGGTTTTGAGGATGAACTTCATAGGGGCCTTCAATGTGTGTCCCACGAGCGATGGTACTTGCATGTTCAAACTGGGTGCCACCTTCTGCCGTCAATAAATAATAATAGCCGTTTACTTTATACATAACGGGTGCTTCAGTCAATTTGCGCTCTGTTCCTTTGAAGATAATTTTGGGCTGCCCCACCAATTTCTTGGCTTGCCAATCAAACTCTTGGAGAGCGATCCCATAAAAGGAATGGTTTGTCGGGCGATAATCCCAGACCATGTTCAGAAAATATTTTTTGCCGTCGTCGTCATGAAATAACGAGGGATCGAAACCAGAAGAGTTCATATAGATTGGTTCTGACCAATCCCCATCAATGGTTTCACAGGTGATCAAATAATTGTTCACATCTTTCCAGCTATTGGATTGTGTTTTGACATCTGAATAAATCAACCAAAAACGACCATCACTGTAACTTAAGTTTGGCGCCCAAACGCCCCCAGAATCAAGATTTCCCAGCATATTCAACTGACTGACACGATTGACTGGTGTACTGATCAAGCGCCAGTTCTTCAAATCCTTTGAATGGAAGATGCGCACACCTGGAAACCATTCAAAGGTCGACGTAGCAATGTAATAATCTTCTCCTGCACGACAAATACTCGGGTCTGGATGAAAGCCTGTTAGTATCGGATTGGTAATCAAAAAAATTTCCTCCTCTTTCCCTTTTTGGCATTTTGTGATTCAACTGAGAGTCAGTAGGAATGAACTTCTTTCAGTTAGTAAGTTTTCTTTACTAATATACCTAACTAAAAAAAGAAACTTGTTACTGCAGTCCATTTTAAAAATATTCACTAATCATTGTTCTATTTACTTTCTTCAGCTGAACTGTCATAATTATAAAATGAAATCGCTATCATTCACAGGACGATTTCCACACATCGATAGACAAAAAATGGAGGAAAGATTGCGTGACCATTTTAGAAGAATATCATTTTGGCGAATACCTAGGCGTTTCCAGTTACCATCCCTACTCGCTTAATTACATGGAACATTTTCATCGTTCCTTTGAATTGCTTTTTTGTAGTGACGGCGAAGCGGTTGTCAAAATCGAAGAAAGTCCCTATGTCCTTACAACTGGCCAAGTGTTATTAGTCATGCCTTACCAGACCCATGCCATCGAAACCCCTAAGGAATCACAACTGCATATTCTGGTTTTTTCGCCGGAGTTTATTCCAGATTTTTATGCCAAAACCAAAGATTTCGCTTTGTCAGATCCCGTTATCACCATTGATCCGTCTGTCGCAAATCAGCTGTATTATCCTTTATTTGAAACGGATTCCCTCTATTTACGAAAATCGGCACTGTATCAAGTCCTTTACCTTTTTGAGCACCAAACGACTTTACTACCAGCCAAAAACCAAGAGGATATCCTGATCCAGCTGCTTGCCTATATCGAGTCACACTTCAAAGAAGAGCTGACGCTCGAAAAACTAAGCAGCAGTATCGGTTATAGTAGCGTCTACGTTTCCAGAATGATCACTGAGAAATTGAAAAGCACCTTTCCTCGGCTTTTGAATCAAGCAAGAATTCGCCATGCCTCTTTTTTGCTGACTCATAGTCTCTTGCCGATTACGGAAGTAGCAGAACAGGCTGGCTTTCAAAATGTGCGAACCTTCAATCGAAATTTCAAAGCTTTGACCTCACTGACTCCGAAAGAATACCGCTTAACACACAATGCTCATTTTTCGTTGCTGAAGGAATAGCGCAAAAAAGCAGCTTCACTTACTTATAAAGTGAGCTGCTACAATCTTACTCGTTTTTCTAGTCAGCCTTTTGCCACGTTCCCAGAAAGTAGTGAAAAACGTTCTAACTCTCCCCTTCTTCATAGAGACATGAGCAGGAAAAAACCAATTGCCAAAATCAACCTTTGTTGTTTTACCGATTCCGCAACGCTATGCCTGATTTATAGCACCGTATGTTCTTGCTTAATGCCGTTTGCTTTATCGAAGCTTCTTGGAATAACGATCAAGCCCAAGAAAAATGATTCACGACTAGCCAGTCTCTGACTTCCGTCAGATCAGAAAAATTTTTCACCTGTGCAGCTACTTCTTGCTCAAGTTTTGGCTGTTTAAGCAAAGGATACTTCCCATTTTTCTTGACTGGCAAAATACTCAAATCATCCGCAATCAGAAAAGCTGGGATCTTGGCTTGTTTTGCGGCTCTTATGCCGGCTAGAGAATCTTCTAATACCAAGGCTGCTTCAGGCTTTACGCCTAATTGTTGGCATGCTGTCAGAAAGATTTCTGGATCAGGTTTGCCCTTTCGCACTTGATCCCCAGAAACCACCGTATCAAACCAATCTGGCATCTGTTCCATTTCAAAATACGCCTTGATTTTTTCTTTCGACGAAGAGGACGCCACGGCTATCAAGCAATCTTGTTTTTTTAATGCTTCCAATAGTTCAAGAAGGCCGGGCTTTTTGAACACCCGTTTTTCTTCAGCTAAAATCACTTCTTTCTGACGATTCATCGCTTCTCGCCACCGATCCGTTGGTACCGTACTGCCATAGAGTTCCTGCATCCCTTTACGAATATCTGCTTCCGTTCTGCCAGTCAGGTAATAATAAACATCTTGGCAAACTTCAAAATCATACTCCTCCGCGGCTCTTAAATAGGCGCGGTAAGCTAACCGACCAGTTTCAAACATCAAACCGTCCATATCAAAAATCACCAGTTTTATCTTCTCCATCCTATGGCCTCCTTTGCTTTTCTGCGAATAAAAAAGCAATGGTACCAAAATCCTTTGGCACCCATTGCTTCATCTTGTTTATATACAGCTGACTGCTCAACTTAGCAATGATTTTACATGCGCCAAATGGCTGTCAGCCTTTTCCCGCCCTTCTTTTACTAGCGCTTCTGACAGAATGAAGGAGCCGCCAACCGCTAATACTTGCGGATCAGATAAATAGTCTTGAACATTTTCGAGAGTGATTCCGCCAGTTGGGACAAATCGAATATCGTAAAACGGACCACTGAGGGCTTTGATTGCCGACAAGCCCCCGTAGATATCCGCAGGGAAAAATTTCACAACTGATAAGCCATAATCCGTTGCCCGTTGAATGTCATTGGGGGTAGCTGTCCCTGGAAACACTGGAATGTTTTCGACAAGACAAAATTCCACCACATCAGGTACAAGAGCAGGGGAAACAATAAAGCGCGCCCCTTTCTCAACCGCTGCTTTCGCTTGTTCTAAGGTGCGGACCGTGCCTGCGCCTACGATCAATTTGCCCGATTGAGAGAGTTTTTCAATCGCTTCTAAAGCAAGGTCACTGCGGAAGGTCACTTCAATAAAATACAGTTCATGCTCAATCAGCAGTGATTCTACTACTGGCAAATAGGTAAGGTCTGTTGCAGTGTAAAGAGGCAACACCCTTGTTTTTGCCAATTGTTCATAGAGTGTCATACGCTCTCTCCTCCCTTCGTTCCCCTCGATTGCATTTGCTCTTTCAAGACGGCTTCATGAAGCCCTTGAAGATAACTGATACCAATCGCGCGATCATACAGACCATAGCCTGGCATCGCCACTTCCCCCCAGATCGTCCGCCCGTGATCAGGACGGATGACACCATCAAAACCGACCTCAACCAAGGCTTTCATAATGGCATACATATCTAACGATCCTTCAGTGGAAAGATGGGCAGATTCTTTAAATTTGCGTTCCCCCATAAACAACACATTGCGAAAATGAACAAAGTTGATGCGGCCTTTTAAGCCATGAACGATCTCCACCATGTCGTTTTCTGGATCGGCACCTAACGAACCGGTGCACAACGTTACCCCATTATAAGGCGTATCCACGATGGCCATGATTTTTTTCAAGTCCTCTAAATTTTTGGTGATCCGTGGCAAACCAAAAATTTCCCAAGGTGGATCGTCCGGATGGATCGCCATTTTCACATCTACTTCTTCACACACAGGAATGATCCGCTTTAAGAAATAGCTTAAGTTATCAAAGAGGATCTCTTGAGTGACCCCTTCATAAGTTGCCATCAAACGCTGGAACTTTTTCAGTCGTTCTTCTTCCCAGCCTGGCAATTTAAAGCCTTTTGATTGGCTATGGATCAGCGTATACATCTCACTAGGTTCCATATCATCCACAACGGCTTGATCATAGAGCAAAGAGAAGCTGCCATCCTCGTTTTGATAAAATAGATTTGTTTTTGCCCAGCCGAAGATCGGTTTGAAGCTATAGCAGATCATATGTACATCACAAGCTGCTAAATTCCGAATTGTTTGAATATATTGATCGATGTAGTGATCCCGTTCCTCTGTTCCGGCTTTGATCGCATCGTGGATCGCCACACTCTCAATCCCTAATAGTGAAAGATGCTCTTTTTCAATTGATGCTTTTAGTGCGTTGATTTCGGAAATCTCCCAGACATCTCCAGGCATTTTATTTAGAAGTGTTCCTACAATGCCGTGCATTCCTGGAATTTGTCGAATATTCGTTAACGGGATCGTATCCCCTTCCCCGTACCATCGAAACCCCCATTGCATTTGCTGTCATCCTTTCGTTTTTAAAAATCATCGTCCTCATCAGTTTCTTCGCTACTATCACCTGCTGAAGAATTGTGCCAAAGCGCTACACTGTTTTCTCCTTGCTGGATCACTGCTGCCACCGCCTGTTCAATCGGTGTCGCCAAAAATTGGTGATTGATTGCTTCTAATACCATCGGTAGATTCACTCCGCCGATCACATACGTCTTTTCCTGAAGTGGTTCATCTAATTGATTGATCGTAACAACCGACTGATTGTAGGGACTGGCACTCAATAGATCAGCAAACACCAAGACACCGTCCCCTTGATCTGTTTCATGAATCGCTTCATGGATTTTGTTTCCCAGAAGTTGAATATCCTCTCCGTGGTTCAAATTAACGACCGCAATATTTTCGACACTGCCCATGATCACCTCTGCAGCATCTTTAAAACCAGTACTCAGCTGTCCGTGAGTTGCCAATACGATTCCTAACAAATGTTATTCCTCCTTTTTCGCTTCCTAACCAAATAACGCAAGAACTTTTTGCATATTCCTCAGATTCAGCTCTTTTTGCTTTAATTGTTTTCTAGGCAGCACATACGTCTGATCCTGCTGCTTTTCTGCACAAAACAGATAGTTGATGCTGCCCATTGCTTCACTACTGTGTTCGATCGCCAACTGCTGCAGTTGCCCTTCATTGAATTGCTTGCCGATAGCTCGAATCGGAGCATCGGCACCAATAGAATCTAAATAATAAATCTTCGCATTCGGCCTTACTGAATCACGTAACACTTCCAACCCGCGTTCTCCGTAACTTCCGTCATCAAGAAATGCGAAGGCCGTCGCTGTTTGACTGTTTTGACTGATCAAGGACAGCAGCGCTAAGATAGAGGAGGTATTGCGGGTTAGATTTTGCTGAAATCCTGCCCCGCGGCTTACGCGATTTAATAGCAGAAAATAAATACCAACCCCTGAAGCAAAAAGCGCTGTTTGCCAAGACAATAAGGGAAATCTCCCTGAGGCAAAGTGGATATAAAGCCAAGTCCCCAACAACCCTAAAAGAATCATCACTGCTGAAGCAGTCAGAATAAATTGATTTGTTTTACGGCCTTGCTCCTGCCGATCAAAAAAATGGTAATCGCCGAAATGCTCTGGCGGTGTATCATAATATGTGCAGATGATCCGTTTTGCTTTGGTCAGATCACCAACATACAAATTGCGTGAGGCGTTTTTTTTCGTGTGATCATACTCGATCACCTGAAGGTCTTTGCGAAATGGAATGATATCCGCGATGAGTGCCTTCAAAAATCTTTGTTTGCTTTTATCCGTTGATCGCGACCGATAGACATACCGATAACGAAAAAGCCAATCACGAAATGCTTCTGTTTGATTCATGGCAGATTCTCCTATTCACAAATTACTGACACTGGAGGACCTCTTTTCCTTGCGAGATCCCCCAGCTTCCCTCACAATATTCCTTAGATATAAATGAATTAGTATGCTACTTATAACTTGAACTGTTTCAAAACATCCTTCAGTGTTGATTTCGGTGCAGAAGGCGTTGCCTGAAAATAGATTGATTCCACACCATATTCTTCATTCATTTCTTTGAGTTTTTGCGCATCAGCTTGATTTAAATAAACAGATTTTGTTACCAAGAGATCCTTCTCGGGATCTTTTTGGGCAATACCGCCTATGTTCAATTCTTTCATCGGCACGCCGTGTTTGACTAAGTCGTACATCACGCTGACGGTTTTGGCGATCAAGATACAGTTGTAATCTTTGAAGTTGTATTCATCCCAGTAAAATTTGGCTTTTTCTGGTGTAACGACGATCGTTTTTTGCCCTGTTCGGCTACCGGCATTTTTGTATAGTTCCCGCATGAACTTATCCTTAGCTACTACTTCATCCACTACAAAGATCGAATTGACTCCGCTTTTTTGCGACAAGGTCATCATGACCTGCCCATGGATCAATCGCTCGTCTACTCGTGCTAAATTTACTACACCCATTTTTGACACTCCTTTTCTTATAAAATACCGACACCGGCTAAAATAATCAGAATCAAAGTCAGCCATAGCAATGCTTGCGTGACTTTTAATCCTTTCTTTGTATAGAACCAGTAGACGCCCATTACAACTGCTAACGGCAAGATCCCTGGTACAATCTGATCAAGGATATCTTGGATAATAAATTCTCGTCCAGAAATATCAAACTGCAGCGAAGAACTGACTTTGACATAGTTTCCAGCCAGAACCCCCATCATAAACAAACCGAGAACCGACAGTGTTTCAATGGCAGTTTGAACACCTGTACTCTGCATCAAGCCAGTTGCGTTGCGTCCCATTGAGAACGCTTGGCGGGCAAAAAACATTCCTAGAGAAACTTGATACAGTGCAAAGCAAATGAACGGAAACAACGCACCTAGCGGACTTCCTTGCTGTGCCCAAGGGACGGCAATCGCAATAAAGATATATTGAACGGTTCCTGAGTCGATGGCATCCCCGATTCCTGCTAAAGCACCCATCAAACCAGCTTTCGTGTTGTACATTAGATCATCCTGCATCAAGATCTCTTTTTTCTCATGCTCTTCCTCGGCCCGCTGTTGTTCCATTGATGACATCAGCCCAGTAATAACACCGCCACCCCAACTTAGCTGGGTATTGAAAAACAACAGTTGGCGTTTGTAGGCAGCTTTCAGTGCCTCATCGTCTTTGTAAAGTTTGCGCAAAATCGGCATCATGGCGTATAAAAGCGATGGTGATAAATACCGTTCAAACGAATGCGGGATCTCATTGGCGAAATGCCATCTTAGGTATGCTTTTGTGACATCTTTCTTCGTGATTTCTTCCGGTGCGCCTTGCGCTTTTTGAATTATTTCGGTCATTACTGCTCCTCCTTATCGATTAGAACCCGTCATCATAGTCATCGTCATCATCAAAGGATGGTGATGCTGTATTCGTTTCTGGGGCTGGGGCCAATTTTCCTTTTTGTGACTGAACAAAAATCAACGCGATCAAAATACCAAAAATCGCATAGGTGACCATGGTAATTTCTAGCGAACTGAAAACTACACTCATGAAATAGGCCAAGAAGAAAAAGACCATATAATCTTTTCGACCGATCACATAGACGGTAGTTGCAATCCCGATCGCTGCCAATCCGCCGCCGACTACTTCTAAAATATGGATAACGACTGTCCCCTCAAGAGCATTGATGACATCAGCAATCAGTGGAGCGCCTAAATAAAGTGCAATAAATACCAGCGGAACAAATAAAATAAATGAAGCCAGCGTTGGGTATAAAATAATTGAACGAGTCATTGCTTTGTCATTAAGATCTTCCACTGCTTTATCCGTATATTTTCCTAAGAAGGTATTGATAAAGAAACGGAACTGATACAAATAACTCCCTAGCAAACCAACAGGTACGGCAACAGCAATCGCTGCTTCTGGTTGCAGATTTCCTAGCAAAGCTACCGGTACGGCAATCGCCGCTGCAATCGAAGGTTCCGCCGGCATGGATCCGCCGGGAGAAAATACCCCCATGTAAATCATTTGTAAAGCGGCAGTGACGATCATGGCTTGAGGCACATTTCCCATCACCAGTCCGACAACTAATCCCGTCATCAACGGTGAAAAACGTAAAGTCAGTGTGGCGCCTCCGCCGAGCCAACGAGACATGACTGCTGCAACCCATAGCGCAATCAGTAAACTTTGTGTAACACTTAATGTATCCATTTTTCCTCCTCCTAAACTTCTTTCAAATAGTTTTCTAAATCAAGAACAGCTTCTTTCAAGCGTTCTTTGGTGATTAAGACTGGAATCAAGTGTACTTTTTCTTTTGAATCTATGAACTGCACCAACTGATCAATGACTTGTGCATCTTCAGGAAAAATACCCATTTGATGTAAACTCATTGGTAAGTGCAATTCTTGATAAAAGGGGATCAACTGATCGATGACCGTCCATTTTTCTTCAAGCGCTAATTGATAAAACATCCCATAGGCAACCTTTTCCCCGTGAAGAAAACGATGACTCTCAGGCAGATATTTACTGATGGCATCATGCATCGCATGCGCCGCTGCATTGCGGGCATATTTATCGCCTAGCCCGCCTACCATTCCAGCAACTGCAATAACGATCTCCGACAAATGACAAAAGGCGTCTGTCACTTCCTGCCGCTTCATATCTTCAATCGCTTGTTTCGATTGTGTCAAAATAGCTGTTTCGCATAATTTTGCTGTATAGCCTGCCAGTTGCAAGAAAGGCTCATTTTTCAAATGTGGTTGGGCTAAGATTGCTTCCGATTCAATCCACTTTGCCAACGTATCTGCTAAACCGGCGATAAAGTAGGAGACTGGTGCATCGATCACTAACGTCGGATCGGTAATCAAAAAAGCAGCCTGTCTTAAATAGTGTTCCGACTTCCCTTCAGATTCTCCCGACTCTTTATACATGACAGACAAGGGTGTCCATGGTGCACAATTACTGGCCAATGTTGGGATCAGTCCAAAGGGTCGATTGACTACATGTGCTGCATATCCCACTAAGTCGGCTAACTTCCCGCCACCAACCCCCAGAATAAAATCGATCGCCAGTTCTTCAACAAGATCAGCAATCAGTCCAGCGCCATAATAGCTACATTCTCCTGTGTAGCGATGATAAAAAATTTCCAAATGCCCATCTTCTAAAAAGGGTAATTTTGGTTTCGCTTTTTCCCATGAAACCGTTCCATGTACGAGCAGCAGTCGTTTTACTTTGTACTCTTTTAATACTTCCGGCACATAGTCGATCGCGCCTTCATGGTAACGATAAACTTGCGGTCCAACCTTTACTTTTAAATCCGTTAGCACGAGCTTCACTCTCCTTTATACAGCCAAAAACCGACTTTCCGCTTGAACAGCACGGTCTGGCAGCAGTCCCTTAACGATTCGTTCAATATCCGTTACACATTTGTTTCCCATCTCTTCTAAGCATTCCATAGTATAAGCTGATGTATGCGGTGTCATAACTATATTTTCAAAAGCTAAATACGGATGATCTTTATGACCAGGCTCTTCCTCTAAGACATCGGTGGCAAGACCAGCGATTTTCCCACTTTTTAATCCGCTTACAATTGCCTCTTCATTCAAAAGTGCGCCACGGGCACTATTGGAGAGATACACTTGATCTTTCATTTTTGAAATTTCTTCAAAGGAAATCATATGATAATTTTCCTCCGTCAAGTTAGCACATAGACAAATAATATCTGATTTTGCTAGCAGCTCGTCTAGCTCGACTTTTTTTCCGCCATAGCTTTGAATATGCAAAGCGGACTTATATGGATCGTATGCCAAAATCTCGCAGCGGAAACCATTTCTCAATATTTCTACTACACAACTTCCAGTATTGCCGACACCAATCACGCCTACTGTCTTGTTAAATAGTGCGCGTCCGACAAAGTTCGCTCGTTTTTCCCATTGATCTTCGCGGACTTTTGTATTCGATTCAACTGTACAGCGCAGAAGCGCCAATAGATTGGTCACATTATTTTCTGCTACTGCATCACGCTCGACCAAAGCTGGAATGATCGAAACAATCGTTTGGTGGTCCTTCGCTGCTTCTAAATCAATATTGTTATAGCCGATCCCGTGGCGTGTGATCAGTAGCAATTCATCTTTGTACTCAAAAAATTCTTTGGTAAAAAATGGGGTAACACTTGCTATAATGATGTTGTATCCCTTAAGCTTTTCTGCCAATTCTTTCCCGTTGATTTCGCTATCGAACGTGAAAGGACTGACAGTTCCGATTGCTTTCAACCGCTCGATATGTTGCGGAAAGATTTTTCCAAAGCTGCTGGAATTCACTATAGCGATCTTAAACTGTTCCATATTCTTCCTCCTTACTCTTTTGCAACAATCTCATGACCACCAAAACCATTCCTTAGCGCAGAGACGACTTTTGCTGAGAAACTGTCTTCTTCTTGGGACAAATTTCTCATAAACAAACTCATAGCGATCGTCGGTACAGCAACATTCATCTCCAAAGCCGTTTCCACTGTCCACCTAGCTTCACCAGAAGCTGCAACAACCCCGCGATATTCCTCCAACTTAGGGCTCTCATTAAATTGGGCCGCTGCGATTTCCATCAGCCAGCTGCGAATAACCGATCCATGATTCCATACCTCCGCGACGGAAGCCAAATCAAAGTTATAGGCACTTTGTTCAATCAATTGAAAGCCTTCACCGATCGCTTGCATCATTCCATATTCGATACCGTTATGGACCATCTTTAGAAAATGACCGCTTCCTGATTCCCCTGCGTAAAGGTAGCCTCCTAAAACAGCCACATCTGCAAACAAAGATTCCACCTCTAAAAAAGCGATCTCATTCCCGCCAATCATCAAACATGCATCTTTTCTAGCTCCGGAAACCCCACCAGAAGTCCCACAATCAAAGTAATGCACCTCTTTTTCTTTAAACCAGGCTGCTCGGCGAATCGAATCTTTGTAATTAGAATTTCCGCCTTCAATCACGATATCTTTCGCTGATACAAGGGTCCATAGTTCTTCAAGAACCCCCTCAGTCACCGTTCCCGCAGGAAGCATCAACCATAAAATCCGTCGGCCGCTAAAGGAATTCGTCAAATCAGCTAGCGTTTGATAGAGTGTGATTCCAGCTTCTTGCGCTGTTTTCTGCGCATGTACCGAAAGATCCAGCCCTTTTACTTGATAACCTTGATCTTTTAAATTGAGGGCTAAGTTCAATCCCATTTTTCCAAGTCCGATAATTCCTACCTCCATGATAGCGCCTCCATTTCATACTTCCATTATACAAAAAAATATTTTTTTGTAAACAATAAAAATAAAAATAATTTTTATTTGCTTTTTTTCTTTAAAAGAGGTAACGTAACAATACAAAGATGATAATGTTCATATAAAGGAGGTAACCGTCTTTGACTGTTTCGATTCGACTGCAAATAAAAACGCTTTATAAAGACTTAAGTCTCAAAGAACAAGCGATTGCCGACTACATTTTGGAAAATCCTAGTAAAGTCAGCCACAGTTCAATCAGTGATTTATCCAATGAATTAGGCATCGCTGATTCGACCTTTTTTCAATTCACAAAAAAACTCGGTTACAACGGATTTAAAGACTTCAAAATGGCAATGCTGATGCAGGAAAATGATTTTTCTGCCATTTCGATCCATGAAAATATCCAGAAGTCTGATAATGAATTGACTATGGCTCAAAAAGTATTTGATTCCAATATGACCACACTGACTGATACCAAAAATCTTTTAAAAGAAGAAGATTTAAAGATTGCTGCTGCAATGATCAATAAATCTAAACGACTTTTTTTCTTCGGCGTTGGTGGTTCAGAAATCGTGGCAACCGATGCCTATCACAAATTTTTGCGCTCGCCGATCACTGTTTTCCACAGCAGTGATTATCACATCCAACTGATGGAGGCTTCATTGTTGACGCCAGATGATTGCGGCATTTTTATCTCTCATACTGGAAAATCAAGAGAAACCATTGAACTAGCTCAAGTTGCCAAAAACAATGGTGCCAAAATTATCGTCATTACTAGCCATGCTGCTTCTCCTTTAGCCAAACTCGGCGACGTGGTTTTCATCTCTATTTCCGAAGAAACTGAGTTTCGCTCAGAGGCATTGGCATCCAGAATCGCTCAACTGAGCATCATGGATTCCCTCTATGTCATCTTAATGTTTATTAATCGAGACAAAGCACAACAATCGATTGCCAAAATTCGGCGCTCCATTTCAAAAATCAAAGAACCCTGAGAAGGGAAGAAAAAAACTTAACATTTTTCTGTGTTTCGCTAAATCTTTTGTGAATCACGGTTGATATGCAAAAAAACTTGTGTGTTTTTTCCTGTCCTCTTCTTTGGTTTCTTAACAACTTTTTCAGTTCTGAAATTCAACTGCGGTGAGCCTGCCAAAAATCTTGTTCCTTACTCTTGCTGATATTCGCAAAAAAACCACATCACAAAGCTATCCGCTCTGTAATGTGGTTTTTTAAGACTATTTTTTGGGGTAAATCAATAACGACTAGACACAATCTCTGCTCCAAAGGGCATCAACGCTAAGCGCGCCATTTTCAATGATTGCGCCGCAAATGGAATGCCGATGATCGTGATGGCTAGAAGGACTGCGCTAGCTAAATGTCCTAAAGCCAGTGGTATACCAGAAAAAATCAACCATAAAATATTGAGAATCACGGACACGCCACCGCCACGGTAAACGATGTCTTTCCCAAATGGTGCTAATGACAAAGTCGCAAACTTAAAACATTGCAGACCAATGGGAATGCCGATGATGGTAATACACCATAAACACCCAGCCAAAAACCATGAGATCGCACCGATCAAGCCGCCAAAGACAAACCAAATCACGTTGCCTAAAAAATTCATCTGATTGCCCTCCTTCTTTTTTAATAAAGACTGCTCCTGTTTTAGCAAAGAAAGCAGAGGACATCGTTAGCACTCAGATGTGCACTAGCGTCCCTGCTCCTTCCCCTGCGCTCTTCTCTTTTTTCTTAATACAAGCGAAATACGTTATTTTGTAAAATGCTTATTGTCCAGAATCAACCGTTGATTCGCTGCTGTTATTTGATTCATTTGAGTCATTGCCGAAGACACCGGTGATCGAAGACCAGATGCCGCTAAAGAAGCTCTTGATATTTTCCCAAAGGCCCTTAGAGGTTTCTTCGATTTGCTTGCGAGCTTCTGACAGATCCAATTCTTTGATGAAGTCATCGAAGATATTGTTGTCTCGCATGTCGCTCATTAAAGAGGTCAATTCAGAAATTTGATTTTCCGTAACGATTCCTTCCAGTCCGTTGTCCTTCAAGGCTTTTTCTACTGTCTCTTGAATATCTGCTTGAGTCAATTCCGTACCATCTGCGGTTTGAGCAGCCAAATCGGTTTTCGCTTGTTCTTGCGCAGCATTCAAAGCTTCATCGGAATAGCCTTCTTTGTCTTTGTTCTCTTCGGTGATCGTAGAAAGCACATCCATCTCATCTTGAGCTACAGCTACTCGATTCTGATTGATGACGCCGCCTGATTCTTCAACGATTTTGTATACCCCAGCTAAAGCTCCGGAACCGTCGATCGGTACGGCAGAAGCGACCGTTAGCTTCGCATCAGTGATTCCTGCCGTCAGCGCTGCATTTTGGTACTGGGCTGCAGTGATGCGGGTAATGTTATCTGGTGTCGCGATATCGACAGTGATTCCTGCCCCGCTTTCTAAAGTCTGCATTCTGACCGAGCTATAGACCGCCCAATCTGCAGTAAAGCCGCCATCGGGAATGTATTTCATCAAGTCATTACCGTTTGTCGTATAAATCGGTGTTTCGCCTTGGATGCCTAAGCGCTCAAGTGTGTAGTCTTCTTGTGCTTTCGTCAAGGCATTTCCGATCGCCACAGCATTGACTTGCAAACGATCTGAACTGCTGTCAGAGGTACTTGTTTGACTGTCGGTAGTGGCTGTCGTTGCGGTAGAACTGCTTGTTGCAGTGGAACTGCTCGTCGTTGAATTGGTTTCGTCAGCAAAAACTTGTGGTGCTGCTAATAAAACTTGGCTAGATACCAAGAGAGTCGCTAAAATCATCGCTGGTTTTCGAGTCTGTTTTTTCATCACTATATCCTCCAAGTGTTGATCTCTTTTTCAGGGATTTTCCCCTCTTACTGCTGTTATTGTACTATAGGTTTTCTTGCAAAGCCTACGTCTAGGGTCTGAAATGAAGAAAAACTTAGAACTCTGCTGCTATTTAAAAAAGGCGCAATTTGGTATTATCCTTGGTACAGTAATACTTTAGGCGCTTTTCTTTTCATCAACTGTTTTTTTAGCAAACCCAACAGCATAGGATTTTAAACGGCTGCCCACTTTCCTCAAGCCGAGAAAGGCTCCCGTTAAAACTATCGTATAAAAGAACAACGGAAACCCTCCTAGTGAAAAAAAGACTTTCCCGGATTCCAGAAACAGCGGGTGACTCAGAAAGATCAATCGACTAGCCTCAGCTGCTTGTTTTGCTTGCCAAGTCCGCTTTTGTGGTTGCTGCTTGATCAGCCAAGCAAGGAAAAAAAGAGTCGTCGGCACAAAGAACAGCATGAAATTCTTATCGTCCCCCTGATTGAGATACACCAGTCGACCTTCAATGCCTAATAAGCAAAGAGAGACCGCGAATTTTCTGCCAAGATGCTTCGTGAAAAAAGGACGTTTCTGGTGTTCACCTAAACAAAACCCGCACAGCAAAAAAAGAAACCCATAAAAAAGACCGTTTCTCGTTGTAAAAAATAGGGTCCGATAATTTTGATAAAATACCAATAAAGGTCCACTTAAATAACTGCTGTACGTTTCAAGACAGCCAATCAAATACAAACTGATCGCCAGTAAAAACTGCCACCGATAGCCAAGAAAACGGGTTTTCCTTACTAACCACATGCCAAAGAGCAACGCTGGAAAATACCAAAGATGGTACCAGACCCCTACTGTTAAAAAGCCAGCAGCCAAACCGATGACCCGTAATGGATCGGCAAGATTTTGCTGTCCTAAATAAAACCAACCTAAGGGAAGATACACGATCGACCAACGCAAATAAAGCTTGAGTTGTCGTTTGCACCATTGCTGCCATGAACAGGTGCTCTTTTGAAAAAAATAGCCATTCAGCAGCAGAAAAAAAGGAACCGCCAAACGACATAAGAGACTCTTTAACAAAAAATGAAGCCCGTTGTTTTCTGCCAGTCGACCACAGTGAACGAGAATCACCAGTAAGGAAGCGAAGAATTGGGTATAGCCAATTGGAACCATAAGGTGTTTTGTCTTCATTCGATCGTTTCTCCTTTCTCCGTCAAATTTGATCAAACATACTTCACTCTACTGGACCTTTCTTTTTCTGACCAGCACTGAAAGCTTCCAGAATAGAAAGACAGTGCAACAAGTAGAAACATTGATAAATAAAGGATGTTACCCTTTGTTGCATCGTTAATTTCATAGATCCTCGTTCGCATAGAAAAGAGTTTGCTATAATATATAAGAAGAATGATGGAGGCAAAACAGACACATGGATATTGGGAAAATTATTAAAGAAGAACGCACCAAACGAAATCTCACGCAAGAACAATTGGCGCAGGAATTTTTTGTCACTCGGCAACTGATTTCAAAATGGGAAAACGGCAAGAGCTATCCTGATCTAGACCAAGTAGTCAAACTGAGCAACTATTTTGAATTGACCTTGGACTATTTATTAAAAGAAGACAAACAGATGGTCCAAGAACTCAATCTGACCACCCACCGAAAACGAATTGGCCTCGTATTGATCGCCCTTTTGACTGTTCTCAGTATTAGCTTAAGTACGATTTTGCTGGCAGGATTTTGGATCGATCCAGTCTTTTTCACAAAAGAAGACCTAACGATCACTTCTATTAAAAAGTACCACTTGCCTGCCACTGAGATAACGAATCAGGAAACCGGACAAGTGATTCAGCTGCCTGAAGATACGGAATACTTGATCACTTATACGATCGATCGGCCAATGGTAAAAACGGGCCGTCTATCGGGTTATAAAGAATACAGCAGCGAAAATGCCAGCCAATTAATGGTTTCGGGTTATCACGGTTTTCATTTTGGCACGCAAACAAGCAAAATCGTCATTCGCAGCAATCGCGAAGACAATTTAGCTGCACCAGAATTAAATGCAAACAAGGATCTTTATCTTCGTAATATGAATAAAGCGCGCGCCTATCAAAAATCTGCAGCAGGTGACGCATTTTCTATCGAAGACGAAGGCGATCTCCTCTTTACTGCAGAAGAACTGGAACAATTACCCTTTGAACAAGGACAACTGCCAGAGTAAACAAAAACCACCGAATCGTTTTGATCGGTGGTTTTTTGCTGACTTCTTATCCTAGCAAGATCATTGCGATCGCCGCCAAGGCGTTATTGAGAAAATGCATGGCGATGGCTGTTTCTAGACGCTTAGTTTTTACATAAATCAACGCCATGATCAGACCCATAGCACCGTAGATCAAAAACTCGATCAGGTTGGTGACGGAATGGATGATACTAAAAACGGCTACACTTGAAATGATCCCGACTATCGGGTATTTCTTGAATAAAAGGCCGATAAACCCACCACGGAAAACGATTTCTTCCATGATTGGCGCCGCCACAGCGATCAATAGGAAGATCAAAAGCGGATTTTCGCCTGTAAACAGTTCCCCTAACAATGCATCATTCGCGGTCGCCTCTTGATCGGATATATGCTGCAGATACATGGTACCACCAACAGCAACGACTCGACCTAAAACAAAACCACCGATGATCCATAGCCAGTTGCGCTTCGTTGACCAGCCAAAGTCAAAGGTGGCAAGTCCTAGCTTCCGAGCCAAATACATCAGTAGGCCAATGTTTGCCAAAAGCAAGGCAATCAACCCGTAGCTCATCATCGCAGGAATCCTCGGCTCTCCTGCTTCCAAATAATAGATTTTTACCACACTGAATACGGTCATCCCTACTTGACTTAGTAAGAATAAGCCAATCAAAATAAATAAGTTCTTTACTGCTTTCATGCTCTCCTCCATCGTTTGCTCATTGCATTTTGCAGGATTGGGTTACGACAAATCATGACACAGTCCATCACTTGGTTCCCCATATATCCAGAAACTACTTAGCCACTATCGGCTTGTTTCTAATGATACTGAGTTTCCTCAGTATTTACAACAAATAAAAAATAAAAACAGTTATTTTGCGTATTTTATCCAACAAACCACGTTTTTTCTTTCGCTGCCCTCAAAAAAATATAAGTAGTGTTTGAAAAAAGCGCTCTCTTATGCTACACTGTTCCTACTTTTGTTTGGCTGACGAACCGCTGCCCCAACCATGTTCGTTTGGACCAACTCGTTGCGAGTATTCGATTTCGAATGCTCTTTTTGTCGCGTTTGTCAAAAGAAAGTGAGTGAATCCAAATGATCCAAGTAGAACACCTCAGCAAGACCTTCCAAGTGTCCAAGCGAAAAAGCGGCTTTCGCCAAGCAGCCAAAGCATTTCTTTCTCGTGAAACCACCACCGTCCATGCGTTGCAAGACATCAGCTTTACCATCAATGAAGGCGAAATGGTTGGCTACATCGGGCCTAATGGTGCTGGAAAAAGTACCACCATAAAAATCATGTGCGGGATTTTGACCCCTGATCAAGGCATTTGTCACATCAATGGTCGTACGCCTTGGCAAGAACGTATTCAACATGTCAAAGACATCGGCGTCGTCTTCGGACAGCGCAGTCAACTCTGGTGGGATGTCCCCGTCAATGACAGCTTTGATTTGATCCGTGATATCTACAAAGTCGACGCTGCTAGTTATCAGCGCAACCTAGAAGAATTAGTCACCTTACTAGATTTAGGTGAGATCTTAAAAACCCCTGCTCGGTCCTTGAGTCTCGGTCAGCGTATGCGCTGTGAGATCGCCGCCTCCTTACTCCATGACCCCAAAATCTTATTTCTTGATGAACCCACCATCGGTTTAGATGCTGTATCAAAGATTGCCGTGCGTCAGTTTATTAAAAAAAGAAACCAAGAAAAAGGCACCACAGTCATCCTGACGACCCACGATATGCAAGATATCGAGGCGCTGACACAGCGAATTCTGTTGATCGGCAAAGGGCAAATTTTGCTGGATGGTCGCCTCGATGAACTAAAGCATCGTTTTTCTGATGTCAAAACGCTGGAGATCGACTATCAAGGGAATGAACCTCATCTGCCAGAAAACGTCCAGCTGCTTCAAAAAGACGTTGGTCGCCTTGTTCTGAAACTTGATCCCAAAGAAGTGTCGGTCGCTCAGCTGCTCAGTCTGCTCAGCAATCAAGTCGAGATCACCGATTTGGCCGTTGCCAGTATCACCGCCGAAGAAATGGTCGCTAAGCTGTATCAGGAGTATCAAATATGAGGAAGTATCAGGCATTTTTCCGCATTCGCTTTATCAATACCTTGCAATACCGCTCGGCGGCAATTGCCGGGATGGCTACGCAACTAGCTTGGGGCTTGATGGAAATTCTGGCATTCCACGCCTTTTACCAAGCAGATCCTAGTGCCTTTCCCATGACCTTTCAACAAACCGTCTCCTATGTTTGGCTCCAGCAAGCCTTCTTGTCTTTATTTATGTTGTGGTTCTTTGAGGCAGAAATTTTCAATACCATCACCACAGGGACGATCGCCTACGAACTTGTGCGGCCGATGGATCTATACAATCGCTGGTTTTGCCAATCGGCTGCCAATCGCTTAGCAAAAGCCGTCTTGCGTTGCGGACCGATTTTTGTGATTGCCTTTTTACTGCCAGCACCTTATCGCTTGATTCTGCCAGCAAACATCGTTGCCCTGTTCTTGTTTCTTTTGTCTATGGCGCTGAGTTTAGGTGTAGTGATCGCTATGTCGCAGCTGGTCTATATCTCGACTTTTTATACATTATCCTCCATCGGGGTGCGGATCGTCATCAGCTCCATCGGTGAATTTTTAGCTGGCGGGGTCATTCCTCTGCCTTTCTTTCCACAGCCTTTTCGCCAATTCGTGGAACTATTGCCTTTTGCTTCCATGCAAAACGTCCCGCTGCGAATTTACAACGGGGATCTGACTGGCTTTGCGCTTGTTTCAGCATTGCTCTTACAAGCGTTTTGGCTCGTACTTTTGATCGCGATCGGAAAAATTTGGCTGCAGCAGGCACTCAAACGTGTCGTTGTGCAAGGAGGTTAAGGAATATGGTTTATTGGCATTATTTTTGTATTCATCTCAAAAGTCAGATGCAGTATAAGGTTTCCTTTGTGTTAACTGCTTTGGGACAATTTCTAGGTTCCTTTACCGCTTTTTTAGGCATTTGGTTTATGTTTACCCGGTTTCATCAAGTGGATGGCTTTACCTTTGAGGAAGTCCTGCTTTCCTTTGCGACGGTTTTGTTTGCCTTTTCGATTGCGGAATGCTTCTTTCGCGGGTTCGATCTTTTTCCACAAATGATCAGTAATGGCGAGTTCGATCGGGCACTCGTGCGTCCTCGATCCTTGATCTTTCAAGTCTTAGCTTCCAAAATGGAGTTCTCTCGTCTCGGTCGTTTTATTCAAGCCTTGCTGTTGTTTGCGTATGCGATTCCCAATAGTGGAATTGCTTGGCATTTTGGAAATGTCCTGACTCTTTTTCTAATGATCGTCTGCGGCGCCCTCTTTTTCGCCCTATTGTTCTTAGTGTATGCCGCCATTTCCTTCTTTACGATCCAAGGACTTGAATTTATGAATATTTTTACCGATGGTGCCCGAGAATTTGGTCGCTACCCATTTAGTATCTACGGAAAACACGTCTTGCGTTTGTTGACCTACGTCGTGCCGATGGCTTGGTTTCAGTATTATCCATTCTTGTATGTCATTGGTCGGGTAACTAATCCTTGGTGGATCTTATCACCGTTGGTTTGTCTGCTCTTTGCCTTTCCCGCCTTCTTCTTTTGGCGAGTAGGTTTGAAGAATTATATTTCAACGGGTTCGTAGAACAAGCAAGAATCCCTTATAGACATCAATCATTGAAGACGCATCCTCTAATGATTGGTGCTCTTTTTCTTTTCGATAATTGTAAAATTGCTCAGTCGCTTTTTTATTCGAGCAATCACGTCACCGATATACTGTAAATATTTATCCCCTTAAAGACAAAAACTGGCTAGGAAAAGCAAGCAATCTCTGGTAAGATAAATAAAAACGTAAAAGAGGACCAGTTATGGAATATTTAGCGATTTTACTTGTTTTCTTTCTATTGAATGTAGTGATACTTGTACTTGGATTGAAGAAGAAACGAATCATGCTGCTTTTTCTGTCACTCTCTGGTTTATTGTTGGTTTGCTTGATTGCCATTTCTTACGTTTTCTTCTATTCAAATACACTTTAAGTTGTCAAAAACACGGGGAGATGGCTACGAACCTACCGAAACAAACGAGGCTGTTTTAGTCATTACACCCGATTTAGAAGCTATTGGACACACACAATTTGTGTCCACCTTCAAACAAATCGCTGTTCTTTTGCTCTTTATCAAGTCTAGCGAAAGCAACATATGCACCTTTGATGTCGGTGATATCGTCCCCATCTTCGCAGCAACCTTTGTGGATGCCGTGCGTTCGCCGATCACTCTTCCAAGTCCGATGTAGAACGATGTACCACTTATGTTTTTTTGCAAAGTAGATTGACAGTGGCTACAGGCGACCAATCAGTCGTAACCGACAAGTTTGTTAAAATCACACGAAAAAACCAGGACCTCCGAAAGGATCGTTCTGGTTTTTTTGCTGATTTGATTATCTAGAGAAACGACCTAAATCACTCTGATTCTAGCCAAATTTCTGAAAGATAATTATAGAAGGATTCTCCTAGCTGATCCGTCATCGACGCTGTTTTCTCAATTTAACAATAAAGCGAAAAAGCGGATTCTACGCTTTTTTCGGTCCTTTCGTCACTTCCCAAACAGCTTCTGCTGCTAATTTCCCAGAAGTCAATGCCCAGGCATTATTGGCACCAGATGGAGAGTCTGATCCCATGACGCCTCCAACTACTTCACCTGCAGCATAGAGCCCTTTAATGGGCTGGTTTTGCTGATTCAAAACTTGTAACGAACGATTGACCGCTAACCCACCTAGCGTAGTCGCAAATCGAGGCTTTTGTTCGATAAGATAATAGGGACCTACACCAATCGGTTCTTGCAAGTATTCAGGTGCACGGTGAAACTCTTCGTCGCTTCCTTGCGCTACCCAGTAGTTAAAATTATCCACTGTTTCGATCAATTGTTCTACAGGCATCTGCGCTTTGATGGCTAACTGTTCTAATGTGGCTGCTTTAAGGATGCGAGGCGTGGCCTTTCCTTCTTGCGCAATCCAACAAGCCAGCTCTTCACTGGTGATTCCCCCTTCTGCTACGCCTTGGCTGAAATGCTCAAAATGTTTGCCGTCTAGCAATAAATAAAGCATTGGCGAGCGTTGTCTTAATAATGCTTCTAATACTAACTTATTGCTAGCTCGTTCGTTGACTACCCGCTTTCCAAGTTGATTCACTAGAATACCGTTTTCTTTCAGCACGATCAGATTGCCGCCAATCGTTGATTTCGCCACACCTTGAGAAACTTCCAATCCATTGGGATAGATTTTTCCTTGATCCATCGCTCGTATTTGTGCCTTTAAAGCAGGGATGGTTGCCATCAACAGACCATCGCCGGTGGCAGATTTTAGTCCATAATACAAAATTTGCTTGAATCTTTCCTTGAGTAAAGAGGCATTATTCCCATAGCCACCGGTTGTCATAATGACTGTTGAGGCATAGATCATATGTGTTTTCCCTGATTCTTCAAGGGCTTTGACGCCTATGACATTATTTTGATCATCTACTAGTAGCTGTTGGGCTTTCGTTTGGAGCAAGACCCGAACCGCACTATTCTGTAGTGTTTTACGGACGGTCTGGGCAAATCCAGCGCCGCCCCCTTGATAAGCAAGTTCGCGATTTTTTTGATATTCTGGTAGGACGTGCAGCCCTTGCTTCATATCGTAGGCTACACCTAAGTATTCATGGACCCAATCTGTGGTTTCTCCTACGTTCTCAGCGAAAAGGGTCAAAAGGTTTCGATCGTTCAGCCCATTCCCGTTTTCCAGAAAATCAGCCACCTTTGCTGTCGGTGTATCATCTTTTACACCAGCAATCTGTTGTAGTTTCGAACCAGTCACGATTTGGTTTCCACCACTAATAGAGATCGCTCCACCCACAAAACTTAATTTTTCCAGTAAGATGACCTTTCGTTCTAACTGATCCGCTCGCAATGCAGCAGCAAGCCCAGCGGCGCCTGAGCCAATGATCACTACATCAACTGCTTCTTCAACCACTTCTTCTGACCAAGCCACGACTGGCTTTGGCCGTGCTTTGAGGACCTCTACATCGGCGCCTGCAAGTTTTACCGCTTCTTCCACCCCTGCGATCACCCCTTGACTGGAAGCAGAAGCACCAGAAACAGCATCGACATTCAGCGTTTGTCCTTCAATGATCTGTGCCGGAATTCTCGTAAAGACTAAATCAGATAAACCTTCAGATTCATTGCCTTTATCAATCGTAATCTTTTCAATCGTTTCCTTTGAAAAAGTCACTTGCATTTCAATCGGACTATTGTGTCCTTGGGCTTGTACAAGATATGTCCCTGGTTGGTAAGCGACTTTCCGCTTTTGGAGTTCTTTCAAGCGTTCATGCTTTTGTTTCTCCTCTTCTGGATCAATGACCATATCTTCCATAAACTGCCACAATGGTGTTGGGATTTTCAACTCACTTTGCGCATGACTAAGAGCAAAATGACGAACAACTTTCTTCTCGGCGATCATCTGAACCCAATTAGGTTCGACTAAAAATCCTTTCCCGATGGCAAGCAAATCGTAGCCAATTTTCAGTGCTGCTTCTGCGTCTTCTCGTTGCAAGATAGAGCCCACTCCTATAATCGGAATAGTCGAAAGTTCAGGCGAACGAATTGTTAAAAACTTCACAATCAATGGCTCGCTGCTCTCGTTATCAATAATAGAACTGCGATGATAGGTTCCCATTGAAAAATGAAGGTACTCTGGCTTGCTTTTCGCTAGTTGATTCAACAAGTACATCGTTTCTTCAAAACAAATCCCAGGCTTTTCCATTTCTTCTGGCGAAAAACGATAACCGATAACAAAGTCTTCAACCGATTCTTCTTGACGGACCCGCTGTACTTCTTTTAATACGGCTAATGGAAAGTGCGCTCTTTTTTCCAGACTGCCTCCCCAATGGTCGTTTCTGTGATTTGAATGGGGCGAGAAAAATTGTTGGATCAAAAAGGTATTCGCACCATGTATCTCCACACCATCGTAACCAGCTTTGATCGCACGCCTAGTCGCGTCTCCAAATCGTTGAATCATCGTTAGGATCTCATCATTACTCATTTCTTTCGGAACAGGTGCGTTTGGTCGTAACGCTGCGACGGGACTTGCGCAAATCGGTTGTACTCCACCATTGTACTCAGGCCATGCCATTCGTCCAGCATGATAAATTTGCAGGATCGCTTTCGAGCCTTTTTCTTTGATGGCTTTTGCTAATCTAGTGAGCCCAGCAATTTTCTTGTCTGTATCTACCCCGAGTGCTCCCGGAAACCCACGCCCATGTTCTTCGATAAAGCAGCTTTCTACGATCACTGCCGCAGCTGCACCGGCACGACAGCGATAGTATTCAATGATCTCTTCCGTTATTTCACCATCGTAAAAAGCAGATTGAGTTGTCATAGGTGCCATAACGAGTCGATTTTTAAGTTCAACGCTAGAAGATAGTTTGATCGGTTCAAATAATTCTTTTTTCATAAAAATCAGTTCCTTTCAAATAGCTTGCTTCGTCAGACCGCATGTATTAAGGCATCACGAAATACACCCATCTTTTTCGGACAAGTCGAAAAGATGAGTGTCTCCCCTGTTCAGTTATTACTTACTTCATTTCCCCATTTATTTTTGATTTTCCGGCCGAGAATTGATGGCATACTGTTTACGCCCGCCAGGTTTTGGTACTTGATCCCCCATCATGATCCCAAAACCACCTTCAACACGTAATTCGTGCCCGTTCGTATAATCGGAACGTTCGCTGGCTAAGTAAAGGACTGCATTAGCAATGTCTTGCACATCGCCGATTCGCTTATTGGCAGTTAAACGTTTCCGCCCCTCTTCAACTTCTGGGTCTGCATAAAAGCTTGCGGATAAAGGTGTCTTCACAAAGCATGGCAAGACACAATTGCTGCGAAGGCCGTACTGCCCCCACTCTGCAGCCATTTGTTTCGACATCATATTAACTCCAGCCTTACTTGGGCTATACGCACCAGAATATGTTTCAGGGCTGATTGAGGCGATCGTTGAGACATGCACCATCCGCCCTGATTTTTGTGCGATCATCACTCGCCCGATTCTTTGAGAAACCAAGAAGTAGCCGTTTAAGTTGACGTCGATCACTTGTTTCCATTCTTCAAATGGTAGATCTTCAAGCAATGAAAATTTCAAAATAGCCGCTGTGTTTACCAAAACATCAATGCGGCCAAAATCTTCTTTGACCTTTTCTGCCAATGCATCTACCTGCGCTTCGATCGTCGAATTGCAAACATAGCTGTTTACTTTCACACCAAATTGATCTGCTAGCTGTACTGCATAGTTGGCAAGGTTTTCCTCATGCAAATCAACTAATGCAAGTTGTGCGCCTTGATCAGCAAAGTCCTGTGCAATTTTTTTCCCCATACCGCCTAAAGCGCCGGTAATGACTACGACCTCATTCTTAAGATTCAACCAAGATTGCTCCATCATTTATACCACCTCTAATATTGTTATATTCTTCACTAACAATATACCTTGATATGAGCAGAGAAACTAATTCTTTTTTTCCATTGATCAATAGCTTCTGTGAATGGTTTGTTCCTTTAACGCAGTCGTAACGAGCGCTTGAGCGAGCTCAGGATTTTTACAATAGATTATGCAGCTAGCAAGCAATGTAGGGGAATTTTCCAGCTGATAAAACGTCTGTACAAAAGATGCAGCAGCGATCTCACTCAAGGAATAGAGACGTGCCTGTTTTTTCAAAAAACCTATCTGATAGTGCAGTTGTCTTTGAATGGTCCAGAGATTTTTACGATATTCCAATACATGAAACACTTCATGCATGAAAACCAATTCCGTAAGTGTCGTCGCAGGAAGTAATCGGCTTAATTGCTGTGCTTCGATAAAATGCTGCGCTTGCGCCAAGAAATTGCGATCAATCATAATATGATCTGTTTTTTTATAGACAGCAAAGGTATAGCGCTCCTGTTGCGCTTGCGCTTCAGGCAGTTCATTGATCTTTAATGAATCAATGATTCCTTGCAATTCTTGAGGATGCTCTCGATACCAGCGGGCTTCTTGCTTACCTATGCTTTCAGCAGTTTCAATAAAGGACTCTGCCTGCGCAGGATCAACTTTGGCGTGAAGGGGGTCTTGTTTGAACAGCTGCAGGTGAGGATTGGTTGCTCGAGACCATAGGTGTAAAAATTGTTGGCAAAATTCTTCTACTTTCACGGATCTCATTCCTTCCTTGGCCTACTGCAAGCTGTTCGCAGCAATAATAATAATCTCTTCTGTACCAATCAACTGACTTAATTCAATATCGATCAACATCATCAATTGGGTATAATCTGTCGAACTAAAATCAAAGAGACGCGGTCCAGCACAAATATAAAAATCTGGCCGGATGACTAGATCACTTTGGTAGTTCGCCATACTTTCCCAAAGACGAGCGATTTGTTCACTATAACTTTGGATCGTCGTTTTCACGACATCTGCATGGTCTCTTTGCACGCGAATAAAGCCTCGATGATCAATGACACAAACACGATCGCCTTTTTTTGTCGCTGCGCCATAAATATAAAAATGTTCACTCGTAGCACAAGAAACCACGTTTTCTTTAGCAACTTGCAGCTCAGCATAGGCAATGTCTTGCGCTTCTTCACGGTTAATTTGGTTTTGACGCTCAGCGGCTTGAGCAGCTGTGGCACCGGAGGCTCGCGCAGTAATTTTTTGCGTCTGAGGATCGATTTCAATATAGACTTCAATACTATCAGGCGTTGCCCCACTCTCGATCGCCAAAGTAGCTGCTTCTTGCTTGATTGCTGCAATATCCGCTTTTGTTGGATTCGGGACAATTCGTTCCACCACGTCTTGAACGACGGATAACGCCACACCGATCGATGAAATCACTTCAGCATTTTCAGGTATTTTATAATTCAACGACAATTGTTTCGCTGCATGTTTGATCAGTGAAGAGACGCCTCCTCCTACACCTACTAAAGTCATTTGGTTAGGCTCTAATTGATACTTGCGGGCAAAAGATTGAATCACAGGTGCTATTTTTTGGACTGCTTGATCCAATATTTGCTGTGCGACATCCTCCACCGTCGTTTCTAAGTACTTCGCTAAAGGCTGCATGGCTTTTCTGGCCGAATGGGCATTGCCATAGGAAAAATCATCCTTTGTGACATATCCTAAGACATTCGCTGCACAAGAATTCGTGATCGTAATTCGTTTCCCGTTAGCAAGTTTGATTGCAACATAATCTGCTGGGTCACCTTCTTTTGGCGCATAAAGCTCCAGTTCTGGTGCAACGATCTCTTCTTCTGGCAGATACGTACTATATTCTAACCCAGCGATATGGGCACTTCTTGGGCCGACGTCTATCACGCCTTTTTTGTTCACTCGAACCATACTGCCGCCAGCCACACCTAGGACGCGAACATCTAATGAATTGACATACGTCTTATGGCCTGCAATCTCTGAGTAATCGATGACTGGCCGACCATTTTTGATAACGCCAAGATTCGTCGAAGTTCCCCCTACTTCAAAATAAATACCGTTCGACGTTCGCAGATACATCAATGCTCCCATCACGCTGGCTGCTGGACCAGAAAGCATCGTTAGCACCGGTCGTTTTTTCATTTCAACAATGTCCATCAACCCGCCATCGCCCCGCATGATCATCAGTGGTACATCCACACCTGCTTGGCGAACACTATTTTCTGTTGAATTTGCCGTTTCCAGCATCGTTGGCAAAATCGATGCATTGATTGCTGCGGTACGGGTTCTCCGGGATAACCCATATAGTTTGGTCATCTCCGACGCCAAGGTTACCTCGATGCCCTTTCGTTTGGCTACTTCAGCGATTCTTTCTTCTGTTTGTAAATCATCTACACCAAAAGCTGCTGAAGTCACGATGACCTGAGCTTGTGCCTGTTGTAGTTCTGCTAATGCCGCTTCGATTGTTGCTTCTGAAAGCTCTTTTTTAGGAATAAAGCGAGCAACGACTTCAATACTTCTTCCCGTACCTAAATCAATGTCTTTTAATGCCGTTTGCCACTTTGCCAGCCAACCTTCGACGCCGCCCTTTGCTGTACTGATAATGCCGACCTTCGCTACATCTCCTTCTAAGAGTGCATTGGTGGCTTGGGTTGTGCTGTGAGCGACAAAGACCACTTCATCTGGCTGGATCTGATTTTCGGCTAAACACTTAATAAAAGAGGCCACTACACCTTCTGCAACCCCTTGCTCACTTTTGTGGGTCGTTTTTACAGATGACTTTCCAATCACCTCTTGCGTGTCATTGTTGATTGCGACAGCTTTTGTATGGGTTCCACCCACATCAATGCCAATTCGGACACTTCTTCTCATTTTTTTCACCTACTTTTTTAAATCGGGCTATATAACAGGAACGTCGCAATTTCAAGAACCAGCGAAATGACGACTCCTGGTAAAAAAGCAACCTTCATGTAATCTTTCGTATTGATATTATTGAAGCCTAATCCCCAAGCATTCCAAGAAATGGTCAAATCAAAATGACCCATACCGATCATATTAGAAATGAACAACGGATATAAAAACGTCACAGGATAATTGGTTTGATTGCTGATTACTGCTAATAACGCTGCCCCACAACCAATCAAAGAAAGTGGCCCGCGAAACCAGGTCAAGGGAGCTAAAAAACCAAAAAGCAAACAAAGCGCTAAGGGATGCGTCGGAATGATTCCTCCTAGCAATGATTCAAAATAAGGTGCAGCGAAGGTTGCAGCTGCATTGAACATCGCAAGGGTCATCCAAAAGGCAACTAAGGTCGCAGTATCTTTGACCCCATCTGCAAAAATACGTGTCAAAATCTGAGAATCTTTTCTAAACCCATCCTTTAAAACACCACAAATCCACAAGGCATAAAGACTCGCACCAATAAAACAAAAGATCACTGGAAATTGAAAGATGATGACTCCTACGACCGGTATAAAAGGGGTAAGTAACGCCAAACTAGGAACGTCTTGAACTTTCGGTTCTTCTCCAACCGCCCAAGCATAGGTCAAACTTTCTACTCTCAAATACCCAATAGCAAAAATCGAAGAAACCAGAATCATCACAAAGAAAGCCAATAATCCAAACGAAAAATAATCATTATAGGTGTAATCAACCCCACCATTCACATTGCCAAAAAAGGCTTGATACTGTGTGAAATTGATTGGATTTAAGAAAACACCTGCTGCAACGGAAGCCGAAAAACTAAAGAATGCCACGACTTTAGGAATACCAATCGAAAATAAAATTGGCAATACGATCACGGCGATCGCGATGACAGATCCGGCACCTGACATGGATGAAAAGATAAAGCCGGTAATCAAATTGACAATTACTAGAATAATCGCTGGGCTATCCCCACCTAGTTCCACACTCTTACGAATGATAGTTGCCGCAATGCCCGTTTCCAACAAGATCCTACCAAAGAATGCTCCTACAAAAATATTCATTTGTGAAGCCCCCCAGCGTTCTGGCGCCTGTTGATAGACCTGTGCCAGCATCTCGGTAAAAGGGAGGTTTTCAAATGCCGGATTGGGTGAAATGACATTCCCTATAAGCGGCAACAACACCCATAATGTTGCCATAACGATAAAACCAATCATCAGGTTATATCCTTTGATACAATAAAAAACCATGCCACCAAATGACACTACTAGTAATAAGCCAATCAAGCTATCCATTCTTCTTCTCCTCCATACAAATTACGCCGTTTGAACCTGCAGCCAGATACGCGAATGCCGCCGTTTAACAAAAGCGAAAAAGGAGGAAGTGGTTGGCCACTATCCTCCAGGACGTTTAGTCCTTTAATTTATCAAATGCGCTGTAGCCAAATACTCTTTTGTGTTGCAGTAACAAATAAACCATCATGACGATCGCTAAAACCGCAGCTGCGAGTAATAAGCCCATCATAATAAAAATCGCTTGCGTTTCTCCTACTGACCGAGTCATGGAAGCAACGATGTAAGGTAAAAAGGTACTTGCTAAGCCCATCCAAGTATAGTAGATCCCGGTATTTCGACCTTTTGGTCCAGGGCAAAACATTTGTCGTACCCCTAGCCCAGTTTGCAACGCCCCTCCGGCAGCAAAGAAACCCAAGAAGGCGATACTGATATAAATCACTACGACATGTTGGATCACTAATACCATCCCTAACGCAAGAGCGATGAATACCGTATCAATAAATAAGACTTTTAAGGGATTCCAACGCAATTTCCCCATCATTACTGCCCAAAACAAAACAGCCACCATTGAGCCAAAAGTATAGATCGATGTTAGCCCCGCTGACTGCATCTCAGTCAAACCAGCATTCGTCAAACCAAACGCTTTGGTATACTGTTGGGCGCCGTACATGATGAACATACAGATAAAACCAAAGAACATTGTGAAGAAGTTAACGATTATATTCGGCTTAACAAGCATTTTGGCCTTCATCGCCGCAATTTCTTCTTGAACCGCATTCGTTTCTTTTCCATCAACGGTTGCCGCTTTTTCTTTCATCATGTCATCATAGGCGAATGGCGCGATAGCTGCTAAAATCGTGCAGACGATCGATAGGACTAATGGAATAATAATCCCCATCGACTGATTCCCAGACCGGATGAAATTTACCACAAGTAAGGGATAGATAACCCCTGACAAAGAAACAAAAAACTTGATCCCAATCATTGCTGAAGCCGCATATTTCGGTGCTGCTTCTTGAGAAGCGGGATACAATGCAGCATCCCAGAAACCAGAAGTCGCCACCCCTGCGATAAAGGCACAGACAGACGCGATCACCATATTCGTCGTCAGTAACAGACCTAAAAAGCATAGCGTATACAAAACAGCCCCCATGACCGCCATTTTTTTGCGTCCCACTTTATCCGAAATTTCTCCACCAATCCAGACGGTCAAGAATTTCCCTAATCCGGTCGCAGTGATGGCCAACGATACCGCAGCGGCTCCTGCAGAAGCATCGGTATAGCCCCATTTATCCGAAAAATAAGTCGCATTTTGGCTTAAAATAATAGCTTGGATCCCATGAGTGAAATAACACATATAGACAGTTGCCAGTGACAAAATATACTTTTTTGCTCTCATTTGTACGCTCCTTATAAAAGAACATCCAGCTTTCCTACGAAAATTTCCCTGTTGGTATTTCGTAGGAAAGGGATACTCGGTCCCTAGTTAGTTTGCTCTGACAGGCAGTTCCTTGCCAGTAAACAGTTTAAAGGCGGCTTTTCCTTGTCCCACCAGCATTCCTTTTCCACCCACGGTCTTACAACCTTTTGCGCTGGCATCTTTCAATAACTGGGTCATTGGTGGGTTATAGATCGCATCAGCCACCGTCAAATCTGCATGCAGTACCTCTGTGTCTGCAATTGGTGTCGCTGTATTTCCTTCACCCATTCCAACAGTCGTTGCATTCACTAAACAATCGGCTCCTTTTATTTTTTCAGCAAGTAACGCTTGATCCGTCAGATCATAAATATCAATTACTAGATCAGGGTAATATTCTTTAATGCGAGCAACGGTCTCTTTGCCTTTTTCATAAAATGCATCTTTGATGTTGAAAATTGCAATGGAGGCTGCGCCTTCGATCGCCAATTGGACTTGGATCGCGGTGGCAGCTCCACCAGCTCCGATCACAACAAATTTTTGATCTTTCATTTTTACATCGTGTGCTTGCAGATTATCAACAAAGCCGACACCATCGGTAATATGGCCGACGAGCTTGCCTTCATCATTGACGATAGTATTGATGGCACCAACCATTTTTGCAGCGGGGGTCAATTCATCCATGTATTCTGCCGCTGCCGTCTTGCAAGGCATCGTGACATTTCCACTCATTTTGAAGGTTCGAAATGCCTCGATCGCCTGGGCGACTTGGTCTTCTTTAATGTCAAAAGCTAAATAAACTGCATCGATATCAAGCTGGTCAAAGCCATAATTATACATGGCTGGCGAACCAGAATGCCCAACAGGTGTACCGATCAATCCTAAGAGCTTCGTTTTTCCCGAAATTTTTTCGCTCATCGTATTTCCTCTTTTCTATTTGATTTTTTTTACGCAAGCAATTCTGGCCATGCGTTTTGGATCACTTCAATACTCGTTTTGTAATTTTGCTCTGCTGCTTTTTGATAGCCTTGACTTAAAATCGGATCAGAAATCACTTCCGTGCCTACAACACGAGGCTTGATGCCGTGTGCTTTTAGTGCCCGTAAGAAGCCTTCGGTATCACCCCATCCTGTTCCTGGACATAAGCGATCGTGCATCGACTCATCCCGTAAGATCGTATCAGGATATCGTCTTTCTAAAACATCACAAATTTGGATCGAAACAACTTTCTCCGCTGGGACCCCTTCCAAGTCAGCTGCTGTCATGTTGGCTCTCGCCCAGTGCCATGTATCTAGGATCAGCATCCCATTTTCACAATCTGCCTCTTTGACAATATTCCATGCACTAGCTAGATCAGGAACACCGCTATAAGGCATGAATTCTAACCCAATGACTAATTCTTTTGCTCGTGTACATAGTTCTTTAAAGGCTTGGATATGAACCTCTGCTGGGTATTTTTCCATTAAGCCACAATTGATGTGCCCAACACCAAACAAACGTGCCATATGATAGATCGTTTGCTCTTTAAATTGTTGCAGCAGTGTTTCCGGTGTTTCCATCGTTTTATTTGGATCAGCCCACAAGGTGATATATTCGACCTCGGTTACTTTCATGTCATGTTCTGCAAGAATTTCAAGCATCCGCTCATCAGAATAGCCTTGCTTCACAGCAAGCATATAGGTCTCCGCACGTAAACCGATCCCGTCGTATCCTGCCTCTTTCGCGATCTTCACTCTGTCTTCAAAATTAATCTCTGTCCCTAATGTGTAAGAGCTAATCGTCAATGGAATGTTTCTCATGTTATTTCCCCCTTTAAAAGTCTGTAAACAACTACTACTTGGTTTACAGCTGGAAATAAAAACACGAACTAAAAAGCGGCCGCAGTAATTGTGTTTTTATTCACAATGTTTATTACCGTTATTATAGCTTTTCCCTCTCCGTACTTCTAATTGTTTTTTCTTTATGGATCTATAGATAAAAGATATAAGTCTTGTGATATACTGATAAAAAAAGAAGGATTTTAGAGGAGGTTTCAATGAATCTTCAGCATTTAAAATATTTTGATATCCTTGCTAGAGAAGAACACTATACACGTTCGAGTAAATTGCTCAACATCACACAACCAAGTCTCAGTAATGCCATTTCACTTTTAGAAGATGAGCTAGGTGTACAACTCTTTGAAAAAAACGGACGAAATGTGATCCTAACCAAGCCTGGAAAAATTTTCCATGAACATGTTATACGAACGTTAGAAAACTTAGATTCGGGTATCGATACAGTAACAAAAATCAGCAAAGGCTTTGGGCATATCAGCTTTGCTTTTTTGCAAGTCCTCGGTACATCTTACGTACCAAAAATCACTAAACAATTTCTTGAAGCAAATCCTGAAAAAAAGATTCAATTTGAATTTCACTCAGATAGCGTCAGTACCGAAACAGTCCAAGGACTAAAAACCTTGCGCTATGATCTCGGTATTTGTTCCTACATCACCAATGAACCAACCATTGAATTCGTCCCGATTGCAAGTCAAGAACTTGTCGTGATCACCGCGTTGGATCATCCTCTCGCACAATTTGATGAAGTCTCTTTGGACGACTTAGCAGAATATCCCCAGATTATTTTCAGCAAAAAAAGTGCCTTACGTGAAATCATCGATGACCTTTATCAGCGTAACAACGTCAGCTATCAAGTAGCCTACGAAGTCAAGATCGATCAAGTGATCGCTGGACTAGTCAGTCAAGGATTGGGGATTGCTATCATTCCCAATATGACGATGCTTGACTCTTTGCCCCTTAAGCGAATCAAACTTAATGGCATCAGTTGGGAGCGATACTTTTATTTAGCCTACAATAAAGAGACTTACTTACCACCTGTAGTCAGCAATTTCAAAGAATTTATTTTGGCCCATGCAAATCCGAAACAGATCGTTTATTGAGTGACTGGGTGGGTGAAAAACAAAGCTTTAGAAAATAGGAATAAAACTATGTTCCCGCCTTTTTTGGCGTTTTCACTTAATAAAAAACAGACATTCATTAATAGAATGTCTGTTTTTTATTGCTTATTCTCTTGTTCTTTTTTCTCATGACGAATAATTAAAAGAGCTATACTCACCGCACGTTTCGCAGATATAGTAATAATTGCGCTTCTTCTTATTGTAGAGTTTCAACTTCTTCCCATTTTTACAACTCTTGCATTCTTCTAATTCCGTCAAGGTTTTATAATAAAACAACTCACTGATCATCTCTGGATAAAAATGCGCAAGCAGCTCAATCAGTTTTTTTCTATCAACCAACAGTAGATTATCACCGGCTATTTCTAATGCTTGATCTGTAAAAAAATGTGTAGTGATGAAAAGCCCATTGGGAAACCCTTTGTCTGGAAAAATCCCTTTAAATGCGGCAACGAGTGGCTTACTGATCCGCTCCGTTGTCTTTTGCGGATTCCAGGCTTTACATTGGACCGCTATTGCCTTTTTATTATTAGAAAAAGCATACACATCAATACCACCATCTTTGTAACCATCGATGTTTTGGACGGTATATCCCATCTTTTGTAAAATACATTCAGCAATATAATTCAAATCCTCTGATTTACAGGTTTCTAATTGAGCCACAATCTTTTTCAATTTTTTCGGGTATGTACGTTCATTATGGTTGCTTAGTTCTGGGAAATTAATGACTTCCTTCTTTTTCTTAAATGAAAACATGTCTCTTCCTTTCTTGATTGTTTTGGATGTGATTCGTTAAAGCATAGCTAGTGAGTGGTCTTTAATTATGTAGAATAGAAACTGGTTCTTAAAGAGAGAACTATCTACTTTTCTCAATAAAAATCGTGTGAACTCGATAAAATAAGTCAAAAATAAGAAACTTATAACGGAGTATTATTAATTTAATGATAATTTTATTCAAGATAAATGTCAATTGAAGTTTGAATATTCAATAATAATCGATGATTAAATCAAACCACTCTTGATCATTGCTCCATTTCGAAAATTACTAGATAGGATTCGTTACAGTGCTAATTTCCACATTCTTGCCTACAGATTTATTGATTCCTTTTACTTTGTTTGTAACAGATTCTGAATGGTTTCTTTCGGTTTAGCAGTTGAGTGTCTATTACCTATAAAAACAAAAAAAGGTTTCCCTCGTAAAAGGGAAACCTCAGAAATGTTATCGAAACAACATTTACATTTATTTGTCTTATTCTGCAGCGTTGTTGTCTTTGAGACCGTATTTTTTGTTGAAACGGTCCACACGTCCGTCTGCTTGTGTGAATTTTTGACGTCCAGTGTAGAATGGATGTGAATCAGAAGTTACTTCGACACGGATCAATGGATACGTGTTGCCGTCTTCCCACTCAACAGTTTCTTGAGAATTCTTTGTAGAACCTGATAAGAATTTGAAACCAGTAGTTGAGTCCATGAATACAACTGGATGATAATCTGGATGGATATCTTGTTTCATTTCTTCTTCTCTCCTTTGCCCTGGCTCATTTGCTTCACCAGAGTTGATTTGTCGATTTTACAACATGACTATCTTACCATGTTTGGATTTTAGATGCAATTATCTTTTTATATTTCTTTTTGGCCGCTTGTCTCCGAAATGGACATCATGAAAAGCCGCTAAAAACTCTTCATTCTTTTTCGTTTTGCGCAAGAATTGAATGAATTGTTCTGTGAACTCCAAGGAATCCCCCAACATGTTGTTGCGTAAGCGCCAAGTTTCTTCCAATTGTTCACTGCTCATCAGCAATTCTTCTTTACGGGTACCAGATTTCTTGATGTCGATCGCTGGGAAGACCCGGCGTTCTGCGAGGCTGCGAGAAAGCTGCAGCTCCATATTGCCGGTTCCTTTAAACTCTTCATAGATGACATCATCCATGCGGCTGCCGGTATCTACCAAAGCTGTGGCAAGGATCGTCAAACTACCGCCTTCTTCAATATTGCGGGCAGCGCCAAAGAATTTCTTCGGTTTGTACAAAGCAGCTGGATCGATCCCGCCGCTTAGTGTACGTCCGCTTGGAGGAACGACTAAGTTATAAGCTCTCGCCAAACGAGTGATACTATCCATCAAAATCACGACATCACGCTTGTCTTCCACCAAGCGCATCGCCCGTTCTAGTACCAATTCTGAAACACGGGTATGATTGCTAGGCTGTAGGTCAAAGGTTGAAGAAACCACGTCACCCTTGACACTACGTTCTAGATCAGTTACTTCTTCTGGACGCTCGTCGATCAAAAGTACGATCAATTCCACCTCAGGATAGTTGTCCGTAATCCCATTGGCAATTTCTTTCAATATACTGGTTTTCCCAGCTTTAGGCGGGGCAACGATCAGTCCCCGTTGACCAAAACCCACTGGCGCCAGCATATCGATCATCCGAGTCGAAAGACGTCCTGACGTTGTTTCTAATTTTAAATGACGGTTCGGATAAAGGGGCGTCAGCGCTGGAAAATGCGGACGCTCTTTGGCATCTTCTGGATCTTTGCCGTTAACAGACTCAACGTGCATCAATCCATAATAGCGTTCAGATTCCTTAGGCGGGCGCGCCTTACCGGCGACTTTATCGCCATTACGCAAACTAAACCGACGAATCTGTGAAGAAGAAATATAGATATCTTCTGCACTCGGTCCATAGTTGATTGGACGTAAAAAACCATAGCCTTCTTGGCCTACGATATCCAAGATTCCTTCCATATAAAAGAAGCCTTGTTTTTCCGCCTGCGCCCGTATCACAGCCAATGACAATTCTTTTTTATTCATTTGGCTGTAATAAGGAATTCGAAACTCTTTGGCAAAGGTGTAGATCTCTTTTAAGGTTTTGTTTTCCAACTCTGCCATCGTAAGATAATCGCTCATAATTACTCCTCTATCATTTGAATATCAGCTCCAAGAGCCGTTAGTTTTTCGATGATATGATCATAGCCGCGCAAAATGTACTCGACATTAAAGACGCTAGTCGTGCCAGTCGCCATCAATCCGGCAATAACTAGACAAGCCCCTGCTCGCAAATCAGAAGCGACAACTTCTGCTCCGTGCAATTGGCTCGGTCCGCTGACAAAAATCATGTTGCCTTCTGTCGTTGCTTGTGCGCCCATCCGTGCTAATTCAGGAATATGGTTGACCCGTTTGGCGTAAATCGTGTCCATAATCTCCGATGTTCCCTTTGCTTTTAGCAATAATGGTGTGATCGGCTGTTGCAGGTCTGTGGCAAATCCCGGATAAGGATAAGTTTTCACAGTCGCTGGTTTCAACTCTTTTGAGGGATGCACATAGATTTCATCTTCGCTGATATCCATTCGCACACCGATTTCTTCCAATTTCGCAATGTAGCTTTCTAGATGCTCATAAATCACATTTTTGACTGTAATGCCTTCACCCGCTGCTGCGGCTAAAGAAAGATAGGTTCCTGCTTCGATTCGGTCTGGAATAATAGAATGACGACAACCGTGCAGTTCTTCCACACCTTCGATACGAATTTCATTGGTACCTGCACCTCTGATTTTCGCTCCCATATTATTTAAAAGGGTCGCGACATCAATGATCTCAGGTTCCCGTGCAGCATTTTCAATGATCGTTTTACCTTTGGCTCTTACTGCTGCCAGCATTACATTGATTGTTGCTCCGATGGAGACCATATCTAAGAAAATCCGTTCGCCAGTCAAGCCTTCTTCTTCGGTACGCAAATACATGGCGCCATGCTCGTTGGTGACTTTTGCGCCAAGTGCTTCGAAGCCTTTGATATGCAAATCGATTGGTCGCGGGCCTAAGAAACAGCCGCCAGGCAACCCAACGACGCCTTCACCAAACTTCGCCAATAATGCCCCCATGAAATAATACGAAGCCCGTAGACTATTGATTTTTCCGTTAGGCATCGGGATCGAAACGATATTGGTTGGATCGATCTCTAGCGTATTGTTTTCAAAATGGGTCTTCACGCCCATAATTTCGATAATCTCAATTAATGAGTGCACATCTTGGATGTCGGGCACTCCTTCTAAAATGACCGGTGAATCAGCTAAGATCGCTGCCGGGATCAATGCGACTGCACTGTTTTTTGCGCCGCTAATGGTGACTTCACCTTTTAAGGGACGATTGCCGTTGATGACAATTTTTTTCATTGAATTCCACCTATACTCTTTTTTAATTTATGTGTATCATTCCAATTTTAGCACAAATTACACAAAGAAAAAAGATGCAGTATATTTTTGATCCCCGCATCAAGAATATTTTCTTAGAAAACAAAAAAACTCTTAGAATCACTGATTCTAAGAGTTTTGATCTTTGATTAAGATTAAGCTTTACCAGCTGAACCGAACCAGTCGATGTGTTCTTCTGCATCTTTAACGATTGCAGCAACACCTGGTGCTAATAATTTACGAGGGTCGAATCCTTTGCCTTCTTTATCTTTGCCAGCTTCGATGTATTCACGAGTTGCTTTAGCAAATGATAATTGGAATTCAGTATTTACGTTTACTTTAGAAACACCCATTGAGATTGCTTTTTCGATTTGGTCTTGAGGAATACCAGAACCACCGTGTAATACTAATGGTACATCAGAACCTACTGCATCAGCGATTGCTTGTAAGTGGTCAAAAGCAAGGCCTTTCCAGTTTTCAGGGTATTGACCGTGAATGTTACCAATTCCGCAAGCTAGGTAATCAATACCAGTTGCAACCATTTGTTTACATTCTTCGATGTCAGCTAATTCGCCAGAACCGATGATTCCATCTTCTTCTCCGCCGATTGAACCAACTTCACACTCAACAGAAACGCCTTTTGCGTGTGCTTTTTCGACAACTTCTTTAGCCAATTTCAAGTTTTCTTCAAATGGTAAGTGAGAGCCATCAAACATAACAGAAGTGTAACCAACTTCGATACATTCCATTGCTGCATCGTAATCACCATGGTCTAAGTGGATTGCAACTGGAACAGTGATGTTCATTGAATCAACCAAGTTTGTAACGATGTCTTTAGCAACTTTGTATCCGCCCATATATTTGGCAGCACCCATTGAAGTTTGGATTAGAACTGGCGCTTTTTTCGCTTCAGCAGCTTTTAAAATCGCTTGTGTCCATTCTAAGTTGTTTGTGTTGAATCCGCCGACTGCATATCCGCCTTGACGAGCAGCTTTTAAGAATTCAGCTCCTGATACTACTGGCATAAAAAATTCCTCCTAAGTTTTGAAAAACTTTATTTGTTAAGCAATGCTTAACCGACAATGCTATTTTAGCAAAGATTTGCGGTATTTGCTACTAAAAAGAGGAATTTCTCTTTTCAAAAAAAGATTGCACAAATATAAAAATCCAGCATTTTCATCATCTTTTCTGAAAGTCTACGATTCTGTAAGGTTTTTCTCTTCTGTCTGCGGTCGTTAGATAACAAATCGGCATGTGAAAATTCGAGAAAAATTTCACATATTTTTTCGTCATTTTATCATAATCTTCCAGTAAATCCTTCCTTCTTCTCCTCTGAGCATAAGAATAGCCTTGTGAAAGCGGCTATATTATCATGTAAAAAAGGAGGGATAAAATGAAAAAAGCGCTTATTGGATTTTTGGCAGTCATCGGGGTTCTTTTCTTGGCAAGTTGCAGCTCGGGGGCCAAAGAAGAAACCAAAACATTCACAATGGATCAAAATGGGGTTTCGATGGAACTGGTCTTCACTTATGAAGGCGATAAAGTAAAAACCCAGACTGCGAACAATGTCATGCCGTATTCAGCGATTGGGGTAACGACCAAAGAAGAAGCACAGACGGTACTTGATCCGATCGCAGAGCAGTATCAGCAAGTCAAAGGATTGGACTATTCCCTCGACTATACAGATAGTGAAGCGACTGAATCCTTGACCATCAATTATGATGAGTTGGATTATGATTCAGCGAAACAATTGCCTGGGGTTAGTTTCGAAGGAAACACCGAAAATGGGATCAGCATGGAACGTACAGAGGAAATGCTCTTGGATCAAGGGTATAAGCTAAAAGAATAATCCTCTCTAGGCACCAGCAAATCAACATGCGTTACCGCTGGCGGATTTCATTCAAACTGCTAGCGAAAAAAATAATGCATCAGCCAGAAACTTCCGGTCGTTTTGACGGAAGTTTTTTGTGTGCAGAAACAGATACCTTCTACCAATGCTCAAACAAGTTTCAACCTTTTACGGATTACTGGGATGGCGTAACTCAAAAAAACTCCCCATCTTGAGATGAGGAGTTTCGCACATTCATTCCTTGGTTTGCCGCTAGCGATTATTATGCTTGGCGGTTGTCTAATGAAGCTCCAACAAATGCTTTGATCAAGCGTTGTGGGCGAGTTGGACGAGAAATCAATTCTGGGTGGAATTGGCAACCCACGAAGAATTTGTTTTCTGGGATCTCAACGATCTCAACCAAACGATTGTCTGGTGACACACCTGAGAAAACCATCCCGTTTGCTTCAAAGATTTCACGGTATTTGTTGTTGAATTCATAACGGTGACGGTGACGTTCCTGAACAACTTCTTCTCCGTCATAAGCTGCAGCTGTTTTGGTGCCTTTCTTCACTTTACATGGGTACAAGCCTAAGCGCAATGTCCCACCTAAGTTTTCGATGTTTTCTTGGTCAGCCATCAAATCAATGATGTTGTTGGCTGTTTCAGGATCTGTTTCTGCGGAATTGGCATTTTCCAAGCCAACGACATTGCGGGCATATTCCACACAAGCCATTTGCATCCCTAGACAAATCCCTAAGAATGGCACATCGTTTTCCCGAGCATATCGGATCGCTTCGATTTTTCCTTCAATCCCGCGATCACCGAATCCACCAGGAACAAGAATACCGTCTACTTCACCTAAGTAAGAATCCACGTTTTCTCGTGTGATTTCTTGGGCTTTGATCCAATCGATCTCGATGTCTGCATCAAAGGCAAAACCAGAATGTTTCAAGGCTTCGACAACTGATAGATAAGCATCTGGCAATTCCACGTATTTTCCGACTAATGCGATGCGTACTTTTTTCTTCAAATTCAGTACCTTTTCTTCCAATGCTTGCCATTCAGTCATGTCAGCAACTGGTGCAGTCAGTTTCAAATGATCACACACGATTTGATCCATGCCTTGCGCTTGCAGTGCCAATGGGATCGAATACAGGGTCTCAACGTCACGAGATTCGATCACGGCTTCTGGTGCCACGTCACAGAATTGTGCCAATTTGTTTTTTGTTGATTGTCCTACAGGTTGTTCTGTCCGAACGACCAAGATATTTGGTTGAATCCCTAAGCCGCGCAGTTCCTTCACACTATGTTGTGTCGGCTTTGTTTTCATTTCGCCTGCTGCTTTCAAATAAGGAATCAGCGTCGTATGGATGTACATCACGTTGTCCGCACCTACGTCTGCCTTCATTTGACGCAAAGCTTCTAGAAACGGCAATGATTCAATATCCCCTACTGTTCCGCCGACTTCTGTGATGATCACATCTGAATCAGTCATTTTGGCTGCCCGCATGATTTTTTCTTTGATCTCGTTGGTGATGTGCGGGATCACTTGAACAGTCGCGCCTAAGTATTCTCCTTTACGCTCTTTCCGCAAAACTTCTGAATAGATTTTTCCAGTTGTTACATTTGAGTATTTGTTCAAATTGATATCGATAAAGCGTTCATAGTGACCTAAGTCTAAGTCGGTCTCTGCTCCATCATCGGTTACGAATACTTCACCATGTTGATATGGGCTCATCGTTCCTGGATCGACGTTGATGTACGGATCGAATTTTTGAATGGTTACTTTCAAGCCGCGATTTTTCAACAAACGTCCTAATGATGCTGCTACGATCCCTTTACCAATAGAAGAAACCACACCGCCGGTTACAAAAATATATTTTGTCATAAACTGAAAAACTCCTTTAATCTATTTTACAGGAAAAGCATTTAGAAAATAATAAAAGCTCCCTATCCATAAATGAATAGGGAGCGAAAATTCTAAATCACTTTCTGACTCTTGTAAAGAGTGCCCAAACAGAATGATACATTCTCACCTCACAAATGTCAAGAAAACTTTATCTGATTTTTTCAGAAAAAACGGAGGTTTCCAAACGAAGCGCTTTACGCTTCGATGCAGCTGATTCCTCCTTTTTCACGCTGGCATTCTAAGGTTACTCTTTCTTAAACAACCTTCATGTTTTCTGCACAACTTTTTGCAATTTTTTCATTGCTTCTTACGAAATCGTTGAACTCTCTTTGGCATAATACAAAGTGTAGATGAAGTCTGGCGCTTTACTCGTTTTGGTAAAAATGATCGGAACGTATTTCTGGTTATTTTTGGCAAAGACGAGGTGCAGGTTCGATTCCTGCCTTCTACGCTAAGATAATTTTTCTTTTGCAGGATAGAGCTAACTATTCTGCTATTTTTGTCTGCCAAGTAATGTGCTCTGAATGATTATTCCCCAATAAGGAGTGCCCTCAATAAATATCAAAATTTGATTGCGCTTTTTGGTTATCTTTGAGATTATAGATATATATTTAAATTATTTTTTTATGACACCTTCCGGTAATCATTTTCCGATAAGGAAACAATCAGATTCTATTGTCTCCCAAAAGAGATTCTATAGAAGCCACAATTTTGGAGGAAGAAGACAATGACTGCTAAAAACCAAAAAGCACCAGATACTGTCAAGACACTAATCCGGTCTCGAAATCCTTTACAGATTTTTTTCGCATTCTTGCTCGTGATAGGGCTACCTACCATGCTTTATTGTTATTACTATAATTACAGTCCTTTCCCTAGTAAAAAAGTAGCTGGCGTCCCCAATAATCACCTTGTTCAGCTAGAGAACCCTATGGACCTTTCTAGTTTATTGTTGGATTTTGGCTCACAACTGAAATTTAACACAGTGGCTGAGTCCATGACGGTTTACTTTGATTATTATCAAAAAGGGGAGATAAAAGAACACAAAATAGTCGCTTCCCTGATAACAGAGCCAAGAAGTGACTATAATGGCTATTTGAACATAGGAATTACTAAGAGCGATTCTCTCCTCTTCGTTGATTTATTTTCAAATGGTTCCTCATCAAATACAATGACCGACTTATCTAAATTCCACTATACGTCCCTTGGAGAAGATAGTTTATCTCCCACTGGAGCTAGCACTAGTATTCCCAATAACGAGCTTAACATTGAGAAAAAACAAGAAATTCCATTGCTTTATATTGCCAAGGGCGGTGACGTCAAACTATATGCTGAAATGGAAAACAATCTATCTGAAGAAAATTTAAAAAGCGTTGAAAATGTCTATTACGTTTACTTAATAGTAGAATAACGAAAAAAGACCAGTTCAGGATGCTGAGCTGGTCTTTTTTCTGTCACACTGTCGATTAATTCCGACGGTTGTTATTACCAAATAAAATAATCAAACGTAAGAGTTGCAATAAGGTTGCTACGGCAGCTGCGACATAGGTCAACGCTGCGGCAAAGAGCACTCTTCTCGCTTGTGGTACTTCCTCTTCTGTTAACAAGCCACCATCTGCCAAAATACGGATCGCCCGTTTTGAGGCATCGAACTCGACTGGCAAGGTCACTAATTGGAAAATAAACGCCAATGAGAAAGCCAACAAACCTAAGTTGATCAGAAACGAGCCTCGTAATAGTACCCCGATCAAAATCAACGGGATCGAGATGCTGGTTCCGATATTGGCGATCGGTACGATCGCATGACGCAAGCGCAAAGGAAAATAGCCTTTGGCATCTTGGACTGCGTGACCACACTCATGGGCCGCAACACCGATTGCTGCTACCGAAGTTGATTGTGCGGTGGATTGCGATAAACTCAACATTTTGTTGCCAGAATTGTAATTATCCGTCAAATCACCAGCGATCGCTTGCACACCAACATTATTGATTCCTTGGCTCTGCAAGATGTACTGCGCCGCTTTTGTGCCGGTAATATTATTTTTACTTCTGACTTTGTCATATTTGTTAAAGGTACTTTTGACATACGCTGACGCTGCTAGCGAAATCACCATACCGATAATTACGAGAATGAAAGTCGGGTCATAAAAAAAGCCGAACCCGTATCCGCCCATACCATACACGATAAAATTCCCCCTTTTAATCTTTGACCTTATTTTACCATTAAAGTGGTGAAAAAATTATGAAGATGACTGGAAGATTTTGTTTTTAACCTTTTTTTACAAATTCTGATTTTAGTTTCATTGGGCCGAAGCCATCGATCTTGCAATCAATGTTATGGTCGCCTTCGACTAATTTGATGTTTTTCACTTTCGTTCCTTGTTTGATGGCGCCAGATGCGCCTTTGACTTTCAAGTCTTTGATGACCGTTACTGTATCACCATCTACTAAAATATTGCCATTGGCATCTTTGTATACGGGTGCTTCTTCCGCCGCTTGTTGCTCTTGCCATTCGTTTCCGCATTCAGGACAAACAAACAGCCCGCGATCTTCATAAGCGTATTCAGATTGGCAATTTGGACAATTAGGAATTTGAGTCATAGTGTTGCTCCTTTAAAATATAATTTTCGCTGTAAAAAACAACTCACCATCAGCATACCGAAAAACCACTAGTGGCGCAACCAAAAATCAGTGACCGATAAGCAAAAAAATCGCTTCTGTAGAGTAATAACAGAAGCGATAATTCAAGTGTATCCGAAAAGGAACTACACAGAATTCATTTTTATTTCGAGAAATAATTTGCACAAGCATCGCCGATCCATTGGATGAGTTGTACCAAAAGGATCAACAAGAGAATCACCACAATCAAAATCGCCGTTTCATAGCGATAATAACCATACTGAATCGCTAAATCGCCAATGCCGCCTGCGCCAATCGTTCCCACCATCGCCGAGTAGCCTAAAAGACTGATCAAAGTTAACACAAATCCGCGAATCAAAGCTGGCAGACTTTCTGGTAAAATCACTTCGCGAATAACTTGCCCCGTCGATGCTCCGGAAGCGACACTAGCTTCAAGGACGCCATAGTCGATTTCGGCAAATGCGGATTCAGCGATTCGGGCGTAAAAAGGAATCGCGGCAATCGATAAAGCAATCGCTCCGCCCGCCGGGGTATAAGGATCACCGATCAGCACCGCTGATAACGGAATCAACGTAATCAATAAGATCAAAAATGGTAGCGAACGGATTGCATTGACGACAAAATCGGCCAGATGATGCAAGAAAACATTTTTATGAAAAAGGTTACTGCCGACTAAAAACAGGACTAATCCAATCAATAAGCCGAAAACTACTCCTATAATTGCTGAAGTTCCCACCATGAAGAATGTTTCCCATAGTGCTTGGGGCAGGTTTGTTTTTAAAATCTCAAGCGTATCAGCCATTTTCTTCACCTATCTTTCTTAAAGAAAAGACGTTCGCAGCCAAGTGTGCTCGGGCTTTTGCTGCTTCTTCGGCGGGTCCGGTCAAATAGATATATAAAATACCGATCACATCTTTTTTGATATACTCAATTTTTCCGTGGATAATATTGACCGACACATCGTAGGCTTTAGCTACAGTCGAAATCAGCGGTTCTAACGTATACTCACCTTGATAGCGCAATTCCAGCAAGTCGCCTTCAGTGAAGGATGCTAGAATCTCCTCGGGAAGCGTCAGATCCAAGTAGCGACCTACCAGTTTTTTTGTAATAGGCTGTTTAGGCTGACTGAACAAGCCGTAGGTCGTTTGTTCTTCAACGATGCGACCCTTTTCCATCACTGCTACCCGATCAAAAAACTTGCGAGCAACATCCAATTCATGGGTGATAAAGACGATGGTGATGCCTGTCTGTTCCTTGATTCGGATCAATAATTTCAAAATTTCTTCAGTCGTTTCAACATCTAACGCACTGGTAGCTTCGTCACATAACAAAATCTCAGGTTCGTTGGCAATCGCTCGTGCAATGCCGATCCGTTGCTTTTCTCCCCCAGACAAATTATTCGGATACTCGTGAATTTTGTGAGGCAGATCCACCATTTCCAACAGTTCCTTGATCCTCGCTTCTTGCTGATCTTTCGGATAATGCCCAGCGCGCAAAGCAAAGGCTAAATTTTCCTTGATGGTTCGATTATGGATCAGATTGAAATGCTGAAAGATCATCCCGATTTTTTGTCGTACTTCACGCAAGTGTTTGCCTTTGGCTTGCGTGATGTCTTGACCATCAATCAGAATTTGACCGCTAGAGGGCACCTGCAGTAGATTCAACGTACGAACCAAGGTACTTTTCCCAGCCCCGCTCAATCCGACGATCCCGTATACTTCTCCAGCTTGAACGGAAAAATCAACGGAATCCACTGCTTTTTTGATTTGTTTTTTATGAGTGAATGTCACTGATACTTGTTTTACTTCTATTTTTGCCATAAGATATGCCCTTCTTACTCAGTCCAAAATTTCGGTTGATCAAAGTTGCTGAACGGTGATTCGGCAATCGCTTCTTTAAATGCATCACTTTCTAATACTTCCGTAACTGCCTTAGCAAAATCACTGTCTTCTTCTTCGGAGGACACCACAAAGACATTTTTATATTCTTCTTTCAACGACTCCAACGCCAAAGCATCTGCAGGATCAAGAGAAGCCGCCCAAGCGAAGTTTCCTGGTACTAAAGCTAAATCGACTGTATCTAACGAACGAGCCAATTGAGCTGCGTCTAATTCTTTAAATGTCAGATTCTTCGGATTTCCTTCGATGTCATTCACTGTTGCTTTCGTTTCGTCGATATTGTCTGCGATGGTGATCAACTCATTGGCAGCTAACAGTTGCAAGGTCCGAGCTAAATTTGAGGCATCATTGGCAATCGAAACAGTCGCCCCGTCTGCTAACTCATCCAAGCTGGACAGTTGCTTCGAATAGATGCCCATTCCCAGTGTGGGCACTTTTTGTAATGCCGTAAGGGATAACTGGTTATCTGCCGAAAATTTTTCTAGATAGGCCGTATGTTGAAACAAATTGGCATCGATTTGGTCATTCGCCAAGGCATTGTTCGGCTGAATATAATCATTAAACACTTTAGTCGTAAGTTGATACCCTTTTTCTTCCAGTAATGGAGAAATCACCTCTGTCACCATGTCCCCGTATGGTCCCGGCGCCACTCCAACGACTTTTTCTTCCACTGCATCTACACTGTTTTCACCAGACTGTGTATCCTCTGTGCTGCTAGTATTGCCACAAGCTGCCAATGTAATTAAGACAGCAGCAGCAACTAACCCAACGACTCCCTTTTTCAACTGTTTCATTTTTTAGTTCCCCCTTTTTATAATAAAAAAACGTCCTTTCTCCATCATAGAGAAAGGACGAAACAACCATGTTCGTGGTACCACCTTTAATTCATTGGCACAATCAGCCAACCTTATCAGTTTATCAACTGCTTTGCTATAACGGGCAATCCCGCTGCACGCTTGCTTTTGCTCACGTCCAAACGCTCCAAGGCCATCTTCAGTCAAACGGCTGTGCTCTTTCTCACCAATCCGAGCTCTCTGATCCAATCGAAACTGACTTACTCTTCTTATCATCGCGTGTTTTTTAATTTGTGTTTAACTATACGATAGCCTCAAATGAATGTCAATTCTTTTTTTCACGAAAAAACCATCTTTTTACAATGATTTTCACAGCGTTTACACAGTCAAATTCTCATCTAAAATCAAGCCTTCAGATACCATAACCGCATCACCGATCAATTCTAATGCGCCCTGATCAACATCAACTTCTACCGTTAACTCGCCACCTAACACGTGCAGCAAGACATTCGCTGCCGCTTGCTGGTGACGTTTGGTCACGACATACGCAGTGGCACCAGAACCTGTGCCGCACGCATAGGTAAAACCTTCCACCCCTCGTTCATACGTGCGAACGATCAGCTCACCCTTGTCATCTTCTTCATAGAAATTGACATTCGCCCCTTTGGGGAAAACCTCCCAATAGCGTATCTCTTTGGCAAGTTCAGCCAGCTGTTCCAACTCAGTTTCTGCCAGACCAGGATAGTGAACCACCGCATGAGGGATTCCTGGATCACCCAATTCCACATAGTCCACGAAAGAAACCATTGGATTCGGGTACGCTTGATCAAATGTAGTCACGGTCGGTGGATTCAAGGTTACTTTGTAGTGTTTTGCCGACAAGCGCCATGCGGGGACATCGCCAGCAACTGTTTCGATGGTCATCTGCTCGCCAGCAATTCCCTTCTCAAAGGCATAACGGGCAATACAGCGAGCGCCGTTGCCGCACATTTCTGCTTCGGTCCCATCAGCATTGTAAAACCGCATCCGAAAATCAGCGGTTCCTGTGGGAAAATCCACTGCCATGACTGCATCCGCGCCGACAGAAAATTTCCGATGGCAAACTTGAGCAGCAAATTGCGACAGTTGTTCATGGGAGAATTTCAATGTGCGGTTATCGATTACGATAAAATCATTCCCCGCACCTTGCATTTTTGTATAAGGAATCGTCATGTTGTCACCTGCTTTTCAAAATTTTACTTGCTGGAAGCTTCTTCTTTTAGAAACGAAGGAACCACTTCATTTTGCAGCATTTGCTCGTAGGACTGGCGTTTAACGGCTAATTCCGCTTGGCCATTTTCCACAAAGACGACTGCGGGTATCTGTAAATTATTGTAGCTGCTGGCCATCGAATAGCCGTAAGCTCCTGTTGCGAACGTAGCAAACAGATCCCCAGTTTCAACGGGCGGTAATGCAAGATCTTTTACTAAGATGTCTGTGCTCTCACAAGCTTTACCAGAAATGGTGATCTTCTGTGTCGCTGCTTCGGAAGCGCGGTTGGCTAAGATCCCAGTGTAAGTTGCCTGATAAAGACCAGGACGAATATTGTCTGTCATGCCACCGTCAATGCTGGCGTATGTTCTGATTCCCGGCAATGTCTTGATACTGCCGATGGTGTGCAAACTGATACCTGCTTCTGCGACGATACTGCGACCGGGTTCAATAACGATGGTCGGACGTTCGCTCTGGTGCTGCGCATAAAAGGCGTCGATTTTTTCCATCACAGGATCTAAAAAATAGCTGTAGGGTTGGCGAATATCTGCATCTGTGTATCGAACGCCAAAGCCGCCGCCAACATTTAGTTCTTTGATCCAATAATCAAAACGTTCATGAATGGTTTGGACAAGGGCCAAAGCCGCATCAACTGCCGCTAGATGTGAGCGATTGTCCGACAATTGACTGCCGACATGAAAATGCAGGCCATAGAAATCCAATTCAGGTGCTTGAATCACTTCTTCCACTAACGGAAATAAGATTTCTTCATCTAAAGGAATCCCGAATTTTGAATCTTTTTGTCCGGTCGAGATAAATTGATGGGTGCTGACCGAAACCTCGGGTGTGATGCGCAACAAGATTTTAGCAACGACTTGCTTTTCTTGACATAACGCGCGGATCAAGCCGACTTCTTGAATGCCATCAACGATGATCCGTCCCACGCCATAATCAAGGGCGTCTGCTAATTCTTCAATGGATTTGTTATTGCCGTTAAACTCGATGTGTTCTGCTGGAAAATCAGCTTGGATCGCTGTATACAGCTCCCCACCGCTAACCACGTCTAATGAAAGTCCTTCTGACTTGATCACTTGCAGCATCGCTGTAGTACAGAAAGCTTTAGCGGCATAGGCTGCTCGTGTCTTGCTGTAGCGCGTCAAAAACTGCGCCTGAATCTTTTGGCATTCTTCGCGAATCTCCGAAACGGAATACACGTAAAGGGGGGTTCCAAAGGTTTTTGCCAGCTCAACGGTATCGCAACCGTCAATGTATAAGTGATTGTTCTTGATTTCTTTTGCCATCGCTTTACTCCTTGTCTGTCGGCTCGTTCAACGCCTCGATCAAACGAACGTAGCATTCGATGCCTTGCAATAGATTTTTTTCGTCAAAATTCATTTTGCTGCTGTGTAAAGGGTGGACATAACCTTTTTCTTCATTTCGGGTACCGACAAAGAAAAAGACGCCGGGGATTTCCTTTTGGTACATCGAAAAATCCTCTGCCAACATATATGGCGGTGTTTCTCGGTAGCTCTCCCCGACCACTTTTTCCAATACTTCCACCATCTCAGGATCATTGTCCACGACACGATAAAGATGTTCGAATTCAACATCCGCCGTGCAATCATATCCTTTGGCGATTTCTTGTGCGACAGTGGTGATTCTGCGCGTCATCGTTTCATAGACTTCATCTTCAAACGCCCGCATCGTTCCTTTTAAAACGACCTTGCCGGGAATGATATTTTCCGCATCTCCCCCATGGATCTTCCCAAAAGTGATGACCCCAGCAGAAAGCGGGCTGATATTGCGTGAAATGATCGAATGCAATCCTTGAATGATCGCAGCCGCAGCTAAAATGGCATCATGCCCTTGATGAGGCTGGGCACCATGGGCACTCGTGCCGTTGATCGTTAGATTGATCTCGCCGTTACGGGCCATCATCGGACCTTTCCGACTCGCAATGACTCCTTCGGGAAAATCTGGGAAGACATGCAGCCCCACGATTTTTTCCACGCCAAAATCTCGTAAGATGCCTTCATCGATCATCAATTGAGCACCACCGGGGCTTTCCTCGGCTGGTTGGAAAATCAAAACGATCGTTCCACGAATCACTTCAGGATGCGTCGCTAAGTATTTGGCAAACCCTAGCATCGTTGCCATATGGCCATCATGCCCGCAGGCGTGCATTTTTCCTTCATGTTTGGAAGCAAAAGAAACACCGGTCTCTTCTTTGATCGGTAGTGCATCAATATCCGTTCGAAAGGCCAGCGTCTTTCCTGGGCGCTCACTGCGAAAGACAGCAATCAAGCCGGTTTCAATCACTGGATAGATTTCTTTGATCCCAAAGGATTGCAACTGACGCAGCAAGTATTCCTTTGTTTTGAACTCAGTTAACCCTAATTCAGGGATTGTATGTAATTCACGACGAAAACGAACCACGTCTTCGGTTAATTCTGTGACTGTTTGCGATACTTGCATGTTAAAACACCTTTCTATACATTCCTTTTAAAAATATCCATAAAAACCAGCGAATATTCAGTTTTTCATTGATATTGTTTAATATTATAGTATATAATTCGAATAATCTATAGTATAAATTGTCGAAATGTTTCGATTTTTATTGAAAATTTTACCCCTCGTTTTGGTACACTTATACGTAGAGTAACGAAAAATAAATTGGTTGAAAGGATGTGTCGTAGTTTGACAATATTCAAAGGTTCTGGCGTTGCGTTGATCACCCCTATGCTTCAAGATGGTTCGGTGGATTTCGATAAGCTGAAGGAGTTAGCGGAGTGGCATGTGCAGCAAGGAACGAATGCAATCATTGCATGCGGTACGACCGGTGAAGCATCCACGTTAGACGATGAAGAACATATCGCGGTGATCGAAGCGGTGGTAAAACAAGTTGCTGGTCGAATCCCCGTTATCGGAGGAACAGGCTCCAACAATACCCAACATGGGATCCATCTTTCAAAAGAAGCACAGCGCGTTGGTGCTGACGCATTATTGGTTGTAACACCTTACTACAACAAAGCGACCAAGAAAAGTTTAGTCGCTCACTATGAAGCAATCTGTCAAAGCGTTGAGCTGCCAGTGATCTTATACTCCGTCAGCTCAAGAACCGGCTTAAATTTAACACCTGAAGCCGTGGCAGAACTAAAAAAAATCCCTAATATCAAAGGCATCAAAGAGGCCAGCGGTGATATTTCGCAAATCGCAGAAATCGCTCGTCTTGCGGATGATGACTTTGCGATCTATTCAGGAAATGACGATCAAGTAACCCCAATTTTAGCTTTAGGTGGCTCTGGCGTGATTTCAACGATCGGCAATATCGCTCCGAAACAAACGGCACAACTCGTTGCTGATTTCTTAAATGGTGATGTAAAAGCAGCCATCAAAGAGCAGTTGCGACAAAAACCGTTGATCGATGCGATTTTCAGTGAAGTAAATCCTGTGCCGATCAAAGCAGCGGTCTCCTTACTGGGCAAATGCGAATTGCATTATCGTTTGCCTTTGGGTGTCCCGGAAGATGCGACCCTCGTTCATTTAGAAGAAGAAATGACCAATTACGGATTGCTGTAAGGAGGAGTTTTTGGTGAAACAAATTTTATTAAGCGGTGCAAACGGTCGCATGGGCAAAGTGTTGCAAAGCCTGATCGCAAAGCACCCTCAGTTAGAAGTGGCCGCCGGCTTGGATCGTACCGAGCAATTAGATGGTCCTTTTCCAATCTATGATCGTCCAGAAAAAATCACGCAGCCGATCGATTTGGTGATTGATTTTTCTCATTATAGCAATGTGCCTGCCTTGTTGAACTATTGTGTCGAACAGCAGCTGCCAATCGTGGTTGCTACAACTGGTTTGACGGAAGACACGCAGATGATGCTGCCGTTGGCTGCTAAAGTGATTCCGGTTTTCTATTCTGCCAATATGTCGTTGGGGATCAATGTACTGATCAAAGCACTACAAAGTATCACCCCCGCATTAGAAGCTGACTTTGACATTGAGATCATCGAAAAGCATCATAATCAAAAACTTGATGCACCAAGCGGTACAGCTTTGCTGTTGGCAGATAGTATCAATGACAGCTGCGAAACAAAAAAAGAGTATCTCTACGGGCGTGAAGGCAGTGATCTAGTAAATGACCGCAAGCAGATGGGCATCCATGCCGTTCGCGGCGGAACGATCCCTGGGGAACACATTGTCATCTATGCTGGGCAGGATGAAATCATTGAATTAAAACACACTGCGCTCTCCCGCGAAATCTTCGCCAATGGTGCACTAAAAGCAGCGGAATTTTTAGCCGATCAACCAGCCGGTTTTTATTCCATGCAAAATCTAATCGACAAGTAAAGGTGGTCTCTCATGACAGAATTACAATTTTCCGATCCTTATCAATTAGCAAAATATATCAAAGAAGCAAATAAACAAACACCTGTAAAAGTCTATATCAATGGAGATCTTGGCGACGTCCAAGCAGATGGCATCCAATTGTTTGGGAACGGCACCTTCTATTTCGTGGTTGGTGACAGTCAAAAAGTAGCTGAGTTTTTAACCGCGCACCAAGACAAAATCACCGATCACTATCTGGAAAATGATCGCCGCAACTCAGCGATTCCTTTGTTGGACTTGACGAAAGTCGATGCCCGTATCGAACCAGGTGCCTTTATCCGGGACCAAGCCATCATTGAAAAAAATGCCGTTATCATGATGGGGGCAGTGATCAACATTGGTGCTGTGGTTGGTGAAGAAACCATGATCGATATGGGGGCGATTTTAGGTGCCCGGGCAACCGTTGGGAAAAAAGCCCATATTGGCGCTGGTGCTGTCTTGGCTGGCGTTCTTGAGCCACCTTCAGCAAGCCCAGTCATCATTGAAGACAATGTTTTGATCGGCGCAAATGCCGTCGTCCTTGAAGGCGTCCGTGTCGGCGAAGGTGCAGTCGTTGCTGCCGGTTCTGTGGTGACGGAAGATGTCCCTGCTGGAGCAGTCGTTGCTGGCTCACCAGCTAAAGTCATCAAAATGAAAGACGAGAAAACGAAAAGCAAAACCGAATTTTTAGACGATCTACGGGGGTAAACTTCTTATTTTCTCGTAAATACGCAACAAAAAAACGCAGTGCCGGTTCAGTGATGAGCCTGCGCTGCGTTTTGTCTAAAAAAGGGCGTGCCGAAAGCTTTTGGCACGCCCTTTTTCTATTGGCAAATGTGCTTGTAAAAGTGTTTATTCTGCTTGAAATTCTTTGATCGCTGCTTGGATCTCTTGATAGATCACTGCAACTTCTTCAAGGTCTTTTGCATTTGCTCCACTGGCAAGCGGATGTCCACCACCATGATGGCGTTTGGCGATCTCATTGATCACTGGACCTTTCGAACGCATCCGCACCCGGTAATAGCCTTCTGGTTGTTCGACAAAGATCGCCCAAGCCATCACTTCGTCGATTTTCCCTGGTAAGGAAACGACTGCTGAGGTTTCCGAATCTACTACGCCAAAACGCTGCTGCAATTCTTGTGATAGGATCACTTTGCCAGCACCAATCTCATCAATCTCGATGTTTTCGTAGACATACCCTGAAAGGCGAGCAACACTGCGAGAGACTTGATCCAATTGACGATTGATCTTCGGAGCATCAAAGCCGTAATCCAATAGTTCAGCCGCTAAGCGCAGGGTTGTCGCTGTCGTTGCCGGATATAAAAACCGTCCAGTATCACCAACAATGCCCGCATATAACAGACGAGCCGCTTCTTGCGTCATCGTCAGCTCGTTTTGAAACATTTGCCAAAACGAAACGATCATCTCACTACAGCTGCTGGCTTTCGTATTGACCCAAACCAGCTCTCCGTAAGGTTCATCATTAGGGTGATGATCGATTTTGATCAATTTCGCCCCTTGATCATAGCGTTGGTCACTGATCCGTGGTGCATTGGCCGTATCTGTAACGATCACCAGCGCCCCTTTATACAAATCATCAGGGATCGTCTGCATCAGCGCCAAGTAATCCAATCCTTCAACGGGTCCGCCAACTTGATAGATTTCTTTTTTGGGAAAACTAGCTCGTAAAATTTCTGCCAACCCCACTTGTGATCCTAATGCATCTGGATCAGGGCGCTGGTGCCGATGGATAATGATCCGATCGAATGCTTTGATTGTTGCAAGTATTTCTTCTTGTACCTTCATGAATGGTCTCAACTTTCTCTCTAAAATTTTTCCATAAGTGCCGTTTTCGATGATTTATGGGCGTTCCATTACTTGGCATACCACGATCGCTTTTGCCACTAAGGAATTTTCGATCGATACTTCGATATCGATTTTCGCCGAACGTCGCCCCAGTTCTAGAATCTTCGGTTGAATGATGATCTCGCTTTCTAATTGGATCAAACGGAAGTAATGCAGATTGACTTGCTCGATCCAGCTATTGCGTCGTTGATTCAACTGCATCGTACGTTTCGCCGTATTAGCGATTACTTCACTCAAGACACCAAAAGAGATCGTTCCGACTTCATTAACCATTTGGGGCGTCACCGCAAAGCTGAAATACGGCTGCGGCAATTTGTTCCCTTCAAAATCTTGTTCGATAACTTGCATCTGTCCCGAGATTTGGTCAGAAATCGTATCTGAAATTTGCGTTTGTCGTTGGACCATCTGCATCGCTTTCATAATGTCTTGGCGTGTGACAATCCCAATCAAAGAAAGGTCATCAGCTACGACGGGCATCACTTCTAAGCCATCCCAAATCATCTGATGGCTGGCAGAGGCCACACTCATCTCTTTTTTTACGACCCGTGGTTCCCGGGTCATGATTCGTTCGATGATCTGCGTATCAGGCTTTTCTAAGACATCTTTGGCTGTGATGATCCCAACGACCCGCATATTCTTGTTGACGACTGGATAGCGGGAGTGATTGGTAGACTCCGAAAGCAGTTTGTAATCCTTGACCGTATCAAAGGTGTGCAGATACTTGGTTTTTTCCAATGGCATATAAATGTCACTCACCAGCATAATGTCCTTTTTGATCAGCTGGTCGCTTAAGGCACGGTTGATCATCGTTGCCACGGTAAAGGTGTCATAGGTCGTTTGTAAAATCGGCAACTCCAATTCGTCTGCTAAACGACAGATTTCCTCTGTTGTTTCAAAGCCTCCCGTGATCAAGACGGCTGCGCCATCCTCCAGTGCCAACTTGTGGACTTCGTTGCGGTTTCCGACGATCACTAAGGAGCCAGGCGTGATGTAGCGTTCCATTGCTGATTCTTTCATGGCGCCGATAACAAATTTGTTCAAGTCTTTGTCCAAACCGGCAGCGCCGCCCAAAACATCACCTTCAATGATTTGGACGACTTCGCCGAAAGTTAGTTTTTCAATGTGTTTTTTTAGTTTTCGTTCGATACGGATGGTTCCGACACGTTGGATCGTTGAAACCAAGCCGATATTTTCCGCATCTTTGATCGCCCGATAGGCTGTTCCTTCACTGACATTCAAGTCTTTTGCGATTCCCCGCACCGAGATGCGATCGCCTACAGGCAGATTCTCGATATGCGCTAAAATCAAGTCGTGTTTTGTCGCCATAATTATCCCCTATTCCTACTACGAATCTTCCTGTTGCTTAAACTTCTAATGTCTCACCGACTGCAAGGATCTGGCCCACACATGCCGGCAATAAATTCACGAAGGTTTGCGGATCTTGCTTGATCATTGGAAACGTATTGTAATGGATCGGTACTACTTTGCTCGCGTTTAAAAGGGCCGCTGCTGTTGCGGCATCTTGAACGCCCATCGTAAAATTATCCCCGATCGGTAAAAATGCCACATCGATGTCGAAACGTTCACCGATCATCGCCATATCGCTAAAGAGTGCAGTATCTCCAGCGTGGTAGATGGTTTTGCCTTCTGCTTCTAAAATGATTCCAACAGGATTGCCCATATAGATCATCGTTCCGTCTTCTTCAAGGCCAGAGCTGTGTTTCGCTTCCACCATTGAGATTTTGCCAAACGGAAACTCAAAAGAACCTCCCATATTCATGCCATGCGTCTCAGCAACGCCTTTGCGGGCTGCATAGCGGCAAATTTCAACGACACTGATCACTGGCGCTTCATTTCTTTTGGCGATCGGCACCATATCCCCAATATGATCACTATGACCATGCGTGATCAAAAGCCAATCGGTTTCCACTGTCTCTGCATCTAAATCAGTCAGAGCATTTCCAGTAATAAAAGGGTCAAACAACAATTTTTGGCCATCCGCTAATTGGATAGCAAGCACTGAGTGTCCGTGATACGTGAGTTTCATACAACATTCCCCTTTCCATTTAAGTAATACAGTCTAATATTTTTCATTATAACAGATAACGCCAGAAATCCAAAAGCACAAATTCTGGCAGCTTTATTACATCCGTCCTTTTTCTGGTTCTTGTCAAGAAAAATAAAGAAACTGTTCTACCCTTTCTGAATAAGGAATAGAACAGTTCGACCTGATGACTTCAAGCGATCATAGCGTTTTCTTACGTCCGCCTTGTTTATAGATGCGCCAGATGGTTAAGAATAACGCCGTGATACAAAGAAGGAACGCCCCAAAGAAGGTGATTTTCATGCCATAGGCAAAAATATCTGCCCGACCTGCGATATAGGTCGTCACATGCTTTCCATACGCTTGACTCATTGCTGCATAGAGAATCGTCGTTGCTAAGGATATCCCTAACACCATGCCCAAATTGCGGGCAAAGGAATTTAGACTACCTGCCACCCCAAGATTTTCTTTGGTGACACTGCTCATTACCATCGTATTGTTTGGGGATTGGAACAACGAATTGCCAAGTCCCATGATGGCAGTGGCAACGATATAATACCAAATCGGCGTATCCTGATTCATAAACATATACATCAGCTGAGTGATGGACAGCAACGCTAAGCCAGCTAAGACCAAAATCTCCGGTCCTACACGGTCCGTCAAATACCCGCTAAGTGGTGAACCAATGACCATCATCAAAGGAAAGACCATCATCAGCATTCCTGCCACGCTCGGCGTTAAGCCTCGGGCACTTTGCAAATAAAAGGGAATCACGACATTGACAAAAAAGTTTGCAGAAAAGATCAGCAACGCCGTGATCAGGCTCATGGTGAAAATTTTATTACGAAAGATCCCAAAGGTAATCAGCGGTTTGCTCACACGCGCTTCTACTCGCAAAAAGACGATGAATGCCACTAAAGCGATCCCACCCAACAGCAGCGGCAGCCACGTTAGAAAGCCACGCTCTTGTCCAAGAAAAATGCCGCCGAAGAAGCTGATAATTGCAATTGAAAACAGCACAAACCCGGTTTTATCGATGGAATCATGACTCATGGTAATATCTTTTGGTAACACCTTTTCTCCAGCAATCATCGTCAGAATACCGACAGGAACATTGATCCAAAAAATAAACGGCCAAGAAAAATGCGCCAAAATCACTCCGCCTAATCCAGGACCGGCGATGGAGCCTAACGAAACAAAGGCACCAATCATCCCTAAGGCGCGTCCTCGTTCACTCATAGGAAAAACTTCAGTAATGATTCCGGTATTCGTCGCCATCGTCATGCTAGCACCGATCGCTTGCACCACTCGGGCAAATAAAAGAAATGCTAAGGAGTGATTAAACCCGCATAACAGCGAACCGATAATAAAAATTAGCATTCCCAAGCGGAAAACTTTGATTTTGCCCCAACTGTCCCCTACCTTACCGAATAATAAAAGGCAGGCACAAACGATCATCAAGTAAACGGACACGACCCATTCCGCTTGATTCATAGGGACACCCATATCTGCCGAGATCGTCGGCAATGCGATATTTACGATACTCCCATCCAGTGTTGACATAAAGGTAAACATCGAAACAGCAATGAGAATCCACCACTTTCTCTGTTGTACTACGGGGTTTTCTTGATAACTATTCACAAATCGACCATCCTCTCTTTGCTTATTTTGTTCCTCTAGTCTTAGGGGGACAACTTTGTATTATTGATCGAAATCCATTCGCCGTCAATCCTTATCTGCCCATTCACGATCAAAATAAGGGGCATTTATTGAAAAAACGTCGCCTGTTTCTTGCACAAAAAAAGACAAAAGCTTCGGTGAAAAGAAATCGGCCGTCAAACGGCTATTCTTTCACCTGCTTTTGTCAGTAGGTCAAAACGAATTATTTACGGTTGCGATTTCTTTGGCTTGATTCCATGATGACCGGCAAGATGACTGGACGGCGTTTGGTTTGTTCAAACAAGAAACGACTCAAACGATCACGGATATCTTGTTTCAATTTGCTCCATTCAAACTCTTCATCATGAAGGTGTTTTTCTACGATTTCTTCCACGATCTCGCCACTTTCACGAATCAGGTCACGGCTGGCTTTCACGTATACAAACCCGCGAGAAGTGATTTGAGGCGCAGAAATAATTTTCTTTTCACGACGATTGATCGTCACTACCGCAACGAAGATTCCGTCTTCAGATAAGACTTTGCGGTCTCGCAGGACGATATTCCCAATATCACCGACACCGATCCCATCGATCATGACGTTTTCAGCTGCGACCGCACCTGCGGCGATCATTTCGCCTTTTTTGTATTCTAAAACATCCCCACGCGCAGTAATGAAGATATTTTTCATCGGAATCCCGACTTCTTGCGCCAAGTCCACATGGGCGGCTAATTGGCGGTACTCGCCTTGAATAGGGATAAAGTACTTCGGTTTCATCATATTCAACATCAGCTGCAGATCATTCGGGTTGGCATGACCAGAAACACGGAAATTATCCGAGATCTGTTTCACGGTACCGCCAGCGCGATAGATGATATCTTCCGTTTTCGCAACCACCGTTTCCATTGCCGTTGTCGGCGTCGTTGTGATGTAAACAAGATCTCCTTCTTTGATGCGCAGCGTCCGGTGAGAGCCGTTGGCCATTTTTTGCAACGCTTTGATTGGTTCGCCCATACGACCTGTTTCTAAAATCAACAACTGTTCGTCTGAGTATTTTTTCATTTCTTTTTGGGTGATCAGCAAGTCTTCAGCTGGTAATTTTAATTTCCCTAACTTCATAGCCGTTTTAATGATCCGACCAAAATCTTGCCCGGTCAAAACGACTTTGCGATCAGAACGAAACGCCGCATCTAGTACTTGTTGCACCCGTTGCAAATTGCTAGCAACACTAGCGACGATGATCCGACCTTCCCAGTAACGGATATTGTCATAAACTTCATCTTGGATCGTCAATTCAGAAGCAATCGGCGTTGGATTTTCGGCATTTGAGGACGTACTTAGCAATGCTAAGACTCCTTCTTTTCCAATTTCCGCTAAGCGGCCAAAATCGGTTTGATACATAGGGATCGCTGTTTGGTCAAACTTGAAATCTCCTGTATAAACGATATTGCCAGCTTCTGTTTTTACGCTGATTCCAACAGAATCAGGGATAGAGTGGGTCGTACGGAAAAAGCTGATGGTCGCATGGCCAAAGTCGATCTCCGAATGTTCATCGATCACATGAAAATCTTTGAAGCGCTTGGTAGCTTCATTTTTATTCACGGTCAATTTTGCTAGTTCGATCGTTAACTCGGTCCCAAAGACCGGTACTTGGATATTCTCCAAGAAATAAGGCAATGCACCAATCGCATCTGCATGCCCGTGGGTCAAGAAGACACCAGCCACACGGTCGGCATTTTCTTCTAAATATGTGAAGTCTGGAATCACTGTATCGATCCCTAATAATTCATTTTCTGGATAACGGACACCGCAATCCAGCACAAATATATCCTCGCCAACTTCAGCAATGTACATGTTCTTTCCGTTTTCGCGTACACCGCCAAGAGGAATGATTTTTATCGTTTCCACTTTTATTCACCTCTTAATTTTTTTCTACTGTATTATTTCCCAAGCATAAGCCGTCCCTATTATTATACAACAAAAAAAAGAAAAGCGTGGCATTCACCACACTTTTCTGAAAAACTTATGGTTTACACATGAACTAATCCTTGCTGATGCAGGCTTTCGGCGATTTGAACAGAGTTCCATGCCGCACCTTTCAGCAAATTATCAGAAACGACCCATAAATGCAAGCCGTTTTCGACATCCAAATCTTTGCGAATCCGACCAACAAAGGTTGCCGTTTTGTCCACACTGGTCAAAGCTTGCGGGTACACTTGTTGACTCGGATCATCTTGCAAGACAGCTCCTGGGGCTTCGCTGATCCACTGCCTAACTTCCTCAACACTGGCATGGTCTTTGGTCTCGATATAAATCGACTCCGAATGACCGCTAAACACAGGGATTCTCACACACGTAGCTGCTACTTTGATCTGCGCATCTTCCATGATCTTCTTCGTTTCATTGATCATTTTCCACTCTTCGTAAGTATAGTCGTCTTCAGCAAAGACATCGATTTGTGGCAAGGCGTTAAACGCGATTGGGTAGTGCTTTTTATCGCTGCCTGCTGGTAAAATCTCAGGATTTAGTTCATCAGCGGCTTTGCCGGCTAATAGTTCTTGAGATTCACGAGTCAATTCAGCCAAGGCTTGTGCGCCAGCACCTGAAACTGCTTGATACGTTGAAACCAAGACCCTCGATAAACCGACTTTTTGACGAATCGGTTCTAATGCCACCATCATTTGAATCGTTGAACAATTCGGATTGGCAATGATTCCTTTATGTTGCGCTAATGCATGAGGATTCACCTCAGGAACGACTAGAGGAACATTCGGATCCATCCGAAAATGACTGGTATTGTCGATTACGACTGCACCGTGTTTGACTGCTTCTGGAGCAAATTGTTTTGAAATGCCACCACCGGCACTGAACAATGCAATATCGACTCCCGCAAAGGAATCTGCGGTCAGCTCTTGAATAACGAGTGGTTCATTTTTGAACACAAGGGTCTTCCCAGCAGAACGTTTGGATGCCAACAACGTTATTTTTTTGATCGGTAACGTGGTCTTCTCCAACATCTCAATCATTTTTGTTCCTACTGCGCCGGTAGCTCCGACAACTGCTATGTGATACCCTGTACTCATCAAATCACTCCTCGAATAAAAATACATTTTTACTAGTTTATCATATCTTGTAAAAAAGAAAAGGCCTTTCGTGGAAAGAAGCGCAAAAAGAAGGCAGAACTATCTAAATTTTCAATCGTTTTCCCCGTTTCAGGAAAAAACTACCTATATTTAAGGGTTATCATTTGTCACATTTAGGTGTTATAGGATATAATACCGACAGAAGGAATTTTGGGGAAGATTCTTTCCAACGTGCATGGGGAAATTAAAAATACCCAAAACATTGAATGAGGCAAGAATTGCATATGCAATTCTTGCCTCATTTTTATGCTTCATTCGATTCTTCGTTATTTACTTTCACGATAGCAAAGCCTTTGTTATCGATGATCATCGTCTCATCTTCCAGTTGGACAAACTGTTCCATCAAAATTGAATCAGGACGAGAGAGTGTAAGTTGGTCCTCGCCAGTGTTGAAAATACCGATGATCCGCTGTGCCCCCAACTCTCGTTCGAAAATGATCAGGCCATCTTCTTCCGAAACCCAGTTCCAACTCAAGGAACCTTCAGATAAGACTTTTTGGTTGTCTTTGCGTAGTTTGATCAATGACTGGGTGAAATGCAGCAAATCACGATCTTGCTTTTCCTCATCCCAAATCATACATTTACGACAATCCGGATCCATATCACCGGTCAAACCAATCTCATCGCCGTAATACAGGCAAGGAACTCCTTGTTGCAGATACGTAAAGGCCATCACTTGGCGCATCAAGTCTTTGTCTCCCCGAGCCAAAGTTAACAAACGCGGGGTATCATGAGAATCCAAAATATTGAACTGCACTTGGTTGGTTTGCTCCCGATACAACATCAGCTGGTTATTTAATTCCGAGACCATTTTCGTCATGGAGATCTCGTCTTTGACAAAATATTCAATGATTGCATCTGTAAAGGCGTAGTTCATCACTGCATGAAACTCGTCGCCTTGTAACCAGCGTTGAGAAGAATGCCAAATTTCCCCAAGGATATAAAAATCATCTTTGGCCTCATCACACACTTGGCGGAATTTTTTCCAGAAGAAGTGACTAACTTCATTAGCCACGTCCAAGCGCCAAGCATCGATATCAAATTCTTCGATCCAATAACGAGCGATCTTCAACAAATAATCTTGCACATCGGGATTTTCCGTATTGAGTTTCGGCATATGCGGCGTAAAGGCAAAAACATCATAGGTGATGTCATAAGCATCTTCAAAGTTTTCCCCTTCTTTGTAGTTGACAGGAAACTCATTGATGTGGAACCAATCAGCAAACGGCGAATCTTTGCCGTTTTTGATGACATCTAGCCATTGATGCGAAGTATCCCCCATATGGTTGAAAACAGCATCCAGCATAACTTTGATGCCGCGTTTGTGGCATTCCTCCACTAATCGTTTAAAGGTATCGTTATCACCAAAAGCAGGATCGATGGCCAAATAATCGATGGTATCATACTTGTGATTCGAATATGCCTCAAAAATCGGACAGAAATAGATCCCATTGATTCCTAGATCGACAAGGTAATCCAAATGATCGATGACTCCTTGTAGATCCCCACCGAAAAAGTCTTGGCGATCGGGATTTTTTGAGCTCCATGGCAACACACCTTCAGGATCATTTGATGGGTCCCCATTTGCAAAGCGCTCAGGGAAAATTTGATACCAAACCGTTTCTTTCGCCCATTCGGGAATTTTGAAACGATCGGCTTCTTGGAAGTAAGGCATCCGAAAATAATTGTTGTTCATTTCTAAATATTGCTGTTCAAAGGGGTAGACCCCGTGATCCCCATAGAAGACATGCAACCCATCGTAACTTTCGATGGAAAAGCCGTAAGACAAACGGCGGAATTCTGCTCCGACCGATACTTGCCAATAATCATGCAAGTCCGTGGAAAGAATTTTTTGCATTTCAATTCTTTGTTGGTACCAAGCTTCTTTATACAGTGTGTAAGGATCACCGCAAAGCAGCTGGACATGGCGGACGTCTTGACGGGCGGTACGCAAACGGATATGCATTTTATCCTTCTCGTACAAATACGCAAATTCACTTTCGGGACGATGATAGATGGCAGTAGTATTCATAGCAGACTCCTTTGACTTGTTTGATACACCCATTGTCGCACAAATCAGAAGTCAAAACAAGAGAAAAACGCAATCGGTTGCTTTATCTAAAAAATCGATAATATAAGTCAATATGAAATTAATTCAGTGATTGAAAAGCAAACGATTGCTTCACCCTTTTTTAATCAAACGGTGTCTTCTTCTCACATTGATTGCCAGTCCGTAAAATGTCATATTTACGCAAGATCCCCACTGCCTCCGTCAACGACTGACTCAACTGCTGGATATCTTCCACAGCCATTTGAGCGGTTTTGGCATTCAAGCGGTCTTCCACTTGTTTTTTCTTTTGGACAAACAACTGCTTCCCAGCTTCTTCCAAATAAACATTGACGTTGCGACGATTGACGCCGTTGGTTTTGCGTACCACAAAGCCAGCCTTTTCCAACCCCGAGATCGAACGACTGATTTGGACTTTTGATGTACCGATTTGCTGGGCTAACTCGGACATCGTAATTCCTTCATTACTAGAGATCACCACGAGTTCCAAGATTTCCATTTTGGTCAATTTTAAATCTTCCAGACCGATTTCTTCAAACAATATGTTTCCCATCAGCGAAAAGATCTCCGCAAACACCGCCATATTGAATGTTCCTAACGCTTTTTCCATACTCTCCCTCTTTTCTGTCTTTAGTTTAGTATAAATTATTTGTTTAAACAATGATAATCGTTGATTTTTGTTAACCATTATGATAGCGTGGTTACATAATGAAAATAATCGTGAAAACGGCAAGAAAAGAGTGACCCCATGTTAGAATTAAAAGATATCAAGAAGTATTATACAGTTGGCGCCAGTACTACGAAAGCCCTCGACGGCGTCACCGTCGCCTTTCGTAAACAAGAGTTTGTTGCCATTTTAGGGCCAAGCGGCTCTGGGAAAACAACCATGTTGAACGTGATCGGCGGCTTAGATAATTACGACTCTGGTGATATGATCATCAATGGCAAATCAACCAAGTCCTTTAAAGACCGCGACTGGGATGCCTATCGGAACAATTCGATCGGCTTTGTCTTCCAAAGCTACAATTTGATCAGTCATTTAGGCATCATCGACAACGTCGAGCTTGGAATGACCTTGAGCGGTGTGTCAAAAGAAGAAAAACGCGCCAAAGCAACCGATGCTTTGACGCGTGTGGGCTTAGCTGAGCATATGCACAAAAAACCAAATCAGCTTTCTGGTGGTCAAATGCAGCGGGTAGCGATCGCTCGTGCCTTAGCAAATGATCCTGATATCCTCCTTTGTGATGAACCTACAGGTGCCTTAGATTCAGAGACAAGTGTCCAAATCATGGAACTGATCCAAGAACTATCAAAAGAAAAATTGGTCATCATGGTTACTCATAATCCTGAATTGGCCCACAAATACGCTGGACGGATCATTGAATTCAAAGACGGACGAATCATTAAAGATTCGAACCCCCATGTCGAAGGCCAAAAGAAAGACCAATTCGAATTAAAGCACACAAAAATGAGTTTTATGACGGCCTTACGTTTGTCGTTTAACAATATCCGAACCAAAAAAGGGCGCACCTTCTTGACAGCCTTTGCTTCTAGTATCGGAATCATCGGAATCGCCATTGTTTTGTCACTATCAACGGGATTCCAAAAACAAATCGACAATACCCAGTCAGAAACATTAGCTCGTTTTCCGATCACGATCTCACAAGTGGCCACTGAACAAGATCCATCAGCGATGGGTACGCGGGATAAATCTGAAGATTTCCCTTCAGATAAAGAGGTCACTGCCAAATTAAGTGATACGGATCGTGCAACTCATATCAACAAAATCGATCAAGAGTTTCTCGATTACATCAACGACATTGATCCTGAGTTAAGTAACAATATCGGCTACACTCGTTCAACTTCATTGAATCTTTTCCGCAAGATCGATGACAATGTGGAACAAGTCAGCTTCTCCAACGCGTCGCCTGACAATGAACAGACCAATGCCATGATGTCTGCCATGAGTGCCTCAACCGGTATTGGGGTTTCGACTTTCCCTGAGCAGTTATCAGAGGATAACGGCAATTTCTTAAAAGACAACTATGACCTTTTAGAAGGTAGCTACCCAAGTGCCAGCACAGATGTCGTTTTGATCGTCGATGAAAACAACGTAACGAATGTCAATGCATTGATCAATCTCGGTTTTGATATTGAAGATGGTGACACGGTTTCCTTCGACGATATCGTGGGAACAAAAATCACATTGGCGTCTAATGATGCCTTTTACACCGAATTGCCGACTGGAAACTTCATTCCAAACCAAGATTTAAATGAAGTTTTCGATAACAGCAACAACAAAGAATTAACGATCAGCGGAATCTTACGTATCAAGCAAAACTCTACGATGAACTTGCTGTCAACCGGCATTGCCTACAGTGATGCCCTCGCGCAAGAAGTCATCAAAGAAAACCAAGACTCAGCGATCGTCCAAGCCCAAAAAGACAGCGACACCAACGTGATGACGAATGAACCCGTTGACGAAAGTGCTAAAGATTCATTGATCGCTTATCTTGGCGGCAGTGATTTACCAAACAGCATTATGATCTATCCAAATGATTTCAGTGCCAAAGAAAAAATCCTTGATTACTTGGATGACTTCAACAAAGGCAAAGACAAAGAAGACCAAATCGTTTATTCCGATTTAGCCGGTACGATGACTCAATTGACTGGCGGCTTGATGGATGCGATCACCTATGTCTTGATCGCTTTTGCAGGAATCTCCTTGGTAACCAGCATGATCATGATCGGTATCATCACTTATACCTCTGTACTAGAACGCACGAAAGAAATTGGGGTCTTAAAAGCATTAGGTGCTCGTAAAAAAGACATCACCCGCGTCTTCGATGCCGAAACCTGTATTTTAGGGATCGCTTCAGGAGCTTTAGGTGTCCTCATTGCTTGGTTAGCCACATTCCCGATCAACGCAATCTTATATAGTATGACTGATCTCGAAAATGTTGCTCAATTAAATCCGGTCCACGGCCTGATCTTGATTGCTGTCAGCACCGTCCTAACCATGATCGGCGGCCACATTCCAGCTCGAATGGCAGCGAAAAAAGATGCAGCGATCGCTTTACGCGCCGACTAATTTTATAAGAAAACCCAGCAGACAGCAGCCATTCCTTTGGCTGCTGTTTTTTTGTCCTTCCTTCTGACTTCCAAAAGGTTTCTCTTGAAAAATTCATAAATGAGGAATACAATAGATTTGTTTTTAGGTATACCTAAAAAGATAGGACGTGAAACGATGAATGATGAAAAAAAATTGATCCAAGCGGCCAACGGTCCTAGCTTGGAAGAAATAAATAATACAGTTGCCATTCCAAAAAACGGCAGCTTTTGGCGCAATCTCTTAGCGTTCTCTGGTCCTGGGGCATTGGTAGCCGTGGGCTATATGGACCCAGGAAACTGGATCACCTCGATCGGTGGCGGTGCTGAATATGGCTATCTCTTACTTTCTGTGATCTTGATTTCCAGTTTGATCGCTATGCTGCTGCAATACATGGCAGCCAAGCTAGGGATCGTGACCCAGATGGACCTTGCGCAAGCAACTCGTAAACACACCAGCAAAGGTTTAGGCTTTGTCTTGTGGATCGTCACCGAATTGGCTATCATGGCAACGGATATCGCGGAAGTGATCGGAGGAGCGATCGCTCTCAATCTACTATTCGGCTTACCTTTATTAGTTGGGGTCATCTTAACGATTTTCGATGTATTGCTTCTGCTCTTTTTAATGAAATTGGGTTTCCGAAAAATCGAAGCGATCGTCATGACACTGATTTTGGTCATTATGCTGGTCTTTTGTTACGAAGTCATTATTGCTCAACCAAATTTGCCTGCTGTCTTGCAAGGCTTTATTCCCCAAAAGCAAGTCTTGAACCATGGACAGCTGACAATGGCGTTGGGGATCGTTGGTGCGACTGTGATGCCGCATAATCTCTATCTGCATTCTTCGATCTCCCAATCACGAAAAATCGATCGCAGCGATACCCAAGAAGTGGCAACGGCCGTGCGGTTCGCTACTTGGGATTCCAATATCCAATTATCCGCTGCCTTTTTGGTCAATTGCCTGCTTTTGATCTTAGGAAGCGCCTTGTTCTTTGGTCATAGCGAAGAAGTCGGCACCTTCTCCGCGCTGTTCGATGCTTTGCAAGATTCCTCCATTGCTGGTGCTGTCGCCAGTCCAGTCTTGAGCGTTCTGTTTGCCGTGGCGCTCTTGGCATCTGGTCAAAATTCAACGATCACTGGGACACTGACGGGGCAAGTCGTGATGGAAGGATTTATCCATATGAAGATCCCTACTTGGGCGCGACGTCTGATCACCCGTGGCTTATCGGTGATCCCCGTCTTGCTTTGTACGATTTACTTTGGCGGCAACGAACAAGCCTTGGACGATCTGCTGATTTATTCGCAAGTCTTTTTAAGCATCGCCTTACCCGTTTCGATGATTCCGTTGGTTCTTTTTACCAGCTCAAAAAAAATCATGGGGGAACGCTTCAAGAATCCGCTATGGGTCTCTACCTTAGGCTGGATCTGTGCCATTGCACTGACGGTCTTGAATGTCCGCTTGATCATCGAAACACTCGGCAACTTCTAATATCGAAAAAAGCTTACGAGCTAGCCTCGTAAGCTTTTTTTGGTTAATTCGTTTCTAAATCATGTAAAAACAGACCGCTCAACAGTTTTGGTTCAAACCAAGTTGATTTTGGCGGCATAATTTCTCCCGCATCGGCGACTGCCAAAAGATCGGCCATTTGCGTTGGATACATGGAAAAGGCCAATGTCCATTCTCCGCTATCTACCAAACGTTCCAATTCTTCTGGACCACGAATTCCGCCGACAAAATCAATGCGTTTGTCTGTCCGCACATCTTGGATCGCGAAAATATCAGCCAGCACGTATTGTTGTAAAAGCGACACATCCAGCTGTCCTACCGCATCTTGCGGCACAGATTCCGGTTTGATGGTCAACTCCCACCACGCATGGTTTAGGTACAGATGAATCGAACCACGTTGCGCTGGTTTCTTCGTTGTAGTTTCTTGAATCGTAAAATGCTGGGCTGCCTGCTCAAAAAAGGTTTCTGGCACTGGTACCCGCAAGACCCGATTGTATTCCCAAATCGCTAATTCATTTTCTGGGAATAAGATTGCTAAAAAGCGGTCGCTTTCTTGGCTGCTTTGGCCATCGGCTCGCTTTTGCAAGCCAACTTTAACTGCTGACTCTGTACGGTGATGTCCATCCGCAATATAGAGGGCATCTACAGCCTGAAACTGCTGGGCAAAAGAGGCGACTAGCGCTGGATCATCGATCAGCCAAACACGATGCTGCACCTCATGATAGCTGACAAAATCATAGATCGGCGCATGCTCTGCTTGCCACGCATCGATTGCTTCTTTGACTGCTGCTGGTTGGCGATAGCTCAAGAAAATCGGACTTGTATTGGCATCACATGCCAGAATGTGATTGATCCGATCGATTTCTTTTTCTGGACGGGTAAACTCGTGTTTCTTGATTTTCCCAGCGACATAATCATCGATCGAGGTACAGGCGACAAGCCCAGTTTGACTTCTGCCAGCCATCGTCAATTCATACAAATAATATGCGGGCGCCGTTTCTTGAATCAACCAGCCTTCTTCTTGAAAAGATGCAAGATTTTCAGCCGCTTTTTGATACACCTGTGGATCATAAGGATCGATTCCTGGCAAGTCGATCTCCGAACGGTCGATGTGGAAATAGCTGTAAGGATTGCCTTGCGCAAACGCTGCGGCTTCTTGTGAATTGACCACGTCATAAGGCAGCTCGGCCACTTTTTCTGCCAATGAGGCTTCTGGACGAATGGCTTTAAACGGAAATACTTGAACCATTAATACCCAACCTCCTGATTTTTGATGACCCGTACACGAACGATATTTTCGTTCTCCCGCAGTTTATCGGCTAATTGATTCAACAATGCCTCATCTTCAGAAGCGACATCGGCTAGGGTGTAAGCAAAGTCTTCCCGTCCACGATTCAGCATATTGTCGATATTGATCCCAGATTCCGCAATGATCGACGAAATCTGACCTAACATATTCGGTACATTGCGATTGATGATCGTCAGACGATAAGGCGAATGAAAAGCCATCTCAACGGTTGGAAAATTCACCGAGCGCTTGATGGTCCCGAATTCCAAGAATTTTTTCAATGTTCGGGCTGCCATCTTGGCACAGTTGACTTCAGCTTCTTCTGTTGATGCACCTAAATGCGGCAAGACGAGTACTTTTTCATTGTGCAGCAATTGTTCATCTGCAAAATCAGTCGTATAGCCCGCTAAACGGTCGGCTTTTAATGCACGTAAAACGGCATCTGTATCGACGATTTCTTTACGGGAAAAGTTGAATAGTTTCGTTGTTGGTTTCATTTTCGCAAGTTCGGCTTCCCCGACGAGATGATGGGTGTTTTCCATTAGCGGTACATGAACCGTAATAAAATCACAGGTTGAAAAGACTTCCGCAATATCATTGGCACGCTTGACCCGACGAGAGATCGTCCAAGCAGTATCCACTGACACGTAAGGATCATAACCGACTACTTCCATCCCTAGACGATAAGCATCGTTGGCGACCATCGCTCCAATAGAACCAAGGCCGATGATTCCTAACTTTTTGCCTTCTAACTCTGTTCCAGCAAATTGACTTTTTTGCGCTTCTGCTTGTTCTTCCACATTATCACCACTCAAGGTTTGGACCCATTGGGCACCTCGTAAAATCGGGCGGACACTTAAGAGCAGACTAGCAATCACTAATTCTTTGACCGCATTGGCATTGGCACCGGGTGTATTAAAGACGACGATCCCTTTTTCAGTACATGCTTTGACGGGAATGTTGTTGGTCCCAGCCCCTGCACGAGCAATACCTAAGACACTTTCAGGAAAAGCGTAATCGTGCAATTTCTGGCTGCGCAGCAAAATCCCTTGCGGTTGGTCGCTCTCGTTGATGGCATACTTTTCTTTTTCTAAACGCTGTAATCCTTCTGGTGCGATCGCATTGAATGTTTTGATTTGGAACATTTATTTGACCTCCGCTTCAAATGATTTCATAAAGTCGACTAACGCTTGAACGCCAGCTAATGGAAAGGCATTGTACAAGCTTGCTCGCATTCCTCCAACGGAACGATGCCCTTTCAAGTTCTCAAAACCAGCTTTGACAGCTTCTTCATTGAAGCGCTGATCTAATGCTTTATCCCCTGTTACAAAAGGAATATTCGTTAGTGAACGGCTATCAACAGCCACAGGACTACTGTAAAGAGCAGAGGCTTCGATCGTTTCGTATAAAAGCGCCGCTTTTTGGCGGTCTTGTTCTAAAATTGCAGGAATGCCGCCTAATTCTTCCAACCATTCAAACACCAATTTAGCAATATAGATAGCATACGTTGGTGGTGTATTGTACAATGAGTCATTTTTAGCCTGTAGACGATAATCCAGCATTGGAGCGAAAACAGCATCATCATTGAGTAAATCTTCTCGGATGATCACTACCGTCAACCCTGCAGGACCAATATTCTTTTGGGCCCCAGCATAAATCACACCGAAGTCTTCTACGCGATAGTCATTGGCTAAAATATTTGAGGACATGTCTGCTACGATCGGCACATTGCCAGCCTGCGGAATCGTTTGAAAGGCCGTCCCTTCAATGGTATTGTTCGTGGTGATATGCAAATAAGCCGCTTCTTGATCGATCGCATCTTCTGAAATTTCTGGAATATAAGTAAAGTTTTGATCCTCACTAGAGGCAATGACTTCCACCGTCACGTTTCCAAGCGCTTTTGCTGCTTCAATAGCTTTCTTCGACCAAGAACCGGTATTTACGTATAAGGCTTTTTTGTTTTGTGCAAGATTCAAAGGGATCATACTGAATTGGAGACTCGCGCCGCCTTGTAAAAACAGTACCTGATAGTTTTCAGGAATTCCCATTAATTTTCGTAAAAGTGCTTCTGCATCTTTAATGATTGCTTCAAACAAGGAGGACCGATGACTCAGCTCCATAACGGACATCCCACTTCCGCGGTAATTCAAAAGTTCGGATTGTGCTTTCTCCAATACGGGACGGGGCAATACGGCAGGACCAGCTGAAAAGTTATAAACTGTCATACAAAAAATCTCTCCTTTATGTTAGATGTGAAAATCATTATAACAGATAGCCGAAAATGAAAAAAGCCTTAAAAGGGAAAATAATTTTGAATTTTCAGAAAAGACTACCAATTTCTTAACGTTCGTCATTTCGGCATTTTTTCAAATAGCCAGCGAGAAATTTCATTGTAAACGATCTCGCGGTTGCGCTCATTCAAAATCTCATGACGGCCATGTTCGAGCAAATACATCGTCACGTCAGCATTTTGCTTCAGTTGCTGAGCCAATTGGCGGACGCTTTTGCCATAGTGCCCAACAGGATCGTCTCCACCTGAAATCAGCAGCAGCGGCAATTCTGAATCAATCTTGCGCAGTTGATCCGGATCACTGGCAGCTTGTGTCAATGTAAAGAGATCCTTGTAAGCTGCTAAAGAAAAATGAAATTGGGTGTAAGGGTCCTTCAAATAGCGATCCACTTGCTGCGGATCACTGGTCAACCAATCTTTGGCGGTCCGATTGGGACGAAAACGCCGGTTGTGCTGGCCAAAAACTAGCTGTTCCATTACGTGATAAGGCCATTGCTGAGCGGCAAACGGCCGCAACAAGTTCGTAACGAGTTTGCCTCCTTGCATCAGCACGGCTTTTTCCATCGTGGTGCCCATGATGATCGCTCCTGTCAATGGATGTGGCTGACTAAACAAATAATTCCGCAAAACCAGCGACCCCATACTGTGCCCTAAGATAAAATATGGTCGGTCTGGGTAGCAAGCAGCTGCGTACTTATGGACCACTCCCGCATCTGCCACTAAATAGTTGGCGCCCTCTTTTTCACCAAAATGCCCATAAGCCTGTGTGTCCTTCACGGATTGCCCATGCCCTAAGTGATCATGACCGACCACCGCATAGCCTTGTGCAGTTAAACATTCCGCAAACTCATGGTAACGTTCAATGTGCTCAATCATTCCGTGGACGATTTGCACGACTGCTTTTGGCTGTTCTTCTGGCAGCCACGTTTTGACAAAAAGCTGATCCTTCCCATTTGATGAAGTCAGCTTTTCTTGATTCATCCTCATAGTTTGCACCTCTTTTGCTTTTTCTTTTCCCTCCGCCAAATAAAACGGTCGTTTTCTTTATTATACATGGAATTTTAGGCTATGGCGGTAGGAGTTGGGAATTTGCGAGGATAAAAAAACTCCTGCCACATTGTCTAGAGACAAAGTAGCAGGAGTCAAACGATCATTACCCATCGCTTGGATTGGAAAACTTCCTCACTATTTTTTATTTGAATTTGACGATTTCTAAACGATCAATACTTAGCGTATCCACCCCAATCTCAGACGAAAGGGTGATTTCCTGCGCCCCTTTCGGTAACTTCATGCGGACTTGTAGCGGTTGATAATATTCGGAAGGATAGACATCCACCATGTGGTTTGCTTGTTTCGTTTCAATCCTGACCTGAATTGGGTCATTCAAGGAGAGATAATCAGTGGTTTTGACATAGGCAATCACCAGAAATTCGTCTGCTTCTTCAATCTGCGGAGCAAAGATAATTTTGTCAGTCGTTGATTCAAAGCCTTGGACGACTTTCTTAGAGAGTGCTGCCTCATCTTCGACAAGCACTAAATCGCCCTCCAGCAAAGCACGGCTAGCAGTTAATCGCAGTCGATTGGGCTCAGCTTTTGGCAACGCTTGAACATGCCATTCATCCAAAGGAGCTTCCATTAGAATTTTATCCTCTTGATCCCAACCAAACTTTTGTAAGCGGATCGAACGGTTCCAGCCCGAATGATCCCACCGAGCAGCATGATAAATCAGCCAGTCTTCAGAACCATCTTTTGATTTGGCAAATCCATTATGACCAGGTCCATAGACAGTGTTTGTCTGTTGGAAAATCGGCGCTGGTTCCTTTTGCCAGTTCGCTCTTTCTAGCGGATCATCAGCCACATCTAGGGTCATAAGACCAAGAGCGTAATCATTGTCCCAGCTTCCACTGGCAGAGTATACCAAATTGACTGTTTCGTCTTTGATCATCACTTGAGGGGCTTCATTGATCAATGGTGTTTGCCGCATTTCCCATTCATATTCTGGTTCTGAGATAAGTCGTTTCTCCCCAATCACTTCCGTAGGGGAGGCCATTTCCGCTAAATAAAGATTTTGCGCGACATTTTCATACCCTTCCCAGCCCGACCAAAGGAAATAGCGTTTGTCATTGATCTCTAAGACTGTTCCATCAATCGCAAATTTATCATCCATCCCTTTGATCTCTTCCAATTGCCACTCACCCATGTAAGGATCTTTTTGATGATTGACTAATGCGTACATACGATGCGTTTCTGAAGGACGATTAGCCGCGAAATACATCACCCAGCGATCATCTAAGTAATGAAGCTCAGGTGCCCAGATACTTTCAAATTCTGCTGGCATTTCCCAGATGATCTTTTTTTCACCAGCAGCAACGTGAGAGAGGTTTTCAGCACGCCAAAGCGTTAAATTATTCCCAGTCGTTTTGGTATAATAAAAGAACGCTTCCGTTTGCAAGATCCAAGGATCTGCCCCATCATTATCGATAATTGATGTAAAATCGGACACTTCTTCCCCTGGATCAGTTCCAGCGCTACAACCGGTTATCATAAGCGCAGCAATCAAGATACTTACTCCACTGAGCCAAGCTGCTGATTTCCCCATCGGACATCGCTCCTTTCCTTACCAATCATTTTATTCTATCTGTGGTGGATGAAACTGCTCATTGATCTCTTTAATCGCTGCCAAATCAACTTTTGGTTGGCGGTCATAGGTCAGTAATCCATTGATTTCTTGTTCAACATCTGTCAACTGAGTGTAGCAATAGCCCCAGAGTCCGACAGAATCATAAACAGCTGTCATGATTCGCTGATAATCCTTCAAGAAATCTTGTTGATTTTCCACTGAGGTATAGCCCCAACCGGGTTGCCCCGAAACATCGAAGCCAATACCGCCAAACTCAGTCAATAAAATAGGCTGATCCTGATAAGAAAATCCTCCAGCGAAAATCGGCCAGGGGGTCGATACTCGATTCACCAATTTTTCTCTCGTGCTGAGACTGTCTTTGAAGTATAGATATTTTTGCCGCTCAGATTCTTGCCCATGCGCATAATTATGAATCGCACAAATATCGGTCTCCGTCATCGCCCAACCATCATTTGAAATAACCAACCGTTGCTGGTCTAGCGAATGGATAAAGTGATACATTGCTTGAGAAAAATGCTGTTGCTGACGATCAAATGATATTTTTGGTACACCCCAGCTCTCATTGATTGGTACCCAAGTAACGATCGAAGGGTGACTATAGTCCCGAGTGATGATCTCTGCCCACTCTTGCATCAAACGCATCACAGAACGATCGGTATAGATTGCCGGCGCCGCACACTCTCCCCAAACAAGAAATCCTAATTTATCTGCCCAGTATAAAAAGCGTGGGTCTTCTGTTTTTTGATGTTTTCGGCAACCATTAAATCCCATTTCTTTGGCCAATAAGATGTCTTGTTTAAAGTCCTCATCTGTTGGTGCAGTTAACAAACCGCTCGGCCAATATCCTTGATCGAGCACCAGCTTCTGGTAGTAAGGCTTGTTATTTAAGTAAATCATACCGTTTTCTGTATGTATTTTACGCATACCAAAATAACTTTTTAGCTGATCGATGGCATTCCCTGCTTCTCTAAGTGTCAATTCAACATCAAATAATTGCGGCTTTTCAGGTGTCCAAGACCAGCCTTCGTGGTGAAAATTCGTCCGAAAAATTTCTTGCTGGAAAATATCAACTGCAAAACTCAACTTAGAAGTGATAAAGTCTGCCTTTCCGCTGGTAACTAAAGCATCCTTAAAATAGATTTGATATTCTAAGACTACTTGCGGCTGTAACTGGTTCAGTTCTACATCGATCTTCACGGCGCCAGCATCAAAATCACTCGTAAATTTCACCTGTTGCAGATGGGTTTCAGCAACTACTTCAAGCCAGACTGGCTGCCAGATCCCTGTTGAGTTTGTGTACCAGATTCCTGCTGATTCTTCTTCCCAAAATTGTTTCCCCCGTGGAATGCTTTCATCAAAATGCGGGTCAAATGCTCGCACACTTAGTATTTGCTCTTGTCCAGATACTAGAGCATCCGTGATGTCTATAGCAAACGAGGTATGCCCTCCGCAATGATTTTTCACATGATTGCCATTGACAAACACATCTGCTTCATAGTCCACCGCCCCAAAATGCAAAAGGACACGACTTTTTTCAGGGACTTGCACATTGAAGGTCCGATAATACCATACAACGTCGTGCACTTCTCGATGATCAATGCCGCTCAATGCACTTTGATAGACAAAGGGAACATTGATCTTGTACGGATAGTTTGCTTCATTTGTGTACCACTTTTCTTTTAAACCAAGATTTTGGTCATCAAAGGTAAATTGCCATTCACCATTTAAGCTTAACCAATTCTCTCTCTCAAATTGCGGTCTCGGGTATTCTTCTCTACTCATATTTCCTCCAAAAACAAATTATTTTATGCCACTTTGCAACGACATTGACGCCATAAAGCTTTTTTGCGCCACCAAATACAATAAAAAGGTAGGGATCAAAGCCAAGATTGCTCCGGCAGTTCCAATTCCCGGATAGGTCATGTATTGCCCTTGTAGCAACTGCAGCCCCGGTGTAATCGGTAATTTATCAATATCGTTTATCACGATCGATGGCCACAAGAAGTCATTCCATGAGCCAGTAAAACTAAATAACGCAACCACCGTCAATACAGGTTTGATCAGTGGTAAGATAATATGATAAAAGATTTGAAACTCGTTGGCCCCATCGATCACAGCCGATTCATCCAATTCTTTAGGAATCCCTAAAATGAACTGCCGAACGAGGAAAATGTTATAAACACCTGCAGCCCCAGGAACGATGACTGCCAGAAATGTATTAGTCCAACCTAACGTATCAACGATTTTAAAATTCGGGATCAAATTGACCACCCCGGGAAACATCATCGTTCCTAACAATAGGGCAAAAATCAAATCTCTCCCCTTAAAGGTGAGTCGTGTATAGCCATAGGCTGCAAACGAGACGATCACCATAACCAACAGCGTATGTGAAGTTGAAATAATCATTGAATTCACAAACCAGCGGAACACAGGAGAAGAATCATTGCCTTGTAACAAGCCCAAAAAGTTAGCCAGCGTCCAATCTTGTGGAATCAAACTGAACCCAACCTTTTGAATCTCTGCCTCCGATTTAAACGAGGTAAAAATTGCCCATATCAAAGGAAAGAGCCAAATCACACAGACGATCGCTAGCAAAATAAAGGCAATTCTTTTCCCTAGTTTGTTTTCTCGCATCTTCTTCCCTCCTATCTTTCCATTTTTTTGATGACCATAAATTGCACAATCGAAACTGCCATGATTACAAAACCTAGTAAAATAGCCATCGCTGAAGAAATTCCTGCAACCGAGGTACTACTACCAAAAGCATTTTCTTGGATGTACATCATCAACACGCGAGTAGAATTGTTGGGTCCGCCACCCGTCAACATTAGTGGCTGACCATAAATATTAAACTGAGCGATGGTCGTCATGACCGTGGTAAAAACAAGCTGGTTGCGAATACTCGGCAAAGAAATACGGAAAAATTTCGTTATACTATTTGCACCATCTAATTCTGCTGCTTCTAACTGCTCTTTAGAGACGCCATTTAATGCAGCAACATAAATAATTAGATTCCCACCTAATGTCCACCAAATCGTCACGATCAAAATAGCGATCCATGCCCATGGTTGCGTGCCTACAAAATTGATGTCGATACCGAATACTTCTTTGATTGGCCCAAAAGATTTGCTCAAAAGGAACCCCCAAATAATCATGACGGCAGAGATTGCAAACAGTGTTGGCAGATAGAGAATCGATTGAAAAAAACGCATCATTTTTGGTTTAGCAGACAATGCAACCGCTATCAACAAGGGAATTACAATACATAACGGAACGGAGATTGCCGCAAAAAACAGCGTATTTTTCATTCCATTAAAAAATTGCGTATGATACAACGAGTCTTGATCAAACAAAATCGTTTGAAAATTATCAAACCCGACAAAAATCGGTGTACTGAACAGATCCCATTCAGTAAAAGAAACATAGATCCCAATCACTGCAGGAACTAAAAAGAATAAAAGAAAAAGGAGCATATGCGGACCAATAAAAACGATTGGCCAGCCATTTAACCTTTTTTTCATCAATACCCATCCTTCCTTGTATTTCTAGTGCAGCTCTCAACAAGAAACAACTGTGACAGCCCTTTAAGCCTATCAGAATTCCTCCCCTATCAAAAAATGGACTGAATTCTTTTTATGGTCGCTCTTCCTTCTGCCACAGCCTCTATGTGAGAAGATTATTTCATCTTTTCTTCTACAACTTTTTGGATCTCACCAAACGTCGTTTGAATATCTGCTTTTCCTGTGATCATGTCCCATGAGCGATTATCATATTCACCAAAGATATACGATAAGCCATCAACTGCGTTAACAGAAATTGCCGCTTGTCCTTTTTCTGTCTTCAATAAGAAGGATTGTGGCATCTCAACATATTCTTCATTGTCTAGCATAGCTAAGGAAGTAGGATTTGCACCTGATTTGACCCACTCTAATTGGTTTGCTTGTAACCAAGTCAGAAAGTCGACCATGCCACTTTTCTTTTCATCGGAACGTTCCTCGTTCGTTTTGAACATTGCAAACTGATCGACGCCTGAACCTTGAATGATATGTTCCGCATCCCATTGAGGAGTAAATGTTTGGCCCCAAGTGAAGTCACTGATTTCTTCCATATTACTTAGCATCCATGTTCCTTCTGGAAGAAAAATCAGTTGCTGGTTTGCAAAAAGTTTATTTGCATCTTCACCATCTGGGACCATGTAGCCGGCATCGTACAGATCCTTAAACTCTTGAACGGCATTGTAAGAAAACTCATTATCGATATTGATGTTTCCTTGTGCATCTTGCCATTCCCCACCCATTTGTTGGTAGAGATTCGAATAATTCTGCATGCCCCATGTATAGCCAAAACTATAGATACCATCTGCTTTTGCTTTTTCCCCAGCTTGTCTGATTTCTTCATACGTCACTACGCCATCATCCAACGCTCCTGGAACATATTTATCCACCAAATCTTGGTTGTAATACATCACCCACGAACCCATGGTTGCCGGAATCCCATATTGACTATCATCCACTACACCAGTGTCCCAAGCAGCTTCAACGTAGTTTTCCCGTGCCAATTCTGTCCCATCGATCATGTCATCCCAAGTTTCAAGCATCTCTTGGTGTTTGTACGTAGGCAAAGCTTCTGAGGCAATCAAAGCCAAATCAGGAACACCTTTCCCCGATTTCCCCGCAGTCGTCAACTTTGAAGTAAAGGTGTCACCTTGCATGCTTACTAACTTCACTTTAAAGTCTGGGTCTGTTTCATTGTATTGATCAATCGTTTTTTTGATTTTTTCACCGTCTGGTCCTGTCGTCGACGACCAAAGCAAAATTTCTGAATTATTACTTGAGCTACCACTCCCGCCACAAGCAGCTAACAACACTGTACATAATAAGCTTGTCCCTACTAAAACAATAGATTTACTTACTTTCATTTTTTACACTCCTTTTAATTTAACTAAAAAGTAAAATGACATCCAATTATCAATAAACATAATCGTTAGACTATCGTCAAATAATGTTTACACCGTAAAGTTACTATAAATATAAAACGCTGTCAACATTATTTTAACAAGGTATAACCAAAAATTATATCATTTTACTATTTTGTAAATCCACAAGGTTATGTTATAATTAAACTATCTTTTCATTAAACATTTTAGTATAACGAGGTGATCGCTATGGAATTGGATTTAACAAACGCATCTTTACCGATCTACGAAGCACTGGCAAATGAAACTCGCTTAGCGATTTTAAGAGAATTAGGCGATAAGAAGAAAAGCATCAGTGAAATTGGACAAAAATTAGCAATCAGCAATGCTTTAATGACCAAACATATCCGTAAACTCGAAGAAGCTCAGTTGATCAAAACCGAAAAAGGATCGGGGCAAGACTGGAAGAAAAAATATTTGTCTCTAAAAACTGATTTCATCAATATCAATTTCCCAGCAAAAGTGTTTCCAGAAATGAATCTAACCTCCCAATCTGTGAAAATCGGCCACTTCACCGATTTTAAAGCTGAGCCTTCTTGTGGAATGGCGACCAAAGACCGCTTGATTGGCGCCTTAGATGATCCAAAATCTTTTCTGGATCAAGAACGTGTTGATGCAAGTATCATCTGGCTAAATAACGGTTTTTTAGAATACAAAATCCCAAATCCTTTGAAAAATGGTGAAAAAATCGAATTACTGGAAATCAGTATGGAGATCGCTTCAGAGTTCCCAATTTCGAATAACTATTGGCCCAGTGATCTTTACTTTTACTTAAACAATCACTGCATCGGTAGTTACACCGTACCAGGAAACTTTTCGGATGTCAGAGGTTCTCTGACTCCGCAATGGTGGATCGATGAGTTCAGTCAATATGGATTGCTTAAGCATTTACGCATCAATCGCTATGATACTTCCCTCGATGGAGAAAAATTAACAGATCACAACCTGAATGAAATCGACTTAGACCACAGTGACTTTTTCACCTTTAAAATTGCTGCACCTGCAACTGCCGAAAACGCTGGTGGTTTGACCATTTTCGGCGATCGATGGGGAAATTATCCTCAAGATTTATTGTTCAATTTTTACGTATCGGAATGACTGTTGTCGTTCCATTACACAAAAAAAGCACGTAGCGAAGAGAGACCACTCCCTCAGCTAGTGCTTTTTTCTATTCTCTTACGCTGTGGCAAAAATGCGTTCGATCAACTGCATCACTGCTCGGACTTCTTCGTTTTTAACGATAGGTTCGGCACCGTTGCGTACAACGTTGTAAAAATTCTTGTAGAAAGGTTCAAAATCCGCTTCGGCTTTCGGGAAAGGAATCTCTTTGGCTGCCAATTCCGATGGCGGTGCCATCGTTTTCGTCAAGCCAACGCCTGCTTGAACTGGTTTTGGTGCGGCCACGTCTTCGCGACCTGTTGCCTGAACCATTTCACCATTTAGATCCCAATCGGTGATGGTGGCTGTTCCTTCCGTTCCTTTGATGTACCAGCGAGGCAATTGCGTGTAATTGGAGGTTCCAACTTCCACGATTGCTTTGACCCCATTTTCAAAGGTAATCAAAGCGAAGAACCCATCATCGACTTCTTCCCCCAACACAAAGCTAAGATCCGCTTTGACGTCTTTCACTGGGCTGTCGATCAGCCATAGCATTTGATCCAGCAAGTGAACGCCCCAGTCTAAGAGCATTCCCCCGCCTTGTTTTTTCACATGACGCCAGTCTCCTGGGATGCCGTTTGCCCCTTGGACCCGTGATTCTAATTGGAACAAATCGCCGATCTGTCCATTACGGTACAGTTCGCGTACAAGTAAAAAATCAGGATCCCAACGGCGGTTTTGGTGAACCATAAAGGTATTGCCGGTTTCTTGGGCAACCGCCACGATCTCATCTAGTTCCGCAGTATTCAGCGCAACTGGCTTCTCGCAAACAACATGTTTGCCGGCTTTCAACGCAGCGATCGATAACTCTTTGTGCAAGTCATTAGGTGTGGCGATCAATACTGCTTCGATCGTCTCATCGGCTAAGACTTCATCATAGCTTTTAAAGATCTTATGGCCTTTTTCTTGGGAGATCGCTTGACGTTCTTCATTGATATCGTAAGTTCCTACGATGTGGATTCGTTCGTTTTCATTTGGTAAGATATTGTGGACATGGTACGCACCCATGCCGCCATATCCGATTACTGCAAAATTGATTGCACTCATGTCTGACACTCCTCGGTTTTCTTCTTATGCCCACCACATGGATGAAGCTTCTTCACGGATCATAATCGTCTTCAAGTTGCTGATGGCACGATTCAATCCTTCATCAATGGACATGATTGGATCTTCATGCTCAATACTCAAGACATAATCATACCCATAAATTCTAAGTGCAGAAATAATATCTGACCAGACTTGTAAGCTGTGGCCGCAACCGACTGAACGGAAGGTCCAAGCTCGGGTTTTGACATTGCTATATGGCTGCATGTCCGTCAAGCCATGCATGTTGATATTGTCTTGGTCCAAATACGTATCTTTGGCATGGAAGTGATGGATCGCATCGGCTTCCCCTAAGATTTTGACCGCTGCCACTGGGTCGATCCCTTGCCACCATAAATGACTTGGATCCAAGTTACAGCCGATAGCTTTACCCGCAGCATCCCGCAGTTTCAACATCGTATAAGGGGTATGTGCCAAAAAGCCGCCATGAAGTTCGATCCCAATTTTAACACCAGCCGCTTCCGCTTCCGTGTTGATGCCTTTCCAATAAGGAATCAGTTTTTGTTCCCATTGATAATTATAATTGTCATCGTATTCCGTCGGCCATGGCAATACTGGCCAGTTGACTTGTGTATCTGTTGCATTTCCGCCTGAAACGCCTGAAAATCCGTTCACAACAGGTACATTCATTAAGCTGGCTAATTTGATGGTTTTGCGCAAAAGTTCATCAGATTCTTGCGCTTCTGCTTTTAATGGAGAGATTGGGTTGTTGTGACAGCTCAAAGCTGAGATTTCCAATCCTTTATCAGCTAATTTCGCTAAGTATTCTTTTCGCTCTGCTTCACTTGCTAGTAAACGGTCAATGTCTAAGTGGGCATTGCCGGGAGAACCACCGGTACCGATCTCAACGGTTTGGAGCCCTTTTTTCGCTACTTCATCGATCATTTCTTCAAAGCTAAGTTGATTGAATAACGGGGTAAAAACACCTAATTTCATTTTCTTTCCTCCTCAATTGCTTGAAAATGCCCATATGTTGGGTAACGATTTTCTGTTGGTGCACACCAGCGAGCCGCATTTTGGATCACTTTTTGCACTTTGGGATTGTAATAGCTTGGGAATGTCTCATGACCAGGCTGGAAATAGAAGATTTTGCCATTCCCACGGCGGAATGTACAGCCGCTGCGGAAAACTTCACCACCAGGGAACCAGCTGACAAAGATCAATTCATCCGGCGCTGGAATATCAAAGTGCTCGCCATACATTTCCTCTTGCTCTAGTTCGATCCATTCGCCGACTCCTTCAGCGATTGGGTGGCTTGGATTAACATTCCAGATCCGCGCATGCTGATCGTCTACCCGCCATTTCAAATCGCACGACGTTCCCATCAACGTTTTAAAGATTTTCGAAAAGTGGCCAGAATGCAAGACGATCAGTCCCATTCCTTCCCATACACGCTGCTGCACACGAGCAACGATAGCATCATCGACTTCTTCATGCGCCATATGGCCCCACCAAACCAACACATCCGTGTCAGCCAATACTTGCTCCGTCAACCCATGTTCTGGTTCATCAAGGGTCGCCGTTCGTACTTGAAAATCATCCTCTGCTAAAAACTTGGCAATTTGACCATGGATTCCTTCTGGATACATTTTTTGGACGGTCTCATTCGTTTTTTCATGACGAAACTCGTTCCATACCGTAACATGGATCATTGGTAGACCTCCTCTACGATGTCTTTTAATTGCAGATAATCAATCCCGCTGGCTTCTAAAGGAGCGAATTTTTGAAACGCTTCCTGCTCGACGATCAGCCATGGTAGTTCTAATGCTTTAGCTGCTTCTACATACGACTTAATTGGTAAAATCCCATTGCCGATCTCGGTGCTTTCCTGCGGCTGCTCTTGCATATCTTTGATATGAACCAAGCCGACCTTCGTTTCGCGTTCCTTTAGCCAAGGTAAAATAGCCACGTTTGCAAAGGCTAACCAGTAAAGGTCGGCTTCCAAACGCAGTTGCGGATTGTCTTTGATCAGTTCATCGATCATGGATTTTCCAGCAACTTCAGTAAATTCATGGGCATGGTTGTGGTAGTAGCAAGTCAGCCCTTCTGCCTGCAATTTTTGGGTGATCTGGGTCAGCTCCGCAGCAAAGGCTTGCCATTTTTCCAAAGAATCAAACCTGGCATACGGAATCACGATCCGTTGATTGCCAATCGTTTTTTCAAAAGCGACGGTTTCTTCAAAACGATCTTGCAATGCTTCAAACGGGATATGGGAAGCCGCGACCGCCAAATCCAACTGCTCCAGCATTTCTTTGATCTGAACAGCGCTGTGTCCATGATAACCGGCAAATTCAACACCGTCATAGCCGTTTTGTTTTACTGTTTTCAACGCATCAAAAAGATTTGTCTTGCAGTCCTCTTGAATACTCCAAAGCTGTAAAGCGATTTTCGGTTTTGTCATTTGTGCTCGCTCCTTTTCTTCCAGCAGTTCTTATAGGTAGACTGGCTCACCGGTTTGCGATGATTTGTAGATCGCTTCTAGAATCTCCGTCACGACCATTGCTTCTTCAGGTTTGACCACTGGTTCGGTATCGTTGATGATCGCATGGATCCACGATTGTGCTTCTAAAATTTCTGGCGTCTCCCCGTTTCCTTCATAAAAATCAACGCCGCCTGTTTCAAGTTCGATATTTTTTTCATACAGCAAGCTGTGGTCTTCCCCATTGATGGTCAAACCGTTGTTCATATCCGCACCGGCTTTGCTACCCATCAGTGTCGTTTTGGCTTCTTTCACATCCAAGCTGTTGAGCGCCCAGCTGGCTTCTAAGAAAATCGTTGCGCCATCTTCCATGACCACAAAACCAAAGGCCGAATCTTCTACTGAGAATTTCTCTGGGTCCCAAGGGCCCCAAGCATTTGCGGCATTTTTGGTTTGCGACAACTCATGATACGCTTTTCCGACAACAAATTTTGGTTTGTAATTGTTCATCATCCATAAGGTCAGATCCAATGCGTGGGTACCGATATCGATCAAAGGACCGCCGCCTTGCGCCTCTTCATCAAGGAAAACACCCCAAGTTGGCACAGCCCGACGACGGATCGCATGAGCTTTCCCAAAATAAATGTTTCCTAATTGTCCTTCGGCGCACACTTCATGAAGATAACGAGAATCTTTTCTAAAACGGTTTTGGTAGCCGATCGTGAGTTTTTTTCCTGTTCGGTTGGCTGCTTCGATCATTGCTTTGGCTTCTGCCGCTGTTTTTGCCATTGGTTTTTCACACATGACATGACAATCCGCTTCTAGTGCAGCAATCGTCAACTCAGCATGTGAGGCGTTTGGTGTACACACATGGATCACATCTAGATCAGCTTGTGCCAACATTTCTTGATAATCGCTGAATACTTGAGCATCTTCGGTCCCAAATGCTGATTTCGCTTCAACTGCACGTTCAACCAGCAGATCACAAAAGGCAACCATTTCTACTTCCTCTACTTGAGACAAGGCAGGCATGTGCTTGCCGTTTGCGATCCCACCGCACCCAATAATTCCAACTTTAACTGTCATATCTTTCCTCCTGAAAACGCTTATTATTTTCTACCCCCTCATTATAGCGAAACATCGAAAGCAGTTCTTCCCAGTTTCCATTGAAAAAATTCCCGAAAATTATCTTATGAAACTTTAACAAAAAGAACCACTCCACAATTTATGCAAAGCGCTTAAAAAAACACTATCGAGAAAAAAATAGTGCCAGATCAACAAAAAAACAGTCGACAAGCAAAGGCTCATCGGCTGTTTCTATCAATTTTGATTCAATTGTTTCTGGTACTGCAACGGTGATTGACCAACAGCTTCCTTAAAGACATGATGAAATGTTTTGACACTGGCAAAGCCTGCTTTTTCAGCGACTTCCGCCATCGGGATCTTTTCATTTGCCAAGATAAATTTGGCTTGATTGATGCGGTATTCCGTCAAAAACTGCATGAAGGTCTTGCCAGTATTGGTTTTAAAGAAACGCGTGAAATAATGGGGACTAAACCCTACATGTCTTGCGGTGTCCTCCATTGTCAAGACTTCTTGGTAATGGGATTCGATGTACTCAAAGACATCATTCAGACGCTGCAAGGTTTCTTTATATTGTGCGGCCGTTCGTTTTAGTGGATTGACGGCTCGTTTTCGCTTTGGCAAGCTTTGATAGCACTCCCCGATCAACTGGTAAAGCAGCCCGAGAGTCAAATAACGCTTCCCAACAACATTTTCCTCTTCCAACTGATACAACTCGATCAAGAGACCTGTTATTTTTTCCGTAAAACTCGCTGGCCAATTTTTGCTGTGGGGCTCCCCTTCTTCAAAGAGTGTCATCAAGGATACTTCATTTTCTCGCAGCAGCGGCTCTTCAAAAAGCTGCATATCAAATTGATAGACATAGCGTTCACTCTCAGGTGATGCAAGAAAGTAGTGGGGCTGCCCGCTGGAAAAAAGATATAGATCCCCTTCTTTCAACTCAATAATCGTATCGTCAACACCAATATTCACCGTGCCGCGCTTAGCGTAAATGATCTCGATTTCTTTATGGACATGGGGATAAACGATGGTCAAACCATCATTTAGAAACGTTCGAAAACGAAATTCACTTTCAAATTCAGGAATTTCAAGATACATACTCATGGCTGACCGACTCCTTCGCTCTATTCTTATTTATTATAAGCGAAAAATTGCCCAAGAGAAAACCTTTTCTCAGCCAATCATAGTTTCTTCTGCTTTTTTGTGGTATCGTATTCAAGAAAAGGAGTCTTGTTTATGAATTATTATGATCAACATCTGCATACATTTTTGTCTTTTGATTCAGATGAACAGTTTGAGAATTATCTAGCTTACCAGCCTGCCTACTTCGTTGCGACAGATCATTTCGATTTGAAGAACCCCTATTCGGGATTCCGTGATGATATTCCTGACTATGAATTACTAGTAAAAACCCACCAGAAGCTGCAAGAGACCACAGCGACGAAACTCTTAAAAGGCATCGAGATTGGTGTCGTGCCTGGTCAAGAACAAGAAATCTTGCGCTATCTTGAAAGCCATCCTTATGACTTGAAATTGATCAGTATCCATCAAAACGGTACCTTTGATTATATGGACGATGCCGTGTTGACGAAGGACAAATTTGCAGTCGCCAAACAATACTTTGACCAAATGGCCCACGTGTTGGACTCGTTTCCAGACGGGCATATCGTGACCCACTTTGATTATGGCTTGCGTCGTTTCCAATTTACAGCTGAGGAATTGGCCGCCCATTTTGAAACAGAGTTAACGACGATCTTCAAAAAAATCGTTGCCCGTGACTTAGCGATGGAAATCAACGCTAAGAGCTTTGGCCCTTATCAAAATGCCCACCTTTACCAATATGCTATCCCGCTGTATCAAAGTGTCGGGGGTAACTTGTTCACCCTCGGCTCTGATGCCCATAAAGCCAGTGATTATCGGTTAGATTTTGCAGCGATGAGCGATCTGCTGCGTTCCTTTGGTGTCAATCAATTAGCGGTCTTTCAAGGTAGTGAACGGTTTATGGCGGATCTGCCTGCTAAATAGCGTCACCTTTGAATGCACTCTACAACACATTTTCAATAAATGAACCAAAAACGGCGAACCCTAAAAGGATACGCCGTTTTTTCATTCTAAGACCATATTTACTTAGGTTACTCTGCTGCTAAAATATCTTCCTTGGCATGGATCATTTGAGTCAAAAAGTCACAATAAGGCGTTGGCACTTGGTACTTGCGGCCTTTTCGTGAGATTGCGCCATTGATATAATCGATCTCGGTTTTGCGATGATTATTGATCAAATCTTGATACATGGATGGATAGTGCATTCCGATGCCTTCTGGATCATAGGTTTCCTCAATATGGTGGACTACTTCGGATACATCCAGTTCAACAGATTCATGGGTAGCAACTGCCGCAAATTCTTCCACAATCGTTTGGACCATCGCACGCGCCGTTGAGGTTTGTCCGAATTGGGCAATATTCACATTTAAAATCGAACACAAACCATTTAGTGTGCCGTTGACACAGGCTTTGCGATAGATGGAGTAGCGAATGTTCTCAGAATAAGACGCATTTAACCCAGCATCAGCCAAGACTGCCGCTAATTGACGGGCATCTTCTTCTTTGCCCGGTTCGATATTTTGCAGTTCTACAGAACCATCCCCAAACAAGCGAACATTACCAGGACCAATCAAGTCCGCCGTCCAAATGGTATTTCCTAAAAAGATTTTATCCGTGCTGACATATTTTTCAATCGTGTCCTCATGACCGATCCCGTTTAATAAGCATAAGACTTTCGTTTGCTCTCCGATCATCGGTTTGATCGTTTGCATCATTTGATCCAGTTGCATCGCTTTAGTAAAGACCAGGATCAAGTCTGCTTGTACAGTCGTTGGGATCTCATTTTGCGAATAGATCGAAAAAGGGACTGCGATCTCTTCACCGTTTAAGTTCGCTCGTAATCCGTGTTCACGGATCGCTTCGATATGCGCCGGCCAGCCGTCGATCAACGTGACGTCATTTCCGCCTCTTTTTAGCATAATAGCAAAACGGCTGCCCATAGCACCTGCACCAGCAATAACAATTTTCATCTGAATTCCTCTTTCCTCTTCCACAATTAGGTATAGTTTACTCTAAAATCGTGAAATATGCGAGAGCCTTGCGTTTTTTCTCGATAGGAAAGAAAAAAGAACAATTGGAATAGTTAGATTTTTCAGATAATTAAAAAACGGTCGTTTCCAATTTTGTCCATTCAAAAAGTCGCACGGAAGATTGAAAACTTGACTGAGCTAAACCAGTTTTCGGACTCACGTGCGACCCTTCTATTCAATTATTTCCTGTGAAACAGTTGTCGTTTTAGGCAGTGACTGTTTCATTTTTTGTTGCAAAGTTTTTTAGCCGTTCAGCTTTTTCCGCTTCTGTGATCCCATGTTGTTCCACGTAACGGTTGTGTTCGTGGATGGCACAATCATAGCTACAGGCACCTAAATGGGCAGCTTGATTTTCTTCAGAAGTCAAAAATTGGCGATTGCATTCTGGGTTGGCACAGTTTACATAGCGCTCGCAAGGTTTGCCATCAAACCAGTCGCGACCGATAACTTTTTTATCCACATGATTGATTTCCACACTAATGCGTTCATCAAAGACGTACATTTTGCCATCCCAAAGCTCGCCTTGAACTTCTGGGTCATTCCCATAAGCAAAGATACCACCATGAAGTTGGGCCACATCATCAAAGCCTTCTCGCAGCAACCAGCCTGAGAATTTTTCACAACGGATACCACCAGTACAATAAGTAACGACTTTTTTATCCATAAATTTTTCTTTATTATCGATGATCCATTGCGGCAACTCACGGAAGCTGCGGATATCGGGACGAACGGCTCCCCGGAAATGGCCTAAGTCATATTCATAATCGTTACGGGCATCGATCACCACGGTATCTTCATCTAACAAAGCTTCTTTGAACGCTTTAGGATCTAAATATTTTCCAGTCATTTCTAATGGATCGATGTCATCTTCCAGGTTCAATGAAACCAATTCTTTGCGCGGACGAACGAATAGCTTTTTAAACGCATGTTCTTCTACTTCATCGATTTTATAAAAAATCCCTTTAAAACGGGGATCAGCTTCCATTTTTTCCATGTAGCGATTTGTTGCTTCAACCGTTCCAGAAAGCGTGCCATTGATCCCTTCATTGGCTACTAAAATACGGCCCTTGATGCCAATTTCTTTTCCAAATGCTAAATGCTCCTTGGCGAAGCTTTCCGGATCTTCAATTGTTGTATATTTATAAAATAATAAAACGCGGTATGTCAAACCAATTCCTCCTTTTTTTGCACCCTACAGTATAGGTTATCGCGTGACAAAAAACGAGTTTTATGCTTGTACCTTTTCACACAATCTTTTTCTTTGAGCAAACAGTGTCATGGATTGGTTTTATTGAGCTCTGCCACGAAAAAAGCTGTGACTTGATCCATCGTTTCTCCACGCACCAGATGGCGTTCTTCTCGCGAGATAAACTGCAGATTTGCTTCTGGATTTTCTGCCACAAAGGCTTCCACATCAGCATAAGGAATTTTCTCATCTTGGGTACCATGCCAAAATAAAAGGGGACGCTGTCCTAATTTCTCTGGTTGAGAAGACAGATCGTAAGCATCCATCCAGCTTAAAAGCTGACCATAATCCTCGGGTACAAAGAACCCAGCAGCGCCGGCGTGCATTTGGATGCGGTCACGGTATTTCAACATGGAAGGAGAACCCATGATACAAGCTGCCGCTGTGATTTCTGGATGCTGGCATAATAAACCACACGTGGTCATCCCTCCCATGGAGACACCGCCAACTGCGATCTGACCGTTGACCAAACCAAGGTTTTCAAAAAAATCGACTAAGTAAGAAAACTCAAATAGATTGGTTTGGATACTTTGCCAAAAAGTTAAAGAAGGAATCTCCGATAGCTGGGTCTTGCGCTCCCCATGATTGGCTGCATCTGGCAAGACCACCCGAAAACCTTCTCTAGCCAACTTTCTGCCTTGTGTCAACACTAATTCTTTACTCGTCTGCCAGCCATGATAGTAAATAATCAATGGCAGCGGCTCGTAAATCATTTCTTCTGGTACGACTTCTAAGACCGGAATATTCCCGATTTTTCTTTTTCGAACAGCTAATTTCATTCTTTTCCACCTCAGCTTAAGTATACAAAAAGTCGCCAAAAGCGCCACTGATACGCTGCAAAAAAAGACCATACCCAAAGAGTATGATCTTTTTTTATTTATGAATGTAAGACCGCTTCTCGAGCCAATGCCAAACAACCGAGGGTTCCAGCGTTGTCTTCCAATGCTGGGGTCACGATATATTTGCTTAACTCAGGCGTTTCGACATACCCATTGACCAATTTTGCAAATGCGTCGTGGACGTTTTGCAGCATATGGCGCTGTTTCATCACTCCACCGCCAAAAATGATCACATCTGGAGAAAACATCAAGGTTGTATTGTAGGCACATTGAGCAATATAGGAGGCTTCGATCTCCCAATAAGGATCATCTTCTGCAACCTCTTGTCCTTTTTTCCCTAAGCGTTTTTCGATGGCTGGTCCAGCGGCCATCCCTTCTAAACAGTTGCCATGAAATGGACAGCTGCCAGCAAAGTCATCTTTTGGATGAGGGACGACCAGCATATGCCCCATTTCTGGATGACTAAATCCTTCGATAAAGCGCCCTTCTTGTAAGGCACCGCCGCCAACACCTGTACCGATCGTGTAGTAAACGACACTACTCAATCCTTTGCCACTGCCGAAGACATACTCACCATAGGCAGCCGCATTGACATCTGTTGTCCAAGAAATAGGGATCGGAAATTCTTTTTTCATGGTACCGATGAAATCAAAATTTTGCCATGCCAATTTCGGGGTTGAGGTAATGTACCCATAAGTGGCAGAATCGCGATGGATATCGATGGGCCCAAATGAGCCAATCCCAATCCCTGCTAAATCTGCTTGGTATTGTTTGAAGAAATCAATGACTAAAGGCATTGTTTCCTCAGGTGTCGTTGTCGGAAAGCTCACTCTTTCCTTGATCGTCATTTCTTCATCGCCAATGGCACACACAAATTTTGTGCCGCCTGCTTCAATCGAACCGTATAACATGCACATCGCTCCTTTTTTTCTAACTACTTGCTGAACTTGACGCTGCGGCATCATCTGCTTTGACGCGATCGATGGCTACCACTAATGCAATGATCAGGTCATCAAGATCTTCTTCATAGATCACGACTTCATAGGTATCGCCCCAAGAGATCCATTTTTTGTGGATCTCTGCGATCCGCTTGCCGTTGCGGTTGACCACAAAATCCATATCCCACCAATTGCCGTCCACATCGATGCCTTCTGCACTGATGGAATAGCGGGCTTTAAAAAATGTGAAATGTTTTTCTAAAACGATCGCTTCTTGGCCGTGGACTTCCACAAAAAATTTTGGTAATAAACTGAACACTTTTTTGGTGATCTCCGCGATCGGTCGCTGCTGCTCATTGAAGATCGTAAAACTTTTCGGGATCTTAAAAAAACTGCCTTCGACATAATAGCGAGGGTTTTGTAAGTCATCGGTCACGGTAAATTTTTCGCCGATGCTGAAAACCTTCTGTTTGATGTAAAGTTTCTTCAAATGCTACACTCCTTTCTCTTTGACATCGCCCGTATTGATCACCGGCTGAGTGCCTTTATCGGTAATGATCGACACCAATAAATTATTGATCAGTTGGACTTTGCGGTCGTCTGTGAAATTGATGTCCTGTCCGTCTTCGATTTGTTCTAACGCCATTTGTGTCATGGAGACGGCCCCTTCAACAATGATTTGCCGTGCTGATAAAATTGCTTTAGCTTGTTGGCGCTGCAGCATCGCACTAGCGATCTCAGTCGCATACGCGAGGTGATTTAAGCGGGTCTCTATGACTTCGACCCCAGCAACAGCTAATCGTTCCTGCAATTCTTTTGCCAGCTCCTCCGAGACTTCACTTGTATTGCCTCGCAACGTCAGATCATCGTCATTGAACGTGTCATAAGGGTATTGCGTCGCAATGTGACGAATCGCTGTTTCACTTTGGATCTCAATGAAGTCTTGGTAATAATCGACATCAAACAATGCTTTAGCGGTATCTACAACTTTAAAAACCACCACTGCCGAGATCTCGATCGGGTTTCCGTCTGAATCATTGACCTTCAACAGCGAACTGTTAAAGTTGCGAACTTTCAATGAAACATTGATTTTTTGGGTTAATGGGGTTGTCACAAACAAGCCGTTGTCTTTAATGGTTCCTAAATATTGCCCAAAAAAGAGGATCGCTTTGGCTTGGTTGGGTTGTACGATCGTTAACGAACTAAGGAAAAGAAACGAAACGATCCATAAAAGAATACTGAGAACGATTTCGAGAACGCTCTCATTTACGAACCCATGATAAAACAAATAACCGCCGCCAACTAATAACCCGATCAGCACAACCAGTGCTAAATACCCATTCACATGAAATGTCTGTTTTTCTGTCATTTTTATTCCTTCCCTTCTTGCTCTTATCTTACCTTGGTTAAAGCCGCTGTGCAAATGTTCTTGCGCATATCAGGGACGATTCCCAATCAAGCTATTTTGTTTTCTGCAACTTTCCCGTTACAATTAAGGTAGGACAAAATTTTTCTCAAAAAAGGAGTAATTCTTATGGCACAAAAAATTGACTTAGAAACGAGTAAATGGTCGTTGGAATCGATCATTAAAACGGTCGGCACCGATCTTTCCTCTGTTGTAGAGGTACAAAACAAAGATGGCATTGACGTTGTAGTGATCTCGAAAGACGAGTGGCAACATCTTTTGGAATTACTCGATGCACGTCATGCAGAAGGCTATCGGTTGGAGCAAGAGCTTCCTGAAGAAATTTTAGTTGACGTTGCCGATACCGACAACCAATACACCGAAGAAGGCGAGTTAGAAATGGAGCTGCCTGAGCGTGTGCATCCAGCACCTGATTTTGAACTGGATTCAGATGAAATCGTTGAAAGTGATGACGTACTAGATTAAACAAAAAAGCAAAACGGCCACGGGCTCGTTTTGCTTTTTTATATCTCTTTTTCTTGCCTTTTGGTAATGACTGCTTGCAATCGTTCGATGGCAGGCTGCAATTCTTGTAGCGCCTCTTCTTCAGGTTCTAACTCTGCACACCGTTGCAGTCGCTCTAACCACATTTCTGGTTCTTTGACGCCCAACTGGCCAATGGCCCAATAAGCCGTTCCTCGAATCACTGGGCGCACGTCTTCTGTCGCACAGCGCCAAATCGCTGGCAAGGCACTGCGGTCTCCCACATTGGCTAAGGCGATGATGGCATTACGCTGCAGAGGTTTTTTCCCCCGCCAAGAGCCAGATAGATGGCCAAATTGTGCTTTGAAGGCTTTGTTTGATAAAGACAGCATCGGTTGCAGTTTTGGATAAACGGTATCGACTTCAGGCTCCATCTCTTGATGAAAATGGAAGTCTTTCCCCCGATTATAAGGGCAGACCAGCTGACAAATATCGCAGCCGTAAATCACGTTATGCATCTTTTTGCGGTACTCTTCTGGCATCATACCCTTCGTCTGGGTTTGATAGGACAAACAGCGCTGGGCATTCATTCGACCATCGCCCAATAACGCTTTGGTGGGGCAAGCCGTCACACAACGCATGCAATCACCACAACCAAACGGGACTTCTTCATCTGGTTCAAGAGAGATATTAGTGACGATCTCCCCTAGATAAACAAACGAACCAAATTCTTCCGTAATCAGCAAGCCATTACGACCGATAAAGCCAAGACCCGCCCGCTGCGCTGCCGCCACATCCACCAATTCCCCTGTATCGACTTGCGGTGCGAAACGCCATTCGACTTGTTCTTCCATCGTTTGCGCTTGTTCTTTGATAAAGGCGATCAAGCGATCCAATCGTTCTCGCAAAATATCATGGTAATCGATGCCCCACGAGGCACGGGCAAACATGCCGCGTTTTTCATCCCGCGGGACTTTCTCTTTGATTTTTGTCGGATAAGCTAAAGCGATCGCAATGATCGTTTGCGGATTTTCAAATGTCCGTTCAGGATAGATACGCTCTTCGATCACGGGATGCTCAAAACCAGACGTATGACCTTTGGATTTTTGTTCCCGCAAGGAAGGCTCCAATGCCAAAAACGGCTCCGCTGAAGCAAACCCGATTTTGTCAATGCCAAGCCGCTTGCTTTCTGCAATAATTTTTTCTTTTAAAGACATGCTCGCTACCCTCTTTTGTCCGCTAAGCATCTGCTTCTCGGCTTTTTCTCTTCCCCTATTATACGTAAGCACCTGAAAAAAGTCGATGGTGCGGTTTGTTCCCCCAGTTTTTTTCTTTCTTTAAAAGAACACGTGTTGATTGTTTAAGATTTTAATTAATTTTATCGTTATTTTCCTCGCAACGATTGCATTGCCTTTTTCGAATGCTAGACTATATAAAGGAATTAGAAAGAAATGAACAAATGAAATGGAGATGCTTATGACTCAATTACCCACCGGCTTGACTGCAGCAGAAGTCGCCAAGAAAACCCAAGAGGGGTTGCACAATGATTATGAAACAAAAACCAGTAAATCAACTGCTGCGATCATCAAAGACAATTTACTGACATTATTCAATTTTCTCAATCTATTGATTGGCGTTTTTTTATTTGCCGTAGGCGCCTATTCCAACATGTTCTACTTAGCGATTATTTTTGTGAATATCACCATTGGGATCAGCCAAGAATTGCACGCGCGTAATTTAGTAAAAAAACTCTCACTTGTTTCACCGCAAACGGTACGAGTGATTCGAGATGCCCAAATCCATGAGATTTCAGCCAAAGAATTGGTCTTAGAGGACGTAGTTATTCTTGGTGCTGGGGACCAAATCCCCGCTGATATGACTGTGCTTTCTGGACTAGTCGAAGTCAATGAAGCGATGCTGACTGGTGAAGCCGATCTGGTTGTCAAAGAAGCAGGTGCTTCCTTACTCTCAGGGAGTTTCATCGTCAGCGGTGAAATGACAGGAACAGTCCTTCATGTCGGTGCAGAAAACTACGCAGCGAAACTAAGCAATGAGGCAAAGGTCCACAAACCGATCCGCTCTGAGCTGCTTGCTTCGATCCGTAGTGTATCCAAATTCACCAGCTATGTAATCGTTCCTTTAGGGGTGATTTTGTTCTTCCAAGCCTTTATGATGCGAGATGCTGGGATCAAGGAATCCGTCGTCGTTTCTGCCGCTGCCTTATTAGGAATGTTACCAAAAGGACTTGTCCTGCTGATCAGTATCGCCTTGACGACAGGTGTCATTAAATTGGCAAAAAAACGGATTTTGGTCCAAGACATGTATGCCGTTGAAACCTTAGCGCATGTCGATACCCTTTGTCTGGATAAGACGGGGACGTTGACGGAAGGCCATATGGTTCTCGAATCGATCGTTCCTCTCCAAGCCGACAGCGACCCTAACATGCTCTTAGGGAATTATTTGGCAGCCAGTACGGATAACAATTTGACGATGCAAGCATTGCGTCAAGGCTGTCCTGAGCTAACGGATCATCAGCCGATCGACGTCGCTGCCTTTTCTTCACAGCGCAAATGGGGTGCTGTGGCTTTTGAACATCTAGGAAATGTCTATCTTGGTGCACCTGAAAAAGTCGCCGGCTCTGCTGCCTTGCCGCAAGTCATAGAAGCGCAAGAAGCTGGTCTACGGGTGTTGATTTTAGCCGTAGAAACTGATCCAAAAACGCCGACATCCTTTGACCCAACCAACGCACAAGCGGTGGCTGTCTTGATTTTATCCGATATCATCCGCCAAAACGCAGAAGAAACCTTGGCTTACTTAGCGGATCAAGGCATCGATCTAAAAGTGATCTCTGGCGATAATCCAATAGCTGTCGCAGCGATCGCCCATCGTGCAGGCCTAGCGAATGCCGATCAAGCCATCGATCTTTCTACCTTAACGACCGAAGCAGAAGTCCGAGAAGCTGCGACACGCTATACGGTCTTTGGTCGTGTGACTCCTGAACAAAAGAAACTACTCGTTCAAGAATTAAAAGCCAATCAACGGACCGTTGCCATGACGGGTGATGGCGTCAACGATGTGTTGGCACTACGGGAAGCCGACGTCAGCATTGCAATGGCTGCTGGCGACAGTGCGGCTCGTCAAATCGCTAACTTTGTCTTATTGGATTCTGACTTTACTACGTTGCCAGATGTTTTATTTGAAGGACGTCGCGTCGTCAATAACGTGACCAAAGCGTCGGGAATCTTCTTTATCAAGACGATTTACAGCTTCTTGCTCTCTTTGGTTTGTATCCTGACATCCAGCGCCTTTCCGTTCTTGCCGATCCAAATCACATTGATCGACTTAGCAATTGAAGGTTATCCATCTTTCTTCCTTTCCTTTGAAGAAAACAAAGCACCGATCAAAGGTCGTTACTTGCCGACAGTCTTGCTCAATGCGTTGCCAAATGCCTTGTTGGTGTTAGTCAATTACTTTGCGATCCGCTTTTTACAAACCGACTACGGTTGGTCGCAATTTGATACGACGACCTTGTTGTACTATTTGTTGATCGGGATCAGCTGTATCGCTGTGATTCGCGCTTGCTTGCCATTAAATCCATTGCGATTGTTCTTAGCGATTACCACTACCGTGGGGATCTATGTTGCAGCAATGCTCTTCCACGGTCTGCTGGAAGTCGGTTTCTTGACCGCTGTGACCTTGCCTTATTTCCTTGGCATGATGGCATTAAATATCTGTCTGTACGTTGGGCTTTCTTTCCTAACGAAGCGCTTTTCAGCCAAAATGCTCGTTAAACAATCCTAATTGATTTTGCAGCATCGCTCTTTCTTGCTTTGTCCAGAAAGACGATGCTGTTTTTTTGTCCTCTCCATAGGTGCAACCATACAAGAAGGAAGAAATTTGGTATACTGAACCTGTAGGCGGTTTCAACAGGAAAGCTATCATTTTACCAAAAGCCATCTTGTTGAACAGCCAAATTTAATCAGAAAGTGTTGGTGAAATTGGATGAAAAAAAGTATTTTACTCGTTTCTCACAGTCAGCAACTCACCGAAGGATTAAAACAGATGATCGAAGAAATGGCTGATGGCGAGTCAGTCACGATCTATTCTTTAGGCGGGACAGCAGAAGGAGAGCTGGGTTCTGACGCCACGAAAATCGTGGATGCCGTCAACGAATCCGCAGATGCTGAACTGATCTTAGTCTTTGCCGATCTAGGCAGTGCCGTTTTGAATGCCGAACTTGCTTACGACATGCTGGAACCTCAGCAACAAGAACGCTATCACCTGATCGACGCGCCGCTAGTGGAAGGTGCCTTTGCTGCAGCGATCACCGCTGGTTTCAGTGATGATTTGGCACAAATCGTTGCAGAAGCAAAAAAAGCAGCCGAGAAAGGATGGCATGAAGCATGAAAAAAATCATTAATGATCCCTCAATGATCGTAGAAGAAATGTTGGCTGGTATCGTAGGCAGTTATCCTGAACTGGTCCATCAAGTCGCCGACTCACGGGTGATCGCTAAGAATAATCAAAAAGAACAAGTCGGTCTTGTTTCTGGCGGTGGGAGCGGACATGAGCCGGCCCATGCTGGCTTTGTCGGTGATGGGATGCTTAGCGCCGCCGTTTTAGGCGATGTCTTTACCTCCCCTACCCCCGACCAGATTTTGACGGCTATCCAAGATTCTGATCAAGGACAAGGCGTCTTGTTGATCGTCAAAAACTATACTGGCGATATCTTGAACTTTGAGATGGCCAAAGATATGGCAGAAATGGAAGAGATCACAACGGAGATCGTGGTCGTTGATGATGATATCGCTGTTGAAAATAGCACCTATACTGCTGGGAAACGAGGAGTTGCCGGTACGGTCTTAGTCCACAAGATTTTAGGCGCAGCTGCTCGTAATGGTGCCAGCTTAAGTGAATTAAAAACACTGGGCGATGCCTTGGTTGCATCGATCAAAACCATTGGGGTCGCATTAAAAGCGGCAACAGTTCCTGAAGTTGGGAAACCAGGTTTTGACTTAGCCGATGATGAGATCGAGTATGGCGTGGGTATCCACGGCGAACCTGGTTACCGTCGAGAAAAACTGAAACCCTCACGTGAACTAGCAAAAGAGTTGGTGGAAAAAATCTTGGCGGATTATGAAAAGACCCCAGAAAAAGTCGGTGTCTTGATCAACGGTATGGGTGGTACGCCGCAAATGGAGTTATTCGTTTTTGCCAATGATGTCGCGAAATTACTCGCAGAAAAAGACATCCCTGTCTCCTTCCATAAAGTCGGCAATTTCATGACTTCCATCGATATGCAGGGACTTTCACTGACCTTGATCGACTTCAGCGAAACGGATCACACCGATGCGTTAAATGAAACCGTCACAACAATAGCCTGGTAAAGGAGCGAATAGAGATGCAATTGACAACAGAAACGGTGCAAGCATGGTTAGATACCTTCACGAAAGAAATCGAAGCAAACAAGGCCTATTTAAGCGATTTAGATACACCGATCGGCGACGGTGACCATGGCAACAATATGGCACGCGGCGTAGCCGCTTATCAAGAAGCTTATGCCAAACAACAGCCAACGACGATCAGCGATACCTTTAAAGTCTTCTCGATGGCAATGATCTCAAAAGTCGGCGGAGCTTCGGGTCCCCTTTATGGTTCGGCGTTTATGAATATGACCAAAGCAACGAAGGAACTAGAAACAATCGACTCCTTTGAACAATTAGGTACGATCGTTGAAGAAGGCTTGACCGGTATCAAAATGCGGGGAAAAGCTGAGTTTGAAGACAAAACGATGGTCGATGTGTGGCAACCTGTCGCAGAAGCCTTGAAAAAAGGTGAATTGACCAAAGACACGATCGAAGCAGCGAAAGAGCATACCAAAGAACTAGTGGCTAAAAAAGGCCGTGCCTCTTATGTTGGTGAACGTGCCATCGGTCATATCGATCCCGGATCGGCTTCTAGTGCGATTTTATTTGAGTCTTTGTTAACGGTGATAGAAAAGGATTAAAAAAACGATGCTCTTACAAAATACCGTTTAAGACAAAAGACAAACCTTATGATTGCATAAGGTTTGTCTTTTTCTTGTTTATTCCTCTTGTAAAATCGTTTGGGCAACTAGCTTCACGTATTGATCCATGCCATCTGGATTTGGATGGACCCGATCTTCATAGAACCAGGACTCTTGATCATTACTCAAATCATACCAATCGATCAAGGTCATATTGTCGTATTTTTCCGCCATGCGCTCCAACATCCGATTGACTTCATTTTGCCAACGCTGTGTCGGTACCCGTACATTGATCCAGTAGACTTTGCGATCACCGATCTCGTTCATAAAACTGTCAAATTGGGCTTCTGTAAAGGAACCATTCGTCCCTAGCCCCACAAGGACGGTATCCCGCAAAAGATTTTTTTCTTTCAAGTCTTTGATCAATTCAGGGCTCGCATACAGCTGGCGCCCAACATCCCCATCAACTACCGCTTGGGTAAAGACTTCTTTCAAGTCAGCCGTTGCATCCAGCATCACAGAATCACCAAAAGCCGTGATTTCAAGAGATTCCGCTTTTTTCACTTGGGCTGCTGTTAAATCATACTTTTCCATGATATTTTTTTCATCTTCACTCGTGTTCGCCTCATCATCCGCTTCATTTCCTTCAGCATTCGCATTCTTTTGCGATTGCTCTGCCGCTTTTTTATTGGCAGCAATGTTGTCTTTCAACTGCTGCTGCTGGGCATCGACATAATTCGTCGGTGCAGTCACGACGCCAAACAAAGCAACGAGGGTAATGAGTAAGCTGGGCACTAACCACGGTTTTTTCCAACTAAAAATTGGTTTACTGAACCAACCGCGGACCGTTCTGAATGTATCTTTGTACTGGAATTTACGCATTGGGTTTTCGATAAACCGATAGGACAATTCACTGATAAACAAGATCAAGAATAGTTCCACTAACGTGTGCATCAACACGTTCTCACCGATATTTCCCACTTTTGCTTCGTAAAAAATCATCACTGGAAATTGATACAAATAGATCCCATAACTGCGCTTGCCGATATAACTGAAAATCGGATTACTCAATACACGATTCAAACTGGCTCCGGGATGAGCGGTGACTGCCACAAGAATCGTACATAGGATACTGATCAAGAACATGCCGCCATAATAGACAAAGGTCAAATGATCATCTAAGAAAAAGAACGCTGCGATCAGACCAGCCAAGGAAGCAAAACCAGAGATATTTAAGACCCGTTTGGCTTTTTGCGGTATCTCTTTCTTCAAGTGGGTACTTGGCCAAATGAATGCTAAGGCACTCCCCATCCAGATCGAAAAGAGCCGCGTATCTGTTCCATAATAGACCCGTGTCGGATCAGCGCCTGGTGTGTAAAGGACCGCTAACAGAATTGCCGATAAAATCGTGACTGCGGCAGTAAATTTAAAGGCGCGATGCCTCTGCTTGCCGATTTTCATCAACAAAATAAACACTAAAGGCCAAATCAGATAGTTCTGTCCCTCCACAGCCAGTGACCACAGATGGGTAAAGGGGGATTCATTGCCGAACCGATCAAAATAGGATAACCCATGATTGATCTGCCACCAGTTGTTGTAATACAGCAGCGAGCTAACAAAAACCCCGCGCAAATTATTCAGCAGGTTTCGCTGGAACAAAGTGATATACGCTGCTGAGATAAGCAGCATCACCACCATTCCTGGATAGAGCCGTTTCATCCGCCGAATATAAAAATCTTTGACTTTGATTTTGCCGTTTTGATCCCATTCTTGCCTCAGCAAGTCAGTGATTAAATAACCTGATACGACAAAGAATACTGGAACTCCTAAATACCCGCCTCGCATATGAGTAGGTAGTAAATGATATAAAATAACGCCGATGACTGCCAAGGTTCGAATGCCGTCAAACCCGGTAATATAGCGGCTTGTGCTTAAACGTTTATTCATTTTTCAACCACTTTTCTCTAATTGATCCAATTGTTTCATAAAAAAACAATTTCAGCATGAACGCTATTGATTCCATACTCTCATAATTTACCAGAAATCCCCCATATAAAGCTAGCAACATCTGCTATATTTCAAAAAAATTAATTTTTGGCGAAAAAAAAGTACTTCTATAAAGAAATACTTTTTTCAACTCCTTTTTTACAGTTCTTCTTCATAAAACCGACCCAAAATCTGGACATTTTCCGCAATACTAACAAAGGCTTTTGGATCGGCTTCTTTCATAGCACTGCGCAGCATCGGCAGTTCAAAGCGTGTGACTACCGTCAGCAAAACCGTTTGTTTGTCATGCTTGTAGGCTCCTTCGGCTTCATTGATGATGGTAATGCCTCGCCGCATATGTTTTTGGATCGTTTGAATGACTTCTTCTGGGTTGCGAGTGATGATCGTCACCTGCATTTTCTTTTGCTTCGTAAAGACCGCATCCGTCACTTTTCCACTGACAAAAATCGCGATTGCACTATACAACGCATATTGCCAGCCAAACAAGATTCCGGCGGCGAACAAAATAACAATGTTAAAGAAAATCGATATCGAGCCGATCGTCTTCCCTGTCCGTTTGCGGATGGCAATGCTGACAAAATCCAGCCCTCCGGAAGAAAGACCATTCTTCAAGGCATAGCCGATCCCCACTCCATTGATGGCACCACCGAAAATCGCACAGATCATCGGGTCCGTCGTGACGGTTTCTTCTGGCAAAATTTGCACGAATAAGGATGTCAATAAAACAGTGATTCCAGTAAAGATCGTAAATTTGTGGCCGATCTTAAACCAGCCAAGAAAAAATAATGGCACATTCAACAATAATAGCGCAAGGGATAAGGGGATATAAAACCCGATCCATTCTCTTGAGATCGTAGTAATGATCTGAGCGACACCGGTAATGCCGCTGGAATAAATATTGCCCGGCTGATAGAAAAAATTGACCGCAATCGATGCCAGCAGTGCGTACACGATCGAGAATGAAAGTTTGTTGGCATATTCCGGATGAGGGAGCCATTTAAACAGAGGAGTCATTGCATTTCATAGCCTCACTTTTTTGATTTGCCTTTATTATACTTCAGCACATAAAAAAAGAAACGAGCAATGAAAGAAATGGGTGAATTCTCATGAACTTTTTTCATTCATTCACCAATTTCTATTTCATCACTCATTTCATCATGGGTTTAACGCTTATTCGTTTTCTTCAACCGTTGTTACATCAATGCTCAAGTCAAACAGTTGCATTGGCGAAACGGTACTTGGCGCTTGTGACATTGGATCAGCCGCTTTCCCATTTTTAGGGAAGGCAATGACTTCGCGAATGTTTTCTTCACCAGCCAAGAGCATGACTAATCGGTCTAACCCAAGGGCGATGCCGCCATGTGGTGGGAAACCATAATCCAAAGCATCCAATAAGAAGCCAAATTGATTTTGCATCTCGCGACGTGAGAAGCCTAGCGCTTCAAACATTTGCTCTTGCACTTCCCGTGTATGGATACGCAATGATCCGCCACCTAGCTCGTAACCGTTTAGCACGATATCGTAGGCTTGCGCATAGACTTTTGAAGGGTCTGTCGTTAACAACGGCAGATCGCTTTCTTTTGGCAATGTGAACGGATGGTGAGCAGAAACATAGCGACCTGCTTCTTCATCGTATTCAAATTGCGGCCAGTCAGTAACCCATAGGAAGTTGAATTTGCTCTCGTCGATCAAGCCTAATTCTTTTCCTAATTTATTACGGATCGCACCTAACGTCGCTGAAACGATCTCAAAGGAATCGGCACCAAACATCAGAATATCGCCAACTTCCGCATTGGCTGCTGCAATAATCGCGTCGGTTGCTTCCGTCAAGAATTTAGCGATCGGTCCTTTCAATCCATCTTCTTCAACTTTGACCCATGCCAATCCTTTGGCACCAAATTGGCCAGCGTAATGACCTAGATTGTCCATATCTTTTCTTGAGTATTTGTCTGCAGCCCCTTTGGCATTCAAGACTTTCACAACGCCGCCTTTTTCAAGAGCCATTTGGAAGACTTTAAAATCAACGTCTTTCACAACTTCTGATAAGTCGATAAGCTCCATGTCAAACCGTGTATCTGGTTTGTCACTGCCGTAGCGTCCCATTGCCTCATCATAGGTCATCCGTGGGAATGGCAAGGTAACTTCGATGCCTTTGACTTCTCGCATCACTTTTGCCAATAGCTCTTCCGTATAGGTTTGGATTTCTTCTGCCGTCAAGAAAGAGGTTTCGATATCGACTTGGGTAAATTCTGGTTGACGGTCGCCCCGCAAATCTTCGTCACGGAAGCAACGTACGATTTGATAGTAGCGATCGAAGCCGGCGCCCATCAATAACTGTTTAAAAATTTGTGGTGATTGCGGCAACGCATAGAAATGACCTGGATAGATCCGTGAAGGAACCAAATAATCCCGCGCGCCCTCTGGTGTTGATTTTCCTAGATAAGGGGTTTCGATATCCAAGAACTCGTTCGTGTCTAAGAAATTGCGGATCACTTGCGTCGTTTTCGCCCGCATCACGATGTTGTTCGTCATTTTTGGACGACGCAAGTCTAAATAACGGTATTTCATGCGAATCTCGTCGCCAACGGTTTGATCATCTTCAATCAAAAAGGCTGGTGTTTTTGCAGTGTTTAAAATCGTGATTTCGCTGATCATCACTTCATAGGCACCTGTCACCATTTTCGGATTGATGGCTTCTGGTGCACGATTGATGACTTGACCCGTTACTTCTAATACATATTCGCTGCGGCATTTGTCCGCGATTTCCCAGGCTTCTTTCGAAACCTCAGGATTGAAGACGATTTGCACGATCCCTTCCCGGTCGCGTAAGTCAATAAAAATCACGCCACCTAAGTCACGGCGCTTTTGCACCCAGCCTTTTAGTGTCACTTTCTGGTTTAAATGGGTCTCATTTACTAACCCGCAATATACTGTACGTTTTGTCATTCTTTTTCTCCTCACTCAAACATTTTGGTTGTCATTTCATCGTAGATCTCATCGAAGCGGGCATAAAGATCCGCTAACGGAAATTGTTTTTCTTCACGGCTTGCCATGGATTTGATATTGATCACTTGTTCTGCTAATTCTGTTTCGCCTAGAGTCAGAACCAACCGTGCCCCTTGTTTATCAGCAGATTTGAACTGGGCTTTGGCTTTACGATCCATGAAATCACGATCGGCAGAAAAGCCGAAATTACGGATCGCTTGCACGACTTTCAGCGCTTCTAAATTGGTTTCTTGTCCCAGACCAACCACATACGCATCTAACTCATTCAAAGCAGGAATCACAACTTCTTCGGCTTCCATAGTGATCAATAAACGTTCGATCCCCAAAGCAAAACCAAAACCAGGTGTTTCTGGTCCACCTAGCTCTTCCACTAAATGATTGTAACGACCGCCGGCACAGATGGTGGCTTGCGCCCCCATTTTTGGTGCATCACTCATGATCTCAAAAATCGTGTGGGTATAATAATCCAGACCACGCACCATATTCGAATCGACCTCATAAGGGATCTCCAACGCATCCAGCATACTCGTTACGGTTTCAAAATGTGCCTTGGCATCTGGCGTTAAGTAGTCTAAGATCGATGGCGCATCTGCCACAAATTTTTGGTCTCGCTTGTCTTTGCTGTCAAGAACCCGCAAAGGATTCTCATGCAAGCGGCGTTTTGAATCCTCACTAAGCTCCGCTTCATGGGGCGCTAGATAATCGATCAACGCTTGACGATAGTTTTGGCGTGTCTCTTTGTCACCTAATGAATTGATGACCAAGCGCAATTGACTCAGTCCTAATTGACGATAAAAATCCATTGCCATCGCCATTGTCTCAACATCGGTCGCTGGATTTGCTGAACCGAAAACTTCGACACCGATTTGGTGGAATTGACGCAAACGGCCTTTTTGCGGACGTTCATAACGGAACATTGGTCCCATGTAAAACACTTTATAAGGCTTCGTATGTTCTGGTCCGAATAGTTTGTTTTCGACATAAGAACGAGCGATCGGTGCGGTGCCTTCTGGACGCAACGTCACATGCCGCTCTCCTTTATCGTAAAAATCATACATTTCTTTTGAAACGATATCCGTTGTGTCACCGACACTGCGGGCAATCACTTCAAAGTGCTCAAAAATCGGTGTACGAATCTCGTTGAATTGGTAATCGCGAAACACTAAACGTGCTGTTTCTTCCACAAATTGCCATTTTTCGGATTCTCCTGGCAAAATATCGTTGGTTCCTTTTGGACGTTGGTAACTCATCGTATGCATCCTCCTATTTGTTTCATGGTTGCCCATGTTCTTTGCTTTCATTGCTTGTTTGCTTATTCACCTATTGCTTGTTGCTCATTGATGTGGGTGGGTTGTTCTCGTGTTTGGCTTTTGGGTTATTGCGCTTTTAGTGGTTGGTTGCTGCTGGTCATCATCTATTCTGTCTTGCTCCAAAAGACAATCCCAGTGATTCCTAGTACGGTTATTACGCTCCCTAGGGTCGCCTAGTACTGTTCATCATCTGCTCTGTTCCGCTTTGCGGACCAGTCATAGTGATTCCTAGTATGGTTACTACGCTCCCTGTGGTCGCCTAGTACTGTTCATCATCTGCTCTGTTCCGCTTTGCGGACCAGTCGCAGTGATTCACAGCAAAAAACTCGCCCTTGTTTTTTTATACAAGGGCGAGTTTTGATTACACGCGGTACCACCTAAATTCGAGAAATGTTCTTCTCCTCTCGATTAACGCTCGGTCACGGAACAGCTTTTCTTCTGTTCATCTCCAGATTGTCTTTCCTTTACACGTCCTAAACTGCTTTCAGCCGGGGCAGTTTTCTCTTTTAAGGAATAGAATAAAGTACTCGATCCTTCACTGATTTTTGATATTATCTATAAACTACAAGAAAGCTATGAAAAAGTCAAGGTGTTTCACTGTCTTTTTCACTCCGCTGCTCTCTAGTAGCGTTTTCTCTAGTAGTCAACGCAAAGAAGTTACCCTTCTGTTTGCTTTTCTTTCTTTTTGCGTTATGCTGAATAACGAAGGTTTTGTTTCTATGAAAGGAGCTGTTTTTATGTCTTTATATTCAGGCTATATCCGTCAACCACACTACTATGAGACCGATCAAATGGCGATCATCCATCACGCCAATTATATCCGCTGGTTTGAAGAGGCCCGCGTGGAATTACTGGCGTTTTTGGATTTACCATATCATACCATCGAAGAAGCTGGCTTGATCGTTCCTGTGCTGGAAGTCAGTGCGCAATACAAAACGATGATTCGTTACGAAGATGAGGTGCGAATCGATGTTTTGGTCGACAAATATACGGGCACGCGTTTGGATTTTCGCTATGAGATCTACAAAACTAGCGATGGTCAGTTGGCTACGACAGGGACTTCAAAGCATTGTTTTTTAGCAAAAGAGACCAATCGCATCGTGCAGCTGAAGCGTAGTTTTCCTGAAATCCATCAACGATTTGCTGATTATGCTGCCCTGTCAGGAGAATAATCAATTCTGATCACTCATTTAAGTCAAAATCCTTGCTTTTTGAAACGGCTTTCGTATAATCAAAAGTAATTTCAGGGAAGGATGATGGCGATGTACGTGATTAAAGTTTTGCATGGTTACATTGGCAAAGATGGTCGTCGCACTCGTGAAAAAATTCCAGACAAGTTATGGGTCTTTGAAGATCGGAAGCAGTCCGAAGCATTTGCAGATAAAATTGGTGGTCGCGTCAAACCGTTAACTGAAGTCAAACAGCATACGTAAAGAAATAAGCCGTTATCGTCTTTTGCGCATAGACGATAGCGGCTTATCTTTTTTACTGCGTAAAAGGATTAGTCATCCAATTCTGTTTCAAGTACTTCACCTGTTTGGGCATTGATTTTCACATCTGTTTGTTTGTTGCCATCTTCTACTTTGACTTCCCAATAGGTTACATTCATTTCTTTGTCTAAGGACCAATCTGTTGCTTGACCACCGCCAGCTTCTTTCACGGCGATATCAGAAATTTCTTCCAATGAAAGCAAGTTGGTTAGGTCCAATTGATCGGCATCTTTTTTGACACCGTTTTGTTCATCGGTATCCAATTTTTCCGTTCTTTCTTCAGAAGTTTCTTTGGTTTCTGCATCGATCTTTAATTCAAACTCATTCGTGTCATCCACGCCTTCTACTTGGTAGAAGTAATTGCCAAAAGAAGTATCCAAATCAATCGAAGTGATCGCTGCATCTGGGTATTTGTCTTGGAATATTTTGATCGCTTCTTCTACGGTCACCGTAGGTAAGCCGCCATTGGCGATCGCTGCACTGCTTGAAGAGCTGTCTGTTGCTTGTGACGACGTTGTTTCACTCGATGAGGCAACTGCTGTGCTTGAGCTGCTGTTTTGCGCAGGTTCTGAATTTCCCGTGTTGTTTTGTGTACATCCTGCCAATAATCCTAATGCGGCAATTCCGAATAAAATAGTTGTTTTTTTCATGTTTCATTCCTCCAATTGTTTGTGTATTCCTTTTTTCTATATATTTAGAATAACAAGTTCCCAAAGAAAAAGAATCAAAATTGCTTGAAGAAAATCTAAAAAAATCTTCATCTTTCTCTTTCATTTGGAAAGGCAAGTTTAAAGATACTGCCTTGCGGTTGATTGTCTATCACGGTGATTTTGGCATGATATTTGTCTGCCAGCTGTTTTACCAGTGAAAGCCCAATGCCTGAACCGGCAATCTGGCTAGAACGAGAATCTTCTACCCGATAGAACCGTTCAAAAATCAAGGCTTTCTTGTCATCGGGAATCCCAATGCCAAAATCGGCGACGGTTAAAGACAACTGCCTTTGCTCTTGTGTCAAGGTCACATGAATCGGCTGATCAACAGGCGAATACTTCGCGGCATTTTCTAACAGGTTTTGGATGATTTGCTGGAAGTCACGTTTATGTCCTCGCTTCATACATTGGTTCTCCACAAAATATTCAATCGATTGCGGAACGATCGTCGCTTGTTTTTCACACTCTTCTCGGACGATCTGGGAAACATTAACAAGGGTCATTTCTTCTTGGGATTGATTTTTTTCTAGGTCTAGCAATTGATTGCTCAATGTTTCCAAACGCTTCGACTCTTTGTCAATAAATGCCATCGAGGAAGGAATGACTTCGGGATGTTTGGTTCCACGCCGCTGGATCAATTGGACATGTCCGCGAATCGCAGCCAAAGGTGTGCGCAGCTCATGGGAAGCATCGGCAACGAATCGTTTTTCCCGTTCGATCGTCTCACGCTGTTCTTTCAACAATTTATTGAAAGCCAAGGCCACCGAACGAATCTCGATGGGTTCTTCAGACACTGACAATTCTCCTTGTCGGCTTTGTTCAATGGCAGCAATTTCTTGCGCCATGCCAGTAAGCTTCTGGCTCCATTTCCCGACACTCCAATAAATCAGCAGACTGCCCACCACAACAGCGATCAGATTCAAGAAACTGCTGATCATAAAGAGACCATAGGCTAATTCCACACTATCCTCCCCATTGATAGCGATCGTCACCTGATCCCCATCGACTTCTTGGGTTTTCGTGTAATAGATGCCCTCCTCTGTAAAAACGATGTCTTCGAGAAACGGCATCACTCGCCCTTGATTGATATCGGTAAAAATCTCTTCCGCATCTTCTGATGAAACGACACTGCCATCGGCTAAGATCACTTGCAGGGCGTCTTCTTCATCTGCCGAGACATAGGCATTGACGAGAGTGTCCCAGGTATCCCCTGATGCCTCACCTTTTTCGATGGCTTCAAGAATGTTGCTAGCACGATTTTCGATATGTTCAAACAAATAACCTACGGATAATAAAATAAACAGCAGATTGAAGAGAATCAGCAGACCAAAGAGTATCAAGGAAAAGCGGCTCGTCAATTGAAACTGGGCTGTTTTTCTACGTTGGTTGACTGACTTATTCTTCATGGTCGGTCCTCAAGACATAGCCTAATCCTCGAACGGTTGCGATCATTTTGCCTTTGCCGCAAACATCCAGCTTGTTCCGCAGTGTACGGATATAGACATCTACAACATTCGTTTGACCGTCGTATTCATAACCCCAAATCTCATTCAATAGGTCATCTCTGGTTTTGACGACTTCCGGCTCTTTCATTAATTCATATAAAATCCCAAACTCTTTGGGCGTCAACTCAATGGTTTCACCGGCAACCTGAACCAAGTGCTTGGCGATGTCCATCATCAACTCCCCCGCCACTAATTGGTTTTGCTGGTTCTTTTGTTGTTTGGCTTCTCTTTGCAGCCGCCGCTCGATCACGCGAATTCTGGCAAACAGTTCTTCGATTTCAAAAGGTTTCGTTAAATAATCATCTAACCCAACATCAAGCCCCGTCACCACATCGGCGGTTTGATTTCTGGCGGTCATCATCAAAATCGGGATGTCGCTTTCTTTGCGTATACGCCGCGCCACTGTGATGCCATCATAGATTGGCAGCATCCAATCCAATAAAATCAGATCAAAAGCATTTGCTTGCTGATTGAATAAGGTCAATGCCTCTTGCCCATCTTTGGCCCAGACCGTGTCATATCCCTCAAAAGTCAATTCGGTCTGGATAAAACTGGCTAAACTTTCTTCGTCTTCTACTAGCAAGATCTTCAAAGCCATATGCGCTCCTCCTCTGGTTTTGCTTCTATCATAACGGATTTTTTCAAAACTTCCTAACTGATTGAAAGAAAAAAAACATGAAGATTTTTTCATGTTCGACCAAAAAAAGACGGCATGAACCAAGGTTCACTCCGTCTTTCAGTTATTCCATATTTTTTGCCAGCTGATACGTGCCAACAAGTTCTCCTTTTTCGAGTTGAATCATGTAAGGACATGTTTCAGCTAAAAACTCACGATCATGACTGATCACGGCTAATAAATCAACTTCTTTGGCAACTATTCGCAGTAGTTTTGCGACTTCCTCCATTTGCTGCAAATCTAATCCACTCGTTGGTTCATCGAAAAACAACAAACGTTTGCCAGAAAGCAAGGCACTGCCAATCGCAACTCGTTGTTTTTCCCCACCCGACAAGCTTTGTGGATGACGGGCAAGGAGTGGTGTTAAGTGCAACAATGAGACTATTTCTTCAAAGCGAGCTGGGTTTTGGGCTTTGATCAGCAACTCTTTTTCCACCGTTTCAAAAAACAGTTGCAAGTTGACATCCTGCATCACAAGAAAACTTTCCTGCAGCAGCTGCTTTTGGGTTCGCTTTTGTCCATTGATGGCAAATACTGCTTCTGGGCATTTTTTCAATCCTGACAGGACTTGCACCAACGTACTTTTGCCAGCACCATTTGGTCCAACGATCCCCACAGCTTGCTTCATCGGCAGTTGTAGTTCAGGCAAGTTGAGCGCCCAATTTCTGCTGTTTGCCGAGCGTTTTGATTGCTTGATCTGCAGATGCGTTGCCGTTAATCCAGATTTTTCTGGCAAAGATTCTCGGCAGTGCTGGGCTGCCAATGTCACCTCACCTACTTTTCGCAATCCTAACTCGTGAATTGCCTCCTCCGGCAGTGACAACAGCTGATCTGCTGGATAGGACGCCCGCAACCGCCCTGCTTCTAATAAGCAAAAGCGGTCTGCCAGTGGCGCCAAATACGCCAAGCGGTGTTCGGCGATCACAATGGTTTTCCCTTGTTGTTTTAAAGAAGCCAATCCTTGAGTCAACTTTTGGATCGCTTCTTGATCCAAATTGCTGGAAGGCTCATCCAATAGGAACACATCATGGGGCAACATCGTGGCTGCAGCGAGAGCAATCAGCTGTTTCTCCCCACCAGAAAGGTCAAAGACACTAGCATCAAGCAACGGGGTCAAGGAAAACTGCTGCGCTACTTCGGTGATTCGCTGTCGAATGTTTTCTGGCGCGACGCCCGCATTTTCCATTGAAAAAGCCAACTCCGAATAGACATCCGTGGTGAAAAATTGGGTCTTGGGGTTTTGAAAGACAACACCGATCGTCTGGGCATAATGGGAGAAATCGGCAACTGGCAAGTCTGTTTCTCCGACACGGATCTTCCCTTGCACTTCGGCAGGATACAGCTCAGGGATCAAGCCATTCAAAACATTGAGCAGGGTCGATTTGCCGCTGCCACTAGCGCCGCACAAAACGATGACTTCCCCAGCTGCGACCGTCAAAGAGAGCTCAGATAATACGGTCCGATTTTCTCGCTTCACTGACACTTGTTCTAATCTGATCATCCAAGCCACATCCTTTTCACGATAAAGCCTCCTAATGCTAAAAAGACCAAGCCATCCCACCAGCGCAGCTTCAGTTCGTGGACGGTGGTATGGGGATTTTCTGATGCTAGCCCGCGAACGAGGGCCGTAGCCGACAGTTCGGTTGCGGTCTTTTCAGCCGACATCAGTAATGGAATCAAAAAATACTCCGCACTTTGCAGCGGATGAAGCAAGATCGATCCTGCCGACAGCGAGATGCCGCGAAAGCGCATCGCTTGGCGAATACTTTTGAAATCTTGTACCAGTGTGGGAAAAAAACGAAATAAGACTGCCAACGGGACTAATAATACATTGGGCACGTGCATTTTTTGCAACGCCGCCATCCACTCACTGTTCTTCGTCCCACTAATGGCAAAAGCCGCCGCCATGATCGTTGGCAATAAGCGGCGATAACCGACGGAAAAGAAATCCAGCAACACGATCAGTAGGTGGTTTCCTTGGCGAAACAAAAAACTATCTGCCAGTGTCAGCAAGACAAACACGCCATAGAACATCAGGCCTTTTTTCCAAAAGCCGCTGACTAAAAATAGCAGCAGCAAGAACGTGACAAAGACAAACTCATCGATCCAGCTAATGGACACCATCATAGTAAAACTAGCAAAGAGAATCACCGCCAATTTGCTGCGGGGATCAAACCTTGTTTTCGACACATTCCTCACCCTTTATGCGATTGGATCGTTGGTTGAAAATGTTTTTCCATCAAGCGGCTGCCAATGCCTAAACCAACCACCGCACCAATCAAAACGGCCAATGCACAAAGCCCTAACATCACATTGGAGGTATGAGCAAACACGCCGGCAATGTAGGTTTCATCTTTTCCGCGAGCCACTAATGAATCGATATAGGCATTTTTCATAAACCACAGGGGCAAGATCGGGCCCATCAAGCCAAAACTAAAGACGATATAACTCGCCAGTACGCGAACGTTCTCTTTGAGCTTTGTTTTGTATTGAATCAAATCAGCTACTAAGGCACAAAGCATATTGGGTAAAAAGGCCAATGGAAAATGTCCTGAAATCAAAAAAAAGAGCCCTACCACGGTACCCATAATGGTGATTGCGCCAAATTTCGGTACTTTATTCAATAAAATCAGATAGATAATGCCAGAAAACAAAGCGGTGACTGCTGGAATAAATAAATTATGAAAACCTGGGATCACAAAACGCAAAATCAATAGACAGACGCTCATTAAAAGAAAATAGATCGCTGTATAGATCCCTACTGCAATTAAATCTTGAACCTTTAGTTTTTTCACTGCGTATACGCTCCTTCTTGCAAGCAATCAATGAAAAAACCGTTGCTGCTTGCTTGTACAAACTTATTTTTACAAAGCCTCAGTATAGCACAAAGCAGACGTTTTTATGGGGAGATATGCTTACCAACAGTCGTTTTTCTTCTAAAACAGAACCAACAAATAGAGGTGTCTTCTGAATGGCTCCATTTCAACACACAGGTACCTTTAAAGAATCACTAATGGAAAAATGAATCTTTCACACGCTTAGTTGTTTTCTCCTCTTCCCATCTTTGCGAAATTAATGACTAATAGACAAGGACAAACACTTAAAATCAGCAAAGACTCGCCATCTTTTTTCTTTTTTTTAGAAACCAGCAGGTATGTCTATAAAAAAACAATAACCAAGTTGACCGTCGCTTGTTAACGGAAGAAAATCAACGCTGTACTGCTATGTAAACACCCCAAACCCAACTGTAAAAACATTTTGACACTTGATTTCAAGGCATTGTCAAAGACATTTGATCGTTAGAATGCAGACATTGGCCTAAACTAATGGGAGAAGGAGCGGATAAAATGAACTTAAGCAAACAAATAAAAAAACATCGGGAACGATTAAGTCTCTCTCAGGAAGGGCTGGCAGAAAAACTCTATGTCTCCCGACAAACGATCTCCAATTGGGAGAATGAAAAAAGCTATCCTGATGTTCACAATTTATTATTGCTCAGTGTTCTATTTAATGTTTCTTTAGATGAATTAGTCAAAGGGGATGTTGAACAAATGAAAGAAACGATTGAGAAAACAGAAATGGATCGTTACACAAAAATGATGCTGCTTTTTATACTATTGACCGCACTCTCTGTTGGGCCTGCTCTTTATTTACCCGGATACTGGTGGATTGTCCCGCCTCTATGTTTTTGGCTCGTCTCCATGTATGCCGCATTAAAGATCGAAAAAATCAAGAAAACCCAAAATATCAAAACGTATAAAGAGATCGTTGCCTTCATGGAAAATCAAGACCTCGATGCCATTAGAAAAAAGCGCGACGTCAAAAAAGATTTCCTTTCAACAGCAGTCATCGTCGTGGTCTTTACCTTGATCGTCGGCATCATCGCATGGCTTAGTACACTGCCGCATTTACTGATGCGCTGACAAAAAATACAGGGTGCAGCTGCTGTTCATAAACGAGTAGCTGCACCCTTTTTTTCAATTCAATGATCTCATCATAAACCATTTTTTTCGGGCGATGGGGCAAGTTGATTATTGTCAACCACCTCCCTAATAAACATCTTTTATTTTTCTTCCACATCATTAAGACAGCTCAATGATATCTTCTCGCACGCCGAGAAACAGATAGCTGATAGGTTTACTTGCTTCATCGACAATCTTAAAAAGTTTGGTATTACGTTGCTCTGTCCAGCCATTCTCTGGTTTATGGCTAAAAAGATACCCCACTTTCTTGAGCTCCATTTCCAACTCTTCTTGCGAGAAGGCTTGAATTTCCAGTTTATGGTACTGAATAGCAACTGCCTGATTTATATTTGGATAGTATTCTTTTCGATCAAGAAAATGGGCATTTTGTTTCTGAATCCACTGATCATAGAATTTCTGCCATTCTTCAGCATTTTTTGTTGTGACTATCTCAATATCTTCATAGAATAAGCTGCGCACACATTGCACCTCATCACTAGGAGCTAAATTCTGTGTATCATCTGAAATGTATTCTTTAAAAAAGTCATAGTCAGAGCTAGTTTTTGCCTTGGGAATGATTTCCATCTCAAAATGATAGAAGGGATAAATCAAAGTATCCTCATGGGTTTCTGAAAATGAATCTTTGCAGAAAGATACTGTTGTAAAAGACATTTCTCGTTCTTTTTCCTGCTCTTTTGTAAATTCATTACTCCCTCGATATTCAAAATAGCACTTATGCTTTGTTGCATATTCTGTTAATTCTCCTAGTGTGTTAAATGGATAAAAATAAAGCCTTTTCCTAAAAACAAACTCATATTCTTGATTTTGCTTCGTTCGATTTGCAGTGAAAAAATTTTTCTTATCCAGTAAGTAGCAACTTTCTTTTTCTCCTAATTTTTTATACCATTCATTCAACTCCAGAACACTTTGGATGCTCATTTCTTTTATATCTTCAATATATAATCTTTGCACTGAGATTGTTCCCTTCAATTACTATTTTTAATCCCCTACTTTAAATACAGGATAACTAGTCAATACTCTGAAGCCTTTGTCGCTAGTAGAAGGCATTAGATATAGTTGGTTGTTGTATAATGGAGATACAGGAATATTACTTTGTGTAAAACCTCGCCCTAGCTTAAAGGGGGTTTCAATAAATTGCCCTTTCTGTTTACCTACATTCTGAAAAACTTCTGGATGTTTAAGCTTGGTCACATTGATAGCAATCAATGCTTCCACTACCCCGTAGTAAGTTGAACTAAATAGGAGGTTATCTGTATTCAGACGATTTTTTAAGTAAGTATCCGACTTCATTACATGTTTTTCAATTGTATGTCCTCGTTTATTGCCTTGTCCTTCCAACTCGTCTTGGACTAAGTCTTTAAAAGTATACCATTCATACTCGTCATCAACATTTTCTATTTTTAATGCATTTAATTCTGCCAAAATCTTATTGATAGCCAATTTACTGGCACCTGCAGCAGATTTTCGAATATCATCTGGGATAACACTTTTAGGCAGTTCTTCTCCAGTTTCGGTGTTTTTGATTTCACCCGTCTCATCGTTTACTCCATAAGTTTTCCCCTCATAGGAAACGATCCCGTGGTAGGTGAATTTTTCAAGCTCTTCCCAACTACCACTTTCAAATTCTCGAAAAATAGACGGGGTTGTTAATTGTAGCTGATTGGTATGGATCAGATGTGCTGCATAGTAAACGACCAGCGTTCCTGCCATCGCTAGAAGTAAGGTTGACCCGGTGATCACAAATCGCTGTTGTGGACCAAAATTGACTATTTGAGCATCTGTATAGAACTGACCATTTCCTACATATTGCAACGGCGCCGAAAGGGACGTACTTCCTAACGGCAGATTACCAACAGTAGGAAATGTTTGCTCTCTTAAATTGGTGCCCAATAAGTAGTTTTTACCAAACATTGCATCTAAAACTGGATGGCTTCCTCGCGAGGTTCGCCAAATTGAATTTAACTTATTTGAAACACTTACTGCTGTTGGTAATTGAAGTGGTCGATGGTGGGGAGCATATATGTCGGTCAATTCTTGATGAAACACACCATTTAAGTAGATATGTGTTCGCTCTGGATTGGTATCAATTGAAAGCTGGAAATCATTGAACTGGTGTCGCCTGATTTGTAGCGTTGTTTCAGCCGTAATATCTGTCATCGCAATATAGTAGCTGCCAGCAGGTAAATCAAGAGTAACTGTATTGTTAAATCCCGAATACTTTCGACCAAATACCTTCGTTTCATTTTCTTGATAGACTGTTAATCTTTGACCTGATCTTCCTCTCATATCAAAATCTAGTCTGGTTGTCTCATCTAGTGTAAGTGAAAAAGTTTGATCCCTTATTGATTGACGACCCGTCTTGAAAAAACGCCAAGGCTGGATGTCATTGTTTTTTTGGGCTACATATAAATCTACTGCATCTGTTTGAACAATAGTAATTTCGTTGTCTGTCCAAAAGTTTAACCAATTTAGAAATACGTGGATATTCTTATTTTTATAGGGGTCTTCATTTTTCGTTACATCATAAAACAAGTAAAATTCAGATCTAAATTCAAACCCCACTATAACAGGAGGTGCGATACTAGAGTTAATATTTAAAGCTGTCCCATGATCCCCACCTGAGAATCGATAGTGTACTCCATCTGTTCCTTGTTTACTTAAACGTATAGAATTATGTTGATAGCTGTTCGTATAAATTTGTTGAGTATATGCGTACTTCCCATTTTTCGATTTAATCAGAAAATATAAATTTGATCCTAATCCATAGAAAGCTCCATTAGATACAAAAGTTCCTTCGTCGCTATCCTCTCTCTCTATCAATCCATTAGTATAATCAATACCTAGCGGTTCGTATTTAACACCTGAATTTTTTCCTCTAACGTAGTTATCCATTGAAAGTATGTTGTCTTTTTGTATAACAGTTATCTCATTTTCTGTCCAAAAGTTCAGCCAATTTAAAAATACATGTATATTTTGATTCTTATACGGATCCTCATCGCTGCTAACATCATAGAAGCGATAAAAATCTGGCTTAAATTCAAATCCAACTATAATGGGAGTTTTACTTGAGTTAATATTTAAGGATGTCCCATGATCTCCACCTGAAAACCGATAGTGTACTGCATCTGTTCCTCGTTTATTTAAACGTATAGAATTATGCTGATAACTATTCGTATAAATGTTACGGGTATATGCGTACTTCCCATCTTTCGATTTAATCAGGAAATATAAATTTGATCCTAATCCATAGAAACCTCTATTAGTTACAAAAATTCCTTCATTGCTACCATCTATCTCAATCAACCCATTGGTATAATCAATACCTAGTGGTTCGTATTTAACACCTGAGTTTTTTTCTCTAATATAATTTTCCATTGAGAGTAAAGTGTCTTTTTGGACGACAGTAACCTCATTGTCTGTCCAAAAGTTCAGCCAATTCAAAAATACATGTATATTCTGATTCTTATTAGGATCGTCATTACTATTTACATCATAGAACCGATAAAATTCTGGTATAAATTGGAAGCCAATCAATCTGATTGTTCTATGAGAATTAACTTGGTTGCCAGAACCTGAATTTCCTCCCAGCATTCGATAGTGAACGCCATCCATACCAAGTCTTTTTAGTTGAAGATTTGAACTATGTGGAAATGAATTAGTATAAATACTTTGGGCATATGCATATTTTCCATCCTTTTCCTTGATTAAAAAATAAAAATCTTTCCGATTAAATGTGTATTCTCCTATCCTATTAACAAAAGCAAAACCGTTGCTATTTGTCGAATCAATTAATCCATTTGTGTAATCAAAATCTCCCCAATCTCCATGATAATTTTCTAACAACACCTTTTTATTCTCTGATTTATAATCCTCAATCACTTCAAGCTTTTCAATTGTATTTTTTCTGATAGTCCCTTCAGGTTCGTCTTCACTAACCCCTTCAACATTTTCTTTTGACTCTTCCGATTGTTTGTTTTCCTGCGATTCTGTACTAGTCGAAAAATCGTGATTGGTTTCTTCTCTAGAGGATGTACTTTGTTGTGAAGATCCAAGTGCTTTTTGATTTGACTGTTCTTGCTTTACTTGATCCTGATAATCAGTAAATAAATCTCGAATAATTATCGTTTCCTCTAAATCGGAAAGCAATTCAGATAAATCAGCTGGTTCGTTCAAATACAGGTCGTACCAAGTTTCATCAAAAAAACCATACCAAGCATAGTTGACGATAATAAAGGTCATAGGTGAGGTTGGTTTTGTCGTTTTACTATGATTTTGGATAAAGTCAGCTACTTCTGATGGTGCTAGTTGCCAACTGCTTTCATCAATCAATTGATGAAAGTCCCCATCTTTAAAAACGGGGAAATATTTTTGGTAATCCATCTGTCCTTCTACATAAAAGCGAATATTGATTGGATTTAAAAATATCCAGTCTTCCTCTTGAAAAATCTCAGACAGTTGCTCTTTCTCAGTCGAGAAATCTACTTGTTCTGTTGGCTCAGATAAAAAGTAAATTCCTCTGCTTGTTTCAATTTCCTCTGCTACAACGATGGATGCTGGTAAAAAATAAGGAATCAATAACCCCAATACACTCCATAAAATCAACAAACGCTTTATCATTTTTCATCTACTCCCATTTTGAATCAGTTTATTCATCCTGTCCTATTCCTATGGCGAGTAATTTTTTGAATATTCTGAAAAATGTACCTATTAAAAATTCTAATTTTCTATGTATTCCATATATTTTGCAAAACCCGATTCACATTGGTTATCCAATGTTCTTTCCATAACCTCCTTGTATCATCCTCTTTTCGAACTAAGAAAGCCATTGACACAGCCATAAAACATTGTACATCGACTGCTGACAATGACTTAAAGTTAATCCTATATTCACAATAATTATAGTATTTGGGTATTCATTTGTCAAAAAATACTTTTATTTTTATTTTTTACAGTAAATAACGACCTATTTATTAACAATAAACTACTTCCGACACCTTAAATTATGCGACAAAATCGATCAGTTTCTTTATATATTTATCCGCTTGATTTCTATGTTTAATAAAAAATTTCTAATCAAGAATCACGCTTTATTCCTTTGATTTGCGTACTAAGAAAGTACATCAGTAAAGGATCGCACTGTTTTGTAAAAAAGTTTATAAAAAAACCCCGCTCAAAGAGCGGGGCTAACGTTGTTGCCAACGATTGATTATTTGTTTAAAGCGTCTTTTGCTTGGTCAGCTAATGCAGTAAATGCTGTTGCATCGTTTACAGCCAAGTCAGCTAACATTTTGCGGTTGATGTCGATTTCAGCTAATTTCAAGCCGTGCATCAATTTTGAGTAGCTTAAGCCATTCATACGAGCCGCTGCGTTGATACGAGCGATCCACAATTTGCGGAAGTCGCGTTTCTTTTGACGACGATCGCGGTATGCGTAGTTGTATGAATTCATTACTTGTTCTTTTGCTGTTTTAAATAGAGTGTGTTTAGAACCGTAGTAACCTTTTGCTAATTTAAGCACTTTTTTACGACGTTTACGAGTTACTGTTCCACCTTTAACACGTGCCATGTATAATTCCTCCTAATATGAAAATCGATAATTGTTTGTATACGTGAAGCTTGGGTTACGCAATTATTTCATGCGTGCTAGTTGTTGACGGATACGTTTGTAATCGCCAGCTGAAACCATTGAAGCTTTACGCAATTGACGACGTTGTTTTTTTGTTTTGCCGTGGAAACGGTGACTGGTAAAGGCACGGAAGCGTTTCAATCCGCCGCCGCCAGTGCGTTTTACGCGTTTTGCTAATCCGCGGTGTGTTTTTTGTTTTGGCATAACTAATTTCCTCCTCAAAATCTTTCGTTATCTGACTTTAAACTGAAACTCAGTGAGTCATTATTTATCGTTTTTTGGTGCTAATACTAAGAACATACTGCGGCCATCCATTTTTGGCTTTTGCTCAACAGTTGCCAAATCAGCAGTTTCTTCCGCCAAACGATCTAACACTTTCTGACCAATTTCTTTATGGGTAATGGCACGGCCTTTGAAACGGATCGAAGCTTTCACTTTGTCCCCTTTTTCAAGGAATTTACGTGCATTACGCAATTTTGTGTTGAAATCATTGACGTCGATCGTTGGACTTAAACGAACCTCTTTAATGTTGATTACTTTTTGTTTCTTACGAGCTTCACGGTCTTTTTTCTGTTGCTCAAAGCGGAATTTCCCGTAATCCATAATTCTTGCTACTGGCGGCTTAGCATTTGGTGCCACCAATACCACATCAAGGTTTGCTCGTTCTGCAATTTGCAATGCTTCAGCTTTACTCTTTACACCAAGTTGTTCGCCGTTTTGATCAATCAAACGCAATTCACGTGCACGAATGCCGTCGTTTACCATCATATCCTTTGCTATGGTCATTCACCTCCGAGTTTTTTGAGAGAAAGAAAAGCTTGTCGATTCGAAATCAGACAATAAAAAAACGAGTTCTTCACGAACCCGCACGTACTCCACACAAATAAATGGTAGGAATCCTATTCTGCCCAGCGATATCTTCACTCAGGCGAGAAGCGGGTGCTTCTGCTTTTATTTCTCAACTTTCATAGTATACTGCTTTTTCCTCTTATTGTCAACAGTTTTCATGATTGTTTCAAAAAAAAGCCGGAGCATACGCTCCGACTTTCGTGTTTCTTATTCTGCTTTCAACGCAGCCATCGTGATGTAGTTGTATGGTTGATTGAAGTGAGGCAAGAAGAAGATATCTAATAGCTTCATCTTGTCGATCGTTACGCCTTCTTCGATCGCTAGTGAGAACATGTGGATGCCCATTGCGATTTCAGATGTTCGTGATGCCATTTGTGCACCAACGATGCGGCGTGATTCTTCTTCATAGACGATGCGGATTTTAACCGTCGCATTTTCTTTCATGAAGCCTGGTTTTTGGGTATCTTCGTAATCAGAGTATTTCACTTTCATGCCATTACGTTCGGCAGCTTCGACTGACAAGCCAGTTGAAACCATGTTGTAGCCGAAGATCGAAATCCCGTTTGATCCTTGAACACCTGTTGATTCTAAAGAAGTTCCGCCGATATTATGGGCAGCGACGATCCCTGAACGTACGGCATTCGTTGCTAATGCGATATAAGTGGTTTGTTGCAAAGCATTTGAGTACACCGTTGCACAGTCACCGACTGCGTAAACATCTGCATCGCTTGTCCGTTGATGGCGGTCCACTAAGTACGCGCCGTTAGCAAACAATTCCAAATGATCTTTGCCCAGCTCATTGTTTGGTAAGAAACCGATCGCATTGATCACTAGATCAACTGGGTATTCGCCGTTGTCTGTTACAACTGCTTCTACTTTCTCTGTTCCTTTGTATTCACGTGCTAATTCACCGAAATGCAATTCAATGCCATTGTCAGCTAAGTTTTTGTCCATATCTTCTGTGAACCATTTGTCGTAGTAGTTTGGCAATGCCCGTGTCGCTGCATCAAAAAGCAACACATTTTTACCACGGCGTTTTGCTGCTTCAGCAATTTCAACACCGATGTAACCAGCACCGATAACGGCAACGTTTTTCACGTCTTCTGAGGCTAACTCTTTATCAACCGTTTGTCCATCTTGGAATTTTTTCAAGAAATGGATGTTTTTCAAATCACGTCCAGGTACTTTTGGTGAAATTGGCACAGAACCAGTTGCGATGACAACTTTATCATAAGATTCAACGATCGTTTCACCGTCATTGGTTACAGCGTGCACTTCTTTTTTCTCAAAATCGATATGGTCAACCACTGTTTCCATATGAATTTTTGCACCTTTTGCTTCAAAATCTTCACGTTTTGTATAGAACAAGCCTTCATATGAATCGATTTGACGTCCAACCCATAAAGCAGTCCCACAACCTAGGTAGCTTAAGTTTGTATTACGGTCGATCATTACGACCTCTTGGTCTTTGTAGTTATCTAATAGTGTATTGGCAGCAGCAATCCCCGCGTGGTTTGCACCGATAATAACTGTTTTTGTCATGGAAAATTTCCTCCTTTTGTTTACATTGTCATTATAGCTCGCTTGTGAATTTGAAAACTATCAACTTTTTCGCGATTTTAAAAATTTGTGACAGTTTTTCGTTGATATACGTCACTTTCAGCGGGTTAAGTTTCTATATCAAAATTATTTTTGTCTTGCAAGTAAAAAGATTGTGAAAAAATATGTATTCAAAATCAAAGGTTTTCCTTGTTATAAAAGCATTCTGCAAACCGATTGAATAAATTTCACAATGCCCCACCGCTTTTTCGTAACTATCGCGGCATCGATTCGCCGTGTTATACTGAGAGAAAAACATACAGGATGGGATCTTGATGAAGAAAAAAATCGTATTGCCACTACCGCCCTTATTGTCGGCATTAGAGCCACAGGATTTTTATTTAGAAGAAGAACTGCTTTTCGAAGGGGGGATGTTCGAAGGCGATGATTATAGCTATGATACTTGCAAAAACCTTATCTTGAAGCAATGTCATTTCAAGAAAGTGACGATGCAAAAAACACGCTTGAGTCAATGGGAATGTCAAAATGTTCTCTTTGAGAACTGCGATTTTTCTAATCTGGAATGTTTTGGTGCCAGCTTTCATCGCGTTCACTTTAAACAGTGTAAATTGACTGGTACGAATTTTGCGGAAAGCTATTTCCGTGACTGTACCTTTGAAGATTGCGTGGCAAACTTTGCTTCTTTTAGCAATACCAATTTACGGACGATGCTGTTTCGTCAGTGCCAACTAAACGACAGTGAGTTTTATGAGATGGATTGGAAACACTTGACGCTACAAGAAAACCAGTTGAACAATAGCAACTGGTTTCACACAAAATTAGCAACTTTAGATTTTCGGACCAATCAATTTCAAAAGATCGCGTTGTCCTTTGAACACTTGCGAGGACTAACAGTCGATCAAGAACAAGCCTTGGTCATCGCCGCCGGTCTAGGTTTGGTGATCGACTAACGAATTCTGCGCCATAAAGCAATCAACATCCAGACGGATAACACTAAACTGATCAATAAGGCAATACCCCAACCGAAAATACTATTGGTAAAAGGCAGCGGAACATTCATGCCAAAGAAACTGGTGACGATGGAAGGCACAGTCAATAAGAGGGACCAAACGGTCAAAAACTTCATGGTATCATTCAAGTTATTGTTTAATAGATTATTGTAGGTACCAGACAATTGTTCCAAAATTTGGAATGCCAGTTGGGTCATTTCCACTGCCTGTTTGGCTTCGATCAGGGCATCATCCAGCTGTTCCCGCTCATCATCATCCATCAAACGATAAATGGACAATGCTTTGATTTGCTCCAAGAGAACCGCATTTTGTTTCGTGGCAGACACTAAAAAAACCAGTCCAACTTCCAAATCAGACATTTGCAGTAAGTTTTTATTGGTTGTTTTTTCCCGTAGTCGCTGATTCAAGCGAATCCGCTCACTATTGACTTCTTCGACTAACGGAAAAAACGTGCCAGAAATCAAGAACAAGCTTTGAAACAAAAAATGAATGGGTGTTTGCAGCGGATTTTGCAGGATCAAGCGCTCCATCATTGGAATCACATAACGGGTATTGTGGGATGCAAAAGTAAAGAGTTGCTTCCTTTTTAAAATAAACGTCATCGGGCTGGTCTCAAAATGATTTTCACGCTTTTCTTGCTGAGGTACATTGAAAACCAGCAGCAATGCTTCCTCTTCGGCATCATATTCGACCCGCGCGCGTTCGTTTTTATCTAAAGAGTACGTAAGCATCTCGTCAGACAAATGATATTGTTTTTGCAGTGCCATCACGCTTTTTGCGTCTTGTTGGTCGACTTGAATCCATTCATAGTTTCCGTCATAAAAGACATGTTTGTTTTCCACAATCCATCCTCCACTCTTGCTTTCTTCTATTATAAAAGAAAACAGCCAGAAGCCCAATCAAAGGACTTTCCTGGCTGTATCGGCTATTACTTATTTACGGGCGTCTTTCAAGGCCTCTTCCACCATCGTTAAAACGGCCTGTGCCGCTTGCGGGTCTTCGACAAAATTGAATTGATCGCCATCGATCTGGATCTTTGGACTCTCATTGTACTCTTCGTACCATTGATCGTAGCGTTTGTTCAACTCTTTGTAGTAGTCGTATAACGAAGGATCAAAGGTCAACTGCTCATATTCCCGCCCACGTTTTTCAATACGCTCGAGCATCGTTTCAAAAGAAACGCGAATATGCACCAAAAGATCTGGATGCTTTTTGTGAGCTGCATACGGCAGCTCTTCTAACATATTGGCTAACAATTCATCATAGACTTTGACCTCGGTATCGGTCGCTCGCCCAAGGTCCGCATTTAAATGGAACAACAGTGAATCCTCATAAATGGAACGGTCCAGGACGTTATTGTCGTCTTTCATGGCTTGCTTGATACTTTCAAATCGTTTATTTAAGAAATAGATTTGCAGTAAAAACGCATATTTATTTGGATCTGCATAAAATAATGGTAACACTTCATTGTCATCGATCGATTCATAAAAGGCTTGACTGCCAAAATGATTGGCGATCAATGCGGTCAAACTTGATTTACCGGCACCAATCGTTCCTGCTAATACGATCACGCTCATATCCCCCAACTCACTCATCACTAAATATTGTATGTTGCATTTGCGATATCAACTATACAACACTATATCTTGTGCCGTCAACTGAAACTTTTGAAGCACAGATCAAGAATTTTTTCAATAAAAGTTTAAAGATTTTTGCTTTTTTTTGAAATCTCATACGGAATGCTTAACGAAAGAGCCTTCTTCTAGTAAAATAGGAAAGGATCTTTAATTAAATTGTGTTTTTGTCAGGAGATAGTTACAATTGACTGACAAACGATAAATGAATCATGTGGGGTAAGCTCCCTAGAGAAATGAGGAAAATAATGTCAATTGGTACTGGCATAGCTACAGGAAAAATCATCTTAATGGGTGAACATTCAGTTGTTTACGGTGAACCAGCAATTGCTTTCCCTTTTGCGGGAGCAAAAGTACAAGTCGAGATCACAGCAAATGAAACAAACACCTTGATTTCAAGTTACTATCACGGTCTGCTTGAAGAAGTCCCCAGCCACTTAAAAAATGTCAAAGACTTGCTGCATCGTCTGCAACAAGACTTCCACACGGGTCCTTTTGCAACCTCCATCGTCAGCACTATACCTTCTGAACGGGGAATGGGTTCTAGCGCGGCGGTCGCTGTTGCACTGACTCGCGCTTTTTTTGATTGGATCAAAAAAGACTTTACAAAAGAAGAATTGATGACCTATGTCAACTTTTCTGAAAAAATCGCTCATGGCAATCCTAGCGGGATCGATGCTGCGGCAGCCAGTGGGACAGATGCCATTTACTTTATCAAAGGGCATCCCATCACTTCGTTTCCCCTCACGATCGACGGTTATTTGCTCGTCGCTGATACTGGAATCAAAGGGCAAACGAGAGAAGCAGTCAAAAGTGTCGCCCATCTTTTTGAAACCAGCAAGCAGCTGGCTAGTCAAGCAATCCAGCGTATAGGGATCGAAACCAAAAAAGCTAAAGAGGCCATCATAGCCAATCAATTAGAAGTATTAGGTGAAAGCATGAACAACGCCCATCAGGCCCTGCAGCAGCTAGGGGTCAGCAATCAGCAACTGGATCAGTTGGTTTCCTTAGCGTTGGCACACGGTGCTTACGGGGCAAAGCTGACCGGCGGGGGCCGGGGCGGCTGTATGATCGCACTAACCAAAACGAAGGAACAGGCTGAGAATATCAGCCGTATTTTATTGTCCGATGGCGCTCGTGCGGCATGGATACAAGGATTAGGAGTTTATGAACATGTATAAGGGAAAGGCTCGTGCCTACACGAATATCGCATTGATCAAGTATTGGGGAAAACAAGACGAAACCTTCATTTTACCGATGAACAATAGTTTGTCCCTGACCCTCGATGCTTTTTACACAGAAACAACGGTGGCTTTTTCACCCGATTTTACGCAAGATCGCTTTACATTGGATGGCGTGGTGCAAACAGACGCTGCCACAAAAAAAGTTGCGGACTTTTTGGATCTGGTACGAAAAAAAGCGGACTGCCCGTGGTATGCCACGGTGGAAAGTCAAAATTTTGTTCCAACCGCTGCCGGACTTGCCTCTTCTGCCAGTGGATTAGCGGCATTGGCGGGTGCCTGTAGTGAAGCACTGGACTTAAACTTGTCGGAGCAAGAGTTATCCCGTTTGGCCCGTCGCGGTTCTGGTTCGGCTTGTCGGAGTATCTACGGCGGCTTTGCTGAATGGCATCAAGGCACCGATGAGACTTCTTTTGCCATGCAAGTGCCGTCGAATGGCTGGGAAGAAGAATTGAGTATGATCTTTATTTTGATCAACGCACAAGCCAAAGAAGTCTCCAGTCGTGAGGGGATGCGCCGAACCGTTGAAACCTCGAGCTTTTATCCAGGCTGGCTTTCTGCCACTGCCACCGATCTCGTGAAAATGAAACAAGCGATTGCCGAAAAAGACTTTACTGCTTTAGGGGAAACGACCGAGGCCAACGCCTTGAAAATGCATGGAACGACCTTAGCCGCCGAACCACCTTTTACTTATTGGTCTTCTGAATCTTTACGAGCTATGGAATGTGTCCGAATGCTGCGAAAAAAAGGATTGGCTTGCTATTTCACGATGGATGCTGGTCCCAATGTCAAAGTTTTATGCCAAAAACAAGAAGAACAAACGATTTTACGTGAATTAAGTGCTCACTTTGCCTCAGAACAATTAGTAACTGCTCATGCGGGCAAAGGATTAGCCTTTTTACCGGTGGAAGAATCTTCTGCCATCAACTAAGAAGCCATTAAGAAGCCATCGATTAGGAGTGTCGAAATGATTGAACTATCTGTTCCCGGAAAACTATTTATTGCTGGTGAATACGCGGTTGTCGAACCTGGTCATCCTGCAATCATCGTTGCCGTTGACCAATTTATTACGGTCAATGTGGAAGAGGCCCGTAAAAACGGCAGCATCCAGTCTGCCCAATACAGCGACCTGCCGATTCGCTGGACGCGTCGCAAAGGCGAATTAGTCTTAGACCATCGGGATAATCCTTTCCACTATATTTTGGCAGCCATTCGTCTGACGGAAAAATATGCCCAAGAAAAAGGCATTCCCCTTTCCTTTTACGATTTAAAAGTGACCAGTGAACTGGATAACTCGAACGGCCGCAAATATGGCCTCGGTTCCAGCGGCGCCGTGACTGTTGCCACGGTCAAAGCATTGAATCTGTACTATCAAATGGAAATGGATCGGTTGACCCAATTCAAAATTGCGGCTCTTGCCCATCTCGCTGTTCAAGGCAATGGGTCTTGCGGTGATATTGCAGCCTCTTGTTATGGCGGCTGGATCGCTTTTTCAACCTTCGATCACGACTGGGTCTTAGCCAAACAAAAGGACCATACCTTAACAGAATTGATCGCTTTCGATTGGCCAGGATTATCGATCCGTCCCTTGACGGTTCCGAAATCGCTTCGACTATTGATTGGTTGGACAGGCTCTCCTGCCTCTACTTCTGATTTAGTGGATCAAGTCTATCAATCCAAAGAAGAAAAAGAAAACGCCTATGCCGCCTTTTTAGCAGCCAGCAAAGACTGCGTCAATCGATTGATCGACGGCTTCTTAAATGAAGACAGTCGCACGATCAAAAAAATGATCACAGAAAATCGAAAGCTCCTGCGGGAGTTGTCCGCACTGACTGGTGTGCCGATTGAAACTCCAGCACTTAAAAAGCTTTGTGATCTAGCAGAAAATTATTGTGGTGCAGCCAAATCTTCCGGTGCCGGCGGCGGCGATTGCGGTATCGTGATCGTTGACCAAAAAACCGGTATTTTACCATTGATGAGTGCGTGGGAAAAAGCCGAGATCACCCCATTGCCGCTGCATGTTTACCATTACCGGGAGGACCTATCATGAATCGAAAAGATGAACATGTTTCCTTAGCAAAAGCGTTCCATAAAGAACACAGCAACGATTTTGATGCAGTTCGCTTGGTCCACCAGTCCTTTCCGCAAATTGACGTGGCTGATGTGGCAATTACGACGACTGTCTTTGACCGCTCATTTTCCAGCCCTTTTTTCATCAATGCCATGACAGGCGGCAGTGAAAAAACCTTAAAAATCAATCAAGAGTTAGCAGAGATCGCGCAAGCCTGTGATTTGATGATGGCAACCGGCTCCGTTTCGGCTGCCTTAAAAGACCCAAGTGTCGCCGATTCTTTCCGTATCGTCCGTAAAGCCAATCCTGACGGCTTCTTATTAGCCAATATTGGCGCGGGCAGTCCCGTTGAAAATGCACAGCGGGCAGTGGAGCTCTTTGATGCCGATGCCTTGCAGATCCATCTTAATGCACCGCAAGAATTAGTGATGCCCGAAGGCGATCGTCAATTTAGCCAATGGCTGTCCTTATTGGAAAAAACGATGGCTTCTGTTGCCGTTCCGGTTGTCGTCAAAGAGGTCGGCTTTGGGATGTCCCGTGAAACGATCCAGCAGTTACTGGCGATCGGCGTACAAACGATTGATGTTGCTGGTAGCGGCGGCACAAGTTTTACTCAAATCGAAAATGCTCGTCGAAAAAAACGTGAATTGGCGTATCTTGATACCTTCGGCCAATCCACCGTGATTTCCTTGCTGGAAGCAAATGAGATCCAACAGCCCTTTACCCGCATCGCTTCAGGCGGCGTTCGGGATGCTTACGATATCTTCAAAGCACTTTGCCTTGGTGCGGATAGCGTAGGACTATCCGCCACGATCCTCGTGCTGCTTTTGTCAAAAGGCAAAGAAGAAACCATCGCCACCTTACAATCATGGAAGGAACAGCTGCAGATGCTCTACACAATGGCAGGACAGACAAGCACTAAAGACCTCACCAAGGTTCAGCTGATTTTTTCTGGCGCTGTCAAAGAGTGGTGTGAAGCACGTCAAATTCCCTTAGCAAAGTATAGTTTGCGTTGAGAGATCCAATCGCTGACTACCACATCAAATAAGTAAAAGCAGTACAATTCGTTTTTTATTGTGCTGCTTTTTTTGTGTTCTTTTTTCTATAATAGTAAGTTTCCATTTATCATTTGGATAGTAGCGTTATTTAATCGCTACTTGATAATCACTTTCATTATCAGGTACGTTGTTTTTTTACCATCTTGTTTTCGAATGTGCTATGCTCAAGTCGAGGGAGGAATAATCGATTGTTTCTTGAGAAAAGGATCGGTTTTTTCATTCCTAGACTACATTCAAAAGGAGGCGTTTCTTATGAGTAAATCCGAATCGTCGGCTGTTTTTTCAACGATTGCTTGTTTGCTATTGATGGCAACTGGCTTTCTTATGGCATCTTTTTCCATTCCTTATAGCTTTGTCCCTTATCTGTTAGCGATTCTTGCCGGGGGTTGGAAACAAACCTGGGAAGGCACGCAAGAATTGGTGCACGACAAACGGTTGAACGTCGATCTACTGATGGCGTTAGCCGCCATTGGTGCCTGTATCATTGGGCATTGGTTTGAAGGGGCGATGCTGACCTTTATCTTTTGTTTGAGCGGTGCCCTTGAGGAATATACGACCAACAAAAGTACGCGAGAAATTAGTTCATTAATGGCACTGCAACCAACGACTGCCTTAAAAATGATTGAATCTGGGGAGCTCGTCGAAGTACCAGTCGAAGCCCTTCAGTTAAAAGATACGATTATGGTGGCAAAAGGCAGTGCGATCCCGATCGACGGTATCGTGATCCAAGGAACCAGCAGTGTTGATGAGGCGGCCATCAGTGGCGAATCCATTCCTGTCGAGAAACGTTTAGGCAGTGAAGTCTTTGGGGGAACCATCAACCTTGGGCAGCCATTGTACATTGAAGTTACTCAAACGAGTGAAAACACCCGCTTTGCAAAAATCATTCAATTGGTGGAAGAAGCGCAGCAAATGCCAAGTCAAACGGCGACCCTGATCGAAAAAATCGAACGGATCTATGTGCCGATCGTCCTGATCGCCGTCCCACTAATGATCGTTTTGTGTACGTTTTTCACGAATTGGGGGTTCCAAGAAAGTTTTTATCGTGGCATGGTCTTACTAGTAGTGGCATCCCCTTGTGCCTTAGTCGCCTCTGCTACTCCTGCGACGTTAGCAGCCATTTCTCACGCTGCTCGTTTGGGCGTTTTATGCAAAGGCGGACAAGCCTTGGATGCCTTTGCCGATGTCAAAGCGATCGCTTTTGACAAAACAGGGACGCTGACTCGAGGCAAACCTGCTGTCACTGATGTTCATCTGTTGCTGGATGAACCGTTTATTCCCCAACTGATTGTTGGGATGGAAAAACAATCAAATCACCCATTGGCTGAAGCGATCTTGGCGTATTTCCACGATGAAAGACCATTGGAATTAGCAGTGGAAGAACAAGCGGGGGTCGGTCTAGCCACCACTTACCAAGCTGCCCATTGGACGATTGGAAAAGAAGTCGATCTAACCTCTGTTGCTGTCAGTGAACAAACCCGCATCCAAGAATTGAAAGCAGCCGGAAAAACCTTGATTTATATCAATCGAGACCGTGTATTAGCAGGGTATTTAGCACTATTGGATCAGCCCCGTCCTGAAGCTCGTGAGAGTCTCGCCTACTTCAATAAGCAAGGAATTCACACGACGATGCTGACGGGTGATCATTTAGGTACTGCCAAAGTGATCGCCGCAGAAATCGGCTTGTCTGACTACGAAAGTGATTGCCTGCCTGATGAGAAAACCACTCGTATCAAAGAAATGAAAGAAACCTACCAAATCAATGCGATGGTCGGTGATGGGATCAATGATGCTCCAGCCTTAGCGACCGCAAGTGTAGGGATCGCGATGGGCGAAGGAACAGATGTCGCAATGGATGTGGCGGACATCGTCTTGATGAAAAATGATTTGCTGCGTTTGGTCGACAGTCACCGTTTGGCTAAGAAATTACAGCGGATCATCAAACAAAACATCGTCTTTTCTATCAGTGTCATCTTGTTGCTGATCGCTTCAAACTTCCTTGAATTTCTCACGCTACCTCTAGGGGTCGTGGGTCATGAAGGAAGCACGATCTTAGTTATCTTAAACGGGTTGCGTATGCTTTTGCCATTACACAAAGAAACACCCCAGCAAGCCAAACCAACCCGCAAAGATTGCGATGATTGTGTCTTGTATCAACAGTCTTTGCACACGTGACCACTATTTACACTAGCAAAAACGCCCATTGTTGGCACTTCACTCGAAGTCCATCAACGGGCGTTTTGCTGTTTTTTCTACTTATGCTTGATTGGCAAGTTGTTCCGTGTAGAGTTTGCCATCGTACATCTTAAAGAATGGATAATAGCAGAGAATGGAAACCCCTAAGTTGATCAAAGCGATCAGGATGGCTCGGAAATCACCGCCGGTTCCTAAAAACGCCCCTATGCCCACCGGTGAAATCCAGGGAATTCCCGTAATGACTTTATCGACAAAGCCAAACGAGCTAGCAAAGTAAGCAATCGTCACGTTGATCAAAGGTGTTACGATAAAGGGGATGATCAAATACGGATTGTAGACGATCGGTGCCCCGAAGATTACTGGTTCATTGATGTTAAAAAGCCCCGGTAAGATCGCTGCTTTTCCTAAGACTTTGAGCTGTTGTGATTTTGCCACAAACAGCATCAATAAAACCAATCCAAGTGTACTTCCTGCTCCGCCCATAAAAATATACATGTTCACAAAATCCCCAGCAAAAATATTATTGGCACCATCGATATTTTCAGTTAGAGCCACCAATAGGATGGGATTGATGAAACTATTTTTAATAACTGCCGTCCCATGAACCCCCACTGCCCATAAGAGATGGATAAGGAGCATAATCACGATGATTCCTAACCAAGAACCCGTCAACTCCTTCACGAATTCAAATGGTTTGGATAGCAATCCGTGAAGATCCGTGTGGAAAACCGCCAGTACTCCATTGATCGCCACCATCAAAAAGGCAATCAAAATCGCTGGGATCAATGACGCAAATGCTTTGCTGACTCCATCAGGAACCCCTTCAGGCATCTGGATGGTGATCTTTCTTTTTACACAAAAACGATAGACTGACGTAGCAAGTACTGCAGTGATAATCCCGATGAAGATCCCTACTCCACTGAAGCGAGTGATCCAACCGCCTAAAGCGATCCCATTATAAACAATGGCGGTTTCGCTCTCTGACTGCAGCAATTGTGCCGCACCATCTGTGATATCGACTTGGACGATCGTCATTAAAAAGGCAAACAAACTTAATAACGCCCCTACAAAACTGCTCATAGTCAAATGCTCTTCTTTATGATAGATCTCAGTTAAATAATACCCTGTTGCTAAACAATAAAAAACAGCAATCGAGCCAACAGACATGGTAGTTACGACACTATAAAGCGGTGAAAATCGTAAAATCGTTTGTTCGAAAAAGCCAGCCAGTGGTGGAATGATTTGTGGTAAATTATTGATGATTAAAAAAATCGATCCGACGATCGTAAAAGGGACCGTAATGATCCCTGCTTGCATGATTGCGCGAATAAAGCGTAAATTCGCCAACTTATTCAAAGGCGGCATCAAACGCGTTTCTAAAAAGGTAAAAACACTTGTCATCGTTACTCCTCCAACGAAGGGATCGCCCCTTCTTCAATCAGCTTTTGGTACCAATAAAAGCTGTCTTTTCTCACTCGTTTTTGTTCTTTTTCCTCTGCGTCATTGCGATCCACGTAAATAAAGCCATACCGTTTTCGAATCCCTTCATGCACACTGATCAAATCAATGGCAGACCAAGGGCTGTATCCCATCAGTTCCACCCCAGCATTGATCGCTGCTAAGCATTGACTGATATGCTGCGATAAATAGTCGATGCGGTACGGATCATGAACCGCGCCATCTGCTTCTAGATGGTCTTCGGCCCCTAAGCCGTTTTCAGTAATGATGATCGGCAAGTGGTAACGATCATAAAGTGTTTGCAACGTCGTTTTCAGTCCCAAGGGATCGATGGTCCAATTGAAGGCATTTTTCTTCAAGAACGTATTGGTGAACCCTTTGTAAAAACCACGCTCCATAATGTCTTCACTTTGCTGATCACTGATGCCGTTTTTCATGTCCCCAGCTTCCGTCGGCTGCTCCACTGTCACCGTGGTGTAGAAGTTCATTGCGACAAAGTCAGGCAGAGCCCGTTTCATCAACACCTCATCTTCCGGACCAAAGTCAATCGTGAGGCCGTTTTGGTTCAAATAATCTTGAAAGACCGTATTGTAACGACCGAAGCAGGCGAAATCAAGGTACGCCCAGTTCCGGACACTGTTGAAATACAGCGCCGCTTGGTTGTCTTCTGGTCGACTAGTCGCCGCATAGACCAACGAAATATTCGGCACCGGTCCGATTTTGCCATTCGGTACGATTTCATGACACGCTTCGAAAGCATATTTTTCAGCGATCATCAGGTGATGAAATTGCTGGTATTTTTCTGATAATGGAATCTTTTTCCCTAATATTTTTTGATCCACCAACAGCATGATATTTGGTTCATTGATCGTCAGCCAGTGCGTCACTCGATCCCCATAGGCTGTAAACAGCGTTTTGGCGTATGCGGCAAATGCCTCAACGGTGCTGCGTTTTGTCCAGCCGCCTTCGTCTTCCAATGCTTGCGGCAAGTCAAAATGGTTCAACGTTACAAAGGGCTGAATGCCGTGTTTCAGCAATTCATCAATGACATCGCTGTAATGATCCAATCCTTTTTGATTAATAGTACCGCGCCCTTCTGGAAAAATTCGCGACCAAGCGATCGAAAAACGGAAAATTTTGATCCCCATTTCTGCTAACAAGGCGATATCCTCTTTGTACTGGTGGTAATGGTCGACAGCCACAGTAAAATCCGCGATCTTGTGGTTGTCTCTTGGACGAGTATCTTGGACACTCAGTCCCTTGCCATCGGTTTGATACGCTCCTTCGGTTTGGTGAGCGGAAATCGATGCTCCCCATAAAAAATCAGTTGGAAATGTTTGTTTCATATCGTACTCCTTATCCTAAATAAGATGCGTTTAACATCTTAGAATTATTGCTTGCATGGCAAAGACAATATTCTGAATTATCTCTTATTTTTCGCGGTAACGCAAAAAATAACTCCTGTCAAGTAAGACCCTTTTGAAGAGCTGCTACTTAGACACAAAAAAAGCAAAGTCCAGTTTCCTAGACTTTGCTTATGATTTAGAAGTAACAGCTTATTTTTGCTCTGCTTTATCTTCGTTCAATAGTGCTTTTCTTGAAAGGTTCACACGGCCTTGTTTGTCGATTTCTGTGACCTTCACTAAGATTTCGTCGCCTTCTTTGACAACGTCTTCTACTTTGTTGACCCGTTCGTTCGCAAGTTGTGAAATGTGAACTAAGCCGTCTTTGCCTTTGATCAAGTTGACAAACGCACCGAATTTTTCAACACGGACAACTTTCCCAAGGTACACTTCGCCAACTTTTACTTCTTTCGTCAATTCTTCAATAATCTTGATAGCTTTTTGGATCATTTCTGCATCAGCAGAAGCAATCGAAACTTTTCCGTCTTGATCAATATCGATTTTCACGCCAGTTTCATCAATGATGCCATTGATGGTGTCGCCGCCTTTACCGATTACATCTTTGATCTTCGCAGGATCGATTTGGATCATTTCGATCTTCGGTGCATATTGGCTTAACTCTTCACGAGGAGCAGCCAATGTTGATGTCAATTCATTTAAGATTTCCATCCGTGCTTTTTTCGCTTGATCTAATGCTTCTGTCAAGATTTGTTCAGTGATTCCTTGAATCTTGATATCCATTTGTAACGCAGTGATCCCATCTTTGGTTCCAGCAACTTTAAAGTCCATATCGCCAAGGTGATCTTCTAAGCCTTGAATATCAGTTAAGATCGTGTAGTTTTCACCATCAGATACAAGTCCCATTGCGATACCTGCAACTGGTGCTTTGATTGGTACCCCTGCATCCATCAATGCTAAAGTTCCAGCACAAATACTTGCTTGAGAAGAAGAACCATTTGATTCTAATACTTCTGCAACGAGACGGATTGTGTAAGGGAAGTCTGTTTCATCAGGAATCACTTGTGCTAAGGCACGTTCGCCTAATGCACCATGACCGATTTCACGACGCCCTGGTGAGCCGGCACGACCAGTCGAACCAACAGAAAATTGAGGGAAGTTGTAATGGTGGATGAATCGTTTTGATTCTTCAACCCCTAATCCATCAATGATTTGGTGTTCTCCTAAAGGTGCTAACGTACAGGCGGACAATGCTTGGGTTTGTCCCCGAGTAAATAGACCAGAACCATGAACACGTGGCAATAGGCCAACTTCTGATGCCAATGGACGGATTTCGTCTAATTGACGACCATCCGGACGAATCTTGTCGATAGTAATCAATTCGCGAACCACATCTTTTTCAAGATCTTCCGCGATTTGTTTCACTTCTTTCAAGAATTGTGCTTCCTCTTCATGTCCAGCAAATTTTTCTGCATACACTTCTTTCACTGTGTCTTTGACTTTATCGATCTCGTCTTCACGAGCCAATTTTTCTTCAGTCATAACAGCAGTTTTCATTGTTTGGTAGTAGCCGTCGAAAATTTCTTTTTTCAAGTCAGCATCTACTTGTAACAATTTGACTTCCATTTTTGGTTTACCCACAGCTGCGACAACTTCTTCTTGGAAGGCAACCAATTCTTGGATAGCATCAAAACCGAATAATAACGCACCTAACATGTCTTCTTCAGAAACTTCCTTCGCGCCTGATTCAACCATGTTGATAGCTTTTTTCGTTCCAGCTACTGTCAATTCGATATCAGTTTGTTCTGCTTGTTCTACTGTTGGATTCAAGACGTACTCACCATTGACCCGACCAACATCAACACCAGCGATCGGTCCGTCAAACGGGATATCTGAAATAGACAATGCTAAAGAAGAACCTAACATTGCCGCCATTGCTGGCGTACAATCTTGTTCAACACTCATTACGATGTTTGTTACTTGTACTTCGTTACGGAAACCTTCCGCAAACATTGGACGGATCGGACGATCGATCAAGCGGGCAGTCAAGGTTGCTTCCGTACTTGGACGTCCTTCCCGTTTGATAAAGCCACCAGGTACTTTCCCTACGGCATACATTTTTTCTTCGTAATTGATTGTTAATGGGAAAAAGTCGGTATCTTTTGCTTCCTTAGATGCAACCGCTGCACTTAGGACAACCGTATCGCCATAACGAACCAATACAGCTCCGTTTGCTTGTTTGGCTAATTGGCCAACTTCTACTTCTAATGGGCGGCCGCCCCAAGTTGTTTTGAATACTTGTTTTTCTGTCATGTTCTGCTCCTTTTCATCGGATCCCAGCAAGTCACTACTAAACAAATGAAAAAATCGGAATGTCGTTCCGCTGCTTTCATTTGGTTAGTAGGATGCTGCTTACAAGGACCCAAAATTCTTTTTAGCTGCGCTTTTTGATTCACCAGTCAAAAGGCCGCTCTTTCGGTGTTTCACTTTTTAGATGACTCGAGATCACCTGTCAGACTGCATCAGCTGTTTTAGCCGACACTGCAGTCGCAGTGATTCCGCTGCTTGATCACTACGCTCGCTGCTCTCGCCTAGTAGGTTTCATCATCTGCTCTGTGCGGCTTGCGCCGCCCAGTCGCAGCGATTCCGCTGCTTGGTCACTACGCTCGTTTCCCTCGCCTAGTACTATTCATCATCTGCTCTGTGCGGCTTGCGCCGCCCAGTCGCAGTGATTCATAGCAAAAAAGTGAGATTCGGGTTGAACCTCACTTTTCTTTGTTTGATTAACGACGTAATCCTAAAGCTTGGATTAATTCGCGGTAACGTTGTACGTCTTTTTGACGTAGGTAAGCTAATAAGTTACGACGATGTCCAACTTTTTTCATCAACCCACGGTATGAATGGTGGTCTTTTTTGTGCATACGTGCATGTTCGTTCAAATGGTTGATTTCTTCTGTTAAAACAGCGATTTGAACTTCTGGAGAACCAGTATCTCCTTCATGACGTGCAAATTTGTTGATGATTTCGTTTTTGCGTTCTTTTGAAATTGCCATGTTTTTCACCTCTTTTTCTTTTTCCCCTGCGACTGAGTAAAACGTTGGTGATTCGTTAAACCAAGTAACAGGTACTGTGCTTTTCACACGTAATTACTTTACTTGATTCTAAGTAAAAAAGCAAGTTTATCTACCTATTCTTTTCGTTTCTTTTGAAAGCTCCTCCAAAACTTATGTTATACTGAGGATACTACTCTATCTAAAGGAAGTGTAAGGATGAGCGTTCTTTCCCGAATCGAGAGCATGAAAAATGAATTATCGCTTTCTGAGAAGAAACTCTTCGCATTCATGGAGGCCAATCCTGAAAAAGTGCCGTCGATGACTGCGAGTCAATTAGCAGAAGCCACTGGGATCAGTGCGCCGACTGTCGTACGCTTTGCGAAAAAAACCGGCTTTGCTAGTTTGACAGATTTAAAAATACAATTATCTGCGGAATCCGGCTTGCGCCAAAATGCCAATGAAAACTTGGGCTATGCCGATGTTGAATTAAATGAGCCCTTTCATGCCATCACATCTAAATTAAGCCACAATGCACAGGTGACTATGAATGAGACGGCCCAATTGTTAGAAGAACAGTTGATGTTGGCTGCCGCTGAACTGATCGCGACTCGTGAGCGAATCTTTGTCTGCGGGATCGGTGCTTCTTCATTGATCGCACAAGATATCCAACAAAAATGGACCCGTTTAGGCAAAATCGTCGTGTTTGAAAATGACTACAATCTCTTGTTGCCGCAACTCGTCAAAAACGAGAAAAAAAGTCTCCTCTGGGTCATTTCCAACAGTGGACACACGCCTGAGATGGTTCACTTAGCAGAAATCGTTAAAAATCTTGGCGTCCCGATTCTGTCACTCACCCGATTTGGCAGTAATCCGTTAACAAAGTTGGCGGATGTTCCCCTGCAAGTGTCCCGTTCCAAAGAAGCCAACCAACGTAGTGCTGCTACGAATTCGATTATCGCCCACCTATTGGCGGTCGATGTCCTTTTCTATGTCTTTTTAAGCAAGAATGAAAAGCTGGCACGCAATATCTATGCCTCACGCCAAGCCATTGCCGATTTTCGTGAGAAGTATTTATAAAATATTCATAGCCAAAGAAGTCCGCAGGAAAGTTTTCCTGCGGTATTTTTTCTTCTAAGGACACTTTGATCAATCAAGGGCATTCTTGGCAGCTACTTCTGCCAACCAAAAACTGGACGCTTTGGGATAACGCTTGAAGTCATTTTTCAAATCCACTCGATAAAACCCATAACGGTTTTTATATGCATTCAACCAGCTCCAGCAATCCATAAAGGTCCACATATGGTAACCGAAACAAGGAGACCCGTCTTCGATTGCATGATGCAGCTGACGCAAATGGTCTTCAACAAAGGCGATCCGATACGTATCATTGACCTGCCCCGTGGCGTCCATGAACCGTTCTTCCTCAGATACCCCCATGCCATTTTCGGAAACAAACCATGGCATGTTTTGATAGTCATTCTTTAGACGCATCGCGATATCGTAAATCCCTTCTGGATAGATTTCCCAGCCGCGATGAGGATTGATTTTTTTCTCTGGCCAATCGTACCCACGAAATAACTGACGTGGCTCAAAGGATTCGGATGCTGCATTCTGCGGAAGTGGTGCCTGGATCCGCAACGGTTGATAATAATTGCAACCAATAAAATCTACGGTATTTTCACGGAAAATTTCCGCATCTGCTGCCTCATATTCAGGGGACAAGTGATGCTCCTTGAATAAGCTCGTTAGTTTTTCAGGAAATTGTCCATAAACGACACAGTCCAAAAAACTGCGAATATACAAGAGATCTGCCCATTCAGCAGCTTCTCGATTAGCTGCCTCTTGGCTTTTTGGGTAAACAGGTGACAGATTCAAGATGATGCTGATTTCTCCCTCAGATAGTGCGATTTTACGAAACTCGGCAACTGCCTTCGCATGGGCTAACAAGGTATGATAACCCACTTGGATCGCCCGCTTGAAATCACGCACTTGCGGCCAATGAGCATCTCCATAATACCCACATTCAATATGCACCAATGGTTCATTAAAGGTCGCCCATTTTTTCACTAAATCGCCAAATTGTTCAAAAGCAGTTTTTGCATAAAATGCAAAATGGTCCACGGATTCCCGCGCCTCCCAGCCTCCTTTTTCCATCAGCCACCAAGGCATGTCAAAATGAAACAAATTAATGATCGGTTCGATGCCTTGATCCAGCATTTCCTGAAAATATGCCCGATAAAACCGGACTGCCGTCTGATTCAATGTTTTTCCATCTGGTAATAAGCGGGTCCATGCAATCGATGTCCGATAGGAATTCAAGTTCATGGCCTTCATGTTTGCTACGTCTTCCCGGTATTGATAGTAGGTATTTGAGGTGTCGCTTGGTCCGACACCATCGTAAAAGCGTGACGGCTCCAACTCAAACCATTTGTCCCATGTAGAGGGACTTTTGCCGTCAACCACTGCGGCCCCCTCGGTTTGCGGTGCTGACGCGGCCGCTCCCCATAAAAAGTTTTTTGGAAATTGAATCATTCTTTTGCTCCTTTCTGAATTACCTGCCACGTGCGGTCAGGGTTGGACCGTTGAAATACAAATCGATACTGCTGACCTGCTGTTTCGACTTCCAGACAAAACGATGTTGTTTCTTCCAAGGAAATTGCCAGCTGCTGCAATGATGCTTCACCGATCACGAGTTGAAAAGTTGCTTGTCCTTGACTAGGCACCCATACTTTTTGAAAGCCGCATAAGACTTTTTTCCTCGGCACATATGCTTTTGTATACTCTTTTAGATAGCATTGGACCACTTCTTTACCAGACACAGTAGAATGATTTTCAAGTGTGCCACTGACGATAATGCCTTCCCCTGCATATTCAGCCGAAACCGAGCTGCAAATAAAAGAGGCATAACTAAGCCCATAACCAAAAGAATATACTGGTGCGCCTTTTTGATCGAGGTAGTCTTTTTGAAACGCTGTGTTGCGATAATTATAACAGACAGGCAGTTGTCCAACTGTATCAGGAATAGAAACTGCTAATTTCCCACTAGGTACCGTTTCACCAAAAAGAATCCGAGCAATCGCTTCCCCTCCATATTGGCCGGGATAGCCAACGTAAAGCACCCCATCGAACAAGTCTTGCAAAGGAGCTAAGCAATGCGGTCGACCGGAAATCACGATCCCAATCAGCGGCTTTTTACTCTTCTTCAACGCAAACAGTAAATCCAACTGGCATTGCGGCAAATCGAGGGTAGCCAAGTCGATGTTTTCTCCACTGGTCATTTCCTGAGATCCCCTTAAGGCGGCACCGTTTTTGTCAAAATCCGTTGTGAAATCACGGGCACTGGAGCCGCCGATCGTCACTAAGACGACATCCGCTTTTTCTGCAATCTGACAGGCTTGCCTTCGTTGAGCCAGTGTGCCACTAGAGATTTCGCAGCCTTTCTCGTAGAAGAAGTCAGCTTGATGCGTACTTAAACTGGTCAAACCTTCCCAAAAGGTCGTACATGTTGTTTCTTCCTTGAATGGCGTATAATCCCCCAGCTGATGATAGAGCTGTTTAACGTGAGGACCGATGACGGCAATCTTTTGTCGCGTTTTCTTCAAAGGCAAAATACCATTGTTCTCTAGTAAAACAATCGATTCCTCCGCCAATTTCAAGGCAACTTGTTGCGCCTTTTCTTTACGGGGCAATGAAACACGGGGCGTTGCTTCTTTAAACAAGCCAAGTTTTTCTTTCAAAAGAAGCACACGACGGACTGCATCATCGATCGCCGTTTCCGCAAGTAGCCCCTCAAGGACAGCTTCTTCTAACACTGGGAAAACTTCATCCCATAAACTAACATCCACACCGCTGGTCAAGGATTTGGCGGCCGCTTGTGGGTGGCTCCCCAGCCAGTCAGCAATCCGATCCAGCCCACACCCATCGGCCATCACAATTCCCGTAAAGCCACTTTCTTCTCGTAAAACATCTTGCAGCAAATAAGCATTGGCATGGCACGGGATACCGTCTAGATCATTGTATGCAGCCATACACCCCAAGGCCCCAGCAGCAATCCCTGCTTTCATTGGTGGCAGATGGATCTCGCGGAATTCCCGATCACCGATTGCCACTGGCCCTGCATTGTGTCCCCCCATTCCTGCACCTTGGGCAGCAAAGTGCTTCAATACCGCTAAAACGTTCTGCTTTTCTATCGTTGTTTTTGATCCTTGTAATCCTCTGACGGCCGCTTTGGTAAAGCTGCTGGTTAAAAACGGATCTTCACTGAAACATTCTTCAGTTCGCCCCCAACGCGGATCTCTAGCAATGTCCAATGCGGAAACCAAGCCAACATGGGCTCCTTTTGCCCGAATCTCTTGAGCAGTGATAGTTTGGGCCGCTTGATACAGCTCTGGATTCCAACTAGAACCAACACTAAAATTGACCGGAAACGTCGTCGCTTCTAAACCTTGGTGCCCGTGAGGACACTCTTCACTGAGAAGGGCCGGAATCCCCAGCCGAGTGTGCTCCTGCAAATAAGTTTGAATCATAAGGGACAGCTCATAGGACTCCGTGGTCGTCAGGCCTGTTTGCTGATTTCTACCTGACCAAGGATCAGCTCGAAACACGCCGTAAATCCAGCCAAGACTGCCAAAACGAGCTACTTCTTTTTTAAAGGTTTCAGTCAACATAATTTTTCCGTTAGTTTTTTCATAAACTTCCCAACCATACAGACGCTGATTCAGCTGGCCGATTTTTTCTTTCAACGTCATTTGCCGTAAAAGTGTCTCAATCATATGCTTCTCCATTTCTATTTAGTCTTCTAAATAAAGCATGATGGTCTGGATCTCAAAAGGCTGGAAATGGATTGTGATGCTTTGGGCATCCAGCGGCTCGACCGGCAGTTCAGCGACGGTTTCTTCCAAAAGATTCGTTAAAACCGCTTTTTTGATTCTTTTTTTGCAACGCAATTGACAGGCGGTGGTTTGATTGTGATATTCATACAACCGCACGATCAGTGCCTCTTCATCTTCGGCTTTTTTCACCGTATCCAGCAAGACATTCTTTTGATCGACTGCTAGAAAAGCTTCTGCTGATAGTTGTGGCACACTTGGAACGGTTAGAACGGGAACATTCAATGCCAAAGCTTCTTCCATCGTTTGCGCGTCTTGCCAAGTCCCTTCGTGGGCGTACAAGGAGTAGGTAAACTCATGAAAGCCTTGATCCGCTTCTGGATACGGATCGATCGGCGATTTGATCAAAGAAAGCCCGATCTTTTGATAATCCGTATTGAACCCATATTTCGAATCTGTCAAAATACTAACCCCATAATTTCCTTCTGAGAGATCAACCCATTTTTGACCACAGCTCTCAAAACGTGCTTGGTCCCATGTCGTGTTTTGATGCACAGGTCGTTTTACCTGCCCGAATTGAATATCAAACGTTGCTTCCAATGTGTTAACATCAATCGGCATCAATGCCTTTAACAGCAGTTGATGCTGGTGCCAATCAACCGCTGTTTCAAAATCGATTCTTCCCGTGCCATGGTAAAAATGCAGCCATTGCGTAATAAAAGAATCTTCAAACTGACGTTTGATCTTCAAGGTATCGCGAATCTCCCCTTGCTCAACAACCTCAGCTGAGAGAACTTGCTTCACAGGATAAGGCTTCTTCTGGTAATAAATATCAATGTCCCACGCATCATAATCCATTGGCAGATCTTCGTAAGCCACTAACTGATTCAACCGCTCGCCTTTTGGCACGATTTCTCGCTGCTGCCGTTTGTCAAATAAAGAGATGATGTCAAAGTGTTCGTCAAAAATCACTTTAAAATCAACCGTTTCAAACGATTCCTCCAGCCGCATTGCCACTTGCTTTGATTGAGGCACAGCTGAGACAGAGGTCAGTGTTTTGCAGCTCAATCCAGCCATGGCGGGAATTTTGACTAAGAGCCGGTCATCATAGGTCCGCTGAGTCAGGTAAGCTTCTTTGATCCCTGTCTGATCGTCTAAATAGACCAGACCCGTCCGCTCTTGTCCCAGCGGATTAAAGACATGCCATGACGTAGCTTCGGCTGCTTGCACCGCTGGAAACAAAGTTTCGATCAGCTTGCAGCCTTTATCAAAGAGCTGTTGATACTCTTGATCCGTCTGATCATAAACTTCTTTGATCGAGCTTCCCGGCAGAATGTCATGGAATTGATTAAATAGCAGCTGTTTCCAAAGTTGTTCTAATTCAGCTTGCGGATAACGATTGATTGCACAAATACTATAAAGTTTTTCAATCGTCTGTAAGAAAAATTCTCCTTGGCGATTGGCCTTCTTGTTTTTGCCAATCGAAGTCAGTGTTCCACGATGGTATTCAAAGTACAATTCGCCGTACCAGACTGGGCCAGATTTTTCCTTAAAAGAATCTGCCAGTCGATCAAAAAAGCCCCCCACATGATTGCCAGTAATCGTCGGCATATCCGGCAATGTTTTTTGCAGCCGTTTCTGGACTTCTAGCATCTCTTTCGTCGGGCCTCCGCCACCGTCACCATACCCATAGTCAATCAAAATTTCGTCGTGCTGATCTTTTTGCTGATAACGTTCAAAACTGCCTTTGATCGTGTAAGGATCTAGCAATCCATTATATGTCGTGTAATAATCTCTGGGACTGTACCCTTCACTGATGGTGGTAATAAAATGCGTCAAAACTCGGCTGCCATCAATTCCTTGCCAGTAGAAAGAATCAAAAGGAATTTGATTGAACTGGTTCCATGACAGCTTCGTCGTCATAAAGTAGGGCGTATTTGTTTTGCGTAAAATTTGCGGTAAGGCGGCTGAATAACCGAAGACGTCTGGAAGCCATAAGACTCGGCTATCGACTTGAAATTCCTCTTTCATAAACCGTTTGCCATAAAGGATCTGACGAACCAGTGATTCCCCTGAAGTCAAATTGCAATCGGCTTCCACCCACATCGCCCCGTCAACTTCCCATCTTCCTTCTCGAACTTTTTCTTTGATTGCAGCGTAAAGTTCAGGATAATGTGTTTTCATGGAGAGATACAGTTGTGGTTGGCTTTGAAAAAACGTGTAATCTGGATACTCCTCCATCAATTTCAAGACCGTCTGGAAACTGCGCTCACCTTTTTCAATTGCTTGCTGTGCCGTCCAAAGCCACGCCAGATCGATGTGGGTATGGCCGACAGCCGTCACTTTTTGTTTTGGTGTATGCGCTGGTAAGTAACATGACGCAAGCAGTTGCTTGGCTTTTGCGAGACTTTCATAGAATGCCGCTGAGTAGGGCGTACGAAAATCCAAGACATTGGCGACTTGACCAAGAACTTGTTGATAAAATGCTTCGTCACCGCCAAACGCACGAATGGCACGCCAACTATCAAACAGCGTATAAAAATCAAACCAGAGTTCATTGACGACAGGATCCAATGCCAATAAGTTGATATGCAGTGGGAATGGTTTATCGGAACGGCCCGAGAACAGATCAATCTTCAGTTTGACTGCTTTTTGTTGATATCCTTCAGCCAAAGTGACCTCTCGATGATTGACATCGATAGCTTGGACATAGGTATCGTCCAAATAAATTTTGATTTGGGGATTGGTGGTGTTGTCCCACTCTGAGAGGCTTGAATAGACTTGTAAGACACAAGGATTCCCTACCCAATCATTGGGAACTTGAAAGCTGCCTTTCAGCTGATAATAGGTGTTTTTTTCTCCGAAATAACTCCCTTGCTCATACGGTACCCAATCCTCTTGTTTTAAAAAAAGCGGGTCTATTGGCTGTTGATAGCGTACACGGTACTGTTTTAATTTGTAGAAAATTTTTCGGATGCGTTCAAACTCGTAAGGCTGCATAACTCTCATTTTTCTTTTGACTCCTCTATCTATTTTTTGAAAAAAAACGGGTGGAGATTGATTGTCTCGACCCGTTTCTCTTATCGTATGATATTAGTTTGCTTTCCAGCGGTCATAGGCCGTTTGATAGACTTCGACATATTCGTCAATGCCCATTGCTTCGATCGTTTTCACATAATCGTCCCACTTGTCTAATGGCTCGACACCTGTGATAAACTTCGCTTCCATTTGTTCTACATAAGTTGTCAAATCAGTGGCAGTGGCTGCTACTTTGTCATTTTCTTCAATCGTTAAATACAGTAGCGGGAATGGTACTTCAGCGATGTCTTCCATCTTTTCTGCCGTTTCTTGTGCAACCCAATCACTAAAACGAGTATCTGGTTCTTCATCAGCCGTTTTGCGGATATGGTATTCACCTGTTGTATCAATGACAATGTTTGGTGTAGTCAATCCATATGCCGGCGTGATTTTGCCGCGTTCGTCTTCCGTGTTGTCTGTATCAATGCCATCCACATAAACCCGGACTTTTTCGCCATCCGCATTTTCTTGGTACTCCCAAAGAACACCTTCTGGCCCTTGTTCAATATATTTTGTGCCTTCTTCCGAATAGAAGTAATCCACCCAACGCATGGAAGCTTCTGGGGAAGGATTGACATTGGTCAATGCAAAAGTTCCCCGAGAGATTCGTGGACTGCCAGGAATCTTGGCTTCTGGTGCCCATTCAGAGGTCAACGGTTGGAACATCGGATCGTTCATCGCCTCTGCCTCACTGCGACCAGTAGTAAAGAAGCTGAAATAGTCGGCAAAAAGCCCTAGTTGATTGTTTTCACCCTTCGCTTTTTTCTGCTCATCTGACTGTCCATAAACTTCTTTATCCAGCAAGCCTTCATCGTAAAGTGTATTCATGTATTCCAAGAATGCTTTGTAGTTTTCTGATGTCGGTGTGTAGGAGACCACATCATCGTCCACTTGAATCCCGCGAGTCCGTAAGCCAAAGGCGGCCATCAACCAAACACGTGTCGAGTTCATATCGACATCCGTCAATGGAATCTCGTCTGCTTGACCATTTCCGTTAGGATCTTCGTCTTTGAAACGCGTCAACAATTCTTGCAGTTCCTCTGTGGTTTTCGGCAGTTCTGATACACCTAAATTATCTAGCCACGTGCCGTTGTACCACATCGGGCCTTGCCACCAGATTGAAGTCGCATTCCGAGAGATCATTGGTAAGGAGTAAATGTGCCCATCTGGCGTGGTGATCGATTTTAAAATAGAAGGATCTTCTTGCGTCAGTGCATAAAGATTTGGCATGATTTCTGGCGTGATATACTCCTCTAAGGGAAGTAAAATCCCTTGTGAACCGTAATCGATCTCCATCGAAGCAGTCAGTGCTTGCGAACCAGCACCGTAAACGATATCCGGCAAGTCGCCGGAAGCAAAGGCTAAGTTCAGTTTCGTACTAAAGTCAGCCGATGGCGGTGTCGTATAAGTCAGTTTGATACCGGTTTTTTCTTGGTAATCCTGTAGCGTCGGCATGTCTTCCCACTCGGCCATTCCCACACCTGGTGCCATGATATTCAAGGTCAGCTCTTCGCCTTCTTTGATGATTGGAAATTGGCTGTCATGATTGATAGCAACCTCTTTCTTTTCTCCAGTTCCCTCATCTGAAGAATTGCCGCAGGCACCCAAGACGAGGGTACTGCATAAAGCGACACCCGCCATTCCTAAAAGTTTCTTTTTTAATCCCATTTTCTTCCTCCTTTGATTTTTTTATCCTTTAATTGAACCGACCATCATGCCCTTGACAAAATACTTTTGTAAGAACGGATAGACGATGATTACCGGTAACGAAGAAACGATCATGACACCGTACTTGATGACTTGAGCGAGTTGCTGTTTGCTATATAGCATGTTCGCCATTTCTGAAGTCACATTGCTGACGGTATTTGAAGACATATCTTGAAGAATCAAAATTTCTCTTAAAATCATCTGCAGCGGGTACATCGATCGATCAGAAAGATAGATCAATGCGTTAAAGAAGCTGTTCCAATGTCCGACGCCATAGAACAAAGCCATTACCGCAATGATCGGCGTTGATAATGGTAAAACGATCTGCATGAATAGACGAAAATCGGAACAACCATCCACAATCGCTGCTTCTTCCATCTCTCGCGGAATTGTGGATTGAAAAAACGTTCGTGTGACAACCACATTGTAAACCGAGACGGCCCCTGGAATCACCAGTGCCCAAACGGTATTCAGCATACCTAAGCTGCGAATCAGCAAATAGCTGGGAATCAAGCCACCAGACAGGAACATGGTAACCAGCATAAAATTGGTGAAGGCCCGTCGCCCATAAAAATCTTCTCGCGATAACGCATAGGCACAAGGCAAGGTTACCAAGAGATTGATCGATGTTCCTAACACTGTATAGTAGATCGTGTTCAAATAGCCACGCCAGATACTGCTGTTGCCCAATAATGTTCGATAGCCTTCGAAGGTGATTCCTTTTGGTAAAAGCCACATTTCACCTGAGTTTACCAGATGCGGATTTGAGATCGAAGCGCTGACGATATAGATCAGCGGATATAAAACGATCAGCAATGAAATTGCTAAAAACACATAAACAAAGATCAAAAAGATTTTATCAGCACGGGTATCTTTTATTAAAGAAGTTGTTTTCACTTTTGGTCCTCCCTCCTACAATAGACTAGAATTGCTTAAACGTTTGGCAATATGATTGACTACGATCAACAAAACTGAATTGATCAATGAGTTAAATAGGCCGACTGCCGCAGCAAAACTGTACTGCGCATCTAACAGCCCTTGCTGGTAAACAAAGGTCGCAATCACATTCGAGGATTGCATGTTCAAAGGATTCTGCATCAAGATGATTTTTTCAAACCCAACTGACATCAAGCTGCCGAAGCTCATGATCAATAAGATCACCATCGTGGGCATGATCGTTGGAATATTGATATACCAAACGCGTTGCAGACGAGAAGCGCCATCGATCGTTGCCGCTTCGTGCAGTTGCGTATCGACTCCAGATAGAGCTGCCAGATAAATCACAGACCCCCATCCCGTTCCTTGCCAAACTCCGGACAGGACATAAATCGTTTTAAACCAACGAGGATTGGTCATAAAGCTGATCCGCTCGAAACCCAAAAATTCTAATAGGTGATTGATGATCCCTGTTGAGGGAGATAAGAAAGCAATGACCATACCAACCATGACCACCACAGCAATAAAGTTTGGGGCATAGGTGACTGTTTGGGTAATCTTTTTAAACGGGCCGTCTTTGATCTCATTCAAAGCCAATGCCAGGATGATCGGCAGCGGAAAACCGACAACCAATGAATAGATACTGATTCCTAAAGTATTTTTGATGAGTTCCCAAAAATAATAGGAATCGAAGAAACGTTGAAAATGTTTAAATCCAACCCAAGGACTTCCCAAAATCCCTAATGAAGGCATATAATCCTTGAATGCAATAATGATTCCATACATCGGTCCATAAGAGAAAATCAAAATAATCAAAAATGCTGGCAACACAAACAAGTACAATTGCCGATTTTTCTTGATCTTCATTTTTATATCTTGTTTCTTTGTTTTAGGTACTGAAACGGTTTGTCTGATTGGCGCTGTTTCCATTCTTCCTCCTCCTTGCTTGGTGTTAGCCTTATCATGAATTGTATTCGCTTTCAAATCAATGTGTATTTTTTTCCCTATGTGTCGAAACGCGAATCCCAACTGCCCCAACGTTCGGCTGACTGATATCCGACCATAAGAGGTACGGTTCGGTAGCGTTTTTATAGACTGGTAACGCTTTTTTAGTGGCTAGATCAATTAGCTCGTCTTCTTCAGTTGCGCCAATCTCTGTTAAAGGAATCTGTTCGAAAGCGCCTGCAGCGATACTGCGAAATGCAAAATGAGCCTTGCCCTCTTTTTGATAGGTCAAATGCCATTCATTTGGCCAAGCTATTGGGTTCGCCCGCGTTTCATAGATGCCTTCACCATATAGCGCCAACCAATTGCCGATTTCTTCTAAGCGTTGGGTCTCTTCGAATGTAAATTCGCCATCAGGTGTTGGGCCGACACCTAAAATCAAATTTCCCCCTTTGCTGACTACCTCAATCAAGGTTTCCAGCAGTTCTTGGCTGCTCTTGAAGGTATCATTTGGCACATATCCCCAATCATTCCCAATCGGGATATTGCTTTCCCAAACTTTTTTAGGAATTTCTGCTAATGCAGGAATTTTGCGTTCTGGTGTCACATAGTTTTCATGACGGCCACCCATCATTCGATCAACGATGATCAATTCCGGCTGTTTCTCACGTGCAATCTCAGCTAAACGATCCATTTGTAGGTCTTCTTTTCCTTGCCCGCACCAACCGGCATCTAGCCAAAGAAAATCGACTTTTCCGTAATTGGAAGTAATCTCTACAATCTGACGATGCACAAATGACACATAGCGCGCCCAGATTTCTGGGTGAAGGTGGGTGTCATAGCTGGCATGACGGCCTTTGACGGTATCATCATCCAACCAGTAAAAAGGAGAATACCAGTCAGCTTTAGAATAGTAGGCTCCTGTTGCAATCCCTGCTTCTTGAAACGCCGTAAACACTTCTTGTAAAATGTCGCGTTTAAAGGGACTTAATTTCCCGCCGATTTTAAACTCTGACTCCATTGTGTTGAACATCGAAAACCCATCATGATGCTTTGTTGTGAATAAACAGTACTTAAATCCCGCCTTCTTACAGATCTTGGCCCATTTACGGGTATCCAGCTTCTTCGGCTCAAATTGATTAATCAACTGCCAATAATCCAAACGCAGTGCTTCGATAGTTTCTCGATAGGGCTGGTTTTCTCTAGCCCATTCATCTTTTTCAGATAATTGCCATGATTCAACGATCCCCGCTTCGGCATACAGCCCATAATGGAAGATCACTCCGAATTTCAAGTCTTGAAACCATTCCAGACGCTGCTTGAGCATTTCTGTTTCTGGGACCCACGCTGCTTGCTCTCTCTCCTTGGCTTCTTCAATATCACCGCGAATTTTTGTCATGCATTTGCACTCCTTTCTTTGTTCTAAATGTAAGCGAAAAAAAGTCCATCTAACAATATGTAACTTTTTTCACTGTGTTAAACCAAGCAAGAGCGTTTGTAAAATTTGTAATGAAGAAAGCTTCCTTCCATAAAAACGTTAGGAGAAATAAAGCGGATCAAATATATTTGCTGTGTTTTTCCTGTATGGGATGTGTGATTTTTTCATCCATGCCCATTATCCATGGATCAATGGTACGATAAGGACAACAATTAAAGCGGATACAAAATGGTAATCCGTAAGAAAGTGAGGATTTTATGAAACAATCCAATGGTCTTTATCATGTTTCCTATCAAGTCGGTGAATGGCTCCTCCATTGCCTAAAATTGCAGTTTCTTTGGTTTTATTGGGTATTTCGATATGGGATATTTTTAGGCATTTTCCCTGCCACCGCTACGATTATCCAAGCTTTTTTCAACAGTTTCCAAAAAAAGGAACGCCCAGCGGCTTTGAAGCCTTGGTTCAGAACTGTCGTGAAAAAAAATTTCCGTCGCGCCAATCAATTAGGAGCCATGCAAGCGGGTTTGCTGCTTTTCTTATGGCTAGAATTGCGCATCTCTAGTACCTTTATCCAAAATAGCTTGATTCACTTTTTTTTGCTGCTGTTGTTTATCAGTGCCCTTTTGATCAGCTTGTATCTGCTGCCAGTGTATTTGCGTTATGACTTGCCCCTTCTTCACTATTTTAAGCAAGCAGTAATACTGATGGTTATCAGTATTCCCCAAACGATTGCGATGATTTTGGGAATCTTAGTAACTACAATCATTTTGACTTTTTTACCGATTTTATTAGTCATCGGCTTTGTTCCTTTTTTCCTTTTTCCAAATAGTTGGTTCTCTTTTCAAGCGATCCAACGTTCAGAATCATTGCTGATAAAAGAAACTTAAGAAGGGACGTTCGTAATGAAAGACATTTTTATCCAAAGTAATGAAAATCTTGATGATTTTTTTAGTAACATACTACCGGAACTAGCGTTGCGAGAATCACCGCAAGGGCATCCATTACAGCTGATTCAACGGCCCGGTTCTCTGAAAATTTGCCACGGTCCGCTAGCAACAATCATTTACTATCAAGAAAAGGCCCATTTATTTCGGGCATTAACTTTATGGGTGCATGAAGACCGCCCAGTCTATGTCTTAGAAGAACAGCCGCATTTTGAAGCAATTGGACCAATGATCGATCTGTCCCGCAATGCAGTAATGACCGTTGAAAAACTGCAACGCTTTATTCTATTGACAAGCAAGATGGGGCTTAATCGTCTCACGCTTTATATGGAAGACACTTATGAAATTCCAGAGTATCCTTATTTTGGTCATTTACGAGGCCGTTATACACAAGGTGAGTTAAAGAAGCTTGATAGCTACGCGCAAGCTATAGGTGTAACTTTGATTCCGGCGATTCAAACATTGGCACACTTAACGAATCCCTTAAAATGGGGATTTGCTAAAAACATTCGGGACACGGAAGATATTTTACTGGTGGGAGAAGAAGAAACATATACCTTTTTGGAAGCAGCGATCTGTTCGATCCGTTCGTGTTTTTCGACGGATCAGCTACACATTGGCATGGATGAAGCACACCAATTGGGGAAAGGAAGATATTTGGTATTGCACGGTTTAAAAGACCGTTTCTCGATTATGGCCGAACATCTGCAGCGGGTAGCTGCGCTTTGTCAAAAAGTGGGTTTTAAGCCGATGATGTGGAGCGATATGTTTTTTAGGATCGGTGCACCTACTGGTGATTATTACGATCCAGACGTGTGTTTTCCCACAGAATTGTTTGCTGACCTTCCTGCTGTCAAAATGGTTTACTGGGATTATTACCACCATGATCATGCCTCTTATCAGCGAATGTTTGCGAAACATCGGGAATTAAAACAGCCGATCGCCTTTGCTGGAGGTATCTGGACTTGGAACGGTTTGGCGCCGAACTATGGCAAGAGTTTCGCCACCATGCGTCATGCCTTGCAAGCCGCCAAAGAAAACGATGTTCAGGAAGTTTATGCCACACTTTGGGGCGACGACGGAGCCGAAACACCGCTGATTGCTGCGCTATTAGGTTTGCAATATTTCAGTGAAGCGCAGTTTGGAAACGACCTTTCGTTAGAGAAATTAAATGAAAAATTCCAGCTCTTTCACGAGTCAGTTAGTAGCGATTTCTTGCTGCTTGATCGTTTTGATCAAACTGCAGGTGTACCAGAAAACAATCCTCACGGAGAAAACCCCAGCAAGCTACTGCTCTACCAAGACTTGCTGTATGGTTTGTATCAGGAAAACTTAACCGATCTTTCTTTAGCATCCCACTATCAAACATTGGCTCAAGAGTTGGCAGCTGTGAAATCAACACGGGACACACAAACGATGTTTGCCTTTTATCAGCAGCTGGCTGATGTTTTGGCACAAAAAGCTTGTATTACCGACCAAATCACCAGTGCCTATAAAAGCAAGGACTTCACGGAATTGCGCCAAGCAGTCGATGAGCTCAGTGTCTATAAATCCGCCTTGCAATCCCTTTATGAAGCCCATCGTAAAGTCTGGTTTGACTGGAATCGACCTTTCGGTTTTGAGAGTATCGATCTGCGCTACGGCGCCTTGCTGATGCGCTGCGACACGACACTCTGGCGGCTTACTGCCTTCTTGGACGGGGAGCTCGATACTTTGGAAGAATTGACTCAACCGTCCTTACCAATGGTAACCCCTTTCAGCGGCAGCACTTCTGTGGGTCGCAATTTATTTCATGGAATCTATAGTGCGGGGAAAATTTCTAATGTTTAAAAGAAGGAGTGAGAACTTATGAAAACATCCTTGCTGCGCCGAACCGTCATCGTGAGTCTGCTAGCTATTGTTAGCCTATTCTTTCTCTATTTTCTAACAACCGATTCTTCTGCTCCAGTTCATGCCCAACCTTCAGAAAAACTGGAGATGACAGGTAATATTACAAATCAAGCAGCGGCGGAGGCTTGTTTGGCAGTGCTGAAAGAAAATTTACAAGCAGCCTCTGACCAAGATGCGACAGCTTATGCCGCCACGCTCGTGGCAGCGGCGCGAGCAGAGACGACCCAAGAATTGGCTGATTTTTTTGCAGAAGAACAGCTGCAGCACACGCTGCTTTCTTTTGAAGTCGTTAAACAAGAGACAGGATCCATGCTGGTCGCGGCGCAGCAGAAAACGATCAGCCCAAAAGATTCTTCCTACCGTGATCACATCACAGAGGCTTACCATACTTTCGTTAAGGAAGCAGATGGCTGGAAAATTCAAGAAACAGTCATGACGAATACAGAATTTCTTTAAGTGAGTGAAAAAGGAGTGATTTTTAATGAGAACGTATAAGAATTGGCCTGCCAACTACCCTGATCCAAACTGGTTCCTCCATGATCGGTTTGGCTTATTCATCCATTTCGGCCTATTCAGTATTGGCGCTCGACACGAATGGTTTATGACGACAGAAAAAATTGAACCCACCACCTATCGCGAGAACTATTTTTCTCAGTTTGATCCTGATCTTTTCAACGCGGAGGAATGGGCTCAAACCGCAAAGAAGGCCGGTTTTCAATACATGGTCTTCACGACGAAACATCATGAAGGCTTTGCCCTTTGGGACACCGCGCTCAGCGACTACAAAGTAACCAACACCCCATTCAAGCGAGACCTCTTAGCAGAACTGCTGCCGGCATTTCGCAAGGTAGGCATTAAGGTCGGACTGTATCATTCGCTGATCGATTGGTATCATCCAGATTTCACGCTCGACGGCCTGCATCCGCAACGAGAGACTATTCAAGCCCGTCAAGCCAATGACCAGCGGGACATGCGCCGTTATCAAGATTTTTTGGCTGGTCAAGTCACCGAACTATTGACCAATTATGGAACCATCGATTATATGTGGTTTGATTTTCCTTATAGCCATCGAGATTGGGGCTGGTCAAAAGGCAAGGGTGCCGCCGATTGGGATAGTAAGCGGATCGAAGAAATTTGCCGAAGTCTACAGCCGGAGATGTTACTGAATGACCGTTTGGATTTGGGCCGAGGGATTACCACCCCTGAGCAATTCCAACCAGACAAACCATTAGAAGCGAATGGATTGCCTTTAATATGGGAAGCGTGCCAAACGATGTACGAAACGTGGGGCTATGATCGTGATGCTCAGCACTGGAAATCCAGTGAAATGATGACCAAAATGCTGATTGACACAGTAGCAAAAGATGGGAACTTTCTCTTAAATATCGGCCCGAATGCTCGTGGAGAAATCAACTTACCAACTCGTGGCCATTTAGAAGCCATCGGTTCATGGATGCATTATCATCAGCAAGCGATTATCGGCTGTGGTGCCAGCACTTTTCAACCGCCTATTGACAGTCGTTACACCCAAAACGGGAATAAACTTTACTTGCACCTCTTCTCCTACCCCTACAAATCCTTGCATCTTCCGGGACTTGCAGGATGCGTGAAGCATATCCGTTTCTTACATGATGGCTCCGAGTTGTTTTATCGAGGATTTGATCCCGAGGAAGTTCTCACGTCAACGGAAGCTATCATCAACAAAGAGGACCTTGTTCTCAGCTTACCCGTCTGCCCCCCAGATGTGTTGGTACCAGTGGTCGAAATCACTTTAAAAGAAATATAAGCGCCTATTGCACTGTACTAAATGAATATTTTATTGATACAAAAACATTGTCCTTACTTTCTTTACAAAAAAATGACTAGAAACTGATCGTTTCTAGTCATTTTTTATGGCTATTTTTTCAAAAACTCCCTAAATTCGCTTATACGAAAGTAGCGAGCTAGCTTGTTGAACAGGTGATGAGAACATGCAAACAAGCTGCGGGATTAATCCTTTTTTAAAGGTACTTACCACGGGAGGGTCAAAGTTCCTTAGACAAATAAAGAACAAGATCGTCATTGTTACAACAAGGCACATTCATCGCACAATTCTGATTATTGAACCAAACACCAGATCCATCTGGAATATAGCCTTGTTTTACATACAGTCTCTGGGCCGATCCATAACCATTGTGTAAACCTACCCCTAATGTCACCACGGCAGCTATTTCTCGTGCCTTTTCTTCGGCTGCTTTTAAAAGCTGACTGCCTACCCCTTGTTTTTGATAAGATTCAAAAACATTAAAATCCACAATTTCTGGGTACAAGCCTTTAAATGGTCCGTGCTTTGCTAGAGGGACCAATGTCAAATACCCGGCAGTTTTGTTGTTTATTTTGGCAAGCAAAATGTATCTCTCCCCCGCTTCTTGCTCGTTTAAATACTCCATCAAGAGCTGCTGGCGAGAAGGCCACCCTTGCTTTAAAAACATTTGATCCATTTCAAGGATATCTTTTTTCTTCAACGGTTGAATGTCTATGATCACTTATTGCTCCATTTCTCCCCTCACTCGGAGTTACGTTCATTTTATCAAAATACTATTGGCTTTTGTTTCACTTGTCGCTAAACTTATTCATCATAAAGAAAACAACAGGGATTGTCAGCGATGTGCCCTTTCACCCAATTCCTCTAACAATCAGCTAAATGTCGCTTCCCACCCATCATAAAGCTTTCGAAATGTCTCTTTTGGTCGATTTGGCTCATTATAAACTTTTTGGCTAATGGCCGTTTGGAGCCAAAAAATCGCTTGGATCACTTCACGACTAGTCTGAGCCTCAGGTACATCCGCCCAGACGGATAAAGCGATCGCCTGTGTTTGGGCAAGCTGTTCCTGTGCAACTGGTTGTCCATTGGCAAACGTCGTCAACTGGAATTCATTGCTGATTTTTTCGTAAGTTGGGTAGGTATACCCTGCCGCTTCTCCTAAGACATAATAGAAAAAATTATCATTGTGATTGACCATGGTATAGCCCTTTTCAAAAAAGACATCCGCCGACGCCATATTCTGGTTCCAACGGGTCCAATAGGAGATTTGACAATTCTCCGTCAACGTTGTCTGCTCTTGGCGATTCAAGCGGTAAAAACCATCATTCCAGACCCGCACAACAAAGCCGAGACTTTCAACAAAGGCCGCCAGCTCATTGACATAATCAATAAAGACTTCGATTCCGCTGGCTTTTTCCCCATAACGCTCGCGGGCAGCTTCGATCATTTGTGGAAAGTTTTCTAACTGGTCAAAATCAATAAACTCATCGGCCCCGATGTGAAAATAGGTGCTGTCTTCAAACAGTTGCGCATATTCTCGATAAACTTCCTGAATAAAGGCTACCGCTTCTGAATCCAAAATGTTCAGTGCTCGATCATCACGAGTGCCAGCTGCTGTCGGCAATTGCCATTGAGGTTTTTGTGCTAGGACTTGACGCAAATGACCAGGAGAATCAAAATCAGGGATAATGGCAATTTCATGGTTTTGAGCATACGCAATCAATTCACGAATTTCTTGCTTGGTCAAACATTCTTCCGAAACAATTTCTGGAAATTGCTGGGATTCAATCCGAAAGCCTTCGTTTTCCGAAAAATGAAGTTGCAGATGCGTGAATTGGAAGCAAGCCATGCTGCGGACGATTGCTTTCAAATCAGCAAGCGAATAAAATTTGCGCCCGATATCGATCATCAGACAGCGTTCTTTAAGCGCTGCTATATAGCTTTTCTGTGCTAATTGACCCGTCGCCTGATCTCGGCCATATTTGGTTAACGCGTAAAAGGCATGTTCTGGCGAGGACACACTGATTGTTTGGTTTTCAAATCGAAAATCAGCATCCAGCTGCGGATCGATCACTATTTTCGGTAACGGATCTTTCGCCGACTGCCAACCTATTTCCTCAAAAAAGACGGCTGCTCGTTGCTGAACTTTTGTCAAATCAACTTGTTTGTTCATCTCATTTTCCCCCATACTTTCAATAATTTCTCATTTTTTGGTTCATTTCACGGTATTGCCCTGGTGTCACACCCACTATTTTTCGGAACTTTCTCGTATAATTGGAAACATCATAATACCCATTGTTGCGAATAATTTCTTTGATTGGCAAATCTGTTTCAATCAGTTCCTCTTTGATTTTTTTCAGTCTTAGTTCTTGAATATATTTGGAGAAGGTTTTGCCGCTTTCTTTTTTTACAAAACGGCTGACATAAGAGACAGAAACACCAACCTCCTCTGCCACCGATTCCAAGGAGAGCTGTGAGGAATGGTAATTTTCTTGGATAAAACTGAAGATTTTCTCATTCATTTCCGACTCGTCATCCAGCGGCTGTTTCTGCACCTTCGTGCAAATCTGCTGGGCAATCGTTAACAAGGCAGACTGCAATTGATTCAAGCTGTTGAAATCAGCACTTTCAGAAGCGGTATGCAGTACTTCTGCCCCCACCAATTCACCGCCGACTTGCGCGATCGTATTCAACAAGTAGTAGCCATACATTTTTTGGACACGAGGCGAAGTCTGTTTACTCTCGCCTTCTTCGATTAACCGCTGGATCGTTTCACTGGCAATCTCAATATTTCCTTGATTCAAGGCTTGGATCAATTTTAATTTTTGATTGTCTGGGTAATTGATTGGCAAATGATTGGTCTCTTTGGAAAGCTCCGCATAGTAGCTGATTTGCTTGCCTTGACTCCCTTGATTTTCCAGTGCTGCCAACCCTTCGATATAGGATTCATTGATGGCGGTTAGTTGATCGACCGTCATACCGACACCCATTGTGGGTGTTAGGGAGATCGCATGGGTAATTTTTTCCGCAATGGCATCCACAATTTCTTGTTGTTCTTTGCCATCAACAAACCCTACGGTCAAGGCTAACATTTCTTTGGATAAAATTTCCGTCGCATATGCCGTATAATCCGCCTCTTTGATTTCCTCGATATAATCGATCAGAAATTTTTTATCTCCTTGCTTGGCTTTGGAATCCACAGTTTTCGTATCGATGGCGATCACAAAGTAATTTGACTTAGGAAAGCAGACATGAACCGCTTCTAAAAGCAAAGCCAGTTCTTGCTCGGACCGAAAACGTCCGCTCATTAATTTGCGCAGCACTTGCTCTCTGGCATGAGGTGTTTGCAGGCGGACTTCCTGATGTAGTTCTTGGTGCTCAACCAAAAATGCCGCCAAGGTATTATGGACATCATCCATCGAATGAAGGGTCATTTTGGGGTCCCGATGAAACTCCTGAACCAGATTTTCGATTTTGCGAATCGGCCGATAACTGCGTAAACCAAGCATCACGACTGCGGTGATCCCCGTAAACAATATGGCAATAAATACTAGGACGAACTGCTCTTGGACACGGTTGACTGAAGCCAGCGCTTGATTCGGATTAGCAACGGCTACCACTGAAATATTCAATTCATTATTGGCAATCGCTTGAACAAAATACGTTGATTGTTCAAACCGCATTCGTCCTGTTTGAATGCCTTTTTTCATGCGTTCGGGATGATTTAAAAAGCGCGCTAACTCATCATTGGTGGTACTGGCTAATAACTGGTACTCATCATTGATAATATAGGTGTTACTGATCCCATCGTTATTGCTAAGATCAAGAATTCTCTTCAAATTGTTCTCTTTGATTTCATAGATCGCTGAGCCATAGACAGTCATCTCTTCACTTTGAATGGGAACGATATAAAAAAAGCGGGAATAGCGCTGTTCCTCACCGGCGCCTTCTAATGTCAACAATGTAGGCGCTGAGGAATCCAATTGTGCGGCTAACTGTTCCTGGCCCATTTCATTTTTCGGCAGTACTTTTTTCAAAAATGTGTCAAAAGAGAATGATCCTACGGTTGAATACAAGGTTGCTGGGGACTCTTTATAATATAAATAGACTTCTTCGACTAAGTCGTTGGTGATTTTGTATGTTTGCATGGCCTCTCTTGCTTCTTTGGTCAAGTAAGGATGCTGCAAATATTTCATTGAGACAACATGATCATTGGTCATTTTTTGCGTCAGATAATTCAATTGAATAAACGTATTTTCTAAAGAATATTTCAACTGAATCAATTGGTTTCTAGCGGTCAGCATCACCTGTTCATTGATACTTTTGACAGAGGTATCATACCAAATCCATGACACGGCTAAAAAAGGCACTAAAAATACGATTAAATAAGAGCTGATGGCACGAATGATTCCCCTAAATAGTTTTTGACGATTCAGTTCCGTGTACTTTCCCATTTGCATCACCTATTCTCTGTTATTTCGAAAGCTCAAAAACGCTTTCATTTATCGGTACTTATTTAGGAGAAAAGAATGTATGATACTCTAATAAAATACGCTTTATTTTAATAAAAAACAATGCTTTTTTACAAGTCAGCTATCAGGCTTGTATTTTCTTAACCAGTTATAACAAGCGCCCAATAAATTAGATTCATTGCCGAAACGACAGGCACAAATGTTTGGCACGATAACAGTACTAGGAATCTGCTCAGCAATCATAGCTAATCGTGCGTTTACATGTGGGATCAAGAAACGGCTCGCACTGATTCCACCGCCAATCAAGATGATTTCCGGATCAATCATATATTGCAGGCTATAGCAAGCTGCCGCCAGTTTATCGACAAAATCAGCTACTACTGGCAGACATCGCGGATCTTGTTCTTGAACCAGTGTATCAATACGCTGGCCATTGATTGTTGGGTCTCCGATACGTTTTGCTGTTTTCTCTACTAATGTTCTGGTTGACCCTGCAATGCTCCAAAGTTCCCAATCCTTCCTTTCGGTCGGAAAAAGCAGATAACCAAACTCTCCTGCTAGTAAGTGTTTGCCGCGAATCAATTGATGATCGATCATCAAGCCACCGCCAACGGATGTACCTAGGACAATTGTCGCAAAGGACGCACAATTTTGAGCGTGACCCAACCATTTTTCTGCCAATAACGCACAGTTGCCATCATTTTCGGCAGCCACTGGACATTGGTATGTACTGCGCAAATGCTTAACCAGTCTTTTACCAAATCCTTCATATAAAGGTGATGTCATCCCGATTTCTTGGCTTCGGGGATCAACCAGTCCCGTTGAGCTAATAGCGATGCCATCAAATGCTGCTGCATAGAATGCATCGATCTGTCGACATATACGTTGCGTGACTGTGGAATATTCCTTGTTCATAGGAAATTGAGTCAATTGTCTGCGTTCCCCTTGACTATTCACTAACCCACATTTAATAGCAGTACCGCCAATATCAATTGCTAAAATCCACATTTTCTTGACCTCACAAGGTTTTCTTTTGTCTTGCATTCAGTATACGCAACCAATGTTTTCAGCGACCATATGTATTTCTTGCAACAATATGTCAAATCCGTCCAAGCCATAAAAAAGCCCGCAACGAAAGATATCTTGCATTTAGAAAGAATATACATTGTACATACAGAGATAGCTTCTCTGCTTATTTTTTTAGCACTTGAAAGACCTGGTTTAACGTTCAGCTTCACAAAAATGTTCATCATGCAAAGCTAAAAAATAGAACTATTAGATACAATGTCTGAGAATTTTATAAACAAAGGAATCAGCTACTCCCGTTTTTTCTATTAAGATAAGCTATAAACAAAAAAACCGTCACGCATAAGACATCCTCTCATGCGTGATCGGCATTCTACTTACTCATTGAATTTTAGGAATAGATCAAACAATTTTAAGAACTTAGTTGCAGACTCTTGGTGTCACAACAAAAAATCTATTCGCAGTAAACTAATTTTGTTCTGTTCTTACACTCTGGTCACTTATTGCTCATTTGATTCATAAAACCTCAATAAAGCGCTTGTGCTCGTTCAATACAATTCCTGCTCCAAATAATCCACCAACGGAACCAAGTATTTTTTATCCGTCCAATCGCAATCTTGTCCATTGGCTTCCATGAGTACCTTCGTCTGTGGGTCATAGGTGTGTGGCTCTTTTTTAGCGGCCGCTTTTCTTAACATTTTCACTAAGGTTCGATCGAAAAAGTTCATTTTGCTTTCCTGCCATTGTCCTCTTCCGTAAAAAAAGGGGATGTCCTTTAGCGGACCCGTGAGATTCTGTTCTCTGAGTTTTTTCACTACCACTTTTTCAGGAACAGAAGCTCCCGCACAAAAGATGAGTATCTCTTTGCCTTTTAGCTGATTGCTATTCTTTTTTAAAAAGGACAGTCCAGCAATACCCGAAGCATAGATTCCCCCACAGAAGATAATTGTGTCATAATCCATTACTTCAGCTATTTTGGCTTTTGGGGTTTCTAGGCAGGGAAAACCTGTTGCTTCTTGAAGCCAGTGGACATACTTTTTGACAGCGCCGTATTTCGATTGATAAACAATAATGCCATTTTTCATGAGGAATTCCTCCCTGCAGTTAGGACTGCGACCTACTTTTTGCGCCATCTATTGCCTGTTTCAAAAACATCTCGTAAGCTTTTTCCTGTTGTGCATAGATTTCATCTAGTGGAATACCAGGTGTCGTTACTGCGAAAATCGTACCGATTCCGATCGTGTAAATGAGCATATGCAAGTGCAGCTGTTTGGCGGTTTCTATGCTAATATTCAAATCGGCGGCAATCCTTTGGGCTACTTGAGGATTCGTCTCCAACTGATACAGCTCTTCTAATGACGAAACATTCGCTCTTTTTTGTAAGACAAAAATTCTCAAAATTTGGGGTTCTTCTTTCGCCAATTGCAAATATGCGTGTCCGGTGCTGCGAAACAGATCCTGGGAGTCACTATGGGCTTCTAAAAACTCTTGTAAAAATTGCCGTGCTCTCTGCTCTACTTCTGTCCGCAGTCCTTCCATATTGGTGCAATAACTATAAATGGGCTGGACTGAACAGCCTAACCTTTCCGCAATATTTTTGACAATCACTTGCTCCATACCGCCTTTTCGAGCAATCTCAAAAGCGGCATCAACCACCATTTCCTTTGTTATTCGTTGTTTTGGCATCCAAGACCCTCCTTAAGCACAAGTCACATTATATAAACGATTTATATAACTCGATTATATTCTTTTGTTCCTGCGAAGTCAATCGGATCCAAGACACTACTCCCTCACTCTTTCTATTGAATAAAGAGCTGTCGGTTTCTCCCAAATCATCGTTCATAGGTTGTAAATCTTGCATTACTTCCCAGTGATTGCTGGCTCTTTTATCCGCACAAAAAAGGTACAGCCCACAGAAAAAGGCTGTACCGTTGATAATACGTATGGACTCTTTTGCACTCGAAGCTGCTAAACTTCTGGGGTGTCCTCTGGTGGTGCTTCGAGGATTGGTTCTTCCTCTTCATACAAGGAGGAAACCCGCGTATACCATTCAAACACATGGGTAATGATCACCTTGGCAGCCGCATAGACAGGAATCCCTAAAATGACCCCAACAAGACCAAATAGTTTTCCTGAAGTCAAGAGGACTAAAAGAATCGTGACAGGATGGATCGACAATTCGTTTCCTAAAACTAACGGTGAGATCAAGCGTCCTTCAATGGTCTGCTCAATGACAAAGACGATCAGGACTTGGATCAGCAATACCGGCCCACCAACAATTCCTAAAAAGACCGCTGGAATCATGGCCAAAAAAGATCCTAAATAAGGGATCAAATTTAAAAAGCCAGCTGCAATCCCCAGTGTGATGGCATAATCTAAGCCAATAATACTAAAGCCGATCATAAACATCACTGCGACCGCAAACGCCACTGTCAGCTGTCCCCGAATATAGGAGGATACCTGGTCATTCATTTCTTTTAAAACGATCAGTGACGGCTGGCGCATTTTGGTTGGTAAAAATTTGACAAAATAAGGGGCTAGTTTGCGGCCATCTTTCAGTAGGTAGAACAAAATAAACGGCATGGTAATGACCGCTAAAACGATCGTCGCAACGGCCCCGAAGAAACTACCTAGATTTTGAATCGTACTGCGGGAAAGATTTTGGACGATATCCGTCAGAGAAGAAATCAACTTCTCATTGGAAGCTTCGATCTGATCTTGGACTTGCGAGAAGATTGGATCAGACAAGATTTCATTCACCTTATTCTCAATAATCGTCAAATACCCCGGCAGATTATCCGCAAAACTCATGGATTGCTCTTGGATCTTAGGAATGATGACCACCACCCCCCAGACAATCAGACCAACCACCAAAACAAAAAGACCAAAAATACTGTAAATTCGTTTGATTCCTTTGCGCTCCAAATAGTCAACAGTGGGATTCATCAAGTAATACAAGATCCCCGCCAAAATGATTGGCAATCCGACGATGGCTAAAAATTGCCAGACAGGCTCAAACAAATATGAAACTTTCGTGAAGAGCAGCAAAATTAAGAGAATCAATAAAATGACCAGCAAGCTGGTCACTGCTTGATTGTTTAAAAACCATTTCCAAAACCAGGAATGCGGCTTTTTCTGCGTTTCTTTCATGACATTCTTTGCCTCCTAGTTGTACGTCACTTGCATGCCGACTTCTAGGTTCGGCAAAACAGTTGGCGTTAAATAAATCGCACTTGAAAGCGGTTCTTCAGCCGGCACTTCGTCAAAGACAAAGGTCACATGCTGGATCGTTTGCAGGATTTGGTTAGCCACCGTTCCTACATATTGGACTTGATAGGTCTGATCACCAAAAGTAATCTGATCCTCTTTCTTTACGACTAACTCTTGCGAATCAGGAATCGTTTGGATGACTGAATATTCTCGCAATGTATCGGTCGCTTCTTCCCCAAAGAAGATGATCATTCTTTCTTGCGAATCGATCGCCTGTGGACCAATTTCTTTGATCGTCCCTTTTTTCATATGACAAACTCCCCTTTCTATCTTCTCGTTTATTATAACATAAAGAGTTTTTCTACCCGCCCAAAACCGCATTCTATGGTAGAATTAAATAGGAATGAAACTATTAGGAGGTTTTTTTATGTTGCAAACGATTTATTTAGGTACGTACACTCGTCGCGAAAGTAAAGGGATCTATTCGATCGCTTTAGATACGGAAAAAGGAACACTGACCGATTTGACCTTATGCGCGGAAGAAAAAAGTCCGACTTATCTTGCCCGCAGTAAAAAAGAAGCAGTTTACAGCGTCACAGAAGTAGCTGGCAACGGCGGCGCCGCTGCTTATACCCCAGACTTTACCTTGCTGAATACCGCAACGGAAGAAGGCGCACCCCTTTGCTATGTAGCAGTTGATGAAACCCGTCAGCTTTTATATGGTGCCAACTACCATAAAGGTGAAGTGAATGTTTATAAAATTCTAGAGGATGGCAGCATCGAAGCAACGGACAGCATCTACCATGATGAACCCGTCGGCTCTCATGAAAACCAAGACAAACCTCATGTCCACTATACTGACTTAACACCAGACCAACGTTTAGCAGTTTGTGACCTTGGAACAGACCGGGTCTATACTTATGATATTTCAGAAGATGGCAAACTGACAGAAGTAGCTGTCTATGTGGCAGAAGACGGAACTGGTCCTCGTCACTTAGTCTTCCATCCAAATAACCAATACGCTTACTTAGTGGGCGAATTAGACAGCTCATTGACTGTTTTACGCTACAATCAAGCAGATGGCAGTTTTGAGAAAATCCAAAAGGTGCCAACGATCCCTGCGGACTTTACGGATTTCAACAGTGGCGCTGCGGTACGTATCTCGAACGATGGACGTTTTGTTTACAGCTCAAATCGCGGCCATAATTCAATCGCTGTTTTTGAAGTAACCGATGAAGGCGCTGGCCTGGCTTTTGTTCAATCAATCTCAACAGAAGGCGACTTCCCTCGCGATTTCGATTTGGACCCGACAAACGATTATCTGGTTTGTGCCAACCAAAATTCTGATAACCTAACGTTATACAAACGCGATGAAGCCACTGGCAAATTGACTGTCTTAGAAAAAGACATCTACGCACCAGAATGTGTCTGCGTCTTATTCAAAAAATAAAGTTTTGGAGGATTCCCCCATGTTTGATAAAACACCGAAGGAACTCGTGCTCAAAGATTTTTCTAATATCTACAATAAATGTCAATCAACCTTTGAACTAGTGACGAGCCGCAAATACAATGAATCATTGGTCCTATTAACGACTGCGGAAACGTATGCGATCGCTGAAAAAGCCTATATTCGCTGCGATACTGCCAAAGAGCTGCAAACAGCGGAAGTCATTGCTTTCTTTGATGCTTTTGAGATCTATTATTTTGAATTAAAACAAGTCCTTTTTCATGATGACGATGATTTTGTTTCTTTAAAAAATCGTTTAGAAAAAATGAAAGACACTTACGAAGCATTGACAGCCTCATTTCATTTGTTATGATGAAATCAAATCAAAAGTGAAAAAGGTGACGTTATGAACCAAGAACAAGTGTTGGATCGTTTACGAGAAGAATTGGCCATGCCATTTTTCGAAGCAAAACTAGAAGACAAAGACTATTCCGAAGAAGACTATCAACAAGTCAAAGCGGATTTGGTAAAATACTTTGATGACTATGTACGTAATGTAGAAAATTAAGAAACAGCCTGCGATGATTCATTCATCGCAGGCTGTTTTGCTATTATAACGTCACTAGAAAGTTTTGATTCGTCGTGGCTTCGATCTGAGGATGCTGTTTCAAATAGTCAGCAATCAGTTCCGTCATATCGACTTGAATCTCACGAACGATTTTTTCGGCAGAAAACATGGCGTAGTTGCCACCGCCCACGGCACGGTATTGGTTGATGACGATCTCTAATTCTTGGTCCATCGCAATGGCTTTTTCTTCAAAGTCCAAACGGGTGATTCGTTGACCAACGGGTTGACTAAGATCGATCGTATACTCGATGCCTTCATACATATCGTAGTTATAATATTGCGGTTTTGGTTCAATAAAAGCAGGATTGAAAACGATCTGACCGTCAACAACGGCTAAATAATCCGCCGTTTGTTCTAAAGCAGCTTTTAATTCGGCACCTGTTATTTTGACTACAGCTAACGTATTTGGGTAAATATAATTGGTAATCACATCCCGCATCGTGATGGTTGCGCCAAAGCCTTTGCCTTCATTGTTGAAAAGAGCAGTGCCAGAAATTTTGGCGCCACTGGCAGCCATCTGAACACGATTGATGAATTCAATATAAGGATGCTCTTTCAAGCGTGCCCCCATCGGATCGGTGATTCGCATATCCCCACTGACTTTGCCTAACGGCTGATCTAGCCATGTTTGTAACTCTTCTTCGATGGGTGCTAACAAAGCCAACGTCTCTTGATCTGGGACAGCATCCGCAACAGGGATCAACGCAGCCGTACTGTTTGTGACATGAACCCCTGTCTGATTTTTTTCAACCGTCAATTCGATGGCGCCGATAAAGCTTCCACGATAACCGGGCTGCACAACAGGGACACCATTGATTTTTGTGGCGATCTCACGATGTTGGTGTCCTGTGAAGAAGGCATCGATTCCTGAGACTTCCTGCAATAATTGATAGCCCTCATTTTCGCCGGTCAATAATTCAGTCGGTTCCCCAGTGACTAAATCACGCTCGAAGCCGCCATGATAACTGACAACAACAATATCGGCTTGTTCTCGTAAGTAAGGTACATAGTTTTTCGCTGTCTCAACGATGCTGACAAACTGCATCCCGCGAATCGTCGCAGGCTGTTCCCAGTGAGGAATATAGGGCGTCACCATTCCTAAGATCGCGATCTTGACCCCTTCTTTTTCAATGATGGTGTAGGCTTGTCCAAAAAATGGTTCTCCCGCTTCATTTAAAATATTCGCTGCCAGTACTGGTGTTTGGTAGCTGGCGATCGCTTCTTGCAAATAAGGCAGACCGTAGTTGAACTCATGATTGCCTAAGACATGAACATCAACGTCTAGGTGGTTGACGACAGCGGTCAATGCGGCAACGGAGTGCTGGCTTTTGGCAATGTAATAGCTTAAGGGCGAGCCTTGGATAAAGTCGCCATTTTCGATCGTTACGACCGGTCCGGTGGCTGCTTGGCGCAGTTCTTTCATTTTGGTGGCAACTTTTGCCACGCCGAATCCTTGTTCCGTGTCATCGGCAAAATTGGTTGGATAGACATAGCCATGCATATCGCTCGTTTCTAAAAACGTGATTTTCATTCAAAAGACTCCTTTTCCTCTCAATACACCAAAAGGGCATGCGCATAAGTCGAAAACCCTCGAAAGCCAGCAAATTCTGCTTCCTTGCGTCTTCAAACCTTATGATACAAACCCTTTGGTGTTTCATCTCAGGTGTTTCCCTGATTATACCCTATTTTGACGAAGAAATTCAGAATTATTGGTTCCAAGCATCTTCTAATTGTGGTTTTGCGTTTTCAATCAATTGATCGACATCTTGATCTGTATTAGACAAAATGTTTTCCATGATTGAGCGCATTTCATTGTAAGCAGGATCAGCATTTTCAATCACTGGGATCGAGAACAATTCTTTGGTTGCATCTTCTAATTTGGCAGCTACTTTTGTTTCAGGATTGTTTTTGTATTCATCGCTTTCCAAAACAGATTCAACAACTGGCATGTAGCCGGTATCGATCGCCCATGTTTTTTGCGCTTCTGGAGAAGTTAAGTATTTCATGTATTCAAAAGCAGCGGTGCGTTGCTCTGGTGTTGCGCTGTTGAACATGTACAAGTCAGTTCCTTGTTGCAAGTTGATTGGTTCTGGACGAGCTGCTACGTCATATTCAAATTTGCCTTCGGTATCTTTTTTAACAAAACCTTCCCCTGCGATTGAGCCGACATACATTGCGACTTGCTCGTTGGCAAATGGTCCAGACAAGTATTGATCAGAACCAGCGATTCGGAAGTAGCCCTCTTTGACACCATCCAGGTAGTAGTTGATGACTTCTTTTGATTCATCGCTGTCTAGTTGCAAGTCTTTGTCAAAATCAACACCTTGGTTTTTCATTGCGATGGCGTAGTAGTTGTTTAATGAGTCAAAACCAGCACCTACTACTTCACCGTTTGATTTTTCATAGATTTCTTGAGAAGCTTCTTTTAATTCTTCAAGGTTTGTCGGTACGTCAATACCATACTCGTCTAACATGTCTGCATTGTAGAACAGCATTTCTGTTGATTTGTTGAAAGGAATCCCGTATTGCACGCCGTCGATCTGCGCGCCTTCTAAAAGGGCACTGCGGATCTCTTCTTGGTCACCCCAACCGATAGTATCATCGTTGATGTATTCGCCAAGATCAACCAACATGTCATCTTGGGCAGCATTCCATAACCAACCAGGATATGCTTGGGTGATAGTTGGTAGATCTTTTGGTGAAGGCAAGGTTGAATTCACCTTTGCTTGTAGATCAGAGTAGCTGGATTGGTTTTGCAATTCGATCTTGATGTTTGGATTTTCGTCCATGAATTGCTCCGTCAATTTCGTCAATGATTCTTCTTGCGCGCCATTCATTGCATGCCAAAAGGTGACAGTCGTATCATCGCTTAGTTCTGTAACGATTTCATCACTTTCGGTAGAACCAGATGAATCGTTGTTGTTTCCACAAGCCCCTAATACCAATGTCGCGGCTGCAGCTGCTGCAAATGCAAGTTTCTTTGTTTTCATTTTTTCCTCTCCTCTATCACTCTAAAATAATTTTTTCACCGCGTTGCGGCAATATTCTTTCACCATACGGATTCACCAGATTTTCTGGTTTCAGCGTATGGATTGGAACCAATCGTTGGGGCTCGATCCATGCAATGATCTGATCTAAATCAGCTGGTTTCGCATGTCCCGAGTTTGGCAAACGGACAAATTCGATCTCCAGTGCTGCCAGTTGATCCAAAAAGACTTGATAAGCTGGATCAAAATCGCCTAACGGCTGCGCATCACTGTGAATATACAATCCACCTGTTTGCAAGTTTTCAAAATGCGCGACTACTTGCCAAAGGTACTGGCTCGTGTCGGCACATAATGCCTGATAAGAAATGGCGAAGGCTGGATCGAGAGTCGCTGGTACTTGATCATCGATCGTATAGAACGGTACATCTTTATTGAAAATTTCTTTCAACAAAGCAGCTTGCGTCGCCTCTAAAACAACCGTCCGCGGCGCGGCTTCAACAAGCGCCATAAAGCGCTCAACATTGGCTGGATAGCCATTGAAGGTAATTTGTCGTTGGGGATTTTCTTTGACCAAACGCACGAAGGTCTCAATCAATTCTGTTTCACTTTCCACCGTGATCGCTTTGGGGTCCGGTTCTCTTTCTGGGAAGCTGATGCTGACCCCTTCCATCATCAATAGATCCGTGTGTTTGGCTAATTGACAGAATTCTTTGGTACGCTCTGGATGATAGCCATGCAAACGCAAATCACCGGTATAAGCGATAAAATGATCCGGCGTGCGAATTAACAAGGCCGCCGCACCGTACGCATCATGATCGACTGGAATGATCTCGACTTCGATTTCCCCGATCCGAATCACATCATGGGGTTCTAAGCCGATCAATTCTCGGACAAAGCTTTTTTCCTCATGAGGAACGGGCAGCAAGAAGTCCCCTTTTTGATTCAACACTTCGAGGATCGCTTTGGTTTCCTTCAAGGTGTACATAGGAATATTTGGGTCTAAAAAGTTGATCATCTTGGAATGATCCAGATGGGCGTGGGAAAGAAAAACTGCTGTTTCTTGGTATTCTTTCGTTTCGCTTCCTTGGTACGTGTAGTCTAAGCGTGGATCGTAGACATTTTTCAGTTCTGGTATCCAGCGATGCGCAACTAACGTTTGTAATTCTTCATCTGGTAAGGGTGTTTCTGGATGATACTCCGAACCGAAATCAAAAAAGATATGGGCATCTTTGTACGCAACTTCGATGACGGTTCCTCCAATCGTTAAAATTCCGCTATGGAAGGTGATCGTTGTTTTATCCTTTGATGCCATCTTTAGCCACTCCTTTGATAATTTCTTTTCTAAAGATCAAGTAAATGATCAGAATTGGAATGACGGTCAAGGTCGCTGCCGCCATTTGTAAATGAACGTCACTGCCGCTTTCTGTGGTAAAGGCAGCCAATCCATTATTTAAGAGACGGTATTTTTTCTCATTCGTCACTAACAACGGCCATAAGAAAGAATTCCAGCTAGAGATGAACGTCAGAATCCCGACTGTCACCAAGGCTGGTTTAGACATGGGGATCAAAATTCGGCGGATATAAGCTAGGTCGCTGGCACCGTCAATTTTGGCTGCCTTATAAAAGGTATTAGAAATACTTTGTAAATAACCGTTTAAATAATAGATGTAAAAAATACTGGTCAGAAACGGAATGATCAAGGCACTATACGTATTCAATAAGCCCATTCGAGCAATCGTATTGTAATTGGTAAAGATGATGGATTCATAAGGAACCATCAGTAAGGAGATCATCAAACCAATCACGAGACGCTTGTATTTGAATTCAAGACTCGTTAATGCAAAAGCAGCTAAAATTGCCGTGATCAGCGTCGCTATGGTAGTGACCGCTGAAACAAAGACCGTATTGAAGAAGTAGCGTAAAAACGGTGCTCGGGTAAAGACTTCCCCGTAGTTGCTCCATTGGAAGGACTCTGGCATGATCGTCGGTGGAATACTGGTTGCTTCACTGTAGGTCATTAGCCCAGCTAAAATCATATAGACAAAGGGAAACAGCGTGATCACTGCTAAAATTGCTAAAAACAGCATCGAAACAATCGTGACAATTTTTTTCATTCGTTTATTCGCCCACTTTCTTCAAAAGTTTATTTTGGATAAAGGTGACGAGCAAAATAATGATGAACAAGATCACGGTTGCCGCCATTGCAATCCCCGGACGTCCGGCGATATGGAATTTGTCATAAATATAAAAGACTGCCGTCGTTGCACTACGAGCGATCCCTGGCTGGCCGCCAAACAAAGCATATACTTGAGTATAAACTTTAAAGGCACTGATCAGATTGACCGTCAACAAGAAAGCAAAGGTCGGGATCAATTGCGGAAAGGTGATTTTCCGAAAAATTTCGCCATCGGTAGCGCCAAACATTTTTGCGATTTTATAATGTTCTTTGTCGATGTTGCGCATTCCTGCCAACAAGATAATAATGTTGAAGGCGAGGCTCGTCCAAACGCCGAAGATGATCAAGGTCGTCATACTCATGTTGACGTTATCTAGCCAGTTGACTGGCGCAATGCCGACAAGACCTAGCAGATAATTAATGATCCCGTAAGAGCCATTGAAAAAGTAACGAAACACGATCCCGATCGCAATCGTACTTGTGACATAGGGCATAAAGAAGATCGTTTCAAAAAAACTTTTGTATTTGACTTTTTCAAAAATGATCCAAGCAATCGCTAATGAGAGAATCAGCGAGATCGGCACGACCGCAAAAGCAAACAGTGCTGTGTTTTGCAGTGCTCGAAAGAATACGGGGTCCGTTAAAACCCTTTGATAGTTCTCAAGCCCAGCATACTGTTGGTTAATCAAGGTTCCTTTTTGGAAACTCATGATGAAGGAACGAAACAGCGGATACACACTGAATAAGAAAATAATGACCAATGAAGGCAGTAAAAACAGCCACGCCTTTGGTTGATTCTCAGGGTTATAATTTTTTTTGAACATTAGTAGACCCGCTCTCCTTTTTCATCAAAGATAAAGGCTTTTTTGTAATGAAAATCAAATGACACTTGCGCGCCTTCTTCAATGATCTCTTCAATACTAACGATCGATTTCATATGTTTTGCAGCCAGATCAAAGTTCAAGATTCGTTCTCGTCCGATCAGCTCCACACTCTTGATTTCTGTTTGGAACAACCCCGTTTGTAAGGTGGTCAGCACATCTTCTGGACGAATACCTAACGTATATTGGCCGTCTGTCAATGGTTTCTTGAAGCGAATGTCGGTAAAGCGGTCAACTGGGATCGTGAATGCTGGATGGATCATTTGTCCCTCTTTGACTTCTACTGGCAAGATGTTGATGATTGGATTACCAATGAATTTCGCTACGAAAAGATTGTTTGGTTCTAAGTAAAGGTTTTGCGGATCATCATTTTGTTGAATGATCCCTTCATTCATCAAAATAATCTTATCACTGATAGAAAGAGCTTCTTCTTGGTCATGAGTCACGAAGATCGTAGTGATTCCTACTTCTTTGACTAACCGACGAATTTCTTCACGGATCTTCAAGCGCAAACGGGCATCTAAGTTACTCAATGGTTCATCCAGCAGTAACACTTCTGGACTTTGCACCAAAGCACGAGTAATGGCGACCCGTTGCTGTTGTCCACCGGAAAGGGTTCCTGGTTTTTTCTGACTTAATTCTTCAATATTGGTCAGCTTCATGAACTTTTCAGCAATTTTCTGTGCTTCGTTTTTCTTGATTTTTTTCTCTCCGACTGTCAAGGGAAACATGACATTTTCTAACACAGTCATATGGGGATAAAGGGCATAGTTCTGAAAAACAAACCCGATATTGCGGTCTTTCGGCTCCGTCTTAACAACGGAAGTACCATTAAAGCGGATATCACCATCGGTGGGACTTAACAACCCCGCGATCAAATTCAATATCGTCGATTTCCCGCAACCACTAGGTCCCAACAAACAAACCAAATCGCCTTTTTCTATTGTAAAATCTACTGCTTTCAAGGCTTCGAACTTATTATCAAAAACCTTCTTCAACCCGACTACTTCTATCAAAACTGCCCCTCCATTTTCTCTTTTTCCTCCGAATAGTTGACTGGCATTTCAAGTCACAAAAAAAACGAACTCTTGATGTTTCGGTCAAACGCTCAAAGAAATTCGATTTTAATCATAACAAACGAATGTTTTTATTCGATACTATTATTGTAAATGTTTTGTAAAAACCAATGGGAATTATGAAAGAATTTTTAATTAATTTACCAAACAATGAGAAAACGATGAGTGATCCAAAGGGAATTCTACCCGCTAATCCCGAACATTTCGTCATTTTTCGAAAATTTTCATGAAAAAATGAATGAATTTTATCAAATATACATACCTGTGTATAATAACACTATTTTTACACAGCTTTTTTATCAAAAGCACCCTTATTAAATACTTACTAAAATCGTCAGTATCTCTCCGATTAAAATAACAAAAAAGGACGGTTTCCCCAAAGAAAACAATCGTCCTTTTTCCCCTTCAGTTATTCGACTTCATCGATCGTCAACGTCAGCAATTTCGTTGAGACTTGCTCAAGAAAATAACGGTCGTGTTCAATGATCAGCATAGAAGGCTCCACCAAATGGATTACTTCCTCTAATTGCTTCTGATTGAAGACATCCAAATAATTCAGAGGTTCATCCCAGATAAACAATTCTGCTGGTGTTGCTAATGATTTGGCTAGTTCCACGCGTTTACGCTGCCCCATGCTCATTTGCTGGATCGGCGTTTGAAAAACAGCTCTTTCCAAGCCAAGTTTTTTCAAATTATTTAGCAGATCTTGATAATTCAAGCCATGTTCTTGGGCAAACTCTGTCAGCATCCCACAATTGTCCTCGTAGTTTTGTCGAACATAACTGATGGTGATCCCATGGGCTGTTTTGATCGTCCCTGTCTGCTGTCCTTCGAAAGTACCTAAAATACTCGCAATCAAACTGGACTTGCCAGATCCGTTGGCCCCTTGAATCCCCAAGCGCTCTTTTTGACGGATCGCAAACGTCAGCGGTTTAAACAAAGGCTTCTCATAGCCGAGCTGAAAATGCTCTGCTTCCAGCAACACGTCATGATGGCTAACAAGCGGGGTCATTTTCAGAGGATCGATCCACTCAATGTCTTTTAACAACGCAGACTTGTCTTGAATTTGATCTTCCATCCGTTTAACGATCGCTTTCGAGCGCTTCATGGTCCGTGCCGCTCGGGCACCGATCGCCCCCGTATCATAGATTGCCCCACTGCCTTTTTTGGTCGGCGACCCTAATTTGTCCCGTTCGCGTCCTCGGGACCACTCCGCTTTCTCGGCTGCCGTCTGCTTCAAACGACCGATTTCTTTTTTCAACTTGCTGTTTTGTTCTTGCTCATAGGCATCTTTTTGCTGCTTTTGCAGTTCATAAACTGAATAATTCCCTTTGTACAACACCAAGCGGCTTTTTTCGATCGCCAATACATGATCGACGACTTCATCGACAAACTGTCGATCATGGCTCACAACGATAAACCCGGTTTTTTGCTGCAAATAGCGGGCAACATGTTGGCGAGCGGTCACATCCAAATGGTTGGTTGGCTCATCGATCAAAGCAAAATTCTCTTCATCAACGAACAAACGCGCCAATAGAACTTTCGTTTGCTCGCCGCCAGATAAAGTGGCAAAGGGCCGCCAAAGAACTTCTGGATCAAGTTGCAGCAGGTTCAATTCTCGTTCCAAACGCCACTGCTCAAATTCACCTGATTCTTGTAAAACAAAAAGCGTCAGTTGCTGATCGTCAGCGACGGTTAAGGGAAAATAAACGAATTGCTGCTCATGGGTAATCGAGCCGCTATACGGCAATTCATTGAGCAGCAAACGCAGCAAGGTCGTTTTGCCGCGACCATTTCTGCCAATCAACCCTAATTTCCATTGAGTATCAAGGTTCAAGTTGGCATCCTCAAAAAGCAACCGTTCCTGGCTATCAAAGCCAAAAGTTAAATGATTAATACTGATATTCGACATAAATATACCTCGTCTCTATTCACGGAATAGAGTAGACTAAAGCTATTTTCAGAATCAGTTTTTAGAGGTACACAAAAAGATCCCCCATTGAAAAAGTCAACCAATCCTGAAAATCTGCAGACTATCCCCTTGGAGGAACAGTTTCATGCAGCTTTCAACAAATTGGTTAATTTTTCAATGGAGGATCCCTCATTTCGTTTAATAGTGCCCTAAGTATAGCATTGATCGACAAAAAAGCGCAAGCTTGCTATTCCTTGCTATTCCAACTTTATATTTTGTTCACAAACTATCCCCGCTTTTGATGGAAACATTTCATTAAAAAACAAAAAAAAACCATCAGGTTGGTTAGTCCTGATGGCAAAAGGAGTAAAATGAAAAATAAAAAGGTTGTTGGTTGTGAATTCATTATACCTCCGATAAAAAAACTTTACATGTGAAAAACATAACAGTTAAATTAAATAACTCTTGTTTAACTTGAATGTTTATCATTTTTTTAACAATAAAGCGGTCATCCGTTGGATAGCAAAAGAAATTTCGTCCGTTGCTTCATCTTGCTTAGCTTCAGCTGCATCAAAGGCTTCTTGGTCGATTTTGTTATCCAGACTCAAAATCATCTCATCACAGCCGGCAACATATTTCATATACGCTCGCTCGAATTTTTTATGGATCCCCATCACATTCGCTGGTGGACGCAATTTGCTGATTTTTTCCAGCATCAAGCGGTATTTGTCCGTGCCTTCTTTAAAAATTCTGGTAATCTCAGCTAGCCGCTCAGGTGTTACCTCTGCTTCTTTCTTCTCGTCGATCGCTTTGCGGATCTCTTCATAATTGGGATTCATTTTCTCCCCGATCGCTTCTGTTTCTTTGACAAGATCGTTGATTGTTTGTACATAAAAACCTAAGTTTGGTCGCACAGTGGGTCCCCTACTTTCTTTGTTATTATCTTCTATTTTACCGTTTCTTGCTGCAAATGAAAAGGTCAAGAAACAGCCATAGGGTTTATCGAAAATAAGCCAGCAAAAAAAGGCCTGCTGCCCATGGAGAAGGACAGCAGACCATTCGTTGTTTTTCTGTTTATTTTTGGCTTATTTGCGTCCCATTGCTCGTTGGATCGCTTTGACGATCTCAACGACTGGAATGATCGCAAAGGAGGCGCCTAAAACGATGCCCCATTGATACAAGTCAAGGTGTGCGACACGGAAGATATCATTCAATCCTGGCACAATGAAGATCACTAGCATCAATGCAAAGGAAAGTAGGATCGCCCAGTTGAAGGCTTTGTTTCTAAATGCTCCTACTTTAAAGAGCGACTGATGGATCGATTTGACGTTGAAGGCATGGAACAATTGCATCAATCCTAACGTGGCAAAGGCCATCGTTAAGGCATCGGCATGGATCGCATCGTACGTATTGTGAACGGGCCATTGGATCGCTGACCAATAAACGAACAGCACGGTTGCTGCTTCTAAGATCCCTTGGTAGATGATACTGCTCATCACACCACCGGAGAAGAAGTTGGAACTGCGTCCCCGCGGTGCATGTTTCATTAAATCTTTTTCAGCAGGCTCCATTCCTAAGGCAATTGCTGGGAAGGTATCGGTTACTAGGTTGATCCAAAGCAAGTGGATCGGCAATAGCGAGTCCCAACCCCACAAGGTTGCTAAGAACAAGGTCAAAACTTCCCCTAGGTTAGCGGCTAGCAAGTATTGAATCGCTTTTTGAATATTGGAGAAGACTTTACGTCCTTCTTCCACTGCTACGACGATCGTAGCAAAGTTGTCATCTGCTAGGACCATATCGGAAGCACCTTTAGAAACTTCGGTACCCGTAATCCCCATACCTACCCCAATATCTGCTTGCTTCAAGGATGGTGCATCATTGACCCCGTCACCAGTCATGGCAACGACTTTGCCTTCTTGCTGCCAAGCTTTGACGATGCGGACTTTATGTTCCGGCGATACCCGCGCATAGACTGAATAGTGGGCTACCTTTTGGGCAAACTCTTCTTCGCTCATTTTATTGAGTTCAGCGCCGGTCAAGACAGCATCATCATCGCCCGGTTTGATGATCCCTAAACGTCCCGCAATGGCTTCAGCTGTATCCCGGTGGTCTCCGGTGATCATGATGGGACGAATCCCAGCTTCTTTGGCTAAACGTACCGCATCGGCTGCTTCTGCCCGTTCTGGGTCAATCATTCCGACTAAGCCAGCAAAGACCAAATCATTTTCGACGATTTCTGATTCTAAGTTTTCTGGCACTTGATCTACGTATTTGTAGGCCATTCCCAATACCCGCAGCGCTTGTTTTGCCATATCGGTATTGTTGAATAAGATTTTTTCTTTTTCTTCATTCGTCATTGGTAGCTCTTGGCCATCCAATAGTACTTTTGAGGTTCTGCCTAGTAAGACATCCGGTGCACCTTTGACAGCAACTAAATAGCGGCCGTCTTCTTGTTGGTGGATCGTACTCATAAGTTTTCGGTCAGAATCAAAGGGCAGATCCGCTATCCGTGGTTCTTGATTGACGAGATCCCGCACATGGAATCCTTGATCCATCCCGAATTGCACCAATGCGGTCTCGGTCGGATCACCGATCAAGTTGCCTTCTTCACCAAATTTTGTATCATTGGCAAAGTTCATGACTTTTAATGCCATGTTGTCTAACGGAATATCTTCTGAAGCAGCATGTTGTTTGTTATTGACATACAATTTTTCCACGGTCATTTGATTCAACGTCAAAGTACCAGTTTTATCAGAAGCGATAATATCCGTTGCCCCAAGGGTTTCAACCGCTGGTAATTTACGGATCACTGCATTTCGTTTCGCCATTACTTGCGTACCTAAGGCTAAGATGATCGTTACGATCGCTGGCAGCCCTTCTGGGATCGCCGCTACTGCTAATGAGATCGAAGTCAATAGCATGTCGACCCATGACGTATTGTTAAAGATCGTTCCAACAAAGAACATGATCACTGCAATGATAATGATGGCGATCGTCAGGAATTTTCCTAGTTCATTTAAGTTACGTTTCAATGGTGTTTCGGTTTCTTGGGCGCTAGCTAGCATGCCAGCGATTTTCCCAACTTCCGTTCCCATCCCTGTATTGACCACGACCCCTTTTCCGCGGCCATAGGTCACATTACTGTTTGAATAAGCCATATTGACGCGATCGCCGATCCCGACATCCGTCCCTTCGATGACAGTCAATTCTTTTTCGACTGGTACGGATTCACCGGTCAAAGCGGCTTCTTCAATTTTTAACGAACTTGCTTCTAAGAGGCGTAAATCTGCCGGTACGACATCGCCAGCTTCTAATAGGACAATATCCCCCGGAACCAATTCATCGCTCTTGATGGTGACGGTATGACCATTACGCAGGACATTGGCATTTGGTGTGGACATTTCTCTTAGTGCTTCGATGGCCTGCTCTGCCTTTGCCTCTTGAACAACACCCATGATCGCGTTGATAATGACAACTGCTAAAATAATAATTGAGTCCACGACCTCATGGGAAACGACTGCTGAGATAATCGCCGCCGCTAGCAAAACGATGATCATCAAATCTTTAAATTGCTCAAAGAATTTTTGTGCCATCGATTTCTTTTTGCCTTCTTCTAATTCGTTGGGACCATACTCAGATAAGCGTTTTTGCGCTTCATCGTTCGTTAATCCATTGGCATCTGTTTGCATTTCTTCCAGAACATGCTGCGCTTCTTGCGCATAAAACGCCTGCGATAGCTGCTCCTTTTTGTTTTCTTCTGACATGTTTCTCCTCCTTTTATACTTACTCTTCCTTTATTGTACATGATATGAAAAAAAATAGACTTATGTATGCACTGTCTAAGCATACATAAGTCTCACTGTTTAAGACAGCACCAGAAATTTCTTTCAGGATGGTGATACTGCCGCAGATAAAATCCGCCAATTACTCCCTCATGTTCATATCAATAACCTACATTATACAAAAACTTTTCGGGTCTGGCAATTTTATTTTCGCTGAAATTCAACAAAGAATTTCTCTTAAAAATCAAGCGATGACCGAGCCGTTTGGCATGCCTTTTGGCGCTTCCACGATTTGCAGACGACCATCATTGTCTTCTGCAGAAAGGATCATTCCTTGGCTGACTTGCCCCCGCATTTTCCGTGGTTTCAAGTTGGCAACGATCACGACTTTTTTGCCGATCAAATCTTGTGGTTCTGGATAAAATTCAGCAATCCCCGATAAAATTTGACGATCTTGATCATCTCCCGCAGCTAAGCGGAATTGTAGCAGCTTGTCGGCCCCTTTGACTTTTTGACAATCAACGACTTCTGCCACTTTTAATTCGATCTTGTCGAAGTCTTCGTATTTGATCTCGGCTTTGTCTGATTGCAATGTGGTTTCTTCTGGATTCCATTTGACTGTTTCTTCTGGACTTTGTGTCCCTTCAGCCATTTTCTTTTGGATGTAGGCTACTTCTGTTTCAAGTTCCAACCGAGGGAAAATCGGTGTGCCTTTGGCAACGACTTTCGTGCCACTTGGAAATTCACCAAAGCGTAAATCTTTCAGATCCATGGCAACAGAAGCCAATCCTAATTGTTGGAAAATGTTGGCTGGTGTTTCTGTCATCACCGGTTGCAATAAGATCGCAACGATGCGTAAGCTTTCCGCCAAATGAACCATCACACTGTTTAATTCCGCGCGCTTTTCTTCTTCTTTGGCTAACACCCATGGTTGGGTTTCGTCAATGTATTTGTTGGCACGGGAAATCAATGTCCAAACTTCTGACAATGCCGTACTGAATTCCATTTTATCCATGGCTTCATGGTAACGACCAACCACATTGGCCGCAGTCGTTGACAGCTCGCTATCAAAAGGCGTTACTTTTGAGGCATAATCGGGCACTAAGCCATCACAATATTTATTGATCATGGCGATCGTCCGATTCAGCAGGTTGCCTAAGTCGTTGGCTAGATCGTAGTTCAAACGAGAAACGAAATCTTCTGGTGTAAACACACCATCGCTACCAAAAGGAACCGCCCGTAATAGATAGTAACGCAACGCATCTAAGCTGTAGCGCTCCACTAACATTTCTGGATAAACGACATTGCCTTTTGATTTCGACATCTTGCCGTCTTTCATCATCAACCAGCCATGACCAAAGATTTTTTTCGGTAAGGGCAAGTCTAAGGCCATCAGCATGATTGGCCAATAGATCGTATGGAAACGCACGATTTCTTTCCCAACCATATGCACGTCAGCTGGCCAGTATTTTTGGAACAAGGAATCGTCCTCTGAGCCATAGCCTAATGCCGTAATATAGTTAGATAACGCATCGATCCAAACATACACCACGTGTTCAGGACTAGCCGTGACAGGAATGCCCCATTTAAAGGTCGTTCTGGAAACAGCCAGGTCTTCTAAACCTGGTTTGATGAAGTTATTCAGCATTTCATTTTTGCGTGATTCTGGTTGAATGAACTCTGGATGTTCATCATAGTATTGAACCAAACGATCGGCGTATTTGCTCATGCGGAAGAAATAAGAAGATTCCTTCACCAATTCTACCTCATGACCGCTTGGCGCTTTGCCGCCGATGACTTTGCCCTCTTCATCTCGGTAAACTTCTGCTAATTGCGTTTCAGTAAAGTATTCTTCATCAGAAACAGAATACCAGCCTTCATATTCACCAAGATAGATATCGCCTTGATCAAGCAATTGCTGGAAGATTTTTTGAACGGCTGTTTTATGGTAGTCATCCGTTGTACGGATAAATTTGTCATAACTGATGTCTAGTGTGTTCCATAATTTCTTGACGTCAGCTGCCATTTTGTCGACGTATTCTTGCGGATCTACGCCAAGTTCTTCTGCTTTTTTCTCGATTTTTTGACCGTGCTCATCGACACCCGTTAAATAAAAGACATCAAAGCCCATCAATCGTTTGTATCGTGCTACCGCATCACAAGCGATCGTCGTGTAAGAATTCCCGATATGCAGCTTGCCGCTTGGATAATAAATTGGCGTCGTAATATAGAATGTTTCTTTTTCAGCCATGGACGCAAGTCCTCCTTTTCACTAGTAAAGTGTATACTTAGGTAGTATACAGTTCGCAACCCAAAAATGCTATAAATTTAATCAAAAAAGCGGACATAATAAGACCTTTCTTCATGCTCTAAAAGAAGCAAAGGAATCGTTTTCGTCCTTAAAACGCAGCAAATAAACCAGCAGATTTGAGTATTTCTTTTCTACTAGTTATCATAGCGCAGATAGCCGTTCACTTCAATGTTCTAGGGGAAGAATCTGATCCTGACAACGAATCTCATAAGAAATAAAGGTGTTTTATCTCTCTTTGATTAACAGGTACTTCTTTTGCTATAATGAGGAAGACTTCTCTTATAGAAAGGAACGCTATGACTCGAAAAAACAAACAGCATTTTTTGCTTTTAACCGCGCTTTCTGTGGGGCACTTGCTCTTTTCAACCACAGGTTACCCCTTTTTGTTTGCTTACTTCAACAGCCATGATTACGCGGCGCTTTTTGCGACAGCGCTGGCAATCCTACGGGTAGCTTTTCTGCTATGGATCGCTCTTTGGGGCTATTTAGCACTCAAAGAACACCCTCGGTCTTCTTGGCTTTATCTCGCACTGTTTTTCATTAATTTGATCGTTCCTTATTTTTTCCGTTAAGGAAAACCATCGCGCTCAGTTACTTACTTTATCTAAGGCAGGAGAAACCAATGAAAGAATTTACCTCAAAATCAGCTGAAAAACACTACTATGAGAAAGAAGCTTCTGAAGCAGACTTTCTTACGTGGTATCAGGCACAAGATCAGCCGAAATACGAGAAACCTTCCGTAACCGTCGATATGGTTTTGATGTGTTACAACAAAGAAGAAGAACAATTAAAAATTGCGCTGATCCAAAGAAAAGGCCACCCTTTCCGTAATTCTTGGGCATTGCCGGGAGGCTTCGTCAATCCCAATGAATCGACGGGGCAAAGTGTTATCCGTGAGACGCAAGAAGAGATCGGGGTCACCATCTCCAAGCAAAACATCGAACAGCTGCATACCTTCAGCACCCCAGATCGCGATCCTCGCGGTTGGGTGATCACCGTCAGCTATTTGGCTTTTATCGGTGAAGAACCCTTAAGTGCCGGTGACGATGCGAACCAAGTACGCTGGTTCTCTTTAGAAAGAAAAGCCAATCAAATTTATTTGACCAGCGGCGAGATCGAGATCATTCTTAACCTAGTGACTGGCGCCTCTGTTGGAAAAGATACGTTGGCTTTTGACCACAGCGCGATCATCCTCAAAGCTTTCAAACGGGTTGCCAACAAGATGGAACACGAGCCACAAGTGCTGCTCGTGTTAGGCAAAGACTTTACGATCACGGAAGCCCGTAAAGTATTCGCCAAGTTTTTAGGGATCGATTTTAAAATGATCGATCATTCCAACTTTAAAAAATCCATGCTCCAATATTTTACGGAAGTTGGCGAAAAGCCCGTCGGCATCGGGCGTCCCTCAAAGATCTATCGCTTAAATGACGCATTTTTAGGTGACAAAATGTAAAAAAATACAACCCCCTGTCAGACCGTAGTTTGGCAGGGGGTTGCTGGTTAATCATAATTAGTGAACGTGGTTCCTAGAAACAAAAATCAGAAAGATTTTTTCTATACCCTAGGCGATCCCTGGCGTTCCTTCCAGTTCAAGCAGATCAGCTGCTCATTTCGCCTGAGAGCCGCTCTAGCTTCTGTTGGTCCTGCGTGTCCAACGTGACAAAACGCAGTTCTTTGCCGTACCACTGCGCTTTGTACTGGATTTTGCGAACAAACTGATGCCAATCGCTGATGCTGTAATGACCGGCTTTTAGAACCGTTTCTTCAGCAATTTGTTCCAAATAGATTGTATCGTACTGTTTTACGAGATGATAACTGACTTGATCGATGAATTCCCGCTTTTGACAGCAGTGAAAACGATAGAGGCGAGCGACTTTTCCTTTTAGCTTCTGATAATTTCGTGCCTGAGTCAAAAGGATTTTTTTCCGTTTGACCGCCGTAGCTTTCACCTGAAGTTTGCGTTCTGCTCGTGTCAGCTTCTGTTTTGTTTGGATCGCATGCTCACAAGTGACCGGTACCGATTGGTTGGCTTTGATCAGCTGCTGCGGATCATAAACAACCGCGATAGACGCTTGCTGTTTCGGGAGTGGTGTGATCTCTTCCAAACAAAGAATCGAGATATAAAACTCTTCATTGTTTTTCGCTGAGATCGTTGCCGATTTGATTTTCCCTTTGATCTCCCGATGCTTTTTTACTGGAACCAGTGTTTTGAGCTTTGGCAGCTTGATTTGATCCTCTTCAAAGTAAATGGTGTGCTGCTGATTATTCGTAGTATACGATTGCCAAATACTTTTTTTGGTTTTCATTTTTGGAAAGCCAGCCCGCTTTTGAAAGTAATTTCGAAACGCTCGGTCCAGATTCCTTTGTGCATTCGCCAATGCCAAACTATCGGTCTCCTTCAAAAAAGGATACTCCTTTTTTAGTTTGGCTGGCGTCAACCCTTGCTTTGCTTCATTGTTGGCCAGCTCCTCCATCTTCGCCTCCAGCAGTTGATTGTACGTAAACCGAACACAGCCGAAGGTTTCGATGAAAAACTGTTTTTGCTGTCCATTAGGATAGATCCGAAATTTGTATGCTTTTAAAACACCCAGTTTCATCTCCTCCTAACACTCCCTATACCTTTGACGCTAGTTCCCCTTTTTTTGTGCTAACTTTTCTTGGTAGATCTTGGCTTCTTGTTTCGTGGCATAAACGAAATGTCCTGGTGCGATCTCTTCCATTGCTCGTTCTTGGTTATCGTTTGGTTCGCTGACGTATTTGATCCGTTTGCGTTGACGCTCATGGTCAGGATCTGGCAGCGGAATCGCTGATAAAAGACTTTCAGTATACGGATGGACCCCGTAATGATAGATTTCATCACTGGTTCCTACTTCTAGCAGTTTGCCATTGTGCATCACGCCGATCCGATCGCTGATGTGTTTGACCATCGATAAATCATGGGCGATAAACAAGTACGTCAATTTATGTTCTTCTTGCAGATCTTGCAGCAAGTTGACAACTTGGGCTTGGATCGAAACATCCAATGCCGAGATCGGTTCATCACAAATGATGAATTTTGGATCGACGGCTAATGCTCGGGCGATTCCGATCCGCTGACGTTGTCCCCCTGAAAATTCATGAGGATAACGGGTTCCATGACTTGGGTTTAGTCCGACGGTTCGCAAGAGTTCATCCACCCGATCATTGCGTTCTTTTTCATTTTTAGCTAATCCGTTGATATCGATCCCTTCGGCAATAATGTCGCGAACTTTCATCCGTGGATTCAAGGAGGCATAAGGATCTTGGAAGACCATTTGAACTTCCCGGCGAAAATCAGCCAGCGGTTTCTTGCCTTTGATTTTCATAACATCTTGTCCATCAAAAAGAACTTCGCCTCCGGTAGGATTATTCAAACGAATCACCGTCCGTCCAGTGGTCGATTTTCCGCTTCCGGATTCACCTACTAGACCAAAGGTTTCTCCTTCATAGATTTGGAAGGAGATATCATCGACGGCTTTGACTTCGTCTTTGCGGCCAACGTTAAAATATTGTTTGAGATTCTTTACTTCAAGTAAAACTTTTTCCAACCGTTTCTCCTCCTTTAGACAGATGCCTGAGTATTTTTTTCTTGGAATTTTTTCCAGCGAATCAAGATCTCATCCGGCGGAGTTACCTTCGGTGCTTGCGGCGCTAACAGCCAAGTTGCTGCTTTGTGGGTCGGTGAAACATCAAAGAACGGCGGTTGCTGTTCTGCATCGATCTGCAAAGCAAATTCGTTTCGTGGATAAAAAGCGTCCCCGGTTGGCGGGTCCAACAGATCCGGCGGTGAACCAGGAATCGCGTACAAACGATCGCCTGTCCCTTCTAACGTTGGCATCGAACCCAACAAGCCCCAGGTGTATGGATGTTGCGGGTTGTAGAAGATTTCTTCTGCGGTGCCCACTTCGACGATTTTCCCACCATACATCACGGCTACTCGGTCAGCCACATTGGCAACGACACCCAAGTCATGGGTGATAAAGACGATGGACGAATTGATTTTCTTCTGAATATCTTTTAATAACTCTAAGATCTGTGCTTGGATCGTTACATCCAATGCAGTCGTCGGTTCATCTGCAATTAAGATCTGTGGGTAACAGATCAGCGCGATCGCAATAACGATCCGCTGCCGCTGACCACCCGAAAATTGATGCGGATAATTTTTCAAGCGTTTCTCAGCATTCGGGATGCCGACAAGGTTCAGTAATTCCAACGCTTGTCGCAAGCCCTCTTTTTTACTGATTTTGTTGTGCTTCATCAATGACTCTGCCACTTGCTTGCCAATCGGCATCGTTGGGTCTAGTGAAGTCATTGGATCTTGGAAAATCATGGCGATTTCCTTGCCACGGATTTTTTGCAGTTCTTTTTCGGATTTTTTCAAAATGTCCGTCCCATTGAAGAGGATCTGGCCATTATCGACATTGGCATTGCTGGCTAATAACCCCATGATACTGCGGGTTGTCACGGACTTGCCGCTCCCGGATTCGCCCACGATCGCCAAGGTTTCTCCTTTGTATAGATCGAAACTGACATCGCGGATCGCTTGGACTTTCCCAGCAAAGGTGTCAAAAGAAATTTCTAAGTTTTTCACTTCTAAGACTTTTTTCATAGCAATCACTCTTTCATTTTCGGATCAAAGGCATCACGCAAACCGTCTGCCAGCAAGTTGAACCCAATCATAATCACAGACAAGGTCACAGCCGGTACCCACATTTGGTAAGGCAGGAACAAGAAGGTTTTGTAGCCATCGCTTAGTAACATCCCTAAAGATGCTGAAGGTGGTTTTAATCCTAGCCCAATAAAGCTTAGGAAGGCCTCGAAGAAAATCGCCGAGGGAATACTGAACATCATTTGTACGATGATCACGCTGGAAATATTTGGTAATACGTGTTTCATCGCAATCTTGAGACGGCTTTCCCCCAGCGTTGTTGCGGCTAAAACGAATTCCTGATCTTTTAGTTTCATTGTTTGGGCCCGTACGATCCGCGCCATTGGAATCCAGTTAGTGATCGCCATTGCTGCCACGATCGAGAAGATCCCAGGTTCGAAAACTACCAGCATTAAGATCATTACCACCAAGTTGGGAATACCTGATAAGATTTCTAGGAAACGTTGCATCACATTATCGATTCGTCCACCTAAAAGACCAGAGATCAAACCATAGGTTACACCAAAGATGATATCTAGCATCGCTGCGATAAACGCAATCAATAAGGAGATACGTGTCCCTACAAATAGACGACTCAATAAGTCACGACCTAATCCATCCGTTCCTAAAAGGAAATATGTCCCGTCAGGTACATTGGCAGCTGCATACTTATCTACTAGCTCGCCTCCCACCATCGCATAGCCGTTTAAGCCATTGATGTTGATACCGGGAATTTTCGGCGGCAGATTTGTAAAGGTCACATTTTGCGCGGTCGGATCATGTGGCGAGACAAAAATGGTAATGATTGAGATCGTAATAATGATCAGCAACAAAACGATTGAGAAAACAGCGGCTTTGTTCTTTTTCAAACGACGCCACGAATCTTGGAAAAAGGTTAATGAGGGGGTTGCGATCGCTTCACGCTCTTCATTGGTATTTTTTTGTAACGGTTGAAATTTGGCTGCATCGATGGCAGCAACATCATTTGCTGTGTAAGGTTTCTCTGCCATTAGCCACGACTCCCTTCTGAAACTCGGATCCGCGGATCAACGATTCCATATAAAATATCAACAACAAGAATCACAAAGACCAACATTGCGGAATAAAGGATCGTTACCGCCATGATCGTCGGATAGTCATTGGTCATGATTGATTTTACGAACTGTTCACCGATACCCGGGATCGCAAAAATATTTTCTACGACAAGGGAACCAGTCATCAAACCGACAGCTAGCGGTCCTAACAACGTCAATAACGGAATCAAACTATTCCGCAAACCATGCTTGAAGGCAATTTCCCAGCGGCTCAAACCTTTTGCTCGTGCCAACTCGACATAATCACTATGCAGCACTTCCACCATCTCGGTTCGAATAAACCTAGCGGAATCCGCTAACGGCGACATCGCTAAGGCGACGGTCGGTAAGATCGTGCTGGCAAAGGTCTCCCACTTGGCAATCGGCAAGATCCCTAGTTTGATGGCAAAAATATATTGCAGCAAAACGGCAAAGACAAAGTTAGGGATCGAACGCCCTAAGATCGCCACTAAGGTAGACGTTGTGTCGACCCAAGTATTTTGTTTCATTGCAGAGATCGTTCCTAAAATGATCCCAAAGAAGGTACCAAAGATGATCGCTTGTAGTCCTAGTTGCAGTGAAGGTCCGATTCTTCCTGATAATAAATTCGCTACTGGCTGGTTTTTAAATTGGAAAGAGATCCCAAAGTCACCTTTTAGTAGATTGGTCAAATAAAGCCAATATTGGGTAATGATCGGTTTGTCCAATCCTGCTTGCTCATTTAGCAAGGCAATTTGTTCTGGACTTAATTTTTCAGCATTCGTATATGGTGTTCCTGGCAAAAATTGCATCAAGAAAAAGGTGATCGTGGCAATCAGCCATAATGTTAAGACCATGTAGAACACTCGTTTCAATAAATATTTCAAAAAGCTGTTCACGCAGTTTCCCCCTTAAGTATTTTGACTTCTATTCAATAATTATGTAAATTAACATAGTACGAATCATTAAAAAGGAGTCAGATCATGAAAATAAAAAAAAGTAGTGGGCTCATACCCCTCCTATGCCTCGCAATTTCTGGCGGATGGTTAGCCATAAAAAATGAATTTTCCATAGCAGCTCTTTCAGATGCCCTTTTCTTGTGGGCGCTGTTCTTTTTGATCATTGGCGGTTTTTTATGGGTATTTGCTTCTGGTTTCTTTGACCATTTTCAATATTCCATGAAGAAAGCTTTTTCCAAAAATAAAACAGATTATCTGAAATTATCCCAAGTCGGCAAACAGAGTTACGCCTTTTGGTTATGGCCTGGTGTCTTCTTGTTATTCCTTTCATTGCTCTTTTTAATGATTGCTACTAGTTAATTTCACTCTTATATTTTTACTCATTGAAATGAGAAGCAAAAGGCTGAGACAAGAAATTGTCCCAGCCTTTTCTTCGGCATTTCAAGTCAACTACTCGTGATTATTCGATTGATGTCCACTTGTAGTCGTATTGTGCGCCCGCTGCGTGAGCAACAACACCTTTGACTTTTGTTGCACGTAAATGTGCTTCCGCTTTTTGATAAACTGGAATGACACCTTGTTCATTCATAATGATTTTTTCTGCATTGACTAAATCTTCCCAACGTTTGTCAGGGTCATTGGCATTGGTCGTACCTGCTGCTTTTACAGCTGCATCGTATTCTTCACTGCTCCATTGACCACGGTTGTATGAGTTACCTGTCGTAAACAAGTCAGTAAAGCTACTTGCATCGGCATAGTCAGCACCCCAACCGCCCATTACTGTATCAAAATCACCCGCATTTGAACGATCCAAACGAACAGAGAATGGAACTGGACTTAACGTGACTTTCACACCGTCCAATGTTTTTTCGATCGTGTCTTGCAAGTACTCAATGATTTTCTTGGTTGAGTCTGTATCAGAAGCTAAGATATCAAATTCTAATGAATCGATTCCTAATTCTTCTTTGGCTTTTTCCCAATATTCTTTTGCTTTCTCTTGATCGTAGCTAATGACGCTGCCAGCTGCTTCTGTGAAGTCTGTATGATCGCCAGGGCTGAAAGTCATGCCTTCTGGAACCAAACCACTTGAAGCAATTGAACCATCACCTAAGATCGATGTTACTAAGGCATCACGGTCGATCGCATAAGAGATTGCTTTACGCAAATTTTCGTTACGGAAAGGTGAATCTTCATCACGTTGATTCAATTCTAAGTAAGAAGTCGTTGCTTCTGGTTGAGAAACGAATGCTTCGTCGTTAGCCATCTGTTGCGCCAGTTCACCTGTTAGGATGACATCATCTGCTTGACCATCTTGGAAAAGATTCAAGGCAGTTGAGGATTCTTTCACGACGCTTACGTTGATCGTTTGTAATTTAACAGTGTCTTTGTCCCAATACTGATCGTTCTTTTCATAAGCCCATTCTGTATCCGTTCCTGGTCCATCAAAACCAGTCAGGACAAATGGTCCATTATAAACGGCATTGTCGCTTGTTGATGCATATTGATCGCCATTTTCTTCCACTACTTTTTGATTTTGTGGGAAGAATGATGGGAATGCTAATAAGTAATCAAAGTAAGGTGTTGCTTTTTCTAGGGTGATTTCTAATTCGTAATCCCCCACTGCTTTGATGCCTAGCTCTGATGGATCCGTATCGCCAGCTGTGATGGCATCCGCATTTTTGACTGGTGAAAATAGATACGCATATTCTGATGCAGTTTCAGGTTTGACCGTCCGTTGCCAGCCATAAACATAATCCGCTGCTGTAACAGGGTCACCATTTGACCATTTCGCATCTTCACGCAATTTGATCTTGTAAGTTAGTCCATCCTCGCTGACTTCAGCTGCTTCAGCTGCACCAGCAGGTTGTGGTGTGCTGTCAGCATCCAAACGATACAGTCCTTCATATACATTGTTCAATGCACTGAAGCTGATCGTATCGGTTGCTAATGAAAGATCCGCACTTGGCATTTCTTGTGAAACCACTACGTTAAATACTTGTTCTGCGTTGCTATCGCCGCTAGTTGCTGTGTCATTGCTTGAACTATTTGTTCCGCCTGTTGTACAGCCGGCTAACACCACGCCACACACAGCTACTAAACCATAGGCCCATTTATTTTTCATCCTGTCCTACCCCTTAATTGAATTAATTTTCAGAATAATCATTCGATTTCTGAAGTTAGATAAGATTTTAATTAATAATTATTAAAAAAGCAATCCCTTTTTCGATAAAAAACACCTTTGGAAGAAAGTTTTCTTGGTATTTACTTACCTTACTCTCATCAAACATTCGTTAAATGCTATTTTTCCTTTCTTTATTTATAAGAAATAAAGCGAAAAAAATAATAAAAAAACATGGTTAAATGTAACTTACATTCATTTTCTGTCTGCTTTTTTCATTTCAGTCATCAAAATGAGAAATGTCTGATAGAAAAGTAAACATGCAGAAAACAAGGATGATTTCTTATCAAATTCAGACAAAAAAGACCTGATCGCATGCTTACTGATCAGGTCTTTTCATTTTAAGAACTTTTGTTTTGTCCTCGAAAGGATGTCCTTCAATGATTAATGGATCGCGCCGCCAATCGCTTTTAAATCTTCTTTGTCGGCATAATCAACGATAGCTTCCACTGCTGCAGTTAATCCTTTGGCGATGTCTTCGATGCTCATTGCAGGCTGTCCTGCTTTATCGACGACTTGCTGAGGAATAAATGGCACGTGAATAAAACCGCCTTTCATTTCAGGGTATTTTGTATCGATCATGTATTGTACTTGATACATGATGTGGTTGCAGACGAAAGTTCCAGCAGTATTAGAAACGGCTGCAGGTATTCCTGCTTTTTTCATATTTTCTACCATTGCTTTGATTGGCAGTTGTGTGAAGTAGGCAGGCTTTCCTTCTGTTTGGATCGCTTCATCGACGGGTTGATTGCCTTCATTATCAGGAATCCGGGCATCATCCACATTGATTGCCACTCGTTCTGGTGAGATGGCAAACCGGCCGCCCGCTTGACCGATGTTTAAGACGACATCTGGGTGGACCTCTTCAATTTTCTCTTCGACGATCGCCGCTGATTTCCCAAATACAGTGGGGATCTCTGCTTTCACGATCTGTGCACCATGAATTGTATCTGGCAGTAATTTCACTGCTTCTAAGGCAGGATTGATTGCTTCTCCGCCAAATGGATCAAATCCGGTAATTAATAGTTTCATTTCCATCATCCTTCCATCTCTGTTTTACCACTAAAATGCCCAAAAGTACATTAAAGCGATGTGGATCACTAACAATAATAAAGCAATTGGGGCTTGTGCTTTAATGACACCATTAGGGTCTTTCATCTCTAACAAAGCCACTGGCAGTGCATTGAAATTGGCTGCCATCGGGGTCAGCAACGTGCCGCAAAAACCAGCGGTCATTGCTAAAGCGCCAGCAACAACTGGATCGCCGCCTTGCGCCATTACGAAAGGTACGCCAATACCGGCAGTTATAACGGTAAATGCTGCAAAGCCATTTCCCATGATCATAGTAAAGATCATCATTCCTAAACAGTAAGCCACGACACCGATAAAACGATTGCCTTCTGGCACGACGCCAGAGATTCCTTGAGAAATCACATCACCAACACCAGCAGCGTTAAAAATGACACCTAGTGCTGCTAATAACTGCGGCAAGATACCGGCAGTTCCGACTTGGCGAAGCATCCGGTCGGAATCGTCTAACACTGTTTTTGGTTTAGCGGAAGTTAGCACGACTGCCAACAAGAGTGCTAAGATCGACGCGATCCCGATCCCCACTTGGCCCCCTAATGGTGTATAAGAAATCACCACAGCGATCAATGCCAAGCTGATACATGGTACGAAGATCGTACTACCGATCCGTTTTGCTGACGCTTCGGCTTTTTCATCATCAACGTCGACGATTTTACCGATCTGTACTTGTTTGAAGAAGGTCAAACAGCCCATCAAAACGATCAAAATTCCGTCCACAAGATACGGCAAAAAATTTCCGAAAGCAAAGACGACCCCTAGCAGTAACCAAAAGGCAGAGGTGCCTAATCGTGTAGGATGGTCTGCTTCACGAAAAACCCGGACAGCCGTCATGATCGACAGCAGCCCAATCAAGATATAAAAGAATTCTAGTAATCCGTTAACGATTCCTTCCATCTATTTCTCCTCCTTCTTGCCATATTTTTTTGCTAATTTGCGATCAAAGAGCAAGTTCGATAACGTGGCAATAACTAAGACGATCAATGCGATCGGCAATGATGCTTGCGCGATCGAACTAGCTGCCACATCATATCCAAGTGATTGCAACGTTCCTACGATCAACAGCACACCAGAAGCAGCCACGAAGGTATTTTGGGCAAAGAAATTCCCGAAATTTTCATTAGCGGCAGCCCGAGCTTTGATTTTTTCCTGATCTTTTTCATCCAGTTCCCCAAATTTATTTTCCCCAGCAGCTTGCGCCATCGGGTTAACGATTGGGCGGATAAATTGCGTATGTCCTTGGATCCGAATAGAGAAAAAGCCAGCAAGTTCCCGAATAAATAAGTACAAACTCAAAAACTTCCCTGGTGTCAAGCCTTTGATTTTTTCAATCAATATGACGGCCTGCTGTTTCAAGCCAAAACGTTCCGACAAGCCGACCATTGGTAATGTCAACAAGAACAGTGTCACGAGTCGATTATTGACAAACGCTTCTCCTAACATTGTTAAAAAATCAACAACAGAAATTCCCGATACAAGCGCGGTGACAAAACCAGCAACGATTACGACAGCAATAGTATCTAGCTTCAGCAAAAAGCCGACTAAAATAACTAGAATACCAATTAATTTAATCCATTCCATCAAATCATCCTTTCACAGTAAGTTATTTTTAATGAATACCAGCTTTTAGTATAATCTATTTTTTTCTTGTAAAACAATGTTTTTTGAATTTTCTTTACAGGAATACGCTTTCTTTAAGGCGTTTTTTAATTGCTTAGATAATAAAAAACCAAAAGAAGAACTGCGCTTGTGCAGTCCTTCTTTTGGTTTTTTTTGTTTAAGAAGCAGAAGCTTCTTTTTTCATTTGTTTGCTTCGCAGCTGTCCGCATGCTGCGTCGATATCTGTCCCATGTTCTTTACGAATCACACAGTTGATGCCGTTTTTCTTTAAAATGTCATAAAAAGCTAACACATCGGCTTTTTTACTTCGAGCATATTGGTCATGCTCACTCACTGGGTTATAAGGAATCAAGTTGACGTAAGACAATTTCTTTTTATCCTTCAATAATGCTGCCAACTGACGGGCATGTTCCGGTCGGTCGTTGACATGATCCAGCATGATATACTCAAACGTGATGCGACGATTGGTTTTTTCTAAATAATAATCGACCGCTGCCATCAGTTTTTCAATCGGGAAGCTCCGATTGATCCGCATCATGGAGGTTCTGACTTCATTATTTGGGGCATGCAGCGAAATCGCTAGGTTCACTTGCAAGCCGTTCTCCGCAAACTCTTTGATTTTATGCGCCAAGCCGCTGGTTGACACGGTAATATGCCGCGCACCGATCGCTAAACCTTTTGGGTCGTTAATAATCTGCAAGAAATGCATCACATTGTCATAGTTATCAAAGGGTTCGCCGATCCCCATGACGACTACGTGAGAGACCCGTTCTCCCTCGTTGCGTTCATCAAAATAGTGTTGTACTAACATGATTTGAGCCACGATCTCGCCTGCTGTTAAATCCCGCTGTTTCTTTAATAACCCACTGGCACAAAAGGTACAGCCGATGTTGCAACCGACTTGGGTCGTCACACAAACCGACATGCCATACTCTTGACGCATCAAGACCGTTTCAATCATGTGATTGTCGGGCAATTGAAATAAATACTTGACGGTCCCATCACTGGCTTCTTGTACCACCATCTGCTTCAGGGGATTGATCACAAAGGCTGCCGTCAGTTTCTCAATCAAAGGTTTCGGTAAATTGGTCATTTCTTCAAAGCTGGTTACTCGTTTTTCATAGAGCCACTCCCACACTTGGTTGGCTCGAAATTTCTTTTCATTTTGTTCAGTTATCCACAAAGATAGATCTGATTTGGTAAGTCCATAAATCGATGGGTTCACTTTTTTCCCTCTTTTCAAACTAGTCGCTACATACTATAACTGAATTCTTTGTGAAAAGCAACCGTACCTTGGTTGTTTGTCAAAGCAAAACCGTTGCTCTACTGCGCTGGTTGATCATTTTTTCGATGCTCAATGTTCCCATCCATCACGCCATCTTGCTTGAAATAGCTCTCACAAACATTTTAGTCATAAAAAACAAGCAGTGAATGAACCAACTCCTGTGAAATAAATGGAGCAGCTCTTTCCTGCTTGTTTGCTTTTCCTTGAAGAGATACTCTCTCATGGGCACTGCTTTCTTCACATGATCACCCTTCAAAAGAAAGGACTCGGCCTTCTTTGGCGGTCAACATCCCCCGTTGCGGTGGCTGTAGCTGTAAATAAAGCTGGAGTGACATTTCTAATATCAGTTCTTTGTCTCCTTGTTGAAAAACGCCGTAATAATGGGTCTGTTCCCGTTTCTCTTCATATGTATGACTGACAAGGTAATACCCTTGTTCCATGGTTTCGTTGCGCTTTTTGGTTTCTGAAAGAAAACGGCGAATATGTTTATAAGTAAAGAGAATCAATAAAATGACAACTACTATTAATACTACATACCCCATTGCTTGTCTTACACCTCGATCGTTGATGTAGCAAAGGTCGGCTCCACACCAATACTGATCATCAAAGCAGCATCGACTTCACACATCACTTTATCGTCTAAATGACAAACTTTTTCTTTCAACCGACTTTTGTCGATCGTGCGGATCTGTTCCATCAAAATGACGGAGTCTTTGCCAATCCCTGTGCAAGAAGCGGAAATCCCAATGTGGGTTGGTAATTTCGGCTTCGCCATTTTTGCCGTGATCGCCGCAATGATCACGGTGGGACTGAAGTGATTGCCCAAGTCATTTTGAATGATCAAGACCGGTCGTATTCCGCCTTGCTCCGATCCAACGACTGGTGAAAGATCGGCAAAATAAATATCTCCCCTTTTTACCATAGGACCACCCTAACTTTTATATTCTCGCGGAACCCTTGCTGAGAGGGTGCACGCTACTTCATAGTGAATCGTTTCTAACTGGTCTGCAACATCCTGCATCGTAATTCGTTTCCCATGATTCTCACCAATCAACGTGACCGTTGTACCGACAGCAAAGGCTCGCGGCAAACGAATCATCAGTTGATCCATACACACCCGACCGACGATTTCACAAGGTTCGCCTTCTACTAAGAGTGAGAAGCCTTGCATTTTTCGTAACCAGCCATCCGCATAACCGATAGGCACAGTGCCGATCCATTCCTGACGGGGCGTGATATATGTCTCACCATAGCCAATCCCCGCTCCTTTTTCAAGTAATTTCACTTGGATCAGTTCAGAAACAAGTGAAAGGGCTGGTTTTAAGGAAAATGGTTCCTTCAATGCATGACCTGACGGATTCAATCCATACATCGCGATCCCAAAACGGACCATATTCCCAACGGCCTCTTTGTGCCACAAGGAGGTCGCGCTATTGCCTGTATGTATATATGTCGGCAAATAAGGCAAAACAGTTAAGACTTCTTTAAACCGCTGGTGCTGTGTTTCCCAATAAGTTGTATCAGCTTGATCGGCTGTGGAGAAATGGGTAAAGATTCCTTCCCAATCAAATGTGGGATGAGTTTCCAACCAAAGAACGGCTTGAAGCACTTCTTCTGGGGTCAAAAAACCGATTCTCCCCATGCCGGTATCCACTTTGACATGTACTTTAAGCGGTGTCTTTATAGGATTCTCCTCCAAATAAGTACCGGCTTCTACCAACCAGTCCATCGAAGCGACTGGAAAAGAAAAATCGTATTCTGCAAGTAAGGGAATATCTTGCACGTTCACAACCCCTAAAATCAGCAGCGGGTCAGTGATTCCTGCTTCTCGCAATTCGATTGCCTCATCGATCGTCGCAACGCAAAAACCGGCTGCACCGCCTTCTTTGGCTGCTTGAGCAGTTTGTACCGCTCCGTGTCCGTACCCATTGGCTTTTACCACCGCAAAAAGAAACGTCTCGCTTGGTAAGTGAGCAATCTCATTTTTGATGTTTTCGGTAATCGCGGTCGTATCAATAATCGCTTTCGTTGGTCTATGGTAAGCAACCACCATTTCCAGTTCCTTCTTTCTACTAATGCTTGATCAGACAAACAAATTAAGTTGGTTTTATGTAGTCGGCTGTTCGTCCATAAAGTATCGTAGTTTTTTCACCAAGTGACGACTTCCACTCAGGTTACTCACTATCCGATACTTCTAAGATAATTTGTGCAAAGGCAGTATCATTTGTATGGGTGATACTGACAAACGTTTTTTCTAAAGGGTGCGGTGCTTTGGTAACGATCGGTGCACCGAATTCATTGGTCAAGACTTCAATATCATGAAAAGAAACTTTGCCGATCCCTGTCCCCCAAGCTTTGGAGAACGCTTCTTTGCAGGCATAGCGCCCCCCGAGGAACTCTACCTGACGTTTCAGGGGCAAACGGGCAAATAATTTTGCTTCCTTCTCTGTTAAAATACGCGTTATAAACTGAGGTTTTTTTTCAATTAATTCTTTCATTCGAGGCAGCTCGACTGCATCGATCCCGATTCCTTTAATCATTCTTCTCGCTACCTTTACTTAAGATAGGGGTTTCCAAATTGGAATTGGCCCTTGTTTAGCTAGTTACCATTCTACCAAAAAAATGGCGAATTACCATTCAAATCTGACGAGTTTATACGGAGATTAAGATTTTCATTTGCTCGTATTTGTTTTTTATATAAAAAAGACCTTGCAAGTTTCCTTACAAGGTCCACAAACTCAATTAGTCTTGGTTATTTCTGATAACGAAACCGCGTTTTTTGTCGTTGCTACGGCGATTGTTTTTACGGGCACCATCTTTTGAATAGTTACCACGGGCTTTATTGCCGTTGCCGCCGCTACGGTTCCCACCGTTTTCTTTGCGGTTACGATTGCCGCCATTGCTGTTATTGCTGCGACGTCCGTTTTTATTGAATGATTTTTTTCCTTGAGGTAATGGGCGTTCTGGTGTGATTTTGACTGGTTCTAAATCAGCTGGATCTTTCGCCATTGTTTTTAGAAGCAGTGCTGCTAAATCTTGTGCAGAATAACGTTCCAAAAGATCGTCGGCTGCTTGCAAGTATTTATCCAAACCATTTTCATCCAATTTTGTTTCAACAGATTCGATTGCGGCACCTAATTGACCTTTAAAAGCTTCTTTTTCGGTTGGTGGGCGCATTGGTGTCATCCGTTTTTTCGTTAAGTTTTCAATGACATGCAAGTAGCTCATTTCGTTTGGTGTAACGAAAGTCACTGACATTCCGCCTTTTCCGGCACGACCTGTACGTCCGATCCGGTGAACATAGCTTTCAGGATCTTGAGGGATATCGTAGTTGTAAACGTGTGTAACACCAGAAATATCTAATCCGCGAGCTGCTACGTCTGTGGCAACTAAGATATCTAATTGACCACTCTTAAATGAACGTAAAACGCTCATCCGTTTTTGTTGAGAAAGGTCCCCATGAATGCCTTCAGCTTTGTAGCCACGGGCTTCTAAACCACGTGCCAATTCATCAACACGACGTTTCGTACGACCGAAAACGATCGTCAATTCTGGTGATTGCACATCCAACAAACGAGTCATGACATCGAATTTTTCGTAATCTTTTGAGCGAACATAGTATTGATCAATCAAATCAGCGGTCATTTCTTTGGCTTTGATTTGAACATGTTCAGGCTCTTTCATGAATTTCACGCCGATATTTTTGATTGCTGGCGGCATTGTTGCTGAAAATAGTAACGTTTGACGAACATCTGGCACTTGGCTGATGATTTTTTCAATATCTTCCAAGAAGCCCATGTTCAACATTTCGTCTGCTTCATCTAATACAAGCGTTTCAACCGTACCTAATTTTAAGGTGTGGCGGTTGATATGGTCTAACATACGTCCTGGCGTACCAACTACGATATGGGGACGATCTTTTAATTGACGGATTTGACGGCCGATATCGGCTCCACCGTAAACTGCTTGAACGCGAATTTTTTTGTCTTTACCAAGACGATACAATTCTTCTTGGGTTTGGATCGCTAATTCACGGGTTGGGGCAATCACTAATCCTTGTAGTTGATGGTTCGCTGGGTCGATTTTTTCTAACATTGGCAAACCAAATGCGGCGGTTTTACCAGTACCGGTCTGTGCTTGACCGATCACGTCTTTGCCTGCTAAGGCTAATGGAATCGTTGCTTCTTGGATGGGTGTTGCTTCTTCAAAGCCGGCACGCTCAACAGAAGTCAATAATTCGTTGGATAATTCTAGATCTTTAAATTTCAAATGGATCCTCCTAGGCTGGTCATCTTTTCGATGCCTGTTTTTCTATCATCGAAGCGTAGGTTAGTTCTTCAGAAACACAAGAGTAGTCCCATTTACTCTTATCTTTCTCTCGGTACCGAAAAACCGCTTCACGAAGGCATTATAAAAGGCTAAAACAAGTGTTGTTTGTCTCAGCCATCATTTTATCTCAAAACGTCAATGTTTTTTACAGTAATCATTCTGTGCTTCATCTTTCGGCGTTAGATAAGTATAACACGTTTTGAAAGTTTCAGCAAGATTTCAACTCCGCTTTACATTCCTTTTAGTGCATCAACGACTTCGCTCAAGCCCATGCCATTGCTCCCTTTGATTACCAAGCTGTCGGAAGGTTCTAAAGTTTCCTTTAAGGAGGCGATCAGTTGTGGTTTTTCATCTGTCGCAAAATAGCGCACCTTGTCAGCAAGTGGTGACTGAGCTAGTCGTTTTTGCAATGCTTGCATTTCTTTGCCATAAAGAAAAACTAGTTGGAACGAGTCATCTAAATGTGCGGCCATCTGCTCGTGCATTTGTGCAGAATCTGGTCCTAATTCAAGCATATCTGCCAATACGGCGATCCGTCGTCCTTCTAACGGCAATTTGCGGAAACTATCCAATACGAGACCCATGGCAGTCGGATTGGCATTGTAAATATCGCTCAAAATCGCTGCTCCATTACCGGCAGTCACCCATTGGGTCCGATTTTTCGTTAATTGAAAATGCGCCAAGCCCTCCTTGATGGCTTCATTTGATACACCAAAATGACGTCCTAAACCAATCGCGATCAAGGCATTTTTGACATTATAACCGCCTAATACCGGTAAGGTAAAAGTCGTACCTGCTACCGTAAAAATCGTTTGATCTTGCGATTCCTCTACGATGTCTCCTTGCAGATCTCCCTCTGTTAAGCCAAAAGTTTCAATGGGCTGCGTCAAGTTAGGAACAAAGGGGTCTAACAATGGTTCATCCGCCGGCATCATAAAGAAGCCGTCTTTTTTCAATCCTGCGGTGATCTCCATTTTGGCTTTGGCGATCCCTTCTCTGGACCCTAAGTTTTCAATGTGGGCTTCGCCAATCAACGTGATAGCAGCAGCATCAGGTTCTGCTAAGCGCGAAAGGACTTCGATCTCTCCTGCATGGTCCATTCCCATTTCTAAAATCAACACTTGCGTATCTTCTGGTGCATGCAAGATAGTCAAAGGCACGCCTAGTTCATTGTTATGGTTACCTTGAGTTTTGTAGGTCTGGTATTTTTGTGCCATAACCGCGTCTACCATATCTTTTGTGGTTGTTTTCCCATTACTTCCGGTAATAGCGATGATTTTTGGCGCAAGTTTTTCTTTGTAGGCTCGTGCTAACTGTTGGAACGCTTTGACAGTATCCTTGACGGGGATCACAAGGATGCCTTGCGGTGGTTGGATGGTGGGATGACTCCACAATGTCGCGATCGCACCATTGTCTTTGGCTTGTTGGGCAAATTCATGTCCATCCCGAGTCCCCGCCAAGGGAACAAAAAGACTGTTTTCTTTGATTAGACGGCTGTCAAACTCCACAGAGGCAAGTGGTGTCTCATTTTCAATTGGCTGACCAAATACGGCAGCGGCTTCTTTTACAGTAAAATTCATCAGTTTCGCTCCTTTTTTACAAAAAAAGAAAGCCCAAGATCGCTTCAAGTATTTTCCTTGAGTTGAGCTGGCTTTCTTCCTGCTATTTATTCTGCTTCTTTTTCATTCTCTGCTTCAACTTCTGCTTCTTCCACATTCGTCAAGAAAGAACGTCTTTGGTTGAAACGATTCATCCCTAATTGGATCAATTCTTCAATCAAATCACCATACGGCAATCCGGTCTTTTCCCATAGCAATGGGTACATGCTGAATTCAGTGAATCCCGGCATCGTGTTCAGCTCATTTAAAAAGAGCTCGTTTTTATTGGTCAAAAAGAAATCACAACGGCTCAACCCACTGCCGCCCAACATCGTATAGGCTTTTTTCGCAAACTCTTGGGCTTTGGCTTGTGTTTCTTCGGGAATTTGTGCAGGAATCTGCATCTCGATTCGGTTGTCAATGTATTTGGAATTGTAATCATAAAACGCAACATCTTTTACGATTTCTCCCGGCATGGTGGTCCGCACGTCTTCGTTTCCAAGAACAGCGACTTCGATCTCACGGGCTTCGATTCCTTGTTCAACGATCGCTCGGGTATCATAGCGATACGCTTCTTGTAGCGCATTTTGCAGTTCTTCACGGTTCTCGGCTTTCGAGATACCGACACTTGAGCCCATGTTGGCAGGTTTGACAAACATCGGATAAAGCAGACTGCCTTCACATTGATCGAAAATCTTTTTCGGATTTTCTTTCCACGCATTTTTCAAGACTGGTACATAGGGAACTTGCGGAATTCCCGCAGCTTGCAAGATGTACTTGGTCATGATTTTGTCCATCCCGCAGGCACTAGTCAAGACACCGGCTCCGACATAAGGCATTCCGATGGTTTCTAAAAACCCTTGGATCGTGCCGTCTTCGCCGTTTGGTCCATGGAGCAATGGAAAGACGATCGCGTCTTCTTCATAGATGGCCCCAGGTGAAATTTCTTCCCCTTTGGTCTCTTCGTTGGTCAATGCCAAAGTATCTGGTGACGTTGGCGCCTCAGACAATAATGGGCCTTTTAACCAGCGTCCTTCTTTAGTGATCATTACTAATTGAACTTGGTAGTAATTATAATATACAGCATTAACAACTGAAAAAGCGGATAACAGTGATACCTCATGCTCTGCACTGCGTCCCCCGTATAATAAAATGATTTTCAAAAGAATTTCCTCCTGTATTCATTGATTCTACCAAACTAAGTCTTCCACATTTTAGCACAAAATCGACCAACCGGCATTAAATCTTGCAGAAATTTCTTTAAGCTTACACAGTCGTTAGTTGAATGTTTTTCATTTTGTCAGTACTATGAATATATCACGGCACGTTTAAAGAGGTGGGACCTATGACAGAACAAACTGCTCCTTCTAGAAAAGGACGATTAAAACAAATCCTTCAAGTCTTTTTGAAATACAAAGTCGTTCAAAATATCAGCAAACAGCAGCATCCCGAAATGGTGCGTCAAGCGTTTGAAGAATTAGGACCAACATTTATCAAAATCGGGCAGATGCTTTCGGTCCGCAATGACCTGCTTTCCAGCACTTTCGTTGATGCCTTCAAGCAGTTACAAGACAATGTCAAAAGTGATCCATTTCCCAAGGTCAAAGCACTGCTGGAAGCAGAACTACAGCAGCCACTAACGGAAGTTTTTTCCGCTTTTGATGAAATCCCAGTCGCCTCAGCTTCCATCGGACAAGCCCACCGAGCAAACTTGATCAGCGGCAAAGAAGTGATCGTCAAAGTGCAGCATCCGGGAATCATTGCGGCGATTCAAGTGGATCTCGATCTTTTTGAAAAGGCTCTACCGTTGGTTCGTGCAATTCCAGAAGCCAATGTGGTGGATTTAAAAAGCGTGTTAAGCGAAGTCAGACGATCCCTTGCCAATGAAACAAATTTTTTGCAAGAGATGAAAAATGCGCAGGAATTCTACCGTAACAATCACCAAAACCCGCAATTGGCATTGCCAAAAGTTTATCCCGAATGGTGCACCCAAAAAGTATTAGTCATGGATTACATGGCCGGTGAAAGTTTGAACTGCTTGCTGACCCGCAGCAATCAAGATATCGTTTATGACAATCAGTCCGTGAAAGCAGTGAAAAAACAAGTGGGAACGCTATTAGTCGAAAACTTTATGAAGCAAGTCTTTGAAGATGGCTTCTTTCACGCTGATCCGCATCCTGGCAATCTTTTTTTACATGTCTTCACAGATCAAGCCAATCGACCAAAACCATTCCAAGTCAAACAGCGCGTCGGTGTCCTCGGCGGTGTTGATTATTCATTGAAGTGGCAAGAAGAAGCGATTATGCCGCCTTACCAAGTGATTTTCTTAGATTTTGGGATGATGGGACACTTGGATCAGTCATTACGCAGTCGCTTAGCTGATGCATTGATTGCTTTGTATACCCAAGACACCCAAGAAGTCGGCAAAGCTGTCTTGCGTTTGTGCAACAGCAGCGGCAGTTCCTTTGATGAAGTCGCCTTCTATCAGGATCTTCAAAAATTTGTTGAAAACTACTATAATATGCCGCTAAAGGATATCGACTTGCAAAAAGTGATGGGGGAAGTCATCACGATCTGCCATGATAACCAACTGCAGATGCATCGAGACATCACCTTGCTGATTAAGGCTTTTGGCACCTTGGAAGGTGTGATCAAAGCCTTAGACCCCGAATTATCAATGATGGAAGTCACTCAGCCTTTTGCACAAAAATATTTCTTACAGCAGCTGAGTATTGAAGACGAGGTGAAAAAAAGCGCCTTGGCAACCGCAAAAAGCTTGCGGGCACTTAGCCATCTTCCTGATCGGACCTTGGCTGTCTTAGACACTTTTGCCACTGGTAAACACCGGTTAAATTTAGAGATCCGCGAACAAAAACAGCTATTGGATCGCTTTGATCAGATGGTCAATCGACTGGTGATCGGTATTATTCTAGCTGCGGTCATCCTTGGCTCTTCCTTATTGGTGGTCGCCAGCCCGCAACAAGGAGCCTTCGTCCATCAGATGGGGATCTTCGGATATACCTTGGCATTTTTCGCGATCGTAGCTTTAGTCGGCAAATACTTTTATGATCGTTTTCGTAAGAAATAAATAAGCACCTTCAATTCCCGTGTTTCATGCAGAAGCTGGGTCTTGAGGGTGCTTATTTTGCAAGGGTCTGTCGCAATTCGTTTTCAAAGATTCGTTTGAAGACTTCCCGATCCTCTTTCGTAAAGGGCTTCGGTCCTTTTGTGCGCTTGCCTGCTTTACGCATCTGCGCACCTAAGTAGCGTTGACCTAATAAAAAATCGATCGTTTCTGGCAAATACTCAGTACTGTTATGGTGAAAAACTCGTGCTTTTTTGGGCAAGACTAACGAGGCTAAGCCATAATCTTGGGTGACGAGAAAATCGCCGGGTTCTATCTCCTTCACGATTTCATAATCCGCGCGATCCGAGCCTTTGTCGACATAGACAAAGTGGACATGGGCGGGATAGTCTTTGGTCGTATAATGATCGACACTGGTCACGATCACTACCGGCAGCTGATACTGCTGAGCCAGTTCAATCACTTCATTTTTCACCGGCGAACCGTCGCCGTCAATAAAAAGCCGCATCTGCTTGCTCCTCTCAAAAGTTCCTTCTTTTACAATTACTTCTATTGTAAGAGGAGCACCTAGAAGATGCAAGCAGACTTTGCGGTATTTTCATTTCAGTCTTGCTCAATGAGGGAATAAGAATGACGATCTTTGTCTCACTAACTAGCAGTTACCATACGCAAAGCTCACCTTTCAATTTTAGAAAATGCTCGTTCCTTCAACTCATAAACGACATCGCAAGCCTTTGCTACTTCTTGTTCATGGGTCACTAAGATGATACATTTTTTTTGCTCATGGGCAATTTCTTGAAATAGTTTGACGATTTCTTTAGATGTCGTTTCATCCAAGTTTCCAGTCGGTTCATCAGCCACGATCAGTTCATGTTCACAGCACAACGCGCGAACGATAGCGACCCGTTGCTGTTGCCCACCCGATAATTGGGTCACTTTTTTCAGTGCCAGTTCTTCCGTGATACCAACTTTGGCTAAGTTGGCTAAAGCATAGGCCTTTTTATCGGCTTGCTGCGACTTCGCGATCGCCATGGCTGTGATCACATTGTCCAGTGCCGACATATAAGGCAATAGATTATACGCTTGGAACACGATGGAAACATCTTTGCGGCGGTATTCTCGCAATCCGATTTTTGCTAACGTTTCTTCGTTGTAAAGGATCTTTCCTTCTTTCGGGGTATCTAGGCCCGTGATCAGCGACAGGAAGGTTGTTTTCCCCGATCCGCTAGAACCTAAGATCGCATACATCTTGCCAGGTTCAAAGGTCAAATCAACGTCACGAAACAGCGCTTCTGCTTCGCTTTGATACCAATATCCTAATTGTTCTGTTCGTAATGTCATGTCGTTCCTCCTAAGAAACCAAGATTTTTTTCGGATTCAACCGCAAAATGCCCGCGGAAGAGAGTAAGATCGAGCCAAAACTGATCCCTAGACCGAGTAATGCCAATAAACCAATTTGTTGAGGGGAAACGGTGATCTCCAAGGACTCCACTTCTGCTGATTGGGTGAAGGATGGGAAAGAACCACCACGATTTCCGCCCATTTGCGGCATCTCCCCGCCTCCAGGACCAGCGTTTTCAGTGGCTGCTTGATCAGTCGTTGTCTCTGTTTGTTGTGCCAACAATTGCTCTCCGACGGCATTCCCGACAAGATTGCCGCTAGCGGCCGCGATCCCTAAAGCAAATACCATACAGACAAAAATCTCTGTGAAAAACTGTAAGATCACTTTGGCCCGTGACTCGCCTAAAGAGAGCAATACACCAATCTCATAGCGACGTTCCCGAATCGACATCATCACGATCAACGTCAAAATAATGATACCGGCAGCAGCAACTAACACAATAATATTTTTTGCAAAGCTAGCGACATTATTCAATGGTGTCAGCATCGACTGATACATTTGATCGTTGGTTTGAATGCTGTAGGTTTCTGTATCGATCAACCCTTCCGCTTCTTCCACGAATGCTGTCATCTCAGACGGATCACTCAAGGTATAGGTTGCCGAGTCAATGGTGTCCTCATTGCCGCTCAACGTATTGGCAAGGGTATAAGAAGCAAAGATCGTGTTGGCTGGATTGAGAAAGTTGAACATTTGGCTCATGCTGTTGCCAACTTCACTCGTTTCATAGATTCCCTTGATCGTCACGTCTACTTCATTGTCCTCTGCATCAGTGATCGAAAACGTATCTCCGACCGCCAAATCATTCGCTTCAGCTAGTGAGGATTCGATCAGGACTTGGTTCGTACCTTCATCCTCAGAAGTAATTCCTTCTCCATCCGTGATCGTCGCTGTTCCTTCCGAAAAAGTCGTATACGCCGCACTGCTTGATACACCAGTGATTTGGAAATCACCCGTACTCATATTACCGCCAGGCATTCCTCCTGGCATACCGTCCATTTGCCCCGTCTCGCTGCTATCGGTTGCTTCTGACTCTGTCGATGAGTCACTGCTGGAGATCGGTTCGATCCCGCTGACGGCATCAGCAGAGGTGCTGACTTCAAAACTATATGAGGCAACCCCGTCTAAATCGGCGATCGCTTGGGCATCAGTAATCGCTACTGGTGTCGATTGAAAACTCCCTGGATCTGGTCGGGTGCTTTGGTCATCGCTGTCAGAAGAAGAGCTCCTTTGCTGAAAAGCCTGCTCGCGGTTTGCTTGCAACGTCACAGTTGCGCCAACACTTTTCTGGGCATTTTCAGTCGCTACTAGTGCCGCACTGCGAATCGTCAGACCCGCCAATACAAAAATCAAGATTGCAGAAAATACGGCGATCAGCAACAGGCTCCGGCCTTTTTTCGCCCATAAACTTTGGAGACCTCGTTTCAAAAAATTCATCTTTGTTCCTCCTGAATAGCTATTTATTGTCTTTCGACTATAAGGATCCTAGCTTAAATTGACCTTAAACCGTCTCCTGATTTTTTGAATCATAGAAACAGACCGCAACGGCTTCCTGCGATCTGTTCGATTTATTGATAACCATTTGGTGATGATCGGTGAAACTTCAACTAACGACCAAAACCACCGCCCATCTGATTGGTTGTCGCTGTTGCACCTGATTGGGTCAAGTTAGCGATAGTATCCGTGACGGACAATGTTCCTAACTCTGTCCCATCACTGAGGGTTCCGCCAGCATAATAACCGGAGACTGCTTGTGCATCATTCGTCCCACCACTGACCAACGTATAGCTGCTATCGGTCAAATCTGGGCTGGAAAGAACCACGTGTTGGTAGCTTTTGCTTGGGGCATAGGACAAGATCGTCTGACCTTGACTGTCCTTTAAGGTCACTAGGGTCTCGGCTGATTGGGTTTGATCGAAACTGATTCCGATCGACTGTTGACTACCACCGCTAACGTTCATGGCCATATCGGTCGTGCCTGCCGCTAACAAGACGCCGCCGGTGAGTTCAAATGTGCCGTTATAGTCCAAAGCACCATTGCCACCGGTCGTTGGACCATTTACGATGACGACGCCATCACTCATGGTGACATTGCCATTACTATCCAGGCCATCCCCTTCGGCATCAATGACCAACGTTCCACCAGTGATCGTGATCTGTTTACTGTCATCCGCGGTATCGCCGCCGCCAGGGCCGCCGCCAAAACTGTCTTGACCAAATTGTCCCGTTGTTTCATCCGTATCACTGCCACCACCGGCATTGATCCCATCATCGCTAGCCACGACGTGTGTCGTGCCACCTGCAATCGTGATTACACTTGCTTCTAATCCTTCATAGGATTCTTCGATAGAAATCGTTCCGTCGGAGATCGTCAATTCATTGTCGGCGTGGATCCCATCATCGCCACTGCTGGCAGTGATCGTGCCACCTGCAATGTTGATCGTATCATTGGCATGCAAGCTATCATCCGCACTATCGATCGTAAAGGTGCCGCTGCTGATGGTCATCACACCGCCAGCTTTCAATCCTTTGTAACTTTCATCCGTCACTAGCGACTGACTTTGGGCTCCGTCAGCCGTTTTGATCGTGATATCAGCTGATTGGATGCTTAAATTTGTTTCTGCTTGGATCCCGTCACGACCACTTTGGATCGTAAAGGTACCACCATCGATCGCAACGTAGCCTTTTTCCGCATCTTCCGTATTATTCGCTTGGATACCATCTCCTTCAGTGGTGTTCAGTGTGTAGTTCCCCGCCAAGATCGATACGGAATCTTTTCCTTTGATGGCGTTGTTTTTCGCTGTGATTTCAATCGTACCACCTGCTAAAACCAAATCATCTTTGCTGCGCAATCCGTTGCTGTAATTTCCTGTGATCACCAACGTCCCATCGCCGTTGATGGACAAATCTTCTTTACTATAAAAGGCAGCATCTGGTTCTGTCTCGCCTTCAGCCAAGGTGTAGCTGCTGCCATCCGTCAGAGTATTCGTCGTATCACTGGCTAAGGTCGTGATGACTTTTTCTGCTTGTTCGATGACGACGGCCGCCCCGTCTTCATTGGTGATCGTGACACCAGCAAAGATCAGATGGACTTTTTCTTCTTTGTTGACGTTGACAACCAGTTGGCCATTACTTAACGACCCGCTGACGACATAGGTGCCGGCTTGGGTGATCGTCACGGTTTGGTCTTCCACTGAAACGCCATCAACAGCCGTCGTGTCGCTGCCATTCAATTCAAGTTGCGTAGCAGTTGCCTCATCGTAGGAAGCATCAACATCTTCTTCTTCGTAACTACCGTAATAGTCCACAGAATCATCAAGGGTCGTTGAAACGTTGGTCACTGCGGCAGAACCGGAAACTGCTGCTGCGGAACTGGAACTGCTGCTCGTGCTAGTACTATCGGTTTGCCCGCAAGCGCCTAAGAGCAGCGATGAGAGCAAGAGTGGATAAATGAGTTTTTTCATAAAAGGTTCCTCCTTCTACAGCTCATCGCGGTTAGCGGTGAGCTTGCCTAAAACAACAGGTAAATTGCCATTACGAACCCGAACTTCATCAATGATTTGCTTTTCTTGCGCTTGGTCTTTTAACAGCAACTGATAGCGCAATTCATACAAGCTTCCCATCGTCGTCGTTCGAACCGATGTCAGTTTGGCAGAATGCGTATATTTTTCAAAGAGATCATCGAATAATTGTGGATAATCCAAATCTTCCGGAATCGTGACCTTCAGTTCCCGTTCACTCGTGGCTTGTCGATCGCCAAAGGGCATCGTATATAAAAGGGTCAAGAAAAGCGCCACGATAATGGAAAAAATGACAACATAGCCGACATACCCCATCCCAGTTGCCAGACCGATCCCCATCGACCAAAAGACGCTGGTAATCTCTCTAGAACCCCCGGGAACCGAGCGGAAACGAATCAAACTGAAGGCACCTAAGATCGCCACCCCTGTGCCAAGATTGCCGTTGACTAGCATGATCACCGATTGAACGAGAATCGGTAAGACTGCCAAGGTAATGACGAAGTTTTTCGTATAGACATTGCGGATCATATGGATCGCTGCCACTAATAATCCTAAAAGCAATGAGGCGGCGATACAGATCAATAAGCTACTCCATTCAAGGGTGCTCGTATCGCCAGAAAATAGACTAGATAACATGTAACCGTTCCTCCTTCTTGAATAAATGCCGTTGATAGGTTTGGGCATATTTTGAAAAGCTGCCTTTGCGCACACTGTATTTGTTCAGCAGTTCCACAAACCATATTGGATAAGAGCCGAGGGCTTTGACTTCCATCAACACTCCGACTTCCGGTGCGACTAGCGCACCGTCACTGCCGGAACCTAACATGAGATCACAGGTGCGAAAGCGAATGTTTTGATCGAACGTCACACGAAATTCACTATCATCATCAACAAACAGCGACAGGCGATCATAGGCAATCAATACTTTCGGCAGCAGGTCCGGGTTTTTCTTAAATAACCAGTGGATCTCCGCGGCGATTTGCGGGGCTTCCTCCATTGACGGCAAGACCCCCGTTTGCATCCAGCGGCAATAGTCAGCATAGGGCATCGGAACGCGGCGTTTGTAGACCACGCCACTGACTTTCTTCTTGATCTCTAAAAAAATCAACTGTTGCTCTGTCGGTACCCCATAGCTGCGGACCCGAAATTTTTCTTTGTATTTCGGTTTGTCCATCGAATGACGAATAAAGCGGTAATCCCGGGTATCGTAATACAAGGACATAATCGTGTGTTGCCCATATTCATCGATCGTCATTTTTTGCTGCAACTCGCCAAGAAATGCTGGAAATTGCTCCTTAGTTAATAGATATTTCGTCTCTTTTCTTTGAAAGACTTTTTTTAATTTCATAAAATGTTCCTCCCTTGAAATCCATGCACTGAATTTACGGCAGCTATCTTAAATGCAGCTTAAGACAAAACAGTTTTTTTAAGCATTTTTTATGCTATTCGTGCTATTCTTATCCTTAAAGAGGTGGGAACATGATTAAATTATTAGTAATCGAAGATGACAAAACATTATCTGAAAATATGAAAGAGATCGTCAGCGAAATCGGTGAAGTCACGCAAGCATATGATGGCAGTGAAGGCTTGTACGAGGCGGAAACGGGGATCTATGACTTGATTATTCTTGACTTGATGATGCCTGAGATGAACGGCTATGAGGTGCTTTCAGCATTACGAAAAAAAGGACTCCAAACACCCGTCCTGATTTTAACAGCCAAAGACGGCTTAGAAGACAAAGTAACCGGCTTTCAAAAAGGGGCTGATGATTATTTGACTAAGCCTTTTTATCGGGAAGAATTATTGATGCGGATCAAAGCGTTGCTAAAACGCTCCTTAGGTTTGTTCAATGAAAATACACTGGAATATAATGGGTTGCTCTGTAACCTTGGCACCAACGAGGTCAGCTATCAAGGGGAGCTTTTACCGATTCAAGGGAAAGAATTTGAGCTACTGCTCTATTTTCTACAAAATAGAAACATTATTTTGACCAAGGAACAGATTTTTGATCGCATCTGGGGGTTCGATTCAGAAACGACCCTGACTGTCGTAGAAGTCTACATGAGCAATCTGCGAAAACACTTGCGCCAGACAGGAATCGACAAAGAGATCCGTACGTTGCGAAATGTCGGCTATATTATGCAAGGAGCCTAGTCTATGAATAAAGAACGCTCTAAGAGACAACGGCTGCACTCCTTTCTCCTAAATGTCAGTGCCTTTGCTTTGGTCTTCTTACTTTTAGGAACGATCGTGCTCCAATTATTCAACCAATCGGCTTATCGTCAAACCGATATTTCTTTGGAACAAGCAGTCAAAGATACCCGCTTGATCCAAGCTGAGATCAGCGCTTCACAATCCAATCTAGAGGTATTGCCACCAGATAGTGCAATGCCGAAGATCCCTGGTACCAATCGCTTCAACACCCAGTTGATCCTCTGGTCTGAGGACGGCGAGATTTTAAACAAACAGACTTTAGGCGGCCGTTTTTCACAATTGGCAAGTCTATCTTTAGATACGAGCCATTTAGACAGTATCACGTCTTTTTCAGTGGTGGATCAGTCCTTGTCAGAGGAAGAAGAGACACTTTTGTTTCGCTCAATCACCACCAAAGCCCCAACCAATGACGCCGGGGTCGGCTATATCCAAGTCTTAGCGAACACCAATCAAATCAAAAATGCCATGAACAATTTCCAAACCATCTTGATTTTATCGATGATTTTTTTCTGGATTCTCTCGATCGGAATCAGCTACTTGCTTTCCAGCTTGAACATGCGCCCAATTTTAGCCTCGTGGAAGAAACAACAAGAATTTGTCGAAAATGCTTCTCACGAGCTGCGCACACCATTGACGATCATTCAAAATAGTCTGGAGCGCCTGTTTACCAAGCCCAATCATACGATCATTGAAGAATCTGAAAGCATTGCACAAGCGTTAGCGGAAACCCGACGGCTAACTGGATTAACGGCAGATCTACTAACGATTGCCCGCAGTGATTCCAATCAACTGCTGTTAACGAAAGAAACCGTCGAATTAGTTCCTTTTATCGATGACTTAGTCAAACCTTTCAAAGAAATTGCCGAACTGGATCAAAAACATTTTATTGTCGAAAATTTTGCCAAAACGACCGCTTGCTTTGATCAAAAGAAAATTCATCAAGTCCTCGTGATTCTCCTAGATAATGCCTTAAAATATACCAGCAGTGGTGATAAAATTACGCTCTTATCGGAGATTTCTAACAAGCAATGGCTGATCGAGGTCAAAAACACGGGACCAACTATTTCCGATGAAGAGAAAGCTCGCATCTTTGACCGCTTCTACCGCGAGGATCGTTCTCGCTCCAAGGAGACCGGCGGCTATGGTTTAGGCTTAGCGATCGCCAAGCAAATCGTCGAAGAGCACAAAGGACAAATTCTGGTCAAAGATCTGCAGCCACGAGGGGTTATTTTTCAGATTCGCTTACCTAAAGAAGGATAAAGGAGAAAAAAATGCAGGTCATCACCCTTAAAGAACACCCTGAATACTTAGCAGAAGCGATCCGTTACTTCCAAAAACAGTGGGCTGGCCCCGATTCCCTCATGGTTTATGAAGACAGCCTGACCCATAGTTTTTCAACAAGCATTTTGTCGCAATGGCTACTGCTGGTCAACGATGAGATGGCATCCGACGGACCTTATCAAATCATCGGCTGCGGCGGCTTGATCCCCAACGACTTCATCAGTCGGATGGATTTGACGCCTTGGCTTTGCGCCTTGTATGTGGACCCTTTGTGGCGTGGCCAAGGCGGTGCCCGCCTTTTGATCGAAACAGCTAAACAGCGCGCTGCTGGAGCTGGTTTTGATTCTCTGTATCTATGTACGGATCTTTCTACTTTTTATGAGCAGTTTGCTTTCGAACCGATCGGCACTGGCTACCACCCTTGGGGAGAGCCTTCCACCATCTATCGCTGTTCTCTCACGTAAATAAACAAAAAAAAGCTGTGAACAAAATTGTTCACAGCTTTTTTCACTCACAGTACTATTGCTAGTAGAATACCCTATCTCCACAAAAGGAATATTCCGACACCCTACAAATCCGGTAGGTTGCTTACGCGGTGTGCCTCTGCTATCAATCTGGTCAGCTAATGCTAGACCTTCTCGACTCGTCGCATGAGGATTACTTTACCATAAAATTAGTCGGAATACTACTGTTTTTTTTTTTATAAAATCAAAAACTGCGGATAAACATCTTTCAAGAAAGAGCACTTATCAGCAGTTTTACATGAACCAGTTGTTTCTTCTCAAAAGAAACGTTCAAATCGATGGATTCAAGAAACCTTAGGATAAGAAGGTTGCCACTTTGGTCGTAATCAAATCAATGGCTACGTGGTTTTCGCCGCCTTCTGGTACGATGACATCAGCATACCGTTTTGTCGGTTCGATAAATTGATGATACATCGGTTTTACGACCGTCAAGTATTGTTCGATCACAGAATCCAACGTCCGGCCACGTTCTTCCATATCACGTTTGATTCGGCGAATAATCCGAATATCATCGTCTGTATCAACATAAAGTTTAATATCCATTAAATTACGTAATCGCTCATCTTCTAAAATCAAGATCCCTTCCAAGATAATGACTTCTTTGGGTTCTTGAATGATCGTTGCTTCGCTGCGAGTATGAGCGACATAATCATAGACAGGTTTTTCGATCGTTTGATATGCAAGCAGCTGCTGCAAGTGATCGATCAACAAATCAGTATCAAATGCAAAAGGATGGTCATAGTTGGTGTTCAACCGTTCTTCAAAGCTCAGATCACTTTGGTCTTTATAGTAGGAGTCTTGTTCAAGCATCATAATAGAATGGTTGGGGAAATGATTAAAGATCGCCCGACTCACGCTTGTTTTTCCACTACCTGATCCACCTGTCACACCAATAATAATGGGCTTGCCATTCGTCATTCAATTAACCTCTTTCATCTTAAAAAATTCACACTGGTTCTATTATAGCGAAAATTCGGCAAATTACTACTGTTTCTGTAGAATCAGTGCTGCAATAAAGGAAGTAATTGCTGCAAACGTTCGATCTCAACGGTAGGCTGAATCTCACCACTGTTTTTTTTCTTTGGATTAAACCAAATCGTGTCGATCCCTGCCAATTGTCCGCCTAAGATATCTGAAGTCAGTGAATCGCCAATAATGACTGTTTCTTGTTTTTTAACGTTTGGTATGCGGGCAAACACGTAGTCAAAATATTCTTTCATTGGTTTTTGATAACCCGTGTCTTCTGAAACAAAAATATCACGGAAATAGGGCTTCAATTTGGCATCTTCCAAGCGACGGTACTGGGTTTCAGAAACCCCGTTCGTAACCACGTATAGGTCAAAATGCTGCGCCAACTCCGCTAAGATCTCATCACTGTTGTCTAACAGTTTATGTCCTTCATTTAGAAATTCTCGGTACGCCAATTCAACTGCTGGACTATCGACCTGAATGCCTTGCGTTTCAAAAAACAAGCCAAAACGCTCATTGATGACTTGGTCTCTCGTGATTTTCCCTTGCTCAAACTGCTGCCACAAATCATGATTGATCGTTTGATAGCTTTGTTTGCGCTCTGGAGTCATTTCCAAGCCATGAGCTTCAAACAGTGCTTTTAAGGCTTGATCTTCGGTATCTTGAAAGTCGAGGATCGTGTCATCGACATCAAATAATAATGTTTTATACTTCATTTTCTCCCTCTTTCTCAGCGGAAATGCGCCGCCAGTCCTTTTAATTCTTCTTGCGTCAGCGAGCGATAACTGCCCACTGCTAAATCATCTGGTAGAACCAGCGAACCCATCGCTGTTCGTTTCAGCTGAATGACTTTTTTCCCTCGGGCTAAAAACATCTTTTTCACTTGATGGAACTTGCCTTCAGCAATTTCTAACGAAACAAAGGAATGATCCGCTCGGGCATCGATGATCGTTAGGGCAGCTGGTTTGCAAGTGACACCACCATGAAAGGTGATCCCTGCAGCAAATGCCGCCACATCCTCAGGAGTCACCAAGTCATTGACCACCACTTCATATCGCTTGGTCACCTTTTTGGTGGGATGCAGCAAGTCATAGCCTAACTGACCATTCGTCGTAACTAATACCAACCCTTCCGTGTCCCGATCCAATCGACCGACGGCATAAAGATCAGGATGTTGATCTTCGGGTGCAATCAAAGCGATCACTGTCTGGTGCTGTTGATCCAGATTGGCTGTAACGACACCCTTGGGTTTGTTGACGATATAATAGCGTTCCTGTGTTTCCAACTGCCGCCCCGCAACCATGATTTGATGCAAGCTGCTATCGACGTTGCGCTCGGGCCTTCGCTCAATCCTATGATCCACAAAGACTTTTCCTTGCTGAAACAACCGTTTCATCTCTTTCCGGGATGTATTCAATTGTTGCTCGATCACTTTATCTAAACGCATAAATTTTTCTCCATAGTGGCTATTATAGCTTAGGATCTAGCGAAAGGAAACTGCCAGGATTTCAAATGATTTGACTTTCTTTGTCTTTTTGCGTAAGGTTAAAGAGTAAAGTAAATATAGTTTCTCATACACAGCGTTATGACCTGGTGGAGAAAAGTTGAACCAAAACTTTCTGGGGCAGTTGTGTACACAACTGCCCTTTTGCGTGTTTTCACTCACGTACCACTTAATGTGCAGAGTTAACAAAATTTGCTTAAAAAATCTCGTTACTAACGAGAAAATTTTAGGAGGAATTGAGTTATGTCAGTATCATTAGAAGTTACGAAAAGAGAAGTTCGCCCACGTTCTTTACGGAACAAGTTGCGTCACGAAGGAAAAGTACCTGCAATTGTCAATGGGTACAAAGTAGAAAGCACACCGATTGCTGTCAATGCAGCAGAATTAGAAAAAATCTTGCGTGAAAATGGATTGAATACCGTAATCACGATCAGTTTAGAAGGCAAAAAAGTCAATACACTGATCAAAGAGTATCAATCAGATACCTTCACACGCAATTTAACCCACGTTGAATTCCTATCTGTCGATATGAATGAAGAAACAGAAGTAGAAGCAGAAGTAACCTTAATTGGTGAATCTGCTGGTGTCAAAGCTGGTGGTGTTCTAGCACAAAACTTGTATACAGTCGTTGTATCAGCAACACCAGACAAATTGCCTGAACGTGTTGAGATCGATGTGACGTCATTAGAGATCGGCGATTCATTAACAGTGGCTGATCTGCCTAAGAACGACGAGTACACGATCGTGACCGATCCAGAAGAACAAATCGTTGCGGTTACTGAACCACAAGAAATCTCTGAAGATGAAGAAGCCGGCGAAGCTGCTGAACCAGCAGTTATCGGTGAAGACGAAGAGTAATCATAGAACACCGTTCTTAAGACCACGTCTTCAATCAACAGACACTTCTAAGAAATGTAGGACTCTTGAAGGGATTTCCCTTCAAGAGTCCTTTTCATTCTTACGAAGAGCTGGTATGCTGCAACTGACTATTTCCCATTGAAAGACGTCTTTGGGAAAGCTTGGTCCAGCCAACCCAACAAATTTTTAAGAAAATAGTTAAAATGCGTCGCTGACCAAAAAGAAAAGCAGAAGTAGTTGCATTTTTGACGGTTCTTCATTATGATAAATAGACAAATTTGATGTTAATGGCAAGCCTACTTGAAGGAGGGGTTTATTATGTTTGAAACATTTGATGATCACCGCAGTCGTTACGCTTCTGGCGGTATTGTTCAAACACTACCTAGCGAACTGATCGATAGTATCTGGTTAATCATTGATCTTGATTTAAAAGGGTTTATTCCGTTGACAAATCTGCTCACCTTTGAAGTCCAAAACAATCATGGTCGTGTCACCCTGCTTTTTTCTCAAGCACAAAGTCAAATCGAACTTGGTGTTGATCTACCTTACCGGTATTCCGACCTGTATCCCCAAAAAGTCTATGTGTATGATGATGGGCAGCGGCAAACGATTTTATTGCCTAGCGAGACTCGTTAACGCCCATTCGCCATTCTCTTTTTATAACGACACCTATATAAAAAACCACCCTTTTTATTTTAGAAGGTGGTTTTTTTTTGCATACCTCCTTTCATTTAATTCTGTCTAGCAGCAATTTCAAATAAATACTCGACAAAAACATCGTTTTTTATTACGTTTTATTGACTATTTTTTGCGAGTGAAAATAACGAATGAAGTTCCCTTATAATAAGGACAGTTGCAAAATTTAGCTGAAAGAGGTGCATGATGTTGAAAAATATCCTTGAAAAAGATATTATGCAAATGCTGCGACTCTCCACAACACTTTTAACCGAAAATCCCCTGCCTTTGAATAAAGCTGCTGCCGCCCAAAAAATCTCTGTCAAAACGATCCGTCGGCTACTGTCAAGCTATTTAAACGAGGACCCATTCTTCCACTATGATGTACAACAAGGGCACATTCGTGCAGACCGTCATTTGCAGCAATCAGCCAGTTGCTCCCTCCCCCATATGGAAATGATTGCTGCATTATTCAATAAAAGTGCAAATTATCAGCTACTCTTGCTCTTGTTAAAAATGCCGACTATTTCCTTTGCAGACCTCTACAAACGCTATTATCTCAGCCCATCCAGTTTGCATCGGCGCTTTTCATCCTTTTCTAACTTTTTAGCACCTTATCAACTAGCTATCGATCGCCGCAGTTATCCTTTAATCACTGGCAACGAACGACAACTGCGCTATGTGCTTTTTCGCCTTACCCTCTTAGCAAACCCAGCGCTTATCTCCCCCAATCAAGCGTTTCAGGAGCTGACACAAATCCATCAGTTACGGAAAACTGCTTTTTATCCCAACACATCAATCACGTTTACTCAACAAGTTTTTCCCAAACACTTTGTTCCAAGTTTCTACTTAGTCGGTGAACGCAGCTATTTGTTTTTATGGAAACAGCTTCTAACACTGGAGCCTTTCTATGTACCTGCAGAAGAATCTGTCCTCTTATGCCAAATCATCACCCCAATTTTGAGGCAGTATCCAATCGAGCAGCCGTTAGAGGTTCTTTTGCCGAAAATTTTCCAAGCCCATCTGCTGGGGGCATTATTGGAGGGCAATTTATTTGTCTATCCGCCATTAAATCCTCGCTTATCTGAACGTTCACAATGCTTGGTCCGTGTTTTCTTGACACAGCTTCCCCACTACGAAAAACTTTTAAAGAAGCATCCCGAGTTGCCCTTGCTCTATGAATGCATTTGGCAAGACGTCTCTTTCTTCCAACCCATCATTGCCTTTCCGCAACAAAAAGAGCGCCCACTTGAATAGCGGTACGCTCTTTTTAAAATCATTTTACTATCAGTGAATTATTTTGCGTCAGCATCAACGATTTTCACTGAACCTTGCCATTGTTCTTCAACAAAGTCTTTGATTTCGTCTGAATGAAGCACTTCGATCAATTTCTTGATTTTGTCGCTATCTTCGTCACCACTGCGGACAGCAATCACGTTGACATAAGGAGAATTATCCGCTTCTAATAAAACAGAATCATCCGCTGGGTTCAAATCGATCCCAAATGCGAAGTTCGCATTGATGGCAATTAGGTCTGCTTCGTCGTTTTGATAAGCAGTCGCCAAAAGAGATGGATCGACGTCATGTTTAAATTCTAAGTTTTTCGGATTTTCAGCAATATCATCAAAGGTTGCCGTTTCTGTATCAACGCCGTCTTTTAAGGTAATCAAGTCAGCATCTTGTAAAATCGTTAGGATACGACCCCAGTCAGATTCAGAAGTGGAAGTAAGAACCGTTGCACCATCTTCTAGTTCTGAAATATCAGAGATTCGTTTTGAGTAAAGACCCATTGGCTCGATATGGATCGCACCGGCATTAACAAAGTCATAGCCATTGTCTGCGATTTGTTTGTTCAAGTAAGGAATGTGTTGGAAGTAATTGGCATCGATATCGCCATTTTCCAATGCTTTGTTTGGCAACACATAATCATCGAAGGTCTTGATTTCAAGATCAATGCCTTCTTCTGCTAGTAAAGGTTTGGCTTGTTCTAAAATTTCCGCATGAGGCGTAACCGATGCACCGATCACTAATTTTGTTGATTCTCCCTCAGCCGCAGATGAATCAGAGCTTCCTGAATTTGAGCCCGTTCCACAAGCAGCTAAAGCGGCAGTTAACAATAAGGTTGTTGCAATACCAAAAATCTTTTTCATATCCATTTCCTCCCATATTTTCCACTTTTTGTTCTTCGTTTCATTTACCGTTTATCGGTGGCCTTCGCAAGGAAATCGCCGACCCCTTGGATAATGAAAACGATAATTAAAATAATCACTGTTGCAACAAGCGTAACAGTGTAATTTCCACGTTGAAATCCTTCTTGCCAAGCCAAAGCGCCTAGCCCACCGGCACCAATCGCACCTGCCATGGCGGTATAACCAATCATTGAGATCGTTGTGACCGTCAGTCCTGAAATCAATGCCGGAACACTTTCTGGAATCACGATCTTATAAATGATCTCCCAGTAACTGGCGCCCATCGCTTCGGCGGCTTCAATCACACCAGGATTGACTTCACGAAAAGCAATTTCCACCATCCGAGCATAAAACGGCGCAGCCGATAAAACTAATGCTGGGATCGCTGCTTTTGCCCCTAGGAACGAACCGACTAATAATGTTGTAAACGGAATGATCAAGACCATCAAAATCATGAATGGCGTTGAGCGAAAGGCGTTACTGATGATGGAAACCACATTATAGAAAATGTTGGCTCCCGCCGTTTGTTTACGCCCTAGTGAATAAAGCGCCAATCCTAGAAGCAAACCGATCACAACCACTAAAACCATTGAGAAAAAAGTCATAAACAAAGTGTCCAGAGTGGCTTGCTGCATGTTGGTCCAGTCGACTTTTTCAAAATTAAAATAGGTTTCTACAAATGACTTATCCACGTTCAATCACCTCCACGCCCACTTGCTGCTCTTTGAAAAAGGCGATCGCTTTTTCGACCTCACTTGCTTCACCTGTCAATAAGACCGTCAAGCCGCCGAAGGATCCTTCATTGGTTTGTTGGATCTTTCCGTAAACGACATTGACATCGATCTGAAAGCGGCGGATCGCTTGTGAAATCACTGGTTCATTGGCGTTGTCTTGTGTGAATGTCAAGGTCACTAAATGCCCTTGCGGATTTTCTCGTAAGAAGGCTTGCCGTAGTTCTTCAACATCTTCTTCTGGTTCCAAATCTTGCTGAACAAAACGTTTGGTCACTTCTTGCTGCGGGTTACGGAAAACCGATTGTACTGATCCTTCTTCAACGATCTGCCCATGCTCCATCACCGCGACCTTGTTGCAGATTTTACGAATGACGTTCATTTCATGGGTAATCAGCACGATCGTCAAATGCAATTTTTTATTGATGGAAAGTAAGAGATCCAACACTTCTTCTGTTGTTTGTGGATCTAACGCACTCGTTGCTTCATCACACAGCAAAATTTCTGGTTCATTCGCTAATGCACGAGCAATCCCGACTCTTTGCTTTTGCCCGCCAGACAATTGTGCCGGATAGGCAGTTTCCCGTCCTTCCAACCCAACTAATTTAATCAGCTCTTGCGCTCGTTGACGTCGTTTTGCTTTTTCAACGCCAGCCAACTCCAATGGCAATTCGATGTTCTCCGCCACCGTTCGAGACCATAATAGATTAAAGTGCTGAAAAATCATGCCGATTTTTTTGCGGAAGTTTCTCAATTCTTTGTTTTTCAACGCCAAAATATTTTGACCGTTAATGACTACATCTCCTGCTGTCGGCAATTCTAAGCCGTTCAACAAACGAACTAATGTACTTTTCCCAGCACCAGAGTAGCCGACGATTCCATAGATATCGCCTTTTTCCACTTGCAGTGAAACATCATTGACGGCGTGGACAGCCGTTTGCTTTTTGCCGAATGACTTTTTTACATGCGACAATTCGATTAATGCCATGTTATTCCCATCTTTCCTCTTTGGTTGGTTAAACACAAAAAAAGCTTTCATCCTCTGTACATTATACTGTTACAAAGGACGAAAGCACAACTTCCGCGTTACCACCTTGATTTACTGTCGATTCACATCAACAACCTCGCTCAGTACTTGAATTGCTTCGCATACTGCTGCACTGTAACGGGTGCCTCCCGTGATAGGCTTGTTTCCACTCACCTATCATGCTCAAAGACCATCTTCCATCCTCTCTCCGTCGCCCATTTGCACCAAACAGGGCTCTCTGTGTACGTTAAGAACATGTACTCTTCTTTTCAAAGCATTCATTTATTGAGCAAATTATAGCAACGTCTTATCCGACTGTCAATTCTTTTTGAAAAAATAGTCGTTTTTACAGATTTGACTTACAAAGCTTCAAATTGACTTGGGTCAACCTCTTTGAAGCTGACCAGCCAAGCATTCATTTCGTCTTCATCATTTAAGGTATCAATGGATTGATCGATTTTTTCATTTACGGAAGAAATCACGCCCGTCAATGGACTTGGAAATTCACTGACTGCTTTTTCCGCTTCTAGCTCAACAAGGGTCTCTCCTTGTTTTAAAGCAGTTCCTGCTTTTTGAATCGAAGCAAACGTGACCGCACCAAGTTCTTCTTGCGCTTCTTTTGTTAAACCGACACAATATTCTTTCCCGTTAAACAAAACCCACAAATTATCTTTTTTTCTTAAGCATTTCTTTTCCATGATTCTAGTAAGACTCCTTCATATTCATTTTCTTTAAATCCATTAATCAAAAAGCGGTCGCCGCTAACTAGCAGTGGGCGCTTGATCAACATACCATCGGTTGCCAGCACGTCGGCTGCGTCTTGGGCAGTCATGGTCGGCACTTTTTCTTTTAATTGCAATTCACGGTATTTCATGCCGCTTGTGTTAAAGAAACGGGTTAACGGTGCTTCGCTTGATTGGATCCAAGCCAGCAATTGTTCCGGTTGAGGCGGTGTGGTCACCATATCGATCGCTTCAAAGGGAATCTCGTGCTCTTCTAACCAACGCTTCGCATTTCGGCATGTACTGCATTTTGGGTACCAATAAAATGTAATCATGTGAACTCCTTAAAGTGTTTTTGGTGCGGTCTCAGCTTGATAGCGCATCGATAAAATCAAACCGATCCCAATCATATTGCTTAATAGGGCAGATCCTCCTTGGCTAATAAACGGCAGTGGAATCCCCGTCAACGGTAAGAGACCGATGTTTGCGCCAATGTTTTCAAACACATGGAAGAGAATCATCATAATGATCCCAGTTGCCAAGTAAGCATAAAATTCATTGTTGGTATCGAAACATACGCGGATCATCCGGTAGATCAAAATAAAATACAATAAAATGACAAACGCGCTGCCAATAAACCCAAAATTCTCACCGATCACTGAAAAAATCATATCGGATTCTCGGACTGGTACATACACATCGCTGACATTAAATCCTTTCCCGAACATCCCGCCAGATGCGATCGCCATCAGAGCGTACGCCAATTGGAAGGATTGCCCTTGGGTATCATGAAAAGGATCTAGCCACGAATCGATACGGGCGAACTGATACTCTTTAAAGATCCCTGTATTGTACAGCAACTCACGACCAACATCGGTGGTCACTAAGAAAATCGTTCCGCCACCGAGAATCACGAATGCCGCAATCACTGGCACAACGATTCGCCAAGAGATCCCCGACATCAAGAAGACCCCACCGAAAATCGCCAGAAAGACCAGCATCGTACCAAAGTCGTTTTGCAAGGTAATCAGGATCAGTACTGGAATCGTGACGGCCAACATTTTCGCAATCAGCAACCCATCTGTTTTCAAATCCCGTTCCCGATGCTTGACATTGTGCTGCGTGACGACTAACGCCAACATCATAATATAGGCAATCTTCATCAACTCTGAAGGCTGGAGGGTAAAGGGACCAAAACGGAACCAGTTTTTTGACCCTGTCGAGGTAGCCATTGTCCGGTCATAAAATTTCAACAGCGCCAACATGACGGCTAATCCAGCTCCATAAATATAGGGAGTCAATTTCCAGAGCCATTTTGATTTGATCTGCATGATAATAATCACCGCAATAATACCTAACACATACCATAAAGCTTGAAACCCTAAGGTTCGCCACATATTCGGGTTATTTGGATCATGCGTCAACGCCACATACAAGGACGCCACACCAATCAGACATAATAAAAATACGGGTAGAATCACACCGTAGTCAATTCGATTATCGTTCGTTTTTATTCGTGAATTTTCCATGTCCACACTCTCTTCTGTAGAATCTTTATCCATTATAGTGATATTTGAGGAGAAAAGAAAGGATTGTCCATGAGCATTCACAAAAAATTTAGAAACTTTAATGATTTTCGGGAAAAGAGGGTTAAAAATAATTCAAATTGATAAGAATTACAACGAGAGCGGACCTAACTTCTGATTCATATCTGATCAATCAGAGTATAATTACAGTATATCTATTAGACAGGAAGTTCAGAAGCATATTTTTCTATTAAAACTCGCTGAATACGTCTATATCTTATTAGTAATAAATCACTTCATTTCAACTATTCTTCTTTATTTTGATTATTCTTTGCTCAATGTAACCGAAGTAACCGAACAAAGCAACTTTAACTCAGTCAAAAATTGCCACCCTATTTTCATTTCAAAGAAATAGCAACCCGTGACTACTTCTCTTAAGCTGCTCAAAATATAAATTGATGCACGACGAGCCTAATTTACCACATTAATGTGGTAATGAAATGTTATTTACGCCACCACATAATTTCACTAGAATACAATTAAGGAAGCGCTTCCGGAGGTGAACCAATGATTTTAAATGATCGAGAACAACTACTGTTGCAACTACTATTAGAACAAACGGAGTTTCGCCCTGCCTCTTTTTTTCAAAAGCAGTTAAATGTATCCCAAAAAACGGTTTATAACAATTTAACGACTTTAGAAAAGAAACTAAAAGATTCGGGACTAGCTATCAAAAAAGTACCAAGAAAAGGAATCTTTTTATCTGGTTCTGAATCAGCAAAACAGAATGGTTATCGATTGTTAGCAAAAAAAGAGACTAAACTCGAACTATTTTCACCTAATTATCGTAAAATCTTTATTTTCGCTAACTATCTGTTTTCAGTAAAACCAATGCATTATCAGGAATTCTCTGAATATTTTTATATTAGCAACCAGTCAATAAAGAAAGATGTTGATGAAATCGTTGCTTTCTGTCGATTCCATCAAGTATCAACAAAAATGACTACTAGCGGACTCAAGCTAACCTCAGTTGAATCTGCTGCTCAAAACGTATTCAAATCTTTTTTAGAGAAGTATACCGACGCCAAAGCCAGTGAAAATCTTTTGGTCAACAATCTCTTTGACTCTAAGGTTCTCGATTTAACGAAGAAATTTGTCTCAGACATGACTCAAACAATCGGCCATCCAGTCAATAATTATTCTATTGAATCCTTGAAGCTTTCATTGCGAATTTTTCTTTCAAGACTTCTTATAGATAAACACATTGAAAAACAAGAGCAGCTAGTATTTGACGAACTTAGACGAATGAAATTCTATATGATCGCGGTTGATTTTTCTGAAATGATCCAACAGCAACTACCTGTTCAATTTAGTGATACAGATATTCAATATGTATGTTCCTTGTTATTAGCACACGGCATCGAACCTTTTGGTCAAATGGATGAGCCTCACGAATCTACTATCACAAATTGTACGATACAAATTATTCAAAAAATGTCACATATGTTAAACGCAGATCTGACACAAGATAAATTATTGCTGCAAACATTGCTGGCTCATATCGTTCCCATGATCCATCGATCAAAGACAGGAATTTTATTGAAAAACCCACTGATAAAAAGTATCAAAAAACAATACTCAACAATGTATACATTGACCAAATATGCAATTGGAGATTTAGAGGAGCGATTTCAAATCTTATTAACAGAAGACGAAGTTTCTTTTCTGACGATCCATTTTCAGCTAGCCTTTGAAAAGATAAAAATTACTAACCATATACTAATTGTTTGCCAATCTGGTTTTGCTACATCGGAGTTGATTTTTAACCGTATCAAACAGACGATCGCTGCTGATACCGTATTGGAGATCATTCCTTTGAGTAAACTGGCCAGTACATCTCTTGAGGCTGTTGATCTGATCATATCAACTATTCCATTGGACATTACAGCACCGCCAGTTATTTATATTTCGCCGCTTCCTACTACCGAAGAAATAGGAAGAATCTCAGCAAAGATATCTAATCTTAATGAGAATGAGAAAAATTTTTACTCAAAAAAATACCAGAAAACGACTTTATTACAAAAATATTTAGATCCTACTTTCCTTTTTGTCAAAAAAAAGTTTCGAGCAAAAAAAGATGTACTGGATTTTTTAGCAGATGATTATCTGAAAAAAAAGCTTGTTACAACAAAATTTAAGCATTCTCTATTTGAACGAGAGGAACTAGGAAGCACGGGCTTAAAGACGGGAGTAGCCATTCCACATGCTGATCCACATACAGTGAAAGAAACAAAACTTGCTTTTCTCACCCTCGATGCGCCAATTACTTGGGGAGACACAAAAATCCAACTAATTGTTTTGCTTGCGATTGCTGAAGAAAACATGATCGAGGCAAAAGAGTTGATCGCTTCGATTTACGGATTGTTTAACTCAGCCGAAGAAATTCAATGGATCGTTAATAGTCAAACGCAAGAAGAACTGTATCAAAGATTGTTAAGAGGAGGAAATTGATCATGTTTTTTGATCACCAAATCGTGTTACTTGAAAAAGATTCTAAAACAAAAGAGGAAGCTTTTCGACTATTAGCAGACGAACTCATCAAAACTCATTGTGTAAATGATCAGTTCTATCAAAATATCGTACAGCGAGAAGAAACCTTTCCTACAGGTTTAAAAATTAACGGCATTGGGGTAGCGATCCCACATACGGACAGCAAATTTGTTTTACGATCCCAAGTCGCTTTTATGTCACTTGCCTCTCCCCTTTCATTTATTGAAATGGGTTCGCAAGAAAAGAAAATCGATGTATCTCTGTTGTTCATGCTTGCATTGAAGGAACCACATGAGCAATTGGGTATGCTACAAAATCTTATCTCTATGTTTCAAACACCAGGGGTTTTGGAAGCCCTATCCTCAGTAACGACTAAAGAAGCGTATCTTTCGATTATTGAAAAAAATGGACTGCAATAAAAAGGAGGAACAATTATGTTAAATGCATTACAGTGGTTCGTTGATCTAGGTTCAATCGTTGTTTTGCCTATTTTAATTTTTATTTTTGGAATAATTTTGGGAACCAAGCCTGGCAAAGCCTTTACTTCAGCCTTAACTGTTGGTGTCGGGTTTGTTGGATTGAATTTGGTGATTGACCTTCTAAGCAGCAGCTTGGGTCCTGCCGCCCAACATATGGTTGAACGTCTAGGATTAAATTTGACAACGATTGATGTCGGATGGCCTGCCGCAGCGGCAATTTCTTACGGGACGATTTTAGGAAGCCTTGCGATTCCGATTGGTGTGGTCCTAAATGTTTTACTCATCATTTTAGGGCTGACTAAAGTATTGAATGTAGATATTTGGAATATTTGGCACGCAGCCTTCATCTCTTCTCTGATTTATGCCCTCACTGGAGACTTTGCAATGGGGATCGCGGCCACCGTCATCTATTTGATGATGATTCTTTTAATGGGAGATATTTTAGGTCCGATCATTAATAAGTTCTACGGATTTCCTAATATCACTTTTCCTCATGGTACCGCCGCACCCGGATTCATCTTTGCACTACCGATGAATTGGCTCTTTGATCGTATTCCGGGACTAAAAGATTGGAAAGCAGATCCAGAAACCATTCAGAAAAAATTTGGTGTCTTTGGCGACTCCACTGTTATGGGCTTTTTGATTGGTCTCATCATGGGAATACTTGCCGGATATGACACAGCAGGTGTCGGCCAATTAGCCGTCCAAACAGGCGCTGTGATGGTTTTGATGCCTAAAATGGTTGCTTTACTGATGGAAGGACTAACACCTATTTCTGAATCTGCAAATGAGTTCGTCAAAAAACGGTTTCCTGGAAGAGAACTTTACATCGGTATGGATGCAGCATTATCAGTTGGTCATCCAGCTGTCCTTTCTTCCTCATTGCTGCTAGTTCCGATCACTATTTTGTTAGCCGTAGTTCTACCTGGCAATACGACCTTACCTTTTGGTGATTTAGCAACCATTCCCTTTCTGATTTGCTTGATGGCTGCTGTTTTTGGAGGAAACATCATTCGAACAGTAATTGCTGGAACGATTTATATGGTAAGCATTCTCTATATTACTTCGTGGGCAGCACCGCTTGTCACTACTGCTGCTCGATCCGCAAACTTTGATCTACAAGGAAACTCTATGATCACTGCTATGGCTGAAGGTGGTTTATGGACCACATTCCTTTATGTCGGCTTAACCAAAATATTAAGCTGGGGCGGTTTAGCCATAATTGGTGTCTCTGTTTTGTTTGGATTGATTTATGTAAATAAAATTCGTCCCAAGAAACAACTATCAAAATAATAGGAGGAAATGATAATGAAAAAACTATTGATTATGTGCGGCACAGGTGTTGCAACTTCAACAATTGTAACAAACAAGGTAAAAGAATGGCTGAAAGAAAAAGGGATGACTGATCAAGTGAAACTGTATCAATCCAAAGTGGCAGATGAGATGAATAAAATTGATGACTATGACATCGTGGTGAGTACAACGGTTGTTCCAGACTCAATCAAAGATCGCGTAATTATGGGGCTGCCACTCTTAACAGGGATTGGTACAGAAGAAATGTACGCGGAAATCGAAAAGAAAATCAAAGAATAAGGAGAATGCCCTATGTTGGTCACAACAAAAGAACTATTCGCACATGCAGAAAAACACAATTATGCATTACCTGCAGCAAATTTTTTCGACTTAACTAGTGCAAGATCATACGCGGAGACTGCTGAACGTTTAAACAAGCCTTTGATATTGGCCTTCGCTCAGTCCCATATGAACATGTTGACTTTAGAAGAGGCTGCCATGATTGGAAAATTTTTGGCAAAGAAAAGCACTGCACCTATCGCTCTGCACCTAGATCATGGTACCGATGAAGAGGTCATCAAAAAAGCCATTCATTTAGGTTTTACTTCCGTAATGATCGATGCTTCTGAGGAGCCATTTGAAGAAAATGTCCGCCGATCAAAGGAGATCGCCGATTACGCTCATAAAAATGGTGTCGTTGTTGAAGCCGAAATCGGGCACGTCGGGTCGGAAAACAGTCTGGAATCAGCCGGAAATAGTCAATCTATTTACACAGAACCTTCTGAGGCTGTTGCATTTGCCAAATTAACCGGGGTTGATTCGTTGGCAGTTTCTATTGGCACCTCTCACGGACATTATCAAGGGATTCCCAAAATAAATTTTGACGTTTTAAAGGAAATACACCATGCTGTCAATGTTCCTCTTGTTCTGCATGGCGGATCCTCTTCTGGCGATGAAAATCTTGAAAAATGTGCCTTAGAAGGTATCCGGAAAATAAATATTTTTACTGACTTTGTCACTGCTGCTATGAATGAAATTCACAAAAATCAACCAAATGACTATTTCGATTTACTTCATTCAGCAAGCAATGGAATGTCCAAGACACTCGAGCACTATTTTACAGTCTTTCATACCAAACCTTATCGTGAAGGAGAAAGCTAATGAAAAAAAGAACTTTAAGAACGCCATTCTTTGTCATCAATCCCAAAGCCTATCTTTATGGAAAACAAGCATTGGCATTGGCAAAAGCTGCTGATGAGTTGTCATCTTTGTATGACATCGACATTCTATTTACTGTTCAGCATGCAGACGTTTCTTTAATTAAACAGGCAACAACACATTTATTCGTCACTGTCCAACATTTAGACGGAATCGAAATTGGTCGTGGAATGGGCTATGTTTTACCCGAAGCAGTGGCAGAAGCCGGAGCTGAAGCTACCTTTTTAAACCATGCTGAACACCCCATGACATTGCAAGAACTGACTAAAGCGATTCAGCGCTCAAATGAATTGGGTCTCTTAACAATTGTGTGTGCGAATTCATTGACTGAAGCGAGAGCCGCGGCTTCCCTGAAACCGGATGTGATGGTTTGCGAGCCAACCGAACTAATTGGGACAGGACAAACCAGTGATCTTCAATACATGACGGAAACAAATCGTGTTGTTCGGGAAATTGATCCAGAAATCCTGATTTTGCAGGCTGCTGGTATATCTAGTGCGGCCGATGTTGAAAAAGCTTTGTCGTCAGGTGCTGATGGTACCGGAGGGACAAGCGGCATTGTGCAAGCAGATGATCCCGTTCAAACCCTTACAGAAATGATCAAACAAGCGGTGAAGCATAAAAAGGAGGATTAACACTGTGAAATTTTTAAAAGAGCAACTGACGTTAACTTCTAACGGGAATCGAGTGTCTTACCACAACATCACAGAAGAAGTGAAAACGATGGTTGAAAAAAGCGGAATTTCAAATGGAATCTGTCTCGTACAGTCTCCCCATACGACCTGTTCTGTTATCTTTGAAGAATACATGCATGATACAGACTTTAACGGAGATGAATTTCTTCAAGTTGATTTAAACCGAATTCTCGATAAAATTATTCCTCGTGAACTATCAGAAAATACCGATTATCGTTATCCTGGACCAAAGCATTTAGAATTTTTGATGAGTCTGGACGATCCAAACTACCCAACAGATCCAGCAACGATTTTAAACGGCGATGCCCATATTCGCTCGAGTTTTTTCGGTGCAAGCGAAAGTTTTATTTTAAGTAACGGCAAGCTAGAGATCGGCTCTGTAGGCTATATCTATTTTGTTGATTTCGATCAAAATCGTGTGCGAAATAGGACATGCCATGTAATGCTAATGGGCGAATAAGAACAGTTATCGGGTAAATCAGGAAAAATTGAGATTACTTATCACCTGCAAAAGAAAAACCATGAATCCTCTAAAAGAAGATTCATGGTTTTTCATTTCTTATGCCAGCTGCAGGATTCGAACCTGTGACCTACGCGTTACGAGTGCGTTGCTCTACCAACTGAGCTAAGCTGGCGTTGTATGGCACAAAGAAAATTATATGCAAAAACGGTTGTTTTGTAAAGAGGTCTGCTGAAAAAAATCTACTTACTGAAATTTTCCGAAAATTGTGATATAATAGAAGTATCAAGGAGGTTTTTACATGGCAACATTTGGTAAATTCGAAACAACAATTGTCCCGTCACAAGAAGGTTCAACGTTTGAGGTCGCTACTCCTGTCATGTTCACGTTCCATGGGAAGAAACAAACTGGTACCATCACAAAGCAGTTGAAAAACTCTGCGGTGGTCGAGCTGAACGAAACCCCAGAAAACCAGAAATTAGTTTCGCAAAGTAATGGTGTATTGATCATCAATTACAAACAATTAACCAAACTATAACCCGTTTAATGCAAGGAGAAAATCAGTTGATTTTCTCCTTTTTTCATTGTCTGATTTTATGAAAAGCTAAAAAAAGCCATGGATAACCGATCGAACCGTTTTGGCAGTCGATCTTCTTCCATGGCATCATTGACGAGGCAAAACTTGAAGCAGTTGCCTTTGTCTTATTTGTATTGATTTATTTTGTACCGAATAGACGGTCACCGGCATCGCCCAAACCAGGAACGATATAGCCGTGTTCATTTAGGCGTTCATCAAGATTTGCAGTGTAGATATCAACATCTGGATGGGCATCTTGCAATGCTTTCACGCCTTCTGGTGCAGCAACTAAGCAGACGAATTTCATGTTTGAAGCGCCGCGTTTTTTCAGTGCGTCGATCGCCATGATCGCTGAACCGCCCGTAGCTAACATTGGGTCAACGATAAATAATTGACGTTCATCGATATCTTCAGGTAATTTTACGAAGTATTCGTGTGGTTCTAGCGTTTCTTCATCACGGTACATCCCGATATGACCAACTTTTGCGGCTGGGATCAATTCAAGGATACCATCAACCATGCCTAGACCTGCGCGCAGGATCGGAATGATCGCTACCTTTTTACCAGATAGTGTTTTTTGTGTTGATTCTTCAATTGGTGTTTCAATCACTAGATCTTCAAGCGGCATGTCGCGAGACACTTCATACGCCATCAACATTGCGATTTCATTAACAACTTCACGGAAAACCTTTGTTCCACAGTTCTTGTCGCGGATCATTGTTAATTTGTGTTGGATCAGCGGGTGATCGATTACTTGAAATTTACCCATTTAAAAAAATCTCCTTTGGTTTTTCTCTTATTTTAAAGCAAATCGGCTCTTGTTACAACCATCTGCCACAGGCAATACTGCTTTTCCTCAAAAAAAGGATTGTGTTAGAAGGAAGGAGACAAGACGGCATGTAACACGCCTCTACGTTCATTCTAGCCCCTTTTTCACTTTTGGTGATCAAAGGAGCTGGAGCGTAGGAAAAACGCGTGAGACGTCTTGTCTGACCTTAACTTCTGTCACAGTCCCAATTTATTTGTTTTTGTAAAGTGGATAGTTGTCCGTCAATTCTTTGACTTGCGTCGCTACTTCTGCCAAGACGGCTTCATCATTTGGTTTTTCTAAAACTTTGACGATCAATTTCGCCACTTCGACACAATCTTCTTCTTTAAAGCCACGACTAGTGATCGCTGGTGTCCCCACGCGAATCCCACTCGTTTTGAAAGGACTTAATGATTCGAAAGGAATCGAGTTTTTATTGACGGTGATATTGACTTGATCCAGCAATGCTTCTGCTTCTTTTCCGTTCAAATCAAAGCCACGCACATCGATCAATAATAGGTGATTGTCTGTTGCACCAGAGACCAACCGGGCTTGTGGTGCTTGGTTGAAGACTTTCGCCATTGCTTGCGCATTGCGAATGACTTGTTCAGAGTACTCTTTGAACGACGCATCTTGTGCTTCTTTAAATGCAACAGCTTTCGCTGCAATCACGTGCTCTAATGGGCCGCCTTGAATACCAGGGAAAACGGCACTATTGATTTTTTTCGCTAAATCTTCATCATTTGTTAAAATCAAGCCGCCTCGAGGGCCGCGTAATGTTTTATGGGTCGTAGAAGTCGTGATGTCCGCATAAGGAACTGGGTTTGGATGAAGACCAGCCGCTACTAAACCAGCGATATGCGCCATATCCACCATCAATTTTGCGCCAACTTCATCAGCGATTTCACGGAACTTCGCAAAATCGATCGTACGTGAGTAAGCACTGGCACCGGCAACGATCAGTTTCGGTTGATGCTTGCGCGCCAAAATACGAACGACATTGTAGTCAATGACTTCTGTTGCAGGATCAACACCATAACTAACAAAATTATAGGTCTTGCCGCTGAAATTCACTGGTGAGCCATGGGTCAAATGACCGCCTGCGGAAAGATCCATCCCTAATACTGTATCGCCTGTTTCGATCAACGCTAAATAAGCTGCTGTGTTGGCTTGAGAACCAGAATGCGGTTGAACATTGGCATATGCCGCACCGAAAATACTTTTCGCCCGTTCAATTGCTAAGTTTTCTACCACATCAACAAATTCACAACCGCCATAGTAACGACGACCTGGATAACCTTCAGCATATTTATTTGTCAAAATACTACCTTGCGCAGCCATTACACCTTCTGAAACGATATTTTCAGACGCAATCAATTCCAAATTGTTTTGTTGACGATTCGTTTCTTTTTCGATCGCTTGCCACAATTCGGGATCAAACGTTTGATAATCCATGCTTACAACACCCCTTTACCTTAATGGTAGCATTGTATCACATTTCTTCATAAGCTACCTATAATGAATTCTGGTTTTTTGCTAATTTTCTTGAAAGAAACTTTGATTTGCAGCTTTTTTCAACCGATTCATATAAGCAGCCCCTAAGCCGCTTTCTGGAAACGTGGGTGCGAATAAGACATCTAGCTCAGCAATCGATTCATCTAACGCCCGTAACCCCGCAAACAGCCCTTTTGTCGCAGCTTCCACACTGTCATCAAAAAATAAATAGATGGCTGCAGCTTCGAAGCGGACCTGCTCGGCGATCGTCGGTCCAGCTAAAACACCTACCTTAAGCTGCTGTTCTCTCGCCCAAGTCATGGCTGCCGACCAATCTTGGTCATTGACCATCATGACGTTGGTATTCGGTGCATAGTGCTTGTATTTCATGCCTGGCGCTTTGGGTGCTTCACTTTCTGTTACTAAATGCTGATCGACGAGGACTTTTGTTTGTAAGACTGCTTCAAGCTGTTCTTTAGAGATTGCACCAGGGCGTAAGATGATCGGCGGTGCCGTTGGGTCACTCAAATCTAAGACCGTTGATTCGACACCGATCTGTGTCACCCCATCGTCCAAGATGCCAGCGATTTTGCCTGCCAGATCATGCTGAACATGCGCAGCTGATGTTGGGCTTGGTTTACCAGATGTATTTGCGCTAGGACCAACCAATGGCTGTTGGGCTTGTTTGATCAACGCTAACGTCTTGGTGTTGTTGGGCATCCGAAACGCCGCTGTGGATAAGCCGCCAGTAACGATGCTAGGTAAGTTGTCTTTTTTGATCGAAAAGATCAAGGTTAGGGGCCCAGGCCAGAAAGTTTCCATCAATTTATCAGCAAAAGGATGCTTGTTATCCACAAACGGTTCCAACTGTTCTGGCTCGGCAATATGAACGATCAAAGGGTTGTCACTAGGTCGTCCTTTGACTTGATACACTTGCGCAACAGCCTTTGGCAAAAGCGCGCTAGCCCCTAGTCCATAGACAGTTTCCGTCGGGAACGCCACTAATCCCCCCTCAGCTAAGATAGCTGCTGCTTCGTTTAACTTTGATTGATCAAAAATTTTTGTTTCCACAATTTATCCACATCCTTTTTTGAGAAGTTTCCACACTTATCAACATTTTCTCGTTTCTTATCCACATTTTGTGGATAAGTCGTTTGTCAAGTGTGGATAACCTTGTTTATAACTCCATTTATTCCCAAATTGTTCATTTCATAAGGTTTTTGCACTTTTTCTGTAGCAAAAAAAATTTATTTATCCACATCTTGTGGATGACTGACAAACACCATCCGATCTTGACCCGCAAGATCTTTTACTACGGTAACTTCTTTGTTGGGAAAAGCGGCTGCAAAAAGCTGTTGAACAGCTTGTCCTTGCTGGAAGCCGATTTCCAGCGCCATTTGCCCACTTGGTGCCAAACACTTCGGTGCTTGCTGTGCTAATTGCTTATAGATCGCTAACCCTTGTTCTTGAGCAAAAAGCGCCATTTTAGGCTCTTTTTCCCGTACGCTGATATCCATCAGCGACCACTCTTCAGCACTGATATACGGCGGGTTGGAAACGATCAGATCCCATTGCTGATCTGCCACAGGCTCCAAGGTATCTCCTTGGAAAAAGCGGATCTCTGCACCTAAGGCTGTCGCATTTTCTTTAGCAACGGCTAACGCCTCTGCTGAAAGATCCACGGCACTTACCGACCACTGGGGACGTGCCAATTTTAAGGCAATGGCGATCGCTCCTGTACCCGTCCCAATGTCAACGACTCTTAGCGGCTGATCTGCTGGTAGTTTTGCCAGACAGTTTTCCACCAGCTCTTCGGTTTCTGGACGCGGGATCAAGGTTGCAGGGGTCACTTTTAATCGATGACCATAAAATTCTTCATACCCCAATAAATATTGCGGGGGTTCATGCTGTAGCAACTGTTCAAGATCTGCTGCGATCTGTGCCTCATCTTCCCTTAGGATGGGTTGGTCCATCTGCAGCAGCCAATCGAGTTGCTGCCAGTTTTTTCGCTGTAAAAACAGGTATTGGATCGCATACCCGTCCAGTCCTTTCGTTTCTAAAAAAGAAGAAGCCCGTGAAAGGACTTCTCGATAGGTTTTAGCCATTTTGCATCTCATCTAATTTTGATGTTTGATCGTAAACGATCAGTGCATCAACAATTTCATCGAGTTTTCCAGCTAAAATTTGATCCAATTTTTGAATAGTCAACCCGATACGGTGATCTGTTACGCGGTTTTGCGGGAAGTTATAGGTCCGGATCCGTTCAGAACGATCGCCGGTACCCACTGCTGATTTACGGTTTGCATCGTATTCGCTTTGTGCTTCTTGCTGCATTTGGTCATAGACCCGTGCCCGCAAGACTTTCATCGCTTTCTCACGGTTTTTCAGCTGTGAACGCTCATCTTGCATCGCAACAGCGATCCCTGTTGGCAAGTGAGTCAAACGAACAGCAGAAGCTGTTTTGTTAACGTGCTGACCACCGGCACCAGAGGCATGGTAAATATCGGTCCGAATATCTTTGTCTGCGATATCGATTTCGACTTCTTCTGCTTCAGGCATAACCACGACCGTTGCCGTAGACGTATGGATTCGGCCTTGTGATTCGGTAGACGGTACCCTTTGCACTCGGTGGGCGCCGCTCTCATATTTCAATTTTGAAAAGACGTTGTCGCCAGTGATCATCATGATGACTTCTTTGTAGCCGCCGATCCCAGTGACGTTGGCATCCATGACTTCGACTTTCCAGCCTTGGTTTTCCGCATATTTTTGATACATATTGAAAAGATCGCCAGCAAATAAGGCTGCTTCGTCGCCGCCTGCTGCACCACGGATCTCCATGATGATGTTTTTGTCATCATTCGGGTCTTTTGGCAACAACAAAATCTTGATGCGTTCTTCTAAAACGTCTTTTTCTTTTTTCAAGTCAGAGAGTTCTTCTTTGGCCATCTCAGCCATTTCTGCATCTAGGTTTTCCCCAAGCATTTCTTCAGTGTCCTTGATTCCTTCAACGACTTCTTTGTAACGGCGGTAGACTTCCACCGTTTCCCGTGTATTGGCTTCTTCTTTTGAAAGCTGCATGAAGCGTTTGGTGTCAGAGATCACGGCTGGATCACTTAGTAATTCGCCTAATTCTTCGTAACGGTCTTCGATTGCTTGTAACTGATCGTACATTGATTATTCTCCTTCTTTTTTCATTCCCGGGTGAAAGTAATGCTTGCGGCAAACTGGATAATACGCTTCATTGCCGCCGATTTGTACTTGATCGCCCTCGTAAACGGGTTTTCCGTCGATATAGTGCAAGTTCATGGTTGCTTTTTTGTGACAGAACCAGCAGATGGTTTTCATCTCTTCGATTTTATCTGCGTAAAGCAGCAAGTATTTTGAGCCTTCAAATAATTCATTGCGGAAATCATTTTTCAAACCAAAGGCCATTACAGGAATACCTAACTCATCCACGATTTTGGTGAAAGCCAGCACGTGATGCTTCTTTAGGAACTGTGCTTCGTCGATCAAAATACAATAAGGTTTATAACCGAGGTCTTTGATCAAATGAAATAGATCCGTTTCATCAAAAATCGGGATCGCGTCTCGCTCTAAGCCGATGCGACTCGAAACATTTCCCACGCCGCTTCTCGTGTCCAATCCACTTGTCATGATCACGACTGGTTTGTCTTGTTCTTCATAGTTGTGAGCAACTTTCAGTATCTCGATCGTTTTCCCACTATTCATTGCGCCATATTTAAAAAAAAGCTGTGCCATCTCGCCCATCCTTCCTCATACTCCTTTGGTATTATACTTGAAAAAGGAGAATTTTTACAGACTTAAATTCGACACACGCCGCCTTTTACGCAAGAGTTTTACGAAAAGTTAACGGATTTTTTGCTGCCGGTACTTCTTAATCATTTCTGGCTTTTCGGGCCACTTCTGCCAATACTTGACAAGCCAGTGGGTATTCTGGATTTTCATTCCCATTGATATCCGTTGCAATGATCAAAAAACCGAGCTGCTGGTAGAGCTTGATTGCTGCGTGGCTCCACGTTTGCGTATGAAGATACATCGGCTCGTTGGCTGCCTCTAAGACAGAAACGACTTGCGTGACCAAGCCGCGAGCGATCCCTTGACGTTGAGCTTGCGGCATTACTGCTACCCAATGGACTAGCGGAACCGGTGTACCGTCTTGCTTGGCTTTTTTCCAAGCGGTAGCCGTGCCGACCGGTGTACCTGTTTGATCAAGGGCAAAAAACATTCGCTGTCCTAGCTGTGCTTGCTCGGGCATAAATTCTTTTTCAAAATACGCCAATGCCTCTTCCTCATTGTCAAACTCTCCGACGGATGTTTCGATCCGTGCCCAGTGCCTTTCGTCTCCTGCTTGGTAGCTGCGTAGCGAATAGTTATCGGATTGAATGGGCTGGATCGGTGTGCTTTTGTGTGCTCGCTTCATCCAGATTTCTGCATATGGAATTGATTTATCTAACATTGGTTGTGCCTCTCTTTCATTGGTTTCGTCCTTGTTCAACGGTTTCTTTGGGATTCAATCACGTAATTTCTTTACTAGAAAAATTTCTGTTAGCTGATTTTGCGTATGGGCGATTCTCCCGATTTCTTCATAGCCCACTCGCTGATAAAAATCTGGTGCTTGGAAATCAAAAGTCGCCGTCTGGCAATTTTCACAGCCAAATGCTTTCAACTGCTGTTCAAGATCCGTAAGAATCTGCTTGCCATACCCTTTTCCCCGCTCGGATGCTTTGACCCACAGGGTGTCAAGATAGCCGATATGATACATTGAGGCGTAGGCAATACCGCCAGCAATCACCACACCCTCTTTTTTGATTACACTGCTAAAGTTCTGATAGGTCTCTGTTTGTGTAAATGGTTTTTGATGCTTTGTGTATGCTGTTAATGCTGTTTCTAACGCAGCCAATTCTTGGTCTGTTCCTTGTTCAATGATTCGCGCCATATTCAATCACTCCTTCTTGTTTCTTGATAATCTGCGATGATCTGATCGACTGTTTCTGCTATCGTTAGGCCTTCTTTGATCAGTCTTTCCTCTGAAGATCCTTTTGGGAAAAGCAAGTCTCGCTCAAGCCACCATTTACGCATCGCTTCCTCGGAAAAATAGTCTCGCTGCATTCGGGTCTGATGTCTTTTGACCGTTTCCTCGAAAGAAAGATCAAAATAATAAACTAGCTTTTTTTGGGGAAAGAGTTTCATTAGAAAGTCGAGAAAGTCTTGGTATTTTTCACGAGAATAAATCCCCTCAACAAGTATCATCGGCACTTTCCCCTTCGCATATAGGACAGCTTCTTTCATCAAACCGCTGGCTAAATTATTAGGGGTATCTTTGACACAAAAAATTTCTCGCCGAAAAACATCTTGTGAAATCAGCACTGCCTCTTCCCCAAAAACGTGCTGAACAGCTTTGGCAATAGTGGTTTTTCCGCTGCCAGAATTCCCCCGTAGTAAAATTAACATGCTTTCCATGGGCGGTTCCTTTCTTCGTTAGTAAGTTATCTAAGCATATCTCTTGTTTTTCTCTACTAGAAGCATACCATAGAAGCAAAGGAGGAATACCTATGAATGATACGGCAATTTTTGCTGGTGGTTGTTTTTGGTGCATGGTGAAGCCTTTTGATTCACAGCCAGGCATCCTCAAAGTGGTTTCGGGCTTTACTGGCGGCCATGTCCCTAACCCAACCTACCAACAAGTAACGACAGGTACCACCGGTCACACCGAAGCAGTTGAAATCACCTTTGATCCTGAAGTCATCTCTTATGAAGAATTAGTTGCCATCTATTGGCAGCAGACAGACCCCACGGATGCGTTTGGTCAGTTTGCCGACCGTGGTGATTCCTATCGTCCAGTGATTTTTTACAATAGTGAAGAACAAAAAGCGATTGCGGAAAAATCAAAGGCGCAGTTGCAAGCTAGCGGCCGCTTTGACCGTCCGATCGTAACGAAGATCGAACCAGCAGAACTTTTTTATCCTGCAGAAGATTATCATCAAGATTTTTACAAAAAAAATGCAGCCCATTACAATGCTTATAGCGAAGGCTCCGGTCGAGCCGGCTTTATTCGCCAAAACTGGGCTTAACATTTTGGGGAACGTTCCTTACAATTCATCACTAACAGCCGATCTGCCTCGTCAGCAGATCGGCTGTTTTCTGTTTTTTCCCAAAAAGGAAATTGACAGTCAGGGCATTTTCGCGCTACACTGATTAGAAAATTCTGACGATTATAAAGGAGTGTTTGTTTGATGTTAGCTAATGAAGTCCGTCCAGGTCCAAACCGTTATATTACGGGCGATGGGGTCTTAACTGATTTGCCGGAGTATTTACGAGAGTTCCAAGAGGTAGCAGTAATTACTGGGGAGCAGTCATTCGATGTGTTTTCGAACTATTACCCTCATTCATTTGACTACCCGATCTACCGCTACGATGGATCATCGAGTTATGAAAATGCGCAAACCTTAGCTGAAGCGATCCAGCAAGCAGATGCCGTGGTGGCAATCGGCGGCGGCAAGGTCGCTGATACAGCAAAAATCACCGCCCAAACCCTTGGCGCAGAGCTGATCGTGATCCCTACATTGGTTTCCAACTGTGCGCCCTTTACCCCGGTGATCGTCGCCTATTACCCCGATCATACGATTTGTAAAATCGACTATGCCAAAAAAGGTGCCTACATGACGATCGTCGACACCCGTTTTTTACTAGCCACACCTGTTGATTACTTTATCGCAGGGATCGCTGATACCTTAGCCAAATATTATGAAATGGAAGCCATCGTCCGCAACATGGCAGAAGACGACAAGACTGCCTTAGTACGGCTAGGTTTCCAAAGCGCTCTTTTGATCAAAAACTTGCTGATTGCCGATGCGATCCAAGCTGTCAAAGACCTAGAAGCTGGGCAGCTGACACCCGCCTTTGCCCGCATCACCGACGCGATCATTGCTTTGGCAGGCGAAGTTGGCGGTTTTGCAGTAGAGTTTGGCCGCACGTCCGGTGCGCATGCGCTGCATGACGGCTTGTCTTATTTGAATGAGACCCATAGTGTCTTGCACGGCAATAAAGTCGCCTACTGCATTTGGGTCCAGCTTGCCTATACCAATGATTTTGATGTGATTGAAGAATTACGGCCGTTTTACGAAGCTTTGCACTTGCCGATGAAGCTGAAGGATCTCCACGTGACGCGCCTTGATCGGGATTACTTCGCCTCGGTTCTGACCTATGCTGTCAAGGAAGAAGAAACCTTTATTTTGATCGATCCTGCGATCACACCCGAAAAAGTCTATCAGGCGATCGAAGCAGTAGAGGCGCTGTAAACCGTACAAATTGCTAAACAACTTTATATCAATAAAAAACTGTTTCCCTAATGCATTTCGGAAACAGTTTTTTTATTTGATCAAACTGACACGCAGTAGCAATCCTGGCTGCGCATGTTCTTAGCGGGCAACAGCAACTGACGCATTGCCCATCACTGCACGGCTTCACCCAGCAACCCGTTTTCTAAGCAGTATTGATAAATACCTTCCTCGGCTACGTGACCAATCACTTCGTCAGCGATCGCTTTTAACTCATCCGAAGCATTGGCCATTGCTAGACCCCAACCAACTGCCTCCAGCATCTCAATGTCATTGTTGCCATCCCCAAAGGCAATGGCTTCGGATTTATCCAAGCCATAGTAAGCCAGCATTTTGGCAATGCCGCTTCCTTTCCCGCTGCTGGCTGGAATAATATCGACTGCCCGATCCCACCAGGCGGTGATTTTCGCCTCTGTAGTATTTGCCATCACTTTGGCGTAGTCTTCTTTCCCTGAACCTAACATCACTTGGAAAATGTCTTGCTGTTGGATCAACTCTTCAAAATCTTCTGCCACGATCACTTCTTGATGAGCAAAGGAAAAATACTCAACTAAATCAGCATCTTTGCCATTGGCAACGGTACGATCCTTCGTTGCGATTGCTACTGGACGCTTGAGCGCCGTCGCATTTTCTATGATTTGCTGAACATCTTTTTTAGGAATAGGGTTTTGGTGGATCCCCTCGGCTTGATTAAAACAATACGATCCGTTAAAGGTCAAAAACGCATCGAAGGTCACGCCTTCAAATTGCGGCAACGCGATGGGACTTCTGCCAGTCACAATGCACAACAGGATCCCTTGCTTCTTAAAGGTTTTTAATGTGGCTAACATTCTTTCAGAGATTTGCTTTTTGTTCATGTCGATCAGTGTGCCATCAACATCAAAAAAAATAATTTTCACGTTCTTCATGATCTTCCCCATTTCCGTCTCGATTTTCAAAAAATTGATGCGCTTTTCTCTCTATTGTTCCGTGCGGATCGTCGCTGTTATCTTTTATTTCTTTTATCTTCTCATAAATTGCCAGCGTTTTCTTCTGAAATCGTGAAAATTGATCGGAATACTTACCTATTTTTAAGAATCTTAAAGAACGCCTAGACTATCGGGAACAGCTGATCCAATGTGACTAATACTCCATCCTCATCATTTGAGGGACAGACAGCGGTGGCAACGGCTTTGACGTTTTCTGGCGCATTGTCCATCGCATAGCCTCTCTGGCAATAGGCTAACATTTCCAAATCATTGCCGCCATCGCCAAAAGCGACACATTGCTCAGGAGTGATCCCCCATCGCTCTACCAAGCGTGCCAATCCTGATGCTTTGTGGCAGTTAGGCACGATCAGATCCACGGCACCATGCCCACTGCCTGTTGGCACTAGCAAACCAGCTAGTTCTTTTTGAAATAGTTCCGAATAATAGGCCGTTTTTTCGACAGGAACGGTTGGGGCAAATTTCAGGATCGTGTCCTCTACTTGGGCAAAGTCATCGACCCATTGCAATTTGTGGTAATACTTATTTGTTAATTCAAAAAAAGCATCACTGACCGTTCCCCGTTCACAATAAGCACTATTGAGCCCACACATTACATTTTTAACCTCGGGGTATTTTTTACATAAATCTAAGGTTGCGAAAACCGTTTCTCGGGGAATGTCCGCTGCAAAAAGCACTGTTTCTTTGTCTTTGACAAGTGCTCCGTTTTCTGCAACAAAACTCAGCTCGTGATCATAGCCGGGAAATTGAGCCCGCAACTGGTAATACTGATTGCCGCTGGCAACGACAAACTGACAGCCGACTGCTTTCATGCGGGCCAACACGGCCTTGAAGCGGGGAACATCATACGTATAATCCGTGCGCATAAAGGTTCCATCCATATCGACAGCTACTAACTTGATATCATAAGGGTTGGCATTCATCTACTTCTCTCCATTCTGGCTTTCTTTATTAAAGAAAGCGTTTTTCTCACATTATTATTTTAACATGTATATACAACTTCCGCATCCTTTTTCTTGCTAAAAAATCGATTGAAGGGATAGTGCCTCTCAAAAAAGAGACTACTGCTTTACACCATTCAATCGTGCCTACCTTTTCAAAAATCCTTACAATGATTGAAGATCATTCAAAGGCAGACCATCGCTGCCAAACACAAGGATTGATTGGCGGCTCCTTTGCCCGAATGAAAAGAATCACTCCAGAAACGTTTCCTTGCGCAATTTCTGCCCCACATAAATTCTATCCTGCTTTCTTTCAAATCTACTTGGTTCTTTGGTATACTGGGGATAGTTTAATTAGTGAGGGGTTTTTGTTATGAACTTTACCCGCTTTGCTCGCTTGACGCAGCGCAGGAGCAAGACGTTTATTTCCCAGAATGTATCTTCAATCCAAGTGATTGTTTTTTATTATATCGTGATGACGGTGGTCTCTTTGGGGCTTTTTTCACTTCCCTTCTTTCGGGAACCGGGCTCTCATGTCGCGTTTATCGATCTGTTCTTTATGGCGGTCAGCACGGTCAGTGTCACAGGGTTGACTACCTTCCCGATCAATGACGTATTTAACGACCGCGGGGTCATTTTATTGGAAGTCCTCTTTCAAGTTGGTGGTTTAGGGATCATGATGATCTCGACCTTTTTTGCGATCGTTTCACGGCGCAAAATCAGTTTAAAGCAGCGCCAATTGATCATGACAGATATGAACCAGCCAAAGCTTAGCGGGATCGTTCGGATGATTCGAACGACGTTTACCATCATTTTAGTTTGTCAGTTGGTAGCAGGTACGATCTTCGCTGTTTATTTTCATCTTTACGGGTATTATGACAATTGGCGTGACGCGATCTTTTATGGATTTTATCAAGCGATCTCTGCTGTGACCAACTCAGGGTTTGATGTGACGGGCAATTCCATCTTGCCGTTTTCCCATGATTATTTCTTCCTGACGTGTATCATGATTTTGATTTTTATCGGGGGGATCGGATTTCCAGTGATCATGGACTTTCGGGAATGGGTCCTTTTTAAAATGAAAAAACAACGCCGCCGCTTGCCGTTTCGCTTTTCTTTATTCACAAAAATTGCTGTTTTGGCTTTCGTGATCCTCTTTGTCGGCGGTACATTAGCGATCTTTTTCCTTGAGAAAGATTATTTATTCAAAGATTACAGCTTTAGTGGTATGTGGATGAACAGCATGTTTTATTCCATGACAACGCGGAATGCTGGCCTGCAGATCCATGACTTAGGCAACTTCCAAACCACGACGTTGATCGTTTTCTCCTTGCTGATGTTTATTGGTTGTAGTCCCAGCTCTGTTGGTGGGGGGATTCGGACGACGACCATTGCCATCATTGGGCTGTACCTCTATGCCTTCTTGAAAAGTGAGGACAATATCAATATCTTCGGTCGCCGGATCGATCAAGATGACGTCCGTAAATCAGTGGTGGTCTTCATGCTTTCGATGGGCATGTGCTTCTTTTGTGTCTTATTCTTGACCGCCATCGAGGATATCCCTTTGATCGCCATCATTGTTGAAGTTTCCTCGGCCTTTGGAACCACAGGGCTTTCTTTAGGAATCACGGGCGATTTATCAACCATCGGCAAACTCGTGATTGCTCTTTTGATGTTTATCGGCCGTGTCGGTATGCTGTACACCTTGATGTTATTCGTACCAAAAGAAACACGTGACTTAGGCTACGAGTACCCAACGGAAAAAATCATTATCGGTTAAAGCAGCAGCAAACCTGGCAGAAGGTTTGCTGTTTTGCTTTTCAAGCCTTTGATCATCGCAAGTAAAAGAGCCATTTATCAGAATGGTCTTTGTAGAAATTTAAAGAATCGCAAAAGCAATTTAACCTTTTTCTTGGTATATGGTATGATAAATTGAATTTGCACAACGAAAGCATTCGCTCTAATGGAGGGTTACATTATGGGAATACGAAGTCATCTGGCTGTTTCAGTCGGTAAGACCTCTCAATGGGTATTAAAGAACTTTTTCAAAGGTGGCTCAAGCCTGCCTGGTAAATTAGCATTAAAAGTTGATCCACATATATTAGATCATTTGGCGAAAGATTACCAAGTCGTCGTGATCACAGGCACCAACGGCAAAACATTGACGACTGCCTTGACTGTCAATATTTTGCGCCAAGAATTTGATGAAGTATTAACGAACCCCACCGGCGCCAATATGGTCCAAGGGATCGTTTCAACCTTTCTATCGGCACGCCCTAAAAAAGGCAAAAAATTTGCGGTTTTAGAAATCGATGAAGCCAGTCTCAGCAAAGTAACGAAGTACATCAAACCGGAATTGTTCGTTTTCACCAATATTTTCCGCGATCAAATGGACCGTTATGGCGAGATCTATACGACCTATAAAATGATCGTTGAAGGTGCCGCAAACTCACCGGAAGCAACGATCCTCTGCAATGGGGATTCGCCACTGTTCAATTCGGTGGCAACTGTCAATCCGCGGAAATACTATGGATTTGATCATTTGCCAGATGAAGAGCAGATGGCCCATTACAATACGGATGGCGTGTTGTGTCCTGAGTGTCATCACATTTTGCATTATAAAATGATCACCTATGCCAATCTTGGGAAATACTACTGCCCAAATTGCGGCTTCCATCGACCAGAATTGGATTATAAACTGACGGAAATGACCGCAATGGACAACACCTCTGCTGATTTTGTGATCGATGGCAATGACTATCGCATCGAAGTTGGTGGGATGTACAATGTCTACAATGCGCTGGCGGCAACTGCGGTTGCGGAATATTATGGCGTAGCACCTGCAAAAATCAAATCTGGTTTGGCCTATGACGAAAAAGTCTTTGGCCGCCAAGAAGTGATCCGCATCGGGGACAAAGAATGTACGTTAGTCTTAGTTAAAAACCCTGTTGGTTTGAACCAAGTCATCGATATGATCGGCCTGTCGCCCTATCCTTTCTCACTAGTCAGCTTGTTGAATGCCAACTACGCAGATGGGATCGACGTCAGCTGGATTTGGGATGGCGACCATGAAGCGTTTGCCGATATGGGGATTCCTCAAGTGATCGCTGGTGGTGATCGTCACAAAGATATGGCGTTGCGGTTAAAAGTTGCGGGGATCCCTGAAGAGAAAATCATTGAAACCCCTGAACTTGATGACGTCATCAAGCAAATTGCAGACTTACCAACAGAAAAAGTCTATATTTTAGCGACTTACACTGCAGTCCTGCAGCTACGCAAAAAGCTTGCGGAAAAAGGCTATATCAAAGGAGGAATGAGTCGTGACTAAGTATCAACTGAATGTTGCCCACTTGTATGGAAATATTTTGAATACTTATGGCGACAATGGCAATCTCTTGATGCTGCGCTACGTGGCCGAAAAACTAGGCGTGACCTTCAACGCAGAAGTCGTCAGCATTCACGAGCCCTTCGATCCTGAAAAATATGATCTCGTCTTCTTCGGTGGCGGGCAAGATTTTGAACAAGTGATCGTTTCACAAGATATCCAATCAAAAAAAGAAGCCCTGACCAGCTATATCGAAAATGATGGCGTGATGCTGGCAATTTGCGGCGGCTATCAATTGCTGGGTCATTACTACATCGGTGCCAACGGCGAGAAAATCAAGGGGATCGGTGCCTTGGATCATTACACCTTAAGCCAGGAAAACAACCGGTTCATCGGTGACATCGTGATCCACAATGAAGAATTCGATGAGACCTATTATGGCTTTGAAAACCATAATGGCCGTACTTTCTTAGGTAAAGGGGAAAAACCATTGGGGAAAGTCATCCAGGGACAAGGAAACAATGGCGAAGACCAAACCGAAGGCGTGGTTTACCGCAATGTGTTCGGCTCTTACTTCCACGGACCACTTCTCGCAAGAAATGAGCATTTGGCAGAGCGCTTGATCCGCACCGCCCTTGCCAATCGTTATGGCAACGTCGAAATTTAAATACACGTACTTAGCAAACAAACCTGTTTTTCGCAGGTTTGTTTTTTTATGGGAAATTTCCCCGCAGTTGCTACCTTTTCTCTTTGTTTGCTTCTACGTTCCTATGCCACCTCGCTTTATTGTAACCGCTATCTTTCTTTTCTATACTGAGGTTGTAGTAAAAATTGAAAGGAGATGTTAAGAAATTATGATGGAAAAAGTTCAGCGGTTTGGCGGTGCGATGTTTACCCCGGTCCTCTTGTTTTCATTTTCGGGGATCATGGTCGCGCTGTGTATTATCTTTAAAAATCCGATGCTTGTGGGGAGCATCGCCACTGAAGGCTCTACTTGGTTCAACATTTGGACGATCATTGAAAACGGTGCATGGACGGTCTTCAACCAAATGGAATTACTATTTGTTATTGGATTACCGATCGGTCTCGCAAAAAAAGCCAATGCGCGAGCGGCAATGGAAGCCTTTGTCGTCTATATTACTTGTAATTATTTTATTTCTGGCATGATCGAGTACTTTGGTCACTTCTTCGGTGTCAACTTTGCAGCTGATCCCGGCGGTGAGAGTGGCTTGAAAATGATCGCCGGCATCAAAACATTAGATACTGGTATTATCGGAGCAATTTTTATTTCGGCGATCGTCGTCTATCTTCACAACAAGTTTTTCGATACGAAGCTGCCTGATTTTCTCGGAATCTTCCAAGGCTCTTCCTTTGTCGTGATCCTTGGATTCTTTTTGATGTTGCCAGTCGCTTTCTTGATTGCATTGATTTGGCCGAAAGTCCAAGCTGGCATTGGGTCCATGCAAGGGTTTCTAGCAAGTGCTGGGGTCTTTGGGGTCTGGCTCTATACTTTCTTAGAGCGAATATTGATCCCCACAGGTCTCCATCATTTCGTGTATACCCCCTTTGTTTTTGGTCCTGCTGTCGTCGAAGAAGGAATCTCCAAATACTGGATGGCACATTTACAAGAATTTGCCCAATCCACCAGACCATTGAAAGAGCTTTTCCCTGAAGGGGGCTTTGCTTTACATGGCAATTCTAAGATCTTTGCTGCACCGGGGATCGCTGCTGCTTTTTATTTCACAGCCAAGCCTGAGAATAAAAAGAAAGTCTTAGCGATTTTGATCCCTGCCACTTTAACTGCCGTTTTAGCTGGTATCACTGAGCCATTGGAATTTACCTTCCTCTTTATCTCACCACCCCTCTTTGCGGTGCACGCTGTTTTAGCAGCGACCATGGCGGCAACGATGTTTGCCTTCGGGGTCGTTGGAGATATGGGGGGCGGCTTGATCGATCTGTTAGCGAAGGTCTGGATTCCGCTATTTCAAAATCATCGCAGTATGATCTTCACGCAGTTGGTGATTGGGTTAGCCTTTACTGCGCTTTATTTCCTTGTTTTCCGCTTCTTGATCCTCAAATTTAAGTTAGCCACACCAGGACGGGAAGAAAACAATAGCGAAGTCAAACTATACACCAAAAAAGATTACAAAGAAAAACAAGCCAACACTGGAACTCCAGTGATTGCCGGTGCCAATCGCTACACCGAACAAGCCGCAGTCTACTTAGAAGGGTTTGGCGGTCGCGACAATATCGATAAAGTCACTAATTGTGCCACTCGCCTAAGAATCACCGTCAAAGATCAAGACCAAGTGCTGCCAGATGACATCTTTAAAGGCGCTGGTGCCCATGGCGTCGTTCGTAACGGCAACGCCTTCCAAGTAATCGTTGGCCTGGATGTGCCACAAGTAAGAGAACAATTCGAAAAATTATTAGCTGTATCAGACTAAGGAGGAAGCAAAAATGAAAAAATTTTCAATCGTGATTGCCGGAGGCGGCAGTACTTTTACCCCAGGAATCGTCTTGATGCTTTTGGAACACTTGGATCGTTTCCCGATTTGCCAAATCAAGTTTTACGACAATTTGGAAGAACGACAAGAAAAAGTGGCACAAGCTTGCGAGATTTTATTGAAAGAACGCGCACCCGAAATCAGCTTTTTAGCAACCACTGATCCCGAAACCGCGTTTCAGGATGTCGATTTTGTGATGGCGCATATCCGAGTTGGCTTGTATGCGATGCGCGAAAAGGATGAAAAAATCCCTTTGAAATATGGTGTGGTCGGCCAAGAAACTTGTGGTCCTGGCGGGATCGCTTATGGGATGCGTTCTATCGGCGGTGTATTGGAGTTAGTCGATTATATGGAAAAATATTCCCCTGATGCGTGGATGTTGAATTATTCCAATCCTGCAGCGATCGTCGCAGAAGCGACTCGTAAATTGCGCCCTGATGCTAAGATCATTAATATTTGTGATATGCCAGTGGGAATCGAAGAACGGATGGCGCAAGCGATCGGTTTAGCTTCTCGCAAAGAATTGGTCGTTCGCTATTATGGCTTGAATCACTTTGGCTGGTGGACAGATATACGAGACAAAGCTGGCAATGACTTGCTGCCGCAGATCCAAGCGCATGTAGCAAAATACGGCTATTCATTGCCAGAAGAAATCGAAGCGAGCCAACATGCTGATGCCAGCTGGATGCACACCTTTGCCAAAGCAAAAGAAGTGTACGAGGTTGATCCATCCACTTTGCCAAATACCTACTTGAAGTATTACTTTTTCCCTCAAGATGAAGTGGCGCACACCAACCCATCTTTTACACGGGCAAATGAAGTCATGGCTGGCCGCGAAAAACACGTTTTTGGTGAATGCCAACGCATCGTAGAAAACCAGACAGCGACTGACACCACGCTTGAAGTGGATGAACACGCCAGCTACATTGTTGACCTTGCACGAGCGATTGCTTATAACACGCAAGAACGAATGCTGTTGATCGTGCCTAACGAAGGAGCGATCGTCAACTTTGATGAACAGGCAATGGTGGAAGTGCCTTGTATCGTCGGCAGTAACGGGGCAGAACCAATCACACAAGGCAAGATCCCTCGCTTCCAAAAAGGATTGATGGAACAACAAGTCGCCGTAGAAAAATTAGTCGTGGAGGCTTGGGCAGAGGGTTCTTACCAGAAGCTGTGGCAAGCACTGATTCTTTCAAAAGTGGTACCAAATGCCCGTGTAGCCAAAGAATTACTCGATGAATTGATCGAAGCAAATCAAGCCTTTTGGCCAGAATTACACTAGCCAGCGTTCTTCGCCTCCCCTCCTGGCTTTTCAGCTATACTTAATCAATAAGGAGGGGTTTTTGTGAAATTACAGTATTTGATTCAACAGCACCAAGCAGAGTTAAGTGAACTTGATCGTGGCATTCTGAACTATATTCTTTCCAACGGCGCCACCGTTCTATCTATGGGGATCGTCGAGCTATCCGAGCAGGTTCACGTCTCAAAGTCTTCTATTTTACGGTTGACGAAAAAACTTGGTTTTTCTGGCTATTCCGAGTTCAAATATTTTCTACGGCATCAGCAAGAACAGGCAACAACGATTTCGCAGCAAAAAACGATTTTTGAAAAGCAACAAGAGGATATTTTCGCCACCCTCAACTATGTAAAAACGGTAGACTTAGCTGCCCTCAACCGCTTGTTTGACCGCAGCAAAACCATCTACTGCTACCCAACTGGGTTTTCCCAAAAGAAAGCACTGGAGGAGTTTTCCAAAATGATGCTTTCTATGGAAAAACGAGTGATCGTATTGCCGAACAAAACGGAATTTGATATGGTCATGCCGATGATCACTGCCGAAGATTGTGTGATCATCGCCTCACTGAGCGGCGAAACAGAAAACGTCAAAGAGAATCTGACGACTTTTGCGATTCGTCAGATTCCCGTTTTGACATTGAGTGCGCCAGGAGATAATTATTTTGCTCGCCATTCAACGTTTCACCTGACCTATTATTGCGATTTTTTTCAAATCGGTCGCAAGAAAATCCCTAGCCAGTCTTTGATCGGACTGAGCTGCTTGATTGATTATTTGATCCGTTCCTACGGACTATTCACTTTACAGGAGGGCAACCATGACTAAACGAAAATGGGCGTTTCCATTGATTTTACTGAGTTATTGGCTTTTGATCGCCGGTGCTTACTATCTTTATCTTTCCTTGACTGCCTTCAACCATGGGATGACCTTTGCCCAGTACCTCAACTCGCAACCGTTAGCCGCTTTAGGGGTCTTGTTAAGTAGTCTCCTTTTGCTGCAAGGGGCTTGCCTGTACTTTATTCAACGGTTTTCCATGAGTAAAAAAGGCCTTTTGGGTCAGTATTTATTTCTGATCTTCTTTCAACAGTTGCTGACAGCGAATGTCATCGGCGCAGGACTCGTCTTTTTTACAAGAAGAAGTCTTTCGAGTCAGGAGGAAACCGCAACGTGGGGCGAAAAGAGTTTTACCTATGGGGCATTAGCATTCATTCTTTTATTGAGTTTATTCTTTTTCCTCCTTGTTCGATCAGCGATTTAACTTCCCCAAAAAGAAAAGCAGTGCCGGTTGGCACTGCTTTTTTGCTGTCGCTTCTGCTAGTTTGGCTCTGTTTTTGAAGCAAAAACCACTTTGATTCCAAAGTGATCGCTGACGATCGGAGTACGCGTTCCGTCAAAAACGACTTCATATTCCGTTGCTTGCAGGTCATTAGATGCAAAAACATAATCGATCCGCAATGCTTCTCGATTGTCTTGCCAACCATCAATGGCTTTAACGACAGAGGCTTCACCAATCGTTTCGGTAGCCGTTAAAAAGCTGTCTTGCAGCTGTAAGGAGCTGTCAAGGACGAGTTGATGACCAGAACTGGCCGCATCGTTGTTGAAATCTCCTAGAATCAATAAGGTATCTGCCCGTTCTGCTAAAAATGCTTCTGTCTGTTGCCACTCGTAGGCAAATTTACCGTCTTGCCACCAAGAAAAGTGACAGCTAACGACTTGTACGATCTGCCCATCGGCTTCAGTCACGCCGCTCAGGTTTTTGCGCGTGGTATGATCCCAGACATCCGTGGCTTGTGAAGCAAGATATTCTTTGGCAATGATGGGCTGTTTGGACAATAAGGCATTGCCTTCGTGGTAAATGTCATAGCCTACGTGACTGTAGGTCCATGACCAATAGTAGTCACAGTCTAACAGTTGCAGTTCTTCCACTAGGCGTAAAGCAAAATTGTCCTCCTTGATTTCCACCAGCGTATCTGTCGGGCAATAAAGCCCATCAGGAACGATGGTTTGAGCAGCGATCGTTTGGTTGACTTCTTGCAAGGCGATGATGTCATAGTCGCCTGTTGCAATCTCTTGTGCGATCATTTTGCATTTTTCTAGCTGATTTTCTTCTAACCAGCTATGGGTGTTCAATGTTAATACCTTCATGAATAAGGCTCCTTCTCTCGGTTTGCTTGTACGATTCCTTTTAAAAATAAAAGAGAGCGGGTCAACAAAAGAGTCGACCCGCTTGTCATTTTATTATAGTTTTACGATTCCAACAACTGCGGCTGCTTGTTGCTTGCCGATTTGGGTCAATTCAAAGGAATCGATTTGATCGCTGTTGGTCAACACTACAACGATGGTGGTGTCTTTGCCAGCAGCACTTACTGCAGCGAGATCCATCTCCGCTAACTTGTCACCGACCGCCACTTGTTGTCCTTCAGTGACAGCTACCGTAAAGGGGGCACCGTTTAAGTCAACGGTATCTAAGCCCATGTGAACCAATACTTCGATGCCTTCATCAGAAAGCAAGCCGATCGCATGTTTCGTTGGGAAGATGTTGGTGACTTTCCCGCTGATTGGTGCGACAACTGTCGTCTGCTCTGGACGCACGCCATAACCGTCACCCATCATTTTTTCCGCAAACACTTGGTCTTTGACAGAGGTGATCGGCATCACTTCTCCAGTGGCAACGGCAGCTAGTTCAGCTGTCACGCCTTGGCTTTGATGGGTAGTGGTTTCAGCTGGTGCTTGACTAGCAGTCGGTTCGGGAATCGTGACACCAGAATCTAAGATATCTTGAATGTCTGATTTTAAGACATCTGCTTTCGGTCCATAGACTGCTTGCACGCCATTGTCTTTTACGATCAAGCCTAACGCCCCTGCGGCTTTCCACGCTTTTTCATCGCCGACCGCTTCTCGATTTTTCACAGAGACCCGTAAACGAGTCATACATGCATCAACGTCGGCGATATTTTCACGTCCACCTAATAAATGAATGATTTTCACGACTTGTGAATCTGGGTTCAAGTTGCCATCCGCCGAAGCAGTTGCTGGCGCATCGCTGGCCCCTTCTGTTTCATAGTTGCCGTTTCTACCTGGTGTTGCAAAGTTGAATTTTTTGATCAAGAAGTTTGCCAAGAAATACATCCCGACACCAAAAACGATGGTCACTAACACAAAGTTGATCAAATCTTGTCCTAAGCCGGCATTGATCGCCATTGGGGTACGGGTCAACAACTCGATATTCCCAAAAGAATGGACCCGTAAGTTGACGATATCTGCCATCGCAAATGCCGCCCCTTGTACGACTGCATAAACGATGTAAAGCGGTACGGCAGCAAACATAAACATGAACTCCAACGGTTCTGTTACCCCTGTCAAGAAGACAGCGATAGCAGCTGATAAATACATAGAGGTATATTTGTGCCGTTTGTCCGCATCGACATTGCGATACATGGCATAAGACAAGCCCATCAAGATCCCAGATGAACCAATCATTTGTCCAACTTTAAAGCGGGCAGGAACAAAGTTTTCCAATAAAAATTGATATTGTGACGTATCGCCAGCATTGCGCATGTTCACTAGATCCGTTGCCCAAGCAAGCCATAATGGGTCTTGTCCAAAGACTTGGGTGCCGGCTTGTGCGCCAGAAAGAATCGTGTAAGTTCCACCTAATTCGGTGTAATTGATCGGGATCGTCAACATGTGATGCAGCCCGAATGGTAAGAGCAGCCGCTCCAAGGTTCCAAACAAGAACGGTGCTAAAACGGGCGCACTTTCTTGTGATTGCGCGATCCATAAACCGAAGTTGTTGATGCCTGCCTGAATATAGGGCCAAACGATCGATAACACTAATGCGACGACTACTGAACGAGCAATCACTACGAAAGGCACGAAGCGTTTGCCGTTAAAGAAGGAAAGCGCATCCGGTAATTTGCGGAAATTATAGTATTTGTTGTAAGCTGTTGCCCCCACAAAACCTGCGATGATCCCGACAAAGACGCCCATGTTCAAAGCAGGTGCTTCTAATACACTAGTAAAGAAACCGTCGATCATGATCTTTGTCCCAAACAACGTATGGGTAAAGGCGCCTTCTTCGGTTAACATCGCGCTCGTCACGCCAAAGATCGAACCAGTGATCCGGTTGATCAAAATAAAGGCGATCCCGGCAGCAAATGCCCCACCAGCTCGCTCTTTAGCCCAACTACCACCAATAGCTAATGCAAATAATAAATGCAAGTTACCAATAATTGCCCAACCAATGTTTTCAATGACGCCTCCTGTGGTGATCAAGAATGCCCAGTCGGCATTGATCATTGGGATCGTTTTCCCAATACTGATCATCAAACCAGCGGCTGGCATAACAGCGACAACCACCATTAGCGCTTTTCCGAATTTTTGCCAAAATTCGAAGCTCAATAATTTTTTCATCTTCCTTCTTCCTTCCCTGAATCGATTTACGCAATCGGTTTCTTAATAATTTCATTCTAACGGAGAAAAAAGATTTTGTAAACCCAGAAATATCAAAAGGGATTCTATTCGCTTTTCCACCTTTATATAACTGAATCTTTCTTTCTCGATGTTTCCTAATAGGAAATTCTTTAAACGCAACAATTTTCACTTGACGATGCAATCGTTTGCGCTTATGATAGAGATATCAAAAAGATTCTGGAGGGACTTTCATGAAAAAAATCCAACGATTGTTCGAGATCGATCCATGGAAAATCGCGACATCTACCTTAGATAAAGAAAATCGTCGACTGCAAGAGTCGCTAACAAGCATCGGGAATGGCTACATGGGAATGCGCGGCAACTTTGAAGAACAATACAGCGGCGATCATCACTTAGGTACCTATATCGCAGGTGTCTGGTACCCAGACAAAACCCGTGTTGGCTGGTGGAAAAACGGCTATCCTGACTATTTTGGCAAAGTGATCAATGCGGTCAACTTTATTGCAATGGACCTATTTGTCAATGACCAATTAGTCGACTTAGCAAAAATCAGCCCAAGTGATTTCCGTTTAGAACTAGACATGGAAACCGGGATTTTACGCCGCAACTTTACTGTCACTTTGGCAGGTGCAACGGTTAAATTCTCTTTTGAACGCTTCTTGAGCATCGTAAAACGTGAACTTGCCCTCATTAAGATGGATGCTGAGATCATTGAAGGCGACGCTGAGATTAAAGTCGTTTCTAAACTAGATAACAACGTCCATAACGAAGACAGCAACTACGACGAACGTTTCTGGGAAGAATTAGATCATGGCCAAACCGAAACCTTCCATTACTTGACCACTCGGACTGTAGAAAATAATTTTGACATTGAACGCTTCACTGTCACTTCTGCTATGCGTCATAGCCAAACACCGACTGATTCCGTGAAAAGCGAACTTTGCGTCGCTGATACCTTTGCCTTTTCTGGGGCAGCCGGTGACACCTTCTCATTGATCAAAGAAGTCTTGATCATTACGAGTCGTGATGTTCCCGCTCATGATCATCCAGCAAAAGTCACCGAATTAGGCACTTTATACAAAGCAGATTATGATGCGTTGCGTGCAGAACAAGTCGCTGCTTGGAAAGCCCGCTGGGATTTAGCCGATGTGATCATTGAAGGCGATGCTGCGGCGCAACAGGGGATTCGTTTCAACCTGTTCCAATTGTTCTCAACCTATTATGGTGAAGACGAGCGTCTGAACATTGGACCGAAAGGCTTTACTGGTGAAAAATATGGCGGTGCGACTTACTGGGATACCGAAGCCTATGCAGTCCCATTGTATTTGGCATTAGCAAAACCAGAAGTGACCCGCAACTTGTTGAAATACCGTCACAACCAATTGCCGCAAGCCCATATCAATGCACAAAAACAAGGCTTAGCAGGTGCCCTTTACCCAATGGTGACCTTCACTGGGATCGAATGCCACAATGAGTGGGAGATCACTTTCGAAGAAATCCACCGAAATGGTGCCATCGCTTATGCCATCTACAACTATACGAATTATACTGGCGATACAAGTTACCTGAAAAAAGAAGGATTAGAAGTGTTAAGCGCGATTTCACGTTTCTGGGCAGATCGTGTCCACTATTCAAAACGTCAGCAAAAATACATGATCCATGGCGTCACTGGACCAAACGAATACGAAAACAATATCAATAACAACTGGTACACCAATAAAATGGCTACTTGGGTCTTAGCTTATACCTTAGCCAGCTATGAAGCCTTCAAAGACGAAGCGACTGTCACGATCTCTGACGAAGAGCAAGCCAAATGGCAAGACATCATCGACAATATGTACTTCCCAGAAGACCAAGAGCTTGGAGTCTTCGTCCAGCATGATACCTTCTTAGACAAAGACTTGATGCCCGTTTCCGATCTTGATCCAAAACATTTGCCGTTGAACCAAAATTGGTCGTGGGATCATATCTTGCGCTCTTGCTTTATCAAGCAAGCCGATGTTTTGCAAGGGATCTACTTCTTCGGCGATCAATTCAGCAAAGAAGAAAAACAACGGAACTTTGATTTCTATGAGCCGATGACAGTGCATGAATCTTCCCTTTCTCCAAGTATCCATGCGATTTTAGCAGCGGAATTAGGCATGGAAGAAAAAGCGTTGGAAATGTATGAGCGGACTGCTCGTCTTGATTTGGACAATTACAACAATGATACCGATGATGGCTTGCACATCACTTCTATGACCGGCAGCTGGTTAGCGATCGTTCAAGGCTTTGCTCAAATGAAAACCGATCACGACCACTTAGGGTTTGCGCCATTCTTACCTAAAACGTGGAGCCGCTATGCCTTCCACATCAACTATCGTGGACGTCTGCTCTTTGTTTCCGTCAATGAGTCGACGGTGACTTTGAAAAAAATCAGCGGTGAGGCATTGCCAATCAAGGTGTATGGCAAAGACTATGTTTTAGAAGACGAAATCAGTACAGCGATTCGCTAAACAAGCCTTCTGAAAGAAGAAATGTCTGCATTTCTTCTTTCTTTTGATTGGCTCTACCCTTGTGCCGACACTTTGTGATACTATAAGCTAAAAAAGGAGGGAAATCAGTGAGCATTACGGTCAAAGATGTCGCCAAAAAGGCTGGCGTCGCTACATCCACGGTTTCTCGTGTCGTAAACGATCATCCCAGTATCTCTGAAGATACTAAGAAGAAAGTGCGCAAAGTAATGGCAGAAATGGGCTACGTCCCCAATCTTGCGGCTCGAAATCTCGGCAAACAGATATCTAGTGCCATCGGCGTGATCTTGCCGCCCCTTGATTCGAAAGAACGACTAGGAAACCCCTTTTATTTAGAAACGATCGAAGCCATCAATGAAGAGGCCCGCCATCATCAAATGACGGTTGCCGTTGCCTCCGCCCGTGACTTTGCTACATTACTAAAAAACGTGGAACGAATGCACCTGCAAAAACAAGTAGATGGCTTTATCTTGGTCTATTCCGATGAAAAAGACCCCATCATCGATTATCTGGTCGAAAAAGAAGTCCCCTTTACCTTGATTGGTCAACCATACAGCAATGAAGACAAAATCGTTTTTGTCGATAATGACAACCAGTTGTTAGGCAAGCAAGCAACCGAGCATCTGATCGCCCAAGGGCATACGAAGATTTTATTTGCTACTAATACGACCCATGAAAATCTGTATTTCGAGCGTTTCTTCGGCTACCAAAAAGCCATGATGCTGGCAAATCTCCCCTTTTATCCAGCATTGACCTTTGAAAAAGCGGAAGATTACGTCACGTTTGAAGAAACGATCAAAGAATCCCAAGCAACGGCCATCGTCGTGATCGATGATCTGTTCGCTGTGCGGATCATTCAATTAGCGACGATGTATGGCTACAAAGTCCCCGACGATTTATCCATCATCAGTTTCAACAATTCGATCTTTGCTACTTTGACACATCCGTATTTGACTAGTATCGATATCAACGTGTTGTCCTTAGGAAAAATCGCTACCGAACGGCTGATGGCGCAATTGAATCATGAAGATTCAAACGGCGTACAGCTGGTCGTACCACATAAGCTGATCAAACGAGAAACAGTCTTGAACCGCAACCAGTTGAACTGATCCGCTGTGTCTGGTCCACTTCCCCCACACGCAAAAGCACCCGCTGTCCCTAGGGATAGCGGGTGCTTTTCATATTTTTATTTATACTCTTTGCTTTCCAGGCGGAACAATGGACTCATTGGTGTATTTTCGTGAATGCGGCGAACGGCTTCCCCCATCAATTCAGCACAAGAAATGTAGTGCAGTTTTTCTGGATGGCGTTCTTCGCTGGTCCAACAAGAATCGGTGACACAAATCCTTTCAATCGCTGATTGATCCAAAATTTCTTTAGCTGGCGGCGAAAGTAAGGCGTGAGACACACAAGCATACACTTCGCTGGCACCAGCTTCCTTCAACAAGTCTGCCGCTTTTGCCAATGTATGGCCGGTATTTAAAATGTCATCAACTAAAATACATTTTTTCCCAACGACATCACCAATCACATAGCCGCCATCGGCTTCATCTTGATCGACGATCGCGATCGCTGTATCTAAGTATTCTGCCAAACTACGGGTCCGTTGGACACCGCTGTTTTTTGGTGAAACAACGACATAGTCGTCACCAGTCATTTTTTGTTCGCGATAATAATGGGCAAACAATGGGATCGTAAAGAGATTATCCACTGGGATGTCGAAAAATCCTTGAACTTGGACGGCATGCAGATCAAGCGTCAAGATCCGAGAAGCCCCTGCTTCCACCAGCATATTGGCAATCAATTTTGCAGTAATCGGCTCATGCGGGTTGGCGGTTCGGTCTTGCCGCGCATATGCGTAATAAGGCAAAACGACATTGATGGTCTTCGCACTAGCCCGTTTCATCGCATCGATCATGATCAGCAACTCTAAATAATGATCATTGACGGGTTCATTCGTCGATTGAATGATATAAATATGGTCGCCCCGCACACTTTCTTCAATATTGATGGCAATCTCTCCATCACTAAACTGTGTCACTTTTGACTTCCCTAGTTCTGTACCGAAAACTTTCGCAATGTTTTCTGCTAATGGTAAATTTCCATTTAAACTAAAAATTTTCAACGAACTATCTTTATAACTTTCGCCCATGATTGCCTCCAATGAATGTGGTTGTTTTCTTCTATTCTAGCACAAAGTGACTGTTTTTTTAACCGTCTCGTTCAAGGAAGTGTGACGGTACCGTTTACCCAACTGGCGGGAATTACTTTTTTGTAGTTGCCCCAGTTGTCATGAACTTTAAAATAGCGTTCTCCGCTGGCGGTTTCAGCGTAGGCGTAAGCCACGACCCAATGATTGCCATATGTGCTGCCTAAAGGCTTCAAAATACCGATGATCACCGGTTTGCCTTCGTCGATTCGTTTGCACGCTCGATGCCAACCGCCAACAACGGTCGCACGTCCGCGGTAAGGCAATTGGAATTGATCGAAAAACCGAGTCAAACCATGACTGACTTGCCAAGCGATCGTCGGCAACCCATGAGGCTGAATCAGCACACGCAGCATTTCCGTCACTACTGTCAGATCCCGCTGTTTTTTTCGGCGAAACGCTTTCGGGATGATCGTTTCATCGATGTAATCTTGATAGTAGGCCAAAAAGACGGCTGCCGCATAGGTGCCGCATAAATACCCTGAAGGAGTGACCCACTGCTTATACGGACGAAACCGCTCTTCGGCGATCCCTTTCCACTCTACTTGTTCCATCTCGTTCACCTGCCTTTTTTCTTATTATACCTTAGATTCTCCTCCTACTTGGATCAAAACCCTTTTTCGTCTAGAAAACTTTTCTTTGCGTCCTTACAGATTTTGTTTCATAATAGTAGAAAGCGAGAGGAGCGAAAGACATGACAACCTTGTTAAAAGATGATTTTTATGACTATGTAAATGGTGAGTGGCTGGAGACCGCTGTTATTCCAGCAGATAAACCCGCTACGGGTGGATTCCAAGATCTCGTTGACGGAATCGATTCCTTAATGATCGCAGAATTTGAAAATATGGCACACGATCCCCATGCTACGCCAAAAGGCCGCATGAAGGATGCTGTGGCTTTTTACCGCTTAGCCAGCGATTTTGCCCAACGAGAGGCAGCTGGCGCTACTGAAGCAAATGCACTATTAGCAAAAATCGAAGCGTTGCGTTCTTATGAGGAATTGAATCAGCAACTGGCAAGTTTCGTTTTAGAGGGCATTGCCTTGCCTTTCCAACTGGATGTCGATGCAGACATGAAAAATGCGCAAATGAATACTTTGTCGGTCTATCCGCCTGCTACTATTTTGCCGGATAAAACCTATTACACAGAAAATCCCCAAGCAGGCGAAATGCTGCAAGTCTACTTTGAGATGGCCGTCAACGTTTTAGTTGCTTACGGAAAAGACCAAGCAGAAGCGGAATCGTTGGTAGAGCAAGCGATCGCATTTGATAAATTGATCGCCCCTCACGTCCGCAGTGCGGAAGAAAGTGCGGATTATAGTAAAAACTACAATCCTCGCTCCTTGGAGGAATTTGCAAAGCAAGCTAGCAAGATCGATTTTACACAACTCTTGACAGCCCTTTTACCAGGTACACCAGAAGAGCTGATCATAACGGAACCCGCTTACTTTGAAGCCTTTGACATTATTGTTTCTGATAGCCATTTTGAACTCTTGAAAGGCTGGATGATCGTCAACCAAAGCTTGCGCTATACTAGCTATCTGAGTGAAGAATTGCGTCAGTTAGGCGGAACCTACAGTCGCTACTTATCAGGGATCGATGAAGCGGCTCCCCAACAAAAAGCGGCTTATTACTTAACGATGGGTCATTTTAGTCAAGTGATCGGTGATTATTATGGACGCAAGTACTTTGGGGAAATGGCGAAAAAAGACGTCAAACACATGGTGGAAACAATGATTGCTGTCTACCAAGATCGTTTGCGCAACAACACGTGGTTAAGTGAAGAAACCCGCCAAAAAGCGATCATCAAATTGAATCGTTTAGGCATCCATGTCGGGTACCCTGATCAAGTTCCTGCTATTTATGATCAATTGCATACCGATGAAGAGAAAAGTCTGCTGGCAAATGCCCTGCATTTCAATCGTTTGTTCCGAGAAGATGGCTTCAAAAAATGGCAGCAGCCCGTGGATCGCGAGGAATGGGAAATGTCCGCCGCTACCGTGAATGCCTACTATCACCCATTTAAGAACGTGATCGTTTTCCCAGCAGCAATCTTACAAGCGCCCTTTTATAGTTTGGAGCAATCCACCAGCGCAAATTATGGGGGGATCGGCGCGGTCATTGCTCATGAGATCTCCCACGCCTTTGACAACAACGGGGCAAAATTTGATGAATATGGTAATTTAAACAATTGGTGGACAGAAGAAGATCTGGCCCACTTTGAACGCTTAGCTCAAGCGATGATCGACGAGTTTGATGGCCTGCCCTTTGCCGGCGGTACCATCAACGGAACATTGACTGTTTCTGAAAACATCGCCGATGCAGGCGGACTAAGCTGTGCGCTAGAAGCAGCGCAAAAAGAAAGCGATGTTTCTTTAACAGACTTCTTCACCAATTGGGCGAAGATTTGGCGTACAAAAGCCAAAGAACAATACCAACAGCTCTTACTGGCGATCGATGTCCACGGACCAGCTAAACTACGGGCCAATATCCAAGTCCAAAATATCGATGAATTTTATACAACCTTTGATATCAAACCTGGTGACCCTATGTATCGTGCACCAGAAGATCGTGTGCAGATCTGGTAAACAAAAGCGCAAGCAGATTTTTCTGCTTGCGCTTTTTCTTCGCCAATTGTTTATTTCTGTAAAGCTTTTTTCATCATACTGATCACAGAATCAAATTGGGAATGCTCATTGACGACTTGATCGGCTTTTTGCCGATTGGGGCGGTCTTTTAGAAAGTCGAAGATTTGGTTTTTATTCTGGATGCCTAATTTAGCCATAAACTCATCCAAGTTCTGAAAATCCGTATACTTTTGTAAGAAGTCATTGTTCAACAACGCCTTCACATCAAGATCCCCTTTTTGATACGCTTGATAAAGGCTAGTCAGTTCACTGAAACTGAAATTTGCTTTTAATTGATCCATCCATCCCATTTATGCTTCCTCCTTCGCAGAAATGATTTTCGCACCAAGGGTATTTTCAAAATGGCGTAGTGCCCATTCATGTCCGACCGCGTCAAAGCTAGCAACGGTATCTGCATCGATCACCAGTTGGTAGCCTAAATTATAGGCATCCACTGCTGTATGCAAGACGCAGATGTCGGTACAAACACCGGTCAGGTACAATTCCGTAATCCCTCTTTCCCGGAGTCGGATGTCCAAGTCGGTACCACTAAACGCTGAGTAATGGCGCTTGTCGATCCAATAGACATTTGGCGCATCCTGATAGTTTTCATAAAGCGGGGCTAAACAACCATAAAGATGTCGCCCCGCACTGCCCGCAAGATTGTGGGGTGGGAACAAGCGGTTTTCAGGATGATAGTTGTCTGTTTCCTCATGACGATCAATGGCAAAAACGACATACTCACCGGCTTCGATAAAGGCTTGCGTCCGAGCCACTAAGGCAGCTTCAATCGCTTGCCCAGCAGCACCCGTCGTCAATCGTCCCTCATCTGCAACAAAATCAAACGTATAATCAATGGATAGTAATGCTCTCATGCTTCCTTCCTCCTCTTACGGATCGGCTCTCCTGTTTTTTAAGTTACTTTAATGTTTCAACGAATGCCAAGACCATTTCAGCGGAACGCTTGCCAGCTTCTAAGATAAACTCATCAAAAGAGACGGTTGCTGCGTGGTCGGCGGTGTCGCTAATCGCGCGCACGATTAAGAAAGGAATATTGAATTGCTGCGCAGTCTGTGCGATCGCGGCTCCTTCCATCTCACAAGCCAAGGCATCTGGAAAATGTCCTAAAATCTCCTGTACTTTTTGCGGGTCATGAATGAAGCTGTCACCAGTAACGATCAGTCCCTTTTTCACGGTATGATGGGTCGCTTCTGCGGCTTTTGTCATCTCACTGATCAAATAGCGGCTGGCTTCATAATACAAAGGCATCCCACCAGGCAACTGGCCATATTCATAACCAAAGCCCGTCACATCGACATCAAAATAGGCCACTTTATCTGAGATCACTAAATCCCCTACTTGTAAACCGGCACCGATCCCACCAGCTGATCCAGTATTGATCACCATATTGACCCCGTATTGTTGGATCAGTAAACTAGTGGTGATCGATGCCAGAACTTTACCAATACCTGAACGAACGACGATCACTTCATGATTGCCGATACTTCCTGAAATAAATAGTGCGCCGCCGCGTTCCCAAGAAAGCGGTGAAATCAACTGTTCCCGCAACGCCTTGATTTCTTCCTCCATTGCACCAATAATACCAATTTTCATGTGTTTGCCTCCTGCTTCTCGTTTATTTTTCATCCTTTAAAATGAAAAACAACAGAAATTCCCACGTATCTACTGACGTGTTTTTTCTCCTTTCATGATAAACTAGTTTTGACGAAACGAACAGTTTTTTGTCATTATCAAAGGAGGCACTTATGTCTGAAATTTTCAACGCCATGGCAGCAAAATACGATACCCCTGAACGGATCGCGTTAGCACAATTAGTCACCCAAACCCTTGAACCTTATTTTAAAGACAACCAGCACCAAACTCTGATCGATATCGGCGGCGGTACCGGCCTAGTAAGTCTGCCCTTAGCAGCTTATGTCCAGCACTTAGCCATCTGGGATACTGCCCCTGGCATGATCGAGGTTTCTGAAAAAAAAATCAACCAACTGCAGCTGGCCAATGCTTCTGCAACTGTCCACGATCTGCTGCAAGAATCCTTACAAGCAAAAGCAGACGCTGTGCTGCTATCCCTCGTCTTGCTGCATATTCCTGACACAGCCGCTATGATGGAAAAACTATACGCCTTGCTGCAGCCAGGAGGAACCCTTTACCTAGTGGATTTCCTCAAAAATCCCGCCGTGTCTCACCCGCTGGTTCATAATGGGTTTGACCCTGCTGCATTGACTCAACTGACAGAGGCGATTGGGTTTACCGACACTTCCTTTACCGTTTTTCATGAAGCGGATCATTTGTTCATGAATCAGCCAGCGGCCATGTTTTTAGCTATTTTGAAAAAGCCGACCGAATAACAAAAAAGCCGCACTTGCAGAAGATGCAGGGGCGGCTTTTTCTTAGTACTAGATGAATCACAACAAAAAGATCGCCAAACCGACGACGACTAACAATAAAGTGACGATCACAATGGCTTTCATTAAAAAACGGTTCAGATCCCGAGATTTCTGGTTCTCACCGGCACGGGTCTTCGTGATTTCTTTGTTTTTCTTGCGCACTTTTCGGTAGTGGTTATCAATTTGTTTTTCTTTTTGTTTCCATTCTTTCTTGCTTTGCTTTTCTACGATTTGCTGATTACGTTCAGACGCCGCTTGTTCTTCTTCGCGTCGGCGTCGAAGTTCACTGCGGGTGATCAATGGTTCTTTAGGCAAGTCCGTTCCTCCGTTTCAATTCCAGCAACTCCCAAAATTGGATCGCAAACACGGTCTTCGCATCACAGATCGTTCCATCAGCGATAGCGGCTTGTGCTTGCTCTAAGCTCAATTCATAGACTTCCAGCACTTCGTCTTCGTCTTGCGGTAAGGGATTTGCCACTTTTTCCAGCTCTTTCGCATAATAGACGTGCAAGATTTCATTCGCAAATCCTGGTGAAAGGTACATAGAAGAAACATGCTCTAGCGTTTTTGCGCGATAGCCAGTCTCTTCTTCCAATTCCCGGGCGCCAGTCAAATCTGGACGTGCGCCTTCTCCTGGATCGATTTTGCCTGCTGGTATCTCTAAAATCACTCGCTCTAATGGCTTTCTGAATTGGCGAACGAACAGCATTTTGTTCTCACTCGTCAAGGCGATCACGGCCACCCCACCTGGGTGGAAGACTAGTTCGCGTTTACTGGTTCCACCATTGGGCAAGGAGACATCATCAACCACCACATCAATGATTTTGCCATGGAAAATTTCATTCCGTTGGATCGTTTTTTCTTCAAAATCTTTAAATTCTAACATCTATCGACACCTAACTTTCCTCATACGTCTTATCTATCAAACACTTTAGCATAATTTAGAAAAAATATCTTCTTAAGAAATAGCAAGAAAGCTTATGAATTTACTAAAAATCGGAAAATCCACCCCAAGTCTGATATTTTTCTTTTAGTGAACATGCTAAAATAAAGATGTCGAATAACCCAATCTACTTGTCCAAGAGATTTTTAGGAGGAGGAAAAATGAAAAAAAACATCTGGCTGATCGTTGGTGCGATCGTCCTCATCAGTATTATTTTTAACGTAGTAGGCGATTCATTTGCGAGCCTATTATTAATCGTCGGTGCGATTTTAGTCTACGTCGGTATCAGAGGACGTAAAGTTCCGGCAGCGGATCCACAAGTTTTGCCTTCTTTAACGAGAGAACGAGAAGCCCATTACTTGAAAAGCGGAATGACTGCTCGTGAGATCGAATTGTTCCGTGAAACGATGAATCAGACGAAACACCAAATCGATAAATACCAAAAAAATATCACTAGCAATAACAAGTTAAAAGCCATTGACTTGCGTCACGATGCCTTGCGTGCCTCAAAAGCTCTTTTCAAAGAACTCGTAAAAGAACCAACTAAACTGCCTTTGGCAAGTCATTTCCTTTATACCCACTTGCCCAATATGGTCGATTTGACCGATAAGTTCATTGAAATCAATAGCCATGAGATCAAAAGTCGTGAGACCTATGATAAAATCGAAGAAAGCACACAAATTATCGAGCAAATGGCTTCCTTGATCGCCAAAGACTACTCCCAATTTGTAGCAGACGATCTTGATGACATGGATATTGAGTTATCCATTGCCAAACAAAGCATAAAACGAGATAATGAATAGGGATAGATTCTGATTGGCAACAAAAAAAGAATCTAAAAAAAAATCTAGCCCAGGCTAGATTTTTTTCGAAAGCAGACAATTATTAGGAGGAGTTATTATGAGTGACACACCAAATCAAGTAAAACCCGTAACGGATACGCTTGACGATTTATTGAACAACCCATTTTCAACCCCTGTCGACACTTTGACCACTACTCAACAAGCGGAGATCAGTCAGCTGAAAGAACAGCAAACAGCACCGCGTTTGATTGACAAATTACCGCCAGAGCGTCAAGCACAGGCCCAAGAATTAGCCAGCAAGATCGATGCAACTGACCAGCAAGCAGTCATCACCTATGGTGCAGCTGCCCAAACCAAACTTGGGGAGTTTTCCCAATCTATGTTGAACCATGTCCAAGCAGCTGATATCGGCCCTGTGGGCGACTCATTGACTGAGTTGATGTATCGCTTGCAAGAAGCTAATCCAGATGAACTGCGTGCAGGTGAAGGCAACTTATTCAAGCGGATGTTTGGTAAAGTAAAACAATCCATTTTTGAAATCACCGCTAAATACCAAAAAATCGGTGCCCAAATCGACAAGATCGCCGTCAAATTGGATAAAGAAAAAGACGGTTTGCTAAAAGACAACCTGATGTTGGAACAGTTGTATCAAAAGAACAAAGATTACTTCGATGCATTGAACATCTACATTGCCGCTGGCGAGTTGAAGATGCAAGAATTGCAAACCAAAATCATTCCTGAAGCTATGAAAAAAGCAGAAGAAACGAATGATCAAATGGACGTACAGATCGCCAACGATTACACGCAATTCCTAGATCGTTTAGACAAACGGACTCATGACTTGCGCTTGGCACGTCAAATCACGATCCAACAGGCACCGCAAATTCGCCTGATCCAAAACACGAACCAAGCGCTAGCAGAAAAAATCCAAGCTTCTGTCAATACAGCGATCCCACTATGGAAAAACCAAGTGGTCATTGCCTTGACTTTATTGCGTCAAAAAGATGCAGTTACGGCACAGCGCCAAGTTTCTGAGACCACCAATGATCTATTGAAGAAAAACTCAGAAATGTTGAAAGTTTCTGCTATTGAAACAGCGAAAGAAAACGAGCGCGGCATCGTCGACATCGAAACATTGCAAAAAACACAAAACGACCTTGTGGAAACGATCCAAGAAACATTACGGATCCAAAAAGAAGGAAAAGAAAAACGTCGTGCTGCCGAAGTGGAATTAGGTCATCTAGAAGAAGACTTGAAAGACCGCTTATTGGATTTAACTAGCAACAAGTAAATTTCACCTATCAAAAGAGGACTTCCATTCCCGGAGTCCTCTTTTTTTGAAAAAATTGATTTAAGTGAAGGCAGCAATCAAATCTCAATGAAATGAAACTTCAAAGTGATTGACGCCGTCTTGATCCACCGTCAAACTGATTTGCGCCTCCAGCATTTCTGTGATGGCTTTGGCGATGGCTAAACCTAACCCATAGCCACCGTCTTGATGGTTGCGAGAAGGATCCCCGCGGTAGAAGCGGTCAAAGACATAGGGAATTTTTTCTTCGGGGATCAGACAACCACTGTTGGAGACTTGCAATACTGTCTTTCGTTGCCGTTCGATTAGGGCCACTTTGACTGTTTCTCCAGCGGGCGTGTATTTCAAGGCATTGTCTACCAATATCATGGTCAATTGCCGCAAGGCTTGCTCATTGCTTTCAAGGCGCACCTGTTTAGAGATCTGTTCCTGATAGTGGATCCCTTTTTCCAGCGCAATCGCCTCCATGCTTTGATAAACACTTTGCACGACTTGACTGGCATCGATCACCGAACGCACCATTTCTTGCTCGGCACTTTCAAATTTGGTCAACATCAATAAGCTATTTACTAGCTCATCCATCCGTTCGGAACCTAACTGAATGTTTTCCAGCCATTTCATTTGGCTTTCCAAGGTTTCTTCTGGACTGCCAGCTAATACCTCAGCATTGACTTGAATGATCGCCAGTGGTGTTTTCAACTCATGGGAAGCGTTAGAAACAAACTCTTTTTGTTTGCGCCAAGCCAGTTCCACCGGTCGCAAGGCTCGATTGGCCACATAAAAACTAGCGATATAAATACTGGCTAAAGCTAAAACGCCGATGAGCAAAAGCGTGTTTCTTAAGTTGCTTAGACTGGTTTTGTAGTCGGTGACGTCAAAGAACAGCACTTGATAAAATGGCTCGTAATTATTGATACTGGTGGAATATTCCCCTATTGCATCGTAATCGATTGAGTATTGATTGAAAGAAGTCACTAAAAAGAGCGCATACCGCCAATTTCGACCATTCACCTTCACTTCGTTAGGAATCTCCCCTTGTTTCGCCGCTGCATCGACCAAGGCTTCATAAAGCTCGTTTTGATCGACGCTCTCATCAATACTTTGAATCACGACATCCATTTGGCTAATGTCAAGTAGAGCGATCTCTCTGAGCTCACTGGTACTATTCGTGATGGTCAACATCATTGGATACTCAGGCTCTGTCAGTGATTGCCGCACTTCCTCCTCATCCAAAGGTACCGCAGCTAGGGTGTTTGCTTCTTGCGAGATCAATGATTGGATCTCGTTTTCAATTTGGGTGGCATTCAAAATATAGATAAAGGTAAAGGCACCTAAGACAATGATTGAGATCAACGCCATATTGAACCACAGCATTTTATTTCGCAATTTTTTTAACATGGCGGCTCCTTGCTCTGCAAAATATACCCCGCATTGCGGATCGTGCGAATGCCGATATCCGCTTCAAGCAGCGTCAGTTTTTTCCGCAGCAAAGACACATAGATTTCAACGCGGTTTTCTTCCACATCGGGATCAAAGCCCCAAATTTTATTGATGATGGTTTCTTTTGATAAGATCACTTTGGGTCTAGATAAGAACAGTTCCATCAGTTTCATTTCTTTGGGTGACAACACCACTTGATTGCTAGGCGTGGCTAACTGCAGCTCATTACGATCTAAGCCCACGTTGCCAAAGGCTAACTGGTCTTCTTGATAATCCAAATCTTTTCTTCTGCCTAGCGAACGAATCCGTGCCAGCAACTCTTTCATTTGAAAGGGTTTCGTCAAGTAATCATCTGCCCCTGCATCCAAGCCGAGTACTTTGTCATCGACTTCGCTTTTGGCCGTCAACATAATGATCGGCGTGCGAATATTTTGCTTGCGTAACGTCTTTAGCAATGTGATTCCATCGATTTTGGGCAGCATGATATCCAAAACGAGAATGTCATATACACCACTCGCTGCATAATCTAATCCGGTTTCGCCGTCAAAGGCCAAATCGACGGAATAATGTTGTTTCTTCAATAAGCTGGCAACCGCTTCTGCGATCGATGGCTCATCTTCTACGAATAAGATCCGCATCGGTCAGTCCCCCTTTTACACTCATCATTTCTTTTTTCAATCACTTTTCGGTAAGCACAATCATTCCTGTAGGATCATTCCAATTGTTCTCCAATAAAACGTTCTGTTGAAACGATCCGCACGTGTTCGCTGGATTGATGAATCCACATGTGTAGCAACAATGCTACCATACCGCTTAGTAAAAACACAAACAGCTTTTTCCTAAGGTCTTGAAAATTCTCTTGATGACGCATGGGTTTCCTCCTTTTGCAGGTTGACTAAAAAAGAAAGCGACTATTCAGAATCAGATGCCGCTGGGGCTGTCTGATTGCCTAAGCTGATATCGAAGGTAATCGTATCTTCTAACGGTAAAAACTGATTGAACTTGCTCATCCCCACGATTGTCCCGTAGGGTTCTGCTGAATTGACATAACGGACTTGATAGCTGATGTTCGCCCCTTTTGAACGGAATTCATCAAAGAAGAGTTTTTGCAGATCCCCTTCAAGGATCTCGCTTCGACGGTAATCTTTGATATAAGGTTGACCTGCCGAATAGACGACTTCAATGCCTTTGTCATCTTTGCTGGTTAAGACGGTCCCGGCGGTCTCACTTTGCGAGATCAATTGTCCATAGGGCAGACTCTGAGTAAACTGCATCCGCATCCGCACAGTGACACCCTCAACAGCGGCCTGGGCATCATCTGGTAAAATCGTTGAAAAGTCTGGTACGGTGACCCCTTTCCCTAGGGAAATCGTTACTTGAAACGCATCCCGTTTCGCGATTTTTTCTTTTGGTGCCACGCTTTGTTCAATGACTTTGCCTTCTTCCACAGTATCCGAAGCCTGTTCTTTGACTTCAAGCTCCAGCTCATGGGCTTTCCCCCATGTTTCTACCTCTGCACGGGTTTTATCACTAAAGTCTGGTACTTCAATATCTTTTTCAAAGGTTTCTTCGCCTTTGGAATAAAAGACTCGTCCGACATCTCGACGATGATAGTTCTCTCGTGAGACTTCTTTATTGGTAAATTCTACTCGAATCGGTGCTTTTTCCTCGATCTCATCGTGGTATTCATCGACGATCGTCAAATTGCTTGCTTGATTTTTTTCGATCCACTCTGCTGCCTCGTCCCTCGTCATTTCCATAAAGTCTGGCAATGCCAATTTCTCTTCTGGATCAGGTCCTTGGCTCACGGTTAGATGCAGAGTGCTTCTTTTTCTGACTCGACTTCTGGCAGCTTCTGCTTGGGCGATCACTTGATTGGCTGGGGCTTCATCATAGGCTGGTGTGACATCAACCGCAAGATCATGTTCCGCTGCCCATTCTCTGACCTCTGAGATCTCTTTGTCCACAAAGTTATCCAACCGGACATACGCCAATTGGAAAAATAAAAAGCCGCTGAGTATAAAGAGTCCAAGCAAGGCAGCTAACCCTAGCAGTCGTTTTTTTCGCCGCTTCTTTTTGAAGGAGGGATCATGTTCGATCCCCTCTTCTAAAGAAGCTGAACCTTTTTCTTTTCGGGAAGCACGGGAAGAAGGTACTTCGGCTGCTGCTGATTCCTTGTCTGGCTGTTTCGGTTCTTCTTCAAACTTCGATAAAAAATCACTCATAGGCCGTCAACGCACCTTTTTTTAAGTAAAAAGTCTGATCTGACTGCTTGGCGATCTCGGTCGAATGGGTCACTACGATGATGCACTTGTTGTGGATCGCCGCTAGTTCTTTAAAAATATCCACGATTTCTTGTTCCATGCCTTCATCCAAATTCCCGGTAGGTTCATCGGCTAAAATGATATCAACGTTGGTCGCTAAAGCACGAGCGATGGCGACCCGCTGCTGTTCCCCACCGGAAAGCTGATTGACGAAACGATCGGCTTTCGTGGAATTGATGCCGATATAGTCCAGCAAACGATACGCAATTTGATCGTGCTGATCCGGGAGTTTGTTGTCTGAAATCGCCATCGAAACAAGGACGTTTTCTAAAGCCGTCAAATAAGGGATCAAGTTGTAACTTTGAAAAATCAGACTGATTTTGTTGCGGCGATATTCTTCATAACCGATCGTTTTGATATTTTTTTCTTCAAAAAACACTTCCCCATCGGTTGGCTGATCCAATGCACTGATCAAGGAAAGAAAAGTGGTCTTTCCTGAGCCTGATTTTCCTAAGATCGTGTAAAATTTGCCTTTTTCAAAGGAGATATTGGTTTTATCTAAAATTTTCCGGCGATTCTCGCCATCTTGGTAGTAATACGTCATGTCTTTTGTTTCTAAAATTGCCATGTTCATCGCTCCTTACAGCATGATTTTTTTCGGATTCAACCGTAAAATGTACAACAGCGGCACCACTGCCGAAAGCAAGATCGTCACGATCCCAGTCGCTAAAAAGGCGATCACATAAGATAAGGTATATTGAACGCGAAACGCCTCGTTGATCGTCGCTTGGTCGATTTTCGGTGCCCCCACAAAGAATTGTTCCATCCCTGCCTGGTTTGCCTCTAGCATACTGCTGGCTAACAAAGATTCAGAAACCATCTTGCCCAGCATATTCCCTGTAACCAAGGAGATCAGCATTGCACTGACACCAATCAACAGGAGTTCGATCACAATCTGTGCAAACACGTATTTCCGGCGTTCCCCTAACGAAAGGTAGATGCCTAACTCATATTTACGATCACGGGTAAACAACACAATGATCAAGGAGATAATAATCAAGGAAGCAATCACCGCAATCACTACGACATACGAGGAAATTTGTGATAAGCGATTCATACTGGTTCCCACACGGTCATACTCATCCGTAGAAGCATTGACCTTATAGCCATTTGGCAAGAGTGGTGTCACCTCTTGTTTGAATTGTTCTGCATCTTCTGGTTGATTCAAAATAAATTGCGGGGTAAAGAAATCCTCGTCAGATCCGGGGTCTGTCGCTGGAAACGCCGCTTGTCGCCCCGCACGTTCCTCTTCAACAATCGTTTTCACAGCATCATTTGGCATATAGATCCGATTGAAGGGACGATCATCAAAAGCAAACGAGCTGACTCCCCCCTCTTGTCCTTGTTCATTCGCTTTTTCTAAGCTGGTATTTTTAAAGATCCCGACGATTTCTATAGGATAATCATTGCCTTTTTGTTTCTCTGGATCTCCACCAGATGAATAATCGATAAACTGTCCATCTAATACCATGGTGTCACCAACGGTCAAGCCGTTTTCCTGAGCCACCTCTTCAGAAATCAACCCTACACGTTTTCCGGTACGCTGTTCCTCTTCTGTAAAGAAGCGTCCCTGTGTTAAATTCACCGTATCTTCTTCAAAATCCAACGGTTGTAAGAGATTGGTTCCTGTTAAATAGACCCAAGAATCCATACCTCCAGAAACCATGATATTCTCGTTTTCAACTTCTGGTCTAAAACTATAGGGTTTGAATTTATCAACAGCAATCATTGCTTCTCGCAAATAGTCATACTGTTTGACTTCCGAGCGCTCGCCAATTTGTTTGATCAGCTCCTCCGGCAGCGGCTGAATCTCCTCCATACTTGTGCCGCCCTCACTATTTGCCATCAAGGCTTCATAGTCGATATCGATCGTTGCGAGGGAACCTAATTGGTTTTTGATCTGCTTTTCGACATTTTGAGTCGACTGATTGACCGCAATTGCTCCAGCGATTACATTTCCTAAAATTAGAATAACAGCAAACAATATTGCAGATTTTCCTCGCTTTCTCGTCACACTCAGCCATGCCCGTTTCATATAATTCAATTGCCAACATCCTCTCTTTTTTCTCTAACAAAAGCATACTGGATGAACCTTTAGCGAATCTGTCATTTGGAAAATTTCTCAAAAAAAGCAGATTCATAGAGGACTTTTGATCAAGAAAGACTGTCATTGCAATGATCAGCACCAGAAATGACTACTATTTGAATAACAAAAAAAGCCTCCTAAAACGCTGCTTATAGGAAGCTCGGCTATATTTACATAAAAAAAGACAAAAACCGCATCCGGGTCTTTGCCTTTTCACAATCCTATTCGTCAATTTTCTCATTTAATTCGCTATTACGATAGCCATATACAAAATAGATCGCGATTCCGATCACTAAGGAGATCCCAAAAACGATCCAGGTCGCCGTTTGTAGACGGGTCATCAAGAAGAGACAGCTGGCAACGGACAACAAAGGCAATAACGGTACCAGTGGTACTTTGAATTCGCCTTTAGCAGGTGGGCCCATCATCTTCCGCAGCTTGATGATTCCTAAAGACATTAAGATCATATACGACAATGCCGCAATGTTGGTCAATTCTGCCAAGATATTCAATGGGAAAGCTGCCGCAAAGAAGAAAGCAAAAACACCCGCGATGTAGGTCGCTTTCTTTGGTGTTTGATGCTTTGGATCAATGGCTTGCATCGCTTTTGGCAATAACCCATCTTTACTGATGGCATATAACAGACGCGCCAAGGAGTACATCATAGCGATCGTCACTGTTAATAAGGTCAAGATCGCACCCACAGAAATGATTGATCCGACAACCCCATGACCGACATAACGCATCGCAAAAGCTACCGGATCATTGACTCCTAATTCCGCAAACGGAACGATTCCCGTCATGATCAGTGTGACAATGATATAAAGGACAGTTGCGATCGCAATGGAACCAATGATTCCTCGAGGGACATTTTTCTTGGCATCTTCGACTTCTTCCGCTGCCATTGCGACGGCATCAAAGCCAAGAAAAGCAAAGAAGACTAACGCTGCACCATTAAAGACGCCTGAAAAACCAAAGGGCATAAAGGGCTGCCAGTTGTCTGGTTCCACGAAAAAGGCACCAAAGACGATAAACAAGAGGATCACGCCGAATTTGACCCATACCATGGCATTGTTCAAACGTAACGCTTTTTTCGCTTCTTGGCTGACCCACAAGGTTACAAAAATAATGACTAAACCAGCGATCAAATCAATGTAGGTCCCCTTGCTTGGGTCATAACCGCCCGTCAACGCGGTTGGTAAATGGATATCCGCACTGGCCAAAAAGCCTTGCACATAGCCTGACCAGCCAGATGCCACCGAAGAAACGGCCAATAAGAACTCGCAAATCAAAAACCAGCCTGCCAGCCACGCGGTAAATTCACCAAAAACGACATACAGATACGAATAGGCGCCCCCTAAAACGGGGATCCGAGAAGCAAATTCCGCAAAAGAAAGCCCTGATAACACAACAACGATACCAGCTACAACAAAGGAAAGAATCAATGCCGGTCCGGCATACTCAGCAGAAGCAGTCCCTGTAACAACAAAGATACCTGTGCCGATAATGGCGCCGATCCCCAACATAATCAAATCTTTTAACTTCAACTCTTTTTTTAAATTCGTCACACTTTCCCGTTGTATGACTTTTTTTCGAAATAAATCCATAACTCCTCCTCAAAAATATACGTTTATGTTGCTTTCATATACCCCAGCAAAACACCGCCGATAATCACCAGCAGACAACCAATCACCACATACCGCAGTTCTTTTTTGGTTTTCTTTTCGCCGAGAATAAAAATCCCGCCTAGCGTTGAAATGATGATTCCCATCTGCGACAATGAGAAGCCCACCGCTAGTCCGACTTGCTGAACCGTGATCAGCATGCAGACATTGCCGATGCCCCATAACAATCCTGACAAGGTATTTTTCCCTACAAAACGGTCGACCTTCGTCTTTCTTAAAGCAAATAGGCTGGCACCGATCAGCATCCCGACACTTTGTGGCAAAATGATCGCCAATGGGTCCAATCCTGCCCAAGTAATCAAAATCGTATAGGCGCCGTACCCAATAGTGGATGAGATCAATGCCCGAAATCCTTTAGGAAAATCAAGCATCTTGCTGCCGGCTTCTACCGGACTTTCACCATCTTGGCGAGCGGTCAGATAAGCCCCGATCACCAATAAGATCAACGCGCTAACACCTAATGCATAATCGCGGGTCTGGGTCCATTCCGCAAAAAACAATGCACCGGCGACCGTATTTAAAATCAGCTGCATGCCGGTTGAAAGCGGCAGTCCAACAGACACACCTAAATATTTCATGCCATGGAATTGACCGTTTTGACCGACGGACCAAAAGAGACCAGACAAAAGACCGATCAAAATCACCTTTCCATCAATCACTGGCATCGTCACAAAATATACGACCAGAGAAAAGAAAAAGGCACCAATCGTCATTCCTAGCGTTTGCTGGTTCGCATCCCCGCCAAGTTTGGCACTTACTAAACCAATGCTGCCCCACGCAAACATTGGTACTAATGCAACGAGTATCTCCATTTCATTCATCCTTACCATTCAATTTTAAACACAGGCTTTAGTGTATCAGTGAAAACGTTCTAGGGACAAGTGATTTTTGTCAAAAAACACAAAAAGATACTCGAAAAAAAGCAGATTAGCGTTTTTCCTCATAATAACTCAACAAGGGAAAGAACAGCGTCATGGTGGTTCCTTTTCCAACTGTCGACGAAGCCGTTAGCTCGATGCCTAATTCCTTCGCTAAACTTTTCGCTAAAAAGAGCCCTAATCCCGTCGAGTGGGTGTCCGTTTGGCGCCCATTTTCGCCCGTAAAGCCTTTATCAAAGATGCGACGCATGTCTTCTTTAGGAATGCCGATCCCACTATCTTGCAAGTGGAGATAGGTTCCTTGGGCATCTTTTTCGATCCGAATTGTCAGCTGCCCATTTTGTGGTGTGTACTTAACGGCATTGCTGACCAATTGTCGAAAGATAAAGCCGAGCCATTTTTCATCGGTCAACACTTGCTGATCCTCACCTTCAACGGCATAGTGCAGGTTCTTTTGGATAAAATAATTTGCCTGACTGCGTAAAACCGGCTGGATGACGGCTTTCAATGAAATTTCTTGGACCAGATAATCTTTTGAAAAGCTGTCCAAACGGGCGACGTACAAGACTTGCTCGACGTATTCGTTCATGCGGTTCAATTCATTTTCTAGTAAGATGAATTTTTCATCTGGAATATCAAATTCGATCGAATGCAAAAGCAATCGTGATGCGGCTAAAGGTACTTTGATTTCATGGACCCACGAATCGATGTATTCCTTTTGTTCTTCTTGATTGCTGACGACTTGCTGCATCAATTCTTGGTGCTCTCGGATCAACTGATTGATGTAAGATTCGATCCGTTCTTCTTCCGCCGAGCGTGCTCCTTGCAAGTAGTTTTGCAGCAAGCTGTCTCCGGGCTTGGGGGTGATTTTTTGCCAAAAACGCCGCTTAGATAAGTAGCTGATTGCCAAAAAGAACACCATCAAGACACTTTGCATCAAAAAGAGATAGCCGACTGTACCCCAATCCATCGGGGAATGAGGAGTCAGCCAAAAAACTAAGACCGTCAACACGAAAAAGACCAGCCAGCCAATAAACAGCAGCCAACGATCTTTCAAAAAACTGCGCAAAACCCGCCACTTTGTCATGGTACGATATACCCTTGACCAACCTTGGTTTCAATGTAGCCATTCATCCCCGCTTGTTCGATTTTTCGTCGCAAACGATTGATATTGACCGTCAAGGTATTGTCATCTACAAAACGCTCGTCATCCCATAAGGCCCGCAAGAGTTTTTCACGACTTAAAATCTTGCCGTGATTTTTCATCAAAATATACAGCAGGCGGTATTCGTTTTTGCTAAGATCGATGCTTTCGCCATTGATATACATGCTGCTGTTGTCGATATTGAGGGTCAAACCGTTATGCACTAACGTCTCGCTGCTGCTTTCTACATAGTTGTAGGAACGGCGCAATAAGGCATTGATTTTTGCAATCAGAACGTCGATCTCAAAAGGTTTTGTCACAAAATCGTCCGCCCCCATATTCATGGCCATGATCATATCCATATTGGTATTGCGACTGGAAATAAAAATGATTGGTACTTTGGAAGCTTCGCGGATTTTTTGACACCAATAGTAGCCATCAAAAACCGGCAAATTAATATCCAGTAAAATCAGTTGGGGCTCTTGTTCTTCAAAGTCAGTCAACACTTGATGGAAATCCGTCGTGCCAAAGGTCTCAAACTGCCATTTTTCTAGTTCTTCGATAATCAGTTGGCGAATCACCGCTTCATCTTCTACTACCATTATTTTTGCCATATCCGTGAATTCCCTCACTTTGCGTAATTTTCTCCTCTTTACTTTATCAAATATCAAAAACGAATGCGAACATTAATCGCCGTTTTTAGCAAACCCTAAAAAACCTCTTCACTGTCCTGAGGAATCAGTGAAGAGGCAAACAAAAAACGGACGACTAGGTTACTCGATGATCTCAACAGTCTCAATTAGTAGTTTTCCGATAAACAATAAAATCCCATCGAAAAAAAGCACACTCATGTTGACACCTAATAGCATTGATAACCGTTCAACGACATCGATTTTTGGTCGTTTGTTCAAATAACGAAACAAGAAAAAATTCACACCATACGTCACTGCCATGATCAGCAGCATCAAGATCACCATTTTAGTTCCCTGCTTTTCTTCAAATTTTTGGTTGCTGTGCTAAAAACTGTGTCAGTTTACTTTGATCGATGGCTTCATACTGCGATAGGAAGCGACCGATTGCTTGAACGACTGCCGGTAGATGACCCGCTTCATCATTTTCGATCTGCAGCACCAGCAGTGGTTCGTGCAAGCTCATTCGCAGCAAGAACCAGCCTTGGCCATAGGGCGCTGTCAAGTTGATGCGAATGCCTTCCTCGTTTTCTGGATCGATCTGCCAGCCCGGTAGCAAATGATCGGCTAAATCCGCGATCACTTGGCGACCATAGTCTTGATAGTCGGCTTTTTGGATCGCAAAGCGCAATTCTTGGGTCTCGGCGGGTTGTTGCAACGCCGCGATCAGCTCATCCAGTGTCGTGCCTTGCTGTTGCAATTGTGGCAGCATCATCAAGAGCTTGGCGATCACGTACGCCCCGTCATCTAAAAAGAAATTTTCTTTAAACGCGGCATGCCCGCTGGTTTCGATGGCTAACTGTGTGTCCAGTCCTGCTTCATTCAATTCGATCGCTTTGTTGATCACATTACGATAGCCAGAAATATAGCGTACTTGCTGCCCTCCCAGTGCTTCGATAAAGGTTTTTAAATGATTAGAGGTTGGTGAATTAGTGACGATACGCGTGCCAGGGTGTTCCGCTAAGATGATCTTGCTTAATACAGCAATCATATTGTTGCGGTTCAATGGCTCACCGCTTTTGGTCACGACAGCCGAGCGGTCGACATCGGTATCGAAAATAATGCCTAGATCGGCTTGTTCTCGTAAGACGGCTTCACGAATACTTGCCATCGCCTCTTTATTGTCTGGATTAGGGATATGATTGGGAAAATGCCCATCCGGTTCTAAAAATTGCGAGCCATTCGTATCTGCCCCTAGCGGCAGCAACACTTTTTCAGCAAAAAAGCCGCCGGCACCATTGCCTGCATCAACAATGATCTTTAATCCAGCCAAAGGTTTTTCCTCACTGGTTCCCATCCCTTGGCGAATTTTTTGCAGTAGATCTTGGGCATAAGGCGTCAGCAGGTCTTTTTGCTGATAGCTTCCTTTTTCCGCTGCCTCATGAACGGTAGTGTGGGTCAAAATATAGTGGATATCCATTTTTTCGGCACCGCCTTGGCGGCTGAAAATTTTTATTCCATTAAAGTAATAAGGCAAATGACTCGCTGTCAGCATCACACCAGCATCACAGTCGAAATCCGCAAACTGTGTGCTCATAAACATGGCTGGTGTCGTTGCCAAGCCACAATCGATCACTGCCACGCCTTCTTGCTGCAGCTGTGCCATCAACACTTCTTGCAGTGCTTCGCCACTCAAGCGACTGTCACGACCGACCGCCACGCGAAAAGGTCCGCTGCCCTTTGTTTCCAACCAGTTGCGCAAGCCCGAAGCAACTTGCCGAACCGCTTGCTCCGTCAGCGTCACCTGTTCTTTTTCTGTTGCGATCGCAATCCCTCGGATATCAGAACCATTTTGCAAATCAACGATGTTCATTTCCTCCACCCCTTCTTGTAACCGGAATCAATTTTATTATACCAGAGAAAAAAGGAAATGAAATTGCTTTTTAGTATTTTTTACTATAAATAGTTTACTTTCCTTATTCTTTAAACGGAATCCCTTCCAGTTGCAGTAGTCGGCGTTTGGTTGCTAACCCGCCCCGATACCCCGTCAAGCGGCCGTTTTTTCCTAACACCCGATGACAAGGAACCACGATCATCATTGGGTTACGCCCCACTGCGTTGGCGACAGCTCGGACAGCGGTCGGACGTTGAATGCGCAGCGCCAAGTCACTGTACGTAGTGGTTTCACCATAAGGAATTTGGGTCAGTGCTTGCCAAACGGTTTGTTGAAACGGTGTCCCTACAAAATCAAACGCAAAAGTAAACGTCACTGGTTCCCCTGCAAAATAAGCTTGCAGCTGCGTTTCAATTACTGGATCAAGGTCAGCTATACTACTGATTTCAGCCAATGGAAAGAATTTGAGTAATTCATGATGATCCTGCTGCCGACCAAAATACACTAGCCCTTTTTCCGATTGGACCACCTCATACCATTCTTCGTCTAAAACGATCTTTGCCAATGCTAGTTTCATATTTTCACCTCGTGGAATCCATTTTCCGCAGCACAACTGCTTACGTGCTGCCGCCGTTCTACGGCTGTCTCAGTGACAGTATACCATTTTTTCGAGCTGCGCAAAAAAACCGACTGGCTTACTGCCAATCGGTCGTTGCAAACAAGGGGAAAATAGGCAGATCGCCAGTCGCTGCAGCTTCAAGCCGTAGCAATGGCAGAATCAATCCAATTCGATTTTCCCAGTATATAGCTGATAATAGGTGCCTTTTTCTGCCAACAGCGTTTCATGGGTCCCCCGCTCAATGATACGGCCATGATCCATCACCATGATGGCATCGGAGTTTTGGATTGTAGACAATCGATGGGCGATCACAAACACGGTCCGTCCAGACATCAAACGATCCATCCCTGATTGGACGATACGCTCTGTACGGGTATCGATGCTTGAGGTGGCTTCGTCTAAGATCATCACTGGCGGATCAGCGATCGCTGCGCGAGCAATTGCCAACAGCTGCCGTTGACCTTGGGAAAGCCCTTCGCCATCGCCCGTGATCACGGTGTCGTATTTTTCTGGCAAATGGTTGATAAACATGTCGGCATTGGCTAGTTTCGCTGCTGCCAGCACTTCTTCATCACTAGCATCCAGTTTTCCGAAGCGAATATTCTCGCGAATCGTTCCAGTAAACAAATGGGTGTCTTGCAAAACGATTCCTAATGAGCGACGGAGGGATTCCAGATGGATTTTTTCAATATTGATACCATCATAGCGAATCTTCCCATCTTGGATGTTGTAGAACCGATTGATCAGATTGGTAATCGTTGTCTTACCAGCACCTGTTGCACCAACAAAGGCAACTTTTTGCCCAGGCTCTGCATACAGATTGATCTCATGTAAGACCAGTTGATTATCGACATAGCCGAAATCAACATCTTCAAACCGCACGTCTCCCGTCACTTCCGTATAGGTAATGGTTCCATCCTCGTGGGGATGTTTCCACGCCCACGTGCCTGTTCGTTCTTTGGTTTCAACTAGTTGACCTTGCGACCATTTGGCATTGACCAGTGTGACGTAGCCATGATCGATTTCTGGCGTTTCATCTAATAGGTTGAAAATTCGCTCAGCACCGGCTAATGCCATGATCACAAAGTTGATTTGTTGTGATACTTGGCTGATAGGGCCATTCAATGAACGGCTCAGTTGCAAGAAAGAAGCGATCATCCCGACCGTCAGTCCAGAAACACCATTGATGGCAAACAGGCCACCAATGATGGCGATCAAGACATATTGGACATTTAGTAAGTTCATCATGATCGGCATCAAGGTATTGGCATTGACATTGGCTTTAGTGGCACTTTCTTGCAGTTGATCATTTAAGGCATCAAATTCTTCCATGACGATTTTTTCATGATTGAAGATTTTGACGACTTTTTGTCCGTGCATCATTTCTTCGATATACCCGTTGACAGCGCCTAAATCTCGTTGCTGTGCGCCAAAGAAGCGGCCGCTGCGGCGAGAAATGATGCGGATCACATTCAGCATCAAAATAACCGACAGCATCACGAACAGAGTCAATGGAACACTGATGGAGAACATGGCGATAAAGACAGAACAAAAGGTTACCGTCGCCATCATCAAGTTTGGAATACTTTGGGAGATCATTTGACGCAACGTGTCCGTATCGTTGGTAAAGTGACTCATGATGTCGCCATCTGAGCGGGCATCAAAGTAGCCGACTGGTAGAGACTGCATATGTGTAAACATTTGGTCACGGATTTTTTTCTGCGTGCCCTCACTGATCTTGACCATCATAAAGTTATAGATCAGTGCGGCCAAGATCCCAATCAGGTAGATGATCGCCATTTGGACGATCGCCCGAAACAAGCCGCCAAAATCAGGATTGGCTTGCCCTAAAAGCGGTGTGATATGATCGTCGATCACGACTTGTAAAAACAACGAACCACGAACGTTGGCAAAAGCACTTAACAAGATCATAACAACGACGAATAGGAGTTGTCCTTTGTAGTCGCCAAACATCGTTCGCAATAAACGTTTTAATGTACGCTTGGGATTTGCTGCTTGTCTATTCTTCACCTTCACCAAATCCTTTCTGCTGCGAATGGTACACTTCTTGATAGATGGCATTGTTTGCCAACAATTCTTCGTGGGTACCGATGCCATTGATTTTGCCATCATCCATTACGATGATCCGGTCGGCGTCTTCGATCGAATTGATCCGTTGGGAAATAATGATCGTCGTCGTTCCCGGAATTTCTCGTTTCAAGCCTTCGCGGATACTGCGATCGGTTTTGGTGTCGACGGCACTAGTAGAATCATCGAGAATCAAGATTTTCGGTTTCTTTAATAAGGCGCGAGCAATCGTCAACCGTTGTTTTTGCCCACCGGAAACATTGTTCCCTCCTTGTGAGATCTGCGTTTCATATTTATCAGGAAACTCTTGAATGAAGGGATCGGCTTGTGCAATCGTCGCCACGCGCTGGATCTCTTCATCCGACGCCTCTTCATTGCCCCAACGTAAATTGTCGTTGATGGTGCCGCTAAAGAGTACATTGTTTTGCAAGACCATACTTACTTGGTCCCGCAATGCTTCTAAATCATAGTCTCGAACATCATGACCGCCGACGATGACACGCCCTTCAATCACATCATATAAGCGCGGGATCAGCTGGACGAGGGTGGATTTCCCGCTCCCGGTTCCACCAATGATCCCAATGACTTCACCGGATTCGATGCGTAGATTCGCATCGGTCAGCGCCAACTTGTTTTTGTCATTGGCGTAACTAAAGCCGACATTTTCAAAAATGATGGAGCCGTCTTTGATTTCTTTGACTGGCTCGGCGGGATTTTTCAAGTCACTTTCTTCATCTAATACTTCCACGACCCGTTCTGCCGACGTTCGTGCGATCAAAATCTGCACGAAAGCCATCGACATCATCATCAAGCTCATCAAAATCTGCATCGTGTAGTTGAACATGCTGACTAATTCACCAGTCGTCAGGCTACTTTGTTCCACGATCAACTGGGCACCAAACCATGACAAGAGCAACATACATGTATAGACTGCAAATTGCATCAATGGCATGTTAAAAGAGACGATTCGTTGCGCAAGAGTGAAATTCCGATAAACATCGGTGGACACTTCGCCAAACAGTTCTTCTTGTTGTTCTTCCCGGACATACGATTTCACGACGCGAACCCCTTGTAGATTCTCTTGCACCACATTATTCAAGCGGTCATAAATGCGGAATACTTTTAGAAACAGCGGGTGGGCAAAACGAATCACTAAAGCAAGGCCAATCGCTAAAATCGGTAAAACAACTAAGTAGATCGTCATAAGCTCTGGGCTGATGGTGCTAACCATTGCAAGTGAGAAAATCAGAACTAACGGACTGCGGACCAGAATACGAATAATCATTTGATAAGCATTTTGGACGTTGGTCACGTCAGTGGTCAAGCGGGTGATCAAACTGGAGGAAGAAAAGCGGTCAATGTTTGAAAAGGAAAAATCTTGGATTCGGCGAAATAGATTGTGCCGCAGGTTGCGGGCAAAACCAGCCGAAGCGATCGCTGCCGTTCGTCCGCCAAGCGTTCCTAAAAGTAACGCGATCAAGGAACATAAAAAAAGCAAGCCGCCATCTCTTAGAATCACACCGGCGTCTCCTTTTTCGATCCCTTGGTCGATCATCATTGCCATGATCAGGGGCATAATGACATCTAAGGCAACCTCTCCTGCTACATACACAGGGGTCAGCAAGCTGTCCTTCTTATAGCTGCCAACATTCGCGAGTAATTTTTTTATCATTTGTTTCGTCCCTTCTATAGATGGCACTGCGGAGCCATTTTTTATCATTACCATCAAGTTTACTTTATCGATCCAGCGATTTCAAGCGGCTCGCTCGTGTTTTTTTTACAATTAGTAAGTAAAAACACCCTTCCAAAGAAGGGTGCTTACCTTTTGATGCTGTGTGAAAAAGTGTCGGTTGCGAGATTATTCGGCAGCAGATGAACCAGCGGTACTGACCGGTTCATCCGCCTCCCCGCCATCCTCTGCCGGCGGTGTTTGGGTACTGCCTTGCAGATTGCCGCGGCTGATACCGATGGTGATCCACGTTTCTAGGGGAATGAACTCGCCGTAGCTGCTCATTTCAACGACGGTTCCTTTTGGTTCCGCCGAATCGACATAGTAGATTTCGTAATAGACATTGGCGCCTTTTGATTTGTATTCATCAAAGAATAGTTTTGGCAAGTCGCCTTCCGTTGCTTGGAAACGGATGTCTTTCAAATACGGTCTGCCTAATGAGTAGACGACTTTGACAGTTGGCAAAGTATCGCTTTCGCTGTATTCTTTGCCCGCTTCCTCCGACTGACTCAAGAAACTACCATACGCCACTTGATCGGAATAGACCGTGCTGACTTGCAGCGGGATTTTTGATTCTAGTCCTTGGGCTTCTTCGATCGTGTATTGTGAAAAATCTGGAACGGTCAAAGCTTGGCCTTTTGAGACCTTCACCACAAATTCTTCTTTTTTCGCAAGTTTGCTACCTTTGACTGGTTCTTGTGAAACGACCAGATCCAGGGCGACACTGTCAGAAAAGACGGTTTCTTCTTTGTATTTCAAGTCATTCTTTTTCGCCCATTCAGAAGCTTCACTTTTGGCTTTGCCTGTAAAATCAGGTACTTCAATATTTTTTTCAAAGACTTCTTTGCCCTTTGAATAGTAGACACTCAAACGGTCTTTGCGTTTGTATTCGGCTAAATCAAGCTCTTTGTTGGCCGCCTCTTGTTTGATAAAAGCTTCTGCTGCTACATTGTCGTCAAATTGTTCGATCAAAGAGAGGTTTTCGGCTTTATTGCTAGCGATCCAATCTTTTGCTTCGGTCACTTGCATCGCTGAAAAATCCGGTAGCTCTAAGCGTTCTTCAGGATCAGGCCCGAGACTCGCCGTCAGTGTCAGTGTGGCACCCTTCTTGATTTTTTTCTCAGGGTCGACACTTTGGTCGATTACTTGGTTGACGTCTTTGTCAAAGTCATATTCTTGCTCCACTTTGATAGCGACGCCTTCTTCCATGCCCCACGTCCGCGCTTCTGACAGATCTTGGGCAGTGAAATCCGGCACCTTCACATGGGTCATCTGATAATAGACGATCCCGATCACGGCAACCGCCAAGGCGGTCAGTAAAGCAATCAGCAAGATTTTTTTCTGCTGACGCTTTTTGTAGGTCGGATCAAATTCCGTTTCTTCTTTACCAAAACGGCTGACTGGTTCCTTTGATGCTACCTTCTCAGTCGCAGAACTCGCCGCTTTTGCTTCAGTCGTCTGTGTTTGTTGACGGGCTGCCGAGCGACTCATCGGCTCACTAGCTGTCGGCTCTTCTGATTGGTGAACCGTCGTTGGCTCCGCTGGTTTGCTCGCTTGCTCCGCGCCTCTTGCATTTTGATCTCCGACAGGTTCGCTAGTTTTTTTCTCGCTATTGCCAGCGGATTTCTTTTTGCCATCATAGTTGTCCGGGCTAAAATTTGATAAAAAATCACTCATGTTTACTCAACACACCTTTACGTAAATACAAGACTTCATCCGCTTGTTGAGCGATCTCGTTAGCGTGGGTCACGACGATCACACATTTGTTGTGGACATGTGCCAGCTCCTTAAAGATATCGATGATCTCTTGTTCCATTTCTTCATCCAAATTCCCGGTTGGTTCGTCCGCTAAAATGATATCGACATTGGTGGCTAACGCCCGGGCGATCGCTACCCGCTGTTGTTCTCCACCAGATAATTGATTGACGAGCCGATCGGCTTTTTCTTTGGTGATGCCTATATAATCCAGCAAATTGTATGCCACTTCTCGCTGATTGTCTGGCAGCTGATTTTTCGTGATCGCCATCGGCACTAAGACATTTTCAACTGCACTCAAATAGGGAATCAGATTATAGCTTTGGAAAATGATACTGATGTCGTCGCGGCGATAATTTTCATGCCCAATTTTTTCGATATCGGTGCCTTCATAAAGTACTTGACCGCTTTTCGGACTATCCAACGCACTGATCAAGGATAAAAACGTCGTTTTTCCTGAACCAGATTGCCCTAAGATGGCATAGAAAGTCCCTTTTTCAAAAGAAACAGAGGTCTCTTTCAGTATATAGCGGCGCTGATCGCCGTCTTGGTAATAGTAATCGACTGCTTTGGTTTCTAATAAAGTCATCGTTGGTTCCTCCTACATCATGATTTTCTTTGGATTCAAGCGTAAAATATACAACAGCGGTAAAATAGCTGAGAACAAGACGGTTCCTAAACCTAACAGCAGATACGTAATGATGTAGCCTGCTGAGAAGGACACTTGATAGGCATTCTTGATATCCATGTAATCAATATCAGCTGCCATCAAACCGCCAGAATAAACACCGCCCATATCATTTTGATTGCTCATCCAATCGTTTTGCATCAAGGTATTTGAAACGGCACCACCTAATAAGTTCCCGGTCACTAAGGACAATAGCAGTGCGGCTAAACTAACCAGCAAGACTTCAATCACGATCTGTCCAATGACTTTCCCACGGCTTTCCCCTAAGGAGAGATAGATGCCCAATTCTTGTTTCCGATCTCGTAAGAAAAGCAAGACCACTAAGGAAATAATAAAGATGGTTGCGATCGACGCAATGATCACGATGTAATTTGCGATCACCCCTAACCGAGTAAAGCCACCGGCGATCTGCTCGTATTGATCCGTATTAGCAATGATACGATAATATTGGGGCAATAACGCACCGGCTTCTTGTTTAAAGGCTTCGACGTCATCCGTTGAATTTAGGACAAAGATCGGTTGATAATAGGCGTCTGACTCTTCTTCGATCACTTCTTGACCCCAAAGTTTTTCAGACTGCAATTTGTTAAAATCTTGCACTAAATTATTGCTAGCATAAAAGGTATTGATTTGTTCCATCACTTGCCATACCTGATCACTATTTTGTGAATCACTTTGATCTGATGAACTACTTTGATTGCTTTGATCCTTTTTAATTACAGAAAAGATCCCTGCAATGGTCACGGGATAATCAAAGGTCGCGACACGATTGCCACTCTCAGCCGTTTCGTCCGTCGCATCCTCACTATCATCACTTACTCCCTCGCTTGAACCACCTTCCATCATGACTTCTGCCCGTGTATCCCATACCAATTGATCACCGACACTCAGGTTATTCAATTCTGCGATCTCTTTACTGATCAATACCGCGTTCGTCAATTCACTGACATCTTTTTCTGTCAATCCCTCGCCTTCCTCCAAGCGAATCAAGCCTTCTTGCATGTCTAATGGCTCAACCAAATTTCCGCCCTTCAAAGAGAAGTAGTTGCCACCCATGCCGACCGATCCATCCTCCGGCGTATAGGCTTTCAATTTTGTTGTTTCTAACCAAGCTTGATTTTGGTAATCAAAATATTTCACATAGCTTAATTGACCGATTTGCTCATAAAGATCCAGCGCTGGTGGTTTCGGATAAAAATCTTCTTGTGACTGCTCTTCCTCCGAAGCATCCGCATGGTCTTTTTCAAAACCTTCCCAATCCATTTCCACCGTAGCTACGTTCCCCATTTTGCGTTTCGTCTCTCGCTCCACGTTGGCAGTGGATTGTTGAATTGCTACAGCACCAGCGATCACATTGCCTAAAATAAATAGAACTAAAAATAAAATAAATGATTTCCCTTTTCTTCTGGTGATACTCTTTAATGCACGCTGCCAAAAGTTCATTGTTATTTCCTCCAGTGACATTATTTTTTAACAATTATTCCATACTTCTCCCTCAAGAACAATCGCAATAAAGGATCGTTTTTCGAATTTAAAATATTAAAAAACGGGTGAAAAAGATATTTCCATTTAATAACCCTTATAAAAGAACAAGAAAAAGATGTTAAATAACAAATAAAAGAATGGGATTTTTGCTAACAGTTTTGTAAGATTTCCCGATTTCAACTTAGATTTCACTTGGATTCCATCAAAAATGCTTAGCGCTTTCGAGAGTATAAAAAAAACGAAGGAATTCTCCCACTCTTTTCCAGCGAGAAAATCCTTCGTTTTGTATTCCCTATTTTTCTTTCGTATCGATCACGATCGTCACCGGGCCATCATTGACCAAGGCGACTTGCATATCTGCGCCAAATTTTCCAGTAGCAACAGTGATGCCTTCGGCTTGTAAACCTTCATTAAAGGCTTCGTAAAGCGGGGTCGCAATACTTGGCGGTGCCGCTTGAATGAAACTAGGGCGATTGCCTTTCTTGGTCTCCCCATAAAGGGTGAACTGTGAAATACTCAAGACCGCGCCGTTTATGCTTTCCAGTGACCGATTCATTTTGCCCTCTTCGTCTTCAAAAACCCGCAGATTTTTGATTTTTCTTACGAGATAAGCCACATCGTCGCCTGTATCCTCATGGGTGATCCCCAACAAAACCATGAACCCTTGTTGGATCGCACCGACGATATTGTCCTCAATCGACACGCTTGCTTGACTGACTCGCTGGATCACTGCCCGCATTCTTTCTCACCCCTTCGTACGTCTGACGCTGTAAACATCTGGAATCTGCTTGATTTTATCAACGATCGATTTCAAATGAGTCAAATTCTGAATCGCCACCGTGATACGGATCGTTGCCATTTTGTCTTTATTGGTTTTGGCTTCGACACTCACTAAGCGTTTCGTGACGCTATTGACCGTCTGTAAGACATCGTTGAGCAACCCAGAACGATCATAGCCGTAGATCTCAAGATCGGCATCGTATTCTTTGTTGATGTCGGTGGCATCTTCCCACTCAACATCGATCAAACGGTTCGCTGCCTCTTTGTTTTGAACATTGGGACAATCGCTGCGGTGGATCGAGATTCCCCGCCCTTTAGTAATATAGCCGACGATCGAATCCCCAGGAACCGGATTGCAGCAGCGGGAGATGCGGATCAACAAGTTATCGACCCCTTCAATGACAATGCCGCCTTCGTGACGAACCTTCATTTTTTCTGGTTCTTTTTTCGCCGGTTGATTGATCATCTCTTGGACTTGCTGCTTTTGCTTCTCGATTTGTTTCTCGCGCCGTTCTTCTTCGGTCAAACGGTTGGCTAAGGTCGTGGGACTGACTTCCCCATAGCCGACAGAGGCAAACAGGTCATCTTCTGTTTGATAATTGAATCGTTCGCAAGCTTCCGCCATTTTGCTTTTCGTCAAGAATTCTTTTGGCACAAAGCCCATATCTTGTAAGGTACGAACCACTGCCTCATGTCCTTTGATGATATTCTCATCACGATCTTGGGCTTTAAAAAATCGTTTGATTTTGTTCTTCGCTTTGCTGGTAGCAACTAGTTTGACCCAGTCGCGGCTTGGCCCAAAGGAATTCGGTGATGTCAGAATCTCAATAATGTCGCCATTTTTCAGCTTATAGTCTAATTGGACCATTTTGCCGTTGACCTTGGCACCAGTAGTTTTGTTGCCGATGTCGGTATGGATGCTATAGGCAAAATCCAGTGGACTGGAGCCTTGAGGCAACTCCGTCACATCACCTTTTGGCGTAAATACATAGACTTTGTCGCTGAAAATGTCCCCTTTGACACCTTCCATAAATTCAGAAGCATCATAGCTTTCATCTTGTAGTTCCAAGATTTCGCGGAACCAGCCAACTTGTTGGGTCATCTTGTCGGCTTTGACTTTTTCCGTCTTACCTTCTTTATAGGCCCAGTGCGCAGCAACCCCAAATTCAGCGATCTCATGCATTTCATGGGTCCGAATTTGGATCTCGACAGGATTGCCTTTGGGACCAATGACCGTCGTATGCAGCGATTGGTACATGTTGGCTTTTGGCATAGCGATATAGTCCTTGAACCGCCCAGGCATTGGTTTCCATTTTGTATGGATCGTTCCCAAAACCGCGTAACAATCTTTGATGGAGTCAACGATCACTCGGATCGCCAACAAATCATAAATTTCATTGAACTGTTTCTTTTGGTCCTTCATTTTGCGATAGATCGAGTAAATATGCTTTGGTCGACCATAGATCTCAGCATAGATATCTAGTTCCTCCGTAGCGATCCGAATCTCTTCCACGGTTTCGGAAACGTAGGATTCCCGTTCTTCTCGTTTGGTCTGCATCAAATGCACGATTCGGTAATATTGCTGTGGATTCAAGTAACGCAAAGAAATATCTTCTAGTTCCCATTTGATTCGGCTGATCCCTAAACGATGAGCCAATGGGGCATAGATTTCCATCGTTTCTTGGGCGATGCGGCGTTGTTTGTCTTCCCGCAGATGTTTCAACGTACGCATATTATGTAAACGGTCAGCCAGTTTGACCATGATGACCCGTAAATCTTGCGCCATGGCGATCAACATTTTCCGATGATTTTCTGCTAATTGTTCTTCATGAGATTTGTACTTGATCTTACCCAGCTTGGTCACGCCATCCACTAGCATAGCTACATCGGCACCGAATTCTTCTTTCAGATCGGCTAACGTCACATCGGTATCTTCGACGACATCATGCAAAAAACCAGTTGCAACGGTATGAGGGTCCATCTGCAATTCTGCCAAGATCCCCGCAACTTGGATTGGATGAATAATGTAAGGCTCGCCGGATTTACGGAATTGTTCTTTATGGGCTTCTGTCGCGTAATCTAATGCTTTTTGGACAAAGGCAACGTGTTCTTCACTCATATAATGAGCGACCAATTTGATGACATTGGGCCCGGTCAATATAACTTCTTTTGCCATTCATTCCGCCTCCTGCTCTTCTTTTTTGTGCTATCAAAAAGGCAGACAGAAGTCACTGTTAACGTTTCGTCACGCACCCAAAGCCTTGCGGACAAACGTTCTAAGCATGGGACTCCTGTCTAACCTGCAGTTCTTATTTAGTAGTATTATTATACAAATTTTTCAGCTATTTTTCAATCGCTGTTGTTCAAAGCATATCGGGTGCTGGCTGGTCCTTAAGCAATTCTTCAAAAACATGATACGAGAGCCCGATTTTCTCAGCGCCGGCAGCCTGTAGTGATTCCAGAGATTGTTCATCGACCGTATCGGGATTGATCTGGATCGACAGTTGACTGCCACCATCTAAGGAAAACAAGCTCACGTCATGCAATGCTTCTGCTAGTGGTTGTTTTTGTCCTAACACGATCTTTGGCCATGCTTCTTCTTTCAAGCGTTGTGCCACTTGGATCTTCGTCAATTCATTCATGATCTCGGTTTGCACAGCTAAGCGGATCTCCCCTCCTGTCAAGGTCAAGGAGCGGATCGTTTCGGTCAACTCCGCAAAGCCACGATCATTTTCCATGAAGGAAGAAGCCGGTAGCCAGACTTCCAAAAAATCGGCACCTTCCATAAACGCCCGACCGATTTCAAACGCTACCTTTGCCAGTGTTCCTTGGGCAAGGGGGTAATCGATCACTGCGCCGATTTGTAAGGAAGAGCCTTGTGCCAAGATTTTCGCCCGCCGAATGGCACTAGGCAAAACGACGACTTCCTTTAAAGCCGTTTTATATTGATTGATAAAATCCTTCAAGACCCAGTCGGTCAGATCGGCCGTCAACAAACGGACACTGATTGCTTCTTGGTTCTTATTCATCAACTCACATCCTCTTTAATTCCGTTAGCACACTGACAGCACTTAAAAAATAAAACGGTGCTGTTTCTGTTCGTAAAATCCGAGGGCCTAACCCGCATAATTTAGCGTTGTTTTCCTGGGCTCCTTCGATTTCGGAGGGGGTCAGACCGCCTTCTGGGCCAAAGATCGCTAAAACTTTGCTACCAACGGGCAATTCGGTGATCACTTGCAGCAGCATCGCTGCTTCTCCTTGCTTGGCTGATTCTTCATAAGCCACTAGGACCGCATCGTACTGACTGAGGCTTTGCCAAAATGCTTTGGCGTTATCCAGCAGTGTGATGGCTGGTGCGATCTGCCGTTGGGATTGCTCCGCCGCTTCTTGGGCGATTTTTTGCAGCCGCTGCTGCTTTTTCTGTAACTTCTTTTGATCCCATTTCACGACCGAAGTTTGCGCAGGAAAACCGATAAATGCTGCCGCCCCAAGTTCCGTGCCTTTTTGAACGATCAAGTCCAGCTTGTCGCCTTTCGGGTAGCCGCTAGCGATCGTGACCTGCAGCGGCAATTCCTTGTCCTGCTGTTCTTTTTCGACTTCCTCTAAGTAAACCGTTTCTTCATCGGCCTCTTTGATCTTGGCGATGATCGCCAAATGATCATCAAAAACTAAACCGACTTTCGTGCCGGGAGTCATGCGCATCACTCGGATCATATGGTGGAAGGGTTCTCCCGAAACGGCAAACACCGCTTTTGCTTCATAAGGCTCCTGTAAAAAATATCGCTGCATCTTACTCTACCTCTGGTTTTTTAAAGGCGATCGCATACCAGTCTTTTTGATTGAACAATTGATCGATCTCAAAGCCTTGTGCGATCATGGCATCGATCACTAATTGTTTTTTCGTCTCAATGATCCCAGAAACGATCAAGGTGCCCTCTTGCTTCAATAAACGCCATGCATCAGGGATCATCAATAAAATGATATCCGCTAAAATATTGGCAACGATAAGATCAGCAGGGACCGTCACCCCTTGCAAAAGGTCATTGGCTTGCACGGTCACATCGTGAGCAATGGGGTTCATCGCCATATTTTCTTGGGCGGACCTCACAGCGACTTCATCTAGATCATAAGCAAACACGTCTTTGGCACCTAAATATTTGCTGGCGATACTTAACACCCCTGAGCCCGTCCCGACATCTAAGACGGTTTCACCGCCCCGCAAGTAGACTTCTAGGGCTTGTAATGTCAAGCGTGTCGTAGGATGCGTGCCGGTCCCAAAAGCCATTCCCGGATCAAGGGTGATGATCTTTTCATCTTCTTGCAGCGGTTGATAGTTTTCCCAGCTCGGCACGATCGTCAGATAGCGGGAGATACGGACTGGATGGTAATATTTTTTCCAGGCCGTTGCCCATGCTTCTTCCACGACCTCGCTCGTTGTGATGGTGTTTTTGCCGATTGCCAAACCATACTCCGGCAGACGGTCGATGGCTGCTTTGATCGTCGGCAGCACTTCTGGCAAAAAAATCGTCTCTGGGAAATAGGCACTGACTTGCGCACCTTCTTCTAAGGTCGTATAGGTTTCTTTATCCAAAATTTCGCCATACGCATCGCTTTTAAAATTTTCGACATCTAAAACGTCCTCGATCGCTACCCCACTTGCTCCGTGTTCCATTAAAATATTGGCGACTGCTTCCACTGCTTCGCTAGCTGTCGCTACGGTTACTTCATTCCATTTCATGTTCGTTCTCCTTAGTAACTAGGGTACGGGATCATGGTTTCCCCAGCCCCGGCTTGATAGTTCGTCATTTTCTCCACAAATGCTTCTTCGTTGAATCGCAATTCAAAGATCGCTTCTTCACTGTCATCGTTCAAGAAATCAAGCAGATCGCTTTGGCCTTCTTCTAAAATTTCTTGAATGTAATCAACCAATCCGTCTAACAACGCTTTTTGGATCCCTTTTTTTCCTGCATAAGGAATCGTCGCTAAATAATCTTCTTCATCAAACGTTGATTTTTGTGGATCATACAACAAAATCCCATCTTCAAATTCAATGATCGCTTCCTCTGATGCCACACCTTGCGCATCGTCGATTTGGACTTGTTGAGGATTTTCGGCAAACAAGCGCAACACCAATTCGATGGTATGATTTTTGGCATCCCAATCGATCGCCACATCATAATCGGAAATTTTTTTCGTTAATCGCTGATCTAAGTAAGTCAATATCGTTTCTTTCGCCATCACTATTCCTTCTTTCTAGCCAGCCATGATCTTGCTGAACAGCGGCTTTTCGTATATTTGTTAAATAAGGATTACCAGCTACCGCAAATCGAAGCGGCATCTGAGTCCACTCCCCTTTGTTCGGGATACCAATTCGAGGCAATGCCAAAATTTCTTTTGGGGTACGTCGGCGCTCAGGAACCAAATGCAGCGGACTCGTAAAAATCGATTCGCCGTAAAGCTCAGCTGGAATCTGTAGTGCCTGTACTAGTTTCCCGGGGCCATTGGCTACATCCGGTCCCGTTTTTTGTCGCTGTTGTTCCATCAAGTCAATCCCATCCACCGGTTCTAGCCCGCGAATCATGATTCCTTGTGGGATGCCTTTTGGTTGCGTAATAAAGTTGACAATTCGATGCGTATGCATCGTATATAAATAAATCGTGCCGGGTTCCTGATACATCGCCCGAACCCTTGGTGTGTTTCGCATGCCCACACTATGAGCCGCCAGATCATCGGGACCTAGATACGCTTCACAATCCACGATATACCCACCTAATGTTCCTTCTGGGGTCTCATGTTCCAAATACATTCCTAATAAGGCACGTGCGATGGTCGTTGTCGGCTGTGTCGCAAATAGTGCCATTAATTCATCCATTCTCATCACCCTCTTTATTCTACACAATTCTCGGTCAACTTACTATCTTTGACTACAGAGTTGCGGTGATCTCAACGATTTCTTTTCAACGAACCTGTTTTTTGCTGACTGAGTGGAAAATACGCGCCCTTTTGTTTTCGTAAGGACGCAAATCAGCTTGTTTATGAGAATGTACGTTCTTATGTTATACTTACAGGAAAAGGAGAGGATCGTTTTATGCAGCAGCCACTTGCTTATCGAATGCGGCCACGGAACTTAGATGAAGTCGTCGGACAGCAGCATTTGGTTGGCCCGGGGAAAATCATTCGCCGAATGGTCGAAGCCAAAATGCTTTCTTCGATGATTCTATACGGACCGCCGGGAACCGGAAAAACCAGCATTGCCAGTGCGATCGCCGGCTCGACACGCTATGCGTTTCGCATGCTGAACGCCGCCACAGATACAAAAAAAGACCTGCAAATCGTGGCAGAGGAAGCAAAAATGAGCGGTACTGTCATTTTATTGCTTGATGAAGTCCATCGACTAGACAAGACAAAACAAGACTTTTTACTGCCCCATTTAGAAAGCGGCAAGATTATTATGATCGGTGCCACGACGGAAAATCCCTACATTACGATCAATCCAGCGATTCGCAGTCGGACACAGATTTTTGAAGTCAAACCGCTCCAAGAAGAAGATATTTTGACCGCCATTGATCAAGCTTTAGCAGATGAAACTCGCGGACTTGGATCAGAAACCATCGTATTGACCGATGATGCCCGCTTGCATCTTTCGCGAGCGACCAACGGTGATTTACGAAGCGCCCTCAATGGCTTAGAACTCGCTGCCCGTTCCACACCAAAAGGACCAGACGGCATTATTCATTTGACCTTAGCGATCATCGAAGAGTGCGTACAGCGCAAAGCATTGACCCATGATAAAGATGGGGATGCGCACTATGATGTGATCTCTGCTTTTCAAAAATCGATTCGCGGCAGCGATGTGGATGGTGCGCTGCATTACTTAGGTCGTTTAGTAGAGGCAGGCGATTTGGCGATCATTTGTCGGCGCTTGATGGTCATCGGTTATGAAGACATCGGTTTAGCTAACCCAGCAGCCGCTGCTCGAACCGTCAATGCTGTGTTAGCCGCTGAACGTTTGGGCTTGCCGGAAGCTCGGATCCCTTTGGCCGATACGGTGGTCGATCTATGTTTGTCACCAAAATCCAACTCGGCCTACATGGCATTGGATGCAGCGATCGCAGATATTCGTAGCGGTAAAGCTGGCGATGTCCCGGATCATTTACGAGACAGTCATTACAAAGGCGCCGAAAGCTTGAATCGAGGAGTTGGCTATCAATACCCACATAATTTTGATGATGCATGGGTCGATCAGCAATATTTACCTGATAAGCTAAAAGGTACCCACTATTATCAACCGAAAGCCACCGGTAAATATGAGCAAGCGTTGGGCCAACGGTACCAACAATTGCAGCAACGAAAGAAAAAAAACTAGGTGCTTAGAAAAAATAGTGACTTTTTGGTATCGTTTTCAAACAACTTTATTGCACCTTCGTCATTCCTATGCTACTATAAGGGTGGGAATTCTGTGATGTACGAGTTGTCCCTTTTGTGTGTTGACCGAACATTTTTATTGATATCTTGGGATCCGTCTTGTGTCAATGCTGGTAACATGCCTTTTCCTTTGGTAGTTCGAAGCTTAGACCGTGGAACCCACCTGCTAGAATTTGCGGGATCAATACTATGGGAAAAAGAACGGCATCAACGGATATTACCCATTCTTTTTAGAATGTGCCATCTGTTTTTAACAGATGGCTTTTTTGTGTTTTCTAGCCGTTAGAAACCGTGCAACGTCCTCCATCTGATATCAAAGTAAGGGTGGCTTTTGCTATTCTTTCTAGGGTTCGCTATACTAAACCTATCAACTTAGAATAGGATGGCGTATGTTTATGATTCTTCTATTATTTACGATCGTGGCACTCGTATTATTCGGCACCAGTTATTTGCTTTATGCCAAACAAGCGATTTTTTTCACTTTGATCCCTACTACTGAGGCGAATAAAGTCTTCTTAAAAACCTATAGCCTCATTCATTTCCTTTTAGGCGTAGTGGCATTGGTTGTGGGCTTTGTCGATAGAGAGCTGATTGCCTTGTTTTATTTGGCGTTGTTGCTGCTCTCTTCCGCTTCGTTCAGCATCTTGCTGGCACAAAAAATGAAAAAAAAGGAAGATTAGGTTTTCTTTTTCCAGAAAAAAGCATTACAATAAAAGTAGAAGATAACAGATGGGAGTGTTTCTTATGTTACAACAATATCAACGAATCATGGTAGCCGTCGATGGGTCTAGCGAGTCAGAATTAGCCTTCAAAAAAGCCGTGAACGTGGCACAGCGGAATGATTCTGAATTGGTTTTAGCACATGTGATCGACACTCGGGCCTTTCAAACCGTTTCTTCTTTTGACGGCATGCTTGCTGAGCAAGCAACCGAAATGGCCAAACAAACTTTGAAAGACTATGAGGATTATGCCCGCAAACACCAAGTAACTGCAGTCAAAACAGTGATTGAATACGGCTCGCCAAAACCAATCATTGCCAAACAATTGCCCGAAGATCACAACATCGATTTGATTATGATCGGTGCCACTGGTTTAAATGCCGTGGAACGAATCTTTATCGGTTCCGTGTCTGAGTATGTCATTCGCCATGCTGGCTGTGATGTGTTAGTTGTGCGGACAGATCTAGAAAACAAAATCCCAGAAAAAGACCACACCAAAGCTTGATAGCTAGACGACCTGCCGACGAACGGCAGGTTTTTTTGTGCAAAAAAAACCGTGACAAAAGCAAAAGAGTCAACGAGCACTTAGGTCTCATCGGTCTTTTTGCCTTTGGTCACAGCTCTTTGACAAGTCGGTTATCCAAACTTGTACAGCAAAAAATGAAAGCAAAGTAATAGGTACTCCTATCTAACCATGTTTCCTTTTGATTGTAAATAGTTTTTCTGAATTTTCTGAATAAATAGTTAATTTATCCATCCTTAAATAAAAAAAAGCAAAGCGTCGCTTCCCTTAGGAAAAACGACGCCAAAATCTATGGTCATAATGGGCTATCCAAAGGACGCTGGTCAAGAGGATCACAAAGAAAACCGGACCATTCAATAACCAAAAATCAATCGAAGTCGCAGCAAAGCCATAAAGGATGATAACAATGACGGAAAGAAATAGCGTTGCGACTGTTCCAATGGCTAACCCAAGACTCCCCGCCCCTCTCGTAAACAATTGACTGATATTGGTCCAATCCAAAAGCAGCAATCGATAATCACGAGCAAAATATTTCAAGCACAAAAGAAAACTGCTCCAAAGTGCTCCTACTAGGAAAGAGATAGCCAAAATCAGCGGCATTTTGAATAAAAGCACTGCTGCCAGCACGATGACTGCCGTTAAGCTCAGCTGCAAAACGACGCCAAAGCGGAATTTTTCCCGCAAGTAGCGCTTCATCGATAACGGCAAGGAGCGGACAAACAAGAAATTCTCCTGATCCAATGAGATCAAATTACTGATAAAAGAAGTCGGGTTGACCATCAGTGCCGCCAAGGCGATCCCCGCCACAAAAACGACACCGATAAATCGCTCATCCAATTCACTTAACTGAACCGCTCCTGTAAACACAAAGGACACTAAGAAAATGATGGGCATCAGCAACGAAGAAGAAAAGACTTGCATGATCAAATTTGGATCACGAATCAGCTGAGAATTGTAATTGAACAGTAGCTTACTTAATCCTTGATTAGGTTTATGTTTGCGGCGAACACTTCCTTGGTTAGGCGCCGCGGCTGCCACTTGCTCATAAAACTTCGGCAAGATCAACCGATAGAGGGCAAAAAGCAGCACGCCTGCTGTGACGATGATCCCTAGCAAGCTAAGCAAACCGGTGGATTGAAACGGCGCCACCATCACATAATAAAAGGGCAATAAAAAGGTGATCGCTCCCCGGTCTACCACGTCTGTCTCATAAGTATTCACCTGATTCATCATTAAGACCCCGATCACAACAACCAGCATCGTCACGCCTAGCAATAAACTAGTGACCAATTTTTTATGCTTCAAGAAAAACTTGGTGCGGGTCAGGCTGAAGACGATCAAGCTGCAAATGCTGAAGATCAAGACTAAAAACAAGCCGAACAGCAAGAACGCCCATAAAATCGTCAGTAAGAAAAAGACGTTTGCCCGAATCCCTGTCAGGAGAAATAAGACCAGCAGGGGAAAAATAAACGGCGCAACGGTGAGAAACACCACCACGATCTTTGCCAGAAAAATTTCACTCTGTCGAAAGGGCAGCGGCAAATACGCTGGCAGGTCTTGACTCTCGAAAAAGACATTGTAAATAGACGAAATCCCTTGGGAAAAGCCTAAAATCCCGAACAAAGCGACATAATAGGTAAAAAAGCCCGGCATCTGACTAAAATCCAATGTGATCATCGTCAAACCATAGACTAGCAGAAACACCACTCCAGAAAGCGCATATTGAAACAACAAATAACTGGTCAAGGTCGAACCAGCCTTGCCTTTTTTGCGGGCTTTGTCTGTTAGTTGGGGATTGGCATACCGCAAATTAACGGAGGTCAGCGTCAGAAATTGTTGTTTTCGCATCTACGCTTCCTCCGCTTCTGCAAGAATCGCTTCTTCTTGACTTCTCCCAGTCATTTGCAGATAGATTGTTTCCAAAGAAAGCGACGGATGCTGTGCCAGCAAATCTGCCACTGAGCCATTGTACAGCAGCTCACCTTTTTTCAAAATCGCTAATTGATCACACAACTGCTGGGCGGTGTCTAAGACGTGGGTAGAAAAAATCACGGTCTTGCCCTTGGCAGCATGCTGTTTCATCATTTCTTTTAAATCATACGCTGCTTGGGGATCTAAGCCTTGCAATGGTTCGTCCAAGATCCAAATGTCCGGATCGGGGATCAATGCCCCAATCAGCAGCGTTTTTTGCCGCATTCCATGGGAAAAGCTAGCGATGGTCTCTTCTTCATGAGACAGCATATCAAACAAGCGCCCTAATTTTTGCAAACGCTCGGCCTTTTCAGCTGTCGGTACTTCATACGCTGCTGCAATCAAGTCCCAATATTCCCCAGCCGTCAGCTGTAAAAACAAATCTGGCGTGTCCGGCACATAGGCAATTTGTTTTTTTATCGCTTCCCGATGTTCCACGAGGGATTGACCGTCAAAAAAGATTTCCCCACTCGTCGGTTGTAAAATACTAACTAAGCTTTTGATCGTTGTCGACTTCCCTGCCCCGTTGTGTCCCAGAAAGCCAAAGATCTCCCCTTGACGAATCGTCAGGGAAAGATCAGACAATGCTTTTTTGGGTCCATATTGTTTCGTCAGATTCTTGATCTCAATCATTTTCCTGCCTCCTTATTCCATACCTATTGTTATCTTACGCTGAAACGTAGTAAAAGAAAAATGTTTATTGCCATTTTTATCAAATCAATTGACAGGAGCTGCAAAAACAAAGATAATAAGAACACTTTAGGGGAGTAGCACATGGATCGTTCCATGATCTTAGATCAACAGCAAGCGGGAATCCGCTGGTTTAAGATGTTTCTTGCAAGACCTAAGTGGCAAGGGGCCGCTTAGGTCTTTTTGCAGTTTAAAATGGAGGGAAAACAGTCAATGAGTTCAAGTAAAATGAAAAAAGTGACCGCCGGCGGACTTTTAGTCGCCATGGGGGTGGTCTACGGTGATATCGGTACGAGCCCACTTTACGTAATGAAAGCCCTGGTGGAGGATAATGGCGGACTCCGCACCTTAACGCCCGATTTTATCTTAGGCAGCGTCTCACTCGTCTTTTGGACGCTGACCTTGTTAACGACGATCAAGTACGTCTTGATCGCATTAAACGCGGATAACCATGGAGAAGGCGGGATTTTTTCCCTTTATACCTTAGTTCGTAAAAACAGCCGCTACTTGATTATTCCAGCGATCATCGGGGGCGCAGCCCTGCTAGCAGATGGGGTATTGACGCCAGCCGTGACCGTAACCACTGCCATCGAAGGATTACGGGGGATTCCAGCCTTTTTTGATCGCTTCGGCAATGACCAATCGATCATCGTCGGCATCACCTTAGCAATCTTATTGGTCCTCTTTGCCCTGCAGCGCTTTGGGACTGAGTTTGTCGGCAAAGCCTTCGGACCGATCATGCTAGGCTGGTTCACCTTCTTGGGCATCGTCGGTGTGATGAACTTTGCCGGTGACCTTTCGGTGATTCGGGCCCTTGATCCCCGGTATGCGATCAATTTGCTCTTTAGTCCCGATAACAGCGCTGGTCTCTTTATTCTCGGCAATATCTTTTTGGCGACTACTGGTGCGGAAGCCCTCTACTCGGACTTAGGTCATGTGGGTAAGAAAAACATTTATGCTAGCTGGCCCTATATCAAAATCTGCTTGATGCTGAATTACTTTGGTCAAGCGGCGTGGCTGCTGCAAGTCTATCAAAACCCGACTTATCAAGAAATCGAAAACTTGAATCCATTTTTCCAAGCGTTGCCGCAAGGGTGGACAGTCTTTGGTGTCAGCTTCGCCACACTCGCTGCCATCATTGCTTCGCAAGCTCTGCTGTCTGGCTCCTTTACCTTGGTTTCTGAAGCCATCAAGTTGAAACTATTGCCGCGGATGCAAATCATCTATCCGGGTGCGTCTATCGGGCAAATGTATATTCCTGCCTTGAACACCTTGCTGTGGATCGCCTGTTCCGGCGTAGTCTTATTCTTCCAGACCTCTACTCGGATGGAAGCCGCTTATGGATTGGCCATTACGGTAACGATGTTGATGACCACTATTTTGCTGTATTTCTACTTGCACCAAAACAAGAAGACCCGTTTCTTGGCACCGTTCATCACGCTCTTTTTTGCAGCGATCGAAGGCATTTTCTTTATCTCTAGTGCGACGAAATTTTTCCATGGCGGTTACGTTGCCATCTTATTAGCCAGCGTGATCATCGGTGTGATGCTGATTTGGGAATGGGGCAATCGTATTCAAGAAAATGCTGCCGAAGAAGTTGCACTTTCTACCTACATCCCTCAATTGAAACAGTTGCGGGAAGATGATTCTTTGCCATTATCTCAGACGAACGTCGTCTTCATGGTTCCTAAACTGCAAGACGATCAGATCGGTCAGCAGTTCATCTATTCCATTTTAGACAAACGGCCGAAGCGTGCCAAAGTGTATTGGTTCGTCAATGTGGAAGTCACCGATGAACCTTATACGAAAAAATATGAAGTTTCGATGGCAGATACCGATTTTATCGTTAAACTAAAGCTTTATCTCGGCTTTCGGGTGCCGCAAGAAGTCAATCTCTACATTCGCCAAATCATTCAAGAATTGATGAAAGATGGTCGCTTGCCGCTGCAGCCGCAACGCTATTCCTTAACGCCTGGACGCAATGTGGGTGATTTCCAATTCGTGATGATCGAAGAAGAGCTGTCGAATGCAACTGCATTAAGCAAATGGCAGAAGCAAGTCATGCAGACGAAGCTTTTTATCAAACGCCATACTATTTCACCTGAACGCTGGTTCGGCTTAGAATACAGCGATGTGGTTCATGAGACCGTTCCTTTGGTCATCGGTCAGATGAAAGAAAGCTCTCTGACAGAATTACGCATCGAGGAACGCTAAGAAACCGCCAGTACTGGTTGAACTTTCTGATACTTTCAGGTACACTGAAAAGACAAAGACACAAAGGAGGGAAAACGACCATGATGCGCATGACTAAAATAACAAGTAATGAAAATTACCAACGATACCATATCGCATTTAGCCATGCAATTGGTTTTACAGTTGCTGTTGACGGGACGAGTCTGTCCAAAACAGTTAAATTTACGTAAAATCAATGGCCATCTCAAGGTATTTTTCTCAAAAAAATCTGAGTTTAAATAACACTGGCCATGGATATCCATGGCCTTTTTGAGTGGTCTCAAGGAGAGAGATCATGATCATACAAGCAATTGCTATTAAAAAAACCATCGGCGGGAATCCGTTATTTGAGGAGTTATCCTGCCAAATCGAAGCTGGGGAAAAAATTGCCCTAGTCGGCATCAACGGAACGGGCAAATCAACCTTTTTACAAATCTTGACTGGCAGTGAAGGTGTCGATAGCGGCGTTATCAGCCGCCAAAAAGGCTTGAGGATCGGGACGGTCGAGCAAGAGCTGACAGTTTCTGAAGCAACCGTTACCCACTACCTGCTCCATTCTGCAGCTAACATTCAAGAACTCAAACAGCAAATGACCCATTACGAAGCCTTGATGGCAGAACCCGATACTGATTTAGAGAAGTGTCTGATCCGTTATGGCGAGCTGCAGCAGCGCTTTGAAGAGCTGGGCGGTTATGGATTAGAAGACCGAATTTCCGCGATCTTACAAGGGTTAGGAATTCCCCATCGGCAGGACGCACGGTTAACAGACCTTAGCGGGGGTGAACGGGTCAAAGTCGCTTTAGCCAAAGTGTTAGTCACCGATGCTGACTTGCTGTTACTGGATGAACCAACCAATCACTTGGATCTTTCAAGTATCCGCTGGTTGGAAAATTATTTACAGAATACGAAAAAAGCGGTTCTAGTCGTTTCTCACGATCGACACTTTCTCGATCAAGTCACCACCAAGACCTGGGAACTGGAAGAAGGCGCCCTGATTGAGTATCCTGGGAACTATAGCCGATTTCGTGTCTTGAAAGAAGCTCGCTTGGCGGAGCTGACCAAAAATTACGAACTGCAGCAAAAAGAAGTCCAGCGACTGAAAGTCATGATTCGTCGATTTCGTCAGTGGGGCCATGAAGGAGACAATGAATCCTTCTTCAAAAAAGCCAAAGAATTGGAACGCCGCCTAGCGAAACTTACACTGGTCAAACCGCCAGCGCCCCCGAAAAATCGGCTGCAAGGCTTGGCAAATGGCGGAAAATCAGGTAAAGAGGTGTTCATCGTTCGCGACTTGCACCAGCAATATGCCGATCAGCTCCTATTCAAAGACAGCAGTTTTGCAATCTACCGTGGGGAGCATCTAGCCATCATCGGCGACAATGGTACCGGAAAATCAACCTTACTCACATTACTTCTCGGTGAGGAGCTTCCTAGCGGCGGCACTATCAAGCGCGGCAGCAGCTTACAAATCGGCTATTTGCCCCAACAGCTACAGTTTGCCGATCCTGAGAGCCGCTTGTTGGCCTACGTACAGACGTTGACAGGAAACGAAGAGGCTGCTCGTCGGCAATTGGCCAAAAGTGGGTTTTATCAAAGTGATGTGGCCAAACGAATCAAAGATTTATCTGGTGGTGAAAAAATCCGTTTGGCGTTACTGAAACTCTTTTTAGAAAAAATCAACGTCCTGATTTTGGATGAACCAACCAATCACCTCGACAGCTATGCCCGAGAAGAAATTGAAGAAATGCTGCAAGATTATCAAGGGACCCTGCTGGCAGTCAGCCATGACCGCTACTTTTTGCAGCAGCACTTCCAAGAAGCCCTGGTCATTGCACAGCAGCAGATCACACGCCAGCCACTAAGCCCATTGATTGACTAAGACATTGATTCGCAACAAAAAAACTTGATTTTCCTACAGTAAGCATGGGTTGTTCAATCCATGCATAGGCGGAAAATCAAGTTTTTATTTTTTGATCAATGAATGTTGCCGATCAAGTTGCGGATCGGTTTTCTAGCTAAATACAAGATGATGCCGACAACAACGGCTATTCCGCCGACGATGCCATAGTACATCCCTTCTGTTTGTGGTGTATAGAACCGAGCGATTTGCGCATTGATGGCTTGTGAAGAAGCGTCTGCTAACAACCAAATCGCCAAGGTTTGTGCTTCGAAAGCTTTCGGCGCTAGTTTGGTCGTCACCGACAAGCCCACAGGTGAAAGACACATTTCCCCCGCAATCATAATGAAGAAGCTCAATACCAACCATAATGGGCTGACCCGTTCTTCTACTCCAAACAAGAGGCTTGGCAGCATTAGCAATAGAAAGGACAAACCGGCTAAGACCAAACCAATGGCAAACTTCACTTCTGTCCGGGGTTGACGAGAACCTAGTTTGGTCCACAACCAGACAAAGACAGGTGTCAGTAAGACGACAAAAAGTGGATTTAAGGTTTGATACAAACTTGCTGGAATATTGATGCCGAATAACGTTGATTGCGTACGGTCAGCGGCAAACAATGCCAAGATCGATGAGCCTTGTTCTTCTAAGGACCAAAAGACGATCGCTGACAAGAACAGCGGAATGTAGGCCAACACTTTTTTCTTTTCATCTGGTGTGACATCTTTCGAACGCAGCATTTTGGTAAAGTAGTAGATCGGCAAGAAAATACCTAGAACACTGATGAAGTTGATGAAGAAATCAACCGTCAGATGGCCCGTTGCAGCAGCTGCGCCAAACAACACTGCCAATGCGAGAAGAACCAGAACGACTGCTCGGAAGAAGGTTTTCTTTTCGGCTGCCGATAAGGGATTCGTTGGCGCGATCGCTACACTTTTCAACGTGGTTTTTCCTTGCACATAATACTGCACCAAACCGATAAACATCCCGATAGCAGCAATCGAAAAGCCTAAGTGGTAGTTGACCTCTTGTCCTAAGATCCCGACGATGATCGGTGCTAACAAGCCACCGATATTGATCCCCATGTAGAAAATTGAGAAACCAGCATCCCGACGGATATCGTCTTTGCTGTATAAATGCCCCACCATACCCGACACGTTGGATTTCAAGAGTCCGGTTCCGATGACGATCAGCATCATGGACACAAACAACGCTGGAATCCCTAAAGGTGTTGCCAAGACGATGTGTCCTAACATGATCAAGATTCCACCATAAAAGACGGATTTATTTGATCCTAAAAGACGGTCCGAGATCCAACCGCCAACAATACTTGACATATACACTAAGGAACCGTAAATCGACATGATCGCCACAGCCGTTCCTTTTGGCAACCCTAAGCCGCCGTTGGCAACTGCATCGTACATGAAGTACACCAAAATCGCCCGCATACCATAATAACTGAATCGTTCCCACATTTCCGTGAAGAATAACGTCGACAGCCCTCGCGGCTGACCTAAGAATGTTTTTTCTTTTTCCATATGTAATGGCCCCTTATAAAAATTAATGAAAATAAAATAGCGGAATTTTTCTGAAAATTCACAAATGCCAGTTTATTCCCATTTGGCAACTTTTACAAGGGTATTTCCCTGAGAACATCTTGTAAAAAAGGAAGGAAATTTAAATTCAAATGAAAGCAAAATGAGAAGCCATCCACCTAGGTGCAGTATGAGCCAATTTTCATATGTATAATTATTAAATTTTCTGTTTAAAAAATTAGAAAATGGTCTTCACCAATTTTTCTCTCTAGTCCCGTTTTGCGGACTTTCCTACAAAAAAACACATGCAAGCATTTCTCTTGCATGTGTTTCAGCTTCTATTCTAAGAAATGTTTTCGCTTAGCCGCGTAAACGTTCCACATCACGAGCGATCATTAATTCTTCATCTGTTGGGATCAAAAGTACTTTGACTTTTGACTCTTCAGTTGAGATCACTAATTCTTCGCCGCGTTTTGCATTTTGATCGGCATCTAATTCGCAACCAAACCAAGTCATGCCTTTGATAACTTCGCTGCGGACGTGGGCATCATTTTCACCGATACCAGCAGTAAAGACGATCGCATCGACACCGTTCATGGTCGTTACATAGCCACCGATGTATTTACGGATGCGGTCAGTAAAGACGTCATAAGCAACTTTGACTTCTTCTTTGTCGTAGTTTGCTTCTAGATCGCGCATGTCGCTGGAAATACCAGTTAAGCCTAATAAACCAGATTTTTTGTTTAAAACATCCACCATTTCATCGATGTTCAAATCTAATTTTTCCATTAAGTAAGGCAAAACAGCAGGATCGATGTCACCAGAACGTGTTCCCATCGTTACACCAGCTAACGGCGTGAAGCCCATTGATGTATCTACTGATTTTCCGCCGTCAACTGCAGTGATCGACGCACCGTTCCCTAGATGGCAAGTGATGATTTTTAATTCTTCGATTGGTTTGCCTAACATTTCTGCCGCACGCTCAGAAACATAACGGTGGCTTGTACCGTGGAAGCCGTATTTACGTACTTTAAACTCGTTATAGTACTCTAATGGCAAGCTGTATAGGTAATTGTGTTTTGGCATCGTTGCATGGAAAGAAGTATCAAAAACAGCGACACTGATGATTTCAGGCAAGATTTTTTTGAAAGCAGTGATCCCCATCAAGTTTGCTGGGTTGTGTAATGGCGCAAATTCAGCCAATGCTTGGATGCGTTCCATCACTTCGTCTGTGATCACAACTGAATCAGGGAAATCTTCTCCGCCGTGAACGACGCGGTGACCGACGCCAGTGATTTCATCATAAGCACCTAAAATGTTTAATTCGATCAGTTGATCCAATAACATTTTTACAGCTACTTCGTGATCGTTGATATCGATGATTTGTTCGAATTTTTGATCTTCCCCATATTTGATGGTAAAGATAGAATCTTTCAAACCGATTCGTTCAACGATTCCTTTAGCGACAACTGTTTCCTCTGGCATTTGATATAATTGCCATTTTAAACTTGAACTTCCAGCATTGATTGCGATTGTTTTTGACATGATGATCTCCTTATCCGAATTATATTACAGATTTGCTGCTTTCCAAGCCGCAAATTGTTCAAAAAGTTTTGTGATGTTCTTTGGTTCTTTCAGTGAGGCTAGCTTGACCAGCAAGACTTCTTCTGCTTGTTTGCTTGTCCCTCCGTGGTTTTGTAAAAGCAATATACTTTTACGTGAATGTTCATTTTTAAAGAGTTCTTCAGGAAGCTGAATCATTCCTTGCAAATAAACCTTTTCTTTCAGCCATTTTTTCAAAAATTCACTCTGTTCCGTTTCCAAGAAATTGCTTGGTAGTAAGAACAAACCGTAACCGCCAGCTTTGACATAGTTCATCGCTTGTTCCATCAACAAATGATGGGCGTAACTGTGTCCTTCTGGAGCCGCCGTAATAAAGCTGCGGGCTTTGTCATCTTGTGGGTAATAGCCCACCGGTAGATCGCTGATCGCCAGATCCATCGGTTCGATCAAAAGCTCTTGCAAGCCATCTTGATGGAACAAATGCAAGGGCGCTTTGGTCCATTCGCCAGTTGCAGCTGCGATCGCCAACAAGGTTTCGTCAATATCCACACCGGTTCCTTCTACTGGACGCTTGGCTAATTGCAGATTCAGCAAGACTGTCAATAAGAGATTCCCCATGCCTACCGATAAATCAAGAAGTTTCACTGGTTGATCGGCACTACTCAACTGCTCGATCAAATAGACGAATAAAAACCCAAGACTATCTGGTGTCAGTTGGTGATTGGCCTGCAGGCGCTCCGTTTGGCTGCCTTTCAACAAAACCAACTGCGCAAGCTTGCGTTTTTCTTCTGCCGATAGTTCCATTGCTCGAATTTCTTGATAGATGGTTTCTAAACGAGCAGCAGTTGCTTCATCTGGTACCCCATCGATCACGCGAACTTGGTATTGATCAACAAAATTTTCGATCGTCTCTACGTAAGCATCAAAAAAAGACGTTTCCAATGCGTTTTGAAGCAGTTGGATCGCTTCAACGGTCAAATGAAAAGACGTTTCCATTTTTTCTGCGGACATCTTGCACCTCTTTTCAAAACTATAACAACATATATACCTGTTTAATTTTAGCCGATTCATCCAAAATAATCAATCGCTTTCGTTTAGAATAATTTGTGAAGCTGTAAACATTCTTTTTCTATTTCTGTATGAAAAAGGATGGTCGAAACAACCATCCTTTTCCTGTACTATTCTTCTTGGTCATCTGTGTCTATTTCAGGCTGCTCTTCAGGCAACAAAAAGGTAAAAGTAAATCGCCGACTTTTGACATAGCATTCGATCTGTAAGCTCTGTCCTTGCCGTTCATAAGTCAACTTTCCTACATTATAAAACCGTGTCCCTCGATCTTCCAACTCGTTTTGCAAGAATTCCGCATGGAAAAGTTCACTCATAATACGGGCTTCATAGGTTTCAATGGTTTTTGTATAAAAAAGGGCTGTTGTGCGGCTGTTTTCTAACACCAGCAATAACATCAAGCTCAACAGCTGCACAAACAACAATGCTGTGAGTAAAATACCGCCTTTATGCCGCCTCTTGTGAGTGTATTTTCCATTGTCCAATTTTCTGGTCTCCATTCTCAAAGGAAACGGTAAAGCGGATCGCTGCGCCAATTTTCTCAAAAGACACATCTGCCACTTCTGTCAACAACGGTTGATAGCCATTGTTGTCCCGTTTCCGCAACACGCGGTTGATGCGATCGATCGTTACCGAATTGTTTTGACTGCTTCGCAAATATAGCGTGTTCTCGCTGACTGATAGATAGACACAGGTACTTAATTCCCGTTCCAACTGAAACAAAAAAACATGCCATTCTTGATCTTTGCGAGCCATGATCTGCTGATTGACCGGTGCGAGGTGCTTGACGATCCCGCTGATCATCAATAAGCAGATCGCCAATACCCATAAAGACAACAGACACTCCAACAAAGTAAAGCCTTTACTCTTCATACACAATCTCCCAGAGCTGTTCGCCACTTTGGATGCGTGCCTGTTGATGCTGCGCTGCTTGCCAAAAGCGAACTTGATAGACCGTCTGACGCTGCGTCGTGTAGGTAATGGTTGACGCATCAAAGGAGTGGTTCTGGACTTCTTCATACAGCACCCGCAGCATTTGGGCTTTTTCCTGCAATGCCGCACTTTGCGTCAGTGAAGCGGTCTGCATCGCTAAAAACAATAACACACAGGTTGCCAACACCCCAAAGCCAATCAGGCTTTCTGCTAAGATGAACCCGCTATTCAACGATTTTTTCATAGCGTCCGCTCCCAAATAAAAACTTATAGCTGATGGTTTGCTTTTTCTCCTGCCAATAGAAAATGATCCTTCGCAGACTGCTATTGTTGCCGGACTGACTACTAAAAAGAATATCGGGAAACGCCTGCATCGCTAGTTGAGGAGGGACTTCGATCTTGGTGACCGGCTCAGTTGCAGCGCCATAAAATGAAACAGTTGGCGTTGGCGCTGCTTGATAAACGGCTCGGGTTTGTGTGTTATCGATGATGGCCGATTGCTGTATGGTATAGAGGCCTTTTTCTAAGCGTGCACAAAAGCCTAAGACTTCAGCAGATCGTTGATAGTACTCGATGGCCACGACGGGAAAAAAGAGAAACATACTACTGACCATGAGGACCAAAAGGCTTTCTATTAAAGTAAAACCAGCAAAAGAGCAACGTCGACAGCCCTTAGTCCCCTTGCTCATAAATCGCATATTGCTCCTCAGATACATACCCTTCAGCGATCAATTCTTCTCTCGAGGGCTCCCGATTTTCATTCAGACGAAAGAGTTCGATCTGGGTTTCCACCACTTTCACGATGGCCGCATTTCCTTTCTCATCAATGATTCCTCTTTGCTTGGCAAGATTTGGGACAAACAACAAAACCAAAATACTGATCACTAATAAAACAACCAACATTTCAACCAATGTAAAGCCTTTTTTGACACGCCAAATCCCCTGCTTGCGAGAAGATGCGACTTTCTTTTCTATCATTCGATCACTCCTTGGATATTTCCATAGATTGGTAAAAACATAGCGGCATAGATCCCAACGATCATTAAAGCAACCAACAAAAAAATCAGAGGCTGAACCCAGTGAATAGCTTTTTCGATTCGTTGAAACAAGCGATCCATCAATAATTGACTGTATAAAAAAAGCTCTTCTCCTAACTTTCCCCGTACTTCTCCTTGAAAGACGATCAAAGAAAATTCTGGTGTGAGAAACGAGAAATGACGAAGTTTTTCTGGGAGTTCTCCGCCAAGTGTCAAGGTCACTCGCAACTCTCGCGCTAATTCTTGGATCAAGGTAGCTTTATTGGTGTGCTCCATACACTCAATGATCTGTTGGATATCTAACCCTTGCTGAAACAACTTGCCCCATTCCAATGCGAAAAAACTCGTGTGATAACTCGTGTACAATGCTCCGAACAATGGCAGGTGGCTGAAGAATACAGCTTTTTGCAAGGCAGTGCGGCGGGCAAATACCCAGCGGCTGATCACAAAAAGCAGCACACTTACCAACAAGAAGAGGATAAGTACTGCTGGTGCCCAAGTGATGGCGCGAATGCCCCAATGACCTTCGTCGATCATGCCAGAGGCTAACAATTGAGGCATTAAAAAGCGATGCATGCCAAAGAGAGCCGCCACTAAAAAGACCAGTAGCAAAAGCGGATAGGCCGCTACTTTGTACAGCAGCTGTTTTTGCTTGTTGACCAATTTGTGGTAGTCGACCATCCGCCGCAAGGTCGTCGTGAGATTCCCATGACTTTCTGCTAAATAAAGCTGATTTTTTTCGGTAGCCGATAAAGACAACGGCGCTACTGCTGCTGCCAAGCTTTGCCCTTGGGCAAGATGGGCAATCAGCTGTTCGATCACAGGTTCAGAAAACTGGCGACTGCGCAGCAACACTTGGAGGCTTTCTTGTAGGGAAAAGCCACTCTCCAATAACACCGTGAAGGTGACCAAGAGGGCTTCAGTTGCACGGCGTGGTAGCTGGGGCTTCTTTTTCATAAACTTCATCGGTGATCCACCCACTTTCTTTCACTCGTTTTAATACGTGCTGCCACTGTTTTTCCACTTGCCCCTCATAAAAGTGATACGCCAGCAATCCATGGGGTTCGTTGACTTCATTCGGCAACAATCGCTGATAAACGATCCCTTGCAACGCGTGCGCCAGAAGATCGTCTGCCCCTAGCAATTCCAGCAGCCGTGTCTTGGTTTCTGCTACGCCTCGTGCATGGATCGTGGCAAATACTCGATGACCTGTCAGAGCGGCTCGTACAGCGGCTTGCGCCGTCTCTTTGTTACGGATCTCGCCAATCAAAAGCAGGTCCGGACGATGCCGTAAAGACAAGCGAATCAATTCATCATAGTCTTGTCCGATTTTCAAATTGGTCTGCAGCTGCAAAAAATGCGGCTCTTCAATCTCCACAGGATCTTCGATGGTAATGACTTGTCCCTTGGTTGCCCGTGCTAATTGATACATGAGGGTCGATTTTCCTGAGCCAGTGGGACCAGAAAATAAATATAGGCCTCTTTGTTTGGTTGTCTGTTGGATCTGCTGGACGTCTTCTGCAAAAAAATAGCGCAGATGCTCCTTGTTCAAAGGATAAAGAAACCGCATCACGAGACTTTCACGCCCTTGATAATCACCCACCGTTGAGACGCGCAACCGCTGTAGCTGATCGCCTAACAGATAGCTGACTGCGCCTAACTGAGCTTTGCGCCGTTCTCCCACCTCCATTCCTCCTAAAAATTTGAAGCGGGTGATCAGCTGCTGAGCTTCTTCGTTGGTCAGTACTTGATAGGTCTTTCTGAGATAGCTTTTACTGAAAATCACCTCCATCTGTGTACCGCTAGGCAAAATGGTCAGATCCTGCATGCGTTCTTGTCTTCCATAAAGAATCAACTCGTCTGAGAATGCTCGAATATCCACGACTTATCCCTCCTAAAAAGAAATACGCAAACGCTTTGAGAATAGAAAAAAAAGATGAAGCAAATTTGCTTCATCTTTCATCATTCGTTTATTTCTGTGGTTCTTTTGCCACAAATTGGGCTTCCACCCGATAGATCCGCTGCCCGCGGCTTGAGAATTTTTCTTCATATTCCGTCATGATATTGTTCTCAAAGGAACTGTTATGCAAGTCCAACCAAACTTGTTTGATAATCATGCCGTATTGAGAAAAGCTCGCTAAGGAATACTCAAACAATCCTTGGTTATCCGTTTTGAAATGGATCTCGCCGTTGGGACGTAAAATCTGCTCGTCGACTGCTAAAAAGGCTTTGGAAGTCAAACGGCGCTTCTCATGCTTCTTCTTAGGCCATGGATCAGAAAAATTCAAATAGATCTGGTCTACTTCATTGTCTGCAAAATAGTTGGTCAATGCGGAACCATCGACATGCAGCAGTTGCAAGTTCGGGATCTCCTGCTCGATCATTTTATCTAATGCGATCGAAACGACACTAATCTGCATTTCCACACCAATATAATTGATCTCGGGATGAGCTTTCGCCATTTCCGTAATAAATTGGCCTTTTCCCATTCCAATTTCGATATGCAGCGGGTGATCATTGCCAAAGCGTTCATGCCAACGCCCTTTCCATTCAGTAGGCTCTGCCACGACGTATTCTGGATGAGCGTCAATCAGCTCTTTTGCACCTGCACGTTTTCTTACTCTCATGTTTCTTCCTTTCCGAAAAAACAAGATGGAACCAAATTGCCTCGCTCCATCTTCTCTTCATTCGCTATAAATTCGTTTTAATTGTAAAATCTCTGCATTCATGGCTTTGTAATCGCCTCGCAGATAATATTTTTTGACCTCTTGCAGCATACTCAACAATGCGTACCAATAAATCTTTTCGATCACTTCGCTGCTGCTGTGGATACCATAGCGCACGAGCCAATGAGACCAGCCAGATAATGGCACATAGTGACCTAAAATAGTGCCGATATCGATTGCCGGATCTGCAAACATCACGGAATCCCAATCGACTAAATACAAATAGTTTTGACAAACTAGCCAATTTCGATAATTGACATCGCCATGGACGACCGCGGCTTTCTGCTCGTCAAAAGCTGGAATATTGGTTTTTAAATACTCGGTGACCAAATGAATAAAACGGTTTTGGGCGACCGCAGAAGGCAGCTGATCCTGATAATCCATCAGCATCTGTTCAGGCGATCTGACTTGTCCGCCGATTTTGCTTAGCATCTGTGCCAACGTTTTTGAATGATGCAAGTGATACAACACATCAATGACATCATTTCTTTGGCCGATTTCATCGGGATCTAAGACCCGTCCATCCAGCCATTCTTGTGCGGAGAGCGTATCCCCATTTCCCGTCCGTTTCGTCCAGACGAGTTTGGGTGCAATGCCCTCTTTAGAGAGTGCCGCAAGCATCGGGGTCGTATTTCGTTTGATAAAGACTTTGTCGTTGTCCTTGAGCCCGATATAGGCTTTCCCGGTGTCGCCTTTGATTGGCCGCATACGCCAATCTTGATCCAAGCGAATATCCATCCTAGCTTCTCTCCTTATTTCGCAGTACCTCTTATTCTAGCTTCCTAATGGGTCGCCGTCAAGCGCATATGCGTTCGCTTTTTGTAAGAGAGGCCACTTGTGGATCAGGCGTGCATTTTCTTTAATCGCTCTGGCAAGTAGATGCCTAAAAAAAGACCCGCAAACCCTAAGAAGCCAAGAAACGCGATACCGCCTTGCCAAACAAAAGGCAAGCGCAAGCAACAGATCACACCGAAAAGAACTGCGGTCACCAGTAAGAGTGCCCCAAGAATTTTTTTGATCGCTGCGGCTTTTTGTTTTTCTGGCACGGGATACAGATGTGTCAAAACCATGTATTGAAACTCATTGATCAAAGGAATCAGTTGGAAACCGATCAGATAAAGAAACAAGCAGCCGATCAGCAGACTGATCCAAAGCTCATCGACAAAGAATAAGACGAACCCACCAATCAAAGTCAAACGGACATAAAGCCCGCCATATTGCCCCCCACGGATCACTCGGCGCAAGTAAAGATAGAGGTACGTATTGCTGTGCACTGGTTTGATCTTTGCCAGCAGCCAGTCGAGGTATTTGCGCCGTTTGGCTTCCGTCGTGATTTGGGGAACATCTGTAAATAAGTTGATAAAACGATAGATACGCATTAAGCGCGACTGTTCGGCTTGGATCATATAGTCCCAATCCAAAAGCTGGCTATTGGCTTTCAGTCCAAAGAGGAACCAGATTGCTTGGAGGATGCTGATCCCCAATCCTAGCCAAGGTGCTACATAAATACTGGCAAGTGTGGCAGCAAACATACTTGCGAACCAGATGCCTCGCTGCTGTTTGACTTGCTGCTGAGTTTCTTGATACAAACGAATCCGTTGTAGTGAAAGATCCCCCAGTTTTAAGAGCCACATCATCCCTAAAAAGTATGGGAATGAGGCAAAGGTGCTGTTTGCTGTGACCACGACCAAAGGCATCGTTGCCCCTACGGCTAAAAATAAAACCCCAAAGGGCAGCCAGAGGGAATAACGTAACGCTTGGCTGAGATAACTTGTCATTTGTCCTTCTTTGGCTAACAGAAAAATCAAATCTGCCGGTTTCGTCAGTGTCGCTAAGCGTCCCAGCGGTAAAACAAAGAGCCAAACAGCGACCACGATGATGCCGCCTAATGGAAACGGCCGCGGCAATGTTTTTAGCAATTCAGAATAATAGAGCCCCAGACCTCCGACTAAGAAGGTGCTGATCAAAGCAAAATGATCATTGAAGACATAGCGCAAATAGCGTGTCATCTGTTTTTGATGCCGCTGTAAGCGTTGCGAGAAAAACTGCTTCATGCTTGACTCTCCTTTGTCAGTGCGAGGTACAGATCATCAAGGGAGGCTTCTGGTGCTTGAAATTGGCTTCTTAGTTCCGCCAATGTCCCTTGTGCGCGGATCTCACCGTTATGCAAGAGGATGAATTTGTCACAATACTTCTCTGCGGTTGCTAAAATGTGGGTGGACATCAAAATAGATGCCCCGGTTTGTTTCATCTCATTCATCAGTTCCAATAACGCATTGATCGCTAAAGGATCTAATCCTAGAAAGGGTTCATCAATGATGTAGACACTCGGCTCAATCAAAAAGGCACACAGTACCATGACTTTTTGTTTCATCCCTTTTGAAAAGTTTGCCGGGAACCAATCGAGTTTGTTTTCTAAGCGAAAGGTTTTTAGCAGGCGTTCTGCTCGCTTCATGGCTTCTTCTTGTGGAAGATCGTAGGCCATCGCCGTCACTTCAATGTGCTCTCTTAAGGTCAATTCTTCATATAAAGAAGGGGTTTCGGGGATATACCCGATTTGTTTGCGGTATTGCTCTGGGTTTTCTTTAAGGGTCAAGCCGTCAATCGTGATGGTGCCGCTGTGAGGTTGCAGTAAACCGATGATTTCTTTGATCGTCGTACTCTTCCCTGCCCCGTTCAAGCCGATCAAGCCAACGAGCTCCCCATCGCCGATCGTAAAATCAATATTTTTTAAGACTGGCAGCTGATTATAGCCGCCTGTCACGTTTGCTACTTGTAAAGTCATTTTTTCCCTCCGATTCGCCTGATTATGGCTCTTTGTCAACGTAGGCTCTTTTTGTTCAATTCAGTCAGCTGGCAAAACAGTTGTTTATTTTTCTTTATTCGTGACTTGCAGGATAAATTCATTTTCTCCCACTGTAATGATTTCTTGCGCTAGTTCTTGGCTGCCAAAGCGCTCTTGCCACGTTTGTGCTTCGCTGGCTGGAAAAACGACCATTTGGATCGCACCAGCGGCAAGACGGGTGGTAAAGGCTTGGACAGCGGCTGGTTCGGCATAAGAAACCAGGCTGATCCTCAGCTCTTCTTTTTGATACCCTTGGTCTATTGCCCATGCTTCAACGGCTGCTTCCAATTCACTTTGCACCGCAGGGTCCATTGCTGTTTCAGTGACAATGGCGGCATTGACTACTTCTTCTTGCGGACGTGTCAGAGAATAAGTGATTGAACCAGCAAACACCACAAACAGCGTGATCGCGATCAACCACTCTTTATAGGCATAGGCTAAGTAGCGAAGCTTCGCTGAAGTCGTTGTTTTTTTCTGTAAGGTTTCTTTAATGATCGGTTTCATAGGTTCCTTCTTTCCAAATGATTTCTGATATTAAGTCTAGGGTTGTTGGAATCTAAATGCAAGCGTTTCTCGCTCGCTTTTCGCATTTCTTTAAAAAAGCGCCTTTGTTGAAGGAACAGTTGCCTTGTTGCGACTTTTTCAAAGAGGAAACCAGACGAAAAAAAGCAAAATATGGTAAAGTAGAGGTAATAGATCAAGGAGGTTTTTTACAATGGAAAATTGTATTTTTTGTAAAATCAATAATCGTGAGATTCCTAGCTACAAAGTCTACGAGGATGAGCAAGTCTATGCCTTTTTAGATATTTCCCAAGTCACCCCTGGTCATACATTGGTCATTCCCAAAACGCATGTGACGGATATTTTCGAGTACGATGAAACGTTGGCAGCAGCGGTTTTTGCCCGTATCCCTAAGATTGCTCGGGCGATCGAAAAAGCATTCCCTGAGATCGAAGGCTTAAATATCATCAACAACAATAAAGAATTGGCGTACCAATCCGTCTTCCATTCCCATGTCCATTTGATTCCTCGCTACAGCAAAGACGATGATTTCAAGATCCATTTTGGCAATCATGCAGAGAATTACACGGGGGAAGAGCTGGCGGCAATCGCCGAAAAAATTGGAAAGCAGGTGAACTAAATGATCGGTAATTTTCTTAAAGGACTTTTGTTCGGTTCCATCGCCGGCGGTTTAGGCGGTTTGCTTTTTGCACCAAAAAGCGGCAATGAAACCCGTGAAGAATTGATTCGCTATTTAGATGACACGACAGAAGCGACCTTAGAATTCAATGACAGTGTCAAACAGCTCAAAGATGCTGTGATGGTAACCCGCAAAACGATCGACGAAACGATCCCAGTTGTGACCGAATCTTTCACGAAAGATTTGGAAGCCTTCAAATTCCAAGCACAACCGCGCCTTGCTCGGATAAAAACCCAAATGGAACAATTGAATCAGCACATCACGACGATTCAAGCTCAAAGCGCCGAGGATGACAAACAAATCGAAAATTTGTAGTTTTTATGAATTTTGTTTGAAACATCCGCTGTTTTCTTTCCAACCATTTCTAGAAGTGGTATAGTAGGTGCAGTGATTATTATGAATCTTTTTAGAATTAGGAGTGCTTAAACGAATGAAGAAAAAATTAATTTTAGTAGCAGTCAGTGCAATGAGTCTTTTTGCATTAGCGGCTTGTGGTAACTCAAGTGAGGAAATCGCAACAATGAAGGGCGGTAAAATCACTGTTCAAGATTTTTATGACCAAGCAAAAACAAGTTCAGAAAATCAACAAGCGTTGCGTCAAATGATCGTCTTAAAAGTGTTTGATGAAAAATACGGTGATGACGTAACAGAAGAAATGATCGACGAACAATTCAATAATGTGGCTGAACAATATGGCGGCAGTGATTCCTTTGAATCAACATTGACTGCCTCTGGTTATACGGTGAAATCTTACCGTGCAGAATTGAAACAACAACTTGCGTTACGTGAAGGCTTAAAAGCCAACATGGATATCACTGATGAAGACATGAAAACTGCTTGGGATTCTTTCCACCCTGAAGTAGAAGCACAAATCATCAAAGTAGCAAGTGAAGATGATGCCAAAGACGTCTTAGAAGAAGCGAAAAAAGATGATGCAGACTTTGGCGAAATCGCTAAAGAAAAATCAACGGATGCGGCAACAAAAGAAGATGGCGGAACGATCAAATTCGATTCTACTTCATCAGCTGTACCAAGTGAAGTAAAAACAGCCGCTTTTGACTTAAAAGATGGTGAAATCTCTGAAGTGATCTCTGCAACCAACACGTCAACTTACACGACGGAATACTATATTGTGAAAATGGTGAAAAACCAAGACAAAGGCAACGATATGGATAAATACAAAGATGAATTGACTGAAATTGCTCAAAACACTTTGTTGAATGATTCAACCTTTATGGCAGCAACGATCGGTCAAGAATTGCAAGCAGCTAATGTGAAAATGAAAGACTCTGACTTAGCAGACTTGCTTTCTGATTACATCACAGCGGCCGAAACAGAAGATTCAACTGCTGACTCTTCTGCTAACGATGCAACGGACAGCTCAGCGGCAGATTCTTCTGCTACTGATGCAACCGATGATTCTACTGCAACGAGTGAAAGTGCTACAGATTCTTCTGCTGAATAAACGAAAAAAGAAGTGCCGTCGTAGCGGCGCTTCTTTTTTTATGCTAATTAGGTTAATATTGCCGATTCAGCTACTTTTTCCAACATCTGAAAAACCACGCTAAGCAAGCCTAGCGTGGTTTTTGTTCTTTCCGTCATTCACTTTGGTTGATCGTGCTACAAGGTCACGGCTACACTTCTTTCGGTACATAAAAACTCCGATTGTCCATGCCAAAAATTCGGTCTGTGTATTGACCTGGTTCCGTTAAACGAATCGACGTCAGCATCATTTGCATGGAAGCATCCAAATTATCGATCTGATGGAGGATCTCCGCTTCCATTATGCGGGGGCGAACAGGTGACCCATATTCTAATAAGCCATGGTGGGCTAAAACCATATGCCGCAAAACAACGATATCTTCTTCTTTGTCATCAAATTTCAAAGCCATACAGGCTTGCGTGATTTCTTCATCCACTAAGACCAAATGCCCTACTAGATTCCCCGCCAAGGTATACTCTGTCGTCATCGGACCTGTCAACTCGATCACTTTTCCTAAATCATGCAAAATGATACCCGCATACAGTAGTGAAGCATTCAATTCAGGATACTCTTTGACGATTGCTTTTCCTAACCGCAGCATAGTGGTCGTATGATACGCCAATCCACTAGCGAAGGCATGGTGATTGCGCTTCGCAGCTGGAAAGTCAAAGAATTCCTTTTTATACTTGTTCATTAAGAAACGGACGATCCGATTCCAGTGAGGATTCGTGATCTCAAACAAGGTTTGACTGATTTCTTCTTCCATCTCTTCTTTTCGCAAGGGTGCTTTTTCCATGTATTGGCTTGGTTCATGGGGCTCTTCCGGTTTCGCTAAACGCAAATGCATGATTTTAACTTGCGGATTGCCTTGGTAGACCTCCCGTTTTCCATCTAGCAGTACTACTTTCCCGGGTTCAAAACGGGCGATTTCTTCATCTGATGCATCCCAGAACTTTCCGTCGATCGTGCCGGATGTATCTTGAAAGGTGAAGGCAATAAATTTTTTGCCGTTTTTCGCGATCCGCACATCGGCATTCTTGATCAGCAAGAAAAGTTGAAACGTTTCATCAACAGTTAATTCACGAATTTTTTTCATGGGCTTATTTGGCCGATCAGCCAAATCTTTCACTTCCTTTACTCAGATCCTGGATAGGCTGCTGGTACTTCTGATAATAGCTTACCATTTCTTGGTCAGAAGACAAACAAATTACTTGATAACTTTGCCCAAACTCTTTTAACAGTGCGGCAAAGCGTTCCTTACGAACACTGTCATAATGCAACCAACCATCATCAATAATGATTGGACACAATGGGTGATTTTTTTGCAGCGCTAGATAACCGAAGCGTAACGCCATGATTAACTGATCCTTCGTGCCTGTGGACAGGTCGATGATCGAAAACGTCTCGCTGGCATTTGCCGCTACCAACAAGCCATTTTCCAAAAGAATCTTTTGATAACGTCCGTTTGAAAGCTGTTCAAAATAGGTTGAAGCAGCCGACAATAGCTGCGGCAATTGCTGTTCTGACAACTCGGTCGTAACATCCGTTAAAATCGAAGCCGCCAACTGACGACTCCCCCATGCCACAGCAAGTTCTTCAATGACCGCCTTTAGCTCACTTTCTTCTTGATAAAGCTGATTCAAGGTGCCATTTTTTTGACTAGCTGCTGCTTCTAATTCCAAACGCTGTTTTTGCTCCGTCAACTGCTGTATTTGTGCCTGAAGCTGTGTTTGCTGCTGCTTGATCTGGTCTTTTTGCTGCAGCAATTCTGCTTGCGTCACTGGTTTAGGATAAATCGGTGTTAACATCACCGCCAATTCTTCTGCTCGCTGCTGCGTGCGTTGCGCCGCTTCCCATTGCTTCAACCAGAGGCTGATTTCTGCAGGGTGATCTAAGCCTTGTTGCTGTAAGAGATCACTGGCCTGGGAAAGCAGCTGGTCGCGTTCATTGCGGGTGCGGGTCAACTGTTGGGCCAGCAGCGTGCTAGGTTGTTGCAGTCGTGAAAGCTTGATTGTTTGCATCTCTTCATTAAACCTCTGCAAGATCGCTGCTTTTTCTAACAAGGTTTTGTTTTGCAACGGCAGCCACTCAGCATAAGGTCGGAACTGCTCGTCAAAGGGTGCCAGTTCTTCTGCGACGGCTTGCCGTTCTTGATAGGCTTGTTTGCGCTGCTGTGAGTAGGCTTGATAGCTAGCAACATCTTCATCATAGGCTAATAAATACGACTGCCAGCTTTCCACCGGCAAATTACCAAAAAAGGGTGTCAGGGCTTGGTGGGCACGATCGATCTGCTGCTGCTTTTGCTGCTGTTCATTTCCCAGCTGCGCCAACTCTTCGCCCAGCAGATCCAGCTGCATGAGAACCGTCTGCCATTCCTGTTTGATGCCTTGTTGTTTGTTTGGCGCTGCTTTCATCAACGGCAAAACACTGCCAATGATCGCTGCGATCCCTACACCTAGAGCAAGCCAGCGCCACGGACTCGGCAAAAAGATACCGATCACTACTAGCAGCCCACCGACGATCCCTAGCGGCCATAGCGGGCGAGAAACCGGCTTGCGGCCAATCAATTGAGGATGCTGCTGTTCTAAGCGAGCTGCGGTGGCTTGCAAAGGCTGCGCTTTTTCTTCTAAACGCATCATGCGCTTTTCGAGCTCTTCTAACTGCACACGTTCTTGTAGTAAACGTGTGGTTTGTTCATGGATCGAAGCCGTTACTAGCGGCGGCGATTCTCTGCTCCATTGGCGCTTTTCGACCAAGCGATTCAGCTCCGTGATGGCGACGGCTTCTTGATGATTGGCCGCTGCTTCACGATCTGCCAAACGCACCATCGTCACTTGCTGCTGCAGCAAGTGATTGATTTGGTGCTCGTGATCAAGGTAAAAGAAATACTTATCTGATTCTTTTCCTTGCTCCAACTGATCTAATTCAGCTTCTTTTTTGCGAATTTCTTCCGTCAGCTGCTGATACTGCTGATAAAACTGTTTGATGGCTTGGACTTGCTGAGGATCGGCTAACGTATCTGCTGGTGCCATTTGCTGCCACTCTTCATAAAGACCCCAATGACTCATCTGCTGCTGATTTTCCTGATAGGCTTCATTCAATGCTTGAAACTGGTGTCGCAAGTCTTGGATCTGTTCTTGCAACTGGGCGATCTGCTGATACTGCTGTTGGATGCGGCTTTCTTCGCTTTCTTTTTCCGCAATCGTTTTTTGCAGTTTTTCTAATTGTTTTAACGCCTGATTCAAAGGCAGCTTTTGCCCCCGTGGCTTGTATTGCTGCTGATTGATGGTTTCATATTGTGCCACTTGCTGCAGCATTTTTTGACTGCCGCTGATTCCCAGAGAAATCAACGCTTGGTGCAGCTCATTTTCTTCTAGCTTATCGATCTGGGTCAATTGCTCTTGCTGAAAGGTAAAGACATCGAAGAACAATGCTCGATTGAGGGGCTGCAGGTGTTGTGCCAGCCATTGCTCATCGACCGTCTGACCAGCGACATGGACTTTGGCACGACCGCGGTCTACATGCCGATAGCGTTCCACGATCACTTCGCCGAAGGGTTCCAGCGCCAACCATAACTTGCCACCGTAAGCTGCACCGTTTTTGGGGGTATAGTCTTTTTTCTTGGCTGTCTTTTTCGGAAAGCCAAATAAGATGGCGGCAATAAATTGATACAATGTCGATTTTCCGATCTCGTTGTGCCCAAAGAGCAGCTGATTTTGCGGATGAAAGGCAAAGCTTTGTTCATGGTATTTCCCAAAACCGGTAATCTCTGCTTTTAAAATTCTCATGACTGCTCCTCCCATTGAAAGTCGTCTTTCAACAATTGCTTGGCTTGCTGCAAGACTTCTTCTTGAAATGATTCATGGGTGATCCCCCGCTGGATCAGCGGATGCTGCAATAGATCGGACAGTCGGTCCGCAAAGATCTCTGGTGACTCATACATCGCTAAAAACTGCAGCATATAGTCTTGTGGTACCGCCAATGCGATCTTGTCTTCATTGGCTTGCTCGACTTCAAGGGCATAGATTACTTGCAGCGGCTCTGTTTGTGCCAACCGTTCATTGAGGTAGGTCAGCCATTCATTTTTTTCCGCAGCTGGAAACCAATCTGGCGGCAGCTGCTGCACATCGGTCAACACCAGATGCAGCAAGCGCGAACGAGGACTTTTTAAGCGCTCGATGATCGCTGGCAATACGGCATTCGAGGCGGTCACATCCGCTAAGGAGACCACTTGCTTTTGCCAAGCGATTTCCGCAATCTCCAAGCGCTCGATTGTTGGTCCTTGTGGCGATAATTCTGCCAAAATCACCCCAGTCGCCTGCTCTTTCTTGGTCTTTCCTTGAGGCGTACCGGGATAGAGGATCGGTGGTTGCTCTGAGAGCGTCTTAGGTACATGGATGTGCCCCAAGCCCCAATAATCATAGCCTTTTTGCTTCATTCCACTGATTGAAAAGGGGGCATACCGTTCACCGGCTTGATCCCCGTGGTAAAGCCCAATATGGTAATCCACCGCTGCTCTTGCGGGAAATTCTGTTACTTTATTTTCAGCGATCCAAGGATGTTGGTAGCTAAATCCACTGATTGCATAGGTTTCACCGTTTTTCGTTGTTCCTTGTACCGTTTGAACTTCTTCCGATGAAAAGAGAATGACGTTTTCTGGAAAAGCAAACCAATACCGTTGCGGATCATAATAATCATGGTTGCCGAAAATCATATAGACTGGGATCTCTGCTTCTCCCAGTCGTTGCAGTTGGGCAAAAAAGTCATGCTGCACTTTTAGACTCGGCCGTGCTTGATGGAATGTATCCCCAGCCAGCAAAACAAAATCGACCGCTTTTTCTAAAGCAACATCCACCAAATTACGGATGATTTTTTGATTGATAGCAGGGAGTTGGGTCTTCACTTTTTCAGATAACAGATGGACCCCTTCAAATGACCGGTCGATATGCAGGTCTGCACTATGTAAAAATCGCATTTCTTTCTCCCTCCTTAATGCTTCTATCATAACATTTATCAGTCATTTCGTCAGCAAAATACGAAAATTTGTTCGCCTTTTTCATAAAAAAAACCAAAGAAGCGCTTTTGAAACTTCTTTGGAAACGACTCTTGCAGTTGCAGCCGGTTTCTCTGAAGTTTCACTTGCTTCTTTGGTCTTTGTTTGTTGGCGATTACGCTTCGTATAGATCTCTTACAGGACCCATGATGATGCGGTTCAAGTCATTGGCCACTAAACTGAAGGCTTGCTCTTTTTGCATCAAGTCAGAAACGATGCCGTCTTGTTGAATTTTTTGCGATAATTCTTGGGCTTTTTGCGCTTCTTCTTCCGTCATTTCTTCGCCAGCCATCATTTTTTGTTGCAGGCTTTGTTGCAACTCTTGAAACTCTTTGAATAACGCGTACGCTTCTTCATTTGCTTTCAAACGGTCGAAAGAACCTTTCAGATCTTGAAATTGTTCTGACTCCCGTAATTCACGTTCTAATTGGTTTGCTGTATCATAAATATTTGCCATTTTGACGCCTCCTCTTTTTTTCTAGTATACCATTCTTCTCAGGTTCTAGACTAGCAGTTGCCTAATTCCTTTAATTTCCACTAATGGAATTCCACAAGCCGCCAAACAATTCTTTCGTTCCTTCTTTGATCTTGCTGCCGAATTCCTTCATACCTTCTTTGGCGCTTTCGGCAAAGTCATCGATGGTTTGTTGCCAATCATTGCTATTTTGTGACGTACTGCTATCAGGATCTGGTACCTCATCGGCTGCCATTAATTTTCCGCCTGTCCAATAAGCGTCTGCAACTTGGAATTGGGTGCCTTGACTATAAGGCAGTAAGCTTTCGGCCTCTGCTTTAAATATTTTCCCAACAACTTGTCCGCTAGTTCCCGTTAAGTAATGATCTTCACTCACATGTTCAAATCCTAGCCAGGTTGACAGAACCATATCAGGAGTATAGCCGACGATCCATTGGTCATTGACCTTAGAAGCATCAAAGTTGGTCTCTGTCGTACCCGTCTTACCGGCGATCGTAAAGCCGTACGGACTAGCACTAACCCCCGTCCCGTTAGAGAAGGTTCCTAGCATCATGCTCGTCATTTTATCAGCGGTCTCTTTAGAAATCACGCGTTTGCCTTGCACAGACGTATTGTCAACGATCACGGCACCAGTTGAATCAACGATTTTGGTGATCAAATGCGGTTTGTAGTAATACCCGCCATTAGCGAAAACGCCATACGCTGCTGCCATCGTCATTGGAGATTCCCCTTTTTCCAAACCACCTAATGCTAAGCCATAATATTTGTCGGATTCGGTCAAGGAAAGACCGAATTCTTGTGCTTTGCTATACCCGCGATCTAAGCCGATCTCATGCAGCAGCCAAACTGCTGGCAGATTCAAACTTTGGGCGAGGGCTTGATACATGACTGCTTCGCCAGCATAGGTCCCGTCAAAGTTTTGAGCATCATAAAAATCAAGGGGCTCGTCTTTCAGGACACTGTCCGGTTCAAACCCAGCTTCTAGGGCAGGGGCGAAGACGCTGATCGGTTTGATCGTGGAACCTGGTGAACGTTTCATTTGCGTGGCAAAATTAAATCCTCTAAAGACGTGCTCACCACGACGACCCACCACCGCTTGCACCCCACCGGTATTCGGATCAAGTGCGACAGAGCCAGATTGCACCATCGTGCCATCAGCGGCATTTTCAGGGAACAAGGCATCGTTTTTATAGGCAGCTTCCATTTGTGCTTGGTAGTTTTGATCCAGGGCTGTATAGATCTTGTAGCCGCGATTCATGACATCATCGGCGTCCAACCCATAGGATTCGGCTTCGTCGATGACCGCATCGAAATAATAAGGATACTTATAGCCAGATTCTGAATTGCCAAATCCATCATAAAGTAAATTGGCTAAGGCAACTTGTGATTCTTGGTCAGCAACGGACTGGTCCAACTTGCCGTTATCCACCATCAAACTCAAAACAGTGTCGCGACGGTTCGTGGCGTTTTCCAGATTGTCGATCGGGTTATAGATCGAAGGACCTTTGAGCATCCCCACCAACGTCGCAGCTTCTCCCACGCTTAGTTCAGAAGCATTGACACCGAAATATTTTAGCGAGGCATCTTGAATGCCCCAAACCCCGTTACCGAAATAGGAACTGTTCAAATACATTTCTAAAATCTCATCTTTAGAATATTTCTTCTCGATCTCGATCGCTAAGAAAAGCTCCTTGGCTTTTCGACTAAAGGTTTGATCCAAGGACAGATAGGCATTTTTAGCAAGCTGCTGGGTGATGGTACTTCCCCCACCGCCTTCGGCACTGCGGTTGACCAGCATACGTAGGGCTGCCCGAGCGATCCCTTTGATATCAAACCCGTGGTGATTATAGAAGTTGCGGTCTTCAGTTGAGATCAAGGCGTTGACCACATCACTGGAGATGGCATCAAGAGAAACGTACGTGCCTTTTTGCGAGTACAACTGCCCTGCTTCATCACCATTGGCATCAAAAATCACCGTCGATTCTTTCAGACCTGACTCTAATTCACTGACTTTCGTATTTTTGGCGATATAAAATAAATACCCGCTCATGATTAAGATAGCAACTAAACTAAGTAAAATAAAAATTTTATTTACGTGGTATTTTTTCCAAACCCGCTTGCGCCATTGATGAAATTGCTGCAAATACGGTTTTAACCAGCGCCAAAAGGTCAGCCAACCGGTCTTTATTTTGTGAAGGATGTGTTTCCAATCCATTACTTCACGCTCCTTTGGTTAAGTGTAGCATAAATGACTTTCTTTGTTATACGGCTCTAGACGTAATTTCATTCGAAAAGAATGCTTTATTATTCTAGCATTGAATACTCTGTTTTTTATTGTTTTTTTTATAAGAAAAGCTTAAAGATGCTATAATAGTCGGTAGCGAATAGCAAAGAAAGGACGTTATTATGGAATACACCATGACTTTACCCGAAAATCACCCGCCCATGCCGCTTCGCGATTTGTTGGAACAGGAGTGGCTCGTTCCACGAAAAGTGCGCCATTTTCTGCGCACACGGAAAAATGTGGCCGTCAATCAGCAGCCCGCGATGTTTCATCAAGAAGTTCGTGGCGGCGATCAAATCACTTTGATCATTGAAGACAGTGATTACAGCTACCAGCCGATCCAGTTAGGCCAAGCGGACAAAGTCGACGTACTTTTTGAAGATGAACACTTATTGGTGCTGAACAAGCCGGCCGGGGTCAAGACGCACCCAAATCAGCCATTAGAAGCCGATACTCTGTTGAATGATGCAGCTGCTTACCTTGCGCCGAAACAGCAGCAGCCTTATGTGGTCCATCGTCTAGACAAAGAAACCAGCGGTGTGGTTTTATTTGCAAAAAATCCTTTGGTGTTGCCGATCTTGGGCCGAATGCTGGAAAACAAACAGATTTTCCGTCGCTATCAAGCCACTGTTTTGGGGAAACTTACGCAAGATCAAACGATCGCCAAAAAAATCGGTCGTGACCGTCACGATCGTCGCAAGCGGATCATTGACTCCCGCAACGGTCAGTCAGCCGTCACCCATGTAACCATCGCCCACGCCCAACAAAAGACAACCAATGTGTATTGTGTGTTAGAAACTGGTAGGACCCACCAAATTCGCGTCCACCTTGCCAGCATCGGTCATCCAGTCGTTGGCGACCCGCTTTACCAAAACAAACCAGCGCCACGTTTGCTGCTGCATGGCTACGAATTGCATCTAGAGCATCCTTTTACCAAAGAACAGTTAGTGATCATCGCTCAACCGGGCTTGTGGTAAGCAACCAAAAAGCATGACGACTTGAGGAATCCCTCTTGTCAGTCATGCTTTTTGGTTTCAGATGATTTTCTCCATGCTTCTACTTGGTATTTTGGTTTATAGCGGTAAGTAAGCTGCTGGATCAACGAAATCTGACCACAACGTCTTACTCAGTCCAAAGTGCAGATGGACGCCTGTCGAATTTCCAGTCGTCCCCATCGTACCGACTTGGTCGCCGACTGCAACGGTCGCCCCCTTTGAGACACTGACAGCTGTTAAATGAAAATAATACGAGTAAAAGCCATTATCGTGAGCCAAAATCACGTAATTTCCAGTGCTTGGGCCATAGCCAGCATCTTCTACCTGTCCATCACGAGCGGCGACGATTTTCTCCCCCGCTTGACCTGTGAAGTCGATCCCGTCATGCTGCGTCCCTGAAAAACCAGTCGGGTCTGCTCGAGTACCAAAACCGCTGGAGATCGACACGGAGCCAGTGATTGGCAGTGAAAATTCACTGGCTGCCGCTTTCTCCGCTGCTTCTTTGGCTTTTTGTTTCGCTTCTTCAGCTGCTTTTGCTTCTTGCTCCACTTTTTCTTGTAGGTCTTGCACTTGGGCTTGCGTCTGCTGCAGCTGCTCTTGTTGGGACTGCAATTCTTTTTTGGCTGTTGCTAATTGTTCTTCGCTATGTACTAATTGGGCTTGCGTCAAGGTTTGGTACGAAGTGATTCGTTGTTGTTCGGCTTCTTTTTCCGCCAATTGTTGGTTCACTTCCCGTAAAGCCGCTTGTTGTTCACTAAACTTGCGTAGTTGCTGGATCGTGGCTTGCGGTCCATCGACTACCAGACTGCTTTGCGCTTGGCTTCCTTGGTGCTGGGCTTTTTGATCATTTAGTGCAGTGATCTGCGTTTGAACTTCCTTGCTTTCTTCTGCCAATTGGCTTAATTCTTCCTGATAATCCGCTAATTGACTTTCCAACGCTGTGACTTTCTGTTGGCTGGTGGTGACTTCGTCTTCATAAGAGGCTAGTTCTGTGGTCAAAACCGTCAGTTCCTCGCTGCTCTTGGTTTCAGCAGCATAACTGATAGCTGGCTGGAAAAGCGGCAACGTAAGGGCGAGCAATAAAAAAATCTTTTTCTTCAATGAGGTAACTCCTTCTTTTTTTAGTAGCTTGGCTACTTTAACATGCTTATTCATGAAAAAAAAGAGGGTTTTTCCAACAGTTTAAAGTCTATTGTTGCAAACTTTCATGTAAATCACCTATAAAACGGGCTTTTTTTACAAATATTGCAGCCGAATAACAACTTTCATAAGAATTTCTTTAGCTCGCCTAACGGTCTTTCTTATCGATGAAAAACGAATATTCTAACACCTGGAAAAGAAAAGGTTTTCAAAAGGTCATGGGTATCGTAGAATGGGGAAAGAGATCACGTTGAAAGGAGAAAAATATGGATAGACCAACATTTTCTGTTAAATAATTCCACATTATTTAACAAGGAGAAACGACATGAAACTGATAACACTTAATGAATCTACTTTATCTGAGAATAAATTATTAAAACGATTGTTTATTGAATCAAAAGAACATTTTTTTAAAATAGAAGGACGCGAGCCTCTTGCTCCCTTAGTTGATATTAACAAAGTCATTCCCGAGATTCCCAAAGAAGCCTGTCACTGTTTGAGTATTTACTACTTTGAGCAACTGATCGGTTATTTATGGGTATTTGATGACTCTCCGACAAGTTTCTATATTCTGCATTTTTATATCAGTGAACAATATAGAAATTTAGGTTTTGGCAAACTTGCTCTTAGGGAACTTGAAAACAGCTACTACAATCAACAATTAAAAACAGCTGAATTGGTCGTATCTGGCGTAAACTTTGTTGGTCTAAAGTTCTGGCAATCAGTCGGTTTTGACAAAATCATCGATGTTTATAAGCCCGACGAAATTGGGTCGTTTTCAACAGAACTTGAACTACAAAAAAATTATTCATTTCATGAGAAGGATATTGTCCTTCTGCTGCCTTTTGAAAGAGTAAATAATTTATCGAGAAGTGAACTGATTCTTTCAGAAAAACAAACAGATGCTACTTTTGCATTATCCGTACCCGAGGCAATCAAAGAAGCGAGTAAAAATCTTACTATGATCTCATACTTGATTTGCTTAAATAACGAAGTGGTCGGTTATACTTCTCTTGCTTTCGATGAAACTGATTTAAAATCAGAGAATCGAAACTGGTTATGCCAGTATACTATTAAGAAAAGTGATCGAAGTAAAGCCTATGCTGAAAAAGTAATGCCTATAATCATCAATCACTTTCTCCATCGAGGAGTACCAGACATAACTTTATCGATCAACGCCTCTAACGAACAAGCCAAAGACTTTTATCAAAAATTCGGTTTTGTTCATGTGGGACACCAAGGTGTAAACAAAATTTTGATGAAAAAAATACTATTTTAATAAAAGCCTCAAACTCTGCAATGAGTTTGAGGCTTTTAATCATTTAGTATCTCTATCAAAGCGTATACTTATCCTCGCTCTTGCAGCTTCGCCAATTCCTCAGGAGTCAATTCCCGATACTCGCCTAATGCCAAATCATCTGGCAGGGACAGGCCTCCCATGCGAATCCGTTTCAAATAAACGACTTCTTTTCCTACTGCATGGACCATCCGTTTGACTTGATGAAACTTGCCTTCATGGAGGATCAGTTTGATTTCGCTGCGCGTTTCGTCTTCATCGACGTTGAGGATCTGCAGTTCAGCCGGCAAGGTCCACTCGCCGTCTAATTTGATGCCTTTGGCAAAGGTTTTTTGATCCTCCGCTGTCATGATTCCCTCGACTTGGGCATAATATTCTTTTTCCACATGCTTCTTAGGCGACAATAATTGATGCGCCAATCCGCCATCGTTCGTAATCAGCAAAAAGCCTTCGGTGTCTTTATCCAACCGTCCTACTGGAAACAAATCTTCGCGAAACGCTTCTTCAGAAAACAAATCTAAGACCGTCTCTTCATAGGAATCGACGGTTGCCGAAATCACTCCAGCGGGTTTATTCAGCAAATAATAAAACTGGCTTTGATAGACGATGGGTTCCCCCTCAAAACAAACGGTATCTTGTGTTTCTAGTACTTGCGCTTTGTCACTCTTGATGACTTGTCCATTGACGGTCACGAGACCTTTTTTGATCAACTGTTTCACTTCTTTGCGGGAGCCATAACCCATATCCGCTAAAAACTTGTCTAAACGCATCGGTTTCTTCCTTTCATATAAAACAGCCGCCAAGGTCTCACAAAGGAGGCTCAGCGGCTGCTTCTAGTTTTATTTGATGTGTAATTTCTGGCGTAAACGAACCATTGATGAGCCGAGTAGTTTTTCAGCTAAACGCAATTTCAGCGCAATGTAGATGTACACACTGCCACCGACTCCTGCTACTAGCAAGCTCAAGATAAAGGCTTGGACTTTTCTTTCAGAGCTAAAGATGAGACCAAAGAGTTGGCGGGCGATCAACGCTGCGATCACCATAATGATCGTCATCGCGCCAATCAATAACGTCCGTCGCAACGTTAAGTTTACATTGAAATGGCCTTTGCGTATCATCTTGCGAATGTTCAGCCAGCAGACGATCCCTAAAGCAATCGTCGTGGAAACTAATGGGCCATAAACTTGGAACAACCGAATCGCTGGATACTGCAGGATCAACTTCACCAGCAACCCTACAAAGAAGAAAACAACGGCTTCTTTGTTGTGGTACATTCCTTGCAGCATACTAGAACTAAGCATAAACAAGCCCAAGACCAGACCAGACAGACAGGCAGCGACTAAAACGCTCGCTCCTAACGCATCTGGACGATAAAACAAGGTGTATAAGGGATAAGACAGCACGATCATCCCAAAGGTCGCTGGGAACATTACAAAGGAATACAATTGTAAGTTATTGCTGATCAATTTAGCTAAGTTCTTTTTGTCTTTTTTGGCGACTGCTTCACTGATCAAAGGCAAGCCTGTTGAAGCCATGGAAGTAGCTAATCCGATAACCACCATCGTCAACTTATCAGGGTTGCTACCGAAAATCGCCATTAATTCTAAGAGCTGATCATTTGAAAATTCAGTAAAACTACTCATGATCCGCACAAAGGTGTATTGATCCACCAATTTTAAAATCGTGATCCCAGAACCAACGATAATAAAAGGGATCGCTTCTTTGATGGTCGCTAAAACCAATTCTTTGGTTTGCAACACGGTTTCTTCTTTGCTCATATCGACTAAGACGTCCATCCGTACCCGTTGCTTTTGGAAGTAATAGCCTAAAACCAAAATACTGGCTAAGACACCGATAAAGGCGGCAAAGGTCGATTGCGTCACAGCCGCCGTGTATTCGCCTTCGATAACCCGCATAATGATGAAGGTCGCCAAAAGCATATAGCAGACGCGGGCGATTTGTTCGACAACTTGCGAGATCGCAAAAGGTTTCATGTCTTGGTTTCCTTGGAAGTATCCTCGCATAACACTCATACAAGGAAAGACCAATAGTGCAATGCTCAATGAGCGCATTGCAGGAATCAATTCTTCCCCGCCACCTGAAGCCGTTGCCAACCATGGGGCTGCCAAATACATGATTCCGGCGGTCACCACGCCAAAGCCTGCCATCAATTGGAAGGCCCTTAAAAAGAGCTTCTGGCTGGTGCGGTATTCTTGGCGAGAATTATAAAAAGAAATCTGCTTGGCAATTGCCGATGGAATCCCAGCAGTTGAGATCATTAAAAATAAGGCGTAAACATTATAGCCCATCCCAAATAACGCATTTGCTTTATCTGCATTTGCCCCCATCCAATAATACCAAGGTAAAATGTAAATGGCGCCAAGCAAACGTGAACCGATATTGCCCATTGTCATCCAAGCAGATCCTTGAGCCATTTTTTCTTGTGTAGTTAATTCTTTTGACACTGAACGCATGTGATTATCCATCGCCATTATCTCCAACTTTCTACAAACATATCCCTTCCATTTTAATTCGAAAAAGAGTTGGTCGCAATCTATTTTTGCAACATCTTAAAGTTTCTTCAAAATAAGAAGAAAAAAAAGAAAACTTTTCCCTCCTAAACGGCGGTTTTTAGGAGTTATGCTATAATAAGAGAAATCTTTAGAGGAATGAAGGAGAACAACGATGCAAAAGGAACTCATTACCGTGCCACAGATCCGCAAACTCTTATTGCAGGAAAACCTACTAAAAGAAATCATCACCCCCACTGATTGGGTTTATACCGTGCCGCAAGAAATGACTGATATTGCCTTTACCTCCTTAAGTTACGACTCGCGAACGGCCAATGCGGCAACGCTTTTTTTCTGTAAAGGGGCTTCTTTTAAAGAAAGCTACCTGGCCGCCGCCATTGATCAAGGCATTCAGTGCTACATTTCAGAAATACCTTATGACAACTTCGCAACCTACGGGATCATTGTTACGGACATTCGAGAAACGATGGCAGTGATCGCTCAAGCGTTTTATGGTAACCCGCAAGAACAGCTAGTGACCATCGGCATCACTGGCACAAAAGGCAAAACCAGCTGCGCCTATTTTGCTCGGGCGATTTTAGCAGAATCGACGGGTCAAAAAGTAGCATTCTTTTCATCGGAGGAAAACTCAGTCGATGGAAAAACCTTTAATGAAGCAGTGTTGACGACTCCCGAAACACTGGATCTTTATAAAATGATGGCTGAGGCTGTTGCAAACGGCATGACCCATCTTGTAATGGAAGTTTCTTCTCAAGCGTATAAAACCAAACGGGTCGCCGGCATTACCTTTGATATTGGCGCGTTCTTGAATATTTCGCCTGATCACATTGGACCGGTGGAACACCCGACTTATGATGATTACCTTTACTGCAAACGGGAACTGATCCGCAACAGCAAACAAATGATTTTAAATCGTCAAAGCGATCACTACCACTTGCTGCGAGAAACTTGTGAAGTCCATCAAGTTCCTTATATCACCTACGGACGTTCAGACGCCGATTATGTCGTCCAAGAAGGAATGGACCTAAAGAGTTTTGCCCTGACAGCTGCTTCTGATGTCTTGCAGGTCTCTGGTGAATATCAACTGGGGATCTTAGGTTCTTTCAACCATGAGAATGCCGCAGCGGCGATTTTGGCTGCCTGCTTAGCGGGTGCCTCTCGTAAGGACGCTCAGAAAGTCCTGCCGACAGTGATCATCCCTGGACGAATGATCGTTTTAGAAAAAGAAAATGGCGCCGTCATGATCGTTGACTATGCCCACAATTACCTGAGCTTCCAATCATTAAGTGAACTTGCCCGTCAATTACGCCCAGATGGCCGCCTGCTTTTTGTCACTGGCAGTGCTGGCGGAAAAGCCCAATCTCGCCGAGCAGATATGGGACGAGCGCTAGGAGAATATGCGGACAAAGTCTACCTGACCAGCGATGATCCTGATTTTGAAGAAGCAGCTGCGATCGCAAAAGAAATTGCAGATGCTATCACCAATCCTGAAGTTGCCATCATTCATGAGATGGATCGGGCTCAAGCCGTCAAATTGGCGATCGCTGAAGCAGACGGTCGTGATATCGTGATTATTGCGGGCAAAGGCGCCGAACAATACTTGAAAGTCGCTGGAAAAAAAGTCCCTTACATCGGTGACTTGACCTTAGCGCAGCAGCAAGCCAAGCACCAATAGCAACAAGTTGTCTCAACAAAAAAAGCTTTCAGATGATCCATTAAATCATCTGAAAGCTTTTTTCCTGTGTGATTAAGGTTGTTCATCTTCGTAAGTCTCATAGACATAGGGTGCGCCATCATAACGGAATTCTGTTGAAATGGCAGCGTCAAGGTCTTCGGTAAACATTCGCTTGCTGAAAGGAAACAAAAAGACTTGCCCTTCTTTGGCATCTTCGGCTGCTAAACGGTAAAACAGCTCTTCTTCTGTTAATTGTTGATTCAACTGTTCCAAGACATCGGCAGTGACTGCCTCTTCTTCATAGCCAGGTTTGGCAATCCGTGCATAATCTTCAAAAAAAGCCGTTTGGCCTTCAAATGATTGATACTCCATGTAAGTCCCCTCTTTCTTTTCTCTTTCTTTATTATACGAGAGTCTGTGAGGATCAGCGAATAATATGATCGCTAACAAGCGGAAATTTGGCTTTTTTAGCGCTTAAATATGTCAGAAACATTTCAAGTGTATTACGAATCAATTATTTGACAAAATCAGATTGAACACGTATCCAAATTTTGTATAATGATACATAGAGACTATAAAAGGGGCAAATGTAATGAACAACGCAAAGAAAAAATTATTCGTCGGTACTGGTGCTGCAATTGGTTTTGTCGCAATCGTTGCTATGATGGCTCAGTTCATGATTTCCAATCATCTATTTGGCGGAAGTGATGCTTCATCAGAAATTTTCACTCGCGCTACGTATCCAAACGGCTTTCTACTAGTGATCTTGATTCCATTGGTCGCAACAGCCGCTTTGTTCTATGGTATCATTCGCAAAAAATAACAAAAAAGTGTTGCTGAGAACCACTCAGTAACACTTTTTTTCTTTGTCGCTACCAAAAAGCTGCCTAACAGACCATTGACCTGTTAGGCAGCTACTTTTTTAGCGTTTAGTTTGCAACGATATTGACCAATTTATTGGGTACGACGATCACTTTGCGGATTGTTTTTCCTTGCAGCTGTTCTTGGACAAGTTCGTTTTCTTGGGCCAATTGTTCAAGCACAGCTTTTTCTGCGTCTGCTGGAACCATTGCTTTAGCACGAACTTTGCCGTTGACTTGAAAGACGACTTCGATCTCATCTTCCACTAGGGCACTTTCGTCATAGGTTGGCCAAGGCACATAAGAGATCCCATGGTCATTCCCGAGGATCGACCAGAGCTCTTCACCGATATGCGGTGCGATTGGAGCCAATAGCTGCACAAATCCTTCGACATACTCGTAAGGTAAGGCATCAGCTTTATACGCTTCATTGACGAAGACCATCAATTGGGAAATCGCTGTATTGAAATGCAGCTGTTCATAATCTTCCGTCACTTTTTTAACCGTTTGGTTATACACCTTCGACAATTTTCCATCGTTGAATGTCGTGATGCGGTCGCGCATTTTGCCATTTTCATCGACGATCAAGCGCCACACGCGATCCAAGAATTTGCGACTGCCTTCAAGGCCATTCTCATTCCAGGCGATCGATGCATCCAATGGTCCCATAAACATTTCATATAGACGCAAAGTATCTGCACCGTATTGATTGATGACATCATCTGGATTGACGACGTTGCCGCGGGATTTCGACATTTTTTCATTGTTTTCCCCAAGGATCATCCCTTGGTTGAACAATTTTTCAAATGGTTCTTTCGTTGGTACGACACCGATATCATACAAGAATTTATGCCAGAAGCGAGCATAAAGCAAATGCAAGACAGCGTGTTCCGCCCCACCGATATAAATATCGACTGGCATCCAGCGTTTCAATTTATCATAGTCTGCCAAAACAGACTTATTATGAGGATCGATAAAGCGTAAGAAATACCATGAGCTTCCTGCCCATTGTGGCATCGTATTGGTTTCGCGACGTCCTTTTTTCCCAGTTTCTGGATCGGTGACATTGACCCAATCCGTGACATTAGCTAATGGCGATTCCCCAGTACCGCTTGGTTTGATATTGTCGGTTTTTGGCAAACGCAATGGCAGCTGATCTTCAGAAAGCGCTGTGGTCGTCCCATCTTCCCAATGGATGATTGGGATTGGTTCACCCCAATACCGTTGGCGAGAGAACAACCAATCGCGAAGACGATAGCTGACTTCTTTTTTCCCAACATGGTTTTCTTCCAACCATGCGACCATTTTTTCAATGGCTGTCTCTTTGTCTAGCCCATCCAAAAAGTCTGAATTGATATGCAGTCCATCTTCGGTATAGGCAGATTCTTCCACGTTGCCCCCTGCCAATACAGGAATGATCTCTAAGCCAAATGTTTTGGCAAATTCGTGGTCACGTTCGTCATGGGCAGGAACCGCCATGATCGCACCTGTTCCATAAGAAGCCAAAACGTAATCGGCGATCCAAATCGGGATCTCTTTGCCATTCACGGGATTGATGGCATAGGCACCAGTGAAGACACCGGTTTTTTCTTTGGCCAAATCTGTTCGGTTCAAATCAGATTTTTTCGATGCTTCTTCTACATAGGCATCAATGGCTGCTTTTTGTTCTGGGGTAGTGATTTGGGCCACTAGCTCATGTTCTGGTGCCAATACAGCGTAGGTCGCACCAAACAAGGTATCTGGTCGAGTCGTAAAGACGGTAAAGTCTTTTTCCATCCCTGCCACTTTAAACGTTACGTTGGCTCCGACAGAACGTCCGATCCAATTGCGTTGCATTTCTTTGATGCTTTCTGGCCAATCAACTTCTTCTAAATCGTCCAATAAACGATCAGCATATGCCGTGATTTTTAGCATCCATTGGCGCATCGGTTTGCGGATCACATCATAGCCGCCCCGTTCGCTCTTGCCGTCAATGACTTCTTCATTGGCGATCACAGTTCCAAGCTCTGGTACCCAATTTACCGGAACTTCGGCTTCATAAGCTAACCCTTTTTCATAAAGCTTGGTAAAGATCCATTGCGTCCACTTGTAATATTCAGGATCTGTCGTATTGATTTCACGATTCCAGTCATAGCTGAACCCTAGCGCATTGATTTGACGGCGGAAGGTCTCAATATTTTTCTTCGTAAATTCCGCTGGATCATTTCCTGTATCTAGTGCATATTGTTCGGCAGGCAGACCAAAGGCATCCCAGCCCATTGGGTGCAGTACATTGTACCCTTGGCTGCGTTTGAAGCGGCTCAAGATATCCGTAGCCGTATAGCCTTCTGGATGTCCGACATGTAATCCTTGTCCGGATGGATATGGGAACATATCTAGCGCATAAAATTTTGGTTTGTCCGGCTCATCATGGGTGTTGAACTCATTTTTCTTTGCCCAATATTTTTGCCATTTTTTTTCGATTTCTTTGTGATTGTAATTCACGATGGACTCCTCCTAAAAATTGGTGCTTTGCTCGTCAAATCAACCAGCAAAACTTAAAAAAAGTCCTATAAAAATCGCTATGATTTTTATAGGACGTTATCAACGTGGTACCACCTAAGTTTATCTGCTCCTCAAAAAAGCAGACCTCGATGTTTTAACGGCCATCGCCGTATCTGCCTAGCCAAATCAGGTTCAGTCAGATATCACTCGAAGACGAGTTCGAAAGGTGTGCTGTGCATTTCCACCAACCATGCACTCTCTAAAAGTCCCACCGTAATTCTACTATTCCTTCTCAAACGTGAAAGTTTCTTTGCACTTATCCTAACAAAAATCATTAGGAATAGCAATCTATTTTACCCTAACTGTTTGTCCTGGGTAAATAAAGTTATTTTGAATATTGTTCCATTGAATAAATTGATCCGTCGTGATGCCAAACTTATCTGCGATCCCCCAAACGGAATCACCCGCTGCCACCGTATAGGTGTTGCCTGCAGCACTGCTGCTGGTTTGGCTGCTGACGGTCGTGCTCGTTGTTGTACTTGTACTCGTTGCGGAACTACCACTGACGACAACTTTTTGTCCTGGGTAGACAAAATCATTTTTGATATTGTTCAAACTGCGAAATTGATCCATGGAGATCCCATGTTTGTTGGCGATCGACCAGACTGAATCACCCGCTGCAACTGTATAGGTACCGCCACTGCTTTGGCTAGCAGTTGATGCAGTGCTGACGGTCGTGGTACTGCTGGTATTCGTAGACGAACCACCGCTGACGACAACTTTTTGTCCTGGGTAGACAAAGTCATTTTTGATATTGTTCAAACTGCGGAATTGATCCATTGAGATCCCATGTTTATTGGCGATCGACCAGACTGAATCACCAGAAACTACGGTATAGGTGTTGCCTGATGTAGTTGCTGAAGTATTACGATTGACGATCGATACCGTAGAAGTTGCCGAAGTGCTTTGGGTGCTGCCGTTGACTTTCAACGTTTGCCCTGGATAAACAAAATCATTTTTGATGTTGTTCAAGCTGCGCAACTGGTCCATGGAGATGCCATATTTGTTAGCGATCGACCATACAGAGTCGCCCGAAGCGACTGTATACGTTTGACTGCCGCTCGTGCTGACAGCCGCCGTTGTAGTCGTAGTATTGGTTGATGCGCTAGCTGTGGCACCACCACCGGCATTGCCAGAAGCAGGTGTGTCGTATTGCGTCAAACCAAATTGTTGGATCACTGCATTCAGGGAAGAAGCATAATTGGGTGCAGTCGCATAGCGGCCTGCTAGCCATGCGGTTGCATCAAGATATGAAGTCGTATTGCTTTTCCAAGCGCCAGAATAATATGAAACGCCGCTTTGTAAAGAGGTTGAGCGTAAAGTACGTGCGTTATCTTCGAATGATTGCGTGTATGATGGGTAGCGCTTAAAGGGTTCATTCATAGTCAACCATTGATTGTTCAAGTACTCCAAAGTACTCATATAAACGGTTTGACCGTTGTAGCTGCCTTTGATCCCGAATAGATTATAATTCGGTGCTTTTGATAAACTGCTTCGGCCCCAACCACTTTCTAAAATGGCTTGTGCGATCATCACAGAAGCATATAAATCGTTGGCTTGTGCCACGGGCTGAGCGTAAGTAGCGATTTCGGCAATAAATGCGGAAGTATTCGGCGCGGCAAAATTGCTAGTAGAAACTTGGGCGATCGAGGTCTCTACGGCTTCTGCTTGAACCGATGACACCAATGGAGCTACAACAGAGCAAGCAGTCAGTGTCGTTCCTAAAACAACTGCACTTTTTTTGATCACTCGATACTTATCGCCCGATTGGTCTGCTTGACGATGTACTTTTCTTGATTGACTCGTGTTCATGTCCGTTATTCCTCCGTTTTTTCCTTATAGTGAACGTAGGTTTAGTATACAATTTCTTAAGAATTTATAAAAGGTATTTGAGCCGATTTCAGAAACTGTAAACTCTTTGTAATCAAACGAACATTTATTGAAATGAAGAGTTTGTATTTAACCCAACGAAAAATATTCCTTGGCAGTGGGATGCTCCCTGAATGGTTCCCTGCTTTTTCCGTCTTGCGATAAATGCTATAATACCTTCTAGATGTCTCTTTGCTTGAAGGGGCAGAAATTCTCTAGAAACGAGGCTTTTCCATGCATAAAAAACTTTATTTTCAATTTGCCGGCAGTTGCTTTTTACTGCTGTTCGTTTTTCTCGGCTATCTCGTGAAATTTTATCCTACTTGGTTGGTCTCCTTTGACGAAACCTTGACTCGCATCATCCGTACCGGCTATCCGTTTTGGACACCGTTTTTTCTATGGGTCACAAAATTTGCGAATCCTACCACGATCATCTTGCTCTTTCTTGCTGTTTTAGCCGTTTTAGTGATCAATAAATATTATACAGAAGCACTATGGCTCAGTATCGGCACCATCGGGATTGCCGGGCTCTTTAATCCATTGATCAAACTGGTTTTTTTACGGGAGCGACCAACCCTTGAACACTTAGTCACGGAATCAAGTTTTAGTTTCCCCAGCGGACACTCGACAGGCAGTATGGTTTTTTATGGGACATTGCTCTTCTTGGTCCCGGTTTTCTTCAAGCAGCCTTTTTGGCAATGGGGACTCCGTATTCTGTTAGGCCTATTGATCAGTTGTATCGGCATCAGCCGCATCTATGTTGGCGTGCATTTTCCCAGTGATGTGTTAGGCGGTTTTTGTGTCGGCCTGTCTTGGCTACTGTTGACCTACCCTTACTACTTGCAAAAACGTTTTGTCTGGCGCTTCACGCGTAAACAATTATAAAAGAAGGTAAAAAAATGAATCCATTTCCTTATGCAGAAGATAAAAACAAACGATACCATTCATGGAACTTTGCTTTGCGGCAAGAATTTGGCGAAAAAATCTTTAAAGTTCCCATCGATGCGGGCTTCGACTGCCCCAATCGTGACGGCACCGTTGCCAAAGGCGGCTGTACATTTTGCAGTGTGTCCGGCTCTGGCGATATGATCGTAGCACCTGAAGCCCCGCTACCAGAGCAGTTTGAAAAAGAGATCGCCATGATGCACAAAAAGTGGCCGCAAGTGGACAAATACATTGTCTATTTTCAAAATTTTACGAACACCCACGCACCGGTGGCAGTGATCCGCGAGCGCTTCGAGCAAGTACTGAAACTACCTGGTGTTGTCGGGATCTCCATTGGGACCCGACCAGACTGCTTACCAGCAGATGTCGTTGACTATCTGGCAGAGCTCAATCAACGCTTTTATTTATGGGTCGAATTAGGACTGCAAACGACTTTTGAAACCACGAGCAATGCCATCAACCGCGCCCATGATTATCAAACCTACTTAGACGGCGTCGCCAGCCTGCGCAAACACAATATTCGTGTCTGTACCCATTTGATCAATGGCCTGCCAGGCGAGACGATCGAGATGATGCAAGAAAACGTCCGACGCACCATTCAAGATTCTGATATCCAAGGCATCAAACTGCACCTGCTGCATTTGATGCGCAATACTCGGATGCTGCGGGATTATCATGAGGGACGTTTGCAATTGATGCGGCGCGATACCTATGTGTCATTGATCTGCGATCAGTTAGAAATAATCCCCCCAGAGATCATCATTCATCGCTTGACAGGCGATGCACCATGGGATTCTCTGGTAGGTCCAATGTGGAGTTTGAAAAAATGGGAAGTCTTGAATGAGATTGATCAAGAAATGCTACGCCGCAACTCCTATCAAGGGAAATTCAACGTGCGAAAGGAGCTTGTCAATGCTGCCGACCGCCATGCGCTATAGCCACACCCTTTTAAAAGAAGTTGTGCAACCGGGACATACCGCTGTTGATGCCACGATGGGCAACGGCTTTGACACGGAATTACTGGCTTCCTTAGTTGGGCCGACTGGTCAGGTGTTTGCTTTTGATATTCAAGAACAAGCCCTCCAAGCCACCAAAAAACGTTTGACTGAAAAAGAGCTGTTGGCGCAAGTCCAGCTGATCCATCAAGGCCATGAGACGTTGGCAGATGTTGTGAGCGGTCCGGTTCACGCCGCCATTTTCAATTTAGGCTACTTGCCGAAAGGGGACAAAGCGATCATCACGCTGCCTGATACAACGAAAACGGCTTTAGAAGCTTTACTGACACGTTTAGCCCCGAAAGGTAGAATCATCCTCGTCTGCTATTATGGACACGCTGGCGGCGAAGCAGAGCTGAAAGAAGTCCACTCCTTTTGTCAGCAGCTGCCGCAAGAGGAATACAATGTCCTTTCCTATCAATTTATCAATCAGCGCAACCAGCCGCCGATCTTATTTTGTATCGAACGAAAAAACCATCAGTCCTCGGCACGTTAAGGTGTCGATCGACTGATGGTTTTTTTATTCACTAAAAAGCCATTGCAGGACTCGTTGGATCCATTGATCCCAGAAATTCCAATCATGATCCCCAGTTCCCGATTCAAACGTTACGGCTATTTTGCGTTTTTGCAGCTTGTCCACCGCATACTCACTTGCCGGGTACAGTTGATCCTCGGTTCCGCAGCTAATAAAAAAGCGCGGCGCGGTGCTTGGATCGATGGTCTCAATCAGATGGATCAAATCATTTTCTGACCCTTTGAATTGCTCTAAAGGGCCAAAGATTCCTTCCCAATAAGCTTGGCTTCGCAGCTGCAGCAAGGAATCCATGCTTTCAGCCAGCGCTAACGCGCCAGACAAAGACGCTACCGCCGCAAACTGGTCAGGCTTGCGCAGCCCAAGTTTTACTGCACCATAGCCCCCCATCGAGAGACCTGCTGCAAAAGTTTTTTCTCGTTTTTGCGTCAGTTGAGGAAACAGTTCATGACAAATTTGTGGTAATTCTTCGGCGATAAATGTCCAATACTTCATTTCGTAGGTCGTATCGGTATACCAGCCCAGATCTGTAGACGGCATGATGACCGCTAGTTGATACTCTGCGGCATATCGCTCGATTGACGTCCGTCGCTGCCAGACACTATGATTTCCGTTCATCCCATGCAATAAATAAAGCACCGGGAGATCTGTGCCCGTCGATTGGCTTTGGGTGCCGATTTTTTTCTTGGTACTTTGAGGCAAGATCACATCGATCATTACCTCCATTTCAAGAACATTTGAATAGATATTTGCTTGTAAAAAAGCCATACAATCACCTGCGATCCTTTTTTTATATTGTACCAGATTCTCGCGAAATCGTGCGGGTCAAACCAATCGCTAAAACAATCAACAAAACACCGATCCCAAAAACCCAGTGTAGACCGCTATAAAGAATCTCCCGTAATTGCCCTAATAAGGCTGTTGGCAGCTGACGCGCGGCGGCTGGATCTACCAGCTGATTCATGACACTGCTATCAGTGACTTGCGCCTGTGCCAAGCCCACGCTATTGCTGGTGTTTAAAACGATACCGAAGACCGCCACCATAATGGTTTGCCCGATCGTTCGCAGCAGGGTATTAAAAGAAGTCGCCACGCCGACTTGGGTGGGTGCAACGCTGGTTTGGGCAGTAACGGTACAAACCACCATCGTTGCCCCTAATCCGACGCCCGTAATAGAAGAAATCACCAAGAACAACCAGAATGAAGTCTGTGCCGGTGTCAAAAACAACCACAAAGCACCGGTAGCCGTGATCAACAAGCTAACCGTCAAGACCCAGCTGACACTGTGCTGTGTCAACCAACGGCTGGCTAAGAAGGAACCAATCATCCATAAAATCGACAACGGTGCCAACACAAGCCCGCCAATCCCCGCACTCATGCCTAAGACCCCTTGCATCCACATTGGGATATAAACATCGATCCCCATCAGGAAGCCGCTAGCCAAAGCTGCTACGATGTTGACCACCACAAACAATTTTGAGTGGAACAGCTTCAGATCAATAATCGGATCTGCTGCTTTTTTCTCCACACGAATGAAGCCGATAAACGTGAGGACAGAAAAAACGAACAGACCGATAACAGGCAGACTTACCCCATAATCTCCAAGCAATTGGAAGCCTAGCAGGAGCCCTACTAACGTCAACATCAACAAGAGACTGCCTGCATAATCAATGTTGACTGCAGCAAAGGCCTTTTTTTCTTCATGAAAATAAAACCAAATTAAGGCGATCAACCCTAATCCGATGGGCACGTTGATAAAGAAGATCCAATGCCACCCGATCGTATCTACGATCAATCCACCGGCTAAGGGACCAACGACACTGGCGATCCCCCAAGCAGTACTATTGAGCCCTAAGACTTTCGCCCGCTTTTCAACGGGATACAGGTCCGCAATGATCGTTAGGGCAACGGGCATCATGGCCCCTGCGCCTAATCCTTGCAATGCTCTGGCAATGATCAACGTCAACATTGTGTTGGCCATCCCACAAAAAGCCGACCCGATAATAAACAGCAGCGTACCAAATAGAAAGACTGGTTTGCGGCCGATGTTATCGGCAAACTTGCCGTAGATCGGGGTCAACATCGCACTGGTCAAAAGATAGATCGAGAAGACCCAGTTCATGATCTCGATTCCTTTCAATGAACTAACGATGGTAGGCATCGCTGTCGTAATGATCGTTCCTTCGATCGCGGTCATAAACGTTGCGACAAAGACCGCAATAGTGACTAATTTTACATTGGTTCGCATGTAACTCCTCCTTTTACTCCAAAAAAAAGAACCCCTATTGATAGTCATCAATAGAGGTCGCCTCTTTTAATCCTTCACACTTGCCAAAAGTGCCGCCACCTTGTCGGTGCGTTCCCATGGCAAATCGATATCTGTACGACCGAAATGTCCGTAAGCGGCAGTCTGACGATAAATCGGACGGCGCAAATCTAACATTTCAATAATTCCTGCTGGTCGCAAATCAAAGTTTTCCCGCACCGCTTGAATCAAGCGCTCGTTACTGACGGTTCCTGTACCAAAAGTGTTGATGCTGATCGACACGGGTTGTGCCACACCGATCGCATAGGCTAATTGGACTTCCACTTTTTTGGCTAGCTTTGCTGCTACGATGTTTTTGGCAATGTAGCGAGCCGCATAGCTGGCTGAACGGTCAACTTTGGTTGCGTCTTTTCCAGAAAACGCACCGCCACCATGACGAGCATAGCCGCCATAAGTATCAACGATGATTTTTCTGCCTGTCAAACCGGCATCCCCTTGAGGACCGCCGATCACAAAACGACCAGTAGGATTAATATAATATTTTGTCTGCTCGTCTAAAAGATCGGCAGGAATCACTTCTTTGATCACTTTTTCAATGACATCACGGTGGATCGTTTCATTATCAGCCGCATCATCATGCTGGGTACTAATAACGACGGTGTCCACTCTTTGTGGTTGATCGTTATCATCATACTCAACAGTTACTTGCGATTTTGCATCTGGACGCAAGTAGCTTAGTTCATTGTTTTTACGCAACTCTGCTAATCGACGGACTAACCGATGACTCAATGCGATTGGTAAAGGCATCAATTCAGGTGTTTCATCAACGGCAAAACCAAACATCAAGCCTTGGTCACCGGCACCGATATCTTCTTTATCCGTTTCTCCCCGACTTTCTAAAGCATCGTCAACGCCTTGAGCGATATCTGGTGATTGCTCATCGATCGCTACTAAAACAGCAACCGTATCGCCGTCAAATCCGAATTTTGCTCGTGTATAGCCGATTTCTTTGATGGTTTCACGGACGACTTTTTGGATATCTACGTAAGCAGAAGTAGAAATTTCTCCAAAAACTAAAACCAATCCGGTGGTAACTGACGTTTCACAAGCAACCCGAGCCATTGGATCTTCGGCAAGCAACGCATCTAAGATGGCATCACTGATTTGGTCGGCTACTTTGTCTGGGTGTCCTTCTGAAACGGACTCTGATGTAAATAAGTGTTTCTCTGTCATTTTTGTATTCCCCCTAATATATGTTTCGGTTACAAGGCATCTTCGCAGCTGCGAATCCTTTCGGGAACTTGCAACGGACTGATTATAACAAATTTTGACCCTTCGTAGTTGAAAAATGATAAAAAAGATCATTTTTGGGTAATAAAAAAACACTCTCAAGAGTGTTTGCATGATCCGTACGGGATTCGAACCCGTGTTACCGCCGTGAAAGGGCGGTGTCTTAACCGCTTGACCAACGGACCAGTTTGAAAATGTAATGGGCCTAAATGGACTCGAACCATCGACCTCACGCTTATCAGGCGTGCGCTCTAACCAGCTGAGCTATAGGCCCCAAATAAAAAATGCAAAGCGGGTGACGAGAATCGAACTCGCGACAACAGCTTGGAAGGCTGTAGTTTTACCACTAAACTACACCCGCATTCCTATGGCGCGGGACAGAATCGAACTGCCGACACATGGAGCTTCAATCCATTGCTCTACCAACTGAGCTACCGAGCCAAAAACAACGGTCTGGACGGGACTCGAACCCGCGACCTCCTGCGTGACAGGCAGGCATTCTAACCAACTGAACTACCAAACCAGAAGCTTTGTATTGCTGCTTTGCCGTTAAACAAAGCGATTGCGGGAGCAGGATTTGAACCTACGACCTTCGGGTTATGAGCCCGACGAGCTACCAGACTGCTCCATCCCGCGATAAGTAATTACTTTTCAGTAATTAAAGGACTGTGATTCTTTTGCTCGCAACAAAAGAGACAGTTAAGGAGGATAAGGGATTCGAACCCTTGCACGGTTTTACCCGCCTGACGGTTTTCAAGACCGTTCCCTTCAGCCGGACTTGGGTAATCCTCCAAAAGTAAAAAATGATCCGTACGGGATTCGAACCCGTGTTACCGCCGTGAAAGGGCGGTGTCTTAACCACTTGACCAACGGACCAATAAAAAAACGGAGAAGGAGGGATTTGAACCCTCGCGCCGGTTTCCCGACCTACACCCTTAGCAGGGGCGCCTCTTCAGCCACTTGAGTACTTCCCCAAATGTATGACTACATTTTGATGGGCCTAAATGGACTCGAACCATCGACCTCACGCTTATCAGGCGTGCGCTCTAACCAGCTGAGCTATAGGCCCCAAAAAATAAAAGCTAAAGCGGGTGACGAGAATCGAACTCGCGACAACAGCTTGGAAGGCTGTGGTTTTACCACTAAACTACACCCGCATGGCGGTCTGGACGGGACTCGAACCCGCGACCTCCTG
>NZ_CP172943.1:3415000-3750000 GCF_050544075.1 Enterococcus sp. AZ188
TTAAGAGATTAGCTTAGCCTCGCGACTTCGCAACTCGTTGTACTTCCCATTGTAGCACGTGTGTAGCCCAGGTCATAAGGGGCATGATGATTTGACGTCATCCCCACCTTCCTCCGGTTTGTCACCGGCAGTCTCGCTAGAGTGCCCAACTAAATGATGGCAACTAACAATAAGGGTTGCGCTCGTTGCGGGACTTAACCCAACATCTCACGACACGAGCTGACGACAACCATGCACCACCTGTCACTTTGCCCCCGAAGGGGAAGCTCTATCTCTAGAGTGGTCAAAGGATGTCAAGACCTGGTAAGGTTCTTCGCGTTGCTTCGAATTAAACCACATGCTCCACCGCTTGTGCGGGCCCCCGTCAATTCCTTTGAGTTTCAACCTTGCGGTCGTACTCCCCAGGCGGAGTGCTTAATGCGTTTGCTGCAGCACTGAAGGGCGGAAACCCTCCAACACTTAGCACTCATCGTTTACGGCGTGGACTACCAGGGTATCTAATCCTGTTCGCTCCCCACGCTTTCGAGCCTCAGCGTCAGTTACAGACCAGAGAGCCGCCTTCGCCACTGGTGTTCCTCCATATATCTACGCATTTCACCGCTACACATGGAATTCCACTCTCCTCTTCTGCACTCAAGTCTCCCAGTTTCCAATGACCCTCCCCGGTTGAGCCGGGGGCTTTCACATCAGATTTAAGAAACCGCCTGCGCTCGCTTTACGCCCAATAAATCCGGACAACGCTTGCCACCTACGTATTACCGCGGCTGCTGGCACGTAGTTAGCCGTGGCTTTCTGGTTAGATACCGTCAAGGGATGAACGTTTTACTCTCATCCTTGTTCTTCTCTAACAACAGAGTTTTACGATCCGAAAACCTTCTTCACTCACGCGGCGTTGCTCGGTCAGACTTTCGTCCATTGCCGAAGATTCCCTACTGCTGCCTCCCGTAGGAGTCTGGGCCGTGTCTCAGTCCCAGTGTGGCCGATCACCCTCTCAGGTCGGCTATGCATCGTTGCCTTGGTGAGCCGTTACCTCACCAACTAGCTAATGCACCGCGGGTCCATCCATCAGTGACGCAAAAGCGCCTTTCAACTTTCTTCCATGCGGAAAATAGTGTTATACGGTATTAGCACCTGTTTCCAAGTGTTATCCCCTTCTGATGGGCAGGTTACCCACGTGTTACTCACCCGTTCGCCACTCTTTTTCTTTCGGTGGAGCAAGCTCCGGTGAAAGAAAAAGCGTTCGACTTGCATGTATTAGGCACGCCGCCAGCGTTCGTCCTGAGCCAGGATCAAACTCTCATAATGATTTGTTTGAATGACCATACGGTCATTAAGCTCATAAAAATTAACTTTGCTAGCTATTGCTTGCATGTATTTGTTTCAATAAATTGAAACGTCCTACACATTGGTTCGTTTGCTTGCTTTGTTCAGTTTTCAAAGGTCTACAGTGCTGTGTTAGCAACTTTTATATCATATCAGAGCGACGTTTGATTGTCAACTCTTTTTTAAAAAGTTTTTTTCGCTCGTTGTTTTTCAACTTCGCAGCGGCTGTCTCAGCGACTTCATTAGAATAACAAATGATTTGTTATTTGTCAACAACTTTCTTTAATTAAATTTGTTGATGTATCAACGTCGATTAACTATTTTAAAATTGCGACTTCGTTATAATATCATCTGTCGAGCTGTGCGTCAACCACTTTTTTCAATTCTTTTTACGAATTCATTTCAGTCATTTGGCACATGTAATAATATACCAACTAAATCCCTTGCGGTCAATCATTTTCTATGGCTTTTTTTAATTTTTACAAACCCGTCTAATCACATTGAATCCAGCTTTTATCGTTCGCATTTAATCCGTTTTCTAGCAATTACCCTGGCTTTTTCCCCTCTAATTCCTCACTGTTTTTCTCCCTGATCCAGCAGACAAGAAAAAAAGCCGCCCATCTCTTGCGAGTGGACGGAGCTTTTTTATCTCATTGTCGGGAATAATAAAACGTCACGAATCGATTGTGCATCGGTCAACAGCATCACTAAGCGGTCGATCCCGATCCCTAATCCACCAGTTGGCGGCATACCGTATTCAAGTGCTTCTAAGAAATCTTCATCCACCCCATGGGCTTCATCATTTCCTGCTTCGCGCTCTTTTTCTTGTCCTTCAAAACGTTCTCTTTGATCGATTGGGTCATTCAATTCCGTGAAGGCATTCGCAAATTCACGACCAACGATAAATAATTCAAAGCGATCCGTAAAGCGTTCATCTTCTGGATTCTTTTTCGCTAATGGCGAAACTTCCACTGGATGACCAAAGACAAAGGTTGGCTGCTGTAACGTTTCTTCAACAAATGTCTCAAAGAATTCATTGATGATATGGCCAACAGTCATGGCATCAGTGATTTCAACATGATGTTCTTTTGCTAAACTACGCGCTTTTTCAACGGACATTGGTTGCCAGAAATCAACACCTGTTTGATTTTTGATTGCATCGACCATATGGATTCGTGCAAAGTCGCTAGCTAAATCGACTTCTTGTCCATCGTATTGGATCGTTGCTGTATGCAAGACTTTTTCAGCAGCATTACGGATAATGCCTTCTGTCAAATCCATCACATCTTTGAAATCTGTATATGCTGTATACGCTTCTAGCATCGTAAACTCGGGATTATGGGTCGTATCGATTCCTTCATTTCGGAAAACGCGGCCGATCTCATAGACTTTTTCCATGCCACCCACGATCAATCGTTTCAAGTGAAGCTCAAGTGCGATCCGTAAATACAGATCCATGTCTAAGGCATTGTGGTGTGTAATGAAGGGACGAGCCGCTGCACCACCTGCTTGATTATGCAATACTGGCGTTTCGACTTCGATATATCCATGTCCGTCAAGGTAACGACGAATTTCGCTAATGATTTGGCTTCGTTTCATGAAACGATCAAAGCTCTCTTTATTACTGATCAAATCCAAGTAACGTTGACGGTAGCGTTGTTCTACGTTCGTCAAGCCATGGTATTTGTCTGGCAATGGACGCAATGCTTTGGATAAGATCACGATTTCTTTGGCTTTGATGGTCACTTCGCCAGTATCGGTCTTCATGATTTCACCAGATACACCAAAGAAATCACCTAGATCTGCATGCTTGAATACTTCGTAAGGTTCGTCCCCGACTTGGTCTTTACGTACATATATTTGAATACGGCCTTCGCGGTCTTGTAAATGCGCAAAACCAGCCTTCCCTTTTCCACGTTTTGTAACGATTCTTCCTGCAATGCTTGCTGAAAGATTCATTTCGGCTAATTCTTCTTTGGTTCTTTGATCAAATAACTCATGTAACTCGGCAGAATTATGGGTGCGTTCGAATCGCTTGCCAAAAGGATCAATGCCTTCTTCCCGTAGTTTTTCCATCTTTTCACGGCGAACCAACATTTGATCATTCAATTCTTCTTGTGTTTGTCGTTCCTCTGTCACGAGTTTTCCTCCATTCTTAACTTGGGTTTCCTTCTTATAATGCCAATGATGACGCAAAAAATCAAGCCGAACTTTCGAATCGACTTGATTTGTTTCTTATTCCTTAAAAGTTGCTACCGGCTGTTTTTCGGTCTTCTCTACAAATGCATCCAATAAATCAAAAATCGTTTGCTTATCTTCTGCTTGATTGATAGCTGCCTTCACTTTGGCTGCCCGTGAAATACCTTTTAAGTAGTACGCAGCATGTTGGCGGAATTCTCGCGAAGCGATTTTTCCCCCTTTTAGATCAGCCAACCGTTCTAAATGAAGTTTCGCTGTCGAAATTTTTTCTCGTGGTGTTGGTTCCGGCAACAACTCGCCTGTCTCCAAGTATTGCTTGGTGCGGTGGATCATCCACGGATTGCCTAAGGCTGCCCGTCCGATCATCACTGCATCAGCGCCGACTTCTTCCAACATTCGTTTCGCATCTTCAGGGGTTCTGACATCGCCGTTGCCCATAAAGGGAATGGTGATACTTTGCTTCACTTGTTTTAAAACGTCCCAATCAGCCGATCCTTCATACATCTGTACACGGGTTCTGCCATGCATACCGATTGCTGCGGCACCCGCTGCTTCCGCGGCTTGGGCATTCTCAACCGCAAAGACGTGCTGCTCATCCCAACCGATCCGCATTTTGACGGTAACGGGCTTGTCGATCGCACTGGAAACAGCATGGACCATTTCATAAACCTTGTCGGGATCTAAAAGCCACTTCGCACCAGCTTCTGCTTTGATGATTTTGTTTACAGGACACCCCATATTGATATCAATGATATCGGCAGTTGTGTTCTCTGCGACAAATTGCGCTGCTTCTACTAAGGATGCTTTATTCCCACCAAAAATCTGAATACTAAGAGGATGCTCGGTCTCGTCAATAAACAGCATCTCAAGGGTCTTCTTGTTACGCAGTTGAATCCCTCGATCACTGATCATCTCACAGACGACTAAACCCGCGCCAAATTCTTTGACTGTCACACGAAACGCAGAATTGGTGATCCCCGCCATTGGCGCAACGACGACGCGGTTAGGAATCTCAACCGAGCCGATCTGCCATGTCTGTCTATCTTTCACTTACGCTTCCGCCTCTTTCTTCAACGCCGCCAATTCCGTTTCATCAAAATGATACTTGTTGCCACAAAACGAGCAGACTGCCTCTGCCCCATGATCTTCATCGATCATTGCTTGGATCTCCTCAGCCCCTAAGGTGATGATCGCTGTCGCAAATTTTTCTTTCGTACAATCACAGTGGAACTGGACGGGCATTTTTTCTAGTACTTCGATCGTCGTGTCTGGTAACAATGTCGCTAAGACCTCTTCTGGTGATTGGCCTTCATCGATCAAGGTTGACACTCGAGGCAATTCTCCCAAACGTTTTTCGATGGCATCAATGATCTCTTCACTGGCACCAGGCATGATCTGTAGCATAAATCCACCGGCTGCCCGAATCGAATCATCGGTTTCTACTAATACACTCAGACCAACAGCAGAAGGAATCTGTTCTGACACTGCTAAATAATAAGTAAAGTCTTCCCCAAGTTCCCCAGAGACGATCGGTGTTTGTCCAGAGAAAGGTTCTTTTAGCCCTAAGTCTTTGATTACGGTAAAAATTCCTTGGTCTCCCACTGCGCCCCGAACATCCAATTTTCCTTGAGGATTCAATGGCAGACTGATCTGTGGATTTTTTATGTATCCTTTTACGTCCCCACGGCCATTGCTGTCTACGACGATTGCCCCAGCAGGACCATTTCCTTGAATTTTGACGGTCAATTTGTCTTCCCCTTTTAAGGTACTGCCTAATAACAAACTTCCCACCATCGCTCGCCCTAAAGCAGCAGATGCCGTATTCCATGTTTCATGGCGTCGTTGTGCTTCGGCGATCGTCTCTGTTGCCGATACGGCGTATGCTCGGACGAAGCCGTCATATGCGAGTGCTTTTACTAAATAATCCTTCATCTTGATTCTCCTTTTTATTCATTAATGAATCATACTAGGAAGCGCCGCTTTTTTCAACTGAATGTGTTTGAATTTAAGAAAAGTCTTCTTAAATAGAAACAAAAAGGCGCCGAGTTTCCTCGGCGCCTTGATACGTCTTGTTTTAGGCGTTATCATCTTTGTTTTCTTGATCAGTCGGTTGGCTTTCGCTATTGCGGCGAACGTCTTCCAATTGTTGATCAAAATCGTTTGATGATGCATCTTCGCTGTGTTTTTCTGCAGCTTGCTTCTCTGCATCTTTTTCTTCCAGCGCACGTTTCGCTTCTTCAAACGTTTGGGCTTTTTCACTAGGATACTCAGAGCTTTCAGTCCCTGCAGGCATTTTGCCTTCTTCAAACAAGGATTTGATTGCTTTAGCATCCAATGTTTCATGTTCAAGTAGTTTTTCAGCGATCAATTTGTGTTGGGCACGATGTTCTTCAATGATTTCATGGGCTTTTTGATGGGCATCCATTAAAATCTTGCGAACTTCTTGATCAATTTCAAAGGCAACTTGTTCAGAGTATGCTTTTGTTTGACCGTAATCGCGACCGACAAAGACTTGATGGTTTCCTTCATATTGAACTGGACCTAATTTATCGCTCATTCCATATTCTGTCACCATGCTTCTTGCAAGCGCAGTTGCTTGTTCAAAGTCATTGGAAGCCCCCGTTGATTGCACACCGAAGATGATTTCTTCAGCCGTACGTCCACCTAGCAAGCCAACGATTTGTTCAAACATATCTTCTTTAGTCATCAAGAATTGATCTTCTTTCGGCAAGGCGATCATGTACCCACCAGCTCGCCCCCGAGGAATGATGGTTACTTTGTGTACCACACGGGCACGACTCAAGACTAAACCAACAATGGTATGTCCTGCTTCATGGTAAGCAACCATTTCACGTTCGCGTTTGTTGATGACACGGTCTTTCTTCGCAGGACCAGCGATCACGCGGTCTTCTGCTTCATCGATATCTGAAGCATCGATTTTTTTCTTGTTACGACGAGCAGCAACTAAGGCGGCTTCGTTCAAGACGTTTTCCAGATCCGCACCGGCAAAGCCCGGTGTTTGTTGGGCAACGACTTTCAAATCAACATCATCTGATAAAGGTTTGTTCCGAGCATGAACACGGAGGATTGCTTCACGGCCTTTCACGTCTGGACGACCAACTAAAATCTGACGGTCAAAACGACCTGGACGCAGCAACGCTGGATCTAGAACATCCGAACGGTTCGTTGCGGCAATGACGATCACGCCTTCATTCCCATCAAAACCATCCATCTCAACCAATAATTGGTTCAATGTTTGTTCCCGCTCATCATGTCCGCCACCCATACCGGCACCACGTTGGCGACCGACGGCATCGATTTCATCGATAAAGATGATGGCTGGTGCATTTTTCTTCGCTGTTTCAAATAAGTCACGTACCCGGCTTGCACCGACACCGACAAACATTTCAACGAAATCTGAACCAGAGATCGAGTAAAACGGTACGCCAGCTTCACCGGCAACGGCTTTGGCTAGCAACGTTTTCCCGGTTCCCGGAGGTCCCTCAAGTAAGACACCTGCTGGGATACGGGCACCTAATTCAACGAAACGTCGAGGATCTTTCAAGAATTCCACGACTTCGACAAGTTCTTGTTTTTCTTCTTCTGCACCGGCTACGTCTGAAAAACGTACGCGGTTGGCTTTTTTGTCCGCTTCTTTGGCTTTTGATTTGCCAAAGTTCATCACACGGCCGCCACCGCCACCGCCGCCGCCTTGTTGGCTCATCATCATATAGAAGAAGAAAATGATGATCACAAGTGGTAAGAAGCTAACCAAAAGCGATAACCAAATACCACTGTTGGATTCTTCTTCGATGGTAGTTTTGACCCCTTGTGCTGAGGCCAGACTGGTGACTTCGCTCAGCGTAGAATCATTTGGTAAAATGATCGTTGAAAAGCGGGTCGAACTCGCCTGTGTATTGCCTAAAACAGACAAGCTGTTGTCATTGCTGACAGTTTGTTCTTCATTGTATTCACCCACGATTCGATAAACACCGTTAGCGGGTTGGACAGTAAATTGTTTGACCTTCCCGTCTTTCAGTTGTTCTGTAAACGTGGAGTACTCGATCGTTGGGGTCTGCTGATTGCCATTTCCAAAAATGAAATAAACGACCATGACCATCGCCAACAAGACAAGTACATAATATAAGGTATTTTTTACCATACCGTTATTTTTCTTATTCATGCGTACCTCCCTGGCTATTTTGTTTTATCAATCCTGACCATTTAATTGTATCACAATTGATTTAGAACAGTCACTAATTTGACTGATAAACACTAGGTTTTAAGACGCCAACGTAAGGTAAGTTTCGATATTGCTCTGCATAGTCCAGTCCATATCCAACAACAAACTCATTTGGCACATCGAAGCCGACGTAATCAGCATCGATCTCAACAACACGGCCTTCCGGCTTATCTAATAACGTCACGATTTTCACTGATTTCGCTTTACGGTATTTGAATAGATCTACCAGATAAGCCAACGTGCGACCACTGTCAATGATGTCTTCAACGATCAAAAGATCGCGGCCCTCAACATTTGTATCTAAATCTTTGATGATTTTGACTTCTCCAGATGAAATCATGGCATTGCCATAACTCGAGACATCCATGAAGTCTAACTCCAAGTAACAATCCATCTCACGAACGATGTCTGCCATGAAAGGAACGGCACCTTTCAGTACACCTACGACTAGAGGATTTTTATCCGCATAAGCCGCCGTTAATTCTTGACCAAGTTCCACACAACGATTTTTGATTTCGTCACGGGAAATCAAAATTTTCTCAATATCTTTATCTAGCATAAAGTTCTCCTTCCAACTCTTACTTCTGATATTTATAAAGAAGTATGTAGTGTATTTTATCAGTTTCTGGCGCAATACTCAAATAGGAAAATGCATGAGGTAGTAAGGCAATCACCTGTTTATCAAGGTTTGTGACGACCCAACTTTTTTCTCGCTCTTCATTAGGAATTTTTGAATCGATAAAAAAACGACTGATCTTTTTGGTCAGGCCACGCGCCAAGCGGATTCGGTCTCCTGGCTGACGCTTACGTACGATCAGCTCAGAGGAATAGTTTAGCGGTAAATCTTGGGAAAACTCTGACCAATTTGTGATTTTTTTGGGAATATGCTGTTCATTTATCGGAAAATACCCAATCCATTCCTTTTCAGAAAGATAGATCCCCTCCCCTAAAACCAGACGCTGACTGACTTCTGTCAACGGCGTTGCAGGCTTTTGGGAAACAGCTACAGGTTCCAATAGTAATTGGTCATAACTGCGCCGCAGCTGCCACTGTTTGTGCAACGCCAATTGCCATTGCCCTTTCTTTTCGTCTAGCAAACGCAATAGCTGTGGCAGCTGTTTTTGATTGAGTGGATGCTTTGTAAAGGCTTCTGCTTGTTGCAAAAACCCCGCATAGAAAAAATAGCGCTGCGCCGGCGAAAACGTCGGCAGCTGTTGCAGATCGATCACTAAGCGAGTAGCTTGCTGTTGAACGAACGCAGACAACCATTGCTGCTGCTCTTGCTGGATCAACTGATTGGCGAACTGCATTTCTACAGAAAGCTGTTGAAAATGCGGCAACAGTTGCGGATTTTCCGCTTTTAATGCCGGCACTACTTGCTGGCGTAGTCGGTTTCGCAAATACAGCGGTTCGTGATTGCTTTCGTCTTCAAAGTAGGGAATCTGCTGTACTTGCGCATAGTCGTAAATCGCTGTCTTACTGACACTAAGCAACGGCCGCAACAGGATTCCAGCGTGAAAAGGCTGCTGCTGCTGCATCCCGCCAGCCGATTGCAAGCGGCCTTCTCGCATCATCTTCATCAGCATCGTTTCTACTTGGTCATCACTGTGGTGAGCAGTCAGCAAAACATCATAGCCTTCTCGGGACATGACATCGGCAAAAAACGTATAGCGAAAGTCCCGAGCGCTAGCTTCTATGCCGGTTTCTGGCGGATTTTCCCAGCATCGCTCATAAAAAGGAATGCCGCGTTCTTGGCAGTACTGCCGTAAAAAAGCAGCTTCCTCAGCAGATGCTGGACGCAATTGATGGTTTACATGTGCCACACCAAAGACCTGCTCTTTTTGCATTTCGGGAAACAACTGACAAAAGACCTGCAGCAAGACCATGGAGTCGACTCCCGTTGATACCGCCAGCAAAAAGCGGCGTTTGTTTTCAGGATCGATGGCAGTGAGTTGCCCTCGAACGGTTTGAATGACCATCATTCGCCCTCCTTCTCATTTGGTAGACCCACAAGAAAGAAAGCTGAAACAAAACGAACCAACAGTTTTGTTTCAGCTTTTTCCAACTTGCTATTCATGTTTAGTTACGGCGTCCGCCGCGGCCACCGCGTTTTCCTTCTGTATTTCGACGTAATGATGAAAGACGATCATCACTATCTTTTAGAAAAGAACTCATCAATGAATCGAAGTCTTGTTTATTTACATTCGTAGTTTGATTGCGTGAAAAAGATTTTTTCGGATTTGGTCGATTGAATTCTTTTTTCGGGTATTCACGTTTTTCTTCCGGCTTATCTTCTGCTTTGCGGATCGATAGTCCAATTTTCCCATCGTTGCCGATTGCCGTAACAAGTACTGTCACTTCATCCCCAACAGACAACACGTCGTGAATGTCTTTGACGAATCCGTTTGATACTTCACTGATATGCACCAAACCAGTTTTCCCTTCACCAAGATCAATGAACGCACCAAAATTTGTAATACCAGACACTTTGCCCTTTAGTTTCGCTCCAACTTCGATTGACATATAAAAAATGTTCCTCCTAATTTTTACCCATTTAAAATAATTCAAACTACTGCGCTGAGTAGGTATGACATTGCTTAATCTTGTGACTCTGTGGATGATGATTCTTGTTCGCTTTGCGCAGAACGCTCATTAGTGTTTTGAGAATCCGTTCCATCGGGCAAGACAGGATAAATTTTTTCGCCATCTTTTGAGTAGAAGAATCGGCTGCGGGCCAATTTTGCCACATACTCATCGTCTTGCAATAAGGCAACATCTCGCTCCAATGAAGCCACTTTTTGTTCAGCTTCTTTTTGTTCGGCGACTGTTTCCGCCTTGTATTCCTTTAGTTTTTGCAGGCGCATTTGGTCGTTAAACATCTGAATCCCCACGACTGCAAATATCGCTAATGCCGCCACGAAAAACGCCACCAGCCGACGTCGGCGAAACACGACTTGCCGCCGCTCTTTTTCAAACTTGGCAAATTGCTCTTTCGCATAATCGGTCTGCAATAGTTCTATTTTTTTATTTGATTCTTTTGCCACCTGAACTCGCTCCCGTCGCTGTCTTTGTTTTTTACATTATACCAACATCCGCAAAGCTTGTCTAACTGAAAATGCCGTAAAAATCAAGCATTTTCTGAGATTCTTTCCTCTGAAACAATCTCATACATTTTTGCAGCGTCTTCTTTTTTCGTCGATTCATGCAATTCATTGACTTTTACTTCCAAGACCTTATTCCCGAACTGAATACGCATAGTATCGCCTACTTTGACGTCACTGCTTGACTTGGCTAATTTGCCGTTGATCTGAATACGTCCCTTGTCTGCCACTTCTTTGGCAACAGAGCGACGCTTGATGATGCGGGAGATTTTAAGAAATTTATCTAATCTCATGTTTTTCACCTCTTCTTAATAGTTTCTTTCCAAATGGAACTAACAGCCATTCGCGAATCGTTAACAATTTGATTTTGATCGCTGCCCCGATAAAGGCTGCGCCTCCCAGACCGACACCGCCTAGGCAAAAAATCAGCGCCTGTAGTCGATGGGTCAAAGGACCGTTCAATAAGATCGCAACGAAGCTATAATATAAGAATAGCACGCTTGTCATGATCCCTAAACAAAGAAATAATTTTTTTCCATAATTTCCTTCATACCAAAAGCGATTGATGCTACTTTGTGCTCGACGCTGTTCGGAAACCACAAAACAGCATAAGGTCGCGCCTAACCCCAACAGCGTACTGATACTTGCTCCTGCAGTCCCATAAGAAGCGGTCAGTGGCCACATCGATAGGCATTTGACCAAAAGACCAATCCCCGCAGCGAGCAAGCCGAAGGTATAGGTATTGCGACTTTGTTGAATGCTTTGATAGGCTTGAATCGTCGCCATCAGAGCGATGGAAAAGACAAACAATACCAGCGCAACATTGCCAGATCCGTCTTTAAATAAGGCAAAATTGATATAAGGCAGCAAAATCGCTAACCCTACCGCAGAAGCCGAAGCAATCCCGATCGTTAGGCGCAAATACATTTTTGCCGACTTTTCAAACAGCTGCTGATTTTTTACCGTCAAATACTTGGTCAACGTTGGCAAAAACGTCGAGCTTAACGCCATCGCCACCACAAGACCTAGTTGGACGAGGGGTTGTCCGCGATCATAGATCCCTTTCGAAATCCGGGCTGCTTGTGCCGTCAATCCCCCCGCTTCTAGCGCATTGGTCAATAAAAACGAATCCGCTAACTGGAACAAGATCAAATAGCCGCTATAAATCGTCAACAGACCGCCTTCTAAGAAGAACCTTTTTTTCAACGAGGCGGATAACACAGCGGTATTTTCTCCTGTACGGGTGACTGGTTTATGCCATAGCGATAGGCGTTTGCCGTTGATTTGTCGGCTATAATAACTTAAAATCCACCACGCCGCAAGGCCCCCGACTAAGGCACCCATCATGGCGACAGTCCCCGTTTGATAAATCGTCCAGCCCAATTGCTGGAAAGCTGCCGCAGCACCTAAAATCACACCAACTCTAAGCAGCTGCTCTACAACTTGAGACACTGCGGTTGGCACCATTTGTAGATTTCCTTGAAACATTCCTCGATAAAAGGTCAAGGGTGGGACAAACAAAAAGGTAAAGGAAACGACTCGAATCAAGCCTGCCAGTTGATGGTCCCCCATCACTTGCGCGATTGGACCGGCAAATAAAAAGGTCACAGCCCATAAGCCAATCGCCGACCAAAGCACATAAGGCGTCAACGCTTGCAGCCGCTCCTTGCTTTTCAAAGGATCAGGTTCTTCAGCAACAATGCGGGAGATAAACTGCGGCAAACCTGACAACGCCAAAGTCATTGCCAATCCATAAATCGGATAGACCTGTTGATACACATAAAACCCTTCGTCGCCTACCAGGTTCTGAAAAGGGACCCGATAAACGGCACTTAAGATTTTTGCGATAAAGGAAGCGATCGTTAAAATAAACGCCCCTTCCATCGTACGCTTCAATTGTGATTTCGGCATCCCTCTGGTTCCTTTCTAGCCTTGGCTGGCGTATTTTTGTTCCCGTAACGCTTTGACAAAATCTTGGATTTCTAATAGCCAGGTGCTTTCTTTCATCACTGGCGGAATCTGTAATTTGATGGTCATTTGCTCATGATCGACACCCATCGTGGCTTTTAATTTAGTGGCTTTCAATGCTTCAAACAGCTGCTCCACCGAATAATTTTTCGTGCCGACTTTACTCAAAGTGAACGACACGGTTTGTTGCTGCTTGCGGATAGTTTCTAACAAGGCACGATCGCCGTTCATTTTGATCTCGCCCACCGTTAAGAGGTGCGCCACTTCTACAGGGTATTCTCCGAAACGGTCTAATAAATCATCTTGAAGTTCATCAACTGCTTCTTGTGATTCCAGCTCACGAATTCGTTTATAGATCTCGATTTTTTGCCGTTCGTCTTCAATATACGAAGTCGGTAAGTAGGCATCGATCCCCAGATCGATCTCAACGGTCGTTTTTTCTGTTTGGGTATTTTTCCCTTGTTTACGAGTGACTGCTTCCGACAGCATTTGTGAGTACATGTCAAACCCGACTGCATCGATAAAGCCGTGCTGTTGCGCCCCCAATAGATTTCCTGCCCCACGAATCGAAAGATCTCGCATCGCGATTTTGAATCCTGAACCTAACTCCGTAAAGTCCTTAATGGCTTGCAGACGTTTTTCACTGACTTCGTTCAACACTTTTTGCTGTTCATACATGAAATACGCATAAGCGACTCGATTGCTCCGACCGACACGGCCACGCAACTGATACAACGTCGAAAGCCCCATGTAATCGGCATTTTCCACAAACAACGTATTGGCATTGGGAATATCCACACCGGTTTCAATGATCGTCGTCGTCACCAACACATCGTATTGCCCTTCAATAAAGTCAAACAGGGTATTTTCCAATTGGATCTCGGTCATTTGCCCGTGGGCATAAGCGATTCGTGCATCTGGCACTAACGCCTGCAGTTCTTCGACTTTTCGCTCGATCGTATCGACACGATTATAGAGATAAAACACTTGGCCCCCGCGTGCCATCTCCCGTTGGATCGCTTCTCGCACCGCTCCTGGATTCATCTCCATCACATAGGTTTGGATCGGGTAACGATTTTCCGGTGGTGTTTCGATCACAGATAGGTCCCGCACGCCCAGCATCGACATATGCAATGTTCTTGGGATCGGCGTTGCCGTCAACGTCAACACATCGACTTGCGAACGCAGTTGTTTCAAGCGCTCTTTGTGTTTGACCCCAAAACGTTGTTCTTCATCGATCACCAACAAGCCCAAATCAGCAAACTCGACATCTTTTGACAATAATCGGTGGGTCCCCACCAAAATATCGACTTGCCCTTTGCGCACTTGCTCGATCGTTTCATTCTGCTGTTTTTTCGTCCGAAAACGACTCAGCACCCCAACATTGACGGGGAATCCTTCAAAACGATCGACCATCGTTTCATAGTGCTGCTGCGCCAAGATCGTTGTCGGCACTAAGAAAGCCACTTGTTTGCTTTCTTTGATCGCTTTAAAAGCAGCCCGCAGCGCCACTTCTGTTTTCCCAAAACCGACATCTCCAACTAACAAACGGTCCATCGGCTTTTCTTTTTCCATATCCCGCTTAATCTCTGCCGTACTGCGCAGCTGATCATCGGTTTCCGAATAAGGAAAGGCATCTTCAAATTCTTTTTGATAGGCATCGTCTGGTTGAAAGGCATAGCCTTTTTCTGATTCGCGTTTGGCATACAATAAAATCAAATCATCTGCGATGTCTTCAATTTTAGCCGTCACTTTGCGCTTGGTCTTCGCCCACTCACTGCCGCCTAATTTATTGATTTTCGGTGTTTTCGATTCGGAAGCCACATATTTTTGAATCAAATTCAATTGGGTGACTGGAATAAAGAGCTTGTCTTCGTTTTGGTACAAGATCGTCATGTAATCTTGATGGACGCCATCGACTTCTAAGGTTTCCATGCCGATGTACTTCCCGATCCCATGATTCGCATGGACGACATAATCGCCGGCTTTTAACTCATTGTAGCTTTTGAGACGTTCCGCATTGGTGACATTTTGCCGGCGGGCTCTTTTTTTGTTCATCTTTTGGAAAATTTCTTTTTCTGTAACCACCACTAGCTTGTCTTGCGGCATTTCAAAGCCGCTTTGCAAACGTTCCACCACGATTTGGGTGCGTCCCGTAAACAGGCGGTCTTGTTGCGTCTGCACGGCATAGATATCATGATCTCGCAGATCTTGCTCTAACTTCTTGGCCCGTTCTTGGTCACTGACCAGAAAAATCACCGTTTGCTGTTGCTTCTCCCAGCGATCGATCTCAACTTTCAAGAGACCCATTTGGCTGAAAAACTGCTGCATCGGCCGGTATTGGAATTGATGGATCGCTTGGAAGCGAATGTTCCCCATTCCTTTTTGGAATAAAGAAAAGAAGCTGGTCACAAAGGTTTCTTTTTGCAGCAGTTGATGGACATCGATCCCGAATTGCTGTTCAGAAAAGACCCGCAGCTCCGCTAATTTTTGGGTATGCCACTCCGCTTCTTCCCGTTCGATCTCACGATTGGTCTCCATGATCCGAGCATAATCATCGATCATCAAAAAGGCGTCTTCAGAAAAATAATCTAAGACACTCGTTTGCTGACGATAAAGCAAATCCGTGTAATAACGGGCACTTTCACCGGGAATCCCCGCTTGCCATTGGGAGGCCAATTGGCCGAAATAGTCTTCTAAAAAGGCGCGATCGGTTGCTTCTTTGGTGACTGCCAACCGTTTGTTCAATAATTCTTGCAGCTGCTTTTGCCCCGCCGCTAAATCTTCCGCTGAGAAAACCAATTCGGTAGTCGGTAAAATAGCCACTTGCTGCAGCGTTTCCACTGAGCGTTGCGTTTCCACGTTGAAAGAACGCATCGAGTCGATTTCTACATCGAATAACTCGATCCGTACGGGGTATTCGGCATTTAATGGATAAATATCGAGGATGCTCCCACGAATACTGAATTCGCCGGGTTTGCCAATCATTGACTGCCGTTCGTAACCCATCAAGATCAATTGTTGCGGCAAACGCTCTAAATCGATCTCATCGCCGATTTGCCATTGGAATTGGTTGGCTAACCAGGTTTTCTTCTCAGGTAAATACTTTCGCAAAGCCGCTACCGGCAACACATAGATCCCGGTTTTTCCTTGAGAAACAGCATTCAGCGCTGCCACTCGTTCTTCTCGTGCTTCTGGTGAAGAAAAAGCCATTTCGGCTGACAACACTTCGTCCACTGGGAAAACATAGACATCATCCGTCACGTTGCGCAGATCTTCGGCTAGTTGATTCGTATAATACAGATTTGGTGTCACCACGATCACTTGTTTTTGAAATGCCTGATACACACCGGTGATCGCCAATGTTTTTGCCGATCCAGCTAGACCGGTCAGTAATTGCCGGGGGGCCTGTTCACGTAAACCTGCATGCCAAGCCGCCACTGTCGGCACTTTATTTATTAATTCAATTAAATCCATCTCGGCCCTCCTTAGTTAAATCGATTCATTGTGGCAAGAAAGTCGCCGTTGGTCAAGTAATCACTACTTGCCTCGACCGCCTTATCAATACTTTGTAAAACGATGGGCAGATCGTCTTTTGCAAAAGGACTCAGTACATGATTGACCACGGTTTGTCCTGGACGTGGCCGATCGATCCCGATTTTGATGCGGTCAAAGACTGTCGAGTCCAAATGCGCGATCAAACTCTTGATTCCATTGTGTCCCCCCGCACTGCCTTTTTGGCGCAAGCGGATTTTCCCTAATGCTAAATCAAGGTCATCATAGACCACTACTAATTCTTCTTGATAGATGCCAAAATAGGTCATCAACGGACCTACCGAACGACCGGATTCATTCATGAAGGTTTGCGGTTTGACCAAAAGGATTTTTTCACCCTTCAAGAAAAACTCTGCCACTTCTGCTTCAAAAGCCGACTTTTTAAAGGTTGCTTGGTACTTTTGTGCCAAGGCATCCACTACCATAAAGCCAACATTGTGTTTGGTTTTCTCATATTTTTTGCCGGGATTTCCCAAGCCTACAATCATTTTCATTTTTCGATTACGCTCCATTATTTCTAGTTTCAAGCTGATTCTTCATCTATTTTATCGGTTTTCTTATCCAAACACAAAATACTGGGCACACAAATGCGCCCAGTTCTTTTGCTGAAATAATTATAACACGAAATGGACTGTTATGGTGGCGTCCTCTTGCTCAGTTTTTATCTTTCTTAACGAATCTTAATAAAACGTTGATATATCCTCTTTTTGACGTAATAACAAAGAAAGCATTTACAACTGAAACAGCGATATTTTGTGTAATATTGTTGTGCAAATCACATGACAAATATACTTGAAAATGGTAGGATGATAGCGAGTAAAACAATTATGCGGAAGGAATGATACACAGATGACTGCAAAAACGAACAAAAAAGATCACCAAAAGGTAATTCTTGTTGGAGACGGTGCGGTTGGTTCTAGTTACGCGTTTGCGCTGGTGACCCAAAACATTGCGCAAGAAGTCGGAATCATTGATATAAATACAGCAAAAACAGAAGGCGACGCAATTGATTTGTCCCATGCCTTGGCCTTTACTTCCCCTAAAAAAATCTATGCCGCTTCTTATGAAGATGCACATGATGCTGATTTAGTCGTTATTACAGCTGGTGCGCCTCAAAAACCAGGTGAAACCCGCTTAGATTTGGTTCATAAAAACTTGAAAATCAACCGGGAAGTAGTTACCCAAATCGTTGATTCAGGTTTTAACGGAATCTTCTTAGTAGCAGCGAACCCAGTCGATATTTTGACTTACTCGACTTGGAAATTCTCAGGCTTCCCGAAAGAACGCGTCATCGGTTCAGGTACTTCTTTAGACTCTGCACGTTTCCGTCAAGCTTTGGCTGAATTAGTCGATGTTGATGCCCGTAACGTCCATGCCTATATCTTAGGCGAACACGGGGATTCAGAATTCCCTGTTTGGTCTCATGCCAACGTAGCCGGCTTGCAAATCTATGAATGGGTCAAAAATAACCCAGACATCGATGAAGAAGCAATGGTCAACATTTTCTTCAGTGTTCGTGATGCAGCCTACACCATCATCGAGAAAAAAGGTGCGACCTTCTACGGGATCGCGGTAGCCTTAGCACGGATCACTCGTGCGATCTTAGACGATGAAAATGCTGTTTTACCATTGTCTGTGTACATGAACGGCGAATACGGCTTAAACGACTTGTACATCGGTGCGCCTGCAGTTATCAACGCCCAAGGGATTCAAAAAGTGATTGAGATCCCATTGACGGATGGGGAAAAAGACCGGATGGCCGCTTCTGCAAAACAATTAAAAGATATTCTTGATGAAGCTTTTGCGAAACTAGATGCAGAAGACAATCAATAATTTCTTTCACTTCGTTTAGCTAGTCAACTATGCCACTGAACGAACCTTACAGCTCACTCTTTTTCAGAACAATTTGATCAAGATGATTTGCTGCGGTTCGTTCAGTTTTTTTATGCAAAGAAATGCTTTTCTACAGCTTAGCTAAAGATAGTTTAAGAATTTTCTATTTTTCATGGAAGTTTCATTTGCCATATTCGCTTTCTTGGGGGAATATGGTATGATTTAAGCGTTATTATCTATTATGCCATTAGAAAAAAAGGAGTAGTTGAATGACTCGTTCAAACAAACATACTGACGCCAAGAACAATACCAAGAAAATTGTTCTAATCGTTGTGGCTGCTATATTAGTAGTGATCGCTGGCGGCTATACCTACCGAAGTACATATTATGCAAACCGTTTTTTACCAAAGACTGAAATCGATGGGATCGACATCAGCAACAAAACTGTTGCCGAGGCCAATGCCCTGCTGCATGACCGCTACTCGCAAGAAGATTTCACCATCAAAGAAGGCGATAGCGAATGGAAGACAATCAACCTTGCTCAATTTGGGTTACAAACGGATTTCACCAATGAGCTGCAATCATTAAAAGATGAACAGAACCAGTGGAGTTGGGGAATGGCTTATGTTTCCGCTGCAGAAGAAAAAACACTGGACAATCTCTCGGTGGATCAAGATACGCTAAACAGCGAAACGGACACGATCCAAAAGGAACTAGAAACTTTAAATGAGGATCGTACCAAGTCAGCCGATGCAACATTGGAAAAAGGCGAAGACGGCTTTTCTATCAAACCAGAAGTTGACGGCGATGCCATTGATGTGGACAAAGCAGTAGCAGACTTACAAGAAGCCATCGTCAGTGGCGAAAAGGAATTAAATCTCGTCGATTACGTCACAAAACCAAGTGTGACCGCTGATGATCCTGATCTAACCAAAGAAATGGATTCGTTGAATAAAATCGCCAAAGTAACCGGCAATTATACGATCAACGGAAACACGTTTCAAATTCCAAGAGAATCGATCATGGATTGGCTCTCTTACAAAGATGGCAACACCACGATCGACGAAGACAAAGTAAGAAGCTATGTCGCTTCGATCGGAGAGCAATACAACACCAGCACCAATTCTTCGACCTTCAAGAGTACCAAACAAGGCGAAGTAACGGTTCCAGCCGGCACCCTCAGCTGGACGATCCAAACCGATGCGGAAACAGAAGCATTGATTGAGGCGTTAAAAGCCGGCGAAGACTTCACGCGCACACCGATCGCTCAAGGAAGCACCGATGCTGGCAGCCCGTTATTTGGCAACACGTATATCGAAGTTGATCTGAAAAACCAACACATGTGGTATTATAAAGATGGCGAGCTGGTGCTAGATACGAAAATTATCTCTGGAAAACCAGCCACACCAACGCCAACTGGTGTCTTCTATGTCTGGAACAAAGAAGAAGATGCAACCTTGACCGGTGAAGATTATGCGTCCCCTGTTGATTACTGGATGCCGATCGATTGGACCGGTGTCGGAATCCATGATTCTGATTGGCAAACGGAATACGGTGGTGATCTTTGGAAAACCCGCGGCTCTCACGGCTGTATCAATACTCCGCCAGGCGTGATGAAAGAATTGTACAGCAAAGCCGAAGTCGGGACACCCGTGATCGTGATTTAATGAAAAAAAGAGTCAAACCTTTTTATAGATGAACCAAAAGCCGCAAAAAAAATTCTTTTGCGGCTTTTTTGTTGTTTCCCATATGTTCCTGTTTACAAAGCGTCATTTAATTAATATACTTAATTAAGCATATTAATTAAAAAGGAGAATCACTTTGGAAAAAGTTGTCTTTATTGATCGTTCTACTTTAGCTGGAAGTCTGATTAAAATTTTCGCCCGCAACATCCAAATGCTGTCCGAGGATCAAATCAGCGTGACTGTTGTGACACCAGAACGTCTGATGAATTATCGTTTTTCGCAAGAAAAAATCGTTTTGGTCGATCCTTTGCTTTCTTTAACAGATCCGATGATCAAGCAGGCCATCCCGCCGCGAATCAAGCGCCTGTCATTTCCCATCAATCATTACAGCGGCATGAATGCTGAAGCCATTCTAGAATTGATCCAACAAGCATAGCCTAAAAAAGGCCGACGGAAACCAATGGTTTCTGCCGGCCTTTTCTCATGCCACTTGCCCTCTGCTAGACAATCGCCTCTTCTTGTTCTAACAAAGTAACTTGTTCTCCTTTGTCTTGTAGCGCAGCGACGTGCATCGTGCCCCACTGGCAAAGGGTATCCAATAAGCCGCCTAACGTTTCTCCATATTCACTCAAGGAATACTCAACTTTGGGTGGTACTTGATTATAGGATTTGCGGGTAACGATATCAGACTCTTCTAGTTCCCGCAATTGCTGCGTCAACATTTTTTGACTGATGCCAGGAATTTTTCGCCGTAAATCACTAGGACGCAATGCCCCATGGCGTAAATTACAAAGAATGATTGGTTTCCATTTCCCGCCGATGACATCCATCGTTGCTTCTACACCGATATTATAAATTTTTTCTTCCATTTTTTTCACCTCATCAAGTCTGTAAACACACAAATGTTACCAAAAGGTGTGTATCAAACAAAAAAGTACGTACTATACAACCTTACCTCCTCATTATATGATGATTACAGAAAAAAATAAAGGAGATGTTTTTATGATCGAAAAATTATCGGATACCGTTACACTGAACAACGGCAGCAAAATCCCCGGTTTGGGGTTAGGTGTCTTTCAAATCCCTGAAGCTGAAACAGCAGAGGTCGTGAAACAGGCCATTATCAATGGGTATCGCCTGATTGATACGGCGGCTATTTACGGCAACGAAACAGGAACAGGGGAAGGAATCAAACAAGGCTTACAAGAAACGGGGTTGGCTCGTGAAGAACTCTTTGTCACTTCCAAACTTTGGAACGATCATTTAACTTATGATGAAACGATCCATGCTTTCAATGAAAGTTTGGCCCGCTTAAACCTCGAGTATCTCGACTTGTACTTGATCCATTGGCCGGGAAACCAGGCATTTCAAGAGTCATGGCGCGCCTTGGAAGACTTGTATGCCGCTGGAAAAATCAAAGCAATCGGGGTCAGCAACTTCCAGATTCATCACTTGGAGCAACTATTGGCCGCTGCTAAGGTCGTTCCTGTCGTCAATCAGATCGAACTGCATCCCAAACTTACGCAGCAAGACCTGCGGGACTTTTGTGCTGAAAAGGGGATTGCGATCCAAGCTTGGTCACCTTTGATGCAAGGCAAACTGCTGAAAGAGGAAACCGTCTTGGCGATCGCCGATGCACAGCAAAAATCAGCGGCACAAGTGCTTTTACGCTGGGCTATCCAACAAGGAATCTTAGTCAATGTCAAATCGACACACCCTGAGCGAATGCGCGCCAATGCAGCGATTTTTGATTTCCATTTATCAGAAGATGAAATGGCTCGCTTGAACGCATTAAATGAGGACCTGCGAGTGGGTCCAGATCCAGACACATTCGATTTTCATTAACCAAACGATATACTAAACAAAACCTTAGGAGGAAGTATAATGACAAACACAAACACAGGCTTTTCAATGGTGAACCACGTGGGAATCACCGTCAGCAATCTCGAACGTTCCATCCAATTTTATGAAGCATTAACTGGAAAGAAAATCGCCAATCAAGATACGATCGGTGGCAAACGAATGGCGCAAACGCAAGGTTTAGAGGATACATTGATCAAATACGCCAATCTTCATTTAGACAATCTCAACATCGACCTTTTAGAATACGTCGAACCAAAATCCAACAAAGCTAGCTATTCCAATGAGCAAATCAGTGCCATGCATCTTTGTTTTGAAGTCGAAAATATTGATGAAGCCGTTGCTCGTCTAAAAGCCATCGGGGTTGAACCTGACGGTACCCCAATCGTTTTTGAAGAACAAGATGGTTTAAAAAGCGGCTTCGGGACAGGTGTTGCCTACTTTACAGATCCAGATGGTACCAATCTTGAACTGATTGCACCTAAAGGACCATTTCAACGCGGATAATTGAAAAAGGGATGGCGACTTATAGCGCCCTCCCTTTTTATTTACGCAAAACTATCTATTTTTTCAATAGTTCCCCTTCATAGAACCCTTTACAGCGAGTACAATAAATAGATAATCCTTTTTATTCGCTGATTTTCCCAACAAACCTCGCTTGAAAGGAAGTGATCTCGATCGATATTGGTCTTTTGTTGTTGATTTTTACGGGTATTTTTTTCATCGTCTTCCGGTTCTTTTACCGAGAAGAACCCAATTATATATTCGGCTTTCGCACCAAGCGCAGTACAGCCAGTGTCAGCAATTGGCGTTTTTCCCAGCAGTGGTTCTCCCTGTTGGCGATGCTCTTTCTAGGTGGGGTCATTTTGCTGCAGCGCAACGAGCTGATTGAAGAGAAATTTTACCAGATAGCCGTCCTTGGTAGCTATCTTCTAGCAGCACTGCTGGTAGAAATAGCGCTTTATCTCAAAGATTCACGCGCGAGCACCAAAAAGTAAGACGAAAAAGACATTCCGGGGAATGTCTTTTTTCTATTCTTTATTTTGACTGTGGATCGTGATTCCCAACACCAGGGCTAAAATTCCTGAAACCACCCAGATGGTCCGGTGGAATAAGAAAATTCCTAGCAAGCTGCTTAAAACCGCCCCAAAAAAGAAACCGCCGATGATCAAGGAAATAGAAATGATCTTGGGTGTCACTGATCGGTCCTGCTTAAACCCGCGCAAATACAAGTAATCAGCCAGCGAACGTAAATTGCCAGTGGTCATCGTGGTGGCATAGGGCATCCCTGCCAAGCGCCGATAAGCGGCATATTGAATCGCTGCAAAAAAAGATAACCCGGAATCAACCAGGACATTGGGTAAAGAACGCGCAAAAAAGCCCAGAACCAAAATACCGACCGCTTCAAAGATCAATGCAGCATTTTGCCAAACGATCCAACCACCAGTCGGAAAATGATGCTGCAGATAATTCGTCACCACGATCCCCACTAAAAACATACAGATTGGTGGCAGATACCGAAAGGCTTGTTCAAACTGCCCCGTTGAAAGATTGATCCCTAATAAAATAACATTCCCCGACTGCATGCTCGCAAACACTTCACCGTGAAAGAGATAGGTATAGGCATCTAAAAAGCCGCCAGCCATCGCGAGAAGAACCCCCACCGGCAAACTTTCATGCACGACAAACTCGGTTTTGCCTTTGACACTACTCAAACTTTTTTCCATTGGTTTCGCCTCTTGTTTTTTATACTTTCTAACAGCTTAACGCTTAAAAACGCCGACAACTCGTTATGTTTTGCGGCGTTTAGGTGACTTTTTCGATAACTGACAAATCAACCACCCCAAAAGAACGGCGGTCAGTGCTCCAGCTGAATCCAGCATGACATCTTGAAAAAGCGGCGTCCGTCCTCCCGTCAGCATTTGATGGTATTCATCGATCCCAGCATAGCCGGTAGCTGCTAACCAAGCAAAAAAAGCGGCTAGCCAATACGGCGTACGGCGATATACGAGAACGAAGAACAGACTGCCCCCTAAGACAAAATAGGTAAAGAAATGTGCGCCTTTACGAATGAAAAATTCCACAAATGAGAAATAGCCTTTTTCCGCAATACTGATCTCCGAACCAGCATAGGAAAAAGAAATCTTCTCTAGCCACTCTTTCAATGGTTCATTTTTTAAGATTCGTGAAAGCAACCCGATTTGTGATTGCTGCTCATAGGTTTGTGAAGAACTGATAAAGAGGATGACCATAACCGCAAGTGCGATACAAAAGTAAAAATTCGGTTCTTTCAGTAATTTTTTCATAGTTTTCACTCCTCATTTTCCTATCTTACCATTTTCATTTGGTGATGCAACTGTTTTTCCAGCAAACCGTGGTGACATTGCACACACAAAAAGAGTGCTTCCGTGAAGATTAGAAGCACTCTTTCTTTTTAAAAATAGCCATCGGTATGAAAAGCCGTCACCCGTTTGGTTGTGAGATTTTGGGGCTTGTGACGTTCAGCTCCTTCAACGATTCTCAGGGCTGTTTTGCGTTTTTTTCTCCAGTAAACAATGACGAACCCATCTCGTAGCCTTCTACATAATGGTTCAACCGATCGACGACCTCTGCTGCCGCTTCTTGTGACGGCGTGATGATCAATAAAATATCAAACCCTGCAATCGTGCCGACAATTTCTGGTAGCTCCATTTCATCAAGATAATTGGCGATCACATCGGCGCCGTTTTCAGCCGTATGAACGACAACTAAAAAGTCAATCTGCGTAATCTTTTTTAGGTACTCATACATCGAAAACGCAATTCTGTCTTCTAGATCCTGCTCTTTGGATTCAAAGATCGAATAATACGGCCGACCGTTTTTAGCATACGTTTTAGCGATGTTCATTTCCCGCATGTCTCTAGAAATCGTGGCTTGGGTAGCTGAAACATTTTCTTTTTTTAATAAATTCATCAATTCTTCTTGAGACTCAATCCGATGTAGGACAAAGAGTTTTTTGATAATTGCTTGCCGCTCTTTTTTTTTCATTTACTTGATCCGCTCCTCTCAAGTCGCCTCGCTTACTGAAATAGTTGATCCGTCTCGTTCACATCTTGAAACGTAGCTTACAAGAACAACATTGAGAAGATTAAAATGGCAAGATTGGAAATTCCAATAACCAGTAACGGTTTGCGCATAAAGCGGGTCCAAGTGGAATAGTTGACCCGAGCCAGCTCCAATCCCCCCATCACGACGCCAGAAGTTGGTGTGATCAAATTCACTAATCCGCAACCAGCAGTAAAGATCATCACCATGACGTTCGGATTGAGTCCGATGCTTTGCGCCAAGGCCCCCATGATCGGGATCGATACATACGCTAGTCCGGAAGTCGATGGAATCAAGAACGATAAGAGCAGATACAAAATGTAGGCGCCAATCACAAACAGGACAGGTGATAGACCTTCTAAAAGATGGGAAGCCCGATCCAAAATAAACAGATCCAAGTACGTCGTTTGCATAATGTAGGAAGCACCCCGTGCCACAACGATGATCAAGACAACGGATAAAATGTCTTTGACCCCATCGATAAAGTTGGTCACGATTTCTTTTTCTGAGAATCCTTGAATCAACGCAATGATGATACTGATGTAGAAGAACCACATGGCCAAATCACCAAAATACCATTCACCGAAGCTATTGCCGGTCAAAAAGGCGGTCCAACCGTCAAACACATGGATATCAAAGTCGCCCCAAGGAATCAAGGAAACCACCATGATCACAAAGGATAAGCCAAAAATCGTCAAAATCAGGCGATGTTTTTGCGTAAACACCAAGGCTTCGTTCGTGTCTTTGACAAAATGTTCTTCCATTTCTTTTTGCTCTTGCAGCGATAAGATCGTGGAGCCTTTGTCGGCTTTGACTTTTTTGGCATAAGACATCACCACAAAGATACAGTATGCGGTCGTGACTAACCAAAGCAATGCCCCGACTACTAAGATCGTGCCATTGTTTGGGGCAATATCGATGCTTCGCAAGGCATCCATCGCAACGCCGGTCGCAAAGGGATTGACGGTGGAGCCAATCACGCCGGCACCAGCACCCAGCATAACGGTTCCTGCTGCGACGATCGTATCAAAACCTGATGCCACCATCGTTATTGCTAATAAGGAATAAAAAGGAATCGTTTCTTCTGCCATTCCATAAGTGGAGCCGCCGATCGAAAACAAGATCATTAAAATCGGAATCAAAATCAACTCATTGCCTTTGAGTTTTTTGACCAAATGCTGAATCCCGGCTTCCAAAGCGCCTGTTCGCGTGACGATATTCAAAAAACCACCCAAACAGAGAATAAACACGCAGATCTCGATCGCATCACGAAATCCGTTAAAAGGCGCCATAAAGAAATCAGAAAACTTGGCACCCACCACTTGGCTGACCATCTCTTCTTGGCCTGCTGGTAAAGAAGGCGCAAAAGGCTGCCCTGCTAAGAGCCAGGAAGCGACCGTCAAGGCGATAATGATCAGAAATAAGATACTGAATGATGTCAGCGACTTTTTTTCTTTTTGCTTTTTTTTCATCTGTGTTCCCCCTTTTTTGAATCGATCCTATTTGCTGCCAGCCATTACTTGGCAACATGAGAAAAATAATCTTGGTCATAAATAATGAGTTCTTTGTAGCGATAATAAATCTTTCTTTTATGCACGAGCGCCTTGAGCGTTTGACTGACTGTCTCTCGCGTCGTTCCACTGTACTTGGCTATATCATTGATAAAAACTGGAAAAGGGATGCGAATCTGCTCACCTTGTGTCTGCCCATGCTCGATCATCAAAAGACCAATCGTATTGACGACTCTTGTTTGCGCGCTGGAGGTGACACAATACTCGACACGGCGTCTTTGCTTTTCCAACTGCCGGCTCATTTGCTGATTGAGCCACAGCAACTGACTTGTAGACGAAACGACTAGCGGTTCAAACAGTGACATCGCTGCAAACTGCACGACAATGTCTGTTGCAGCGAATGCCGATACATCATAGTTGTCTCTTTCAAACAAGCCAATCAAAGGAAATAACTGATCTGGCCCAACAAAATCTACATAACAATAGGAATCAGTTCCGTCGGTCTTTTCGATCCGTACAAGTCCTTCTATCACAAGGAATATCCGATCTCTTACGTCGCCTTCATAAAAAAGCACTTGACCTTTTTTGTACGTACGGCAGTAAATATGCTCTTTCAAACGCTGCTGATTTTCTTCTTCCAGCCATTGAAAGCTGTTCGCTCTTGTTGATGGATCTTTTATTTGGTGGTCGATCATTTTTCTCACTCCAATGTTTTGGGTCTTGCTTTGCTGCTTCGCTTACTTCCAGGTGATCTGCGTGCCAGCATCATCGATAGCTGCCAGCTTGTCTAAAGAAGTAATCACTGCCCGTTTTTCCGCCCCCATTTTGACAAAGTTCAAAGCGGCTTGTACTTTCGGCAACATACTACCTGGTGAAAAATGGCCTTCATCGACATAGGTTTCCAATTCCGCGGCGGTCACATGATCCAACCACTGCTCACTTTCCTTGCCAAAGTTCAAAGCGATTTTTTCTACGCCCGTTAAAATGATCAGCTGATCCGCATCGACTAATCGAGCCAATTTTTCAGAAGCAAAATCTTTATCGATCACGGCTTCAACACCCAGGCCATTGTCTAGCACGGGAATGCCGCCGCCTCCTGCACAAATGACGATCGTGTTTTGTTCAATCAGCGCTTTGATGCTGGCAACTTCTTGGATCGCTTGTGGTGCAGGACTAGCCACGACTTTCCGCCAGCCACGACCAGCATCTTCCCGGTAGATGGCATCTGAAGCCGCCATGGCTTCTTTGGCAGCCGTTTCCGTTAAGAAAGGCCCGATTGGTTTTGTCGGATGGGCAAATGCTGGATCTTGGGCATCGACTGTAATTTCCGTGACCACAGTCACCACCGGCTTCGCTATTTGTGCTGCTTTCAACTGGATTCTCAGCTCATTTTGCAACCAATAGCCAATACTGCCTTGGGTCATGGCGACACAGGTATCTAAAGGCATTGCTGGGTTTTTGCTAGAATCGCTCGCTTGCTGCTGCAAAACCAGGTTTCCCACTTGGGGACCATTCCCATGAGTAATGATCAAATTGACGTCTTTTCGGATCAAGGGAATCAGATAGTCCACGGTCTGTTTGAGTCGCTCTTTTTGCCCTTTGGCACTGGCATCTTCTGCTAAGATGGCGTTGCCGCCAAGGGCGACAACGATCGTTGGTTTCTTTTCACTCATCTGCTCACTGCTCCTTCTCACACTCTAGGAATAAATAGATCGCCTAATGTTACTGCCATGATCGCTTTGATCGAGTGCATCCGGTTTTCAGCCTCTTCAAATTGACGACCCCAGTGACTACGGAAAATATCGTCTGTGATCTCCATTTCAGAAATGCCAAATTTTTCTTCGATCATTTTTCCATACGTCGTATTCGTATCATGGAACGCTGGCAAGCAGTGCAGCACGATCAAGCCATCGTCTTGTTTTCCGGTGGCCATCACCATTTCGCGGTTGATCTGGTAATCTTTCAACAGCTTCACCCGCTCTTCGAACTGGTCTTCTTCCCCCATTGACACCCAAACATCGGTATACAAGACGTCTGCATCTTTGACGCCTTTTTGGATATCATCTGTTACCATCAACTGACTGCCAGATTCTTTAGCAAATTTGTTGGCATAGTCTGTCACTTCTTGCGCTGGGAAAAGTTCTTTTGGTGCACAGATACGAACGTTGACCCCTAAAATTGCCCCCGTCACTAACAAACTATTCGCCATATTGTTCCGGCCGTCGCCCACATAAACTAGCGTAATGTTTTCCAAGGTGCCGAAGTTTTCTTTGATGGTCATAAAGTCAGCGATCATTTGGGTTGGGTGCCATTCATCGGTTAAGCCATTCCAAACAGGAACACCGGAGAATTTGGCTAAATCTTCAACGACTTGTTGACTGAATCCACGAAACTCAATACCGTCAAACATGCTGCCTAAAACTTTTGCTGTATCTTCGACAGATTCTTTTTTGCCTAGCTGAATATCATTCGCGCCTAAAAATTCTGGATGGGCACCAAGATCGATGGCAGCTGTCGTAAAGGCCGCCCGTGTCCGAGTCGATGTTTTTTCAAACAAAAGGGCAATGTTCTTGCCTTCTAAATAACGATGAGAAATATTTTGTTTTTTCAATTGTTTTAAATAGATTGAAAAATCAATGAGGTATTCTAACTCGGCTTTCGTAAAATCTTTTTCTGCTAAAAAACTTCTTCCTTTAAATACTTGTTCCATCGATGATTCCTCCTCTGATTTAAATATCTTCTCTAACAAATGGCATGCTCATGCAACGAGGACCGCCACGACCACGAACCAATTCACTGCCGGAGATTTTGTGCAATTTGATACCGGCTTCTGCCAACTTCTGATTGGTGATGGTATTGCGGTCATATACGACGACTTCGCCAGGTGCGATCGTCAAGGTATTGGAACCGTCATTCCATTGTTCCCGAGCTGCTGCAATCAAATCACTGCCGCCGCAACGAATCAATTCAACCGTATTTAGTTCTAGATAGCGACATAAAATATTTTCCAACGTGTCCTTTTCTTCTTTGATCGTCACCCCATCACCTGCTCGTGAGATTGAATAAACCGTCAGCTCTCCTTCGATTTCTGGATGGATCGTAAACTTGTCATGATCGACCATTGTAAATACCGTATCTAAATGCATGAATTTGCGCTCTTGACCAATGTCAAACGCTAGAACATACTCAAAGCTTGGCTCATTTTCGAACACTTTGCGGGCCAGCTGCTCAATCGAAGCGGCATCCGTTCGTTGCGAGATACCAATCGCCAACACATGTTTTGACAGAACTAATTCGTCGCCACCTTCGATGCGGGTTGGTTGAGCGCGATCATAAAGCATATGAGGCGGATTTTGCTGGAACATTGGATGATGAGCAAAAATATATTTGCCGTATAACGTTTCGCGCCGTCTTGTTTCTGAATACATGCGATTCAAGGATACTCCGTTACCAATCGTCGCAAAGGGATCTCGTGTAAAATACAAATTTGGCATTGGATCGATCAGAAATGGGTATTGATCATCCACGGTCCCAGCGAGGCTCTGGGTATTTGGCAGCTCCAGTTCATTTTTGGCTAAACCAGCCATAGTTTTGTCGATCAGTTCCCGATCATTGTCACAAGACATAAAATAATCCGTGACTTCTTTGATGATCTCAGAACTTTGGATTGTAGTTTCCGCTAAATAATCCTTGAGAAATTGCTGTTTGATTTCTGGTGACGTGAGCGATTCAGCAGCTAAATCTTCTAGATACAACACCTCCACATCATTTTGACGTAGGACTTCCGCAAACCGATCATGTTCTGCTCTGGCTTGTTCCAAAAAAGGAATATCATCAAATAGCAGGCGGTTCAAATGATCAGGAACAAGGTTCTCCAATTCCCGACCAGGGCGGTGAAGCATGACTTGCTTCAATCGTCCAATCTCTGAAAAAACATGAATAGCATTTGGCATTTTTCTTCCTCCTTCTTCTGTTTACACCTCTATGCTACCTAATTGTATACGCTTTCGCAGTGGTATATTTCGTGTTCTTTTCGCAAAGGATTTGGCATTATGCATGAAAAAGCGAATATCGCTCATCAGGCGTTTTTTTACTCGCTGTTTTTTTTCATATGTAATATTTATCCATCGATTTTTTTCTAAGAATTTGATGAGGATGTGATAGTTTTTTTATTTTTGACGTTTTTCCGCCCTATCAATAGATCAAGGAGTTATACATTCCATTTTTTGTTTTTGGTACAGTTTCATCAAGAACCCTTATTTCATAAGGATTCTGATGGTTGCGACCAAATTTCGTTATGCTATACTTAATAAGATCGAAGGAAAAGAAAGGGGTTTGATAGGAATGACCTATTCAATCAATTGGAATCTGGAAACAATCTTTCCGGGAGGCAGCGATTCTGTTCAATTAAAAGAACGCATGAGCCAACTGGAAGAACAAATTGCAAATTACCGAACAACAGTCGATGCATGGTCGCCCAACAGCGAAGACGATGCAGCAAAATTAGAAGAGTTACTTGATTTATCCGCAACTATTAGTCAAGGATTTTCACAATGCGGCAGCTTTATCAATGCCTTGCTTTCAGCGAATGTCAATGACAGCAAAGCCAAAATCCTGACGGGTGACCTCTACGCAAAATTGCCAGCACTGCAAGCAGCACAAACCGTTTTCTCGAAAAAATTGACAGAAATTTCTGAGGATGATTGGACAGCACTAGTTAAAGCGGAAAACTTAGCACCTGTCGCTTTTCGTTTAAGCGAGATTCGCCGCGACGGCAAAGAATTGTTATCCGAAGCAGAAGAGACCATCATCAACACTTTAAATTTAGATGGCTTGAATGCTTGGAGCCAACATTACGATACGATCGTTGCCTCGATCGAAATTCCTTTCCTTCAAGAAGACGGCACGACGATCAAGTTTTCAGCTGGTCAAGCCTTCAATAAAATGATGGGTGATCCTGATCCGGAAGTTCGTGCGCGTTTATTCGACACTTGGGAAAAGACGTGGGCAGAAAAAGAAGACCTCTTTGCGGATACCTTGAACCACTTAGACGGTTTCCGCCTTTCTACCTTCAAACTTCACGGTGTCACTGATTACTTGAAGGAACCATTAGAATACAATCGTCTGCAAAAAGCGACATTGGATGCTATGTGGGGCACAATCCAAAAGAACAAACAGCCAATCGTTGATTTCTTGACTCGCAAAGCCCAGCTTTTCGGCAAAGAAAAAATGGAATGGCAAGACCAAGATGCGCCAATCATCCTTGGGGACATGGAAGAAAGAACCTACACCTTTGATGAAGCAGCTGACTTTATTTTGACCAACTTCCGTAAGTTCAGTCCGAAAATGGCTGACTTTGCCCAAGTTGCTTTTGAAAAAAGCTGGATCGAAGCAGAAGATCGTCCCGGCAAACGTCCTGGCGGCTATTGCACCAGCTTGCCAGAAACCAAAGAGTCACGTATTTTCATGACCTACAGCAATTCAGTCAACGAAGTAGCGACGCTTGCCCATGAGCTAGGTCACGCGTTTCACAGCAGCGTTCTTTGGGAGCTGCCAGAATTAAACCGCAACTATGCCATGAACGTTGCCGAAACAGCAAGTACCTTTGCTGAATTGATCGTTGCTGATGCAACCCTCAAAGAAGCAACGACAAAAGAAGAAAAAATCAATCTATTGGATGCTAAAATGCAAAATGCGATCGCGATGTTCATGAACATCCACGCACGTTTTATTTTTGAGAACAGCTTCTATCAAGCTCGTCAAAAGGGCTTGGTTTCAGCGGAACAAATCACGGAAATGATGACTGCGGCGCAAAAAGAAAGCTATGCGGATGGGTTAGCGACTTATCACCCACATTTCTGGGCAGCCAAATTGCACTTCTTTATTGACGATGTGCCGTTCTACAACTTCCCTTATACCTTTGGTTACCTCTTTAGTATGGGGATCTACGCGTATGCCAATGAAAAAGGGTCTAGCTTTGAAGAAGAATACATTGCTTTATTGCAAGATACTGCTTCAATGACGACGGAAGAACTGGCGCAAAAACACCTTGGTGTCGATTTAACGAAACCAGACTTCTGGCAAGCAGGGATCGACATGGTCCTAAAAGATGTTGCCAGCTTTATGGAATTGACTGAAGACTATATCTAAAAGAAAAAACCCTCTTCCAACAAGACGCTTGGAAGAGGGTTTTTCTATCAGGCATTCAATAAAGTTAAGCCAATCGTTAAGTAGCCGGCGTATAAACACCAAATCAAATAAGGAATAAACAAGTACATCGCTTTTTTGTCGATGCGAGCAAAGAGGATCATACAAATAATCACTGATAACACTAACAAGACAATAATGACCGTTCCTGCCCAGTAAGCATTCCAGCCAAAGAAAACGATACTCCAAAAGAAGTTTAATACTTGCTGGATCGCAAAGAAGATGTAGGCATTCTTTTTAAGCGCTGGATTGACTTTGGCGACGATCAACAGATACAACGCCGTTCCCATAAAGGCATACAAAATCGTCCAAACGATCCCAATGATCCCGCCAGGAGGGGCTAAAAAGGGTTTTTCCATTTGCGCATACGTTCCGGCAATGTCCCCTGCAAACAAACTCGAGATGATTCCTGTTGCTTCAATGCCGATCACACAGACCAGCCAAATTAAAAATTTCATGTTCTCCACTCCTTCTTTTTTTCATAACTCACTAGTTTCATCGTACCATCGAATCGAAAAAAAGCAGAATAGAACGCTTAAAAAAAGAAACGGCCGTGTGGACGTTTCTTTCTTATTCCTTTCGATTTATGCTGCTTGTTCCCCTTCTTGGGCTTCTTGCTTGACTAGGCCTGCGTCATAAGAACGAGCGAATGGGAAGTAGATCAAAAAGGCAACGCCTGCACATAAGAAAGCACAAACTGCGGCTTTCCAATCGCCTCCACTTCCAATAAATGCGCCGATGCCGATTGGAGAAGGCCATGGCATTTGGGCGATCATCGGTCGAATGATTTCCAATTCGATCGCAAAATAGGCAATCGATGCGGATGCCATCGGTGCTAAGAAAAAGGGAATCGCTAAGAAAGGATTATAAATCAAAGGAATCCCGAAAATCAACGGCTCGTTAATATTGAATAATGCTGGAATGATCGAAGCTTTTCCTAACACTCTTAATTGTTTTGATTTCGCCAGATAAACCAAGAATAAAGCGAGACCTAGCGTTGCCCCTGAACCACCGACGGTCACATACGCATTGTTAAACTCACCAGCTAATGCAAAATTGGCGCCCTCAGCATTGGCTGTCAAATTGCCTAAGGTGATTGGCGTCAATACAGAGAAAATGATATTTGCGCCATGAATCCCTACTAACCATAATGCACTGACTAAAAAGTAAATCACCATCAAACCTAACCAACTGTTGGTCAAATTGGTAACAAACCCAAAAGGTACCGCAATGATTTGGAAAATATCCGTTCCTGCTGCAACTAATGCGCCATTGATGATAAGAACCGTGAAGGCCACAACAAAGGCGGGAATCAATGCTGTAAAGGCACGGGCAACCCCTAATGGGACTTCTTCAGGCATTTTGATGACCCATTTTTTCGTCACACATAAACGGTACAACTGAACGGCCAACACCGCCATAATGATACCGGTAAATATCCCGGTCGTTCCTAAACGCTCCACCCCGTCGCCACCGATCGCCCAGCCATTGATGATGGCATTTTCTTGATCGGTGATCCGTGACATGTTGCCATCCACAATCATCAATTGTGGGATCGACATGAAAAAGGCAAACATCGATAGTAACGCCCCACTCATAGGCGCAAGATCCAACTCTTCTTCTTCCGCATAGATCTTGGTGTATTCATAGCCGAGAACGATACAAAAATATAATGCCAAAAGTCCCATTGTCGTGCTGTTTGCCAGCATATACAATTCACTGACTCTGAAAAAAGTATTATTGAAGAAATCTTCTAAAAAGGTAAAGGTCTGCGGCAATACATTGATAACTAAAAACATCGAGCCAACGATGGTAAAAGGAATCGAAGCCATCCCAGCAGCCATGATGGCACGTACGATTTTGAACTGTGCCACTTTTCCTAACGGTCCCATGACGGCCGTTTCTAAGAGACTGAACAACTTGCTATTTGATTGTTCCATAATGTAACTACTTCCCTTCAATGAGTTTTTGGTATTCTTTAATATATCCATAATACGTATCTTTTTTGTGGCGGATCTTATTCACACGCTGCAAACATAGCGCAGCTAACGTTAGCCCCACACTAAGCCAGAGTGTAAGAATGCCTCGATTGTGCAGTGTATTATCAAGAAAAGGAAAAACGAATGAAAACAGAGGAGAGAAGAAACAAACGGCGCATAAAAGGAGGTTCATCGTCAGTTGACAAAGATAAAACAAGCGCGTCCACCGCAGTTTTTCTGCTATTTGCTCTGAGTGGCTGCCATAAAGGCGCACGTATTCTCCAATTGCCGAAATAGCCAAAACCAACAGCGCCAGCGGAAGAATCAGGAGTAGGGCATTGCTGGCCATCGCAGCCAATAACCAATAAAGATTTGCAAAGAAAAACACTGCTAATACATACCTTAGAAATAAAAAGCGATTAAACCGAAAATTTTTTTCTGCCATTTTTTTCTGTTGTTCTTGATTGGTCATTTGTTCCCTTCCTTTCTACCGCTCTCGCTGGTATAACGCCAGCATTTCAATCGCCACTTCTCGCAAAGTCATCGTTGTCATTAGATGATCTTGTGCATGGACCATGATAATCTCCATGTCGATTTTTTCGCCGCTGGCGTATTCTTGTAATAAGCCCGTCTGTGCTTTATGGGCCTCTACTAGTGCTTCATTTGCTTGATCCAGTTTTGCTTGTGCTGCTTCAAAAGTTCCTTGGCGCATCTCTTGGAATGCTTCATGAACGATTGTCCGAGCATCCCCGCTGCTAAGAATGATTTGAAAAGCGGTCTCTTGTAATTTTTCTGATTCCATTGTTCTTTCTCCCTTACATGTGCTATATATGTGCTTCTAGGTGATACCCAATAAAACATTTCATAAAATGTTCAAAATCACCACTTGCTATGAGTGCATCTTTAAATGATTCATCTTCAATGATCGGTACTAACAGTTGGCTGATTTTGTTCAATTCTACTTGCCCCAATCGGTCAGGGGAAAGTAAGAAAATCAGCTGGATCTGGTCATGCTTGTCATCCCATTTTATGCCTTGTTTTAGTATAGCAACGGCCGCATAAGCATCATTGGTGATCGGTTCAATGGGGTGCGCCACCGCCAAATGATCCGAAAAGGCTACTGAGCTATAGGCTTCTCGTAAAGCAAGCTGCTTGCCTAGCGCTTCTTTCACTGAACGTTTTTCCAAGCCTTCAATTTTCGTCAGCAACTGATCCATAACAGTTGCTTTGTCAGTCTCTTCCTCTATCAGCAGAAAAAGTTCTGAGCGAAAGCTGGTCTCAATCAATTCCCGCTCCTTGTCAGATAAAGATTTCGGCTGTTGTTTCAGTATGCTACCATACTGTTTTTTGATTTTATACTGCTTCAACTGGCGATTGATTTTTTGGATATCTTTTTTATCTAAAAAAACACTGACGGTGACGATGGGGATATTTAGAACCACATCTGGTACTTTGATGGATGAAATGATCAAATCGATCCCTGCTAGTTTTTGTTCACTGATTTCGTAATAGCTGATCATATCTTCAATCACGATTTTTGAACCAAGTTCGTGTTCCAAACGATTTTTTAACATTTGCGAACTACCAATTCCTGTTGCACAGATCACTATGACCTTGGCTTTTTGTTGATTCGCTAAGCGTTCCATCGCAGCAGTTAAATGGATCGTCAAATAGGCAAGCTCTCCTTCGGTCACTCTATAGGGGGCAAAGAAGGGAACATCAGAAAAATGCCGAATCGTTAACTGAAAAAAGTCACTGTAATCTTTTTTGATGGTCTCTAGCAAAGGATTCTCCATGCTCGTGCCGTTGTTCAATCGTTGCAATAAGGGGGTGATATGCATCATCAGCCCTTCTATCAACAGTGGATCTTCGACTAAGCAAAAGCCGGTTTCTTGATCGATTTTATGCAAAACAGCTAACAGCTGTTGTTTGACCTCGTTATCATCTAAATCGATCTGTTCACGGATAGTTTCGGAAACTAGTTTGTTTTTTAAGTGAATGGCGATATAAAAAGCCTCTTCTGGCGGCAAAGCAATGCCCATCTGTTGGCGAATCTTCTCAACGATCTCTATAGCCGACTGGTATTCTGCTTCTTGTTCCAATTCAGGATCCTGCGGATGCAGCTGGATCTCAAAGCCCGACTGCAGCCGTTTTATCGCTAAGCCTATATGCAGGACGATCGTGTAGATCATAAAATCAGAGAGTTTCAAAAAGTATTTACGGCAGGTGTCCAAGACGATGATCACGATCTCCTCGATCGCTATCCCCTCTAACAGATGTTTGTACATTGAGAATGCATAAAGATTGTCTTGCAGGCGATTCATGAAAAAGTAATTCATGATGAAATGCCGCAGACTGTTTTCAGATCCTTCAACATAAATGCCTTGGCTGGTTCGATGTTTCAACTCGATCGTATAAGGCTTTAATAATTGCTTGATTTCAACGATATCATTTGAAATCGTCGAGCGCGAAACACATAGATCCGCTGCTAAATCATCAACAAAAACGGGCTTATGCCCAAATAACAATTGATTTAGCAAAAAATATTGCCGGTCATTGGCTTCATTGATCGTGGTTAGATCGTCAGCTGTTGGCCTGAGATTGGTCTTCTCTGAATAAAACAGATCAAAGGAACGCTGGTCCGTGATGTTCAAGCGATACCCCTGTCCTTGCTTGGCACAAATTTGACCAAGCTTATGGTTCTTCAGGATAAGCCCCAGACCTTGAAGGTACTTGCGAGCAGTCCGATCCGAGACCCCCAGTTGATTTGCGATCTGTTTGCTGCTAGTGTATGTGTTGCGGTTTTGGTAGAGCATCTTTAGCATGATGATTTCTTTTTTACTCAACATTATTCATCAACCTTTTTCATCAACCTATTTTCATCTAGCTACTTGTTTGAACTGCTATTTGATATTTTGTTCTACCACAGCAGCTAATTTTTCAATACCCATCGGTATCGGAACATAGGCTTGGGGCGGAATATTTACGATGGGTCGTTGGTACTTGATGGCAGCTTTTTCAAGATTCGCAAAGTACATCTTAGTTTGAGGGCTGACTAAGTATAGGTCGTATTCATCTTTGGCGATCGTGGCTGCTCCTTGAGAGGCAGACGTTGCATCTAGTTCAATTTCTTTTCCTCGCTCTTTAAAATATTCCGTCGTTTTTTTGGCAATGACCGATGAAGACATACCGCCTGCACAGATGATTAATGCTTTTTTCATATAGTTTTCCTCCTTAACGAATACACTCATTTTCACTATCTATGTTCAGTAGCTGCTAAATAGTGGTGTAGTACTGATTTTCCTTACGTTGAATAAATCAGTTGCTCACCTGATTTAGCATGGCAATGGGTTGATAATGTCATCATAATAGATAGCGCTTTCTTTTTGAACACAAGGTGTTTCCTTATCGATGCGGAAGCAAATTAGATGCGTCTACTTGATTTTACAAGAATTCCCTTCAAAAAATGATCGAAAAAAAAGCTTTACCTGTCTTTTGTCCAAGTAAAGCTTTTTTAATCATACGCTCTTTGATTGTTCCTCTTCAAACTTCCGCCGTTCATTTTCTACATATTTGTATAACGAACCGTAGCGGCTGCGATAGCCTTTCTTCCATGGTTTCTCTTTGCCGCAAAAATGCAGCAAAACGGTATGTTCGATGACCCAATCCAAACTCCATTCCCCTAGGCTGATCGTCTCATACGTACGGTTTTTCCGTACATCATAGTTATAGAGCTGATCAGGAATCGCCAGCACCCGATCACCATATAACCCATTTAAAATATCTTGATCCGGCAAAAAGAGGTTCAAATGATTTTTCTCAATGAAGGCTGCGATTTCTGTTTCTTTGACCTCTTGCCGTAGCTGGTGCACATTCATCAGCAAGACACCTGAATTATAGTAGCCTTCTGACTCATAATTGCGCAAACGGACTTTATTGATGACCGTCGTCACTTCTGTCAGCTTGGAATGACTGGCAGCGGCATACAGAAAATCCCCTAACGTCAGCTCATACAAGGGGCGCAAATCATTGATGCACAAAATATCCGCATCCAGATACAGGATTTTTTCCACCTGCTGCGGCAAGTAATTTTGTGCCAACAATCGATAGTAGATTGATTCTGGGTAGCGGTCACTAACTGGTGCCGTTTTAAAGATCGAACCAGAACCGATGATGACGGGATGATAGGTCATCGCCAATTTTTGACAAAAGACCTCTAGCTCTGCACCTTGCCTCAATTCTTTTTCTTGTAAGACATAGACATCGAAAGATGCTGCTGTCGTATGGCGTTTGATTGAATATAACGTTGTTTTTAATTGTTCACTGAATCGATCATCAATCGCAAAAAGTAGATTCATGCTCTTGTTCACTCCTCTGTTACTGGATGCACTCGTTGGGCAAAAAATCGAACGCAGTTGCCCGCATCTTCTGTTCTTCTAGTATACCCGATTTTTAGTCATTCTTTCAGTGAAATAGCCTTTCCAGTGAAAACCATTCCTTGGAAACGCAAAAAAATGCTGCTCCATTCAATGAATGAAACAGCAAATGATCGATGATAAATGGTGACCTCCTAAAACAGATCAGCGAATCGTGGCAAAAGCTTTTGACCACAACAACAATTCATCCAGCATGTCATTGACACCTGCAGCCATGTGCGCACCGGGTTTGAAGGTACTGAAATTTTCAAAATCTGTGAAGAGATTGAAGGCTGGGTTAGTCCGCACGGTGGCAACTTTTTGTTCAGCTAAAACGTTACGCAATTGTTCAGCGGCACGAATCCCACCGCCAGAACCATAACTGACGATCCCAGCTGCTTTATCAAACCATTCTTCCCGTGCAGAGTCTACGGCATTTTTCAAGGAAGCCGCAAAACCGTGGTTGTATTCTTGTACGATGAAGATATAGCCATCTAATTCAGCGATTTTTTTGTTCCACGCCATGTTTGGCTCAGCCGTTCCCATAAACGGTAAATCAAATGCCTTTACATCAACGATCTCAAACTGATGCTCTGACCGTTGAGTAGCAATTTCTTGAATATATGCTCCGACTTGCGGACTTACGCGTCCTTCTCTTGTACTGCCTAAAATAATACCAAATTTCATGATAGGTTCCTCCTAAGATTGTTTTCGTTTGTTTTTTAACGATTGGCAAATGTGTCGGCCCAGTCCAATAATTCCGTCAACATATCGTTCATTCCTGCCGTCATATGTTCGCCAGGAGTAAAGGTGGCAAAATTTTCAAAATCAGTAAATAAGTTGAAGGCTGGATTAGTGCGCACCGTGGCTACTTTTTGTTCCGCCAAAATCAAGCGAACTTGCTCAGCGGCCCGAATACCCCCTGCTGAACCATAGCTGACGATTGCTGCTGCTTTGTTGAACCATTCCTCGCGGGCGCTGTCTAACGCATTTTTCAAGGAAGCCGATAGCCCATGATTGTATTCTTGTACGATGAAGATATAGCCGTCTAATTCAGCGATTTTTTCGTTCCACGCTTGGTTCGCTTCGCCTGTACCCATAAAGGGCAAGTCGTAGTCTTTGATATCAATGATTTCAAATGAGCGGTCGCTATGTGCTCGTGCTGTTTGTAAAACGTAATTTGCTACTTGCGGACTCACGCGGCCTTCTCTCGTACTGCCAACGATGATTCCGATTTTTTGCGCTTTTTTCTTTTCCGGAGTGCGATACACCTCTTTAATTACTTCTTTTTCAATTATTTGTTCTTTTTTCCCAAATCCAAAGACCATTCTTTTGTACTCCTTTTATTGTGTTTTCTTTAACGATGGACTCAGCATATCAAACTTACTTTTAGTAAGTCAATCACTTTGCTTACTTTTTGTTAGAAAAAAATCCCAGCTACTTCCTCTTGACATTCGTTCGGCACCGAACTATAATCAACTCATCGATATCATTAGGTACCGAACAATAATTCAAAAGGAGTGTTCTCAATGAGTACAATGACCGATCACTTAATGAAACAGCTTCGTTTTATCAGCGAAGCCAGCAATGCTTTTATGAGTCAAAATAACCAACGCCTTTCTGGACAGCAACGCGTCCTAGCCGTTTTAAATTTAGAAGATGGCTTGGTGCAAAATTACCTCGCAGAAGTTTTAGATTTACGGCCAAGTTCCTTGGCAGAACTATTGAAGAAAATGGAAAGCAGTGGGGATATCCAACGCAAAGAAGATGCAGCCGACAAAAGGATCAAACGAATCTTTCTGACAGAGACTGGACGAAAAAAAGCAGAAAAATTACTGGCACAAAAAGAAGCCGCCAGCAGTCAAACGTTTTTTGCTGGGTTAACAGAGGAAGAACAAACCGAATTTGCCCGTCTGCTTGAAAACATCGCCACTGGGTGGGAAGCTGACTTTCAGCAACAGACGCAACGCTTTATTGACCCGATGGATCGTCTACAAGCTATGCAGGAGATCCGGGAACAGATGATGAAGCAATGGGGTGGAAATTGGCAGGAAATGACGAATGACGATCGCCGAAAAATGAAGCAACAAATGAAAGATACTTGGCAAGATATGGGCGCTGACGAGCGGCGTCAAATGAAAAAGCAGATCAAAGAAGCCATGCGGCAAATGCCATTTCCTGGACACCGCGGCATGTTTGGCAATCGGTCATTTGGGCCATTTGGGCCATTTGATAGTAGCGAGGCGAATGATCCACGGGACACATGGGGAAAAGGCAACTTTTTTGATGCCTACGGGTTTGGACAAGACCGCAAAGCAAGACCTGATTCCGCTTCTAAAGACGAAGCAGCCGAAGATGATTGGCAGGATTTCTAATAGCACCTAATGAAAAAGAAAAAGCTGCAGGACATCTTGCTTGTAGCGGAGGAAAACGAATGGAAACAACGACACCAACAGTGAACAAAAACAAATTTAAAATGAAAGACTTTATCCACCTGATCGTCAGTGTCAATCCCAAGAAAGGCTTGTTTCTTTCAGGGATGCTCTTTAGCCTGATCACGAGTGCCGCCAGTTTGGTCGTGCCGCAGCTGACGAAAACGCTAGTCGATGCCAGCGGCACCCCCACGTTCAGCACCTCCATGCTGGTCGTTTTGATCCTAGCCTTTGTGCTGCAATTAGGCGTAGGCACTTTAGGCGGCTTTCTCTTGCGCTATGTGGGAGAAAGTGCCGTGAAAACATTACGAGAACGTCTTTGGAAACATCTGCTGCATTTGCCAGTCAGCTATTTTGATGACCATAAGTCGGGGGAAAGCAGTTCGCGACTCGTTAATGATACTTCCGTGATCAAAGAACTAGTCACCTCGCAATTTCCCAGCTTTGTCACTGGCTTGATCCAATTGGTTGGTTCGATGATCATCTTGTTTTTGATGGATTGGAAGATGGCGGCGATCATGTTCAGTGCGGTGCCTTTGATCACCTTGATCATGTGGCCGATCGGCAAGATCATGTCGAAACTAGGACGCCAACTACAAGCAGCGACTGCCGATTTCAATGCGGATGCCAGCGAAAAACTCTCAGAGATCCGTTTGATCAAAGCCAGCAACGGAGAAGCTAGTGAACAAGAAAACGGTCGGCGCAACATTGGGGCAATCTTTACCCTCGGGGTCAAGGATGCGAAAGTTAGTGCGATTTTGCAGCCAATCATGACGACGGCAATGCTGGGATTACTCGTAGGAATCCTCGGTTATGGCGCGATCCGTGTCCAAGCCGGCACCTTGACGAGTGGCGCATTGATTGCTTTTCTACTGTATCTCTTTAATATTATTGCGCCTGTGACGACGTTTGCGATGTTCTTTTCACAAGTCCAAAAAGCGATGGGTGCTACGGAACGGATCCAAGAAATTTTGGATACGCCGCTGGAGCCGATCCAGGCAGCACCCAAAGCCGCTATCGACGGCGCAGTCCTACGGGCAGAACAGATCGATTTCAGTTACGATCCCAAACGGCCGATTTTGCAAAACATTTCTTTTGAAGCCAAACCCAACACCGTGATTGCTTTTGCGGGACCAAGCGGCGGCGGAAAATCCACGATCTTCGCTTTACTGGAACGCTTTTATGAACCCACCAGCGGGCGCTTGCTGATTGGTGAACAGCCGATAGCTGACATTGATCTGCAGGACTGGCGGGCACAGATCGGCTATGTTTCCCAAGACAGTGCGGTCTTTGCCGGTACGATTCGGGAAAACTTGCAATACGGATTAAGCCGAACACTGTCAGAGGAGGAATTGTGGCAAGGACTGGCATTGGCTTATGCCGATCAGTTCGTCCAAGAGTTCCCCGAAAAACTAGAAACACAAATCGGCGAACGCGGCGTCAAACTATCTGGCGGGCAAAAACAACGGATCGCCATCGCACGAGCATTCTTGCGAGACCCCAAGCTGCTGATGCTCGATGAAGCGACCGCCAGCCTAGATTCTCAGTCGGAAGAAAAGGTCCAGCGGGCGTTGGATCATCTAATGGAAGGGCGCACGACATTAGTGATCGCCCATCGCTTGTCGACCATCGTGGATGCCGATCAAATCTACTTTATAGAAAAAGGTACCATTACCGGTCAAGGTACCCATGCAGAATTGATCAACAATCACCCGCTTTATGCTGCCTACGTGAATGAACAAATGATCAATTAAAGAATAAAAACTAGAAAAAAAACTGCTTATTGATGGATAAGCAGTTTTTTTCTATTAGCCAACGGCTGAATGTTGCTTCTCTTCACGCGCCACAGGCACTTGATTCCCTCGCTGTAATTCTTTCAGCACCTGGTTTTCTGCCCGCAATAAATCCCTTTCGCTTTGGGCAGTAGCAAGCTTTCCTTGATAGACCAAGACTTCTTCTTGGTAGGTTTTGGCGGTCTTTTGGACTTCTTCTTCTAACTGATCGATTTTATGGGTCAATTCTTGATTGATCTGTTCATATTTTAGGTAAAGCTTTTGGGCATTTTCGATATTCGTTTGTTCCAAATTCGCTTTGCTGGATACTCGGGTAGCCAAATAAGTAAGTACACCAGTAATGAGTGACGGCAAGACAACTGTTACGATCGATGTATCCATGATCCTCCCCCATTCTTTTTGATACGATTCATATCATCTGTTTCCAGTATAAAAGATACGATTCGTATCGTCAACTGATGTGATATTTTTTATATCAAATAATACAAAAATAGATACAAATTATATCCAACGTGCTATACTACAAAAAAGGAGGCGATCACTCATGCTTGGCGAACGGCTAAGAACACTCAGACTACGAACCAACCAAACCCAACAGCAGATCGCAGATCAGCTAGGGATCACCCGCGCAGCGTATTCGCATTTCGAAAATGATCGTAACGAACCCGATGGCGAGACCATCGTCAAACTCGCGGAGATTTTTCAAGTATCCACCGATTTTTTATTAGGCAGACAAGTCCCGGCAGGCTTTACGCCGCCCTCTGCAAAAGTTCAAACCGTTGCGGCCCATATTGATGATGACGTCACCGATGAGCAGATGGAAGATATCCTCAGCTACATTGAATTTATAAAACAGCGGCACGCCCAAAAGGAATGATGGAAATGGATAAAGTAGAAGAACTGATGGCCGCCTACCCAGACTTGCACTTTATTTTCGATAAAAATATGCCTGATGGTCAGCAAGGATTGTACATCGATCACCATATTTACTTGAACCCTGACCAATCACAAGAAGACCTCTTGAGCACCATCGGTGAAGAAATCGGTCATTATTTGACCAGTGCTGGCGACATTACCGCCCAAGACACCAACGAAAAACGCAAACAAGAACGCAAAGCCCGTGACATTGGTTCTGCGATCGTGGTCACGCCCTATGATATCATCGCTTGTTTTGAAGAAGGCTGCAAAACGTTGGCGGCATGCGCTGATTTTTTAGGTGTCCCCCCACAAACCTTCAAAGACGCAGTCACCTATTATGCTCGCCGCTTTGACGGTATCAAAACCGAAGAAAACTATACCTTGTTTTTCCATATCGACGGCACGATTGAAGTTGTCAAAACCTTTGGCAATCAAGGTTAAGCCTTTTTTGCACAAAAACAGACGTTCCTTTCCTGCTGCTAAATTCAGCGTTTACGGAACGTCTGTTTTTTATCCTTGCATGTTGACCCGCATCAATACGCGGTTCGGTCGATAGTTTTCTGAGGATTGATGAACCAGCGCGCCTTCCTCAAAACGATACAAATTGTATCCATAGCGTTCTTCAAAACGGACCATCCCCTCGCCTTCATCTTCCCCGACAAACGACATACTTGCCACAGTATAGTAAGGAATCCCTGCGATCGTTCCCGTAAATGCATGATGGGTATGTCCACTGAGAATACAAGAGATCTGATACTGCTGCAATAATGCCACCAAACGATTGGCACCGGCCCATGCCGGCGTGCTTGCTTGATAAGGCAACAAATGATGGTGCGTCACAAAAACGATCTTTTTCTCTTTGAGCTGCGCCAGCGTGGCTTGCAGCCATTCAAACTGTCGTTCATCTACGATACCGTCGGCATAGCCATAGCAGGAATTATCGAAAGTCACGATCGCCAATGTCTCCGTTTCATAGACTTGATTAAAAGGCGTATCACTGGCCGTTTCAACTGACTTACCTTGCCAGCCTTGGCGAAAATGCCGTTTGATATCGTGATTACCTAGCGTTACCACGATCGGCACTGAGCCAAAGGCTTTTTCTAAATATTGCTTCAAAGAGGCATAATCGGCAGGCGCGCCATCTTCGGTCAAATCGCCACTGATCACCACCAAATCGATCGCCCCTCGCGCCTTGGCATCTTGGATACACTCTTCAAGAGGAATCAAGGGATTTTGCATGGCTGCCAGCATTCCTTGATACCCTTCCTCACAAGGCAGGTAACTTTCTCGAAAATGGATATCTGATATATGCAATATATTCATAGGTTTATCTCAATTTCTTTCTGATGATTCCAGTCAACTGGTCTAATAAGAAGACGGTCACAACGACGCCCAACAAAATAATACTTACCTTGCTCCAGGTTCTGGTTTGAATAGCAAAAATCAATGGTGCACCGATCCCGCCAGCACCGACTAACCCTAACGTTGCCGCACTGCGGACCGCAATTTCAAAATGATTCAATGCAAAGGAACTATAGATGGGTGCTAAGTAAGGGACCCGCACGAAAAACATCGTCTGCCAAAAGTTGGCACCAACTGCTTGCATCTCTTCCGTCAAGCGCTCATCCATGGCTTCCATTTCTTCCGTGAACAGCTTGCCCAGCATACCGATCTGGTGGACACCGATCGCCATAACCCCAGCGAAAGGTCCCGGACCTACCACACGGACAAAAATAATCGCATAAACTAGCTCTGGAAATGCCCGCAAGATATTGCAGATCATTTTGCCGATCTTCGCGACCCACGGCGCAGAAGACCATAGGTTGGCGGCACTCAGCAAGGTCACCGGTATCGCGCAGACTGTTGCGATCATCGTTCCTAGACAGGCGATCCCGATCGTCAGTAACAATAAGCTCCACAGATCCTCCCCGCTACCGTCGTAAAAGAAAGACCAGTCTGGCTGACTCAACCCTTGCAGGACATCTCTTCCCATCGCTAAGGAAAAAGTACTCAATCCGGAATAATCCAGCGTCGCTGCAGATAATGCCAGTAAGATAGCAAAGAGTCCCCATAACAGCCAAGTCGTTTTCTTCACTTCTCTGATCATCATAGGAATGACCTCCTTACCCGCTCACTTAGAAAATCAACGATCGCTACCGTTAGCAAAATCGTCAAGATAATGATCGAGACCCGTTCATAATTCAACAATGCCAATGAGGCGTTCAAGATGACCCCGATCCCGCCGGCACCAACATATCCTAACACCGTCGAAGCTCGAACATTGACTTCAAAGGCATAAAAAGTATAGCTGGCAAACTGGCTGATGACTTGAGGTATGATCGCCCAAACAGTCACTTGAAATTTATTTGCCCCTACCGCCGCCGCTGCTTCGATTGGCGCAAAATCAATGGTTTCGATCGCTTGGAACATCAGCTGTGAAACCATCCCAAAGGTAAAGACCGCGATGGTCAAAACACCAGTGGCTTCACCGATCCCAAAAATCGCTACGAACAATGCCGCCAACAATAAATTGGGGATCGTCCGCACCAGACCTAAGAGAAAACGCATCGGCACAGAGACCCACCGGCTTTCTGTCACGACTGTCGTCGCCAACAGACTCACCGGTATCGCTGCGACTACTCCTAAAACAGTGCCTAAAAAGGACATTTGCAATGTCTTGATCAAGGGCATCATCAGTTGCGGTAAATAACTAAAATCCGGATGCAAAAATCGAGCCATGAAAGCCGTCATCTGGCTTCGATTCGACCACACTTGTGCAAAATCAGCCCCCGTGATCCAGGCACTGCTTTGAAAAAAGAGCAGCAATAAAAGAATCAGCAGCAGGTGTTTGTACCAATTAAAATGAACTGTTTCTTTCAGTTTCATCGATTTCTCCTGCCTTTTCTTCAAAAATTGCTTTCCCATAGATTTGTTCTAAACGCTGATCCGTCAAAGCGGCTGCGTTGCCGTCAAAAACGATTGCACCTGCTTTTAAGGCAATGATCCTTGTTGCATACTGACGAGCCAAGGGAATCGAATGCAGATTGATGACAATCGTTTTGCCCATTTCTTGATTGATCTTCTTCAAATCCTCCATCACTTTCTCTGTGGTGATGGGATCTAGCGATGCCACGGGTTCATCTGCTAAAATCACTGGTGCTTGTTGGACCAAGGCACGGGCGATGGATACCCGCTGCTGTTGCCCACCACTCAACTGGTCGCTTCTCGTTTGCAGTTTGTCTGACAAGCCGACAGTCGCTAGTGCTTCTTTCGTTCTTTCGTAGTCTTCTTTCGTAAACAACCCTAAAATACTTTTCCATGTCCCGTAATACCCCAAACGACCAGATAGCACATTCTTTTGGACAGTACTACGTTTGACCAAATTGAAGCTTTGGGAGATCAATCCGATTTGTCGGCGAATCAAGCGCAATTCTTTTTTATTGGCTTTCGTGACTGATTTGCCATCTACCCGGATATCTCCTTCAGTGATTGGCACTAAGCGATTGATCGAGCGCAAAAAGGTACTCTTACCAGCACCGCTCAAACCAATGATTGCCACAAATTCTCCTTGTTCAATCGTTACATCTATGTTCTGTAATCCTTTGACCCCATTCGGGTAGACTTTGGATACATTCTCAAAAGTTATCATCTGTCTTCTCCATTATGTAGGGACCGCGGCAAAGTTTCCCCAATCGGTCACGGTCTATCTCACTAAAAAATGCACTGATACTGCGTATTCCACCTATTCCCCTAGTAAATCGCTGCACATCTCCGTGTCCCGTTATCCTTCTACCGCAATCCCTGTTTTTTTACTCTGCTGCTCGTTTAGTATAGTCGCGAATGGTATCGTAAGCAGAATCAGCTGCTTCTTCATACCCTTGGTGTCCCCACAAGCTCATTGCTTCGGCGCCTTCTTCATCGTCTGCCATATTCAAGAACACTTCTTTGATCTGCTCTTTTAGTTCAGCATCCATCGTCGGTTGAACGGCAATGGCGTCATTCGGGATGTCCCCTTCGGTTAAGTAAAGAACTTTTAGATCTTCGAATAAATCGTTATCTGGGAAGCTTGAAGCAAAGACATTCCGTGCCCCTTGAAACACAAAGGCGGCATCCATCTGACCATTCAAGACTGCAGTGATCTCACTTGGAATATCGTTCACCGTCGTTAATGTAGCATCCGTCGTTGGATCAACTCCTGCATCTTTCAACTCGGCAACTGGGTAAATATAGCCGCTGGCAGAGTTCGGACTCAATGTAGCGATTTTTTTCCCTTTTAAGTCCGTCAATTCTGTCATATCGCTATCCGCACGTACCAAGATCTCCCCTTTGAAGGTATTGGTTTTTTCCCCTTCTAATGGCAAGCCGGTCTCTGGATCATAGGCACCTAATTGAGAAGTCAAAATCGCTTCTGCTGCATCCATGTCTTTGGCTTGAACATAAGCGGCTGGCGGCATGATCCCTAAATCAACTTGTCCAGAAGCCATCGCTTCTACGATCGTCGAATAATCCGTTGCTAACGTTACTTCTACTTCACGGTCTAATTTTTTTGATAAATACTCAGCAAACGGTTTTGCTTTGGCTTGCATCGAGCCGTCATTATTGGTCGGTACGAATTGTACCACCAGCTTTTCTTTTTCGGCTGCGGCACTGCTGTCGCTGCTGCTGCTCCCATTCCCACAGCCGGTCAATGCTGCAACTAACGCAATTCCTAACATTCCTTTAACAATTCGTTTCAATGGCATTTTTTCTCCTCCTAATGGTTTGAAGCTTTCTTACATTCAAATCATACCAAGTATCCCTTCAAAATGAAGTGACACATGTCCTATTTTACCTTATTTTTACATACAATTTACATTAGTTTTTATTTATCGTTCGTGTTGAGTCAAAAGGGGAACTAAGCTATACTTAAAGAAAACCATTCAGGAGTGGCTGATTCCCATGAAAAAAATCGATGATACCGCACGCCTCAGTAATTACATTGACACATACGATCTGCAATCTTATATGGACAATGATTTGTTAGCGATGGCCACTTTGCATTCCTTTGAAAAAGAAGAGCACCTGATTCGAACGGGCACGCCTTCTGAATACTTGTATTTTCTCGTGGAAGGAACCGTGATGGTCTATTCCTTCTCTTCGGATACCCAAACGATTTGTATTGATTACGCCAAGCCGGCTGCACCTTTAGGGGAAGCTTCCTCTTTATGGGAACTCTTGCCGAAAAGCAGTGTTAAAGCCGCTTCTGCTTGCGTCTGCGTCTGCATCCCTTTGAATCGCTACCGCAGCACCTTGCAACAAGACGTCCGCTTTTTGCAAACCATCTGTCAGTTGCTCAGTTCCCGCTTGAATTCGGGGATCAACTTAGCGAATTCATTGACGGAACCTGTAGAGACACGGTTGGCCAAATTTATTCTTGCGCATCAAGAAAACCAACACTTTTCCTTTCAGTTAACCACCTGTGCCGCAATCTTGAATGTCAGCTATCGCCACCTGCTGCGAACCTTTACCAGCTTTCGTGAAGACAAGCTGATCGAAAAACAAAAACAGGGCTATGCAATTCTCGATTTCCCCGCTTTAGAGTCGCTTGCCGAAAATTTAAGCCATGTATAAGGAGCAGCTCATAAGAATGTTCGGATTTTCCCTGAGTACGCGTTCCTGCTGTTGGTCTTGCCCTTAACTAGCGCTGTGACAAGCATTCTCCACCGAAGAAGGCAAGCGAGACCGGCAACTGCGCCTTATTTTCTTACAAAAAACCCGATCCTTGCTGATATTCAGTCGAGGATCGGGTTTCTTTTGCTTATTTTACGATGGCTAAGAAGTCTTCTCCTTGCAAGACATCGGTTTGATTCATATCCATCACATCTAAATATTGCGGCGTATTCGTCACAACGATTGGTGTAATCGTGGATAAGCCGGCAGCTTTGATCGTATCTAGATCAAACTTCACCAACAAATCACCGCGTTTGACTTGATCGTCTTGTTTAACAAAGACCTCAAAGCCTTTGCCATCTAGTTCCACGGTATCCATACCAATATGCATCAAGACTTCTGCTCCATCCGTAGTGGTCAAACCAACAGCATGGCCGGTAGGAAAGAGCGTCGTGATGGTGCCATCTGCCGGCGCATACAAAGCCCCGACGGTCGGTTCGATGGCGATGCCTTTTCCTAATGCACCAGAAGAAAAGACTTGGTCTTTGACTTCTGCTAAGGGAACCACTTTGCCTTCTAACGGACTACTGAGGATCACTCGTTCTTTAGACGAACTATCTGTGGGTGCTGCTGGCTCTTTTGCTGGTGCTGCACTGGCTTCGGTTGCTGGCTGATCTTCAAAACGTAAGAAGAAGGTCAAGACAAACGCGGCGCCAAAAGCGATAGCCGTTCCGATTGAAGCTGCGATCAGACCACTTAGATCTTTCGTATCTTGTGGGATAAAGGAAGGAAGACTTAGTAAGCTGACTAACCCAAAGGTATAGTTTTCGACTTGGCTGAAGCCGATGAAGGCTCCCCCGATGGCACCACTGATACACGCGGCGATAAATGGTTTTTTCAATGGCAAGGTTACCCCATACACCGTCGGTTCTGTGATCCCAAAAATTGAGGTGATCGTTGAAGAAAGGGCCAAGCCTTTCAATTTCACATTTTTTGTCATAAAGAACACTGCTAGCGCTGCACCACCTTGAGAAAGGACAGCTGGCAACAGCATTGGTACCATGGTATCGACACCGGTTTGACTGAGATTCAACATGATGATCGGCACAAAGCCCCAGTGCATGCCAAACATCACAAAGACTTGCCATAAACCACCCATAACAGCACCAGCGATCAGTGGGCTGAAGTGGTAAATGCTGTCGTAAGCACTACCTAACAAGTTTCCTAAAATCGTTCCTAGTGGACCGACGACAATAAAGGTCAATGGCGCCATGATCAAGAAGACCGCTAAAGGTACACAGATGATCTGTAAGAAGCTAGGAATGACTTTTTTAAAGAAACGCTCCACATAGCTTTGTAAAAAGACCGCTAAAATAATCGGAATGACGGAAGACGTATAAGCACTCGCACCAATAATGACCGGTAGGCCTAAGAAACTCAAGGTTTGTCCAGCCAAAGCGGTAATGTCTGGATGAACCAACGCCATCGCTAAGGAAACCGCTAGAAATTCATTGGTGCGAAACTTTTTCGCTGCAGTAAAAGCCAACATCACTGGTAAATAGGTAAACAACCCATCGGCAATCGCATACAATACGGTGTAGACCCCAGAATCAGCTGCTAACCAATTCAAGGTGACTGCCAGCGTCAAGAAGCCTTTTAAGACCCCGGCACCTGCCATTGCGCCTAAAAACGGCGTGAAGATCGACGAAATAATATCCACCAGTTGATTCAACAGGTTGCCTTTGTCGACTTTGCTATCTGCTTCACCATCGAAGTTCGCTACTCCATTCAATTCACGGTAAACGTCGCTGACATGACTGCCGATCACCACTTGGTATTGTCCGCCGCTTTGAACGACTTGGATCACGTCGTCGTCTTGATTCAAGCGTGCCGTATCCGCTTTGTTCTCATCTTTTAATTTGAAACGCAAGCGGGTCGCACAATGCACCACGCTATTGACATTTTCTTTGCCGCCCACCGCATCGAGGACGCGAACTGCAATTTCTTTATTTGAACTCATTTTTTCAACACTCCTTTTTTAATAAAAAAACCCAGATTGAAAAAACGACCGTCCAACGAGTCTTTTCCTCGCTGACTGTTGTCTTTTCAATCTGGGTATTGCCTGCCTGACAGTAACAATCCGTTAATGATTGAATGTTAATTGGTTTGATCATTGACGACACGTTCGATATGGATCGTTAAGTAGATCATTTCTGATTCACCGATCGATTTGTCGTAGGTTTTGATCAAATATTCGTTGATCCGTTGGACCGTTTGAAACGCTTTAGGGTACTTCGATTGCACAAGGGCAAATAAAAATTCATCTTTTTCCCCCGAAAGTTCATCGCTTAAATAGCGCTGCGCAAAATACTGTAAATGCGTGGTGATCCGTTGATAGTTCAAGGAATCTGGGTTAAAGACTCGTCCATAAAAACGACTGATGATCGCCAGTACGTCACGAACGATCTCTACCGCTTGCATCGTGGTTTCCATCGTACCATTTGCTTGTTCGCTATTGACGATATGAAAGGCGATAAAGCCAATTTCCGATTCCGGCAATGAAATCCCGAAGACTTTTTCAAAATAAGCAACGGCATCTGCTGCAACCGCATACTCTTTCGGATAAAATTTGCGGGTCTCAAACAACAATGGATTCGGCAGCTCAATGCCTTCACGTGCCCGAACTAGCGCATAATGGATATGATCGGTCAGTGTCAAATAAATATTTGGCGACAGCTCGATCCCCAAGGATGCTTCTGCATCATCCACCACTTGCTTGACGGCTTCGACTTCTTCCACAGGAATGTCTGAAAACAATTGCTGAAACTGATTTGCGGTAAACGTATCCTTTAACACAAATTCTTTTTCGACAAAGGCTTCATCCACTGGATCGCCGACCTTTTTCTTAAACGCAATGCCACGACCCATATAGATCACTTCCTGACCGGCATCATTGGTCGAGATGACGACATTATTATTTAATATTTTCCCAATAACCATCGTTTTCCCTCACTCCAAAATAAAAAAACCTAGAATCTCCCCATTAGCGCGCTACGGTCAATTCTGGTTTTGCCTGCCGAACAGTAACAATCCTTGTAACTGAAAGAATAATAACACACCCCTGTGGCAGATGCAACCCTTTTCAATCAGAATTTCTGCAACGTGCTTTTCCTTTGTTATACCATTGAACAATTCTCCTTGCAACATCCTTCACTATCTAAATTGAGTTGTTTTTTAATAAAAAAAGGAATGGCTCAGCTGCAGCCATTCCTAATGTATCAGAGTTGCTTTCTTTGCTGTCCCATGCGCCGCTCTTTCATAGCCGTGCCTAACGTACCATAGGTGAAGACCGCGATCCCTAGCCAAATAAACGCAAAGGCGGAAAATTGGGCCAGTGAATAGGTTTCGTGAAACAAAAAGATGGCCAACAAAAGCATGATCGTCGGGTTGATGTATTGAATAAACCCAAGCGTAATGTAAGAAACATTTTTCGCGGCTTCCGCAAACAGCAACAACGGAATAGCCGTCACGATCCCGGCACCCATCAATAAGAGATTGGTTTGCAAGGGATAATTCATAAAACCTACGGTTGAAAACCCTAAAATATACACGAGCGCAAAGGGAAAAATCACCATCGTCTCGATCGTTAACCCAGTGACGGAACTAATAGGGATTCTTTTTTTGATCAAGCCATACGTACTAAAGGAAAAGGCCATGATCAGTGAGGCATAAGGAATCGTTCCTGTTTGGATCGATAATAAGATCACCCCGATACTTGCCAGCAGACACGCCAGCATGCCAGTACGACTAAGACGTTCTTTCAAAAAAACGGTTGCTAACAAGACATTGACTAGCGGATTGATATAATAGCCTAAGCTGGCTTGCATCACATGGCCCGCACTCACCGCAAAGATAAAGGTGAACCAGTTGATGGAGATCAGCACAGAAGCTAAAACGATCAGTCCAGCAAACACTTTGTTCTTCCACAGCAGACGCGCTTCTTGTAAAAATTGCTTTTTCTTCCCGGAAAGCAAAATAAACAGCACCATAAAAACAAAGGACCACACGATTCGGTAGCACATCGTTGCTAATGGCGAAACCCCAACGATTATTTTCCAATATAGTGTGACCAAGCCCCACAAGACATAGGCAGACAACCCAAAATAAACGCCTTTATTCTTCATTTTCTCCCTGATTTTTTTCCATGAAAACAAGTCTTTCCTGAAAAAAAATACTCCTCCTAAACCATAAGTTATCTTATTATATCGAATTTTTTGGTTTTTCATAGAGTTTCATGAAATAAATCAAGAAAAGCACCCTTCAAAGAAAGGTGCCCCTCTTTATTCCAGCGGTTCCTCCGCACCTTCCAGCCACACGGCTTCTGGTTTCTGATCACGAATCAAAAATAGCCCCGTTGCAAACAGCAGACCAGAAGCGATCGTCATCAATAAGAAAGAAACATTCATCCCGTGAAGCAGTGCACTCGTCCCCGTTAAGGTCGTGCTGTTTTGCGCCACACTATTCATGATCCCGACAAATAATGCTGTCCCGATAGCGCCTGCCACCGTCCGCAAAGAAGTCAATAATGCTGTTCCATGCGCCGTCAACTGCGGCGGAATATTTTTATTTCCCCACGTCACGAAGGGCATCAACAAACAGCCTGTGGCGGCACAGCGCAGCATGTTCAAGACCACTGCTACCCAAATACCCGTGTGTATATGGATGAAATACATGCCGATGTTGCTCAAGACCAGTGAGCCGCCGCCGAAAATCGTCAACAGACGGATGCCGACTTTGTCATAGATTCGTCCAGCCACCGGACTTAAAAAAGCCGAGACTAGGGAACCTGGCAAAACGACTAACCCTGAGATCGTCGCTGATTTGCCTAAAATCGACTGCACGTAAAGTGGCATCAGCATCGCCGAACCCATCAAGACCAAGTAAAGCATGATACTGCCAAAGACACTGATGGCATACTCTTTTGTTTTTAAGACCCGCAGATCCAAAAATGGGGTTTCTGCTCTTAACTGACGGAAGACAAAGAAGATACCTGCTACCAAACCGATCGCTAAGGTTCCTAAAACCGGCAAGCTGAAAAAGCCATAGCTGCCGATGTTTCCAAAGCCTAAAGTGATCCCACCAAAAGCAAAGGCACTCAAAACAAAAGAGGTCTGATCAAATTTGCTGTTGCTTACTGGCAACACATCATCAAAAACCTTTATGGCCCAAATCAATGAGATCAAAACAATCACGGCAACGATATAAAAAATTGCATGCCAGTTCAACCGGTCCACGATCAGCCCAGCGATCGTCGGTGCGATCACGGGTGTCGCGGTGATTGAGAGTCCATACCAGCCCATCACGACACCGATGCGATTGATCGGATAGATCGATAAGAGGATCACTTGTGCCATCGCGGTCAAGATTCCATTGCCTACGGCCTGCAAAATACGAGCAAGCATCATGACTAGAAAATTGGGCGCTGTGGCACAAAGCAGCAAACCCACCAGAGCGATTCCTAATGCAGCGAGATAGAGCTTTTTGGTTGGCACACGATTCATAAGATATGCCGTCAAGGGCATAACGATCGCCATTGCCAAAGAATACCCGCTAGTCAGCCATTGGCCCGTAGTGACGGAAATCTGCAAGTCATTGACGATGGCGGGTAAAGCCGTCGTCAATGCGGTCGCCAACATGGATACGGCAATACATGTAATCATTAAATTAATAAAAATCAGCGTCCGCTGACGTTCCGTTCGTTGGACTGTTTCACTCAATCAACGTCCGCCTCCTTCTCAAGATAAAACTGTTCGATTTTTGCTAAGGCTTGACCAAAGGCTTGTTTTTCTTCTGCCGTCAAATAGGTCAACATTTCTTGGTGCGCCTTGCTGCGTTTTTCTTTCATTCGCTGTGCCTCTTCCTTGCCTGCTTCTGTCAGCGAAATCAAATAGCTGCGTTTATCTTTCGGATCGACTTCTTTTTGGATCAGCCCTTTTTCAGCCAGTTTCTTTAGTAGTTCGCCAGTGGATGTCGAACGAATCGCTAAATACGCGGCGAGATCTTTTTGGGTCAACGTGCCTTTTTCGTCCAATACCAGTAAGCAATTGAACTGCCCCCGTCCCGGCATAAAGCGTCCATACTTTTGTTCCGCATACCGCCGATTTAATTTATACACTTCAAACAATCGTTCCACGATTTCTTGTTCGGAAACCATCGATCTTCAGCTCCTTTCGCCTCTTCACTATTTAGATAGGTACCTAGTTAAAAGTCCGTTCTCCATTTTACATAGGTACCTATCTATTGTCAAGAAAGGATTGACATTGAGAGCGGGTACAGCAAATAAAAGTAAAATAGAACAAATCACAGCTCATGTTTCAGTCATTCTTCACAAATATTTGCCTCCACAAAAAAACACCTACAGAAAAGACCATTTCCTCCTGTAGGCCTGCGGTTCCACTCGTTAGTTATTGTTAAACACATCTTTTTGTTTCTCGTTTATTTTTAATTGCAGCAAATAAAGTGCCCCTAGAAGATTCGCTTCATTACCAAATTTACATTTTTCGATAACAACAGAAGTGATGGTTTCCTCAACCAAAGAAGACTGCTTCTTGACATTCTGGTAAAGAACTTTAATTTCCCTGATCAATTGCGGTTGCTGACTAATGCCTCCACCAATCACTACTTTTTCAATATCTAGCACAGCTTGCAACGTCAAAATAATATGAACAACTTCTCGACAATAGTTTTTAAAGAGCTCTTTTATTCGTGGATCCCCCATTTCTAAAGTCTCAAAAACAGCTTTTCCATCATCTAAATCTGGTAACCCTAATTCTTTTGCAGCACGCTGAATAAATTGAACAGCTGAAGTCGTAACTCCCATGAGGTTCTTTGTTTCGCCAGATTCTGGTGTCCGTGGCAAAAAACTCAATTCCCCTGCCTGAAAATGCTCTCCCTGAAGAATCGCTCCATCTAAAATGATTCCACCTCCAACGCCCGTTCCTAAAACGATCGCTGCAGCATTCTTCTTTCCTTTTAGATTACCCAACCATAATTCAGCTAATGCTGCTGCCTTTCCATCATTGCAGACTAAGCAAGGGAGATTAAATGTTGTTTCAATAAAATCACAGATAGCAAATTCATGTAGAAACGGTAATGCCCCTCCATTAAATATTATCCCTCGAGTATGATCGATTTTACCAGGGCAGCAAATTCCTACCCCAGCAATATCTCTTCCTTGTGCAGCTATGATCGATACTAACAATCGCTTTAACCCGGACAATGTTTGCGGCGTTTTCTCTCTTTGGACGTCTTGCATTTTTCCAAACGCATCGATTAGTGCAAATTTCAAATATGTTCCGCCAATATCAATTGCCAAATAAGTTTTCATTGCTATCTTTCCTTTCTCTTGCTACTTTTATTACATACCATGTCTTAAATTAATAGGAGGCTATCGCTCTTGAACCAACAAGAATTAGAAACCTACCTTAGAGAGATCAATGACTATGAAAAAGAACAACGAAAAACCGGTACGAGCATCAATAATATTCCGAACCTTCCAGATAACGGTAACGATTTATTTGATTCTGCGACAGGTCATTTCCGACTGCCCAAAGCCCCGTTTTTCCAAGGAAATCAGGTATATATTGCAAAGCACAATCGTTTTGGTCCGATGATTGAACACATTCATGACTTTATTGAAATAAATTATGTTTATAGTGGCGAATGTACCCAATACATCAAAGGTCAAAAAATACTCTTAACTGAAGGCGATTTTTGTGTGTTAGATCGCGATGTTCCCCACTCTATCGATCCATTAAAAGAAGACGACTTACTCATCAATATATTAATTAATGATCAAACCTTTACTTCATTATTTTGCCTACAGTTAGAACGAAATAATAGCTTGATCGGGAATTTTTTGGCTACTGCATTTGATGAACAAGCCCAACATGATCAGTTCCTACTTTTTCATACCAGCTCTACGCCGCACTTACATACCCAAGTTCAATTACTGTTGCAAGAGTACTGGCGATCAGAAGTCATTGATTTTCGTTTTATTAGCCAATATTTACAACTGATCCTCTCAGAATTGATGCGGCTTTATACGATCGAAGTTAGTAGAAATCAGACCAGTCAGTTTAATGCGCTTGATGTTCTTGAATATATTGATGAACACTATCAAAGTGTGTCCTTAAACGAGCTTAGTCAAGTCTTCAACTTCAATGCGAACTATATCAGCAACGCGTTAAAAAAAGGAACTGGGAAAAATTTCCAAGAGACGCTCCTCCAAAAAAGGCTATTAGTTGCGAAAGATCTACTGTTGCATTCGACTTATTCAATAGAAGAAATTGCTGCTACTGCAGGCTTTCACTCCACAAGCTATTTTTATCGGCAATTTAAACGAGTGTTTCACATGACTCCCAAAAGTATGCGGAGCCATGGAAAAACTCATTAGGGTATGTTCAGCGAAGTCATTTAGTTATTGGCTACCTGCTTTCTTTTGCGTAAAATATCCACAAAGAAAATCACCGTTAACATAAGAAAGCCAGCACCGGCAATTCCTAAAGCAAAACTTGCTGTGGTGTTTCCAAAAATACGAGCGAAAAAAGAGCTAATGTAAGGGGAAGAAAAAGACCCTAGATTCGAGCCGACCATTCCCACCGAAACGGCTAATGTTTCTGATCCTTTTGGTGCAGCGCCCAGCAAAGCACCAAAGATGTAAGGAATGAACAAAGATAAACAAAATCCAATCAATACAAGATAACTAGTCACTGCATAGATGTTAGTAGCCATCGAAAGCAAAAAGAAACTGATCGTTGCCACTACCCCACCAACCACAGGGGTAAATTGGCGAAAAATCTGAAAGAACTTTCCGTACACTAAGCCACTAATAAACCCTGCTAACGTCATTAAGGAGAGTGCTGTCCCTAGAAAATTAGCATGCGCCATCTGCTGTTCGCTGACCAAAGAGCCTACTTTTGTAAAGACGACCATTACCATTGCCAAGAGCGCAAAGAGGCCAGCTGCATAAAAAAACGTTGGCAGATTGATCTGTTGTTTTGCCTTTTCCGTCTGTTGAGAAGCTCCTTGAGTCTCTGGTACAACAAACTGAAATAAGATCAAGAGAGGCAATGCCAATAAGTAGACGGCAAAAGCATAATGCCAATTGACAGTTGCAAGGATCCCTGCTAAAAACGTTGCAAAACTTGATCCTAAACTTTGGGCAGCGCTTTGAAACCCGATCAGCGCTTGCTTTTCATCACCTTCATAAAAATCGTTGATCAAACTTACAGCCAAAGAGTTGTAACAGCCTAGACCTGCCCCAAAAATAAAGCGAGACAGATAAATCAACGTAAAATTCTGGGTAAATAGGGGAAACACACCACCAACCAACGAGAGCAACAAGCCTAGCATAACAGTTTTCTTGCTTCCAATTTTTGATGAAATAAAACCGCTTAACAAGACAAAAATCATCATGGTAAAAGAGGGAACTGTCACTAAAGATTCAATTGTCGTTTGGCTGATATCAGGAAAATTAGCTTGAATCATAGGGATCGTCATGGAAATAGCATTCGCCGATGTTAGTAATAAAGAGATTGACAAAAGCGTTAACTTAAATAGGAAACCTCGTTTTTTCGTCATTTATTTTCTTTCCTTTCTAATTCATAGCGTATATGATAGGTGCCTGATCCCACGAAGACTGTGAGATCATTTGGTCCTTCTTGTACCGTTGGATACTCTGCTTCATGCTCCACATATTTCGCAATGCCGATATCAACGACTGTGCGCCCTGATCTGTGACCAAATCGTTTTGGCTGCCAGGTTTCACTGATTTCTCTTCGCACGTTCTCTTGATCAGCTACTGATGGTAAAACGATCTCTGCTTCTGTATTAGCAGGTACTACAACCGTTAGTTCATAAGTCTCTTCGTTTCGTTTCCAACTACTGCACAAGGAACCAAACATCGTTTCTAATGAAGCATTGCAATGTGTTAAGTGCTGAGATAATTTAGGAGCAATAATTGATTGCTGATAACCTGGAGCTTTTACCTTAATGCCGGCGATTGTTTCATACATCCAATTACCAATCGATCCATATGCATAATGGTTAAACGAATTCATCCCATCATCCCAAAACGTTCCGTCATTTTTGATCCCATCCCAATGCTCCCAAACCGTTGTCGCTCCTTTTTCTACTTGGTACAACCATGAGGGAAGATCTTTGTTAAAAAGTAACTGGTAGGCTAAATCTAAATGACCATTTTCCGAAAGAACGTGGCAGATATAGGGACTCCCAATAAAGCCTGTATCGAGGTGCCGATCTTTTTGTTCAATCAATTCTACTAGTCTATTGACTATAGAACGCTTTTGCCCTTCTGGATAAAGTTCGAACATCAGGATAAGAATATGGGCTGTTTGAGTATCGCTAGTTAGCCCATCATCTGTAACATAGGTTTCTCCTATTTTCGTTTTGACTGTGAGGTACAACTCATCATAAATCTTGTATTCTTGATACTTCCCTAATATGCGGGCAGTATTTGCAACAATTCTAGTAGAATAAGCAAAATAGCAAGTAGCAACGAGTGTTTCATCCGTTGCGCCAAAAAAACTGCCTTCTTCTGCATCCAGCGCTAACCAGTCCCCAAGCTGCAATCCCGTATTCCACAGCGCTTCTTCGGGCCCTTGTCCTCGGATGTAATCCACCCAAGCTTTCATACTGTCAAAGCTTTCTTCTAAGATTTGGCGATCCCCGTATCGTTGGTACATTTCCCATGGTACGATCGTTGCAGCATCCCCCCAAGCTGCGGTTGTTCTTGCCGCATTATCTGCAAAGACCCCTTTTAAGACATCCGGAACAACAAAGGGAACTGAGCCATCTTTCATTTGAGAAAAGCGTAAATCTTTCAACCACTTATAAAAGAATTGATACGTATCCATATTAAAGCTAGCCGTAGGAAAGAAAATTTGTGCATCAGCAGTCCAGCCTAGCCGTTCATCTCTTTGCGGGCAATCGGTAGGGACATCTAAAAAATTTCCTTTTTGTCCCCAAAGAATATTGTGCTGTAGTTGGTTAATTGCTGCATCAGATGTCTCAAAAAGACCAGTCTTTGGCATGTCAGAATGTAAAACCACACCTGAAAAATCTTCTTTTTTGATGCCTTCAGGAAAGTTTTCTAAATGAACATAACGGAAGCCGTGAAAGGTGAACATCGGCTCGATCGTTTGAACAGAACCGTCTAACGTATACGTATCTGTTTGTTGAGCATCCCGAATATTGCCACGATAAAAATTGCCGTCTCGATCTAACACCTCTCCGTGTATCAAACGAACAACTTGGTTCTTTTCTCCTTTAATCGTAAAACGCACCCATCCCACCATATTTTGTCCCATGTCTAAAACCAGACGCCCTGAAGGATCACGAAACAAATCAATCGGGGTCAATTTCTCTTGCTTACGTACTGGCTCATTTTCTTGATTGGTTAATTGTTTTTTCGAATAAGATATCGCTTTCAAATGACCGTTATACTTTCTTTCTAAAAGAAGATTTTGCTCCTCGCCATTGTATAAATCAGCACAAAGCCATTGATTGCTATACTCCTGCCACGTTTCATCACTACCGATTATTTCGGTGGATCCATCTGCATAAGTCAGTTCGATCTGAGCAATAAATGCATTAAAGTTTCCATAAGTATCTTTCTTTTTCTCCCAACCAAGATAGCCGCTATACCATCCTTCCGCAACGGTTATTTGCACTTCGTTTTGGCGCTGCAACTGCGAAGTGATGTCATAAACTTGATATTGAATGCGATCGTTATAGTCTGTCCAGCCTGGAGTAAAATAATCATTCCCAATTTTCATTTGATTTAATTCTGCAAAATAGATACCCAGTGCACTGAGATAAATTCTGGCTTTCACAACTTCTTGTTGAATCGTAAACTTGTAAGTACCTGTAAACGGTTTTATTTTCCCATGCTCAATAATGGGACATTTTGTTGTCACCCAATCGGCTTGCCAATCGCCTACTTCAAGCAAGCCTGTCTCAAAATGAGTTACTCCCCAATCACTTTCTTGTCCAGTGCTCGCCAAACTTTTTACCCGTACATGATAGGTTTGTCGAGAAGCCAACTTGGGACCTTTATATGGGATATTCGTTGATTGCTCGCTCCACTCATTGTGATGCCAGATAACCGTTTTAAACTCATTGTCTAATGATAGCTGCAAATCATACCGTTTTTGCTTAATATTCCTATCTTCCGAATCGATTTGCCACGAAAAACTTACTTGTTCTCCGCCAACACCAATTGGTGCTTCTAAGTGATTGATTATTATCTTCCTAATCTTCATGGAATTCCTCCTTTTTTTCTTATTTTAAGCAAGATAGAAAACGGATACAATTCACTTTTCACCGATATTAATTGAACTATCTACAGATAAGAAACATAGTTGCTTCACTATCGATCAATGCAAAAGCAAAAAAGCAGCCCCATTTTTCGAATAAAAGAAAAAGGTAACTGCTTTATTATGTTTACATTTATTAATAATCACTCGTTCAGCAAACGATCATCTTACTTTCGATCTATTTCACTCGTCTTTCTTTGAGGAGCAACCTAAGTTATTCTGTCTTTCCCTCCGCAAACTCTGCCAGCAGTTGCCGAACTTCATCGGTTGATTTGGTATTCATCAACTTTGCTCGCAAATCACTGGCACCAGGGAAGCCTTTGACATAGATTTTAAAGAAACGATGCAATCCTGCGATCGAGCGTGGCACCATTTTGGCGTAATGATCCTGCAAGTCTAATTGCAGCTGTAGCAAGCCTAATAGCTCTTCTGAGGTATGCTCTTTCGGTTCTTTTTCAAAGGCATAGGGATTCTTGAAAATACCCCGACCGATCATGATTCCGTCTACGCCATATTTTTCTGCTAGCTCTAAACCTTTGGTACGATCAGGGATATCGCCGTTGATCGTCAGCTTCGTTTGTGGGGCGATTCGGTCCCGCAAGGCCACCACTTCAGGAATCAATTCCCAATGGGCATCGACCTTGCTCATTTCTTTGCGGGTTCGTAAATGGATCGAAAGGTTAGCGATATCTTGTTGCAGGACATGGGTCAACCAGGCTTCCATTTCCCCTAGTTCGGTATAGCCCAAACGCGTCTTGACGCTGACCGGCAAGCCGCCAGCTTTGGCTGCTTGGATCAGCTCAGCAGCAACTTCTGGTCGCAAGATTAAGCCACTGCCTTTGCCTCGTCCGGCAACGTTTGGCACTGGACAGCCCATATTTAAGTCAATCCCTTTAAAGCCCATCTCGGCTAATCCGATACTCATTTCACGGAAATACTCTGGCTTGTCTCCCCAAATGTGGGCTACCATCGGTTGCTCATCTTCGGTGAAGACTAAACGTCCCCGCACACTGTCGCGTCCTTCTGGATGACTGTAACTATCGGAGTTGGTAAATTCCGTAAAGAAAACATCTGGTGCGCCGGCAGCTTGAACGACATGCCGAAAAACGACATCGGTGACATCTTCCATTGGTGCTAGAATAAAAAAAGGCTTCGGCAATTCAGCCCAAAAATTTGTTGTCATGATTTACGCTCCATTTCTTTGTCCAAGGATCTTATTTTATGACCCCACTTGCAAAACAAACCCCATTATACTAAGAATGCGTCAAAGAAGCAAAAGAGCAAGACGACACCCGCCGGTGCTTCGCCTTGCTCTTTTGCAACAGACGCTTAATACTGCCGAATAACTGGCGGTTCGTAGGCTTGAATAAAGGCTTCAAGTTCATTCGTTGTTTGCGCAAAGCCGATTTTTTCGCGATCGGCCTGCGTCAAGAACTCATTTTCCACCATGTTGTCATATAAGGCTCTCGTTGCGTGGTAAAAGTTGTTCACATCATAAAAAGCACAAGGATTCGGGTTTTGACCGATTCTTGACCACGAGATCATCTCCGTGATTTCTTCCAGCGTCCCGTGACCACCTGGCAGTGCGACAAACGCCTGCGACAATTCGAACATTTTTCGTTTTCTTTCTGACATCGTCTCGACGACATGGAGTTCGGTCAATCCAGGATGTGCTAGTTCCCGATCTTTTAAAAAGGTTGGGATCACCCCGATCACCTGACCGCCATTTTCTAAGACAGCATCTGCCAGCACGCCCATCAAGCCCGCTTTTCCGCCGCCATAGACCAGCGTATTTTGCCGTGAAGCGATCCACTGCCCCAATTCTTGGGCGGCTGTTGCAAAACTAGGTTCATTACCGACACTGGCACCACAATAGACTGCAATTTTCATAAAACTCTCCATCATCCTTCTCAATCATTTTGAAATAGTATATCATGATTCTGATAAAGGTTCTGGGAAAGGATGGAAAAAAAATTATGAACATTGAGGAATATCAACGATTTATCAGTGACTTCTACAAAGCCCGCAACTGGTATCAATATGATCCGTTTATTCGGGCGAATTTTTTAGCAGAAGAAGTCGGGGAAGTGAGCCGTGCCATTCGGACATTGGAGATTGGCCGTGACCGTCCCGATGAACAAGAAGGCTTGCCGGAAGAAAAACTGGCAAATCTGACGGAAGAATTGGGCGATGTACTGGATAACTTATTTATTCTCGCCGATAAATACGATATTTCTCTGGAAACAATCATGCAAAAACACAAAGAAAAGCTTTTGTCTCGCTATCAAATGAACCAAGAGACAGAAAAAAACAGCTAACGGGCTACTTGTTGCGTAACGGGCAGCGGCAAAGGTTGCTTTTCCCAAATACAAAAAACCAACGTTTCTGTGGTCAATCGGCCAGTGAAACGTTGATTTTCTTCTATTATATAAAAAGTTGGTTCTCCTTTTTATGGGAATAGGAGGTGTTTATTGTGCCATTTGCTCTACCAGTTCTTCCAAACCAGTCAAGGCTTGGTAGCCGTAGCCAAAGAGATAATTGTAGTCCATGCTGTAGACTTGTTTGTTTTTGATGGCTTTCATGCTGGAGAGTTTGTCATTTTTGTACAAGCCTTCAATGATTTCTTGACCAGAAACACTGCCTTCGATCGTTGACCAGTCGCCGACGATCAAGACATCGGGATCCGTTTCGATCAAGGTTTCAACACTGACTTCTCCTGAATAGTCTTGAAACACATTCTTCAGTTTGATCATGTCAAAGTTGCTATTGAAAAAAGACTCGTCTTGAGCGGCATAGACACTGACCACACTTGGATCAGACATAAAGAGATGGGCAAAGGTTTGCTCTTCTTTGTCTGCTACTTTTTCTTCCAAGGCACTCTGACGATCCTTTAATTCTTTTTCAAAAGCAGCGGCTGCCTCAGGGACATTGAAGAGCTTACCAAGGTTTTCAATGTCTTGATAAACAGAATCAAACGTCGCCCCAGTGACAGAGGTTTCTTGGACATAAGTCGGAATGCCCATCTCGTTCAAGGAATCAACGGTGCCGACGCCCCAATCTTGGTTATCGAAAAGTCCCCCGCGGCCAAAAATCAAATCTGGATCCACACTTAAGGCTGTTTCTTTACTGATATAGTCGCTGCCCAGGTCGTTGAGTTCTGCGTAATCAGCAGCAACTTCCTCATCAGCGGCACCAAAGGTTGCACCGACACCCGCAATCTGATCCTTGAGGCCGAGATGCAGCAGCAATTCCGCTGCTGGTCGTGTGTTGGCAACGACTTTTTTTGGTGCCTCATTAAAGGTTTGATCCTTGGCGGTCCATTGCGTGCCGCCTTCTGCTTTGGTGTAGTTGCTGATGGTTAAGGGATACGTACTTTCTGCCTGTGAGGAAGAAGCCGAAGTTCCTTCATCCTTCGTATTGCCGCAAGCGCTTAATGTAAAGACTGCCAATCCTACCCCAATCATTTTTCCCCATTTATTCATCTGTTTGCTCCTTTTCAAAATAATAATGAAACCCTAATCCGCTTGTGATCGGATGATGGTAAATACTGCATTTCACGCCATAGATTTCTTCGATCAGTTCTTCTGTCAGCAGCGTTTCTGGTTCGCCATACCCTACGACCCGACCATCTTTTAAGGCATAGATAATGTCGCAATAGTTGGCTGCTTGTTCCAAATTATGCAGCGCCGCCAACAAGCCAATCTTCAGATGCTTGACGGTCTCTAAGATTTCCAGCTGGTAACGGATATCCAAATGATTGGTCGGCTCATCGAGAATCATAAATTTCGGTTCTTGGGTGATGGCACGAGCAAGGACGACCCGCTGTTTTTCGCCTCCTGATAATGAGAGGTAGCTGCGTTTTCTGTAGGCACTTAACCCTGTTTTGGCTAAGGCTTCGGTGACCAGCTCATGGTCGGCTTTGGTGTCTTGTTCCAACAACCCCTTGTGGGGCGTGCGGCCTAAAAGCACCATCTGTTCTACTGTTAAATCAAAGCTCAACTCATTGAATTGACTGACGACGCTGACTTGCTGGGCGACTTTTTTTTCGGAACTTTTCAAAATATTCATCTCACCCAGATAAATTTCGCCGCTGTCTGGTTTCAACGTTTTGTAGATGGCTTTTAACAACGTGGACTTACCACTGCCATTAGACCCAATCAAACCGACAAATTGCCCTTGTGCGGTTTGGACGGAGATGTCTTTTAGAATCTGCTGATCCCCGATCGTCAGATTGAGCTTTTCAACTGCCAATTTCATCTCGTCACCCCCCAAAGTTGTATTGTCGTTTGACAATGATATAGATAAAGATCGGTGCGCCAATCAGCGCTGTAATGATCCCGATCGGCAGTTCGACTCCTTGCAGGGTCGAGCGGGCGATCACATCCGCCCAAATCAAAAACAACGCGCCTGTCAAAGCGGTCAAAGGCATCAACAGGCGATGATCCGAGCCGCTGACTCCACGTACGATATGAGGAATGATCAAGCCGACAAAGCCGATCATCCCAGAATTCGCAACGATGATACTAGTTAATAGCGCTGCTAGCAGCATGTAAAAACGCCGATAGAAGGTCAGCTTGACCCCTAAGGTGGAAGCAACTTCATCCCCCAGCAAAAGCGTATTCAAAACACGGTATTGCGTCAGGAAGAACAGCGTGATCAAAGAAACCAGAACCACGATAAAGCCCAATTTATTCCAAGAAGCCGAGGCTAGGCTGCCCATCGACCAAAACGCTACGGTCTTCATCCCTTCTGCATTGCTAGCCAGATAGATGATCAAGTTTGAAACAGAGCTGCATAAGGCACTGACGATCGTCCCCGACAGCACAAGTTTTGTGGAAGTCATTTTCCCACCGATACTGGCAAGCAGCAGCACCAAAATAGTCGCAATCCCCGCTCCTGCAAAGGCGCCAAACGATAAGCCCAGCTGCAAGACTAGCGCCGAGCCGCCAAAACCGACTAAGATGGCAAAGGTCGCCCCTAAGGATGCGCCGGAAGAGATCCCTAGGATATATGGATCTGCCAGCGGATTTTGGACCACTGCCTGCATCACTGCCCCGCTGATCGCTAACCCCATCCCCACAAAAATAGAAAGCAAGACCCGCGGTGCCCGAACAAACCAGACGATATTGATGTTTGCGTCTGAAATGCCTGAAAGATCACCAACCAACCCGTGGCTGATTTTATAGAAGAGAATTTGGTAAACTTCGCCAAGGGTGATATTGGCTTGGCCGTTTGCCAAAGCAACTCCTGCAGATAAGAGAATGGCGACAACTAAAACACAGCAAATGATTGTCGACACCATCCAACGATTTGATTTAATCAACCCTACCGACATGTGATTCTCCTTTATTCAGCACGAACTCCTCTGATTTCACAGCAAAAACAACCTTGACCGTTGCCTCGCCGCCATCATAAAAGAAGCATCTGTGCGTTTTTTCGCTTATAAAAGTTCTTCTCATGAAAAGCGCCATAGCCAGGTTCTGCTTTGACATCTATTTGCAAATGAGAATCACTCTCAATGAATAGAGTCATTATAAGGAACCTTTTGTGAAATGTAAATAATTTTCTGAAAATTTCCTTAAATAAGAGTTATTCTAATGTTCGTGATTGATTGGGCATTTTCCTTTCCATTGACCTATCGAAAACACGGTACCCGTGAAGAAGCAAATTCTTCGGCAAAATAATCCAGTTTTTTTAATGATGAAAAAAGACAGACTTCATTTCGTACGAAGTCTGTCTCCAGTCTGAAGCCTATGCTTAGGCAGGCTTTTTCTTGCTAGCTTCCCTTTGTTAGCACGTGAAACCTATGCGTTGCCAAGGATTTGCTGATTCAACGAAATCATCTCCAAAAGACCTTGAGCGGCTTCACTGCCTTTGTTGCCGGCTTTGGTTCCCGCTCGTTCAACGGCTTGTTCAATCGTTTCAGTCGTCAATACACCAAACATGATCGGAATGTCGGCATTCAGACCAATTTGGGCTACGCCTTTCGCCACTTCATTTGAGATCAATTCATAGTGGGTCGTTGCTCCGCGAATCAAGGCACCTAATGTCACGATCCCATCGTATTGTTTGTGGTCAACGATTTTTTTGGTAATATACGGAATCTCATAAGCCCCTGGTACCCAATACACATCGATGTTTTCTGCTTTGACTCCATGACGCACCAAATTGTCTTTGGCGCCTTCCACTAACTTGGAAGTGATAAACTCGTTGAATCGTGAAACCACGATCCCTACTTTGACTGCCTCTCCCTGAAACGTTCCTTCAAATACTGTCATCGCTCATTCTCCTTTGGTTGATTAAATAGATAGGTAATGGTGAAACTTTTCTTTCTTCGTTTTCAAATAGCTACTGTTTTCTTTATGCACAGGCATCTCCAGCGGTACCCGTGCTACTACCTTGATCCCTAAGCTTTCTAATTCCTTCACCTTGTCAGGGTTGTTGGTCATCAGTTGAATCTCCTGCACTTCTAAGGAACGTAAAACATCGGCAGCAAACGTGTAATGACGGGCATCTGCTGCAAACCCCAATGCAATATTTGCTTCATAAGTATCCATTCCTTGTTCCTGCAGCTGGTAGGCACGGAGCTTGTTCCGCAAGCCAATACCGCGGCCTTCTTGGCGTAGATACAAAATCGCACCACGGCCTTTTGCCTCGATCTGCCGCATCGCTTCTTGCAGCTGTTCGCCACAATCACAGCGATGAGAGCCGAAGACGTCGCCAGTTAAACACTCTGAATGGATCCGTAGTAAAAGCGGCTCAGTAGTATGTTGAATCTCGCCTTTGGCTAGTAAAAGGTGTTCATTGCCGAATTCATCTTCAAATAAGGTCAATTGGAACGCCCCATAAGCCGTTGGCAAATCCACCGTGATAGGCGCAGTTCCTCGTAGATATTCCGCCAACTCGTCAATGGTCAAAAACGGCAGCTGCCATTTTTCTGCTAATTTTTTCAATTCTGGGACCCGAGCCATCGTGCCATCTTCATTTAAAATCTCACAAATGTAGGCTGCTTCCACGCTGCCAGCAAGCTTCGCTAAATCCACAGCCGCTTCTGTATGTCCTCTGCGTTCCAACACGCCGCCAGGTTGAGCGGTCAATGGGAAGATATGTCCAGGGCGATAAAAATCCGCAGCCTGTGACGCAGGATCAGCCAACTTTTCAATCGTCACTGCCCGGTCTTTCGCAGAAATTCCTGTACTCGTCATCACGTGATCGACACTGATGGTAAACGCGGTACCAAAGGCATCCGTATTATTGGCGGTCATCTCAGGCAATGCCAGCTTTTTAGCGATCGCTTGTGAGATGGGTGCACAGATCAAGCCACGGCCATAAGTCGCCATAAAGTTGACGGCTTCTGGCGTTGCGTATTCAGCGATCCCAATCAAATCTCCTTCTGATTCCCGATTTTCATCATCGGCGACAATCACTAAGCCGCCTTTTTTTAACCATTCCACTGCTTGTTCTACTTTATGCATCGTCTGCCTTCTTTCATTTTCGTTGGTATTTGACATATTTCCCAATCATATCCGTCTCGATATTGACCCACTCCCCTTGTTTCAACTGCCCCAGCGTCGTCTGGTCTTTGGAATGGGGAATCAAGCTAACGGAAAAGGCCTGTGCCGTCGTCTGGGTGACCGTCAAACTGACGCCATTGATCGCAATCGACCCTTGCGGAATGATTTCCCCTTGCACACTGACAGGGTAAGCAAACGTCAAGATCAAGGCATTTTCCAACTGCTTTTTCTGGATCAAACGGGTCGTTACATCAATGTGGCCTGCGACAAAGTGGCCTTCAAAACGCTGCGTCGCTGCCATCGCTCGCTCCAAATTGACTTCGGCACCCACCGAGAGTTGTTTAAAGGTCGTTCGTTGAAAGGTTTCTGGCATGATATCCACCGTAAACGTCGTCGCTTGTTTGGCGATCGCCGTCAAACACGTCCCGTTGATCGCCATACTGTCTCCGATCTGGTAATCCGCCAGTAATCCTTCGGACGCACTGCAGGTTAGCTGGATCGTGCGGCTTTGCTTGCGGATCTCTTTGATGCGGCCTTTTTCCTGAATCAATCCTGTGAACATTCCTCTGGTCTCCTTCCTCGGATGCAAACATCTTCCCCAACTGCCGTCACCGTCACCTCTGTTAGCCGTTGCAGCTGATTCGGGGTACGCTCACTGGCAAAACTAGCGAGACTATTGCCCCCAAGAAACTTTGGCGCCACATAGGTAATGCTTTCTTGCCACAGTCCGCTGGCTAAAAAGGCATCATGGATCGCAGCGCCTCCCTCCACGTAAAGCGATTGGACCTGTCGTGCGGCAAGCTCCTTCAACAATGCAGCGATCGTCAATTCTTCCAGTTGGATCACTGAGACATGCGCTGGCAAATCACTGACAGCTGCCTGCTGCGTAAAAATCCACACGGGTGCTGAATCATCGGCAAACAGTGCCAAATCGGGTTGCGACAGCGTTCGCCCCCGACGGTCTACCACGATGCGAATCGGCGGAAAGCTGGTTTCAACCGTGGTCAATAAGGTGGGATCATCCGTCAACACCGTCTGACTGCCCACTAAGATTCCTTGATAGTCCCCACGTTCTTGATGGACCTTTTGCCAAACCGCTGAACCAGTGATGGCACTGCGGGTCTGCGCATCATGAGCGATCCGACCATCTAAAGTGATCGCTTGCTTCAATGCCACGTAAGGTAGCTGATGCTGATGGTAAAAATTATAGTGTGGATTCAAACGGCGCACTTCTGTTTCTTCGATGCCCACCAACACTTCGATGCCCTGTTCTTCTAAAAAGCGCTTGCCTTGTCCAGCCACGATCGGGTTAGGGTCTAACTGGCCGACGACTACTTTTTTGATGCCGCTGTCGATGATCAGCTGAGTGCAAGGCGGCTGTTTTCCTTGATGGTTGCAAGGTTCTAACGTCACGTATAAAGTCGAATTGATTAGGTCTTCGGAGGAATCGCATTGTTCGATGGCGTTTCGTTCCGCATGGGGCTGCCCATAGACTAAGTGAGCCCCTTTGGCAATGACCCGTTGCTCTTTGACGATCACAGCGCCCACTAGCGGATTGGTAATGGTTTGGTAACGCCCTTTTTTGGCTTCTGCGATCGCCAAACGCATGTATTCGTTATGCATCTTCCTTCCTCCTTTCAATAAAAAAATGCCTCGTGAGAATCTCACGAGGCATAGACAAACAAGACCGGCAAAAAATCAATTTTAGACGCACTGCGCCCCTTGAAATTTTGTGGTTTTTCTTCTCCCATCCAGACTTTCACTGTCGGTGCCAGATTCACACTGGCTCCACCGCATAGCTATGCGGGTCACGGACTTCAAGCATTGCGCTTGTCACCGTCGGTCGGGAATTACACCCTGCCCCGAAGAATACTATTCAATTCATGTGCATTTTAGCCCGACCATTTTTGTTTGTCAATAGGCCTGATTACAAGCCAATAGGAATTCCTCTTGGCTTTTTCTTTTGGCAACCCCAAAGCAGCGACAGCAGAAATCCCTTGTCGTTCCGCCATTTTCCTAAGCTGCAGCAAGGCGGTTTTGCCTGTAAAAAACACGAGAAAACCTAGGTTAAATATTTTTTCTCGAACGAAGCCATTTATCGAACTCCGTCACGAGTAAGACGACCATCCCAGAAGCTGCTGAGATGACCCAGCCAATCAAGGACATGTCCTCAGTATGAAAGGCGCTTTGCATAAATGGAACATAGGTCAATAACAGTTGCAGAACCAGCATCACCCCAATGATCACGAACGCTTTTGGATTGGTGAAGGAAGCTTTAGAAAACGCTGGTGCACTGGTACGGATGTTGAACAAATAAAAAATCTTACTCAAGACCACGATATTGACCATCATGGTACTAGCAACGGCTTCGCTGACGCCTTGCAGCAAGAGCCAGTCATGGGCGATCAAACTGATGACTGCCATCAAGATCGATACATACGCCATCTGCCAAATATCGTGGCGATTCAACAATTTATTGCCTGTCTTTCGCGGTTTGCGGTTCATGATCCCAGACTCTGCTGGTTCAAAGATAAACGCAAACTGGATCGTAATAGCAGAAACCATGTTGATCCACAGCAGTTGTGTCGCCTGCAGCGGCAATTCTTTTTGCATCATGATCGTAAAGGCAATGATCAGCCCTTCGGCAAAAGATGTCGGCAACAGAAACAGAATACTCTTTTTGATGTTGTCATAGATCCTGCGTCCTTCGCGAATCGCTAAGGACATGGTACCGAAATTGTCATCGGTCAAGATCATATCAGCAGAGTCTTTGGCTACATCCGTGCCGCTGATCCCCATCGCTACACCGATATCCGCCCGCTTCAACGCAGGGGCATCGTTGACCCCGTCCCCTGTCATCGCCGTGACTTTACCTTTGGCTTGTAGCGCTCTGATAATGTCCAATTTATTTTTCGGCGTGGTTCGTGCAAAGACTTGATTCGTCAAGGCAGCATCCTGAAATTCGGCTTCACTCATCTGATCCAACTCGGCACCAGTCACGACGTGAATCTCATCCGCTAAACCAAGCTTTTCCCCAATCGCTTTGGCAGTCAGAGGGTGATCCCCCGTGATCATTTTTACTTGAACACCGGCTTGGTTCATTTCCTTCAGGGAAGCGATCACTTCTTCTCGCGGCGGATCGATGATCCCGGCGATCCCTAGTAATTGCAGCCCTTGCTCAAAAATCGTTTCATCAATGTGATCAATCGAGACTTTCTGATAGCCCACCGCTACCACCCGTTTGCCTTCTGCCGACAAGCGGCGGACATGGCCTATCCAATAGGCTTCATCAAAAGGCGCCGCTTGTTTTTGCACCATTTCAAACAATTTATCTGGGGAGCCTTTAACAAATAACAAGCGTTCCCCCGCAGGGTTTGCCACTAGTTTCGCCATGTAGCGGTTGTCCGAATCAAAGGGCAGCATATCCAGTTCTTGGTAAGCGGGTGCTTGCGGATAGGTAAATTGCTTATGATACAGCGTCAAAAAGGAGCCGTCTGTTGGTTCCCCATTGATCGTCCAGTGATTTCCTTCTGGGACCAGTACCGTATCGTTGGCTTCGTAGCCAGCTTCCAAAAACAACTGCAAGATGTCTTGCGTGCGAACGTCCTCCTGCTTTGGACGAATCACGCCCACCGGCGCATAGCCGTCACCCGTCACTTCATATTCCTGCTCAGCCAATACGATGTCTTTGACCGTCATTTCATTTTTGGTCAGGGTACCGGTCTTATCCGTCGCGATCACATCCACTGAGCCTAGCGTTTCAACCGCCGGCAGTGTTTTGATGATGGTGTGCTTGTTTTTTGCCATGTCGCTGACACCCATCGCCAAAACCACCGATGTCGTTGCTGGCAATCCTTCTGGGATCGAGCCGACGATCATGGTGACGACGGCTAAGGACAAGACAGAGATCGCGTAGGTTTGCTGGAACAAACTGACGATAAACAGCAAGACCGCCACGCCCATGATCACATAGGTGATGCCTTTCCCCAGCCCATCGATTTCTTTCATCAACGGCGTTTTTCGTTCTTCCGTTTGATTGACTTCTGTGGAGATTTTCCCGATCTCAGTCGTGGCGCCGGTAGCGATCACGATCCCTTTCCCGCTTCCTGACGTCACGGAAGTCGAAGCAAACGCCAAATTCCGTTGTTCCGCTAATGGAGTTGCTTCATCCATTAAGGCATCTGTTATTTTTTCCACCGAATCGGCTTCACCAGTCAAGGCGGATTCTTGGATACGCAAGTTGTCGGCTTCGATGATCCGCAGATCTGCGGGCACATTGTCACCAGCTTCTAGGAATACGACATCCCCTGGAACGACTTCGGCAGCTGGAATATCTTGCCGAATCCCATTCCGATAGACCGTGGCTTCTGCTGATAGCATCTCTTTGATTCGTTCTAACGCATCGGAAGCATTGGCTTCTTGGTAATAACCGATCAACGCATTGACCAGTACGACGATGCCAATGATCACGGCATCAGAGAAATGCCCCATCAGCAGCGTTAAGATGGCGGAGAAAATCAAAATGTAGATGATCGTGTTATGGAATTGCCGCAGCAGCAACCGCCACTTGGCGGTTTTTTTGACCGCTAATTGATTCAATCCGTAGGTTTCTAACCGCTCGGTTACTTGTGCCTCAGTCAATCCTTGATCGATAGAGGGCACCTGATACTGTTCGATTGTTTCTGACACTGATAATTGAAACTCTTTTTTATTCATTTATTCTTCTTCCTTTTCTTTTTCATTGATGGATAACACAAATAAGCCCCTTATTTAGAAACTGCTCCTAAATAACGCGCTGTTGTTGGTCTCCTATTCAATTAAAAAGTAAGGTAAGTCAAAATAGTGTTTCTGCTCACCGTCACTCGAGTCGCTTGACATTCGTTTACCACCCCCTCTAAAGTTAGCAATAAGCGTAACAAACTATTTTTTCAAAGTCAAGAGTCATCGCTTTCAAAAATGAAAAGTGACTGGCTTCTTCACAAAAAAAGCCGCACGACAACGATTTATTGCCGTGCAGCTTCCTTCAGTACATTCTCTTCAAGCCCAAAGGCACGCCTTAAAGCTGATCCAGTGCCTCGCTGATCGGTGTTTCTCCTGCTTGGACTTTGATGACTTTTTGATAAGTTGCTGGACGCTCCAGCATTTCACCCAACAAGACGGCGACATCCTCGATCGGGATCGCACCAGAGGTCGTTTCACTGATCTCAATCAAACTAGATCCTGGAGTTTCTTTCAACGCACCCGGCTGCAAAATCGTATAGTCTAGTGCGGTATTGTCGATCAGCCAGCGATCAGAGAAAAATTTGGCGATCGTGTAATCCATCAATGACGCCATGCCTTCCCTTTGCCACTGTTCAGGTTCTAAGGCATAGGCTGAGCTAAGGTGGATGTAGCGTTTAATTCCTTTTGATTCGGCGGCTTGCATCACTTTGACCGCACCATACAGATCGGATTGCAGCAAGTCTTTGCCTCGGGAACCCGCCACGAAGTATACCGCTTCCGCATCTTCGAATTTCGCCGCCATCTCTTCCGGTTCCGTGTGTAAATCAAAGAACACGGGCTTGATCGTCTCCGTTTCTGTGATTTTCTCACTGCTGCGCGCACCAGCATAAACGATGTGTCCTTGTTTTTCTAGAAAGTCGATCAATTTTTGACCTACTCGTCCAGTAGCACCAACGACAAAAATTTTCATTTTCTTTGCTCCTCTCGATTCTTTTTCCAACTCTTGCTAGTATCATCGTAGGACAAAAACCAAGATCCAACAACTATTCTGTTCCTAAACGAAAGGGAAAAAGGCACAGCACAAACCAATTCTTGCTATTTTTCCCCATAGAAACCCATGTTTTTAAAAAAACACCCAAAAAAATGAAAAAAATCTTCTCAAACGATTGACAAAGCCTTGACTCTTTTGTAGACTAGGTAGAAATAATTTAAATATTTAGAAAATTCCAAATAAAGAAAAGGACGGTGGCGTATATGACCTGCACCAATGATAGCAAACGAATTCTTTTATTATTATAGTCGGGACTGTTTGATTTTATACATTCAAAGAGTCCCTATTCACATTGCATCCAAAAAGAAGATCAACTTCTTGAGATGGAGTGTTTTTTTATACCCATTTTCAAGGAAGCGGCCTTTTGCAAACTGACACATTGATGTCAGATAGATCCAAAACGCTCGTTGAACAACTGCTGCCGATTCCCCGCGGTTATGCACTGCACTTATTCTAAAGACCCCTTCTGTTTGAACACTTGATTGGTCAAGCAGAAAAAGGAAGGATGATTTTTCTTATGAAAACCGTCAACACGATCGCTGCTTTTGTAAACAAGTATTTGATCTATATCATGATTTTATTGATGATCGTCTCTTATTTTTTCCCGCAACCCTTCTTATGGATTCCGCCTCGTACAACGATTCTTTTGAGCATCATCATGTTTTGTATGGGGATGACTTTAAACGTTGCTGCTTTTAAAATGGTCGTCTTACAGCCTAAAGCATTCATCTTAGGGGTGCTTTTCCAGTTCACCATCAGTCCTTTGGTGGCTTACGGCTTAGCGCAGCTGTTTGGTCTTTCTTCCGGTTTGATCATCGGGTTTGTCCTACTAGGTTGCGTTTCTGGTGGAACCGCCAGCAATGTCATGACCTTTATCGGCAAAGGCGATGTCGCCCTCACCGTTTCCATGACCACGGTATCGACCTTGTTAGCGACCGTCGTTACCCCCTTTTTGGTTTACATCTTGGCTGGTCAGTATACTGAGATCTCCTTCTGGGAAATGCTCTTGTCTGTCTTGCAGATGGTGCTTTTGCCGATCATTTTAGGGGTGATCGTCCACAAACTCATTGCCAAGCACATCGAGCGATTTCTGCAATCATTTGTGTTGATTTCTTCCGTTAGTATCTTATTGATCGTTGCCGGAACTGTCGCTCGCAACGGTGCCGTGATCGTCCAATCTGGCTTGATCGTGATTTTCTTAGTCTTGCTCCATAACTTGATCGGCTACGGCGCAGGCTATGGTCTGAGCCGTGTGATGGGCGTCAGTGCCACCCAAGCCAAATCCATCATGTTTCAATTAGGGATGAAAAATACCGGCCTAGCGATCTCGTTAGCCAATGCCCACTTTGCCGCCATTGCTGCAGCCGTTACCCCTGCCGCAGTCGGCATGGTGATCCATCAAATTACCGGACCAATTTTAGCCAATCTCGTGGCCAAGAAAGAAGGAAAACAGTATGAGTCAAAGTATCTTTTTGCCAAACTACACAATCGGGGCGGACGCCTACGAAAAAGTAAATGACATCGTAAAACCATACGGCACCAATGCCGTGATCATCGGCGGAAAAACCGCCCTTGAAAAAGCCGAAGACAAGATCAAAGCCGGTTTAACGTCAGCAGTCAAAGTGACGGATACCTTGTGGTACGGCGGCAACTCGACCTATGAAAACGTCGATCAGCTGTTAGCCAATCCAAGCGTCCAAGCCGCCGATGTTCTATTCGCCGTTGGCGGCGGCCGCGTTTGCGATACCGTCAAAGTGGTTGGAGAAAAAGCAGGCAAACCAGTCTTCACCTTCCCAACGATCGGCTCCAACTGCTCACCAGTCACCGCGGTCTGTGTCATCTATAAAGAAAACGGCGAGATGCAAGGGCTGTTTTTCCCTTCGCAGCCGCCAACCCATGCCTTTATCGACAGTGAAATCATCGCCCAAGCCCCCGACAAGTACTTATGGGCAGGAATCGGCGATGCCCTCTCCAAAGAGATCGAGTCAACGTTTTCAGCGCGGGGCGATGAGTTAGACTACACCGATGGGTTAGGCATCCAAATCGGCAAAATGTGCACGGAACGCTTATTGCAATACGGCACACAAGCCTTGAAAGACAGTGCCGCCAATCAGCCATCTTATGCCATTGAGCAAGTCGTCTTGGATATCATCGTGACTACCGGCTTAGTTTCCGTCTTAGTCATCAATGATTACAACTCCGCCCTTGCCCATTCCTTTTACTACGGAACGACCGTTTTGGAAAAAATGGAAGACTATTTACATGGTGCTTCCGTTAGTTACGGTGTTTTGGCCTTGTTGCAGCTAGATCAGCAAGAGGCCCTCTTCCAGCGCATCTACGCCTTTATGAAGGAAAACAAACTGCCGGTTTGCTTAGCTGATATGGGTCTTAACGCCACCAGCGACCTTGAGGCAATCTTAGATAAAGCAATGACCACCAATGATATCGTCCACGTGCCTTATGAGATCACGCGAGAAATGTTCAAACAAGCAATCTTAGACGTAGAAGCCTACCATGCCAAACAAAACCAAGCGTCATTGGCAGCCGCCAATTAAATGAACCCCTCCAGCAACGAATTGCTGGAGGGTTTTTGTATGGCTTTTTTTTCTCTTACGTTTGATTGCAGTCGGTTTGGATTTCATAAAAAATATTCATAGCAAGTTCATACGATACTACTCATTATCTAGGTCTTTAGAAAATATTAAAAAGCACAATCAGCCTATGATACGACTGAGAGACTGCTTACCTCCCTAATTATCTACTTGTGAATAAAAGCGCATTAAAAAGCAATCCTTGTTATACTTATAAATAACACGAAGTCCTTAGGAAAAGGAGGAACCCTCATGACCCGTTACCAACGATTTCGCTTTGCTCATTTAGGCGCTCTTTGGATGCTGGGCTTACTCCTCACTGGCTGCAGTGCGGATACAGCACCGATTGAAGAACAACCGACTACCAACACCGCCACTTCTTCTGAACCTGCGATTTCCTATGAAACCTTTCCACTGCCGCAACCGATCTTAGACGGGGAAACCAGTGTGGCGGAAGCTCTCTTCGAGCGGCGCTCGCAACGAGATTTTCAAGACACGGAGCTAACACAAGAACAGCTGGCACAGCTTTTATGGGCCGCTGCCGGTGTCACTACAGAAGATGGTCGCCGGACAGCGCCTTCGGCTGGTGCCTTGTATCCCTTAGACCTCTATGTCGTGGTCACACAGGTAACGGGGCTTGAGCCAGGGCTTTATCTGTATCAACCTGAGCAACATGCCTTAGAAAAAATCCTTGCTGGTGATTTTCGGACCGCATTGGCGGAAGGTTCATTGGATCAGCAAGCGATCCAACAGGCACCTGCCACATTGCTTTATACAGTGGTTTATGAACGACTGATTGAGCGCTATGGGGACCGAGGAATCGAACGCTATGCCTATATCGAAGTCGGTCATTCCGCCCAAAACGTCCTTTTACAAGCCCAAGCGTTAGGCTTAGGCGCTGTGCCGATCGGCGCCTTCACGGATCATGAACTCAAAGAATTATTACAACTGCCGACGGAAAATGAACCCCGCTATTTGATTCCAGTGGGGGTTATTGAGTAGCGCTACTGAATAACAGAGCCCATTTTCGTAGGATTGTCAGTCTTTCATTAGAAAACGGCAACTGGCAAGGTTGATTTTCCCAGCAAAACCAGTAGAATCGAAAAACCACCTGCAAAAACAGCAGGTGGTTTTTCGATGGACTTACAGTTTGTATGCTCGGACTTCTTCTGGTATTTCTTCTAGCGGTAGCTCTTTTACTACCGCTTCGGTGCCTGCTTCCATCGCCGTATCGTAGTACCAGCATTTGTATTTGATCGTATTCATCGTTTCTTGCAAGGCTGCCATTTGCTTTGTGACTTCTTCCAAGCGTTCATGAAACAGCTGCTGCCGTTTCTGCAAAGACGCATCGCCTTCCTCGCCCCAATCCAAGAAATTCTTGATGTCTTTGATGGGCATGCCGGTATTTTTCAAACAATCGATCACTTTGATCGTCGCTACTTCTTTTTCTGAAAACACCCGAATGCCGCCATTGCTACGGGCCATATTCGGAAACATTCCTTCTCGATCGTAGTAACGTAGTGTCGAGATGGGGATGTTAGTCGTTTTTGATACTTCACCAATCGAGTAACTCACTTGCATCGCTCCTAAAAAAGTTTTGTTTATCGCTTGACCTAAACCTAACTTCAGGTTCTACAATAAAAATACACCGCAAGCACTGTACTGTCAATCACCCGTCATCTCGCAGGTTTGGGTTTGGCAGCAGCAGGATTCGATGAAAAAATCATTCACTGGAGGAAAGACAAATGACAGAAATCAAAGAAAAAGTTATCGTAATTATGGGAGCCTCTTCAGGAATTGGGGAAGCAACCGCCGTTAAGCTAGCCGAACAAGGGGCAAAAGTAGTAATCGCCGCCCGCCGTGAAGAGCGCATCAAAGCACTGGCTGAAAAACTAGGAGAAAATGTCTTGTATCAAACAGCCGATGTCACGAATCGCGAACAAGTCCAACAAGTCATTGATTTAGCCATGACCTCCTTTGGTCGGATTGATGTCCTTTTCAATAATGCTGGCATCATGCCTCAAGGAAACTTGGCAGAGTTGAACTATGACAGCTGGCAAAAAATGCTGGATATCAATATCATGGGGGTATTGAACGGGATCGGCGCTGTGCTGCCCATCATGCAAAAACAACAAGACGGCTTGATCATCGCCACTGACTCAGTTGCTGGACATGTCATTTACCCGGGATCTGCCGTGTACAACGGGACAAAGTTTGCGGTTCGTGCAATCATGGAAGGTTTGCGCCAAGAAGAACGTGAACATGGCATTCGTTCCACCATCGTCTCTCCGGGAATGGTCTCCACGGAATTGTTTGAAACCGTAGGTAATGCTCAACTAGAAGCAGCCTTGAAAGAAACCTCTCGCGTAGAAGGCAACAGCCTAACGCCAGAAGATGTAGCAAATGCAGTGGTTTATGCCATTCAACAGCCCAAACATGTGGCGATCAGCGAAGTCTTGCTGCGCCCAGCAAAACAAACCGTTTAAGCTATTTCTACTAGCCCGTGAAACCTGCTATCCGCCTGAGGCGATCGCAGGTTTTTTTGTCGTCAAATCCCGCCGTTCCCCTAGGAAAAATTACTTGTTTTTCTTGTAACACCCGCTTGTCCGAGTAATGTAAACCAATCGTTGCTTTATGTAAACGACTAGGTTCTGTTACTACGGGGGAAATTTTTTTATACTTAGTACAAAGCTTCCGTATAAAACGACCAATCAGAAACGAACCTACCGTATTTCTCTTATTTATGAATAGCCGAGCATGATTGATATCCCGCCTTCACCGTTGACTTGCAAGTATTATTAGCTGTCCTCTTTTAGTACTTGCTTTTTATAAAAGAATGGAGTGAGTGTATGAATGTGAAACAGCTACTCGTCATTGCCGAGCAACGAAGAAACATCACGAATCAGAAATTGACCTATGCAGAAAACTTCTTGGCGGCCGGCTACTCTGCTGCCGAATTGCTGGCAGACGAAACCTTTCTCGAATTAGAGCGAAGGGAAACCCAACTGATTGCAGAACGCAATGCTATCTTTTACGAAGAAGTCAGCCACAATTAATCTCCCCTGTCCAATTGTAGGCGACGAAAAAGCGAAGGATCAGCAGCACCTTCGCTTTTTTCTATCCCCCTCAAAGGCGTCCTTTGCCTTGAGGATAACGCTGCTTGATCGTCCAATAAAACAGCCCTGCAAAGAAACTGCCGAGAATCAGGAAATTCAAACCGTATAGACAGTAGAGGAAGAAAAAGTTCAGCTGCCCACTGCTCCAAAAGCCTGTGATTCCCATTAAAACCAGACTGTTGACGCATCCTGTCAACAGACAAACCATGCGACTGCACTCCAAACTTTGTAATAAGTATTTTTTGATTTCATATAACGGACTGACGAGCATTATCCCCAGCATGATTGGCAAAATAGCTGGCAACAAGTCTAAAACAGCGACATCTGTAGTAAACAACTGGAAAAAAGCAGAACGAAAGCCCCAGATCAGACTGACGATTCCAACATAAGCCACGAAAGAAGAAGCGAAGGCACTTTTTCCCACTGCTAAAATCTTCTGACGATTTTTCTGACCATTCGCCTCACTCGCAAAGACGGTCACTGCGTTGCCATACATCAAAGCAGGCAACCGTGCGATCATCAATCCTTGGCTGCCGATCGCATAGGCGGCCAGCGTACTAACACCCAACCGTGAGACGAAAGCTTCAAAAGCAATAATAAAGACTAAGCCTTCAAAGCATTCCTGAATCATTAAGGGGATCGATTTTTTCAATAAAAAGGCGCGTTTTCGTGGTCTTTGTTTTAGCCCTCTTGCTAGACTTTCTCTTAAAAGAACCCCATAAATCCCCAGCAAGCACAAAGTCGCAAGCATATTTGCGATGCCACTGCCTAAGACCCCCATGGCGGGAAAACCGAGATTGCCGTTGATCAATAAATAGCTAAGCAACACCTGTACCAACGCACTAATGATCGAAACACCGAGGATGTAGTTCGTTTTCTTTTCAATTTTTAAAAGGCTAGTAAAAACAAACGTGACTAACGTAAGTAAAATATAGGGGGACATGATTGCAAGATACAACGTCGCAGTTCCTAGCAGCTCCCCGCTAAATCCGTAAACAAGCTGTAAAATGTCTCGTCCAAAAAGCAGGAAAATCAGCAAAAAGCTCACACCGATCGCGACTACTAGAAAAAGAACCGACGACAGATAATCATTTAACTGCGTCTCTTCTCTTTGCCCGACTGCCTTTGCGCCATAAATATTAAAAGCCAGCCCAATCGCACCTAAGATACCCGCAAAAGCATAGAGAAACCCGTCGATCAGTGCGATCGCCGCCAGCGCTTCCGTGGATCTTCTTGAAATAATCGCTAAGGAAACTTGTGCAATAATGATTTGAAACAAATTGGAAGCAATCAAAGGCAATGTAAAAGACTGTATTTTTTTGTTCAAGAAGCTCTCCTCTCTCATTCGTCATAACTGCGCAACACCCACTCGCTTATTGTGATTTTAGTCACAAGAAAAGCGATCGTTGGTCGCTATAAATACTCAACGACCCATCGGGCGTTTTGACGTTTCTCCCTCCATTTAACCATACAGCCTTCTCGGTGTATATTCCTTCGTAATTAAAAAACAAAACATCCCGACAAGCTCCGCTTATTTCCTCCATTGGTGTCGACAAGCAATCACTGATGAAGAATAAAAAGGTTCAGAAGAACATACTGCTCTTCTGAACCTTTTCTATGGGATGATAAAAAACGCGACAAACCTTTCAAAAATCCCGCTATTTCTTCACGATCAGCTGAACGGCTTGATCGATTTTCTGCTTTTGGGTTTCCGTGTCGCTGTCTGGATTTTCCAAACAATTTTTCAAATTCTCAGCGACAATGATCCCCATAATACGGTTGACGCTGGAACTGACGGCGGACAATTGCGTGATGACATCGACGCATTCTTTCTCGTCTTCGATCATTTTTTGAATCCCCCGCAACTGGCCTTCGGTTCGTTTTAACCGATTCAAAATATCTTTGTTGCATGCGGTCATCGTTTGATTTCTCCTCTCCATGCTGACATGCCGCCGAGGACATTGGTCACTTGAAACCCTTGCTGGTTCAAAAACTCAGATGCCATTTGTGAACGAGCCCCTGAATGACAGATGACATAGTAATTTTTATTCTTCTCTAAGTCGCTGATTTGTTCCGTCAGCTCGCTCAACGGTAGGTTTTGTGCTGTTTTGATGTGTCCTTGTGCAAACTCATCAACTTCTCTGACATCAAGGATCTCAAGCGCCTCACGTTTTTCTTTTTGGGTAAATTCCTCCATAGATATTGCTTTAATCATGAATAATCATCTCCGGCTTAATAGTATTATACAACGAAAAGGCACCATCGAGGTTTTGACAATTGATGCCCGCTTGTTTTAAGATGCGTTCGGCAATGTAGCTTCTCAATCCGCTATGACACGTAACAACATACGAAACACTTGGATCCAATTCAGACAACCGATCTCTCAATTCATCTAACGGAATGTGGAGCGCCTCTTGAAAACGCCCATTATTGGCTAATTCCATCTCTGAACGAACATCCAACAACTGCTTACCGTTTTCTAAGGCCTCCGTCAATTCGTGCCATTGGATATTCTCACTGATTCCTTCTGCCAGATTGATCGCTGCATAGCCAATCATATTCACTGGATCTTTCGCTGAGCCAAAAGGCGGCGCGTAGGTGAATTCCAGTTCAGGCAAGTCAAAGATCGTTAAGCCGCCTTTGATCGCTGTTGCCAAAATATCGATCCGTTTATCGACCCCTTTGGCACCGATACCTTGCGCACCATAGATGTTTCCAGTGTCAGCATCAAAAATCAGCTTTAAATAAATATCCGTCGCATCAGGATAATACCCAGCATGGTCTTTGCCTGAAAGATGAACCACCTGAGGATTTAGCCCCGCCAGTTTGGCACTACGCTCACTCAACCCAGTGGACGCTGCGGCAAGATCGAATACGCGCACGATCGCCGTCCCAATACTGCCTTTGTTTTTGCGAGTCAGTCCTCCCAATACATCAGCCACTTGCCGACCTTGGCGATTGGCTGGTGACGCCAAGGAGATCAGCGTGTCTTCGTTAGTGATTTGTTGTTTCACAACGATGGCATCTCCCACCGCGTAAATATCTTTCTTGCTGGTTTGGTATTGCTCATCTACCAGGATACCCCCCCGGTGTCCTAATTGGATACCAGCACGTTTCGCCAAATCCGTTTCTGGTTGGACACCCACCGAAAGAATCGTGATGTCTGAAGCCAGAACCGTTCCATCCTCCAGAACGATTTCTTGCCCTGCTTTTTCAAAAGCGGTCGCTGACTGCGAGGTCAAAACATTGACCCCTTGCTTGATCAATTCATTTTTGACATACGCCGCCATTTCTTCATCCAAAGGTGGCAATACGTGGGGTGCTTTTTCCACGATCGTTACTTGTAGGCCTTTTTTATGTAAATTTTCAGCGACTTCTAACCCAATAAACCCAGCGCCAATGATCGTCGCTTTTTGAGGCTTTTTGTCTTCAAGATGTGTCATGATTTGGTCTAAGTCAGGAACATTGCGCAAAGAAAAGGCGTTGGTTGCTTCTTCTAGCCCTTTGATCGCTGGTACTAGCGGTTTTGCCCCCGGTGATAAAATCAACGCATCATAAGATTCCGTGAAGACCTGTTCGCCATGTTTGACCGTGACCGTTTTCTCCTCCGGATCGATCGCCAGCACTTCATGAAGAGGCCGCACATCTAGGTTAAACCGTTTTTTTAATGCCTCAGGTGTTTGGACCAATAAGGCATCTCGCTCTTCGATCTCACCAGAAATGGCATACGGCAGTCCACAATTCGCAAAAGAGACAAAAGGACCTTTTTCAAAAATAATGATCTCCGCTACTTCTTTAAGCCGACGTAAGCGCGTTGCTGCAGACATTCCTCCTGCTACCCCACCGACAATAACTATTTTTTCCATCGTTACTTTCCTCCTTTGGTTGTTCCCCGCCATTGATTCATGCCACCGCGAACATTGACCACATCAAACCCCTTTTTATTTAGGATTTTGGCTGCTTGTTTGCTTCGCATCCCTGATTGGCAAATGACTGCCAGTTTCTTGTCACCTTTTTGAGTGAAGCCCGCAATCTTGTTTAACGGTACATTTTTGGCGTAGGCAATGTGTCCGCTACGGTACTCCGCCGGCGTGCGAACATCCAGAACCGTCCATTCTTTGGCTCCTTCTTTTTGTAAATCTGCTGTTGACATACTTGGTATGCGTTTAAATAATGAAAACATTTCTTGCTCCTCTCTTATACCCCTCGGGGTATATTAAACAAGATGTTTCCCTATTTGTCAACTAAGTGATTTTCTTTAAGAAAAGAAACTTGCTGTTGCGTTGCTCCCCACTCGATACTCTCGACAGCTGTCAGACAGCTACCGATCAAGCAGCGAAAGACCAGTATCACACATTTCCCTCCCATCGATCACAATGCTATAATAAAAGAAAAGATACACTGTAAAAATAACACATATAAAATCGTTTATTTAGCAGCTGATTGCTTCGGTTATTAAAGATGATTGGCTCCCGCCCTAACCAAGAGCGGACAAAAAAAGCGACGCAAGCACCACTTTCCCTTGATTTATCAAGCAGCAAGCCCTGCTTTCTTGGAATCAGCGTGGGTTTCGACTATGCTTAAGTCACATCAGCGAAAGGAAAAAAAGATGGAATTTGGCGAAAAAATCAAAGAAGTACGCACAAGAAATAACTTGACCCAAGAACAATTTGCCACTCAATTACACGTGACGAGACAAGCCGTTTCGAACTGGGAAAACAATCGCAATCTACCAGATTTAGAAATGCTGATTGCCATCGCCACGATTTTTCAACTCTCGCTTGATGAATTGATTTTAGGAGGAACTCAAGTGAACAAGATCACTGAAAAACTAATCAAAGACGGCAGCGAGACTCGACGCGCCAAACTCAATTTGATCACGACCTTGATCGGAACATTTTTACTACTATTCGGCTTTGCCTGCTTCTTCATCAAAGCAAGCTCCGTAGAATACATCGATCAATCCGGCATTTTACATGAAAATTTCTATCTAATCCCCGTAGGATTTTTGTTCCTATTGGCTAGTTTCGTAGTATTTGCGGGAACCGGGATCAATTATTTTCGAGCTGCTAGAAGAAAATGACGCGAAAAAACTCGATTCCAGATGATGGAATCGAGTTTTTAACTTTTGTTTAATAAAGAATAGTCCCTTCAATGAACACTGCCTTCAACAAAGCAGCATTTCCAGACTCTAACAGATGATCCACCCCTAAACGAAAATAGTCCCACAGTTAGCTATTCACCGCTTAAAAACACAATTTCTAGGCACAAGATCCCCTTTCAGATATTCCGATATTTCAAGTAAGAGGCACGTAAGTTCTCAATGTTTTCTTCATAGCGTTCTTTAAAGAATACAGAGTAGATGGAATCAAACAAAAATTGAAAAATGATCGTAATCGCAAAATCAGCGATCTTGTCTTTTTCATGATCGATCGGGCCTACTACGAGGTTGCGATCACCATGATGATTGAGTAAGTGGTCATCAGATGAGCTGATGACCACCATTTTCACTTGATTGCCTTTTAAAATCTTTGCTAGCTCCAAGTGACGCTTTTGAACAGGATGATAGGAAGCATATATCGCAATGTCTTGGGTGCCTGCCGATTGTGCAAGTGAAATTTTTTGATAGAGATTTGCAGGAACTGTGACTCTGGCACCACAGCTTTCCATTCGATCTTTAAAAATTTTTGCTACATGAAGCTGTTCATCATCGACAAACACAATAATATTGACAGCATGGATCAAGTCCACGGCAATCTGTTGCAGATCTTTGACACTGATAAAAGTCGTTGCCAAAAATAACGAGCGCTCGTACAAATCTCTTAAATTTGAGATGACGGTAAACGCAGAATCTGTTTTTCCAAATGGAATATTCAAATCTACTTTTTTATCTGCATGCTGTAATTGATCGGCATAAGAGGCAGTGACCATTAATTTCAATTCATTCAACCCGGAATACCCCAACTTTTTGCAAAAACGATAGATGGTAGCTTTAGAAACAAATGCCAATGAACTGATCTCACGAATGGTCATCTGTGTAAAAGCAACTGGGTCCTTATTAATCAAATCAATAATGTTGTGTTCTGTATCAGACAAATATTTAACACAATTCAGTTTTGCAAATAAATTCATGACTATATCTCCCAAACGATTTTGCACCGAACGATTTCTGGTCTTTTTCTAAACGCAGAGTGTCTCCCATGCTCATATAAGGTTGTGTTTTACTTTTTTCACTTTATTTAAATGATGATTCATCAAGGCGCCGATCAAATTCGCGTCATTTCGAAACTTGCACGGAACGATCTTCGGCACTGCAAGATGATATGTGTGTTTCTCTTTCAACCGATCAATGCTTTTTTCGATTTCTTGGATAAATCGTTTTTGCTCACTGATTCCGCCCCCGATAGCAAATGTCTCGGGATCAAAAATATACTGCAGGTTGAACAAATGAAGAGCGATCGTATCACAATACTTTTCTAGAACGCCTTGCAGTTCTTTGTCGCCTTCTTCAATCAGTTGAAACAGCAACTCACCACTGAGCGTGCCTTTTTCCATCCCTTTGACTCGTTCTCCTTCACTAACCAGCGACAGAACACTGCCAGAAGCACCGAAATAAGCGGCTGGTTGATGGTACGCATCGGTTTGCTGGACAAAACTAAACTCGCCAGCGATCCCGCTGCTGCCGCGATGTAGGCGATTATTGATGATCAGTCCACCGCCGACACCAGTGCCAAAGACCAAGACGATGCCATGATCTGTATGCGCCAGCGCTCCGACCCACGATTCTGCCAATGCCGCGCATTTGCCGTCATTTTCTACCGAGATTGGCAAATCAGTGAATGTATGAAAGAGATCAACGATGTTTGTCTGTTCTAAAAAGGTCAGCACACCAGCGGTATGGGCATAACCGTTGAAAACATCAATTTTCCCCGGCATACTGATGGCGATACCATCGACTTGCCCTTCGAATTGCCGAAAAATTTCTTCGACAGCGACTAAAAAGCAGGCTTTCTCTTCAAGAGGTGTTTTTACTTTCCCTTTGAAGAAAATCTCACGATCCCCCGTCATTAAACAGTATTTGATGTAACTGCCTCCTATATCATAAACAAGATAATTCATTGTTTACCCAACTTTCTCAAAAAATATTTCACCTCGGAATATATGATATCTTCCGAGGTGATAACCCATTATCGTTTTTGCTTTGCTAACCAGTGAAACAACGACTGGGTTTCATTCGCAATCTCACCATTAAAAACTGGAATCCATGCCCAATGATCATTGTATCGATATGGTTCGCCCGTATCGTCCTGATAGTCGCCTGTTTCGTCTGTTACTGCATCCAGAGCAGTCAAGTGAAGCTCAGGATGGTTCATCGCTTGTAGCGTTTCATATAATGGCTGACTATGCTCGTTAAAGGAAACGACTTGATCGTGAATGCCATGAGTCAACCAAAGTGGGATCTTCTTGAGGCCTTCAAGTTGTCTTTGATCGAGCCATTGTGTCTTATAGGCCTGACAAATAGGAAAAGCTGCCGCGAAAAAATTGGGCTTTCTTAAAAGCAGATTGATGGTCATAAAGCCGCCATTGGAGCCGCCGCCTAAATAGATCCGCGTTGGATCGAACGTTTCAAAGGTCTGAACTGTTTCATCAATCAAACGGCTGACAGCTCGGGTATACTTGCTGGTGCCATCTTGAGTGTAACCGCCGCTTCCATCGTTCATCCACATATCTGGCACTTGAGGAACCAGAACATAGGCGCCACCAAACATCGCTTGTACTTCGGGATCAGCCCAAGCAACCACTTTATTGCCCAAAAGCGCAATTTCAGGATCGGTTCCGCCTTCGCCCGCGCCGTGCAAAAGAATGATTAGGGGATGCTTCCCTTTATCCTTCGGTTCAAAAAGTGCATGGTGTAAAGTGATCTCACCAAACTCAGCATCTTCATAAAAAAATTCTTTTTGCAGAAATTGCTCGGTCCCTTCATAAACGGTTTCTTCAAACTGTTGGTTCGTCAAAACGAGCTCGTTCAAAGAAGAACCATTAATACACAGAGGATTCTTTAGCGTGATCGTATACATCGTCTGTCGCTTTTGATTCAAAAACAGCTGTGGATTAAAGACAAAGGGTGATGTCAACGGGGCATCGGGATGAACCTGCAACGCCAATGTAACGCACGTCGTCGGCAGATCGACGGGTTGCTTTTGTCCTGTCGAATCAGATAAATAAGCCTCTTTGAGTTCGATCTTGCCTTTTATCTGCTTTGGCATTTTCGTCGACCAATCAAAGCCTTCTTTTTCTCCTAGTACTTCAAAAAACGAGGCATCTACTTGCTCATCGATCACTTGTCCAAAATCAATCACAATTTTATGGTTTGCCGGTCCCCAATCGTATCCTTGGCAATGGACGGAATACGTAATCTGGGTAGGTGTATCAGTCTCTGTCTTTGTCATAAAAAACCTCCAGGTTGAATCAAGACTTTGCTTGGATCGAGGTGCCATTAGACTCAATCACTTTTTTGTACCAGTAAAAAGATTTTTTCTTTTTGCGGGCAAAAGTCCCTTTTCCAGCATCATCCAAGTCTACATAAATGAACCCATAACGTTTTTTCATTTCCCCTGTTCCTGCAGATATGATATCAATACAGCCCCACGGTGTATAGCCCAGTAGTTTCACGCCATCATGTACAACCGCTTTGATCATCTGCTCAATATGGGCGCTGAGGTAAGCGATACGCGCATCATCGATGATCTCGTTTTGTTCGTTAAAAGTGTCAAGTGCGCCTAAGCCGTTTTCTACAATAAACAACGGCAGCTGGTAGCGATCATACAATTGGTTCAATACGATCCGCAAACCTGTCGGATCAATCGGCCACCCCCACTCCGATTCCTCTAAGTAGGGATTCTTTACCGCTTCCATCATATTGCCGCGGCTCGTTTTTTCTTGTTCTTTTGTGGAGATGACCGCTGAATTGTAGTAACTAAAAGAAAGAAAATCGACCGTCCCTACGCGTAAAAGATCAAGATCATCTGATTCCATGACCAGCTGCCAGCCGTTTCGTTCATACTCCTTCAAGGCATATTCAGGGTAATACCCACGGCATTGGACATCACTATACAGATATTTGAACATTCTAGAAACTTCGATTTCCCGCATACTGTCGTTTGGATTACAGGTTTCTGGGTACATACCAGCACTGGCAAGCATCATTCCAATTTGAAAATCGGGATTGATTTTTTTGCCTTCAATCACGCAGCGGGCACTAGCAAGAAAGACATGATGCAATGCTTGCGCCCTTTTTCCTAAGTCTTTTCCTTTGATCCCTAAAAAAACATAGCCATTCAAAAAATTGATTTCATTGAAGGTGATCCAGTACTTCACTTGCTCTTTAAAACGATCGAACAGCAAAACCGCATAGTCCAGAAAATCTTCAATCGTACGCCGATCCAGCCATCCTTCACGACTTTCAGCTAAAGCCAGCGGCATATCAAAATGATTTAAGGTAACGATTGGTTCAATGCCGTATTTGAGCAGTTCATTGAAGATCCTTTCATAGAAGAGAATTCCTTCTTCATTAAGCGATTCTTTCGTTCCATCAGGAAAAATCCGTGTCCAGCTGATCGACATCCGATAAGCCTTGTAGCCTTGTTCAGCAAATAAAGCAATGTCTTCTTGCCAATGATGGTAAAAATCTGTGGCGCGATGGCTAGGATAATACTGATTTTCGTCTAAGTATCCTTGGCAATCCGCTGGCATTCCTTCATACATAGAAATGTTGCGGATTTTGCCTTGCGCATCTTTCACAGTAAGTTGACGGGGCTGTTCCTGACTGCCGCTGGTAACAATATCCAATGTAGATAGTCCTCTGCCTCCTTGATCAAAGCCCCCCTCATATTGATTGGCGGCGGTAGCGCCGCCCCATAAAAATCCTTCTGGTAAACTCATGTTATTGACTGATCCTCCTGTCTTTCTTTAGACCGCCTCTGTGACTTTCTCTGCCATAACCTCATCTTCAAGCGCTTGCTCTTCCGCCAATGCCAGCTTGTCGGCTTTTAAGAAAAACGGCAAGTAGATCAACCCATTGATACAAATCGCAATGACTACCGCAATCACACCTTTGATCCCGATGGTCAAGATCGGTCCAATGAAGGCTGGCATGATCCAAGGCAGTGAGATCGAAGGATTCAGTGTGTCATACACCCCAAGATTGTAGCCGATGATCCCTATAATCCCATTCACCAAAGAAGTACTGACCATCGGAATAAAGAAGATCGGATTCAACATCAGTGGCAAACCAAACACTAATGGCTCATTGATGTTAAAGATCGCTGGTGCCAAGCTGAGTTTCCCAAGAGTTTTATAGCGCTGTGATTTCGAAATAAAGGGAATCAGCAACGAGATTCCTAAGGTATTGCCCGCACCTCCAAGTGCATAAAAAGCCATCACCGCTGAAAATGCCAAATGCGGCATCGGTTCTCCCTCCATAAACGCCGTTAAATTGGCAACCCCTGTAGCCATTAAAACCGGCAAGTAAATACTGAGGATCGTATTGGGATGGATCCCAAAAAACCAGAAGATCGAAATAGTGATCATAAAAATAATCGCCGAGATCGGTGTTGCCCCCAAGTTCATAATCGGTGCCCCGACCACGCCATTGATAAAATCAAAATAATCGCCCCACGCAGTTAGACTAAAGCCAATGCGGGTTAAGCAAACAAGTACAAATATAATAATGGCAATAAAGGTCGGTGAAAGCGACTGGGCAACCATTGGTGGCACCGAGTTTGGCAGTTTAACGACCAAGCCTTTTTTGTCCAATACAGAATACAAGCTCGATACTAATAACGCAACGATCATCCCACCGAAAATACCATTACTACCGATATAGTCAAAGTTTAGTCCGGCTACTTCGCCCCCATCATAGGGAATCACTTGTGGCATCAAAACGAAAAACGAGGCCAAGGATAATATCCCACCGGTCACAGGACTTGATTTTCTTTCATTGGCATTATGATAGCCAATCATAAACGTCATATATAATGCAGTGATTTCCATCGTCACTTTGATGGTGGCACGCATGTGTTCATCGATTCCAGTTTGCGCTAACCAAGCCAACCAAGGCTCAACGGGCAGATTGACTAAAATAGCGATCAGACTAACCCCCAATGTCAATGGCATGGTAGACATCGCCCCATATTGAATCGCTCGAATCGCTTTTATCTGACTAATTTTCCCCATTACAGGCATTATTCGATCATTGATGATAGATTTTGATTCACTCATATTTTTCCTCCCTGAAAGAAATTGGCTTTCAATCACATCAAGTTTCTCCGGATAAAACTCTTGTAACCGATTTCAATATCTCGTAATTTATTGCTTATTTCAATAGGAAGGACTGAAACTGAGACGTTTGTTTCACGATTCGTCATGAGATAGCGCGGAACATGAAAAAGAGGTCTCATTGTTCCCCGCTTCTTCAAAAACTATCTTCTGAAGACACGAGCAGCTCCTAGCATTCCCCCTCACATAAAAACGGGGCATTTCACACAAAAATCGAATGATCGTGGACAGATTCAGGTGAACGCATCGTCTCACTCACCCCCGATCGCTTAATCACTACAAATCCCCAATTGCTCGCTAGACTCTCCATCCATGCAATCAATGGATTGGTGCACGCAAAAAATGATCCCTAGCTGAGAAGATGCTATCAGCTAGGAATCATAGGGCAATCATATATGAGACTGATGGATCAGAAATATTTCATTCTTTTGTTCACTATCTTCCTTCAAAGAATCGGAACAAACAAGCCGCTGATTTTTTCTTTTGTTTTCGTCAAAAGGCTTCTGGCTTGCCATTCTTCTTTTTCTACTAATTTTGCATGAGCTAAGTCTTCCATAAATTGCTGATTTAACTCTGTGATTATTTTAGACGGCCCATAGATGAACATAGATAACTCATGGTTAAGGTAAAAACTACGAATATCAAAATTTGTTGACCCGATCGTTGCAGCAAACTCATCGACGATCATATATTTACAGTGAATAAAAGCAGTCTCATCATAGGTGTAGACTTCGACGCCGGCAGATAATAATTCATCAATAAACGAATTCGTGCCATGAAAAGAAATTCCTCGATCCCCTTTTCCCGGCACAATCAATTGTACGTTGATCCCACACCGTGCTGCTCTTCTAAGCGCACCTAAACTTTCTTCATCAGGAATAAAGTAAGGCATTGCGATCTTAATCGAATCCGTTGCCTTTCCAATGAGGTCATTAAAGGAATCCTTAATGATTCGCTCGCTATCATAGGGTCCGCCGTAGATTACCTGAACGATTTCCGAACCGCTTTGAACGTCGGTCTTCAACGGAAAATACGTAGCTGTCTGTGTCAAAAAATGAGTGACCGTTTCTTCCGTTTCATCAAGAAAGAGCCAATCATAAATAAAGCATTCTTGTACTTCTAGAACAGCAGGTCCTTCTATCCGGATGTTTGTGTCTCGCCAATAAGAAAACTTACTGCCTCGCCCACTATATTCATTTCCAATATTCATGCCTCCTGTATGTGCAACCTCACCATCAATAACGACCATTTTACGGTGATTGCGCCAGTTCGCTTTATTACTTAGCCAAGGCGAATTCAACAAATCATACGTGCGCACCTCTACCCCATTCTTTCGCATCAATAATAATAATTGATTAGGAAAGGCGATCGACCCCACGCTATCATACATAAACCGAACCTCTACCCCTTGTTTGGCCTTTTCGACCAGAACATTTGTCAGCTCCTCCCCTGTTTCATCCCCTTTAACGATATAAAAAAACACATGCACATGATGCTTGGCTTTCTTGATATCTTCCAGCAAAGAAGCGAACGCCTCAGCGCCTTCGTTTAATACAGTCAGATGATTATTAGTTGTGGGATACTTGCCCGAAAGATGAAAAATCTCAGTGGAGAGATCATGTTTTCCATGAATGATCTCTGAATGTTCTTGCAGAATAGCCGAAACCGTTCGCTGCACTTCCCGTTCATTTTGTATCTGCTGTTTGGGCAACTTCCTTAATCGAGGTTCACGACCAATTAAATAATACAACATGACTCCTACAATCGGTAAAAACAATAAAGCTAAGATCCAAGCAATCTTCGAAGTTCCATCCCTTTGATCAAAAACCACTAAGTAGCCACAAAGAAGAATCGCCAAAATTTCAATGGCCTGCCAAGCATAAATCATCTGATTTAAAAAGAGAATTAATCCAACCGTCACAAGTATCAGTAAAAGCGTTAAAATTTTGTATTGCTGTAATTTGTTTTTGATCATCCTTCACTCCATCCAAATATGCGCTTATTAATAAACGCTAAAGTAAAAAGCCTCACTATATATTATGATTATATACGTTCTCGTTACGCAAATGTAACTCATTTCATCCCCTACTACTCATTTTTTACCTATTATTTATTAAGAAGAGACGATTTGCAGAAACGAAACGGTAAATGACAAGCGCCTATTCAAATCGGTGCACCAATTAAAACAAACCCTGTAAGCATCCCTCGACTTGTTGCAACAGCAATTTTCCTTACGCAATCGCCAAATTTGAATAAATCCCATCTTTCCTTTACTATGAACGAAATCCGATCGTTTTTTTAGCACGGTTATACTATCAAGGAGGTTGTTATGGCAATTCATGTGATGTGGTTTAGAAAGGATCTGCGCTTAGAGGACAATACGGCGCTTACTGAGGCGCTTTTGTCTCTTCAAGCAAACGACCAATTGTTGTGTGTGTTTCATCTCAATGAAAAGCAGTTTCTCCCCGATGCACCAAGCCATGATTACTTTTTTAGCGCGGTTGCTCACTTTATCGAGGCTGCCAAAAAGCAAAATCTGACGATCCACCTCTTGACGGGAACGTTGACAGAAGCCTTTGATCAGTTGTTCGCTTGCTATCCAGAATGGAGCCAGCTTTACTTCAACTTTGATAACCGTGGATTTGGTCGTAAACGCGACCTCTATATAAAAGAATTGGTCGAAAAAAAAGGCGTCACTGTCCATTTCTTCGAAGAACATCATCTGCACCAACCAACGGAAATCACCAAAGAGGACGGGACGTATTACAAAAAATTTACGCCCTATTATAAGAAATGGATCCAGCTGCCCAAACCGGTCAATCAAAAGCAGGCCCTTGATTTTGAAAAAGCCGCTCATTTTAATGATGCCCCTCACTTCAAAGCAGGGACAGCGCTGCTTGCTGAGCTGCTAAAAAATAGAAAGACCGATTTTTCAACGATCGTTGGGGAAGACTATGCGCATAAACAATTGCAGGCCTTTGTGCAAAAGCGTTTGGCCGCCTATGAAAAAGACCGTGATCTCCCTTCGATCAAAGGAACCAGCCGCCTGTCCCCTTTCTTGTCTTTTGGACAAATCTCTATTCGGAAGGTTTGGGCCGCTTGCCAAGGAATGCCACCCAGCACTGGCAAAGCGACCTTTTTAAAAGAACTGGCTTGGCGAGATTTTTATCATATGATCTACTTCACTCATCCGGAGCAAAAAAACTATGAACTCATTGAGAAATATCGAAATATGGATTGGCAAAAGGATGAAGAGGCGCTAAACAAATGGCAAGCAGGGCAAACCGGCTATCCGATCATTGATGCCGCGATGCGGCAGCTGAATCAAACCGGTTGGATGCATAACCGTCTACGGATGATCGTCGCTTCCTTTCTAACCAAAGATTTATTGATCGACTGGCGGCAAGGAGAAGCCTATTTTGCTCGACAATTGATCGACTACGACGCTGCCAGCAATATCGGCGGCTGGCAGTGGGCAGCTTCGACCGGCACCGATGCCGTTCCTTACTTTCGAATTTTCAACCCCATCACTCAGGGGAAAAAATTCGACAAAGAGGGGACGTTTATCAAACAATTTGTTCCCGAACTCGCCCAGTTGCCGCTAAAATTCATCCACGAACCTTACCTGATGACTGACGAAGAACAAGCCGACCTAAAGGTAGTTTTAGGCACCAACTATCCGTTGCCTATAGTTGATCACAACGAAGCCAGAAAAAGAGCCCTCGATTTGTATAGTAAAATCGAGCCGTAAGCAGCTGTCATGGCCTGCTCTCAAACATTTTCGGTAGAAAAAAACCAGCAAAGACGGGCTCTTACGGAGCGTCTTTGCTGGTTTTTTATTAAACTGGTGCGCCGTTTTTCACCTTTCTATAGTGAAAAAAAGCGACACGTCTTATCAAACAGTCTACTACTGGGCATACAAAAAAGAAACATGTCACTTACTGTGTTTTTTAATTAAGGTCTTGCCGTCTGTTTTTCCCCTTATTTCTAGCGCTCTAAGCAAAAACACCCTGATGATTTATAGATAGGATCCTTTATTAGCGGCGTTCCCGGCTTTTTCTAGACTGGCTAGTAACGTTTCTCCTTGCAAAACTGTTCGTCTGATGAAAGGTCATCTATAGAACCATTCTGTTATAATAGCTCCATATTTGAGGATAAGGATGGTTTATATGAAAAAAATAATCGGATTCGTCTTAGTCGTACTTTTAGGGTTTGCCGGATACAAAGGCTATGAATATTATCAATCCACTTACTCAGGACAAACAGCTTACGCGTATGTCCCATCTGAGATTCCCCCTAAGGTAGAACATGAAAGTAAAAGCGGCATCGGCGACCAGTCGCCTTGGTATTCTTACGATTACACGTTAAACTTTGTAAAAGAAGATGGTAGCACACAAACACTCGAGGTTTCATTATCAGAAGATAACGCAAAACCCTTAACCCCAAATTCTTATGTAAAAGCGGTGATCAGTGAAAAGCGTACAATAAAAGGCCCGAATAGCGTTGAAAAAAACGCAATTCCCAAAAATGTTCTAGAGAAATTAGAAAATCAGAACTAACGATTGCAGACTCACATCTTTATGTGGGTCTTTTTTACATCCTTCCAAAATCAGCATTTTGAATCCCTTCTGTTATTTTCACGCTTGATGTCTTCTGCTCTGTTGCGATACGTTATACAAGGATACTGGACACATTTATCTAGCAGAAAGCTGCTTGACTGACTCTGTTTTCATCTCGGCATCAATGACAAGAGCAATTCAAGCGCCTTTTCCTTTCCCTACTTCGCAGATAATTGAAAAAGCAGCGAATCACCTATCCGTTGACTCGCTGCTTTTTAACTAACAAGCGATGGCTCACACCACAAAAGAATGATATTTAGAATAAGCAATTTGATCGACGATCGCAGAAACCTGATTGACATCTAAATCGGCACCAATGGCGGTCACTTGATAAAATTGGTCATAATTGTTCCCTAATTGGGGGAGATTGGCATTGGAAATCAACAAGTCAAATGTCTCGTCCGGAGTATAGGGTAAAACAACAACATTTTGCTTGCCTTTTAGTTCATTTTTTAACAAGTAAATCGAAGCATCCGCCAAAAGACTGGAGCACATATTTAAGACCCCGATCCGTACCCGATATTCTTCTTTAGGCGATAACATATAAATTAAAAAGACTAGGCGTTTCTTGAGATAGTTGAGTTTCGTGGGCGTAAACAAGTTGGTCGGTGCAATAATGTGTTCCAGAATGTCTGAGATCACTTGATCTCGCAAGGAATTGTGAAACATTTTGTGGTAATAATTTAGCGTGACTCGATCGATGGAATAATTCACTCCATGAAAGTAATAAACTTGTGCGATTAAGGAAAAGACATTGGCTTTGATATCGATCGTCGTATGCGAGGCATCAAGACGATAAATGGACTGGATTGCTGCCATGACTTCATCGGTGATCTCAAAGACGGGATTTTTATTAGTGTACAGTCCTAAGCGAAGTTCCTCGTAAGGAATCCCGCCCACCGTAATGAGGAAGAGACAGATAAAGAATGGCACGATCTTCGCTTCATCTACTGAGCAGATACATTTTTTAGAAGCATAGATCTGTCGAATAAAGTGACAGAGGGGCATCTCTTGGCAACGCTCAATTTTGGTTTGTTCTTCCGGACTTAAACTTCCCAAGGTCGTGTGAGACGTGACTTTTTTCATAATCACAAACAACCAGATCTTCAGCTGCTTTTGTTGGGCAATCGATAAGGTTATTTTTTTCGCTAACTCCGCAACCAGGTCATCGATCAAAACAGAATCGATCGTTGTCGCACCCATTTTGAAAAAATTATAGTAAAAATAAATGCGTTGTGTCATCGTTCCAACTAGTTTTTTGTTTCTGATCTTTAATTCAAAATGCTGCAACAACTGATTGCACTCAGCAATCAATCGATTGAGGGTCCCCACACTTATGTTTAATTCATCAGCCAATACGAAGGCATCATAGCCTGCATGTTGAAACAAATAATGGATGATTTGATATTTAGCAGATTTTTTCAATAGCGTGTCGGTCAAATCATCCAGTGAGACACTATCGGTTACTTGCAGTTCCAACGTATAACGATTGATGATAAATGAGACCTTCTCATTTTTTAGTTGCCGTTGAAGGCTCTCTGATAATTTCGTCAAGGTCGGCATCGTAATATCTAATTCCCGACACGCATCACTTTTTTTGATATGACCGGTCGATAAATACAAAAATTTGAGCAAGATATACTCTAATTTTAAGTCCTTATCCAGTAAGTCTTCTTTATACATGACTGTTTTTCCTCCAGTGTAAATCTATATTCATTCAGAATAGTTACAACCAATTTACAGAAAAAGATAGCAGTACGTTACTTATGAAACAAACAAGCGCAGTAAAAACAGGCCCTTTCTACACATATTTTTCCTTCACTTACTCCCCAACAAACCATGACTGACAAACAAAAACCCTCGATGCAAGACGAATTTCCCTAAGAATTCCCTCACGACAACGTTCTAAGATTTCCTTTTCGTTTATGTAAAACGTTCTTCTCTAAAAAAATATATTTAGACCCTAATAATTAATACTATCACAAGCTAGAAATGTCAATAAATGAAGTTATCAAGCACTTTTTTTTTACTTTCTCTTAAAAAACGACACTATCAAGTGCTTACCCGTTCTTACAAACAAAAAAATCAAAGGCAGTCGATGCAACCGCCTTTGATTTTTCTATAAACCAATGTTCATTCAGTCTTGCAAAAAACGTTTCATAAAGGGACTTTTTATTCATTGAAAAAAGCAATGAAAGGGTTTCTAGCGATACCGTTTCTTAATGTGAAAAGCCATAGGTTTGATCGGATGAAACATGACGGCTTGGTCGCTTGTTCAAGCGCTCGATTCCTTCTTTCATGTCTTGCACCAGATCCATTGCCATTTGCATACTTAAATCTGCCCGACAGACAAAGCGTTGGATATTGATATGTGATAGATTATCAGGTAATGGATAGGTAGGGACTTGCCAACCTTTCATCGCAAATTCATCCGTCAAATCATACAGATTCCAAGAAATATCGGCATCTTCTTTTAATTTGTAGCAGACGATCGGCAACCGTGAACCATCATTATAAATATCGAAGTAACCCATGTTTTCAATCTCTTTTGCTAAATATTGGGCAACATCGCTGGTCTTTTTGTGGATCAAGCGGTAGCCTTCAAACCCATTGCGGATAAAGGTGTAATATTGTCCGATGATTTGGCTGGCGCTTCTTGAAAAGTTGATGGCCATCGTTGGCATTTCACCGCCAAGATAACTTACTTTAAAGACCAACTCTTCTGGTAAGAAATCTTTTTCTTTCCAAAGCACCCAACCGATACCAGGGTAGACTAACCCATATTTATGTCCAGACGTACTGATGGAACGAACGTTTTTCAAACGGAAATCCCATTCAAGTTCTGGTTCCATAAATGGCGTGTACAATCCCCCACTAGCCGCATCCACGTGGATGTAGACTTTGTAGTCGGTGTGTTTGTTGTATTCCTCTAATTTCTTGTCTAGTGCTTTGATATCATCGTATCGTCCAGTGTAAGTGATTCCTAAAATACCAACGACCCCGATCGTATATTCATCTAAATAGTCCGTGACCTTTTCAACATTAATGCTGCCATGTTCTTCATCGATAGGGATCGTTCGCATTTCAATGTCCCAGTATACACAGAATTTTTCCCAAACGACTTGATAGGCAGAAGAAATCACTAAGTTTGGTTTTTGTTTATTGATATCTAAGCCAAGTTTTTTTGCCCGATTGCGCCAAGCAAATTTTAAGGCCAATCCACCTAACATACACGCTTCACTTGAGCCTACCGTTGATGTACCGATAAAATCGGACGCTTCTGGGGCATGCCATAAATCAGCGATCATATTGACACAGCGGTTTTCAATTTCTGCTGTCCGTGGGTACTCGGTTTTATCGATGGCGTTTTTATCAAGGGTTTCACTCATAATTTTGACTGCTTCTGGTTCCATGTAGGTTTGACAGAACGTCGCCAAATTTTGTCTTGAGACCCCTTCATCGATCAATTGATCTTTGACTAATTCATAGGCATCCCGCGGTACCAAGGACTCTTTTGGTAATTTGTACATAGGGATCGCTTGATCCATTGCCTCATTCCCATAGATAGGCTCCAAATATTGGGCTTCTTTTCGATTTTTTTTACTAAATAACATGCAGCTCTCCTCCTCATAGGTTGTGCTTTTTATTTTTTATCGCTTGCTTTTTCACCTACATATTTATAGATGACAAACGGTATCACGACAATAATCAGCCAACTGATGATCAAGATGGCTAAATAGGTTCCGCCCTTTCCGGTGCCGATATCGCTCGGTGGAAAGAAGGAAATAAAGAAAGAAAAAATAGAAACAAGCAAACCAACCATCGCAACACCAATTTTCACATTTTTCCCACCAGGAATATGATACGTTCTTGTTAAGTCGTCTTTTTCTTTGACTAATTTAATATAGGAAAGAAACAAGAGGACATAAGCCACCAGATAGATGCAGACCGTCAACGCCATCGCAACGAAGAAGGATAGATTGGCGCCTCCACCGCCTAATGTCAAGACAACCGCCCAAATGGAAACAATGATGCCTTGTACCAAAACGATATTGATTGGGACATTGTGTTGATTGACTTTGGCCATTTGTTTTGGCAGCAAGCCATTTTCAGCTGCTTCAAGCATCGCAGTCGATGGGCCGACCACCCAAGCAGCAATTTCTGCAATGACACCTAAACAGATGACCACGGCAATCAAACGAACCAGCCATTCTCCGCCGCCAAAATGATGGATCAAATAAGAATAGGCTTGAATCACGCCAGTATCAAGAGACAATTGATTTTGGGGAATCGTGGCAGCCACCGTTGCCCCACCTAACGTATCCAAAAGAATCGTTGCTACAACTAAAATCAAAATAGCTTTCGGGTAATTCTTTCCAGGATTGTCCATATCTTTTACGTGACTGGCAGAAGATTCAACCCCTGCATAGGCTAAAATAAAGGAAACAAAAACGACCAGTGTATTGATTTTCGTGAAATCAGGAATCCAAGCGCCTGATCCAAAAGAAACTTTGACGGGATTCCCTTGAGCAATGTAGACAATTCCTAAGATAAAAAGAATGATCCCTGTTGCGACGATCCCCACAAAGAACCCTACTTTGGCAATCTTCGCAGTATTTTTTGTTCCGCCAAATTGCGAGATCGTGATCAGCCAAAAGATCACTAAAGTGGCAATCAGCTTCAGCCAAACATTCGTATTAAGAGCCGGCCAATTTAGGGCATAGGAAAGCGCCCCGACAATAAAGTAAATCATCGTAATAAAGCCTACCGTGATTTGGAACCATTGGAAGAAAATGGCAGCAAAGCCCCATTTTCTCCCTAATGTTTTTGAGACCCAGGTATAGAGTCCCCCTTTTTCCCATCCCTTTACAGTAGCCATCTCCGCAGAGCAAAGGGCTACAGGGATAAACCAGAGGAAACCGCCGACGAGTAAATAAAAAACTAAATTCATCTTCGATGTCGCAAAGGTTGGATACTCATATACCGTCATCACCATTGAAGCAGTTATTGCAAAAAAACTCAACAATGATAGTTTTTTCTTGCTAGTATCCATTTTTTTTACCTCCTATCGTTAGATACTATTTTTCAGCAGCGGAAGATAGATCAATATGGTACGTATGTGTCAAATCTCCATCTGCTTTAAATTCGATTTCGACCGCTTTGATCGCTGGCAAACTTTGTTCTTGCGCCACTTTAAAATGAATAAAGCCATCTTTATGTTTGTCATGGGTCAAAATCTCATCATCTAAGTAGTCCACAAACACTTCCGCTTCTACTTTTTTGCCATCATTCAACACCAAATAGGCTTTGTCAGGTTTGATTTTTTTGTCTTTCGAATCTTCATTAAACAATTGATATTTCAGTGAAAGCAATGTTTTGTATTCTTTGTCTTTGTCTTTGAATTCTTCTACATTCACGATTTTTACATGATTCACTAAAAAGCGAATGTGATCCCAACCAGAATTTTCATAATTCGTTTCATACCAAACGACGTCTTTGATTTTCGGATCGATTCCCTTAGTTACGATTTCTTCAAAATACCCGTCATCACTCAATTTTTCACTTCCCACAACTACTTCATCTGACGAATCGCTGATCAACGTTTCCGTTCCAGACCCAGAGACCACTTCCCCTGATTCTTCCACTGTTGAGCATGCACCTAGAGTAAACAAAACGCCTACACCTAAAACGAAACCTGCAACTAATGATGTTTTCTTCATTGTAAATCCTGTCCTTTCTTTTATTATTTTTATTCCATCTCAGGTATACCATTTAACCCAAAAAAGCGAATATCTAATTTTTTATTTTAAAAACAAAAAAACGCGAAAAATAATTCGCGTTTCGGTGCTATCATGAAGTGCAGATAAGAACAATGACCATTGAAAAGAAAGGACTGAGTTTTTTTGAGAGCGCTTGTGGTCGTCCTAACCACCGTTTTGTTAGGTATCAGCCCTCTTTCAGCTGACTTTTATCTGGAAAGGACAGACAGACTTCTAACGCAACGATTTCTCGGATAGAAGTTGCCCAAAATGAGTGGGCGCCTACTGTGTCACAAAGATTCGTCGGAACGCTGATGCTTCCTGATGCAAAAGACAGCCTGTTGACAGCTGACGGGCATTTTCTGAGAAAACCTTCCAAGCTTGCGACGAATAGACGCGCAGCAATAGCAGCTTGTAGGGTTCAAAAAACACCAAAAACCGCACGGGGCAGCCAACTTATTCAGCGTTGCAGCTCTTCAGCCCTTACGACTTTGCGGTTAGAAAAAGCGTGTCAGGCACAGGCAATGAACCGTCTTTAGCTCTCATCCGAGTATCTGGTGTCGTACATGACGCCTTCATCCACAGGGTTTTCGCAGTGATGGCACATAGGTAAGGCAAAAACAAATGATCCTCAAAACGTTTATCCTCCGGCGTATCCTAGACAAATCTACTTCCCCATCCTGAACAAAAAAAATAGCCACTACCTACTTTCCACTTACCTGTGCCATCCTCTGCTTGATAAAATGATCAAAATTTTTTGATCGAAAAGAAAAAATTGCCTATTCTGTTTTGATCATTTTTTAGTGATCGTTCATTACTTAGCTAGCTAAGCCCCCAAACCCCAAGCAGCCCCCGAAACTATTTTTCGGGGGCTGCTTGGGGTTATCTTTTTATTCAAATTGGAAAGTTTTTTGGAGGCATTACAAATGAAGCTGACTTGATTGGGTAGCAGCCTTTCACATTACCAGCATAATCTAAATGATGACGACCTATAAAATGATGAATGATAGACAGTCGTATATAACGACTGCTGAAAATAAAAAGCTTGTGACGCTTATCTTGTTTCTAAAATCGTCTTCAATCAACCTAATTTTAGAGCTTCTAGGCATACAGCCAAGCAATCCTCAATTCCTTTACACTTATAGGCAGCCAACTTCCCCCCAAAAAAAGAATTAAAAAAACAGCTACTTGTTATCAACTTTCTTCATATAAAGAATCGGATAAGGGTTTCCTTGTTCGTCTAACTCGCTTCTTTTGTATACCTCAAATCCCATATGCTCATAAAATCCTTTCGCCTGAGGATTCTGTTCATTTACTCCCAGTTCATTTACAGAATAGTTTTCCATCCCGTATGCCAAGAGTTTTCTTCCTAGTCCCTTGCCTCTTTGTTCATTTGCTATAAAAAGCATTTCAAGATTTCGATCCGAGATCCCCATGAAGCCAGCTGGCTCTCCATTTTCACTTTCTACGATAATCAAATGTGGCACATGATGCAATGCCTCTGGAATGTATTGCTTAATGGCTTGGATTTCGGTCTCTGACAAAAAGGTGTGCGTCGCCTTAACAGAACTCTCCCATACTTCAATTAATTGTTGCTCTAACTTTTGATTCATACTACTTACTTCTTTTATATTCATGGATAGTCACACTCTCATCAGCTTATTTTCGTTTTTCATAACAAGAATCGCTGTTTCATTGATCCAAGTTAAGAATTTTCAACATCATCATAACATGAGATGGATTTATTTAAAATCTATGGATAAAAACTGCCTCGCTCAAATAGATAACGAAACAATCAATTCTAAGAGAGTATGACTTGCTTTGAAACACACTAAGAAAGGAGCTTTCAATACTGATGATTTCTCAAATCATTCTGTTGAAATAAAAATGCTTGTAGCTTTTTCTTCCCGAATAGTCGCCATAACGAACAAAATATATTCTTTTCAATAAACGATTTTAAACCACTTGCCCTAGAGTCCACTTCAGGGTTTATGATTACTTATAGAAAAGATAAGGAGAACCAACGATGAATATAAAAAAAGCAGCGGAAATGATTGATTTGAGCGTAGACACATTGCGCTATTATGAACGAGTCGGTGTGATTCCACCTGTCCAACGCAATGAGAGTGGCTATCGGGTGTACACAACAAATGATCTAAACTGGATCTATTTAGCAAAACATTTACGAAATGCAGGATTGTCGATCGAATCGCTAATTGAATTTGCTCAATTGGCACAAGTACGTGAAAGTCAAAACGTCGAAACAGCTCAGAAACAGATTTTAGCCGATCAACTCGAAGAATTAGAGAAAAAGTTAGCAGCAATGCAGGAAGTAAGAGACCTACTTATTTATAAGATAGAAACGTATGATGAGCATATCGCAAAATTTAAAGCAGGAAATATGACCCCTGATAAAGTGGAAAAATTATGGGAACGAAAAAAGTAACATCTTTCACTTGCTATGGACTTAACTCCAAGGTTTAGGATAGAACATGCAATGAAAATTAGAGGAGGAAACATTATGCAAACAATCACACTCAATAATGGTGTCACCATGCCGCAACTAGGATTTGGCGTTTATCAAATTCCTTTGGAAGAAACAGCAGAAGCTGTTTACCAAGCAATCAAAGCTGGGTATCGACTGATCGACACTGCTTCTATTTATGGAAATGAAACAGAAACAGGCGAGGGAATCAAGCGCGCCATCACTGAAGGTCTAGTCACTCGAGAAGAACTTTTTGTTACCTCTAAATTATTTATTCTCCAAGCTTCCGAAGATAAAGCGAAAGAAACGATTGAACATTCGCTTGAAACAATGGGATTAACTTATCTTGATCTCTACCTTATTCACCAACCATATGGAGATATTTATGGTGCTTGGCGCTCAATGGTTGCTGCTCAAAAAACAGGAAAATTACGTGCAATTGGCGTTTCAAATTTCAAATCAGCTAAGATGATCGAGTTTGTCGGCTTGAATGAGGTGAAACCTCAAATCAATCAAATCGAAGTGAACCCTTGGAATCAACGAGCGGAAGATCAGGAATGGCATGAAAAATATGACGTCCAAGTTGAAGCTTGGGCTCCCTTTGCAGAAGGACGCCATGACCTATTTACCAATCCGACATTAGCAGAAATTGGCAAGCAATATGGCAAAACGGTTGGTCAAGTTGTTCTTCGCTGGTTGATGCAAAGAGGGATTGTCGCTTTAGCAAAAACAGTTCGTCCAGAAAGGATGGCTGAAAACATTGCTATTTTTGACTTTGAGCTTTCCCAGGAAGACATTGAAAAAATAGCCGCTTTAGATAAAAAAGAGTCCGCATTCTTTGACCACGATGCCCCCCAACAAGTGGAATGGTTTATGGAGCGGATGCTAGATACTGAAAGCTAATAAGGAAAACAATACAAGTCCGCTCACATTGCAAAAGGAAGCGGACTTGTATTAGTTCTTACTGAATTGTATGTCGTCACTTTTCTTTGTCAGTATGACAATGTTCTTGGAAATAGGGCCAGTGAGTCATCTTTGAACAAGGAGTTGCTTTTCATATTTAGCAGTGGAACCTAAATGATGACCTAAAAAATGACGAAGGACAGACATTCGTAGATAAGAACTGTAGAAAACAACATGCCTAAGACGCTTATCTGGCCTCTCAAATTAGCTTCAGCCAATCAAACTTTAGAAGTTCTACGCACATTTCTACGGTACCATAGATTTATTTTACGCTTATGGCTATCGTCAAGAAATAGTAATCTTTAAATGAACATAACAGCTTCCAACACAGCACAAGGATAGACAACATGTAAGCAAGAGATTCCCCCAATTGTTCCTGCATAAAAAACCCATCTTTTCTATCTATTAATTGAAAATGATAAAAAGACCGATCAACGCAATCCCAAAAGTGATACCATCTAAAAAAAACCATTCTTTTTTACCATAAGACGCCTTGGTAGCAAAAAAACAACTTATTCCATAAAGAATAAATAGGATTCCTACTGCTATAGGAAACGTTAACCACTCTGTCCAGCCATTAATAAATAAAAGAAGAATCAATGGTAGAATATAAGACAATACATACCACTTTTTTAAATAGTGCGGCAACTTCTGGTAATTTGAATACATCTATTTATCCTCACAATTTGTTTGATATTGGTTGTTTGTTTACTTCAATTTTTTCTTATATGAGCAGTAAGTACCTTCGTTATAAAATGAGACATAATAAAGCTTAGGGCGATAATACCAAAAGTAATAGCAAAAGATAAAATCGTGTTCTCCAGTAAATTCGCAAATAAGGGCAGTTTAATATACAAATAACACCCAATTGCCGCAATGATACTCCCTACTGAATAAAAACAAAGCAACTCAGTTACTGTTTTTGAAGAATGAACGTTGCGATCAACTGATGAAAAGTCACCACTTTGAAAAGGTATTGGTGATCCGCTTTGTGATAGATCTGATTTTGTATTCATTACGTTAAAGGAATTACTCGATAGATTATTAGTCAAACGTTGTTTTCTATTCTTTTCGTGATTGTTCATAGCTATTCAGACCTGCTTTCTTTACAAAAGTATTCATCACATACGTAATTTATTTTTAAAATAACAATAAACCAAATAACCACTCGAGCATACTAACAAAGGAAGTCCGACATAGAGCATACCAGTTCCTAATGGATAATTAATAGCAAGATCAAGTTGGATATTCTTAAGCTCTTCTTGGCTTATTGTGTCAAAATCTTGAATAGGAATCAAAATCGTTTGTAAAAAAAAGCCAACGACCGTGATAAAAAGACTGAAACAAAAAACGCCGAGTGCAAATTTTTTCATAAGAGACCTCTTTTCAGCATACACTTTATTGCTTTATCATCTTATTATACATATCAATCATTAAAAAAAGAAGCTTAAAATATTTTTACACATCACACTTGCAACAATTAACAAGGAAACCATCCTATAGAAGTCATTCCTTAGCTGGATAAAGGAGTCTCCTCACTAATAATCCTTCCATCAAACAACATAGGAAGTGTTTAATTTCCTTCATTCGACTTACTTGAAATCTGCCTCTATGAAGACTAGAAACACGTATCCAAATCACCGCTATCCACCGTATTTAGAGTATCGATGTGCTTTTTTAAGACAGTGCCGAAATGGTAGACCTTTTCTCCGAAAAAATCAGAGGAGATGCTAACAAAAATACCGCTAGCAGCAAACGAATCATCGTCCTTACCAACGGCATTTTATTAAAGACTTCTGTCCTGGATTCTCTAAAAAATCCACTTCATATTTTTAGTCAGGCACTGTTTTTATTGTAAAAAGAACTTTCTTTTCTTTAACGTAGTAAAGGTGCATTGCCATTCTTTTCTAACACATGTTTTGTGGCCCGTAGTAGAAAGACTCAGTACTTTTTAAACGGTTCTTTGTCTCGTAAATGAATATTCTCATGATTGTCTTCGATCATTTCAATCACTCTTGGTTCATTCGTAGCGTACGCTTACTTCAACAGAATTCATCATATATTCTAATACACTATCACTGATTTTTCGTAACAGCCGGATTCTCAAAGAATGATTTGTAGATGAAAAAAGCATTCAGAAAACAATGGGTCTCTGAATGCTTCATTCATCAATATAATAATCTAATGGATAACATAGTTAAAACTGAAATCAAGGTAAATCCATATTCGTTTTTCATAAAATCATCATCCATTCATAACTTAAAAAATAGTCATTCTTAGTAAGTGTTTATTTTCAAGAAAATTCATTCTCTTTACTTAGTAAGATAGAAAAAGACAACAACCATTATGACAACAAGTACCCAAAAATACCATTTTTCAGAGTTTTTTTTCTTCATATCTATTCTCCCTTTCTATTCATCTCAATTTTGAAAGAAACATAATAAGCAAAATATCGCCTTCTTGAAGGGCAATCGCTATCTGACTCCCTATCCGATTAATTCTCGGTTAACTCATCCCTAAATTTCAGGAATAGGTCTTTCGCTTGTCCTGTACTCATGTTTGTCAGGACTTTAATTTTCTTGACCATGCCAATATCATTTTCGTTTTTTGAAAGCATTTGTCGTGCCATTTCTTCTTTGATCTCTGCTTCTTCTTCCTTCGTTAAATTTCTGACTTCTTTCTTTTTACCAAATAACCCCATCCTGTTCTCCCCTTCTTATAAAATTTATGCGCTTTTCACACTAGCCAGACTGAGCATTCTTTTTATCTAAAATGCGTTTTTCTGTCCATGACTTGATTCCTATACTCTAATCTACCATTTCTGTCGAAACCGAGGAAATGGTTAGTTCTCTTTTTTATTTTTAGGGAAGATATAAAAATAAAACACGGAGCCAATGATGATCGCTGGCGGCACCGAGATGCTCAATAATTTTAAAGCAGTGTTTAAAAGCACACCAAATTTTTCTTGAATAGAAAGATTCATAATCGTGCTGAAGTCTTGATTGAACGAAGTAACGATCATCGTGACAAAAAAGAGCAAGCAAAAACTAATCACCCCATACTTGATACTTACTTTTAAATTCTCATTGTCTTTCTTAGTTTCTTCCAAAAGTAATGTTTCTAATGAGATATCCAATTCTTCGGCTATTTTGATCATATTTTTTTTGCTAGGGTAGGTAGCACCTAACTCCCATTTTGAGATTGTCTTGTCACTTACTTCTAATAATTCTGCTAGCATACTTTGCGTTAGCTTGTTTTTTTCTCTATATTCTTTCAGCTTCATTGCTAATATCGTTTCTTTCATATTGACCACTCCTCATCGATTTCTACCTTTCATTTTGACATAAAACCTACCATTTAACAGGAATTCTTGAAAAAGAGAGTAGAATAGAGGGGATTTTTAGCTACTTCTGGTGATTTACCTGAAATATACTACCGAATCTTTCCTTACAACAATAGTTGTTGTGCATTCTGATATCTTCTAAATACTATCAAACCAGAAATCATAAGCATCTGTAAATAATTAAAGGAGACGCAAAAACTTCCCAGTTTTTGCCCTCCCTCATTTCTCAAGAAAATATGTTAATAGAAGATTCTCTTCCTATCATTCACATTAAAACAAGCCAAAGTATTTTTTCACTTCAATATACACTAAAGGAAAAATGGATAAGCCGATTACCCATAGCCAGTCAACTGCACGAAGAGAGACAAAGCCAAAAATGGTTTGCGTGAATGGAATCGTTACTAACAAGATAATGATCAATGCACCTATGAAGGTTGTCATTACTAACAACGGATTGCTCAAAAAACGCAGCTTCAGGATAGATTCTTTACTTCTACAATTAAACATATGCACAATAGTTGATAATCCCAATACAATAAATGTCATTGTCTGCGAAACCTCTATCGATTCTAGACGTCCAATTAGAATCGCGCCTAATGTGACGCCTGTAAAAACAATTGAAATTTCTACAATTTTTACCAATAATCCTTGCGCAAAAATGCTCGTGTATTTAGCGATCGGGGCTTCCATCATTGCTTTTTTATCGACTGGTTCAATGCTAAGACTCATTCCTGGGATTCCATCTGCAACTACTTTTATGATTAACAATTGAACCGCTGTAACAGGTGCTCCCCACCCAACGAGCAAGGAAATTAAAACGATCGTCAGTGCAGAAATATTGCAACCAAGCATCGCGTATAATGATTTTCTGATATTGCTGTATACCCGTCGTCCTTCTTCAACCGCCTGAACAATCGTCGCAAAATTATCGTCTACTAAAACCATATCAGAAGCTTCCTTTGCTACTTCTGTGCCACCTCCCATTGCGATCCCTACATCAGCTGCTTTTAATGCAGGTGCATCATTGACACCATCGCCAGTCATAGCGACAATCTCATCATTTTTTTGAAATGCTTTTACGATTCGAATTTTATCTTCTGGGGAAGTACGGGCAAAGACTCGATAGTCATCAATCACATGGGCTAATTTTTCATCGCTCATTTCATGTAAATCCGCGCCGGTCATTGCTTTTTTCCCATCGGTGAGAATTCCTACATCTTCTGCGATTTTTTTTGCTGTTAGTAAGTGGTCCCCTGTGATCATTACGGTTTGAATCCCTGCTTGTTTTGCAATAGAAACAGCCATATAGCTTTCGGGCCGAGCTGGGTCGATAATCCCAACAAATCCTGCAAACTCTAACTGACTTTCAAGAATTTCTTCAGTAAGACGTGTAGGTTTTTCATCGTATCTTTTATAAGCAACGCCCAAAACACGGTATGCTTGATTGGCCAACTCATCATGCTTGTTCAAGTAGGCAGGGTTGTTCGCATCAATGAGATCCAAGCGATCAAAAGCCCCTTTTGTGACAGAAACATATTGGTCGTTTACTTTATATAAGACAGTCATCCTTTTTCGTTTTGAATCAAAGGGAACTTCATGAATCTGTTCAAAGGTTGAAGCGACTTTACCTAGTTCCTCTTTAGTGAAGAGCGATGCCAGTTTTTTTCTGATCGCCAACTCTGTTGGATTACTGGTTACTGTTGCATTTTCTTCCATCGAACTAGCAAGATAGAAGAGAAACAAGAGATTTTTTTCCTTCTCTTCTGTTATTTCTAAGCAGGAAGTCAGTCTATCCTTCATCATAATAACTTCTTTCACGATCATCTTATTTTCGGTAATTGTTCCAGTTTTATCTGAGCAGATGATTGAAACACCCCCAACGGTTTCTACTGTTGAAGGAGTCCTAACGATGGTTTTCTTCAGTGCCATATTCCTCATCCCAACAGCTAGAGAGATTGTTACTACGACTGGCAAAACCTCTGGAATAGCAGCAACAGCCATTGATATTGCAGTCATGATACTGGTCTCTAAAGACAATCCTTTGCTGATTCCTATAGCAATCGCTAGAAAGCCAGAGAGAATAGCGATTAGGCCTAGAACTTTCCCCAGTTTTTGCATTTTTATTTGTAGAGGTGCTATGGTTGTTTCTTCCTTGCTTAATAAGCTCGATATTTTACCAATTTCCGTATTCATTCCTGTCTTTTCAACTCGAACGTTTGCTTTTCCTGTGACTACTAATGAGCCAGAAAAAACCAAGTCTTTTCTGTCCCCTAAAGAATCTTCTTTAGAAGAAATATAGGTGGGATCTTTTTCACTTGGTTCACTTTCACCAGTTAGAAACGACTCATCAACAAAGAAATTACTACTCGTTAAAAGCTTAGCATCTGCTGGAATACGGTCCCCTAATGCCAACTGAACAATATCACCAGGAACAATGTTCAAACTTTCAATCTCTTTTAACACCCCATCTCTGAATACTTTACTCACGGGAACACTCATTTTATTTAATTCACTCATTGATTTTTCCGCATGTTTTTGCTGTCGAATCGACAAATATAGATTAAGAATGACAATTGAAAAGATGACTATTGGTTCCGTAAAATCATCAGGATGGTTTTGAAATGCAACGTAACTAGATAAGAGCGTTGCAACGATTAAAATCAAGATGGTAATATCCTTCATCGACTCTTTCAAATAGTCATAAAAATGCTTCTCGTCTGTGCTTTCTATGGAATTAAACCCATATTTTTCTAGCTTCATTTCTGCTTCTTTACTGGAAAGTCCCGACTGGTTAGGGCTCTTTCCTTTTTCTTTCAATTGTTCTTTTAACATCTGCCTATACCTCCTAAAACAAAAAAGAAGTCAGACAAACTAACCATAAAAGCCTAAGGTTAGTTTTTCTGACTTCAATAAGATTTATTCCGGCGAACAAATCTAATGTCATTATTTAAATTCCACCTAATTATTGCACATCCGAATATTTGGGTCAAGATTTTCACGATGACCGATCAATCAAAATGAGAGAATGGTATGCAAAATCGAGAAAAAGTACGTGTACATTCTGATCCTATAGACAAGAAGCTCGCCCTTACAAAATGATTTCAGGACTTTCTTTACTTAGCACATAATCATTACCTGCTACTTTAAAATACTCTTGAACCAACTGACTTAACTCTTTGATTGCTTCATTCGCCCGAGCCCGTTGCGTTTCATTGATCGATTCAATGAATAAAACAGCATTGGTGGTCGCTTCTGTTAGCATCGTACGTTGGGCTTCCCGCCAATTTAAGCATCGACAGATTGCACCTTTCTCATCATAGTAAATGACTTCCTTTTCCAAGGCTGGGGAATCAGTATCTGCACCTAAGGGAAAGAAAGATTCGCCACCTTTTGCAACGCCTAAATGAAGGTCGCCAACGATTGTATCGAGGTCTTCTCCGCCTAAAGGGACACCATATTTCAAGGAGATACTATTATAAATATCTACTAAAGGATTGATGGGAGAAAATTCTCTGTCTTGATTCACCCGTTTCAACAGTGCTTCGATGGAAGCGCGTACCCCTTTTTTCGTTTTAAATTGCTGAAAAGCACTTCGCCATTCTTGGATCACTTGGTTTTCACTGAAGGTGTCGGTCGTTAAGTAGCGCTTCGCTTGTTCTTTACTACTTTTTAGCAAGTCAGTAAAAAACGTTTCGTGTGCAGCATCGGCAACATTGTTTATATTTTTTACAACAAGGCAGTTGACTTGTGCTTCTGGAAATAGTGCCCAAAATTCTTGATCGATCATTATTTTCTTCACTTTCTCTACACTCCTATTTAGTTTATTTGAACAAATTCATGTCCTTTATTTTTCAGGCTCTCTGTTTATTCAGCAGCCAGCCGAGCTATATCCTTTTTAACAAAATATCAGCTACCTGTGCTTCCTACCCTAGGTAGCATGAATGTACATTCAATCAGATCCAATCTCCCCAGCGGCGTTATTCGTTTAATAGTCTCTTTTGATCCCATTCTTGACGTTGACCCAATCAACTTCTACCGAAGATTTTATTTTTTTCAGCATTTCCGCAAGATTTTTTCTTTCTAAAGCAGATAACTGTTGAATCGCTACTTTATTTGAATAGTTATTTTCTCTTATGATTAATTGAACCGCTTGTTTCCCTTTGGCGGTTGTGTATAAGTGTTTGATTTTTTTATTTTCTTTGTCTGACTCTTTTAGAATAAACCCATTTTCCTCTAACTTTTTTACCGCCCGGGACAAAGTCGTGCGATCAACTTTGATCCGTTCGGCTAATCGTTCAGGAATAATTCCTTCATTTTCAAATATACGAACTAAGTAAATGTATTGTCCTTTACTGAGTTGAACCTCTTTAAATTCAATATTAGCAATGGATTCCAACATTCTACTGATCGAACCTATCTCACGAAGTATATCCTCCACGAACTATCCCCTCCCTATCTAGCACTAGAATAGCCCATTATTGTTGCATATACAACAATAATGGGCTTGGTTTACTTTTTTGCTCACTCTTAGAAAATGAGTGCATGGCATAAGCTTGTCTCAAAAAAGCAGGAGAATACAGAGAAAAAATTCTGGCTCTATAATTTATGGGACTGATGAATCAGAATTGATTCTTCAGCCCCATTTTCATTTTAGGTATTAAAAAACATATCGTTCTCTAGTATGATTAAATCACCACAAAATAAACAACTGAGAGGACGATATGCTATATGAATGATTCTATCAAAAAAATGTTGAGAATAACAGAGAAAGATTTGATGATTACAGAGATCTCTTACGAGACCCTTCAGAAGAAAAAGACGTTGGTCGTCGATGCTGTTCTCTCGCCTACTCCTCGTGCTTGTAGAAGTTGTGGTTCTACTGTGGTAGATGGAAACGGGAAAACAATTATAGTGAAAAATGGGAAGAAGGAAACGATTGTCCGTTTTGAACAATACAATCATATGCCTTTGGTTATGCGCCTAAAAAAGCAGCGCTATACCTGTAAAAACTGCCGAACCCATTGGACTGCTCAAAGTTATTTTGTCCAACCCAGACATTCAATCGCAAATCATGTTAGATATAAAATTGCTTCTTTACTGACTGAAAAAGTATCTTTATCTTTTATTGCGAAAAGCTGTCAGGTATCTTTGACCACCGTTATTCGTACATTGAAAGAGTTTAAAAGCTATTTACCAAAGCAATCTAAGAAGATTCTCCCCAGAGTATTGATGGTTGATGAATTTCGTTCGCATGCTTCCATAGAAGATAAAATGAGCTTTATTTGCGCAGATGGCGAAACAGGAAAATTAATAGATGTTTTGCCTACGCGTAAATTACCTCGATTAACAAGCTATTTCTTAGGTTGTACCAATCCAGAAGAAGTAGAATTCTTGGTGACAGACATGAACGCCGCCTACTTCCAGCTCACCAAACGTGTTCTGCCAAATGCGAAAGTAGTGATTGATCGGTTTCATATTGTCAAACACATGAATCAAGCGTTCAATGAGTTGCGTATCCGTGAAATGAATGAACTTCGTAAAGCCGGACAGAAAAGCCAGGCAGAAAAACTGAAAAAGAACTGGCGCTTTTTGCTAAAAAATCGTGCAAACATCAACCATTATGAATACAAAACATGGAAAAGTTTCCGAGCACCAAAATACCCATTTCTTACTGAAGCAATGATGATTGATCGATTGCTTGAGTTTTCTACGCCCCTGAAGGAGGCGTATCCCTTTTTTCATGAATTAGTTGAAGCCTTTCGAGACAAAGACCCTGACTTATTTTTCTCCTTATTGACAGAACTTCCCGAAACGTTAGATGACAGCTTTCGGGAGAAGCTTCAAAACCTTCTGACCTATGAAGAAGGCATCACCAACGCAATGATCTATCCTTATTCCAATGGAAAAATAGAAGCGAAGAATACCCACATAAAGACAATGAAACGAGTATCCTACAGATTTAAATCATTCGAGAACATGAGAATTAGAATCTTTTTGATCAGTCAATTAATCAAAGTGAGATAACAAAAAATCTGAGCCAGAATGAGGTTCATTCTGACCCAGATTTGATTTTGCACAACTCATCAGTCCTTATTGACAAATAGCCATTTTTTCCCTTTAGGCCTCCTTCCACGTAAGTAATCTATTCATTTGTTAGGAGAATAGTTTTTTAAACAAAAAATGAGAACACTTAATAATCCACGTTATTAAGTGTTTTATTTATACAAAAATTAATATATGTCTAAATTTTTTTTTTCGTTTAGCTTATTTCTTTGGTTTTTCCTTCTCAAGAATTATAAGTTATTTTTTAGCGAGGCATTACCTTACGCTCCGAATTGTTATTATAAAGATAATAAACTTTTAAAATGTCTTCGGCTTTCCTATAAATCAGTTTTATATTTATTAATAATATTTGCAGAACAAAAATACCCGATTACGAATGATCGGGCTCAGAGAGTTAGAACGAAGCTTCTAAATTTCAGGGCCGGATAAGTCTAACTGCTTTAAGCAAATTGTACAAGAATAAAGTGTTTTTCCTTCAGGTCAATTACTGAAGAATTTTGATGCGAAAATGAGAGAGAATCAACGTTTTTTCTTTTGATACTAATGAGTAGTCTGACTATTAAAACTGTAGAAAGTGTCCTCTTGTTTCACTCATATCTCATTCCATTTGATTACTGATTTTTAATGTTTCTGTCCCTTTATATTAATTGTCCTAATAATCATAAATCTAATTTTTAATTGAACAATGATTTAGTTACGAGTTTATGTACACAAGAATAGAGCAATAAATTTCAATTATGGCATTTAAAAAGAGTGTTCAGGAAATCGTCATTTTCTGAACACTCCATATAATGAAAACTGAAAAAATCACTCAATCATTTTTGAGTGATTTTAATGGTGACCACATTTTTATAGTTTTTTCTTAATTTAGAAATCCATATCGAGATTATGTTAATTTGGGGAAGAATTAACACGCGCACTAATTTTTTATCGTTTCTTAATCGTTTTATAAATGCCGTATGCACAATATAAAATAAACAAGACGGGGATAACGACTAATGGCGTTTTTAGTAATAAATAAGGATCTAAAACACCATTGATTGTACCTTGTTTAACCAAAAGATAGTTACAGTAACTGATCAATTGTAATTGAAATAATAAAATGAATCCGATAAATAAACTATAAATGTATTGTTTCTCCATCTTTTTCTCCTTATAGGTTTTTAAATGAGTAATCCCAATGACTAAAGGTTTTTACAGTAGCGGTTCTAGCTGTCTTTGTTTTGACTCCACTTATATACTCACGCTGTACTACTTTTGTAGATTTGTACACTGGTCTAAAAATTATTTGTTGTCTTTTACCTGCGGGGATATTTATAGAATAAGATACTCCGTAAGTCTTTGATTGCCCAATTGTAATTCCCAACGATGCTCCGATTTTATCGGCACCAATTGGATAACTACCTGAAATCGAAGACGAAACAGATCTACTAGAAGTATTTGAGTTAGTGGCTGACAATGTTGCTTTTCCCTTTCCAGATGGTCCATTTCTCCATGCGCCATAAGATGTACCAGCTGATGTTTTCGATTCAATTCTCCACATTCTATATTGAGCTACTCTAGTATTTACTTGTATGCCTTCCGAGTACAAGTTTGTATCATTATCAAGATTAATTTCAGGAACGTTTAAGTACTCTGCTCCTTCGTCCGAAAAAATTGGTGCATTTTCGTCAGGAAGAATAAGTTCATTAGTTTCTTCCATTGTTTCTGCTTTAGCATAAGTTACTGCACCACCAAAAGCTGTAAATACAGTGGTTGCAACTATTGCTGTTAACATAGTTGTTACGATAGATTTTTTCATTTTGATCCCTCTTTCATTTTTTATACACTAAGTATCCTTGAAATATGAAAAAAATGAAAGAAACGAGAAGTTTACATCATCGGTTTACTACTAAAGGTAAACGAAAAGTTTACTTTTAGTAGTTACTATTACACCTTCAGAATTAAAATTGTCTTCACCATAGAATGGTACTACTCATTTAATAGTTTATCTCTTTCTTGAACTAATCCCTTTTCTTTATCAATCAGTGTCAGAAATATTTTATCAGAATACAGTTCTTCCTGAATTTTACCCCTAAATAGCAGAAATTCTTCCGCATAGTTTAATTTTTGCTGATTGACGCTTCTTCTTTCATTACAAACAGTAAGTAAATTTCGTTTTTTCATTCTTACTCCTACTGATTTTGACGTTATTCAATCTGTTCGATCGAAACTGATCCCCACCCCATATAATTTGCTAAGTGTCCGTATCCAGCATATAAATTTAACGCCAGTGCTAAAATGCTGATAAGCCAAATTAATTTATAGTATGAATTACAGCGCTTATTTCTGACAAATACGAACATACACACAATAATGCCCACTGGAAATATGAACGATGCTAGCGCTGAAAGACCAATTAAAACCAGACTTTCATCTTTTCCCAGCGTATTTCGTAAAAGTTGGAGCTTCTGTTTCTTGCTGGCAATATCTTCATTATTATGTTCAATTTTTTTCTTCAACTTTTCATTCTCATCGAGTAGCTCTCCAATAGAAACTTCATAAAGTTGGCTCAGTAGAATTAAGTTGTCGTAGTCAGGGTAGCCTCGGTCATTTTCCCATTTTGAAATAGATTGTCTTGAAACATTAAGCTTTTCAGCTACAAACACTTGTGAGAATCCTTTGTTTTCCCGATGTGACTTAAGTTTTTCCCCGAGTTCCATCATTAAATACACCTACTTATTATTTTACAACCAGTTTACCATTTGAAATAGTCGTCGTCACGCTCGCATTAGAAGTCATTGTTCCAATCTTGTGTTTGAAGTTACAGATAGCTCTTGATGAATTGCTACTCAAAGAACTTGAAGTAATACTCCCTTGATAAGTGGTCATATTTAAATTAGTTGCAGCTGTAAATTGTTTGTTCGAGTTGACAGTCACATTGTACGATACTAACCAATTACCCGTGCTTTTTTTCGAGACTTTGTATGTCCCTTTACCTACCCTAGTACCGGATGAAATATTTTCAATCATTAGTTCAATAGTTTCTCCCGAGTCATCTATATACGATGACTCGCTTCTAATAGTTGTTGAATCAAGGTCAAATACTAACTCCTCATTTTCGTGCGCAAGTCCCGTTGCTGGAAAAAAAAGAATACCTACTCCTAATATAAATAACGTAAATATTTTTTTCATTTCGTTCTCCTATTCTAAATTTTTCTCTTAGTATACATTGTAATAATGGTATTTATAAGTATCGTTCTATTTACACTACGTAAACTTCAGGTTTACATCCCTTCGTAAACCTGAAATGTAAACAGATTAGTCCTTTAAAGTAAATAGATATGTGTCATTATGAAAATGTAAATGGAAAAGGAGTGTGAATGATGAGAAAGAGAATATTTAAAAATAAAAAAACACCATTATTATTTGCCATACTTTCAACAGTTGCATTATCCATAATTATTTTTTTAGTTTTGCCCGGCCTCTTATTAACTAATCCTAAGTCCGAAGAAACTCAAACTATTGTTTTCGAAAACACCATAAGTTATGGATTACGTGATAGTAATGGTCAGATAGTTGATGTAGGTACACAAATAAACCAAAGTGGCTCATCTTCATTTTCAGGGGATCTTGAAATTATCCAAGATATGGAGGGACAATACCTTTATTACTTAAACATATTAAAGGACTTGCATGAAATTCCCTATGAAGTTAATGGAGAAGAAGTTACTTCGGCAAACATATTTTCATTGACCAATAAACAGAAAATAAATATAGACCTTTCAATAGACAATATTTCTGAGGGAAACGAACTAATGATTTTACTTTTTAAATATCCGAAATCGAACGACTCGATGACCTTAGAAAGAAGTTTAGAATACTCAGTTATGGGACTAAGATTCAATTTGACTAACAACAGTACCTATCCTCAGTCCATTAAATTTCTTAATGATAATGATACGAACGATTACAACGCCAGAATTTCAATGGTAAATGTTCAATCTTCAAATGAAGCGATCCTCGAACTTGAAAAAAGATCTAATGACAGTGTGGAGCTTCTTTTGGGACAAACTAGTAATGAGAACAGCAGACACTCAATTCTTCCCTTTATAAATGGCTCTCTCATAGAAAAAAATGAACTGCCTCCAAACACCGTGTATGAAATCTCTGATAATAAATTGTATAGGATTCCGATTAAAATTCCCGTCACAAAAAAAGAAAACAGTATTTTTCAATTAGTTGATGTTCTGTCGCCATATCAAATGGACGATGGGATATATTCTATTACTGAAATTGATTTCTCAAATCCTGTACTCATAAAAAATAGTAAGTAGGTGGAAAAATATGAAAAAAACAGCAAATCTCGTAAATAACTTAATTTTCGCATATTTCGTATATTGTATATACGTCATAATCTCGCCAATAGTTGTTCCGTTTATTTTCCAGTTATTGTTAGCAAAAGAGGTTCCTCTGGATACAGTAAATCACAGTTTCTCTTTCGTGAAAGCAGTATTATTTATTGTTTTCATCTTGAAGGGTAACTTTGAAAATAAAAAGAAAGAAGGTCATCACAATGAAAAAAGCACTATATAAAATGGGGGTACTGGGTCTCTTACCACTTACAACACTACCAGGTTTTGCATACGCCTCTGAAGAAGGTGGAAATATTCAAGAAGATCCAATTTTAGAAGAAATAGTCATCTCGAATAGTGATTCTAGCTCCATGACAGATGGGGTTTCACGGTCTTCCATCAAATGTACTACGACTGCTACAATCCATTACACACTCGCTCCAATAAGTGCAGCGTCCTCTGCAACTGGAGAAGCGGCTAAAATGATGGACAGTATCTTTGTACGATCACGGCTCTACAATTCAAACGGTGTACTGAAAAATGATAAGTCTTCTACTAAAACAAAAACAGCGTATAATTCTGTTAAAACAAATCATGCCCCAGTAAGTGTGTCAAAAAACTATACCTATGCAAATTCAACATTTAAGAAATCAGGTTATTCAACGGTCACTCATGAAGTTAGAGCGAATCAGTAAAGGAGAATCAATAATGAAAAGAAAAATTATACTTTTTACATTCTTGCTAAGCATCTTAGGATTCAATGTCTCGACGACAGCCCTTGCAAGCGAACAAGGAAATCTACTTGAAGTTGTTGACTCAAACGAAGCAACAATGTCGAATGCACTCACACGCTCTTCTATTTCAGTAAAAGGAAATCTATCAAAATCTAATCTAGTTTTTGTGGCTACTTCAACTGCTAGTCAAACACAAGATTCTATCTGGTCGAAATGTGAGTCTTATACATCTGGAAAAAAACTCATAAACAGCGATCAGAATACAGTAAAAAATAGCAAATATGGAAGCGCACAAGCAACGTTTGGTATACTGCACACTAGCCCTAAATCTTTAGGGTATCATCAGTTTAAAAAATCAGGCTACAACACTGTAACATTAACAACAAAATATAATTGGTAAAATGAGAATGCTTTTAATTCAATCACTGAATTAAAAGCATTTTTTGTGAGTATGGAAAATAAGAAATTCTATTTTCAAACTATATCTGTATAGTTACTTACAATAAAAAATAACCATCACTATGAGCAAGGTATCAAATACTATTAAGTATCTGACCACATCCAAGGTTTGTCCAAATACTCATAAATCTAAATTTTCATTGAACAATGATTTAGTTACGAGTTTATGAACACAAAAATAGAGTGACACATATAAATTATTGTATCTAAAAAGAGTGTCCAGAAATTCGTCACTTTCTTAACACTCTTTGTCGAAAAATTAAGAAGATCAAAAGCTATTAAATTTCTGCCCATCACATAGCTGTTAAAAAAATCATGAACTGAAATTCTTATAAACACCTTTTTTAATTGTTGTTTTTTGTATATCTTTTCAGATGTTTTGCTGTGTATGAATCTTCTAACGTTAATAAGTCTATTGGGTACCCTTGAAACAATACTTTACCTCCAAAGTTCCCCCCGCCAGGTCCCATTTCGATAAGCCATTGAGCCTGACTAATTATTTTGAGATTGTGCTCTAGAACAATCAATGTATTTCCTTTTTGCAAAAGTTTATTTAACAATAATAACAACTTGTCAATATCCGCCTCATGAAGGCCGGTAGATGGTTCATCTAATATTAGACAGTTAGAAGTATCTTGAGCAATTATTTTTGCTATCTTTAAACGCTGAAGTTCTCCACCAGAAAATGTATCTAGCGACTGCCCCAACTTCATATACTCTAGATGAACATCCATGAGAATTTGCATCGTTCTGATCAATAAGCGATCATCAAACAAATCTACTGCTTTTCGAACTGATAATTGTAAAATATCGTAAATAGTGAAACCATGCCATAAAATAGATAAGGCTTCATCGTTATATCTTTTTCCTCGGCATTTCTCACAAACTTGCTCTGCATCCCCCATAAAAGCCAAATCCATTTTTATCACTCCTTTGCCTTTGCACAGAGGACATGCTCCTTTACCGTTATAGCTGAAAAGAGAGGCACTTTTACCAGAACATTGCGCGTAGATGCTCCGAATTTTATCAAAGACATTTAGATACGTGAGAACATTTGAGCGAATGTTGCCATTTATCTGACTCTGGTCTAATATACTTGCTTCAGGATATTTTTTTTTAAAAAGATAGCGAATGAGTGTGCTCTTCCCAGAACCAGCGACTCCGGTTACAACCGTTAATGCTTGTTTTGGCAACACCACAGAAGCGTTTACAACATTGTGCAAACTAACCTCATTTAATTCGTAATAGGAAGAAAATTGTTGTCTTTGGGTATTAACGTTCAACTGATCTGCCAACGCTCTTCCAGTGATGGTGTTCGACTTCAGTAGTTCATCATAGGTTCCTTCAAAGGTGATTTTTCCACCGCTATCCCCGGATCCTGGACCGATCTCAATGATATGGTCTGCAATTTGTATAATATCCGGATCATGGTCAACAAGAACAACAGTATTTCCTTTATCTTTTAACCCCCTAATTATCTTTGCTATTTTTTGAATATCTTCTGGATGGAGTCCAATACTAGGCTCATCAAAAATGTATAGAATATCACTAAGTGCACTGTTAAGATGTTTAACCATTTTTATTCTTTGAGATTCTCCACCAGATAATGTTGCTGTTGGACGGTTAAGAAACAAATAGCCTAGGCCAACCTCCTCCAAACTCTGTAGTTTCTTACTTAAATCTTTCAAAATCACCTGAACAGCAGAAGAATGAATCTCTTTAATAAATTTGTTTAGTTCAGGAATAGGCATCCTCACACAGTCTGCGATCGATTTTCCATTTATCTTTGCAGAGCGAACGAGTTTACTTACTCTAGTGCCTTGACAATTGGGACATTCTTTCACTTGCAGAATGTGATTTAATGGTGCACTATATTGCGTGCTTTCTTTTTCGATAAAATTTTTGGTAATTCTGGGAATGATCCCTTCATAACGTGCAGTTTTTGGCCATTTATTCGTAGGATTACTTGGAGTGCTGCCGAGATCATTTAGTAAACGGTCCAATTCTTCTGCTAGGTAATCTTTAATTTTTTTATTGTTATCGAAATTACCAGATTCTGTATACCTAGACAGGCGCCATCCTCCCGGTTGAAAAGTAGGAAATTGAATAGCTCCCTCTGATAAAGATTTGTCAAAATCGATTAACTTATCGACATCAATCTCTTTGACCTCACCTAATCCCTTACAAACTTCACACATGCCCTTGGGATTATTAAACGAATAATTCATAGAATATCCAATAAAAGGGGTTGCAACCCTCGAGAATAGCAGCCTTAAACTTGAATATATATCTGTTACAGTTCCAACTGTGGAACGTGCATTTCCTCCTAGTTTCTTCTGATTAATCACAATAGACACTGGTAGATTTTCTATTTTATCAACGATTGGTTGAGAATAGTGAGGTAGTAGCTGTTGGATATAACTCGAATAGGTCTCGTTTAGTAATCGTTGGGATTCAGCTGCTAAGGTATCAAATACCAAAGAAGATTTTCCCGAGCCTGAAACACCTGTTACGACAGTTACTTGATACTTAGAAAGTTTCAAAGAAAGATTTTTTAAATTGTTTGTTTTAGCTCCTTCGATAGAAATGAGATCATTCATCATACCTCAGCCTTTCCGTTTTAAGCGCTTCTAAATATTTCTTTGCTAGTTCAGCGAACTGCTCTTTTTCCTTCCGATTAAAAACTGCATTTGCGATTTCAGATAAGTGCGTATGTCCATTATCAATAGTTGTTAATAAATGACTTCCCTCTATTGTCAAAAAAGTGAGTAGTTCTCGACCATCTGCATCATTGGGTTTCTGTTGAATATAATTCATTAATTTTAGCTCTTTTAACGCCTTTGAAAGTTTTGTCCTACTAATTCCTAGCAAAACACTCATTTTTGACGGGCGCATCTCAGTTTCAGAATTTAGAATATTTAAAATATCATATTGAAGCCAACTAATTGTTTTAGGATTTAGTCTGGTTCTTTCCGCCACCAATTCACATTGTAAGTTTACTAATACCTCTTCTAAATTATTCATTGAAAACTTCCCCTCAAATTGATTTCTATTTGGAAACTATATCATTTGGGAAATCAGATGTCAAATAGGTAGTCTATCCATCTGGCGCTTATCATTGTTGTGCGTTGATTCCTGCTTAGTCAAGCAGCCTCTTTCGTAGAAAAACGACAAGTTATTGGAATGGCTAAAAAGGAGTCATGATCCAATGAATTTCTGACACTGGAAAACTTAATTATCGGAAATTCATCGGCCCAAACTAAAAATAGAGTACTCAGAAAATAGATATTTCCAAGCACTCTATGTATTAAAATTCTTTCTTTCACTATCAAAGCAAATGATTTAACTCAAACGATCAATTTGAGCAGGACATGCGTACTTGAATTCATTTGTTCAACAGGTTTCCCTCGTTAACCATGGCTGCTTTTCTTAGTGTATGATTCTAAACTAAATTCAGTTTCTTCATAAGGAACATCTTCCGCATATATGCGATTGTATCGCTGCTTAAATTTTCGAAACCCAAACACCACTAACACTTTCACGATTGCATAAAGTGGTATACCGAAAATCAACCCAAACATGCCGAAAAGTTCACCCATTATCCATAGCACAAAAATAATTGTTACTGGATGGATCACCATATGTTTTCCCATGACCTGAGGTTCGATCAGCTCCCCATTTAATAATTGAACAACGATCCAGACAATGCACAACTGAATGAACATCGTAGGAGACGTCATGATTGCAATGATTGCACAAGGGAAAAAGGCGACAACCGGTCCGATATAAGGAACGATAGCTGTTGCGCCAACAAGAAATGCTAAGCTTCCAGAAAAAGGCATGTCGATAATTAAGAAGCCAATAAAAGTCAATGTTCCTATGATCACACAAACGACTAGTTGGCCCTTTAGATAGGCGCCCACCTGATTTTCCATTGTCCGAATGATTTCTTTGACTTCATGACGTAATCTAGGGGGGAAGATACCTAAAGAATACTCTACAAATTGACGGTCATTTTTCAATAAAAAGAACGTGATGATCGGCACTGTCAATAACAACAATAGGACATGGGTAATCGTTGAAAACACTTGTGAAGCACCGAAAATAATATTGCCCAGATATACGCCCACATTATTAGAAACTTGATTTATCCAATTCGCCAGAACCTCGAGTCCCTCATGATATGCTTGTTCATATCTAGTATTTTGTATAAAAGTTTCTATTACTCGTTCAGCTTCAATCAAATAATTTGGGAAGTTTTCGATCAATCGTTCAAATTGTTGGATAAGTAACGGCAGTGCGAGGGCAGTTGACAAGATGAAGGCAGCAGTAAGTGTGCATAATGTAATAATAATACTCAGTACTTTTGAAAGTCCTAGCCCTACCAAAAACTTTACAACTGGTTTAAGTACAAAATATAAAACGAGCGTCATAGTTAACGGAGGAAGAACCACCTGAAATACTTTAACTACTGGCTCAATCAAAAAGGTAAGATTTTTGAACAGCAATAGTGTTGCGCCACCTATAAACAGGACCGCTAAGATGTATAAGAGTGTAGCCCCACCCAACATTTGTATCACTTTATGTTTCTTTTTCATTTCTTCTCCCCGTTCTTTCATTATCTAAATCAATCTTCTTTTCTTGTAAAGATTAGCTCACCCCAAATGGACCTTTTCATTCACTAATCTCCCCCACTTGAGGATTCGATGCGATTTGAAATGAAGACAACTTTTATTTAATAATCTTACCATAATTAGTCATAAAAATACCTCTAAGCTATATCTCTAGCCTAGAGGTGTTTTTCAGATTGATTAATGAGCTATCTTCTCTATATTATTTGACAAACTCCCTTTATTATTTTAGTATTTTCAGAACTTTTTATAATCATTCACAATAAATAAATTTTAATTATCAATGAAAAATCAGCCTCCAAAAAAATTATACCGTTAGCTTAAATGAACATAATAAAAAGAGCCTAATCAAAAATGAAAAACAGGTGAAACATTAATGAATCAAGAACTTTAAAGTTTGCAATTCCTTAAATGAATTATTCTTATATTTAGCGACTCCTATTTTATCTAGACATAGATTTCATTGTAGGTTTCTATACACAATATCGAATAGTATTATTAGAAATTTGATTCAAAAAGAGTGTCCAGAAACGATCATTTTCTGAACACTCTTTCTTCCTCTTATCGATTACTTCTTTTACGTTTTTTAATTGCTACAAATACGAGTGTGACTAACAAAGCTCCGACACTACTTAAAATCAGTTGTCCTTTAATCTGTTGTCCAGTTTTTGGTAAATGATTATTTGAATTACCATTGTTCTTAGGATTATGCGCTTTAGTGTTATATACGTACACCACTTCTTGTCCTGTATCACTGAAGGTGCCTGAAGCATTATCTGGGGTTTCTACTACATACCACCCTGGGATCTCTTTGGCTTCGCTTGTATATGGTAACCCTACTTTTCCGCTTAATACCGTTGGGTCTGCCAACTGATTCCCTTCGGAATCTTGATATTTCACCGTGACTGGTGCTGCATCGCTGCGTTCGTACACGTACACCACTTCTTGCCCTGTATCACTGAAGGTGCCGGAAGCATTATCTGGGGTTTCTACTACATACCACCCTGGGATTTCTTTGGCTTCGCTTGTATATGGTAACCCTACTTTTCCGCTTAATACCGTTGGGTCTGCCAACTGATTCCCTTCGGAATCTTGATATTTCACCGTGACTGGTGCTGCATCGCTGCGTTCATATACGTACACCACTTCTTGCGCTGTGTCACTGAAGGTGCCTGAAGTATTTGTCGGTGTTTGTGCTACATACCACCCTGGGATCTCTTTGGCTTCGCTTGTATATGGTAACCCTACTTTTCCGCTTAATACCGTTGGGTCTGCCAACTGATTCCCTTCGGAATCTTGATATTTCACCGTGACTGGTGCTGCATCGCTGCGTTCATATACGTACACCACTTCTTGCGCTGTGTCGCTAAACGTGCCTGAAGTATTTGTCGGTGTTTGTGCTACATACCACCCTGAGATCTCTTTGGCTTCGCTTGTATATGGTAACCCTACTTTTCCGCTTAATACCGTTGGGTCTGCCAACTGATTTCCTTCGGAATCTTGATATTTCACTGTGACTGGTGCTGCATCGCTGCGTTCATATACGTACACCACTTCTTGCGCTGTGTCACTGAAGGTGCCGGAAGCATTATCTGGGGTTTCTACTACATACCACCCTGGGATCTCTTTGGCTTCGCTTGTATATGGTAACCCTACTTTTCCGCTTAATACCGTTGGATCTGCCAACTGATTCCCTTCGGAATCTTGATATTTCACCGTGACTGGTGCTGCATCGCTGCGTTCATATACGTACACCACTTCTTGCCCTGTATCACTGAAGGTGCCTGAAGCATTATCTGGGGTTTCTACCACGTACCAACTAGGGATCTCTTTGGCTTCACTTGTGTATGGTAACCCTACTTTTCCGCTTAATACCGTTGGATCTGCCAACTGATTCCCTTCGGAATCTTGATATTTCACCGTGACTGGTGCTGCATCGCTGCGTTCATATACGTACACCACTTCTTGCCCTGTATCACTGAAGGTGCCTGAAGCATTATCTGGGGTTTCTACCACGTACCAACTAGGGATCTCTTTGGCTTCACTTGTGTATGGTAACCCTACTTTTCCGCTTAATACCGTTGGGTCTGCCAACTGATTCCCTTCGGAATCTTGATATTTCACTGTGACTGGTGCTGCATCGCTGCGTTCATATACGTACACCACTTCTTGCGCTGTATCACTGAAGGTGCCGGAAGCATTATCTGGGGTTTCTACTACATACCACCCTGGGATTTCTTTGGCTTCGCTTGTATATGGTAACCCTACTTTTCCGCTTAATACCGTTGGGTCTGCCAACTGATTCCCTTCGGAATCTTGATATTTCACTGTGACTGGTGCTGCATCGCTGCGTTCATATACGTACACCACTTCTTGCGCTGTGTCACTGAAGGTGCCTGAAGCATTATCTGGGGTTTCTACTACATACCACCCTGGGATCTCTTTGGCTTCGATTGTATATGGTAACCCTACTTTTCCGCTTAATACCGTTGGGTCTGCCAACTGATTCCCTTCGGAATCTTGATATTTCACCGTGACTGGTGCTGCATCGCTGCGTTCATATACGTACACCACTTCTTGCGCTGTATCACTGAAGGTTCCCGTCGGATTACCTTGAACTTCTTTTATAGTATACCCGTCTATTTCTAACTTATACTCTGGCGTTGTTGCATCAAAAGATTCACCAATATTACCGCTAATTTTTTGAGAAGGCTTCAATTCATTCCCTTCAGTATCAATATAACTCACCGTAACATCTGCAGCGGCTTCTTGATGATTGATCGAAAATTGGTGCAAATAGGTTCCTGAAGAAATGGCGTAAAAACTATATCCATCTGGTTGAGCATAGGATCCGGCAGGATTATTCAGTCGTGCGTTATACTCCATTGTTTCGATACTTTCAAATTCACTTTGAGTAACCCCAGATACAGTAATCCCATCTTCTGTAATACTTAATCTTGAGGAGGGTACCTGTACACCATTCAAATCAAAGTACGTCTGACTAGTACTATTCGATTTTGTAAAAGGAGGCTGATATCCATCAAAATTTGTTAAACGATTAGGCATAATGGAAAATGGAACAAAAAATGATTGATTATCGGGATCGTAATTTAACTCTTTTGCAGATAATGAAGTAATCGCATCATTTCTTCCTGTGTTTTGGCCATAAGCAGCTAAGTTTGATAATTTGGGAAACTCATTTATCACAGTAAAATCTGTCACGCCACAGAACTGTATTCTTAATTCTGTTAGATTTGGTAATGCAACCAGAGGTGCAATTGTCGTAATATTCATATTGGACTCGAAACTTAGCGACTCTAGTCCTTTCATATTAACTATTTTTGAAAATACAGCATCGGTTACATTTGCGGAACTAAGATTTAATCTAGTTAAATTGGCACCAAAGTTTGGTACATTATCATCCGTTACATTAGCACCCATCAAATATACATAAACTAAGTTATTTAACGAAGTGAGAACGGAAAAGTCAGTAACCTGATTTTGGCCGCTCATATAAAATGATGATAGATTTGTTGCATATTCCAAGCCTGTCAAATCAGCAATAGCGGAATCTGCAGCGTAGATATAGAGAGTCTGAAGTTTGCTCATCTGTTCCTTCGTGATTTCGGACACATCTATACCTAAAGATTTAGCAACTACGGATTGTAGTGCTGGATCCGGAAGCCAAGCTGCAAAATCTTCTTGATCATTATTTACTGCGACCTCAGATGGATTTGCAGAACTTTGACTTGTCGTCTCATTTTCAACTTGGCTATTCCCCTGATCTTCGCCAGAATATTTTGCGTTGTTAGAAGAGCTTTGCGTTGTTGTTTCTTCCGTGGATTCATTATTATCTTCTGTCGAAGTATCAGAAGATTCACTTTGCGTTGTTGAAGAATCCAGCGTTGTAATCGAATTACTCATATTTTCAGATTCTTCATTAGTTGCTTGTGCTACACTTTCTTGTTGCTCATCTGATCGAACATTCACAATGGGAACAAAAAAAGAAGGTACTATTAAACTTGCCAAAGATATGTAGGAAAAAATTTTCTTTTTCATCTGCCAACTCCATCGTGGTATTTTTTTAACCACCTATTTTTATATCTCATCTATTGTAGTAATAATGTATTCTATAGTAAATACTTTTCAAGCAAGGACAGAGTTCCTTCAACCAAAAATAATCATTATTTTTATAAGATACTTGGTATTATGTAATAATAGTTCCTCTTTGTTTTTTAACAACCCCAGAACAAAATTTAAAGAATGAAAGTTTCTATCTTTGTTAAATGATAGTTAGTGAAAGTCTTCCCGATGTGGACCAAACGTCGAAGAGATGCCCAGATTCATGATAAGATAGATCATTTCTGCATTACCTTTGACCAATTCTGCTTTTCCCGTGTCATAGTTGGTAAGTGCATAGGATTCAATAAGCACGTTTAGCTTCTCGCAATTTTTCACGTCTGTCCTCTATCGTTCGGTTAGAAATTTTATTACGTCTTCATAGGATTCCATACCTGACTTCAAAATATATTATAAAAGACTACTTTTCCTTGATTCTTTTTCCAGATCACTTTATTTTAAAAATTAGTGAATGGCTAGTTACATCATTCAATTTATATCCACATAATTCTTTATTGTAGTATGGATAATCTTGTTCTACTATTTTTAACACTTCTTCGTCTGAAAAATCAAAATCTTCAATAGTGATAATGAGTTCTCGTAATAATACTAACTTAGAATCTATTCCCATAATTATTGGAATATCAATCCAAAAATTCGCGGACGTTAATGCTTCTATCAATTCTTTTAATTTTTGAACTTGATTTTCAATATAATTTTTTATCAACGGATGTGCTTTTAACTGCTTTTCTTCAAATTGAAATTCTTTGATATATTCAGATAGATTACTGATTTCGATCATAATTTTCGTCCTTTCCAAAATGAAATCAATACTATAAGCCGGTTTCATTTATTGTTTTTCCCTAGATGAAAGCCTCTGAAAGAAGATGCTTCCTTTACAGGTGAACAATGACCTATTTGAAAATTAAAAGAAAAACGCAAGTTGTTTGTTGCGCTGAACTATACACATTAAAGTTGGTTTGAGGTCTAGTTTTTAAAAAGCAATCGTCCTCTTAATAAATAACTGATATTTCACTCGTTATCCAAATGCCAAGTACTATAAGATCTATAATCTAAGTGGATTGGAAGAACCTTTAAGTATTTGTAAATTTTTATTTATCCTTAGGTAAGAAAGCTCAATTCAATGACAATGCTTTTTTTATAGAAAATGAGTTTCTTTATTCATTTCCTACTACAGCTTATTAATTCCCCTTGAATCTATACCTCATTAATACTACCCTTCGCTTTATTTCAAAATACGAATTTGTTGATTTTTTAAACCTTCAAAATCAACAGTTGGTGATTTATACAAAATAGAAGAATTGCGTTTTTACTTTCATAATGTCCTGACTGATTAGTTGATAGAATTAAAATAATGCATTACTATTCTTTTAAATAGAGTTGAAGAATATGGTCTATTTGTTTATAGTATTTTAGAAAGTTAAGATTACTTTAATCAAATTTCAAAGTCGAAGATGATGTGTTCTACTACTTATATATCTCTATAAGTTACAAAAAAGAGGAGGAATTGTTATCTCAAATAAAAAAAGAACGATAACGGAAATTGCTAATCTATTCAATATTGAACCTTCAACTATACGGTTTTGGGAAAAAAAACAACTAATTTCGTTGAGTAGAGACGAAGAGAATAACTACAGATATTTTGATGCTCATTCTATATTACAGTTAGTTGATATTACTTTTTTTAGAAACTTAGAAATTCCCATTACCGATCTAACCCTTCATTTAAATGGTGATTTGGATCAAAGAAACCAAATATTAAACAATACTCTTATTACCGTTGACAACTGGATCAAACAATTAAATGCTGTATCAAAAGTACTTAATACAAGAATAAAGGATATTGCTCATATCAATCATTGTTTAAACGGAGAGAAAAACCTAAATCTAGAGTTTCCTTTTTCGAAATTTGAACCTCTTGATCTTTACAAAAAAGAACACATTTCTTCTTTATTAAATAATCCAACAAATTTTTTATTATTATTTACTGGAGATCATTTTGATACCATAACAGAAGAAATTGGCATTATAGACATTCCCAATAACACTATTCCTAAAGATCTCCTTGCGGAATCAAGTGAAATATACTTTGGTGGGGCGTTAACTGTTGATAGATACGACTATAGTGAAAATAACTTGAATCAGTTATTGGATGATATACAAGATTCTGCCGATTACTCCAGTGTAGTCGCACAGTACATCGTCGGAGGTTTAGAAAATAATCGGCCTATTGACTACTACTTTTTTTGGCTTCTGTAACTGATCATTATCTATGAAAACAATCAAAACAGAGGGATTAAAATGAACATTTTCTAAGTAATCATTCCCAAAGTTTCATCATGTATGTAGTATTATTTATCGTAGGAATGATTTCCTAAACACTACACTTTTGCAATCTATTATTTCTCGATTATCAAGATATTCCTTTATAAAATGATGTTAAAACTACTACGTTACTTTAATTGCTTATTATTAAGATATTAAGGTACTATATGTTTCTATTATATTTTTTCATATTGTTAAACACCAAAACATATAGTACCGAAAAAAATCAACTTGTCTTTTCTTTCTTTTTTATTAACCAAACTATTAAGATTACGCTGCCTCCCAAAAAGCTCATTGAAGAAATTACTCCTCCTGTTTGTGGCAGACTCTTCTGAATATCTATTTCTGATGGTTGACTATCTAATTCATTTTGTTCAGAACTTACTGTCTCTTCTCTCTGATAAAATTGTACCCCCGCTTGATTCTCATAAGTAGATGCTTCTACGCTTGGCAAAGAATTTGAATAATTCATATAAAGAGAAATTATACTGAAAAAGAGTACGATTAGTATTTTCTTCATTCGCTTCCTCCCAACGTAGGATCACCCACTAGTTCCCAAGTGATCACTGAGCGATACGTCCCATCATCCACTGGCGTATTCGCCGGCAATCTCAATTGAACGCCTGTCAAAGATCCATTCATTACTTCCCCAATTTGAATCTCTGTTGTACCGTGTTCTCCTTCATATAATTCATTGGGATTGCTCATTGCCCCAACTAACTTCGGAGTGTGGCTCAATACAATGTCTTTTGACGGAACCGTTAACCCCGTATGGACCGTTTCTTGGACACTTAAATCTTTGAGTATCATCGTTGCCCCAGTCAACACTTGCTTTTCTGAATTCACAAATGGACTAGCAGAAACAAAAATGGACCATTGCGTAGTATTGCTGTAATCATCAATCGTAATGGTTGGTGCGTGTTCACCCTTGGCCGCTACCTCTTGATGGCGGCTTGATTGCTCAATGATTCCAAAATTAAAATTTCCATTCGTTACATTAGCCAGCTCCAACCGACCTGGTTCAACCGTAAAAGGCACTTCATAATCACGTAGAATAAATTTCCCAGTACTCAAACGTTCTTCAACACGAATAATTCCGACTACTTGTCCGATTTTGGATGTATCGGGATATTCTTGAAAACCGCTAATCGAGACATGACTGGTGTCAGAAAGATCTAAATATTTTGATATGTTTGCCTCCAATTCTTTTTCAGACATTCCTAACTGAATAGTGGTAGGATTTGGGTGTGCTCGATCAAATGTCAATAGGCTGTATCCATTACTTGTCAATTCAAAATATGCACGATTATTCAAGCTATTTACTCTTTCAGATTCAGAATGGGGGGCGTCATATTTTCTGAGTCGTGTAGGTTCACGATGATAGACTTCGACAATATCGCCAACTTTAGCATTTGTCTCCCCAAAACCGTTCCCAAAGTCAGAAACAGCTGAAGCAATCGTTTGAGTTCCTCTTACATCATACGAATAGGTCAACGTATCAGTGCCTATGACACGCCGCGTGTTATCACCTAAATCATGTATGCTAAAGTTATAATAAATACCAGAAAAATTGTTGTGTACATTTCCTGTCGTGCTTGTCGTTCCTCTTCGAGCAGTGATAATTCCAATGTCGGAATGCCAAGTGTAGATCCCAGCACTATAGTCATTAAACCCACTGAATCTTATGGCGTTTCCGAAAGTAACTGTAATTGGTATCTCGAGTATTAATTGTTGACTAGTTCTGTTATGGTTTAATACTACAGAAGCACTGGTTGTTGTTCCGACAATACTCGTATCTGGAGATTTATTTATATTAAGGGTATACTCATCACTTGATAACAAGCCTCCATTAAGCGAAACATTGGTTATGGCCTGGGTAAGCTGACTTTCCGTCAATCGACCACCTAAATCAATTGTTTGAGGCACAACTTCTGCTGTCAATGCACTCTTCGCATAAACATAGGTCACTTCGATGACTCTTCCTAAAATATAGTTTCCAGAAGCTTCACCTCTGATTTCTAGAAGATAAAATTCGTCCAAATTTAAAGCCTCTGTTGTATATTCCGCCCCTGGCATCCCAAGATTTGACTCAGCATCACCTATCTCCTTTCCAGACTCATCAATATGAGTTACATTGAGTATTCCCCCCAAGGCCATTAAACGTGTACTGGATGTCACATCCGGTTCTCTTCTAACCGTATCGCCACGCATATTTACGACAAATATTCCGAAAGTAAGTTCCCCAAAATCGAAATATCCTCCTAAACCGTCAAAGATAATATCTACAGGCGCATGTTTATTAACAAAACCAAAAATTTCAAGAGTAATCCAACCATTTCCTGGAGAACTATCTGCTCTCGTTCGAAAATCTACATAATCAGACCTAATGTCCGTAAAAAAGGCAGCACTGATATCATTTCCATGCGCATCAACCGCTCGAACACTAAATCTTGAAAACTGATTACTGATTCCATAAACACGTGCCACATTGTACGCTCCGGGATTCACTCCGTTAAACGCAGTCGTAAGTTCCATATTAATAGTAGCGATTAGAATTGGTTCATCTATGTGCCAATCACTTATTGTGCTAGTGACAATGCTAGTTAATCTTTGATTTCTTTGCAATTGATCTTCAATAACTCCCTCGACAGTATCTTCAATTGATGACTCTTCCAGATTTTTTGCACTTGTTTGATCAGAGGATCCATCTGATTCTGTCTCCGATTCTTCTCCCTGCTGCTCCTGATTATTACTAGTTTCTTGGATCTCTTCTTCGTAATCAGATTCACTCGTAGACTCTTCGATCACAGTGGCCACAACGATCGCGGGAAATAAAAAATGAGTTGATAGAACTAGGCTCAACACAAAAACAAGTAAGACTTTTTTCATTGGACTATCCCTTTCTCTTTGGTTTCTGTACTGGAGAATAGGGGACATCCCCTTATTCTCCAGATGCGTTTGTTGGATCCGCGACCAACTCCCAAACTAGTGCAGTTGAGTAAGCCGTATCATTTTTTGTGGTATTGGCTGGAATACGTAAGACAACGCCATCAGTCTGTCCTTCTGCATTCGCATTCCCCAGAGCTAGTGTCCATGCACCGGCACCCTGTGAAGCATTGGCGGTTGCCAAAGTTTGTGCGGCTTCTCCTAATACAATCTCGTTTTGATTCGCAATGGGCGTAGCTGATGTGGGATTCACATAACGCAGACCACTCAAGGTGATCGTTGCTCCTTGCAGCTCATGTCCGCTTGCATCACTCAATTGTTTAGGCTGTGAAACTTGCAGCTCCCAGCCTAATCGATCACTCCCACGACGATCTTCTGTTGCGACAAATGGTACCCGTCCTTCTTCTGATGTACCAGAAAATATATGGTCCAATCGTGCCTCTTGAACGATTTCACTTGAAATATTCGGAATCTTACCAAAATCAAAGTTTGAAACATAATTGATTCTTAGTCGGCCTGGGTGGGGGTTAACTGGTACTTCAGGATCTACTTCTTCTCCTGGATTTTCTGGATCTGGAATCACCGGATTAGATGAATCATTTTCTAAAATAATCACCGTTCCCTCTGTCCTTGCGTTCGTCGCATCCTCATACTCTACTTCTGCTGCCTGACTAATTAATGTACCTAGTCCCATACTTCCCGCTAAAAGTGCTGCTGCTATTGTGATTGTTGTTTTCTTCATTGTTCATCCTCCAATTTTTTTGTTTTTTCTTTGTTTTGTTCGTACGTGTTGCTTTCTTATTCTCCTTTATTCTCAATTGATTTAGTATTTTTCCCCTTCCGGTTTCAGCTGGATGAACACTATAAACCAGCATTTTTTTAGAGCGATTCAGCCTTCTTTCTCCCATTAATTCTAATCCATCTGCCAATAATCAGGAGAATAAGAAGTCCAATTCCCCCTAAAATCAGATAAGATAGATAAGGCGTCCTCTCATCAATATTCACTGCACTTTGGTTTAACTGGCGGGCTTCTGACGCGGCAATCGTGAAATTTTCTTCAAAATGATACTCCTTCCCATCTGCTTTTACCCTCATTTTAAGAACATAGTCCCCAGCCTTTATGGGTCGTTCCCCCGTTGGTATACCAAAATTAAAATTAGAATTGGGCGCCATGCGAAGATCGTAGACATCGTACGTATAAATCGCTGCTTTCCCCCCTTTTTCAGTCACAGTAGATTCAACACTCATATTGCGAACAATCGATGCTGCACTATTTTGAATGTTAGCTTCAATAAAGTTTCGATAATTTCTTTGTCCTGTTGTAATGTCTTTTAAATGCAAGTCATTTTCAACTGTTTCCCCGTCTTTTTTGTTTAACAAAATACCAACGGTGTACGCAACTTCATGAACTACTGTTTGTTCGCTTATATTTTTAACTTCTTCCATAAACCGAATCCCTCCGAGAATGTCTCCCGCCCAGTCTTCTTCTGGGAATAAAACTACTACTTTCATGGTGACAAAACCTAACGCTGGAATCGTACGTTTTGCTTCGTCAATCTTGACCAATTGATCCATTCGATGCGTTAATGAATCATCGTACGTGTCTTCTGCCAAATAACCAGGGATACCATTTTCATTGGTGGAAGCGGGATTCACCGCAGCTTTTACCGTAATTGCTACATCAGACGCATTATAAATCCTAATAGAAACTTCACGTTTTTCTCCCGGCTGACCGTCGAAATGGTAATAGCCTTGCGCATTTACATTTCCATCCTCATCTAACGTTTGAATCGAAAAATTATTCACCTCATCTGCATAGCCTGTTTGATAAAAAAAACCAAGACTTAGGATTACCGTAAATAGAATCCATCGGATTGCGTGTTTCTTTCGTTCTTTCTTTGTTTTCAATATAATTTCCTCATTTCATAAAAGTGAGATAGTTCATTATTAAATATTTAATTCACAAATTAATATACGGGTTAAACCAGGTTTAAGGTCAATGCCTTTTTTTCAAAAAAAAACTACAAAATAAAAAAAAATTCAAAAACAGACTTGTAAATGCTGATTTATTAGGCGTTTTCCGGAAAATAAATTAAAATGATCTTTCTTAATTTTTATAAATTAGCATTTATAATAATCAACAGTCTTATTATTTCCTTTCCCACTTGAAATATATTGAACAATTGATTTAATAAACTCAGCTCTATAGAATCCTTCTCTCTTAACACGTACAATGTACTTTCTGATTGCTTTCAATATCAACTTCTAGCAATCCGTCAAAAATAATCTGAGCGCTCGCCACTTTTTTTCTAGAGGAGCTTTTTGATTTACCGATAGGTTGAATGATAATCCCATCTTTCATTACGTTTGTTGAATTTTGTTCAAAAAACAATACAAAATACGCAACGGTAGTTACGTATTGTTACATATGTTCTTTCCGCAACAATTAAAGTGTCTCTATTTCTATAAACTTTCTTTTTAAATGAACAATATTTTGTATATCAATAGACACAAAACGAAAGCTACGTGCTTCAATTGTCATAAAAAAAGAGGGTCCAGAAACTAGTCATTTTCTGAACACTCTTTTAATAGTTTCATAATGCACATTCCATTATCCGAAATTTATTTTTGCGCAACATATTTAGCTGCCAATAATGATTTGTATATTTCATTCGGCAAAAAATCCATGGAGTATACTCTACTGTTCTCTGAAATAATACCTTTTTGATCTAGTTATTGAATTACTTAAGGAGTTATGAAATAAGTAACTAAAAAGGATCAAAACCTTTTAAGTTTCTGTTCACTTTTGATGAGCTGTTCTAATACTCACAAATCTGATTTTTAAGTGAACAATGAGTTGTATCTGATTCTATAGATACAAAAATAAGCTACTCGTTCAGAAAATAAACGAGTAGCCTTGAACTGCCAAAATCTCTAAGGTGTAAATTCTTTAATTTTGTAAAAAATGATTATTGATACAAGAGAATTTCCTTAACAATTTTGATTGAATCTACCATAAAAAACGATCTTCCTACTTAAGTACATAAAAAAGGTATCTAGAGAGGATTCATTTTCTAGATACCTTTCTTTATAAATAGTTCCCAGCGAAAGGAAACATTGCTCCTAAAATATAAGCGTATGTTCACTCGTTTTTCTATTATACACTCAAAAAATTATTCAAGCAGCACGACTATTGCAGGGAAAACCGAATCTATCTTAGAGATTCTATGCTATTTTGCTTTGTTTGCTTCATCGACAGCTTGTTGCGCTTTTTCCTTACTTCCATTGCTGTCATTAGCTTTACTAATTGCGGCTTGCAGTTCACTGTCCACTTGACTCAACGCATCATTGGTATTATCGACGTCTATGGAGCTATCGCTTAAACCGGCGTCCGCAGCAACTGCGTTCGCATAATCCTTTAGCTTCGTATTTGCAGATTCTAAATCTTTTGCATATTGCGCTACCTTATTAACATTGGCGTTCGCACCACTTACAGCAGCAGAAGCTTCACTATTTTGGGCTTGCACGTTTTCGATTGTTTCATTGGCCGCTTGTAAATCACTTTCCGCTTTTGCTTTTGCTGCTTCAGCTTCCGCTTTTTCTTGGACTAGTTGTGCTATTTGGGCTTTTTGACCTTTAATCTCTATCCCCAAAGCGCTTAAAACTTGTGCAATTCTTATGGAATCGTCTTTTGTCCCCAAAAAATGAAACGTCGTTGCAATCGCTGCATAGGCGCCCACACTAAATGAAAAGATCATTCCCAGTGCAGCAAGAGCTAGGACACACCCTTTCTTATGCTCTTCAATATACCTTCCGATTCTTGTTTGTTTCCTTCTTTCTCTCATACACTTCTTCCCTCTCTCATTTTAATTATTTATACTTCTATCTTTCGATAGTTTTTTTATATTGTTTGCTAACTTAGACGATGATAGTCGCTACTCACTCTCTCATTACCCTTTGTTGAAAAGCAACGAAAATAAACTCAGTTACAAATCGACTCCATACCATCCATAATTGAAAAATGGCCAATGTCAATGTCCTAGATTTGATTACAAAGTAAATCATCAGAAAACCAGTTCTGCCGGAACACTATTGTGACATTAAGCACAATGTATAGTTTATCAAACCTCGTTTGTTCGAATCATTTTGGTCTGGTATTTCGGACTTTCCAGATTTGCTGAATTCCACTTTCCTTTTATAAACCTATGAAAATAAGCAATAAAAAAAAGAGTTCAAAAACGTTTTAGTTTTTTGAACCTTTGCTTCTGTAATCCCCTATACTTTTTGAACTATATTTACACAAAGCGCCTATCTATGAGTCACCTTGCATGGCGCTGTCTTAAAAATTATATTTAGTAGCTTCTAACTTCAACATAGATTTAATACACTGGAATCAGCATGTTACTCCAACAATAACGAGAACATTTTTGATAAAGGTGCTTGATCAAGTTCAACCATGATGTCTAGCATTCTTGTTGCCATTGTTCTTCCCTGCTCCTCATTGACTGTCCTCATAATCAGTAATCCTTCAAAAAATTTGTACAGCGTTCTCGAAAAAAAGTCTTGGAAACTGGTGGATAACAACCCCAATTGGGTAAGTAAAACTTCTGCAAACTCATACTGATTTTTTACAAATGTATATTCAATAATATTAATCAGGAGACCACAATATACTTCTCTGCCTTTCTCAAATTGAATATAATACTCCAGCAGTTTAGAAACTCTTTTAAAAAAGATAAATATAAATTCGTGATCTAAAAAATCTAGTGTATTGGCAAATAAATGTATTTCTTGAAGCGTCCAGCTTTCAATCCCCATTAAATAGGACAAAATCAGTTGCTTATCTTCTTCTAAAACGACAGCGGTATTGTATACTCCATAAACTTCTAAATGCTGTAAAATTCTTATTCTCGAGCGTACCTCAGCCACTCTGATCGCATTTATTTGTCCTGATTTTCTTTCTAGTTCTTTTAAAAGTAACGCTAATCCTTTTATGTCTTGCTTATTAGATAGGTTGGCGTAATGATAAGTGTAATGATTTTGTTCATTTAATTTATAGCCATTGGCAATAAACAAGAACTCGCTAATATCCATAGACAAGTTTTCTAATATCTTAATAAGGACATCAGAAGATATATTATGTTTCCCTTTCTCAAATTCAATCGCATATGATTTTGAGATAATATTTCTATAGACTTCTTTTTGACTAAATCCTTTTTTTAGCCGTATTTCTCTAATCGTTTCTCCAAACATGCATTATCCCTCTCTAAAAACGTGATACATTTCTAAATAAAACTGAGTAATACTAAAGTGCATATCATAAAAAACCATTTCATAAATTATTCTCCTTTTCTATTTTTGATGTTCTATGGCACCTAAAGATTATGCTTTCACTGAGAATCTAGACAAAGACTGATCACAATAGCTTCAGTCTTTGCCTATTTTGATTTCTATACAGTTTCTGCGTACCCGGCAGATGACGTTTGGAGAAAATTATTATCCAAATCAATTAATTAAATTGATTAGTTCTTTGTTTTCTTCACTCTTATGCTAACTACACCTAGGACACTTATAACTAAAAAACCTACAGCTTGTAAAATATTGGAAAATAGCGTACTTTCACCAGTCTTTGGGAAAGTATGACCGTTGTTTTTAGATAAAATATTAGAAAAAGCAGTGTCTTTTTTGATAGCTCTCATGGGAACGCTTTTTTTAGCTGAACTTAAAAACCTAACAGGTTTCGCTACAACATCCGTTTTTGTCTTTTCTTTTGATGTTGATCCATTTGTTCGGTTCGATCCTTTTCCACTAGTTTCGGCTATCCTTGTATCTTCTTCGGACTTTGTTGCTTCTGTTTTGCTTGGTACAGCTTCTTTTGTGATCGTTGTCGTTCCTAATGTCGGATCTGTTGTTGTTGGTTGTTCTACAGTTGCTTCAACGGTCATTCCCGTTTGACTTTCTATTGTTGATTCATTTGTTTGGTTTGATCTTGTCTCTGTGGTACCAGCCATTCTTGTATCTTCTTCGAGCTGTGTTGCTTCTGTTTTGCTTGGTACAGCTTCTTTTGTGATCGTTGTCGTTCCTAATGTCGGATCTGTTGTTGTTGGTTGTTCTACAGTTGCTTCAACGGTCATTCCCGTTTGACTTTCTATTGTTGATTCATTTGTTTGGTTTGATCTTGTCTTTGTGGTACCAGCCATTCTTGTATCTTCTTCGAGCTGTGTTGCTTCTGTTGTGGTTGGTACGGCTCCTTTTTTAATCGTTGTCGTTCCTAAGGTCGGATCTGTTGTTGTTGGTTGTTCTACAGTTGCTCCAACAGTCATTCCCGTTTGACTTTCTATTGTTGATTCATTTGTTTGGTTTGATCTTGTCTTTGTGGTACCAGCCATTCTTGTATCTTCTTCGGGCTGTGTTGCTTCTGTTGTGGTTGGTACAGCCTCTTTTGTGATCGTTGTCGTTCCTAAGGTCGGATCTGTTGTTGTTGGTTGTTCTACAGTTGCTCCAACAGTCATTCCCGTTTGACTTTCTATTGTTGATTCATTTGTTTGGTTTGATCTTGTCTTTGTGGTACCAGCCATTCTTGTATCTTCTTCGGGCTGTGTTGCTTCTGTTGTGGTTGGTACGGCTCCTTTTTTAATCGTTGTCGTTCCTAAGGTCGGATCTGTTGTTGTTGGTTGTTCTACAGTTGCTCCAACAGTCATTCCCGTTTGACTTTCTACTGTTGATTCATTTGTTTGGTTTGATTTAGATTCTGTGGTACCTGCTGTTGTTAACATTTGTTGGTGTACCGATGTTCCTTCATCTTGCACTTGTATTTGAACTAATTCGTTCGGTTTGTCTGAGTCAGGTTCCTTTAGTTCAGGGTAATATGATGAGCCTTGTATTGATTCTAATGAATCGGAGACGATCTTGCCGTATTCTCTTGTTTCATCATTGAACCAGACATTGCCGTCCTTAGACCATCTATCTCCCTTATCATCAACTGCTCGGCTTTCACTTAAACGTGTAACATGATGACCATTGATTGTATCCGCATGAGCTTCCGCTGCAAACACTAGAATAAATCCCGCAGCTAAAGTAGTAGTTATAACTCTCTTTTTCATTATTTACTCTCCTATAAATTTCTAAATAAATGTTTCAGCTGAGCATCATTGTGATAAAAAACACAACCGAAAACATTTTTAAATTCATTCCTAATTTTCTGAAACTAATCTTGCAGTTTTCATTATAGTCTCCTTTAAATAAAATTTGCATTAGGTCTTATATTTGAGACTAAGTATTTTGGGCATATTTACTATATCTTAAGTAGATAGCCAAACTTGTTGGCCCCACCGTTCAATTTGTTAGCATACTGACGGAAAAAATCTGTCTAGGACCAAGACAAAAAGCTTATAAGCATGATCTTAGACTGGTAAAATAAGCTATTATGCTGGCCTCTACTTGCTAAGCTGCTAGTTAAAAAAACTATTTCTCCGCCTGAACACAAAAAGAGAGCGTCCAGAAATTCATCATTTCTGAACCCTCATTCAACTAGACCATCCGTTATCGTTTCTTACTGACGATTTGACTTCCTTCGACAATTTGACCGCTAAGAATGGGCTATTTTTCTTTTCACCGAAACGAATGGATCGTTTGGTACCTGATAAAATTTCAGAGCGAAACCAAACTGATTTTTGTTCCCCTTCACTTAGGCTTACTTTTCATCAATCTCAATCCATTCAAAGTGACCAGCAAAGTGGCTCCCATATCAGCTAGAATGGCAATCCATAAGGTCAACCAACCAGGAACGACTAGTAATAATGCTAGTAGTTTGATCCCTAGTGAAAATGTGATGTTTTGCTTAATGATCTTCAATGTTTCTCTACTCAGTTTAATAATAAACGGCAGTTTTTGTAAATCGTCTCCCATTAAAGCAACATCTGCGGTTTCTAGCGCTGCATCAGTGCCAATGCTTCCCATGGCAATACCAACTGTTGAGGCAGCTAAAGCTGGGGCATCATTCATCCCATCCCCAATCATAGCCACTTTCCCATAAGTTTGCTTGAGTGCCTTTATATAATCTAATTTGTCTTGGGGCATCAAATCACCTTTTATTTCAGTTAGGCCAGTTTGTTTTCCAATGGACTGAGCTGTTGTAGCATTGTCTCCCGTCAACATTATCGTATGTTCGATTCCTAAATCATGTAGTTTTTTAATGACTGATTTACTTGTTGCTCTGACCTCATCCGCTACTGCAACGACTGCCAAAATTTGGTGCTCTGTTCCTAAAAGCATCGCTGTTTTTCCTTGCTGCTTAAGTGTTTGATACGGTTCAATCATCTTCGAGTCAGCGATGACCTTAGCTTCAAAAAGCTTTGGACTTCCCACAAAATAGGTGCTGCCTGCAACATTTCCCTGTATCCCTTTTCCCGTAAGTGAAGTAAATCCGTCAACAACGACTGATCGATATGGCAGTGTTCGTTTGTCAGCTTCTTTTACGATAGCAGATGCGAGGGGGTGTTGAGAGTAGGATTCTATTGCCGCAATGATCGAAAAATATTTTTCTTCATTCGTTGGATCAACTGAAATGAAATCTGTTACGACAGGCGTTCCTTCCGTCAATGTTCCAGTTTTATCAAAGGCGATCGCTTTCAGTCCGCCAATTTCTTCAAGATAGATACCGCCTTTAACTAAAACACCATTTTTGGCAGAGTTACCAATCGCTGAAACAATCGATACAGGGGTCGAGATAACTAAGGAACACGGGCAACCTACAACTAATAACGAGAGCCCTTGATACACCCACGTATGCCAAGCTCCCTGAAAAAACAAAGGTGGAATAATGACGGTCAGTGCAGCGATTATCATGATAGCTGGCGTATAGAACTTCGCAAACTTATCGACGAATGCTTGAGCAGGTGCACGCTCACCTTGGGCCTCTTCAACCAAGTGAATAATCTTTGCAATCGTCGTATCATTTACCTGTTTTGTCACTCTGACTTCTAGCGCACCTTCTTCGTTGACAGTTCCTGCAAAGATTTCATCACCAATGTTCTTTTCAATAGAGACAGATTCACCGGTAATGGCCGCTTGATTTACTGAGGAATATCCTTTGATCACTCGACCATCCATAGCAATTTTTTGACCAGGTTTAATGATCATAGTATCGCCCACTTCGATTTTTGAAACATCAATCCAGTGCTCAATGTTATTTCTTCTAATCAATGCTTCTTTCGGAGCAATATCCATCAAGTCCCGTATCGATTGTCGGGCTTTATCCAATGAGAAGCGTTCTAACGCTTCGCTGATTGCAAATAAGATGACCACAATCGAACCTTCCGTCCATTCACCAATAAGGGCGGCACCAATGATCGCAATCGTCATAAGTGTTTCCATTGTAAAATCCAGTTTTAAAAGATCCGAAACTCCTTCTTTAAACAAACGAAAACCGCCGATAATAATCGCTGATACAAATAATCCTTCCGTTAAAAGCGCCTCTTCTCCATTGATTATTTGAGCAATGAATGCCAGAATGATCAAAAAAAGTGAGAGCAATAAATGCCAATTTCTGTTCACAAAAGGCGCTTTTACTGCCACTTGAGAGACTGGATCATGTTCGGATTGGATCCTTAAGTTTTCGAAAGCACCTGCTGCTTCAATTTCTGCAATCGTCGCTTCACCTTCAATAGAGAGTTTACTAGCCCCAAAGTTTACTTTAGCAGTTTTCACATTTGGCAGTTGAGAAACGTTTTTTTCGAATTTAGCTGCACAATTTGTACAACTCAAACCTGCCACTCGATAAACCTGTTGTTTATTTTTACTCATATCAAAACCCCATCTTCTAAAGATAGCTTAGCATTTAGGAGCTGAACAACTTTCTCATTTTTAATAGAATAATAAACGAACTTCCCTTTTTTCCGACTGACAATGAGTCCTTTTCTTTTCAAGGATAATAAATGATGTGACGTCGTTGCCACTGTTGCTTCGATGATTGCCGCAATGTCGCAGACACACAATTCATCCTCATAACTCAAGGCATAAAGAATTTTTAGGCGATTCTCTTCTGCTATTATTTTGAAGAAGTTTTTCACCTTCAAGATATCTTCATTTTGTAACTTCGTTTTTCCTCGCAATACTTTATCTTCATGTATACATGTCATTTCACAAACTTCGTTATCCATATAGACGCTCCTTAAACATTCAAATGTTCATTTGAATATACCTTAACACGAGTGAATGTTTAATTCAAATAGCGGCTAGAAAAGGACCAAAGCAATCTTTTCTGAAGTTTTTTCCATTTTACAGATCCGTTTCCAGAAGAAAAACCAGATCATTCTATCCATCTTTCATAAATTCGACACAATATTGTTTTTCGCACCAGTTTAAAACCGGCTTTTTCTAGCACTCTTAAAGAAGCCATATTTTTATGCTCAACTTTTCCAAAAATGCGCAACTCTTCTTGCTTTTCTTTTAGATATGGTTCCACCCATTTTATGACGTGATTCACTGCTTCTGAGGCGTAGCCCTTCTTTTGATAGGCTTCGCCAATGTAATAGCCGACTTCAAAATGCTTCAACCTTTTTTTACCATGGTATTTGGAAACTTCCACAGACCCTATTAGATCGCCTGAGCACTTTTCTTCTATCGCAAAAGCATATTGAGCTTTTGTCATATCAATTGTATTCTGCCATAGGTCTCTATTTTTCTCGATTTGTGCTTTTGCTCTTTTTTCATTCAGTTTTGGCAGGAAATAAAACCATCTGCGATAGGTTTTCTCATTGCACAACTTGATTAATTCCTCCAGATCTTTCTTCTCATAGGGCCGATAGATCAACCGCTCACTAGTATATGTATTCATCGTTTCCTCCCGATCCTTTCTTATTGTCCACACTTGCTAGTTTTCTATTTTTAAGCACAATTCCATTGTAGGGATGGATGCTGTTTCCTGGTATCTTTCGACTGAAAAAGCCTCCACCTTTATTTCATGTTTTGGAAGCCAGACATCAAACAAATACCTATATGCTTCATTCAAAGCATTCGTTACTAGCATTTCTTTCGTCTCGGCCTCGATTTTGCACACCAGATAATAGCCAGAAGGGACACGTTTTATGACCCTACTTGTCGGCGGGACTATTGTCCGGTCAAATTCTTTTCCGCCGACAAAATAACCAAAATGCGTTTGAGATTGACTTGCTGCAAAAGAAATACCAGCTTCCACTGCCTCATCCACATTTCCCTTAAGTAGCGGTTTTTCTTGATAAAATCTCTGCCATAGCTCACCTGGTTGATCAATGCCGGTTTGTTGCCCGATAGGCAGTTGCTGATCGACTGAGACCATCCCCTCGATTCCCACATACCGTTCTTCCGTGAGTTGTCTTTTTTCAATCTCCAAGACGATTCCGTTTACGATCAGTGGCACCTTCTCATCAGCCAAAAGATAGCTTAAGGCAAGATACGGCTGTCGGATCACATTCATTCGCGGCCTTTTTTCTCGGTATTCTTCAGGAGTCAAGTGATAGGTCTCCTTGAACATGCGAGTGAAATTTGAATGATCCGAAACGCCTAAATGGTTAGCGATTTCTATGATTTTCCAGTCTGTGTTCTTAAGTAAATCAACGGCAATCGCTAATCGTCGCAACTTAATATACTCCTGTACCGACTTACGAACCAAGCGCTTAAATAATCTTTGAAAGTAAAAGGGTGAAAGATACACCTGTTCTGCTAACTGCTTTGTGTTCAATTCCTCTGAAAGATGCGCGTCAATGTAGTTTAATGATTGATCGATTGCTTCCCATGCATGCATCTTCTCCCTCCTTTTTAAACATTTTAGCAACCTCTAAAGCATTTAGCTGGTTATAGGGTGCTCATTTTGAATCTTTTTAAAAAGAATCACTAAATCTTGTACGCCTGCTCTAAAAACTTTCTATTAGAGACGACACTCTTTCCTCTAAATCGTTGAAGACCATTCAAAACTTTCAGAGTGCGAACCTCTCTTAGCTCCATAAAAACAAACATGTGAATTGCATCAGCTCTTGCAATTTAAAATCGTAAGTTTCAAAAATTCCTATTAAACCGTTAGAACTAGCGCTACTGTATCTTTCTTCCCCATTTCAGAAGCTGAATGTAAATGTTTTTCATTAATTGTGTTACCATTTGAATAAATAGAAACTATCGCTAGACACTTACCAAGGAGAAGAACTATGAGAGCTTTACACTTGAATTTTATATTGGACAAACGAACCATCCGCTTCCTTAAAATTTTGTCCGTATTTGAAGGAAAATCGGATTATTTATTACGAGATCTGTCAGAAGCAACTGAAATAAATGAGCGAACACTTTTGGTCGATATCAAGAATATACGCCTACATTTTGACGGGTGTTTAGAGATAGAGAGTACCCATACGGGTTATCAGTTTCAATTACTTGATCCAACTGGCTATGCAGAAGCTAAGCGAGAACTCATTTCTCAAGAACCGCTTTTCGTTGTGATAGAGAGCATACTGAGCGGAAAACTGCTTTCTTATGAAGAATGGGCCGACCACTTTTTTCTTTCTGAAAGCTCCATGCGCAGACATCTTCTGCGCGTATCTGAAGCACTGGAACCGTACCAGCTACAATTTTCAATAAATCCAGTCGATCTGATTGGGGAAGAAGGAAATATTCGAAAGTTTCTCAAAGATTTTTATTATGAAGCCGACGAAATTTCCCCCTTCACCCTAAAACCGTCTGTAGAAGTCAATGAACTCATGCATTATTTAGAAGAAAATCGTTATCAGCCATCTATGGGAACAGATATTTTGCCTACGGATTTCTATTATCAATTCTATATCATGATTTACCGAAGTTCTCAGAGAAAGTATATGCCCGTCCCTAATATTGAAGGCATGGATTGGGAAAAAGACGACACTTACCAGTTTCTTTTATCACTTAAGCCTAAAATCCAAAAGAGATATGGCTTTGTCATACCTGATAGCGAGCTACTAGCTTTTTATCTCTTTGCCATTTGTAAGAGAACGATCGACGCCCCAGCTAAGGAAGAACTCTTTTGCCAACAGTTTAATCATTGGCCAATTATAACTGAGCTAGCCAGAAAGTTCGTAGCGTATTATGATCCGATCTTAGCTGAACCTAGTTTTCCAACGACAATATTCATTGAATCATTTTTCACTTCGGTAAAATATCTTGATCAACTCACACCGATCATGAATAAAAATATTACTGAAGTAAATGCATTTGCTCGTCACTCATATCCAGATTGTTATACGCGTATTCACTCTTTTCTAGAAGCCAATCTGAGGGATTTAAAAGTAGAAGATACATACATCGAGGATATTACTGCGAGTCTTCTCTTAACAATTGAAGCAATTCGTGACAGCTATGTTCAAAATCCCAAACGTATTGCTTTCCTACTGGAGGGCTCCTCCTTCGTCTGCCGTAGTGTTAAAGCAAAAGCCCTTCGCTACTTTCGTGGGTACCATCAGATATTTTTTCCAACGATCGAACAAATGGACAACCACTTTTTTTACCAGAACCAGATTGATATTTTCGTGACCAACTATGCAGACTATGTATCCTACTTAGAAAAAGACATGGAGTATATTTTGTTCCAATCCATTCCGACGATCGACGACTGGAATCATCTGCTTGAACGAATCAATCCTCAAATTCTGAAAGATTTCTCATTGTCAAGCGATTAAAATATTTTTATTAAGAAAATGAAAGAGTCCCTGCACTTTATGCAGAGACTCTTTTTCTTATTCTTCACCTAAATAGATCAATCCCCATTTGGGTTTCTCATGTAAATTCCCACCTGTCAATTCTCGGTAGAAAGAATCTTTGTCATGACGAATCATTTGGATAATCTCCTCTTCAGTCATACCAAATTCACTCATCCAATCTTGCTGCCTTAATCCAGTTAGTTCTAGCAAAATCTGTATTTGTGCATCGATTCTCAGTAATTCGCCCCATTTTCGGAATGGATTTTCTTGTTGATTATTATAAACTGTCTCAAACTGCAAACAAAGTTCTTCGTAATACGTACTAATCTTTGGGTAATCTTCTCGAATTCCAGCATCATATATAATTTGTTTGGAATAGGATAAATAGTCTTCTGGATTTTGAATGGTCTCTGCTAGCATTGTCTCACCTCTTTCTTGTATTTTGTCTCTTCATTACAATCATTCATTTTTTGGTAAAACAGTCATAGGGTCGATCAATTGATCTTGCGACAAACTTGGAGATAAACACACTTCAAAATGCAAATGAGGACCGGTACTGTTTCCTGTGCTGCCCATCGACGCAATGATTTCTCCTTGGGCGACGGTTTGACCGACGGTCACTAGGTTTTGATTGTTATGGGCATAAAGGGTTGTTAACCCATTCTCATGTCCAATAGCTACATAATTGCCCCATGATACGTGGTACTCAGATCGAATGACGGTGCCTGCTAGGCTTGCGAAGATTGGCGTTCCTGATGGTGCAGCAAAATCGACACCTCGATGAAAGCCATCCCCTCGCGGGCCAAAGGACGAAGAGACGGTTGGATTCATGACAGGGACGATCATTTCGTCATTACCTTCTGGAAATTCCACTTTTTCCTTGTCATAGCTAGTCAGTGCGTAGGCTTCAATAAGTGCGTTCAACTTCTCGCCATATTGCGTGTCCGTCGCATATCGTCCAGTTAAATAGTCCGTTGCGTCTTTATAGGATGCCGTTTCTGATTTCCAAGCTCCTTTATAAAAGTCGCTATCATACGTTAAGCCCTCTTTTAACAGCTTCGCATAATCTTTGAAGGTTGCTTCGTAATCTTCATACTGACGGAATGTCGCATCGATCGTATACAGATTGCCTGTTCCGTCATCTTCTTGTGTCTTAAAGGTAACGCCCTTTCCTTCATAGGTCCCTTTGATTCCAAAGAGATTATGGTAAGGCGCCTGACTCAGCTTACTTTGACCGCTGGCGGATTCAAGAATCGCCTGTGCAATCATAACAGACCCGTAGAGGTCTTCTTCTAAACCGATTGCCCGTGCATCTTCGCCAATTTCTTTGATGAAATCCCAGGTTTCCTTGACAGGAGTGATTTCAATAGCCATCGATTGATCGGATTCAGCTGGCGTGCTTTCTGCTAGCTCTGGTAAGGTCGGTCGTTGGTTTTCAACGGGTGCTGGCTGCACTGACTCCGGCGTTGATTCCTGATTCGTTGATTGATCCGGATTTGGTGTTGGTGCAGGTTTCACTTCTTCTTTTGGTGGATTCGGTAAAGTGGGCTCATCAAGATCAGGTTCCGATTGTGTATCTTCTGGAGTCTTTTCAGGCTGATCAATTTCTTCCTCGATTGGCTGCTCAGGCGGTAACTCTGGCTGTTCTTTTACGTCTAGATCTGGCGTTGGCTCAGGTATCAAGAGGTCTTCTTTATCTTCTGAAGTGTTTGAGTCTGGCGTTGTTTCTTGGTCTTGAGCTTCTTCAATGCTAGTTTTGCTTGACGGTGTGTGCTGGGTCCCACTCTCGCTATGATCCGTTGCACTCATTCCAGCTGCAGAGACTGGTAAAGCAGTCAAGAACTGGCTGCAGATGACACTTATTGCCATCCATTTTTTTGTACGTTTCAAATAATCGCTCTCCTTTTATATACTGGTACATTACGCGCTGGTGTGTTATGTAGGAAAGAATAAACCAAAGACGACTCATGCATTTACATATCCCTTGTATCTACATGAATCGTCTTACTGGTTCAACTTAGTAGAAAAAAATGATCAATGACCACTATTTTCAGGAACACTACTCAGTTCCCATACAAATGTTGTGTTATAGGCACTTGCTTGAGGGACTGTACCACTTGGTATCGTCAGTGAAACACTCTCACTTGCACTATCTGCATCACCAAAACGATAGATCCATGTACCTGTTCCGCTATCTTCTTGTGCGGTGATCAGCGCTTGTTTTTCCCCAGGGACTAAAGAAACCATATTCGGTTGCTCCAAGCCAGGCGCTTTGCCATTTTGAGGACTCACTAATTGCTGATTTTTAAACTGTATCTCAGCACCAGTCAGCTCATTGCCCTGTTCATTCTCAAATTGCTTATCTTGAGTGACTGACAATTGCCATCCAATACGATCTGTAGGAGAACGACGGTCGCTTACTTGCACATAATTTGGCCGTTCTTCCCCTTCCATCAATGTTCCATTACCATCTAATAATCTTTGTGGCTTCGCATAATAGGTTTGTTCTTGAACTGAAATCGTATGCTTGCCAAAATCAAACTGAGAAATAAAGTCGACACTCAAGAGTCCTTGGTTTTCTGGAAGCTCTGGTCTATTTTCAGGATTCACTTCAATTTCTGGATCAAGAGGATCCAATGGATTTACGACTGAAGGTTGCTCAGATTCAAATACTGCTTGTAAAACTGTATTCGCTGAGCCCATCGTGAACTCCGTATTTTCTGCATCCTTATCGCTGATTTGTCCTCCTCCAGAAAGGATCTTCCACTCCACAAAGCGAAACCCACTGTTTGGATTCGCAGAAATAGCTGTCTTCTCTCCCTGAATTAAATCAACAGTGTCTGCTTCAGGATTTCCTCCTTCAGCTGGATTTGCTTCCAACTTCAATGAATAGCTCTGGATCTGTTGATAATAGACAAAAATCCCTACCTTACCTTCACTATCACTATCCATAGTAAAAGTAGTGTTTTCTGCCTGAGGATCCGCAATAGTTCCAGTTCCCAATACCTCCGTCGAGTCATTAGCTACAACTATCCAAGATGCTAGACGATACCCACTGTTTGGGTTGGCTGAAAGGTTTATTGTTTCACCAGGAGACATAGTATAGCTGCTGGCTGTTGGGTTCCCAGCTATAGTAGGAAATGGTGTCAAAACAACATCATAATTGGTACTGTATGCCTCATATACTGCTCGAATCGTGGCATTAGCCGAACCCATAACAAATGTTGTATTCTCATTCAGAGTATTCGTAATACTTCCGCCACCTGATACGATTTCCCAGCGAACAAAGCGGTAGCCGGTATTTGGTTTTGCGGAAATGGCTGTTGTTTCACCTTGCACGAGAGTGGTACTGATTGCTTCTGGATTCCCACCTTCCGCTGGGCTTGCTTCCAACTGTAAGGTATACGTCGCTGGGATTTGCTCATAAACGGCTCGGATAATTGCATTGGCCGAGTCCATCATGAATGTTGATTCTTCAGCTGTTGTATTCGTGATACTTCCGCCACCTGATACGGTTTCCCAGCGAATAAAACGATACCCGCTATTTGGGTTCGCCAAAATGGTCGTTGTTTCACCTTGTAAGAGATTGGTATTTGCTGCTTCAGGACTTCCACCTTCAGCTGGACTTGCTTGTAACTGCAATGAGTATGTTACTGGAATCTCTTCATACACTGCTCGAATGGTCGCATTCGCTGAGCCCATGACAAACGTCGAATTCTCTGCCAATGTATTAGCAATACTTCCGCCACCTGACACGCTTTCCCAACGAACAAAACGATATCTGCTATTTGGGTTTGCCGTGATTACTGTTGAGGCTCCCTGTGCTAAATTCGTCGTATCAGCTTCAGGACTACCGCCTTCAGCTGGGCTTGCTTGTAGTTGCAGTGTATAGGTTACTGGGATCAGTTCATATACTGCAGCTATACTTGCAACAGAATTCACACCTGTGCCCATTGTAAAGGTAGTATTTTCAGCTTCTTCGTTTTCAAACGAGCCCGTACCCAAAAGTTGCATCCATCGAACAAAGCGATAGCCACTACTTGGTTTTGCAGAGATTGTCGTGGTCTCACCTTCTGCTAAAGTAATATTCGCAGCTTCTGGATTCCCACCTTCTGTTGGAACTGCTGTAAGAAAGAGGGTGTTTTTCGCTGGAATCTGTTCGTAGACTGCTCGGATCGTGGCATTGGCTGAGCCCATTGTGAAGGTTGTATTTTCTGCCGTGGTATTGGCGATACTTCCACCGCCCGACACGATTTCCCAGCGAACAAACTGATAACCATTGTTTGGTCTTGCCGAGATTGTCGTTGACGTTCCTTGTAGAAGAGTCGTACTTGTTGCCTGAGGACTTCCTCCGACCACTGGACTTGCTTCTAATTGTAATGTGTACGTTACTGGAATTTCTTCATACACCGCTCGAATGGTCGCATTCGCTGAGCCCATGACAAATGTCGTATTCGCCTCTAGTGTATTCGTGATACTTCCTCCACCGGATACGATTTCCCAGCGAACAAAGCGATAACCGCTATTTGCGTTTGCCGAGATTGTTGTGGATGCCCCTTGTATTAGCGTGGTGCTGCTTGCCTGAGGACTTCCTCCAGTTGTTGGGCTGGCTTGTAGTTGCAATGTGTAGCTTGCTGGAATCTGTTCGTAGACTGCCCGGATTGTAGCATTCGCTGAGCCCATGACGAAGGTTGTATTCTCAGCTGTTGTATTCGCGATACTTCCGCCTCCTGACACGGTTTCCCACCGTAGAAAGCGATAACCGCTATTCGGATTGGCTGAAATTGCCGTGGACGCCCCTTGTACTAGTGTTGTACTTGTTGCCTGGGGACTTCCTCCAGCTGTTGGACTTGCTTGTAATTGTAACGTGTACGTTACCGGAATCTCTTCATACACTGCCCGGATTGTGGCATTGGCTGACCCCATGACGAATGTTGTATTCTCAGCTGTTGTATTCGCGATACTTCCGCCTCCTGATACGGTTTCCCACCGCAGAAAGCGATAACCGCTACTCGGATTAGCCGAAATTGCTGTTGACGCCCCTTGTTCTAATGTTGTACTTGTTGCCTGAGGACTTCCTCCAGCTGTTGGGCTAGCTTGTAATTGTAACGTGTATGTCACCGGAATCGGTTCATATACTGCACGAATGGTTGCATTAATCGTCGAAGTAGAAGAACCCATTGTAAATGTTGTATTTTCTGAGTTAGAATTTGCGATCGTTCCAGCTCCTGAAACGACTTCCCATCGTACAAAATTGTAACCTGCGTTTGGATTCGCACGTATATTTGTCGACGCTGTTGGAACCATACTTGTCCTATCTGCAGAAGGTCTCCCTCCAGCTGATGGACTAGCCTCTAGACTTAACGTTTGCTCAGCAATACCTGTAGAACTGATACGAGAGTAGCCCGCTAAACCTTGTTGGGAGTAATGATTGCGAAACGCAGTGTGATTTGTGCTTGTGATTGTCGCAGAATTTGTTCCTGACAGTTGTGCTTCAAGATTTTGAAAGTTTAGATTAGGTAATGTATTGCTTGACTGTCCAAGATTCCAAACGGCTAAGTTCGCAGTGTTTATTATACTAGTTGCAACTACATTGTTCCCAATAACTGATCCGTTTTGGCTTATCAGATCATAATCTGCACCTCTTGCTATATTTAGTACGATTCCACGACTCGTAATAGGCAATGCGCTGTTATAATCATTGGCCCTAGTGCCACTCATTCGCACTCTGCTGTTTGCACCAAATGTAATCACCATTGGCAATGTAGCAGGACTACTATGAAATACCGGAGTAGCTAAGCCTGCAGCTTCAAAGACTCCTTGTATATTCAAATTCGCTGTATTAACAAGTGAGCCGTCTCTTGTAAAACCCCTACCTGTAAACTGTCCACCGTTATCGACAGTAAGACTACTATTGTTTGAACGATTGCTGTCAAAATTTTGCGAACTCATAAAGACTCTATCCTGTACATCTACACTTGCTCCATTTGCTATCCGGACATGGTCAAAACTTCCCACAATTGCCGATGATTGCCCTCCCCAAAAGGAGCTTGACCCACGATCAAATACTAGTGATAAATTTGATGGAAAATCCGCAGTACCTCCTATAAAAGTAGCACTATTCCAATAACGTATATCACTTAATACAAAGTTTACATTTGCTCCTTCAATTTGAAATAGAGAACGACCTATTAATATATCATTGGCTTGAAATGATGCATTGCGAACTGTAATTTGACGGCCAGCATTAATTCTAAAGTTCTGATCGTGTGGGTAAATTGTATAGCCATTACCATTAATAGTTAAGTTACGATCAATGTTATTTAAACTTGTATTACCAGAAACGTTCGCATTTACATTGATTACAGTGACACTATTCGTATTGATCGCTGTTCGAAACTGTTCCCACGTACTAACATTTGATGTGGTTGCGGGTGTTATGTCTTCAGTTTCTTGTTTTACCGCTTCTTCTTCCTCTTGTACTTCAGAAGTAACCGGCTCATTTTCGGTATCTGCCACTTCGCTAGTTATGGTTGAATCACGATTTTCTGACTCCTCAAAAGTAATTGTACCTTCTATCTGGTCCTCAATTTGAAGTCCATACTCGCCAGCTGAGTGAGAAACAAGTGGAATCGAAAATTCCTTGCTTTCTTCTGCTGAAAACCACCATAATGTGTCCGTCATTTGCTTTGCTTCCATCCCTTTAGGGAGCTCATCTAACGAAACTTCAAGCTCTTCGGGAATGGTTACTTGCACTTGATCTACCGGTTGACCAACAAGGATTACAGCATTGGTGCTTTCTCCAACAACGCCAGTCATCTCTTCTTGTTTAAAAGAAAATATCGGCTCCTCGTTTTCAGTCACAGGCTCTTGTGTTACGGAGGATTCTACCCTTGAGGCGGATTCCAACAAATTATCATAGGGCAAGCTTAGTGCTTCTGCTTCTGAATTTTGCGTTTCATCAACGGTTTCCGCAAAAACCAGATTAACAGAAGGCAAAGTAGTTGTTAGACCCAACACGACAATCATGCTGATAATCCAACCTTTTTGTAACCTTCGGTTCAAAGTATCACTCCTCTTTGCTTTGGCTTTGTTTGTTCTTTCTATTTTGTACAACCAAATAAGTGATTATAGCCAATAGACAGACAATAGAAATCACACTGCCAATCAGCAACCAATTCGGGCTAGAATCTATCGTGACATCCTGTCGGTTTAGGGAACGAGCCTCATCTGCTTCAATCGTGAATTCTTCTGTCCAACTCCATTCCTCTTCTCCTGAACGAGCTGTTAGATTCAGCACATAGTCTCCACTTTGGAAACGATCACCATTTAAAGAAACGGGGAAACTGAAATGAGAGTTAGGAGCCATCTGCATTTGTTCTTTGCTCGTTTCATACAGAATTTCCTCTTCTCCTTTACGCTGAACACTGGCGTCAACTTCTAGCCAGTTCACAAATGTTGAAGTGAAGTTTTGGATTGTTGCACTAATGACGTTTCGATAATTCACCTGATCTGGAAATACGTCTAACAAATCAAGATCTGCTTGAATCGTGTCTCTCGAATTGCTTGCAACGACACCTACGACATAAGCAAATTCATTTTTGATCGCAAGACCTTCTCCTTCACTTTCTTCTTCATCCGCTTCCTCTTTCACTTCTGACAACCTCAAACCACCTGCTAGAAACCCACCAAATTCTTCTTCTGGCATATTCAGTGTCAGGGTTATTTTACGTGTTTCGTTCCCATCCAACTCGATCGTTTCTGGTGTTTCTATTAGTTCTGCAATTGAATGGGTTAACGAGGAATCAGGTTCTTCTGCATTTTTCCCATACTCAACCACTCCATTCACATTGGTATACGCGGTATGCGTGGTTATTGCGACTACAATTGGTTCATCGATTGCATTTTGTAGTTCCAGCGTCAACTTTTCTGAAGTACCAGGAGACAGATTGAGATCAAAATACCCGCCTGATCCTCCCACTTGGCTATCTGGAAATTCAGGAGTGACATAAAAATTCAAGGTTCCCTCTTCTGCAAAGCCTCTTAGTGGGAAAGTAAAAATCACACTCAGCAGCATTAAAAAGAGAGTTACGACACGATATTTCCTGCTCAAAATTGATTTTTTCACTTGTTGTTCCTTTCTAAAAACAGCCCAATAAATAAAATTAGGCTGTGATCGATTGATTGTTTTCTAAAAATTAGATTGATTCACCAGCATCTGGCCCTGGGGTATTAGATAATTCCCAATCCAATTGCGCAGTATAAGTAGTAGCATCTTTCGCTGTTGATCCTGGGACAAACAAGCTGATTGCATCATTTTCTACTACTTCAATTTCTTCATCTGCAAATTGAGCATTCAAGTCTGCTTGATTTCCCCAAACTACAGAAGATACACCGGCTCCTTTTCCTGTTGGCGCGTTCATAACGGTAACAGCACCTGTACCAGGTGAAAGAGTCAGACCATCTGCATGGCTATCAGGAGATAACGTTTGGTCATTCCCTTCATATTGAATGCGAGAAGTATTAAATGTAATTTCAGCACCAGTCAAAACATTATTTTGTGATTGAGAAGTGAAGTCGCTCATACTTACTTGTAGGTTCCAGCCTTCGTTTGATCCACGTACATCCTGGACCTGAGCAAAGCTGACATAAGGGACTTTATTTTCATCTCCTGTAGTACCGCTCAATTGTTGCATTTCTGCTACCATGTTGTAGTCTTTATCTTGGTTGGAAATAACTTGTTCACCAAAATTCATATGGGCAACTTTAACGATTGATAACGGTCCTGTTGTTCCTGGTAATTCCGTATCGATATCTACATCTGGACCGCCACCTCCTGGTCCTTGTTCAGGTGGGATAACCACTAAATCTTCATCTGTAGCAGGTGTGAACTCGACTACACCTTTGGAACCGACTTCGCGGACTTCATTTCTTCCTTCTTCATCAGCGAAAGCGCCAATTGCACCTCCTGCTAAGATCGTTGTCGATAACGCTGCGACTGTTGCTAAACGAATAAATTTCATGTAATAATTCCTACTTTCTGTTTGTTTTTTGTTTGCTTTTGGTTTTCTTTTTGATTTTTTTGTTTCCATAGAATGATCAAAAAGAATAATGTACCGATTCCAGCCCAATATAAATGACTGTCGTTCATCATATTGGTTTTCGGTAAAGAGCCACCATCAGGTCTATTGGTATCGCCACTAGGCGGTTTTTCAATCCCGTCTGGCGGTGTGGGTTCAGGTTTTCCAATTGGTTCATAAATTCCAGTAAATTGCACGGAACTTTCCGTTTCTATCTCTTGGACTTCTTTTCCTTGTGCATCTATGGGGGATAGAATACACAAGAATGTGGCCAGTAATGGTAACAAGAACCCGAATTTTACACGCTTCCTCATTTCCCTCCTCCTGAATGTTTGTCTCAAATTTCGTCGTTTTCTAGATAAGAGTATTTTATTTCACCAGCATTTTGATAAAACCTAATTTAATAGATTTTATAGGACATTCGAATTTTTTCGGGTGTCTATTTTTATATATTCTCAAAAACGACGGTTTTTAAGAAAACGAATATTGTCTTTCGACATTTCAAACTATAACAAGTTCAGAAAGAAGAGTTAAATCAAGATATGTCGTGATCCCTACATATTTTGAAATTCTCTATCACTTCAAAAAAAAAAAGACGCTCAAATAAGTGATTTGAGCGTCTTGGATCAATAGTTGTGTTTAGGTGAATCTATTGAAATTTTAAGTCATACAGTTGTTTCTGATAGTATGAAATTCTTTTCATTTCATCGGTTTCGTGCTGTTTGCTGCATTGTATTATGTATAGAAATTAGTCATTTTCTGAACACTATTTTTAACATTTTCATCATGCACATTCTATTTCTTTGAAATCTAATTTGCTCAACATATCTGGCCGTCAAGAAACATTTATATAATTCAATCGGCAAATAGATCAACAAGGTATACTCTGTTGACCTCTAAATGAAATACTTTCTTACCTAATTAATTAAGCTGCTGAAAGAGCTATGAAATTAGAAATCAAAAAAGTATCAAAAACTTTTAAGTTTCTGACCCCATTCATAATACTGCCCTAATATATTTAATCAATTTTCTAAGAAATACAAAAATAGACTACAGAATTATTTTGTAATCTATTAAGTATAAAATTCTTATATAATAGGACTAATTTAAAAACTGCACAAAATTTAATAAAGCAGGAACAATAGTAGCTATATTGGCTAATAAACTAGTAGCGTTTAAAGATTTTTCAATCATTATCTTCCCTAAACTTTCTTTATATATTGGTTTAGTTAACTCATCATCTTCTAATATTTGTTCTTTAAGTCTCTTTGTTACGTCCTCTTTATTAACGTTATCGTCAATTGATATTAGCAGTTCTATAAAATACTCAACCCTAAGTGTAAAATTCTTTTGATTCAATTGCTTTTCAAAATACATATTATGGACATCAATATAATTTTCTAATTCTAGAAATATATTTGGATCACCTATATTAATCGTAACTTTGTATGTGTTTCGGTCAAAATGTGCAGTTGGGACTATTTCTAAAAATTTTTCCTTCCAATTTACCTCATCATGAGGATAAACCAATTCCTTTTTTATTCTCATGTTCCTAACTCTAGATTGTGTTATACCGAGTTCTTTACTAATTGTATAGTCAGAAATCTTCTGCTTTGAGGATTCTTTTTGATCTGAAATTGTATCATAATAGAACTTAAATAAAAGTAAATCAATTTCAGATTTTGAAGCGAGTCCAAAATTTCTTTTATAAAATTTCTCGCAAATTTCATCAAAATATTTTATTTTCTGATCGTCAGTAAAGTTAATCATGTAGGGTTCCTCTTCTTTGGGTTTATCTTAATTTAGTTCTACTTCAAATATTTTGGGCCAATTTTTCCCAGTAACTAGAAATATATTATCTTTTACGTGAGCTATTCCATTTAGATCTCCTACGGTACTGATTTCCTTTTCTGAAGAACCGCTACCAGTAAGTAGATTAGAAGCATCGTACGTTTTAATAACATGGCCGCTTTGTAAGTCAATTTTATATATATGGTCAGAGTCCATTACATTTGCAAAAATGTACCCATCGACATACTCCAGTTCATTAATACCATACAAATATTCTGAGTCTTCAGTAATTTCTATTGTTTTGATAAATTCAAAATTATTGGGATTACGAACAGTTAGTTCATCTGTTCCGTTAGACATAATTAAATAGTCCCCTGTATAACATAGTCCCCATCCTTGATCTTCATAAGAATAAGTGTTTATAATTTCGAGATTGCTTCTATCTCTCACAAATACTGTGTTTTCTACCCATGTTAATTGCCATATTACATCATCGCTAATTGTTATCCCTTCAGCGAAAAATTCATCTTCTAGAGGAACTTCGAAATTTAATTTTCCGGTTTGTAAGTCAAGAAAACCTATTTTTGATTCACCATATTCCCCAGAGCTGACAACAACTCGATTGTTTTCTTTGTCCATTTCTAGTCCTTGGGTATGTAGACTACTGTCATAAGTGTACGATTTTAAAACCGTAAGTCCTCCAGAGGATTTTCCAAACGCAAAAGTATTGTATAAAAATATTGACAATAAAAAGATACAAACAATTAGAATTAATAAAAGGAAATTATTACCTCTATCTATATTTTTATTCTTTTTTTTTTAAAGAAAGTATAGATTAGTGTAGCAACGAAAGCAAAAATACTTGCCAATAGAGAAAGTAAAAATGAGTTCATAATTGAATTTTCTTCACCAATATTTATGATAATAAATCCTAAAAAGAATATAGGAATTAAAACAATGCACTCAATAAGCTGTTGCAAAACCCAGTTTTTTGTCAATTTAGATGAAAAATTTGATAACCATTTTCCCATATTTTAACCACCTTATTTATTTAGATATATTGTATTCACACATTATTTTACTAGAAAACAAAGAATAAACCTAACTATTTATTGTGTTTGAAATAAAAAAGCTGAAGAAGTTACTTCAGCTTCAAATACTCATTTTAAATTTTTAAATGCAACCATTGATAGCCATTACTAATGAACCAGCTGCAGCCTTAGGGTTTGTTCCCACTAAAGCAGCAATTCCTAAAGATAGCATAATTGTTCTTACACATTTTGCATTTTTCTTTTTGGCTTGATCTAATTTCTTTCTCTCTGCTGGTTTTAAATTATCATATATTTTCTTTTCTTGCGCTGGTGTTAATCCAATATTAATGAATCCGTCAGACTGTGCATAAGCATTTTGTGGGGGGACACTTACTGCTATAGAGGAAGCAACTAACAAACCTAGCATTGCTTTTTTTAACCCTTTTGACTTAATAAAATTTTTCATAAAAACACTCCTTCATATAAATATGTTTATAGTATATAATAAACTTAATGTTATATCTATAACTATTTAATAATAAATTTATATTGGAGGTATTTTTTTGTTTAAAAGAAATAAATTAGTTGTATTAACTTTGGTTTTATTAACAGTGGTAGGTGGATTTGTTTATACTAATATATCCAGCAAAGCAGTTTCTAATAATCCTGAAGTAACAGTAGCCCAGCAAAAAGAATATGATGAAGATGTCGCTGATTTTATTGTCATTACCCCTAAGGAGCTTGAAGCAAAAATAAGTGATAGTAAACAAAACTTTTTTGTGTATTTTGGTAGAAGTACATGTCCATATTGTAGAGAGTTCGTCAGTGAACTTGGACCGTTAGCAATAGACAACGGAATGACTATTTATTATCTGGATACTGAAAATACTCAAACCGATAGTGAGATTAAAAATTTACGTGACAATTTGGAAATCGTCACTGTTCCTAGCTTATTACATTTTGTGTCAAGTGAGTACTCCAAGTACAACAATGATGACTTAGAATTATTTTTAAACCAATAGGTTCTTTTTGTCAGTTCAAACTATAATTTTGCTACAAATTAATTTGGTATAGAATATCGAGCATTTTTTTAGGATTAGACTGTATGATCTCTAAAAAATGTTTTTCAATACTTGCATTGTTCGTTATGGCAATTATATTAACGGTTTTTAGGTTGACTTTTTCGTCCATCAGCGCCTACTCTCTTTCTACTAACCAGTACAAATTACACTCAAGGTTGGTCAGATCAAGAAGCCTTATTAGGTACGGTATGACCAACTATACAAAAATACTATTTCCGGGAGATAAATGTTCTAAAAATCTTCAAAATAAATCGTATCTTTTTGAATCATTTGGTTCATCCTAACGATTCAGGCCTAAATCTTTTATTCAAGTCTTGATACGTTTATTCTACTGATTGATTTGTTGGGCCATTATCAGTCTTTATTGTCAAAAAAGGTGATTTTAGTCAATTTGAAAGTGTTTTACTATGAAATAAATGACTGATACAGTAACCGAATTTCCAGCTTGTTTGTACAGCTGACTGTTCGAAGTTTCTTGATCGTATCTGCAGTTATAGTGATCAAGCCCGTTACTGATTATTTCTTCAGCAATCTGCCTACTACCGAATTTCGCTGACAAAAAGGTCCAATCAGGAAACAACTGCAGTCGCCAACATTCAAGTGGTGTTAGTTTCCGGATCTGAAAAACATCGGTTACTACGGCTTGCTGATCACTTGTAACGTGGGTATATTTGCTTGCTGATTTCCCACACGTCCCCAACGTTTTGTAGATTTAGGATAAACGAAATTGATACTATCGGCTGGTAGTACTGCAGTATAGCCTTTTTTTCGTGGCTGCTTTCACCAGTATTTTGGGTTTGTGGCCGCCACCACTCATGGTGGTAAGTGTAGGGCATAGCCATCTACGGAATGGATCGCTGCAGCTGATCGATAGGAACCATCGATCGACCCTGCCACGATAATTCCGTGACGATCTTGTGTGGTTAAGATAAACATCGGTGTTTCATTTTCCTTCATTCTACGGCCGTTTTGGCGAATAGTGGCTTTATCTGGCATTAGGATCGGAATCGCAATTTTATTTCCTTCCCCTTTGTTTGTGGTGATCGTAGGACTAAGTCCTGAAGCATCATATACTTGGCCATTCATTCCTCCACCGCTTGGATTGACGTTGCCAACAACGATTTGTTTCGGTGTTTTGTAGTCCGTTGCGGTCAAAGTCCCCATCAGACCATCTGTATATTACGTTCTTTCTCGTGTAAATCGACTTAAATCATTCGCTGCATGTGACGCCAGCTAAATGGATCCTTCCTGATTTTTGATCAACTGATCCTTCTTCTCTTGTGATAGGAAAATCTTTTTGGTACCTGCTCCTCTAAGATGTCCGATAATAAATAAACGCTCTCTGTTTTGGGCGACAAACTCTTTGCTTTTAAACAGTTGCCATTCCACGTCATACCCCAATTCATCCAAGGTTCGGAGGATTGTCTCAAACGTAGCCCCTCGTTCATGGTTGAGAAGTCCTTTGACGTTTTCAAGGTATAAAAGCTTAGGTCGCAAGGTAGATGCTAAGCGTGCATTATCAAAAAAGAGAGTTGCTCTAGTATCTGAAAAACCCTTTCTTTTTCCAGCAAGGCTGAAAGCTTGGCACGGAAATCCTCCCGCGATAATGTTCACACGTCCGATTCCTCGAATAAATTCATCTGAAAATTTTGTGATATCATACATTTCTACCTCCTGTTTTGTGTCAGGAATTGATTGATAACTTTTTCTGGCATGGCCATCGATCTCACAATACCCAACACATCGGTAGCCAGCTTGTTCCATCCCTAAACGAAATCCTTCGATTCCTGAAAAAGATCTAAAAAGGTGCCTTTATTTTCTGTTGTACCATTTTCCATTGTTCACTCAGTTTCTTCATGCGCATGAAAGGTATTTCAAGTACCTGATGGATTAAGAATACCGAGAAAATGGATGGTTAAATTGCGGAAAAATGGTGGTACTTAGACCTTTTTAAAGAAAGAAAAGCGATCTTTTTTGCCCTCCACCTTCCAGCTGCTCCCCACCACTTAGGAGGACAAAAAATAGACGTGCAAAGCACGTCTGTAGCGTCAATGATTGATATCTTACTGAAATCTTGCTATAATTACTGTGTAAAGAGGAGTTGCGTCAACAACTCCCCTACAGCACCGTTTAAGACGGTGGCAAGTTTTATATTATTTTAGTAATCAGTCAACTCGCCAAAGTTTAGTGACTGGTTACTTTTTTTTGTCGTTTTTTGCTGCAGTTAGGATGCCAAAGATAATCGTTGCGATTAAAGAACCGAAACTAATCATTAGCCCTAATGCTTCAGCTACAGACAAAAGGCTTCTCCTTTCTAAAGAGTTAGCACTTACTTTCATAAGCACCACCACCTTTCAAAAGATAGCCACCGTCACAAACTTTACTGTACTACTATTATACCAAAAACACACGCTAAAAACTGATATTTATCAAGGTTTTTAGCGTTTTTCCATGCGGTAAGAACGGTCTAAGTAAAGGGGTTTTTTTCTCGTTTCATCGTTTAAAGGAACCATCCCTTTGTTTTTTCCACGTTGAAAGATCCCTTTTATTTCAGTAGATCAAGCACACATACCTACACCATTTTTCTCTGACCTTACCTCAAGAAATCCCCATTCCTCACCCTTCATCCTCCCAAGACAGCTCATCCAAGATCCTAATCAACTTCTGAACTTCTTGATTCAACATCGCACTCTTTAAATAGGCATATTGAATATAAAAAATTTCCTTATCTTCAGGGACTAGTGGTATTTTCACTAAGCCTTCCATTTCTTGAAACACGGGAAATTCCGTCATCAAGGTAATGCCGATATTGGAACTGACCAGCTGACCAATCGTCTGGACGTCTGAAAAATAAAAGGGGACTTCCGGCTTCTTCTTTGATTTCTCACTTAAATTCTGAAAGGCGCGCATGTGGGTATAGCCTTTTTCCAGCAGGATAAAGGGATATTCGGCAGCTTCTTCAAATGAGATTTCCTTTTTTCCTGCCAATGGGTTTTCTTTTGACACAAAGATAAAAAACTCTTGCTGGTGCAGCAACTTCACCTGCAGATTCGGGTGGACGAGGGGATTGACACTGCCCAGCAAGCTAAAATCGATTTTTCCTGACAATAGTTTTGAAAGCAATTCATTGGATCCCCCAGATACCAAGTGAAATTTCGAAATAAAGCGGATGATCTCTTTTTCATCTAAGAGTTTTGAAAAAACTTTGGAACGAATGATCGGTGGCAGACCGATATGGGTGCGGTTGTTTTTGGCATGATCGATGGCTCGGTCCAAGGTCACAAATTCATCTAAGATATATTGCGCATGAGCCTTCAAAATTTCCCCCTCCGTGGTCAATGAGATGGAGCGATGCGAGGCTTCTCGCACGATCAAATCACAGCCATAATGCTCTTCCAAGCGTTTGACAGCGTAGCTGACGGTTGGTTGACTGACCGTAAATTTATGCGCCACTTGGGTAAAAGAAAGCATCTCTGCCAAAGCGTTAAAGTATTCTAAATCTCGTATGTTCATCGTCTAATTCCTCCCTTAACCGGTTTAAACTAGCAGCGGTTTTGTTATAAATAATTTTTATTATACCACCGATAGTTGACTATAATTCTGTCCGAGGATTAAAGTAGCTAATGGAAATGAACGAGTACTCAAAATATATCCATTGGAGGAACATAATGAAAGCACATGACATTTTAAATAACCCATTTTTAAACAAAGGAACTGCGTTTACACAAGAAGAACGAAAAGAACTAGGGTTGATCGGTTTATTGCCCCCACACGTGCAAACGATCGAAGAACAAGCAGAACAAGCCTATTTGCAATATGTCACCAAAGAATCAGACATTGAAAAACGTCACTTTTTAATGGAGATCTTTAATACCAATCGGACATTGTTCTACTATTTGTTCAACCAACATATCGTTGAATTCAATCCGATCGTCTACGATCCAACGATTGCCGATACCATTGAAAATTACAGCCGCCTATTTGTGGATCCTCAATATGCAGCGTACTTAGATATCAATCATCCAGAGAATATCGAAGAAACGTTGAAAAATGCCGCTGGCGATCGAGACATTCGCTTGATCGTAGCCACAGATGCTGAAGGGATTCTTGGGATTGGTGACTGGGGTGTCCAAGGTGTCGATATTTCTGTCGGTAAATTGATGATTTATACAGCAGCTGCTGGGATCGACCCTGCTTCTGTTTTACCAATCGTGATCGATGCCGGTACCAACCGTAAAGAATTGTTAGAGGATCATTTGTATCTAGGCAATCGTCAAGAACGTGTCTACGGTGATGCCTACTACCAATTCATCGATCAATTTGTTCAAACGGCAGAATCATTGTTCCCTAAACTTTACTTGCATTGGGAAGACTTTGGCCGTTCAAATGCTGCAACGATTCTGGACAAATACAAACAAACAATTCCAACTTTTAACGATGACATCCAAGGAACGGGAATCGTTGTGCTGGGCGGTATCTTCGGTGCACTGGATATTACAGGTGAAAAATTAACGGATCAAGTCTACTTATGTTATGGCGGTGGTTCCGCTGGTGCCGGGATTGCCAGTCGAGTCCATTCGGAAATGGTCAGCGAAGGTCTTTCAGAAGAAGAAGCCTACAATCATTTCTTTATGGTTGACAAACAAGGGCTTTTGTTCGATGATATGTCCGATTTGACTCCTGCACAAAAACCATTTGCCAAAAAACGGGCTGACTTTGCCAATGCTGGCGATATGACGCAATTGATCAATGTCATTAAAGTCGCAAAACCAACGATTTTGGTCGGTACTTCAACCAATGCGGGTGCCTTTACCAAAGAAGTTGTGGAAGCGATGTGTGAAAACACTGCTCGTCCAGTGATTTTCCCTATCTCGAATCCAACCAAAAAATTAGAAGCAACGGCTGAACAAGTAATCGAATGGTCTGATGGAAAAGCCTTTGTGGCAACCGGTGTCCCTTCAGGAACGATCCAATACAAAGGGGTCGACTACCAAATCGGTCAAGCAAACAACGCCTTGATCTATCCTGGTCTAGGGTTAGGTATGTTGGCTTCAGAAGCCTCTCTCTTGACCGACGAAATGATTGGTGCCGCTGCTCACTCATTAAGTGGTTTGGTTGATTTGAGCCAACCTGGTGCACCTGTTCTTCCACCATTTGAATACGTTGCGGACGTTTCTATCAAAGTGGCTGAAGCAGTTGCCAATAAAGCCAAAGAACAAGGACTAGCCCAAGCGCAAGAAACCGATATGGCAAAAGCTGTCCAAAATCTTAAATGGTATCCAACATACTAGGAAGGTCTGAAAAATGAATAAATTAAAAACGATGACGATTTCGGGAATTAGTCTTCCCTTGTATCTCTTTTTCATGGTTGTCATATTCAGTGCGATTGCCTTAGACAAGTTGCCATTAAATATGGTCGGGATCACCATTTTACTGGTTGCCTTAGGACACCTGCTGTATTTCATTGGGGAAAAACTCCCGATCATGAATTCTTATCTTGGCGGTGGGTCAGTTTTTACCCTGCTTGGTGCCACCCTTTTGGCCTCCTTCCATCTCGTTCCCACGAAAGTCATTGACGCGGTCAGTGACTTCATGGGGGGCGGTTTTGGTTTTCTTGATTTCTATATTGCTGCTTTGATTTGCGGCTCGATTTTAGGTATGAACCGCAATTTGTTGGTGAAGGCTTCTACGAAATTCATTCCTGTTGCTTTGATCACCATGGTAGTAGGCTTTTTCTCCGTCGGCCTTGTCGGTATGCTGCTAGGCAATGGCTTTGCTGATTCGGTGATGTATGTGTCTCTACCAATGATGTCTGGCGGGATGGGGGCGGGAATCACCCCACTTTCACAAATTTATGCTGATGGCTTGGCAAACGGCAATCAAGCCGCCATCTTTTCTCAATTAGCGCCAGCAGTTACTTTCGGGAATATTCTTGCCATTATTGGTGCTTTATTTATCGCAAAGGCCTTTGCTAAAACCAAATACAATGGCCATGGTACACTGATCAATGCCACAAAAGAAGAATTAGAAAAACCAAAAATAACGCTTGATGCCCAACAAATCGGGGTCGGGATGCTGTTTTCCTTCTCACTGTTGGTCGTTGGTGCGATTTTAAGCGACTTTTTCCCTAAAATTCACGAGTATGCCTTTATGATCGTGATTGTCTTTATTCTAAAAGCCTTGAACATTGTCCCTAAGAAACTCGAAGATTCTGTGGTGATGTTCAACAATGTTGTGATGACGAATTTGACCCACGCAGTCTTGGCGGGGATTGGTTTAGCATTGATCGATCTGTCAACATTGGCTTCTGCCTTTACTTGGCAATTTGTCGTGCTTTGCCTAACCAGTGTCGTATCTATGGGGGCTGCCAGCTGGTTCTTCGGGATGGTATTGGGGATGTACCCCGTTGAAACCGCAATTGGCGCCGGTATGATCAACAACTCCATGGGGGGAACAGGCAATATCGCTGTGTTGTCTGCCTCTGATAGAATGGAAATGATTGCTTTTGCCCAAATGGCCAACCGTTTATGCGGTGCGATCGTGCTGATTCTAGGTGGAATCTTGATCCGTTTCTTCTATTCTTGATCTAAAACAAAAAACAGGTGCTGCTACGCATGATGCATAGCAGCACCTGTTTTTGCATTCCTCAAACGAATTCGTCCAATTGGTTGCACGAATCGAACAAAGATTCAGCCATTCACTCATAAAAGAGCCAAAAAGAGCAGTGCCACCGCACTGCTCTTGCTTTACTGATTCATTCAAGGGTTACAGCTTCTTAAACAAGGTTGGTGCTTGATCTGGAGACCAAGTGGTGTCCCCGTAATTTGAGTGGGTGTTAATCACGACATAATTGCTGCCTTTATGGCTCACGATTTCACCACTTGTATACACTTCTGGTGCAGAGAAAGTACCTAGTTTCCACACACGGTATTCTGACTCCCCGCCTCCAGGTGTTTCAGTTTCTTCTTTGGCATTGGTTTTCACGCTCAGCTGGTTACTGAAAGCGGATTGTTCGCCCGTTTTGCTGATTGCTTTGATTTGGTAATTGTAGGTTGTATCCGCTGCTAGATTCGTGTCTTCATAGGTTGTTCCTGTGGCCGTAGCAATTTTGACGCCATTGCGGTAAACATCATATCCAGCGATCCCATTTGTATGAGTCGATGCTTGCCACATTAAGGAAACGCTGCTGTCTGTCACGCTCATTTGATGCAGGTTGCCTGGTGTCGAAGGTGTTTCGACTTGATTGTCTGCTGAGGTAGTCACTTTCACTGCAGCACTTTTTTCTGAAACTAACGCAGTAAAGCCGACTGCTTCTACTTGATAGCTATAGGTTGTATTGGCTTTTAATTGTGTGTCGGTAAAAGTTGGCTCAGTAGTCGTTGCCACTAAGGCACCATCGCGATACACGTTGTATTCTTTCGCATCGGTTTGACCGTTCCATGCTAAAGCCACCGTGCTGCTAGTCACTCGTTCTGAGCGGACATTTGCTGGTGCTGCTGGTTTTTCGGGAATGACCGTTGAGCCGGAAACGTTGACGTCGATCACGTTATAAAAGGCATTTGGCGTATCTGCAACATCCCAGACCGCTAAAATGACATGGTAACCGAGACGATTTTCTGGAATGGTAATGGTATGGCTTGGGCTATTGCTGGCAGCCGAACCATCGTGATTCACAGTAGCGATCAATTCCAAGCTATCTCTTGAAAGTGGCGCATTTTGATCCCAACCTGGTTTCGTGATATAGTAATGCCATTTTGTGGTCTTGTGAGGCGCTGTATAATGCCAATTGACCCGCAATGGTCCTTGATTGATGTCTTGTTTGGTCCAACGATTGGTTCCTTGTTCATCAAGAACAAAGTCCCCGATTTGTCCGAGTCCACCATCTGCCGAAGCGATGCGACCATCTACTGGTCCTGCTTCTGGAAAGCCTTTTTTAGTTTCCAATGATTGTGGGTTTGAAATGACATTGCCATATTTCTCAAACGCAGCGCTCCACCCTAACGTATTGCGATCCAAAGACCCTTGATAGCCCCGACTGACCGGTGATTCCACATAACCATGAGCAAATACTTGTTTCCCCGTGAAGAACAAGGTCCCTCCAAGTAAGATTGCCACCCCGACCGACCATTTTACCAATGCGTTTTTCATACTCTGCCTCCTAAAATTTTTTATCATCGAATAAACCAATCCTATCCGTTTATTCCTTGATTCCGATTCATTGAAAAGCAAACCCTACATTTATAAATAGTTTATTTATATATATATGATAAACGACTTAATCATTATAAGATTATAATGACTAGTTTTCCGTCCTTTCAGTTAGAAATACAAAAAAACTTGAAACTATTCTCCTCCTAATCACTTAAGAGGATTCGTTCCAAGTTTCTTTCTTTATAGACGATCTTTTTTAGGAAAAAACAGCCGCTTATTTCCCGTTTTCTTTCACATAATCAGAGGATTGCGCGCCTGCTTGGCGACCAAAGACCATAATGTCGGCTACAGCATTGCCGCCGATTCGATTTTGTCCGTGGATACCGCCGGTCACTTCACCTGCTGCATACAAGCCAGTGATTGGTGTGCCATCTTCTTTCAACACTTGGGTCTTCGTATTGATCTTGACACCGCCCATTGTGTGGTGGATCCCAGGTGCGATTTGAATCGCATAGAATGGTCCTTCCGTCAAATCATAGTCCATCGCAGTTTCACGACCGAAATCTTTGTCGGCTTTGTCTGCCACTGCTTGGTTCCATGTATCTAAAGTTTTCTTCAAGGTTGCTGGATCGACATCAATTTTTTCAGCTAACGCTTCGATGGTGTCAGCTTCTACCACTACACCTTGTTCTTTGTAGTAATCGACTTGTTTGGCTCTACCTGCTAACGCATTGTCAAAAATCAAGTAGGCATAGCTTTCTGGCAGATCCGTGATAGCAGCTGAAACATTGTCGCGGGTTTCTAATTCATTGTAGAAACGTTCCCCTTGTTGGTTCACCAAAATGGCGCCTTCTCCACGAACGGTTTCACTGATCAACATACCTGTATCTTGAACCACTGTTGGATGGACTTGGATTTGATCCATATCAACCGTTGCGCCGCCTAATTCTTCGATCATCTTGATGCCATCGCCTGTACTTCCTTCAGAAGTCGTGCTGACATAGCCTTTCAGATCTGGACGATATTTTTCGATCAGTTCTTTGTTGGAGCCAAAACCACCAGTAGTAACAACCACTGCATCACCAGCGATTTCTTTTTCTTCGCCATTGATTTTCACGTTGACGCCAGTGACTTTGCCGTCTGTTTCATTGATTTTTGTCACATCAGCATTTACAAACAAAGGAATTTCTTGCTCATGAATGTTTCTCAACAGGCCATCCACCAAATACGTACCGACTGCTGAACCGTCGTGAGGACGATGGATCCGTTTTACACTGGCACCACCGCTATAGCTGATATTGTCTAAAGTGATCCCCATTGAATCCAACCAATCAATCGCTGAAGCAGAGTTGTCTACTAAATAATGTAGCAATTCTTGATCGTTGGTTCCTTTACCACCTTTAAGGGTATCTTCAAAAAATTGTTCATTCGAATCTTCAATGCCTTGTGCTTCTTGGAATTTGGTTTCTGATGCGTTCATTCCGCCAGAAGATTTCAAGGTATTTCCGCCTGCGATCGGCATTTTTTCTAAAATGACTGGATTCATTCCAGCATCTTTAGCCGACAAGGCTGCTGCCATCCCTGCACCGCCAGCACCAACGATGACGATATCATATTGATCTTTTAACTCTGCTGGATCGGTATACTCTTGTTGGGAAGCACCTGAAGTGACTTCACTTTCTGAAGAAGAGCTTGCCGCACTACTGCTGGCTTTTGTTCCGCCATCGGCACCACATGCACTAAGCAACAATAATGAGGCTGCCCCAATCACCCATTTTGACCATCCACTTTTTTTCATTTGTTTCCCTCCGTTTTTCTTGCTCTTTTCTCCTCACTGATCCCCGTCATATATGATGAGAAAAGAAGCATTTTTCTTGCGAACCCTGCTTAACTTGTTACTTTATTAACAATAGTAAACATCTTGCGATCGGACTATTTTTCTATTCGATAGCTATAAAAACATTGTTTAAGCAACATTTCAACAGCGTTCTATTTTATTTAACCATTGTAACAAAAAAAGAAACTAAGTGTCTCGTAATAATTTGTGTATATTTTAACTATTGATTCTCATTATTTCCTAATTTTTTCGAAAAAAGATATTATATTTTCCTCACTACTTTCTGCTATTCAAAGCTGCCACAAAGGTCCCGCTCATAGAATGACCGTTAAGTTCGCGGTCAAAAAGATATTGTCGCGATTGTTCTTTCACTGTTCTTTTCCCTTTGTCCTGCGCCTTCTTTTGTATAATAAAAGAAAAAGCAGAAATGGAGTGGCAAATGGAAAAATTGACCCGGATGTTCGAGCGAGTGATCAGTATCTGTATTGATAGCATGTTAGCGATCTTAGTCGTTGTCGTCTTGATTTTTATGGGAAAAGCGATTTTTATGATCAGCACGACGCTCTTTCCTTTAAGTGAAGCGCCCCACCTGTCCTTTTTGATTGAAGAAATTGCCACGTTATTCATTTTGTTAGAAATCATTTTGATGTTGCTGCGGTATATGAAGGACGGACACCATATTCCCGTCCGTTACTTGATTTTGATCAGTATTACTGCGATTTTGCGCGAGCTATTGTTGACGCAAGGCATGGCGAACGATGCCCTATTTTTTGCTCTAGCGATTTTTGTCTTGGTACTGGTCTTGCTAGTCCTGCAAAAAATCAATGCCTTCCAGCATGCCCAAGAAAAAGACCACTGAAACTAGCCCGTCGGATCAGTTGGGTTCAGTGGCTTTTTCGGGATCAGTTAGAGGAATACCAATATAAAAGGTGGTTCCTTTAGGTGTACTTGTAACATCGATCAACCAGTCGTTTTTTTCCACGATCGAAGAGACAGTAAAGAGTCCTAGACCAGTACCGCCAGTGGCACTCTTGGTCGTGAAGAAGCGGGTAAAGATTTTTTCTTGGATCGCTTCTGGTATGCCGGGACCGTTGTCGACGATTTCGATCAAAGCAAACTCCTGTTGTGCGGAGAAAGCTTGCTTACGAAATGGAAAGGTGGCGCTTTCTGTCGAAGTGCGACTCAATCGAATGCTGCAATCGGCATTTGCTTGGTACACATTCATCAACAAATTGTAAATGATGACTTGCAGATCGATCTTCTCGTAGACGGCATATCCTACTTCTTGGATATCATACGTAAGGGAAAAGGCTTTTGGCAACAGTGCGCGCATAGTATCGATGGCTTCTGTCAAGGTAGTAGCGATCGACTGCACAGTTTTATCGGCACTTTCGAGTTTCGAAAAACGTAGCACATTGCTGGATAACTCTTTGCCTTTTTCCGCCGCTTTGCAGACTTCTTGCAAGTCCTCCACTAAGACTTCATCGTGTTGGTTTTCCTCGATCAGCAATTGCAGATGACCAATCATAGGCGTCAAAAAGTTGTTTAGGTCATGGACGATTGAGGTCGTTAGCAAGCCAATGGTTTCCAGTTTTGATTCTTGCAAAATGTTTTTTTCGATTTCGTGCTTTTCTTTTAACAGCCGTTGTCGTTCTTTCAATGCTTGGTTTTCGACATAGGCTTGATTGCGTTTCATGTAGTTTTTGATCAGGACGGTCAATAAAATCATAATGACAAACAACAAACCCAGTAGGCCAATCAAAATCAAGTTATCTTGTAAAAAGAGACCGCTTTGCTCCAAAAAATCGGCATTGCTGGCGACGATCAGCCGACTGTCGCCGATGGTGATCCATTGATAAGCAGCCAATTTCAGCACTTTTTGCAGTGTTTCTTCGTTCCACCAATAAGAATAATAGACGGAGGTGCCTTCTTCATTGTCGATTTGTTCTTGCTCCAAGCGCTCAAGATCGGTGAAATCCAGCTCTGGAAATTCTTTTTTGCGGCTCTCAACGATGGAAAAACCAATTTGTTCGTCCGATGGGTGCATAACGATCCGCATATCGGCGTTTTTGACCATCGTATAGCCGGAAACATTGCGATCGGTGGTAAATTCATGATGATACATGCGCTGCAGATTCAAAGGCATCACAAGAACCGCTTCTTTGTCGTCAAGGGTTAGGGACTGATACACATTTAAATAGGCCTCTTTACCATCGAAATAGACTTGCCCATTTTGTACCTGCCGACCCGCCAATACTTTGTCTAAGGATGGATCTTTAAATAACAGTTCCTGCATCGTTGGATCTTGTGGTTTATTTATAGACGTTGCGGTATTTTGGGCGATGACCTGACCTTGTTGGTCGATCAAAAACAATCCGACCATGGCATTGTTCGCGGAATTGATTACTGGTAACGTTAAGGGGCGCTGCAAATCAGCCAAGGCGGCACCTTCGAGGTGGTCATCGGCATAATTGGCAAGAGCCATGTGGTACGATTCGATACTACGGCTGATCAGCTTGATCGCCGCTTGGTTGACCGTTTCTAACTGCCGCAGCCCGACGGTTTCAGCTTGTCTTTGTGCGCTTTTATAACTTGTAAAGGTAAAAATAAGTCCAATCAATGTAATGAATAAGGTAGCGACCACGCTTAAATACAGCCAAAACTTTGATGGCGGTTTCATTGTAAACCCCTTTCATATTTACTATAATACTATTGATACAGGAGGCGGATATTTTGCGAGATGAAAAAATTTTAATCGTTGATGATGACCCTGCTATTCGGCGGCTGATTTGGAAATCTTTACAATCGACGGGCATTTTGATCTACCAGACTGATTCCGTTGAAAAAACGATTGCGATCAATTCTCGTGTCAGCTTTGATCTTTTTTTACTGGATATCAGTTTGGAGCATGAAAATGACGGCTATCATTTGGCACAACTGATTCGAGAAGAAAACCCCACGGTGCCGATCGTCTTTTTGAGCGGTAAAAGTGACGAAAAAGATATGATCAACGGCTATGAGATCGGTGCCGATCACTACATTACGAAGCCTTTTTCACCGGCACTCTTAAAAGCACAAATCGTTTCGATTCTTGATCGCCGCAACGTGCTGCGAGAAAAAGGGATCGCCAAACCGGAAGGGGATCTGTGCAGCGGCATGTTTCGTTTTGACCAAAAACGCTATCAGTTTTTCAAAAATGATCAGCCCATCAAGTTGTCTTCAAAAGAAATCATGCTGATGCGCTTTTTCATGGAAAATCCGGATCAAGTGTTCTCGAAAGAACAGATTTACAGCAATGTTTGGCAAGATGGCCAATTCGATGCCAATACCGTGATGGTTTTTATCAATCATCTGCGAAACAAAATTGAAGATGAGCCGAAGCAAGCCCGTTTTTTGAAAACCGTTTGGGGGATCGGCTATACCTTTTTACCAGAAGGAGACGCCTTCTAGCTGCAAGAAATAAAGGGCCAAGGCTAAAAGATCCGCCGAGCCGCCGGGACTCAAATGGCGTGCAATCAATACTTGATCATAGGTCGTTAATTCACGAAGCAAGTCTGTATCCGACAGATTGGCTTCGTGAATTTTTTGCATCTCCTGCTGCACTGTCTTCATCGCCTCGTAGCCGCCTCGGTGGACGAGGTTGCTGTCTTCGGTTTCACTCATTAGATAGACCAACCCTCGTAACAAGGAAACGGAGGTTTTTTGTGGTTGCTGCCGTAAGTACTCCAGCAGTTTTTTAACCGTTGGATAACCAGCTGCGGCTTCTCCACGAATCCCCATCGTGCCGTAGGTTAAATAATTTTTTTCTCCGTAAGACAACTGGTCTTTGTGGGGGATTTGCTGCAGGTCTTGCTTGACCAAATGCTGGCAGATGTCGGCGGCAAGCTGCAGGATCTGATTAGTATCTTCAGCCGTCAGCACAGCCTTGTCATGCTGTTGATAATAGACTCCTGTCGCCCCCAACAAAACTGCAAAGGAAAAGTTCGCCCCTTTGTGGGTATTGATGCCTTTGGTTGCCTGAAGCATCGCTTCTTCTGCTTCTTGACCGATCCCACGTAACTGGTCAAACAGCTGGATCAGGGCGCCTGTATGGGCAAAGCCAGCTTGGCTATAGCGCTGAAAAAAAGGCGCCAAACAAGTGATACTATTGATAAAGGTAAACACATTCATGTCCTGATGCGCACCAGAGGAGCAAGGATCTACTAAACCAGGCTTGGGTGCTAACGCTACCTCATAATGCAGCGCATTGACTGCATAGCTGCTGGCGATAAAAAGACGGGAATCAGTCAATTTTTCTTCGCTCCATTTCAGCAAGAATAAATTGCAGGGAGTGATCCAAATGTTCATGGGTCAACAACGTGATCTGTTCCGTGTCATTGGTTCTCATGCCGCGATAAATCAGCCAATGTTCCGCCAATGCCGCATCCCTTCTTCTAGAAGAGCGAATCGCAATGTCACGAAAATACACGAGGTACGCTTGCAGATCCAGCACGATACTTTTTAACCGCAGCATCTGGCTTTTTTCGTAAATAAACGCATTGAAGTCAGAAAAGTTTTTCAAGACCCCATCCACATCATCCTCACGATTCAGCTGCTCGCCATGTTCTAACAAGCAGCGCATCTCCCGGAAATCCTCCTCACTCATCAAGGCCATTGCTTTGATAGTCGCCAATGTATCCAATGATTTGCGGATATCGTAAATCTCATAAGCATCTTTGATACTGATCCCTTTTACGACGATGCCGATTTTTGGTACGTGTTCCACCAGTTTTTCAGCCACCAGCTGCGTCATGGCGTAACGAATTGGGGTCCGGCTGATGTTTAACGTATCGGAAAATTCTTTCTCATTGATGCGAGAGCCTGCGGGAATGTCTCCTAAAATGATGGTTTTTTTGAACGCTTCATAGATCAAATCTTTTAATGGTTTATTTTTGGTCAGATCCAGATTTTTATTTACTGCATCAATAATTGGATTCATGATTTACTCCTATCATACTAAAAACAAATGAGATTTTTGAGAAAAAATAGATATATCGATAAACAAGGAAAACTATCGAGCAAAATGGCAGCCTGCTCGATAGTTTCTTTATGAAGTTACTGTGGAATATAAAACGGCATATGACCTAATAGTACGATCGTAACGACAAAGATCACGAAAATCCCCAGTGCGTATTTCGCCGCTTCTTTTTGCCATTGCCCCATATCTAAGCCAGTCAAGCGCAATAGCAAGTAGATGAAGGCAACCAATGGACTTAACAAATGGAACGCTTGGCCCATTAAGGACGCCAAGGCCATCTGCATATTGGTGAAGCCATACGAACGACCCGCTTCTGCTAAGACCGGTAGAACCCCAAAGTAAAACCCATCATTGGAAATAAAGAAGGTCCCAGGTGCAGAGATCAGGGCGATAACTATGCCCCAGAAACCAGCCAATTGTTTAGGAATGATTTGCGTGAAACTATTCGCTAAGGCAGTAGCCATCCCAGAGCCTTGGAACAAGCCCATGAAGACGCCCGCTGCAAAAACTAAAATTACTACTTGCACAGCGTCGCCGCCGTTGGCACCGATCCGTGACGATTGATCTTTCAAAATTGGGTAGTTGACCATCAATGCGATACAAGTACCTACAAGGAATAACAAGATTGGTGGTAAAGCGATACTAGAAATAAAGGAGCTTGCTACTAACCAGCCAATCAAGACGATCGTTAAGATACCGTTGAAGACAAAGTTTTTCGGACGGCGGATCGCTAATGTATCAGGATCAGTCACAGTCGTCATTTCTAATATCTCATCGTTCGTCAGTTCCGTAACCCCTAAACGTTTCCGTTCTTGGATCCCCATTCTGCGAGCCACGAAGAAAATCACATATAACAGAGACAAAATCATTCCTGGCAACAAATAAGAAAGGATATCCGCATCAACTTCCAGCACGGCCATTGCTCGGGCAGTCGGTCCGCCCCATGGCAATAAGTTCATGATGGTGTTTTGCAAAATGATCAAGACACCAAGGTTCATCATTTTCATATTCAGCTTCTTGTAGATGGGAATAAACGCAGAACAACAAATCAAGGTAGTGGTCGTTCCATCACCGTTCAAAGAGACCGCAGCGGCAACGACTGCCGTTGCCATCAAGACTTTCATCGGATCGCCTTTAGCAAAATAAATCATTTTTTTCGTGATTGGATCAAACAAACCGGCATCCAACATAATGGAAAAGTACAAAATCGCAAACAGCAACATGATTCCTGTGTTGGCTGTTGTCGAGATGCCCTCAAGGACAAAATCACCGATGTTGCCTTTTTCGGAAACACCAGCAACCATCGCAACGAGGGTAAATAGTAATGGGATAATTACTAAGGATGTAAAGGGTGACATTTTTTTCTTCATGATGACAAACATGAAGACAATAATCATGGCATAGGACAAAATTGTTAAGAACATTTTCTTCTTCCTTTCATGCATCGAGATGTGTAAGCGTTATCAAAAAACATTTTAAAAAAATTACAGGCCCGTAATTTGTTAGCGACAAGCGTCACTAGTTTGTGAATATTTTTCTTTTCTTAAAGGAAATAATGTTATTGAATGCTTTACACGTCTAAGAATAAACAATCAAGAAATAGAAAAAAAGACCCGTTTAAAAAAAGAACAGCAAAAAAACAATTTCTCTTTTCAAATCTTATTTTTCGTTTAAAAAGTTCTTAACAGAATATTAACGCAAGAAAAACCTTGATAAATCAACGTTTACATCGGTTTTCCACTCTTTTCTCAAAAAAGGAACACTGAAAAAACAATTTTCAGCCGAAATAAATCTCGCTGATTGAACGGGAGTTTCTATAATGAAAGGGAACGAATCATTGAGAAAGGAGAAACCCATGAATCTTATTAAAAGATTGTTCAAAAAAACGCATGATGAACCAGATGCGCCTGTCAGTCCTCCTCTGAAGCCAAGGGAAATGATAGCGGACCCACCCGCGTCTGATTGGCAAGAAGTGTCGGGCTATCAGCCGGCGCCTGCAGAAGATTATCCGTTAGTCAGTCTGATAGCCGCCGCACTAGGTGCCGAGTGTTCCCCTGAAAGTCAGTTTGTCATTCGAAGAATTGAGAAACGCAATCCTGAATTTAAACGAGTCACCCTGATTGCCGCCAGTATCGCCGCCGGAGAGCTATCAAATTCTCAGTTCACAATCAAAAAAATAGCCAAAAAAAATGAAAACAAGTGAGGGAAAAACATGTTACGTAAATTTAAAATAGCGATCGATGGGCAAGAATACCTTGTCGAAATGGAAGAAATCGGTGCCCCGCAACCTACCGCTCCTGCCCCAGCAGTGCCAACACCGGCTCCAGCAGCGGCACCCGCTCAACCAGAACCAGTCAGCACACCAGAACCAGAAGTAGCACCACAGCCAGCACCAGGTACGCTTCCTGCTGACGGCGAGCCGATTCATTCTCCAATGCCGGGAACGATTTTACGTCTCTTGGTCAATGTAGGTGATACTGTACAAGAAAACCAGTCGTTGATGATTTTAGAAGCCATGAAGATGGAAAATGAGATCGTGGCACCAAAAGCCGGAACCGTGGTTGCCATTGCAGTTAATGCGGGCGATATGGTCAACCCAGGAGAACTGCTGATTACGATCGGCTAATTTATTGAAAAGGAAGTGACGTAGTGGAAACGTTAATTGAAGGTGTAGTCGGGTTAGGATCAGAGCCGGGACGGATCGTTATGATGTTCATCGGTGGTCTATTGATGTATTTGGGGATCAAGAAAGAATATGAACCAACCTTGTTAGTCCCTATGGGATTGGGCACGTTGTTAGTGAACTTCCCGAACTCAGGTGTGTTAAGTGCTGGTGGAGAAGCTGGCCCGTTCCAAGTATTGTTTGATATGGGGATCTCAACTGAATTGTTCCCTTTGCTTTTGTTTATCGGGATTGGTGCGATGATCGACTTCGGTCCATTGCTGCAAAATCCATTTCTTTTGTTGTTTGGTGCCGCTGCGCAATTCGGGATCTTCTTTACGATCATCGTTGCCGTGCTGCTTGGTTTTGATTTAAACGACGCAGCTTCCATCGGGATCATCGGTGCCGCTGACGGACCAACGTCGATTTTTGTCGCAAATACGCTGAACTCGAAATATATGGGTGCGATCATGGTAGCAGCTTACTCTTACATGGCGCTAGTACCGATCATTCAACCGGTAGCCATCAAAGCTGTGACGACCAAGCACGAACGAAAAATCCGCATGACGTATCGTGCCGGTGAAGTTTCGCAAACGGCAAAAATTTTGTTCCCGATCGTGATCTCGATCGTAGCAGGGTTGATTGCTCCTGTTTCATTGCCATTGGTCGGATTTTTGATGTTCGGAAATCTCTTGCGGGAATGTGGTGTCTTAGATCGTTTGTCCATCACCGCTCAAAACGAACTGGTGAATATCATCAGTATCCTCCTAGGTTTATCAATTTCTGTGAAAATGCAATATGAAGAATTTTTACAAGTCGATACATTGATGGTTATTGGTTTAGGGCTGGTTGCCTTCATTATGGACTCGGTCGGCGGCGTGTTGTTTGCGAAAGTGCTGAACTTGTTCCGTAAAGAAAAAATCAACCCAATGATCGGTGCAGCTGGTATCTCTGCGTTTCCAATGTCTAGTCGTGTCATCCAAAAAATGGCGACAGATGAAGATCCGCAAAACTTTATCTTGATGCATGCAGCCGGTGCCAACGTTTCAGGACAGATTGCTTCAGTCATCGCCGGTGGCTTACTGCTGGCACTGATTGCTTAGGTCACTAGAAAGGAGAGGAAAATTATGAGTCAAGATTTACTGACTTCATTTGAATTGTTGTTATTCGGTTGGGGCGGCGTCTTTGTCGTGATCCTGATCATCTACTTCGCATCCTTGCTTTTGTCGAAGCTCTTCCCAGTAAAAAAATAAAGAAGGCATTGTATGTATACCCTAAAAAGAATCTGGCTGCAAAAAGATCCGGAAGTCTTTTTGCAATGGCAAAAATTGATCACCCGTGCTGGCTTAGCCGTCGGTGAAGAAGTTGCCTATACCGTCGGCATTTTTGACCAGCAAACCTTGATTGCTACTGCTTCTTGCTATGCCAATATCATCAAGTATGTGGTGGTCTGTGAAAAAAAACGCTCCGAACAGCTGTTGACGCAATTGATTTCGCACCTGAGCGATCATATCAAAGACGAGGGCTATACCAAGTCCTTCGTCTATACAGCACCGAAAAATCGTCTGTTTTTTGAATCTCTCGGGTTTCGTGAAGTGCTGGCAGCACAAGACATCTTGTTCATGGAACAAGGCGTTCCTTCTTATGAAAGCTATGCCCAACAACTGCAACGGCAGCGAATCGGACAAAACAACGGCGCGATCGTGATGAACGCCAATCCTTTTACCAAGGGACATTTGTACTTAGTTGAAACAGCTGCGAGTCAAAAAGAGCAGGTTTATGTGTTCGTTTTATCAGAAGACCGCTCGCAATTTTCTGCCAGTGAACGGCTGCAGATGGTGACGGATGGCGTGGCTCACCTGTCAAATGTAACGGTGCTGCCGACCAACAACTATCTCGTCTCTTCAGCGGTCTTTCCCAGTTATTTCTTAAAAGAGCAAGCACCTGAGGCGATTGCCAAAAAACAAGCCGCCTTTGATGCAACACTCTTCAAAGAAAAAATTGCCCCGCTGTTGGCGATCACCACGCGTTTTGTAGGCTCAGAGCCTTACTCACCCGTGACCCAACTCTACAATGAGGCAATGGCTGCCGTTTTTTCTCCCGAGCTTGAACTGATCGTGATTGACCGTCTGAAGATCAACCAATCAACCGTTTCGGCTACAAACGTTCGGAAAGCGATTGCAGAAAAAGATATACCTTCCTTGCAGCAATTTTTGCCAGAAACAACATTCTCATTTTTAATGCAGCATAACTATATTTAGAGGTGATAATAAGTGGAAATCAAAAAAAGTGCGGTTGCTGGCTCTGTTGAATCCAGTGATATCTTGATCGCGATCGAGCCCACCACAACCCAAACCATCGAGCTGACCCTCGATAGCAGTGTCGAAAAACAATTCGGCAAACAAATTCGCACCGTCATCCTTGAGACGCTGAACCATCTAGGCGTGACACAGGCCAAAATCACCGCCACCGATAAAGGCGCATTGGACTGTACCATCAAAGCCCGAACTCTGACAGCCGTTCATCGGGCAGCCGAACAAGAACAGTATGCTTGGAAGGAGATCGACACATGGAACGTTTAAGAAGAACGATGATGTTTGTACCAGGAGCCAATGCTGCCATGCTACGGGATGCGCCATTGTATGGCGCCGATTCCGTTATGTTTGATTTAGAAGATGCAGTCTCCTTGAATGAAAAAGACTCTGCTCGGACACTGGTGCATTTTGCCTTAAAAACCTTTGACTATTCTGCCATCGAAACCGTCGTGCGCATCAACGGCCTCGACACGGTGGGTGCCCTTGATATCGAAGCGATGGTCCTAGCGGGGGTCAACGTCATTCGACTACCGAAAACCGAAACCGCCCAAGATATCATTGACGTTGCCGCTGTGATCACACAAGTAGAAGAAGAAAACGATCTGCCTGTAGGAACCACCAAAATGATGGCTGCCATCGAGTCGGCCGAAGGCGTTTTAAATGCCCGAGACATCGCTACAGCTTCCGATCGTTTGATCGGGATCGCTTTAGGGGCAGAAGATTATGTCACCAATATGAAAACCCGTCGCTACCCAGATGGGCAAGAGTTGTTGTTTGCCCGCAGTATGATTTTGCATGCAGCTAGAGCTGCGGGGATCGCCGCCATCGATACCGTCTTTTCTGATATCAATGACACAGATGGCTTTCTCGCTGAAACGACCCGCATCAAGCAGCTTGGTTTTGACGGAAAATCAGTGATCAATCCCCGGCAGATTCCCCTAGTTAATGGGATCTATGCGCCTTCAAAAGCCGAGATCCAACAGGCCAAAGAAGTGATCTGGGCCATTCGTGAAGCCGAAAGCAAAGGTTCTGGTGTGATCTCCTTGAATGGCAAAATGGTCGATAAACCAATCGTTGAGCGAGCGGAACGCGTGATTGCCCTTGCCAAAGCAGCGAAATTGATTACCGAGGAGGAAGTGTAATTATGGTGTTAAACAAAGCAGGAAAAGACATCCCTGAATGCTATGCCAACCAATACGGGGTCTTTGAAAATGAAACGGCCAATATCCATGCCTACAAAGAAGCGAGTCGCAAGATCGAGCCAGTCCTGCCGGGCAAAAGCAAGGTCTTGGGCAGTATTCGTGAAGCCATTGAAAAAACAGGGTTAACGGACGGCATGACGATCTCCTTCCACCATCATTTTCGCGAAGGGGATTTTATCATGAATCTCGTTTTAGACGAGATCGCAAAAATGGGCATCAAGAATCTTGCGATTGCCCCTAGTTCCATCGCCAATGTCCATGAACCATTGATCGGACATATCAAATCTGGCGTCGTAACCAATATCACCTCCAGCGGTCTGCGGGACAAAGTCGGTGCCGCAATCTCCGAAGGCATTATGGATGCTCCAGTCATTATCCGTTCTCATGGCGGTCGGGCTCGTGCCATTGCCGCCGGCGATATCCACATCGATGTCGCCTTCTTAGGGGCCCCTAGCTCAGATGCTTATGGCAATGCCAATGGCACCGTCGGAAAAGCAACCTGCGGCTCATTGGGCTATGCGATGGTCGATGCAAAATACGCCGACCAAGTCGTGATCATCACCGACACCCTGGTACCGTTTCCAAATACCCCAATCAGCATTCCCCAAACGGATGTCGATTATGTCGTGGAAGTCGACGCCATCGGTGATCCTGCAGGGATCGCAAAAGGGGCGACCCGCTTTACCAAAAATCCAAAGGAATTACTGATTGCTGAGTATGCAGCCAAGGTCATCACCAGCTCGCCTTACTACCAACAAGGCTTCTCCTTCCAAACCGGAACAGGCGGTGCCGCATTAGCCGTTTCTCGTTTTTTACGCGAAGCGATGATCAAAGATGAGATCAAAGCCAGCTTTGCCCTCGGCGGCATTACCAATGCCATGGTGGAACTGTTAGAAGAAGGATTAGTGGAAAAACTGATCGATGTCCAAGACTTTGATCATCCTTCCGCGCAATCGCTAGGGAAAAACGCCAATCATTACGAGATCGATGCCAATATGTATGCCTCACCGTTAAGCAAAGGGGCGTTTATCAATCAATTGGATACCGCCATTCTTTCCGCACTGGAAGTCGACACGGATTTCAACATCAATGTCATCACCGGTTCTGACGGTGTGATCCGCGGTGCCTCTGGCGGCCACTCAGATACTAGTATGGCGTGCAAAATGAGCTTAGTGATCGCTCCTCTTGTGCGGGGACGGATCCCAACAATCGTCGATACCGTCAACACGATCGTCACGCCAGGCGCCAGTATTGATGTCGTCGTTACGGAAATCGGGATCGCCATCAATCCTGCTCGCAAAGACTTGATCAGCCATTTTGAAGCATTGGATATTCCCCAGTACACCATTGAAGAATTAAAAGAAAAAGCCTACAGCATTGTCGGTCAACCCGAACCAATCAAGTACGGGGAAAAAACCGTCGCTTTGATCGAATACCGCGATGGCACGATCATTGATGTGGTCAAAAATGTCTGATGCCCTATTTTCAGGAACCCCTGTGACGCTAACCGATATGCTGCAGGCGCGAGAAAATAGAAGCTCCCTTCAACGGGAGCTTCTCGCTGCGGATGAAAAAGCGGCATTGCTTGTTGCCACCATGAATATTCCCGGTCCCGTGAAAAATTCTGTCCCATTGACCGCCGTTTTTGAAGAACTCATTACGGAAATCGAAGAGGCCGTCAAGGAACTGATTCCACTGGCAAACCTCTACCGTAGTTTGGAAACCGGACCGGAATATTATCTCGTACTGCCCACAGATCCTTATGAACTAAAACGAATGATGGTTCAGATTGAGACCCATCATCCTTATGGTCGATTGGTGGATCTGGATGTCTTAGCCAAAAACCAAGACCAGCTTTTACCTATCAGCCGCACCGAAATCGGACTGCCGACAAGAAGCTGCTACGTCTGTGAACAAGATGCCAAAGTTTGTGGCCGTTCTAGAACTCATAGCGTAGCAGATATACAGCAGCAGATCCGTAAAATCATTCAGGAAAGAGTGAAAGAATGAAAAAAATCCAATTTACCGAAACCGTCTTGCGGGACGGCCAACAAAGTCTGATCGCTACACGAATGCCTACCAGCGATATGCTACCGATTTTAAAAACCATGGATCAAGCGGGCTATCATGCCTTGGAAATGTGGGGCGGCGCAACCTTCGATGCTTGTCTGCGTTTTTTAAATGAAGACCCATGGGAAAGATTGCGCGCAATCCGCAAAGAAGTGAAAAAGACCAAACTACAAATGCTCTTACGGGGGCAAAATCTCTTAGGCTACAAAAACTATGCCGATGACGTCGTTGCTGACTTTGTGACCAAATCGGTTGAAAACGGCATCGACATTCTTCGTTTGTTTGATGCCTTAAATGATGTCCGCAATTTAGAAACCGCCATCCGCGCCACAAAAGCAGCCGGCGGACACTGTCAAACAGCAATCTCTTATACTACTAGCCAAATCCATACGGTGGATTACTTCGTTGACCTTGCCAACAAAATGGCAAACCTCGGCGCCGATTCCATCTGTATCAAAGATATGGCAGGCGTTTTGACACCGCAAACTGGCTACGAGCTGGTCAGCCGAATCAAAGATACCGTCGATCTACCGCTAGAAGTCCATACCCATGCCACCAGCGGCATCGCTGAGATGACTTACTTAAAAGTTGCGGAAGCCGGTGCAGACATCATTGATACCGCCATCTCCTCCTTTGCTGGCGGCACCAGTCAGCCAGCAACCGAATCTGTGGCAATCGCCTTAGAAGATTGCGGCTTTGCTACGGGACTTGATTTGCAGAAAGTCGCTGAGATTGCTGAACATTTCAATCCCGTTCGTGATCGTTTCCGCGAAGAAGGACTACTGAACCCGAAAGTCAAAGATATCGAACCTAAAACCTTGATCTATCAAGTACCTGGTGGCATGTTGTCAAACCTACTCAGCCAATTGACGGAACAAGGATTGCAAGACAAGTATGAAGAAGTCCTAGCAGAAGTACCAAAAGTCAGAGCAGACTTGGGCTATCCGCCACTAGTGACCCCATTGTCGCAAATGGTCGGTACCCAAGCCTTGATGAATGTGATTTCAGGAGAACGTTACAAACTTGTCCCAAGTGAGATCAAAGATTACGTCAAAGGACTTTACGGTCAATCGCCAGCACCCATCACCGACGAAATCAAAGAAACAATCATCGGAGATGCTGAAGTGATCACCGTCAGACCAGCTGATCTACTGGCACCACAACTGCCAGCCTTTCGGGAAGAAATCGCTGAGTATGCCCAAAGTGAAGAAGACGTGCTGATGTACGCCCTCTTCCCTCAGCAAGCCCAAGACTTTTTAGGCCGACGAGAAGATCCCTTTTATGATGTCCCCGTACAGAACGTGTCTGTGAGGATTGCGGTGGATTAACAACGAAGCCAGAAACAGAGAAAACGACTGAAAGTGCCCCTCACAAATTCGCTTGCTTGAGCAGATTTGTGAGGGTTGTTATCATTTACAGGCTGTTTCTTCGTTTTTACTAATTAGCAGCGCAAAAATACATGCGCCATAGCCACTCCACCAATAAGCTTGCATTCGTCGTTTCTCGCTCACGTATTTTGGGCATCTGAGAAGCCAGGATTGTACTTCCGCTCCATCCATTCTATAATCAGCTAAAAGAAGGGGTTTAAAGGAGGGGTTATCCATGCAACGATACATCGCTTTATTAAGAGGCATCAATGTCGGTGGAAAGAACAAAATTTCTATGAAAGAATTGAAAGCCGGTTTTGAAGAACTGGGGTTTAGCAATGTGGTCACTTATTTGAATAGTGGCAATGTGATTTTTTCTAGCGAAGAGGATGATCCACAAGCCCTTGTCGAAATGATTCAAGCAATGATCAAACGGTACTTTTCCTTTGATATCGCTATTTATATCATTCGCCAATCAGAGCTGCAGGAACGCTTGACCCATATGCCCGACTGGTCAGGAACGGAAGATAAAACCATCTATGACAACCTGATCTTTTTGATGCCTTCGCTGACCTACGAGGAGTTATCTGAAAAACTCGGGGCTCCGAATGCCGAGCTTGAACAGGTTTTCCCTTACAAAGACGTCGTCTTCTGGTCTTACCTCCGCAAAGACTATCAAAAAACCAATTGGTGGAAAAAAACAGCCAGCACCAGCGTCGGCAAACAGATTACGATTCGAACCATCAATACCGTACGGAAGATTGTGGAGCTGTGACGACATTCTAAAAATATTCCCCTCTCAACTTATAAGAAAAACCGTCAGAAGGAGTCCCTCTGACGGTTTTTCTTTGACTATCGAATCGTCTTTTTCGCTTGATGGATTTCAATAAAAAGAGCAAGCAGAAACGTGAAGGTTACGATCCAAATTGAATATTTTTTTAAAACAAGACTGACAAAGGCTAGTAAACAAGCACCAATGACAAATGAGAGCACGACGATCGTATAGTTATGGGCATTGCGTCTTTGAAGCGACGTTTTATTCCGTGAGGTCAGATACAGATACCATTCATTTAGCATTTTCCGATAATTGCCTGAGGTCATCATGATCGTATAAGGATTTCCTTCGATTTGCGTTCCAGTGAACGTCAGCATCAGCAAGCCACTGCCAAAAGCAAGCAGACCAATTTTAAAAAGGTGTAGATTTTGAGACAATAATGGAATGATCAAACTCGATAAAATAACAGGCAACATGGTATAACTGCGCCAATAATGACTGAAATTGCTGCGCTTTAGAAGAATACCTAATAAAAATCCTACCGTAAACAAAATGATCGATACGATTTTAGGCAGCATTTGCTGCCAATTATATTGGGATAAATTCGAAGCCATCAAAATAATGTTCCCAGTTTGAGTAGCAACTAATCCATGAAAGTAATTATGAGAATAGACATCTAATGCCCCACCTGAAAAAGCCATTAAAATCGCAAACAGACGACTGTTATTCGAGACAGAGACAACTTTATAAAATTTTTTTTGCATAGTAGGTTCCTCAATCGCTTGATAATTTTGATAATATCGTTCATTTTAGACACTTTTCTTCTATCAACACATTCAAAAATCATTGATCTTTGAATGAAGTTTTTTCAATTGTAAGTATAACAGAATGAACATCTCCTCTTACTTTAATGCAAAGAAAATAAATAGCAAGTAAAGAAGCCCAACAAAGCAAACTTCGTTGAGCTTTCCATACCCGAGATTCGAAAAGAAACCTTTCGCTATCTTTTCATCCAGAAACCAATAGTTCAAACGTACCTGATTCTTATATGCTACTGTTTTGCATGGCGGGCAGGTCATCCTTATTAAGTTTATTTAGATAAGGAATCATCATTAAGACACCCGCAACAAACGCGATACCTTCTGTAATCGTCATTGACCAAATCAATCCATCCAATCCATAGAAATGATGAAGCACTAAAACGATTGGAATAAAGAATGTTCCTTGAATCGTGGACATCACTCCGGTCTGAGCACCTAGTCCAGATGCCTGAAAGATGCCCGTGAATAAACCAGAGAAACCATTAAAGATCGAAGAAACCAACTGTGCCCCTAAAATCGTTAAGCCAACTTGGATCACACGAGGATCACTTGTAAATAACCCCAGCACAGGCACTCGCAACCAATACACAATCAATGCAAAAAGGATGGAGATCCCACCTATCCACAAAGATACTTCTTTCAGTGCTTCTTTCACTCGTTTCGTGTTATGGGCAGAGAAACTGTAGGCAAATAACGGTATGACGCCCAAAAATAGACCCATTGTTAAAAATTCCGGTAGTTGCGTGATTCGAACAGCGATACCAAAGCTAGCCACAACATTGTCCCCATATTCAGCAGAAAAATTGTTCAATAATAATGTGGTGACGATCATGAAAGCTGATTTAAACAGCTCGGATATTCCTATTTTGTAAACTTCTAGCTGATCTTTGATTGAAAGTTTCATGCTCTTTAAAAAGCCCTTCAATGTCTCACTTTTCGTTTCTAGGAACCAGACATAATACGTTGTTGAAGCGATATTCGCAATTACCAGTGATAGCCCTGCACCGATCACATGTAGGTTAAAGACGAGAATCAATAATGCATCAAGTAGGATACTCACTGCAACACTGACAAACATGCCATACATTGATTCTTTTGATGCCCCTTCTGAACGCACCAACTGTTCCAAAGCAAAATTTAAAATGAACGATGCTCCACCAACAAACAAAATCAGTGAATATTGTTTTGTATACAAAAATGTCTGACCACCTGCTCCTAGTAAATGAATAAACGGATCCATGAAAATTACTGCGACAATCCCTATGATCACACCGAGCAGGATGCTCGAGTAAAACGCATAGCCGGCAACTTTCTTGCCCTTTTGAGTGTCTCCATTTCCTAGTAGTCGTGTGATATAGCTTCCTCCACCAACACCTAGCATGTTCCCAACGGCCATCAACAAAATCGTAATGGGCATCGCCAAGGTAATCGCCGACATCATATTGGTATCATGGATCAATCCAATAAAATAAGCATTAATCAAATTATAGATCGTCGTGGTTGAAATACCAACCATCATCGGGATCGATAAATGGGCAATTGCCTTTCGCACCGGACTTTCGCTTAAGTAGTAAATATTGGATTCATTCATTGTGACTTCTTCCATGATGATTCCTCCTTTAATTAGATAGTTAAATGTTAGAATTCTAACTTTAAGGCAATAAGCAGTGATTGACTGCTTATTGCTCATAGACTTTGATCGATTTTTCTTAACAAACGAGTCAGTTCTTCGACTTCTTCTGCATTCAGTGCTTGGACCAGTTCTTTTTCTGCCGCATAAAAAGCTTCATTGGTTTGATCAATCAACGCTTTTCCTTTGGGCAAAACGTATATATTTTTTTGCCGCTCATTATTTTTTGGGATGCGGCGTTCGATATACCCTTTTTTTTCTAACCCTTGAAGCATACTTGTGATACTGGCATCACGACGTTGAAACACTTGGGCCAAATCCTTCTGAATCAATCCCTTGTCTTCATTTTGTGCGATATACGCAATCATTCTTCCTTGCTGTTGACTGATATCCAGGTCTTTTATACGCATTTCCATCGATTCCCGTGACTTATTCATAATGGAACGCATCAAATTCGATACGATCAGTTCCTCCAAAACGACTCCCCCTTTGCCAAATGTTAGATATCTAACTATTCGAAAAGAATATACACCGGTTAAAAAGGAAAGTCAATAAAAAGATTCGCTACCTAATAATTAGATCTCTAATTATTTTCAAATCCAATAATGGTAGTAAGGCTCAGGGAGTTCCACACTGTGGAAAAGTTACTGACAAAAGCAGACAACAAGGGACTTTTTAGTAAACATGTATAAAAGAGACTCTGGGTTCATCGATTTTTTCCCTCATGGTATCCACAGCCAATTAGAAAAGTAGGCTTTATTTTCCACTCTTGCTAGCGAAAAAAGAAAGCTTATCCAGAAATCATTTTCCGAATAAGCTTAAACTGATTTATCGATCTAATTAAAAAAATTTTCGTCAACTAAGATTGGCTTCAATACTGTAGTAGGTATTATGAACTCTTGTGTCCCCATGTATCCAGCCGAAACTTCATATTTGTCAAATGAAATAACTAGTTCATGATTTTCATTAATATAAAAATTCGGATCATTCTCCAACCAATTTGTATCATTATAGTCTAAAACCCAATATTTGATATCGCTATTTACTCTCATCCGCTCTTTCATTTGGTGCTCAATTTCCTGAGCCAGCACCTCTAAATAGTTTTCCGTTTTAAATAACATCTTTAATGATAATAAGACCTCGTTCTTTTTATCGAATGTATCAAATCGATGTTCGACATTGGTGCTCCCCACTGTCTCTTCAAACGTACGGTCGATTACTAAAAATCGATTATCATTGACTTTCACATCATAGGTACCACTGACATACATTTGTTTTTCGTCCACCTTATTTATTACGTCTATATAACTTTGATATGCTCGTTGTCCTTCACGGAGATATTTTTCATTTAATTGCGAATACACTTGATTTTCTTCTGTTATCTTAGGCACATCAATAGTGATTTCTGCTTCCTCTTTACTGAACAGAAGCGTTTCCCCAGTTATAATTGATACCAAATCCCCCAAAATAGGTATTTCTGATGCAAAACCTCTAAAGGTAGTATTTTGAAGCATAATCAAAAAACTAAAAACCACCAAGATCACGCTTTCGACTCCTCTTCTAAGTACTTTTCGCTTCTTTTCTTCGTATACCTTTGCCTTTTCTATTTGAAAACGCGCAACTATTTCACGCTTTAATTGTTCCTGGTTTTCTCCATCAAACGTGTGCTGTTTCATTTCGCTCATTCTCCTTTTCATATCTTGTTTTTTCTAATTTAAAAGATGCTTAAATTGAACAAGAGAACGGTACATCTTCGTTTTCACCGTATTCTCATTTAAATTAAGTATTTGAGCAATTTCCTGCAAGGTAAATCCATCAAAATATTTTAAAATGATGATATCTCTTTCCGGACTAGGCGTTCTCTCTAGAATTTCCTTTAGTTCAAGAAATTCACTTTGATCGAAACGAAAATGACTTAGTTCTATAGTTTCTTCAAAGGCTAACCCAAATGGTCTTAGTCTCTTCACTCGCCATTGATCAATCGCGGTTCTTACTAAAATTTTATAGAACCATGCTTGAAAATTATCAATTTCTACTGTGTTTCTAAAGCTTTTTAACGCCTTTTGAAAGCTATCCTGCAGGACATCTAAAGCATCTTCATGATCATAAACATAACTGTAGGCAATTCGATACATTTGATCATATTTACCTTCTATCAGTTCTTCTAGTAGATGCTCATAATAGCGCACTTTTTTTGTTTGACTTCTATTCTTAAAAATAAAGATCACTCCTTCAACAACTCTCCAAGGGACTAGAAAAGACTGCTATTTAATTTCTCTTTGGTCAGCTAAACCAAAATACTGATTTAGTGGTTTTTGTCCATAAGAGAGCAATTCGCTTATAGTCACAAACTCATAGCCTCTTTTTCTTAGTTGACTTACCATTTCTGGAATGGATTCTACGGAACGTTCATGGATATCATGAATCAAAATGATTGATCCATTTTCTACAGTATCAATTACCTTATTTACAATCAAATCTTTATTTTTGACTTGCCAATCTTCAGAGTCTACATTCCATTGAATAATAGGCAATCCGATGGTTTTGGCAACGGCGCCGTTTACTGCTCCGTAAGGTGGTCGAAAGAGTTTTGGCAATACCCCTGTAGCATGAAATATTGCCTTATCAGTCTTCAGTACTTCTTCTTTGACTTTATCCAGAGTTACTTGAGTTAAGTCTGGGTGAGTGTATGAATGACTGCCAATTTCATGCCCCTCTCCCACTATTTTTTTCGCGACCTCTGGGTTCTTATCAACCATCTGACCTAAAACAAAAAAAGTCGCTTTTATCTTTTCTTTTTTTAACTCTCCTAGTAATTTTTTCGTAGACGTATCGTTAGGTCCATCATCAAAGGTGAGCGCGACATAGTTTCTTTTTTGGTCTAAGGATTTTTTTGGCAGATTATTATCAGAAACGATTGCTGGATCAATAAAAGGCAGAATTTTTTCAATGTCGACATTCATCTTTGTCAACCCTAAGACCTCTTTATCAAAAGCGATTTGTATTGAGTGAGGGAGAATGGTTATCTTACTATCCTTGCTTAAAAAGTCATATGTTAACACTTGATCTAATTCTTCCTCATCAATTGTTGATTTTAATTTAGTTCGAGTACTAAGTAGTTGTTCTTGTACAACTCTGTTTATCGCAAGCAAGTCTGATTCATCGTTGACAATATCTTTTAATCGAGGCTCATTTCGATTTTTGGATAAGAGTATTTCAGATAGTTCTTTTATTTCACCTAAATATTTCAAAGACTTTGTTTTATCATCCCAAATATATTCCTTTGTTACTAATTGTCGATTAATAAGGGCATCATTCACCTTTTCCTCATTGACATAGGAAAGCACCATTGACCGAGAATCCTTCAATTGTTTCGAAGCAACCTGAGTTTGAGCTTCCAATTGTTTTATAATATTTTTATTTTCAGTCGCAGAATAGTACAGGTAATATTTATTGTATTGATTATCGCCACTCTTTGATTCTTCAATCTGAGTGATATCACGATCAAAAAATGCAGTTTTAATTGTTTTTTCGACTTGCGTTTCAAAATTTGTTTGTTCTTCTCCATACACTTGACTCATTAGGTACTTATACGTGACACCCACTACTAACGTAAGAATCAATGCACAGAATATAGCTATTAACAATAATTTTTTTCTCATAGTATTTCCTCTCTTTCGTTGTTCTATAGGTTATGACGAAAGAACAGGTCAATTAGTTTCATTTATTAGCAAGTTTTTATCAATCGTGAACTTTCTTAATCGTGATTCCTTTATCTCCATAATATTGCTGTCTAAATTCATTAGCGAAAAATAGTAACTTCCAAATTATTCGTTTTTTCCTATCTTTTCCTTTAAGGTTTAGCTTTAACACAGACCTTTACGTTTTCCCTTAACTATGTCATTAGACAGTAGCGTTAGTTCTTAATCTTAATACTTGCGGAAAACAAAAAAAGGCTTCAAAAAATTTTTTTGAAGCCTTTTTTAAGATAATTTTTATTTATACAAACTCTATGACACATTGAATACGATAGAATTCTTCTTTTCTACACTTAGATCATAACCACAGATTTCTTTGAAATATGTCTTGTAATCATTCTCAGTAATTCTAATAATCTCATCTGCTGAGAAATCGTCGAATCGAGATAATTCTAAAACTAGATTCATCTTTGCATCAAGTCCTAGAATTTTTGGGAGCACTTCCCAGAAATTATCTTTTGAAATCGATTCAATCAGCTGACCGAATTCAGTTAGGTGTTTTTCGCAATATGCTTCCAATTTTTCACGTTCAATACCTTTTTTTATTTTCTCAAAATTGAAGTAGTAAGAAAAGGTTTCGTGGTTGTTTCCACCGTCCATTCATTTGCCCCTCTTTCTATGTATTTCTCCTAAAATTTTATTTGTATCAGCTAAACGCTATTATCTTGCCTTCCTTTTTATAACAATTAAATAAAACTGCCCTATCAGCTCCATCGAGGTGTTCTGATAGGGCATAAGTAATTATAAAATACTCTGCCTACTCATTTATTTGTTCACTAATTATAGTAATCAGTCGTTCCATAAATGTGTCTGCTTTTACTCAATAGTAATAAGATAGAAAATACTATGAGTGCATACCCCAGGATGATCAAACTGCTTGTGTTTGAAGAACCTGTTTGCGGTAATTTCCCTTGTCCGATTTGAGAAGCATCTGCGACGATCGTTTTCTTATTGTCATCGTCTGCTTCTTCCTCTTTCTTCGCTGTTTCACCAATTCGACCAGTCACAGTGACCTGCCCTGTTGTCGCCTCTGCGACAATGGTTTCTGATAGCTCCCAGACAGTTAGAGCCAGTAATGCAGCGATGAAAAAAATGATTCTTTTTCGTTTTTTCATACGATAGATCCCTTCTTTACTGGGATTTCAGTTTTTAGTCTTCCTCTACATCCGGCGCAAAACTCAAGACCAATTTGAAACTTGGGTTTGATTCTTCTGATGCATTGGCAGGTGTTGCTTCACCAGTGAACGCAAACGTCCCTTCATTCGTTCCTTGGTTGCCTTCAAGGGTAAACAATTCTGTTTCTGTTACAGTTGGTGTGCCGTTTTCAAACAACTCAATCCCGTTTACGTTTAACAAGTCTACTTCAGACATATTCAATGGTGTATCAACACCTGCAACAGAAGCGATCACACCAACTGCTGAGTTATTTGTCACCGTGTACGTAGGCGAAACGATCTCTGTATGGCTTGACGCTTCAGTCGTATAGAACAAAGCAGTCGTTGGAATCGTTACATTGATCCATTGGTTCAAATCATCGGGATTTGGTCCAGGTGTTGTATTATCGAATTCACCGATGATCCCGTTTACTTGGACATCTCCTGACGTATCGCCTTCACGTCCGTCAATAGTTTGTGTCGCAAAAGCGGTGGTGCCGCTTGCGATTACTCCTGCGATCGTTGCTGTACTTAGAATAGCTGCTACAAATTTTTTCATTTTTATTTCCTCACTTTTCCTTTTTTTAATTCTTAACGATAATCGTTAATTCAGCTTCAGTGACCCCTTGTTTTTCTTTGCTTTCAGGGTCGTAAATATTGATGGTGGCTTTGGCAGGATACTCGCCTTTTGCCAATGGTGTCGCCAAGGCGACATTTTCAACAAATTGATTTGGATAGATCGCACCGGAAGAATAGATGACTTCCCCGCTCGACAGTAAAGAGATATCCACGGCGATTGGGTACACATTGGTGCCTGGATTAACGATTTCGATGGATCCCGTGCTTTGACCATCTTCAAAAATGGCTTCTGGATTGATTTGCAGGGTGAAATAATTCGCATCTGCAATTTCCTGCGCCCGTTCAGATAATCGCTGATCGGTGGCATCGCCAGATTCAGGCAAAAGGTCTGCACTGATCAACGGAACTGCTTCTTTTGATTGATAGAAATAGTACCCGAGTCCACCGGCAAGTACGGCCAATAGCAACAACCACCAGAGCCATTTCCGTCGTTTTTTGTTTTCGGTTTGATTCGTTTGCTCCAATGGATTCACCTCCTTCCCATTTGGTACGATCTTTTTTTCTTAGTCTCGTGGAACAAAGCGTAAGACGATGCGATAATTCGGTACGAGCAAGTCTTCATAATATCCGCCTTGATCGGCTTCTGAATCAACGACCCATTGCGGGTAATCCCCATAGAAATCCCCTGTTAAGGAAATCGGCACGCGACTTCTTTCTTCTAAGCGAACCAAGTGTTGTTCTTCCATCGCTTCATAGAGTTGAATCTGGGTTTCTTCCGTTTTTAGGTTCAATCGCAACAGCGGGGTTGAGATATCGTCATAAGTAAGGGTTGGGTCTTCCTCTTCGCTTTCACTTTCAGCGTAATCGAGGGGATCTTCTCCCTCTTCTAACAAGACGATTCCGGCATGATCATCGATCGCCAATTGATTGATATAGGTATCCATAGCAAGTGGCGATTGATTGCGGATCTCATACGCTTGGCTTTCAAAATTACGATTCGATGCCGCCGTATTGTACAAGGATTCAAAGACCATTTTGGTCGGGATCGTCACTCGCATATGCTCCAGTTTCGATGTCACATCGATACCGATAGTCATCTGGTAGGCTTTATTCCCCACCTCAAGAACAGCGAAGTAGCTGCCGTCTTCGTCCACTTCTCGTGTAAGATCCGTTTCTACGATGCGAAAGTCATCCGTCATATCCGCTTCCGTCAATACATTTGCGGCTTGCGCGCGACTTTCTTGAAGGATCAAAGCATCTAATTCTTCTTGCGTGCTTAATTCATTAATTTTGAAACGGTCTAAAGTGAAGTTATTCGCTCGATAATTAATTCCTTTTATGACTGTTTGTTCTTCCGTTCTATCACCGGTCGTTTCAACAGAAGGTTTCGAAACTGTAATCGTTACCTTTGTCTCGGTCTCAAGACGTTCATTCCCTATCAAATCAATTTGGAACTGTCGGACTTGTTGATTTGACTCTTGATAATCGCCCCAAACAATTCGAGGATCATCTTTTTCAAGAACTACCTTATCTCCAGACGTCGTTTGGTAACTAATAGTCAACTCATCTACGGACTCTGTTGCATATCCAGTAATAGTTTGGGACTGATCGCTTACTCGATCAATGCTTGCGACAAGCTGTTCTGGAGCTACTCGCTCCCAGATATAGGTTCCTGGGGAACTACCATCATAGTTAGCCATAAACTCAGTTGAGTTTTCAAAAGTTATAACCGAACCATCACCCGACAAATTTTCTTCTAGCGTCCAGCGTCCAGTATATTGTTCAGTACTTGGGATTGCTGGTAAGTTTGTAGCAGCAGAAAAAATAGATTGTCCTCCTAATGTTATTCTATTTAATGTGTTAGTATTACCAAACATACTCTGCATATTAGTTACCTGAGAAGTATCCCAGTTGCTGACGTCAATTTCTTCTAAGTCACTTGCATTGGTAAACATGAATGCCATGTCTATTACTTGTGAAGTGTCCCAATTGCTAACATCTATCTTCTTTAAAGCATTCGCATTTTGAAACATCGTTCGCATATTAGTTACCTGAGAAGTATCCCAGTTGCTGACGTCAATTTCTTCTAAGTCACTCGCCTGGGCAAACATGAATGCCATGTCTGTTACTTGTGACGTGTCCCAATTGCTAACATCTATCTTCTTTAAAGCATTCGCATTTTGAAACATCGTTCGCATATTAGTTACCTGAGAAGTATCCCAGTTGCTTACATCTATTTCCTCTAAATTTACATTGTTAAACATAGTTTGTGTAGACAGTAAACTAGAGGTGTTCCAGTTGCTGACGTCAATTTCTTCTAAGTCACTCGCCTGGGTAAACATGAATGCCATGTCTGTTACTTGTGAAGTGTCCCAATTGCTAACATCTATCTTCTTTAAAGCATTCGCATTTTGAAACATCGCTCGCATATTAGTTACCTGAGAAGTATCCCAACTACTAACATCTAGTATATTCAGTGCACGGACCTGACTAAACATGAATCTCATGTCTGTTACTTGAGAAACATCAAACTTATCAGCATTTTCGATAGATTCCAATTCTGCTAGTCCATCAAATAAGAAGGAAGAATTTCTTGGTAAAGTAACAGAATCATTGACTAAGATTTTCTTGACCGATGGATAAGTTTTCCAAGGAGCAGTTGCAACTGCTCCAGCTTCTCCACCATACAAGATGATCGTTTCTGAGATACCATCATATAGCCATGGAACGGATCCCCACATTTCAAATATTTCCCATGTATACGTACCTGGAAAACGGCCATCATAACTTGTCATGAATTCACTTGAACTGGCATACCTGATCCCAAGATTTTCTGTACCTGGTTCCAACTTCCACCCACCGGTATAACCGTCTGTTTGTTGAATCGCTGGAAGCTGAGTGTCAGCTGAAAACAAGCTGTTTTCTCCGAGTGTCAATGATTTTAAATTAGTATTATTAAATATCTGACTCATATTTGTAACACTGGAAGTGTCCCATGAACTAAGATTCAATCGTGTGAGAGATCGGGTTAAATTAAACATTCGGCTCATATTCGTAACTTTTGATGTGTTCCATGTTCCTAAATCTAAAGTAGTAAGACTATTGGCTTGAAGAAACATGTCACTCATATCCGTGACATTTGATGTGTCCCATGCTCTTAAATCTAAGGTGGTAAGACTTTGAGCATTCATAAACATTTGACTCATATCCGTGACACTTGATGTATCCCACGATGCAAGGTCTAACCTAGTAAAAGCTGCGGGTGTGGCCGCCAGATTCCCAAACATAAGTCTCATATTAGTCACATTTGACGTGTCCCAATTACTAACATCTATTTCCCTTAACCGCCATGTAACTTGAAACATACTCTCCATATTAGTGACGTTAGAAACATCTAGTTTGTCTGCATTCTCTATGACTTCTAAAAGTTGTAATTCCCTAAACATCCCCGACGAGTTACTAGGTAAAATCACTTGATCTTCAAAAATTATTTTGCGAATGTGACGATACTGCCACCATGGCGACTCTCTTGCCGCCCCTGCTGTTCCGCCACCTACTATGATTGTTCCTTCTCCTTCGTAATAAGACCAAGGTACAGTCCCCCATAACCCTTGATCTGTAGGTATCCCTCTGACTAAAATCGAGTCTGTAACTTTACTATCTCTTTTTTCTTGTGCCACTGCCACAGACTCTATTTCTTGTTTTAGTTCATTGTCATGTGAATTTTCTGATATATTGCTATCTACTACTTTTGATGTCTCACTCTCAAATAGTGTATCATCTGAATATTCGTCACTATCTGATTCATTTATTTCTTCTCTTGATGATTTGGATTGAGCAATTTCGTCTTCTTGACGAACATGAACCTCGGCAAAAACAATAATAGGATGAAAAACTTGAACAACCAAAAAACATAATACAGTCAATAATCTTTTCTTCACCTGACCACCTCCTAACATATAAATATAAGGTCATTTAACCAAGTGATCTATATATTCAAATCACTTTCACCTCGTTTTTCGTACTAATGTGATTCAATATTTAAAAATTTCAGAACATTTAACGAGAAAGGTCTGTACACTTAATAAGTGGAATACTTTATGGATAAAAAACACCAAAAACAACCTTCCTAAACCAATAAAGAGATATCTACTTCTTAATTAGTCTCAAATTTCTTCGATTTTTAGATTAGAACAAAAATAGACATTCGATCCGATCGAATGTCATGGAAAAGTTATTGGATTAGGTTTTCTATTTTAGAGAATAAACAACAAATGTCTATTCTAAAAAACGAAGGTTTTTGATACATTTGTCTGTAAGTTTGTATGCATACCTATCTCTTACATGATAAAGGTTACATGATTTTTAGATAAAATGGGAATCAACATTTTCATATTCGGATGAAATAAATGAAAAAAAACACTCGTTAATACTTTTAACGAGTGTACGGAGATTAGAGAAATGGTTTTCGATACGGATCAATTTTTCTTTCCAGATTCCGCCAGTCATGCTCATCTGGGACAGCTTTCAATAACAAGTAATCTGTTTCAATAATATAGTCTAAGAGGTACCGATTATAGTTTGTGACAATCAAATCAATATGATCGGCATTTAATATTTCTTGTGTCAGATGTTGCAATGGCAAAAAGGTCAACGTGTGCTTTGTACCAAACTGTTGCATTGCACGAGTTCGAATCTGTTGGCAGATGAAGTGATCACCTTCTAGAAGAAAATAAATTCTTTTTGTCGGTGAATAAAAATCAAAAATCAAATCACTGTAGATCGTTAAACTCACACAAATATCTTCAAGATATGGTGCAGCCAAAAAGTCTTTTCTTTGATGCTTCTTTAAAAATCGTAAATTCCGTTGATAGTTTTCATTGTCAGAACGCATGAGAGATTCTTTGATGTCCTGTGCCTCTTTGTTCAATGCAGGAGCTAACGCATAGTTCACTTTTCTAGACAAAAAGAAGGATTGCAAGAAAATTTTTATCTTGGCATAGCTCTCATTTGTGAGCTCAAACTCTTGTAAGTAAGCCTCCGTAAGTTTGTCAATTTCTGATCCTTGATGAAACTGCTGGTAGAACTTTTCCTCCGATGCTTCTCTATCTAAGGTACGTTTACAAATAGTAACTAAATAAATCCATGCAAATTCTTCCTTCGCTAGTTCTACGCCGTAAAGCTTGTTGATTCCGTCTTTTAAAGAATACAGGAGGGAGAAGCTATTTCCTTTGTAGGCTAATTCAATCAAGTATTTCGGGACTGTTATCGGAAAACCAAGGCTCGCCCGTTTGATTGCAATAAAAAAAGTATAGTAAAAAGCAGCTGGTGTTGTTCCAGAGCCAATATCATATTGTCCTAGTTTGTTGTTTAACTGGGTTAAGACCAACTCATGCAATGCGGGGTCGGGAACAAGGGTATGGGCAGTATCAATCCCTTCGTAATAAAAGTCTTTGAAGAATTTCCGTAAATCCGCTTCGCTCCCTTCAATTGTCAATGGATTCGACACCCATTTTAACCGATAACTGCTCAATATTTTGTTCGATTGACCCAACAACCGTCGAAACGTGCTCTCAGAAAAATGATAATGATGGGCTAACTCGTCAATATCCATCAATTCCCCTTGAAAAATATGACCGATGATTTCAAATAAACACTCATTTTCTAGCAAATCTTGTTTCTTTTCTTGGTACACGGAAGGTTTTTTCTCTTCAAAAAGAAAGCCACTATTCCCCGAAATTAGGGTGATACAATCACCAAAATAGTCTTTCACATACTTGAGATCATTTGCAATTGTGCGTTGTGTGACTTGCATCTTTTCTGCCATTTCACCAATTGTAAATAAACGATCTCGTTCCATCACACTCAAAACTCGAAATAAGCGCTTAGTTGTGCGATTACTGATAAATGCTAACTGTAAGTCTCTCATATTCTCCGCCTCATATCTCACTACGTCTTTTGTCTAGATGTTACATACATAACACAACAACAAAAAATGAGCAACACACGGCTCTTAATCACTTCATAAAAAAATAAGTTGCTTCTATACACAAAAAAGGATCAAATGCTCTTATGCTTTTCCATTATTATCTATTTGCTTACAAAACATTCTAATCTCCTTAGCGATGGTGGAGAAGAGGAATGCTCTCGAGCTTCTTTCATTGCAAAAATCTCCTTTAAATGGTTTAATGGTTTAAACTTTTAAACGATTTGGGAGAGACAATTATGATAGATTATGCCAATCTGCAACAAGATTTTTCTGAGTTAAGTGATTTTTTAATCGCGCTAGGTGACAAAAAAAGACAAGCTATCATCATTCGGTTGCTAGAAGCGGAAAATTGTGCTGGCTTACAGGTCACTTCCTTATTAGAGGCTACCAATTTATCTAGACCCGCCATTTCACATCATTTGAAAATCTTGAAAGAAGCCAAAATCGTGAATTTCAGGCAAGAAGGAACAAAAAATTATTACTATCTCGATCATGAACAAACAGAAATAAAAAAACTCCAATCCTTTTTAACGAAAGTCATTCACATTATGAACGAGAGGGACCATTCATGAAGAAAGTATTAGTTGTTGAAACAAACATTCAAAAATATGCTGGCACGAACGAGGCTACCGGACTTTGGTTAGGAGAAAGTGCCGAGTTTCTAGATGAAGTCTATCAACAAGGGATTGATGTTGATTTCGTAAGTCCATTAGGAGGCTTTGTTCCTCTAGATCCAAGAAGCATGAAATATATAGATCAAGCTATTATGAACATTTATCTGGAAGAAAATTTCATTCAAAACGGCTTGATTCAAACGAAAAAACCCGCAGAAGTAAATCCAAATGACTACCATGCGATTTATTTTACCGGAGGGCATGGTGTCATGTGGGATTTTCCTGATAATAAAGAGCTGCAAGAACTCGCTTTAGCCATTTATGAAAACAATGGGTATATTTTATCTGTTTGCCACGGAATCGCTGGTTTACTAAATATAAAAGATAGAGAAGGAAGCTTTTTGATTTCTGGAAAAAAAATCACAGGATTTACGAAAACCGAAGAATTTCTCGCCGGGAAAATGAACAAAGTTCCTTTCTTTAATCAAACCGCCGCAGAAGAAAGAAACGCTCAATTCAAAAAAAGACGCTTTTATAAAGCATTTGCCTTAAAAGATGGGCGGATCATCACTGGCCAAAATCCTTTTTCTGTACGTGCTGTAGCAAAACTATATCTTGAGGAGGTACAGTCATGCAAACAATTTTAGGAAGCAATGGACAAATCGGCTATGAACTAGCAAAAGAACTATACAAAAATTACACAAATGAGCTTCGGCTAGTTAGCCGGAAGCCGCAAAAAATCAATCCTACAGATCAGATCGTTTCCGCAGATTTGATGGACTTTTCGCAAACGAAAAAAGCGATTGAACATAGTGAGATTGTTTACTTCACTGTTGGGTTACCGATGGATGCTGAGCTGTGGGAAACCAATTTTATGAAAATCGCAGAAAATGTCATCCGCGCTTGCCAAGAAGCACAGAGCAAACTGGTTTTTTTTGATAATACTTATATGTATCCAAAGGATCGTACACCCCAAAAGGAAGACACGCCATTTTCTCCAGCAGGCAGGAAGTCCCTCGTACGCTCTAAAATGGCTCAATTGGTTTTATCCGAGATTGAAAGTGGCCGTTTAGATGCGGTGATTTGTCGAGCCCCAGAATTTTACGGCCCAGGCAAGACCCAGAGCATTACTAATACACTCGTCTTAAACAATATAGTCCACAATGCTCCCGTCAAAATACCTGTCAATAAGGACACTTTACGCACACTTATATGGACACCTGATGCTAGCCGAGCCATGGCCCTTATCGGAAATACACCTAGTGCCTATGGCCAGACTTGGCATTTGCCCTGTGATACACCTCATAGTTTCCAAGACATGATCGATCTCGCCGAAAAAATTGAAGGCAAACCATTGAAATACCACGTCATTCCTTTGTGGCAATTTAAACTTGCTAGGCTATTCAGTAAAAACGCGCGCGAACTAAGTGAGTTATTACCTAGATACACGATGGATAATCTTTTTGTCTCTGATAAATTCAAAAAGGCATTTCCTCATTTTAAGATCACAACGTTTGAAGAAGGCATTAGGCAGGTACTTGTTGAGAATAGGGCAGGATGACTGGGAATGTTCTTTCGCTGTGTACTCAACAAATAACCCCTCCGAGCCCAACGGAACTTAAGCAATCTGCGAGTGTCCATCAACGAAAAGAAGGCGAATTAAAATAAAGAAAGTCCTTGAAAAACACGCACAAGAAGACCACAAAGAACATTATTTAGTTCTTATCTAAAAAAAGCCAAATAGAAGCGAAGAAACAAATTGTGCTTTCTTCGCTTTTTTCAATTCATTGATTCTTTACCTTCCTCATTGTCCATCTGTTTCCCAAACCGCTTAGAACGCTAGAACAAAATCATCGATTTTTCGTTGATAATAAGCAATTATCTTCACATCGATCGCTAATTTTGCTTTGTCTTTCTCACTTAACTCCTTTAAATACCGAATAAAATAGCTTTTCAATACAGAGAATTCAAAATAAGAAAGCTTTACTTGTTTCGCTTGAATCAATAAAAAACTTTATGAATCATCCCGCTATTTAAATAGGTTTCTAACAAATCATTTCCTGAGACGATATTTCCTTGCTCATCTTCAACCTCACCAAGATCCACTTGGCTTTTATCCAATCGAAAAACAGATGCAATAGCAGCGCCGGCTCCTTCTCCGATCACTTTTAGCTGTTTTACGATATAATCATTTTTCATCAAATAATGTGCGTCTTCTTTCATTATATTTTTCTATAGTCTATTTGTACGTCGTGATACTAGTCAGTAATGCTGACAGGGTAAACTTTGAGAAGTTGGGTCGCGCTCTTTGAGATTCTGATCAGTGACGTCTAAAAAGCTCTCGTTGATGCAGTATAATTTACATTCCACTCTTTTAGATTTGAACCCCGTATCTACTAGACATTGAAATAATAGGCTTCATAGGCCTCTTTCTGTCGATGTCCAAAATTAGAATTGTTTGATCTCCTTAAATAACATTATATATCAAGATAATCTTATATTCTAAGTACTTTTCGTCATCTGTCGTAACTAAGGAAAATTAAGGCTATTCGACATCGACAGATAAAAATATCTAGAACCTATTCTATACTATCGATACGATTGTTCTCATTTGGTATTTTCCCTTATTAATATTTTGATAGTTAAGATTATGTTGATTAATGGGTAAAAAAGCTGAGTTAATCCAAAAGAGTTATTGTTGCGATTGCTGTTTTCAATATGATTAAATGCTTTTTTGTTGTTTCAACTTCTACTCTCATAGAATCTTCAAAAATATTTATTACTGTACCTCTAATATTTTCTAATTTATCGTTTAAAAATAGAATGTCTACTTGTGAGCCTAATAATACTTTCACTTCTAAATACCTCTTATTTCCTTTCAAAAATCACATTTTTAGATGGCATATTACCATGTCTTATAAACTCGAATATGATCCAGAACTTCCTCTGTCGTACTTACTTGCTTGACATAAACTGCATACCCACTTACCCATTCATAGCCATTTCGAACATTTAAAGTCTTATAGCGCTTATTATAATAGTCCCCAACTGCTGCCCCTGTAGCAATTTTATGCTTTCTATAAGCTGCAGATAGAACATCCACTCTGTAAGCACGTGTGCGATTAAAAACTGGTACAGGATCTTCAACAGTATATTTATATACAGATCCAACTTCTTCTGTCGAGTAACCATATTCTTCTAAAATCGAGCTAATTGTTTCTAAGTCTTCAACTTTTTCTAAAACTACCGTTTCGTTGTCAATAGTAGCGACCTTCGTTTCTGAAGCTTCAACATTTTTAGAAAACATTACGCCCAAAGACACAATTACTCCCAATAAAAACAAATATTTCTTCATGCACAACACTCCTAACTATTGCTAATTTTGATTGATTTGATTCCACTTATCTTTCGCACTAGTAAAAACATTTTTTACAACTTTCATATCTTCGCTAGAAACTATTTTTCCTGTTGTTTCGTCTATAACGTTAAAATTCGAATCCATGTGTACCGTTTCGCTGATGTTTCCGCTTGTTGTCCATGTCACTTGAAAATCATTGTCATTTCCATCGTAATCAACTAATACGCCATTTTCATAATCTGTAGCTGTAATAGGAAGACTGGCTGGCACTTCGAATATATTTTCGGTACTAAGTTCAACAACAGAATACCCAATACCATTTTCATTGGTAGTATACGTTCTCCCAGTTTTTTCCCATGTAGAAACTTGGGAATACAAATCAGAGAGTTTATTCTTTTGAACTGTAGCAAATCCTGTAGCCCCCCCAATCAATACCACAAAAAACAAAATAACCACAACAACCATTTTTTTTGATCGCTTCATATTTTTCATATATACTCCTTTCTTTCGAATTTCTCACCCGAACATTTAATATTTTGAAAAGTTTAAATATTATTGAAATTATACCGAATCAATATATTTATATCAAATAAATTTATCCAACAAGCAAGTGGACTAAAAATCCGTCCATTTGCTTGTTCGAGTTAAGGACAAAGAACGACCGTCAATCGCTGGATCACGAGTGAGTCACAAATAACCTGTGAACAACCGTTGGCAGCACCATGTCGCCTTTTCTACTCTTTAAATGTCATAACTGCTAGTATGATAGACTAAATACCGGTAACTGGCCCGCAATGGGTTGTTGCTGTGATTAAAGAACTAATTTCGTGGATTATCGGCCTACTTCTGGTAGGTCTAGGACTTTTGCTAGTTGATCGTTGGTTAGACGATTAGCCGATAATCAAAGCAATTGCCTTCTAGCCTCACCGCGGAGTCGCAACAGCGCAAAAAAATCCCTCCTATTCGCAGTAGGAGGGATTTTTGGTGCAACTGCAATTTTAAACTAATTTCGTTTCGCACACTCATTTTTGCACAGACCAATTCAAAAGTCATACTCGATACAATAGCCTTTTTACCTTATCTTCTCTTTAAAATTAGAAAATAATGGAGTCTCACTTAAAGCAGAACCAATAATGAACCCACAAGTATTAGTGAAAATATCACCAAAATCAAAAATCCCTAAAGCAAAAACATATTGGCTAATTTCTACAAGCAAAATAACCAAAATAAATAGGAGTAAATTTTTCTTATTAAATTTAAATAAAAAACCACTAGGTATAAACATAACAATATTAAGCAATACCACAGCACTCAGTAAATCTTGAATGAACATAAGAGGATTCCATTCAATTCCTTGTATTCCAATATTTTTGAAAAAAAGTAAATAAATTAATAACAAATAATAAATAATATAAAATATATATATTGCCCATTTTGGAAAAAAACCAGAAATAAAACTTTGAACAAATAAATACAAATAAAAAGTAATAAGCAATATCTGTATCAATGGAATAACAAAATCAACAGATCCACTAGTAGGGAAAAAACTCATCGAAAAAGGATACAAAAATTCCATAAAAAACCATCTCGATACAAAAAAAAGAAACTATAAGTATAAAAAAATGAACTAAAATTAATTTTAAGTTTTTCATAAGCCTTCCAATATATTATTATATAAATGTAATCACAACATTATTATAACATATTGGAGGATAAGTCATGAAGAAATATATGAAAAAAGTAGCATACTCATTGCTTGTGTTAAGCTTTCTAATTCCCGTTGTTGCACACGCAGCCACCGATATCACTTACAAAGGATATGGTATTTGGTCTTGGTCATCTGTAAGTGATTGGTCAGTAAGCTCAACAAAAAAATACAAAGTAACACATAAACAAACAAGAACAACTGCAACCTCGAGTACATCAATGACAGTATATATTAAGAAAAAAGAATTCGTGGGTTCTAGCACTGCAGCTTCGTCTAGTTTTAAAGGCTCAACAAACGGTTCTTTTTCAGCTAATCTAGGCAAAGGAACATACTATTTAAGATTTGAAGCTCCCAAAGCATTAAAATTTGATATTAGTGGTAGCGTAACTCACTAAACAAAAAAACGAGCAAAGTTCTGCTCGTTTTTTTGAGATTGCTCTAAAAGAGAACGCAATCATTCAATTTATTCGTAAAATTTTGGCGTTATAGTTTAGGTAACGGATGAATTAGACGTGATTTTTCAGTCCCAGATTTGATTTTGTACAATTCATCAGTCCTCGGGAACTAATTTTTACCTAATACGTTTCTTTTAAAGGGTCTATAAGACACAAAATTTTTGAACAACCCATTCCTCCCGGAAATGATTTCGTTGTTGTATGATTTCGCAGAGTACAATGGATTTAGGAAAAAAACCAACGAGGAGTTGCTAAGCAACCCTGTAGTTTGTCCCTTCATAAGTCTGTTAACCAGAGCACTCTGTTCCACTTACTAGCTGTTTCGCTCAGGTGCTCGACTCTCAAATAGAAATCAGAAGACAGCTGCTCGCTCTTTTATTCCATATTCTATTAGGTGAAACGTGGCCATCCAGTCAGATTCTGGGAACCCCCACAGTATCAAGATGTTTGCTTCCTAATAGATAATAATCAATGGCTCATTTTGCCGGAAACCTCGGTTACTAATGACAGCGAGGGAACTTCATTAACCGATAGACCGGATGACAAAGAGCCAATATTAGACTCGTCACGTCGCCGTCTGTATTTTTTACAAACACTTATTTGACGACTTCTAATAAATATTTTTTTTAATCAGCTCACCGTTTTTCCACTGCATTTCAACTGTTTTATTCCCTTTGATTTTTAGTCCTTTGACAAAACCATCTTTCAGTTCATTTGGTAATGCAGGCAACCATTTAACGCGTCCATTGCGATCTTGAACAAACAGATTGGCAATCCCAGCGGCCACACCAAAGTTACCGTCAATCTGAAATGGTGGATGTTTGCTCCAAAGATTACTATAGGAAGCTTCCAAAATAGCATGCTGAATATGTTGATAGGCTTGTTGCGAATCTCCTAAAATAGCGAATAAATTGATTAACCAAGCGTTACTCCATCCGGTATGTCCCCCACCATTTTCTAAGCGCAGAGCAATTGACTTTTTCGTTGCATTTAACAGTTCATCTGTCTTATAAAGTTCACCAGGATATGCCCCATAAAGGTGAGAAACGTGGCGATGCCCGGGTTCTACTTCTTCAAATTCTTCTTGCCATTCCAAAATTTGACCTTTCGATCCAATTTTTACAGTTGCTAAATATGGTTGGATTCGCTTAATTCTATCCAACAAATCATCTTGGATACTTAGTGATTCACAAGTTCGCTGGAAGAAATCGAAGTTTTCATTGATTAAGCAGATATCCATTGTAGTTGACAGATGCAACGAGCATTTATTTCCAGCAGCATCGAAAAACAGGTTCTCTGGTGACGAAGATGGACAGCTATGATATGTTCCATCACTTTCTATTAATGTATTGACTAAGAACATCACAGACTTTCGCAATACTGGATAAACCACCTCTTTCAAGTAAGTCCTCTCTCCCGTGTACTCATAGTGCCGGTACAAATCACTGGCTAGCCAAGCACCGCCCATTTGCCACATTGCCCAAGAAGCATCGCCTCTACCAGTCTGGGATTGATAAGGAGCCCCCACTGGATTGGTTGTAAACCAACGATCTGTATTATGATGACACACAGATCCTGCTACACCATAATGAACATAGGCTGTCTTTTCCCCTACACTAGAGAGTTGTTCAATGAAGTTACTATAAGGCGTAAAGCATTCGTGTAAATTACAAGTATCCGCTAACCAATAATTCATTTCTAAATTGATATTTGTTGTGAAATTGCAGGACCAAGGCGCTCGCAGCTGCCAACTCCAGATTCCTTGTAAATTACTCGGCAGACTCCCTGGGCGAGAAGAACTGATCAATAAGTAGCGTCCATATTGAAAATATAAAGCGATTAGTCCAGGATCTGATTGCCCTTCCTTTACCCTTGCAATACGTTCATTCAGCGGCAAATGGACTTGGTCTCCTAAAGACATCTCCACGCGATTGAATAGTTCTTGATAGTCTTTCCTGTGGCACTTTTCCGCTTCTACAAAGCTTGAAACTTTTCGTGACTCTTTTCTTCTAAAAAGAAATGATACATTTTGGGCGTTTTCGATGACAAGTCGATCGTTGTCAAAAATCAGATTACCATCCGTTTTCTCAATAATTAATTCATAGATATGTGTTTCTCCGCGTGTCCCTTGTACAAAGTCCCGTTCATTACTTATATATTTGGGGTTTACGTGTTCCGGACATTGAACCTGTATTTCAACACAGCTTTCATTCGCATGGTAGATAACCCTTGAGTGTAACTGTGACTCATACGCAATAATAACGGATTCTGCTTCGGGAGCAACGAATCTTCCCCACAAGGCTTGGTCAGGATAACTAGCAAAATACTCGCGCTGATAGACTCCTTTCCTTCCTTGGTAGGTTATTTCTACTTTACTTCTACTTAAATCAAGACAACGACAATACTGTTCAATCGCTCCTTTTTGATCTGGTTGCGTAATGATCAGGTTTCCCAAGGGCAAATAGCTTTCGGTATAATTTCCTAAAAAAGTCTCTTCCACTTGTTGACCCGCTTTTAGATAACGGCCTTCTAAAATAGCTTGTTGTATTTCTGATAAATACTTTGCAGCTTCTGGCCTATTTTTATCATATTCGTATCCCGACCAGAGTAATTCATCATTCAAGCCAATTTTTTCAGGAAAACTTCCAAAGATCATTCCCCCTAGACTACCATTTCCAATAGGTAACGTTTCCTCCCATTCCTGCGCTGGACTTGTAAAGAAAAAATTCATTTTGAGTACCTCCATCATAAAAAAGACATATGGCTGTTCTTGAAAAGAGTATTGTATCCCTGATTAAACAATCAGGCATGGTCATATGCCCTCTTTAATTCAAGCTGATTCTAGTCATATTCCACGAGAGCGGCTTTGTGTTAATTGTAACTCTTCCTCCGTCAATCACTATCTGCTCCAACGAATCACGAGGGACAACTAACTCTTGATTTGGCCCATTAACCGCTTTTGGATCATAATCAGCCATTTCAGTAGCCTCAATGACACTAGCCAATCTCAAATCAGAATCAACTGTGAATGCAATTTCTTCACAGCGATGCTTATTAACAGAGAAAATGACTAACTCATTTTTTTCATCGTTCAAAATAGCAATACTGTCAAGATAGGGCACATTCTTGAACTGGTTTGTATCATAAGTTGCTACATCAACTTTTGTCGTTAAGGCTTGGCCATGTCCATACAATGAAGCTTGTTGGTACGGATAGAAGATGGTCTGCTTCCAAGCGGTTCCATTTTTTTCGGTCATAATCGGTGCGATCACGTTTACCAATTGCGCTAAACAAGCAATCTTCACTCGGTCAGAATTCTTTAACAATGTAATGAGCATGCTGCCAACAAGCAAAGCATCTTCAAAATTGTAGATATCTTCCAAAATGTGCGGTGCTACCGTCCATGGCTTTTGCGCCGCCGTCTCTTCATTGGAGTGGTACCAGACGTTCCATTCATCAAAGGACAACATCATAGTCCTATCACTTCTTTTTTTTGCTTTCATCGTGTCGCAAATTGCTATTACAGATTTGATAAAACGATCCATATCTTCTGACTTGGCCAAAAATTCAGCAAGATTATCTGTTTTATTGTCGTAATATTGATGCAGTGATAAGTAATCGACATATTCATAGGTGTGATCCAGTACCGTTAATTCCCAATCCACGAATGTCGGTCGAGTACTGCTGGAACTGCCACATACAACTAGTTCAATTGAATCATCAACCCATTTCATTGCTTTCGCCGTTTCTTCTGCTAAGCGACCGTATTCTTCTGCAGTCTTATGTCCAATTTGCCAATCTCCGTCCATCTCATTCCCTAAACACCAAGTCTTAATTGCAAAGGGTTTTTCATCTCCATTTTGCTTTCGAAGATCAGACCAATAGGTACCTCCCTCAAAATTGCAATATTCAACAAGATTACGTGCTGCATCAATGCCCCGTGTCCCCAAATTAACTGCCATATTCACTTCAGTCCCGCACTTCTGCGCCCAATGCATATACTCATGCAATCCCACTTCATTTGTTTCAACACTTTGCCATGCTAAGTCCAATCGCTGAGGACGATTTTCTTTCGGTCCTATGCCATCCTCCCAACGATAACCAGACAAAAAATTCCCTCCAGGATAGCGAACAATTGGAACAGACAACTCTTGTACAAGCTTTAGAACATCTTGGCGAAACCCATTTTCGTCACTCATTTCATGATTTGGTTGATAAATTCCTTCATAAACGGCTCGCCCCATGTGCTCAATAAATGAACCATAAATTCGACAATCGATTCTCGAAATTTGTTGCGTCTGTGAAATTCGTGTACTAGCTTTCACTTAATCACACTCCTTTTATTCTTACCTCAAATTGATAATGATACTTTTGTAAATGTAGTTGGTATTTGTCTAATACATCAGGACCACAGCTTCTAGAACCAATCCCGTGCTGTTGATAATCGATGTACAAATAGTAGCGGTCTGCTTTTTTTAATTCATGAAGATGTTGTGCAGAATCAATAGCCGCAACAGAATAAGGATGTACACTAAAATTAAAGGAATGGTTTCCTTGAAACTTGAGTGCTAATTGGCTGTCTGCCTTGAATGTTGCCCACTTCGTCTGGCAGTGATTACCACTTTCTTGTGGATACAAATATCGGAAACTCAGCTCATCTGTGGCCTGGGAAAATACATCAAAGTAACTCCCATTTTCGGTATCTGCATAGGTTTCTATGGGCCCCTTCCCAGACCAGCAAGTTTTATCAAACTGTTTATGCAGCTGCCAAACAAGTCCGATACGGGGAACTGTCAGCGGATAGTTATCTTTAGGCTCCCCAGAAATTTCATAGATAACTCGACCATCCTTGAAGAAAGTAATCGTCGATGTTTGCTCAATATGCCAAAACTTCCCTGCTGGCCCGATTGCTTCCCTTAAAGATAGCTTCAATTTCTCAGAATCATTGGCGACAATACTGCAGCTTATTACATTTGTTAGCATGCGATCAACACCATACTCCCGCCACGTTTCACTAGAAATAAAATCATTGTTTGTTGTCGGTCGCCAAAAAATACTTTCTGGCGAAGCTAGATAAATGTCTTGTTGTTCGTTCATAAACTGCCATTTGCCAGTGACTTTATCCACTCTCAAATAGTTTGTTCCATGTTGGAGCAGCAAAATTTTTGCATCATCCTGAATTTCATTAAAAATGAGCAAATCAGGTTCTGGCTCAGGTAGAGAGAATCCTTCAACTGGCATAGATGCGACAATATTAGCTAGTTTGCCATGAAGTGCTTTTTGATCATCGAAAATCAACACTTTTAAAAGGTTACCCTTTTCTGTATTCAACAAATCCCTAGGCAACGTAATTTCGACGTCTTTTTCGTGAGGCAAATTGACGGTCACTATCTTTCTTGCTAACACTTCTTGCTCTCTTTTCATTTCAAAACAACACTTCATACCTAGCAGGTCTTTGAAATGATTGCGATTGCGTAGGATTATTTTTCCAACTTCATATGAGGAAAAATCAATGGTGATTGGTTCTTGTTGTCGCTGAATATCGAAATAACTAGGTGATGGTTGCAAATCAGGCGTCATTAACCCATCCAGAACAAAATTGTAGTCATTAGGAATATCACCGAAGTCGCCGCCGTATAAATAGGTTGGTTGTCCCTCTCGCTTTGCTTTGATTCCTTGATCTTTCCATTCCCATAAAAAGCCCCCTTGTAATTGCGGTTCCTTATAAAACATTTCCCAGTACTCTTTTAACGAACCGGGACCATTCCCCATCGCATGTCCATATTCACAGAGGATGTAGGGTTTGATAACTTTCGGATTATCGACGACCTCTTGTAATTCCCGAATCGTCGCATACATTCTAGAATTAAAATCGGCTTGTTGAACATCTTTAACGTAGCGTCCATCCGTTTCTGAGAGACAATCGCGGGACTCTCCTTCATGGTGAATCAAACGAGTAGGATCTTTTTCACGGCACCAACGAATCATGGCTTCATGATTAGTCCCATTTCCAGACTCATTTCCTACCGACCAGATAATGATTGAAGTATAGTTCTTGTCGCGTTCGACCATTTGTTTCATGCGATCAAGATACGCTTCTTTCCATTCTTGACTGCTACTCAAAAAATTTTGATCACCGGTACTTCCTATGCCATGACATTCTAAATCCGCTTCATCCATCACGTATAATCCATAGCGATCACACAACTGATAAAATTCAGGGCTATGAGGATAATGAGCAGCTCGAATGGCATTGAAATGCGCTTGTTTTATCAAATGGATTTCTTCTTCTAAAAAACCTTTTGGCAAAGCTCGCCCCTTCGTCTCATGAAACTCATGATGATTGACTCCTTTAAAGAGAATTGGTTTGCCATTAATACAAATTTTATTTTCCAAAAGAGCAACTTCTCTGAAGCCAATTTCCTGACAAATTTCCTCTTCTGAAGTGACCAAGCGCAACCGATACAGTTCTGGCGTTTCAGCAGTCCATTTTTTTGGTGAAACGACTGGAAAAGCAAAACAATGATTATCTTTATCTATCACGATCTTTTTTTGAAAGACAATGGCTTCTTTTTCTAAAAAGATTTCGCAAGCGAGCTGATTCCCATGAATTTTTGGAAAATCAATCGCCAAAATGCCGTTCTCATAATTGCTATCAAAAGATGTTTGAATTTGGAAATCCCAAATACATTCTTTGGGGCGACTAAGTAACGCTACCTCACGAAAGATACCACTTAACCACCACATATCTTGATCTTCAATATAAGAACTATCGGACCATTGGAAAACCTCGATGACGAGTTGATTCTCACCCTCTTGGATATAAGCGGTTACATCAAATTCAGCTGGATTACGGCTGCCCTTACTAAATCCTATATACTTCCCATTCAGATACAAAGCAAAGCAATTATCTACACCTTCAAACCTAAGAAACTGCTGCATTTTTCGAGGGTCATAGCTAAAATCACAGCGATAAACCCCTACCGGAATCTCAGAAAATGTATAGGGTGGATTGATTGGGAATGGGTATTGGATATTTGTATAGTGCGGTTTCCCATACCCTTCCATTTGCCAATTGCTAGGTACAGGAATCAGGTTACTATTTTGCCAAAATTCATCAGAAAAAAATTGCTCCTTTTCAATATCTAGATGAGATGGAAAATATCGAAATCGCCAAAAACCATTCAATGACAAAACTCGCGAAGAATTGTCATGATCATCCGTTGGAGCATAGGGAAGATAATAACTTCGCGAGCTTTCTCTATTTTCATGAATGCGCTTGGGATCTGACAAATAGTTTGTCGTAAACATTCGCTTTCCTCGCTTTCATTCATAATTAGTCTTTCATCCCAGTTGTCGCACCAGAATCTAAGATATAACGTTGGAACACGATAAACACTAATACTAATGGAATAATTGAAATCACTGAGGCAGCAATTAACACGGTCCAGTTCACATTTTCTGCCCCCACCAAGCTCCTGATGGCTACCTGGAAAGTGTATTTCTTGGGGTCGTTCAAAACTATCAACGGCCAAATGTAATCATTCCACCGCCATTGGAAAGAAAAGATGCTCAGCGTCATAATGATTGGTTTGGCAATGGGTAACATGATTTTCATAAATATTGTGCCATCTGAAGCTCCATCGATTCGCGCAGACTCGATTAAGTCATCCGGAATAGAGACAAAGAAGGTTCTGAACATGAAAATTCCTGTAGCAGTATTGATTGAAGGAATAATGATCCCAGCCAAACTATCATACAAACCTAATTTACGAATCACCGTAAATACTGGATTCATGATTACTTCGGTAGGTAACATCGTAGTTGCAATAATACAGACAAAGAAGAATTTCAACCACTTCATGTCATATTTTGCAAACGCAAAGCCACATGTTGCACTGGCAATAACCGTTAATATCGTGGTAATAACTGACGACTTCATGGTGTTCGTAAAGTATTTTACGAAATCCAGACTTGTCCATGCATCAAGATAATTCTGCACAGTTGCGTTCTCTGGCAAGATACTTAACGGGTAGGAAAATAATTCTGACCCGGGTTTAAAAGAGCTAAGTACAAACCATACTAGTGGGAACAAGTACAACATAGCCACAAGAATCAGGGCAGTTGTGAGAATGATTGTACTCGTTTTATCGTGAAGCTTTGAAGTGTCATTCATTTTTACCACCTCCAATTTTCATTTGAACGAGTCCGAGAACTAACAAGATTGCAAATAATACCATAGAGGCTGCACTGGCATACCCAACTCTCATCTTGTCAAATCCAGTTGTATAAATGTATTGCACAATGAACATATTTGCTGTGCCTGGTCCACCATTCGTTAAGGATTGAACTAAAGCAAATTCTTTCATGGCCCCAATACTAGCTAATAGGATCACCATAAAACTAGTTGGTTTTAATGAAGGAATCGTAATGTACAAAAACTTTTGAAAGGATGAGGCACCATCAATATCTGCTGCCTCGTAGTATGATTTAGGTATGTTCTTGAGCGCAGACATAAATTGCAACATATTAAATGCGGTCCCGCCCCAAAGCGCTGCTAACAGAATGACAGCAAATGCCGCGCTTGCATTGGAAAACCACGGAACGGATTCTCCGCCTAAATTCCCAATGATGTAGTTTACAAAACCAAAATTTTCTCCAAACAGCCATTTCCAAATAACCCCAGCGACAATTCCTGAAATTGTCCAAGGTAAAAAGAAAACTATTTTCCCTAAGAGTTTTCCTTTTGTGTGCTTGTTATTCAACAAGATGGCAATTCCTAAAGACACAGCATAAATCAGTGGCACCAAGAAAATTGCATAGGTAAAGGTTCGGAATAAGGAACGATAAAAACTCGCATCTTGAAATAAAGCAATATAGTTATCGAAACCAAGAAAGTTAGCAGTCCCAAATCCTTTATAATCCGTTAAAGAGTAATAGAAACCCAGAATTGCTGGTATGAGAAAAAAAGTAATGAACAGGACAATATTGACTCCCGTAAAAACTAAAGGCCATATATTTTTTTTAAGTTTCTTCATGCTCTGCTCCCTCTTTCATTTTTACAACTGGCATTACTTGGTACGACGCAAGATGGTCAATCTCATTCCAAACGAACAAGCCAAATTGAGAATCATCAAACGACTCATCGGTCATTTTCGCTTTTTTGACCGCTGCTATAAAAGACTCAAAAGTTGAAAACTCATTCCTGCTCCCGCACTTTACAAGTACCGTATGATCTATTCCTTCAGAAATGATGTCTCTCCCACGAGTATCCCCGCTTTGCTGCATTTTATACCCTTGCGAGAAGTAAACACCAAGGTAGCTTTGATCTTTTTTGATAAACAGCCAATTAGAATCATCCATATCTATCTGATCTAAATTCCAATAAGGCACATACATGTGGATAAACGGTACATATGCCTTCGATAAATTGTATTTCATACACAGAACATTTTTAAATTGTTTAATACAAGGCATTCTGCCATTTCCGGCCCAATAACTAGGTCGATTTTCGCCACTATGCATAAACTCACCTGGGTTATTAATCCAAAGCTGTGTCCCATCACTGCCTAAGGAAACGTTCATCATATGTTGCTGGTGGCCTTTTTCAAAGCAATGATAGTCGATCCCACTAGCAAGTGAATATTCTCGACATTTATAAAGATACGTCTGCACTTGATTGATCCCCTGAAGATAAGTTACGGTCAATTCCTCATTTGGCTTTAAATCAATCAAAGACAAGCACTCCTTTGGTGGAACATAATCAGATAGGCAAAACAGTGTCGATGCTCGTAAGGCGTAATTAAAATTTCCTCGGTCCCAAGCAATCGCTAATATATTACTGAGTTCTCCTAAACGCATAGCTTTCAAATCGTGCTCATAGGTTCTACCGAATGTGGAGGAAAGCGTTCCTCCATGAGAATTTACAGCCATGATTGTGAAGGTGAAATCCAATGCTTTTTTCGCTGCATCTCTTATCTCTTCATCTGGTGCATTCGTATAAAGGCTGAAAAATCCGATTAAATCGATAGGGAGATACGTAGTAGAATTCCATTCAGAAAACCCATAGTGTTCAAATTGCTCAAACCACTGTAACAAACGGTGTTTTCCTAAATCGTATTGTTGACTTCCCTGTCTCCCACTCGTTACAAACGTCTCCTCCGGAAGCAAGCACCCAGCAAAATATTGGCAGGTATGAAACAACAAGGAATGGTTTTCACTGAAGTACCACATAACATCATTGCCAGGTTCATCGATCCAATACCGAAAATGTATCGCCAAATCTTTTAATTTTGTCCTTAGCTTTTCTGGCAATTGCTCTTTTTTCCCTAGCCAAAAGCCTAACAACGGTGCGAACATAAAATCTGCACAATCTCCCCGCTCTTCGATCATACGAAAAGCAGGCTGGAGTTTTTCCCAGCACTCTTCTGACAAGAAACCCGTTAAGTGAATTTCGGCTAACGCACTGTTCATATCCTGAATAGCCAGTTTTGAAAAAATCGTCAGCGCTGTCGCTTTTCTTTCTTCTAAATTTCCACCTAATTGACGCGCGAGTTTTTCTTCGTTATAAACTGTAAAAACAAATTTCTTGAACAGATATGTTTGATCCGGAAGTAAAACCCCCACAAATAGATGCGTTAGTCCTGAGGTAGGGATGTCTTCTACATCACCTAAGGAAATACGTTGATTATTTAACGGCAGAAACTGACTTTCTCGTCGGAAATCTGTGATATTTCCCCCGACTTCTTCTGTAAAGGTAACTTCTTCATAAGTAACAAAGACTTTTTCAAAATAATCATAGTCTGAACAGATACTTACTTCCCCTTTAGAATAAAAGTCTTTTTCAAAATAAAGACCATTCAAGAAATCCTCTGCCTGTTGAAGAATCGTATCATCATACGATAAAGGTAACACGACTTGAAAGTGATGATTCGACAAAATTTTTAATTCAACAAAAAAGTTTACGTCCCGCTCGGCTAGATCATCCATGTACACGATCAGCTCGTTATCCCCCTGTTCAAGAGGAAGATTTACCGTGGTTTTCGTGCCGTGGTTTCGCGTATAGGGATGAAAATCGGTGAGCAATTTTCCGTTTATCCAAAGAATAGCTCTTCCACAAGTAACCAACGCGCATTCCACCGTTTGGTTCTCTTGGCAACGTAGTTGTGCTCGCAAGTATGTACTTACTTTCTGCGGTGTTGCTTGAAAAGTAGAAAAATCTACCCTCGGGTTTTCAAAGCCATCATACACTTCTGAAAACACTTGCTTTCTAGGGTAAGGCACCTCCGAAAGTTCTCTCAAAAAGTTTGTTCGAATGGGGTATTCGACTTCTTGATATCCTTCCGTCATATTTACAGGAGCATCAATACAACTAGCTTTGCTTGCAACTTTTTGCTTTTGGAGCGTGCTACGTTGCCAGCGATTGATAGAAGTGCCTTGCTTTACTGAATAAATATAATTGCTCATTCTTCTCCCACTTTCAAAATAGAATGGATGTGAACCGGATGAATATCAGTCCAGTTCACATCATTTCTCGCTTTACTTACTTCATCGTGTACCCATCATTGTAGTCTTTTTCGATATTTTCAATCATTTGATCAAACGTGATTTCGTCATTCAACGCTTGAACCATTGAGTCCTTGTATGCACCAGTTAGTCCAACGTATCCAGCCATTGTCATCGCTACTTGATCTGCAGTTTGTTTAGAAGAAATGGGTTGGGCTGCAGCTTCAATTTCTTGATTGTAGATATCATAAGCCGCTTGTGCATCCCCGTAGTCCACATTTATTCCTTCTTCTGCTGGAAGATAACCAGCTAATTCACATAACTCAGTATAATTTTCTGGTGTGTACAACCACTCCATAAATTTCTGTCCGCCCTCACTGTTCTTACTGTTCTCAAAGCCAACCATAAAATTACCACCCATATTGGTAGCGCGAGTTGTTTCGTACGGCATGTAGATGGCTTGCCAATTGAAATCTTTAATATTCGTAGTAAAATCCTTAATTTGCCAGCTGCCCGACATGTATGCAGGAATCATTCCACTCTTAAACATAGAAGAAGCATCTTCCCCAGAAGTCCAGACCGTTTTTGGAATTGTTCCGTCATTATTTAGATCAATGAACTTTTGTAGCGCGTCTTTTGTCGCGTCATCCGTTTCGTACGTTCCAGTTGCTTCATTTAAAACAAAATCCTGTCCACCAAATTGGTACGTAAACGCTCTCAAACGATGGTCAGAAGGATCCATTACAAACCCATATTTCGCATCTGTTTTTTCTTGAATTGTGTCCACTGCTTCTAAAAATTCATCCCATGTCCAAATGTCTCCTTCATCCTGGGGATAAGAAACACCTGCTTGATCAAATAGATCTGTATTAATAAACATCCCTACCGCAGTGATATCTGTTGGTAGCGCTCGAACCTTGCCGTCGTCATCTTTGATTGTCATCGACTCTAGCGTTTTCCCTTTATTAGCAATATCTGTCAAATCAACTAAGTAGTCTCCCCAATCTGGTAAGATTCCTGAAACGCGGGCAACATCGGGCGCATCATCTGATTGTACAGCTTTTGTAATTTTCGTTTCCATATCTGCATAAGGTACATCTGTCACTTCCACTTTGACGCCAGTCTCTTCTTCATAGCGTTTTGCCATCTCACTATAAGCACCGCCTTCTGATGCATCTCCCGATACAAACAATCTTACCGTTTCGGAAGAAGCAGAATCAGAATTGCCACATGCCGTCAGGCCCATTAATAACCCTACACATAAGCCTGCCTTTAAAATCTTGTTTTTCATTAGTATTTCCTCCTAGTCGTCTATTTAAATTGACTTAAACCCAAAATTGCTGAAAAAAACATGACCATTCCGATGATCGTATGCATCACTTCTACCTTGGACTTTTTTTCCTTTAATAATAAAATCCCCCCAATAATAGATACAAAAATGCACAACTGAGAAATCGTATAACTTAATCCTACGCCTAACTGTGTCACGATATAAAATAAGGAAATATTTGCTATTGTCCAAAATATACCTGTCAGCACATTACGAGAAATTCTCGATAGTTCTTGCTTCCCTGGATCAAATTTCGCAATCACACAAGAGGAGAGAAACATTGCAAATGCTTGGGGTAGAAAGATTTGTAGCCCTTCTACATGAAAAAGTGATGTCGTTATCATATAGCCCATCAGACAAAGTGATGAGGTACAAATCATGATCATGGTTTGTAACGACACCGTTTTTTGTTCAGTATCCTTTTTTTGATTCATTGTAATAAGATAGATGGCAGCTAGGATAACCAGCAGCAATAGCAGGGTAACAAGTGACTGCCTCATACTCTGCCATTCACGGAGAAGGATGCCCGCAGCCAATGACGTAAACACCAATTGTGTTCCATTTGATAATGGCATCACGACCGAAACTGACCCAGTCGTAAGGGCTTTGAATTGGAGATATTGGCCACCTGCCCAAAATGATCCAGAGATCAACGCCGCAATTGTCCCAGTCAAAGTGTACTCAACACCCGTTAAAAAACTGAGAATGATAGAAATGCCAAACGCCGTAACAGTTGTTCCCAATAATTGTTCCACGGGTGATCCCCCAGCTTTTTTAGAAATAATAGGCATCAACCCCCATCCCAAAGCTGGCAAACAATAGATGAGATAGTTCATTTGATTTCCTTTTCTTTCAAAGATTTTGCGATACTCAAAGCAAGCAGTGTCATCGCTTGTCCATACACCATTGGCATTTGTACAATTCCTTTATAGTCCTCCGCGTTGCAAGAAATCGGAGTACCTGCAGACACCCCAAGTACCGTACCATCTTCTGCTATTTTGGCAGTTAATGATGAGATTAAATCGTTGATCGTCTCGTCAGAAAGCTGAATGGTAAGGAAGTCATTCTTTATTCCTAAAAGAATGCCGGCAATGATTCCGGCTGAGCCGGACGTTTCCGTATAGGAAGTGGCGTCCGTTAAAATGGTATGCCATAATCCATCCTTGCTACGGAGGTCTAACAACGTTTTGACTTGATTGTTGTAGAGATTCAATAGGTACACTTCTGACGACTTAGCTAAATATCCTTTCATTATTTCCAAAAACAGCGGTATACCAATCGTGATCCAGCTATTTCCTCGACACCAAAAATTGCCTCCATAGTTTGATTGTTCTTCAAAATTCCACCCATGATAAAACAACCCACTCTTACGATTCAAGAGATACTTACAATGTAGCAGCATTTGTTCTATTGCATCCTCACGCCATGCTTGATTATCGTATTTCACCCCCATTTTCCCCATAAAAAGCACGGTCATGAAAAGAGTATCTACCCAAATTTGCTGTCGATTCTCTTTTACTGTGAATTTGTCTATCCCAGACGTAATATGCTGTAGTCCATTTTCATCTGTTCTAGGAAACTCTCTTTCAATCCACTTCATCCATTCTAGAGCCATGTTTTCATACTCCGGATAGTCCACAAGTGTTAGTAAAGGACAAATCGTATTCACATTTTTAGTTGGAAGTCCTTTATTGATCTCTTCAGTTGCCCATTGTTTGATGTACTCATCATTTAGCGGTCCTTCCAAATGTAAACCATAGATTGCGACGCCTTGAGGCCAGTCCCATTGTTCCATGCCAAAGTCTCTAGCAAAAAATCCTTTACGTTCGGATAATTGATTGTTATTGTCTCTAAAATCATCTTGATTTAACGGTAAGCTATCAAAATACTTAAGCCGTTCTCTTACGAGTGAGATTTTATTATTCGCTACTACCATTCCTAACTCCTCTTGGCTCTTAAGTTTTTTAATTGGTATTGTTTTGGTGACTCAGCTTGTATCTCTTTAAACTTTTTAATATAGCTAGATTCATCACGATAACCAATTTTTTCCGAAACTTGTTTCACAGAGTATCCTTGTTCCAATAATTCTCGTGATTTCATAATTCGCATATAGATTAAATATTGATTTGGGGTCATCCCAAGTGCATTTTTAAATGCGCGAATAATCGTTGATTTACTGATAAAAAACCGTTCACTCAATTCGTCCAGAGTCATTTCATTCATGTATTCTTCTTTAAGAAAAGAAACAATCTCAGAAATTGTTTGGTAATGCTCATACGATATTGGTTTATGTAGTTTCTCATTAGAATAAACGATTTTATTCAATAGAATAAGTAACTCAGTTAACTTCAATTTTAGATGCAAAAGTTCAAACGGTTTTTCTCGCTCTTGGTCACATCGAATCATTTCCTCATAAAGGTTAGTGACTTTAAGACTTTGATCTGAAGTCAACTCGAGACAGTCGACTTTTTGTTTCTTAGAAAATATTTCTAAAAGAAAAGGAAAACTGGTTGTGAATTCTTCAATAAAGCTGGGCTTGAACAAAACAAAATAGCGTTCATACAATTTGCTGCGGTCAATAGATACTCGATGGAGTTCTTCTGAACTAAATAGAGCAACTGTACCAGCATCCGCATCAAATTTTCGCTCATCAATCTGATAAGTCGTGCTGTTTGTTAATGTAAAGTGAATTTCAAACCCGTCATGAAAATGCGGCTTATCCATAAAATGAATCCTGTCTATTTTGTGCATTACTACTAAATCATTTTCAATCAGTACCTTATCAACGTTTTCAGTATCTAATCTCATGTTTTCACCTCACTGACAAGATGATTGTAACCGATTTCTCTATGAAATTGTATACGTTTCCATTCAATAAATCGGGCAATATTGTCAGAAAAGATAGAATTTGGCACGATTTTAATTGTTACTAAATAATTAACCGAAAAAAAAGTATGCATTACTTAATCTAGTTGAGTGGCTCGAAACCTCTTGATATCTCTCCAAGCCAAAATTTTTCGATAAGCAGTTTTAAACGGCACATAACGAGAAGAACGTCCGTTGGTTAAGCGTATCTGGCTTAAATGATGATCGCCATTCAAATCAAACTGTCAGAAAGCATTGGCTACTAAATAGAGAAATAGAGGACTCTATCATTTATCGGGCTGATGAATCATAATTGTCGTTGTACCATTTTTGCGCATCGTAAGAAATAAAAAAGCCGCGCGTTTCTACGCGTGGCCAAGATAACATGAACGATAAAAAAACCTTTCAATACACGAACAGTGGCTACCAACCACATATCAGATCGAAAGGAAGTTTTTAATGTCTAACAATGATAAACCTTTAGGGCATGTAAGGTGGAGTTGTAACGTTCCCCTTGTTTTTACGGGTGGCTATTTACTATAGCTATAAAAAAGTATCGTTCTCTAGGTTGAGTAAATTACTACAAAATAAAAATCGGGATCTTACGAGTATAACATTCCACTATTTTAGATTTGAAAAGGTATTTAGGTCTTTTAAACAAATTAGGACTTTTTTTCTGTATTTATTCTTTTCAGGTTATCAGTGTGTTCCCTAATTAGTTTAAATGGAAATGGATAGACTGTCATTGAACCATTCCTCACCATATCAATATCAAATAACTTTACAATCTCTTTAAATTGTAATTTTGGGGTACCGCTTACTAAAAATTCTCTCATTCTTGTTGTTCTCGCTACAGGGCTATTCGATATATTATTAGCAAATCCCGCGAAGTAAAAATTTAGCCCAGATGAATTTGAATCTCGAAATAAGTTGATATTTAAGAGATTTCTATAGACTTCTTGATATTCTACGGTTCGGATAGGTGGCCAAATATAATAACCTAGCTTATTATGAATCTCTTCATTTATTGCTTTGAAAATGGATGGGTTTCCCCTTAAATCATACCCTTCCTTAATTAGTCCAACTTTTTCAATATATCCTAACTTCAATAGATGCTCATAAAATAGCTTGCCCTTTTGGATGTTTGGATGATGCGGGTTTTCCTCTAAGAAGTCATAAACAACTTCCTTTAGTTTAGCAGTGCTAACATCCTTGTCTACAGTCTTAGTATCCAAAAGAATATCATGGATGTATTGATAATCTGCAATCGTTGTCATGTCTGTTTCATAGATCATAGCTAAAGAATGCTCATTTTTCATAACAAAACCTGCAACCTTGCTGTAATTTTCATACTTATCATAAGGTTTTTTTCGTTTGCATCGTAGATTTTCTAGCTTGACCAGCAGTGGAGAAACCCTGTTTTTCACGTTGTCTGAGGAGTAATAAATATATTCCAGCACTCCTCCCTTCGCTATCTTCAGTACACATAGTCCATACTCACTGTCTTGCTCTCGAACATAACAGCCAAAAGTCCAGATATCATCTGTGTTGAAAAAGTCTAACAATGTTAATTCGTTTAACTGCTTTTGATCATTTACTTCCTTTAATATAAGTTCGTGGAATAATTTAAATAACAGAGTTTCTTTTTGCTTCTCATTTGTACTCAAAAAATCAAAGTCCTCGATTGTAATGTGTTGGATAATTTTTCCAGGTTGCATCACTAAGTAAGGATCTTCTACATTTGATTCCTCTTGGAATTGGTAATACTCCAGATTATGAAGCAAAGCTATGTTATAGCCTTCTCGGACATCATCAGAATACTGGAAATGAATCTCTTCACATCCTTTCATTGTAGTTAATAATTCTAACGTTTTACTCAAAATATCTTTTGATTCAGAAGTTTTTACTAAATCAATCAGATAAATTGTTTTTCCTGAAAAATAATCTGTATATAATTTTTTGTTTTTATTACTCGCACGTTTTGCTGAACTATACGCAACATCATCCATTGTTGAAATGGTTACTGTCATATAATCAGACATATGAGTTTTCATTTCTTCCATGAATGAGTATAAAATCCCCGTTTTTGATTTAAGAAAATCTGTATGCGATTTTAAATCTAAATGGTTCACAGATGCTCTCATACTAGGAACTGCACGATTTGAAAAAACTTTCTCATTCATATCTATAGAAGCATTCTTTATTTGCTTCAATATGCCTTTCTTGTCTTCCCAAATATAAAATTTAGTAGTTTTTTCTCGATTAAACTCAGTTAATTTTGCAAAATTTCTCGCTCGTAATTTGAAGCGGTTATTTTCAAATAACGGTTCGATCATTACACCCATTATTGAATTTTTACGATGCCAACTGCCCTCTTTTTTGGGAAGAAAAAAACAAGTATGTCCATCAATCTGGCCCCAACCGTTTCTGTCACTTAACCTTGGAAGTATTCCAAGAATTAAGCATTTTAAGGGAAAAAAATTTTTTTCAGCGTCAGGATATCTCCCTTGATAGAAAACGTTATAACTTTTTGTTAGTAAAATATCAATTGGTATTTTCCCGAAAAAAACTGAAATTTCATCTAAAAAATCTGGGTTCTGATCGCTTTTCTTCAGTAGAAAGAATGCTTGACCTGATATTATTTTAAGATTGAGTACTTGCGACCAGTACAATGGAATTTTTGTGCAAACAGAGTTGAATTCTTTATGTCCTTCTTTATTGATAATCGTATAGAAATAAAAATTTTGGTCCAATCGTTCAAAATGAAACTGTATATTCCATTGATTATGATATAACTGCGCTTCTTTATTCACTTAGTTCCCCCCATATCATTCGTGCCTGTTTTTTTAATATACTTTGACCGTTTAGATCAATTAAACCAGCAATTTCAATAATTTTTTTGTCATTTGTCATATCAAAATGAAAATTTCCGCTAGTATCAATTAAATTAATTATCCACGCATGTTTCCCACCTATATCGCAAAATTTACTACGTACCTTTTCTCTTGACTCTTCCAGCGAAACTTCAAACGTTAAATTCCAATTTTTAAAGTCATAATAATTTCCTGAATCATCACGATAATCAAATAACTCAAAAGCTGCATCCGTTCTTATTTCGTGCAATGTCGTTTCCAATTCGGTTTCAACAATAAACTTCCCAGCTATCTCCCCGTAAGCTCCCTTAAGTATGGCTTGAAAGAAAATAGGATTTACCATAAATGGTGCTTCGGAAAATGTTTTAGAATAACCTTCTTCTTTAAACAACTCCTTCATTCTTGGATACTTCAAAAGTATAGGTAAATTAGCATTTTCTTTTGATACTCGAAAAATCGACTGTTCTTTCTTTCCTCCAAGCTTTTCCACTTCTAACTTTGTCTTTCCTAAGTAATAATTCCCATAATCATCTTTTGCATAATAGTAAGAGTCTGCCATTCCTCCAGGGCTCTCAATATAGGCACTTGCTAACTCGTCATTAGGTAAGTAGTCCAAGGTTGGGTTAGTCAAGAGTCTTCTTCGTATTAATCGCCACTCTTCTCGTGCTTGCTCACTGTGGTGGATACTTTTAAGAAGCTTATTTAGATAGTTAGCTGCATTTTTCATAACTAAATTGTTTCTTCTATTTCTTTGTACTTCGGCATCCACAACTGGTTCTAACCATTTTTCTTTTTTATGTGCTAGAACTGCTGCCATCTCAGGAGTTATGAGCTTGGTATTTAGACCTGATTCAGTAATGTTTCCGAGTAATTTCGGAGAGATCAAAAATAAGATACGATTGGATTTATTGGTTGTTCGTGTGATTCGACCAACAGCTTGAATAACTAGTTTGGTAGCTTTCAAACGGACACTTATTGTTTTAGAAAGTTCTCTAGTATTGAGCTTGCGCGATTGTCTTGTCGCATAAACTTTTAAAATACTATCAATAAGTTCATTTTTATAGCCTAGATCGATCTCACCTCCTGTATACAAATACTCAATTTCCAAAAGCAAATAAAGAACCTGCTTATTCAACATTTCCCATGGGACATCTACATTCAGATAGGAAAGTAGGTAAGTGATATTTCCTAAGTAAACACCATCAATATCTTTCATTATTGTTTGCAAATCATCTTTAGTAAGTGATGTTTCCATCCTAACAATAGCTTCGGGCTCACAAGCTTTGTATTGGAGATTTTGACCAGCTCCAGTAGTCGCATATGATGTCAATATATACAATTTTTCCCCGCCTGAAAGTCTAGTTAACATTTCTTCTTTTTTCTTCTCAAAGTGATCGCCCTTCAAAATAAAAATGCCTACGGTTATTTCATAATAAGCTACAAGTGCGTTGAAAATTTTTAATAAGATAGTTTCATCAAATTCAGGATGATTTCGTTTTGGTAATGCTGTTTGTAATGCTAGTATTGACTGGTATTGGGAAGAATTAATAAAAATACAAAACGATTCAACGACCTCCATGTATCGATCAGCAAAGTAAGAAGTCTCTTTCTCCTTGATTTGGCTTACTGCATTTTCGATATCTGTTGATATCTCAACGGCAAGTTTTTCTAATAATGTTTCGTCATCGACTTCCTTAAATTCAGAAATTATATTTTTTATTTTTCTTTTTGAAAATGGTTCATCAAAATATTTATCGAAACTATATGTATCAAATAAGATTCTGTTTTTTTCGTACAATGAATACTGCTGACTATATTCTTGCATCGTTTCTTGTGATATCAAATTTTTCTGTTGCGTTGCAATATGAAAATCTGTACCTAACTGTTTCTGTATTCTTCTTAGATCGTAGTTACCAAGTATAGTAGGAACCATTGCTGTTGCCGAAAGGCCAATCACTCGTGCGCGACTTGCCAATGAAACAATTGCTGATTCTGGAATATCATCAATACTTAAAATTTGGATCATCGTTTCAAAATATCTGCTATCTGAATCAACATATTCATACCAACGCATAGTTATTTTTGTTTCGTCAAAATAATAACTGTTATGATTCAGTTGGTTCGCTACTTTTCGATTCAACAAGCGCTTTATTTCATCCTCCGGAAAGTGGAATAGTCGATACAAAGACTCGATAGATTGATTTCTGGTCATGCGACTATCGTTTATGTTGCGATTCGCATTAGTATTGGTTCTTAAAATCTGTGCCCATTGTGTAACAGCGTAATGAAATTTTTCAACAAAGTTGTACAATATCTTTATTGTATTTAAAGGTTTCATCTGCACCCCGCTTTTTACCGACTCACTGTATTCTACTTTTGAAACAAAAGATAATTCCACTTGCTCTTTCTGTTCGTTAATAATGCCAGAAGTCAAATTATTTTCCGCATCATAAGAATAATGATTATCGCCATCAAAGAAAACGACTTTGACCGAATTGGTACCAGTATCTATGGTTTTATATGAAAGATCTAAGCGATTATCCTCATAAATTCCTTCTACTTCTTCAATTAACCCAGGAAATCCATCGCCTTTACCAACGAGAAAACCTCTATTCAATTCTTTATCATACTTTTTTATAATTTTTACGTTCCTAGGATTTGTTAAAGTTGAATGTATTCTTCTGAAGGAATCAAGCAAGTTGCTTTTAGACTTCATAGCAGATTCTACAATCTCATTTAGTAAAACTTGCTTCGTTTCATCAAACTCATCGATAACGATTGTGGCATCTTCTGTAAAATCAGAATTCATAAAAATAAAGCTCGCATCAACAATTGGATCAACAACTTGAATAAACTTTTTAACAGTCATAAAGAAAATACTATAGTTCCAAATATCGGCAGTTGGATATAAAGTTCTTAACCACGCCCACTCATCACTCCTGCTTACAATTTTTTGGCGTTCTTCCAATTTTGAGGGAAGATCGTGCAGTACTAATTTCTTTAGTTCTCTTCTAAATTCGGGTTCCAAATCTTCTCTAATAAAAGTATGCAACTGTCGTTTTCTTTCGCCTGATTCATTCTTATACTCATTAATCGCATTTACTATTTTATGATAGATGTCTGTTTTATACTTATCAGGATATGCCAACATCTCATTTAAATTCTCTAACACAAAATCAACGTTCGATTTTACATGAAGCACTTCTTTCTTAAAACAGCACTCTCGACCATCAGATTTGTATAACGCTTTCATTTCTTCGGATGATAAATTTTTAATATTATTTGTTATGAAAATTTGCTTTTTATTTCCTGCTTTACTGTTACGATAAAGCAAATTTCTTGCCGCGTAGCTCTTTCCCTTTCCCGTAGGTGGATCGTATAAGAACAGTCCTCTACTATATTCCATTACCCCTTTTAGATCTCTATATTTCATATGACTCCCCCTATTCAATAATTATTCTAAAATTTTCAGCAAGATGTGCTTCTTGAAATTTGTATATTTAACTCTCCCCACAATGCTTCTTATTAAGCTTATTTCTACTATTTTACCAAACGTGATTTTTTATTCAATAAAAATAAGAAACTTATTGTTTTTAACAATATTTTTGAAAAAATAAACTTTTTGGTCTGTGTAAGTATCTTAGTCTGTTATATCGACACACTCTCATAAAAATATGCAAATCCATTCCTTAATTTGAAAAAAAAATAAATAGTCTCCTAACATTCATTTTTTAGCCTTCTTAAGTACCACCTACAAATAAATTTTTCTTATAAAAATCAATGACAAAATTATTTTGATAGGAAAACGTATCTTCCCCAATAAAATAATGAATAATATCATAAGCAATAAAAGCAGCCGTAATCAAATTAGTTGGACAAAAAGATGCTTTCGGTATTTCAGATCTTATTTGACTTCTTTGTACGCTATATTTCGGCTTACGCATAGCATTAAAATGAATAACCCCAAAATTGATTCCTACTCCACCTTCTATACATGGAATATGTTGCTCTGAACAATATTCAGTTATTTTTTGAGGTAGCCCATTAGGTTGATCAATAGCTACGACAACTATATCTGGGTGTTGAATGTCTACACATTTCTTGAAATCATGAATGGTGTTGATCTTTTTATCAATTTTTAAAATTTCTGAATCACAATAATATTCTTTGACCAATTCTTCGCACTTATCCGTTTTCTTTTTGCCAATATCACTTGGATAGTAAACCATTTGTCTATTCAAATTAGTTAATTCAACATGATCATAATCAACTAAAGTGTAGTTTTTTATACCCGAACATAATAACTGATGCAACACCATTGATCCAATTCCGCCTAATCCTATGATTGCAATGTGAAGAGTGCTCAAATACTCTTGCACTGCTTTAGGATTAACAGTAAAATCACTTAAATAGTAAAGTTGTCTATTTGTTATGGTTTCCTCATCCTCAAAAAGATAAGTTAACATCCTCATCTCGTTTAATTTATCTATCAACAAACAATAGTCTGGATCCATTCTTTCCAGAACTACGGTGTCTACTCCTTCTATAAGAGATTCAACCATTTGTTCTATTCCTTCAAAATGCGCAATTTTCAAAGTTTCTCTATTAATAAAATAAAAAAAGTTTTTGTCTCTCTCGACTGTGATATGGTTTTTCAATCCAATTTTCATATACTTTCTCCAATAATCACTACATCACTAAATTTATCTAATACTAACTGGTCAAAATGATGCAAGGTTAGTAAAACTATTTTATCGTCAATCTTAAGCAAATAGTCCAGCACAACTTCCTCCATTACTTTGTCCAAAGCAGAAAAAGGCTCATCCATAACTAAAAATGACGCGTCTTTATACAAAGCTCTGGCAATTGATACCATTTGCTTTTGACCACCACTAAGGGCGCTAACCTCTTTCGAGAAAAATTCATCCTGCTCATTAATAAACAATTTTTTTATCTTACGTAGTTTCTCTTCATTCACATCGCTAGAAAAGCCTGTAATGTTGTCGATTACACTACCGTTGTATAGTTTTATGTTTTGTGTCACGGCACTGATTTGAGAAAAATAGCCTTCTTTTTTCAAATGTTGGATGTTTTTACCATTAATCAAAATTTCTCCACGATATTTATTATTAGCCAGCATCAAAGCAGCATATATCGTTGACTTTCCGCTACCATTTTTCCCTATCATTGCATAAGAATTTCCTTTCTCCAAAATAAAACTATTTGGACCAACTTCTCGTTTGTTTTCCATAAGAAAAGTTACATTTTTCATTTCTACTTTATCTATAACAGAATGGAAATCCTCCCGCTTTTGTGAATCTTCTGATTGCAAAAACTCCATCATTTCTTGTCGAATTTCCTTTGAAGAGTAAATATCTGCTAGCGTATTGGAAAACCAGAAAATAGGTGTTGTAATTGTACCAGCAGCTTGTGTGATAGCAATCAATTCCGCAAAAGATAAGCTCTTTTGTGTAATGAGAATAGCACCAATGACATACATACCAATTTGTAATAGCCAAGCAAACGAATCATTTGAGACAGTTACGATTGACTTTTCTTTTTTTAATACAAACATTTTTTTTGCACTCTGTTCACTCGAAGAAGCAAACCGTTTTTCCAAAAAATTATCTAGAAAAAATACTTTTCTAATTATGGAGTGATCAAAAATGTCTAGCAAAACGTCTGAGTTATTTCCCAAACTATCATTGTATTTCTTTTGAGAAGGGGATATCTTGTTTGACATTTTTTTCGAGACGAGTAACGAACAAACAGCAATAAGAATCAGATAGCACAGAATAATTTTGTTTAAAGAGAAAATAAGAATCGCACCAAAGCTAAATGACAAACCAAAATATATTAAACTAATCAATGAAGGAATATAATTATCCACGATTAAAGGGATGTCATTACTAAATACCTTGATTAGTTTTGAAACCTTTAATTCTTCTGTCACATGTTTAGCAGCTTTGCTGTAAAACAATTGATTTAACTCGTTTTGTGAACGAGAATAAAATTTAATTGAAAAATATTGTGAAAACCAATTAACTAGACACAAAAGAATCAATACACTCAGATTTATTGTTGTCAATCTAACCAGATCTAAAGCGTACTTACCTTCTGCGACAGACATATTGTATTGAATTAATTTTGATAAAATAGGACTATACGCTGAGTAACATACTAAAAAGAATATCGATAAGAAACCCAAATATTTATTTTTTTTCAATAAAAGTCTAAACATTATTTACCCCCAATATGTATCTTTTATACTGATCTTTCAACATTTGGTGCTGATCTATTACTCCATTTGGATTATCAATATTATTCATCTCATTATTCATCAATAGAAAACGATAGAAAGTAGATTCTTTTATTTTACTATCTAGCAATCCAAGCGAATAAATATCATTTTCTTCACTAGGTAAAGGAAAATGTGAATAGATATCATTGTTTCCAATCCATAAAGTTCTAAATAAATTAGTAACTATCGGATTCAAATAGTGCTTCAGTTTTTCTCTTGTACATAGGGATGTATAAATGGGAATTTTAAAAAAATATTTTTGATATACTCTTTTTATTTCTTCAAATATCTTCTCATGTACTTCTATACCTTGTTCGATATGAGCTGCCTTACCATCTGGAATAACAGGATTAATTGTGATTGACTGTGCTCCTAAACTGATTGAAAGCAGATAAACAGCTTCTATTTCTGAAATATTTTTTTCAGAAACAGTCATTGTCGTAGAAAATGGGATTTTTTTAGGGAGATGTTCAAGAAATTTAACAGTCCTTTCATAAGCACCTTTCTTTCCACGCAAAAAATCGTGTGTTTCACTTTCTCCATCAATACTCACGACAAAATGACTTATATATTCGTTTTGATATATTTCTTTATCTAATGTAGTTGTGCCATTTGTTAATACTTGAACCGGCAAAGAAAAATTGGTTGTTACTTTCAAGAATTTATAAAAATCTGGATGGATTGTAGGTTCTCCCCCTGTAAGAATTACTTTCTTCAAACCATAGCCTTTTAATTCATTAATTTTGTTTTCAAAGTAACTAAGATCCATTTTATCTTTATTCGAATATTGAGCAGATGCAAAGCAGAAATTACAACGAAGATTACACCTGTTGGTAATTGGAAAAATAGCAGTTTCTACTATGTTAGGCATACTCAGCCCTCCAATATTTGATAAAATATTCTTTCCAAGGAAAAAACTCATACGGATAGTTCAGTATTTCCTCTGTAAAGATTTTTCCATTTATATTCAAATAATTTTCTTGACTATCATGCAGTAAATCCTTTAAATTGTCATACTTCAAATTACCAATATTACAGTCCGAGAAAATATAAATTCCATAATCAAATTTAAGGTATATATTTTTAGGTAATCCAGTTTTCTTCATATGGCATTCCTTCGCACTACAGGCACCTATATGACAAGGGTGTTGTCTAAGGGAATTCACATGTATATGATTATTAGATAATCGTATATTCTCGTATGGCATTTTAAATATCCATTCAAGAAAATTGGCATACTTATCAATGGCTATTTCATTTTTATAAAAAAAAGGATCAAAGATAATGACGTGTTGATTACAAATTATAAATTTCTCGATTTTATCTTTATCGTAATCCCGAGATAAATTTAATGGAAGGTTTATGAAAGATAAATCTTTATTATCTCGAAAACATAAATTTGGTTGGATCATTTCATAATCGAGCGTTAAGCTATAACTTTGGTTTCTACTCAAAATTGGCATATTTTGAAGATTTTTCAGGTTACATTCAATATTAATATTGTTTGAGGTAAATATATTTTTTAACTCAGCAAAGTTTAGGTTCACATTCCGAGAGTTTTTTATATTAATACTGGCAAAATTAAACTCAACCAAATTGCAAAGTTTTTCTTTGTCCTCATCTCTTTCAAGAAGTTCAGCTTCAATAGTTAAAATAGCATATTCTTCATCGGTAAATCTCATTTTTCCACTCCATCATCTCAGACTTTTCATTTTGATAAATACTACACATGATAGGATCAACTTCTTGAACATCCCCTAAAAAATGGTATGCTCGAGAACGACAACCTCCTAAGCATTGCTTTGAGTAAACACATTCTTGTTCAAATTTACAAGAGACATTTATATGTTTGTTTTTAAAGTTATGCATAATCGTTTCAAAAGAATCTTCTTTTAAATTCCCAAACCAAAATTGTTCATTGTGAGTTTTTCGCATAGATGGACAAATAGTTACATTGCCATGACTATCCACAAACAAAAAACTTTTACCAACACCACAATCGTTGGCATATATGCAAGCTATGTTACACTCTATTTTTTTACTTAAATCTAACTTATGGTCATTCAGAACAGCATCTACTGCAATTTGTTTATACTTAAATGAATTTTCCCACAATTCCGTTAAATTGTTTCTATTTCGCCCTCTTCCTGTAGGTATAATCACATCTGCTATATAGGGAACTTTTAAATCTAATTTTAAAAAGTTGATAATACTCTCGAGTTCATTATCATCTTTGTTATCAATCATCATATTTACTCTTACTTCGATTGACTCATTTTTTAATTTTTTTATGTTTTTTATAGTAGTATTTAAAGCGCCCGTTTTCCCTCTAAAAGCATCGTGTTTTTGGGGATCAATGAAATCGATACTAGTTACAATTTTTATACTGTACTTACTTAAAAGAGCCACTATCCTTTTGGGTAAGAACGTCAGATTAGTAAAGATAGTAATTTTGAATCCGTTTCTTCCTATATAGTCAATAATTTCCTCTATATCTTTCCTAATCAAGGGCTCACCACCTGTAATTTGAAAAATATAGCACCCTTGTCCTTTAGCGTTGTCAATTAAACCTTTTATATCACTATAAGATAAAGCATCCTCCATCAATACTGAAGATTCATTATAACAATGATTACATCTTAAGTTACATTTTTGACTAACTTCCAAAAAAATACGGTTCACACTATAATTTTCTTGGATAAAGACTATATCCATTTTTGTTGTACAATATGAAACTAGAACTTCCTTTTGAATTAATTCATCTAGTACGTCTATTTTACGAAGATACTCTATAATTTCCTCTGTCATAATATGTTCATAACTTAACTCTATAAGTAAATTAAACATATCTTCATTCATTTTCTCTTTTTCTTCACTTATTTTATTGAACAAGAAAAAATTTTTATTGCCATATTCCTTTACCAATAAAAAGTTTGTATTAAACCAAAACATTGAACTCCTCCTCACAATTTAAAGAAAAGCCCACTATCTTTCGTATAGTGAGCTCCTTAAGCTTCATTAACTTCTGGTTGGGGCTCCACTACAATGACAAGTGCCACAAGTTATGATTGAAGCTTTGGGTTTCTGTGTATCAGATACGAATGCTGGGTTTACTTTTTTGAAAGTAAACTGTACTTTTGTTTCTTTTTTTACTTTAGTTGTCATAATACACACCTCCTTAAATTTTTGTTGGCGATAGATGTACACCAACTACCTTCAGATTAACAAGATTTTATTTTCCAACTACTTTCTGTAAAGATTAATCACTCTTTTACCCGCCAATTAACCATAATGTAAGACTAGATATACACAAAGATAGTATAATATGCATAAAATTCACCCTTTCTTTTTTTGAAAAAGCATATTACACTTTCTTTAGAGAAATTAATTTTGTACAGAGTACTCACTTTTTAAGGAGGTTATTTATGAGATGGGACGCAGGAAGTATTTACAAAAAGATCCGAAAGAGTAAAGGGTTAAGTCAAAACGAGGTTTGTGGTACAAGCATTTCTAGAACAACCTTGTCAAAATTCGAAAATAATAAGCTTTCACCTTCCTATGACACGATGGTCTATCTGTTGTTGCAAATTGATATGAGTGAAGAAGAGTTCCAATTTGTATGTAATGACTTCAGCTATGATTTAAGGGATGAAATAATTACTCTCTTCTTTAGACAAACGTCGAACTTAGAAACTCCTCAACTTTCCAGGTTACTTGAAAAAGGAAATAGATATTTGAAAACAGCAGACGATATTTTTATAAGAAACTTGATGAAAATCATTCAAAGTCTCACTTTACTGACTAATGACCAGATTGAGCAAATCGATTGTTTACCAAAAATCATCATAAGTGATGTCTGGTCTAAATTGTCAAAAATGGATGAATGGTACTATAGCGAACTTCGTCTAATTAATAGCTTTATGTATTACTTTCCGATAGAAACCGTCCTTTCGTTTCTTCCAAAACTACTTGAAACGGTTGAAAAATATGAAAAATTTACCCCTATGATTACAATTAGACTATCTATTCTATTAAATGTAGGATTACTTTTGATTCAGAACAACCATAAAGAAGCTGCAATTCCTCTACTCAAAGAAGCAATCGATCTAGGAAAAGAAGCGAAACGATATGACTATTTGTCGATTGCCAAAGTACGTTATGCTATCTGCATAGATGATTATAAAATAGCTTGTGAAGGTTTTCTCTTGTTGGAAATGACCGAAGAAAACGACATTTTAGAGCATTTGAAAAAAGAATGGGCGATTTTCTCTTCTTATTAATTTAATGCTTACCTATTTGCTTTTTTGTACCGATGGACAAAAGACTGAACTAAGCAGAAACCAAAAAGCTATAACAACGTTGGTATTCACTTTTTTCCGCCAACTGAAAGAAATTAGCGAAAAAAGAGTAAACTCACAAAAAATGAGTTTACTCTAGATCAATATAATAATTAACTGCGCCCTTCCTCATCCATCTCTCGATAATCAAATTCATAAAACACAGCTTTTGTGTCATAGCCTGCATAGTCAACCGCTGCTAGTCCGACAAATGCTCCGGTGAAGAAGCCGCCGCAAGTTTGTAATACATAATCATCCGAGAGAATAGCAGAATCAAATTCGATTGGTAAATCTTGCCATGTTTCTCCATCAAAGGAATAGGCATATCTATAGGTCTGCTTGCGGACTTTTGTTTTGAACCAGACAAAATCCACAGCATCTGGAATGGTAATCGCATTTTCTCTTAAGTAGGACGTATAGGTTCCTTGATTATTTTCGGCTACTTCAATTACTTTTCCATTTTCTTCATTCCAAGTGACAAAAACGAAGGACCAGTGTTGGTCATTATAGTAATTGGTTAGTCCTGCCATTTGTTGGTAAGAAAATGGATCAAATTTTACTTTTGTTGTTGCATCAAAATAAAAGGTCTGCCAACGGCGTGCGATCATTGAAAGATCATGACGATTTGTTAAGCTTCCTTTTCCAATTAGTTCTAGTTTCCCATCGCCTACACTGCCCATTTCTGCTGAAAATGGTACACGAAGGGTCTGCCAGTTTTTATTTAGCTGCTTCTCACTAAAGTCATCATAATGAGAGCGGCTACTCAAAACTTCGGTAGATGCTGCATCTTTAGGTGCCTCCACGCTTGTTTGTCCCCCATGTCCACCAACGATTCTTGGCCAGTCTTCAGAATCCCATTCAACTTTTTGAATGGCGGTCTCACGTCCTAAAGTTGACCATCCCCGAGGATTTGTCACCGACTCGTTTTCTCGATGTAAGGGTCTTGCACATAGCGATGCATAGTACCATTCGCCTGACGGAGTAGACACAAGTGCCCCATGTCCTTGCTTTTGCAAGTATGAATGAGGCGTATCGTAATTGGTTAGAAACGGACCATGAGGATCGGTTTCGAACGAATCAGCTTCCAGTGAAGAGGATCTAGCTACGACTTCTTGATGGGTAAAGACAGTTCCACCTTCTGCCACAAATAAATAGTAACGCCCTTTTATTTTGTATAGATGCGGCCCTTCAACTAATCCTACATTCGTTCCTTCATAAATCATTCGAGCAGTTTCTGGTTTCAACTGCATGGTTTCTACATCAAATTCGGTCAGTGTAATGCCATTGAAAGGATTTTTATACTCTCGATGATCCCACGTCTGTTGCACGAGGTATTTTTTGCCATCCTCATCATGAAACAGAGAGGGATCAAAGCCAACACCATTCAATCGAATCGGTGTAGTCCACGGTCCATGGATATTCGTTGCGGTAGTCAAATAGTTGGTCATGTCTTTAAATACCCCATCCACAACTTTGACGTCGGTAAACACCAACCAAAATTTATTGTCTGCATAGGATAAGTCTGGTGCCCATATTCCACCAGACGACGGATTTCCCTTCATGTCTAGCATCTCTACTGAATCGAGAGGAGCATCCAGCAGTTTCCAATGGACCAAATCTTTTGATTCGTGCAAACGAATCCCAGGGAACCATTCGAACGTTGAATTAGCTATATAGTACGTATCTCCTACTCGGATGATGGACGGATCAGGATGAAAGCCGGATAAGACAGGATTTTTTATTTTCATAGGAACACCTCTTTTTTTAAATTTAAGCTACAGTTTTTGATTAGTATTCATTTCAAGCCGTTCGCCCTTGTTGCCCCACTCCTCAAAAAACAAATCAAGTGAAAATCGTCGAATCAAATTACGATACACGCCGTAATTGATTACACCACTAAGAAAACAAAGATACGCCAAAGAGAAATACTGCATTAAGAAAATTGACAGTCCAATAAATGCACTATTATAAACAGTGACTGAAGGCAATCGGTAGCTTATCAGCAATGACCATTCTATTTTCTTCTTAAATGGGATTTGAGCGACGCGAGAATCGCTTGAGATCAGTAAGACAAAGAGCATACTGCTTAATAAAAAACAGCTCGTAAGGACAAATGGCAAAAACATAACAGAGCGTTGATATAATATCAGTATTTTCAGTCCAAAGAGGATCAAGAGAATGATCAGAGAATACAAGAAATATAATCCCCAGTTTTTCTTCAAGCATTCTCGATAGTACTGAAAATAGTTCTTTGTATTCGATAAATGCTCTGGGTTGTTAAATAAGCCGAATTGAGCGGACAGACTTGCAATTAAAAATACTAGGGGTACCCAAAAGAAGACAATATTATTCAGAGTCAATCGAAGAAAAAACAAGTGCATCAGGAGTAAACTATTCGACAGGATGAAATACAGCTGATAAACCAAAAGCCGATAGGCTGAGTGGACGATGGTAACGGTCCACTCAGAAATAGCGTGAAAGAAAGGATTCATACTTACCTCCTATCCTTTGATACCCGAACTTGTGACACCTTCGACAAAATACTTTTGCGCGCTGAAGAATAAGATGATTGCTGGCAATAATGAGATCACCGACATTGCAAACACTTGATTCCATGGGGTATTAGTAGATGGGTCAACGTTGAGCCGCAACGCAAGAGATACTGGGAATTTGTCTTGTGAAGTGATATAAATCAATGGACCTAAGAAATCACTGAAACTCCAAACGAATTGAAAAATCACACAAGAAATCAGGGCAGGTTTTAATGCCGGAATCAGGACACGCCAGAGAACACCGAAAGAAGAACAACCGTCAACGATCGCTGCTTCATCGAGATCCCGTGGAATTGAACGCATAAACTGGATCATCATGAACACGAAGAAGGGTTCTTGTCCTAAAAATGAATTGGCCAGTAACGGAACATACGTATCTAATAGATCCAAGCGATTCCAGAAGAGATACAAGGGGATTCTGGTTACGACTTGAGGTAAAAACATCGTTGCCATTAACAACGAGAACATGATTTTCTTGAATGGAAAGTCAAACCGAGCAAATCCATAGGCTGTAAGAGTCGCCGAGACAACGGTAAAAAGAATCTTTGGAATGACGTATTTAAAGGTATTGATAAAATACAAGGTGAACGTATAATCGCCCTTGGTGTTCCAACCATCAATATATGCTTGGAAATCGATCGTTGAAGGAATGAAGCCGATTGATGTGAAAATCTCTGTGTTCGTTTTGAAGGACGCTCCAACCATCCAAATAATTGGATACAGCATAATCAGTGCAACGACCGTCAACAAAACATAGCGAATCAGTGCTTGACCATGCTTATTCGAGTGCTTCTTTTTTGCAGATGCTACAGGGGTTGCCTCCATTTATTTCCCACCTCCATCAGAATAATAGACCCATCGTTTTTGGCTCGTGAAAAGAAGAACCGTTGAACAAACAATCAACGCAAACAACACCCAACTTGCCGCACTTGCGTAGCCCATATCAAATTCTTTAAATGCTTTATCATAAATAAACATCGAGGACAGATACGTGGCATTGAGGGGACCACGACCGGTGACAATAAAAGGACCGTTAAATTCTTGAAAGGCATTGTTTAGCTGCATCACTAAGTTGAAAAAAATGGTTGGTGTGATCAAAGGAATCGTAATTTTGAAGAACTGGGTCACCCTTGATGCGCCGTCCAAACTCGAGGACTCATATAAATCCTGGGGGATTTCCTTCAATGCAGCTAAGAAAATCAACATTGAAGAACCAAATTGCCACACTTTCAAGAGAATCAAGACGACCATTGCGCCTGTAGGTGTCGATAACCAGTTAATTGGCTCGATGCCAACGGTTCCTAGAAAAATATTCACCAAACCTTCTGGTTGAAACATTGATCGCCAAAGCACACCAACGGCCACGTTTCCTCCTAGAATCGAGGGAATATAATACGCCGTCCGATAGAAATTGATGGCTTTTAATTTGAAATTCAGGATAAACGCAACGAACAACGCAAACCCTAGTTGAAAAGGCACAGTAAACACTGTATAAATCAGTGTCGCCCGCATCGAATCAAGAAACGTTTGATCCTTAAAGAGATTCACATAATTTTGAATGCCTAAAAATGCAGGTGTCTGTCCGACACGAGCCAAAGAATAATCGGTCAGTGAGTAATAAAATGAGGACAAGATCGGCCAAGCGGTCAACAGTAAAAAGCCAATCATCCAAGGGGTTACATAGATCAAGCCCACTTTTTCCTTTTTCATAAAATCCCTCCAAACTTTTTGACAACGATTCACGACACTTCATGGAAGCAAACAAAAGCCATTCACTCCCATAAAGCATGCAGATAGTTGCCTATTGCAATTTATAGTCTTTCGCAAGCTTTTCGGCTTGTTCTTTTGTTTTCGTGTAGACGTTGCGAGCAGCTGTTTCTAAATCCGTTCGTCCTAATTCGACAGCTTCCATTTCTGCAGTGTAAATAGTCGTTAAGGTACCATCTTCATAGAACGGCGTCTGGTTGATTTTTGCGACACTTTGGGCGTACTCAAAGCCTTCTTTCATCACGCCTGATAATTGTCCATCTTCCGTCAATACTTCGATCGCTTTGCTTGAAGCAGGAATCCCTCTGGAAAGACCCAAAATTTTATTTGCTTCCTCGCCATTTAAAAGTTCATTTAAAAATGTTCCTACTTCTTCTGGATGTTCGACATTTTTCCGAACGGCAAAAAGCAGTGAAGGTTTTGACATTAAATTCACCTCGGTGCCGCCTTCTGCGATTGGGTAGTCAACGACAACCATTTCATCCCCTACTTCTTTCAATGCTTCATAATTAGAAGACATACTGGCATTCCAATCGATGCCGCCCGCATATTGTCCTTCAATCCACTTTTTGTTGGTGGCTAAGGATACCGGTTCTGAGCCGACATTTTCTAAATAATCTTGTCTTGAAACGAAGACCCCAGCATCTGCCATTTCCTTATACCAAGTCATCGCTTCTAAATAGTCTTGTTCTGTCCAATTCATATTTCCTTGTTCATCAAACTCAGACGTTCCAGTCTTTTGTTGCAACCAAATGGTTACTGGAAAACGCCAAGTTGGGGATACGACACAAAAGGTCCCTTCTGGTAACTTCTTAGCGGCTTCCACATAATCGTCCCACGTCTTCAACGTAGTGACATCAATACCATGTCTTTCATATTCGGATTTGTTTAAATACATAACTAAAGTATTTTCCCCATAAGGAACGGCAACCTGCTTTCCATCAACTTGTCCGAATGCCAAAAAATCAGGATCATAGGTGGACAGATCCAAACTATCGATTGTATTAAGATCATAAAACCCGTCATTTTGCCCGAATTGCGGCACCCAATTGTAGAGTAAAGTCGTGATATCCGCCAAAGTATTGCCAGCATACCTCGTCGTGAAGGCTTGATCCAAATCGCCAAAGCCGCTCGGCTCTCCTTTTACTGCAATTTCAGGATGCTCCTTTTCAAAATGAGCAATCATCTCTTGGGTTGCCTGATGGCGATCGTCATTTCCCCACCAACTAAAGCTGATTTCTACTCGATCACCACTCCCCGTTGTCTCAGTCTTTTTTCTCCCAGCATTGCATCCAGCCAACACCAGTGATACAGAAAGCAAAGAACCTACCACTATCAATTGTTTTTTCCATTTTTTCATCACTCTTCCTCCTGATTCTTTTTTAGTAAGTTGGATAAACTAACTTATATGACAAAAAATTTTACCTCTGGTTGAAATCTTTTTTCTTAGTGATCTAAACGGTCTATCTCTTCTTTGAAACCTAGCACTTGTTTCTCTTTTTACGCATAAATTTGACGTCCATGTGCATCTGGAATGCCGCTTTTACGATAAAAATACGTGTTGACTTGATCCCGCCAATCTCTAGCAGAACGAACTTGTTCTTGCAATCGTTCGGCGACGTTTTGATAACTTTCTTCATCGATTTGTCCCTCTAAGGAAGCCCACTCGGTAACATATTCCTCTACTTTTTCATAGCCTTCGAAATGCGTGTCATAGATGTGTTGAATGATCGTTTTGCCGCTTTGTAAGACATGGTCGTATGGCAGATGGTGGAAAAATAAGACAAGTTCATCTGGGCAAGTTTCTACATTTTCGTATGTTTCACACCAAGCATCCGCATACTGCCTTACATAGCCGGTGCCGTCTTTTAACGTTCGATTGACGCCAATGCCCTTTCTATCCGCAAAGTGATACGTCCCCCATCTATCATATTCGTAGCCATCGACATCAGGCCCATAGTGATGATTGGGACGGACCATAAAACCGATACCTAGTGGGGCAGTATAATTTTCATAGGCCTGATAGGACGTAGAGAGGATTGCAAGTAGTCGTTTTTTTGCAGAATCATCTAACTCAAAGGACAAATCGATCCATTCGCAAAGAATAGCTTCTGTGCTTAATTCATTGTTCCAAATCAATCTGCCATAGCCAAAAAGGTTCGCTTGCGCTAGCTTGTGTCCGGTCCAATTATCATCCATGCCGACATTGACGACTGCTGCCACGCCAGAGTATTTAGGATTTGGACTTTGCTCTAGTAGAATCTTCTTTACTGTGGCGTGTTCAAGTGAATGCTTCGTATCAAAATCTAGCACATCTTTCCACATCGGTAGTAAGCAGCAAATGTGCTTTTGTTGTCCGGTATACTCTTGCGTCACTTGGAATTCCAACATTTGATTGGTGTGTTTTAACGCGCCAAAAAGCGGCGTCACGGGTTCCCGTACTTGAAAATCAATCGGTCCATTTTTAATCTGTAAAATAACATTTTCCTCAAACGTACCGTCTAATTTCATGAAGTGGTCGTAGGCAGCTTTGGCACGATCAATTGAGCGATCTCGCCAATCCTGTAAACAATCATAAACAAAGCAGCGCCATATCAGTAGTCCTCCATAGGGTTGCAACGCCCGTGCCAGCATATTGGCACCATCGTTATGGTCACGCCCATAAACAAACGGTCCCGGTTCCCCTTCAGAATCAGCTTTGACTACAAACCCACCAAAATCTGGCATCACCTGATAGATTGTATCTGCTGTTTTTTGCCAAAACGCAATAACTTCCTCAGCTAACGGGTCGGCGGTCGTTAGTCCTCGAACGGATATAGGTGCCGCAAAGTTGATACTTAAAAACGTCCGAATCCCATAGGCAGCGAATGTATCTGCGATCTTTTTAATCTCGATCAAATACGGTTCCGTAATGAACCATTTGGCATCTCCACGAACATTCACGTTATTGATAGAAACCGCATTCATTCCGATGGAAGCTAAGAAACGCGCATAGTCGCGTACCGTTTCATGGTCTTGCCGAAACTGATTGTTTGAAAAGAAAATCGATTCTCCAGCGTACCCACGTTCGATCGTCCCATCAAAATTATCCCAATGATTGACCATACGAATGGCTTGATTGGGAATCGACCTCAGATTTTCTGGCAACTCAGTGGTTCGAATCACATGCTTGTAAAGTTCAAAGAAGCCATATAACCAGCCTTTACTAGCATTCGCATAAACGACTGTCTGATTGTGCTCATAACTGATCTCAAATCCTTCATCCCCAAGCAGCGCATCCGTTGCCTTTTTGAAATATAACTCTGCATTTGCCTCTTCCACACAGCGGCACATTGGAAATAATGTCTGCATCTCTCGTTTGATCGTATCCGTCAATTGGTCCGACTGCTCGAAACTATATGTCGAAACTACATCAGTTGCTACACGCTTTTTTAGCCAACACTCGTCTTTCTTTCTCATTGCTTCATCCCCTCTTTTATCTAAAAAATCCCTTCCGGCAGTTTCCAAGCAACTTCACTTTCTATGTGAATCCCTCCTCAGAACTTTTTGATTATTTGATAGACGAATAGAAACCGAGGCTTGCCGACACTTTATTTTATAAATGAAATGTGTCAATACCTGTTATTTTAACTTCCCCATCTGAAATACAAAAAAAGGATTGGACGACTGTCCAATCCTTTTGACATAGCGAAATAAGCATAAGGCCTCCTGCATAAAATCCCAGAAAATCTGCTTTTCCTACTAGAAAAAGAACAGAATATTAGGTACAATAAACAGGTCGATACCTTAGGGTATTGACTATGGCAACTTGATTAGTCAGGCGAATTGACTTTTCAAGGCCTCGTATTGGAGCGCCAACTCTGATACGGGGTGCCTTTTTTTATTCGGTTTCTATTCCCCTCTATTGTATAGAAACCCGTTTTGGAAAGCAAGACCAAATCTGTGGGAAATGATTTAATAACAGAATTGATTTATGGAGTTTGAATTTTTCGTATTGGGGTAGATAATAGACGGCCTTTCTTTTTGAATTTTTGTATTAGGACGTTTAGTCAAAATAGTTTGTGATAATTGTCGTAATAAGCACTATTTTGAATATGTCAAAAAATACCTACTCTAATATACAGAATATGTACTCTCGGATATTTCTTGATGTATATGTTATAGAAAAAACAGTTACTTCTATGCTGTTGATACTCTCCCAACTTTATCTAATTATTATCTTTATTCTAGTGTTTTTTTCTGATAAATATAAAACCAGTTAAGCGATATACCTAACTGGCTCTTACTAATTTTTCAGTTATTTTATACTTACACTAAATATTTAAAAGCATAGAAAATATCTATATTTTTTTGACTTCATGTTAATAACCACTTTTTCAAATACTCTAATAGCTCATTTTCTTCAAAGGTTATGCTATACTCATCCAAGTTTTTAGTATCTAATTTATGAAGTTGCTTTAGCCATTCAATCTTCTTCTCTTTCACCATTCTTTTTTTTCTATGCGAAGGTTGAGTAAATTGCTCTTCAAAATAATCTCTCCAATTACTCTGATATACAGCTACAGAAGAATAATCATCTAAAGTTAAAACATCAGCAATACTATACTCTTGTTCATTATGGTCAAGATGATAGTTTTTTTCGCTTTGCTTATCTACAGCAACTTTGTATACGTTTTTCGGTAACTTTTTAAACCAGTTTTCTCCAAAGCTAGATTCCATAGTCTCTTCAAAAAGAATTTTTATTTTGGTTTTTAGCTGAGGTATAATCTCTTTTCCAAAATCATTATAAGTTTTATTAAATTCAATGATATCCTTCTCAATGCCTTTGGGTTTGAAATCAGGCATACTGTTGTGTATTACAACTTGCATTCTTTTTTGATATGCTGTTTTAGAGCCAGATCCATATAGTTTCTTTATTTTCAACTTATCTTCATCATTTAAATTGTTAATATAATTACAAACTATCATAATAATTGGCTTTGATAGTTCAACTAAATACGGATAATTTACAGATATAGACTTTATTTCTTCCTTCTCTTCTATATACAAGAGTATTTCGTAAAAGATACGAATAAATCCACTTACCCCAACATTCGTTAGTAGAACACCGTCTTTACCTAGATCCCACTCTAGTGGCATCTCTTCCTTTAGTACATGAAACATAGCAGAAAGATATTTGAAAAGAAAATCTAATGTTTTCTCATTGTCATTCTTATCAAAAATACCATTATCAACTAATTCCCCTTTCTTTGAATATTTATTAATATATCTTGTTCTTTGGATTGCTTCTGTCACACTCTCAATCTTTAAATACGCATTGTCATTTGCCTTGTCTTCTCCAAAAACAAATTTACCAAAAAGTGGCGATTCTTTGAGATCTCCTAGCTGCTGAGCCAATCTAAGTCCTAAAGCTTTAGCTTGATCATTTTTGTTCTCTGAACCCCATAGCAAGTCTGCATTAAGTGTATTTCTTAAATTTTTAGATACACTTTTTTGATTTTCGTTTATTTCCATAAACAATTTTACTTGTTCTGGCTTTGATAAATTAACAAATGCCACTACAGGTATTGTATTTTTCCTAGAATAATCAGAATCTGAATACCCATATAGTCTATGTTGACCATCAATAATGTATATAGATCTATACAGGGGAGGAAGATGCAACACTCCAATCTCACTTATTTCTGAATCGTAACTTGCATTAACTGAATCAAATTGTAAATTACCTTTCGTATTTATATTCACAACAACTGAGTTAGGAAAAAACCCACCTTTATTCACAAATTCTTTCACACTGTTTAGTCGTTCTTTTTTTATAATACGCTGATATGTAGGCAATTCTGATCTATTTGAATTGCTTCGATGTAAAACATATCCCATTTTTAACAATTTTTCTGGTTCAATTGAAAATTCATAATAGGTTTTACCACCCATCTTACCTCTTATAGCTGGTATTTTATTTTTCATACCTACTATTTTTTGGTTTTTAAATAGTTGACCTAACAATTGAAATCGTGAAGCATTTCCCAAGTGCTTAGCGAGTTCATTAAGGTATTCAAGTGTGTCACTGTCAAAGTACTCAATTTGATAACTATCTAAACGTTCCCTATCAGACTCACTCAATATATAATTCTTAGTTGCAAAAATAAATTTTACTTTTTTTTTAGCACCATGCGAGTTTATTTCCCCAATGATTTGACTTCTTTGACCTGCAATTGCCTCAATTTCTTTTTTAAAACTAGATAACTTATTCTTTTGAGAGGTGTACTTACACTCTATGATTAGGACAGTTTCGTCGTCAGCCGCAAGAACATCTATTTGTTGGCTTAATCCTTTACCAAACGAAAGCTTGAAGTTATTATCACTATTCATATGAGTAAATCCTAAACGATAACAGGTTAACCAAACCTCATTTTCAAATTGGACATGTTGCTCCTTTTCTTTTTTTATTCTAATATCATTTTTCAGCTCTTTATCAATTTCCCATCCTGTAGATAAATAAGGGTTCTCGGCTCCTTTGGGAATTTTTTTTGTTATAAATGATTTCATTCTATCTCTTTTGGCTTTCATAAGATCTTTTTCAGAAACAAGTCCTTCTATCATTTCCTTCCTCCTACTAAATGTTTCATTGATTTTGCTCAAAGAAAACTCTATACTTAAGATTAATCAAATCTTTGGAGAGACTACCTAATGACAAAATTAATAACATCACCGATTCGATGGTCCGGTTCTAAAAGAAAAATTATCAAACATATATTACCATCAATTAACAGCCGACCAGATGTCTATATTGAACCTTTTTTAGGTTCCGCAACAATGCTCATAAACATTTTACCAAAAAAAATATACAAAGAATACTATGTTAATGATATAAATACAGATTTAATTAATTTCTTTATTCAATTAAAATACTCTCCAAATGAGTTAGTTGAGCAGATGGGTGAGATACGTAACACATATCAATCATTATTAACAATTGAAAAAAAACAAGATTACTATTACGAGATGAGAAGTTACTATAATAACTTCTCTATAAATAACGTCACAAGAGCTTCTTTCTTTTGGTTTCTAACTAAAACCTGTTTCAACGGCGTTTATCGAATAAACAATAAAGGAAAATATAATGTTCCATTTGGTAAAAAAGAAACCATTAATTTCGAAGAAGAAGATCTTATTCACTTATCCTCCTGCATACAAAATGTATCTTTCTCTAACCTTGATTACTTGGATTTTCTTAGACAAGTTGAACGTGAAAGTATTTTAAATAATTCATTTTTATATTTGGATCCTCCCTACATACCTGAGACAATCCAAACCCAGAAACAGAAAATCTATACTAGTAACTTTTTTGAACATGATAGATTTACTGATTTCATAAGTGTTATTGGAGATAACTCGAATCTAAAATTGATGCTATCAATGTCAGATTCTAGTTATTCTAAAGAGATTTATGATAAACTTTCACTGCAAAAAAATAAAGTTGTGGATATTGTAAGAGTAGTTAATCCTAGAGCATTGATGTCTTCCTCTGAAGTAATTTACACTAATTATAGTATACTTGAATAGATTTCTTCTGATGAATGAGATACCCCAATATAGGTGTATAGTGATACTTTAAACTATGCCTTTACATTATAACCAAACTATCAAGTTGCACTATGATCTATAAAAGTTAATGTCCGTAGATTTTACTCTATTTGTTTTTTTTAGTTTAAAAAGCAACTTCTATTTTTATGTGCTTACATTTTTAGATATTAATGAGAACATTCTTCAACCCAATGTTCTCATTGATAAATAATGATTTTGTACTGCATACTTATTCTTTACAAATTATTTGAGGTATCAAGTTCAATTCTTGACAAGCACTTATGAAGGAGGAGAGTATCCATAAAATCTGCTTTAGTTCCTTATTAGTATTTTTCATAATTTCTTTGGCCATTTTTTCTTTAGATATAAAATCTACTACTATGGCTACAACTCTAATTGTTTGTCCATTGGAATTGACTTTCTTCAGAAAATCTATCCCTCTTTCAACTTCTTCATCTGTATTAGCATTTCTCGGCTTTCTTAGCCTATCTATGTTAGTCTTAACTTTATTGTTAACATATTTTCTTTTCCATACATCTTTTTTGGTAATAAAATTTTTTGCGCCATCTTCTTCATCTAATCTTATATTTTTCAAGTCACTTACATAAGATAGATTCTTTAGTGCTTGCCCGACGACGTCATGAAAAGCACTCGCTGAGAAAATAGTATTACTTGATTTTGCATGATAAAATCCAATCTTATTTTTCTTACAAGCAATAAAATCCGCATATTCTGTTCCTAAATCATCACAAAATATATAATTGTATTCTTCATCCAATTGTTTTTCCAATACTCCGAAAACTGAAGATTCGTCAAAAGATACCTGATCCTCAAATAATTCACCCTTTTCAGATTTAGTTTCATTTAATTCCTTTAAAGTAATGAAATTATCTAAAAAATTAGACTTATTGTTAACTAAGTAAGTATCAGTAAACAAGGTTTCAGCATAATAAGAATATTTTATGTCCTCAAAAGTAATAATAGAATTGTTAACTAGTATATTTGTAAAATCAATAATCGATTCGCTATCTTCTGTATCCACTTTAACTATAAGATCATTTGAAATGGTTATTTTTATTTTTTTCTTTAATTTCTTAACTTTTAAAAAAGTACTTCCATCTATTTTGGCAACATAACTTTCAGGATGATCATCTTGTGGAAGTAATTCGAAAGTTCTATTATATTTTCTTGAAATCTCTGAAGCACTAATTTCTTGATTACACTCATTGAGAAAAACTAAATTCAAATCTTGTATAGCTCTCAAATCAAACATTATTGATTCTAGAACCAGTTCATCTCTTTTATCTTCATATTTTACGGGAGAAGAAAAGTTCTTCAAATAACTGGAAGGTTTTTTTTCAATTAATACAAAATCTATTATTTAATACAAAATCTATTATTTTTTTGCACCAGTTCAAATAATCATTTATTCCACTTTTAGATGAATAATTAGTCAATCTTGAACTTACTAAATTCTGCGAAAATGCACCCATTTCATTTCTTATCTTACATGATTTCACAATGTTTTTGCTCGCATATATGGGAGAAAACGTCCTTTCTAAATCGTTTCCTTCTATATCTCTATTGATAATTGCACTAGATAAAACTGATGTATTCTTTAAGCTTAATTTTTGGAATTCAGTGTTCTCATCTGACAAAAACTCTGAAAATTTACTAAAGGAAATTGTTTTTCCAATCATCTCTAAATTTTCTTTATTTAATTGACAATATTTCGAATTAATAAAAATGTAATTCCTATATTCAACAACAAAACAAAAGCCAAACTTTATTTCCTCAAATTTGCTTCCTTTCAAAAAACTAGGTTCACTTTTTGTTCTAAAAAATCTGTATGAATAAACTAAATCACCATAAAAGACTTTAGTATCCAAATGCGATAAAAAGTTGCCATCTTTGTTGCACACAACTTTAAAAAAATTTTTAATTACTCTTTCAGAAATAGGCTTTTCTGAATAGAGAACTTTCACACTCTTTGATAGATTAAAATGTTCTTTCACGATATATATCCCCCCTACAAACAATCATTTCATTATTATTTACATGCTTATTAATAAAGACTGAATCATCAATCAACCTCACATTCAAAGAGTAATATTGATTATGTCATTTCAAATAATCATTTATAAAATTTGGCTATTTCTCAATGCACGCGTTTATATTTCATTAAAATGAACTAATCATTTTATTCATCACCTAACAAATAATTTGTTTTTTTGTGAAAAAATCACAAATTTAGAATCTTGCCAAATTAGTCATTTCATAAATATAAATCTAAAAGAAAAGAGTCTCTAATTTTTAATTATTTACTAAAGTAAAAAAATAACTCACTATCATTTAAGAATCTTAATCCATGAAAATCCATTAAGTCTCATTCATTCAAGAGACTATAACATGAATTTTCCTAGATGAAATTAGACGTTTAGTGATAACCCTTGAATCAATAAAGATACTGTGGAGTACACTTATTCAAATTGAATTATAGTTACCTAAAACATAACTATAAAAATTAATTTATTTCTAAATAAGCTAATTACCTTAAATCAATAATTCATTATTGCTCATATTAAAAATGGGATCATACGCTAATACATTTTCCTTAATTTATTTCCTAAGGCAAATTACCACATTACTAATAAGTATAAGCTTATTTTACCAGACATCAACCACTAGTTGATTGATAAAAATCAGAAAAAAATATATTCTAACAGTGAACAGAGAAAGGAGGGGATTGAAATGTTACTACAAGATATTTTGAAAACCTTAAGAAATACAAATGGATATACTCAAGAACAAATTGCAAACAAACTTTTTATTTCAACACAAGCTGTTTCTAAGTGGGAAAATGGATCTTCTGTTCCATCGATAGATAATTTATTAGCATTATCTGATTTGTATGATGTTTCACTAGATGAATTGGTTCAAGGCCGTCCATATTTTAAAAAGCCTTATCTTGTTGGTAACAAATATAATGGAAAAAAAGGGTTACTCTTTTTGACTGTTTGGTTATTTATTAGTTTGCTATTCACAGGCTTTGGATATCAGCCATTCTGGATATTTCTTATTATTTTTTCTATAGGAATATTTGTAGTTTTGCCTACAATTTTTAATGATTACTGGGTTATCGAAAATGATGGTATCTATATCAAGAAATACTCAAATAATGATTTACGTAAGCTAATAGAAATGTTAACAAACCACAAAATTAGCAAAAAAATCAACTATGATGGTCTCTTATCAGCAGAAATTATTTACGAAAAAAAGTACGGCTATCACCCTTTGATTTTGGTTTCGATATGTTCTATCTGCAAATATCATCTGAAGATGGCCAATATAATCTTGATTTCGATGCTTCAGTTAAAAATTTTTTACCACAATTTGTGATGTTTTTAAAAAGACATGGTATTGAAGTCATAGATGATCATAATGTCATAGAGTTATTGATTTCAGGAAGATCATTGTATGATTTTTTTAATGATCCTGCGTAATAAGTTTACATACATTCTGATAGAATTTAGTATTAATAATTTTAATCTACTTAGCTATGAATATCATATATTCATACTGTTTATCCCAACTAGATAGTATCCATCCATTGCATTATTTGGATATTCTTCACACCAACAAAAAAACGCTCCACAATCTAAATTGCGAAGCGTCTGAAAATATCGATATAAAAAGATTAACGTTTTGAAAACTGTGAAGCTTTACGAGCTTTCTTAAGACCTGGTTTTTTACGTTCAACCATACGTGCGTCACGAGTAAGTAAGCCAGCACGTTTAAGAGCTAAACGGAAATCAGGATCAACTTGTAACAATGCGCGTGCGATACCGTGACGGATTGCACCTGATTGTCCAGCGTATCCACCACCATTTACGTTTACAAAAACATCGTATGAACCTTTAGTTTCTGTAACGCCGAATGGTTGGTTGATTACTTCACGCAAGTCTGCGTGTGGGATGTATTCTTCAACATCTTTTTTGTTAACAGTAATTTTACCAGTACCTGGTACTAAACGTACGCGGGCTACTGCATTTTTACGACGGCCAGTGCCGATATATTGAGCTTGTGCCAATGAAATTCCCTCCTATTAGATTAAGTTTGTGATGTCCAATACTTCTGGTTGTTGTGCAGCATGTGGGTGTTCAGCGCCAGCATAAACATGAAGTTTCATTCCTTGTTTACGGCCTAAAGTGTTTTTAGGAAGCATGCCTTTTACAGAAGTTTCGATCAAACGACGAGAATTTTTAGCACGTAATTCTCCAGCAGAGACTGATTTCAATCCTCCTGGGAAGTTTGAGTGACGGTAATAAATTTTATCGCTTGCTTTGTTACCTGTTAATTTGATTTTTTCTGCATTAATGACGATTACGAAATCGCCTGTATCCACATGAGGTGTGAATGTTGGTTTATTTTTACCACGTAAGACAGATGCTACTACTGCTGAAAGACGACCCATAGGAACATCTGTTGCATCTACTACGTACCATTTACGTTCTACTTCGCCTGGTTTGGCCATATATGTTGTACGCACAATTTTTTCCTCCAATTCAATTTCACGAATGTTTGACATACACTTGAGTTTCCGGGGCTCTTGTGGGGCAAACAATACCATATAACATAATACCTTCTATAAAGCCTAATGTCAACGTAATTCCGCCTCTTTTTGAAAATTTTCTCCATTCATTTTCTGCCATTTTCTCTGAAAAACGAAACTTGTTGTTGCAGGCTTCTAAAACTGAATATCTTTATGAATATTATGTATAAACTTTCATTAACAGAATGAGTGTTCACTTCTTTTCCTCAATCACTAATAATAGTATAAAAACCTGATAATCACCATTTTTATGTATAAATATTTAATTTTACCCTTGATTTATTATTTTTATTCTGATAAGATAGCTTCAATCACTTGAAAACACGCGAAAAAGGAGTTAATAAGTATGAAAGAAAAAGTAATATTGGCCTATTCTGGAGGATTAGATACCTCCGTTTCAATTAAATGGTTAACGGACCAAGGATATGATGTGGTGGCTTGCTGCCTAGACATCGGTGAAGGTCGCGACACCCAATCCATTAAAGACAAAGCTTTGGCAGTTGGCGCGATTGAATCTTATGCCATCGATGCCCGCGAAGAATTCGCCCAAGATTTTGCTTTGATCGCTTTACAAGGCAATACTTTTTATGAAAATTCTTATCCTCTTGTTTCCGCTTTGTCTCGTCCATTGATTGCCAAGAAATTGGTGGAATTGGCATTAGCGACTGGCGCAACAACCGTCGCCCACGGCTGTACTGGTAAAGGCAACGACCAAGTTCGGTTTGAAGTAGCGATCGCCGCTTTAGCGCCTCACTTGAAAGTCATCGCACCGGTTCGGGAATGGAAATGGTCCCGGGAAGAAGAGATTGCCTATGCGGCTGAAAAAGGAGTGCCGATTCCCGCTGATTTGGACAATCCGTATTCCATCGATCAAAACTTGTGGGGACGTGCCTGTGAGTGTGGCGTCTTAGAAGATCCTTGGGCAACGCCGCCAAAAGGGGCCTACGCTATCACGCAAGAATTAGAAGATACTCCTGACGTACCAACGATCGTTGAGATCACCTTTGATCAAGGGGTACCGACGGCCATTGATGGCGAAACGATGAATCTAGCAGAATTGATCATGAAACTGAACCGGGTAGCTGGCGAGCATGGCGTTGGTCGGATCGACCATATCGAAAATCGTCTGGTGGGAATCAAATCACGGGAAGTTTATGAATGTCCAGGAGCGATCGCTTTGATGACGGCTCATAAAGAATTGGAAGATTTGGTCTTTGTTCGGGAATTGGCGCATTTCAAACCAATCATCGAGCAGCAATTAGCCCAAGTCATCTATGACGGTCTTTGGTTCAATCCATTGACGGAAGCCTTGATTACCTTCCTGAAAAGCACACAAGTCTACGTCAACGGAATCGTGCGTTTGAAATTATTCAAAGGCAACGTCATTTGTGAAGGACGGAAATCTGAAAACAGCCTGTACGATGAAAACTTAGCAACGTATACTTCTGCAGATACCTTTGATCAGCATGCGGCTATCGGCTTCATCAAATTATGGGGACTGCCAAGCAAAGTGCACGCTGAGATCCAAGCACAACAGCAACTAACAGAAACATTGATTTAAGTATGCACGGCTGAAGCTGCCGCTTCAGCCGTAATCTTTTTTTGAGGTGAGAATATGGCAAAATTATGGGGCGGACGTTTCGATGGGAAAAACGAAGCATGGATCGATGCTTTTGGGGCTTCCATCACGTTTGATCAAAAGTTAGCAAAGCAAGACATTCTTGGCAGTTTGGCACATGTCAAAATGCTGGTCCATACGGGCATCATCAGTCAACCCGATGGCGAAGCGATCATTGGCGGCTTGACCACGATTCAGCAGCAATTAGCCGCTGGCGAATTGACCTTCACGATTGAAAATGAGGACATCCATTTAAACATCGAGACATTCTTGCATGAATTGATTGGACCAGTGGCAGGCAAATTGCATACTGCCCGTAGTCGTAATGACCAAGTGGCGACCGATATGCATTTGTATTTGAAAGAAGTCGTGCAAGAGGTGATCACTTTGATCGCTGAATTGCGAGAAGCGCTGGTTTTACAAGCCGAAGCCAACATCTACACCATCATGCCTGGTTATACCCATCTGCAGCATGCACAGCCGATTTCTTTTGCCCATCACCTCTTAGCCTATTACAGTATGCTGACACGTGACCAAGAGCGTTTCAGTGAGAGTTTGAGCCGCATCGATGTGATGCCTTTAGGCAGTGCCGCTTTGGCAGGAACCACCTTCCCTATCGATCGTGATTTCACCGCTCAAGAGTTAGGATTTAGCAATATTTACAGCAACAGCCTAGATGCGGTCAGCGATCGTGATTTTATCTTGGAATTTTTAAGCAACGCCTCTTTATTGATGATGCATCTGTCTCGTTTTTGTGAAGAGCTGATTCTTTGGTGCAGCCACGAGTACCAATTTGTAGAACTGACAGATACCTTCTCCACCGGCAGCTCCATCATGCCTCAAAAGAAAAACCCTGACATGGCGGAGCTGATCCGCGGAAAAACAGGACGTGTCTATGGGAACCTCTTTGGTCTTTTGACGGTCATGAAGGGCTTGCCGCTGGCGTACAACAAAGATTTCCAAGAAGACAAAGAAGGCATGTTTGACAGTGCCGAAACCATCACGAAAAGCTTGCAGATCATGACAGGCATGATCGCAACGATGAAAGTCAATCAAGCACGGATGCAAGAATCCACTGAAAAGGATTTTTCTAACGCAACAGAATTAGCGGATTACTTAGCTGGCAAAGGCGTGCCTTTCAGACAAGCCCATGAGATCGTCGGCAAACTCGTCAGCGAGTGTTTAAGCAAAGGTATCTATCTGCAAGATGTTTCCTTGGAAGAATACCAAGCGATCCATCCTGCCATCGACAGCGATATTTTTGAAAAACTTGATTCCTATACCGCCGTCAAAAATCGCCATTCTTATGGCGGCACCGGTTTTGATCAAGTGGCACAGCAAATTGAAGCCGCCAAAGGGTTATTAGCAAGCAAGTAAAAAAACCAGCGAAGAATGCTCTTCGCTGGTTTTTTTGTGGATTAATGACGTACGCGAGATTTCGCTGGATCGATCAATGGCGCTTCGCCTAAGTGCGCTTGGATCATCCAAATACGTTTTTCGATGGCTGTTTTGAAGCCGATGAAGATATCTTGGGTTGGATCGTCGCCTTCTTCACCAGATACTTCGATCCCTTTTTGGTATAAGTCCGCTAAGTAACGGTAACCTTCTACCAATGTAGCTAAGCGTTCTGGAATCGTGCGGTCCCAGTTACCCACTTCATCAGGGATTTGAGTGTGTTCAGCCATTTCACGCAAAGTTGAATATGGTGAACCGTCTAATGTAATCAAGCGTTCAGAAACTTCATCCAATTGCTCATTTAGATCATCCATGAATTCGTCCATCATTGGATGCAATGTCAAAAAGCCAGGTCCACGCATGTACCAGTGTGTTTGGTGAACGACCATAGCCATTTGGCTTAAATCAGCAACAAGTTGGTTTAATACTTCTTTTGTTTGTTCAAATTTCATAACGATTCCTCCTCTAAATTATCTATTTTAAGGATAATACGAAACAAATAAAAAGTACAACAAAATCATCTATTTGAGAAAATTTCTCACTCTCTTACGTATTTCTTTATAAGGGGGGACGAAAAATGACGATTTTCGTGTTTTTTTTAGGCGCTTTACTCGGCTTCTTTTGGCTTTTGATCTTACAAACCCTGTTTTGGAATCTACCAAAAAGTGATTCTCGTTCTCACTACCAGAAAGTGAACAAAGTTTCGGATAACCATTGGTTTCTTCTCCTTCCTACAAGATGGCTTTCACCCCCGTTTTATTGGGTTTTCGCCTGCTTGTGCTATGGCGGACTTTGCGGGCTTGCCTTTCATGATTCAGAAAGCTTCCTGGCTTTTGTATGGCTGACCAGTGCTTTTTTACTCAGCTTGACCGACTTGATAGACTATAGCGTCTACCCGCAACTGCTGTACCCCGCCCACCTACTGCTAGCGCTGGCACAGCTTAGGAGCGGCGCTTCTTTTCAATGGCTGTCTTTAGGCTTGCTGGTTCCACTGGTCTTTTTTGTCTGGCAGGAAAGAATGGGCGGTGGCGATCTCTTAGTGCTGGCAGGTTGGAGTATTTGGCTAACGCCGACGACCCTTTTGGCCCTCTTACTGGTAGCCAGCAGTCTTGGTCTCCTCGCTTTTTTTAGCTATCAAGGTATCTGGAAGAAACGATTGGCGCAGTTGCCCTTCGTTCCCTTCTTGAGTCTTGGTTTGCTGATTGTTCGCTTCCTAGCGTTTCATACTTTTGACGGTCTTTTTCTTTGAAGTGAAAAAAACAGGACAGGAAAAAGCGGGACAAGTTGGTCTCATCCCGCTTTCTCTTTCTGCTCTGTTGCTTCTCCTGCCTATGATAACGGCGCCCGTTTTTTGCGATCAAGGTAGATGCCTACTGCGATCACTACTAACAACAGTCCCAAGACGACCCAACCAGCGGTCGTGGTGTCATTGGTTTTCGGTAAGTTGTCAGTGCCCGGCTTCGGTGTTTTGCCTTCTTTGACACGGTTGTTGAATACCATGTCTGTCGTTTGTTCCGCTTCAGCCATTAATTTCCCTGCTTGATCTTTGACGGTGACCGTTACTTGATAGGTGGTTTCATCATAGATGATCGTTGCATCGTTGCCAGCTTTTTCACGAATCGTGTAACGATGTTCCCCAGCATCGTCATACGTCAATGCATCAAAGGTAATCGTTCCATTTGCATCATTGCGTTGGGTTTGCAGAACCTTTCCAGCTTCATCCACTAATTCAAATGCGAATTCGTTGGCTTGCAAATCTCTACCCGTCAAGACTTTCTTCGCACTTAGTACGACACTGCCTGCTTGTGGTTGGTAGCTGTTTTCAAAGACTTGATCGCCTTCGTATTCGGCAACTGCCGTCAACTGTCCAGCTTCATCGGTGACCGTTACGACTACTGCCAGTTCTTTCGTATCGTAGGTGATGGTACCGTCAGTTCCTGCTTTCTCGCGAATGGTGTAGTGGTACTCACCTGTCTCCTCGTAAGAAAGAGCGTCAAAGTAGATCTTGCCATTTGCATCGTTGGCTTTTGTTTGAAGTACAGTTCCATCTTCATCGACTAGTTCAAAATCGAATTCGTTTGCTTGTAAGGTACGGCCGGTTAAGACTTTCTCGGCACTTAGTACGACACTGCCGGCTTGTGGCGTATAGTCGTTTTCAAAGACTTGATTGCCTTCGTATTCGGCAACTGCGGTCAACTGTCCGTCTTCATCGGTGACGGTAACGACTACCGCTAGTTCTTTTGTATCGTACGTGATAGTGCCATCGCTGTCTATTTTCTCACGAATGGTGTAGTGGTACTCACCTGTTTCTTCGTAAGGGAGCGCGTCAAAGTAGATCTTGCCAGTGGCATCATTGGCTTTTGTTTGAAGAACAGTTCCTTCTTCATCGACTAGTTCAAAATCGAATTCATTTGTTTGTAGTGTACGACCAGTTAAGACTTTCTCGGCACTTAGTACGACACTGCCAGCTTTTGGTTGGTAGCTGTTTTCAAAGACTTGATTGCCTTCGTATTCGGCCACTGCGGTCAACTGTCCGTCTTCATCAGTGACGGTCACAACTACCGCTAGTTCTTTTGCATCGTAAGTGATGGTACCGTCAGTTCCTGCTTTCTCACGAATGGTGTAGTGATACTCACCGGCTTCCTCGTAAGGGAGCGCGTCAAAGTAGATCTTGCCAGTTGCGTCGTTGGCTTTTGTTTGAAGAACAGTTCCTTCTTCATCTACCAGTTCAAAGGCAAATTCGTTGGCTTCCAGCGTGCGGCCGGTCAATACTTTCTCAGCATTCAGCACCACTCCGCCGTCTTTTGGCGTATAGTCATTTTCAAAGACTTGGTTGCCTTCATATTCCGCAACTGCGGTCAACTGTCCATCTTCATCCGTCACGGTCACAACTACCGCAAGTTCTTTTGCATCGTAGGTGATGGTATCATCAGTTCCTGCTTTCTCACGGATGGTGTAGCGGTATTCGCCTGCTTCATCATATGCGAGAGCGTCAAAGTAGATCTTGCCAGTTGCGTCGTTGGCTTTTGTTTGAAGAACAGTTCCTTCTTCATCTACCAGTTCAAAGGCAAATTCGTCAGCTTGTAAGGTGCGTCCGGTCAAGACTTTCTCGGCACTCAGTACGACACTACCAGCTTGTGGCGTATAGTCGTTTTCAAAGATCGCATTGCCATCATACGTTGCTTTTGCCACCAGTTGCCCGTCTTCATCGGTGACTTTCACGACAACGCCAATTTCTTTCATGTCATAGGTAATGGTACTATCTGCGTCAGCTTTTTCTCGAATCGCGTAGCGGTATTCGCCGACTTCGTCATACATTAATTCATCGAAGTAGATTTGTCCGGTTGCGTTATTGGTTTTTGTTTGAAGTACGTTGCCTTCTTCATCTACCAGTTCAAAGGCAAATTCGTTGGCTTCCAGCGTGCGGCCGGTCAATACTTTCTCAGCATTCAGCACCACTCCGCCAGCTTTTGGCGTATAGTCATTTTCAAAGACTTGGTTGCCTTCATATTCCGCCACTGCGGTCAATTGTCCGTCTTCATCGGTGACGGTCACGACTACCGCTAGTTCTTTTGCATCGTAAGTGATGGTACCGTCAGTTCCTGCTTTCTCACGGATGGTGTAGTGGTACTCACCTGCTTCCTCGTAAGGGAGCGCGTCAAAGTAGATCTTGCCAGTGGCATCATTGGCTTTTGTTTGAAGAACAGTTCCTTCTTCATTGACTAATTCGAAGTCAAATTCTTCTGCTTTCAAATCACGACCGATCAGCACTTTCTCAGCATTCAAAACGACACTACCGGCTTTTGGCGTATAGTCATTTTCGAAGACTTGATTGCCTTCATAGACTGCTTTCGCAATCAACTGGCTATCTTCTTCAGTGACGGTCACGGTTACCTTTAGTTCTTTGTCGCTATAGGTGATGGTTGGATCATCGCCGGCTTTTTCCCGAATCGTGTAGTGGTATTCGCCAGGCTCGTTGTAAGTGATGGCGTCAAAGGCAACTTGACCGTTGCCGTCATTGGTTTGGGTTAGAATCACAGAGCCAGCTTCATCCACTAGCTGGAACGTAAATTCGCCGTCTTTTAGCTCGCGCCCATCAAGTAGCTTCTGAACATTCAAGGCAAGGGTTGTCTCTTTGATATCTCGCTTATTAGCTAGTTCAAAGACATAATTGACTTGCTTATCAGAAATAGTGAAGGTGTACTGAGTCGCATCTCGTTCGTATCCGTCCGGTGCGGTGATTTCTTGGATCATATAATCGCCGTAACGCAGATTGTCGATCCGATCAATGGCGTTGCCGTTTTCCATGATCTGATTGTTTTTCACCACCAGGTTCGACAAGATGACTTCATAGGTATTTTGTGCATTTTTGCGGCTTAATTGGAAAACCGCTTCTTCATCGATCCCTCGCTCTTTGGTGCCATCGGCATCGTATTTCACGATCGTCAAGGAACCGTTCGTCCCAGAAGACGTTCCGCTGCCATCTGTCGATTTGATGGTGATTTCTTTGGTTACTGTGTGAATCTCGATCTCACTACCCGTCAAATTGACATTGTTGGTCACCCGTTCATTGTTCAAAATCCCGGGGTCAAGTTGTGTTTGATAAACGATAAAGTATGGTTTATCAATCATTTCTTCAAAAGCGATCACTAACGATTGCGTCCCTGCTACCACATCCGAGGTGATTTTCGGATTGTCTTCGTTGGTGAAGGTGACTTTTTCTCCTTTTTCCCACGTACCATTGTTTAAGACCGCTTCATACACATCTACGATCACGGCATCGTCGGCATCTCGTAAAAAGGTGTGTTGATTGTAGTTGATGGTATCGGTCACTACCGCATTGTGGATTTTGCGGCTGTCAGCATTGATCATGACTTCCCAATCGATCAACCGATTGTTTTCGGCATTCTGACTACCGTTTTTCATCAACCAGTCCGTTTTCGCCGACTTATCGGCTTGGCCATCCGCGGTCAACGTTGTATCGTTGTCTGTCAACGTGATGGTATTTTTGTAGGTAAATACATCTTCCGCTGCTTCCGTTGCCAAGAAGACCGCCAGTGTTTCTGACGTTTCTTTCAGCAAGGTGATCGTAACTGTCTTCGTGTCAGGGTCATAGGTGTAACTGTAATCCTCGTTTAGCACCAATTGCTCTTTTAGTGCTCTGACTTGCGTCGTATATCCACTTACTGTGACCGCGTAAAGCGCCAGGTCTTTCAAGGTTTGGCCTTCTTGCAGCTGGTCAGTGATGACTGCATCTTTGTTGATTTTTTCTTTGTACGTATTGAATAGCCCCATCCAATAGACTTGATCGCTGGAAGCGGTCTGCTCATCAAAAATAGTTCCTAAGTTCCGACCAAATACGGCGGTAATCGCTTTGGCGACATCTTCGCCTTCACCAATAAATAGTCCGTATTTCAAGGCATTTTTTACCCAGTTGGCGTCCAGCCATGTGTTGGTTTCAGAAGCTTCCGTGAATTCATTGCCGGCTTCGTCTGTGTAATAGACAAACGCTGCGTTGCTAAAACGGGTGCTAGAACTTCCTAGTGCGAGATGCTGTGAGATATCGAAGCTGGTTTTGAAGTTGGCAGTGATCGTGGCTGAAGTCGTTTGGTACGCTCCTTGCAGCTTGATGCGAAAACCAGTCTCAAGTTCCTTTGTTGATCCGTCCGTCAATGTTTTCGTTTCTGTGATCAGCTCCAGCGTATAGTCGTTATTGAGCTCTAAAGGCTCGGTCACGCCGCTGGCCGTCACTACTAACGTATCTGCCAACAAAGTTAATGCGCTGCTGTTTGCGCCAGAGATCAATTGATAGCGATCTTCGATGATCAGGTCACTGACTTTTTGTTGATTGGTGTTGGCTTCAATTTTCCATGGGACGGTTTTTGTCTCATAATCTTTGGTACCGCCTGTTTTGACGACACCGATCATTTTGGTTGGTGTCACTGTCCCACTACCCGTCAACGAGCTATTTTGATTGTCGCGGACCGAAGCGTAGTTGTAAATACGGGTATCGGCTAAAACCGATTCATACAACTGAGTATCGTATTGGATCTTGTAATAGCCAGCTTTAGCAAACGTGATGCTAAAGCGTACGATTTCCCCCTCTTTTTTCCGCTCGTACGTTTCATCAAAAGACCAATCCTCTGAAGAAATCGGGTTGCCGTCTTTATCGGTGATCACCAAACTCTCTGGCACAAAGAAGTGCAGGGCTTTTTCAGGATCCGATCCTGCATAGGTCTGATCAAAAAATTGGGCTTGGTCTTTGTCCAATGAGACGGAAACTTCCCATGATGCTCGTTTCGTCTCTTGATCATAGCCTTTGAACCGTTTGTATTCCGATTGTTCATCGTAAGTAACCGTTGCTTCTGCGGTTTTTTCTGTAAAATCGCTGCCGTTGATTGTTGCCGTGTTTTTGAAAGAAGAAGCCGTTGGATCGGTGACTGCACTATTGATGACGATTCGAACAGGTTGATTAACCGTTTGATTGAAGGTAAAGGTATTGTTGACGCTGTTATAGGTATATAAGCCATCAGTACGAATCCACTCCTCGGTGTCTTCATCGTACAAGTAGCCTGTCGAAGTACTATAAGACAAACCTTGAGGCATTTTATCGGTGATCACCACATCATGTAATTCTCGACTGGTTTGGTTAAAAATAATTTCCCAAACCACTGAACCGCCGGAAGTCACGTTACCAGTCTTAATGATGTCGACTTCATAAATAGGCAATGTAATGATAATCTCATGGCCATCTTCATCGTAGATCCCAGTATGAATCGTCACTTCTTCGGTGACAGTGCTCACACTTAATTCCGTAATTAGATCGATAGTCCCTGAGCGGTTGGAAAGTGTTTGTGCCGCTTCGTTAAAAGTAACAGTTAACGTGCCATCGAGTGCTAAGGTAAAGGTTCCGATCGATTGCCCGCCAGAACGGGTCAATTCGCCGCTAACGGTGTTATGAATAGCAAAATATTCCGGTAATTGATACGTATAATAATCGCCAGCACGAATTTCTTCCGTATCTGCTAACGACCAGTCAAAATGAATTTTGATGTTGCCGTTATACATCGGTGGATTTTCGGCAGTGAAGGGTTGATCGTTTAAGTCAGTAATTCGGACATTGTCAAAAAGTTGTACTCCCCGCTCGTTTAGGTTGGCACTAAGATTCTCAGCGGTAGTAGAAGCTTCCGTTTCCGCCTCAGTATCTGGTGCTCGGGGTTGAATGCTGTTTTGATTCAGTGTCGAAGATGCTTGGGTTGCTTGACTTTCACTAGGGACGGTTGCTTGTTCTTCTTCTGCTTGACTCGTTTCTGACTGAACTGCTCCCGCTGTCGATGAATCCGTAGGTGCTTTTTCCGTATCGATCGTTCCGGTCTCAGGCTCGGTACTTTCCAGCGTTTCAGTCGTTCTTTCGGTACTTTCGGTTGCGTTGATTGCTTCTGCTAGTATGATCGTTGGTTCACAAAGAATGGAACCAAGCAAGACTAGCAAACATATATAGATAGAAAATTGTTTTTTCATAATTGTTCATTCCTTTTTTATAAAGTTTTTCAATTGATCTCGGAAGCGCTCGACGAATAACATTGTTCAACAATGAGCAAAATATCCAACAAACAACTGCTTTTTGCCTCCTTCCTAAGGTTCAATCATTTTGGTTTATGCTACTTTTATCAAACTTGTTACTACTATTCCACACTCCTATTTTCCCAAAATTTTGGGGTGGGATGTATTCAAAAAAAATACAACACGCAATTTTTTTGAATACATGTAAAAACGTGATACTATTTACTTAAAAGGGGGCTCAGGGGCAATCATGTTACGGAAATTGTTATCATCTACGACACAAAAGAAACTACAGCTGATTGAGTATTTATTAGACGATCAGGGAACGAGTCTTCACGATTTGGCAGTAAAATTTTCCATTTCAATGTCTGCAGCGAAAACCTATATCGCGGAAATCGACAATGAATTTTCGTTTCTGGACTTACAATTTGACGATTATTCAGCTGTTCGCCTCCACTTGCATCCCTTTGCTACTCGGCTAGACGTATACAGCCAGTTTTTGACTCGCTCTTCTGCATTTCAATTATTGGAATTACTCTTCTCATCGAGTTTCACTAGTTATGATATGTTGGCTCTGGAATTAAATTTAAGCAAATCATCGATCATTCGTTTGATCAAGAGGATCAACATGGTTCTGGCACCGTATGATTTCTTCATCGCGACCAAACCCATCCAGTTAAAAGGAAATGAACACAACATTCGCCAGTTTTTTCTGATTTTCTTCTTAGAAAAGTACCAGTATGAATTTGTGGATGCCAACATCAACCAAGAACAGGATTTTTTGAAAATCGCTCGTATCATGGCAGCAGCGACACCCTTAAAGCTTTATTTTTCCGACATCAAAAAAATCGCTTTTGTGATCTATATCAATACGAAGCGCGATCGCCTATACGCCTCCAACCCCAATGGAAACCACGTCGAATATTTCTTAGAGAAAATCGATTTGAGCGAATTTACCGGATACAGTCGGGCCTACGTCGAGAAAATGGTCGGTTATGTCACGACCCACATTGGTCAAGACCCCAACGTCTTTCGTAAGACCAAACAAGAGTTTTATCAAATGACCAAACGTATATTTAAAAAGTACAACTATCATGAAGCCAACTTTGAAGAGAAACTCGACGCTGTGGTCTTTTCTTATTTTCTTGGGATCAACTTGCACGTTCCTTACTGCATCTTGGATGATCGCTTTGCTCGTTTTGTCAACAACTGTGATTTGGTCCAACAGGCAGTCAATCAAGACATCGTTCACCTTTTGACCCATTCAAATTTACCGATCATTCGACCAAGTACGATCAATTACCTGATTTATATTTTCCATATATCTTTCCCAAATTTCGCTAAAGAAATCATCGATGCCAATGCTGACTTTCGCTTAGCTTTGTTTTATGATACGAATAGTTACCATACGGAATTTATCCAAACGAAAATCCAACAGTTTATTCCTTATCAGCTAACAATCACGATTTTAAATCCTCTGGACTCGTTTTCTCTGACCAAACTGGACGAGACGTATGATTTGATCATCGGCAATCTGACCCCCTCCTGCAGAAAAAACTTGTTTCATTATGCAGACATCAACCTGACTTCGAATGACTTGGCGTTTATCGCTCGGCAGGTTCAGGAAAAGGGGATTCATATGCTGCAAGAAAAGAATGCACAATAAAAAAACACCCTTGAAAAGCCGCAATTTAGCGATTTTCGAGGGTGTTTCCATTATTTGTTTGCTGTTTAGTTTTGTTCACTACGCCATGGCTGGATATTTTGCTGGCGATACAAAGCTGCTTTCCCAATTGCATTGAAGAGGGTCATTTTTTGCGTAACCACTGCTTTAGCTGCCTCAATGCATTCTGGGTAAATAGCATTTGGATCCCATAATTCTGTTTCAGCTAAAATTTGACGGCATTTTTTGTAAAAGGCGTATTTATAATCAGAGGAGATATTTACTTTTTGGATACCGATTGCCACTGCCTGAGCGATTTCTTCATCGGGATTGGCCGATCCGCCATGCAACACTAATGGGATATCGACACGATCTTTGATTTCTTGCAAGACATCCATTTTTAATTCCGGTTTGATATCTTTCGGATAAATACCGTGAGCAGTTCCAATCGCAACTGCTAGTGTGTCAATGCCTGTCTTCTCAATGAATTCTTGTGCATCTTCAGGACGAGTATAAATCACTTCGGAGACGCCCCCTTCAACGGAGGTTCCGGTATTGCCGATCGTTCCTAGCTCGCCTTCGACAGATACCCCAATCGGATGGCAAATCTCGGTAATCTGTTTTGTTAGAGCAATATTTTCTTCAAAAGGCAGCAATGACCCATCGATCATCACCGAGCTGAATCCGCAATGGATCGCCCGCATGATACTTGCCAAACTGTCGCCATGATCCATATGGATCACGATCGGCACAGAACTGTTTTTCGCTCTGGAAACTGCATAGTGGAAAAATTCATCCTTTGTAAAGGCCAATTCTGTTGGGTGGATCGCAATGATGGCTGGTGCATCGTTTTCTTCCGCTGCTTCGATAACGACGCGTAAGAAGTTACTGTCTGCGACGTTAAAGGCACCAACGGCAAATTGATTTTCTTTGGCAACGGTCAGTAATTGTTTCATATTGATCAACATATAAGTGTGCTCCATTCTTTTTTAAAGTGATTTGTTTTTTGATCCAGATAATTCGATATACTCTTTGACGACTGCTTTTCCTGCTTCGATGGTTTGGTGGATCAAGGTCGGATAATCGCTTTCCGGAAAAGCATTCAGCTGTTGGTGCAGGGCATTTCTCTGGGCTTTCATAAAATCAGCCCCTACATTGATCTTATTGATCCCTAATGCCACGGAACGCAAGATATTTTCTCTGCCGGCTCCCGAGCCGCCATGCAAAACCAGCGGTAGGTCAGTGGCTTCTTTGATTGTTTGAACGATGTCAAAGCGAAATGCCGGGCGATACCCTGCTGGATAATCCCCATGACTGGAGCCGTAAGAAAGGGCGAGGCAGTCGACCCCGGTTGCTCGAATAAAATGGATGGCTTCCTCTGGATTGGTATACATCCCATCGCTGGTAAACTGATCCCCAGCCACTGCTCCCATGTCCCCAACTTCTGCTTCGACACTGGCATTATAGGCTTGCGCAAATTGCACGATCTCTTTGGTGATGGCGATGTTTTTTTCTAAAGGATGCATAGAGGCATCCATCATAACGCTTGAGAACCCTTCGTGGAGACATTGTTTGACGAAGGCGATATCCTGTCCATGATCCAGATTGATGGCAACCTCCACATTGACATTTTCCGCCATTCGAATGATCGGCTGGGTTAAGTAACGATGATCTAGATGGGTCTTTAAATGGTCTTGCAGCAAATCCACGATGATGGGTGCATGTGATTCTGCGGCGGCATCGATCACTGCTTTAGCGGTTTCCAGGTTAAAACAATTGATCGCCATAACGGCATAGTTTTCTCGATTGGCTTTTTGCAGCATCTCTTTCATTGATACATACATCTTCTTCGCTCCTTTTTTTAGGAAATTTCAATCGACGAAAAGTCAATGTCTTCTTCCTCTTCCATGATCGGCGTTTCCACGGGTGCCTTTTTCAATGCAAACAGCAAAACACCGGTGATGGCAGAACCAATCAGGAGTGCGATGGTAAATTTCAGTGGATCCGTCATGGCAGGAATGATGAAGACCCCACCAGATGGCACTGGTGAACCGACGCCCCAAACCATGCTTAGACCACCGCCGACGGCTGCTCCGACCGTACAAGAAAAAATGACGCGAAACGGGTCGACGGCAGCGATCGGGATCACTCCTTCTGTAATCATACAAAGGCCCATTGGAAAAGCGATCTTGATGTTGTCTTCTTCTTCCGTAGAATATTTGGGCCGGCGTAAGAGACGAGAGAGGACCCAAGAGATTGTAACACCAAAGGGCGGCACCATTGAGGCTAAAATTTTCACGGCTTCGGGTTCTTGAATGCCTTCCAGTAATAGCCCATCAGCAAATAGCGAGGCGACTTTGTTGACGGGTCCGCCAAAATCAAAGGCAGCCATGCCACCGACAATCGCGCCAAATAAGAAATTTCCCGAGCCTTGCAGATTCGTTAAGAAGGTAGTCAACGCCTCCGTAGCCCACACGATCGGTACACCGATGACGAAGAACATCAAAGCACCGACGATCAGTGTCGACAAGACCGGTACGATCATCATTGGCATCAGACCTTGTGCCCAACGTGGTACTTTAAGGTTTTTTACTAAGAATAAGACCAGATAACCTGCGAGATAGCCTCCTAACATTCCCCCTAAAAAGCCTGCGCCAATCGCATTGGCAATCAGTCCCATAAACAGACCCGGAGCGATTCCTGGACGATCGGCAATGGAATAGGCGATCGCGGCAGCGATCACTGGCGCCAGTAGCCCCATCCCTAAAACACCCAGCGAGACCAGTGCATCCGGGATCGTATAGGCAGCATCGTAATTTTCAATGACCGTGCCGTTGGCAAGATTTCCGATAGCAATCAAAAGTCCGGCTGTTACAACGACCGGCAGCATATACGAGATGGCGGTTAAGGCATGTTTTTTCAACTGCAGCTGTTTCATCATTTGTTTCATCCCCCTTTAAATTTGAATTGTCAGAACATTTATTGATTCATCCCTGATTTAATTTTTCTTCAATTGTTTCAAGCAAACGCTTAGGCGCTTTGATCACCATACTAGTTGGAATTTCTACTATTCGCTTGCCTTCAAAGCGGTCTCTGCCGCCGATTTTGATATCTGCCGCAATAATGACAACATCGGCTGCTTGAATAGCGGCTTCCGTCAATTCACTTTCCGTCCCGATGGTTCCTTGGGTTTCGATATGGACTTCATGACCAAGTTCTTTCGCAGCTGTTTCGATTTTTTGCTTAGCGATATACGTATGAGCGATTCCTGAAGTACAAGCAGCTACACCAACGATTTTCATCTCTTCTCCCCCTTTCTTAGTTTTCTGCCATTGGATCTTTTGCAAGCAAGGCCATCATTTGATCCTTGGTCCCTGACGCAACGAGACGATCAATAAACGATTCATCCGCTAGTAGCATCGCTACCTTTTGCAGCAGCTTGATATGCATCGTATTGGCATCGGTATTTTTGACTGCAAACAAGATAATTACTTGAACGGGCGCTTCATCGATGGACTCCCATTCAAGCGGACGCTTGGTTTTTCCGATCACTAAAGAGGTTTTTTTCACACTGTCTGACTTTCCATGTGGGATTGCTAAGCCATGTCCGATACCGGTCATTCCTTCTGCTTCTCGGGCAAAGACATCTTGGGTGAACCCTGCTAGATCGGTAATTATTTGGTTTTCGTATAAAAGTTCAGACAGTTCAGTGATCGCTTCTTCTTTTGAATTCGCTTCCATTTCCATCTTGATAAGATTGGGATTGATTACATCTGCGATACTGAACGCTTGGATCGTTTGGCTTTCGTTTTTCATCTTTACATCTCTCCTAATAGTTGTTTGACTCGCTTTTCATCCTGTTTGGTAAATACCGAATTGACTAAAATCGTCGGCACCTTCGTTTCTACTGGCAAATTAATGGTGGTTAAGATCAGATCGATATCCTGGTAGTCTTGCGCATGCTTTCGGTACATACGAGCGGAAAGCACATCCACGATATCCAACTCTGGAAATGCCCGTTGAACTTTGACTTTCAGCAGTTCAGAGGTCCCTACGCCGCTGCTGCACATAATTAAGACTCGCTGTCTGCGCCGACGAATGACTTTAAATTTCACAAAATACAGCACCAAGAAACCAATCTCGTCTTCCGATATGGGATTCGTTCCATAGGTTTGCTCCACTTCCTTGCTGACTTGTGCCACTTGCTCAAAAATCCTTGGGTACTCTAGTTGAATGTCATTTAGCAGCCCATTTTTCACGATGATTTTATTTTTTAGCCGATAGAGCATCGGCTGGATATGGCAAAGTAGATTGGTCTTGTCTGTTTGCTGGTTCAATTTGATACCCAGTGCTTTTTCCATCCGCTTAGTAAAAAACTCCGTGATTTCGCTGGCTTCTTTTGTCAGATTGGTCATTGCCAAGGGTTTGTTTTCCACTCTGGAAGACACTAGATACTGGTAGAGATAAAATACCTCACTTTCTGGTAGCTCCGTCACGAGATAGGCATTGATTTTTTCAATCACTTGTTGGGCAATTTGATAAAACTCTTGGTGCTGTTCAATCAAATGCTGTTCTTCCTCATCTAAACCCTCAATTATCTCTTCGCGGTCAATTTCTCCTTCTCTCATTCGTAAAATCAGAATATACAGATGCGAGAAAATATTCATATTGTAAGGATACGCAATACTGTTCGCGAGTTTTCGCTCAATGAATTCAAGAATGGAGGTAATAAAGTTGATATCAAAGGCATTGATGGGATATTTTTGCGCGACCATTTCTTCATTCCACACATGGGTTTTCGTAAAGAGATCATTGACACAGCGACGGATATTTTTTTCGGTACCAATCACTGCAATTCTCTTATCGGATCGGATCAACTGGAGTTCAAAGTACTGAAAATATTCCGCAAGACGATTGATATCACTACTTATCACTGCTTCACTCAAATAGTAAGGGGCGAACAGCTCTTTGATCATTAATCGCTTTGGTGATTTAAACAATACATGCAGTGCAATCGCATGACGCCGCTCAAGCGGCGCATCATTTTGATCCGTTTCTTGATTTTCAATCGTGCCTTTGAGATACGCTTCATAATCCAAACAAAATCCTTTGCCGATTTCAGACCGAATGATTTCTGAACCAGCAGCCTCATTGATCCGCTTGATCGTCCGATAAATGGTTTTTGTTGAAACCTTAGCAGCTGTGGCTAGTTCATTAGCGGTCAAATTCATTCCTTGTGTCATAAACTGCTCAATCAAACGTGTTTCTCTCTTGCTCAGCTTCATACTGTCTCCCTCCGTATCATTACTATAGCCTTCTTTGGCTCTAGTAATTCTTAATCGATGTCCACTGATTTGGACATTTTAAAAATAACGCTTTCATCAATCGTCCCAAATGCCCCTTTTCTAGGATGAAAGAAGGGCGCATTCATTTTCGTGATATTTCCTTTTGCTAAACAAAAAAAGCTTGCCATTCCGAAGAATGACAAGCTTTTCCGTCACACTGAGTCAATCAGGTGCTGGGCATTGATTAGTTTTGGCTGTTCAATGCGTCTTCAGCAGCCATTTGTGCTTCGATGTCTGAGATGCTGTAGACATTTTCGCTGGCAACTGTTACTTCTTTTGGTTCCATTTCACGGTAACGAGGCATACCAGTACCAGCTGGGATGATCTTACCGATGATAACATTTTCTTTCAATCCAAGAAGAGGATCTTTCTTGCCGCGGATCGCTGCATCGGTCAACACACGAGTGGTTTCTTGGAAGGACGCAGCAGACAAGAAGCTGTTGGTTTCCAAGGATGCTTTCGTGATCCCTAGTAGGACTGGACGGCTAGTTGCAGGAACGCCGCCGGCTACCAATGTGTCGTAGTTGCGGTCTTTAAAGTCGGCGATATCCAACAATGTTCCTGGCAAGATGCCTGAATCACCTGGATCCATGACGCGGACTTTACGCAGCATTTGACGAACCATTACTTCGATATGTTTGTCGCCGATTTCTACCCCTTGCATCCGGTAAACGCGTTGAACTTCTCGTAATAGGTAGTTTTCAACAGACAAGACATCGCGAACTTGTAACAGTTGTTTTGGATCGATCGATCCTTCCGTCAATGGCGCACCACGATGGATAAAGTCGCCTTCTGCTACTTTCATCCGGGCAGTATAAGGAACGGTATACGTACGCGTATCGGTTTCCCCTTTGATGGTCACTTCTTTGGTCCGAGTTGAAGGGTCTTCTGAGATATCGATGACTTCTCCGGTAACTTCGGTAATGACCGCTTGTCCTTTCGGATTACGGGCTTCAAAGATTTCTTGGACACGAGGGAGACCTTGCGTGATATCGTCTCCGGCAACCCCGCCGGTATGGAAGGTACGCATGGTCAACTGAGTACCAGGTTCACCGATTGATTGGGCAGCGATGGTACCGACTGCTTCCCCAACTTCAACTTCAGAACCAGTAGCTAAGTTGCGGCCATAACAATGTTTACATACACCATGTTTGGTGTTACATGTAAAGACAGAGCGAATGGATACTGTTTCGATACCAGCGTCCACGATGGCTTTAGCTAAATCTTCAGTGATCAATTCATTGACCCCTAGAAGGACTTCGCCAGTTTCAGGATGGATCACTGATTTACGTGTGTAACGTCCAATCAAACGTTCTTCTAAGGATTCGATGATTTCGTTTCCTTCGCGAATTGCTTGAATGTCTAAACCACGGTCAGTACCACAATCGTCTTCACGGATGATGACATCTTGGGCAACGTCAACGAGACGACGTGTCAAGTAACCGGAATCGGCTGTTTTCAAGGCGGTATCGGTCATCCCTTTACGGGCACCATGGGTCGAGATAAACATTTCCAAGACAGACAGACCTTCACGGAAGTTTGAGATGATCGGCAACTCCATGATTCGTCCGTTAGGCGCGGCCATCAATCCACGCATCCCAGCAAGCTGAGTAAAGTTGGAGATGTTACCACGGGCACCGGAATCAGACATCATGAAGATTGGGTTTTTCGCTTCCAATGATTCCATCAGTTTTAACTGAATTTCATCTTTGGCTGCATTCCAAACACCAATAACTCGTTCATAACGCTCGTCATCGGTAATCAATCCACGACGGAATTGTTTCGTGATCGTTTCAACTTGTTTGTGGGCATTGTCGATGATTTCATGTTTTTCGTGCAAGTTCATGATATCAGCGATACCAACGGTGATACCCGCCATTGTTGAATGGCTGTATCCTAAGTCTTTCATGCGGTCAAGCATGCGTGACGTTTCAGTGATGCGGAAACGTTTGAAGACTTCTGAAATGATGTTTCCTAAGTTTTTCTTCTTGAATGGGCCAACAAGCTCTTGTTCTTTGATGAAGGCAGGCACATCTGTACCAGCTTCAATAAAGTACTTGTCTGGTGTTTGAACCGTCAAGTTGTAGTCTGTCGGTTCGTTCAAGAATGGGAATTCTGGTGGCATGATCGAGTTAAAGATCACTTTACCCACCGTTGTTACCATCAAGCGTTGTTTTTGTTCAGACGTGAATGGTTTGTCCCCTAAAGTGTTTGGATTGATGGCGATCCGTGTGTGTAAATGCACGTAGCCATTGCGCCATGCCGTAACTGCTTCGTCCATGTCACGGAAGATCATGCCTTCCCCTTCACGGCCTTCTTCTTCCATCGTCAAGTAGTAGTTCCCTAGGACCATATCCTGAGATGGTGTTACAACTGGTTTTCCGTCTTTTGGATTCAAAATGTTTTGGGCTGCTAACATCAGCATACGTGCTTCTGCTTGCGCTTCTTCGTTCAATGGTACGTGAACGGCCATTTGGTCTCCATCGAAATCGGCATTGTAGGCTTCACAAACAAGTGGGTGCAAACGAATGGCACGGCCTTCAACTAAGACTGGTTCAAATGCTTGGATACCTAATCTGTGAAGCGTAGGTGCCCGGTTCAATAGCACTGGATGTTCTCTGATAACATCTTCTAAGACATCCCAAACTTCGTCTTCTTGACGTTCGATTTTGCGTTTGGCATTTTTGATGTTTGACGCGATTTCACGAGAAACAAGCTCCCGCATCACGAATGGTTTGAATAATTCGATCGCCATTTCTTTTGGCAGACCACATTGGTACATTTTAAGGAATGGACCAACGACGATAACTGAACGACCTGAGTAGTCGACCCGTTTTCCTAGCAAGTTTTGACGGAAACGACCTTGTTTCCCTTTCAACATGTGAGAAAGAGATTTCAATGGGCGGTTCCCTGGCCCTGCAACTGGACGGCCACGACGACCGTTATCGATCAAGGCATCGACTGCTTCTTGCAGCATCCGTTTTTCATTTTGAACGATGATGTTTGGTGCATTCAAGTCTAACAAGCGTTTCAAACGGTTGTTACGGTTGATTACACGACGATACAAGTCGTTCAAGTCACTTGTGGCAAAACGTCCACCTTCTAATTGCACCATTGGACGCAAATCAGGCGGGATAACTGGGATAACGTCCATGACCATCCAGCTTGGTTTGTTTCCTGAAGCACGGAATGCTTCTAAGATGTCCAAACGGCGGATCGCACGGGTCCGTTTTTGACCAGTCGCGTTTTTCAATTCTTCTTTTAATTCAGCAACTTCGCCTTCAAGATCAACGCCATCTAATAATTGTTTGATGGCTTCGGCACCCATCGCTGCTGAAAATTCTTGACCGTATTGGTCACGTTTTTCACGGTATTCCCGTTCAGTCAATAGTTGTTTTTTCTCAAGGCTGGTGTTTCCTGGTTCAATCACTACGTATGAAGCAAAGTAGATGATTTCTTCCAATGCACGTGGGCTCATGTCTAAGACAAGACCCATCCGTGAAGGAATGCCTTTGAAGTACCAAATGTGTGATACTGGTGCTGCTAGTTCAATGTGTCCCATGCGTTCACGACGCACTTTTGAACGTGTTACTTCCACGCCGCAACGGTCACAAACGATGCCTTTATAGCGGATCCGTTTGTATTTGCCGCAAGCACATTCCCAGTCTTTGGTTGGACCGAAAATACGCTCGTCAAACAACCCTTCGCGTTCAGGTTTTAACGTACGGTAGTTAATGGTTTCTGGTTTTTTTACTTCACCATAAGACCAGCTTCTGATTTTTTCAGGAGAAGCCAAACCGATTTGCATACTTTCGAATTTATTTACATCGATCAAAAAAGGTTCCCTCCATTTCATTTCATGGACATATCCGATAGAACGGGGGCTATTCCCGCTGGTGGCGGAAATAGCGAGGGCCGTCTATTATTGCAAGCGATCTTCTGCTGTCTCGATTTGTTGGTTCAACGCGTCGGCGGCATTTTTAGCTTCTGTTTGTGCTTTTTGTTCTAATTCACGGGCTGTTTGTTGCTCCGCAAATTTTGTTAAGGCATCAACGGTGATCAAATCATCATCGTCATCATCCATATCACGCAGTTCGATCTCTGCATCATCGATATCTAGGACACGCATGTCTAGACCCAGTGATTGCAATTCTTTTACTAATACGCGGAATGATTCTGGTACACCTGGTTTTGGAATTGGTTCCCCTTTGACGATCGCTTCGTATGTTTTCACACGACCAACCACGTCATCTGATTTGTAGGTCAAGATTTCTTGTAAGGTGTAAGCAGCACCGTATGCTTCCAGTGCCCAAACTTCCATCTCTCCGAAACGTTGTCCACCAAATTGGGCTTTTCCTCCCAATGGTTGTTGCGTAACCAATGAGTAAGGTCCAATGGAACGGGCATGCAATTTATCATCGACCATGTGGGCCAATTTGATCATGTACATGACACCAACGGAGATGCGGCCATCAAATGGTTCGCCGGTACGTCCGTCGTAAAGCACTGTTTTAGCATCGCTGGCCATCCCTGCTTCAGCAACCGTTGCCCAAACATCTTCATCGCTGGCACCATCAAAGACTGGTGTTGCCACGTGAATGCCTAATTGACGCGCAGCCATTCCTAAGTGTAACTCTAATACTTGTCCAATGTTCATCCGAGAAGGTACCCCTAATGGGTTCAGCATGATATCGACTGGTGTGCCATCTGGTAAGAAAGGCATGTCTTCTTCTGGCATAATGCGAGAAACGACCCCTTTGTTTCCGTGACGTCCGGCCATTTTATCCCCTTCATGGATTTTCCGTTTTTGAACGATATAAACGCGAACCAGCATGTTCACACCTGGTGACAATTCATCGCCAGCTTCGCGGGTAAAGATTTTGACATCGTGGACGATTCCGCCGCCGCCGTGAGGCACGCGTAGAGAAGTGTCACGCACTTCGCGGGCTTTTTCACCAAAGATTGCGTGCAACAAACGCTCTTCTGCTGAAAGTTCCGTTACCCCTTTTGGAGTGACTTTCCCAACAAGCAGATCGCCATCTTTGACTTCCGCACCAATGCGGATAATGCCCATTTCGTCTAGGTCTTTCAACGCGTCTTCCCCAACGTTCGGGATTTCGCGAGTGATTTCTTCAGGTCCTAATTTTGTGTCGCGGGCTTCTGATTCATATTCTTCAATATGGACAGAAGTGTAAACATCATCTTTTACCAAACGACGGCTCATGATGATGGCATCTTCATAGTTGTATCCTTCCCAAGTCATGAATGCGACTAAGACGTTTTGTCCTAATGCCATTTCACCTTGTTCCATAGATGGGCCATCTGCTAAGATGTCGCCTTTTTCCACTTTTTCACCAAGTGCTACTAATGGACGTTGGTTGTAGCTGGTTCCTGAGTTTGAACGACGGAATTTGGTAACAGAATAAACGTCTAATGCGCCATTGTCACGACGAACGCGCACTTCGGCTGCATCCACGTATTCTACGATCCCATCATGTTTACATAACAAAGCAGCTCCTGAGTCATGTGCTGATTTGTATTCCATACCAGTACCAACCCAAGGTGCTTTCGGATTGATCAATGGTACAGCTTGCCGCTGCATGTTGGCACCCATCAAGGCACGGTTGGAGTCATCGTTTTCCAAGAAAGGAATACATGCGGTTGCGACTGCGACTACTTGTTTTGGTGATACGTCCATGTAGTCGACTTTATCGATCGATACTTCCAAGTTTTCAGAAGTAGCACGCGCCATAACAACGTCGTTTACGAAAGAGCCGTCTTCATTTAACAAGCTGTTTGCTTGGGCCACAACGTAGTGGTCTTCGGTATCGGCAGTCAAGTAATCGATTTTGTCTGTAACACGGCCTGTTTCGCGGTCAACTCGACGGTATGGTGTTTCAATGAAGCCATACTTGTTGACTTTGGCATAAGAGGCCAAGCTGTTGATCAACCCGATGTTTGGTCCCTCAGGCGTTTCGATCGGACACATACGGCCATAGTGGGAATAGTGAACGTCTCGGACTTCATAGCCAGCACGATCACGGGTCAAACCACCAGGTCCTAAGGCAGATAGACGACGTTTATGGGTCAACTCACCCAGTGGGTTTGTTTGGTCCATGAACTGTGACAACTGAGAAGAACCAAAGAATTCTTTGATACTTGCGACAACCGGACGAATATTGATCAATTGTTGTGGTGTCAAGGTTTCGGTGTCTTGGATCGACATCCGTTCACGAACGACACGTTCCATCCGAGCAAGCCCGATCCGGAATTGGTTTTGCAATAATTCACCAACAGAACGAATCCGACGGTTTCCTAAGTGGTCGATGTCATCGACATTGCCGATGCCTTCCATCAAGTTGAAGAAGTAGCTCATTGAAGCAATGATGTCTGCTGGACGAACGGTACGTGTGGCAGTATCTGGATAGCCATTACCGATCACGTTGACTTCTTGTTCTGGATCTTTTGGTGAAAAGACTTTGATGACTTGGACCGTCATTGGTTCGGTAACGACCCCATCTTCTGATGGATAGTACGTTACACTGTTTAGGCCATTATCGATAAATGCGCCTAGTGTTTCCATGACTTGGTGAGTCAAAACAGTGCCTTTTTCAACAATGATCTCGCCTGTTTCAGGGTCAACCAAGGTTTCTGCTAAGGTCAAGTTCAATAGACGTGTTTTCAAGTCTAATTTTTTGTTTACTTTGTAGCGACCAACATTTGCTAAGTCGTAACGTTTTGGATCGAAGAAACGTGCGTTCAGCAAGCTGCGTGAGCTGTCTGCTGTTTTTGGCTCGCCTGGACGAAGACGTTCGTAAACATCTTTCAATCCTTCTTCGGTACGAGAATCGCTTGCGTTTTTATGCAAGTCTTTTTCGATCGTGTTACGCAATGATTCACTGTCGCCGAAAATTTCAAAGATCGTATCATCAGAACCAAACCCTAGGGCACGGACTAAGACCGTCAAAGGAATTTTACGGGTACGGTCAATCCGTACGTAAGAGATATCTTTGGCATCAGTTTCCATTTCTAACCACGCACCGCGGTTAGGGATAACAGTTGAACCAAAGCCTTCTTTTCCGTTTTTATCGACTTTGCCATGGAAATATACACCCGGAGAGCGGACCAACTGAGAAACGATAACCCGTTCTGCCCCGTTGATGATAAAGGTTCCTTGTTCAGTCATTAATGGGAAATCACCAAAGAATACTTCTTGGGATTTGATTTCCCCGGTTTCACGGTTCGTCAAACGCAAAGTAACATGTAATGGTGCCGAATAGTTTGCATCATGGGCACGGGCTTCTTCTACTGTATACTTTGGTTCTTTCAATTCATAATCCACAAATTCTAGGGACAAGTTACCGTTGAATCCTTCGATTGGCAAAATATCTTCAAACATTTCTCTTAGGCCCTCATCTAGGAACCATTGGTAAGAGTCGGTTTGAATTTCAATCAAATTCGGTAATTCTAATACTTCACTGATCCGTGCGAAACTTCTACGTTCGCGATGCTTTCCGTATTTTACTACGTGTCCAGCCAAGCTCTTCACCTCTTCATAAAGTCTTTCAAAAAGGCTATCCGATTATTTACAAAACTGTAACAAATATTAAATATAGGTTACAGAAAGCATTTTTTGCGGCTTTTAGGCAAAAAAAAACCAAAAATAGAACGGATGCATTGGGCATTTTCTACTTTTGTTTCCTTATTCCTAAGCCGAAACGGACAATATTTCGTTTCTGCTTTTTTCGTTCAGATAGTTTTTGCAACTCCTTATTATACAGATGAAGCACTTCTCTGTCAAGCTTTCATTGGAAGTTCCAATGCTTTTCTGGCGCACCCATTTCCTAAGATTTTCTAAAGAAAAAAACAAGGATGGTGTGGACGGTTTTTCGTAAGAAACTACTTTGCTTTTTGCCGATTTCTTGCTATGCTAACGAAAACGTTACACGTGAAACATTAGGAAGGATATCCTTATGACGACAAAAGAAAAAATACTGACCTTATTACAAAAAGAAGATACTGTGCTATCTGGAGAGAAACTGGCCCAAGCTTTGTCGATCTCCCGTACAGCAGTCTGGAAAGCCATTAAAGAACTCGAGAAAGAAGGCTATCATTTCGAACACTTGGCCAACGGCTATCGCTTTGTCTCGGATGATCGATACGATCAAGCAGCACTTGCGGCAGCCTTGCCGATGATTCCCACGATTCAAATCAAGGAAGCTGTTGAATCCACCATGAAAGAAGCCAAGATTGCCGCTTTGGATAGTGGACTGGCAACCCCCGCCCTTTTTTTGACCGAAACGCAAACAGGCGGTCATGGCCGCTTCGAACGACCGTTTTTCTCACCGAAAAAACAAGGGATCTATATGAGCTTGCTTTTAAAACCAAACCAAGCGTTTCAAGAATTGCCGCAATATACCGTTCTGGCGGCGGTAGCAGTTGCCGAAGCCATCGATGCCCTTCTAATGAAGGAAACGGCCATTAAGTGGGTCAACGATCTGTACTTAGATGGAAAAAAAATCTGCGGTATTTTGTCTGAAGCAACCAGTGACTTTGAGACAGGCCGTATTACTTCGGTTGTGATCGGTATCGGCATCAGTTTTTCAATTCCGCAACAGCAGTTTCCAGCAGAGATTCGGGAAAAAGCGACATCACTCTTTCCTGGTGAAGAGTATCCAACCTTTTCTCGGGCCGCGTTGATCCAAGAAATTTGGCGTCGGTTCTTCCAATTGTTAGCGCAACTGCCTGACATGGATTATATGGCCCGCTATCGGCAGAAATCCTTCGTTTTGGGCCGCACCGTTCAATTTACGCAACAAGGTGTGACCTATGAAGGGATCGCCAAAGACATTACCAACACCGGTGAATTAGTGGTGGAAACAGCGACGGAGCGCAAGGTGCTTTCTTCTGGAGAAATCAGTTTGGAACGGTATTGAGGCTGCTTTCGTAGGTAACCAGTCACAGCAAGCGTAAACACAAACACTCCATAAACAGACCTGCTTATTCCGAGGGGTTAAATAAAAAGCAACCTAGGCAGCTCCCAAACAAACTTTACTGCTATGATCAATTCCGCAGAGAAAGCGAGCCTCATCTTTTCATAATAAGTAGGATGCTTGTTCTTTTATCATGTCTTTTCTACAGTTTTTATGCGCTCTTTCATTCCCCACATAAAAAAGATCGACCTGCTCTTTCAAGAGCAGGTCGATCTTTTCTTTTACAGCAATTGCCACAGCAGGCACAAAAGTAAGCCCAAGGCATAGCTGCTGTTGAATAAAATCATGTTTTTAATCGAATAGCCGAAGCTACGTGGGTGCGGCAGGCTGGCTTGATGTTCTTTCAAGTTTTGGCGGATTTTTGGCAGTGTCAGAAACACGAGCAATATCGGCCATTGAAAGAGTCCAAACAAGAGGCCCAATAAAATAGCGGCGTAGGAAGCTAGCATCATTCCTTGAAACAGACGGATACCTGCTTCACGACCGATGTAGTACACCAGTGTGTAGCGGTGATTTTCGATATCGGCTTCCAGATCCCGCAAGTTATTGGCTAACATGATGTCAGCAATCGTGAAAATCAATGGCAAGGATGCCAACACGATGGCACAAACGGCCCAGAGGTTCCCCACTAAGCCAAAGGTTCCGTTCGCAAAATCCAGTGCCAGATAAAAAACTTTTTGATCAATGGTATTGATATAGATCGTGATGGCAAAAATTCCTAATCCCATCGTTACGCCGCTGAACACCTCGCCTAAAGGCATCCGCGATAACGGAATGGGGCCAAAGGTATAAAAGACTCCGATAAAGCAAACGACCAACCCCATCACTAGCAGCAACCAGCCAGTGACAAACGACAAGTAAAGACCAATTAACAAGGTTCCTGCCAACATCGCAAAAATCAGATTGCGAACAGTAGCTTCTGAGATGTTTTCTCGCCCGATCACATTGTGCTGGTATTTGTAGGTTTCTGATTTGGCTTTTTTGAAATCCATATAATTGTTGATGGACGTCGTCGTCAAATCAAACAGCAGCATCCCCAGAAAAAAGATTGCGGTATTCAACGGATGAAATTCATGAAAATACACCAACGAGAACAACACACCCATAATGAAGGGGAAGACACTGGCCACTTTGGTACGGATCTCCACTACTTCTAAAAACACTGAAAGAGACATCTTTCACTCCTCCTATTCTAAATCAGCACGATCACCCATCGTGTAGCCTGATTCCTCTGAAAGCTCAAAGGTATCTTTGATGCCGTCTGTAACGTACACTTTATCTTCTTTTGTGATAAAGATCGCATCGGTCCCCTTTTCGGTATGCTGTTCGATATAAGCCAAGCCTTCTTTGACCCCTTTATCAAACGCCACCGTAGTCAACCCGTCACCATCGATGGATTTGTCGGTGATCACAGTCACACTTGCTACATCGCTATCGTAAGGATAGCCAGTCTCAGAATCAAAAATATGGTGATACGTTTTGCCGTCTACTTCTAAGTAGCGTTCGTAGATCCCTGAAGTAACCACTGTTTTATTGGTTTCTTTGATACTACCGATAATCGAGCCGCGAGATTTGTTCGGGTCTTGGATTCCGACATTCCATGGCTCATCTGTGCCGCGGTTACTATGACCTAATACATAGACATTCCCGCCCAAATCGACGATCGCGGAAGTCACGCCATTGTCCTTCAACACTTTGACGACTTCGTCCGTGATATAGCCTTTAGCGATCGCCCCAAGGTCAAGGATCATGTCCTTGTCTTTTAAATAAACGGTTTGATCTTCATCGTTAAACTCGACTTGTTCATAATTGATATGTTTCAATGCTTCATCGATCTCAGATTGCTCTGGCTTGCGGGCATCATCAAAGCCGATTCGCCATAATTGGGTGATGGCACCGATGGCCATATTAAAGCCGCCTTCTGATCTCACACTGTAATCGTAAGCTTCTTTTAGCAAATAATAAATATCATCCGAAACCTTCACTGGTTTGATGCCAGCTTGCGCATTGATTTCATCGATCTCTGATCCTGCTTGGTTGATGGTGATTTTATCGCCTAATTCTCTGATGCGGTCAAAGGCTGGCTTCATAGCGTCCTCTTTGCCTTCATCATAAATGCGGATTCGAGTATAAGTGCCTAATAAAAATTCTTCTTGAAAATATGGTTCTTCCCGCAGCGTCGTTGCTTCCTGATTACTGCCACAAGCTGCCAACATTGTGCCTAAAAAAACAAACATCAGAAAAAACGTTACTTTCTTTTTCATGATTTTCCTCTTTTCTATTGTCTTCAACCTTCATATAATAGCCTTTTTTTGGCAGAATGAAAAGGGGCATTCCGTGATTTCTCAAGGTATTTTAGGAATCCTTAATCGATGCTTTCCATCATTAAAGAACCCATTTCTTTTTAAAAAAAGTACTCACCAGATTGCTTTTTTTTGCACGAACTTTTCCCCTCTCATGGCTGCCCACGAAAAAAAACAGCATTCAAAACGAATGCTGTCCTCTTCATTCAAAAAAGTTGTGATTATTCAGTAACGAAGTTATCGACTTCAATGGTTGTTTGGTCACCTTTTTCAGCTGCATTCAACAATTGTTGTGCATAGATAACAAAGCTGTGGAAGCTGTGGGTTGCACCAGAAACAACGTCCATATCAGCAACAGAACCATCTTCGGCATTGACTGCAGAAACAAAAGCTTCATTGAAGTTTGGAATGAATTCTTCTGGACTTGTACCAGATTTAGCTTCCATGTTTTCGTTGTATGATGCATCATCTTTTTTCGACTCGCCGGCTTCGTTTAGGTAGTCGTAGTTTGATTCAGCGATTTTGCCGTCAGCCACAGTCATTGAGAAGACCACGCGGTAACCGTTTGAGTAGTTCTTTTCTTCTAATGTATAGGTTCCGTCTTGCAAGTCTGCACCGTTGTCGATTTCAATGGTATCCGTGTTGCCTGCTTGCGCCGCTTGGATCAATTGTTGTGCATAGTTTTGGAAGGAATCAAAGGAATGAGTCGCGCCAGAAACTACTTCGATTGAAGAAGGGCTTTGTGCGGCAACTAATTCTTCATTGAATTTAGGAATAAATTCTTCTGGGCTGATGCCTGCTTTTTCTTTCATCGTTTCATTGTATTCAGTGTTTTCTGTTTTTGATTCGCCATCAGCATTCACGTTGTCATATTTTGATTCAACGATTTTGCCGTCTTTGACTGTGATCTCAAATGTGACACGGTAGTCGTTTTTATAGTTCTTTTCTTCTAAACGATACGTCCCATCTTGCATTGGCTCGCCCGCAACAATGGTTGCTTCCGTGCTTTCTGTTGATGCTGAATCGCTTGCAGAAGTTTGTGATGTACTTTCACTAGTTGACGAAGAAGTTGTGTTATTGTCATCTGCTCCGCAACCCCCTAACAACATTGCTGAGAATGAAAATACCGCCATACCTACAATCAATTTCTTTGCTTTCATAATTATCCACCTTTTACTTGTTTATTTTCCCCACAAAAAAGTTTGTGATACATCTAACATTGTAAAGTAAATTTACGATATGTCAACCGCTTCCTTTCCGCTTTTTTACGGAAAAAGGACTTAATTTTTGATTTTCGCAAGTTTTCACGAATTTCAGGAAATATGCGTTTTTTTCATCAGAATCGTTAGACAAATGAACCATTTGTCTATATAATAGGAACGATTGTGTAATTATTATCATAGATTATTTTTATTAAGGAGAGATTTGCAATGGCAAAGAAAAACATTGTCGTTGTCGGTGCCGGTTATGCAGGCGTTTCTGCTACGAAGTACATGGCAAAGAAATTGAAAAAAGACAATGATGTTGAGATAACATTGATCGACCGTCACTCTTATCATACGATGATGACTGAACTGCATGAAGTCGCTGGAGGACGTGTAGAACCTACCGCAATTCAATATGACTTGCAGCGCTTGTTCTCACGCAAGAAAAATGTTCGTTTAGTAACCGATACAGTAACTGGGATCGATAAAGAAAATAAAACCGTCCAAACAAAATTAGGTAGCTATTCATTTGACTACTTGATTTTAGGGATGGGTGGCGAACCGAATGACTTTGGTACACCTGGTGTTAAAGAAAACGGCTTTACTTTATGGTCATTTGACGATGCTGTCCGTATTCGCGAACACATTGAAAAAACTGTCGCAAAAGCAGCGATCGAACCAGATGCAGCATTACGCAAAGCAATGTTGACCTTTGTCGTTTGTGGTTCTGGATTTACCGGGATCGAAATGATCGGTGAACTGATCGATTGGAAAGATCGTTTAGCTTCCGATTATAAATTGGACCCAAGTGAAATCAGCTTGAAAGTCGTTGAAGCAATGCCAACGATCTTGAACATGCTTGATCGTAACGATGCAGCCAAAGCAGAACGCTACTTGAAGAAAAACAATGTTGATCTTGTCTTGAATGCACCAATCGTTGAAGTGGCACCTGACCACATCAAACTAAAAGATGGTTCAACGATCCCAACCCACACATTGATCTGGACTGCCGGTGTCAAAGGAACTAGCGATGCTGCTGATTTCGGTTTAGAAACAGCCCGTGGTTTCCGTCTAGTTGCCAATGAGTACATGGAAGCAAAAGGCTACGAAGACAAAAACATCTATATTATTGGTGACTTGGTTTACTTCGAAGAATTCCCGAATACACCAACACCACAAATCGTGCAAGCAGCTGAACAAACAGGTCACACTGCAGCAACGAACATCGTTTCAGCCATCAAAGGCGGCGAAAAACATAAATTCAAAGGAAACTACCAAGGATTTATGGTTTCGATCGGTGCCAAATGGGGCGTGGCGAACTTATTCAATAAGATTCACCTGAGCGGTTTCTTAGCGATCATTATGAAACACATCGTTAACTTGAAATACTTCTTTGATATTCGTTCTGGTTACTACATGTTCCAATACTTGATGCATGAAATCTTCCACATCAAAGATGACCGGACAGTCGCTCGTGGTCACACGTCTCGTTACGGTAACGTCTTGTGGAGTGTTCCGCTTCGTATTTTCTATGGTCTTGTCTGGTTCGTTGAAGCCTTCAAGAAAATTTTAGGTACGAATGGGGAAGTCTTCAAACCTGGTACTTGGTTCGGTGAAGGTTCTTGGTTCCAAGGCAACAGCGTATTCCCTTGGACTTGGGAATATCAAACAGTCGCTGATGCAGCAAGTGGTGCTAGTGAAGCAGCCGATGCAGCAAGTGCCGCTAGTGGCGCCGGTGAAGCAGCCGATGCAGCGACACAAGCCGCACACTTTGGTTTGAGCTATGCTTACGGTGAACAACCAATGATCGTGATCGAAAAATCACCTGACTGGTTCACAAAAGTTATGCAATTTATTATGCCAAACAACGACGTTGCAATGTTCTTCCAAAAATTCATGGTCTTCTTTGAAATTGCTTTAGCTCTTGCATTGATGGCTGGTCTCTTCACTTGGTTAGTGAACGCAACGACCATCGTTTTAGTGTTGACTTTCTGTATGTCTGGTATGTTCTACTGGGTAAACATCTGGTTCATTCCAGTTGCGTTTGCCTTGATGAACGGTTCAGGACGCGCAGTCGGTTTAGATCGTTGGGTAATCCCATGGTTGCAACGTACCCTTGGAAAATGGTGGTACGGTACCCCTCGCTCCTTATATGGCAATAAATAAGCCAGCAAAATAGAATACCTGTACGACTTCATGAGACTAAGACATTCTGATTTTCAATCAGTGTCTTGGTCTCTTTCCAAGTACAGAACTTTTTCTTGATCGTCCTTGCACAGAAATCGGTGGATTATTGAGGATTCAGCTAGTAGAATCTTGTCTTCTTATGCTAGAATGAGACACATCACATGAAAGAACAGGAGTCTTTTTTGATGAAACTAAAAGAATTTATCCGCGATGCCCATTTAAAACCATGGGATGGCGTCATCATACTTGTTTTGATCCTCAGCTCTTTTTTACCGATTTTTATTTTTGGCCAGACGCAAACGGCTGAGAAAGAAGCCGTCTTGCGGGTCGATGGGACAGAAATCAAACGTTTTGACTTAATTGAAGGTCAAAAAACGTACACCTATCTTTATGAAGATGAAGACGGGGATACCAATTTACTGGAGATCGAAGGCGATCGGATCCGAATCAAGGAAGCTGATTGCGGCGACCAGATTTGTGTGCGCCGTGGCTGGGCCAGTAAAAATGGGGAAACCATTGTCTGTCTACCTCATAAATTGGTGATCGAAATCCAAGCCGCAGATGGGAGTGAGACCGACGATCTAATCTATTGATCGTTTGCTTATGAGTCGATTACAACGAATAATTTTCATCTCACTGCTGGTCGCCCAAGGGGTCGTGATTGGTTTAGTTGAAAATATGATCCCTTATCCATTTGCCTTTGCGCCTGGTGCGAAACTAGGTTTGGCAAATTTAATTACCATTATTGCTTTGTTCACCATGCCGAAAAAAGACAGTTTTCTCTTGATTTGGCTAAGACTGATTTTAACGACGTTACTAGGAGGAACGGTTTCGACCTTCTTATATAGTATGAGTGGTTCCTTACTGAGCTACTTTGGGATGTCTTTGGTGAAACAGTTGGGGCCTAAGCGTGTCAGTATCATCGGCATTAGTGCGGCTGGCGGTTTCTTGCACAACGTCGGACAGTTGATCACCGCCTCATGGATCGCTCAATCCTGGAGCGTGATGCTCTACTTGCCGGTCCTGTCTTTCTTTGGGATCTTGTCCGGGATCGCTATCGGGATCGCCGCCAACTACTTGCTGCGTCGTGTTGAAACACTGCGCCGTTTTCAAATTGATTATGAACGCCAGACCAAAGTCAAATGGCGCTCGGATTCAGAATAAAGGAGTTAATTATGAAACTTCATTCCATGTGGCAAGAGTATCCAGCACTGCAAGCTGACTTATCTGCCTCCTTGCAATTGATGGAAAAATCATTAAAACTAAAAAACAAAGAGGTCGAACAAGCGATCCTGTCCATGATCCATTCAGGTGGAAAACTGCTGCGTCCTGCTTATCAGCTGCTCTTTTCTGCTTATGGCAGCGACAAAGATCGCGAAAAAGCCGTCGCATTGGCGGCTTCGATCGAGATGCTCCACACTGCTTCGCTGATCCACGACGATATCGTCGATCATGCGGACACCCGACGCAAGCTGCCGACCATTCGTTCCGAATTTGGCAACGATGTCGCTGTCTATGCTGGTGATTACCTCTTCGTCTGCTGCTTCAAATTGATGGCGGATTATGCTAGCTCCATGAAAAGCTTGCAAATGAATTCCCGTAGTATGGAAAAAATCCTCGCCGGCGAATTAGGGCAAATGAGCAAACGATACGATTTGTCCGTCACCGTCGAGGATTACTTAGAAAACATTCGCGGCAAAACCGCTGAATTGTTTGCCTTAAGCTGCTTTATCGGGGCTTACGAAAGCGGCACCTCCTTGCGCTTTGCCAATCAAGCCCGTGAGATCGGCGAAGCCATTGGCCTTGCCTTTCAAATCATGGATGACGTCTTGGATTACAGTCAAGATGCGACTGCCTTAGGAAAACCAGTATTGGAAGATGTTCGGCAAGGCGTCTATTCTTTGCCGCTGTTGATGGCATTGAAAAATGACCGCCAACAACTGTTGCCACTGCTGGAAAAACAAGCTGCCATGACTGAGGCGGATACCCATGAAGTCTATCGGATCGTCCAAGAAAGCGCCGGTATTGACGAAGCCAAGAAACTCGCTGCCGACTACACGAAAAAAGCTTTGCAAGCGATCCAGAAATTGCCTGAGACCAAAGATGAAACCAAAACATATCTTTATCAGATCACTGCTCAGATCCTTGGGCGTCAGAACTGATCAAGGATCTAGGATAAACCCAGCAGCTGGGATCATCCTGAAATAAGCCCCCAAGGTTCGATTTCTGATCTACTTTTGGGGACTTTTTAGTTGATAGCTAGAATTTTATACGCAAAAAAAGCCTCAACGGACAACTCATCTGTCCGTTGAGGCTTTTTTTTCTTTTAACGCATCGTCACAAATTCTTCTGACCCCGTCGGATGAATGGCAACGGTTTGATCAAAGTCTGCTTTTGTAGCACCCATTTTGATGGCTACAGCGAAGCCTTGCAGCATTTCATCGACACCGATCCCGATGCCGTGCAGACCGATGATTTTTTCTTCTTCTCCTAAGCACACCAATTTCATCTCACACTTTTGGCGATACTCATTTAAAGCAAAGTACATCGGTGTAAAGCGCGAACGATACACCTTTATCTGCTCTTGGCCGTATTTTTCCAAGGCTGCTTCTTCGGATAAACCAATCGTGGCAATCGGTGGATGCGTAAAGATGACCGTCGGTACTAAATTATAATCCAAGTACGCATCGCTTTGACCGTTGAACAAGCGTTCAGACAAGCGACGACCAGCGGCAATCGCAACGGGGGTCAAATCCAATTTTCCAATGACATCGCCCACCGCAAAAATCGAGTCAGCTGTGGTATTTTGATATTTGTCCACAATGATAAACCCTTTTTCATCCAATTGGACATCGGTGTTTTCTAGGCCTAACTTATCCGTATTCGGCACGCGACCACCAGCAAAAAGGACGCAATCGCCGGTCAAGGTTTCACCATTTTCAAAGTGAACGATATACTCGTCACCTTCTTTAATGATACGAGAGGCAACGTAGCCTGCATAAGTTTCGATCCCTGATTCTTGGTACATCTCCACAAGATTATCCGCAAGCATCTTGTCAAAGGTTCGTAATGGCCGCTCTTTGCGGTACGCCCAAGCCACTTGGCTGCCCAGCTGTTGGCTGACCCCGCTGATTTCGGCTGCGATGTAGCCTGCCCCTAAGACGACCATACGCTTTGGTGCTTCTCGCAACGCAAAAAAACCATTCGAGTCAATGGCGTACTCACCACCAGGAATATTCATAGCGCTAGGTTTTCCACCGGTGGCAATCAAGATGTTTGCTGCATGGTAGTTTTCCCCATTGACGGTAACCGTGTGGTTATCCACAAACTGTGCATAACCGTGGATAACTTCTACATTATTGCTATCTAAGCCTTTTTGATAGGCCGTGTGTAAAAAATCAATGTATTTTTCACGGTTATCCACAAGCTCAGTGAAATTAAATTTATCCACATGTGGATAAATGCCGTAGCTAGTTGCGTCCCGCTTGATCATTTCTAACATCTCACTGGCTTGCCACATGACTTTTTTCGGCACACAGCCGACATTGACACAGGTGCCGCCTAATTCATTGCCTTCGATCAATAATACTTTGGCGCCGTGCATTCCTGCTCGATTGGCTGAGGCGATCCCGCCGCTGCCGCCGCCAATTACTATGTAGTCGTATGTTTCCATATTTGTTGTTTCCTCCTTAAGATTGTCTATGTTCTCATCGATCCTTTTTGGCTGGATTGATTTCAACAAAAAAAGCCGAGAGAAACTCTCGACCTTATTTTTTCTTCCGAATCATGTCTCCGACTTCCACCGGTTCTTTGACCGGCATCGTCAGCAGCATCATAGGATTTGGTGCACGATCGATGGATTCACCGTCTTCATTATACATGACTTCAACGGTTTGGTGAAAGTGATGGAATCCGGGACCATAAAATTCGATTTCATCGCCGACGGAAAAGTGGTTTCGTTGCCGGATCGTAGCTGTTTTCGTTGCCGGATCATATGCCATGACTTCCCCAATAAACTTGTATTGCGGAATTTTCCGACGTGGACCAAACAACTGCTCATTTTCACTTGGGGTATCATAGTAAAAGCCTGACGCAAGCTCGCGCTGCGCAACTTTCCACAGTTCATCAATCCATTCTTGTTTGCAGACATAGTTCTCTGGATCGGCCATGTAACTGTCCACGGCTGCTTTATAAACGTTCGCCACGGTTGAAACATAGTGGATCGATTTCATGCGGCCTTCGATTTTGAAACTATCCACGCCGTTTTCAATCAGATCAGGGATATGTTCGATCATCGACATATCCACGGCACTCATGGAGAATTCTTCTTCCACTGTCCCATTCTTGGTCAAACTGTTTCGTTCCGTTGCAAAGGGCATGTCAAACAGATCATATTTCCAGCGGCAAGATTGCGAACAGCCGCCGCGATTAGCGTCTCGCATCGACATATGATTGGACAAAGTACATCGGCCAGAATACGAAATACACATGGCGCCATGAATAAAGGCTTCGATCTCCACGCTAGTATTTTTGCGGATCTCAGCGACTTCCTCCATCGACACTTCTCGGGCGAGAACGACCCGTTCTAGGCCTTCTTCCCGCCAAAATTCCAATGTTTCATAGTTCGTGGCACTAGCTTGGGTGGACAAATGGATCGGTAGACCTGGCGCTTCTGTTGCGCAGATCTGGATCAAAGCGGGATCAGAAACGATCACGGCCGAAATACCGACATCTCGCAATTCCCGAAAGAATTCCCCTGCACCTTCCTGATTGCCCTCATGGGTCACCATGTTGGCTGCTACATAGACTTTTGCGTTGTGGGCTTTGGCAAAAGCCACCCCTTCCGCCATTTCTTCATAGGTAAAGTTTCCCGCGCGACTCCGTAGGCCATAGGCATTGCCGCCGATATAGACAGCGTCAGCGCCATAGTGGATCGCTGTTTTTAATTTTTCTAACGTACCAGCTGGTGCTAACACTTCTGGTCGTTTCAATGCTTGTTTAACGGTCATTTGTTCTTGCTCCTTACTTGATATCGTCAGGATCGATGGCATAAAATCCAGTGTCTAACCCACGTTCTGCCGGATGAAGTTGGGCAACTTGTTCACTGAGCACAGCAGCTTGCTCTGCTTGCCACTCCCCACTTTCTACAAGGGTCTTGGCTTGGGCAAACAGTTTAGCAATTGCCACAAAGGCTGCCCCTCGTGTATAGATTCCGTCCAACTTCCAGGTTTGAAAGCCTGTTTCGGCTAATTCCGCCAGCTGCAGCATCAAATTAATGTCGTTATTGGCAAAAATGTGCGTACCGTGGCTATCTTCATAAATGGAATAGTGGGTTTCTTCTTTTTTCGGTTCGGATAAAAACAACCCACGATCGTGGTTCTTTTCTTCCGATTGTTGGGTATAGTTATAATAATTTTGTAAAAGCGGACGCTTCGATTGGTGAATGCAGGTCGCACCATAAACCAATACTTCCACAGGAATATTTAGTTGCGGGGCCATGATTTTCATTTCCTCGAAAGGAACTTCTCGCGCTAAAACGGCTGCCCTTGCCCCTTTTTGTCCCCAAAAATTGATTTGACGAGCGCTTGTTACTAAGGTTTCCCCTGCATAGATAAATGGCAAGGCACATTCTGGATTTTGCTTCATGCGGTAAATGATCCCAGGATCTCCGAGAGCGATTTGATCGGCTTGATTGGTCTTCAGAAATGCTAGGTATTCTGGAATCAGCTTCATTTTTTCTGGGTGCATGATGCCATTGACCGCGATCGTCACTTTCTTTCCAGCTTCGTGGGCCATGTCGATCAGTCTGATTTGCTCTTCACGAGAAAAAGAGGCCGGTAGGCGCAACCCAAATGTCTCTTCTCCAAAAAACAATGTATCAACATAAGGGATCAGCTGCTGTGCTTGCTCGATCGATTCCACCGTGGCGATAATCTCAACCATAATACTCCTCCTTTTTTCAACTCATTCATAGTATCACACAGCAGGATTCTTTCCAAGAGGTCTCGTTACTCTTTTTTTCACGAATAGCGCTTTGATCATTAATCAACCGTTGTCATAAAGCTATTTAGAAGGATATTTTTTTGTGAATCATCAATCATAATCAGTGGAGACTTCTTGATCACTACTAGACATAACAAGACAAAAAAGCGGCGTTCCTATGGATGCCGATTGCTCGACCATAGAAACGCCACTACCGTTATTGGCTCGACTTAAACTTGTTGCAAGACCCGTGCTTGTCCCTCTTTGACATTGAGGGTGATCGATCCTTTGGAAGCACCGATCGTTACTTTGTCACCTAAATGAATTTGCCCTGATAGGAGTGCTTCACTTAAACGGTCTTCGACTTCTTTTTGCAAGGCTCGACGAATCGGCCGTGCCCCATATTCTGGATCAAAACCAGCTTTACCGATCACATCAATGGCAGATGGCGTGATCTTCAATTGGATGTCTTGGTTGCCTAATCGTTTGATGATCGCTTTGCTCATGATCTTCACGATCTCGTGGATCTCCCCTTCACCTAAGGATTGGAAGACCACTGTTTCATCCACACGGTTCAAGAACTCCGGACGGAAGGCTTTTTTCAGCTCTTCTAAGATCCGTTTTTGCATCGCTTGGTGATCTTTCGTTAAATCAGTGACATTAAACCCAACGCTTTTTTCTTCGCGGATTTGTTGGGCACCGATATTAGAGGTCATGATCAAAATCGTGTTGCGGAAATCGACCTTCCGACCCTTGGCATCCGTCAAATGACCATCATCTAGCACTTGCAAGAGGATATTGAAGACATCGGGATGGGCTTTTTCCACCTCGTCCAATAAGATGACGGAGTATGGTTTTGAACGGATTTTTTCCGTCAATTGCCCACCTTCATCGTAGCCGACATAGCCTGGCGGTGAACCGATCAAACGGCTCGTGCTGTATTTTTCCATAAATTCGGACATATCGACACGAACCAAGGCATCTTCACTACCAAACATCGCTTCTGCTAAGGCTTTGGCAAGCTCGGTTTTCCCGACACCGGTCGGGCCTAAGAACATGAAGGAACCAATTGGACGGTTCGGATCTTTCAACCCACTGCGGGCGCGGCGGATCGAACGAGCGACTGCCTTGACTGCTTCTTCTTGGCCAACTACCCGTTGATGCAAGATCTTTTCAAGATCCAACAAGCGTTCGCTTTCTTTTTTCTCCATCTGCTGCAAAGGTACGCCGGTCCATTGGGAAACGACCGTGGCAACATCTTCTGCAGTAACACTATCGGCATAGCCTGATGCTTCTTTGACTTCCATAAACGCTACTTCCGTCAGCTGTTGAGTCAATTTCTTTTCCTTGATCCGTAAACGAGCTGCTGCTTCAAAATCTTGCTGACGAATAGCGGCTTCTTTTTCTTCGATCAAGTTGGCGATCTCGTTTTGCAGATCTGCCAATTCTGAACTTTCATCGGTTTTGTCTAAACGCACTTTGGCAGCTGATTCATCCATCAAATCGATGGCTTTATCTGGTAATTGGCGCGAATTGATGTAACGCACGGACAGTTGCACAGCGGCGTGTAACGCATCATCAGAAATTTCCACCCCATGATGTTCTTCATAACGAGGACGCAAGCCCCGTAAAATTTCTTCCGCTTCTTCTGGTGTCGGTTCGTCGACTTGCACCCGGGCAAAACGGCGTTCTAACGCAGAATCTTTTTCAATGTATTTTTGGTACTCATCTAGTGTTGTGGCACCGATGGTTTGCAATTCCCCACGGGCTAAGGCTGGTTTCAGAATATTCGAGGCATCAATCGCCCCTTCTGCTCCGCCGGCCCCAATCAGTGTATGCAATTCATCAATGAATAAGATGATTTGACCATCTTGATAGATCTCATCAATGATTTTTTTCATTCGGTCTTCAAATTCGCCCCGGTATTTCGTTCCGGCAACTAAAGCCCCCATGTCCAGCATCATCAAACGCTTGTTTTGCATGTCTTCTGGGACTTCCCCATTGATGATTTTTTGGGCTAAGCCTTCGGCGATCGCGGTTTTCCCAACACCAGGTTCCCCCACGAGAACAGGGTTGTTTTTGGTCCGACGGCTAAGGATCTGGATCAGGCGTTTGACTTCTTTGGCACGACCGACAACAGGATCCAACCGTTTTTCACGGGCTAATTTGGTCAAATCACGAGCTAAGGAATCCAAGGTTGGTGTTCCTTGCTGCGCTTTGGCTTGGGCTGGACGACGACGACCAGCACTTCCGTTCGTTTTGCTTTCATTGAAGCCCATTTTTTTCTTCAAAAGCTGACGCATTTTCGCGAGACTCAAGCCGAGATTCAGCATGATTCGTGAAGCCAAAATGTCTTCGTCTCTTAATAAGCCTAATAATAGATGTTCGGTACCAATCTGCGGTGCCCCTAAACGCTTGGCTTCATCCCCTGCATAAGCAAATGTATGTTTTGCTCGTGGTGAATACGCGAGATAGGCATTTTCTGGGTATTGACGAACGGTGCCGTACCCTGTTAAATGTTCGATTTCTTCACGAATATCGTTTTCTGTGATATTCATTTCCCGTAACGTTTTGCCGGCGATCCCGTTTTGTTCAATGACCAGTGCCAATAGAATATGTTCAGAACCTACCGCTTGGTGCTTAAAGTATTTTGCTTCTTCTTGGGCGATAGCCAAAACGGCTTTCGCGCGTTGGGTGAATAATTCATCCATCTCTTTCACTTCCTGTCTTCGTAACTTAATCGTTCTAGAATTGCATGGAGCAAATCAGCTCGTGTTCTATTTTCATAAGGAGAACGTCCTAGAACTGCTTTCGCGATGACGGTCAATAATAAGTTGCCTTCTCGCTTGGACAGGATTCCTTCCTCATAAAGTTTCTGGATTATTGCATACGCATCTTTTTCCGAGATGGTTTCATCGAATAGTTGATTCATTTCTTTTAAGTAGTGGTGGCTGTCCGTGATTTTGACTTTTTCGATCCGAATATAGCCGCCCCCGCCGCGTTTGCTTTCAACCGCATAGCCTCTTTGAACGGTGAAGCGGGTATTGATCACGTAGTTTATTTGTGAGGGCACGCAGTTGAACAAATTTGCCATTTCCGCGCGACGAATCTCAATGGTTTCACTATCTTCAAGAATTTTCTTCAAATATGCTTCAATCAAATCGGAAGTATTGTGATGACTCAATTCATTCCCTCCCTTGACTAATTCTGACCTTCATTATACCCAATTTTTGAATCCTTGGAAAGATGTACGCTTGCACAAATGGCAGGACTAAAGGAAATTTTAAAGACACCTGTGCCTCACTATAAGGTTTAGAAACAAAAACAAGCAGCTGGACGGGGAACAAAAAGAGAATTCTTTGGTCCCCGAAGGCTGCTTGGTTAAAGTATTTGGTTTTAGCTAGTTTCTAATCACTTTCTGAGCTACTTTCACTCGTAGCGCTTGAATCAGAGGAATCATCTGAACTACTGCTTGGCGTCGATGAGGACGAATCATCTGGTTCAGGTCCTCTAGAGATCGTGACCGTTACAGTAGAGCCAACTTCGACGGAGGTTCCAGCACCTGGAGAGACACGGACAACATGTCCAGCTGGTACCGAGTCATTATAGCCGTCCTCTTCCTCAAAAGTCGAGTCCAATCCCGCTTCATTCAAGTCTGCTTCTGCATCGGCTTGGCTTTTCCCAACGATTCTTGGTACATTGACCATTTCCTGCCCACTGCTGACCGTCAAAGTGATGGTCGTTTGGGAAGTCACCACCGTTTCACCTGTTGCGGGTGCTTGGGCGATGATCGTGCCTGATGGTTGACTGCTAGATTGATAGTTCACTTCGATCTGTGATCGGTCGACACCACGAGACGTCAATGCTGCTCGTGCATCTGCCTCTGTCATGCCATAATAGTTGTCCATTGCGAAGCTATCTGGTCCGGAGCTGACCTTAAAGGTGATTTCGTCTTCTGCTGGGGAAACTTCCCGCCCTGCTGCTGGTGATTGACTGATAATATCCCCTTCATCGACATCATCTGACGACTCTAGCTCTTCTTTGATTCTGTCTTCATCAAAGCCCAAATCGATCAACTCTTTTTTGACATCATCAAAGGAGCGACCTTCATAGTCATCAAGGGTGATTTTCTTGGTTCCGCTACTGATGTAGAGGGTCACGACGGAATTCTTTTTGACTTCATTGCCTTCTGGCGGATCGGTCTTGACGACATTGCCTGCTTCGACTTCATCGTCTTCGATTTCTTCTACCTCGTCTGCCACTTGTAAGCCAGCGGCTTCCAGTTCGGCCCGGGCGGCCGCTTCTGTCTGGCCGTTGACTTCAGGAATCGCTACATCCCCCCGACCACCGCCGAATAGGAAATAACTGCCTATGCCTAGCAGTGCGATCACCATAATGACCGGCAGCAGCAGCCAGCGTTTGCGTTTTTTCTTTTTCGGTTTCGCTGATTCTTCGGCTTGATCCGCAGCCGTTTCTGCCACGGGTTCTTCCACTGGCGGCGTTTCAACTTGGGCTGCTTCTACAGGGGTCAGCACTCTCGTTTCATCCATCAGGGCATGAGGTTCCCATCTCGGTTCATTGAGTCGATCAGGTGACAATACAGTATCAAGATCCGCTCGCATTTCATCGGCAGTTTTGTACCGATCCGCCGGTTCTTTGGCGGTCGCCTTCAATACGACGTTTTCCAGCGATTGCGGAACATTTTTGTCATAGATCCGAATCGAAGGGATCTCATCTTGGAAATGTTTCAAGGCGATCGTTACGGCTGATTCGCCATCAAAAGGTACTTTGCCGGTTAAAATTTCATAGAGAATGATCCCAATCGCATAAATATCTGATTGATTGGTCGCCATACTGCCTCGTGCTTGTTCTGGTGAAAGATAATGCACCGAGCCTAGCATCGAGTTAGTTTGGGTGATCGATGTTTCTGATAGGGCGATCGCGATCCCAAAATCGGTGATTTTCACCACGCCGTCTTCATTGATCAGCACATTCTGGGGCTTGAGGTCCCGATGAATGATGCGGTGTTGATGGGCCAGCGCTACCGCTGATAAGATTTGTTGGATGATATCAACGATCTGCAAATAAGGTACTGGATAGTGCGTTTGGATATAGCGCTTGAGATCCATCCCTTTGACATATTCCATCACCAAAAACTGCATGCCGTCTTCTTCGCCGACATCATAAACGGTTACGATGTTGGGATGAACCAGCTCAGTCGCCGCCAATGCTTCTCGTTGAAAGCGCCGAATCGCACTTTGGTCGTTTTGGAAGTCAAAACGAAGCACTTTGATTGCCACTTCACGGTCTAAGATCAAGTCATGCGCCAAAAACACATTTGCCATTCCGCCGCTGCCGATATTGCCGATGATTTTGTATCGGCCGTTTATCTTCTTCCCAATTTCGATCATGGGCGCTCTCCTCCAACTTTAATCAATAATACCGTGATATTGTCGACACCGCCGCGTTCGTTGGCTTGATCGATCAATGATTGCACTGCTTCTTCCAGCACAGGGGTTTCTTGGATCGTTGCTGTGATCTCTTCATCTGAGACCATGTTGGTCAATCCGTCTGAACACAGCAGCAAATAATCCCCGTCTGCAATAAAGTGGATCGCCACATCGACTTCGACTTCGCTTGGCATGCCGATCGAGCGGGTCAAAACGTTTTTGCGAGGATGATTCAAGGCCATTTCTGCTGTGATTTGTCCTGACTTCACCAATTCATTGACCAGTGAATGGTCCTCTGTGATTTGGGTCAGCACTTGATTGCGTAAAAGATAGGCACGGCTGTCCCCGACATTGGCAATCGTAAACTGGTCGCCTAATAAGGCCACAGCAATGATCGTGGTGCCCATGCCGCTAAGTTCTTCTTGTTCTTGTCCTTTTTGGAAAATCACTTGGCTTTCTGCTTGGATTTTTTGGATCAGCCATTGGGCAGTTTTTTCACTGTCTGTCAGCTCTGTCTGTTCCCAAGCGGTGCCGATCTCACTGACTGCTTGACGGCTAGCGACATCTCCGGCCCGGTGGCCCCCCATGCCATCGGCAAGCAAGGCCAATGTCACATTGGCTTTATTTACATAGGTTGCTGCAAAATCTTGGTTTGTGTTGCGACGTTTGCCGACATCTGTTTGAAAACGAATCTCCAATTTCTTTCACCTCGTTACTTTTTGCGTAGACAACTGATAAAAAAGCCATCTGTCATAAAATCTTGCGGATAGATCGTCAACATATCCTCTTGAACAGCTTCGGCTGCCAGCGGTCCTACCGCAAGAGGCATTTGCTCAAATTCAGGATGGTCAGCGAGAAACGCTGCCACGACTTGTTGATTTTCTTCCTCTAGAATCGTACATGTGCTGTAGACCATTATACCCGATTTTTTCAAGGTTGGGGCGGCACTTTCCAAAATCTCTCGCTGAATCTGCGGCAAGCGTTGGAAATCGGCCTCCGTCTTGCTGTATTTAATGTCCGGCTTACGGCGCATCAACCCTAATCCAGAACAAGGGGCATCCACTAAGATGCGATCAAATTGTTCGGGGGCAAAGGTTTGAGCCGTCTCTCGGGCATCCATCACGCGGGTTTCCACAACTGCTTCTACGCCTAAACGTTGGGCATTTTGCTGAATCAGCTTAACTTTATGGGCATGGATATCCAGTGCTGTCACTTTGCCGCCCTCTGCTGCAGACAAGAAGGCAGCGATATGGGTCGTTTTGCCTCCTGGTGCGGCGCACGCATCCAATACTTGATGGTCCCGGGCTACTTGTAAAACGGGGGCAACCAGCATCGAACTTTCATCTTGGATCGTCAGTAAGCCTTCTTTGTAGAGGGAAGAGCCCGCCATAAATCCTTTGTCAGCCACAACCCCATAGGGGGAAAGCTCACTTGGTCGTGCGTCAATGCCTTCTTCTTGTAGCCGTTCGATCGCTGCTGCTTGCGAGATGCGCTGCAGATCGATACGACCACTGGCATGATTGGGTTCAAATAGGGCATAGCCTAGCTCACTGGTTTCTTCGATCCCAATTTGTTTGACTAGTTTCTTCGTTAGCCATAAGGGCAGGCTGATTTCCGTTGCTAAACGTTCCATTGGGTCTTTAATCAATACCAAGTCTGGCACTCCTTGTCGTTGGATCGTGCGCAGCACGCCATTGACGAATTTACCAGTCCCCGGATTGCCTTTGGCTTTCGCAATATCCACGGCTTCATGAATGATGGCATGGGCGGGTACTTTATCGAGATACAGCATCTGATACAAGGAAAGCCTCAGCAGCGTTTTGACCCACGGGTCGACTTTGCGGGCATTTTTAATAAACCGGTCCAAATAATAATCCAATAAAAGCTGACGACTGATGGTGCCGTACACCAATTCAGTCAGTAAGCGACCGTCCTTGTCATTTAAACGCCCTTGATTCATCAATTCCCGCAGCAGTAGATTGGAATAAGCACCGCCTTTTTCGATTCGCAACAACGCTTCTAGTGCCACAAAACGCACTGTATATTGTATGTCTCCAAGATTACGCTTCATAGGTACCTACCTGATCCCCTTTTTGAATCTGTTGTCCACTGCCGTTTAAGAATGCGGCAATGTCTTGTCGGCCTTTTCCAGCTGGCTGCAATTCATCGATAGCCAATACCGTGCCTTCCCCACAAGCGATCAGCAACGTTTTTTTCGTCCGTTCAATGATCGTTCCTGGCTGGGCTGTCGTCGTTTGCTCCAGCGGTGTTACTTGCCAAAGCTTCCAGCGGTTGCCGTTTTGTGTCGTAAAGGCGATCGGCCATGGCCGCATGCCTCGGACTTGGGCATCGATTTGCACCGCCGTTTTCTGCCAGTCAATGGCTTCTTGTTCACGGCTGATATTCGGCGAGAAGGTTACTTTCGCTTCTTCTTGTGGAACCGGCTGCAACTCTCCTGACAAGATTTTCGGCACAGTTTCCAGCAACAAGTCTTTGCCTAATAGGCTCAACTTATCAAACATCGTACCCACATCATCTTGTGCCGTGATGGGCAAATGAGCTTGAGCAAAAATACCGCCAGCATCCATTTTTTTGATCATTTCCATGATGGTTACACCCGTTTCTTGCTCGCCTTCCATGATGGCATAATGCACAGGTGCTCCGCCACGGTATTTCGGTAGTAGGGACGCATGAACGTTGATAGCGCCATACTTCGGTACTTCTAGTAAAGCACTAGGTAAAAATTGGCCGAAAGCTGCCGTGATCAGCAGATCAGGTGCTAAAGCTTGAATCTGCTCCATTTCTGGTGACCCACTGATTTTTTCTGGTTGTAAAACCAACAAGCCATGCTTCAACGCCGCTTCTTTGACGGGTGTCGGAGTGATGGTTTTTTTGCGACCGACGGGACGATCCGGCTGGGTCACGACTGCTGCCACTTCATAGCCGGCTTCAAGCAAACCTTCTAAAATTGGGACGGAAAACGCCGGGGTACCCATAAAGACGATTTTAGTCATTTTCATGTTCCTCCATATACTTTTCTAAGTCTTCTTCAGGAATGCGTTCGACGAGCTTGTCGACAAACAGCACGCCATTTAAATGATCGATCTCATGCTGCATCGCACGCGCCAAGTAGCCGAATGCTTCCACTTCCATTTCTTCTCCTTCTCGATCGAAATAGCGGACAGTGATCTCGTCTGCTCGTTTGACGGTCCCAAAGGTGTGGGGAATACTCAAGCAGCCTTCCACATCAAGGGATTCACCAGAAGAAGCGATGATCTCAGGGTTGATCATTTCAAAGCGATCGTCTTCTTCGACTTCCACGATCGCCACTTGCAGGTTTTTGCCGACTTGCGGTGCGGCAATACCGATCCCGTCATGGGCGACCATCGTTTCATAAAGGTCGTCTAGTAGCTGAACGAGCTCATCGGTAATTACTTTGACGGGTTTTGCTTGCCGACGAAGACGTTCATCGGGGGTGATAATAATAGGATAACGCATATTTTCTCCTCTAAATAAAATTCAACGGCTCTTGGTCAATCGATACGTACAATCCTTTGCGCTGATCGATTTGACTTTGATCCAACAGACGGGTCAACAAAGCAGGTAGCTGCGGTTCATTTTTGTATTTAATGATCAATTGGTAGTAATAACGGTTTTTCACCCGCAAAATCGCACTTGGTGCCGGACCCAACAAAATACTTCGCGGTGACAGCTCCTGCTGCAGATCCCGCGCGATCGCAAACATCTTCTGAGCGGCGACTTGCTCTTCGGGATGGCTGCAGGTGATTTTGACGGTGAAATAGTACGGTGGATAACCGCTTTGGTGCCGCATCCACATCTCTTTTTGATAGAAATCTTCGTAGTCTTGCGACTGTGCCAATTGGATGGCGTAGTGCTCAGGGTTGAATGTTTGGATCACCACTTCGCCAGTTTTTTCCGCCCGACCTGCCCGACCACTGACCTGAGTCAGCAGCTGGAACGTCCGTTCACTCGAACGAAAATCTGGCAAGTTCAAGGCGGTATCGGCATTCAAGACCCCTACCAGTGTGATATCAGGGAAATCCAAGCCTTTGGCGATCATTTGGGTCCCCAACAAAATATCCGCTTTTTTCTCCCCAAACAAGGTCAAGATTTTTTCGTGGGCGCCTTTTTTGCGGGTGGTATCGACATCCATCCGTAAAACCCGCGCTTCGGGAAACAGTTCCTTCAACTCTTCTTCCACTTTTTGCGTGCCCGTTCCGTAATAACGAATCTTGTCTGCATTACAGTTGGGGCAACGATGGGGGATGTGTTCTTCATGTCCGCAATAATGACAGCGCATCGTTTTGGTATCCATATGGAGCGTCAAGGAGATGTCGCAATTTGGGCAAGGCAAAACATACCCACAATCGCGGCACATCACGAAGGAAGAGTAGCCGCGCCGATTCAGCAGCAAGACGATCTGTTCTTTGCGGGCCAAGCGGTCTGTGATTTTTTCCTGTAACGGACGAGAAAAGGTTTGATACTTTTTGTTGGCAAATTCGGTACGCATATCCACGACTTCGATCTGCGGTAATTGCGCACTGGTTTTTGCCCGTTGATTCAATTTCAATAGGCGGTAGACTTCTTTTTGCGCCCGGGCACGAGACTCCAATGACGGCGTCGCACTGCCTAACACCACTGGACAGTGATGGTACTGGCTGCGCCAAATCGCTAAATCTCTCGCATGGTAACGAGGGGCTTCATCTTGCTTATAGGAGGCTTCGTGCTCCTCATCGACGATGATGACTCCGATGTTTTTCAACGGAGCAAAAATCGCCGAGCGGGCGCCAACCACCACCTGCGCCTCCCCACGTTCGATCTTACGCCATTCATCGTATTTTTCACCTTGGGACAAGCCGCTGTGTAAAACAGCCACTGCGTCGCCGAGACGGCTTTTAAAGCGTTCGACCATTTGCGGGGTCAAAGCGATCTCCGGTACGAGCATGATCGCAGTTTTGCCTTGTTTCAGCAATTGGGCGATCGCTTGTAGATAGACTTCTGTTTTTCCACTGCCGGTGATCCCTTCCAGTAAAAAAGTCTGCGCCTCTTGGTTATCCGCACAAGCAGTGATTTGCGCTACTGCAGCTGCCTGTTCTTCATTTAATTCAAGGGGGACCGTTTTTTGAAATTGACGGTCTTTGTAAGGATCACGGTAGGCTTCAACTTCCGTAAAGGTCAGCCAGCCAGCTTCTTGTGCTTGGTTCAAAGCCGCGGTGGAAATCCCTTGTTCGGTAAAAAAGGAAACCGGCAAGCGGGCTTCCTCTGTCAAAATCTGTAAGATTTCCAGCTTGCGTTTGGCCCCTTTGCGCAGCTGTTGCTGGACGGCGGGGATTTCTGCTGGCTCGATCTTACGTTCAATATAACGGGTCATTTTCGCTTTGTTTTTATTTTTCACGAGATACTGCAATTCAACTACTGCGGATTCCCGCAAAGGCTTCAACTGCGGCAGCAGCCCTGCACTTTCGGCGGCTTGCCAGCTGAGGATGCCGTCTTCGGGAAAATATTCTTTGATGGGATGATTTCCTTCGAGTAAAACGATCTGCTTTTGGTACTCGGCTTTCATCACACTAGGCAGCATCGTCTGCAAGCAAGTAATCTTAAAGGCAAAGGTCGTTTCCTTCATGTAGTCGGCTAATTGGAGAAGTTCTTCATTGACGACAGGCGACAAATCCAACAAACGAACGATTGGTTTTAAGGTCTGTTGCGGTTCGGCAACTTCTGAAAGCCCGACGACGAACCCTTGGATATGACGGTCACCTTTGCCAAATGGCACTTCGACCCGCATTCCTGTCTCAATGGCGGCTTGTAATTCTGATGGGATCAGATAAGTAAAAGGCTGATCGGTCTGCATCGTGGGAACATCCACGATCACTTCTGCTATGTACGCCATCTCTTCTCCTCCTTTTAGGTTCTATTTTACTAAATGGGCTGGGGTTTGTCTGTACCCCTTACAAAAATTTAACCATCGCCATTCAAAAGAAAAAGCCAGAACACAGGCGTGCTCTAGCTTGCTTTTGTCTATAGCTTTTGTTCGTCGCGGATACGCGCTTCTAATTCTTTTTGTTCTTGGTCTTTTTGCGCTTTGCGCTCTTCTTGTTCCATTTTCAAACGGGCCCGTTTGATTTCCGGATGCGGATCATTAACGACTAATTCCGCTTCGATTTCTTCAAGCGCTTGACCCACGCTTTTCACTGAATCAAAGTTTTCTAATGTTGCTTGCGCACCGGCATCAAGTTCATGCGCCCGTTTGCTTGCTAAGATCACTAATGAATATTTTGAGTTGACACGATCCAACAAAGAATCGATTGAAGGTTTTAACATCATATTTCTTACAGCTCCTCTAACATTTTGATATAGGTTCCGATCACTCGGTCAACGCGAAAATGTTCACTCGAAATAATTTCGCGAATTCGTTGGACTGCCTTAGGTACTTCATCATTGACAACGGCATAATCATATAAAGCCATCATTTCGATTTCTTCACGGGCGACACGCATCCGTTCATCGATCACTTCGGCAGAGTCGGTTCCTCTTCCTGTAATACGAGAGCGTAATTCTGCCAGATCAGGTGGCGTCAGAAAAATAAACACACCATCGGGAACTTTGTCTTTTACTTGTTTTGCCCCTTGCACTTCGATCTCTAAAAATACATCTTTTCCTTGATCCAGTGTTTGTTGGACATAAGATAATGGTGTGCCATAATAATTGCCGACATATTCGGCGTATTCCAGCATTTCACCGGCTTCGATCAAGGCTTCAAATTCTTCCCGCGTGCGGAAATAGTAATCGACCCCTTCCACTTCCCCCTCGCGTTTTTGACGAGTGGTCATTGAAACGGAATATTGAAAATCGTTGTCGTCACTCTCAAAAATTGCTTTGCGCACGGTCCCTTTCCCTACTCCGGAAGGTCCTGATAAAACTATAAGTAATCCTCGCTCTGACATAATGACGTCCTTTCACTGACATTTGCTTAACGTCTATTTTGCACTTTTTTTCAGCAACTTTCAAGAACTACTTTATTATAATGGGAATTTCATGAAATTGCTAGTCTACACTTCGGCTGCTTTCTTAAAAGCCCATGTTGCTTAAGGTATTGATGACCCCTGCTAATTCGTCTTTGGCAGTGATCGCTTTTTCGGTCGGATCCGTCACTTCTTGGCAATCGATACGCACGATGTACCGACGATTTAAAGAAACAGCTACGCCATCAACTAGTAGATGAAGAAAATCCGGCTCGATGGCTACGCAGGCATCTTCCCACGCAGAGAAATTCTCTTTATCAGAGGGAATACTGCGCTTGATGACATTTTTTCCGCTCAGTTCGTGAAAGGTGATATCGTAATATTTCATTGGTTCATTCCTCCTACTCGATGTTTTGAACTTGTTCTCTGATTTTCTCAATGATCGTCTTCATTTGGACGACACTGTTTTTGATTTGGATCGGACTCGATTTTGAACCAATCGTATTGACTTCTCGGTTCATCTCTTGGATCAAGAAATCCAGTTCTCGACCTATTGGTGTCTCGGCTGCCAGCAGCTCCGTCATCGTCGTTAAATGGATACTTAAACGATCCAGTTCTTCGTGGATATCGCCGCGTTCCAATAAAATCGCCAACTCTGTCAGTAAACGATCGCGATCGACTTCTTCCCCTAGATAGGCAGTCAGTTTCTTTTCAAAGCGTTCTTGGTAGTCCGCCTCATAGAGGGTCACGAATTGTTTGAGTTCTGTTAGTTTTTCCTGCAGCTGTCGCTGGTTTTCTTGCAAGATCTGCAGAATGCCTTGCCCTTCCACCCAGCGGCTTTGGTCGATCGCTGCCAACGCTTGGTCTAATGCTTCCATCACGCCATCGGCTAAGGTGCTTTCTTCTGGCTCTTGATCAGAGATCGTTAGAAAAGCTTCATGGAGCAGGAATTGTTCCAGCAATGCTGCTTTTGGCAGCTCTGCTAGGTCAAAACGGTCTTTGGCTTCGGTATCGATCTCCTGCATGAAACGTTCCAGCAAGTCCCATTGGATCTCGATCTGTTTCGTATTTGCGGTTTTTTCTTTTAACGTCACATACAGTTCGATCCGCCCCCGCTGGAGGGTCTGCTTGATCGACTGCCGTAAAGCACCTTCTAGAGGATTCAATTGTTTGGGCATTCGCAGCTGCAGGTCCAAAAAGCGCTGATTGACACTTTTGATCTCAATTTCGATCTGCACATCTGGCGTTTCTGCACTGCCTTTGCCAAAACCAGTCATACTTTTCATTTGATCACTCCTTACCATTTTGCTTTCTTACATGGAAAGCAGGGCTTTTTTAAGTTCTGCAAATTCTTCATTGGATAAGGTCACGCCTTTGCCCATCTTCTCGTGCTCTGGACCCCAATCTCTCAGATCAAATTTTGGCGGACGCCCATTCCAGCTCACCAAATTCAATTCTTTGCGCCAGCCTCTTTGATTTTCCGAAAGCACGGCGATCTCTTCAACGATTTCATACGAAAATTTATCCATTTTCTGCTCCTTTCAAAAGATAGTGACTATACGCTGCCATTAAAGCAGTCAGCGGGTAACGCCGACGAATCTGCTGAATGGCGGGCAGATTCAATTGCTGCGTCCGATAAAAAAAGAAAAAGCGGTTTTGCTCGGACAAGACAAAAAAACGGTCGCGATAATAACTCAGCCACTCTGTGATCGACCAGGCATCGGCTTCTTCCACTGCCTTTAGCGCAATTTTCTCAGCTAAAGCCGTTAGAATCGTTTCCTGCTCATAAATCACCGTAGGCGCTAGATACAATACTTTCGCGGTACACTCTATCAGTATACGCCCCCACTGCTCAAATGGCACATCCTGTTGATAGAATTTACGCATTTTTTTCCAAAATTCTTTTTTCTTTAGTTCCTGATAAAGCAACGGGTCTGTCTGGCGTAGCTCTTTCAAAAAGCCCCGCCATAACGGCTGAAAATCAACCGTCTTTTCAAAGGTATACCAATGGCCTTGGTATTTGCCGAACACTTTCAAGGTTTCCAAATAGCCCAAGGTCATATTATCCAGCGAACGCTGGGCATCAAAAACCAAAAAGCTGCCTAAGGACCAAGGAGACCCTAACGAAAGTTGCGCAGTTTCTTCCGTCAAAACCGTCCTTTTATTGATGCCGGGTCCTTGGACATCCACGGCGATACATTCCGTTGCCCCTTGCTGTAGAGCGACATCGATGGGCAGGTTATTGCGATAGCCGCCATCAATGTAATAGACGTCATTAATTTTTTGCGCCTGCATCGCTGGATAAAATGAGGCTGATGCCAATAACCAATGCAGGTTTTCTTCTACTGCTGATGGATCAAAGGCATAAACCGTCTCCTTGAAATCTGGCAGACGAGTCGTACAGATCAGCAAACGACAAGCAGTTTGGCTGAATTTATCTTGATCAAAGGTCTTTTGCAAAAGCTTTGCCAACGGTTCGGTACTGGCACCGTTGCTTTTGACCGCTTCGCGGACCAGCGAATTGGCTTGATTCATCAAATCTCGCAGTGTTTGGGCACGTACCGAAGCAAGCGGATAGTGCAATACTTGCTCGTTAGAGATATTTGCCCATAAATCGACGGCCGCTTCCACATCGTTCATTAAAATCAAGGCGCCATTCAAGGCACCGACGGAAGTTCCCGTGATCCATTCAAAGGTGATGCCCCGTTCTTGCAGCGCTTGCCAAACCCCGATTTGATACGCCCCATGAGCACCGCCACCGCCTAAAACCAGCGCCGTCTGATAAGCTAGCGCTTTTTGATACCCTTGAGGGACCACCTGATACCCTTGCTGGATAAACCACTCCGCCAAGGGGGTCCGATGAGGAAGCTGCCACAAGACGGCTGCTACAAAGCGACTGCGGGCGAAGTTTTCTGTCACGGCCAGCAGTTGTTTCCAAGTAAACTCGGCGGCCGCTTCCACCAGCAGATTGGTGATAGTCAGTGTCTTTTGGTCAAAATCAAACTGCCCAGCAAGGTAAAGACGTCCGTAACGGCTGTCGATCTGCCAGCCCTGCTGCGCTATATCGGCTAGAAAGGCTCGTCGCGCTTTTGAATGCGACTCAAAAAAGGAAAAGACGAGTCGGCTTTCTTGAAATCCTGCCCTTTGTGCAAGAAAATCGATCGAAGTCAGTTTTTTCACTTTCATCAAGACGCCTCCTTATGCAAAAAAGAATAGACGAATGACACGCCAGCTGCCGTACCACTCGAGCTATTCTTTTGATTAAAATGTTCGTTGTGCCATGTTGAATGCTGCCAACATCTCATCCGTTGCTTCGTCGACAGGCGTTACAGATTCCAGATCACCTTGGATCACACGACGGGTGACACCGCCCATTTCCCCACAGGTGATCAGCGTGATCATTTTGCGGCCTTCTACTTCGTCAAGCAAATAAACATCGGTCGGGTCGACCCGCACAGAAGAAGTCGCAGTATACGTGTAAATATTTTCCAGATCGGTCACATAGATAGCCGCCCCGATCGCGACATCATCCAATGGTGTAAACAGGAGCTCTGGCGATTGAGCGCGATGGCTAGCTAACGCGTAATTGCCTTCCCCCATTTTTTGGGTGGGACTTAACGTACCAGCACCATACAGCAAGGCCTCGTTGGCCAAGCCTTTAAAAATCGGCAGATTGATCCCAACACTGGGAACCGCCACGCCGCCGATCACTGGCAAAGCTTTGTTGCTCAGCTGCGCCCGTAAGACTGCTTCTGAACTTGCCGGCTCCACGGCATCAAAATCAAAGGTCGCTTCCGCTTCCATATTTTTTTCGACCTCACTACGATCAATGGTGCCGACTGCGTATGCTTCACCTGTTTGTTTAATAAAATAATTTTTGATTTGATTATTAAAAATCAATGCTAAACCAATCAATAACAGCACAAGCAAAAAGAGATTGCTCAGCCAATTCGAAAGTCTGCTTTTCTTTTTTCTCATAGGTTCTCGTCTCCATTAGTTTCTTCTTTTATCATACCAAAATCCTCATAAAGACGCCAATTTTGGCCAGTTTTTTTACGAAAAGACAAGATTTGCCTTTTTTTGTCGAAAAAGGGAACTTAAAAATTGTTTTTTCTGTTATTTTGTAATATAACTTTAAACGAAAAGATACAAGCAATTTTCAGCGCTTTGTTGTAGAATGAACTTAGTATATAGGAGGGATCGATCGGCATGTCTAACACGATTTACGTACATATTGATACAACCAGCAATGCCGTCTTGACCCGCGGGCTTGCCCCCCAAGATTTTAACAAGAGCATCGTCCATCAGCCCAAGAATTTGCTCTTGCTTGATCCTTCCAGTGATTTCGGCGAATTCGACGGTCATACGGGCTTAAAAGTGATACGCGGAATGGAAGATGTCCAACTGTTTTTTCAGCAAATCAACAAAGGTCGCATTGCCGAAGAAATGAAGTGGATCGATTTTAATGATTACGAGATGGTCAAAGAATTGACGCCTTTAGAGATCTCCGAATTGTTATATTTTGGCCACATGAAGACACACCTCCACTCCCCTTTCTTTTACAAACTGCAAAATAACTTTGTTTTCTTTGACTTAAAAGATGCACGTTCCCGCGTTTATTATCGTTACTTAGATGAGTATTACCGGATCTTGGCGGATCGGATCACCCGCATCGTCTTAGAAAAAATCAATGATCGCCTCTCCTTTTTTAAAAAAGCAACACCGGTGGAAAAACTCGATTTTAATTTGCTGAAAGAGTTGCGGGGAATCATGCAAGAAGGCATCGTCTTCTGTCTGACACAAGAACAACTGATCGATAAAACTTATACGATCCCAATCTATCTGTCAGAAGATGCTGGCTTGAAAAGCACATTGGTCAATCAAAAAGAGTTAGATCAAATTGCAGTTTTGCGCTACTCAGCCAGCAAAAAAAACTGGTCGTTGGAAATTGATCAAGAAGATTTGGCTTTTGGCTTTTTCGACAAAAAAATGTCTTGATGCTTCTCTTTTTCAAAGAGCATCAAGACATTTTTTATGATTTCATTTCTAAAACTAAGCTTTAGGCACAAATAATTTCGGGGCTGCCTTGACTAAGAGACCTAGGACGACCCCTACATAAACGATATTGATAATGACCGATGATCCATTGAAGATCAAGGAATACAGATACGGACTTTGTCCTGGCGGTGCGTACATTCCCCAGACAAAGACTCCAGCCCAATAATGCCAAAACCAACGGCTGATCACCGCCACGATGCCCCCTAAGACGACATACCACGTAACGGTTTTGCTGTTTTGACGGATCGCTTGTTGGATTTTATTAGCAAACAAGCCGCCCATCCCGCCAAAAGCAAAGGCAAAGGGGTATTCAAAGATGATCTGTGGAACGGTGATAAAGTTACGCATGGCGCTACCAATCAAAATATTCAGCAAGCCCCAAATAAATCCCGCCGTCATTCCCGGCAGCACCCCGCGACGATACGAATACAAGACCAAGGGCACGAGCCCTAGAGACAAGTCGATACTGGAATTGGCTGTCTGGATCGGGATATACGACAAGACGACCCCGATAGCAGCAATCATCGTTCCTTCCGTCCACACTTGCAGCGACATTTTTCGTTTCAAAAAAAACTCCTCCTTTAGAATCATCACAATTCACAAAGGAGAAGTGTTAGACACTTCAACTCGTCACAATTCCTACGTTCGCATGATCGAAACAGGTACGAAGGGTTTAGAGTACTCTCATTCTCAGCCTTTGCAGACTCCCCTTTGTGATTAGATTCTATTTTATTTTGTGCTTGCGTTTCGCAAGTCACTTTCAAGAATACCATAAATTGATGAAAAGAAACATGACTGCGATCGTTTTTTCTAAAAACATCCTGAAACTCCTCAGAAAAAAACAACCAATGAGCGGTTAAAGACCGACCATTGGTTGTTGTTCTCATGCTTATGAGGCACGATTAAATTGATAATTTTGATTCAAACAGTGGACTTACTGGTTTGTTCTCATGGATTCGTTTGATCGCTTCGCCCATCAAGGCACCAACACTGATCTCATCGATTTTTTTCGACTTACGGTCTTCTGGCAAGTAAATCGAATCTGTCACAACTAGATGCTCAATGGCCGAATCTTCGATCCGTTCCAAGGCAGGTCCTGACAAGACAGGGTGAGTACATGAGGCGTAAACACTTTTGGCACCTGCTTGTTTCAACGCATTCGCAGCCAATGTGATGGTACCAGCAGTATCGATCATATCGTCGATCAAGACACAAGTTTTGCCTTCAACATGACCAATGATATTCATGACTTCCGCTACGTTGGCTTTCGGACGACGTTTGTCGATGATCGCGATTGGTGACTTAAGAAACTCAGCTAATTTGCGGGCACGAGTCACGCCACCGTGGTCTGGTGAAACGACTACGACGTCATCGCCTTGAATGCCTCTTTCCAAGAAGTAGTTGGCGATCAATGGTGCACCCATCAAGTGGTCAACTGGGATATCAAAGAACCCTTGAATCTGTGAAGCATGCAAATCCAGTGTAACCATACGGTTCGCACCGGCTTTTTCGATCATGTTTGCTACAAGTTTTGCGGTGATTGGTTCTCTTGATCGCGCTTTGCGGTCTTGTCTTGCATAACCATAATAAGGCATTACTACATTGATCGTCTTCGCACTGGCGCGCTTCAAAGCATCGATCATGATCAGCAATTCCATTAGGTTATCGTTTACAGGGCTGCTGGTTGATTGAATCACGTAGACGTGGGCACCACGAATACTTTCTTCAATATTCACTTGGATTTCACCATCGCTAAATTGTTTGACTGAACACTTACCTAATTCAACACCTACTGCAGCTGCGATTTTTTCCGCCAAAGGACGATTTGAGTTCAGAGAAAAAATCTTCAATCTTGGATCAAAATAATGATTTGACATGAGAACCTCCACTTTCTTTGCGTTCATCTAGAAAAAAATGACTCCTTTTTACTAGAATCTTCTTCCTAATAAATAGTAGTCATTTTTCCTTAAGAAATCAAGTCATTTCGCTATTTCTAATTTAGATAAGGTAACTTTTTCGCGTAATCCGCTTTATTTTCCTGACGGGCGCGGGCAATCGCCATACTGTGTTTAGGAACATCTTTGGTGATCGTTGAGCCAGCAGCGATCATCGTTTCCTCTTCGATGGTCAAGGGTGCAACCAGATTAGACCCGGAGCCGATAAAGCAATTGTCCCCGACAGTCGTTTTAAATTTGCTCTTGCCGTCATAATTAACAAAGACTACACCGCAGCCGACGTTGATGTTTTTGCCTAAGGTTGCATCACCGACATAGGACAAGTGTCCGACTTTGGTGCCTTCACCAATCGTCGCATTTTTGATTTCCACAAAGTTACCGATATGGGCATGGGCCAAAATTTCCGCATTGGGGCGAAGGTGGGCATTGGGACCGACATCGGCGCCATCATGAATGATGCTCTCCTCGATCGTCGATGCCTTGATCGTCACTTGGTTGCCGATCTTGCTGTCTTCAATTTCAGAAGCTGCCGTAATGACACAGTCTTCTCCGATCGTCGTCTGCCCTTTGATGATCACACCGGCTTCGATCAAGGTATCTGAACCAATCACAACGCCTTCGTCGATATAAGTCGTCGCCGGGTCGATCAAGGTCACGCCGTTTTGCATGTGTTGACGGTTGATCCGCTGGCGCATCAAGCGATTGGCTTCGGCTAAGGCGATGCGGTCGTTGACTCCTAAAGATTCATGGAAATCTTCGGTTTGATAAGCAGCGATGATTTTGCCGTCTTCCTTTAAGATCTCGATAATATCAGTCAAGTAGTACTCCCCTTGGGCATTGTCCGTATCTAATTTTGCCAAGGCGTCAAATAACAATTCATTGTCAAAGCAATACGTGCCTGTATTGATTTCTTGGATCAGTGCTTCTTCGGTCGACGCATCTTTTTGCTCGACGATTTTTTCCACGATGCCGACATGATCCCGTACGATCCGGCCATAGCCCGTTGGGTCTGCCGCTTGTGCCGTCAAGATCGTTGCCGATGCATTTTTCCCTTGATGGTAATCGAACAAGTTATTCAAGGTTTCCGTCGTCAATAACGGCGTATCCCCACTAATTACTAAGGTCGTGCCTTTTTTGCCCTTTAAAAATGATTCGGCTTGAACGACAGCGTGACCGGTACCTAATTGTTCGGCTTGTAAGGCGTAATTGGTGCGATCCCCCAGTTGCTCCTTGACCATTTCCGCCCCGTGACCAACGATCGTCACGATCTCTTCAGGACTTGTTTCCACCACTCGGTTCATGATGTGCTCCACCATTGGCTTACCGCAAACCGGATGTAACACTTTATATAACTTCGATTTCATGCGCGTGCCTTTTCCAGCCGCTAAAATTATTGCAAAACGTGCGTCCACGTATTCCACTCCTATCAATCTGAACGATTTTTGTTCATTGAATTTCCTATAAACAGTTTAGCCCAAGTACTTGTAAATTTCAACGATTTAAGGAATCTCCACCTAGACCAATCAAAAAAAGACTGGCAGCCGCCGTTCGAAAAACAGCTGCTTGCGCCAGTCTAAGAGCCACAAAAATCAGGCTTTTTTCTCAAAATAATTTCCCGGTACTACCGAGATCGTTTTGGTCTGGGTATCGACATCTTCAACATACAGCAGAGAGCTGTAATCGCTGATGGCCCGCTTGCCTTTGAATTTCGTTTCGGCAAAAACCGTAATACCGACTAATTCGGCCTCAAATTCTTCAATCAAGCTCTTCATCCCATTGACCGTGCCGCCGCCTTTCATAAAGTCATCAACCACCAATACTCTAGAGCCGCGCTTTAAGCTGCGTTTGGATAATTCCATTTTTTCGATCCGCTCTGAAGAACCAGAGACATAATTGACACTCACGGTCGAGCCTTCAGTGATCTTGGAATCACGACGCACGATCACGAAGGGAACATTCAAGTAGTAAGAGACTGCTTGAGCGATCGGAACTCCTTTAGTAGCAACGGTCATCACCGCATCGATTTGTTCGCCTAAATATTTGGAAGCGATGATGCGGCCGACTTGGCGCAGCAATTCCGGTTCGCCCAATAAGTCAGATAGATAGACATAGCCGCCAGGCAACAAACGGTCTTGCTCAGACAAGCGTTTTGCCAGCCCTTCAACGTACGCATACGCTTCTTCTTCAGAAATTTCAGGCACAAAAAAAACACCGCCAGCAGCGCCTGGCACGGTATCAAGAATGCCTGTTCCTCGTTCTTTAAAGGTCTTTTTGATAATAGATAAATCTTCGCTAATCGATGATTTTGCAGAGGCATATCGTTTAGAAAAGAAGGACAATGAAATCAATTCATGGGGATGATTCAACAAGTAATGTGTCATATCGATCAGTCGTTCACTTCGACGTATTTTCACACCGGACAACTCCTTTAGTTTATTCGCCTTATTATAAGGCTTTTTCGGGATAAATGCGAGCATTATCTGAAATATTGCTTATATCGTTCGGTTTTGATTAGAGTTTAAAAAAAAGAAACGAAAATTCTTCGTTTCTTTTTCATAAAGCCCTTTATTTGAGGCGTTGTTTTCGTTGCACGAGGATCACGATGCGTTTGATCAAATTGATTACTAAGAAAAGAGCGATAAAAACCAGCGTGATCGTCGCTCCCGGTGGTGTGTCCAAATAAAAGGAACTGGTCAAACCAGACATCATCCCAATCATGCCAATCACGACACTGATCAAAATCACCGCGTTGAAGCTTTTGCCTAAACGCATACTGATGGCAGCTGGTAAAACCATGATCGCAGAGATCAGCAATGCACCCGCAATCGGGATCATCATGGCGATTGCCACCCCCGTCAAGACATTAAAGAGCATCGACATCACTCGCACAGGCAAGCCATCGACATGAGCGGTATCTTCATCAAAGGTCAAAATGTACATGGGCCGTTTGAATAAGAAAAATAAAGCAAAAACGACTAAAAACAAAAAGCCTAAGATCCAAACTTGCTCTTGTGTGATCGTAACGATCGACCCAAACAAATACGATTGGATACTCGTTGCGGAGTTCCCCCCGCTAAGGTTCATCAAGACGAGGGCTAACGCTAAACCGCCGGACATCAAAATGGCGATCGAAATCTCTGAATAACTGCGGTACAGTGTTCGCAAGTATTCCAAAATGATTGCGGCAATGACTACAATCAATAGCGTCGTCAAACTCGGATTTAGATTTAGAAAGAAGCCTAGTGCCACCCCTGCTAAAGAGACATGGGACAGCGTATCAGCCATCAATGACTGTCTTCGAATCACCAGAAAGACCCCTAGCATTGGTGCGATACCAGCAATAAAAATCGCCGCAAGAAAAGCTCTTCTCATGAATTCATATGAAAGCAGCGCCATGGTGAATCCTCCTTCCGCACTAAACGGATCTGACGGTCCGCATATTCTTTGATATCTTCGTGATCATGAGTGATCATCAAAATCGACTTGCCGTGGTCATGAGCATTGTGCCGCAGCAGTTCATAAAACAGATTGCGGGATTGTTCATCCATCCCCGTAGTCGGTTCATCTAAAATAAATAAATCAGGATCCGTGGCAAAGACCCGTGCCAAGCTGATCCGCTGTTTTTGGCCACCGGACAACTCACCGATCCGTTTATGACGCACGTCCCACATCCCGACGGCATCTAATGCACGGCGGACATGTTCATGGTCTCGTTTCGTCAGTCGCTTGAACCAACGATCTCTTGGGTAGCGGCCTGATTGGACCAATTCCAAAACGGTGCTGGGGAACCCGACGTTAAAGGAAGCAATCTGCTGAGGAATGTAGCCGATGCTTAATTTTTCACCAGCTGCATTCTTGGTCGCCAAGGTGACTGCTCCTTTAGAAGGTTTCAACAAACCAAGGGTTGCTTTGATCAAAGTAGATTTTGCCGCCCCATTTTCGCCGGTCAAAATCACGAATTCGCCGTCTTCAACAAAGTAAGAAATGTCTTCCAAGACGGGCTCATCATCATAATAAAAGGTCAAATCTTTTACATCGATATAACGCACGCAGGCGCCTCCTTAGTGAATACTTTTTTGTAATGCTGCCAAATTGTCTTCCATTACAGACAGGTATGTTTCGCCGTTATCCATCTGCTCTTGCGTCAAGCTTTCTAATGGATTCAAGACCGCTAACTCCACGCCCGTTTCAGAGGCTAAGGTCTCAGCCACCTTCGATGAGGCATTTTCTTCAAAATAGATAACTTTGACTTGTTTTTCTTCCACATATTCTTTCAGCTCAGCCAACCGACTTGGCGTTGGTTCTTGATCGGGTGAAATGCCCGAAATCGATTCTTCGACTAAATCATACTGCCGTGCCAAATAGCCAAAGGCTGCGTGCTGCGTAACGAAGGTTCGTTGGGTCGCATCCTTTAATGCCGCTTGGTAGGCTTCATCTAAAGCAGAAAGCTTTTCGATATAGGCAGCCGCATTTTCCGTAAAGGTTGCCTTTTGCTCAGGAAACTTCGCAATCAGGTCATCGCGGATCGTTTCTACTTCTTGGATCGCTAAGACTGGGTCAGTCCAAACATGAGGGTCATACGTATGATCATGGCCTTCATGGCTGTCTTCGTCCTCGTGACCATGCTCTTCCTCTGTGCCTTCCACCAACTGAATGTTTTTGGCCGCTTCAATCACTGCTGTTTGCTCAGGATCGACGGAATCCGTCAAACTAGCAACCCAAGTTTCTAGCTCAGGACTATTGTAGACAAAGGCATCTGCATCCATAATTTTGGTCATATCTTTGGCACTTGGCTCATAGTCATGAGGTTCTGTTCCTGCAGGGATCAGCAAGGAGACATCCGCTGCCTCACCTGCGACTTCTTTCGTAAATTCGTACATTGGGTAAAAGGTCGTGACGATCGACAGCTTTTCTGCGTCACTCGATTGACTTGTCGCTTCTTGCTGCCCACAAGCGCCAAGAAGCACGCCCCCTAAAAGGAGTGCTGTAGTAAGTAAGATTTTTTTCATCGGGATTTCCCCTTCCATTTGCTGGCTCATCTTTTTATTTTAAAACGGAACAACTCCGTTTTGTTAGCAAAAGTTACTCTATCAAATGATTTCCGGTTCGTCAAGACAAATCGTACGTTTTACGATTTAAAACTTTTATTTCGAGATAAATCGGAAAACATAGGAGAAAACGTTCATTTGAAGCGGATTCTTCTCTCGGGAACATCGTCTTATTTTACACCGTTGGCCATGCGATTCCTTTGTGATAACTTGAAAAATTAGAGAGTAAGTAGGATAATCATCTAAAAGCACTTGGAGGAAACGAAGATGAACGAATTTGTAACTGTGCCGCCAACTGTAAACAACAGCGAACTGCTGAATCGAATCGATTTACCGGAAGATCCTGCATCGCAGCAAACCGAAGAAATCCGCAAAACGATCGACAAACCATTGTACGAAGAAGACAAAAAGAAAAAATCCGCAAAGAAGCAGCACCAAAAAGAATAGCCTTTGCTTTAGGTAAAGAATCAGACCCCGACGTCTTTTTTTCGTCGGGGACTTTTGTGTAGGGCAGCTTCTAGATGCTTCCTCCCTACCTCAGCTGCCTTATTCTTTACTATTGAACTGGATTTTATAGAAGGAATGCAAAAAAACACAGGCGAATCCAGCCTGTGTCCTTGACTCATTCATTTCAATGTACGTACAAGATAAACCTCGTCGCAGAACCCTTTTAAGGCATTGTAGACCCGCTGTGCCCGTGAATATTTTTGACAAAGAGCAAAAACAGTCGGTCCGCTGCCGGTCATCAAGGCAACATCGGCACCATATTTCATCATGCGATCTTTGATCTGTTGGACGATCGGATACTTCGGGATCGTGATGGCTTCTAGGCTATTGCCCATGGCAGCGATCATAGCCGAGTAGTCTTCGGCTAAGACGGCGGCAGACAATGCTGCGATATCTGGATGGTGCAGTTGGTCTAGCTCGACTTCTTGAAAGATTTTCCCCGTTGAAACACTCAGACGAGGTTTGACTAAGATGACCCAACATTGCGGCATCGGCCGCAGCGGCGTCACCAGCTCCCCTTTTCCTGCAATATGAGCAGTGGTCCCATACAGACAATAGGGAACATCAGTACCAACTTCCATACCAATATCGATCAGCTCTGCCATGGAAAGATCCAAGTCCCAAAGGCGAACCATCCCCCGCAACGCTGCCGCACAATCCGTACTGCCACCCCCTAACCCAGCTGCCACCGGGATATTCTTGGTGATGCGAATGCGGATGCCTTTTTTGATACTATAGCGTTTTTTTAAAATACTGGCGGCCTGATAGACATTATTGCGTTTATCAATTGGTAAAAAAGCTTTGTTGGTTTCTACAATGATCTTATCTTCTGCTATCTCTTCCATTATCAGACGGTCGGCTAGATCAACACTAGACATCACCATTTCCAACTCATGGTAGCCGTCTGTTCTTTTCTCTAACACATCGAGACCGAGGTTGATCTTAGCTGGCGCTTTTTCAATAATCTCCATCTTCATTCATCCAATCATCTGATAGTTATTTAGTTCTATCATAGCAGATTCTTATAAGATAGTTGAGTGATTTCTCTTGTTTTTATGATTGTTGCCATTTTGGTTGCCCTTTGGCTTGGTTCCTCGTAAAATAGAGGTACCAACTCAATGGATAAAAGAAAGCGGGGGAACCACATGGCAAATTTGATTCCAAGAGATTTAGCAGGCGGCGAAGAACTATTAGGCAAATTAATGAACAGTTTTTGGCAAGAACGACAAATGAACACGGACATTAAAGAATACGAAGACAAGTATCTCGTTCAAGCAGATTTACCCGGCATCAAGAAAGAAAACATCCGCGTCAGTTACGTCAACAATACCTTGACGATTTCAGCGGCTCAAACGGAGACCACTGAAACCGAGGATGATTTCGGACATTATTTGCGCAAAGAACGCTCCAGCAGTGCCTATCAACGGACCTTCACCATCACAGACATTGATGACGAGTCCATCAAAGCAGTGTTTGAAGACGGCGTTTTGACCCTGACTTTACCGAAAGCTAGCTACAAAGACGCACCTGCAAAAAACATTCCGATCGAATAACCGAGATACCAAAAAGGCAGTCCCTTCAGAGAACGCTCTGGGGGAACTGCCTTTTCTTATTTGCGTGCTTGTCGTCGATATGCCTGTCTTGAGGTCTGTGGTTCTTCTTCGGAGACCTCTTTTTTGACGTACAATTTCAAACTGTAGGGTTCATGGTATTTGACATCATTTTTGACAAAATCACCGCCAGTGATAAATAAGCCCACTGGCTCTAAAGGTTGCTTGCCGGTCCATTGAATCGTGCCGACTTTCGTCATCTCCGTGTAGCTGGTCCCGATCTGCAATACGTACTCGTTTTTCCCTTGCTGTTTGACAAAATAGTAAGGGTACAAGGTATTTTTCGGGATCGTAAAGCCGTTGGATGACGGTTTGATCGCCAATTCTTCTTGAGCGATCAAGGTCTGCAAATGATTCGCCAATACCAGCTGATAGTCTTCTTCAAAATCGATCACCGCTTTTTCAGTCGTCAAACGATCAATGTCGGTGGTGCTGATAGTTTCCCCTTCAATATTGAAGACTTCATCCGGCAAGACTTTGACAAAGGTCTGAGTGACATCGAACTTCATATTTTTATTCAAGAAATAATAGAAGATATTCAGTACCCAAAAATAGACTAAGACCAAAAAGCCGATCGTATAAAGGATCGCTTGAAAATAGTTTTGGTTCGCAAACATTCCATAGACGATCCGCAAAATATACGCCGTTGGAATGATGCTGAGGATGGTATAGGCGCGATTCAAGTATTTGGGACTGATGTCAAGATAGCCCAAAAATTTGTGGATGCCGTTGATTAAATCTAAAATAAGCGTCATTTTCTCACCTACTCATTTCCTTGATTCTCATCCATGATCCCTTGTGGATCTGGCGTGGTTTCTTCACTTGAAGAAGGCGTTTCTTGATTGTTTTCCGGTGTCGCCGGTGAAACACTCTCATCGCTTGATGGTGTCGTTTCTGTCGGCACCGAAGAAGACGGGGTCGTTTCTGGTGTTACTACTTCACTGCTGGATGACGGTGTGTTCTGCTGGTCATCGTTCGTCGGTTGTGAGTCCGTGCTAGCAGGTGTTTGATTTTGACTGTCTTCCGTTATCGAAGACGGTGTGCTTTCACTTGGTGCTTGTTCGGTCGTTTCTGTCGTTTCCGTCGCACGACTTGGTTGGCGGTAACTGCCTGAATTCACCACGCCGGTGGCAGTGGCAATGATCGTTGATATCGTTAAAAGTGCAATTGGTTTTAAAATAGGCGGGACTTTTCGCATGATTCTCATCCTTTTCTTACCCGATTCTGCCCATCGGCAGTCTCGGTTCCTTCAGCCTCTTCTTACCTTTATAATCGTTTCTGACAAAAGGGTCAAGATTCCCGAGGCTTCTGTCGCAGGATTTAAAAAAAACTAAACATGTAACTGTTTTCACAAAAAATAACGACGACAGTTGCCGCCGCTACACAAGGTATTCATAAAACTTTTCAAAGGTCAGGTGCAACGTGCCATGGTAATCCCGTAAAAGGGCGGGCAATGCGATTACTTCTTCATGTTGGATCGGGGCATCGATTTGAATCACCGCTTGCTCATCATCCAGATAGTAGGAACTAAACAGCTCATCATCGGTGATTTCTTCTAATTGATTGGTCAGCTCTTCATAAAACTTTTCTACGATCGGTTCTGCCAACTCATCAAAGACCGGCTGCAAGGCTGCCTCTACAGCTGGAAAAGGCTGTGCGAGTAATTGCTGTCCGCTGAGGGAACGCCGGGTATTCTCATAGGTCAAATAAAGCAGGTCGAAATAATCCTCTTCTTCCCCGATCGCTTCTAGCGTCAAAAGGGCTTTTTCTACCAATGAAACCAAGGACGAGGATACCTCTTGATGCATCACCGCATCGACTTTTTCAAATAGTTGCTGTTTCTCGATGACAAATGTTTCTTCCATAAAAGTGAATTCCGCTTTTTCAAAGCAAAGGGGGGTATCAGAGATAAATAGTTGGATCGTTGCCATGGCGTTGCCTTCTTTCTTTTTCAAGCTGCAGACAAACAGATGATTTGTCAACAGCGAAAATCTTCGTTAGCATAAATAATAGCAGGTGAACAAATTGTTCATCAAGTAATAAGGAGGAGATCGAATGAGTAAAGTTGCTGTTATTGTCACTGATCTAGTTGAAGATGTTGAATTGACGTCACCAAAAGAAGCACTGGAAGCGGCCGGACATGAAGTAGTCGTTATTAGTAATGAAGGCGCCGAGACCGTAAAAGGCAAACAAGGTGGAACGTTTCCCGTTGATGCGGCCATCGATACGATCGATCCCGCCAGTTTTGATGCTTTGTTGATCCCAGGCGGTTTCTCCCCTGACCAATTACGGACCGATGAGCGCTATGTGTCATTGACGAAAGACTTTTTGACATCTGATCGTCCCGTCTTTGCCATTTGCCACGGCCCACAACTGTTTATCCAAACAGGACTGACGAAAGATTTGACCTTGACGGCTTATGATTCTGTGCGACCAGATTTAGCCTACGCAGGTGCCACTGTCAAAGATGAGCCCGTCGTGATCGACGAAACCTATCGGTTGATCACCAGCCGAAACCCAGATGACTTAGATGCCTTCAATCAAGCCATTACCGAGGCATTGAACTAACCACGAATAAGACTTGGTTTCTTAGAGAAAAAAAGCCGCCAGTTGCAGCGTTCGATCCTTCGTATCGATCGAGCTGCAGCTGAGCGGTTTTTTCTTGCGTAGCTTTTCAGTTTTCAGTGAATGGCTTTTTTCCTGTTACTCGTCAGAGGGCAACTCAAAACCATCGAAGGTCTCGCCATCATAGTAGCGCAATAATTCTTCCGTCGATAATAAGGAAGACGTCATTTCTTCCTGCGCCTCATTGACCTCTCGAAGTTGGGCAAGGTAAGCCGCGTAGGCTTCTGCCAACTGCCGGTAAACAGCTTGCCGCGATGTTCCTTCCCCTTGGATCGTCGGCAATTCACGGATAAAGGCCCGATAGACGGGGCGGTTTTCCTGCCATTCGATCGGCAACTCAATTACTTGAAGCTGGGCTTCTTCAAACCATCGTTCCATTGCTCTCCCTCATTTCTTTTCTTATTATCGTCAAGTTGGCAGCAAAGGTCAATCGGTGAGCCAAAAAACACAGAACAAGCGTTGAAAGAAATTGACCTATCCGCAAAAGCTCGCTTGTTGGGCTAGCTTTTACGGATGCGGCAATTTATCTGCTTGTTCTGTGTTTTACTCGTTTTTATGCGGCAACATACGCATATTTTTCAATGTTTTGTCGGATCGTTTCAATCATGTCTTCATCTTGCAAGCCTGTGATTTCTGCAATGACTTCCGGTAGTGATTTTTCATCCAAAAGTGCTTGCAATTGTTGGCTTTGCTCATCTTCAGGGTCTTTGTAGTTGAAGATCATGCCGATCGTTTCATAGAGATGATCTGGCTGCATATTGCGTTTTTCTAACTCAAGGACTGGTCGGATAAAGCGTTCTTCGGTCCCTAATTTGCGGACAGGTGTCCGTGCCACCCGAGTGATGGCATCGGAAATGTGTTTGTTTTTAAAGCGTTGGATGATTTTTTCGATATACCGTTCATGTTCTTCAGGATCAAAAGCCCATTTCTCAATTAAAAGCCGGCCAGTTTCTTCGAGAACGGATTTTAATTGGATCACCACTAAATGGTCCTGCATCGCTTCATCGATCGTCTGATAGCCTTGGAGGGCGCCTGTGTACGCTACCGTGGCATGACCCGTATTGACACTGAATAATTTCCGTTCAATATACGGTTCCAGATCCGCCACATAATGGACCCCTTGCAGATGGATCGAGGATTTCATCCCTGACTCTTGGATCACCCATTCGCAGAAGGGTTCTACTTGAACGAATAAGGGATCTTCATGGTGCTGCAGCGGTACGATGCGATCCACCGCTGCATCTGGAAAACCAACCGTCGCTTCCAACGCTGACCAATCCGCAATGTATTTTTGCACTTCGCTTTTTAAAAAGGTCGATCCGCCGATCATATTCTCACAGGCGATCACATCAATGGCTGGCTTGTCTGGGTGTTGCTGACGTGCTTCTAAGCCTTTGGCGATCAGCTCAGCGATATGCGGCAAAATGTTGGGACCAATGGCGGTCGTAAGGATGTCTGCCTCGGCGATCGCTTGGATCACCGCTTCTGGTTCTTTGGCATTGTTCAATCCTGTCACATGCTCGATGTGGATCTGTTCTTGGGTCTCATCGGCTAATTCGATGGTATACCCTTGTCTTGCTTTCAAGGCGTCAATGATCGTTTCATTGACATCAATAAATGTGATTTCAAAGTTGTTGGCAGCCAATATCTCGCCGATAAAGCCGCGACCAATATTACCTGCACCAAAGTGAACTGCCTTCATGTCTTGTATCCTCCTTAAATCCTTATGCTACGGTCAAACTTTGGGCGATTTCTTCTTTATCCAAAGCATCCGCCAATTCGACGACGTTATCGATATCACTGCAAAAGAGGGCGATTTGTTGGACCAATTGCAGATGATCTTCCCCTTTGCCCGCGATACCAAAAAGGACGGTGACGATTTTTTCTTCGTCCGCTGTACCGAAATTCACGCCATCAGGCACTTGCACGATACAGATACCTGATTTTTTGACGTATTTTTTGGCTTCATCCGTACCGTGAGGAATCGCAATAAAGTTCCCCATATAGACTGAGAGCATCTCGTCACGCTCAAGCATGGCTTCGACGTATTCTTTTTCCACACAGCCTGCCGCCAGCAGTTTTTCGCCGCAGTAACGAATGGCTTCTTCTTTGGTCGCAAATTGTTTGTTCAATTCAATCATGTCTTTTTCTAATACTTGCATTCGGCTCATCCTTTCTTAATTCGCTGCTTTGATCGATGCCACGATCCGTTGATAGTTCGTCGTTCCCATCAGATTATTAACGGATAGATGGATCGCTTCTGGCGCTGAGGTTTGCGCTTGCGGCGTTAAGGCTTCTTTTGTGATCACCAGGGAAGAGGCGTTGGCATGGAGATCATTGATATGGCTTTTTCTGATTGGCATCGTCAGAGCTTCTTTGGCTAAAAGATCTTGGAAGACTTTCTGAGCCATCGTTGCCGAACCTTTGCGATCATCGTGGGCCAAAATGATTTCACTGACTTGCTTAAGGTCATTGGCGGAAGGAACATCTGCCTGATTGCCTGCTTCAGACTTTTTTTCTAACTCCCCCGCTGTCTTTGTCCCTGACAATGTGGCTACGATTTCATCGTACCGTGGAGAGTTCAGGAAATTCTCAACCGCGACGAAAGTCGCATTTGGCGCTTTTTGTTTGGCACGTTCTTGCAATTCTTCTTGAGTGACGATCAATGTATTGGCATCGTCCGTCAAATTGTTGATGGCGGAATTCGAAACATTTTGTGGAAGACCCGCTTCTTTGACTTTTTTACGTAATATCGATGCCCCCATAGCACTGGAGCCCATGCCTGCATCACATGCGAAGATGATGCGATTGATGCCAGTCATTGGTTGAGCCGCCAAACCTTTGGCGCTGAGTTTTGCTGCTTGCGTTTGTTGTACTTTTTCTTCAAAATTATCCACCGTATCCTTCGCATCTGCTTTCAAGATCGCGGCAGCGACGATAAAGGACACGCCTGCTCCTACGGCAATTCCGGCTAAGACAGAAACGACACTCATCACCGAGTTGAATGGCGTCATTGCTAAGATCGCAATGATCGAACCTGGTGAAGCAGGTGCCCGTAAGCCTGCACCTAACAATTGGAAGGTAAAGCTTCCTGATACACCGCCGGCAATCACTGCTAAGAACATCAATGGTTTCATCATGACGTATGGGAAGTAGATCTCATGGATCCCACCGATAAAGTGAATGATGATCGCTCCAGGTGCCGAAGATTTCGCTGCTCCTTTTCCGAAGAAAGTGAAGGCTAGCAAGACTCCTAAACCAGGTCCAGGATTGGCTTCTAACAAGTAAAGAATCGATTTCCCAAATTCGCTGACTTGCTCAGTACCTAGTGGCGTCAAAATTCCATGGTTGATGGCATTGTTTAAGAATAGGATTTTTGCTGGTTCAATAAAAATATTGGCTAATGGAATCAAGTGGGCATTGACGATCACTTCTACCCCTGCTGCCATTGCTTGTGTCAAGGTGTTAACAACTGGCCCGATTGCTACAAAGCCCAGTAATGCTAAGGCAAAGCCAATCAAACCTGATGAAAAGTTGTTGACCAACATTTCAAAGCCAGCGCGAACTTTGTCTTGGAAGATCTCGTCAAATTTCTTGATGACCCAACCGCCTAAAGGACCCATGATCATCGCACCCAATAGCATTGGGATATCTGTTCCGACGATGACCCCCATCGTCGCGATCGCCCCAACCACGGCCCCGCGGTCGCCAGCAATCACTTTCCCGCCGGTATACCCGATCAAGATTGGGATCAAATACGTTAGCATTGGACCGACCATCGTTGCAAAAGCTTCATTTGGTAGATACCCATCTGGAATAAATAATGCCGTTAATACACCCCATGCAATCAATGCGCCGATATTTGGCATCACCATACTCGACAACGTACTGCCTAATTTTTGAACTTTTGCTTTTACTGATGATTTGGCTGCTTTTTGTGTCTGTTCCATTTTTTTCTCTCCTCTCGTCTGCTTACACCCTTATTGTAGGCGCTTCCCAAAACGGTCGAAAGTCGTACTTTGGCACAAAAAACTGTGCCAAAACTTGTAGCCAAACAGACAGAACAAAAAAAGGCGAGTAGCCCCTGCACTCGCTTATTTTTGTTATGTTTCACGTGGAGCATTTCTATCTGGTTTTTGCCAAAACACAAAAAAAAACGTGTACCCGCTCCTTCTACACAAGGTAGAAAGAGCGAGCACACGGAGGCAGCTCATTCACTCATTTCGTTCGCTTCTCTTGTTACAAGCCAGTCTGCTGCTGACCGCTTATTCTTCTGCAAGCAAAATCTGTTGGATCTCTTCAACCGATTCGGCATCACTAAGCGCCCGAACATTTTGCATATCGGAACAAAAAAAGGCGATTTCTTGCAAAACAGCTAATTGCTGCTCTTTTAAGACGACTACGAAAAGGATCGTAGCGATTTTGGGTTGCTCCTTCGTGCCAAAGTCGACGCCATCCGGCACTTGGATCAAAAAGAGCCCTTCTTCCTTGATCCATTGCTGGGCTTCTTCTTCCCCATGGGGCAATGCAACAAAGTTACCGATGTAAACACCTGTTTTTTGATGGCGCCGCAAAAGGCTTTTGACATAAGGTAAAGAGACGATCTCCTGGTTGACTAAGTACTCGCCAATTTTTGTCAGAGCCTCTGTGGCATCGGTAAAGTGTTGATCCAACAAAATCCGCTCCTGTGGAATATACATCGCTGATCCCTCCTATTGTTTTACTTCTTCAATCAAGAGCGAAGAGAGTAACTGATAAATAATCGAATCATTGCCGGAATTAAAAATCTCCGTATTTAGATCATTCATAATGATCGAACCACTGATCTTCCCTAACATCTGAGAGCTTGTTTCATTGATAGGATAGGGCGCCAGCATGACTAATAAACGGGTAACAGCGATTTCTTTTTTATCCATCGCTAGAAGTGGCAGCGGCTGTTTCAAATCGAAAATACGAAAAACAGGTTGCAGGATCGCCGAACTCGCCGCGTGAAACAAGGCAAAGTGGGTGTCAGGAATGCCCACTGGCGCTTGGAAGTAGCGCCTTAAGAGACGATCAACAACTTTCTCACGATCTAAAACAACATGTGCATCAAAAGACGTCAGCACCAGCTGCAACGTTTCTTCCAAGTCCGCTGGGTTATCAATCGCCTGCACTTGAAACAGCGCCAATAGCTGGTTAATAGCTTCGATAAAAGCCAAGACCGCTTCATAGGATTCCTCTTTGACCAAAGCAGAGGGCGCTTTTTTGGCGGAACGTTTTTTCTGACTAATGGCTTGGAAGGCCTTCTTCAACTCTTGAATGTCTTCTTCTAGCAGGATCGGTGAAACGAGTTTGTACTCTCCTTGATACCCTGGCAGCAATGAAGTCGAGATCACCAAGTCATAGGTCTCCTCGATATTTTCCCGTTTGACATCCCCCACTCGAAAGAAGGTGATTTGATTGATAAAGGGAAAATGTTTCCGCAGCTGCATCTCTAACAAACTGATGGAGGCTAATCCGCTAGGAGAGATCCCTGCAATATTGACTTCTAACACTTTCGGATTTTTTTCCAACGAATTGGCAAAATGCAGGACCATATAGGCAATTTCTTCTTCCGAGAACTGCTGCTGCGGAAAGACTTGCGGCAGATGATTGCGAATCCCGCTGGCAATCTCGACATACTGGTTCATGATTTTTTCTAGGATAGGGTTGTTCAAATGATCTTCTTCTAAAATAGCCCGCGTCATTACTCCTGAGATATGGGTCAGCAGCATTTTATACAAGTTCGTGTCTTCATAAAACGCCACTTCCGTTTGCTCACTGACCAATTCGATCAAGCGTTTTACACGATAAGCCAAGTCGGTATCAAAATTGTCATCAAAAAAATCACGGTCAAAGGAATTGGCAAAATCACCTAGTAACACGGCAAAAAAGACGATTTCGTTGATGGAATAAAGCAGTTTGGTCTTTTCGGCGATCTGAGCAAAAATCTTTTTCGCCACCTTCAGCAAGTCTTTGTTGATCTGACTCGGGTACGTCTCTTCTTCCACCGTATAGCCCAAAGCTACCCGATCCATGGCTAGCGCCAGCATCAAGACGATAAAGGCCAATTTGCGGTCACTAAGTTCCTTGAACTGCGGCTCGATGGTTTCGCGAATCAACCGCTGGGCTAGTAATAGGTGGTCGCGGGACAGAAATTGAAAAATAAACGGGGCTTCATCATCGGTTTCCAGTAAATGGAAAAATTGGTATTCATTGATCTCCATCACTAGTGTATTGGCTGTGATCAACCGCCGATACTTTTCGGAGCCTTCAATCTCATACCCTTGATTGCGCACGATCCTTAACGGCAGCCGTGCGAGACTCTCTTCAAGCTGTTTGATGTCTGAAAAAAACGTCGTATTGCTGATTTGGTAACGCTCCAAGAAAAAATGACTGGATACAGGCTTCGTGGCGGTAGTCAGTTGCAACAAAATACGATGTTGTCGCTCACTAGCCGCGAATGCTTGATCGGTATCTGCCATAATGGCTTCTTGCAATTGGCGAATGCTCGTTTCTGATGCAAAAATTTGGAAATGACCACGACCGACCTTCTCTAAGGTAGCATCTACTGTTTCTAAGGATTTTTCTAGATTAGCCAGTTCACGGTACACCGTTCGTTTACTGACTTTTAAGACTTGCATCATGCGATCTAAAGAAACTGGACCGGTACTATTCATCAATTCCGTTAATAAAAGTGTTTCACGATTGGTCAAAAACATAGTCGACTCCTTCTGTCAGTAACTGACGATACGCATCTGTCGTCAATAAATCATCCACCACCAGTAAAGGAACATCTGGGATCGGGCACTTTTCTGCAAGTTCTTTCGGGAGGATATAGACTGTCTTAGGATCAAGAGCTTGTCCTTCATATGCCATTTTTTTGATGGTCAAAGACAGCGCTTGTTGGCGAGCCATTTTTCTTAATATCTCCACTGCCATCGTTTGTGAACCGCGTTTTTTTCCAGTATACAAAAAGATGATCGTTGAAAACCCTAGCGAACTTGCTGCTTCGATTTGTAACGATTTTTGCGGATCCTGTTCTCTTCTTTGTAATTCTTGGATCAGCGGAGCATACTCATCTGCCGCCAAAAAATTATCTAGCACATAATGCTGTGCGTGTGGTGTCTGCTTTTGGGCAATAGCTGCTAATTCCCGTTGGGTGATCACTAACAGCTTGGGATCATCCGTCACACGATAAATCGACTGATAGCGGACAGGAAACGTTAGCTGGGCTTCTTGCAACTGTTTTTTTAGTATGCTGGCACCAATCGCACTGGACCCCATCCCTGCGTCACAGGCCACGACGATCTCCGTGACTTTCTTCATTTTCGGCATCTTACGCTCCTCATTTTCTGTATTGGTCTTCCGTTTTAATAGCACACTAGCGATCGCAAACGATACGACCGTACTGACGACAATCCCAGTTAAGACACCAAGGATCATAGAAGCCGGTGTATTGAGTAAAATCGCCAAAATCGAGCCCGGGGACGCCGGTGCTCTCAAGCCTACTCCTAAAAATTGGAAGATCAGTGTACCGCTGAAACCACCAACGATCGGACCGAGCAACACCCAAGGATCGAGCAGAACAAACGGGAAATAGACTTCATGAATCCCGCCAATGGCCTGCACAAAAATGGATGCTGCGGCATTCGTTCGGTTTCGCTTTGAACCAAAGAAAAGATACGCCGCTAAGACCCCTAATCCTGGACCGGGGTTGGCCTCGATCAAAAATAAAACCGACTGACCGTTAACTGCCGCGGCTTCGATTCCTAGCGGCGTAAATAGTCCATGGTTGACAATATTATTAAAAAACAAAACCTTCAATGGTTCTACAATGATATGAATAAAGGGCAAGACATTTTGCCGAACGAAATAATCAACGAGCTGATAGCTGCCGAGACTGAACCAATTAAAAAGCGGCGCCAATAGGAAATAACTACCTAAAAAAAGGAGTCCGCCAAGCGCACCTGCAATAAAATTGCGCACCAGCATCTCATAGCCACTTTTGACTTTGCTCACGATCGAATCACTGCGATACAACAGCCAGCCTGCCAGTGGTCCCAGTAGCATCGCCCCAAAGACTTGGGGAATTTCCGTTGCGAGAATAGCCCCTAAGACCGCCACTGCTCCTACGACCCCACCTCGCTCAGGTGCCAACATTTGCCCACCTGTATAAGCAATCATGAGGGGCAGCAACACAGTCAAGACCCCTTGTTCCATTTGCTGGATCACTTGTTGATCGACTGAAAACAAAGGCAGCAGGAATGAAATCAGCATCCATGCAATAAAAATACTTAGATTCGGCATCATCATGCGAGAAAGATAATTCGTATAAAACTTAACCGTTATCATTTTTTCTCTGGAAGACGAGGTCTTGTTCATTTTATCCGCTTCCTTTCTCTTCTCTATTATAAGATGTTCTGGCAAGACTGAAAACAAAAAAAGCTGACGTAAAACGCCAGCTTTTGAAATAGCTTCAATTGATTTAGTTTACGCGCACCGCGAAATCTGGTGAGTAATAAGAGTAACTGCTGACAGAAACATTTTGACCAGGTGTTGGTGCATGAACGTATTGTCCGTTACCCATAGCGATCGCCACGTGGTGTGTGCTTCCGCGGCTACCCCAGAATAACAAGTCACCGGCTTTTGCTTCGTTGATCGAAATTACCGTACCGGAAAATTCTTGTGCGTAAGTTACCCGTGGTAATGAGATCCCAACTTTAGCAAATACATATTGTGTAAAGCCAGAACAGTCAAAGCCGTCTGGTGTCGTACCACCCCAAACATAAGGGGTACCAATGTATTTCATTGCTTCTGCTACGATTGCTGAACCATTGACCGTTTGTGCGGGTGCAGGAGTACTGCTTGAACCGTTGCTGCTATTATTTGATCCTTGGTTGTTATTGCTATTGTTATTATTGGCAGGTGTCGATGGTGTCGTATTTGCTGAACCGCTGCCTTGTGATGAACTGCCTTGCGTAGTATCAGTCGTCGTACTAGAATTTGTTGTGGCGCTTGATGTCGTTGAATTCGACGTTGAAGATTCGCTTGGTGCTGCTTCCTGAGTAGCTGCTTCAGCTGCTGCCGCTTCTTGAGCCGCTGCTTCTTGTGCTGCTTGTTCACGAGCTGCTGCTGCCGCCGCTTCTTCCGCAGCGATGCGAGCTTGTTCTGCTTCGTATTCTTCTTTTTGTTTTTCTAAATCAGCTTTTTCATCTTCTTTAGATGCTTGTTGAACAGCCAATTCCGCTTGCAAAACATTCAAATCAGCTTGTTTGGCTTGTAGATCCCCTAATTGTGTTTCTAATTCAAATTGGTTCGCTGCGATCTCTGCCAATTTATCGTCGTTTTCCGCTTTTTTCGCTTCAACTGCTTCTTGGTCTGCTTTTTGTTGATCCACAAGATCTTTGTTAGCATTGACGATCGTCGTCATTGCTTGCACACGGCCAATAGCATCTGTTAAAGAGTCAGCTTCTAATACTGCATCAATAAAGTTCGTGCTTTGTCCATTGACTTGAACATCACGAGCTTGTTTTTGGATCGCTTCTTCACGCTTTTCGATTCTGACTTTCAAATCGGCAATTTCTTGCTTCAACTTTTCAGAATCCGCACGCAAATCCCCTTGTTGTTGCAACAAAGTTTGGGCTTTTTCATTGATTGCAGCCACGTCGCTTTCAAGTGCTGCTACTTGTGACTGGATGCTCGCTTGCTGGTTTTGCAAGTCAGAGATCTCTTGATTTTTTTCTTCAATTTTATTGTCAAAATCTGATGCAAAGACAAGTGTCGGTGCTGCTGCAGAAGTAAGAACAATTGAACTTACTAACAATAAAGATAAAATTCGCTTTTTCACTCTTCATTCCTCCGGCTGTTGCTTCCCCTAATATGGTTTTTTTATGTATAAATGCTTAAGAATACCTAAAGTCCTTCACGATAGTGTGATTGTAACACAGCCGTATGTCAGAGAGATAAAAGGAATATTACAAAAACATTTCAATCACTGTTATTTTTATACAGTCAAACGCAAAAAAAATGAAGCTATTCGTCTTTGAATAGCTTCATGAATGGAACAACTAAAAGGATAAACAAAAGGATGTTCAATAAAAGCGTTGGTGCTAAAAAGCGGGAAACAAAGAATGACGTGCTAACTGATGCGATCTTAAACAGCAATTGAACCCCCAATGTCACAACTTCTAAGCTGGTAACAAAGATGATCATTCCGAAAAACATGGTAAATACATTTTGATAAAGCGTATTTTTCAAAATATACATAATCCACACGATCAAGGGAAACGCCACCGTGTAGATGCCGATCACACCGACATAATACACGTCATAGAGACAGCCGATCACCAGCGCCGTGGTGATCAAAAAGTTTTTCGGCAAATACTTCGCGCCACATAAAAGGGCGATCAATAAAAGATGCGCACTGGCGATATAATTGTCTTGGGTCCATTTTTCCAAAAAACGCGTCAGTTGTCCATCTGCCAACATCATCAAAAAGAAGACGCCCGCTGCCAGGTATTTGATGTAGTCATGCTTTTTCATGGCTATTCCTCACCTGCCAAGCGTTTGATAATCGTTACTGCTTGAATATCATACATTTGGGCATACGGTTTTACAAATACTTGGGTATCAAGACCAAACTCATCTTTGGTGGTACGGATCACTGTTCCGATCGCTAAGTCGGCGGGCGAGTTTCCTCCTAATCCAGAGGTCTGCACGACATCGCCTTCCTTCAGCTCATTGTCCCCCGTCAATTGGGTAATGACTAAGGAACGTTCTTTTTGATCGTAACTACTTAGGATCCCAAAGTTTGACCCATCTTCGCCGCTGATCCGAACCGGATAGTGGTTGGAATTCTGGTTTTCAGAAGTCAAAAGTTCAATTTTAGAAGAAGCTGCATTGACCTCAATGACACGACCAATCAAGCCTTTTTGCGACATGACTGCCATGTTGACCTCAACACCATCTCTTGATCCGCGGTCCACGATCAGCATATCTTGCCAAGTATCAGGTGACCGATTGATGACATTGGCGGAGATCCGTTCATAATTCGTCAAGGTTGCATTCAGCTCTAGCTCTTCTTTCAAGGCATCGATTTCTCTTTGCGCATTGTCCTTCGCTTGTTCCAGTTCCTCAAAACTGTCCAATTTCTCTTTTAAACGTTCATTTTCTTCATAGGTCACAAACAAATTTTTGACTGAATTGGCACCATTTTCGATCCAACGAAAAGGAGCGGTAATCATTTTATCGATAAAGCCAACGGAGTCATTGACCGTAGATTGCACGGCATTGGTGGAGTTTCCCGCTGCTCGGCGGGCGATCGTCACGCTTAATACGGTGACAACTAAAATCACAATAATCAATGTGATGATAATATTTTTATTAGGATTAAACTTTTTCACAAAGACACCTCAAATAATTCCAAACTGTAGTTCCAATTTTACCATTAATACCCTGCAAACAAAAGCTAAGTTGTCCGTCTTAATGTTTTTTTTGTAATTAAGTTTCTGAAATTTTCAACAAAAAAAAGAGACGTTCCGTCTCTTAATCACAACTTTGAATGACTGCTATCATCCCGCTGCTAAAGGAAAAACCTGCTGTTTGTGTCAGAAATTCATTGCTGGCATATGAAGTTGGGTACGGTACTTGGACGTTTTCTAATAAATACTTGCTACCTGTTAACGTCAAATCTGTTACCGGCGTCAAACAGCAATACGCCAAATACTGCATCCCGGGTTCTTTTTCCAATTGATAGGTGCCTGGTAAAAAGAACTGAACGACATTTTGACGATCTAAAAAACGCAGATTTGGGGCAAATGGACGAAACCGATCTTCTAAAACTAACCACAGATTGGCTAAAAGATGGTCAAGGCGTCCCCCCGTTGCACCAATCACGTCGATTTGCGCTTCTGGATAAAGACGCAACGTCTCAACCAATGCCAATTGGGTATCTGTATCATCTTTTTCAGCAGGGGCTTGGATCACTGTTTTAACTTGTTGTTTGACCGCTTGCAGTTCTGCTGCGGTCAGGGAGTCGAAATCACCGATTGCCAGATCGACTGGCCGTTGGTGCTGAAGCAAAAACAGGGCCCCACGATCAATTCCAATGTATTTATCATACGCCATCAACTGTGGCCAATTTTCAGGACTTCCACCTGCCGCTAACAAAATCTTCATTTATTGCAAAGCTTCTTTCAAGGCTCTGATTTGCGCCGCAGGTTCATCGGCATCGTAAATATAGCTTCCTGCTACAAAGACATTTGCGCCTGCTTCCAGGCAGCGTTTGGCTGTCTCAGGAACGATCCCGCCATCTACTTCGATATCATAATGGTAGCCTTTTTCTTCTTTTAAAGCAGCCAGCGCCGCAATTTTTTCCAGTGATTCTTCAATAAATGATTGCCCACCAAACCCTGGATTGACCGTCATAACTAACACTTGATCACACATGGATAAAACATGTTCAATGGCTGAAACTGGTGTGCCTGGGTTGATGACGATTTCTGCTTTGACATTTTCTGCCACAATCATTTGGATCGCACGATGGATATGAGGCGTTGCTTCCGCGTGGATACCAATGATATCTGCGCCTGCTTCCGCGAAGGCATGGATATACTTTTCTGGCTCGGTGATCATTAGATGAACATCCAACGGCAGCTTGGTAACTGGGCGAATCGCTTTAACGATGTTTGGGCCTAAGGTAATATTAGGGACGAAATGACCGTCCATCACGTCTACGTGAATGTAATCTGCGCCATGGCGTTCCACTAACTCAATGTCTCTTTGAAGATTTGCAAAATCGGCACTTAAAATAGATGGTGCTAGTTTCATCATGCTTTTCCCTCACTTTTTCTTCTTTTTATAAACCGGACGTCGGTTTTCAATCTCTTCTAAAAATTGCACGTAATTTTTGTAACGAGTTGCAGCAATCTCATTTGCTGCAACTCCCTGTTTAACTGCACAATCAGGTTCATTGAGGTGCATACACTCCCTAAAGCGGCAGTTGGAAGCTACTGCTAAAAAATCAGGGAAGAGCTTTGGTAACTCTACTGCTTCGATTTCCAGAAAATCGATCGAACTAAATCCTGGTGTATCGGCAACCAATCCATCACAAATCGGCAAGAGCTCCACATGACGGGTCGTATGTTTCCCCCGTCCGAGAGATTCTGAGATCACTCCTGTTTCCAATGCCAATTCCGGGACGATTCGATTCAATAGCGTAGACTTTCCAGCACCGGATTGCCCCATAAAGACAGTGATCCGCTCAGGGAAGTACCGTTGAAGTTCCAATAGATCTTCGCCTTCTGCTTTTGACGTGATCACGTGGTAGCCAATTGCTTGATAGGTCTCCTCAATTGCTTTCATTGCGGCAAGATCTTTCACAAGATCCGCTTTTGTCAAAAAGATGATCGGTTCGATCCCCTCATACTCTAAGGTCACCAAAAAGCGATCCAATAGATTATAGGAAAAGTTCGGCTCAACTAGACTTGTCACGACCACTCCTTGATCCACATTTGCGACTGGCGGTCGAACCAGCTCATTTTTTCGCGGCAAGATCTCTAAAAGATAGCCGTCTGTTTGATTGCTGCTTTCAAAAATCACTTCATCCCCAACCAAAGGAGTGATTTTTCGATTTCGAAAATTTCCTCGAGCGCGGGTTTGAAAGATTTCATCTTCTGATGCCACATAATAAAATCCGCTTAGCGCTTTGATGATTTGTCCCTTCAAACAATTTCCTCCTCGTTTTTTACTATTGTATCATATTTTCAGGTCTTCTCACTGGCTGAAAACACAAAAAAGCCTGAAGCGAATGCTTCAGGCATCAAAAAATCGGGAAGACAGGATTCGAACCTGCGACCCCTTGGTCCCAAACCAAGTGCTCTACCAAGCTGAGCTACTTCCCGATAATAAAAATGAAACAAATAAAAAGACTACGCGCCCAAGAGGAGTCGAACCCCTAACCTTTTGATCCGTAGTCAAACACTCTATCCAATTGAGCTATGGGCGCATATTATGAAATGCCGAGGACCGGAATCGAACCGGTACGGTGATCACTCACCGCAGGATTTTAAGTCCTGTGCGTCTGCCAGTTCCGCCACCCCGGCTGAAAATTGCTAAGGCAAAGCGGAAAACGGGGTTCGAACCCGCGACCCCCACCTTGGCAAGGTGGTGCTCTACCACTGAGCTATTTCCGCGTATTCCTGATGCCGGCTAAAGGACTTGAACCCTCGACCCTCTGATTACAAATCAGATGCTCTACCAACTGAGCTAA
>NZ_CP172943.1:3752500-3783439 GCF_050544075.1 Enterococcus sp. AZ188
CAATTCCGAGGCTAGCCCTAAAGCTATTTCGGAGAGAACCAGCTATCTCCAAGTTCGTTTGGAATTTCTCCGCTACCCACACCTCATCCCCGCACTTTTCAACGTACGTGGGTTCGGTCCTCCAGTGCGTTTTACCGCACCTTCAACCTGGACATGGGTAGATCACATGGTTTCGGGTCTACGACAACATACTCATTCGCCCTATTCAGACTCGCTTTCGCTACGGCTCCGTCTCTTCAACTTAACCTCGCATGCTATCGTAACTCGCCGGTTCATTCTACAAAAGGCACGCTATCACCCATTAACGGGCTCTAACTTGTTGTAGGCACACGGTTTCAGGATCTATTTCACTCCCCTTCCGGGGTGCTTTTCACCTTTCCCTCACGGTACTGGTTCACTATCGGTCACTAGGGAGTATTTAGCCTTGGGAGATGGTCCTCCCGGATTCCGACGGAATTCCTCGTGTTCCGCCGTACTCAGGATCCTCCTAGGTGTTATCCAAATTTCGCCTACGGGGTTTTTACCCTCTTTGACATACTTTTCCAAGTATTTCGACTATCTGAATAGACTACCATATCGGAGTCCTACAACCCCAACAAGCAAGCTTGTTGGTTTGGGCTTTTCCCGTTTCGCTCGCCGCTACTCAGGGAATCGAATTTTCTTTCTCTTCCTGCAGGTACTTAGATGTTTCAGTTCTCTGCGTCTACCTCGACTGCGCTATGTATTCACGCAGACGTAACATCCTATAAAAGATGCTGGGTTTCCCCATTCGGAAATCTCTGGATCATAGCTTACTTACAGCTCCCCAAAGCATATCGGTGTTAGTCCCGTCCTTCATCGGCTCCTAGTGCCAAGGCATCCACCGTGCGCCCTTATTCACTTAACCTTTGACCTTACGGTCGGTTTTGAGTACTTCTTCTAGCGATAGAAGGTTGCTCAAGAAAATAAGCGTTGAACTTATTAAAAAACTCTTTTAACATTTCAACTCGGTGTGTGTTACTTGTTTTGATTTTTTCTTCGATATCCAGTTTTCAATGAACAAATTTGTTTGAGAGTAGACCTCTCAAAACTGAACAAAGGCAAACGATGTGTAGTCTTCCGAAATATTCCTTAGAAAGGAGGTGATCCAGCCGCACCTTCCGATACGGCTACCTTGTTACGACTTCACCCCAATCATCTATCCCACCTTAGGCGGCTGGCTCCAAAAAGGTTACCTCACCGACTTCGGGTGTTACAAACTCTCGTGGTGTGACGGGCGGTGTGTACAAGGCCCGGGAACGTATTCACCGCGGCGTGCTGATCCGCGATTACTAGCGATTCCGGCTTCATGTAGGCGAGTTGCAGCCTACAATCCGAACTGAGAGAAGCTTTAAGAGATTAGCTTAGCCTCGCGACTTCGCAACTCGTTGTACTTCCCATTGTAGCACGTGTGTAGCCCAGGTCATAAGGGGCATGATGATTTGACGTCATCCCCACCTTCCTCCGGTTTGTCACCGGCAGTCTCGCTAGAGTGCCCAACTAAATGATGGCAACTAACAATAAGGGTTGCGCTCGTTGCGGGACTTAACCCAACATCTCACGACACGAGCTGACGACAACCATGCACCACCTGTCACTTTGCCCCCGAAGGGGAAGCTCTATCTCTAGAGTGGTCAAAGGATGTCAAGACCTGGTAAGGTTCTTCGCGTTGCTTCGAATTAAACCACATGCTCCACCGCTTGTGCGGGCCCCCGTCAATTCCTTTGAGTTTCAACCTTGCGGTCGTACTCCCCAGGCGGAGTGCTTAATGCGTTTGCTGCAGCACTGAAGGGCGGAAACCCTCCAACACTTAGCACTCATCGTTTACGGCGTGGACTACCAGGGTATCTAATCCTGTTCGCTCCCCACGCTTTCGAGCCTCAGCGTCAGTTACAGACCAGAGAGCCGCCTTCGCCACTGGTGTTCCTCCATATATCTACGCATTTCACCGCTACACATGGAATTCCACTCTCCTCTTCTGCACTCAAGTCTCCCAGTTTCCAATGACCCTCCCCGGTTGAGCCGGGGGCTTTCACATCAGACTTAAGAAACCGCCTGCGCTCGCTTTACGCCCAATAAATCCGGACAACGCTTGCCACCTACGTATTACCGCGGCTGCTGGCACGTAGTTAGCCGTGGCTTTCTGGTTAGATACCGTCAAGGGATGAACATTTTACTCTCATCCTTGTTCTTCTCTAACAACAGAGTTTTACGATCCGAAAACCTTCTTCACTCACGCGGCGTTGCTCGGTCAGACTTTCGTCCATTGCCGAAGATTCCCTACTGCTGCCTCCCGTAGGAGTCTGGGCCGTGTCTCAGTCCCAGTGTGGCCGATCACCCTCTCAGGTCGGCTATGCATCGTTGCCTTGGTGAGCCGTTACCTCACCAACTAGCTAATGCACCGCGGGTCCATCCATCAGTGACGCAAAAGCGCCTTTCAACTTTCTTCCATGCGGAAAATAGTGTTATACGGTATTAGCACCTGTTTCCAAGTGTTATCCCCTTCTGATGGGCAGGTTACCCACGTGTTACTCACCCGTTCGCCACTCTTTTTCTTTCGGTGGAGCAAGCTCCGGTGAAAGAAAAAGCGTTCGACTTGCATGTATTAGGCACGCCGCCAGCGTTCGTCCTGAGCCAGGATCAAACTCTCATAATGATTTGTTTGAATGACCATACGGTCATTAAGCTCATAAAAATTAACTTTGCTAGCTATTGCTTGCATGTATTTGTTTCAATAAATTGAAACGTCCTACACATTGGTTCGTTTGCTTGCTTTGTTCAGTTTTCAAAGGTCTACAGTGCTGTGTTAGCAACTTTTATATCATATCAGAGCGACGTTTGATTGTCAACTCTTTTTTAAAAGTTTTTTTCGCTCGTTGTTTTTCAACTTCGCAGCGGCTGTCTCAGCGACTTCATTAGAATAACAAATGATTTGTTATTTGTCAACAACTTTTTTTAATTAATTTTGTTGATGTATCAACATCGATTAACTATTTTAAAATTGCGACTTCGTTATAATATCATCTGTCGAGCTGTGCGTCAACCACTTTTTTAAATTCTTTTTACGAATTCGTTTAGTCATTTGGCACATGTAATAATATACCAAGACTTGCGCTATTCGTCAACCATAAAATGATTGATAGACCAACGTTTCTAGTTACTCCGTTTCCAAAGATGATTCGTGATTTTTAGTCCGTGATTTCCGCCTTTTTTAAGGAATTTTTCCGTTATTATTTGCCTATCGTTCGTCTTTTTCCTTTTTGTGTTTTCTTAATTCCTATCATTCTTATAAATTTAAGTATGATTTTATCTATTTTGTGGAATATTTGCTAAAATGGAGAAAAGAATATTGTTCCTAGGAGGACCCAGTATGAAAATACTTGTAGCAGATGATGACAAAGAGATCGTAGAACTATTAAGCATTTATTTACACAATGAAGGTTATGAATCGGTCAAAGCATATGATGGAAAAGAAGCACTGACCAAGATCCGCACCACTTCTGATATCGAACTATTGATCTTAGATATCATGATGCCAGAAATGGATGGCATGCAAGTCGTGAAAGAATTGAGAAAAGAATCCCAAATCCCTATTATTATGCTGACCGCTAAAACAACCGATATGGATAAGATTCGTGGATTGGTCGCCGGTGCGGATGATTATGTCACAAAACCTTTCAACCCATTAGAAGTTATGGCCCGGGTAAAATCGCTATTGAGAAGAACCAAGATGCAGGCTGCTTCAAATCAACCAGAGATTCTAGAAGTAAGCTCCCTTATTATCAATCGCGATTCCCATGAAGTAAAAACCGTCGATGGCAACGAAATTCAATTGACTGCATTAGAATTCGGTATCCTCTACTTGCTGGCATCGCATCCGAACCGTGTCTTTAGCGCCGATGAGATTTTTGAACGAGTTTGGAAACAAGAAAGTGTCGTTTCTGCCAAAACAGTTATGGTCCATGTCAGTCACTTACGAGATAAGATTGAAGAAGCCACGGATGGTGAAAAAGTCATCCAAACAGTATGGGGGGTCGGCTACAAAATAGATGCGAAGTAAACCAACTGAAAAAAAGCGCAACACACCAATCGAAAAAAAGAAACGGATCACGCTGACCTCAAAGGAAATCAGTGAGTTATTTGCCGAAGGAATTGTAACGATTGTTCTTTTACTTCTATTAAATATCGCTATTTTGGTCATCTTGACCTCAATCGTTGAAAATTCACCAGATTTAGTTGATGCCATCTACGCATCGAAGAATGCTTTCACATCTGCCTTTAATACAGATATCTTCCGCAGTGGGCGCAACTTCATTCTACCGATGTTCTTCCTATTAGATGTGATCGTCTTATATTGGCGTTTGATTCGTCGCTACCATCAAATGCAGCTACGTCACATTATCAGCGAGCTTCATTTTATTGCGGAAGGCAATTACGATCATCGCATCCCCTTCGAGTTACGGGGCGATTTAAGTCGGATCGTTTCTAATATCAATGGCTTAGTCGACAGTACGGTGGCGGCGATTGAAGATGAACGGCGGATCGAGCAATCCAAAGATGAGCTGATTACCAATGTCAGTCATGACATTCGAACACCGTTGACTTCGATCATCGGCTATTTAGGTCTAATTGAAGATCGACAATACCATTCAGAAGAAGAATTGCTGAAATATACCCATACGGCGTATGTCAAAGCCAAGCAAATGAAATCCCTTGTCGATGATTTGTTTGAATACACAAAAGTGCGCCAGCCTAGCGTCCCAATCAATGTGATGGAATTTGACATGGCCCAGCTAGTGGAACAATTGGCGGCGGACTTTGAATTAGAAGCTAGTCGGAAAGGCATCAAGATTGAAACATACACCCGTCCGGAACACATCGAGATGGATGGCGATACCGAAAAACTGGTACGGGTCTTCAATAACTTGCTTTCGAATGCCTTGAAATACGGCAAAGGCGCCGATAAGATCCGCATGGAAGTCGAGAAAGTCGGGACCGAAGCGATCTTAACAGTCAAAAACAATGGGCAAATGATCCCTAAGCAAGCCCTTGATTCTCTATTCGACCGTTTCTACCGAGTGGAAGAATCCCGCTCTCAAGAAACAGGAGGAACTGGCTTAGGTCTAGCGATCGCTCAAAGCATCGTCGCCTTACATGGCGGCTATATCTATGCCAAGTCAACGCCGGAATGGACGTCCTTTATTATCCATCTCCCGTTGAAACGCAACAACTTATCCAACACACAAACCTATGGTTGACGACCCAACATTTTTTGGGTATGCTAGAGAAAATAATCAAGGCACAGAACCTAGTATATTTTTTTCATCTGTATAGAGAGCTGATGGTTGGTGAAAATCAGTGTTGGAAAAAATAGAATCCAGTTCTTTAACGTGTATTTTTCGAAAGAAAAATCGTTGGCTCACGATACGAGCAGCAAGGGCAGCGCAAGCTGAACTTGGGTGGCACCGCGAATGGTCATTTCGTCCCAAGCAATACGGGATCGGAATGGCCTTTTTTCTATGGAAAAATCAAAGGAGGATGTATCACTATGTTAGATGTAAAAATGATTCGCCAAAATTTTGCTGAAGTACAAAGCAAACTCGCAACACGAGGTGTCCAAAAAGAAGTGTTGGACCGCTTTTTAACACTTGATGAGCGTCGCCGAGAACTCTTAGTCCAAACGGAAGAGCGCAAGAAATTGCGTAATGAGGTTTCTGGTGAGATCGCCGCCTTGAAACGGGCGAAAGAAGATGCGGCAGATAAAATTGCCCAAATGAAAGAAGTCGGCAGCCAAATCAAGCAATTGGATGAAGAGATCGCTCAAATTGATGAAGACATCAAAGAGATCGCCACGACGTTGCCGAACTTGCCGAATGATTCTGTTCCGGTGGGCAAAGATGAAGACGACAATGTAGAAGTCCGCCGCTGGGCAGACCCAAAAACCTTTGCCTTTGAACCAAAACCCCATTGGGAGATCGCAGAAGACTTGGGGATCCTCGACTTTGAGCGGGGTGCCAAAGTTTCTGGTAGCCGTTTTGTTTACTACAAAGGCTTAGGTGCTCGTTTGGAACGTGCCTTATACAACTTCATGTTGGATCAGCATGTTTATGAGCATGGGTATACGGAGATGATCACCCCGTATATCGTCAACAGCCAAGCAATGTTCGGTACTGGGCAATTTCCGAAGTTCAAAGAAGATGTTTTCCAATTGGCAGACACTGATTTGACTTTGATCCCGACTGCGGAAGTACCTTTGACCAACTACTATCAAGGGGAGATCTTAGAACAAGAACAGCTCCCTGCCTACTTCACTGCCTTGAGCCCATCATTTCGTTCAGAAGCCGGCAGCGCTGGCCGTGACACTCGCGGTTTGATTCGCTTGCACCAATTCAATAAAGTCGAAATGGTGAAATTCAGTGATGCAGAACATTCTTATGAAGAATTAGAGAAAATGACGGCTAATGCCGAAGATATTTTGCAAAAACTCAATTTACCTTACCGTGTGCTTAGCTTGTGTACAGGAGATATGGGCTTTTCTGCAGCGAAGACCTATGATTTAGAAGTATGGATCCCTGCCCAAGGGATGTATCGTGAGATCAGCTCTTGCTCAAACTGTGAAGACTTCCAAGCACGTCGTGCCATGATCCGTTACCGTGATCAAGAGGGCAAGATTCACTACATGCATACACTAAACGGCTCTGGTTTGGCTGTCGGTCGGACGGTAGCCGCAGTGCTTGAAAATTATCAAAACGAAGACGGCAGTGTAACGGTACCAGAAGTTCTGGTTCCTTATATGGGCGGACTGACAAAAATTGAAAAAGCCTAAGCCTTAGTAACCTCAGTAGCAACCCCTAGAGAACAGTCACACCGCGTGAGCTGTTGCCTAGGGGTTTTCTTGTTCACGTAGCCTAGAGTGGTTTCCATCCCCCTAACCACTTTGATCACTTCTTGCAAGAGAAAAAACGCAACAAGGCTGTAATTTTTAAGCGAATAATTAGAAAAATCCCTTTGTCTTTTTAATCCTCTATCAGAAACCGGGCATGATCGTTGAAAGTGCCTGTGACTTATGGTAACGTGGGCATAATTTAGGATGGAATGAAGGGAGCTTCACCAATGCCCGAACGAAAGACCTATGCCCGTCGGAGTGACTTGCACAAGAAACCAAACAATAATCAAAAACGAACAGCATCAGCTGAAGAAAGACCGAAAGGACCACCCTCGAGAAAGAAGCCGTATCGGAAAGCAATTTTTTCCTTATTTGCCTTATTATTGATCGTTTTGATCGCAACGGCTGGCTCGGTTCTTTACACCTTGCACCAACAAGAAGTTGCGGCCAAAGCAAAATATGAGGCAGCTGCAGAGAAATTACTGGCATCAATCCAAGCAGAACAAAGCCAAAATGGGTTAAAAACAACGCCTGAAGTGCTCTCAGAAGGAACAAACAAAGAACTGATCTACCGCCCGCAAGACCTCGATACGTTTCCCATCAAAGATATCAAAGAACGGTTAACACAAGCCGCTGATAACTTGCGTAAAAAACAAACGAATAAAGAAGTCGTCACCGTTGCCCGTATCCAAGCACAAACGGTAGCTGCAAAAGTCTCTACCTATTCATTAAAAGCCGACAGCTATGTATGGAATCGAGAAACCGGTCGTTTTGAAGATGCTGATCGTTTAACAGATGCACCGATCTTCGTATCAGAGAAGACGCAAACCGAATTGTCTTTGAAAGAACTTGTTCCTGATGAAGGCAGCTTATTAGGTATTCAACAAGTCATTCAACAGAAACTGCTGGATCAAGCCAAGGAACCCGCAAAAATCATCGACGCCGTCTTGGCCATGGAGCGGATCACCTTCGATTCGAAATTTACTTATGATCCGGAAAAGCTGACCATCGAATTGCCAAAAAATCAGACGGAAGCGACAGAAATTACCCTGTCTTACAGCGAGATCGCCCCATTCATTGATCCTGATCTCGTGGCTGCTGACCAACTCAACAATGCCTTGCCAAGTCTTGACCCCAATAAAAAATACGTGGCATTGACCTTTGATGATGGACCCAACAGTACCTCCACTATGGATCTTTTGAACATCTTACAAGAAAATGACGTCAAAGCGACCTTCTTTATGCTGGGACAAATGGTTGAGCAATATCCACAAGCTGCCAAAAAAGTCCAAGAAGCCGGGCACGAGATCGCCAGTCATTCTTACTCTCATCCGCAGCTGAATACTCTTTCAGCGGAAGATTTGCAGGCAGAAGTTACGAAAACCAATAAAGCCATTTACAATGCGACGGGTTTACTACCTAGGAATTTACGGCCCCCTTATGGCGCTATCGACAAACAAAGCGCAGAAACCATCGGCATGCCGATCATTCAATGGGACATCGATTCTCAAGACTGGAAATTGAAGGATCCGAAGAAAATCAATGCCTTGGTTCAACAAAATGTCTTTAATGGTGCTATGATCTTGATCCATGATATTCACCCGAAATCTGTGAAAGCCGTACCGGGAGTCATTAAAACACTCAAAAACGAAGGCTACGAATTCGTGACCGTCGATCAATTATTAGAAGCACGGCAAAAACCGTTGCATCAATACTTTGGGATGAACGATGAACGCCTCGTTGATTAAGAGAAAAAGGAACGCAGCAAATTGTCTCTTGCTGCGTTCCTTTTTGGTTATTGGATCATTCCCTCTTTTTTAGCCCTTCTTTTCTTCATACACATTAGTCACAAAAATTTGAATCAATAGATCAGCGACAGCTTTTGGCGGCATCGTTGAAAAATCTTTGAGCCAGCGTTCGATCAAACCGATAGACCCGCAGACAAAAAAGCTAAGGCACAGTTCCAATTCTTCCTCGGAAGCATCTTGAAAGTATTGGGCAAATCGTTTCAAGGTCTCCGGTTTGATTTCTGACAACAAAAGATTCAGCAAATGGCTGTTGTTCAACAAAATCAAATGGGTGGTACTAGGATTCTCATACAAAATCGTCAATAGTTTTTCCAGCCAAAGATCCAATGACAAATTTTCCTGCTGCAAGTTCGATGCGATCTGCTCAACGAGCTCCCCTTCGATCTCCTCCAACAAAGCGGCTGTGTCCTTATAATATTTATAAAATGTTCCCCGATTGATATCTGCTCGTTCCGCAATCTCTTTGATCGTGATTTTGCGATACTCTTTTTCCAACAATAACTCCTGAAAGGCGCGCCGGATCACTTTTTTCGAGTAGATCGTTCGACGGTTCCCGACAGTCCCTACCATATCGTTTCCCCTTTTCTCTGTACATTTAATCAATATTTGTCTATTTAATGACAAATAAGCAAGCATTGAGGATTGCTCTTACTTTTCTTTCTTAGTATACTAACACCATGTGATTAAATCAACACGTGTTTAAAAAATGGAGGCTTTATTAATGAGTTATGTTGAAGTAAAGAATGAATATAAACGCTATCAGATGGGCGAAACCACTATCACTGCCAACAATGATCTTTCCTTTGCCATTGAAGAAGGCGAATTAGTGGTGATTCTTGGACCTAGTGGTGCCGGAAAATCGACCGTTTTGAATATCTTAGGCGGGATGGACTCGCCAGATGAAGGAGAAATCATTATCGACAATGTTGATATCGCGAAGTTTAACGACAAACAATTAACAGAATACCGCCGCACAGACGTTGGGTTTGTCTTCCAGTTTTATAATTTGGTCCCAAATCTGACAGCAAAAGAAAACATTGAATTGGCTACTGAAGTCTCACCGAATGCACTCGATCCTGATGAAGTCTTGGCCCAAGTCGGGTTAGAAAACCGCAAAAACAACTTTCCTTCTCAGCTTTCTGGTGGGGAACAGCAGCGGGTATCGATCGCTCGGGCGTTAGCCAAGAACCCGAAACTGCTGCTATGCGATGAACCGACTGGTGCTTTGGACTTTGAAACAGGAAAACAAGTGTTGAAGCTTTTGCAAAACGCTAGCCGGAAAAATGGCAATACGGTGTTGATCATCACCCATAATAGCGCCATTGCCCCGATCGCCGATCGGGTGATCCATATCAACGATGCCACTGTCCGTTCCATTGAAGAGAATCCTCATCCCATCTCGATCGATGAAATCGTTTGGTAGGAGGATCTGATGAAAAATAAGACCTATCTTAAAGCAAGTTTGCGAGAGATTCGCCAATCAAAAGGCCGCTTTATCGCAATCACCTTGATCATTTTTTTAGGAACGTTTCTCTTTGTCGGTGTCAAAGCAACCGGCCCGATCCTGAACCATTCCGCGAGTGAATATGTCAACGGCCAGCAATTAGCAGATCTGCAAGTCACTTCAACACTGGGATTGACAGAGGAAGACATTGATGCCGCGGAAAAAAGCGGTGCTCACACAGAAGCCGCCTATCAATTTTATTACGCTGCCAATTCAGATGAAGTCGTGCAAGTGACCTCCTATGACCCCTCACAGGAACTCAACCAGTTACTGGCGAAGGACGGCCGACTGCCAGAAAAAGCCGATGAAATCGTGCTGGACACCGAAGCAAAAAATTATGGCTGGCAAATAGGTGATACTTTTACGATCGATGATGCCGATAATCTGTCGGACAAAGAGTATACGATCGTTGGGTTTGCCACTTCTCCCATTTATATCAATGCTGCCGAACGGGGCTATGCAAATGTCGGCAGCGGTGTCGTGACGTACTTTGCTTATGTACCGGAAGAACAGTTCACGATGGAGGTCAAATCGATCCTCTATCTCGCCTTTGATGATGTCGCCGGGCTTGAAACATACTCCGATACGTACACCGACAAGATGGCAGCCCATCAAGAAACGATTGAGGAACTGTTTGCGGACCGTCCTAAGGAACGCTTAGCAGAAATTCAACAAGACGCTTTTGATGAATTAGCCCCTGCAGAAAAAGAAGTCCGCGATGGACAAAAACAGTTAGCTGATGGACAAGCCCAACTGGATCAGGCCAAAGCGGAACTAGAACAACAGCAAGCCGCCTTGGCACAGCTGCCGCCCGTACAACAAGCAGCCCTCGAAGGCCAATTGGCGGCTGGGGAAGCAGAATTGACACAGCAGCAAGACCAATTAGATGAACAGCAACAAGAACTAACTGATGCCCAACAAACACTGGCAGAAAAACGGGCAGAGATCGAAGACTTGGCAGAGCCGACGTATCTTTACAACCAGCGCAAAGACAATCCCGGTTTCCAAGAATATGGTGGGCTGTCTGATCGTATCGCAGCGATCGCCAATGTGTTTCCTGTCTTCTTCTTCTTTATCGCTGCGTTGATCACCTTTACAACACTGACGCGGATGGTAGAAGAAAACCGCAAAGAGATCGGTACCTTAAAAGCGATGGGCTATGGCAAAGTCGAGATCTCCCTTAAATATTTGATTTATGCCCTCCTTTCTTCGGCCATTGGCATTATTAGTGGTGCCGTATTAGGAACCGAACTGTTGCCGCGTTTGATCTATTTCCTATCCAGCGAACGGTATCTTTTAGACGGGATTCGCGTCTATTATGTCTGGTCGCCAATTATTTTGGCCGCAATCGCCTTTTTACTGGCGACGCTTGGTGCCTGTCTGTTTGTTCTGATCAAAGAATTGCGGGAAAAACCTGCCCAGCTGCTGCAAGTTCGCGCACCAAAGCCCGGGAAACGGATTTTATTAGAAGCAATTACCCCCTTATGGTCCCGTTTAAGCTTCAATCAAAAAGTCAGCTTCCGTAACATCTTCCGCTACAAATCGCGAATGATCATGGCAATCATTGGCATCGCCGGTTGTACGGGACTGATGGTGGCAGGCGTTGGGTTGAAAGATTCTCTAAGTGCCGTGACTGCAAAACAATTTGGGCCCATTACGGATTATCAAGCCGTCGTGACCTTAAATAATGCGAAGGAAGAAACCGTTGCTGCCGCTGAAACAGTTTTAACAGACGAGCCTCTTGTGACCCATTCGATGCTAGTCTACAATGAAACGATCGAGATTCGACCGACTAACCAAGGAAAACAAAGTCTGACCTTGATGGTTCCGGCAGATCAGGATGCTTTTGCAGACTATGTCCATTTGAAAACGACGGCAGGACAGAAGCTGTCATTAACAGAGGGTGCCGTGCTGACTATGAAGTACGCAGAATTATATGATTTGCACGTTGGCGATACATTGACCTTCTATACCAGCGATCAAGAAGCCTATGAAGTACCTATTAGTGGCATCGCAGAAAATTATTTAGGCAATTCTCTTTATCTGTCGCCGACCGTTTATGAAGAAATCACCAATAGTACCTTTGAACCAAATGCGTTCTTAGTCAAAAGCAAGACGATGACGAAAAAACAAGAGGAAGCTTTATCAACAGCCTTGTTAGATACCGACAAAGTCAAAAACACGACGTTCCTTTCCACTCAGATCAAAATGCAGGATGATTCGATGGGTAACTTGAACGCCATTGTCTTGATCTTAGTTGTATTATCAGGGGCATTAGCCTTTGTCGTCTTGTATAACTTGACCAACATCAATGTTTCCGAGCGGATTCGCGAGCTTTCTACTATCAAAGTATTAGGGTTTTACAATAAGGAAGTGACTATGTACATCGTACGAGAAAATATCGTCTTTACGTTATTTGGGATTCTCGCAGGTTACGTGGTAGGTTACTTCTTGACTGACTTTATTTTGATCCAAGCTTCGATGGAGAACATGGTCTTTCCATTAGTGATCAATTGGTCGGCTTATGCTTTGGCCGGTGGCATGACGATTCTCTTTACGATCATCGTGATGTACGTCACCCATGTGAAACTGACTCATGTCAACATGATCGATGCATTGAAATCAAACGAATAAACTGCTGCTAAAGCGATTTGCTGATCATCCAGCAGCGATTTTAGAGAAAAGGGTGCCGATCTCAGCCATTTTGGCAAGATCGGCACCCTTTTTTAGAACCAAACGCCCCCTCTGTCCACTTTTGAACAGAGGGGGCGTTGGTTTTCACGTGAAACATTTTATGATTTTACGGAGTAGTTTGGTGCTTCTTTCGTGATTTGAACATCGTGGGGATGTGATTCTTTTAGTCCGTTGCCGCTCATTTGGATGAATTGTGCTTCATCACGTAATTGCTGCAGATTGCCGGCACCGACATAACCCATCCCTGATTTCAACCCGCCGATCATTTGGAAGATGATATCAGAAACGCTGCCTTTATAAGCGACACGTCCTTCAATGCCTTCTGGAACCAATTTGTTGGCTTCGTTTACGCCCCCTTGGAAGTAACGGTCGCTGGAGCCTTTTTCCATTGCCCCCAATGAACCCATTCCGCGGTACGTTTTGAAGCGACGGCCTTGATAGATTTCAAATTCACCTGGTGATTCGTCAGTTCCTGCCAACATGCTACCGAGCATTACAGCGTGTCCGCCAGCTGCTAAAGCTTTAACGATATCGCCAGAGTACTTGATCCCACCATCGGCAATGATTGCTTTGCCATATTGACGTGCCACAGAGGCTGCATCATAGATCGCTGTCAATTGAGGAACTCCGACACCGGCTACCACCCGAGTAGTACAGATCGATCCTGGACCGATCCCGACTTTTACGACATCGACACCAGCATCATACAATGCTTTCGTGCCTTCTGCAGTGGCAACATTTCCAGCAATCAATGTTGCTTCTGGGAAGTGCGCGCGAATTTCAGAGATTTTGCGTAAAACACCGGCACTGTGTCCATGGGCAGTATCAATGACGATCGCGTCCACGCCTGCATCCAATAATGCTTGTGCTCGTTCAAAGGTATCGCTAGTAACGCCGACTGCCGCTGCCACTAATAGGCGTCCATGCGTGTCTTTGGCTGCATTCGGGAATTCGATTACTTTTTCAATATCTTTGATGGTGATCAACCCGCTTAAGATCCCTGCTTCATCAACGATCGGTAATTTTTCGATCTTGTGTTGTTGTAAGATTTTTTCCGCATCTTTCAACGAAGTACCGACAGGTGCTGTGATCAATTGGTCTTTGGTCATCACATCATTGATCGGCATCGTATAATCCGTGACAAAACGCATGTCGCGGTTCGTGATGATACCGACTAATTTGCGGTTTTCCATCGTTTCTACGATCGGTACCCCGCTGATGCGGTACTTGCTCATCAAATGTTCTGCATCAGCAACTAAGTGGCTTGGTGTTAAGAAAAACGGATCGATGATCACGCCGCTTTCAGAACGTTTTACTTTGCGCACTTCATCTGCTTGCGCGGCGATACTCATGTTTTTGTGAATCACGCCAAGTCCGCCTTGACGCGCCATTGAGATCGCCATTTTACTATCAGTTACGGTATCCATACTGGCACTTATGATTGGAATATTTAGTGTAATATTCGGGGCAAGCTGCACTTTCATATCCACGTCATTTGGCAAGACGTGACTTTCTGCCGGAATCAATAAGACATCATCAAACGTTAACCCTTTTTTTACAAATTTGGTTTCCCAGTTGGACATTTTTGTAACCACTCCTTAAAGTTTTTAGGTATTTTAAAAAAAATAGCAAAGATTTTTTCATAAGTCAACCATTCGGAAAGCTTTCTTAATAATCCTCTTCAAACCTTTGGTCAAATCTCATAATTCGCCATTTTTTCTAAAAAAACACGCTGATCGTGCGGTCTTTTTTAACAAAAGAAGGCGCACGATCAACGTGTAGCCATCAGCCTCTAGGAACAGACAGACTGCTGATGATATTGTATTTGCGTTTCAAGTAGTACTTCGCTGCTAATGCCACTGCCCCGATCAAGGCTTCAATCACAGGGTCCACTTGTGGATTCAATGGTGGTTGGATCATCGCAGAAAGCGAGATCACAACGATCCATAGCATGAAGGCTGCGACTAAAATCAAAATGATCTTCCACATCTTCGGCCGTTTGCTCTTATCAGCACCCGGGCGTTCATATTGATACATGTATTTGTACATCAAGTAGAAGACCCAACCAGCAAGCATCGCCATCAAGAAGAGGGTCAATAAGCCATAAGGTTGTGCTTGTCCTCTAGTAAAGATTCCCATAACCCCTAGCATCAACCCAAAAATCCCTAAAATCAGCAAGGTGTTATCCAACCACATCAAGAAGGGGCCGGATTCTTTTTGCTCAACGGGTTTGTTGATGATGGCTTCGGTGCGTTCAGACACTGTACCAAATAATTGGCGGGCTGTTTTGCCGCCTTTTTGTTCTTTGACTAAGACAGGCAGCATCTCATGCAAGGCAATCGTTTTTTCTTCTTCAGAAAGGTTGGCTGCCTCTAGCGATTTTTTTAAATCAAATATATATTGTTGGTTTCGTTTTGTTAATTGTTGTTCTAATTCACGATTTTCGGAAACATAATTTCGCAGAGTTTCTGGTTCCATGAATTGATTCTCCCTTCTGCGTTTTCTTCACAATGGACATTTTACCACAAATTCACTGGGAAGAAAGCCCTTTATACGTTAAAACGGAACAACATCACGTCGCCATCTTGCACGACATAATCTTTTCCTTCCAAACGTACCCGACCGGCTTCTTTGGCCGCTTGCATCGTGCCGTATTGGTTCAGATCTTCAAAGGAAACAGTTTCCGCACGAATAAAGCCGCGCTCAAAGTCCGTATGGATGATCCCCGCTGCTTGCGGTGCTTTGATGCCTTTACGGAACGTCCACGCACGCACTTCTTGTTCTCCAGCGGTAAAGTACGTTGCTAGACCCAGCAAATCATAGGCAGCACGAATCAATTGATCCAACCCTGATTCTTCAATTCCTAATGCTTCTAAAAACTCTGCTTTGTCTTCTTCTTCCAGCTCAGCGATCTCTTCTTCGGCACGAGCACTGATGACGATCACTTCCGCATTTTCGCTCGCTGCAAATTCCTTCACTTTGTTGACATAGTCATTGGTTTCATAGTCTGCCACGTCTTCTTCTGCTACGTTGGCAACGTATAAAACTGGTTTGGTCGTTAGTAAAAACAAACTTTTGACGATGCGCTGTTCTTCATCTGTAAATTCGATCGAACGAGCAGAGATCCCTTCTTCTAAGACCGGTTTGATCTTATCAAGAACGGCCAGTTCCGCAACCGCATCTTTGTCTTTGGTTTTGGCAATTTTTGCGACCCGAGTATAGCGCTTGTTGACGGATTCTAAATCCGCTAAAACCAACTCCAAATTGATGGTGTCGATATCAGCTAATGGGTCCACGCGGCCTTCCACGTGGGTGATGTTGTCATCGTCGAAACAACGAACGACATGACAGATCGCATCCACTTGGCGGATATGGCTCAAAAATTGGTTCCCTAATCCTTCCCCTTTGCTGGCACCGCGGACGATTCCGGCAATATCCGTAAATTCAAAGGTGGTTGGGACCGTCTTTTTCGGACGGACTAATTCTGTTAAACGCTGTAAGCGCCAATCTGGCACTTCCACCATTCCTACATTCGGATCGATCGTCGCAAACGGGTAGTTTGCGGCTTCTGCTCCTGCTTTGGTTATTGCATTAAATAAAGTAGATTTGCCCACATTTGGCAATCCAACGATTCCGGCAGTTAACGCCATGCTTCACTTCACTCTTTCTCTTTTTTTTCTAGGATTTTCTTCATCTTTTTATCAAATTCTCGGCGCGTCATCATGACGATGTGGCCGCAATTCGTACACTTTATTTTGATGTCTGCCCCCATGCGGATGATTTCCCAACGATTGGCTTTGCAGGCATGCGGTTTTTTCATTTCGACAATATCCCCAAGATCATACATCTTTATCACCTCAAGCTTCATCAAATTGAATGTTCAATAAATCTAAAATACGGGTTAAATCTTTTTGTGACAGGTATTCGATCTCGATTTTTCCTTTGCCTTCTTTTTCGCGGATCTCGACATTCGTGCCGAATTTATCCATCAACCGTTCTTCGCTTTCTCGTAAATAGTACGGTTTTTCCCGAATCAGACGCGGCACTTTTTTCTTTTCGTTTTTCGTGTCATTCATCTCAGCGACCATTTGTTCTAATTGGCGGACTGTCAGATTTTCTTTGACACAACGATTGGCTAATTTTAAGATCTGTTCTTTGTTTTTCAAGCCTAATAATGTCCGGGCTTGCCCCATAGACAAACGGTCATCTTGAACCATTTCTTTGACGAGTTTCGGCAAGGACAGTAACCGCAAATAATTGGCGATATACGGGCGGCTTTTCCCTAAACGTTCAGCGACTTGTGCTTGGGTCAATTTCAAGTTCTTCATCAGCATGTCATAGGCTTCTGCTTCTTCTAAAGGATTTAAATCTTCCCGCTGCAAGTTTTCTAAAACGGCGACTTGCATCATCGCTTCTTCATCAAAATTGCGGATGATGGCTGGGATCGTTTCCTTGCCAGCTAATTTGGACGCTCGAAACCGGCGTTCACCAGCAATGATCTCATAGCCTTTGACGGATGATTGCCGCACGATGATCGGTTGAAAGACCCCCGAATGCTGGATCGAATTGGCCAGTTCTTGTAATGAAAGCTCATCAAAGGTTTTTCGCGGTTGATAAGGGTTGGGTCTTAATTCGTTTAAAGGCAGTTCAACGACTTTTTCTGTCTTGATATCGACTTCTTCTAACCCTTGCAGGTCTTGAAACAACGCATCGATCCCACGCCCTAATCCTTTCCCTTTATTCTTCACGGGCTAACACTTCCTTTGCTAACGTCTGATAGACTTCGGCTCCTTTTGAGCGTGGATCATAATCAATGATCGACAATCCATGACTAGGTGCTTCAGACAACCGGATATTCCGCGGAATAATGGTTTCGTATACTTTTTCTTGGAAATAGCGGCGGACTTCTTCCACGACTTCCGCGCCTAAGTTCGTGCGGGCATCATACATCGTCAGTAAGACCCCTTCGATCTCTAACTCAGGGTTAAAATGTTTTTGTACTAAACGCACGGTATTCAATAGTTGGCTCAGCCCTTCCAATGCATAGTACTCACATTGGACTGGGATCAAAATCGAATCACTGGCGGTAAAGGCATTGATCGTCAAATGACCTAAAGATGGCGGGCAATCGATAAAGATATAATCGTATTGTTCTTTGATTTCATTCAAAGCCGATTTCAATCGAGATTCCCGTGCCATCATGGAGGTCAATTCAATTTCCGCACCAGCTAATTGGATCGTCGCTGGAACGATATCCAAGTTTTCTCGGCTGCTAGGTAAAATCGCTTCAACGATCGGTGTTTCATTGACTAATACATCATAGATGTCTTGTTCCACATCTGGTTTGCGAATGCCGACACCGCTTGTGGCGTTGCCTTGGGCATCAATATCTACGAGTAACACTTTTTTGCCGACAAATGCTAAGGACGCACCTAGGTTCACCGTTGTGGTGGTTTTGCCTACGCCGCCTTTTTGGTTTGCAACAGAAATAATACGGGCCATTGATTTTCCTCCTATTTAATTGGTTGTTTCGCTGGCATTCCCGGTTTGCGGGGGTATTTCTTTGGCGTTTCTTTTTTCTTTTGAATGATCAAAAGATGGCGTTCATCGCCGCTGACCGGTAAGGTAAAGCTTTTTTCTTCAATAAATTTGCCGCCTAAGAGTGAGATCGCTGGTTTGGCTTCAACCAGTTCTTCCTCGCTTTTGGCAGCTTTGAGCGCATAAAAATAGCCTGCTTTTTTCACCAATGGCACACAGAGTTCCGTTAACACATTCAAACGGGCAACCGCTCGAGCGGTCACATAATCGAATTGCCCACGAAATTGCGGGTTTTGACCAAATGTTTCTGCACGGTCATGGTACAAGTGGACATTTTCCAATTGTAGATCCGTCACAAGAGTTTGTAAAAAGGTGATGCGCTTATTTAAAGAGTCGACGATCGTCACTTCTAATTCAGGAAACACGATTTTTAGTGGAATACTTGGAAAGCCAGCACCTGAACCGACATCGCACAAATGACTTTTCGGGTCAAAGGCGGTTTCAAAAGCTAAGGAAACAGAATCGTAGAAATGCTTTAAATACACTTCTGATTTTTCCGTGATTGCGGTTAGATTCATCTTCTGATTCCATTCGACTAAACGCTCGAAATAGACAGCGAATTTTTCCATTTGTTCTTCGGTTAAAACGATCCCGTTTTTGCGTAATTCTTCATGAAATTCTTCAGGTAGCATAACGAATCCTTTCTATTTTGTGAAACAGAAAAATGTTTCACAGACTAGTTCCTACTTTAACGCAAAAAGCAGTGCGATGCAATAGCCAGAGATTGCTTTCTAGGAGAATTTACTATTTTTTAACTGGGGCTTTAAGGTTGGTTTAAGGCATAGAAATTATACTCATTTCAATCCAAAAAACTTTTTTCATTTTTCCTTGACCAGCAAGGCTGCCAACCCTGCTGGTCAGCTTTTTTCTCAAAGAAACAAGCATTGATCTCAGGATCAATGCTTGTTTTTGTTTCATATGAAACTTTTTTATTTCACGCGAGGTTCGTTGTATTCTTCGATACGATCAGACGCGCGGGAAGCCGCATGTTTGGCTTTGTTGGTTTGACGTGAAGCAAAGTCGCCGGTTTTAGAAGCCGCTGACGTTACTTTGTCTTGAACCGTTTCTTGTTCCTCTTCGTATTCAGCGATTGTTTTCACATCCACAACGTTGATGTTGACTTCGATCACTTCTAATTGGGTCATTGTCGTTACTTCTTTTTGAATGACTTCTTTGACTTGTTCAGCGATTTCTGGGATATTGCGGTCGTATTCAACCACGATATCTAAATCAACGGCTACTTGTTTTTTCCCAACTTCAGTATTGATACCGGCAGTCACATTGTCTGTATTAACTAATTTTTCAGCAATATTAGAGAAGAAACCACCATCGACCGTCAACAGGCCATCTACATTTTCTAATGCAATTCCGATAATTTTTTGGATCACTTTGTCATCATAGGTCAATGAACCATGAACGGGTGCATCCCCGGTTGGTCCTTCAAAATCGTTGTGGCCAGGTTTTGGCGGTGCTGGATGATGTCCGGCTGGATCTGGATTTCCTGGTGCTGGATGATCCCCTGGTTTTGGTCCATTTTGTTGTCCTGCTACTGCTTTTTCAGCATTTGGTACCACTGGATCAGGTGATTCAGTCATTGGAATCGCATTTTCATTGGCTTGATGATTGGTGTTGGGAACCACTGGATCTGGATGTGCACTGACATTTTTTTCATTGTTTAATTCGTTTTTATCGTTATTCATTAAAAATTCCTCCTATAAAATACGTTATTGTTGGTTAAAAAATTCGTCGATGATACCGGTACGTTGGAGATACAATCCTAGCGCAAAACCCAAACCTGTTAGGAGTAGAATCAGCAATGTTTTGAAAAAACCGATCGTTACAAACAACACAGCCAGAACAAGGCCGATTGCTCCAAAAATCAATGGGATTTTGTATTGTTGTAGTTCGTTCATCATAGCCCTCCTATTCTACTCGCGGGTTTTCCGGAGTCTCATTTTGTTCAAAATTCGCGTAATTGACTTCGACTTTGACTTTTTCACTTGAGCCAAGCACTCGTTGGACATCTTGTTGGATTTCCGCCATTAAGTTTTCGGTTTTGCCAACTAAGGCAGACGTCCGTTTCAAGCGGCCTTTGATTTTGATTAAAATTCGATTTTTGGTCGCCTTGACATGAACTTTTGGTCCTTCAACAAATTCTTTTTCATTTACTTTCGTACGTACAAGTCCTTCGATCGCTTTCTTATCGATCGTCAATGCGCCCTTATCCTCTTTCAAAACAAAGGTTGTTTTGGTTTTTGGATAAAACAGCACGACTAAGATCACGATCAAGAATACGGCGATTAAAACAACGGCTACCCAAAACATATATTGACGCATAAACAAGTTGTCAAAGAAATACGTGACGACATTGCCTCTGCTGTCCAAACCAAATGGCAGCTGCATGTAAGGATTACTCATTAAAACGATTGGTAATAAGACAGTGATAAAGATCAACGAAACGATGATTGATACGATTTTCCACCCTTTACTCATAGGACACCTCCTCCTTTTTCTCCGATTTTTTGATAAGCTTACAAGTTGATGGCTTCTCCGCCGGTAACACCATAAATCTGTGCTGTCACATAGCTAGCTTTATTGGAAGCTAAAAAGACATAGACGGGTGCCAGCTCAGCTGGTTGTCCTGCCCGCTCCAGTAATGCTTGCTGACCAAATTCAGGCAGCTTGTCTTGCGGTTGGCCATGATCTAACTGTAATGGTGTCCAGATTGGTCCTGGGGCTACCCCATTGACCCGAATCCCTTTTTCAGCAAATTGTTTCGCCAAGCTGACTGTAAAACTGGCGATCGCCGATTTGGTTGCCGCATAATCCATTAAATGGGCGCTTGGACTAAAGGCTTGGACAGAAGTCGTTGTCACGATCGCTCCCCCAGCCGGTAAGTGTGGCTCAGCTGCTTTCACTAATGCAAACATTGAGATAATGTTTACCATAAAGGTGTCTTTCACTTGTTCAATCGGTAATTCTGCAATCGATGGCCGCGTGATTTGCTGTGCTGCGTTCAATACTAATGTATCTAACCCACCTAATGCTGCTACCGCTTTGTCAACGATCTCTTGTGGTGCCGCTTCGTCTCGCAGGTCATAGGGTAGCAAAATCACTTTGCGTCCGGCTTCTTTGATGTACCCTGCAACTTCTTCGGCATCTTCTTCTTCTCCTGGGAAAAAGTGCAGGGCAATGTCTGCTCCTTCACGAGCGAAGGCAATCGCTGCTGCTCGTCCGATCCCAGAATCCCCACCGGTAATCAGTACCCGCCGGTTTTCTAACTGCTGACTTCCCTCATAAGAGTCTTCACCACAATCAGGTTTTGGTCGCATTTCTTCTTGTAAAGCAGGCGTATCTTGTTCCTGTTTGCTGTATTTACCCGTGTGATAAAGTTCCCGTGGATCAGTCAAAATAGGTTCACTCATTCTTACGTCCTCCTTTTCTCTATAATAAAATTCTAAACCATTCATTTTTTTTTGGGAAATATAACGCTTTGTTAACAAAAATAAATCCTCGTTTATTAGAAAATGAAAAAAGAAAGTGCCCTCATTTTTGACCAGAAAGCAAATGATTTCACTTTTTTATAGAAGGGGGTAAACTAATAAGTAATATCTGGTGGTGCCTGTAAAAAGGAACCCCTAGGAAAATGACTTTGGATCAAGAAAAAGGAGGAACCAAACAATGCCTTGGAATGTCCGTGATTATCCTGCGTCAATGAAGAATCTAGACCCCTTAGTTCGTAAAAAAGCGATCGATATCGCCAATGCCCTGCTAGCCGATGGCTATTCCGACGATCGGGCGATCCCGATCGCCACGAGTCAAGCAGAAAAATGGTATGACAATGCAGATGAAGAGGAGAAGAAAGCTTTTCAGAAAGAGAAAAATCCGCAAAAAGATGATGCCCATCAAACCAATAAAAATGCGAAAAAATTAATGGATGCGGATGTTGAAGTTGTGTATGAAGAGGACCAATGGCAAGTCCGTTCCAAAGGAGCAAAACGTGCCAGTGATCATTTCGACAAGAAAGCAGAGGCCATCGCCCGTGCCAAAGAAATTGCCGAAAACAAAGAATCCGTGGTGAACGTTTATAAAAAAGATGGCGACCATCAAAAGGATATTGATTTAGGAGAATAAAAATGGCCGCAAAAAAGCGGAAGGAGGTCTTACGTTTGTCGTTTTAACGGCGCGAAACGTTACCTTCTCTTTCGCTTTTTTGTTTCCTTTTACAGCTAGGTTTGGTTAAAACTAAAGCAACCGCTTCTTTAACGTTTCTTTTAAAAAGCAACGTTTCATTGTCAGAAACCTAAAAAACGAAGACCTTTTGAATGAACCATTACTTTTAAAATTTCTCGACATCCTAAAAAATAAGCCTATGAAATGCTGCTCTAGCAACAACTGTAAACCATCCGTTGCCGTTGCAAATTAGCTTGTGCTTTCTTTAACTAGCCAAACCTTGTATACTTAAACTATCAAAAGTACAAGGAGTGGTATTTGTGAAAAAATTATTTTTTGTGCCGTTTATTTTTATTTGTTTCTTCTTTGCTCTTCCAGCTGCCGCCCAAACAGTGGAAGAACCTGAACTCGTTTACGACTTAGCATCAGATAGTCCCTATGAGCAGCTGATCACCGTAGATGAAGAAGGCAACGAGTTGATTTTGACCATTGAAAAATTGCCGTCATTCCGGGCAAATCTGGCAGCAGGAACGTATCGCGTGTCAAAAACATCCACCGGTAATTGGACCGCTAGTTACAATGTCACGGTCAATAGCCGCAATCAATTTACAGGCACTTCGAATTTAAGTTTAGTTGCTCACAGAGGAAGTATCACTTCTAGTTCATTAACTCACACGTCCACTAAAGCCACCTGTACGTTTAAGCAAAAAGCAGGTATAATCACTACCAATGGGAGTGTCGTAACCACGATCTCAAATGGGAAGCTAGTTGTTAAATAGCAGATAGGAGCATACATTGGCTTTAGCAGAACAATTAAAAAGCTGTCGCGAGTCTTCCGGATTGTCGCAAACAGCAGTCGCAGAAAAATTACAGATTTCACGCCAGTCGATTTCAAAATGGGAAAACGGGCGCGGCTATCCAGATATTGAGAATTTGATTTTGTTGAGCGATCTCTATCAAGTCTCGATTGATGAGCTCTTGCGGGAAAACGAAGCGTTAAAAGAGCGGATCGAAACCAATAATCAAGAGATTAACGACAAAAAAGAAAAATTGTCGTTACTCCAAAGAACGATGGCAACGGAAAAAGATGAAAGTCTGCTCTTGCTACTGTTAGCTGGAATCGGCTCATTTCTCTTTCCATTAGGTTTGATTTTAGATGGCTTTGTCTTATGGCGTAACAAAAAGGCCAATAATTTTTATGTATTGATCTATATCGTCTGTGCCTTCTCGATTTTCTTGAATTTGTACGATGGCTATGTCCATCTCAGCAACATCATGAACTGGGGAACCACTACGATTGAAAAAGTGGAATAATTCAATTGCTAACACAAAAAGCCCGCTGCGAATTGTTTTCGCAGCGGGCTTTTGACACTCTATTTACCATTTATAAATTGGTTTTTCAAAGAATATTAACCGTCTTTAAACCTTTGCAATCTTCCCTTGTTCGATATACACCATCAAAATACTAATATCAGCTGGGTTTACTCCGCTGATACGGCTCGCTTGGGCGATGGTTTCGGGTTGGATTTTTTGCAGTTTTTGTTTGGCTTCTGTTGCCAAGCCATTGATAGCGGCATAGTCGATGTTTTCAGGAATGCGTTTGGCTTCCATCCGTTTGAGTTTCTCCACTTTTTCGAGGGCTTTTTTAATATAACCTTCGTATTTGATTTGGATCTCGACTTGTTCAATCTCTTTTGGCTTCAATGCTTCATTGGCTTCAATAAATTGCAGCATTTCCGCATACGTCACTTCAGGCCGGCGCAAGAATTCATTTGCTAAAACGCCATCTTTTAAGGTGGCCGTCCCTTTGGCAGTCAAATATGCTTGTACTTCTGGCGTTGGTTTGATGCGGATTTTAGACAAGCGTTTGATTTCTGCTTCAACAGCTTCTTTTTTCGCTACATATGCTTCGTATTGCGCTTCTGGGACGAGCCCAATTTGATGTCCCACTTCGGTCAAACGCAGATCGGCATTATCATGACGCAGCAATAAGCGGTATTCGGCACGAGAGGTCAATAAACGGTATGGTTCATTGGTTCCTTTGGTCACCAAATCATCGATCATCACACCGATATAACCGTCGCTGCGTTTCATAATGAAAGGTTCTTTGCCTTGAATTTTCAAAGCGGCATTGATGCCGGCAATCAAGCCTTGACCGGCCGCTTCTTCATAGCCGCTGGTTCCGTTGGTTTGTCCTGCCGTAAAGAGGTTTTCGATGACTTTGGTTTCTAATGTTGGACGCAATTGATGAGGTACCACGACATCATATTCAATGGCGTAGCCCGTCCGCATCATTTCCGCTTTTTCTAAACCTGCGATGGAATGCAGCATTTGGACTTGGACGTCTTCTGGCATAGAAGTAGAAAGCCCTTGAACATACACTTCTTCGGTGTTCAATCCTTCTGGCTCCAAGAATAGTTGGTGACGAGATTTGTCTGCAAAACGCACGATTTTGTCTTCGATGGATGGACAATAACGGGCACCTACCCCTTCGACGATCCCTGTAAACATCGGCGCCCGATGTAAATTCTGGTTGATGATTTGGTGCGTCCCTTCGTTCGTATAGGTCAACCAGCAAGGTTCTTGGTTTTGATTGTAGGCTTCATCGGGTGTGCTGTAACTAAAGTGATTCGGTTGTTCATCGCCAGGCTGGATCTCCGTTACCTCATAGTTGATGGTGCTGGATTTGACCCGCGGTGGTGTACCGGTTTTAAAACGAGCGATCTCTAGACCAAGCTCTTTCAAATGATCGGCTAATCCAATCGATGGCTGGGAGTTGTTTGGACCAGAAGAATACTTCAACTCTCCAATGATGATCTCCCCTCGCAACGCTGTTCCTGCAGTGATCACTACAGCTTGGGCTTGGTAACGAGCGCCTGTAGATGTCACGACGCCACGGCATTCGCCTTCTTCAACGATCAGCTTTTCAACGATCCCTTGGCGCAGTGTTAGATTGGCTTCTTTTTCGATCGTTCGTTTCATTTCAGCCGCATAGGCATGTTTATCGGCTTGCGCCCGCAAAGCCCGCACTGCGGGACCTTTTCCTGTATTGAGCATCCGCATTTGGATGTAGGTTTTATCGATATTTTTGCCCATTTCTCCGCCTAAAGCATCGATTTCGCGCACCACGACGCCTTTTGCTGGTCCGCCGACGGAGGGATTACAAGGCATGAATGCGACCATGTCTAAGTTGATGGTCAGTAAAAGGGTTTTTGCCCCCATTCGGCTGGCTGCTAAGGCAGCTTCTGATCCGGCATGGCCGGCACCAACAACGATCACGTCATAACTTTCTGCTTGATATTCTTGCATGGTGTTCTCCTTTTTACGCCAGTGGCGCATTCTTTATTTTCCTAAACAAAACTGACTAAATAATTGGGTGATCAACTCATCTTGGACACTGTCGCCGACAACTTCTCCTAGATAGTCCCAGCAACGTGTCATATCGATTTGAACCAAGTCGACAGGCATTCCTGCTTCGATCCCTTGGATGACCTCAGACAACGACTGAACGGCATTTTCTAATAAGGCAATGTGGCGGGTGTTAGAAAGATAGGAAGCATCCTTGTCGGTGGTTTTCCCCCCAAAGAATAGATCGGCAATGGCTTGTTCCAGTTGATCCAAGCCTTCGTTGGTCAATACAGAGACAGAAAAAATCGGTTCATCTGCTGCGTACTGCGCTAATTCAGCGGGCGCTAGTTTTGGCTCAAGGTCGGTCTTATTCAATAAGATGATCCGACGGCTGCCAGCAGTCAGCTCCAGCAATTGTTTGTCTTCCTGGGTCAATCCTTCGCTTTGGTTGAGAACCAGCAAAATCAACTCCGCTTCTGCCAGTGCTTTGCGGCTGCGTTCGACCCCAATTTTCTCAACGACATCTTCCGTTTCGCGGATACCAGCCGTATCGATCAGTTTCAACGGTACCCCGCGAACATTGACATACTCTTCAATGACATCTCGAGTCGTACCAGCAATGTCTGTTACGATAGCTTTTTCTTCCCTTAATAAATGGTTCAATAAGCTGGATTTACCGACATTCGGCCGACCGATGATCGCAGTACTCAGGCCTTCTCGCAAAATTTTTCCTTGTTGGGCAGTTGCTAATAAGGCTTGGATCTGCCCTTTGACCATCGTGGCCTTTTCTAACAATAAGCGGGTCGTCAATTCTTCCACATCATCGTATTCAGGGTAATCGATATTCACTTCAACTTGCGCCAACGTCTCTAAGATCTCTTGGCGTAAGGTCCGAATCAAGTGGGAAAGATTGCCATCCAGCTGATTGACAGCGAGATTCATCGCCTTATCGGTCTTAGCACGAATCAGGTCCATCACCGCCTCGGCTTGAGAAAGATCAACCCGTCCATTTAAAAAGGCCCGCTTCGTGAATTCCCCCGGCTCAGCCAAACGTGCACCTTGTCGTAAAACCAGCTGCAAGAGTTGATTGACGACAACGATCCCGCCGTGACAGTTGATCTCAACGACATCTTCTCGGGTAAAGGTCCGCGGCTTTTTCATCACTGAAAGCATCACTTCATCCATCAAACGGTTTTCTTCTGGGTCCACGATATGACCATAATGAATCGTATGACTAGGGACTTGGGCGAGGGTTTTAGTGCCTGCTTGAAAAATCCGATCCGCAATTGCGATTGCTTCTTCCCCGCTTAATCGCACAATACTGATGGCCCCTTCGCCTGGCGGGGTGGAAATTGCGGCAATCGTATCAAATTCTTGCGTAATATTCGCCATGTTGCATGCTCCTCCTATTTTTTCACATAAAAAAAGTGCCCACTCCACCCGTCAAATTGATTGAAAATCAATAAAAACGAGTAGACTTAGCACTTTGACTGCTTGTCAATTAAATTCTGGAAATAGATTAGCACATTTTTGCGCGAGTCGCAAGCTTCCTTCAAAAACTTTTAAATTTTGCATCTGTCCGCAAAAACCTTTAAAATAAAAGCAAAGAATAAGAAAAGAGGGATCTATTATGGAAACCATCAAATCATCAAACAGTGCTGCCCGCATTAAAGAAATCATTTTATCGACAGGAAACGTGAATCGGCCTTATGTCGTGCGGGATATCGTCTTTGCGGCAGACAAAATCGAAGTAGATCTATTTGATACATCTGTGAATTTGAACGATCTTTTGGCAGATGTGACCTATCGCTTAAAAGAAACAGCTCACAGCTACGGTGCGAATGCAGTGATCAACTGTCATTTCGAACACGACCGCATCGTCGAAGGCGACAAAACCTACCTTGAGATCTTTGCCTATGGTACGGTGGTTCAATTTACTCAATCAACCATTGGCGGCTAATTGCCCCTTTGAACAACGAAATACAAAAAAGAGTCCGCGGCATACGGACTCTTTTTTGATACCAAAGGCTGACCTACGTAACGTATGTTGACTTTGATAAGAATGATTTCTAGTCAAGGATACTTGGTTTTAAATTTGTTGTCAATCGCTTTTTCCCATCAAAAAAGGGAAAGGCTTGTCAGACCGCCTTTCCCTTTTTTCATTAAATTCGTTTGTCCGCAGGTTCCACTACTAAGTAGCGATACGGTTCATCCCCTTCAGAATGAGTTTGAACATACGCATCTTTACTCAATACGGAATGGATCTGTTTTCTTTCAAACGCCGGCATCGGCTCTAAAAAGACCGGGCGGCCTGTTCGTTTGACTTTTTCAGCAGTACGGCTGGCCAAACGTTCTAAGATCGCTTGACGTTTTTCACGGTAATCCCCGACATTCACAACGATCGACAATTTGTTTTTCGCGATGCGATGAATATAAACTTGCGCCAAATATTGCAGTGCATTCAAGGTTTTGCCGTGCTTCCCAATCAAAATGCCTTGTTTTTGCGTTTCTAATTGAAAGACGATCACGCCGTCTTGACGAGCGGTTTTTACTAAGGCAGGTGCATTCAATGCTTTTGAAATATTTGTCAGATAGAGTCCCAACTGAGCCAATGCTTCCTCATCTGAAAGATCCGTCAGCAAAACAGGTTCGCTCGCGGCCGCCTCCATCACACTGCTTGCATCCTCTGTCGTCACAGGATCTGGTTCTACCAGCGGTTTTGCTGGTACTTCTTCAACGGGTGCCGGTTCTTCAACGATTCTTTTTTCAATGGAGACCCGTGCTTGTTTTTTTCCTAGCCCCAAGAAGCCTTTTTTTCCTTCATCCAGGACTTCGATTACTGCTTGATCTTTGGTGATACCAAGGACTTGCAATCCCTCTTGAATTGCTTCAGCTACTGTCAGATTTTCATAAATCGGCATTGCAGTGCAACCTCCTCTTATTTTTTCCGTTTCTTTTTAGGACTCATTGCTTTTTTCAGGGCTCGTTCACGCTCGCGTTCTTTGCGGGCGGCTTCTTCTCTTTCTTGGCGAATCTTGAATGGGTTATTTAAGATCATTGTTTGCAAGACTTGGAATGCATTAGAAACAACCCAGTACAAGGAAAGACCGCTGGCAATGTTGATCCCCATCAGTAAGATCATCATCGGCATAGCGAAATTCATGATTTTCAAACTCGCATTTGATTCCACTTGGCTCATACTTGATAAGTAGGTACTTGCAAAAGTAAAGAGCGCCGCTAAAATCGGCAAGATGAAGTATGGGTCACGATCACCCAGCTGCAGCCATAAGAATTTTCCTTCTTGCAGAGCAGGAACCCGTGAGATCGATTGCCACAAGGCCATCAAAATCGGCATTTGTACCAATAATGGTAGACAGCCGGCATAGGGATTGACATTGTTTTCCGCATACAAACGTTGTGTTTCTTCTTTTAACTTGCTTTGTGTTTCTGTATCTTTTGACGCATATTGCTGCTGCAGCGCTTTTAGCTTCGGTTGTAATTCTTGCGTTTTGCGCATGCTTTTGGTTTGAAAGTGCATCAACGGCATCAAAATGACCCGGATGATCAATGTAAAGAGGATGATCCCGATCCCGGCATTGCCGAAGGAGAGGGCTTTGATCGCCTCTGCAAAATAATAAACGATGTAACGATCCCATAGACCGGTACTTTGTGCATTTACTTCACCTGTTGCACCGCAGGCAGATAAGACAACTACTAATGAGAGAACTCCCAAAAATAGTAAGACGCGTTTCCCTTTTTTCACGTAACTAATTCCTTTCCATTAATGAATAATTTTGGCAAGCTTTAAGACATGCTCTAAATTCGAGTAGATTTCCTTTGAGGAACAAGTGGCGATACTTGGACGGGCGATCACAATAAAATCGATCGCTGGTTCGATTCGCGGCTTCATTTCCGTTAAGCTCGCACGAATCTTACGTTTGACCTCATTTCGCTTCACTGCATTACCGACTTTTTTTCCTACAGATAAACCAACTCGAAAATGTGATTGCTCTTTAGGTAAGACATACACCACGAACTTCCGATTTGCAAAAGAATTTCCTGCCTGAAAAACTTTTTGAAAATCTTGCTCTGTTTTTACTCGATAGGATTTTCTCATCTTCGGTTCCTTCACTTCTTTCAATTAAGCTTCGCGAAACGGATTGAATCCGTAACCACTCACCTGTCAATAATACCATATTTGCCAAAAGTCAGACACTATATTCCGCAAAAACGGCATAAAAAAAAACCACTGGCATTCAGTGGCTTACGCAGAAATAACCTTTCTGCCTTTACGACGACGGCTAGCTAAAACACGACGTCCATTTTTTGTACTCATACGTTTACGGAATCCGTGAACTTTTTGACGTTTACGTTTATTTGGTTGATACGTTCTTTTCATTTATTTCCACCTCCATCAGGATAATGCTTATGCGCACAGACATACTTTGATAGTATAACGAGTCAAGTACTAGTTTGTCAATAAGAAGTTTGCTCAAAATCGACCATTCTTTATCCACAATTCCCTTGATTTGTGTGGATTTGCTGTTTACAGCTAATTTTTGTGGATAACTTTTTCCCCAGAGTTATTTTGACTTTTTCCACAAACAAACAGCCTGTAGAAAAGTTTTCCACAATCGCTTTTACAGCTGTTGATAACTGGCCTAAAACCTAGTATTATCAAGGCGTGATCTTCACATAGATCTGTGGATAAGAGAGAATTTTTTCTAGTTATGCACATTCTTTTTCTACCTGTGGATAGTGCATTTTCGAACATGTGCATTTCCTTTTTTCTTTTATCCCGTTTTGTGGAAAAGTATTTTTTTCTAACCTTTTTTATCGTAATCTGTGGAAAACTTTTTCAATCCGTGCTATTTTAGTTATATCTATTCTTAGTTATAGGAGGACAATTT